>CAWBNQ010000001.1:0-1072500 GCA_963790205.1 Nitrospirota bacterium
CCGATGCCCTCGCCCGGGGAACAAAGGTCTTCGATACGGGTATGCCGATCTCGGTGCCGACGGGGCCTGAGATCCTGGGGCGGCTCTTCAACGTCCTCGGCGAAGCAATCGACGAAAAACCCTTTTCAAAAAGCCGGGTCACCGGCATTCATAAGCCCGCGATACCCTATGCCAGGCTGGAGACCTTTCCGCAGGTAATGGAAACGGGCATCAAAGCCATTGACCTGCTGACGCCCTTTCCCCGCGGCGGTAAGATCGCCCTCTTCGGGGGAGCAGGCGTCGGCAAGACCGTGGTCATCATGGAACTCATCCGGAACATCGGCATCGAGCACCGCGGGGTCTCCGTCTTCGGCGGCATCGGCGAGCGGACGCGGGAGGGAAACGAGCTCTGGCTCGAAATGCGGAAGTCGGGGGTCCTCGACCGGGCGGTCCTGATCTTCGGCCAGATGAACGAACCGCCGGGCGCGCGCTTCCGTGTGGCGTTGTCCGCCCTGACGATAGCGGAATATTTCCGGGACGAGCGAAAACAGGACGTGCTGCTCTTCTTCGACAACATCTACCGCTACGTGCAGGCCGGGCTGGAAGTATCGCTCCTCAGGGCGCGCATTCCCTCGGAGGTCGGATATCAGCCCACGCTCTTCACCGAGATGGGCCAGCTCCAGGAACGGATCGCCTCGACCAGGGACGGCGCGATCACCTCGGTGCAGGCCGTCTATGTCCCTGCCGACGACCTCGCCGACCCCGGGCCGGCGTCGGTCTTCGCCCATCTCGACGCTTCCGTCGTCCTGTCGCGGCGCATCGCCGAACAAGCCCTGTATCCGGCAATCGACCCTCTCCGCTCATCATCGCAGGTCCTCGAGCCCGGGTTCGCCGGCAGCGAACATATCGAGGTCGCGAGAAAAACCAGAAGCTATCTCCAGCGCTACGGAGCACTGCAGGACCTCATCGCCATTCTCGGCGTGGAAGAGCTTTCCGAAGAGGACAAGATCGTGGTCAGGCGGGCGCGGCGTTTGCAGAAATTCTTGTCCCAGCCCCTCTTTGTCGCCGAGGCCTACACCGGCATCCCCGGAAAGTACGTCCCGCTCAAGGATACCATCCGCGATTTCAAGCAAATCATCGACGGCAGCCACGATGATGTGCCCGAGCAGGCTTTTTACATGGTCGGAACGATCGATGAAGCATTGAAGAAAGCTCAATCACTGAAGGGCGCAGGGGCCAGGGACATTTTTGCGGCCAGGAAAGAGAGCGGGGAATGAAGGGCGAATACCTTGTTCTGCAGATCGTTACGCCCGACGGACAATCCTTGAAAGAAAAACAGGTAGATGTTGTCGTCTTCCGGCGCAAGGAAAAGCATTTTGAGCTCGGGAGCGAGATCGCCCTCTTCCCCCGCCATGCCCCCACGCTGATCAGGATACCCGTCGCTCCCGTGCGCTTTCGGAAAGGAGAACGGACCTCTTATGTAGCGGTAGGCGGCGGGTTTGTTGAAATCAAGGAGAATCAGGTCCTGGTTGTCACGCCGAGGTTTGAAAAGATCCGGTCTGATGAACCGGCTCCTTCACGCAAAGCCAGGCACATAACAGAACAGTGGCAGCGAGAGCAAAAAGAATTCCAGAAAGAGATGGTCGGCTATCTTTAGACGTTCCGAAGAAAGACGATGGGAGGCAAGAGTGCGATGACCGTCAGATTGTCTGGTTCCTTTTCCACCACTTCCGGTCCGCCAGCACAACGGACGTTTCGGTCTGCCGCTCGGGGATGGACCAATATTTCCTCAAGAGCCGGTTCTTTTCATCGGCGGTCACTAGCCGGAAGCCGTGTTTTTCATAAAAACGGATGGCCCAAACCGAGGCGGCCCAGGTTCCGATGAGAACAGGCCGGTCTGTCTTGCCGTAGAGAAATGTAAGCAGTTTCCCTCCGATACCGCGGTTACACATCGTCGTGCGAACATACGCATGCCGGAAGAGTGTCACATCCTGAACGTCCTGTATGCCCATGACGCCGACCAAGTGGCCGCCCTCCTCATGTCCCCAAAAGACGACGCCCGAATCGATCTCGCGCCTGAGCTCTTCCCGTGACATGTACGGCTCCTGCCAGCGGTCCGCAGGGATCACGCCTTTATAGGCAACAGCAGCGTCGTTAATGATGGAATAAATAGTTTCAAAATCGTCTTCAGTGCATCGGCGGACCATAAACTGCTCCTTGATACTGGTAATGCCTAGATTATAGCAATATTATCAGGCAAAGCAATACGGAACGTCGCAACATGGACCGCTCGCCGCTCAGGACCGTATTTCATTGAGAAGAACAGCCTCCCGTGCTATAATCTTTTCACTATGGAAAAACCAAATCTTACCGGACTCGTTCCGGCAGTAGCAAACAAGATGGCGCCGATGCTTGACGACATTCTCGGAGAGCACGCGTCGAACATTCATTCGATCCACATCACGGGAAGTGCCGTTATTTCCGACTACCACGAGAAGTTTTCGGACATCAACTCCGTGATCGTGCTGCACGACATGGACCTGAAGTTCATCACTTTCCTCGCCCCGCTCGGGAAAAAATACGGCAAAAAACGGATCGCCGCTCCGTTCGTGATGACGCCGGTGTACATCCGGACTTCGCTCGACGCGTTCCCAATGGAGTTCCTCGATTTCAAGCTCATTCATAAAACAGTTTACGGCCCCGACATCTTCATGACGCTCGAAATCGCCAAGGCGCCGCTGCGGCTCCAGGCTGAGCGCGAGATCAAGACGAAGCTCATCCACTTGAGGCAGGGTTATATCTCGTCCCTCGGCAAAAAGGAGCATCTCTCCGCTGTTCTCGTCAGGTCCTTTACCGGCTCCATGGCGCTCTTCCGGTCGATCCTGACACTCCTCGGAAAAACGCCTCCCGTCGCAAGAGCCGAAGTGATCTCTTCGCTCGGCTCGGCAAGCGCAATCGATACGGAAATCTTCAGGAACCTGCTCTCGCTGAAGGCAGGACTCATCAAACCCTCGGAGCATGAGTTGCGGACGCTCTTCGAGCGCTACTATCATGCGCTGGAGTCCGTAGAAAAGATCATCGATGAACTCCCTGCGTAATAGACTCATCATATTTGCCCTGGTCCTTTTTCCGGCCTTCGCCTCCCTCGTCGCGGCCTCGACGCCGGAGCCGCCGGCGGTCCCGCGCGATTACGTGACAGACCTTGCCGGCGTCATGAACGACAGCACGAAGTCTCAATTGAACGCCCTCCTTCTCGAACTGGAGCAGAAGACCACGGCCCAGGTGCTGGTCCTCACGGTCCAGAGCCTGGACGGGGAGGATATTGAAGGTTTTTCTCTCAAGACGGCTGAAAAATGGAAGCTCGGCCAAAAGGGAAAGGACAACGGCGTTCTTATCGTTGTCGCTGTGAAGGACCATAAGTATCGTTTCGAGGTCGGCTACGGTCTCGAAAGCGTCCTCCCTGACAGCCTTGTCGGAACGATAGGAAGAGAATACCTGGTTCCGTATTTCAGGAAGGGAGACTACGGCACAGGGATATACACCGCGACGCTCGCAATAATACATACCATCGCGGACAACGAAGGAGTTCAAATCTCCAATATGCCCGAGTTAGAACAACCCCGTGCCGTCTCCGAAGGCAGGCCCCTCGGCACGTTCCAAATGGTCCTGTTCGGCATCCTCGGCCTGGCCGTGCTTATTCTTTTCATAACGCATCCGCGCCAGTTTCTGCTCTTCCTGCTGGTTTCTCAGATGGGAGGCGGCAGGGGAGGCTGGTCAGGCGGCGGAGGCGGATTCGGCGGCGGGGGCGGCGGAGGTTTCGGAGGCGGCGGAGCATCGGGAGGATGGTAGGGAGGCCGCAGTTCATAGTTTTAAATTTTACGTTCATTGATAATAACTTGATATCTCGGAGGGAGAAGACATGACCAACGGAGTGAAGACGGTTTTAATCGTTGTCGGGGCCATCGCCCTGATCGTCATCGGAACGATTATGTGGACAGTGGGCCAGTACAACCGGGTGATCGCCATGGACGAGCAGGTGAAGTCCCAATGGGCCCAGGTGGAGAACCAGCTTAAACGGCGGTACGACCTCATCCCGAACCTGGTCGCAACGGTGAAGGGCTACGCCAAGCATGAAAAAGAGATCTTTGAAAACCTCGCGAACGCCCGCACGAAGTATTTCCAGGCGAACACGGTGAAGGACAAGATCCAGGCCTCGCAGCAACTCGAAGGGTTCCTTTCCCGCCTCCTCGTGCTGCGCGAGACCTACCCGCAGCTGAAAGCGAACGAAAACTTTCTGAAACTTCAGGACAGCCTGGAGGGCACGGAGAACCGGATCGCTGTGGAGCGGATGCGTTACAACGACGATGTGAGAGCGCTCAATACCTATCGGAGGTCTTTCTTCGGCAGGTTCATCGCTGCTTTCGCGGGCGTGGGCGAAGCGACGTATTACGAAATACCACAGGCGGAGAAGGAAGCTCCGAAAGTCAAGTTCGATTAAAGAAATCCGTGAGGCGTCAGGCGGCGTGAGCGCATGAGGGGTTTTTCCCGTACACCTTCCGCCTGACCCCTTGCGATGTTCCTCCGTTCATCCCACCTTGGCAGTCTCTGCCGCTTTTTCCTTCTTCGTCCAGACGGGGCTTGCGATGTCCTCGAATGCGGTCATCGCCGCCATGGACCCGTGCGCCACGGCCACCACGATCTGCTTGGGCGCGCCGGTGATATCTCCGGCCGCATACACACCGGGCATGGAGGTCCGCATGGTCGCGAGGTCGGTCTTGATGTATCCCTGTTCGTCGAGTTCGATCCCGAGCTGCTGCGCGATCTCGATATTCGGCACGTACCCGATGGCGACGAACACGCCGTCCACGGGCATGTCCAGAACCTTGCCCGTCTTCTTCTCCTCGATCTTGACGGCCTTCACGATCTTATCTCCGGAGATCTCACGCACCTCGCTGTCCCACATCGCGGGGATCCCTGACTGCGTGAAGCTTTCCTGGAGCCTGGCCTGTGCCCTCAAGATGTCGCGACGGTGGATGAGGGTCACCTTCGCGCCGAGGTTATGAAGGTAGAGCGCGTCCGTCATGGCCGTGTCTCCTCCGCCCACCACGACCACCTGCTTGCCGTCCTTGAAAAAGTATCCGTCGCACGTGGCGCAGTAGGAGACGCCCCGGCCGTAGAACTTGTTCGCACCCGGCGCTTCGAGCGCCCGGCTCGCTACCCCGGTTGCAATGATGAGCCCTCTCGTGATATAGATGGCGTGGTTCGTCTTGAGATAGATCTTTCCGTCCTTGCCGTCCTTTTTTGCTTCGGTCACGTATTCGCCCACGTGGATCTCGCAATACTGGGCGGCCTGCTGCGCGATCAGGTCCACGAGGCTTTTCCCGCCGATCCGCATGAACCCCGGGTAATTCTCGACCACCGGCGTGATCATGACCTGGCCGCCGAGGTTGCTCTTCTCGATCACGACGCTGTTGAGCCCTGCCCGGACGGCATAGATCGCCGCAGTGAGCCCTGCCGGGCCGCCGCCGATGATGACGAGGTCCTTTTCCACCGGTTCGCCCGATATCTGCGTCGAAGCGATCTGGGGTTCCTTGAGCGAAAGCAACGACTCGACGAACATCGGCTCGGGCTGGAGCCCGGCGCCGGTGAAGGTGTTGTTCATGAAGGTCTGCGGTACGGCCAGCGATCCGAGGCTTTCCGCGAGGTCCTGGTTCTCGTAGATCTCGATAGCCTCCGCTGACACGAGGTCCGGCTTGATAACAGCGGCCGAGAACGCGGAAAGGACCTGCTGCGGGCAGTAGGGACAGGTTGGGCTCACAAAGACCTGGATATCACGCTTCTCCCGAAGTCCCTCTGTTATTTTTTTTACAGAAGGTTCGGTAAGCAGGGGCTTTCCCGTGGATGCCATCATGAGGGCCACGAGGAACGAGCGACCCTCTTCGCCGACAGGAGCGCCGGTATAGCGGATGCGGTATGCGTCCGGCGCGATCAGAATTGACGGCGAACGGACGACATTCCGCTTGACGGACAGTTCGTCTCCGACCGCATGGTATGATACCTTCAGTTTATCGGACAGTTCGGCAAGCGCTTTGATGAGTGAGATCGCTGCCTCGTTGAACTGGTCGTTCGTGCCGCTCTTGGTGTAAACCTCGACGGCGACATCCGTTGTAAGCCCCTGCTGAAAAGTTTCCCTGATCGCCTGCTTTACGTCATCAGGGATGATTTCCTGTTTTGGCTTGTCCGGCATGATGTTCTGCCTCCTTACTCCTTACACTTCACGCCTCACTTGATCCTCTGCGATATTTTTTTAAACTCCTCCGTGCCGGCCACTTTAAGGAGCTGGAACAGCACCGTCTCGGTGCTGGTCACGACTGCGCCCGCCTCGCGCATGAACTCCACGCCGGTTTTCCAGTTCTCCTTGGTCCGGGAGCAGACCGCGTCTTCCACGATATGCACATTGATCCCGCCCTTGAGCAGCCCGATGCAGGTCTGGAGCACACAGATGTGCGTCTCCATGCCCGTCAGGACGACGCTTCGCTTGTTGTGCTCTTTGAGTTCCTCCAGAAACGGAGGCTGGCCGCAGCAGTCGAAGGTCATTTTCTCGATCGGGCGGTAGAACGGGAGCGCCTCGCGGATATCCTTCACCGTCTCGCCGAGCCCCCGGGGATACTGTTCGGTCACCATGACCGGCATGTTGATCATCTTCGCGAGCTCGATCAGGTGCAGGTTGTTCCTGACAACCCTGTCCTTTTCCGTCATCACAACAGCGAGCTTTTCCTGGATATCGACGGTCAGGAGGACCGTGTCTTCCTTATCAAGAAAAAATTTATCCAACGTCATGCCTTTTCATCTCCGTCAAGGTACAAGAATATCATTAATTTTCCTTTCCCAAAAGGGGTGAGGCCTGAGGCGAGGGGGGATTTTCATTCCGAATTCCGCACTCCGCATTCCGCACTTATCTTGTCCCGGCCACCTGCCGGTCCTATACCCCTCACGATCCGCCCTCGTACCCGATCGACACCTTGCCGTCCTCTACAATGATCGGCACTTTCCTCGCGCCTTGTGAGAACTTAAGCATCTCGCCAAGCTTCGCGGCATCCATCTTGACATCGTAATAGACAGCCTTGCTTCCCAAGACCGACCTGGCCTTGTCCGTGTGCGGTCAGCCCGCCTTCCCGAAAATGATGATTTTTCCTGCCATGAAGATCCTCCCGGCCTGAAAGGTATATATCACTTCTATTATAATATCATTTTACGGATGCAAAAGTAAACTTTTTGCGATACAATCTAAGCCGTGCTGCAACGCGGAACAAAGAGGTACGCTGAATTGTCTTATGGACCGGGGATTGCCGAGGTATCTGAGACGGATAATGACGCGGCGCTTGATGTGTCGTCTAAAAAGGGGGATCTTGCCGCCTTCGAATCGCTGGTGGTACGGCACCAGAAGCGGATGCTCAATGTCGCATTCAGGCTGATCAACGACTACGACGAGGCCTACGAGGTCGTTCAGGACGCCTTTGTCTCGGCGTATAAAAATATCATGACCTTCCGCGGCGACGCGAAATTCACGACCTGGCTCACGACCATCACGCTGAACCTGTCGAAGAACCGTCTGAAACAGATGAGGTCCCGGCAAGGCCATGTAAGCTATTCCCTTGACGATCCTTTGTGGACCGACGACAGCGCATTGACCAGGGACCCGCCGTCAACAGAGCCGTCGGCACTCGACCGTCTGGAAAAGCAGGCCGTCCAAGGCAAAGTGCAGGACTGCATCAAGGCCCTTGATCCGGAATACCGGGAGGTCATCGTCCTTCGGGACATGCAGGACTTCTCCTACGACGATATCGGGGGCATGCTCAACATACGGGAGGGGACCGTCAAATCCCGTCTCTTTCGGGCCCGGGCCGCGGTCAAGGAGTGCCTGAAAAAAGCCATGGGAGAACTGTGATGGGCCATAATTTCATACGACATAAGTTGTCGGAATATATCGACGGGACGGTCAACGCTGCGGAAAAGGCGGAGATAGAAACGCACCTTAAGGCCTGCGAGAAATGCGGCGATGCACTCACGGAACTCAAAAAAACCATCGAACATGTCAAGAGCATCGATGAAATCGAACCGCCAGCCTGGATGACGCAGAAGACCATGGCTAAGGTGCGCGTCGAAGCAGATCAGCGAAAGAGCATCTACCAGAGGCTATACTCGGTGTTCGTTGTCAATCTCCCGGTCAAGGCAGTGGCTGTTGTGTTTCTTGCCGCAATAGCGTTTTATATGTACCGGGACATCCTGCCGCAAAAGCTTTCCGAAGCGTGGAGGCGGGGGTCGGCGGTCAAAAACGAAGCGGCTCCGGCCGCCGGAAACGGACGACTGATGACCCGCAACTATTCCCAGCCATTGAAACGGTTGCCCCAGAGTCCGGAATACAAGGCGTTGGACATGAAGCAGGAATACGAGAAGCCCGCGCCTCCGGTTCCCGAAGGCGCAAGAACTGCGCTTCAAACGGAAGCAAGGCAAGAGTCCTCAGAACCAGAACGCAAGTTAAAACCTGCTTTAGCATACAGCAAGACCGGATCAACGATCAGCATTACGGTATCGGTAAAAGACATTGACGCTGCAACCAGGGATACAGAAGCGGCTATCAGGCAATCTGGCGGAACGATAACGAAAACGGAGCGGCTTGATGGGAAAAGAGTCTATACTGTCACTTTGAGCGCGCACCTCTTGCATGCTCTTTACGATAAGCTAAAACCCCTCGGAGCTGTTAAAGATGGGGCAGCAATCCTGAAAGCTCGGGAGGGCCAGATAACACTTAAAATCGAACTCGTGAAGACGGCGCCTCAGTGAGTTGTCCAGTTTTTTACCGATACTACATCCCCGGCCAATGTATTTAGCAATCTTGCTCTTGTTCATAATTTCAATGACTTTCTGAAAATCAGGCCCTGAAGATTGTTAAATAACGTCATGTGTCCCGCTTCGGCGGATGATATGGACCGTTGCCTTCCAATGATCAGCCGCACAATCAAGGAAAGGATATGGAAAGGGATCGAGAGATCTCCGGAGAAAGGGACACTGTCAGTCCTTGATCTCTTCGATGGTCAGCCCTACTGCTCCGGTAGCAGGATCTGCGACGCTCCATCGCAATGACCATCGTAAGACGGGCGTCTTCAAAGGTTCGGAAGAGACCGAAGGGCCGTAGTGAACCCATGCTGCAAGATCAAACTTCCAGTTCAGGGCAGCCCGATATCCGAACATATGGATCTTACTGGCAGTCCCGGGGTGGGCGGGTAGCAAAAGATCGTACACGTCCCAGCTGACGCTCCCTCCGGGAGGGATTGAAGAAGGAGCCGAATGCGACAAGGTACTGGTGACCTCCTGGATGGTTCCACCCTCCTGTCCGAGAGTTGCGTGGGGCACAACATTGACCGCTTCTAAATCGCAAACATTGCGAAGCGTCAGGATCGCCCTGGTGAAGGGGATCTCCCTGCCGTCGCTGGCCCGCAGGTGGGAAGTTACCGACTGAAGCAAGATATCGAGGCAATGGCTCCCGCCCCCGGTTACTGTGCGTTCCTCTGCTGAGTACAACATATGCCCCCCCTTATCCGGTGTCTGAGCGCTTTTTATTATTATATCATGCAGCAAATCGTAAGAGGCGGAATAGGTGAAGTGAGATCGTCGCCGGCTGTTTACTGAAGGCACTGAAACAGCCCGGTACACCAGAGGCAGGCCCCGCAGGGTACCCGTTCGATATAACAATCCTGCTCAAAATCCGCATCCCCGACATAATCGCAGAGCGCAAAACCGCAGTCAAAGCAGAAGGGGAATTTATACCCGAGCACGTGCTCCCGGAAAGAGCGGGACCCGGCATCGTTCCAGATGTCAAGGATGTCCCGATCGCGCAGGTTGCCGAAGGTCCACGGCTTGACCTGCTTTTCTATGCCGCCGACATAGCAGGCATAGCGGTGCCAGAGGAAGTAACAGGGATGCACGTTGCCCTCCCACGAGACGAAGGCGCTGTCTCCTTCGACGAATTCGCACTTCCTCGTGTTCCGCGGCGTCATGCCCGGCAATGTCAGCTCCACCCCCGCTTCCCGCGCGGCCCGTCGGGCCTCATCAAATATCTTCTCGGCCGACACCAGCCACTCCTCGTCCCGCCTGAGCAGCCGTTCCATGTGCAGGGTGATGCCCTGTGCTTCCGCGTCGCTCCGCATCTTCTCGACGAGACCGACGATCCGACCTTCCTCCGGGGTCCGCCCCACCTTCGTGATGGTATCGAAATACCGGCGGATGTCCAGACCCTCCTGCTGTGCTTTTGTTTTCCAGCGCTCGTACATGGCGATGGCAGCGGTGGTATTGGTGTCGTATGCTGCCTGCGCGACGAGATCCTTGTTGTAGGGAAGAAGCTGGGTAACGATGGCGAAGCTGGCGCCGGACCCGCCTGCCCAACGGACCGCGTCGGGAAGGTCGGCAAGGTTGTTTCGCATCAACACGAATTCTATCCCGATCCTGAGGCCGCGCCCCCTGCTCCGCGCCCTGGCTTTGTTCAGGCTCGCGAAGGCTGCAACAATGCCCCCCATCTCGCCGCCGCGCCGGATGGAACGGAAGCTGTCATCGGACACCGTGTCGAGGGAAATGCAGATGCGGTCGAGCCCCGCATCGATGAGCGATGCCGCCCGCTCGTCGGTCAGCGCCATGCCGTTCGACTGAAATCCCACCGAGGCATGTTCGGGAAGGAGAACTCGGGCGCGGGTGATGAAGTCCTCCAGGTGCGGATGGAGCAGGGGCTCGCCGATGCCGTTCAGCACGAGGGAATCAAGATGGGGAAAGGCCGGGGCAAGCCGTTCGAAGGTCTCGTGCGACATGCTGCCCTCGGGGATGCCGCCCGTGCCGTTCTGCTTCACGCACATGCCGCACTGCAGGTTGCAGCATGTCGTCACCTCGACAAAGAGCTTTGCAGGATGTTCGTTTGCAGCCATTCTGTATGATAACCGTTCCGCCGTACCCAAGTATATGACGCCGGTCATATGCCTGCTTCCCGGAAGAGCCCGGATAACGATGCCGGAAGGTCTGGTATAATAGCCATTATGAAGGTGAAGGTCAAACTATTCGCATCCCTGCGGACCTTCGGCCCCGATGAGCAGGTGCTCGAACTGCCCGCCCAGACAACGATTGATGACGTCGTTCATATCCTCAGGGTTCCCGTAACGATCAGGCTCCTCAGGATCGTCAACGGCGAGCATCGACCCCTTGACCATGTCCTGCAGGACGGTGACGAACTCGCCCTCTTCCCTCCCATCGCAGGCGGCTAGCATCAGCGGTCAGGCGTTCCCCGGGCCGACAGCTACCGTAAGAAATACCTGGTCCTTTCCCGCCAACGCTGTGCTATCCCCCAGCGTTCCGATATCGATGGGCTTGCCGTCAAGCGTGGCGCTGCATCCCTGCCGGAACTCTTCTGCTCGCTCCGTCATGAACCCGAGAAGATCGGAGGTCCTGAGGAGAACGCCAGTTATAAGAAGATCGGGACCTAACTCGGCCATGAGGAGATTGAAGAGCTTGAGGCTCACCCACCCTTCTCCGGGCGCGAATGTCTTTTCGGTTTCGTGGTATGTGATGGCGCTGCGAAAGGAGGAATAGGCCCCTCCCCGCCTGAGGGTGGCGCCGACCAGTCCGGGCATGGCGGCCGAGAGCGCGAGGGTCGAACCGTCGTGCAGCAAGGAAGACCCGATGTCATCGACCGGCTTTCCATCAAGCATGATGGATTGGATCTTTTCGATCGTCTTCGGGACGGCCCCGATCTCCTGCCGCAGGAAGACCTCGACACTGCAGCCGACGCGACGCCTGATCTTCACCCCTTGCTGAAGCAGCAGGAAGAACTGCGCGACAAGCGGTCCTTCCACGATGAAGGCGAGACGGGGATAGGGTCCGTCAGAATGGTCAGCATGCATGTTCGTGTTGCCCCGGGGCATCCTCCCGAGGCGTCCTTTCCCCGATAGATAGTACAATGCGACCGCACACTGCCACGGCAAGCAATAAAAAAGGAAAGGCCAGCGTCTCTCCTTTTTTGGATCAAATGGTTCCGATTACCAGTTGAAGACCTTGTCCAGGTCCTCATCCTTGACCCCGAAGGTGACGTTGTGAGGGGCGAACTTCTCGGTCTTGAAGTAGCTCGGCAGCCGATCGTGCTGGGGCGTGAAGCCCGCCCGGGTGTTGAAGTCCCGCTCCATCTTGAGGACCTTTTTGCCGAGATCGGTCACGCCGTCGCCCGTCAGGTTCAGGCCATAGAAGGCGTTCAGCATGTCGAGCAAAGCCTGGAAGGTATCGGGCTGGTCGAGCACCGCAAAGGCGATGAAGAGACACATGCCGGTGGAATCGATCGCCGCGGTCGCTATCTGGAGGTTCCGCGAGAGTTCCACCTGCCCTTCCGGCTTGAGCGCGTTCACATCGCCGCCCACCTTCAGCACGTTCGCGGTAACAGCGTATCCTGCCGTGTGGTCAGCGCCCATGGGGCTCGTCGCATAGGTGACGCCGATTCCCTGGACCGCGCGGGGATCGTAGGCCGGCATGGCCTGGCCTTTCACCACCGGCACTCGTTCGACGCCGAACGCCTTGCCCGTCACAGCGGCACCGCTGCCGAGGATCCTGCCGAGGGGCGTGCCCTTGCCGACCTCGTGTATGAAATTGATCGCTGCGTCCGCGTCGCCGAACTTGGCGAGGCCGGCCTCCATGGCGACTGCGATCGTCGCGCCCATCTCGATCGTGTCGACGCCGTAATTGTCATCCAGGAAATCCATCATGGCGATCTTGTCCATGTCGCTGATGCCGCAGTTCCCGCCGTGGGCCCAAACGGTCTCGTACTCAGGCTGCTTGGTGAGGAAATGGCCGTCCTTGTCATTATAGGTACCGGAGCACTGGATGACGCAGCCGCGGTGGCAGCCGTGCGTCGCGAGACCTCCGCGCTTCGTCTCGGTTTCCGCCATTGTTTCGCCGCTGATCTTGGATGCGCCGTCGAAGCGGCCCTGCTTGAAATTATAGGTGGGATAGCCTCCCACTTCGTTCAGGATGTTCGTCAGCACGTTCGTGCCAAAGGCCGGAAGGCCCTGGCCCGTGACCGGGTGCTTCTTCAGGCCGTCGACGAACCGCTTGTTCGCGTCCTGGAATTTTGCCGGGTCCTTAGGCGCCCGCACCGGCATGCCGGTGGCGTCCAGAACGATAACCTTGATGTTCTTGGCGCCCATGACCGCGCCCAAACCTCCTCGGCCGGCGTGACGCGTCGGCCGAAGTTCAATGTCGGTAAAGGCGACGGTCGCGGAGGCCATCTTCATCTCGCCGGCAGGCCCGATCGAGATGCAGGATATCTTGTCGCCGTATTCCTTTTTCATCTTTTCGACCAGGTCGTAATTGGGAAGCATCTTGAGGCTGTTGTCTTTCGTGATCTTTACCCCGTCCTTATTGATGAACACCTTGTAAAGGTCGTCGGTTGTCGGCTTCCCTTCGAGTACGATGGCGTTGTAGCCGAGCTTTGCCAGGACTTGGGAAGGCTGGCCGCCGGAGTTCGCTTCCTTGATGCCGCCAGTGAGCGGGCTCTTGCCGCCCACGGAGATCCGTCCCGACTGGGCGCCGGCTGACCCGCTCAGGAGCCCGGGTGCGATGACCAGTTTGTTCTCCGCCCCCAGGGGATGGCACAATGGCGGGACCTCCTTCGAAACGATCGCCGAGGTCAAAGCCCGGCCTCCAAGACCCGCATAATCGCCGACCGGTACTGTTGTTACCTTCGGGCCGCCTTCAGCTCCTACGTTGATTCTCAGGATTTTGTCCATAATTTCCTCCCATTCTTTTGAGGGTTTCACAACCGTATTTCTCTCTCTATTGTATAGAACGGTTTCCGAATGTCTATCAAACCAGGCAGGAAACGGTTTTACAGGCAAACCTTACCTGAATCCCTTTCTGAATCAATGGCAGCATCCAGGCATAGGCGGCCAGTCACAAGACACATACGGATTAGCATCGTCAACCTGGCTTGAGGAGGAGCGCCGCCATCGCAGACGGACCACGTTCTGCCGGTGAACATTTTAAGGTCAAAGATCCGGACTTTTTCAGTATTTTTGAGGGGTTGCAGAAATCATCATCATGTTCGCCGATGGCAACTAATGCCTCCAGAAGAAAAGGGACCTGCCCCTCTCCTCGCCCACTGCTTGAAAGTTTCAAGAGCGGATCAGAAACGATAAAGAGACGCGCAAAGACTGACAATGATGTTTAATGCTATCTCTACGGGTAACTATTGTCAAGGTATCTATTGATGATCCGGGATACAATCTCAATATCCAGAGCCTATACTATAATTGCTCTCAAATGACAACCTCAATAATTTCCGTTTTTTATAAATGTTTCCTCTCCTGAAAAATACCAAAAATGCAAAACGATGCATTGCCAAGGGGGGAGGGCCGGGGTGAGGGGGATTTATTAGCTCACAGCCTCGTCTTCCGTTTCGTAAGTTTGCGCATAGACGGTTGCTAATAGAATTCCTTGAGCGTTCCCTCGATCTTTTTCGCATCAAAAGCCTGATGCACGAGCGGCCTGTCTTTGATCATCGGAACGCGCTCTTCGTACGTGGGCCGGTGGTTGCGGTATATGACGCCGAGGGGAATGCGGTCTCCCCATTCGAGGGCCTTGGCAAAGGCCGCCTTCCTGTCCTCTGGATTATAGTCGGCTTCAATGTGATAGACCCGCTGCTTGTACCACTCGTAGGTGTTCACCTTGTTGAACGTAACGCAGGGCTGGAGGATATCGAGGAGGGAAAAACCTTTGTGTCCCAGCGCCTCTTTCATAAGGCCTTTGAGGTGCCCGGCGTCGGCAGCGTATCCGCGAGCGGCAAAGCTGCAATCCATCGCGACAGCCAGCGCCATGGGGTTGAACTGCTCGGAAATAACGCCGAGGGGCGTGTTCTTGGTCACCATGCCTTCGCCCGTTGTGGGAGAGGGCTGGCCCTTGGTCAGCCCGTAGATCTGGTTGTCGTGGACGAAGCACTTCACATTGATGTTCCTGCGCATGGCGGCGAGAAGATGGTTTCCACCCTCGCCGTAACAGTCGCCGTCTCCGGTCGTGACGATGACCGGCATGGTGTGGTTCGCGAGCCTGATGCCGGTCGCCACCGGCAACGCCCTGCCGTGAAGGCCGTTAAAAGTATTACACTGCGTGTAGTGCGGAAGTTTCGCGGCCTGGCCGATGCCAGAGACCACCATAAATTGATGCGGCTCAAGCCCAAGCTCGGCCATCGTGTCCTTAAAACTTTTAAGGATGGAGAAATTGCCGCACCCCGGACACCAGGACGGTGTTTGGCCTTTATAGTTTTCCAAGGTTACCATTGATCTCCTGTACTAACCATTCGATAGTAAATGGTCTCCCGTCGAACTTGCGGATGTGCGCGTTGAACTCATAGCCCGTCTCAGTCCGCATGAGCCGCGCAAACTGGCCTGTTGCGTTGTTCTCGATGCAGATGGTCTTTTTTGCGTTCCGCAGGAGCCGGACATAGTCGAACGTCTCCGTATGGGGGAACGGGAAAAGCTCGCTGAAGTGGAGCATGGCGATGCCATGTGACCTTGAAAGCGCATCAACAGCCTCCTTCAGTACACCGTAGGTCGAGCCCCACCCAACAACCACTATTTCGGGGTTAGGCGTTCCATAAAGATACGGCGGCGCGATCTCCCCCTTGATGAGCGGAAGTTTTTTCAGGAGCCGCTTCTCTACCATCTCCACCCGTGTTGCGGAGTCTTCAACAATATGGCCTTCTTCGTCATGTTCGTCGCTGTCGGCGACAACGAGGTGTTTTGCGTCGCCCGGCACGCCAAGAAGCGAAATGCCGCTCTTGGTAAAGGCGTAACGTTTGTATTCCGCTGCGTTCTTGAACGCATCCCCCCGGAGGCGATAATCCATAGAGCGTACTTTGCCGGCATCAAGGCCGTCGAGCGTCCACTGGGAATCGGCGAGATAGGTATCGAAGAGCACAAAAGCCGGGACCTGATATTTCTCTGCAAGGTCAAAGGCCTTGTTCGTAAGGTAAAAAGCCTGACTAGGCGTGCCGGGCGCGAAGACCATCCGGGGAAATTCTCCGTGCCCTGCGGAAATCGCGAACTGGAGCTCACCCTGCTCGGTCCTCGTGGGAAAGCCCGTGGCCGGGCCGGGCCGCTGACCCAGGGCGAGCACGATCGGCGTCTCAGTCATGCCCGCGAGCGCAAGCCCCTCGACCATGAGCGCAAACCCGCCGCCGGACGTGCCGGTCATGGACCGCACGCCGGCGAACGACGCGCCGAGAGACATGTTGATGGCCGCGATCTCGTCCTCGGATTGTTCCACGACGATGCCGTATTCCCGCTCCCTGGCCGCGAGGTAGTCCATGATCCCCGTGGACGGCGTCATGGGGTAGGCCGCGTAGAACTTGCATCCCGAGGCCAGGGCGCCGAGCGCGATGGCCTCGGCGCCGTTGATCAGCATCCGGGGCTGAGCGGCAACAGTCCCAACGGAGAAGGAACACCGCGTGCAATGCTGAACGGCGAATTCGTAGCCCGCAAGCGCCGCGTTCCTGTTCGCCATGACCACCTCATCGCCTTTTTTTTTGAAGGTAGCGGCAATGATGTCAAGAAAGCGCGCAAGCTCCATGCCGAGCATGCCGAGCACCGCGCCGGTCGCGACCGTATTTGTCATGATACGCTCGCCGCCGCTTTCGCTCGCCAGGTCGGCGAAGGGGATGTCGAGAAATGAGGGTTTCCTGTATTTCAGTTTTAGCGAGGAAGAGTCGTAAATGATACGGCCGCGTTCGGCAAGTTCCCCTTCATGTTGAAGGATACTTTCCCGGTCGAGCGCCACGAGGATATCGACGTTGTCCCTGGACGCAGAGATGGGCCGGTCCGAAAACCGGACCTGATAGAAATTGTGGCCGCCGCGGATACGCGACTCGTAATCCTGGTGGCTGAAAACATGATGGCCGGTCCGCGCGAAGACCCGGGCGAGGGTTTCACCTATGGTCTGGATACCCTGCCCCGCCTCCCCGCCGATTTTGATGGTGTAATCCATGAACGCCTCTCCCGGCTGGCTTTGACTTTTACGGATGCGTCAAGATAAGTCCTCGATGGTAATGGCACCCGACTCGATAAGTTGCGCGAGCAGTACGAACCCGCCGCAAGGAGGGGCCTTCCGGTCAAGCATGAAATCGCATCCATCTTTTTGAAAGTTGCAGTGTACGCACATTCGTCGCACCAGTGATTCTGCCTTCGCCCGATTGAATTCCCTGCCGCATCCGGCAGGTTCGAGTAATCTGCCCCGGTTAATCAATCGTTGTACTATTTCATGCCCGCGGCACGCAAGCTCCTCGTTTTTTCCGGGCTTGTAATAAGAACAAAAATTCAAACACAGCGTTTTATTCCGGGTCTTCATTATTTTCACCATGTTGCAAGTATAACAAATCGCCCCATAGGGTGCTATAATAACTTCATGAATTATTACCTTTCGCGGCGGGCCGTGCTTAAATGGCTCGAGACACCTTCTGTCTACCACATCGCAAAGGACGAGCTCTACGAACTCGACGATGAATCATTCCGCTTTTTGAAAAAATGCGCCACAAACGACGGGTGCGCGTCGACGAACAGCGCATTCGTTGATTACTGCATGGAAGAAGGCCTGCTTACCGCCGAGTACGCGCCCGGAAGGCGTCATCCCCTCCTCATTCGGGCTCCCGAACCGTCCCTCAGGTACCTGGAGTTGCAGCTCACCAACGCCTGTAACCTGCGGTGCAGGCACTGCTACATAAACAACAACATGCCGGAAGAACTTTCCCCACGGCAGATACGCGATGTGCTGGCGGAATTTGAAGAAATGCAGGGTCTGCGCGTTATGCTCACGGGCGGAGAGCCGTTGCTCCACGCAAGGTTCGAGGAAATCAACGAAATGCTTCCCGACTTTTTCCTTCGCAAGGTCCTGTTCACGAACGGCATGCTGCTCAGAAAGGACCTGCTCAAAGCACTAAAGGTGGATGAGATACAGATCAGCATCGACGGCCTGGAGAAAGCCCATGACGCGATCAGGGGCAGCGGCGCTTTCAGCAGTTCCATGCAGGCCCTGCGGCAGGCTCTCGACGCCGGGTTCGACGTCTCGGTCTCTACCATGGTCCACCGGAAAAATCTGGCTGACTTCGATAGCATGGAACGCACGTTCAAGGAAATAGGGATCAAAGACTGGACGGTTGACGTCCCCTGCACTACCGGAAGGCTCAGAGAGCATGAGGAATTTTTTGTCACCCCCGAGGAGGGAGGAAAATACCTCGGTTACAGCTTCGGAGGCGGTCTTCATTCCTCCGAACAGGGTTTTGGCTGCGGCTTCCATCTTATGGCGGTGATGGCCGGCGGGAAAATAGCAAAATGCACGTTTTACGAGGACCGCGCCGTCGGAGCCGTTGATCAGGGCCTCATGAACGCATGGCGCAAGATAGAGCCGGTCCGGCTCAAGGACCTGACCTGCGCTTGTGAATATGTGGAAGTGTGCCGGGGCGGCTGCCGGTACCGGGCGGAACTCTTCGGAGGCAAAGGCGGCAAAGACCTCTACCGGTGCATACTCTATGGTATATTATAAGCTGAAATCTTTCAGGGCATACCATTTATGGTTACACGAGAGCGGCGTCGGCCCCGAGCCTATGTACTCTCATTGACCGTGGAAAGGAGGCAGCAATGACGATCAAAAAGGTCACTAAGAAAATGGCGGTAACGTGCAAGTGCAAAAGTTCCTGCTGAGCGGCCCATTCTGATGGCAAGACAGACAACAAGAGGTCCTCAAACATAAAAGAGCCCGGATAGTTCCGGGCTCTTTGTATTTATGCAAACGGTGTCTGGCTCCTTCAGCCGAGAGCAGGCAGCATACCCCCCTCCCTTTTCAGAGTTTTATAACCGGATCACGCGACCTTCCGGCCGAAAACCGCTCGCTCCTCGAAGTTTTTGATAAATTGCGCGACCTGTACGCCCAGATACACACACTTAATGCCGTTCATGCACTCATCGGCGTCCTTTTTTTCGAGATGCGTGCTCAACTGCTCCTGCCCGCGCATAAACGTCACGACGTAAGCGTTCTTCTCTGCGCTGAAGTCAACGTTTACGGTAAACCGATGTTTCCCGATCTCGGGATACATCTCGAGGATCTTCTCTTTTAATTCACCATTCGTAAAGCCCATAGGAACCTCCCTTCCCGATTGACGATTGGGTCTCACTGGACTGGATATCGGATTTTAAAATCTGAAATCCGAGACCCTCAATCCCGGCTTCTCTACGCCCAGGGAGTGCCGCCGTCGACGATGCTTTGCTCCTCCCACATGAACCAGCTCCCCGTGTTCGCAAGAAACTGATAGGTGTTCGAGAAAATAGCGTAGTGTTGTTCTTCCTCCTGGATCAGCCGTTCAAGCAACGCTCTTTCTTTTTCTTTCCTGGACCCGGCAAGCGTTTTCTTGTAGAATTCCACGCCTTCTTTTTCCATCTCCATGGCGATTTTGAACGCCTCGAGTTCGTCCGCGGTGGCCTCGACCTTGCGCATCATCTCGGCCTTCATCGTTTCAAAAACCGATTTTACGTTCTTCATGGGGCTCACATCCTTGATGGTCACGTTCAGTCCCTTGACGATCTGGGAGACCATATGGAGATGGCGCTTCTCGTCCTCGGTTATGGTGAGGAACATTTTTTTACCCGCCGGGTACTTCGTCTTTTGCGCGGCTTCCGTGTAAAAGCGTATTGCGTCCGTCTCCATCTTCATCGCCATTTCGAGGGCATTCATACACTCCTCCTTAAATAAATCGTTCCGCTGCCGGATTTTGCGCCCTGGGACCAAGAGCGGTTGTGTCTGATAGATAGCTGCGACTTTTTTTTACCCTTAGCGTCTTTATCAAAGTATAGCACACTTATTTCACTGCGGGGCGGCGCGGCCGGAGGGCAAAGACGGGAATGGGGCAGCATGGATCTTAGGCCTTTAATAAGTACATACCCCGACATGGCTGTGTCCGCTGCAGCAGCCCTTGGGGGACAGACGGACTCGTCCTTACCATTTGAGGCTCAAAAGCGCGAGTACGCCGGAGCTTACAATGATAAGTCCGGAAATCCTGTTTACCCACCGCAGTTCGTGATGCTCAAGCCGCATTTTGAATATGCTGAATACTCCGACGAGAAAGAGCCACCAAATGCCCGAACCGAGAAACACGCCCAGAATCAGCGTTCCCGCAGAAACAAGACTTCCCCTGGCGCCGGCCAAGCCGAACCCCGCGAAGACCGCGGCAAAGGAAAAAATAGTCATAGGATTCGTGAGCGTGAGGAAAAACGTGGAGGTGTACATGCCGGCAAATCGTCCAGCGGATTTAGGAACAGCGCTTTGCCGCTCCGGCTCCGCAATAAGCGTCCTTACGCCGATGATGCAGAGAAGAGCGCCCCCCGCAAGTCTGAGCCAGTACTGGTGGCCAATAAGAAGGTCCGATATGTATGTCAGGCCGAAGGCGGCAATAAAGCCGTATACGGAATCCGCAGTAGCTGCGCCCATGCCTGAAAAAAAACCCGCACGCCGTCCATGCGTGAGCGTGCGCCTCGCACACAGAACGCCAATCGGCCCAACCGGAGCGGCTATGACAAAACCGACAATAAGTCCTTTGAAAAAGAATGTCACTTCCATAGAGATGGGCATTGTACCGTATCTGCAAGCCAGGGACAACGATTTTTTCAGCGGGCTGCAAACTATGATGCGGCCGGGGCTTTGCAACATCATAAACACGAATGTATGCGATCATCCCGAGGCCGAAGGAGATCGCGATTTTTTTAGTCTGAGGTACAGCAGCGAGACGCCCGCGAGCGCCATGACCGCGCTCAAAACCTGTCCCATGGTGAAGGGGCCCAGGATAAAACCGAGCTGTGGATCGGGCTCTCTAAAAAATTCCACGATAAATCTGAACACGCCGTACAGCGTAATGAAGAGCGACGTAAGTACGCCAGTAGTGCGAATCCTGTCTTTCGCTATCCATAAAATCGTGAAGAGCACAACGCCTTCGAGAAAGAACTCGTAGAGCTCCGAGGGATGCCGCGGAAGCGGTCCGCCTGCCGGGAAAACCATCGCCCACGGCACATCGGTAACGCGGCCATAAAGTTCACCATTGATAAAGTTCCCGAGCCTGCCGAAACCAAGCCCGATCGGAGCTGTTGCAATGACAAGGTCCGCGATTTGCCAGGGGTCCTTCGCGGACCGTTTGCAGCACCATATGCCGGCGAGCACGCTCCCGATCAGTCCGCCATGAAAAGACATTCCCCCCTCCCACAGGGCAAAAATGTCCAGAGGATGTTGAGCATAAAAGGCCAGGTTATAGAAAAGAACATAGCCGAGACGCGCGCCGAGGATTAGCCCCAGCACGATGAAAGTATAAAGGGAATCAAGAAAGTCTCTGCTGAGGTCAAGGCCTTTTTTCTTTATTTGAAGAATGACCAGGACATACGACGCCACAAAGCCTAGCAGGTACATGACGCCGTACCACCGTATGGCTAGAGGACCAACACGCACGATCTCTGGACTAATATGAGGATAAGGTATCATGACTAACTCCTGACAATATCGCCACCTGTTACTTTTTTATTAAATAGCGACCCGTATCAACGTGAGGTTATATTCCGCAAATTCAATTATATGCCGATTTTTGACAGCCGGCTGAACCGATGGTATAGTTGTTAATATTCAGAAGACCTTCGGTCTTCTGATGAGATTGAAACAGACTCAGTGCAATGGTGCTGAGGAGGAGGTCCATTATGGCACGGTATATGATCGAATCACCTCACAAGCCGGAAGAGTGCCTCAAGGCGCTTGATGAAGAACTGGTAAAAGGGAAAGACGTATTAGATAAATTCGAATTCGGCTGCAAGGCCGGAAATCACACGGGGTATGCGCTTGTCGATGCGGACACCAGGAACGATGCGTTGAACAAATATGTGCCGAACTTCATCCAGGAGAAGGCGCGTATCGTAGAAGTAGGAAAATTTACCCCCGAGATGATCAAATCGTTCCATTCGAAAGCAGCATAACCGGTCTTCCGTGATTGCCCGGGCGGTGTGTGCATTGCACCGCCCGGGTAATCATTGTTTTCTCTCATCGCCCTGGGGAACCGGCTTGTACGATATGACGTCCCTTCTCATTTCACGACCGAGCCGCATCATTACCTCTTCGTCTTCTCCCCAAATATCTCTTTCACCTTATCGAAAAATCCCTGCGTGATGGGCGTCGAGTTATCACCGTTCAGGCGGTCAAATTCCTGGAGCAGTTCCTTTTGTTTCGCAGTAAGCTTACTCGGGACCTCCACGACAATCCTGCACTGCTGATCGCCGACACCGGAGCCGCGAAGATGGGGAAAACCCTTTCCCTTGAGCCGGAATGTGTGTCCCGGCTGAGTGCCGGCCGGAATTTTCAGTTTGGCGCTTCCCGTTAGGGTCGGCACGTCAATCTCCGCGCCGAGCGTTGCTTGTACGAAACTGATTGGGACTGCGCAGAGGACATCCAGTCCTTCCCGTTGGAATAGGGGGTGCTCCTCGACCATAAGGTAGACGTAGAGGTCTCCCGGGGGCCCGCCGTGAGCGCCGAGTTCCCCCTCGCCGCTCAGACGGATCGTGGTCCCGGTCTCAACGCCGGCGGGAATCTTGACGGAGAGCGTGCGCTCCCGCTCCACGCGTTTGCGTCCACGGCAGGTATTGCACGGATCGGTGATCTGCTTGCCTTCGCCTCCGCACCGGGAGCAGGTTCGGCTGATGCTGAAGAAGCCCTGCTGCATGCGGATCTGGCCCGTGCCGCGGCAGGCCGTGCACGTAACGATCTTTGTCTTTGGACTTTGCCCCGGTCCCGTCGCAGTCGGGGCAACGCTCCCAGCGAGGCACGAGAATCTTGGTTGTGGCGCCGAAAGCAGCGTCCTCGAAGCTGATCTTAAGGTTGTACCGGAGGTCTTCACCGGCCGTGGCCCGCGTACCCCCGCGGGATGTGCCGAAGAACTCCCCGAAAATATCGCCGAAGATATCACCCATGCCTGCGCCATAGCCCGCGGCTCCGCCGCCTTGTGCGCCCGGTGCCGTACCGTATTGGTCATAATATGCCCGCTTCTGAGGGTCGGAAAGGACCTCGTAAGCCTCGTTGATCTCCTTGAATTTGTCCTCAGACGCCTTGTCGCCGGGGTTCTTGTCAGGATGGTGCTGGTGCGCCAGACGGCGGTAAGCTCGCTTGAGTTCGGCATCCCCGGCGTTGCGGTGAACGCCGAGCAGTTCGTAATAGTCCTTGGCCATTATTCCCTTTCAGCTATAAAACATTCTCGACAGAGCGCGCTGAGAACACAGGGTGAAAATCTGTGGCATGAAAATCCAGCTCATCCTCTGTGAACTCTGCGTCCTGCAACAAAATAAAAACGTACTTGGTTTCCACAAAAAGAGGATAGCAAACGGCAAGGGAATCCCCCCTGCGTCGGCTACCCTCTGCAGTCTCATTTCGTGTTTATTATTTTTTGTCTTTGTCCACTTCCTCGAACTCGGCATCCACTACTTTTTCCTCGGGCTTCTTGCCGTCACCACCGGCTGCTCCGGTTGCTGCGCCGGCGCCGGGCTGTGCCTGCTCTTTGCCCATCTTGGAGTAAATCTCCTCGGCAAGCTTATGAGACGCCTTCGAGAGGTCCGCCACGGCCTTCTTGATGGCTTCTACGTCCTGGCCGTCCTTCACGCGCCTTGCCTCTTCGAGTGCTTTCTGTATCTCGGCGCGCTCCGCTTCGGTGAGCTTGGAGCCGTAATCGGCCACCGATTTCTCGACCGAATAGATCAACGTGTCAGCCTCGTTCCGCGCTTCGGCAACTTCGCGTTTTTTCTTGTCATCGGCGGCATGGGCCTCGCTCTCTTTGACAGCCTTTTCGATTTCTTCCTTGCTCATGCCGGAGGACGCCGTAATTTTGATAGACTGCTCCCTGCCCGTGCCGAGGTCTTTCGCGGTCACGTGCACGATGCCGTTCGCGTCGATGTCGAAGGTCACCTCGACCTGCGGCACACCGCGCGGCGCCGGCGGGATGCCCACAAGCTCGAAGCGGCCCAAGGTCTTGTTGTCCGACGCCATCTCGCGCTCGCCCTGCACCACGTGGATCGAAACGGCGGTCTGGTTGTCGGACGCTGTGGAGAATACCTGGCTCTTTTTGGTCGGGATGGTGGTATTGCGCTCGATGATCCTCGTGGCCACGCCGCCCAAAGTCTCGATGCCGAGGGACAACGGCGTCACGTCGAGGAGCAGCACGTCTTTCACCTGGCCGGTCAGCACGGCGCCCTGGATACCCGCGCCGATGGCCACGACTTCGTCGGGGTTCACACCGCGGTGCGGGTCTTTCTTGAAGAAATCCTTCACCGTAGAGACAACCCGCGGCATACGCGTCATGCCGCCCACCATGATCGCCTCGTTGATCTGCTCAACCTTCTTACCGGCGTCGGAGAGCGCCTTCTTCACCGGCTCAGTCGTCTTCTCGATGAGGTCTCCGACGATCTGCTCCAGTTTCGCCCTTGAGAGCTTGTAGAGCAGGTGCTTCGGTCCGCTCGCATCGGCGGTAACGAAGGGGAGGTTGATCTCGGTCTCCATGACGTTCGAGAGCTCGATCTTGGCCTTCTCCGCTGCCTCTTTCAGTCGTTGGAGCGCCATCTTGTCCTTACGGAGGTCGATGCCTTGGTCTTTCATAAATTCGTCGGCGAGCCACTTGATGATCCGTTCGTCGAAGTCGTCCCCGCCCAGGTACGTATCGCCGTTGGTGGACTTTACCTCGAACACACCTTCGCCGAGCTCGAGGATGGAGATATCGAAGGTCCCCCCTCCCAAGTCGTACACAGCAACGGTCTCGTCCTTCTTTTTGTCCAGACCGTAGGCGAGGGCCGCAGCTGTGGGCTCGTTGATGATGCGGAGCACGTTCAGTCCGGCTATTCTTCCCGCGTCTTTCGTTGCCTGGCGCTGACTGTCGTTGAAGTACGCCGGCACCGTGACCACGGCATCGGTCACTTTCTCGCCCAGGAAATCCTCAGCGGTTTGCCTCATTTTCTGCAGGATCATGGCCGAAATCTCCGAGGGGCTGTACGTCTTGCCGCGAACCTCCACGTGCGCATCGCCGTTCGAAGCAGCTACGATCTTATACGGCAGGTGTTTCATCGCCTCTTTGACCTCAGTCGAATCATACTTCCTTCCCATCAGCCTCTTGATGGAGAAAATAGTATTTTCCGGGTTTGTGATCGATTGCCTCTTTGCGATCTGACCCACCAGCCGTTCTCCGCTTTCCGTGAATGCCACAACGGAGGGCGTGGTCCGGCTCCCCTCGGAGTTCGGGATAACGACCGGTTCTCCTCCCTCCATGATCGCAACGCAAGAGTTGGTCGTTCCCAGATCAATTCCTATCACTTTTGCCATAACAACCTCCTTAGTAAAAACCAGATGATAATTTCTAAATCCTAAATTCTAAATAACATCGAAGTGCACAACTTACCCTGATCAAAACTGTTTTGAAGCTGATCAGTTGGATCTATTTAGAGCTTAGGATTTGGTTATTCGAATTTACTCTCCTCATTCCGTTTTCGCCTCCGCCTGCGGTTTCTTGGAAACGCTTACCTTCGCGTGGCGGAGCACCTTGTCGTGATACATATATCCTTCCTGAAATACCTGCACCACTGTATTCTCCGGCACTGCATCGGTGACTTCCTGCGCCACGGCATCGTGCTTCTTCGGATCGAACGATTCGCCTTGCGCAGAAAAAACCGTTATCCCGAACTTTTCGAGCATATCGTGGAGCTGCCTGTAAACCAGTTCCACGCCCTGGCGCAGCCCCTGGCTGGTCTCGTCCGTCTCGGATGCGTGCTTGATCGCAAGCGCAAGATGGTCCACGACGCTCAACAGTTCACGCGCCATCTGTTCATTCGCATACTTTTTGAAATCCACGAGATCGCGCTGCATGCGCTTTCGGTAATTCTCAAAATCCGCGTATGTCCGAAGATAACGGTCGTGGGCCTCCGCCGCTTCCTTCGCTTTCCGATCAAGGGCCTGCGAGAGCTTTTCCATTTCCACAGACGCCTCTGCTGGCGCTGAAGATTCCCCTTTTTCGGGTACTATCGACTCCACATCCTCTTCCGTGAGATCATCAAACTCATTCGTCATCGATCCAAGCCCCTCTGAAAACGTTCACCCAATAGTTTCGACAGAAGCTTCGCGGTGTAATCCACCACGTGAATTACCTGCTTGTACTGCATTCTCGTGGGACCGATCACGCCAAGCGTACCCACAACGTTCGCCCCGACTTTATAATTGCTCACCACCAGACTGCATCCTTGCATCTCGAAAAAAGGGTTCTCCGAACCGATGAAAACCTTGATACCCTCAGCCGTCACGCTCCGGTCGAGGAGCTTGAGCAGCTTGTACTTGTCCTCCAGGGCCTTGAACAGCGTCCTCATCTTCTCCACGTTCGCGAACTCGGGATTCTCGAGGATCTGGGAAGCGCCATCGATATAAACTTTATCGGCGTCCCGCTCCTGGACCTCCTGACTGGCGCGATAGGTCTCATCCATAAGGTGCATGAACACGCGCTTCTCTTCCTGCATCTTCTCGATCAGCCGCTGCCGGATCTCGGGGAGCGCTCTTTGCCCGAGCTCTTCATCCAGGTATGAGCTGAAATAGTTGAGATCCTGCTGCTGGATGGTCTCGTCCAGCTCAATGAGTTTGTTCTGAACAGTGCCCGTGTTCGTCACGAAAATAATGAGTACCTGCCTGCCGCGCAAACGCACGAACTCGATATGTTTATAGTTGCCCTCCGTCTCGGATGGCGCGATCACCACACCGGCACAGTGCGAGAGCGAAGCGAGAAAGCGGCTTGCCTCTTCCATAAGTCCCTGAAGGTCGCCGCCGTGAAGTGACGGGGCCTGCCGCAGATGATCTTCAATATCTTCGGTGTCGTTCTCGACGCTGATCAAGCTGTCGATATAATACCGGTATCCCAAGTCCGTGGGGATCCTGCCGGCCGAGGTATGGGGATGGGTAAGATAGCCCAGATCCTCGAGTTCGGCCATGATATTGCGCAGCGTCGCGGAACTGAGGCCGAAGTCATATCGCCTGACCAACACCGTGGAGCCGATTGGGGCTCCACTGGAAATGTAACTGTCTATGACGGCCTGCAAAACTCTTTTATCTCTTTCATCTAAATCCATACTGCTTACCCTGCACTGGCTCGCCAGCACTAAACTATAACGCTCCTTATTATTAGCACTCGCGCTGATAGAGTGCTAATAATTTAACATAGGGGGTTTCGAGTGTCAAGCGCTATTTCCCGTTCACACCATTAATGGATTAGCCCTCGTTTGCTCAAAAAAACCATCCCGCAGAGCCCCAGGCCGGATGGCACGAGGTAGCGGGATGGCATCGCTCTGTC
The DNA here is from genome assembly GCA_963790205.1 of Nitrospirota bacterium. GTDB lineage: Bacteria > Nitrospirota > UBA9217 > UBA9217 > UBA9217 > CAWBNQ01. Next base: position 27,434 of record CAWBNQ010000001.1, read on the forward strand.
CTTCGACAGAGCTGAGGAACAGGCTGTTCCCTCTTCATTTATGCAGCCTTCTTAACAGCCGCCTCACCTTCGACAAGCTTCGGAGTCTCGATCTCGATCTTCTTGGGCTTGGACATTGCCGGTGCAGGCACCGTAATCTCAAGGATGCCATTCGTGAATTTTGCCTTCACCTGCTCGGTCTTAACACCCTCGGGAAGCGCAAGCCGCCTCTCGAAACTGCCGTATGCAAGCTCCCGATAGATGTAATCCTCATCCTTCGCGCCCTTTTCCGTCTTCCGTTCTCCCTTGATGATGAGCTGTCGCGTATTTTCGTCCAGCGTTACATCAACGTCTTTGGGGTCGATACCGGGAAGTTCGCACTTAAACACTAAGTCATTGCCTTTCGTATAGCTCTCCACCGAAGGCATCCATGCACCGAAGCCGGTTTCGGAAACTGGAATATCCCTTCCCAGAAACCGGTCAAACAGCCTGTCCATATCATGCTGCATATCACGCAGTTCGCTGAACGGATCCCACCGTCTCATTACCCTGAAGGGATCCAACCGAATCAAGCTTTTCATCGCAATCCCTCCTTTTTTGATGCTTCGATTCTTTTTGATATCTCCCGCTTTGAGCGCCTTTTCAGCCCCGGATACCCTGAAGCTGCGGCTGGTGAAGCCTCGAGAGCCCCAAACATCATTAAGGATTTAAGCGGAAGATCAGGCTTCAAACAGATCCATATCAACTTTACCGACATACAGAAAGCTATATAATTCAGTCACCGGCTTTCACCTCCTGTGAATGTTGTCTGTTTTCACACTTCATATATATCTATACCATACTATTAGCACTCTGTCAAGCAGAGTGCTAATTTATATAACATATTGATTTTTTAAATTTTTATATCTAATATTTGAGAAACGAGGACTAAAACCGCAGACTTATCAGGTAAGTAAGGCTAAGCCTTTGATGAAAGTCCGCCTTGAATTACAAACCGTTCAGTGATGATTTTACGAAATCTCGGCGCATAGATAAGTTCATAAACATGCTCTTTGTCGGGAAAAAGATTAAGGGCTGCCTTTTTCGCGTCTCTCATGATGTCAAATGCCTCTTTCAGGGTCAGGTCCGATTGCTGCATGAGAATGGCCTGCGCAAGGTCCACAATAAACCTGAGGCGTCTCATGTTTTTTTCTTCTTCCATAAGTTTTTCTTTCATGTCCGCTGCTCCTGTAAAAAAATCTCTGGGAACCAACCGTCCTATAGTACGACGTCTCCCTGTTTTTTTCAATACTCTCCGAAAGATTACCCCTGCATTTCGATAATCTCTTGTGCTCCCGGGAACAAAATAAGAAAGCATCGTTCTGAAAGGAGGGAAAGTCGTTACAACTGCTGGTCTTTTTTGGAAATGATGAAATCGATGGCTTTCCGGGCTAGTAAAATTCGGAGAGCGTAGCGTGCCGGGCATTGAAAACGGAGGGTTGCAGGATGCGGATACAGGATGGGTGGGCACTATTAGTGAGCTTCTAACCTTGTTCGTTGGTCATGCATCTTTATTTATCTTTCAAACGTCCCGCTCTTGCCCCCCGTCTTTTTCATGAGGCGGATGTCGGTGACCATCATGGCCCGGTCCACGGACTTGCACATATCGTAGATCGTAAGGCCGGCCGCAGCCACGGCGGTCAATGCCTCCATCTCCACGCCGGTCTGCCCCGTCGTCCTGATGGTGGCACGGATCTTCACGCATGATCCCTTTTCATCGGGTTCGAATGAAATTTCCGCGGATGTTATGTTCAGCGGATGGCACAGGGGGATAAGCCCGGCGGTCTTCTTCGCGGCCATAATCCCCGCGACGCGCGCCACGCCGAACACATCACCTTTGGAGACCTCCCGGTCAAGGATGAGCTTGAGCGTTTCAGGCAGCATGGTGACGCGGCCCTCGGCTACGGCCTCTCGGGCTGTTTCCTCCTTGCGGGAAACATCGACCATGCGCGCCGCGCCCTGGTTATCAAAATGAGTAAGCTTTCCCATGATTCTCTCTATTTCCTTATCAGGATACGCCGGAGCAACGCGACTGAAATCCCAATCTTACCAACAAACTTCAGATAATCATCAATACTCGATTGACAAATTCAAGCAGTTTCTAAATTAGATGAACTCGAAAATGAACCTCCCGCAGCAAGCTGCGGGGTATCTATAAAAAGGAAGACGATTATCTTTTGAGCAACCTGCGGTTTCTCAAACTCTTCCCTCTATAAGGTGACCCGTAGCAAGCTACGGGGAATTGCAAGTTAAAATTTATTTGGGGGTTCAGAGATTGCAATTGGCAGTTGCACTCATCACCCTCCTATCTTCGACATCGCACGGCGGGAGCAGCCCTGCCCCGGCCTCGGTGATGTAATGCCGCTCGGGTTTGACCTCGAGTGCGAGCCTGAACAGCCGCTCAAGCTCCCGGTCGTCGCAGCCGCCCCGCAGAGGGGATTTGACGTCGATCTCGGTGTCCGAGAGCAGGCATGGCCTGATCTTGCCGTCGGCCGTGAGGCGCAGGCGCCGGCAGGAAGCGCAAAAGTGCTTGCTGATCGGGCTGATAAATCCGATCACGCCCCGCGCACCGGCGATCTGATAATTGTCGGAAGGCCCCGCTGATTTCTGCGAAGTGAACGGCACGAGCGGCCCGACCTCCCGTTCGATCACGGCCCGTATCTCATCAGCGGTCACGCACGTTTCCCTGTGCCAGCGGTCGTTCGCGCCGATCGGCATAAACTCGATAAAACGAACATGAATATTTCGATCGCGGGTGAGCCGGGCAAAATCCGCGACCTCACCGTCGTTGATCCCCTTTACCGGGACCATATTTATCTTGAGGGGCGAGAACCCGGCCTCTTCGGCACGGTTGATCCCGCGCCAGACCCGGCCCCAGCAGTCGCTGCCGGTGATCTCGAAAAACTTCCGCGCGTCAAGCGAATCGAGACTGATATTGAGCCGGGAGATCCCCGCGTCACGCAGCTCCGCCGCCATCTCGTCGAGCAGAACGCCGTTTGTGGTCAGGCTGATGTCTCTGATACCCTTTATCTTCTTCAGCTCGGCGATAAAGTCGAGCACCCCGCGCCTGATGAGCGGCTCGCCGCCGGTGAGCCGGACATGAACGATGCCGAGGGCTACCGCGACGGAAACGAGCCGCAGAATCTCTTCATACCGAAGGATATCGCTATGCGCAAGCATCCGCAAGCGCGCCTGTGGCTTACAGTACACACAGGAAAGATTGCAGCGGTCGGTAATGGACACCCGCAGATAATCGATGCAGCGGTTAAGCGGATCGTAAAGGGGCATAGGAAAACTCTACCACAGGCCTCGGGGGACTTCAAGGCCAAATTATGGCCTTGACCAAACCGTCTTTTATCAGTATAATTTCATCCATTGCGGTCCACCGGTGTTGCGAAGGCGGAGCCACTGAGTTTTCCCTCACGAAGGTGATTGAAACGGCATATGTCAGAACCCAGTAAACGACTCTTTATCAGCAGCGGCAAAGGATACCTGAATGCGGCGGGACCGCAGGCCAGGTTCATCGTATTTCTTCTAACGGTCCTCATCATTTTCACGATCATCCTCCGGATATTTCAAAAACTTGCGGAGATCGTGCAGCTTCCCGTCTTTCTCCCCCTTTCCCTGATAACGCTGCTGGTTTTCATCGGTGTCGCCGGCACTATCTATTCCCATAAATTCGTCGGGCCCCTCGTACGCATACGCAGGGCCATCGAACGCCTGGCCGAGGGCGATATTGCCATTTCGCTGCGGCTCAGAGAGTCCGACGATCCCATGCTGAAGGACCTTGTCAAAGCAATCAGCCGCCTGTGTGAACACAGCAGAAACACCCATACCCTGATTCACGGTACGGTACAGGACCTCTTCGCCGACATGGCAGCCCTTCAGGAAAAAATTCAGCAAGGCGCGGACAAGGCCGAAATTCTGAAACAGCTCGAGATCGTGAAAAAAAGGCAGGATGTGCTCGATAAAGCAGTGCAATCGTCCCGGAAAACGTAAGGAAATTTCCCATGGCTGAAAGCGGCTTTAGAGGAAAGAGCATGAAATCGGTCGCCGTGGATGTGGCGGAAGGCTACGTCTCGGTGAATCCGCTTTTTTTGAAGAAATTCGATAAGGACATGGTGAAAGAGCTGTACGAAAACCTGAACAAGGCCCTCACGAGCACCAGGAACGAGAAGATCGACCTCACCAATCAATCAGCCCTGCGTATGAGAAACATGAAGCTCCAGCGCCTGCATAACGCCATGATCATCCTCAGGAACACGGCGCGCGAAAAGAGGATCCCGCTCTAATAAGCTAGGAAACTACACAGGGACACAGATTCAATCTGATGTGCACGGATTGTGAAAGCTAAAAGCTTTTCATGAATCATCCGACAATAAAAAAAGGGGGCGGCAAACCACAAGGCCATCCCCTCTGCAAAACGGACCGTCTTTCCCAGGCGTTTATTCCACGCTCACGCAAAATCTCTTCTTGAAATCATCAGCCGGCATCTTGGCAGTGGCCGCGAGTTTCTTGAGCGCCTCGCCTTCCATGTCTTCCTTCTCCAGCCGAATCATGTACCGCCGCGCCATGAGATAGTCATCGGCATCGGTGTCCACGACACGAATGCGGGTCTTCCCGGTCTTGGGGTCGAGGAGATCGGTAAATTTTATCGGCAGGCTCTTGCCGTCCTTGAGCATGATCATGGCACCGGTGCCGCCCGAGACCAGGAACTTTACCGCACTGAAGCCCAGATACCGCGTGTATTCCCGGTCGTAGGAGATCGGCGGCTGGCAGCGCAGCTCGTAGCCGATGTCCTTCGCAATGATGGTCGTCTTGAGCCCGAGCGCGTCGAGGTCGGAGACCACCCGCTGCTTCAGCATATCGCCGAGCGGGATCTCCGCCAGGCGGATGTTCCCGTGGTCGTCCCGCGGCACGTCCTTGAGAAAGGTGAGTTCCTCGGGATCGAGCCGCGTGGCGACGCCCTCGGCGATCACCGCCACGCCGTGGTTCCTTCCGTAGGACAAACGCTTGATGATCGCGCCTTCGAGGATCGAGACGACCCTGTTGAGCGATATCTTTTTCCCCAGTTCCTCGGGGATCAGCGTGAGCGTGGCGCCTGCGCCCATGCCCATGCCGAGCGCCAGGTGTCCGGCCGAACGGCCCATGGCGATCACGAAATACCAGCGGCCCGCGGTGCGCGCGTCCTCCATGATGTTCTCGACGAGCTGGGTTCCGAGCTGGCGCGCCGTTTCGAACCCGAACGTCGGAACGCCATGCGGGAGCGGCAGGTCATTGTCGATGGTCTTCGGCACATGACAGACGGCGATCTTCCCGCCCGCTTCCTGCTCCACGCGGGTCGCGGTGTAGGCCGTATCGTCGCCGCCGATGGTTACGAGATACTTGATGCCGAGCTGGTTCAGGGCCTTCACGACGTTGGCCATCTTTTCCGGACTCTTGGTCGGGTTATCGCGCGAGGTGCCAATGATGGAGCCGCCGCGAAGGTGAATGCGCGAAATTTCGCCGTTATGGAGCTTCATCGTGTGAGCCGTGTCTCCTCTGGACAGCCATTTGAACCCGTCGTAGATGCCGACCACCTCGAGGCCCTGCTTTATCGCCTCGAACGTCACCGCACTGATCACGCCGTTAATTCCCGGGGCCGGCCCCCCGCCGACAACGATCGCAAGCTTATCCGTCATTTCAGCCTCCAGATTGCTCCAAACGCTCGCCCAGAACAATCACGTTAATTTACGATACCGCGCAAATGTAGCAAAACGAGCTTTAATTGTCAACCCCGAAACCGGGCCACCCCGAAACCGTCACGCGTTTCCTCAATGCAGAAGTGTTCGAAAGCAAGGACTCATCGGATAAGACCTGATTAAATGAGGTTGACACCTCTTCGGCTACGCGCTATAGTTTCTTTTAAGCCGCATTCATTTCATTGTTTAGGGAGGAGAGAGCATGAGTAAATATTCGATCGACGAAATCATGGAAATGGCAATCCAGACGGAAAAGCTCGGTTACCAGTTTTATACCGGCATGGCCGATAAATTCAAGAAAGACGCGGGGCTCGTCAACCTCTTCACGACACTTGCCTCAAAAGAGAAGACGCACGAGAGAACCTTCACCAACCTCAAGGACACGGTCGCAAGGAACGGCACCGAGCCGGTGCAGTGGGAAGAGGTCACCAATTATATGAGGGCCTTTGTCGAGTCGGAGTTCTTTCTCGGCCGGGGCAAGTCCCTTCCGACCATGACTCATCTTAAGACGGTCCAGGACGCGGTAAAATTCGCGCTCGGCTTTGAAAAAGAGACCTTGCTCTACTTCATGGAGCTCCGCTCGATTGTAAAGGAAAAAGCGGTCGTGGACGGGGTGATTGACGAAGAGAAGAGCCATATCGTGTGGCTCGATAAGTTCAGGAAAGAAATGGCGAAGAAATAAAAACAAAGCTTACGATCCGCGGAGGCACGGGTAGGTTCGCAATAACTGCAAGGGACAACGGACGATTTTATTTTAAGGCTTCTGCATCTCGCGTCCCTCCTTACCTCTTCCCCCGTTCTTTCATCTCCTCGGTGCCTCTGAGGTGGTATTGCCCGACTTGTCTTCCCTCAGCAGCTCCCTCACGGTCACCAGCTTAAATCCCTTCTTCCGCAGGCCCTCGATGACTAGCGGCAGGGCCTCCGCGGTGTGCACCCCGTTCTTGTTCATATGAAACACAATGATGCTCCCGCCTTTTGCGTCCCTCACCGCGACGCGGGCGATCCTCTGGGGTGAGAGGTTGGGGTCGGGATCGCCGGACGCGATATCGTACTCTACGGTCACAAGCCCCGCTGATCGGGCGAGCTTGGCGACGCGCTCGTCCGCCTCCCCGTATGGCGGCCGGAAGTACCGCGGCGTTTTGCCGGTCACCTTCTTTATCAGCGCCTGCGTCCTTTGAAACTCGCGCCTATCCCGGTCATCCGACTTCTCCATCATGTGGGGGTGATAATAGCTGTGCGCTGCGATCTCGAACTGGGGATAACTTGCCAGGAGCTTCGCCTTCTCGGGGTTCTTCTCCACCCATCTGCCGCTCATGAAGAGCGTGGCGGGGACCTTTTCGCGGAGAAGGATATCGACCACCTTGCCGTCATACTCATCAGGCTTACTCGTGGGACAAGCATCGAAGGTAATGGCGATCTTTCTACTGTCTCTCGGGCCGTGTTCGACGATAAGAGGAGTCGGGGTTTCAGCCGATACGGAGGAACCCAAACCGGAGGCCAAAAGAACTAGCAATAATACCCGCCGCAAAAACATGGAAAATTATAACATGGGCTCAGAGAAAATCCAATACTTTTATCCTCTTCGGTCTTGACCCATTGTCAACATGCCTTTTTAATAAGCAGCGTGCCCGCCTGTTACAAGACCTGAAAGTGAGGTCCGTTAACGTTCCACAGTCAAATAACGCATATATTTCAAAGTTTACATCATATGCAACGAATATTTTACGTTGACAGGCATAGGCGTGCGATTTAGAGTGCACGGTACCAAAAACCCAGCGCGGAGGCTCCCATGGTCAGTCCGAAGGACATATCGAATATCTCTCTCTTTGAAAGGCTGACTGACGCAGAGCGCATGATTATTGCGAACGTCATGACCGGCGACATCTTTCCGGAAGGCCATGTCGTCTACCGCGAGAACGAAGAGGGCTCCGCGTGCATCTATATCATCAAGCGGGGCAAGGTGGACGTCCTCAAGCTGAGCACCGACGGCGACCCCCTCGTCCTTGCTGTATTAAGAGAAGGATTTTTTTTCGGAGAGTTCTCGTTCTTCGATCACAAAGTTCATTCCGCCACGACCGTCGTTTCATCTTCCGACACCGTCGTCCTATCGCTGCAGAGACGGGACTTTGACCTCGTCGTGGAGTCGTATCCCAGAATCGGATACAAGGTCCTCATCAACATCGTCCATGAAATCAGCGCCGTCATCCGGAGAATGAACGCGAGCTACATCGACATGGCCGGCTACATGTTCGGCAAGTCGGCGAGGTGACCATGCTCAGTGACAATGCCAGGGAAAGAATCCGTCTTGCCGCTCTCCGTTATCCGAGTCCCCGGGGCGCTTTACTGCCGGCATTGCAGATTGCCCAGGGGGAGCTGGGACATCTGACCGAAGAGGCCATGAAGTGCATTGCGGCCGAATTGAATGTTCCGGAGCCGGATGTATACGGGACAGCCACGTTTTACTCGCTGATCAGGCGAGCGCCTACCGGCAGGCATGTGATCTCCATTTGCCACAATTTGACCTGCACACTCCTCGGGGTTGAGCCGCTCATCGAGCACCTCAGGAGCAAACTCGGCGTGAACGAAGGTGAGGTCACGCCGGACGGCAGGTTCTCATACGAGCGGATCGAGTGTATCGGCAGGTGCGACGGCGCGCCGGCGCTGCTCGTTGATAACGAGTATCACGGCGAACTGACACCCGATAAAATTGACACGCTGCTGGAAAAGTATTCGTGAAAGGATTGCTGAACGGCGTTCATTTTTTTTCGCTGCTTTGTGCAGCTGAAAAATATCAATCTTCATGGACAAGATGCTCTTAAAAAGGACCGGCATTCCCCGGTCCGCCGACATCGAGGTGGCCATGGCTCACGGCGCCTATACCGCGGTGGCTGCGGCATACGGAATGCGGCCTGTGGATGTCATCGATGAAATCAAACGCTCCGGCCTCCGCGGCCGTGGAGGGGCCGGTTTCCCCACGGGCGTCAAGTGGGGGTTCGCGGCTATGGACCCGAAGATGCCCAAATATCTTATCTGCAACGCGGATGAAGGCGAGCCCGGGACTTTCAAGGACCGCTTCATCCTCGAAGGCGATCCGCATCTCCTGATCGAAGGCATGATCATCGCGGGCTATGCCATAGGAGCGGAGCAAGGATATATTTACCTCCGCGGTGAATATCCGGGTGCCGCCGAGGTCCTCGATCATGCCATTGTTCAGGCCTATGCCAAAGGGTTCCTCGGAAACAATATTCTCGGAAAAGGCATGAGGTTCGACCTCTCTCTGCACCGGGGAGCCGGCGCGTATATCTGCGGCGAGGAAACGTCCCTTATTGAGTCCCTTGAGGGCAGGCGCGGGCAGCCGCGAGTTCGCCCGCCCTTTCCCGCGAACGCAGGCGCCTGGGGCAAACCCACGGTGGTGAACAATGTAGAGACGCTTGCCAATGTTCCCCACGTTCTCCTGCTCGGCTCCACGGCCTATGCCAAGATCGGCGCGGAGCCTTCTCCGGGCACGAAGATCTTTTGCGTCAGCGGCGCGGTCAACCGTCCGGGCGGCTACGAACTCCCCCTCGGAACGACGCTCAGGGAAATAATCTACACCCATGCGGGGGGTATCAGGGACGGGAGACGGATCAAGGCGGTCATCCCCGGCGGGGCGTCAACGCCCATGCTCTCCGCTGAACAGGTGGACGTCAAGATGGATTTCAACTCTCTCCTCGCGGCAGGGTCAATGCTCGGCTCGGGAGCGGTGATCGTGATGGACGATCAGACGTGCATGGTCCATGCTGCTGCGGTTCTCGTCCGCTTTTTTGCTCACGAATCCTGCGGCAAGTGCACGCCCTGTCGCGAAGGCACGGGCTGGCTCCTCCAGGTATACACCCGGATGCTGGACGGCGGCGGGAGATCGGGGGACATCGAGCTCCTGCAGAACATTTGCGGCAAAATGAAGGGAAAGTGCTTCTGTCCCCTCGGAGAAGGCGCGATAAATCCCGTTCTCTCGAGCATTCAGCGCTTCCGGGAAGATTATGAGCAGTGCGTCCAGGGCCGGACGTGCGCTCAGCAAAAATGCCGGATCACGGCAGTGGAAAACGAGCATGCGGTACAAATAGGTTTATAGTTTGTAGCATCGTGTGCAACGTGAACCGGGAGCTAGAAGCTAAAAGCCGATATCATGATGGAACTTGCTCTTACCATTGACGGTAAAACCGTAAAAATAAACCCTGGCGCCACGATCCTCGATGCAGCGAGAATCGCTGGCGCGGCCATCCCGACGCTGTGCCATGACGACCGCCTTCACCCGTACGGTGCGTGCAGGATATGCATGGTCGAGGTGGAAGGGCCGCCCCGCCGGATGCTCCCCGCGTGCACGACGCCTGCGGCCGAAGGCATGGCCGTCCTGACGAATACGCCCGCCCTGATCGAGGCGCGAAAGGCGATCCTGGAGCTGCTTCTTATCAATCATCCCCTCGACTGCCCAGCGTGCGACAAAGCCGGAGAGTGCCGGCTCCAGGACCTCGTGCACGAGTACGGGCTCGCCCCGGGAACCTTTGTGGAAGCGAAGAGGACCTCGCCGACGGATTACGCATCGCCCGTCATCGAGCGGAACCAGGACCGCTGCATCCTGTGCGGAAAATGCGTAAGGGTTTGCGCGGAGGGGTGCGGAGTGGGGGCATTGACCTTTAGCATGCGAGGCGGGAAATCCCGCATCGGCACCGCTTTCGACAAGCCCCTGGACTGCGAGTTCTGCGGCGAGTGCCTCGAGATCTGTCCCGTCGGCGCGCTGACGGCGAAGCAGTCCAAACACAAAGCGAGACCGTGGAACGTGGAATCGACAACCTCCGCCTGCCCCTACTGCGGGTGTGGATGTCCGATCACGATCGAATGGCGCGGAAGCGAAATCGTGCGGGTGCGCGCCGCCGGCAACCATTACCTGTGCGCCAAAGGCCGCTTCGGCTGGGATGCCGTCCGTCACGAAGCGCGCCTCACCTCGCCTAAAATTCGCGTTGGCGGAAACCTCGTGGACTGCTCCTGGGATGAAGCGCTCTCCGTCGTGGCGACCAATCTCAAGGTCATTAGAAATCGTTACGGGGCCGATCATATCGGCGGCCTGGGCTCGGTCAGGACCACGAACGAGGACCACTACCTCTTCCAGAAATTCATGCGGACAGCCGTCGGCACGAACAACGTGGACGTCTTGACACGCATCCGGTATCCTTATGGACTGAACACCGTCTACTTCGCGGGTGAACTTTCCCGGATGGGCGAGCATGATGTCATGCTCCTCCTCGATAAGGACGCCGGCGAGATCAACCCCCTGACCGGGATCGAGGTCGTGCGGGCGGTGAACCGGTGCGGCAGCAGGCTCATTCTCGCGGGCAGCAGACAGAGCAAGTTCAGCAGGATCGCGTCGGTTGCCATCCCCCAGGAGGGGGAAGCTGCGCTCACCAGCCTGATCACGGGCCTCTTGAGCAGCAGGAAGATCGTGAGCACCAGGATCAAAAAGGCGGTGGAGCTGCTCGTATCGGCGCGAAGCACGGCCATTGTCCTCCCGGCGCATCTTTCCGCCGACACCTTTGGGCTGATTCAGGAACTTGCCGTCCTTTTGAAGCAGGTTACGTACTATCCCCTCGTCATGCGGGGCAATATTCAGGGTGCGATGGACATGGGGGTGCTGCCGGATTACTTGCCCGGATACCAGGCGGTGAACCCGCTCATCGCGTCCTCCTTCGGGGAAAGATGGAACGCGAAACTTCCGGAGGCGCGCGGCATGAATGCGCCGGAGATGATGGACGAAATCGAGAACGGCGGGATCGCCGCGCTGTACATCATGGGAGACGACCCGGTGGGAAGCGACCCCGCGCTTGCCGCGGCCTTTTGGCGGCTGGAATTTCTCGTCGTGCAGGACATCTTCTTGACGGGCACCGCGAAGCTCGCAAACGTGGTGCTGCCCGCCGCGAGTTTCATGGAAAGATCGGGAACGATCACGACCATCGAGCGAAAACTCCGCCAAATCCGCCCGGTCCTGGGCCCCGTTGCCGAATCGAGGCCGGACTGGGAAATCATCCAGGCGCTGGCGCAGCGGATGGGGGCCCGCATGGATTTTGCCTCCGCCGCGGATATCGTGAAAGAAATCCGGTCAATCGTGCCGATGTATAAAAATCTTGTCCCCGATGCCTGCTGGCCGCGCGAGCAGTCGCCTTTGAACGGCGCCCTCGTTGACCTTTCCCTTTCGTCCGCCGCTCACCCGCCCCGCGACACGAACACCGCGGGACGGCCGCTCTTCTCCTCCGGCATGATGACGACCCGTTCGAAAGAACTGGAAAGCATCATACGCATGAAAATCACCGCACGCTGAAATCCTGCGATACCCTCGGCGATGCTCCATCCTTCCTTCCCGTTCCCTGATCAAATAAGGCGGGGTAGACTACAGGGGAAAATGACATGCGACATGATGACCGCCGATGTCCGTGAGCTGCGGTTCGGCGGCGGGGTCAATGCATATCGTCGGCTTGCCCTTGGACTCATAAACCGGGCAGCGCGGGGCAAAGCGGCATCCCGAGACCGGTCGCTCGAAATCGAAGACACCCCATCGGCCGGCCTGAACGTTCACTGAAGAATACGATGATTCCTTGCTCAGCTTTTCCACGAGCGAGGCCCAGAGGATGTGCGTATAGGGATGGCTCGCCTTGTTCGCGATGCGGCCCGCGAGCCCCATCTCCACGATCTTACCCAGATACATCACGGCAACTTTGTGGCTGATGAGCTCAACCACCCTGAGATCATGCGAGATAAAGAGGTAGGAAAGGCCGAGCTGCTTCTGCAGATCGCGGAGAAGGTTTACGACCTGGGCCTGGATGGACACATCGAGCGCGCTCGTGGGCTCGTCGGCCACGATGAACCGTGCGCCGACGGAGAGGACGCGCGCGATGCCGACCCTCCGTTTTTCCCCGCCCGACAGCTCGTGGGGGAAATTGGAGAGTTTGCTCTTCTTGAGATTCACCTGTTCGAGAAGTTCTCCGATCTTCCGGTCGACCTCGGCATCACTCATCCGGTGATGCACGGTGATCGCTTCGCGCAGGATATCGCGGATGCGCATCTTGGGGTTGAGCGCCGCGTCCAGGTCCTGGAAGATCATCTGCATCTGTCCCCGGAGCTGCCGGAGCTCGCCCAGCGGCATGGCAAGAATGTCTTTGCCGTCAAAAATGATCTTCCCTGACGTGGCCGGCGTGAGCCGGAGGATCGTCCTGCCGATCGTGGTCTTGCCGCAGCCCGACTCGCCCACGAGGCCCACCGTCTCGTTCTCCTTGAGATAAAAGCTCACTCCGTCCACGGCGGGAATGGCCTGTTCCTTTTCCTTGAAGGCGGAGAAGAGCCCTTGACGGTGGGCAAAGTGTTTTTTGAGGTCTTTGACTTCCAGTATGGTCTTCGGCATAGCATAACAACCTTTTCACCGCAGAGAACGCGGAGAACGCTGAAAAAGCAAGGTGTTCAAACGAGACAATCCGATATATCGATACTCTCTATTTCAAACCCTGCCAACCTCTTTTTTCCTCCTGAATCCTCTCAGTCCCCTGAGACCTCTGTGGTAAACTAACCCTCAGTTAATCGAAATACTGCCAGCACCGAGCCCTATGTCCTGGGGCGATCTCCCGCAAGTCGGGCTCCTTGAACCCGCACTTCTGCCTGATCGCATCCGTCACCCGGCTGCACCGGCCGTAGAACCGGCAGCCGGCCGGTATGTTGATAGTGTCGAGCACGTCTCCCTCGATCGCCTGGAGATAGCCTTTTCCCCTGATATTCTGTGCGCTCGGAATGGACAAAAGCAGCGCCGCGGTATAGGGGTGTTTGAACTCGAACGCGGACGCCAGAAGGTCCTTTGCCGGCCCGTACTCCACGACCGTTCCGCCGTACAGCACGGCAACGCTGTCCGAGAGCCGCGAGATGATACTGATGTCATGGCTGATGAGCATGGTCGTGATGCCGAGCTCGGACTTGAGCTCCGCGAGCAGGTCCACGATCTTCGACTGGATCGTGGCGTCGAGCCCGGTGGTGGGCTCATCCGCGATCAAAAGCGACGGTTCGCTGGCGAGCGCCATGGCGATCATAGCCCGCTGGCACATGCCGCCGGAGAGCCCGTAGGGGTAGTTATCGAACCTGAGCCGGGGGGAGTCTATCCTCACTCGATCGAGCCAGTAGATCGCGCGTTCTTTTGCCTCTTGGTCGCTTTTCATTGAGGTATGAAGCTGGATCGCCTCGGCGATCTGGTTCCCGACGGTGGTGAAAGGATTAAGCGAGGATTTGGGGTTCTGGAAGATCATGGCGATCTCCTTGCCGCGCACCCCGCTCATCACCCGCTCGGAGTTCCGGGCCCACCCGATCACGTTCTTCTTCACCGACATGACCTTCCCATCTTTTTTAGCGACCGTGACATAATCGTCCAGGTCCTGAAGGAGGTTCTTCTGGATCCGCTCGGTCTTAAACCCGATCTTGCCGCTGATCACGCCCGGCCCGTCAGTAATGAGCCCCATGACGGAAAGCGCGGTGATGCTCTTACCGCTGCCGCTCTCGCCCACGACGCCGAGCGTCTCGCCGTGTTCAATCTCGAGGCTCACGTCGTCCACGGAGCGGATGAACGCCTGCTTGCTCCGCGAGTAGAAGTAGGTGCGAAGGTCCTCTATTTTAAGGAGCGGCGCAGTCGTCATGTGCCCGGTCATTTAGCTCTCCGGCCTTCGAGGATATTGTTCAGCCCGTCGCCGAGCAGATGGAAACCGAGAATGGTGAAGAGGATCGCGAGGGCGGGCGCAGTGGAGGGCCAGAACTTGCCCTGCATGAAGTAGTTGGCCCCTGCCTGCACCATGTTGCCCCACGACGGCGTGGGCTCCTGCACACCAAACCCGAGGTAGCTCAGGGACGTTTCCATGAGAATGGCCTCTGCCATGCCGAGCGTGGCCTGGATGATGAGAAGCGACCGGCAGTTGTGCCACAAAATATGCTTGAGGATGATCGTCTTCGTCGGCAACCCCAGCGCCGCGTCCGCCTCGATGAAGTTCTTTTGTTTCAAAAACTGGATCTTCCCCTTGATGAGCGATGCAACGACCGGTACGTTCGTAAGCCCCACGACCATCATGATGTAATAGATGTCCGGCTTGAACGCCGCGATAACGAGCAGGATGAGCACCAGGCGCGGGAAGGAATCCACCAGGTTCGTGAAGTAGGTTATACCCGTGTTGAACCAGCCACCGCGGTATCCAGCGAGCACGCCAAGCACGGTGCCGAAAAAAAGGGCGATGCCTATTGCGAGCAGGCCCGGAAGGAAATAGGCCTGGATGCCCACAATCAGGCGCGAGAGCATGTCCCTGCCCATGAAGTCCGTGCCCAGGAGGTGCCCAGCGGTCCCCGGCGGCGCCATCATGAGCTCAAGGTCGATGTCCTGGGGGTCCCGCGGCAGAAGGTTGAAGGAGCCGAGAATATAGGACGCCACCACGAGCGTGACGATCAGCAGTCCGTAGCCCACGTAGGCAAGATCCACGGTGTCGGCTTTTTTCCAGAACGGCAAATCGGAAAATTCCCCGATCTCTCCTGATATTTGGGAATATGATTTCATAAAGCCGCATTAACCACAGAGATACACGGATAAATTCACCTGTTACGAATTCATCATGCAACCATCTAAAGGAATGCAGACCCTGGGCCCCCGCTCCCTGCTTGCTGCCCGCTGGGACAAATTTCGCGGGAATGACCGCCTTTACTCCGAACTCCTCGCTCCGGACTCAAGCTATTCCTTCGACGCCCGCGGGTTCACGGCCACGGACACCACGCTCTGGAACAGGCTCCCCATGCGCACGAAGACGGCGGCCAGCATGGCGATGCCCATGATGACCGGGTAGTCGCGGTCCTGCGCGGCCTGCCATGCCATCCTGCCCATGCCGGGCCAGTTGAACACCTGCTCGACGATCACGGCGCCGCCGAGGATGAAGGGGATCTTCGACGCGATGATCTCGGTCACCGGGATGAGTAATCCTTCCTTGAATGAATGCCTCCACACCGAAGCCCCTTTGGCGCGGGCTGTGCGGATGTAGTCTTCGTCCATGACCCTGCCCATCTCGTCGCGCAGAAAACGGATGATCTCGCTGATTGTGCCGTTCCCCAGGCCGAGCACGAAAATCGGCAGCAGTGCATAAAGCCAGCCGAATTTGTGCGCGCCGCTTGAGTAGCCGAACGCCAGCGGGAACAGCCCGAGCTCGTGGGTGAAGAAATAGATGACGATGTAGCCGAGCCAGAAAACAGGAAGGGCTGAGACCACGTAGGAAAACATGGTAAGGGGCCATGACAGTTTATTAATGCCGCGCACTGCTGAATAGAGCGCGATGGGCACGGAGATCAGGAGCGTGATGAACATCGAGCCGAGCGTCAGGGTGAGAGTATTGAGCCCCACGCGAAGCACTTCTTTGAGGACGGGCAGTCCCGTGCGAATGGAAGTACCAAAATTCCCCTGGAGCATGCCCGTCAGCCATGAGAGGTACTGGGCGTACCAGGACTTCGGAACACCCAGGGCCTCGCGCAGTCCGGCCCGCGCCTCCTCAGTCGACACCTGGCCTTCGAGCAGAACGCTGAAAGGGTCGCCGGGAGAGAGGTAGAGAATAATGAACACTACAAAGCTCACTCCCAGCAGGAGCAGCAGCGTGATCACCAGTTCCCTGGAAAGGACCAAGGCCATGGGTTTGATGGCTGAGAGTTTCATGTCTCCATGTCCATTCTGAACTCCGAACCGCCGGCGTTGAACTTATTTCTGGTCTTTCTCCTCTATGAACCACTCATTCGCATAGGAAAAGAACTTGTAGGGATGAATGGCCACGTGCCGGATCTTCCTGTGGTACGCCGCATAGTTTGTGAGCGTCCAGAGGAACGTGTAGGGATTTTCGTCGGCGAGGATAGCATGGAGCTTCCGGTTGATGGTCCTGCGCTTCTCATGGTCGAGGGTGAGCTTGCTCTCGTTGATCAGGCTGTCCACCTCCGGGTTGGAGTAGCCGATGAAGTTGTTCTTCCACGGGCCGATCTCGCCCGAATGGAACAGCGACGAGATGTCGGCGGAGTCGTCGAACACCCACGAGGCGAAGACGATGTCGAAATCGTGCTCAAGGAACACATCTTCCTTCCAGGCCTGCCACTCCTCGAACGCCACATTGATGTCTACGCCAATGTTCTTGAGATAGTTCTTGAACGCGAGCACCACGCGTTTCACGGCCTCGCTTTCTTTCTCAATCGGCACCTTGAGCGTAAGGGAAAGCTTTTTCCCGCCCTTCTGCATGATGCCATCGGGACCGGGAGTAAATCCCGCATCCCTGAGCAGGGATTTCGCCTTTTCCGGGTCAAAGGGGTAGGGCTGTACATCGAGGTTGTAGGCCCAGCTACCCGGCGCGAAAGGACCGGAGATGAGGGTGCCCTGCCCGTTAAAGAACGAGTCGAGCATCTCCTGCCGGTTCACAGCGTAGGTGAAGGCCTTGCGCACGCGGCTGTCCGCGAGGAGCGGATTCCGGCAGTTGTAGCCGAAGAAGGAGTAGGACAAGGCGTTATACGGCTGAAGGATGAAGCGCTTGTCGCCCTGGATCTCCGGGATGTCGCGCGGGTTCACCAGAACGATCATGTCGATGGCGTTGAACATGAGCGCCTGGGTCATGATGTTCTGATCGGCAAAGGGTTTGGCAATGAATTTATCGATATGCGGCCTGCCTTTGAAATAGTTGTCGTTCGCCGCAAGAACGATCTCGCGTTCGGCGGTGACGTTCTTGAGCAAGTAGGGGCCGGTGCCGATGGGGTTCTGCACAAAAGCATCGTCCCGCGTGAGGTAGTTGGGATTGCTCGGGCCGTGCTCCGGGATCACCTTGAAACTGAACTTGGCCAGCGCGTTCAGGATCGGCCGCTTGAGCGTGAACCTGACCGTATAGTCGTTGAGTTTTTCCACCGTATCGATGAACTCGTAGCGCACCTTGAGCGGCGTGATGGTCTTGGGGTGCATCATGATCTTGTAGGTAAAGACCACGTCATCGGCCGTGAAGGGCTTCGGCTCCTCGCCCTCGCGCGGGTGCCAGGTCACGTCCTTCCGGAGATAGAAAGTATACGTGCGTCCGTCGGGAGAACGCTCCCACCGCTCGGCAAGCTCGGGCACGATCTCCTGCTTCTCATTGATCCCGACCAAGCCGTTGAACATCAGCTCAGTAAGCCGCAGTGAGATCATCTCATTGCTCGTAATCGGGTCGAGCGTGGCCGGCCGGCCGTATTCGCCGTAGCTCACCGTTCCTCCGTTCGGCCTGTTCTCTTTTTTTGGCTCCGCCCCGGCGGAGAACGCCATCACGAAGATCACGACGGCAAGCGACATCAGAACCAGTGGTATCCTTTTCATAATATTCCTCCTCACCAAATTTCGGATTTCGGATTTTAAATCCGCCATCCACAATCCTCGTTGGCTTAATTGATCTTCACATCGCCGGCGCTTTTGTGCTCCACGGCGTATACGCCCTGCAGCGCCTCCTGGATCTGGCGCACTTCCGGGAACTGCTTGCTCATCTCGAAATAGATCTCGAGGGCCTCGGAGAACTTCTTCATGCGGTAGTATGCCTGGGCCAGGCTCACGAGGGTTACTGGATCGTTGAACTCGATCTTGTTCTTGTTGCCCTTATCGCGGCCGGCCTCCAGGTAGGACGCCGCCCTTGCATAGTCCTTCTTTGCGAGATAGTATCTGCCGAGGGCGATATTCAGATTGGAGAACCGCTTTCCTTCTCCGGCCTCGACCGACGCCGCGGCCTTTTGCGCGACGCGGGGGCAGCCGGCCCGCGATCTGGCGCAGGCGAACAGTATCTCCGCGAGCAGGTCGGGGTCTTCGGGCTGCTTTCTCGAAAGCTCGTCCCAGGTGCCGATGGCGTCGAACTGGCGTCCCCGCTGGTACTGGTTCGCCGCCTGCCACGCCGCGGCCTTGTCCCGGTACTGCTGCGGCATGGCCGGCGAAGCGATGAACGCGGCGGTGGCCTTCATGGATTGTTCAATGTTGCCCGCCATCGCATAGGCCTCGCCGAGGTAAAAATTCGCCGTGTCCCTCAGCTTCTCCTCTCCGGCCGCTTTCTCGAGAGCGGCAATGCTTGCCTCCCGATAGAGCGTGGACAGGTTTTCCAGCAGGGAGACATCGTAGAAATTAATGATCTTGGTCTTTCCCAGGGATTCCTTGTAGGAGAAGGACTTGAGGTCGGCCCTCCGGAGCAGCTCAAGCCCCTTGTCTGCAAGCCCGGCGGCCGCATAGACGGTGATGACGTTCTTAAGGAGCCTCATGGAAGGCGCCCCGCCGGATTTCTTGACTTCCGCCAGGCTTTCGTCGGCGAGGAGCACGGGCTTCTTGTCCTTGAGCCCCGCCTTGACGTATGCAGCGGCAAGCGCGGCCTTGACCTCCGGATCTGCGGTGTCCAGGCCGGACCAGGCCTCATCCTCTTTCTGTTTGTTGTCCTGCAGGGCGAAACAGAGCCCGATGCCGACCCTGGCAATGTTCTTATACCGGGGCCCCACGCTGTCGTCGCTTGCGAATTTCTCCAGATACGTCAGGGCCGGTCCAGCCTTTCCCGACTCAAGGAGAACTTCACCCATATAGAGGTCTACAAAGCGGCTCCGGGCCTTACCCTGAGCGGCGGCAAGTTTCTTGAGGTAGTCCAGGTGCAGAGCGAGCGATTCTTGGTACAGATCCTTGTGAAGCTCGGCATTCTTGAGGTAGAGCATGCCGAGCGTCAGGTGGGCCGCTCCCTGCCTGCCGGGCGCGATTGACGGCAACTCGGCCCGCAGCGCTGTTGCGGCTTCAGTGTAATGCCGCTTTTCGTAAAGCTTCATCGCCCGCGTCACGGCATCATCCGCGGAATGCGCCTGCCCTGCGGCAAGGGCACCAAAGAGTATGATAATAATGAAGGAAAAGAACGGCCCGATGCGCTTCATAGACACTCCTTCGATAAATAAATTCTAAACACTATATCTAAATCCTGAATAAACTCAGCCTTCCCGTATCAAATCAATGTTTACCTCTCCGGTTTGAATTTTGATATTGTTCCGGGCTTCGACGCAAGCTCAAGTTAAGCGATTTTGAGTTTCGGATTTAGGGTTTTTTCTCTCTTTCCTCACTTCTTCAGCCTCATTATATAAATCTGGTCCCACTGATTGACCTGGGCTCGAAACGCGATGGTCCCCTGCGCCGAGCACGTCACGTCATGGTTCATCTTGGTATCGGTCCTGATGAGCATGCTGGTCTTCCGCGCAATGTCGGCAACGTAGAGCGGATTGTACTCCTGCCGGTCGTTCTTCACATATACGATCCTCGCGCTGTCCGGCATCCACGCCGGCCCTGTTTCAACATCAGGAATGACGTCCGTTGCCACCACCTTCGCGGCAAGCCCCTCGCCCTCCATCGGGTCCGAACCGTCAGCCGCGATCACCATGAGAGACCAGGTCTTGGAGTCGCCATCGGCATTGTAGTTGGAATAAAAGGCGATCTTCCCGCCGTCCGGCGACCAGACCGGCCGCAGATCGTCGTAGGGCCAGGTCGTGAGCGCCTTGAGAGACTCAACGGGACTGGCAACATCGGTAATGAGGACGATGTGATGGTTCTCGTTGCTCCCGTGCATCATCACGATCTTTTTACCGTCCGGCGACCAGCGGGGATACAGGTATGCCTTGCCTCCCCGCGTCAGCCGCGTGAGCCCCTTCGTCGGCAGGTCCAGCAGATAGATATCGCCGTTGCCGGTGCGGCCCGACACAAAGACGATGGCATCCGAGACCGGCGACCAGTGGGCCTGCCCGTCCTTTTCCTTGTGGTCCGTGAGCCTCACGGTTTTTTTTTCGCCAAGCTCCTGAAGGTACAGGTCGTAGTTGCCCTCCCCGCCGTTGCTCATGAACACAAAGCGGTCCTCGCCGGGCGACCAGGTAATGCCGGCATTATAGCTCGTTTCTTCATACACTCCTGGAAAGAAGAACTTCGTGTCGCCGCCGTCCGACAGCTGAAAATACACCGTCTGCACCTCGGTCCCGTCGGGGAGGGTGATACGGATCTCCTTTTTGTCGCCCATGCTCCGCTCGAAGGCGATGAGCGAACCCTGAGAAGACCATTGCGGATTGGAGTCGTTTCTGCCCGGCTCGATCTTCGTCAGCGGCCGTATAAAAAGCGGCTCGATCTCCTCCGGCATTTTCTCCGTGCCGGTAGCTCCTGAAGACACCTCGGGAACCGGCATGCCGGCCCCGGGGTCCCTCCCGTCCGTTTTCTTCTCCGCTTGAGGGCCGTCACTCAAGGTATCCGTAGCAGCGAACAGAACGTCTGCTGCCATGCTCACGCTCGCAAGAGAGAACGCGGCAATCACGGCGTATCCCGCCACCCAACTCCTCCGAATTTTCAAACAGGAATTCTCCTTACGGTATCATCAGAGGTTTTTGATCTGGTCCCAGTACTTCTGCGCCGTCTCGCGCGCCTGCTCGTAGGTGCTGTTTCCCTCAAGGTTCTTCGGGAAGAAGTCGAAGTAATCTCTCCATGCAAGATTCGCGTTGTTCAGGATCGCGGGTTTTCTGGTGATGAGGTAGAGCTTGTGGTACGACAGCGCCAGGTAGTAGTAGGTGTCATGGACCGCCTCGTCGTACCGCACGTCGGGGAAGAACCGCGTGTTCTGTTTTGCGTTCTTGCAGATTCTGGATCGCCTTGGCAAAGTCCTGCGCCGCGGCATCTCTTGTCCTTCTGCACGAGAGTGTTCCCCTTCTCATAGTAGGCGTGCCCCAGGTTCGTATAGGCCACGGCATACTGCTTGTACAGGAGCTGCTGGTTCTCGGGCAGCGTAAGCACATTCTCGAACTCGCGGATCGCGCCGTCGTAGTCGTTCTTTTCGTCGAGATATATCTGGGCGAGCCGGGTGTGCGCCTCGGAATAGTCGGGGTGCCCCTTTTCCGTGCTCTTGTACGCCAGGATCGCGCCGTCCACGTCGCCTGACTGCTCCGCCCGTTCGCCGATCTTGAGGTAGTCCTTATGAAGAATGATCTTCCGGTCGCCGGTGCGGTCTTCGACCTTTTGGGCGAACTCTACGACCTCTTCGAAATCGCGGTAATCTCCGCCCACCGTGACTTTCACCGTGTGGAACCCGAGGTTCACGAGCTTGCCGTCCCGTATCGGCGTCTTCCCGATCTTATCACCGTCAACATATACGTCCGCCCCCGAGGGCTCGGACTCGATTTTGAACACGGAGTTGTTCACCTGCATGACGAACGCTCTGGTGTCCTTGTTCTTCTCGATCTTTACCTTGTCGCTCACCTGCTGGTAGCCGTGCCGGTAGAGCACGATGTCGTACTTCTTGCCAAGGCGGACCGGGATATCGGCCTTGCCGTCCGCGCCCGTGGAGCCGACCCACTCCTCATTGAGGTAGACGTTCACCCCGCCCAGCGGCGAGACGTCCGGGGGAATGCCGCCCTTGGCCAGGATAGTGAAGTAATTTTTCGCCTCTTCCTCATCGCGATAGATGCGCCTGACCACCCGGTCGCCGACGTTGATCTTCTCGCCTTTCTTCAGGTCCTCGACCTCGGTCCATGAGCCGGTGTCCTCGGCCTTCTTCACCTTGAGCCTTCCTATATCGCGGTAGCTCGACACCTTGCCGCTCTCGTCGAGGCGCGTCGCCATAAGGGCGAATTCCATGCCCCTGCTGATCTTGTAATCGGGTCTGCCGAGGTTGATGCGGTAGCGATCTTCTTCTTTGGAGACCACCGTGCCTTCGAAAGGAAACCGCTCCATGATGTTCGCGGCGATCTCCCGTGCGGCGCCGTTGACGTCCCCGGCGCTCCTCGCCCTGTTCAGCTGGCTTAGGATCAACTTGCCGCCCGAGGTGTAGAACTTGGTTTCGATAAGGAAACCTTTCTCGTCCTTGGCCACACTGCCGAGAACGATCATGTCCGCGGTCCGGCGAAGCGGCGTCTCCCGCCAGCCCTTGGCCGTGATCTTTTCGATACTGAGCCGCGCGCGTTTGACCTCGGCCTGGAGCGTTTTGGTCGGCACTTCCCGGAAGCACTTGTTTTTGAACATCTGGCCAGCCACCGCCTGTTCGGTCTGGGCGAGAACCTCCTTAAGGTCCACGTTCGGGGTGTTGCCCACGAAACGGTAGATGCCGACCCGGATCGGTTTTGGGCTGACGGGATAGAAATACCGCTGGATATTCATCTCGCCCTCGAGGGTGACCGAGGCCTGCCATGAGGCGGGAAGGTAGCCGGGGACGCTGAGTGCAACCTGCGCCTTCTTGCCGGGCTCGCCGTCGTAATTATACGTCATGATGCCCTTGGCGTCGGTCTTGCCGATCTGCTTTTTGCCGAGGGTCACAACCACGCCCGGGATCCCGCTTGCCTGGCCGTACTCTTCGGCAAGGGCCGTAACGGTTAGCAGCACCCGCTTCGAGAGCGCTGCCTCGATCCGCTGGCCGGGCTCCACCGCGCCGGTCTTGCGCCAGACGCCGTAGCCGGACTTGGTCACCGCGAGGTCCACGCCGCCCTTGGGCAGCTCTGTGTACTCGTAAACGAACTCGCCCTTTGCGTCCGTCTTTCCCACGTCTTTTCCCGCGGCCTTAACCACGGCATCCGGTACGGGAGCACCTTTCTCGGCAGCGGCGATCGTCACGAACCGCGAGGCGGCCAACTCGGCGTCAAAGGGATACGTGTCCATGGCCCCGGCCTTGGGCAGCTTCATCAGAAAAGTGCCCTTCCAGGGCTTGATCCGGTATCCCGGCATGTCCTTGGCAACGAGCACCTCGACCTCGGCGCCGGGCTTCTTTCTGATGATCTTTGAAAAGTCTCCGCTCGCGTCAGTAAGCCCCTGCTCCTCGCCGTCCACGACGACCTTGGCCTGGGCCGCGGGCTGGCCATCCATGCGGGCCTTCACCTTGATCTCGAGTTTTTCGCCCGCACAGGCAAAGAGAAGGAACGACGCCGACAGAACAAGAATTGACCGTATCGCATGTTTAACCATAGAATGCCTCCTGAGAGAACTACTTAAATTGGAACGTGCAAATAGTAAATTTAAAATTGTCGCCTCGCCGTTTCATTCCCCCATTCAATACTGCACCGCACGCGGCCCATGCCGTTGGGGAGCTGTAGGTTACATCTCCGGCGGCTGAATATTGACCTCGCCGGGATTTACGATCTTGTCTTCATCGGACGTCGACCCCTCGATGCTCTTGCGCTTGCCCTCGGCGATCTTCTTGAGCTTGAAATTCACCTTCTTGCTGCCGAACTTCGTTATCTCCACGGTCTGCGTATCGGTCATGTAGCCGATCCTGCTCGCTTCCACTTTGTACGTGCCGGGAATGATGTAGTCCTTCACGGACTCGAACTTCCCTTCAGCATTTACCGTCACTGCCTGGGACGCCTTTTCAAGGGTCGTTGTGATGTTGATCATGTTCACCACCGTGCCCTGCGGGCTTTCCTTGGCAGGCGGAATAGGCTGCAGGTTGGCGTCTACGAGTTGGACCGTCCCGTAGATCGACGGCGAACAGGCCCCCAGCGCAAGCGCCAGAACAACGAACAAAAGATTCTTTGCACGATTCATATCCTAATCCTCCTGAGCCTTGAATTGGGTTTCCCCGCTGCGTGATGAGCACCGATGCACAAAAAAAGCCGCCAAAGAGAAAAGATTCATCCGTTCTTTGGCGGCTCGACTAGCGTATAAAGCAGGCGATACCCTCTTTCTGAAAAAATCCACCGGGAAATTAAAGAAGGATATGCGGTACTGTTTTATGTAGCTTCGTGGCTCTGCGCCCCGCGGTTTCCCGCAGTTTGCTCTGAGCAAAGGCACTATTCAGCTATGTGCTTATATGCTGCAATTAAGTCGTAAGTAGGATAAACTGTACCATTTCATCGGCTCATTGTCAAGGGCGACCATGATGCGGGCCAGGGCTTCGATTTTCCAGAACTTTTTTTGCGTCTTGGCCGTTGGGACGATGTGGTCTGCCAGGATTATACCGTTTCCCGTCATCAACGGTCTTAAAAAACATTTGCCATCCCCCTTCCCATGCGTTAATATACTCTGTTTTCCGATAACCATCATGAACAAGAGGAACAACGAATGCTCCAGGTCACGAACATAGAAAAATCCTACGGCAAACAGGTGCTGTTCGACGGCGTCGGCTTTACCGTAAACCCGCGCGAGCGCGTGGGCCTTGTCGGCCGGAACGGCCACGGCAAATCCACGCTCTTCCGCATGATCCTGGGCGAAGAGCACCAGGACTCGGGCACGATCACCGTGCCGTCGGGCTACACCATCGGGCATTTGTCCCAGCACATCCACTTCACGGAGGATACGGTGCTTAAGGAGGCCTGCCTGGCCCTCCCGGTGAACGAAGACCACATCGATGAGTCGTACAAGGCCGAAGCCATCCTCCACGGCCTCGGTTTCACGAACGATGACTTCGACCGTCCGCCCTCGTCGCTGTCCGGGGGGTACCAGGTGCGCTTGAACCTCGCCAAGGTCCTCGTGTCCGAACCGAACCTCCTGCTGTTGGACGAGCCCACGAACTACCTGGACATCATTTCGGTCCGCTGGCTCACGCAGTTCCTCAGGGCCTGGAGGAACGAGATGATCATCATCACCCACGACCGCGAGTTCATGGACAGCGTCACGACCCATACCATGATCATCCACCGCTGCAAGATGCGAAAGGTCGCGGGCGGCACGCAGAAGCTCTACGACCAGATCCTGATGGAAGAGGAGATCTACGAAAAGACACGCCAGAACGACGAAAAGAAACGGAAAGAAGTGGAGCAGTTCATCAACCGCTTCCGCGCCCAGGCCACCAAGGCCAGCGCGGTCCAGTCGCGCGTCAAGGCGCTTGCCCGGCACGAGAAGCTCGACAAGCTCGAAGAGATCAGGACCCTGGACTTCAAGTTCAGGTCCGCGCCGTTCGAGGCCAAGTGGCTCATGACCGTGGAAGACCTGTCCTTTGGATTCTCCGGGGACAGCCCGAAGCTGATCGACGGGCTCTCCTTTGGCGTGGGCAAGAAAGACCGCATCGCCGTCATCGGAAAGAACGGGAAAGGCAAGACCACGCTCCTGAACCTGCTGGCCGGGGAGATGTCCCCCACGAGCGGCGACGTCAAGCTCCACCCGAACACAAAGATCGCCTACTTCGGCCAGACCAATATCAACCGTTTGCGACCTGAGAAGACCGCGCTCCAGGAGGTCATGGACGCGCACCCGGACTACGCCCAGGGCGAGTCCCGCGCCATCTGCGGGCTTATGATGTTCGAAGGCGATAATGCGCTCAAGAAGGTGAGCGTGCTCTCGGGAGGAGAGAGAAGCCGTGTGCTTCTGGGCAAGCTCCTGGTCTCGCCGGCCAACCTCCTCATGCTCGACGAGCCCACGAACCACCTGGACATGGAATCCATCGACTCGCTCATCGAAGCCATTGAAGTATTCGACGGCGCTGTCATCATCGTTACCCACAGCGAGTTGATCCTCGAAGCGCTGGCGACAAAATTGATCGTCTACGATAATGATACGGTGTCGGTCTTTGAAGGGACCTACCTTGACTTCCTCGAACGTATCGGCTGGAGCGACGAGGGGGGCGTGCGCGTAAAAAAGGGGAAGAAACAGGACGCTGACAAGAACGGGACCAGAAAAGACTCCAAAAAAATGCGCACCGGCATTGTCGCCGATAAGTCAAAAGCCCTCGGCGCGCTCAAGAAAAAGATCGCCGCACTCGAGGAAGAGATCACGAAGCTCGAGTTCGATGTGGAGCAGGACACGCAGAGGCTTCTGGAAGTATCGATCAAGGGCGAGGCCCTGGCCATCAAGCGCCTGTCGCAGGCCATGCGCGATAACAAGGCGAGGATCGAAAAGCTCTTTAATGAACTCGAGGCCGTGACGAACGAACACGATGCAAAAGCGCAGGAATTCGACCGGCAGTTGGGCGAACCGGCGGAGATTTCATAAATCCGGGGATTAAGAAGGTAAAGACGTGCCCTATTTAGTTATCTACTACGGCGCAATGGCGCTTGAAAGAAAATGTTGTGAAATGCTGACTGAAACATGCTAATGGCCAAGTTTACCGAGATGCCGAGTCCGGTGGGGCGACTTATTGGAAGAAACAAGCTGCATATTTCATGTGTGAATTTTTATTTTTCCTGAAGCGGACAATCGCTTGCTCAACTTTGAACTACTTTGCCGTGCATCTCCTGGGTCAGCGCCTCAATGCGTTGGCTCATCTCCTTTACGACTTCGGTCAGCTGCGTGTTCTGCTGGAGCAATTCCAATAACTGTACCGTTTGTTGCGCGGCCAGTGTTTGGCGCTGCTCGCTCGCGACAGCAAGGGCTTCCCGATGCTGCGCATCGGCCTCGGTGTGCGCCTTGTCCCGGTCCGCCTGTCGTGTTTGCGCAAGCAGGATGAGCGGGGCGGCGTAAGCTGCCTGGAGACTGAACGCGAGGTTGAGCAGAATAAAGGGATAGACGTCGAACTTGGAAAACCCGAAGACATTCAGGCCGATCCAGATCGCAACCACGATCGTCTGTGACACAAGAAACAGCGGGGTTCCGAATAAGCGAGCGAATGCCTCGGCCTTCAGTGAAAACCAATCGTCCCCGAAGACCGAACTAAGATGAAAGTGCGCAAGGTGGAATCGGAAGTAATTGCCATTCGGTGCGGCGATGGGTGCAGTTTTCGATGGTATTGAGCGTATTTTCATATCTTCTCCATTGCTTATTTTCTAAATAAAACAAGGTACGGATGTATTAGGGGGCATTGATACGTGAAGAGTATTTGTCCTGATCGTCACTTTTTCCCCATCTTCTCGATTAAACGCGAAGTACTGGATGCTGCCACTTCCAGATGACGCGCCCTTTCAGCGGATGATAAGCCGAGTTCCGTCCGGCCCCGTGAAGCGATAACGGCCCGCATTCTTTCTTCTGCATAACTATCATCCTTAACAGACTCGCAATTCCTTGCCGTGCACGTTTTGTTCTCACCTATCTGATATCTGGCCCCCTTGAGTAGATTTTGAGATGGGATACCCATCATGATTATTGCCAGCTACTTTCCGTTATTTTCGAGGGATTGCAGCGTTTTACATCCGAAATCATTTCCCAGATCACAAGCATTTCTTAAATCAGATGCCGCATTTTCAATCCGACCGACTTGAAGAAGCAAAAGTCCTCGATTGAGGAACGCATTAACGTCAGTTTGATTTAAAGAAATCGCAGTAGTGAAATCCTCGATTGCCTTATCAAGTTGCCCCATGTTTCCAAGAACCATCCCTCGATTATTATAAGCAGAGTAAAAAAGAGGGTTTAAATCAATTGCCTTATCCAAGTCTTTAAGTGCCTGGCCATACTGGCCCAGATTCATAAAAATCATTCCTCGATGGTAATAGGCTTCGTAATAATAGGGAGCCAAAGCAATCGCCTTGTCCAAGTCCTCCTTTGCCTTATCAAGTTGTCCTTTCTCCATAAAAAATAACCCTCTATTATTATAGGCTATAGGAATCTCATCAGGCCGGTTTTTAATAACATAAGTCCAGAGAGTAATGCTGTTTTTCCAAATACGTATCTGGCTCAGGGTCATATATACTAGGGGAACTAACAGTAAAATGACTGCGGCAAGCGTGACAATCTTGGAGGTCAGCTCCGGTTTCTTTGCCCTCTGTATTTTAGTCAACAGCCATGCGGCCACTAACCCTACAAGCAGGAACGGTCCGAGGCTGGGTAGATAGGTGTACCTGTCCGCCATTGCCTGCGACCCCACCTGAACAATACCAAGAACGGGAA
The DNA here is from genome assembly GCA_963790205.1 of Nitrospirota bacterium. GTDB lineage: Bacteria > Nitrospirota > UBA9217 > UBA9217 > UBA9217 > CAWBNQ01. The sequence goes on from CAWBNQ010000001.1 coordinate 55,985, forward strand.
TCAGCATTATGACATAGTAACCCCATGCCGACAACCATTCTTTATGTTTCTTTGCCGTTAACAGACAGGCGCCTGTAATCCCAGCTACAAGAGCAACCGGGAAAAGATATGCCGGTGATATGCTCTTCGGGTAAGGATAAAAAGGGGTTAAATTCAGGGGCACTATCATATTCCAAAGATAAGCCACCAGAGCTTTGGCCGCCACAAGAATCCGTGTTGATAAAGGGTAAGCCTCCGTCGTCGCGATAGCTCCAGCTGCCTTTTGTGCAAAGACAGTCAGGACCGATGAGATAATGCTTAAGGCAATAAAGGGGATTTTTTCGACCAATACAGTCCGCAATTGTTCGCGGGACTGAAATCTTTGGAGCGGATACCAGTCTAAAAGCAGCAGGACCAAGGGAAGGGTGACCGCCATGGGTTTGCTTAACAAAGCGAGAATGAAGAATACAACACTAAAAAGATATTGCTTATTGATACGGCGTGCTGGTTCTTGTGCCGCTTCGGTCACATATTTCGTATACGTTATGATACTGAACAGGAAGAAAAGGGCGCATAAAAGGTCTTTTCGTTCCGCTACCCATGCCACCGATTCTACATGAACAGGATGGAGCCCGAACAATAAACCTGTTGCTGTGGCAGCAATAAGCGTAAATGGTGAAAAGGAAATGGTGAAAGACGTGCCCTCCATTTTTAAGGCGGGCGAGGGGTGATTCCCTGCTTCCAATAACCTCGCAACCAGAACCACCACCAAAAATGTGTTTATTGCGTGCAGAACATTATTGGTCAGGTGATGTCCCAGCGGATTCAATCCCCAGACGGCGTAATCCGCGGCATGTGATATCCAGGTAAGCGGGTGCCAGTTGCCCGCATGGAAACCGAAAAATGCCCATTTAAAGAACTTGAGACTAAATGAAGTGATATTGGGATTCTCATACACATAAAGATCATCATCCCAGTTCACAAACTCATTTTGAAGAGATTTCAGATATACAAGAAAGGTCAGCAAGGAAACCGAAGCCGCAAGATAGTATCTAACGTTTCGTGATCTCTGCGCAACAGTATTTTGTGACAATCCTGAGTCATCAGACTTGTGTAATGATGTCGCACCGCCTTGGACCACGGTGGCTTCCTCCGGCATCTTTTTCTTTTTCCTTGAAGATTTACCCACGACAATTAATCCTTCTTTTGAAAGACATTGCACGCTTAGCACTTAGAACGTCTACTAAGGGATATTATGAACCTGCGATTCTATATGACTGTGGCAAAGTGGCCAGTTGATAAAGAGCAAAAAGCGGGTACTATTCTTTGAATGTCCAATACGAATTCAGAAAATAATTGATGAGCGTGGCCGGGACGATGCCTACTGCCTGATGGACTTGCGGGATGCCGCCGGAATCGACCACCGACAATACCAGGAAGGTGGAATAGCTGACGCCTAAGGCGACAAGGGAAATGATGTTGAACTTCAGCCCCCGGATATGTATCTTGTCGTTGATGTCCCTGCCCGAGAACGTCCAGAAATTGTTCAACAGAAAATTTGAAATGATGGAGAGCTCGATCGCGACGGGCGAGGCGATGAATTTGTTCAAACCCGTGTTCATGAGGACGGTGAACGAAACCAGGTTGACGACGACCCCGGCGGCGCCGACAACTGAAAATTTGAGGAAGGTCTTGCTTCGTTCGAACCGGATCCACCAGGCATTCAGCATGAACTCAACGATGTCGGAGAGTCCCAGTTTGGTCTGCCCTCTTTTTCTGTCTATGAACTCGACCGGGACCTCCTGAACGCGCGCGTGATTGACGATCGCCTCATGGAGAAGCGATATTTGAAAAGCATATCCCCGGACCTTCAGCGCATCAAGGTCGATCTTTCTGACGACCTCCGCCCGGATCGCCCGAAAGCCGGCAGTGCAGTCTCTGACCTTGTACAGCCCGGCTATGTACCGGGCAAAGACATTCCCCCATTGAGAGATCATCCTTCTTAAAAAACTCCAGTCCTCCGGTATTTTCCCGCCGGGGACATATCTGCTGCCGATCACGAAATCCGCTCCCCGGTCAACAGCTTCGATCAGTCTTGGAACGTCTTCGGGTCTATGCGAGAAGTCCGCGTCCATTTCCATGACAACGTCGGCATGCAGGCGAAGAAGCGCGTACTTCATTCCCCTTACATAGGCTGCGCCGAGCCCTTGTTTTTCGCCGGTTATCAAAAAGAGGTTCGATGCCGTTTTACATTCGTTCCTGACGATTTCCGCAGTCCCGTCCGGCGAATTATCATCAACAACCAGGATGTTCAGGGCATGCGGAATTTTGCGGAATTGTTCCTGAAGCGCCCGTAGGATGAGCGCGATATTGTCTTTTTCATTATAGGTGGGCAGAATAACGACGATCTTCAATCTAACACCTGGGGGCCAATATTTTTTCCCGTGTTCACCGGCTCCTTCAAAAGACGAATGAGCATATACAAGCCGAAGCCTGCGGCAAGAAGCGGGGAGAGCCAGCTGTCATTCACGGCTGGCGTCAGCAAACGTTCGATCGTCCGGCTCGCCACGAGGCAGAAGACCATGAGCGAGAGCAGGATGCCCTCTCCGATGCGCTTCCCGCTCAAAAACGCCCCTGCGAGAAACACGCCGAAAAGGGGACCGAGCATCGCATAGGTATTGCTCTCCGTGCGCGGGCTGAACAGTATCACGTAGAGAACGGCCAGCGAGAGCACGTAGATCGCCGAGCGGGCCGCGCCGTGCCTCTTCCTGGCAAAGAAACAGAGAGCGAGCGTGGCCGCGGCGGCAGCGAGGCGTATCGCGGACTGGATCTTCTCAGGCACGTCGAGTCCCGCGTCGCGCAGCGCCGTGAACGGCGTCGTCCACCCGTGGGCGACAATGCCCATGTGAGCCGATATGGTCATGTTCTGAAAACATACACGGTACTGCTCCGCAACATAGCCGGGGTGCTGGGTCAAAAAAGGCGAGACCGCGAGCGCGATCATGCCCAGCAGCACGCGCCAGGTCATGAGACGGTCGATGGCGCCTATCAAGAGAACAAGGACGATGGCGAGCGGCTTGACCGCGACAGCCAGGGCAAGCCACAGCACGGCCCGCCACCGGAGGTCGCGGGCAACAGCGACCACGGCCAAGAGCATGAAACCGGCCATGATCAGCGTAGCTTGGCCGTTCCGCGCGCAGTCCCAGGCCAGGGGGATGGAAACGAGCGTCGCCAGCGGAAACAGTTCTTTTCCCGATTGCTCGCCGGCGAGCCGCGCGAAACTGCGCAGGCCGAGAGCGAAGACGCCGATATTCACGATACGCCAGGACATCTCGCCCAGGGCCGGAGGGAGCAGCGCAAAGGGCGTAAAGAGAATGGCCGCCTGTGGAAGGTAAGTGAATCCACCGATGCCGGTCAGCTCATACAGGAACTGACCTGAGATCCACTGCCGGGCACCGAACCGGTAACTGGGAACGACTGAACGGCTGCTGTCATGGAGAATGAGCGCGGCCGTCGCCAGGAACAACGCTGCCCAGCCGATCCACGCGTATCGCACCGCGTTTCTCTCGTTTAACGATGCCATCTTCACGTCCGCATCTCTCCCCGCAGATTCACTTCAGGCAGTCCAAGATGTGATTATATAAGAATTAAGCTCCCGTATCAAGCAAATTTAAAAAACCGCTTCAACTTGACAACCCGGCGCCAACTGTTTATAGTTAATAAATTTTTCCGACGCCGGCCGCGGCCGACACAGTGCTGTTAAAATGAAGAAGCTGTTGATGCTCCTTTCTCTATGAAAATTAAGATCCTTTCCGTATCGGCACTCATTCTTATATTCCTTCTGTGGATTACGCCCGGGCTCTTCGGCCGCGATCCATGGAAAGCGGACGAACCCTTCAGTTTCGGCCTGGCCAATCATATGATCCAAACGGGCGACTGGGTTGTGCCCACACTTACCGGCGAGCCCTTCCTCGAAAAACCCCCGCTCTATTTCCTGACCGCGGCTGGGTTCGGACGGCTGTTTTCCCCCCCTTTGAACCTTGTCGACGCTGCCCGTTTGGCCACCGCCTTTTATATGTTCCTGGCCTTCCTGTTTTTCGCGCTCACGGCCCGGGAGCTCTACGGCAAGGAACACGCCGCGATCGCCGTGATCCTCCTGCTCGGTTGTGTTCACCTCCAGGTCACCGCTCACAAGCTGATCACCGACGTCGGCCTCTTTGCCGGTTTTTCCATCGCCTTCTATGGGTTCGCCCTTTGCGGACGGCGTCGAACCGCCGGAGGGTTCTGGCTCGGGACCGGGACGGGCATCGGTTTCTTATCCAAGGGTCTGCTCGCCCCCGGCCTGCTCGGCATCATCGCCGTCGCCCTTCCCGCGCTCTTCCGCCAATGGCGGCGGAAAGACTACGGACTGTCTCTCGCGATCGCCCTGGCGGCCGCGCTCCCCTGGCTGGTCATCTGGCCCGTTGCCCTCTACAGGAGGTCCCCGGATTTTTTCATGCAGTGGTTCTGGAACCAGAACTTCGGGAGGTTCCTGGGATTCAATGCCGGGTCCGTCGGATTCAATCCGGGGGCCCCGGACCCCCACAGCTGGTATATTTTGAATCTTCCCTTGCTCGCTTGGCCGGTCATACTGCCGGCGTCCTGGTCACTCTGGCATTTCAGAAGGTCCTGGCGAGACCATCCGGTTTTCCAGCTCCCCCTGGTCGCATGTATCGTGATCCTTGCGGTGCTGAGCGCGGCCTCGACCAACCGGGGGCTCTACGCCACGCCGATACTTTTACCGATTACCCTGCTCGCGGTCCCGGGGGTCGATCTGCTCCCGACCAAGGTCAAGGTCATTGCCAGCCGGGCAAGCGTTCTTTTTTTCGGCGTCGTGGCGTTCCTCTTGTGGTTCGGCTGGGTTGCGATGATGACCGGCAGTCCCGTTGTTATCGCGCAGAAGCTTCATGAGTTCCAGCCTGATTATGTCCCTTCCGTCAATGGCGTTTTGCTGGCCGCGGCCGCTCTCTACAGCCTGGCGTGGCTCTTCATCGTGACCAGGGTCACCCGCTCGCCTGACTGCGCCCCCGTGAACTGGACCCTGGGAGTGGTCCTCGCCTGGGGGCTGGTCATGACGCTCTGGCTTCCCGCCCTGAACCAGGGTTCGAGCTATCGTGCCGCGTTCACCTCGCTTAAAAAGTCCATGCCCCCTGATTATTCCTGCATCGAAAGCCGGGGATTGGGAGAGTCGGAGCGGGCCATGCTCGAATACTTCGCCGGCCTGCGGACCCGCCGGATCGAGGCCGCAGGCCCGGGAAACTGCGATCTCCTGCTCGAACAGCGGAGCGGTAAAGCACCTGAGTCCCCCCCCGTGCCCGCCTGGCAAAAAATATGGGAATTCAAACACCCAAGCATTCGCCCCAAGGACATTTTCACGCTTTACAAAAAAGCGGGCGGCACTTGAAAAAGTGCCGGACACTCAAGTCGTTCTTTAGTCATTCGTTGTTAAAAAAGGGTTTTTAAGACGGGAAATAATAAACAGAGCGCGGGGAACACGGCAGGCCTTATCGCATGACAATGAACGGGCAGGCCTTCCGGCGAAATGGTCGCTGGAACGCCTGCCCGTATTCGTTGATTACCTGCCCTGTCTATTGACCTGATTTCAAATTCTGGATCATCTGCCGGATCTCCCCAGCGTCGGGCGCATTCGGCGCGAGCGCAAGGTACTTCTCGAATTCCCTGGCCGCCTCTTTTTTATCCTTGAGGTCAAAAGCCAGCACCACGCCCAGGTTTCGATGGGCATAAACGTGATTGGGATTCATCTTGATCGCCTTGCGGTATTCCTCGACCGCCTGCTGCGGCTTTCCCGAGTTCTTCAAGCACGTGCCCATATCGACCCGCACGTCCACGTTCTTCGGGTCGAGAGCAAGCGCCTTTTTATAGGCATCGGCGGCCTCGCCGAACCGGTTCGAATCCATGAGCGCATTGCCGAAGGCGATCCAGGCGGCGGCGTTCTGCGGCGACTGCTTTGCGGTCTGTTCGAGCAGCCGCATTACCTCGGGTGAGGTCACCACGGCGGCCCCGCCGGGATAGCCCGCCTGGCCTTTCGGCTCCTGGCGCTGCTGGCTGCAGCCGGTTGCCGCAATGAGAACAAACACAACCGCTAAAACTCTTTTTCTCATGATCTCCTCCGCGTCTTTACATTCAATAACCCAAGAACAGTCCTTAACCTCAGATAAGCACAGAAGGAATCAAGGTTGAGGGCACGCTCTCCTCGACCTCAGCATAAACCTTGGCATGCATCGTCAATCCGTATCGCTTTGAAGCGACTTTGTTTACAATTCTTGGCCTCATGTTTTTTGGATACCTGTTTACGATTTAATGAACGAACAGCAGTAATCGGAAAGCTTCCGCACCTTGAGCTTGAACTTTGAATGCGCCGCTGCCTCGAAGGACTGTCCGTTGCCGATCGTTTTCCACTTCGACACCCCCGGCAAAAGCACCTCGAGCTCGCCGGAGAGGATCTCCATGAGTTCCTTGTCGGAGGTCGAGAACTCGTATTCTCCCGGGAGCATCACGCCGAGGGTCTTTTTCGAGCCGTCGCTGAACAGCACGGTCCTGCTCGTGACCTTGCCGTCAAAATAAACGTTCGCCTCTTTTACTACCGTTACATTTTTGAATTCCGACATGCTGAAATTCTCCTGAACAGTGTATCGATAGGGCAAAAGCGTCATCCCTTGTCACGGGGATTCCTCGCGCTATGCAGACCGCAGTATCTTTTGTACACTTCTCGCGGTGCGATGTCAACCCAAAAATTGCCCCAAAACTCTCCGAAATCCGGCCTGGCCCTGACTCACGATGATCAGCCACATGCGGGCGTGGAAATGACTGCCTTATTCCGCATGCCCATTTACCTCGTCAAGTGACGGTACTTGATCCGGTGCGGCTGGTCCGCTGCCGCACCGAGACGCGCCTTTCGGTCAGCTTCATATTCCGAATAGTTCCCGTCGAAGAAGACCACTTTGCTGTCGCCCTCGAAGGCGAGCATGTGCGTGGCGATCCTGTCGAGGAACCAGCGGTCATGGCTGATCACCACGGCGCAGCCCGCGAAGTTCTCGAGTCCTTCTTCGAGCGCCCGCATGGTGTTCACGTCGATGTCGTTCGTGGGCTCGTCCAGGAGCAGAACGTTCGCTTCTTCCTTGAGGATCCGCGCCAAATGGACGCGGTTCCGTTCGCCGCCCGAGAGAACGCCGATCTTCTTCTGCTGGTCCGTGCCCCCGAAATTGAACCGCGACACGTAAGCGCGGGAGTTCATCAGGAGCTTGCCGAGCTGGACCTGTTCCTGGCCGCCGGTGATCACCTCCCAGATGGTCTTGTTCGGGTCGAGCACGTCGCGGCTCTGGTCCACATACCCCAGCTTCACGGTCTCTCCGATCCTGATCGTGCCTTTGTCCGGCTTGTCCTGGCCCGTGATCATGCGGAAGAGCGTTGTCTTGCCCGCGCCGTTCGGCCCGATCACGCCGACGATGCCGCCCGGCGGGAGCATGAAGCTCATGCCCTCGACGAGGATGTTGTCGCCAAAGGCCTTGGTCACGTTGTCGGCCTCGATCACCACCTTGCCGAGCCGCGGTCCCGGCGGAATGTAGATTTCCAGTTCCTTGCCGCGCGCTTCGGTCTGCTGGCGAAGCATCTCTTCGTAGGAGCTGATGCGCGCCTTCGATTTCGCATGCCTGCCCTTGGGCGACATCCTGATCCACTCGAGCTCGCGGGCGAGCGTCTTCTGGCGTTCGCTCTCGGTCTTTTCCTCCAGCTTCAGCCGCTCGCCCTTTTGCTCAAGCCAGGAAGAATAGTTGCCCTTCCACGGGATGCCCTGGCCGCGGTCGAGTTCCAGTATCCAGCCCGCCACGTTATCGAGGAAGTACCGGTCATGGGTCACGGCGATGACCGTGCCCTCGTATCTCTGAAGATGGTGTTCGAGCCAGGCGACGGACTCGGCATCAAGGTGGTTCGTGGGCTCATCGAGCAAAAGGATGTCCGGCGTTTGGAGCAAAAGCCTGCACAGCGCCACGCGCCGCTTTTCGCCGCCCGAGAGGGTCGAGATCTTTGCTTCGCCAGCCGGACAGCGCAGCGCGTCCATGGCCATATCCAGCCTGCTGTCCAGTTCCCAGGCATTCAGGTGGTCGAGCTTCTCCTGCACCTCGCCCTGGCGCGCGATGAGCTTGTTCATTTCGTCATCGGACATGGGATTGGCGAAGCTTTCGTTGATCTTGTTGTACTCGTGCAAAAGGTCGACGATCTGCTGCACGCCCTCTTCCACGCACTGACGCACGGTCTTTGCAGGATCGAGCTTCGGCTCCTGCTCGAGAATGCCGACGGTGTAGCCCGATGAGACCACGACCTCGCCCGCGAACTCCTTGTCAATGCCGGCCATGATCCTGAGCAGCGAGCTCTTGCCCGAGCCGTTCAGGCCCAGCACGCCGATCTTCGCGCCGTAGAAGTACGAAAGGTAAATGTCCTTCAGGACCGGCTTCTTATCGTAAAATTTGCCCACCCCTACCATGGAGTAGATTATCTTGTTCGGTTCAGCCATATGCGGTATTCACAACCTCCTGGAAAATAGTAGGCTCATTTGTACACTTAATCGTGGCGGCGTGTCAATAATAAAAAAGAGCTGCATGCCGGCAGGAAGGCGTGGAAGGACCGCAGGAATAGTGACTAGGCAGCTGAGGACTACGTTTGCTGATACAGCTTGTACATCTCAGATTATTGAACTAAAAGAGCGGGAGGGCCTTTCGACCATCCCGCTCTTTCATGAGAATCCGACCATGCGATAAACTACTGCCCCTGTGGACCGCCCATTCCGCCCTGCGGATTGCCCATCATTCCGCGTTCGCGCCTCATCTCACCGCGCTTTCCTTTCATCTCGGACACGTGCTTTTCCCTGCAGGCCTTGAGGTCATTGTCGTTCTTTGCCGCCTGTACGCACGCCTTTCCCTCTTGAAGACCGGCCATCCGCTCGTCTATCATCTTCAGAATCTGGGTCTGCCTCTGCTCAAACGTTTTGCCTGGTGCAGTTGGCGGCTGATTGCCTTCAACTGCGAACGCCGGCACAGCAAATGCCAATGCTAGTAGAGCTGCTGCGATTACTGTCTTTTTCATAGTTCCTCCTTTTTGTCATTGGCGCCAAATAAGATTCTCTCTCTACGTGGAATTCTGTTTTGTTATTGCTTAATCGGCCTCCGGGACTCAAGCGGGACCCCTTGCAGGGCTCAACCTCCCGGGCGATCTTCTGCGAAAGTATCGTAACACGAAAAGTGAGACACGATTGAGAATAATAAGTTTAGTGGTGCTCTGTTTTTTGATATTAAACCTTTAGCAAATGGCTGTGTCTCATATACTAGTGATCACAAAGACGGAAACAGAAAGGGGGTGAATACTTATGAAGAAGATCGTCGCTCTTTTCACGGCAATGGCGTTTGCCCTGACCCTCGGCGTTGCATTCGCAGAGGAACAGGCGCCGGCGGCAGCAGGAAAGGCCCCGGCAACGACGGAGAAGACTCCGGCAAAGGCCAGGAAAGCCAAGAAGGCCAGGAAGGCAAAACATATCAAGAAGCACAAGAAAGCAGCAGCTCCTGTTGCAGCAACTCCCGCAACAAAGTAATGTGAACTATACCGCCATTTCATAATACCAGGCGGAAAAAGTCATACATTCTGTAACACAAAAGGCCTGTCATCAATGACAGGCCTTTTGCTTTGACGAAAGAAGCTCGCACTCCATGTGATCAAATTGGGAGCGTAACTTTTATTCTCTGAACGCCGCTCCGCAAGAAACGCTTCCCTACTCCTTCAGCATCTCTTCAAGCGTGATCCGCACCGAGTCGCAGAGCGACGGAAGATCGTATCCGCCTTCGAGCACGAACACGGTAGGACAGGATGCGCAGGAATACAGGATGCTCCGGACGATCCCGCTTATTCCCTCATGCGAGACGCGGATGTTCGCGTGGGGGTCGTTCACGTGAATGTCGTAACCGGCGGACACGAGAATGATGTCCGGCATGAACCGGTGGATAATGTCGGGAAGGATGTTTTGATATACATAGAGGTAATCTTTGTTGCCCGAGCCTGCCTGGACCGGGAGATTATAGGTGAAGCCCAGCCCTTTGCCCTTGCCGCGCTCCATGTCCTTCCCCGTGTCGGGATAGTAGGGATGCTGGTGGGTGCTGAAGTAGAAGACCCTGTCGTCCTCTTCGAAGATGTGCTGGGTGCCGTTGCCGTGGTGGGCGTCGAAATCGATGATGAACACGCGTTCGTACCCGAGGGTCCGGGCATACCGGGCGCCGACGGCAATGTTGTTGAAGAGGCAGAATCCCATACCCCGGTCGGCCTCGGCATGATGTCCCGGGGGACGGACAGCGCAGAACGCCCGGCTGATCTCGTTCTTTTTGCATTGCTCCACGGCTTCCATGACCGCTCCCGCTGCGTGGAGCGCCGCGTCGAAGCTGCCCTCGGAAAGATAGGTGTCCGGGTCGAGTTCGCCCGCGCCGAAGGTCTTGATCTTTTCGATGTACTCGCGCGTGTGAACGCGCCCGATGTCATCGAGGCTCGCGCGACGGGGATGGAGAAGCACCAGCCTGGGCCATATTCCCGATGCCTTGAGCGTGGCGATGATGTTGATGAGCCGGTCCGGGGAGTCGGGGTGCCACGCCGGCGGCTTGTGGTGCAGGAGGACTTCATCGTAGACGAACCCGACTCTGTTCATAAAGGGGTTTTCCTTGACCTTGAGAAGTTCTCTTTCAGTCACAGCGGCACGGGCCTTCATCGGTCGAATGCCTTAAGCCGTTCAAGCTGCTCTTCGTCCCGCACGCTGCAGGAAGGGCGTCGCCGCCGTTGACAAACCGCATCAGGACTGCTACGCTCAAGTCATGGCCCCGGACCCTGAACGTGTTCACGCCTGTCCCAATTGCGGCAAACCCATTGAAGAAGACCGATACGTGAGAAGACGGGACGGCACGTACCGTTGCGAGCATTGCTACTTCGCCGACACCTATCTCGAAGGCGTCGTCGAGCGCATGGAAACAGGATATCTCGTGACCCTCGAGGCCTTTGTGAACGCCATCGACGCCCGGGAGCACGAAGTGGGAAACCATTCGCTGCGGGTCACCGAATTCTCCCTCGTCATCGGGAACGCCTGCGGCATCCAGGGAAGGGACCTCGTGGGCCTCTACTGCGGCTCGCTTCTCCACGATATCGGCAAGATCGGCGTGCCCGACGATGTGCTCCACAAGGCCGGGCCATTGAACGCCGCGGAGCAGGCGATCATGCGCAGGCACCCCGAGATCGGCTATGGCATCATCGGCCACATCGGTTACTTCGCCGCCGCAGCGGAGATCATCCGCAGCCATCACGAGCACTACGACGGGTCCGGCTACCCGCGTGGGCTCAAGGGGGAAGAGATCCCCCGCGGGGCCCGCGTCTTTGCCGTGGCCGACGCCCTTGACGCCCTCACGGTAACCCGGCCGTACCGTCAGGCCGTTTCCTTCGATGCGGCCATCGAGGAAATCCTCAGGGCCTCCGGCACATCCTTCGATCCGGCGGTGGTCGAAGGCTTTCTCAAGGCCCTGGATGAGCTCAAGGATATGGTAGGCAGGGTCATCTTCGACAGCAGGGACATGGAGCACGGCGGCCTCTTCAGCCCGGGAGGATAGTCCCCGCAGGCTCTCCGCCTCTTTCCCTGTTTTTTTCTTCCGGATTGACCCTCTGCACAGCCACGCTCGCCAGGGCCTTCAGGGGCCCGTATCCTTTCAGCCGTTCCAGCTGCCCTTCATCCCGCACGAAAAGAGATCCGGCAAAAGCAAGAGCATTCAGCGAAATGCCGTCAAAAAACTCCCGGGACCGCGGCACGAGGAGCATCCACGCGCGCGTCACGAGAAAGCAATAGGGCATGGACTGCTGCCTGGGCCCGGCTGCTGAAGCGGCCTCCATGCCCACGCATTGAAGCATGCCGGAGTAGAGTTCGAAGGTCTTCTTCGCGGCATCGAGGGGAGTATTGACCAGGTCCCCGTCCAGCCGCACGAAGGAATGGAGAAAGGGGAACGCCGGTAGAGTGAATAAGTCACCCGGCGCGCCCGTCCCTGCGATGATCAGGGGTTCGATCGGGACCGCAGGCCCTTCCGGCGCCAGGGGGAGCGGCACCAGCTGGAGGTGTTTGTGACGCTGACTTGCGCCGGCTTCTTGGCCCCCGTTATAGAAGCCGAGGCTGTTGTATTCCGCCATGCAGAGCCAAAGCGCCTCGAAATCCTTCCGCGTAAGCAGGGTATCCTGGTCCTCGAACGACCGGGTGACGATGAGCAGGTGGCGCTCCACGACATTGAACTTGTTCAGAATGGCGATGTGTGTGTCGGTGATGTCAGCGAGCGTGAGGTCTTTTTCGGGCGGGAGAAAGGGGTTTACGATCTTCCCGCCTTTCGAGCCGGCATCCTGTTTTTTTCTCGCCTCGTCCTTGCGACTCAGGCTTGACAGGACCCTTACAAAGAACCGCATGCCGTTGTCCTCGATAAAGGCATGGTTTGTCGGTATCGGCAGCAGGGAACCGCTGCGAAGCGCGTGGTCGGTCGTCGCGACGAGCCTCCCCCACAATGTTCCCCTTTGCAGCATCATTCCTCGGCTTTCCTCAGTAGTGAGCACGGAAGCGGATATTCAGGCCGTCAAGTGCCTTCTTTTGACGCCGACATTGGTGAAATAACCACCTCGTTCAGCGATTTCACCATATTTTGCATGAACTGAAGCTGGCTTGGCCTGGGGAATCCGTCCGAAATGTCTGAATTGCCCGGTATTCGTGGTCAAATTTGAACTTTAGCATCTAAGTATGAAAATTGCAGCTTAATTTTAATCCGCAACCGATCACAATGATCAGAATGCTCAACTATTGATGGCGATGGCGAAAATCTTACTGGTTGACGACGAAAATCTTATTTTGTACTCCCTTTCCGCAACGCTCAGGCACGACGGTTCCGAGGTAACGGCCGTTGCGAACGGGAAAGATGCGCTCGGCGAAATACGTCGGTCCCCGTACGATATCTGCTTTCTCGACGTCAACCTCCCAGACGCAAACGGCTTTGATCTCATGAAAACCGTCCAGGAAATCTCCCCGGCAACCAGGATCATTATTATGACCGCGGTAGACCTCAATGACGGGCAGATGAGATATCTGCATAATAACGCATGTCATTTCCTGCCGAAACCGTTCAACCTCGAGGAGGTACGGTCGCTCGTAGCTGATCTTTCCAGAACGGAAAAGGCAGCGGTGAACGAAGCATAGCCCCTTGCCCCCAAAACCCCGGCGCGGAGAGGCGGAAAAGCTTCTCAAGAGCACCGGGATTTCCTCGTTAATCACTTCCCCAGACGGCCCTCTTCAATCGGAAATATCCTCCCCTTGTCCCATCATGCCGATTGCGTTCTTTTCCCGCTATCGCTGGGGAGGCTTATTCTAAATGCGGCCCCTCCGCCCTTGCTGCTCTCGATGCGGATTGTGCCCCCGTGCTCCTCGATCAACCGCTTTGAAATCGCCAGCCCCAGCCCGGTCCCCTTTGCCTTGGTCGTAAAAAACGGCTGAAATATTTTGTCCAGGACTGAGGCATCTATACCCTTGCCGGTATCGGATATAGCCACCGTTATGGCGCGCGCCGTCTCGTTGAACGAAGTTTTCAAGACCAGAGTGCCTCCCTCCGGCATCGCATCGACGGCATTCAGGAGCAGATTCATGAACACCTGCTTCAATTGCATCGGATCGCCAACGATTTCCGGGAGAGCGGGGTCAAATTCTTTCACCAGGGTTATGGCGCCGGGTTCGCCGGGAGCGTGAAAGCCGTTTTTCAGCACGAGCTGCGCGGCGGTTTCGAGGACGGTATTTACGCCGGTATTGGTAAATTGCGGCATGGGCGGCCGGGCAAAATTGAGCAGTCCCTGCATTAAGCCTTCAATGCGCTTGATTTCGTCTATAACTTTGAAGAGGACGCTCCGGTCCTCTTCCGACAGGTAGCGTTCCTCGGAGAGGACCTGCATCGTCACCTTAATGCCCGCGAGGGGGTTCTTTATTTCATGCGCCAGCCCCGTGGCCAGTTCTCCCGCTGTTCTGATCTGCTGCGCCCGTTGCAGGGCCTCTTCCGCCTGTTTTCTCTCGGTGACGTCACGATCGATCGCGAGGATGTATTTATGGCCGCCGACCTCGAATACCCCGGCGCTGATCTCGACGGGGAACACCGCGCCTTCCTTGGTGCGGTGGGTGACCACGGTCTGAATCCGCTCCCCCGCCAGCAAACGTTCAATGCGTATCGGAATTCCCAGGGCTGCATCCGGCGTATCGAGCTCCTTAATGTTCATCGTCAGGAGCTCTTCGGCGGAATAGCCGTGCATCTTCGCCGCGGCCTGATTGGTTTTCAGGATTTTACCGACCTGCTCGCCTTCGGCGGCCAGAATGAAGATAGCATCGGCGGCGCTCTCGAACAGAAGACGATAGCGCTTTTCACTTTCCTCGATCTCCCTCATGTTCCCCCTGAGAGACCCCGCCATGTCATCGAAGGCGAGCGCCAGCTCCGCAAACTCATCTTTAAGCCCTGCGATGCGATGGTCCAGGTCGCCGGCCTTCAAGCGTTTCGTTGCATTGAGGAGAACATTGATCGGTTTCGTAAAGCCGCGTATCAGCGTGAAAGCCAGGCCGATACTCAGCAGCGGCCCGAGCGCAATGAGCGCCGATAGAAGCGTCCGCGTCCGCCTGGCATCCAGCAAGGCAGCCTGCGTTCTTTCGTTGAGTTTGCGGTTGGTGAAAGCGATCATGGTATTCACTCGTTGAATGAGCTCGTTCCCGAGTGCATAGGTGTTATCCTTCTCGGCCCGAAGCCGGGCAGCGCCCGCCCCCCTCGTCAGCACTCTGTCTACCGCGTGAGCATATTGATCGATCCGGACACTCAAGTCCTGGATCCGCTCCCGTACGCTTTCGGCATGGTGGCAACCGGAACAGATGTCGATCGTGCTCCTCATGGTACGCACATGGTTCGCGACCGTCTCGTCGCTCTGCGCGTATCGCGTGTCATGCAAGTACAGATCTGCCTGGACAGCGCGGATATTCAGCAACAGGTGCTCCCGAAGGATCTCAACCTGGTGGAGCAGGATCAATCTATCGAACCGTGACGTGTTGGCGCCGATCGCCTCGATAAGATAGATTCCGCCGAGAAGTAAAAGCAGGGAAAAGACGCTCAGCACTATGACGATTTTCTTCTTCATCTTGAAGGGGCGCTATGCCGGCTTTCTAAGACCGGGGTCGCGCTCGTGCTCGCAAGCGGGCCTGAAGCCGATGGTTGTTGTAACGATTTAACGCCGAAAAGTCTTTGATATTCTGACTATTTAATAAGGACCCTGGAAACCCAGCTCATGATAACCCAGATGCCGGATGCTGTCAATATCTCGATTTCATAAGGAGCAACGCAGAGAAAGACGTTACGCATACTGTCCAGCCGCATGGCCCGAGGCCCACGCCCAGTGAAGATTGTACCCGCCCAGGTGCCCCGTAACATCCTGTACCTCACCGATAAAATACAGTCCCTTCACCTTTTTCGACTCCATGGTCTTGGATGAAAGCTCGACGGTGTCGACCCCTCCGGCCGTTACCTCGGCGCTCTTGTATCCTTCGGTGGCGCCCGGCCTGATCATCCATGAATGCAGCTGGTTTGCGATAAGCAGCAGCTCCCGGTCGGAATACTGAGCGATCGGTTTTGACGTCACGTAAAGATCACACCAGGTCTGTACAAACCGTTTGGGGAAAAATTGATTGAGCAGCGTACGCATCTCCATGGCGCTCCGCCGTTTTTCGTTGAATGCCGAGGGGATGTCTGATTTCCGGAAGGAGGTCGATCAGGATCGGGATGCCGGGCTTCCAGTACAATGAGGCCTGCAGGATTGCGGGACCGCTGACACCCCGGTGCGTAAAAAGAATGTTCCCGCGAAAGCGACTGCCTTCACACTCGACAACGGAGTCAAGCGAAATGCCTGCCAGTTCCCGGAATATCCTCTGGTCGCGCCCGGAGAAGACGAGGGGTACGAGAGCGGGTCTGACCTCCGTGACCCGGAGGCCGAATTGCCTGGCGATGCTGTGTCCGAAGCCGCTCGCCCCGAGGCCCGGGTAGGAAAGCCCTCCCGTGGCCATGACCAGGGAATCTGACTGGAATGCGCCCTGGTCCGTCGCGACCCTGAAGGCCCCGGTCTTTTGGATTTCCGTTACCCGGCGCGCAAGGAGCAGCTCAACGCCGGCGCGGTCGCACTCGTGCCGGAGCATGGCGAGGATGTCGCGTGAACTTTTTACGCAAAAAAGCTGGCCCGCTTCTTTTTCGTAATACGGGATCCCCTCTTTGCGCACGAGGGAGATAATGTCCTGGGGCGTGAACCGCGCGAGCGCGGACTTGCAGAAATGCGGATTTTCAGAAAGATAGTGCCCGGCCGTCACCCGCAGGTTCGTGAAGTTGCATCTCCCCCCGCCGGAGACGAGTATTTTGGAGCCCATGCGCTCTGCGTGGTCGAGCACGAGCACGGAACGGCCGCGTTTTCCGCACTCCGCGGCGCACATCAGTCCCGACGCGCCCGCTCCGACGACGATGACGTCTTTCTTGACCATATTTGGATTTGGATTTTTTTGAACCGGGGACATAGAGAGCACTATACCGAAGGAAGTGGGAAAAACCAAGAAGATTTACGGGAAAAACAAGAAGTGAAAATAAGCAAATTGCAAAAGAGCAACCATTTTGACAAGATTCACAGGAAGGGCACGATCTCTCCGGGCATATCCTGTAATCCTGTCAAAAGAGTGGTTTTGATTTTCCCGCGCCAAGAGCCGTGAAAAAACGGCGCGCCGCGGTGCGGCATCCAACCCTATACCGCAACCTGCCGCTTGCTGACCGACACGCGCGCGGCCTGCGGGCCGTCCGTTCCTTGCTCCTCAACAAAGGCCACCTCGGCCCCGACTTTCAACCGGCCAAAGTCCCCGTTCAGAACGCTGTTGCCATGGAAATAGATCTCCCGCTCGTCCGGTGTCTGGATGAACCCGTACAACTCGCCCGGAAAGAGCCTGATGATGCGCCCGCTCCGCGGCCCCTCGTGGCTCTTGATATCGCCGCGCTCGCGCCGCGCATGCTCCTCGAGACGCCTGCTCGCCGCGTCAAAAGCATCGCGGATCGCGATGTAGACGTCTTCGTTCTCTTCGCGGGTCACTGCCAGCTCCTTGCGGGGCACGGTAATATCGATCCGCACGCCGAAAAGCTTGCCCTGACGCTGGCGCCGCTGCGTGCTCTCCACCACGACCCTGCAACCCATGATCCGGTCGTAAAATCTGTCGAGCTTGGCGGCTTTTTCCTGAATGTGCGTTTCGATTGCTTCGGAAGGCGGGAAGTTGCGGAAGGTAACCTGTAAGGGAAGTCTCATAGCTGCGCCTCCAATCCGTAAAAGCTGCTGCGTGCTCTCTGATTAAAACGTAGCACAAAACAATACGCCTGTCAAACAACGCAAACGCGCGTCAGATGCCGCTGCCGCGTTCGCTATCCTGCTCTATCCTTTCAGCTTCACCCTCGCCTTTTTCAATAAAGCGTCGGGCACGTATGATGATTTAAAGACCCTCAGGTTCTCCTTGTCCAGGTCCTGCTCGAGGTTCAGGTATTTATAGGATGGCGGAAGGATCTTTGCGAAGTTGTTGAACAGGTACTGATAAATGCCCTTGAACTTCGTTCGCGCCTTGGCAAAGTGAAGCACGAAGGTCTCCGGGTTCAGCTCTTCTCCCAGCACGAAACCGGCAGGCTCGTCATTCGCATAGTAGATGCCGCCGCAGAGCACGAGCTCTTCGTAACGCTCGAGGGCCTCAAGACACGGCCCGTAATCCGTTTCTTCGGCCTTCATGTTCGACGTCTTCAACCAGTCGTTCAGGATGGAACGCGCCTCGTCCAGGCGGTCATTCGTAAGCGGCCGGGCGTCATGCGTGTAGTTTTCGAGGAACTGTTTGAGCAGGTTTCTCTTCTTATGGAGATGTCGTCCCTTGTAGGTGCTCATTTTTTCAACCGTGTACACATAGTCCGCATCGCCGTCCAGAAAGGCAACATCGAATTCATCCCGGTTAAACACCGCAAGCCATTCTTCCGGTATCGGGAAGAGGAAGTCGACGTCCCTCATCAGGTCCTTGAGATAGGCAGTGTCGATCCGACGCACGTCCGAGGTCGGCATGAGGTAGGTACGGCCGTCATACGATTTTCCCCTGATGAAGATTTCCTTATCAATCATCACTTCATAGTCATGGTTCGCCCGGAAGAGGTAGAGGTTGGGAAACGTGTATTCCGACAGCGAGATCCGCACGGCCTTGAGCCGCGGTACGAGGAGGTCTTTATGCCGGAAGGAAAGCTTTTCGGATTTCATACGGGTGCGCCTGGACAAGCGGAAACTTTCGTTTCGCCCCCCTGTGAGTTTCGGGCGTCGTTGCGGCGAATGACGTTACGCCGCCGGACCCCGGAGATTATGAGAACGTTGCCGGGACGTGCCGCGTACGCAACTCGTGCCCGCGCGGGAATGCCGCGAGGCCCGTTGCGGGGCGCGGAGAATGTTTCAGGCTCGCTCCTTCTCAACGATGCCGCCCCGGACCGCTTCGAGAATATAGGACTTGATAAGCGCCTGGTCCTCGGGGTTGATCTTCACGAACTTCATACCCATGCCCGGTTCTTTAAACGGGCTCGCCTCCAACGAATAACTGTACAGGACGACCGCCTCGAGTTCCATCGTCCTGCCTTTGAGTTCTACGCGGATCGGGACCCGCTCATTTACGTCCTGCGGTTCTTTTGTCCGGACGAACATGCCGAACTCGGACAGCACCGTAACGCAACCCTTGATCCCATCCGCCACAATGCCGATGGTCGCCTCCAAGCTGGTGCCGATCCTGATGTTCTTACGCGGGGTCTTTTCTATCACCGCCTGGATAGTTTGATAAAACAGTTCCACGTCCAGGGGCTTGGCCAGACAGGCGGCGATCTCTCCCCTGCGCGCCTTGAGTTCCAGGTCCAGGTCGCGCGCCTTTGCCAGGAAAATGACCTGGGTGTCGGAAAAACGGGGGTCTTTCTTCAAGCTGGAGACGAGGCCCGCGCCGATCCCGGCATCGGCAATGATCGCGGCAGGCGGCGCCACGTGCATGAACTCGACGGCGTCCGACGCCGTGCTCGCGGTGCAGATGTTGTAGCCGAACCTCTGCAGCACCATGCTGATCAGGAAACGGTCATCCACGTCATTGTCCACCACCAGAAAATACCAGTTCTTTCTCCCCGAGACGGCTGTCCCCTCCATGCTCTCCTCCTTATCAGCTCACGACTGCGACACGCATTTTCTCCGACGCCGGCAAGGACGCCATCAATGATTGCTGTAGGAAAGTATAGCAGAAAATATTCGCGGGGTCATTTCTGCCCGCCTATCTTTATGATTCACCTTGTCCCGCGATTTCGTTATGTTGAAGCTCTCGTCCATATTTTGTGCCATGCGGACGAACTTGTTTCAGGCGAAACGGGGCCGAATGCATCCGCCATGATAACCGTAGTGACAAGCCGGGAGACCGCTGGCTGCTGAACGGTTATGCTATACTAAGAGGTAAGAAGACTTTTTTCGTATACTGTATCACACGGGGAGGACGTATGCTCGTCATCGCGGACAATCTCAGCGTCAGAAATGCGAAGTATATGGAGGCGGTAAAAAAGAAGGACAAAAAGGCCATCGAGGCCATGGCAAAGGAGCTGGCGTCTCTCGGCGCGGAGATGATCAACGTCCAGGTCTCGCTCGACGGTGTCGGGGATGAAGACGTACTGCCCATGGCCACGGAAGCCGTGCAGAACGGCGCCTCACTGCCCTTGTGCCTGGATTCGAGGAACGTGAAGGCGCTCAGGAAGGCGGTGCTGCTCTGCAAGGAGCCGCCTATCATCAACTACCTGTCCGCGGACGAGAAAAATCCCGAGGAAATGCTCTCCCTGGTACGGGATACGAAATCGAACCTCGTCATCCGGGCGCTCAAGGGGACCGTGCCCATGACGCTCGAGGCCAAGCTCATGATCATCGAGGACCTCATCGAGAAGGCGAATGCCGCTGACGTCCCGAATGAACGGCTTTTCGCCGATCCCTCGGTCGTGCATATCAGCAAGGGCATGGGCCAGGAGCACCTCTTAAACGCCCACGAGAGTATTGTGGTGCTGAACGAGATGGTCGACCCGCCCATTAATACCGCGGTCTGGATCTCGAACGTAACGACCGGGCTCCCGAAGCAGCTGAAATCCACCGTTGCCTCATCCTACCTGAGCTACCTCGCGGGCGCCGGGCTCAATGCCGCGATGGTAAATGTAAAGGATGCGGAGATCATGAAAGCGGTGTATCTGATCAAGACCTTCCGAGACGAGATCACCTTCGCGGCGGGGGATTTGGGGTAGGACGGCTCCTTTTCAGCTTTTCCTTTTAGCGCTCCTGACCCGGTACAGCCTCTCGGTGAAACCGCCTTCGGTTTCAAAGGCCTTTGCCTGGGCCGCAAGCTGCCGGTCGAGCAAGTAGCAACACAAGTTCAAAAGCGAAAGCGCGGCATTGGCCACCAGCGTAGAATCTGACACGGACCTGCACGGACTATCAGTGACAAGCACGGACTGCCGGTTTTTGTTACTGCTTTCCGTGTAAGTCCGTGCCCGTCCTTGTTTGTCCGTGTGCTTTTGTTTGTCCGTATGCTCTTTCCCCCGCTCCTCCTCCACCCAAACCCGCACATCCTCCAAAGACGCGCACCGCTTCGCCTTGAAGCGCTTGAGACTCGGATGGTCCGGCTCCCACAGGGGCAGCTCACGCTGCCGCAGAAAATCCTCGTAATCGAGCCGCAGTTCCTCCAGGCTCGCCCGGGCCACGTTGGTCAGCTTGAGTTCGGTTTTTTTGGAGGTAGCCGACGCCTGGCTGCCCTCGGCGATATTCTGCACGCCGCTCCTGGCCGCCTGCACCATCTGATCGTGCGTGCGGCTGCGCCTGCTGATATAAAGATCGCAAAACCGGACCGTCACGTCATAGACAAGCTGAGCAAGCTGGAAGCTCTTCAGATTGCGGTAACCGCCGTGTTTGGGAATAAGGGATTCCTTCTCTATCATGGCGACCTACCTGTTTTTGTTCCTTCTGTCCATGCCCATCCGTGAACCGTCCTTGTTCGTCCGTGCGCCCGGCAAAGCAGGCATGGCTTATTTACTCCTTTTTTTCTTTTTCGTCTTCATTGTCTCTGGTGCAGGCAGCAGGCTCGTATACTTGTGATACAGCTCAAACAGGAACGCCACGCGTTCGGCATCGGAGGTGAAGGTCTTCTTTCCATAAGCGGCATCAACGGCCTTATCAAGCGCTTGATGCGCCTTTCGTAAGTCCGGCGGCATGGCAACCGGGTCGTAGAGGTCAGCAAGTGACGCGTCGGGATGCGCGGCACGAGCATCGAGTACGGCCTGTGCTGCTTTCTCAATTGCTGATTTCTGTTTGTCGGTTGGATTGCTCGGCCAAGGGAAGTTGTTGTAGACCGATGGTGCATAGCTATAGCGACTTTCTAGGCGGCCAGCAACAGCACGAACCCATGCCATGTGCATTGTTGAGGACAAGACGCCGAGATGGTAGAGCGTTGCACCGACAACGATCTGAAGTTTGTTACTGGCAATAATCGATGCGGGCAAGAATGCCATCGGAATGTATTGTCGATTCTCGGATGAGACTTCAGGCACGGCTAAATACGCTCTACTTGGTTGGCGATCCTGTGTAAACAGTGTTGGGTATTCTGCGAACTCGCGTACGCTCTTTGTCGGGCTCTTCAAGCGGGCATTCCTTACTCCGGAAACCCGCTCATGGATATGAGGAAGTGCTTTTAATTCTGCCGGGCTGATATTTTTTAACCAAAGACACCATCGATTCATGCCTTGAAGCAATTCATCACCACCCATATATGGGCGCAGCCACTTCTTGGCGTCAGGCTCAGTCTTAAGCAGAGCCTTTTTATCATCCTCGTCAAGAATAAGAAATCCACCATCAGTTGGCTGACTACCCTTTTTCATTTGTGGTATATCAGGCAGTGGATCTGTTCGTGAAGGTAGCAGCATATCGGGTGCATCTACGAGATAAGGATTGATATTATAAGCTTTGCGTGCGTGAGGTACGCCGTTTATATCGGGATAGTCATAGATGGTTTTACAATCAGTATCGTGCAATGCAAAGCCTATGATGACACAATGAACCGCTGCTTCTCCACGAGCTTCATTGCTCCATCGAAACGTGCGATGAGCAAAATGGATCTTCGCACCTAGTCGTAGCAGCTCACTCCACAAAATGCCAACCTGCTCCCCTTGTGAAATCGAATTTGTTGAAACAAAGGCCATTTTTACACGGTTGCATGGCGATTTAATCATCCCGGAAAGTTTATCCGTCAAACTCGCTATCCGGTCATCGCCCTTCACATACTTTACTGCCTTCAAATACCAGGCAGTAACATAGTCCAGGCGTCCAAAACGACCCTCGCTACCCCACACCGCTGTCATATCGGCAACTTGTTGCGCGTTGCGCCACTGATGACCCACAAACGGCGGATTACCAAAAACGTAGTCAACCTGCTCGGCAGAGATTACTTTGTTCCAGTCCATTTGCAAAGCGTTCCCGCAATGGATCGACGCCGAGTGAATCAGCGGCAGGCGGCGGAAGTACTGACCGAATTCTTCGGACACCTTCATGTTCATCTGGTGGTCCGTGAGCCAGAGGGCGACCTGCGCGATCTGTGCCGGGAATTCCTCGATCTCGATGCCGTAGAATTGGTTAACGTCCACCTGGATCAAACGAAAGATATCCGTATACTGCTGTCCCTTTTCCGTCTTAAGCGCCGCTCTCAATATTTCAAGCTCCAACTTTCTCAGTTCCCGATAAGCAATGACAAGGAAGTTTCCACATCCGCAAGCCGGATCGAAAAATTTCAGCCGGGCAAGTTTTTTATGCAGCTCGAAGAGCTTGTTCGTGCTCCGCTTCGAGGCCTCGAACTCGGCCCAGAGATCGTCGAGGAACAGCGGCTTGATGAGCTTCAGGATATTCTGTTCGCTCGTGTAGTGCGCGCCGAGATTGCGCCGCCGGGCGGACCCTTCTTCGTCCATAACACACTGAAAGAGCGCTCCGAAGATTGCGGGAGATATGCGGCCCCAGTCAAGCGCGCAACAGTCGAGAAGCAGCGTCCGCATCGCGCTGTCGCATGCGGATATGGGCAGCGTCTCCTCGAACAGCCGCCCATTCACATAGGGGAAAGCGGCGAATACTTCGTCAAGGCCCTTTTGACGTTTACTTTCGGGAGTGTTAAGGACCTGAAACAGCATTGACAGTTGCGGCCCGAGATCGGAGCCGTCTTCGACTGTATTGTTCTCGATAAAATCACGGAATGAACCACGTGGTTCAAAGAGCGTGGTGTCCTCGGCAAAGAGGCAGAAGAGCAGGCGAACGAGCATCACTTCAAGGACGTGTCCCTCGTAACCCGCCGATCGCAAGCGGTCATGGAGCTTTCCCATGCTCTCGGCCGCCTTGATGTTTACAGGGTCCTGCTCGGTTATCTTCTGCGTCGTATAGCCGGCGATGAAGCCGAACAATTTTATGTTCTTGTAAAGGTCCTTGAGGGGAAATTCATTCTGCGTCTTTGAATCAAGATTGTAGAGACGAATGCGGGCGAAGTCGGAGACGATGACGTAGCGGGGTAGGTCGCGTTCGGCCAGGCCTTCAAAGTAATCCAAAGCCTGCCGATATGCCGAATCGAGGTCCTTGCCGAGAGACTTGTGCTCGGCGATGAGCATTCCCTTCCAGAGAAGATCGATGAATCCGCCCTTGCCGCCTTTTTCCTCGTATCGTTTGCGGGCAAGCTTAACCGGCTCTTCAAAGCTCGCAAGACGCCTGCGAGACATGCCGAAGACATTGAAGAACTCATTCCAAAACGTCTGTGCCTCGGCACGCTCGGCCTTCGCTCCTTCCCACTCACGGGAGAAAGCGAGGGCGCGGTCTTTGATTTCGTTCAGGGAAAGGGGCATCGCAAATTGAGAATATTACAGATTTCCTCAAAATGCAATGGTAAATCATCAGATTAATTAATTGAGAGAGGGTGACTGGATTAGAAAAAAGAATGGCCTGCGGCTACCGCTGCGAATATTCCTTCTGCACGTCCGGGATAAGCCGCTGGTACTCTTCGTAGGGTATCTTCGAATTCCAGTTGTTCGTGGCCATGCCGACGCCGATCACAAGATAAAAGAGAACGAGCAGAATAACGGGAAAGAGCCAGGGCGTTATCGTCCTGACCTTTTTGCCGGTGCGCAGCGAAAGGTCGAGCGCTCCCTCGGCAGGGCAGCGGGATACGCAGGTGAGGCAGCCGAAACATTCCTCGGATTTCACGACCTCTTTGCTCTCCACGTCGATCAAGGTCGGGCAGTGCTTCGTGCAGGCATGGCAGTGGACGCACTTTTCTTCGTTTCGTCTGATCTTGAAGGGACTCAGGCGGCTTACGAGGCCGAGGAGCGCGCCGTAGGGGCAAAGATAGCGGCACCAGAAGTTCTTATACAGGACTGACAAGGCAACGAGTGCGATCAGGATCCACATCGTGAGCGTCGACATATCGGTAAAGAACTTCAGCATCCGCACGTCCACTGTCTTGTAATAGTCACCAATAATAAATATTACCGTCGACCACAGAGGCATGACGCCGATAAATAAGATAAAGAACCCGAGCAATACGTACTTGAGTGACCGGAGCGAGATGTCCGTGAATCTGCCGATCCGGAAGTTCCTGCCGAAGATCTTTTCCCCCGCCATCCAGACATACTGCGACAGCGTGCCGATCGGGCAGATCCAGCCGCAGAAGCCCTTTTTCATGATCAGGGAAACACCGAGGATGGCGACGAACAGGATGAAGCCCGAGGGGTGCACCGGATCGACAATGCCCGTAAAGAGAAAGTACTTGAAGGCCATGAGCCCGCCGATCGGCAAAAAAGCGTCTACCGACGCGGGCCGCCGCACAAAGGGGCTGGCCGGTACCTCGAACTGCTGGACGAACTGATAGAACCGGTAACCGATGAAGAGCGTGAGGAGGACAAAACCGAACTGTACCGCATACCGCAGGAAGCGAAGATATGTTCTCTCTTTGTACATGTTCGGATGATATATGTTTTACACCTCGGCCGCTATGATCCGGATCATAGCGCTCCGTTTTTTTGGCGCTCGATGACCCTCTCGATCCCCAGCCGGGTCGCTGAAAATCCGGGGACCGTAGGCTCTTCCTCTTTTTTAACGGTGACAAAAAAATCGCAGCGCCAGCAGTTGTTCAGCTTCTGCGCGTAGGTGCCCTGGATCTTGCCACCGCAAAGCGAGCCGGCGATGGCCCAGCACGCCCTGCCTGCGTTGATGCCGCCGTGCGCCCCATGCAATTCCTCGTGCGTGGTTACGGGACAGACGCCGAGATCATGCGTTCTCGGTCCGCCGGGCTGCCGTCCGCAGTCCTTGAACTCCCAGCAGTTCTTTTTTGCACTATCAACAAGCTTCATACCGAACGCTCCTCTTGTTCATTCCATACGGAAAAGTCAAAAACCCGGCGCTGCACAGCAAGGGTTTTTGTGGAAGAATAATATACAGCGTCGCCAATGGGAAAGTCAACTTTTTTTCAACAATGCTCATGATTAATTTTTATATACTTTTCGGGCTGCGCACAAGCGCTTCCCCCATCTTTCTGTTTTTCTGAGCAATGCAATAAGCTTTGCAATCAACGCGGGACTGTGCTATTTTTTACCATGCCGGGAATACTCGACGAATTTTTCTACCCCAGGACCGTCGCCCTCATCGGCGCCACGGACAAGCCCAACAAGCCCGGACGGGCCATCCTTGAGAACCTCGCCCATTTTAACGGCGCGGTTTATCCCGTGAATCCCAAACATGGAACGTTGCTCGGCCACCGGTGCTATGCTTCGATCGCAGAGGTCCCGGAAAAAATCGATCTTGCCATCGTTGCCCTGCCGGCGGCGCTCGTGGGACATGAGGTCGATGCGCTCAGGGCAAAAGGCGTCCAAAGGCTCATTATCATCAGCTCCGGGTTCTCCGAGGCTGGCGAGGCGGGCGTGCAGATGCAGAAACGCATCGCCGGGAAAATACATGAATACGGAATGCGGCTGATCGGACCGAATGCCCTGGGCGTCTACAACACGGAGAACGGCCTCGACAGCTTCTTCGTCTCCCGGGAGCGGGTCTCGAGGCCCGCCGCGGGACGGCTCTCGATCATCTCCCAGAGCGGGGCCATCACCGTGATCCTGATGGAAGCGCTCGCCCGCGACGGGATAGGCCTTGCGAAGGCCGTTAACTACGGCAACCGGCTGGATGTTGACGATGCCGACTGCCTCGACTACTTCGCCGACGATCCGCGGACGGGCGCTGTAGCCATGTATATGGAATCCGTCGCCGACGGGAAAAAATTCCTGCAAGCTGCTAAGAATTTCACGGCCAGGAAACCGCTCGTGGTCTGGAAGGCCGGGAAATTCGAGACCGGCGCGGCGGCAGTCACCTCCCACACCGCAACGCTCGCCGGACGGTATGGCCTCTATCAGGCGGCCATTCGCCAGTCCGGCGCAATCGAGGCCTATGGCTTCGAACACATGGTCGACGCGGCAAAGGCCGTGGCCATCATGGACTATCCCTGTATGGGCGGCAGGCTCCTGATCGTGACGAACGGCGGCGGCATGGCCGTCGCAGCGGCGGACCAGGCAGGCATGGAAGGGTTCACCATGCCGCGCGTGCCGGAAGGAGTACGGGAAAGGCTGAGACTGGCTTTCCCGCCCTATTTCGTGCTGAACAACCCCATCGACATTACCGGCAGCGGTAAAGACGAGGATTACCGCACGGCGCTCACGGAAGCGCTTCCCCATTATGATGCCGCCATCGTCATCGTGCTCATGGGCGCCACGACGGTAACTGAATCGGTAACGGAATTGATCGCCCGCGCCTGTCATGAGGCGAAAAAACCGGTCGCCTGCTGCATACTCCAGGGGCTGGGGTACACGCGGGAGGCCATGTCCGTGCTCTTGAAACTCGGCATTCCCGTCTACCCCTCGCCGGAGCGGGCGGTGCGAGCGCTCGCGGCGCTCAGGAAGGTCGCGTGCAGAGGTACTCAGGAAGAAGCCCGCAGCTGATAGCCCATGGCTGGCATCGTTTGCTATGAACTACGGGCCATACGCGAAAAGCCGCGGTAATCCGCGTCTCACCATACAGTATGAAAACTCTTGACGGGGTCATACAAACCGCTCTGAAGGAAGGCCGCAAGGCTCTCCTCGAACACGAGGCCAGGGAACTTGCGCGCTCCGTCGGGATTATTGTGCCTAAATTCGAGGTTGTCGGTCCGAACGACGAGGAGGCTCTTCTCCGTGCGGCGGAGAAGCTCGGCTATCCCATCGCTGTCAAGGCTGTGTCGCCTGACATTCTGCACAAGACCGAAGCCGGAGCGGTCATGCTCGATATCAAAAATAAAAGAGAGCTGGCATCGGCGGTCAAGCAGATCTTGAATACCATATCCCATCGATTGCCGAATGCGATGGTCCTCTATTTCTTACTCGAGAAGATGATGCCGCCCGGGCCTGAGCTTTTGATAGGCGGCCTGCGTGATGAGCAGTTCGGTCCGGCGATCGCGTTCGGCCTCGGCGGGATCTGGACCGAAACGCTGAAAGACGCTGTCTTCGGCATCCTGCCGCTGTCCCGGGACGAGATGATCGACATGATCGACGAGACCAGGGCCGGCCTGTTTTTCAAGGCATTCCGGGGGGCCGCGCCGCTCGACCGGGAGCCCGTGCTGTCGGTCATGCAGGCAGTCTCCCGGCTCTTGACGGAACATCAGGAGATCCGTGAAATAGACCTGAACCCCGTCCGCGTTTACGCACGAGGCGCTGCTGCGCTCGACGTGCGGATCCTGCTCACGGCGTAACCCCGGCCGGCTTTATTTCGAGCTGATCGCACCTTTGATTCTCATATTTATCTTTTGTAGTAGCGCCGAATGACCATGAAGGCAAAACTCTGCCGGCACGAAAGGGATTTATCAAGTTATTCCCAACTGCCGGCATAAGGTTTCACCGGCAATCCGCAAGGCCTTCGTGCCCGTGATCTCCCGGGGGGAGCGCGGCAGGAACGCGACGGGCAGTCCCTCCGCCAGACTCCTGAGCTCCGGCAGGTGTTCCTGCTGGCTCCGGCACATGGCCCGAAGGGTGTCCGAATCGGCGTTCTCGATAACGCAGTTGACGACCATGCCGTGGACCGGGAGGTCATAGTCCGCGAGCGTCTTCATGAGCCGTCTTACGTGCTTGACCACGAGCGCTTCGGCATTGGCGACGATGACGAAGGTCGTTTTGTCATGGATGAAACGGGCGAGTTTGTCCGAAAGCATGATCCATTCGTCCATGGTATCGGCGATGGACCTCCTCCCGATGAGCTGCTTGCCGATCTTGTCCAGCCCCTCGAAGACTTTTGCGCCGGCCCTCAAGTGTTTCCGGATGGAGCGCGGCATGCCCAGAAGGTTCAGGGTCTCCCCCGCCGGCGCCGTGTCCCAGATGACCCGCTCGTAGTTCCCCTCTTCGACCATATCGACAATGAGGTCGAGCATGGTTTCCTCCCTGAGCGATGGCGCCGATCCTATATAGTCGAGCAGTTGGTGGCGCGACTCGCCGTCCAGGCCGTCTATATCGATGAGCTGGGAAAGGATATCATAGAAATCGCGGCTGAATTTCGCTTTCCACCGGGCAACGATCGCTTCCTGGCTGATCTCTACGGCTGCGAGGTTCTCATCGATCTGTTTTACCGCATCGCCGATGGTCTCTTCGAAGATGTCCGAGAGGGAGGGCGTCATGTCGGAGGTGAGCACGATCGTTCTTTCACCCCTGGCTGCGCAGCAGGTGGCGACCGCGGCTGAGCAGGTCGTCTTGCCCACGCCGCCCTTGCCGCCGAAGAGGATGACGGGTTTGTCAGTCATAGTTTTTTGTTCTGCGTATCTCCCTGCCGATACTTTCAATATAGCAGAACAGCAGAAGGCACTACGGGCGGCCGGTTTTAATTCAAAAGTATTAATTTACTTCACTGAACATGGTCCTCCGAGCGTCATTTCATGCTATGATAGGAGAAGCGGTTCTCCTGTATTGCGGGGTGACTGCAGGCCAGATTGCAAATGGCGGAACAATGTGCTTTAATTAAATCATGCATTGGAGCAATAGGGACCGGCTGCTGAGTGACGAGTTGCGCTGTGACAGCTGCCGGTCCCTGTCATGTGGAAAGGAGAGCATCCATGAAAAAACTGAGCATCTCACTATTGACCGTTGTACTTATCGCGATGGTTCCTGCTGTCGGAATGGCCGCGAAAAAGGCGGGCGGTCATGCCTATAAGACGCATCTTTCCGGCGGCGCGGTCGTTCCGCCCGTGAAGACCACGGCCAAAGGCATGGCAATCTTCGAGCCGGAAATGGGAGGTAAGGAATTGAAGTACAAACTTACCGTGAAAGACATTGAGAATGTCACGGCCGCCCACATCCATATCGCCAAGAAAGGAAAGAACGGACCTCCGGTTGCCGGGCTCTTCGCCGGCCCCAAGAAGGAAGGAAAGTTCAGCGGCGCGCTTGGTGAAGGGACGATCACCGATAAGGATCTCGTAGGCCCGATGGGCGGGAAAACGGTCAAGGACCTTATCAAAGCGCTTCGTTCCGGCGAGCTCTATGTGAATGTCCACACGGACAAGTATCCCGACGGGGAACTTCGCGGTCAAATCAAGTAACCGGCGAAATATTTATTCCGGACATACGCTCAGAGGAGCCGGGAAGCAGCCGCTCCTCTGAACGTGTCATCATGCCTCCCTGAAGTTGAAACGCCTCTGCCCGGCTCGGTCATTTTTTTCTAACAAGCTCAATCACGGTAACCTCCGGCGGTGCGAGAAAACGGATGGGGGGGCCCCAGGTGCCGGTGCCGCGACTCACGCGGAGTATCGATCCGGCCGGCAGATCGAACCTCCCGGCGTTCAGAGGGTAGGCGATTTCACTGACGTAGGTAAAGGGGTATATCTGGCCTTTGTGCGTATGCCCGGAGAGCTGGAGGTCGAACAACGTGGCCGCATCCCGGTCCACAACGGGCCGGTGTTTGAGCAGGAGCGTGAACCGGTCTTTCGGCAACGCGGAGAGAAGAGCCGTTTCCGATTCAGGTTTGTCGAGCTTCAACTGTACACCCGCGGGGTCGTCCACTCCCACGATGTTGATCGCGCCGTTCTTCGCCGCTTCGCCGCGAAGCAGGGTAAATCCGCACTCTCTGGTAAATGCGAGCGCCTGCTTGATACCGGCATAGTATTCGTGGTTCCCGGTGATCGCATAGCTGCCGTAGGGCGCATGCACGCTGCGAAGAAGGTCGGCCATTCCCTCCATGTTGTTGATCTGGGCGTCCACCAGGTCTCCGGTAGAGACGAAGATGTCGGGTTTCTCGGCCTTGACGATATCGACGATCTTTTTCAGCCTCGAACAGCGCACAATGAGTCCCAGATGCACGTCCGATATCTGCACGATGATGAGCCGGCTGATGCTTTCGGGGAGCTTCGCGGTCTCGATCCGCAGCCGTTCGGTGCGGATGTTCAGGGCATCGAAATACCCGTACCCGCATATTGCCAGGGAAAGGCCCGCGCTAACGAGAAAGGAGGCTTTGGCGGGGACCAGCAATCCTGAAAAGCCGACATGCGGGATCCGGCCCGCGAGCCGGACGAGAGCGTTGGCGAGGTCGAGGACGATCGAACTGCAAAAAAACAGAAACAGGGCCGCCATCCAGAGATAGGCGACCCAGGAGAGCACCCGCGCAGCAAACTGATATTCATAGCGCTCGAGCAGGCGGATGAAAACGGGGGCAAAGGTCATCGCCAGCATGAACACCGCAAGCGCGGCTCCCGTTCCGGAACCGAAGCCCAGGACGCTCCGCGCGCGGAAAAACGTATAGACGTGCATTCCGCCGTAAACCGAGAATATGGCAAGAAAGAAGAGGCTCATCTGCCGAAGCTCACGCCCATGCCCTCGGCGATCTTCACAAGCTCGCCTTCGGGATCGACGAGCTTGAGGCTGCTGATCGCCTTGTCGAGCGGGACCGAGGTGATGTTCGGAGGCTGGTAGGAGACCATCTCGCCGAACTTCTTTTGTGCGATCAGCTCCACGGCCGCCGCACCGTAGCGCGTTGCGAGGATACGGTCAAAGGAGCAGGGACTGCCGCCGCGCTGCAGGTGGCCGAGCACCGTCACCCGCGTTTCGATGCCGGTCCTCTTGCTGATCTCGTTCCCCACGATCTCGCCCATGCCGCCGAGCCGGAGCACGTACCCGTCGGCCGCCTTTTCGCGCACCGCCATCTCCCCGCCGGCGGGCTTGGCGCCCTCGGCGACCACGACGATGCTTGAATTGCTTCCCGACTTTTTCCGCTCGAGCAGTTTTTCCGCAACTTTTTCCAAACTGAAGGGGATTTCGGGAATAAGGATGACGTCGGCGCTGCCTGCGATGCCCGCCTCGAGCGCTATCCAGCCCGCGTAGCGTCCCATGACCTCGAGCACGATCACGCGCTGGTGACTTTCCGCCGTCGTGTGGAGTTTGTCGAGCGCGTCTGTTGCCGTGTCCACCGCCGTCTGGAACCCGAACGTAACGTGGGTGGCCATGAGGTCGTTATCGATGGTCTTGGGCACGCCGATCACGGGGACGCCGAGCTTCTGCAGCCCGTAGCCGATCTTGAGCGAACCATCGCCGCCGATGACCACGAGCGTTTCGAGACCAAGCTCCTTGACGTTGTTGACGACCAGGGCCGAATGGTCCTCTACGATCTCTCTGCCGCCGACGACGGTCCGGTGCGCAAAGGGATTGCCGCGGTTCGTGGTGCCGAGGATGGTCCCGCCGACGAAGAGGATCCCCCGCGTGTTCCACGAAGTGAGCTGGCGCGTCTTCGTGGGGGAGAGCAGCCCTTCGAACCCGTCGATAATGCCCGTAACCTCCCACCCGTATTTGAATATGGCGGTCTTCGTGACCGCGCGGATCACCGCATTGAGGCCGGGGGCATCGCCCCCGCCGGAAAGAACACCGATTCGCATGATAGCCTCCGAATGATAATACCGTCATGAGTTCGTCGTTTGGAGTTTTGCGTAAATGCCTTATGGCATCGGGACCTTGCTCCGGACTCCGCACTCCACCTGCGCCCAGCGCTTATGAGGCCCTTGATTCCCGTCTCGCGATTTTCAGCGAGAGGGTACGACAATGAGTCTAAGAATTATGTCCGAATGCAGGCGAACTCCGAACTTATATTCTGTTGTTTAATCCCAGCAGCCTGGCCCCGCCTTCGCAGGCAATGTGCAGAACGTCTTCTCGTGAAATCCCCGCGCGTTCAAAGTAGGATAGCTCCGCATCATAGATTTTTTTGTATTCCGGATCAGGCAGCACACAATCAGTGCCCACAGCCAGAGGGACCCCGAGCTCGCGCGCCCTGCCGATCATTTCAAGCTGACTTGCGATCAAGGCCGTAACAGATGCCTTCATCTCTTTCGATATCGCTGTGGAAGCAGCAGCCCGCGCAAGCGCTCCCACGGTCGGCGTCCAGTACGTCCCGTGCTTTGCCATCGCTTCAAGCGTGCGCTCGGTCATGAAAAATCCGTGCTCCACCGAGCGTACGCCCGATTCCGTTGCAGCCACGATCGCGGCCGCGCCGTTCGCGTGGGCCATGACGCCGAGACCTGCTGTCGCGGCCTCACCGACGATGAACCGGAGTTCCTCGGGATGAAAGCCGCCGTGGGTAATGGTCCCGGGCCTCTTGAGGCTTACCATACCCGAGGCCATGATTTTTATTATACCAGCTCCGGCGCGCTTGAGCTTGAGAATCTCACCCCGGATTTCTTCGCTCGTCTCGACGGGAACGCCAAAAAGGGAACCGTATTCGCCCTTTTTAAAAATCGCCCATCCGGCGCTCACGATGGTCAGTCCGCTTCTGAGGGCGGTCCCGGGCTTCAGTCCCGCCCCTTCTTTTGTTCCGGCATCGCGCACCGCCGCGATACCCGCAGCCCTGACTGCTTCAAGGCCGCGCGCATCCTCGATGTGTATGTGGGTGTCGACGAAGTCGCTATGGTGACCGATCTTCATTGCGGGCATGGCAAATAAGAGGCGAGTTAAGCTTTTTCCGCAGGTTGATAGTCGGCGACGAAAGCCGGGGGAGCAAGCCCTGCGCCCCAAACGGGTTCACCGCCTGCCCTGCCGTATTTCTCGCGGGCGGTATTGTTCGTATAAGCTGTCCGGGATCAGTTTTAATGCACGGGTGAAACGGTCGTTCAGTGCTTTGTATTGGTTAAATTCAGCGATCAACTGGTCCCTTTTCGCCTCGTCCTGTATCGGTTCCAGATCCATATACTTACCGATGGAAAACAATATATCCTGGTCAATAAAATACATTCCGGAAATGTAATCGATCAGATTGGTTTTTGTGTGCTTGAGAGGGTATTTATGCACATTCCTGAAGGAAGGATCCGTATCCAGTCCCGTGCCGACCCAGGAAACGGTGGAGGGAACATCTAAATTGTAATTCTTCTTCAGGAAGGCCAGCAGAGAAGGCGTGATATCCAATTGAGATGAGATCGACTGGATATACGCCGTGCGCTTAAGCAGGGGTGAGAAGATGATCAGCGGAACATGGAACCTGTCTATTTTGGTGGACATCGGTATTTCGGGCAATCGATGATCTCCGGTAATGATAAATATGGTATTACGATAGGCGGGAAGTTTTGCATACTGCTCAAAAAAGAACCGCAAAGCGTCATCGGTATACATTATTGTGGAATATATTTTTCCGTACGTGCGATGGTTTTCCTTTTGTGCCTCGTCGAAACCCAGTTGGTTCATCCGCTTCTCGAAGAACCGAAGGTATTTATCCTGATCGGGGAAGGAATAGGGAGTATGCATGCTCATGGTTTGCACGAACGAAACATAGGGCTGCTTCGAATCCTGACTGTCCATTTTCAGCGATTTCCGCATCAGTTCCCTGTCGGGATAACCCCAGTATGTGTTCGGGCTTTTCGCATAATTTTTGCCGTAGTCATTTATGCCGATCATGACATCAACGCCCTGTCTCTGCAGAAATAACCGCTCATTGTCAAAATCCAAATCACTGCCATAGTAAAATTTTAGACGGTACCCGTCATGTTTCAATATGCTCATTAAGGAAAGATGTTTGGGCATTCGTTGTCCCAGATCGCTGAAGCCTTTATCCGCGAATGGCAAGGAGGCTAAAATGGACGGAAGCGCCGCAAAGGTACGTCCTTGGGAAGCAAGGAAATTCTCCCAGTATAAGCTTTTCCGGGACAGATCGTCGAGAAACGGCGTAAAGCTTCCCAGATACGCATTGGGTCCGCTGAAAGCTTTGCCCAAACCCTCCACCAGAATAAAAACAAGGTTGGGCGGCCTGTTGGAAACAACCTTGAAGAATTCACCCAGCACGTCACGCGGTTCGTCGGTCCTCAAAAATGGATAGTCAGAAATTTTATATTTGAACGCCGGCGCGTTATCCGGTCGCCTGTCATCCCGGGAAAGAGCATGAGCATTGACGCTCTCTTTTGTTGAACGGGAATAATAGGCGTAGGATTCCTCGGCAAAATAAACCGCTTTGTTCAAAGCCATGTTATAGGAGAAGTCTGTTTCAAATGATGTTCTCGCGGGCAGGACTGATACCGTACAGGTCAACAAGACCCCCGCTCCTAAGAGAACAAATGCGTATACCGGTTTAAGCAAGTTACGGGAGTATAAAAACGAAAAAGAAGCCCAGAATGCGACGAGCGGTATGACAAATAGAAAAAGTGAGATCGTGTCAAACGTGATGCCGCCTCTGACGGTTTCATTAATTTCTTTCAGGGAGTATCCGAAAAGGTCCGCGCCGAGGGGGACCAGCGCCGTGGCAAAGTACTTAATGAGCGCCGCGTACAGGATTATAACGATCGATCCCCCTAGACAATATATCCAGTAACGGAATTTCATGGTTCCGGCGCTAAAATAAACCATAACAAATGGAATAAACAGGAATGAAAGTATTGCCGGAAAGGATAGTAAATCAAACATGAGCGCCCGCGTGATCACGTTCCACAAATCCTGGGGGGGATTATTGGTTTTGCAAATGTATATGAATTCCATAATACGCAATGCCAAGAACGCGATCAGCAGCGCCTGTGAAAAATTACCGAACAGAGCAGCGCAGTCTTTCAGCTTGTCGAGAAAGGACCGTTGGGCTTCTTTCTGGACCGTATCGTTCATGGCATGACTCCTTTTGTGCCGGGAAAAACCGGTTTCCGCATATTTTCACCAGTCATTCGTCGGAACCCTATCGGCCCTCATTCCGCAATTGGATCGAATGCTTTCATCCGGCATAGCGCTTTCCAGCAGCTCATCACCAGCGGGTTAAAACATTGGCCGAGACACTTCGCTCAATAAAGGGATAGGTATTGTCGTCGCTGTAACCCGCAGAAATCTTGAAGCCCCATCGCGGATTAATATATTTCTGGAATACTGCTCCATACGATTTGCTCCTTGTTGTTTTAACGATCATAGTCCCCGGAGGAAATTCACCGCCCCGGCCGAATCCGCCGTTCATTTCGAAGTAATCATCTCCATTTCCGGCAAAGTAATATCTGGCGAGAAGGTGATGCGATATGCTCAGCGCGGCGCTTGATGGAATAAAGAGGGTCCGCCATCGGAAATACCAGTCGCCGGTGTATTTCCCGAGACCAAGGCCGTACATGTCGACGGTGCTTGTGCCGAAATCCATGTGGTCATAGCTGCCGGAAAGCTCCCATCCCTTTCCTGCTCCCTGAAATATTTCCAGGCGATAGGAATCCTTGGGGTAGAGGATGGCATGCGGTGAATACTGATACCTGATGTTCGCATACGACCGCGGCCAGAGGTCCACATATCCATCGAGTGCCAGGGCGTAGTCGTCGGATCCGAACCGCAGGGAATCCAGATATTCAAAAGCGAGCGAACTGTGCTCCCAATAGTGACGAACGGACGCGCTGTAATAATGCCAATTGCTGTGGACCGGCGAAAATTCGCTGTAGCCGTAGGACAGGTTCGCAAGCCATTTGTACGATTCAGGCGCTACCGATTCCGGCACCTCTCTGCGTTGAAGAGAAGTAAGATATCGATTGATCTCGGGGGCAGGAGCGCCGTGCGCCAGGGCTGCTTCAAAATCGGCGCGGGCCGCTTCAAGTTCGTTCGCCGACAGATAGGCTTTCCCACGCGCGAGGTACGGGCGGAAGTCTCCGGGGTCCGCCACGATCCATTTGCCGTATGCGCCTGCGGCGGCGGCGGGCCGATCGCTCCAGAGATATACATCCCCGAGAGCGGACCAGGCG
Organism: Nitrospirota bacterium; assembly: GCA_963790205.1. GTDB lineage: Bacteria > Nitrospirota > UBA9217 > UBA9217 > UBA9217 > CAWBNQ01. The sequence goes on from CAWBNQ010000001.1 coordinate 92,409, forward strand.
TCAGCGTAGTCCGGTAACCGCTTCGTTACCGCTGTTATGTCCGCCTCGGCTTCATTCCAGCGATCCTCCCACGCATAGGTCCTTCCTCGCGCGAGAAGCAGGTCGGAATTATTCGGTCTCGTTGCCAGTAATTCCGTATAGAGCCGAATCGCTTCATCACGGTGATTCGAAAAAGAGAGGGCTCGCGCAAGTTTGAACGTTGCTTCATACGATTCGGGATGAGTTTCTACCTCCGCACGATAGTACTGTACGGCGGCGTTATAATCGCCTTTTGTCATGGCTGTGTCGCCATCAGCTATCGCGGTGACAAGAGCCAAAACATAAAAAGTCATCATTCCATGAACCCTTTCTCTTTTAATGTGCCTTTCATTTTTTCCGCGCTCCTTCTGCCGGGGCGGCAAAGAATGGTCTAATAATCGCTCTTCTTGACGACGAGAAAACGGTTTTTGTAAAGTTCATCGTCCGCAGCCTTTCCGCTCGGGGCTCATCCCTTTGTGCTCAACGTATTCCCACTCTCTTTGTCCGACCAGATATTTGATCAAAGCCTGCAGCCTCCAGAACGCATTCATCTGACGGTATCCGAAATTTTCGAACACGCCGTAGAGCAGGAGTCGGAACAGGTGCGCCCACGCGGGATACCGTTTGTAGGTCAGTTCTTCGAGAAAGATCCCGGCGGTCGAAAGAAAAACACCGTAGAAGACGGCCAGGGTGACGAAGAGCATGAGAAAGGTATAATTGAGTATCCCCAGGACATAGGAGAGCAGCACAACGGCATATCCTGTTATCTCGATGACCGGACCGATGATCTCAAAGAACAGATAGTACGGCATCACAAGCATGCCGATCATGCCATAACGCGGATTGAAGAGCATCTCGCGGTTTTGGAACAGGCTCTGGATCAATCCGAGATGCCACCGCCGCCGCTGCCGCGCGATCATCTTCAGACTGTCCGGGACCTCGGTCCAGCAGATCGGGTCCGAAATGAACCGTACCCGGTATGGCTTATGCTGCTTCAGCTTCACCTTGTGCAGCCGAACGATCATTTCCATGTCTTCCGACACGTTCCCGACCCTGAATCCTCCTGCCTCCTGGACCGACGCCTTATGAAAGAGCGAGAAGGTCCCCGAGATGATGAGGAGAGCGTGCAGGGTGTCCCACCCGACCCGTCCGAAGAGAAATCCTCGGATATACTCGACGATCTGAAAGAGAACGAGCGGTTTTTTCGAGAGATCGATCTCCTCGATCTCGACGTCGCTCGCAAGCCGCACGCCGTTCAAGACGCGCACGACGCCTCCGCAGGCAACAATGGGGATGCTGCTTTCGAGGATCGTGGTCATGATCCTGATGAGGGCGTCCTTTTCAAGAAGAGAGTCCGCATCGATCGAGCAAACGTAGGGGCATCGCGACGCGTTGATGCCGCAATTCAGGGCATCAGCCTTGCCGCCCCGTTCCTTGTCGATGACGAGGAGGTTCGGCGTCTCCTCGTTGTAGTAGAATGCCTTCACGGCCTTGGTCTTCATGGTGTCCCGGTACACGCGGTCGATCTTTATCAGCTTGAAAGCGTCGATCACGGACTGCAGCGTATCATCGTCCGAACCGTCGTTGATGAGGATCACTTCGAACACGGGATAGTCGCAGGCAAGCGCGGACCGGATGCTCCGGAGGACGACCTTCTTCTCGTTATAGACCGGGATCATGATGGAAACCGGCGAGGTGCCGGGAGCGGAGCGAAAATCCCTGATCGGGGAATACCTGATCCGCCGGATATGCCGGAGAACCGCAACCAGAGAGATTGCCAGGAGGCCGGCGTATATCGTGTTGACGACGCCGAAGTAGGCCCCGACAAAATAATTGAACCCCACGGTGAAAAAGATGATCGCTTTTCTCATCGGGGAAGCGTCTCCCTCGTGAAGCTCCGTATTTTCCGCTTGATGCGCTCATCACCGCCGTTCGCCAGGTATTCGACAAGGGGAGTCGAAAAATGCAGCCCGTGCATGATCTTCAAAATTTTCTCCGACTGCATGCGGAGGTTTTCGTCGGAAGCAATGAGGTTCTCGATCAGGCGGCCGGAAAACACCGTCTTCTCGATTTCTTCGCAAACGCTCTCCTTTGCATAGCCATCGGTCGTCGTGAGCGCATCGAGGAAGACGCTGATTGCCCGGTCGCCGATCATGGTGAGCGCCAGGGCCGCCTCGTTCCGGACCTGCCAGCTTTCGTCGAAAAGTCTTTTCTCTATTTGCGCGGCGGCCTGTTCACCGCCCTGCGTCTTCACTGCCTTGACGGCCTGCAGCCTGACGAACCACACCGGATCGTCGAGCAGAGGAAAGATGAGTTCGGGTTTGTGCACACTTGGAAGGTCGTCCTCGGTGCGTCCCAGCACTTTCAGCGCCTTGCTCCTGACCTCGGCGTTCTGGCTCTGCAACTGCTCGGCAGCCAATGCCGCGGACCGCTCATCATCCGGGAGGTGGGAGAGCGTTTCCAGGATGCAGGAGATGATCCAGGGGTCAGCATGCTCCCCCCGATATGCGGTTAAAAATGGTATCGCAGCAGGCCCGAAGTTCAGGAGCGCCGTTACCATCGCCTTCCGCGTCACGAGCGATTTTCCGAGAAGAGAAGGCATCCGGTCGATGATTCCCCGGAGGCCCTCCTCAGTGCCTGTTTTGCTCAATGCCCGCACGACCACGGACAGGATCTCGGGATCTCGTTCATCCAGGAGCGAAAGGAGCTTGCCCGCAGACTGCTCGCTCTGCATCCGTCCCAGCTTGTCGGCGGCAGATGCTCTTGTCAGGACATTTCTGTTTGTCAGGCGTTTCTCATAGAAGCCTACATACCCGAGTTCGCAGAAGAGTCTTCGCATCTCTTGCCGGTATCGCTGCTCGTCCATGAGCTCAAACAGCACGTCCTCAACAGCCTGCCACGCGGCGGATCCCGCAACGGCAGCAAACGCTCGCGCATCCGCACCGGCGCCGGCCGAGGCGAAGGCCTGGGTCATTTTTTTCCGATACTCTGCCTGCAGGGCGTCCCGTTCCGCGTATTTTCTCTCATGGTACACTCTCCGGAGGATGCTCGCGGCAAGAAGGATCATGATGATCAGCAGAAGGGCGGCTATGGCAGCTACGATTACAATGATCATCAGATCGCCGTGCAGGGAAAGACGGCCGGCCATCATGTCGTAAGGATGTTTTATGTCGCGCACGATATCATTCCGTTGTCCCGAAAGCTGAAGTGGCCGCCGTCGCCGACGATAATATGATCGAGCACCTGGATGCCGAGCACCTCGCCGGCCTGGACCAGCCGCCGGGTGAGCAGGATGTCCTCCTGGCTCGGCTTCGTATCGCCGCTCGGATGATTGTGGATGAAGATGACCGCCGCGGCCGACTCTCGTATTGCGGCCTTGAACGTGTCGCGCGGATGGACAATGGAAGCGGTGAGGCTCCCGACCGAAACGACCTCGTCCCGGATGATTTTATGTTTCGCATCGAGCAGGGCGCACCGGAACATCTCTTTTTTGAGGTCCTTCATCCTCGGCTGGTAATATGCGACGACGTCCCCGCTGGAGCAGAACGACGCTCCGGACAAGCTCGGCTTCTGGTGCCGCTTCCCCAGCTCGATCGCGGCCTTGATCTCCGCGATTTTGGCGGGGCCGATGCCCTTGACGCCATTCTTCCCGCGAATCTCGTTGATGCCTGCGCGAGCAATGCCTTCCAGACTGCCGAACTTTTCGAGCAGTTCAATGCCCAGGTCCACCGCAGAGCGGCCCCCCCGGCCGTTCCGGATGATGATCGCAAGAAGTTGCGCCTCGGAAAGGCCGTCGGCGCCGTACTTCAGCAGCCGTTCCCGCGGCCGCTCGTCCTCGGGCCAGTCCTTGACAGTCATCGTCTTGTTCTCAGACATCGCCCCTCCCGTCCCTTAGGCTTTCAGGAGACACCGGGAAAGTATAGATTGTTGTTATATCCCTGTCAAACGAAAAAGGCGGCCGAAAAATATCGGCCGCCTGCATTACTCCTTGATAGCAGCGCTACATCCTCACGAACGCGTCTTTCGGAGCATTGCACACCGGACAGGCCCAATCATCGGGAAGGTCTTCGAACTTCGTTCCCTCCTTGGCCTCGTCGTACACATAACCGCATATCGTACATCGCCACATCAGCATCTCCTCTTCCGAGAAATCACAAATCTCAAATTAATTCCAATCTAGAAATTCCAAACGTTTCGATCATGTCGCCCATTGAGATTTGGAGCTTGTTTGTGATTTGGTGCTTTGTTTAGAACTTCTTGTGGTACTCGATAACCTTCTCGGCGAACTGTTTCCCATACTCAAAGCACTTCTTTTCGTCCTCCCGCCCGGGCCGGTACAGGACCTCCACACCCGGCTCCACGGCCTCGAGCCCCATCTGTTTGAACACGGCGTAGGCCTCCTTCACCGCGCCGCCGCCCCAGCCAAAGCTGCCGAAGGCCCCCACCATCCGGTCCTTCGGCCGAAGTCCCCGCAAATACGTCAAAAACTCGGCGACCGTCGGAAACATGATGTTGTTCAGCGTGGGGGTGCCGAGGAGCATGGCCCGGGATTCCCAGAATCGCTTTGTCGCCGTGCTCATGGGGGTGGCCCGGAGCTTGATGACCTCCACGTCGACCCCCGCGGCCCTGATCCCTTCCATGAGGGGAATGGTCATATACTCCGTGCTGTGCCACATGGTATCGTAAATGATCACCACCCGGAGATCCGCCTTGCTGTTCGCCATGTCCAGATACATCTGGATGATCCTGGCTGGGTCCTTCCTCCAGATGACGCCGTGGTCCGGCGCTATCATGTCGATCTCCAGTCGCAACTTTTGGATCTCGGCGATCTTGGCCTTGATGAGCTGGCCAAAAGGCATCAGAATATTGGCGTAATAATCCCGTATCGCATGGTCGAGCTCGACCGTCGAACATTGGTCGCAATACTCGTCGTCGAACCGGGCGGATGAGGCAAGGTGTTGGCCGAAGCCGTCCTGGCTGATGAGGAGCTTGTCCTCCTTCACGTAGCTCATCATGGAATCCGGCCAATGGAGCATCGGCGTTTCCAGGAACGTGATCGTTTTGGTACCCGTGCTGAGCGTATCGCCCGTTTTCACGATCCTGAATTTCCAGCGCGAGGTATCGAAGAAGCGGTCCAGGCCCTTCTTGCCGCGCTCGGTGATGTGGATGAGCGCATGGGGCGTCAGTTCCATGACCTCCCCGAGGCTTGTGGCATGATCGTTCTCGATGTGATTGATGACGATGTTTTCTATCTTCGCGGGGTCCACGAGGCCCCTGATATTGTCGATGGTGTAATGGCAGAACTCATGCTTCACCGTGTCCACCAGCGTGACATGCCGGTCCAGGATGAGATAGTTATTGTACGTGGTCCCGTTCGGCGTGACGTATCCGTGAAAATCCCGGATCGCCCAGTCGATTGCCCCTACCCAGTAGATGTCGGGTTTGATCTCTACAGCCCCCATAGCAGCCTCCTGTCCCTGAAAGCACGGTGCCTTGCCGATACTGATTGCAGATCATATGATCATATGGAGGAAGGGTTTCAGGGCGTTTTCCGCTTCTTCCTGCATGCGGGACAGTGCCCGTAAAACTCCACGTGACTTCCGATGACCGTAAAGTCCCGGGCAACGCCTCTCGGCACGTCGACGGCGATCTCCCCGGGCATGTCCGCAATTTTCCTGCACGTAAGACAGATGAGATGATGGTGAAGGGTGGTATCGGGATCGTAGCGTTTCCTGTCGGGATCGATGGTCAGTTCCCGGACGGTCCCTGAGCGCGTCAGGGTCTTCAGCGTATTATATACGGTCGCGAACGACATAGAGCGATACTTTTTAGACACAGCCCGGTAGATTTCTTCCGCCGAGGGGTGTGCGGTATTGCCGTCGAGATAGTCGAGGATCGCGAGGCGCTGCGGGGTCCGCTTGATTCCGATGCCGAGACTCTTTTTCTGAGAATTCTTTGCACGCATATATTAGAATTAATATAAGGTAAGAACACCACCCTGTCAAGGGATTTCCCTGCGCCCGGCCTGAACACGGCGTTCCTGCCCCGCAGCTAAAAAAAAGAGACAGGACCAGTCGGCCTGCCTCTTGTGAATTCCGGAATGAGCGCATTCCCCGCGGATGCCGGTACGAACCTTCATTTGCTGCAGGGGCTTCAATATCGCTGCAAGGGAATGGTGCGAGAACTGCGGTATTATTTTTGCCCGTGTTGCTCCGCCACCTGGATCCGGATCATGGCCCTGAGCAGATCGATGCGCGCCTTCTCGTAGTCCTTCTGCTCAAGCTTCTCGCTCAGCGCCTTTTCAGCGCGCTCTTTGATGATCCGCTCTTCAGCGAGGTCGATATCGGACGCGCGGTCCGCGCCCTCCGCGAGTATGGTGACATGGTCTGCGGCGACTTCCGCATACCCCCATTCAACGGCAAGGTAGTGCCACTGCGTGCCCTCGCGATAAGAGAGCAAGCCGACTTTAAGTGTGGTCAGGAAGGAAGTGTGGCCCGGCAGCACGCCGAACTCACCCTCGCTTCCCGGAGCAATCACCTCGTCCACGCGCTCCGAGCGGACGACCTGGCGGCTCGGCGCAACGATCTCGAGGAGCATTTTTCCTTTTTCAGCAACCATTGTTTTTTTCCAATCCTCAGCGCTCATAGCTCTTTGCTCATGACTCGTAGCTCTTTGCTATCAACTATGAGCTGCCAGCTACAAGCGATTATCGTTTATAACCGAGCTTCTCCGCCTTCTCGAACACTTCCTCAATGGGGCCGACCATATAGAAGGCCTGCTCGGGGATATCATCCATCTTGCCGTCAACGACTTCCTTGAATCCCTTGATGGTTTCCTTGAGCGGAACGTATTTACCGGGGGTACCCGTAAACGCCTCGGCCACCTGGAAGGGCTGCGACAGGAAGCGCTGGATCTTTCTGGCCCGGGACACGGAGAGCTTGTCCTCATCTGAGAGTTCGTCCATGCCGAGAATCGCAATGATGTCCTGGAGTTCCTTATAACGCTGGAGCACAAGCTGTACCCTTTGCGCAACGGCGTAATGCTCCGCTCCGACCACGTGGGGATCCATGATCCGGGACGTCGAATCGAGCGGGTCCACGGCCGGGTAGATGCCGAGCTCGGAAATCTGGCGCGAGAGCACCGTAGTGGCGTCCAAGTGCGCAAACGCCGTTGCCGGCGCCGGATCGGTCAGGTCGTCGGCGGGCACATAGATGGCCTGCACCGAGGTAATGGAGCCCTTCTTCGTGGAGGTGATGCGTTCCTGGAGAGCGCCCATTTCCGTGCCCAGCGTGGGCTGGTAACCCACAGCGGAAGGCATGCGGCCGAGGAGCGCCGACACTTCGGATCCGGCCTGGGTAAACCGGAATATGTTGTCAACGAACAGGAGCACGTCCTGTCCCATGGTATCGCGGAAGTACTCGGCAACGGTCAAGGCCGAGAGCCCGACGCGGAGCCTCGCTCCCGGTGGCTCGTTCATCTGGCCGTACACCAGCGCCGTTCTGTTGATAACCCCCGACTCTTTCATCTCTGCCCAGAGGTCGTTTCCTTCACGGGTACGCTCGCCCACGCCTGCGAACACGGAGTAACCGCCGTGCTGTTTTGCCACGTTGTTGATGAGCTCCATGATAAGCACGGTCTTACCCACGCCCGCGCCGCCGAAGAGCCCCGTTTTACCGCCCTTGGTATAAGGCGCCAGGAGGTCGATAACCTTGATACCCGTTTCGAAAAGCTGCTTCGAGGGGTCCAGTTCCTCGAGCATCGGAGCAGACCTGTGGATCGGCAGGGTATCCTTGGTCGTGATCGGTCCCAGCTCATCCACAGGCTCTCCGATCACGTTCATGATGCGACCGAGCACTTCCTTGCCGACGGGCATGGAAATGGCCTTGCCGGTGTCGTTGACCTTCATGCCGCGCATGAGACCGTCGGTGGACGACATGGCCACGGTGCGCACCCGGTTCTCGCCGAGGTGCAGCGCAACCTCGAGCGTCAGATGAGTCTCGGGCGTGCCGAGGTTCTTGTCCGCGGCCTGATCGATCCTGAGCGCGTTCATCAGATGGGGAAGACTTCCGACGGGGAACTCGCAGTCCACCACCGCACCCATCACCTGTACTATTTTCCCTGTGCTCATTGATAACCCCCTGTAATTAACACAAATTCAAAATCCTAAGCACAAATTCCCAAACAAATTCCAATAAACATAATGTCAAAATTCAAAACATTTGAGCATTCTTTATTTGAATCCAGATATTATTTAGAATTTCGTGCTTAGTGTTTTCTTTATTTCTGCGCTTCCGCCCCGCCCACGATCTCGGAGATTTCCTTGGTGATCGCAGCCTGGCGCTGTTTGTTGAACTTCAGCGTGAGCCGCTCGATCATGTCCTTGGCATTCCGTGTGGCAGAATCCATAGCCGTCATCCGCGACCCCATCTCGCTCGCCTGGCTCTCGAGCATCGAGCGGTAGACTTGCACTTCGATGTGCTTTGGCAGGATCGAACTCAGGATCGCCTCCGCTGACGGCTCGTAGAGATAATCGACAGCAGCCATGAACGGATCTGTCTCGGTGGGCGGCTCCACGGGCAGGAGCTTCTCGAGAGTCACTTTCTGCTGCATCACGCTCTTGAACTCGTTGTAAAGCAGGTAGACCTCATCGGTCTCGCCCGCGGCAAAACGTTCAACAATATTCTTGCCCACATCGGCGGCCTTCTCGTAGTCGATCATGCCGAGTTCCGACCACACTTTGCCTAAGGTATACCCGGGGCGTTTGCGGAAAAAATCGCGGCCTTTTCGTCCCACGACATTCACCTTCACATCCTTGCCCTCGGCCTTGAACTGCTTGACGGCCTCGACGGCCTTGCGCAGGATATTGGTATTGTACGCGCCGCATAGTCCGCGGTCCGAGGTCAGTACGAGAAGTTTCACCTTCCTGGGCTCTCGCTTGGCCAGAAGCGGATGCTGCGCCCGCTCCACGCGGCCCGCGAGGTTCGCAATCACCGCGAGCATCTTCCGAGAGTACGGCCGCGCCGCGATCACGCGTTCCTGGGCGCGCCGAAGCTTTGCCGCCGCCACCATCTTCATGGCCTTGGTGATCTGCTGGGTCTTCTTGACGCTCGTGATCTTTCTTTTAATGTCTCTTAAGCTGGGCATTCTTCTGTCCTTCGTTCAGCGATCTTCAGACTTGCCCCATGCATCTGCGGCAAGCGGGCGGAACCTGTTTCATTCCGCATTCCGTTTATACCCGCGCTTTCGCAAGAGCAGGGTACATTCCGCGTTCCGCATTGGTTTTACGCCGTAAAGCTTTTCTTGAACTCCTCGATGGCGCCCTTGATTCGCGCCTTGAGGTCGTCGTCGAGCTGTTTTTTGCCCTTGATATCGTTCAGCAGCGGCTGGTACTTGCTCGTCGCGAACCGCAGAAGTTCGGACTCAAACTTCCTGATCGCATTCACCGGCACTTCGTCCACATAGCCGTTGGTGCCTGCGAAGATGACCAGTATCTGCTGTTCGACCGGAAGCGGCGAGTACTGGTCCTGTTTCAGAAGTTCGACCATGCGCTGACCGCGGTTCAACTGGGCCAGCGTGGCCTTGTCGAGGTCGCTTCCGAACTGGGCAAAGGCCGCGAGTTCGCGGTACTGCGCAAGGTCGAGACGGAGCGTGCCCGCAACCTGCTTCATGGCCTTGATCTGGGCGCTGCCGCCCACGCGGGATACCGAGATACCCACGTTGATGGCCGGCCGCACGCCGGAATAGAACAGATCGGACTCGAGGAAGATCTGTCCGTCGGTGATGGAGATCACGTTCGTCGGAATGTACGCCGACACGTCGCCGGCCTGAGTCTCGATGATCGGGAGCGCGGTGAGCGATCCGCCGCCGAGCTTGTCGGACAGTTTTGCCGCACGCTCGAGAAGACGGGAGTGGAGATAGAACACATCGCCAGGATAAGCCTCGCGTCCCGGCGGTCTGCGAAGGAGCAGTGAGAGCTGGCGGTAAGCGGTTGCCTGCTTCGACAGATCGTCATACACGATCAGGGCGTGGCCGCCTTTGTCGCGGAAGTATTCTCCGATGGTAGCGCCCGTGTAGGGCGCGATGAACTGGAGCGGCGCAGGGTCAGACGCCGTCGCCGACACGATGATGGTGTAGTCCATGGCGCCGTGTTCCGTCAGGGTCTTGACCACCTGCGCGACCGTGGAGCGCTTCTGCCCGATGGCCACGTAGATGCAGATGACGTTCTGGCCTTTCTGGTTGATAATGGTGTCGATGGCAACGGCGGTCTTTCCGGTCTGGCGGTCGCCGATGATGAGCTCGCGCTGTCCGCGGCCGATCGGAATCATGGCGTCAATGGCCTTGATGCCGGTCTGGAGCGACTCGCGCACCGACTGCCGCTTCACAATGCCCGGCGCGATCACTTCGATCATCCGGGACTCCTTGGAAGCGATGGGGCCTTTGCCGTCGATGGGCTGGCCGATGCCGTCCACCACGCGGCCCACGATGGCGTCGCCCACGGGGACCTCGGCGATCCTCTTGGTCCGCTTCACGATGTCGCCTTCACGGATCCTGGAATCGTCGCCCATGAGCACCGCGCCCACGTTTTCCTCTTCGAGGTTCAAGGCCATGCCCATCACCCCGCCGGGGAACTCCAGAAGCTCGCCGGACATGACGTTGTCGAGTCCGAAGACCTTGGCGATACCGTCACCGACGGTGATCACGGTCCCGACTTCGGCGACCTCAACGGTCTTCTCGAAATCGGATATTTTCTTTTTTATGATCTCGCTGATTTCCTGTGCTTTGATCTGCATCTCTGCGCTCCTTCACCCGTGAAACGTTATTTCAAAGATTGAAAATGGCATAGCAATGGCCGGAGGGCCGGCGTTCCCGTCCCTGTTAATTTTCAGCTCTCAGCCAGTTTATCGCGCATCTTTGCGAGCTGGTTTTTGATTGTTCCGTCATAGATGACGCTTCCGATCCGCGCCTTCGCCCCGCCGATCATCGCGGCGTCCACCTTCGAGTCGATGTCCACCTGCTTGCCGGTAAGCGTCTCGAGCTTTTTCTTGATGTCCGCCAGCTCGCCCGCATTGATGGCGGCCGCCGTGGTCAATTGGACCGTGGCCCTGTTCTGGCGCTCGGACAGGAGGGCCAGGAAAGCCTCATATACGTCGTTGAGGTATCTGATCCTGCCCGTCTCCGCCAGGTGCTCCACGAACCGCTGCGTCGCCGCTTGCAGGTTCAGCTTCCCGGACAGCTCCCTGATAACCGCTATCTTGTTCTCGGGCGTAAAGACCGGGCTGGCAAAGAGCTTCTGCATGGCCGGCTGGGAATCCACGGCCCCGACAAATGCGGCGAGGTCCGCCTTGGTCTTCTCAACGCTCTTCTTCTCCTCGCTCAGTTCAACGAGGGCCTTTGCGTATCTCTTTGCGATGATCCTGATCAACCCTTGCCTCCCACCTTGGCGATATATTCCTTGACAATGCGTTCATGGTCCTGACTGTTGATCTTGTCTTTGATTTTGCCTTCGGCCAGGTCAACGGAAAGGATTGCCGCCTCAACTGCCAGCACCGTTTTTGCCTTTTGCAGTTCGACGTCGATCCCCTGTTTCACCTGGGTAGCGACGTCCGCCACCACTTTTTTGGCATCTGCGATCAGGGCCTGACGGTCCTTCTCGCCGCGGGACCGGGCCTCATCAACCATTTTACCTGCTTCTGCCTCGAGGTCCTTGATCTTCCGTTCCATCTCCGCAAGAGCCGCCACGGCCCGCTCGCGGGCTTCTTTGGATTCCTGGATGGCCTTCGCAATATCCGCGGAGCGGTTCTTGAAAAAATCGCGGACCGGCTTTCGCATGAAATAAATAATGACCCCCGCTATGATGGCGAAATTGACCAGCCGCGGCAGCCAGTCTCCCATAAAGGTCATCGGCTCCGCATGGCCTGCCTCTTCCGCCAGGGCCGCCGTGCTTGCCAATATCATCGCCAGTGAATAAATACCGGGCATGATTCTTTTCATCACCGTGCTCCCCACCCTACACCGCCCTTCCGAGCAGTTTGGAGGTAATATCCTGCGATAGCCGCTCTGCTTCTTTCTTAAGATCGGCCCTGGCCGAGTTCGCCGCCGCCGCGATCTCCATCCGCGCCTTGTCCAGCATCTCGCCGGCCTTGGTACGCTCGGCGGAGATCATGTCCCGCTGGGCATCGAGGCCCTGCTGGTAAATCGCGTTATAAGCGGAAGCAGCCTTCTGTTTGGATTCGGCGAGCGAGGTATTGTAGTGTTCCAGCAGGCTCTGCATGCGATTCTGCGCGGCCTTGGCATCTTCAAGCGCGGAGCTGATACCCTGCTCGCGCTCCCGCATGATTTGCAGGATAGGCTTGAAGAGAATGAAATTGAGCGCAATAAGCAATACGATGAAGTTGATGAGCTGGTAAAGAAGTGAGATGTTAATGTCTATCATTGTGAATCGCCTCTTTTGCGGTCGAAGAGAAACCTCTGTTTGCTGTTCGAGAGTTTAAAAAAACTATCACAACGTAAAAACATTGTCAAGATTTTTACCTATAAATAATATAAATGGCCGCAAAGTTTTTGATTATAGAAAAATGAGGCGAAAAATCAGGCTGCGGGAACGGGCCGGCGGGCGGGCCGCAGCCTGTTACTTCTGCTTGTTCCGGGTCAGGTATCCATGCATGGCCTTCGCCGCTTTTCTACCGGCGCCCATGGCGGAGATGACCGTGGCCGATCCGGTCACGATGTCGCCGCCGGCATAGACCCCGTCCCTGCTCGTGCGGCCTGTTGCCTCGTCGGCGACGATATATTTCTTTTTATTGACCGACAGGTCCCTGGTGCTCTGGGGAATGAGCGGATTGGCGCCGGTGCCGACGGCCATGATCACGATATCAACGGGGACACGGAATTCCGAACCGGAGACCGGCTTCGGCGATTTCCTGCCCGAGGCGTCGAGTTCGCAGAGGTCCATCCGTACGCACTCGATGGCGGTCACCGCTCCCTGTTCTCCCATGATCCGCACGGGATTGGCGCAAAGCTCGAAACGGATCCCCTCTTCCTGGGCGTGGTGCACCTCTTCCTTCCGGGCCGGCAGTTCCGCGAGGGAGCGGCGGTAGATCATGACCACGTCTTTTGCGCCGAGCCTGAGCGCGGTCCGCGCCGAATCCATGGCCACGTTGCCGCCGCCCACCACGGCCACGCGGTCTCCCCGCTTGACCGGCGTATCGTATTCAGGGAACCGGTAGGCCCGCATGAGGTTGATCCTGGTCAGAAATTCGTTCGACGAGTAGACGCCGTTCAGGTTCTCGCCCTCGATGCCCATGAACCGCGGAAGTCCCGCCCCGCTCCCGATGTAGCAGGCGTCGAACTCGTCCATGAGTTCATCGATACTGACGAGCTTGCCCACCACGGCATTGGTGCGGATCCGGACGCCCATGCGGTCCAGGGCCTCGATCTCGCGGGCAACGACTGCCTTGGGAAGGCGAAATTCAGGAATGCCGTAAATGAGCACGCCGCCCGGCTCGTGGAGCGCCTCGAAGATGGTGACGGCATGGCCCTGCCGCGCAAGATCGTAGGCGCAGGTGAGGCCCGAAGGGCCGCTCCCCACGACAGCGACCTTCCTGCCCGTCGACGGCGCCATGACCGGCGTCTTTGTCCCGTTGTTCTTCATCTCCTGGTCCGCGACGAACCGTTCGAGCCTGCCGATGCCCACGGGGTCCATTTTCTTCGCAAGGGTGCAGAACTTTTCGCACTGGTTTTCCTGCGGACAGACCCTGCCGCAGACCGCGGGCATGAGGTTCGCCTCTTTGACGATCTCGATGGCGCCGGCAAGGTCGCCTTCCCGGACAGCCTTTATGAAACGCGGGATAGGAACGCTCACCGGGCAGCCGGTGACGCATTTCGGGTCTTTGCACTGGAGGCACCGCGCAGCCTCCTGCTGCGCCAGCTCCGGCGTGTAGCCCAAGGCGACCTCCCCGAAGTTGGTCTTTCTGACGAGGGGGTCCTGCTCGGGAATCGGCGTTTTCTTGGGCGAGAGTTTCTTTGGTTTTTTGTTTTCAGGTTCCATCTTTAATCGTCTTAAATTCGAAATCCGAATCTCGAAATCCTGAATAATAGCGAATCAACAAAAAGATAAATTTGGATTTTCAATTTTGATATTATTCCGGGTTTAGGATTTTTTTTCCAGCGATGTCTTCGGGTCTCCGTGTCGATTCCGCCGGCACTGCTACTCCCTTATCACCCCTGCATGACGCTTGCGCCAGGACTCGAATGATTCCTTCTGCTCAGGGACATATTTTTTCTGGCGGTTCATAAGCAGGTCCCAGTCCACCCGGTGGCCGTCGAACTCCGGCCCGTCAATGCAGGCGAACAGGGTCTCGCCGCCCACGGTCACGCGGCAGCCTCCGCACATCCCTGTGCCGTCTACCATGATCGGGTTAAGGCTCACGATGGTTTTGACCCCGAAGGGTCTTGTCGTCTCGGACACGCCCTTCATCATGATCGCGGGCCCCACGGTCAGGACGAGACCGGCCCCCCCGTTCTGCTCAAGCTCGCCCCGGAGGGCGGAAGTCACCAGGCCTTTCATCCCCCTGCTTCCGTCGTCGGTCGTTACGATGACGCGATCGCAGAGCTCTTCCATTTCCCGCTCATAGATCAAAAGGTCCCTGGATCGCGCGCCCATGATGCAGACCGTCTCGCAGCCCGCAGCCTTGAACGCGCGCGCGATCGGATAGAGGGGCGCAACGCCAAAGCCACCGCCTACGAGAACGACCTTGCCCGCCTCTTCCACGTGCGTGGGGTTCCCGAGGGGACCACAGAGATCGAGCACCTTGTCTCCGGTCTTGAGAAGCGACATCTCGGTCGTGGTCTTGCCCACCGCCATGACGATCAGGCTGATGGTCCCTTCTCCGGGATCGATGTCGGCAAGCGAGAGGGGAATCCGCTCACCGTTCTCATGGAGCCTGATGATGACGAACTGGCCCGGCGCCGCTTTTTTAGAGATGAGCGGCGCGGCGAGCTTATAATAAAACACATCGGGCTGCCGGAGCAATTTTTTTTCGAGTATCGTGGCCATTGTTATGAATGAGGGCAGGAACCCTGCCGAACGCATCCCCAGGATCTGACCGCATAGTGTATCATTTTTAGGAATTCTTCTCCACTATTTTTTATCGGTTGTGCGATATCATTTTTTGCTCTGCAATAGCAAAATTATCGACCGGAAATGAAGAGTTCGCCGCCCGCAAACATGCGGCGGCAGGGCGGAATCATGAAGGCAGGAGATTTGTGCGGAGCAATTAGTTTCAGCAACGAAACAATTCGAGACGCGCTTGACGTGGCATGCAGCGATTTCATCCCATCGCTATGGTTGTCAACCGCTTTGCACTAAATGCATCAGCGATATGGACAAAAAAGTGGACACCCGGTTAAGTTTCATTCTTGCGCTTCATAATCCTTTCGTTTGATCGGACTACATGTGACTTAAATCACATAAAATATCTACGCTTTATTATATATTATATTAAGAGATTTCTGGGGGGGGGGGTCCGTGGTGTTATTCAAGGGTCTTAGAAAATATCTAACAGCGTTTTTTCTCGTCATGTTCTACGCTTCTGTTTCTCTCGCTACAACGAGTAACCTGAGCTTGTGGTCTGATACTATTGATCAGACGATACATCCAACAATAAAAACATCTGGCAACAGCGAGTGTTTCACCGGGAATTTCACAAACTTCAGGAACGTGGCCATCGTTCTAGAAGGCAAGGATATGTCTGTCGGCTCGATGAACGAATGCTTTGAAGAGGCTCCTGCAATTACACTGCAAAAAGATGGTGATAAGACTATATGGAGTCTTGTTCCATCGCTTAGCAGGTTCAGTCTCAATCCGATAGACGATATCAAGAATCTCCAAGTAATGTTGCAGTACAGGTTCTAGTCAGATAAGCATCTCATCAATTTCTCTTTTTCGAATTACGCGCGACCTACAAGACGTTGTTGGAGACCCATATATAACGTTGATGCATTTAGAGCCCATAAAGTCATCTCGACCTTAACCCTTCCGCCCTCTCAACTGCACGATTTGTCCATTACGTACCTTTGAAGAACTAGGCACGCTCCCTGTGCTTAATCTTGCCTGGCATTACCCAATTGAAAAGCAGGAATTCAATTACCATCCGAATCTTGTCAAACAACGAATATTTTTTTAAAGGTTCTTCGATTTGCTCATGCGTCTTCTCAAGATAATCCGTCAGAAGCTCTTTAGCTTTTTCATATTCGTCATCTCGTACTTCTACCATCTTTGCATTATAGAGACCTATATGGGGACCCACTTCTAAAGATCCGAAATTGTCGTTTCTGACAAAATAACTGATACCTTCCGAATCGAGGATACTTTTTAGTAAGCTCAATTCAATTTCATTTTGCGGGGAATATAAATTGATGTATTTTACGTATTCTGGGACCGGTGGCGGTGGCGGCTCTGGTGGTAAATCAGGGACTAAAGAGATGTTGCAGCCCGCACAAGTGCTAAATCCTTTTCTATATTCAGTTCTGCATTTAGGGCAGTACATAGTATCCTTTTAACGCGCGGCTGACCCGCGGTTCGTCGGGTCGAGCCATCTGGTTTATTCATAATTGATGTTCTGTGAAAATTCTTTTGGTTTTATTCTGAAACGCTAATAAAAGTAACCCGCTGTACCGAACGCATATCGTGAATTACGGAGGCGCAATTATGATAGGATGGGACGTGAGTGGCGCTCCAGCCGCTGCTGGCACTGCACGGCAGGTCTTCTACTTCTCGCCGGTAAAGGTATGCCGTGCGCCGCGGACGAGCTGGTCCGAAAAGGTCATATTCATCTGCTGTGCGGTCTTGAGGTTCAGGGCATAATACACCTTGCGCGGCGAGGCCGCCGGGATCGTGCTCGGCGGCGCGCCCTTCAACACCTTCACCGCCATGTCCCCCGCCTGCGCCCCCATATCGGCATAGTCCCATTCGAGGGCGTAGAGCGCGCCGGCCTTGACCCAGGCGGGAGAGATGCCGACGAGCGGGATGTTGTTCCGGATCGAAAAGAGGAGTACGTTCTTCGCGGTCTGGGGCGTCATGGCGACGGTGTCGGCCAGGCCCCAGAGAATGTCTATCTTCTTCGCCATACCTTCGAGCGCGGCGGGCACGTCCTGCGCGGAGCGGACCTCCTGGGCCACGAGCTTCAGCCCCATGTTCTGCATAATGCGGCCGGCGGCTTCGATCCGTTTTTGGTTTTCCTCGGGGTTGTAAATGACCCCCACGTTCTTTGCCGTCGGGACGAGGACCTGAAGCCAGCTGGTCTGTACCTCGAGCGGGAATTCCAGCCCCACGCCGGTCACGTTCGGCGATTTTTTCAGGCCGTCGGACCTCAGCACCATGCAGGCGATAATGGGAATATCGGGGATCTCTTTGACCGCGGCGTCGGTCGCGAGCGACCCGAGCGTCAGGACCAGTTTTACGCCGTCTTTCTTCACTGCCTGCACTGCCTGGCCAGCCTTGGCAACGCTGCCGTCGAGCCGGTGGACCTCGTAGTCCGCCTGTACCGCCGCCTTTTCCAGATAGCCCTGAAATCCCTTAAGCGCTTCCTCAAAGGGCGCGTCCTTCGAGCTTACGAGCACGGCTATTTTCTCGGCTGCGGGTGCGCTTGTTGCCAGCGAGGAAAAGAGGAGGAACGCGGCAGCTGCCGAGGTGGAAATAATCCTTCGTATTTTCATGCCACCTTCCGAATAGTTAGAATGCGTACGTCAGTTTCAGCCGGTACGTGCGGCCGTCCTGCTGGACCGTATCGAGCGGATTGAGGTCCGCGAAGGATACCGGGTCGCTGTATTTCTTGTTCATGAGATTGTAGATGCTTGCTGATACCTCGAGACGGTTGAGCAGGTTTCGCGTATAGAGTGTAAAATTGCTGACGTAAGTGCCTGGCGCGTAGTTTCCCCCCTCAGTCCTTCTCCTGCTCGTGTACTGTTCTTCGAGACCCGCGAAGATCTTGTCTTTCACCAGCGGCATGGAAAAATTCAGTTTCGCGAGCTGCGAGGGAGAATTCGAAAGCGGTTCCCCGGTCAGACTGCTTTCTGCCCGCTGGATCGTGTAGCTGGCCCTGCCTTCGCTGCCGTTGGACCATTTGTTGTCAAGCTCCAGTTCGGCCCCTTTTGCCCTGATTTCATCGGTATTGTCGTACATCACCTCCCCCGCACCCGTGAGCGTCTGGTCGATCAGGTTTTTGATCCGGTAATAATAGCCCGAAACGCTTGTGCGGAAGCCTTCGCCGAAATAATGCTCGTACACCAGTTCATAGGTCTTGATCTTCTCGGGCTTGAGCTCCGGATTGGGCACATTCAACCCCGGGATGGAATAAAAAAGCTCGTAGTCATTCGGGATGCGGAAGGCACTCCCGTAAAGGAGCTTGATCGCACTCTTTTCCGTGGGGCTGTATATAAATGCCAGCCTGGGGTTGGTCGTCCCGCCGAACTCGGAATAATGGTCGTACCGCACGCCCGCATTCAATACCATTTTTTTCGACAGGGTGATCTCATCCTGCACATAGGAGGCCCAGTCCCTGGACCGCCGCTGGTCTTCGAGGTAAAGCGCATAGGGATCGAGGTCGTAATTTCTCTGGTCCTGCCGGCTATTGCCCGTATACTCCGCTCCGACAATAATACGATGGACGTCAAAAAGGCGCGTAGAAAGTTTGACTTCGCCTCCCGACCAGTCCCCGTAGCCGAAGTCTTTGTTCAGCGTCCCACCGGTCGTATAATAATTGTAGTCGCCGTAATACCAATAATAATCGGTAAAAGCCCTTACCTCAATGTCCGTTTGTGTGCCGAGGCTGTGCTCGTATTTCAGGTCAGCAAACCAATGTCCGTCCGTTGTCTTGTTGTCCGCGCTGTTGAAGTCCGTGCCGAAGGACCCCGTGGGAATGCCTTTCGTCCGATCTATATAAGCGCCTTCAAAGGTGAAATCCTTGTATGACGCTTTCGTAAAGAAGCTCTTGGCCCGGTCGTAGTCCGTATGCGTATTGCCGTCGTTCGCGGCGCGGGGATCTGCATTCGGGTTGGCGGGATCGAACTCATTGAAGTGAAGCTGCTGTCCGTTGCTCTTGTAGCCCGTGCCCGAAATGATCGCTTCAAGGCCGTTTCCGTATTTGTCCCCGTAACTGAGCCGTTCCTGGTCGGTCGCGTAGCTCGAGACAGCGCCCGACACCTCGGCGCCTTTCAGGTCTTTGCCGCTTTTGGTAATAACGTTTATGACGGCGAAGAACGCGTTGCTCCCGTACAGGGACGAGCCCGGCCCGCGGATCACCTCGACACGGTCGATGAGATCCACGTCGATGATTCCCTCAGTGCCGACAAGGGCCTGGTCGTAGATATTGTCGTTTATGCGGTGCCCGTCGATGAGGAGCAGGATGCGGCTGTTGTAGTCGCCGGGACGGCCGAACCCGCGCACGCCCACGTAGCTGTAATTGCGGTCATAGGTGATATAGAAGCCCCGGACGCTCTTGAGGACATCCGCGAGGGTGCGGTAGCCGTACTTCTTGATGTCCGTTGAGGTGATGATGCTCACGGAGGACGGGGCCTCGGTCACCTTCTGCTCGTATTTCGATGCGCCGTACACCGAGGGAATTTCCTCGAAGAGCATAGACTCTTCCCCGTACCCTGGTGCGGCAACGGCCAGGTCTCCCTCGGCATGAGCGGAGAGGGGCTGGACGAGCATGAGAACAGCGGCGAAAACCTGGAGAACTCCGTATGGTGCGTTTCGCATGCGTGCTTCCTCCTGTCGTGATGGCAAAAGGTGATTTTTCGGGAAAAACGAGGCGAAAGAACCTTGCCCCTCGGGGACTTCCGCGCTACGCTTCCTCATGATAATGGGGCCTAGTGTATCAGAAAATGCCCGCGCTTGTACAGAAAAATTATAAAGCGCTTTACTCCCCGCGGCCGGGGTGGTACAATGGCGTTTTACCGAATTGTTATGGACAAGATCGTCATAAAAGGCTGCCGCCAGCACAACCTCAAGAACATCGACCTCGAGATCCCGCGGGACAGGCTCGTGGTCATCACGGGCCTGTCCGGCTCGGGAAAATCTTCCCTCGCCTTCGATACTATCTACGCCGAAGGACAGCGCCGCTACGTCGAGAGCCTCTCGGCCTATGCCCGCCAGTTCCTGGGCCAGATGGACAAGCCCGACGTCGATTCCATCGACGGCCTCTCGCCCGCCATCGCCATCGAGCAGAAGACCACGAGCAAGAACCCCCGTTCGACCGTGGGCACCGTGACCGAGGTCTACGACTACCTGCGCCTGCTCTTTGCGCGCATCGGCAGGCCCTACTGTTACAAGTGCGGCAGGGAGATCGCGGCCCAGACCGTGCAGCAGATAACCGACGCGGTCATGGCCCTGCCCAAAGACACGCGCATCCAGGTCCTCGCCCCCATCGTCCGCGGCAGGAAGGGTGAATACCGGAAAGAGCTCATGGCCGCGGCCGCGGCAGGATACGTGCGGGCGCGGATCGACGGCGCGATCAAGGAGCTTTCCGAAGCCATTTCGATGGACAAGAAAAAGAAGCACGACATCGAGATCGTGATCGACCGGCTCGTGGTAAAATCCGGCACGGAGCGGAGGCTCGCCGAGTCGATCGAGACCGCGCTCCGGCAGGCCGACGGCCTCGTACTGGTGAACCTCGTGGACAAGAAGCAGGACCTCCTCTACAGCGAAAAGCTCGCCTGCATCGTGGACGGCATCAGCTATCCCGAACTCGCTCCCAACAGTTTTTCCTTCAACAGCCCCCAGGGCGCCTGCCCCACCTGCGACGGCCTCGGCGGGCTTTTGGAATTCGATCCCGAACTCATCGTGCCGAACCCCAACCTCTCGCTCCGCGAAGGCGCGGTCAAACCGTGGGCGAAACGCACCTCCTACCAGTATTTCCAGATGCTCGATTCGCTCGCGCTGGGCTGCGGCTTCAACGTGAATACGCCGTTCAAGGAACTGAAGCCCGTCCAGCAGAAAATGCTTTTGTTCGGCATTGGCGAGAACGGGCCGAAGTCGTCACCGGCCCGCGGCGGCAAGGGCGCTTCGTGCAAGCCCTTCGAAGGCATTCTCTCCGTCCTGAAACAGCGTTATGACGAGACCGACTCCTTCGCGACCCAGTGGGAGCTCGAACAGTACATGAGCTACCAGACCTGCCCGGACTGCGGCGGGAGCCGTTTGCGCAAAGAATCGCTGGCCGTCAAGGTGGCGGGGCTGAACATTCATGAAGTGACGCGCATGAGCATCAAGCAGTCCCTCGCCTTTTTCAACGAGCTCAGGCTCACGGAAAAGGAAACCGCCATTGCCCAGCGGATCTTAAAAGAGATCCGGGAGCGCCTCGGGTTCATGGTGCAGGTGGGTCTCGACTACCTCAGCCTCGACCGCGGGTCCGCCACGCTCTCCGGAGGCGAGGGCCAGCGCATCCGGCTCGCCACCCAGATCGGCTCATCCCTCGTGGGCGTGCTCTATATTCTGGACGAACCCAGCATCGGGCTGCACCAGCGCGACAACCGGAGGCTGCTCGATACCCTGTTCCGGCTCCGCGACCTCGGCAATACCGTGCTTGTCGTGGAACACGATGAAGAGACGATCCGCTCTGCGGACCAGGTGATCGACATGGGGCCCGGCGCCGGCGTGCACGGCGGCGAAATCGTGGCCCAGGGTACGCCGGAAGAGATCACAAAAGTTGAAACGTCGCTTACCGGCCAGTACCTCTCGGGCAAAGCCTTTATTCAAGTGCCGCAAAGCCGCAGGTCCTTCCAAAAGTCCATCAGCGTCGTGAGCGCGTCCGAAAACAATTTAAAGAGCATCACCGTGCAGTTCCCCCTCGGGGTGCTCACCTGCGTGACCGGCGTCTCGGGCTCGGGCAAGAGCACCCTCGTCGTGGACATCCTGTACCGCGCGCTCGCCCAGCGGCTCTACCGCTCCACGGAGCGCGCGGGCAAGCACAGGGACATCAAGGGCCTGGAGCACATCGACAAGGTGATCGACATCGACCAGTCTCCCATCGGCAGGACGCCGCGCTCGAACCCCGCCACCTATACGGGCGTGTTCGGCCCCGTGCGCGATCTTTTCGCCCAGCTTCCCGAGTCGCGCATGCGCGGGTACAAGCCCGGCCGCTACAGCTTCAACGTCAAGGGCGGCCGGTGCGAGGCCTGCGAAGGAGACGGGCTCATCAAGATCGAGATGCACTTCCTCCCCGACGTGTACGTGACCTGCGACGTCTGCCACGGCAGCCGCTATAACCGCGAGACCCTCGACATCCGGTATAAAGGCAAGAACATCGCCGACGTGCTCGCCATGACCGTGGAACAGGCGCTCGACTTTTTCCAGGCCATTCCGCCGGTCAAGTCCAAGCTGCAGACGCTCATGGAGGTGGGCCTGGGCTACATCACCCTGGGCCAGTCGGCAACCACGCTTTCGGGCGGAGAGTCCCAGCGCGTGAAGCTTTCGAAGGAGCTGTCGCGCCGCGCAACGGGCCGCACCCTTTACATCCTTGATGAGCCTACCACGGGCCTCCATTTCGCGGACACACAAAAGCTCCTGGACATGCTGAACCAGCTCGTGGATGCCGGCAATACCGTGGTCGTGATCGAGCACAACCTCGACGTGATCAAGACCGCGGACTGGATCATCGACCTCGGACCCGAAGGAGGCGACCGCGGCGGCGAGATCGTGGTACAGGGAACGCCCGAGGTCATAGCGCAGGCGAAGAAATCCTACACGGGACAGTTTTTAAAGAAAATACTTTAAGAGATGCATGACACGGGATACCTGATCCATGAAAATTCCTCTTGTGCCATCGACTCGTATCTTGTATCCTTCTATCGTGCATCGTGGATCCTGCATCGGCAATCCTGCATCATGCATCTTGTATCAATTTCACCCCGGGAGGTCTTATGAACCGTATCGCGTCCCTTCTCGCCATAACGCTGCTCTTGTTCACAACCGCCGCCTGCAGCGAGAAAAAACTGCCGACGCAGGTAGCCGTCAAAAGCGGCGGCGTCATCAATACCCTGCGCGACCTCAGCCACATGTTCGAAAAGAAGAACTTGCCGGGATTCATGAACTCCGTCTCGGACAGCTATAAGGACCGGCAGGCCTTTTCAGCTGCGCTCGAACCCGTCTTTGCGAAATACGAAAGCGTTCGGTTCACGGTCCAGTACACGAAGATGCTCATCATGATCGATGAAAAGGGGGTGGCCAAGGCCGCGTTCAACTGGGACAGCGAGTGGCAGACCTCGGGCGGGAGCGTCCAGAAGAACGGCGGCAGGGTCACCTTCGTCTTCGACCCGAAGGACAGCAAGCTCGTCTCCATCGACGGCAAGAATCCCTTCATTCCGCAGGCGGTGGAGACGCCGGGGAAATAACAATTTCGGATCGCGAATTTAAAAGCCCGCTGTTTTCTTTTTACATTTCGCAATCCACAATCCGGAAT
Source organism: Nitrospirota bacterium (assembly GCA_963790205.1). Lineage (GTDB taxonomy): Bacteria > Nitrospirota > UBA9217 > UBA9217 > UBA9217 > CAWBNQ01. The sequence goes on from CAWBNQ010000001.1 coordinate 115,883, forward strand.
CTGCAATTCACCATGGACTACACTCAGGAACACATAAGGACCGACTTCCTCATCATCGGCGGGGGCGTGGCAGGGCTGCGCGCGGCCGTTGAACTCGCGCGGAACGGCGAGGTCCTCGTCGTGACCAAGGATGCGCCCTCGGAAAGCAGCAGCGAATACGCCCAGGGAGGCGTGGCAGTGGTCCTCTCCGACGAGGACGAGATCTCGATCCATTTCGACGACACGATCAAGGCCGGCGACGGGCTCTGTTTGCGCAAGGCCGTGGGCACCCTGGTCGAGGAGGGGCCCACGCGAATACGGGAGCTCATCCTCTGGGGCGCGGAATTCGACAAGGAAGGCACGAAGCTCGCCTTCACGCAGGAGGCGGCCCACTCCAAGCGGAGGATCCTCCATGCCCAGGGCGACTCCACGGGCAAGGAGATCATGCGCGTGCTCATTGACAAGGTCCGCTCCGCGGGCACGGTATCGAAGATCGACTTCGCCTTCACCAGGGACCTCATCATGGAAAACGGGCGATGCGTCGGGGCCGTGGTCTGCCAGCAGAAACTCCGAAAGGTCCTCATCATCTCTGCGCGGGCCGTGCTCCTCGCCACCGGCGGCGCGGGCCAGCTTTTCGAGCGCACGACCAATCCCGCCGTTGCAACGGGCGACGGCATGGCCATGGCCTTTCGGGCCGGCGCAACGCTCGTGGACATGGAGTTCATTCAATTTCACCCCACCGCCCTCTATCGCGAGGACGCGCCGCAGTTCCTGCTTTCCGAGGCCATGCGCGGCGAAGGCGGCATGCTCAAGAACATCCATAATGAGCGTTTCATGGACCATTACCATCCCGCGCGCGAGCTCGCCCCGCGCGACGTGGTCACCCGGGCCATCCATTCCGAGATGGCGGCCACGAACGCGCAAAACGTGTTTCTCGACATGACGCACCTGAACGCGGATTATGTGACCCGGCGCTTCCCCCGCATTTTCCGGACCTGCAAAGACCTCGGCATCGATATCACGCGGGAGCCGATCCCGGTCTCTCCCGCGGCCCACTATATCATGGGCGGGGTGAAGACGGACCTCTGGGGCGCCACGAACATCCCCGGTCTCTTCGCTGCCGGCGAAACGGCCTGCACCGGCGTGCACGGCGCGAACCGCCTCGCGAGCAATTCATTGCTGGAAGGCCTCGTCTACGGAGAGCGCGCGGGCCTTGCCGCGGCCCGGTATGCGCGCAAACACTTTACCAGGAACACGACCCTGCCGCGCGTCGTATCTCAGGGAAAGAAGAGGGGCCGAGCTTCTTCGAGCGCGTTGTCGGATTTAGCGGAGGTTCGCGATTCGCTCAAAAAGCTCATGTGGGAGAAGGTGGGGATCGTGCGGAACAGGAAGGATTTAACTGTTGCGCTCAAACAGCTCAGGGAATGGGACCGGATGATGAAAGGCCATGAGCCCGACCGGGGCCTCTTCGAGCTTGAGAACATGATAACGTCCTCCATGCTCATCACCCGCTCGGCGCTTGCACGCGAGGGCAGTGTGGGCGCGCACTTCAGGTGCGATTTTCCTTCCCGGGGGAAGAACTGGAGAAGGAGGACAATACTGATGAAGTAGACGGCTACGGCATGAAAATGGGTTCTCTTAGTGTTGCAAACGACCTCCTCATCTGCTTCAAGCAACGCTTTCTCAATGCGGGACGCATTAGCTTCCGGGTCCCGAACAACGTTCCTGTTGACGCGGCCCTACAACCCCGTTTTTGCAGCTCCCTCGTCCAGGGTCTCTCTCACCAGCCTCAGGAGATCGGCGGGTGAAACCGGCTTTGAAATAAAGCTGAAGCCCTCCTCGATGAACCGCTTCTTATAAAGGATGTCCGCCGTATAGCCGCTCGAAAAAATGACCTTTATATCAGGGCGGTCCTTTCGGATTTCTTCATAAACTTCTTTCCCGTTCTTTTTCGGCATGATGACGTCGAGAATGAGGAGCCGGACCCGGTCCCGGCTCCTCGCAAATACGCCGACGGCGTCCTCGCCGTCCGCCGCCTCGATCACCGTGTATCCGGACTGTTCGAGCGTCTCTTTCACGAGCGCCCGAACAACGGCGTCGTCCTCCGCGATGAGGACCGTTTCCGTTCCTCCCGAGGCCGGGAGAAGAACCTTGTCGGTTTCCGTCCTGGAGACCTCATCTCCGGTAGCCGGCAGGTATATCCTGAACGCAGTTCCCTTGCCCGGCTCGCTGGAACAGGTTATGTACCCCTTATGCTGTTTCACGATTCCATATACGATCGAAAGACCGAGTCCCGTTCCCTTGCCCACTTCCTTCGTCGTAAAGAACGGCTCGAATATCCTCTCTTTCGTTTTTCCATCCATGCCTGCGCCCGTGTCGGTGACGGAGATGAGGGCATACTGTCCGGGCTTTCCGTACCCGTGCACCTTTACGAACTCGTGGTCCAATATGGCCTTCCCGGTACGTATGGTCAGGCTTCCCCCTTCGGACATTGCGTCCCTCGCATTGGTTGCCAGGTTCACGAGGACCTGTTCAAGCTGGCCGCTGTCCGCCAGTACGGTCAAATGGTCGTCCGCGAGAATGACCTTCATTTCAACGTCCTCGCCGATAAGCCGGCGGAGGAGCTTCTCAACCTTCTCAATGATCTTGTTCACGTGCACCGATTTGGGACTGATCACCTGCTTCCTGCTGAAGGCGAGAAGACCCTGTGTGAGGTTGGCCGCCCTCTGCGCGGAATCGAGTATCTGCAGCAGATACCTTCTCAAGGGATCGTCATCGACCATCTTCATTTTCATGAGACTTCCATAGCCGATGATCGCCGTAAGAATATTATTAAAATCATGGGCAATGCCTCCCGCAAGCTGGCCCACGGCCTCCATCTTCTGTGCATGTCGGAGTTGATCCTCGAGCTTCTTTTTCTCCGTGGTATTATTAACGATCTCTATGGCGGAAATCGTCTGCCCCGACGGGTCTTTTAACGGATACGACTTCGTCTCCACATAAATGGGGCTCTTCTCCTTGTCCTGGTGAATATGGAGCGCTGTATGGGGTTCTCCCGTATCGAACGCGCGTTTCACCGAACAGTGCTCGCCCATCTCATAGCAGGGTTTATCGTTTCGATGCGAGATCTCATAGCAATGCCTGCCGGTAACTTCATCCAACGGCATTTTGACCTGATTGAGATAGGCCTTGTTGGCGGCTATGATCCGGTAGTCGCGGTCGATGACCACGAACCCCTCGTCCACGGTTTCAAGGATGTCCCGTATGAATCGCTCGCTCTTCAGCAGCGCCTCTTCCATCTGCTTGCGCCCGGTAATGTCGCGGCTGACCGCCACCAGCCCGATGAGCTTGCCCCGGGCGTCACGGATGGGCGCCTTAATCGTATCGAGAAACATCTTCTTGCCGTCACTGCCGGCGGCCTGTTCTTCAACCTGGGTTGGCTTGGGGCTCCAGAGCGCCTTTTCATCGCTCTTTCTGCAAAAATCGGCCAGATCGGGAGAAAGTACTTCTTCATTGGTCTTGCCCACCAATGCCTCGCGCTTCAAGCCCGTATATGCCTCTACCGCTTTATTCACCACCAGATGCCTGCCCTGAAGGTCCTTGAATACAACCAGGTCCGGCATTGCGTTGATCAGGGCCTGCAGGTTGGCGTTCATTTCCATGAGCGCTCGCTCGGTCCGTTTGCGCTCGGTGATATCACGCCATATCGTGTGAAACGCCGGGCGCCCGGATAGGGTCATCAACTGTGTAATCACATGCACATCCCGTATGTCCCCGGTTTTTGTTTTATGCCTGACCTCGAATTCGTCGCTTCCGTGTTCAATGACTTTTTTGATGCTGGCTTGTATTTCCTCAATACTCTGATAGGGATCGATGTCGGAGAGATGAAGACCCTTGAATTCCTCACGCGAGTAACCCAGTTGACGGTGGGCCGTTTCATTGAACTCGACGATATGCCCGTTGAGATCGATGATCAATATGCCGTCAGGGGATTGATTGAAGAGAGTATGATAGAGCAGCTCCGCTTCGCGGAGCTTTTCCTCCGCTGTTTGTTTTCCGGCTGCGGCCGGTTTTTTTATCTCTACTTCATCGTCTTGTTTCATGAATCGGGCCTCTGACGCCGGAATATTTTAGCAATTATATTACACTTGTTTGTTGGCTTTTAAAACGGAAAAAGCGGCGGATCCGGCTGGCCGCGGCCTGAGGTTGAAAAAACAAGAGTCACAAAAAAGGCCCTTCTGGTTTCAGAAGGGCCTTCGCTGTTTCTCTCTCTACCACCATCCCGGCGGGGGCGGCCAGGGCCCCCAGTAGGGATTATACCAGTACGGATAAGGGTAGTAGGGATAATAATAGGGGTATGGATACATATTGTAGTACTGCTGCTCTTCGAAGAGATGGATCTGTTTGATCTCGAAAACCGGGTAGTCATACTCCATTTCGTCTATCTTGCCCTTTCGTATCTCTCGAAACTCGCCTGCGAGCGTGACCTCTCTCCCCTTCTTGTACACGAGGGGATCTAAAAGCGCCTTGCCCTTGGGGTACACGGCCAGGAACCTTCCATTCGAACGGTCATTCTCCATAAGGTACCCGGAGGAATCGACCGGCACCGCGAGCACCTCGAGCTGCGAGCCCTGCTCCGTAAAGCGCGTCTCGACGATCAGTCCTCCGAGGATATAGAGTCTTCCCTTATAGGCGTCAGGGTTCGCCCGGAGCTCATCGAACGATACATTTCGCTGCCCCTCCCTCATGAGCTGCCGGTCCAGCACCGGGGCGCAGGAAGCAAGGAGAAGGGAAACAATTCCTATGGCAATAAATCTTTTCATAATATTATTATGAAATCGAATAGGCGCCGTGTCAAGTTTTATCGTTATAGTACTTAGGATAGATTTTTTGCGCGCATTCCGGGCAGATGCCGTGGCTGAATTCGGCTTCCGAATGCTGCTCAACGTAGGATTCAATCTGGTTCCAATAGCCCTTATCGTCGCGGATCCGTTTGCAGGAGGCGCAGATGGGCAGCATTCCGCTTAATGTTTTGATTTTAGACAACGCATCCATGTGATCGATAATGAGCTGCTCCCGTTCCTGTTCCAGCTCTTTCCGCTCGGTGATGTCGCGAAAAGAGGTAGCCGAGGCGGTAACAGTGCCGTTTTCTAAAATCGGGCTGCTGACGACGGAGATCGGGAATATTGTACCGTCTTTCCGCACGAACACTTCATCGGTGGACATAAAAGTTACCCCAGTGGTTATCACATTATGTATTTCACATTCTTCTAGCGGCAGGGCAGTTCCGTCCGCCCTATGGGAATGGACAAGGTTGTGGGCGCCTTTTTTATTAAGCTCGTCCATCGTCCATCCCAGAAGACGCTCCGCCTCGGGGTTCATGAACGTGATCGTCCCCTGCCTGTCCATGACATAAAGGCCTTCAGCCAGATGCGACGTGATGTCCCGTAGTTTTTTTTCACTTGCCCGCAGACCGAGTTCCGCTTCTTTGCGCTTTTCGATCATCACATTAAAGGCATCGCCGAGTTGCCCTATCTCGTCCGACCCGCGGCTATGGATCATATAATCCAGATTGCCTCTACCAACGGCCGTTGCCGCATGCACAAGTTCCTTTACCGGCTTCGTGATCGCAGCGGCAAGGAATACGGCAAGGCCGCTCCCGGCAAGCAGGACCATGAGGATGATTCCCAGCAGCAGCCCGATGATCGCGTCGACGTCTTGTTTGATGGGATATTCAGCCATGCCCACATGCACGAAACCGGCCTGCCCCCTCATGAGCGGCACGCCGAAGTCGAGGATGGCCCCCTTTTCTGTTTCGAGACGCTCGATGCGATACCCTCGCCCGTTCACCGCGTTGTGTATCGTTTTAAGGTCCGCGGGAAAGCCCTGCTCAAACGTGTGCGCCACGACCTCGTTGCGCCCGTTAAGAATGAAGACGTATTCCACGTCCTTCTCCGAATTTTTCAAGTCCCTCACCATCATGTTGAGCTCAAAAAACTTCTCGGTCAGGAGCGGATTGATGCTGTCGCCGGCGACAGTCTTGGCTATGAAAACGCCTCTTTTCTCGAGAGTGGCCGCAAGCTTATCATACACGACGGTCCTAACGAAGATCACCACCGCCAGGCCGAGCAGAGCCACGAGCCCTATGGTTCCAACGAGAATCTTGGTCTGTAAGCGCTTGATTCGCATGTTCGTCTACCGCGTGTTTTCGCGCTCCTTGTGCCTGGATATCCAGGACTTCATTTCCCGCACGGAGTCATATGCGCTGTCTTCAATAACAACGAACTTATCGATCATCATTTTGTCGAGCAGCTCTTTGCCGCGCTCATCGCGGCGGGCGTTCAGGAAGACGGCGCGCAACTCCTTTTTCAATGCGGGGCCCAGGCCCTTGCGGACCACGACGGGGGGGACGGCATAGGGAGGAGATTTTTCAATGATCTTCGTCTTCGCGGTCAATTCAGGATTGGTCCGATTAACGTATTCCCAGATGAGACTGTCCACGGACGCGCCGTCCGCCACTCCCTGGGCCACGGCCTTGATCGACTTGTCATGGGCATAGGTATAGATGGTCTTTTTAAAGAAGGTCTCCGGCGTTTCATTCATTTTCGCCAGCATGTACTCGGGGACGATCTTGCCGGTATTGGAAAGCGGGTCCGCAAAGGCGAACGTCTTTCCGCGCAGGCCCTTAAAGCCTTTTATCGGACTATCTTTTGCAACGATAATGTAGGCATAATAAACGGTTTTTCGATACGCCTGGGGCGCTGCCAGAAGCTCCATGCCGAACTCATCATGGCCGTCCACATAGGGCCCGCTGCAAACAAAGGCGACGTCTATTTGGCCCGACTTCATAAGCATGTTGATATCGTCGTATTTTTCCCGGTCGATAAACTCCACGGGCCTCTTCAGTTTTTCCCCGACATAGTCGATAAATGCGCGGTAATACACAAAGCCTTCTCTCGGCGTGATCATGCCGCCCACGGCAATGCGCAGCGGTTTTTCCTTCCGCCCTTCCGAGCGTTGTTGCGTTACCTCTCTTTTTTCGAGGCTTATTTTTTTTGAGGTCCCGTTATTATTGCAGCCGAGGAGTACCGCGACTGAAGCGCATACAAGTCCGAGCCAGACCGTTTTCTTCAACAACATACCTCCCCCCGGGTAAGCGTATTGACCAACTTCATTCGAAAGCAAAGTTCTCTTAACGATCGAACGTATGACATTATACCACCCTTTACAAGGCATGATATATTCAGCCGGCAGAACCGGCGGATTTCTTTATTGACACTAAGCACGAGAAAGCGGGCACAGATTATAAAACTATAACTTTAGACTTAATTATAATTATACCCTATTTTAGGCACCGTTTGAGCGGAAGAGGTGCGGTGCGTCATAACTGCAAGACACAGCGGAGTGGGAATAACGGAAGATGGTTGCAAGAGGTACCATAACCCTTTGATTTATGAATAACAATGCTCACGTTTAAATCATCGGCCTGGGGCGAGCGCCAGGAGGTATTACCCCGGCGACTGCCCTGCTTCGAGAAGACTGATGATCGGCTCCGCAGGATGCGGGAGTCCTGCTATCTTCCATGCGATAAGCGGGTTAATGAACTTTTCCTTGACGCAGTCTTTCGCCTCATGGACCCTTTTACAGATCTGGTTCACGATAGGGAAAAAATCATAGGTCTGGTAGTACCACCGGATGAATTTCAGCATGTTCATCCTGTCGGGGCCCAGTTCCTCGATCCCCTCCCTCGCCGCAATGGACTGCGCCACCTCCTCATCCCAATCGTCAAAATGCAGAAGACAACCGTCTTCATCCACCTCGACCTTTTTCTTTTCATATTGCAAGAGCGGCATAATGGGCCTCCTTCTCCCGTGATTCAGGACATTTAATGTCCCCTCTTCTTTAATTGTAGAGCCGGTTCATGAGGTCTGTCAAGGCGGTTTCCGGCTCGGAAACCGCTCCGGCCTCCCCGGCGGCCGGCCCACATCCGGTCTTTCGGCCGGATAAAAGTCTAATTTATTTGCATACGCCCATCCGCCATGTTATACTTGGAAAAATCACAAGCAGGAGGCCCCCATGGGACCCGCCAGGCCGAAAATAAAACTCTATACACTCAGCACCTGCTCACATTGCAGCCGCGCAAAACGGTTTTTCAAGGACTGCGGCATCGATGTGGAATTTACGGATGTCGATCTTCTGAGCGAAGGCGAACGGGCGGCCATCCTCGATGTAGTGCGAAAGCTCAACCCCGATTGCAGCTTCCCGACGATCTGCATCGGCGATATCATTATTGTGGGCTTCAACGAAGAAAAACTTCGAAAGGCACTGGATCTCTCATGACGCCCGACAAGCTGTATGACATCCTGTCCCGGTACGCTGAATCGCAGGGCATACGCCTGAACAAGGACAGGCCCTTTGTCGTGGATATCCTCCAGGGCCTGCTCACGAACGAGGACCGGTACGGCTATCGCTCCTGCCCGTGCCGCCTTGCATGGGGCGTGAAGGAAAAGGACGCGGACGTCGTCTGCCCCTGCGTGTACCGCGATCCGGACATTAGGGAATATGGGAGCTGCTTTTGCGGATTATACGTGTCCGTGGAATGGAACGAGGGGAAAATCCCTCTTCAGCAGGTTCCTGAGCGAAGACCGAAAGAAAAAAGGATGATGTAAAAACGATACAGGATGCAGGCTTTCGGATGTGAAGCAAGTCGGTCATCATGCATCGTGTATCATGGATCACGCATCGGGGAGCAATGATGCTAATTGTGCAAAGGAACGGACGATGAAAAAAAAGGATAAGACGAAGAAACAGGATATGCCCGAATTTGCTTTTAAGGAGTTCACTCCCGAGGAGAGCAGCATCTACGAGGAAGCAGTGAACAAGTTCCGCGAGGCCGTTTCTGGAGGGAAGACGCTCAAGCAAGCGTACGAAAGCTACGCCGTCGCGGACCAGGAGTTGCGGTCCCTCATTCAGGCAGATTTCTTAAAGATCCTGATCGCCGAGCGGCACTTCGCGCAGCAACAGCCCCTGGAGAAGGTCGCCAAGGACCTTGATGTCTCGCTGGAGCTCCTCATGGACACCCATGCCCGGATGCTCCAGGAGGTCGGCGTGGCCGCGGCCGACCAGTTCAGCCGGGAGCATGGCCCGCTGGGGCCCAAAGCGAACGATTAAGAAAAGCCGATTCGGTGACACAAAATTTCTAAAAATATGCTTATTCTCGCGTCTCCGCGTCCGTTTTGTGCCCCTGCGGCCCTTCCTACCATTATATCCATAGTTACGACCCCTTCGTTGACGTTGCACGAGCTGTTATACCTCACCCCCGTGGCATCCACGGCGGCCGCTGCATAACCGCTTCACCAAAAAAAACCCCACGCTGAACCCGCCGATATGCGCCCACCAGGCAATGCCGCCGCCCGTGTTTGTGACCGTGAGCGCTACCGCACCCGAAAGGAGTTGCATAAAGAACCAGAACCCCATGAACAGGAATGCCGGCACTTCGAAGAAGAGCGGAAAGAACAGGACCGGCACGAGCGTTACGATCCTCGCGCGGGGAAAGAGCCGCAGATAGGCGGCCATCACGCCGGCGATGGCGCCGGACGCGCCGATGACCGGCATCGTTGAGTCCTGGTTCACCCAGAAGTAGACCAGGTTCGCTGCCACACCGGCCAGGAGATAAAAGAACAGGAACCGGCAATGCCCCAGCCGGTCCTCCACGTTGTCGCCGAAGAGGTAAAGAAACCACATGTTGCCGATGATGTGCAGCCATCCTCCGTGCAGGAACAGGTTAGTGACGAAGGGCCAGTACGCGTCCAACTGTACGCCAAGGAGGTGCGCCCAGCGGTGGTGCGAATACCGCGCCGGCACCAGGCCGAAGAGATAGATGAAATCGTTCCGGGTGCGAGCCGGCAGGGATAGTTCAAAGGCGAACACCAGCAGGTTCATGATGATGATCAATAGGGTAGCGAAGGGATAGGTCCTGCGCGGGACGGTGTCCTTGATCGGGATCATACATTAATTATAGTGTAAAAAAAGTCTAGAGGTGCCGGCCGGGGCCAGGTTAGGAAATGCGGGGACAACAAGTTCGCACCACACGACTGCATGGCAAAATAAAAAGGCCGCCCGAAGGCTGCCTGAACGTGTCCCCCTTTGCTGCTCGCTAGAAAGCGAACATCAGGCCGAGCGTCAGTCCGGAAAAGGTGTCCTTGACGTTTGAATCATTTCCTTCATTCGTTTCATATTTGTATCCGAACGTGCCGGCGGCTTCCCTGGTGAAACCGAACTTGACCCCTACCTCGAATATCCATCCCGGGCTGTCCTCCTCAAAGACTGAGCCCGGGCCGGCCCCGCCCGTCTCTTTGAATCTCGTGAAGAGATAGTCGAGTTTGCCGAAAAATGAGAGGTTATAGTCCATCCGCGCGACTGCTTTGACGCCGATGAGAGGTCCGTACACAGTATCTTTCACTCCCGCTTCCCGATCTTCGAATGATGAGTTTTTGTACCCGGCCAGCACGCCGAACTCGGGAACGATCATATAGCCGATTGCCAGTTCCAGGTCCTGACGGTCGAAATTTGTGCCATCGCTAAAACCATAACTCGACGTAGAAACAAGGTACGACCCTTCCACAAACACCTGACTCGGAAACTGCGCCTCTATCGTGGGGCCGAAGAGTGTCGCAGTGTCCGAGGTAATGCTCGCAAACCCCGGAACGTCGTGCGTCCAGTCGTTGAACCAGAACTTGGCCCCTACTTCGATTCCCGAGCCTTCTTCGGCGCGCGCCGCTCCGTTCCCCGCGATCAACAGCAGCGCTGCCACAGCTCCAATAAGAATACGTTTCATAACATTCCTTCCTTGAAAATTAGGACATTAAGATACCGGCCACTCTGTTCCGAAATACCGTCAGGGACGAAGACGGAATAATTAAGTATGAGAAACTGATTTTTCGCTGATTGATCTTATTATTTCTTAAGTATAGTGCAGTTTATGCGAACTGGGGGATTATTTTTTGACAGGACATCGGACGAAATAACGTTGAATACGGATGGAGGACTCGGATTGCTGGTCCTTTACAGTACAGTCGAGCATACTACGTCTCATGATTTACGTTCATACTCTTCACCACAACAAAGGGCAGCCGCTCAGGGCTGCCCCTACGATTCATACTTCTTTGCGCTTTCGCAGACCAATCCTTTTATTCCGCAATCCGAAATCAGAAATTGCTATTCCCACTCAATCGTACTCGGCGGTTTGGACGAGATATCGAAAACCACGCGGTTCACGCCCTTTACTTCGTTGATTATCCGGTTGGACATGACTCCCAGAAGGTCATAGGGGATCTTCGCCCAGTCCGCGGTCATGCCGTCTTGGCTCGTGACCGCCCGAATAGCGACCACATTCTCGTAGGTCCGCTCGTCTCCCATCACACCCACCGTCTTGATCGGAAGGAGCACGGCAAAGGACTGCCATATCTCCTTATACAGCCCTGCCTTCTTGATCTCCTCGATCACGATGGCGTCCGCTTCGCGCAATATCTTCAGCCTCGGCTCGGTCACTTCTCCCAGAATACGGATGGCAAGCCCGGGCCCGGGGAAGGGCTGGCGGTCGATGATGTCGTCAGGCATCTTCATCTCGCGGCCAATGGCGCGCACTTCGTCCTTGAACAGCTCCCTGAGCGGCTCTACCAGCTTGAGCTTCATCTTCTCGGGGAGCCCGCCGACATTGTGGTGGGACTTGATTATTGCCGAAGGTCCTTTGAACGAGACGCTCTCGATCACGTCGGGATAGAGCGTTCCCTGGACCAGGAACTCGGCCCCGCCCACGGTATGGGCTTCCCGCTCGAAGACCTCGATAAAAGTGTTGCCGATGATTTTTCGCTTTTTCTCCGGGTCTTCCACCCCTTTGAGCTTGGAGAGGAATTCCGATGAAGCATCGACGTACTTAAGATTAAGCCCCATATCTTTAAAGGAAAGCTGCACTTTCACGGCCTCGTCTTTTCTCAGCACGCCGTTGTTGACGAAGATACAGGTGAGCTGTTTGCCAATGGCCTTGTGCACAAGCACCGCTGCAACCGACGAATCCACTCCGCCCGAGAGGCCGCACACTGCCTGCTTGTTCCCTACGGTCTTCCTTATCTCTCCCACGGAATAATCAACGAAAGACGCCATGTTCCACGACGGGCTGCATCCGCAGATCATGTACACGAAGTTCCTGAGGATCTGTACTCCCTGAGGCGTGTGCACAACTTCGGGATGAAACTGGACGCCGTAGAACTTGCGCTTCTCATCCGCCATGGCCGCGGTCGGGGAATTGTCGGTATGCGCGATGGCATGGAACCCCTCGGGCATTCTCTCGATCCGGTCGCCGTGGCTCATCCAGACGGTGGACTTGCCTCCTTCGCCGATTCCCGAGAACAATCCCTCATTCTTGTGCAGGTTCAGCTCCGCCCTGCCGTACTCGCGTTTGCTCGATTTCGCCACCTGGCCGCCGAGCACGTGCGTCAAAAGCTGCATCCCGTAGCAGATGCCGAGCACCGGGACGCCGAGATCAAGATGCACTTTGTCGATGAGCGGCGCGCCGGCATCATACACGCTCGACGGCCCGCCTGAGAGGATGATACCTTTGGGCCTGAAGGCCTTGACCTTTTCGATACCCGCGTTGAACGGGAATATCTCGCAGTAGATCTTTGCTTCGCGCACCCTGCGCGCGATGAGCTGGGTATACTGAGACCCGAAATCGAGGATCAATATTCGTTCGCTGTGGATGTCGGACACAAACTGCTCCTTTCAAATCCTGAGGTAGGGCCATATTACCCTATGTTGCGCGGGAGTGTCAATCTGAAGATTCCTGGTTGAAAACTGGCCTTGACAATACTCTGAGAGACCGTCTATTATATTTCCATGAACGGGCAGCTCTATCAAAAACTGCGAGAGACAGCACACCGCGTTGCCGGCAGCCTGCCGAAACCGGCTTTTTGTGGAAAACATGAAGCTGTCATTCGCCAGGCCGACGACACGCTCGCGACGAACGAGACGGTTCGCCGCTGCAGGACCTATCTCGACGCATCTCAATTGGAATGCGCCCACGGCCTCTGCCACTGTGAGGCGGTGGCTCGCGACGCGGGGGCCATCGTCCTCATCGAAGCACCGGTAAACGGAATCGACCAATCGGGTATCGAACCGCTGTTCACGGCGGCGATTATCGCCGGATTGCTCCATGACATCAAACGAAAAGAGCAGGACCACGCGGTCCGGGGAAGCATCGAAGCGGAGAAGATCCTGGCGGGTCTCGGCATGAGCTTAAGGGAGCGGCAATACATTGCTGATGCCATCAGGAACCACGAAGCGTTTCAGGAAACCTTTGATCGTGACGACGCGGCCGGACGACTCGTAAGCGATGCGCTCTACGATGCCGACAAGTTCAGATGGGGACCGGAGAATTTCACTACGACGCTCTGGCTCATGGTCGAAGCGCACGATACGCCTCCGGAAGTGCTGCACCGGACATTCAAGGACAAAATGAAGGGTATCGAAAGAATCAAGGAAACGTTCCGGACCGCAACCGGCAGGCGGTACGGCCCGGAGTTTATCGATCAGGGGATCATGATCGGAAATGCGATCTATGATGAGATGACAACCTTGCTCAAGAACAGCTGACGGGAAGCGGTTATCCCGGCTTCTGACTCCTAGTCGATCTCGCCGATCTGCCCCTTTTCTTTGTTCCCGTATACCCTTCTCATCACCGCATCGGTGCGGTCCTTGCGCGTTTCAGCGACTCCATCCCTGATCTTGAGGGTTTGCTCGGCAAACATCGCCGACCGGAGCCATTCGTAACCAAGTTTCAAGAGTTCGGCATCGTCGGTCCGCACTTTTTCGATCCGCTCCTGCGGGATGTCGTACGTCTCAAGGAAACTGCTCCCGAACACGAACTCGCGTAAATAATCGGTGTTCGTGCTGACCATGAAGAACATCTGGTTCTTGATCTCCGGGAATTCTTTCTCGCCGAAGGACTTCTTCTTGATCAGGATCTCCATCCAGCCGCGGTTCATGTCGTCGTGGAGGTCCGCTTCCTGGTCCTTGCGCCACTCGCCGATGGTCCATTCCTTGTCCTCCTCGAACCCCTTGCAGTGTTCCTCTTTGGTCATGAAATAAAATTCGTCTTTGCCGCCCTCGACGTCCTTTTTCCTGAGCGTGGCCATGCCCACGGGATAGTAGCGGCAGATGTTCGGCCGGTCCTCGTACACCGTGCAGCCTTCAGGCGTCAGGAAGGGACAGCTTTTTTTTTCGTCGTTCTGCATTTTAATCGTGATCACGGGAAGGAGCGTCTTTGCCAGGATTTCGATCTCGCAATACTTGTTGATGAAATCCTCGGTCGTCAGGCCAAGCCGCTTCCTGAGACGCAGAAGATCGTAGGGCGGCAGGACGATGTTGATGTTGCTGCAGCAGGCGGTGAAACACTCGAACACCCTTGTGGCAGCGGAACTTGAACTTGCTGTTCGCCGTCAGTTTTACCGGCACGACCTTGTCGTTTTTCCCCTTTGTTAAAGGGACGCTGTCATCGGCAAGTTCCTGGTCGAAATCGTTTTTTTCTTTGTCCTTATCTTTCATCATTACCTCTTCTTGATTTTTAATCCGCAATCCGCCCGCACCCAGCGTTTACGAGTGCCTAGCGCGAGTGCAGGGTGAAATCTGCAATTCAGCTCACTTCATCCAGCCTTGTATCTCGTGATGCTGTTTTCTGAAAAGCTCGACGCCTTCGTGATCAGGTCCGAGGATGTCCTTGAACCGGTCGAGCGCTTCATAAAACGGCATCTCCCGCACCCCGCTGATCAGGTTGTCGGCATAGGAGACGATTTTTTCTTCCGCGGTAAGCGGCAGGTAATCCTTTTTCGGCAGCCCGAGCCTCTCCGCCTCTTCCGCAGTGATGCCCGCGCCGATGTGACGCTCGATAATGCGAACAAGCGCGTCGGAAAAACCGAGGCCTTTCGCGATTTCGACGCCGACAATGGCATGTTCAAGTCCGTGCGTGCGGGACCTTCCGATATCGTGGAATAACCCGCCCTGGCGTATCAGTTCATGGTCAACGGGGACCTTCACACGCCCGGCGATGGCCAATGCGGTCCGCGAAACGGTCCGACAGTGGGCAACAACATCGGGAGAGCAACCAGCCTTTATTAATACATCCACCTCACTCATAAACCAGGAAATAATACCACTTTATCGTCAAATTACAAGCGGGGAATCAGCACCAGCGATAAAAAAAGGCTGCCCCAGGATCTGGGGCAGCCTTGTGATTGCGGATGCTGCTTACTTGATCAACGGAACGATCAGGAGCGCAACGATGTTGATGACCTTGATCATCGGGTTGATGGCCGGTCCTGCGGTGTCCTTGTAGGGATCGCCGACCGTGTCGCCCGTTACCGAGGCCTTGTGGCCTTCGCTGCCCTTCTTGTGCACGACGCCCTTGCTGTCCGTGACGCCGTCTTCAAAGGACTTCTTGGCATTGTCCCATGCGCCGCCGCCGGAGGTCATGGCTATGGCCTGGAACAGACCGGTCACGATCGCGCCGATGAGCACGCCGCCCAGGGCTTCTTTGCCCAGGAGGAGACCAACCAGCACCGGAACGACGACCGGGAGGAGCGCCGGGATCATCATTTCGCTGATGGCGCCCTTGGTCACGATGTCAACACACGCTGCGTAATCAGGCTTGCCGGTACCTTCCATGATGCCCTTGATTTCCGCAAACTGTCTGCGAACTTCAACCACCACACCGCCTGCAGCCTTAGCAACGGACTCCATCAGGAGCGCACCAAAGTAGTAGGGAAGCATGCCGCCGATGAACAGGCCGCACAGAACCAAGGGGTTCGAAAGTTCGAATGTCACAACCCCACCGGTGAAGGAGCGTGAATATTCCGAGAACAGCACCAAAGCTGCCAGCGCTGCAGAACCGATGGCATAGCCCTTGGTCACTGCCTTGGTCGTGTTGCCGACCGCATCGAGGGGGTCCGTGATGTCGCGGATCTCTTTCGGGAGACCGGCCATTTCAGCCACGCCGCCCGCATTGTCCGTGATCGGGCCGTAGGAGTCGATGGCCACAACGATACCGGTCATGGAGAGCATGGACACGGCTGCCAGCGCGATTGCGAAGATGCCGCCGGATGCCGCATTCGCTGCGCCGGAGAATCCGCCGCCAAGCCAGTAAGCGCCGAGGATCGATGCAACGATCACTAGCACGGGCGGTGCGGTGGCCTTCATGCTGACTGCGAGGCCGGCGATCACGTTCGTGCCGTGGCCGGTGAGGCTCGCCTGTGCAATGTGCTGCACCGGGGAATACTCTTTCGCGGTGAAATACTCCGTGATCCAGACGATCAAGCCGGTAAGAGCAAGACCGATGAGGGAGATGAAGAACACGGTGTTGGCCGTGAACACGCCGGCATTTGCGCCGAGGCCTTCGATGAAGCTCTTGGACACGAAGTAGAACGCGATTGCTGCGATAATGCCTGCAACGGCCAATCCCTTGTACAGGGCGCCCATGATGTAGTTATTCTTGCCAAGTCTCACAAAGTAGGTGCCCACGATGGAAGCAATGATCGAAACGCCGCCCAGCATGAGCGGGAACTCGATCCAGGGGCTGTCCGCGCCGAACAGGGTCTTGGCGAGGAGCATGGCGGCCACAAGGGTCACCGTGTAGGTCTCATAGAGGTCGGCGGCCATACCGGCACAGTCGCCCACGTTGTCGCCCACGTTGTCGGCTATCACGGCGGGATTCCGGGGATCGTCCTCGGGGATGTTCTTCTCAACTTTGCCCACGAGGTCGGCTCCCACGTCAGCGGCCTTGGTGTAAATGCCGCCCGCGATGCGGGCGAACACGCTCATGAGCGAGCAGCCGAAGCCGAGACCGATAAGAGCATGGGAAGCGCTCTCCGGAGCCATGGATTTAGCGACAAAATAAAAACCTGCAAGGCCGATGATGCCGAGGCCCACGACCATGATGCCGGTCACGGAGCCGCCCTTGAACGCAAGGCTGAGCGCGGCCTGGAGGCCTTTGCTCGCTGCCGCGGCAGTACGCACGTTTGCACGGAGCGACACCCACATGCCGATGAAACCGGCGAGTGCGGAACCGACCGTCCCGACGATGAATCCGGCGGCTGCCCACATACCGAGGGCGGGAACGAAGGCCAGGATAAGGATCAAAATCACTGCGACGATTGCAACTGTCTTGTACTCGCGCGCTATGAATGCATTAGCGCCTTCCTTTACTGCGTTGGAAATATCGATCATTTTCTGATTGCCTGAATCCTGCTTGTTCACCCAGATCGCGGTCACGATGCCGTAGATAACGCCGGCAACGCCGCAGACCAGGGCAAAAAGAATCGTGTTACTCATTAGTTCTCCTCCTTTAGAATTGATTTATAGTGCAATTAATCTCGTTTAATAATTAATGCTGCGCCAATGTTCTTTGATTACAATGAATCCTGCTAATACGGTAACGCTTTTCCCTTTCCGCATCCCCCCCTCGTGAGTTTTTACGATCAGCGTTTAAACCTCGAACTTGCCGCCGATCATGTCCTTCAGATAGTGGTTTTCCGCCTTCAGGTTCTTGACCAGCACCCTCACCACGTCGCGCATGGACAAAAGGCCGACCAGCCCGCTCTCCTCGACTACCGGGGTATGACGGATATTGTTCTGGATCATGATGGCCATCACGTAGTCGAGGTCGTCCCCCGGCTTTACCACGAGCAGGTTGGTGCTCATGACGTCCTTGATGTTCACATCCTTGCACTCACGCTCACCCGCGGAATTCTTGACGATGTCGCGCTCGGTGACAATGCCCGCGAGCGAGCCCCGATCCATGACCAGCAACGCCCCGATGTTGCACTCGGACATCTGCCTGGCCGCGTCGAACAGCGTCTGATCGCCGGTGATGCTGAAACACTCAAGCCCTTTTATGCTTAACAGTTCTTTGACTTTCATGGCTTACTCCCAATAGGTGAAACGGGTTACTGCTTGTCGCGTCCGCTGTTTTTTGCGAACACCATGGCCGTTGTACGGTAGAACAGATGCGCGAACTTCGAGTACGGAGCGTACGCGAACAACGACCAGATGAACACCAAGTGGAAATAGTACACCACATAGCCTGCGCTCATATCGGCGAGCCGAAGCGCCCAGGACAACATACCGGTCGCTCCGACGCCGAACACGATTAAGAGGAAAATCCAGTCGAAATAGGAGCCCATGCCCGCCTTGCCTGCTTTCGCCAAACGGTTCAGGAGGATGATCACGAAGCCTGCCGCAAAGGCAACTGAACTGATCAGGGCCAGGATCTTCACGGGGTCGCTGTTCGGGTAGGGCGACTCGCCGAAGTGGAAGGGCCCGAAAGCCTGGATGCCCAGCAGTTCAAAGCCGTAGAGATAAACGATCGCCCAGGTCGTTACGACCGCCAGCCCGGCGAAGGAATAGAACAGCAGCATATGGCCCCATTGTCTCAGCCGGTTCACATTGCAATCCGCGAACTTCGAGTGGGCCAGAATCGTGGTAACGGAGGAAACAACGTCTCCGACGAGGCTACCGCTGGACTTCATCTCTCCGGCCTGGGCCTTCATGCCGCTCCAGAGCCGCTTGATCCCGACGAAAGCGGATGCCGCAGCAAAGATCGCCGTCAGGATGAACACGGTATCGATTACGGGAACGGGGACGAACTTGTGGTAGGCCATGATGTTGCCCTCGGCCCTCGGGGCGGTAAAGCCCGCGTTGCCGAGCACCAGCAGGATTACATAAAAGAGCGCCATGGGGATGGCGAACAGGACCGGCAGGAGCTTCCAGTCCGTCGCGATCTTCGCGAACAAAGGCACCATCGCGACGTGCTTGATGCTCTGCTTTCGGATGGCGTTCAGGACCTCGCCGGGTTTTGCGCCGCGCGGGCAGTAGGCCGTGCAATCGCTGCACTGGTGGCAAAGCCAGACGTCCGGGCTCGTGATGAGCTTGTCTTTCTGTCCCCACTGGGCGAGGACCATTTCCTTGCGTGGAAAAGGATTCCCCTCGGGCGTAACGTTGCAGACCACCGAGCAGGTGGCGCATTGGTAGCACTTCTTCAGGGACTCTCCGCCTCCCTTGATGATCTCGTTCACAAATTGTAAGTCGGGTTTGATAACCGTTGCGTCTGACATAAATTCTATCCTCCAATTACTCTGTTAGGAGTGATGTTTGTATTTCATTCCGCAGGCCGCCCGCGCCCAGCGTTTACGAGTGTCCGGCGCGAGTGCAGGGTGAAATCCGTATTCGGCTTACATACTCTTGAACGGGTTCGGCCCGATCGCCTTCACCTTCTCGGCAAACTCGTTGATCATGTCCGGGAGCTTGTCGTATTCGTTGATAGCGATCTGCATCAGCTGGACCCGTTCGGATTCGAGCTGGAGCCTGTTCAAGGTCTCACTGACCTTGCTGAAGCGCGTATTTGCGAGTTCGCTGCCTTTGACGAAGTGGCACTGATAATTCTCGCCGTATTTGCAGCCCAGGAGCAGCATGCCGTCGATGCCCTTCGAGAGGGCGTCGGCGACCCAGACAAGGTTCATGCCGCCCAGGCAGCGCATGGAAACGAACCGCACGGAAGGATCGATCTTCTTCCCGGCAATGGCTGCCGTGTCAAGCGCCGGATAGGAGTCATTCTCGCATACAAGGCAGGCGATACGGAACGTGTCCTCGTCATCCGGCACGTCAATGGACTTGAGCATGGAGCCGACAATGTCCACGCTGTAATCCTTGAACGATACGATGCGTTCGGGGCAGGCGCCCATGCAGGTGCCGCACCGCCGGCAGCGGTTGAGATTGTATTTCGGAATGCCCTTCTCGTCTTCATCAATGGCGCCGAAGGGACACTCTTCCGTGCACCGCTTGCAAGCCGTACACTTGATGAGCATAGGATCGGGATACGTAACATCCCAGGCGCGCGGATGAACCGCGACGCCGCGTGCCACATGGTCCATGGCCTGGATTGCCTTGAACGCGGCTCCTGCCCCGTCCTCCATGGCTTCGGCCATGTTCATGGGCTGGTGCACGCCTCCGGCTGCGTAGATGCCGGTCCTCCTGGTCTCGTACTGGAAGCAGATGAAGTTCGAGTCGGCAAACCCTGATGCGCCTTCGAGGGTCGGAATTTCCGGCCCCTGGCGATATCCAAGGTTCAGGATATAATCCGGCTTCGGGGTCTGTTCGAGGTAGTTCTTCTTGGCTTCGTCTCCGCCGCCGGCAGCCTTGGTAAGTCCGTCGGCGTATTCCTGGGGCCCCCGCGTGGTCGGGACCATGCCGGTAGCGAGAACCACCAGATCGGCCTCAACTTTTACCTTCTCGCCTGTCTTGGCGCCGAAGAGCGTGTTTTCCATTTCGACAAACATGTTGCCGTTCCCGGCGTCGGATACGCCGGTGACGTCGGCTTTGCTGAGCATGACACCCGGATTGTTCTGGGCTTCTTTATAGTAGAGCTCCGTCCGGCCCGGCGTCCTGATGTCCTTGTAAAATATCATGGCGAGGGCATCCTCGTTCTGCCGGACATACTGAGCCTGCTTCAGCGACGTGGCGCAGCACATGGAAGAGCAATAGGGAAGATGGTTCGGATCCCGCTGGCCCGCGCACTGCACGAAGGCGACCTTCAGGGCCGGTTTGCCGTCGGAAGGTCGGAGAAGCTTTCCGTTGTTCTTCTTCGCGATCTCTTCGAGTTCGAGGTTCGTGACCACGTTCTTGAATTTTCCGTAGCCGAGGTAGTCGAGTTTATTCGCATCATACGGCTTCCAGCCCGTGGCCATGACAATGGCCCCGATCTTCATGGTCTCGCCGTTTGAAAGCATAACATCATACAGGCCTGGCTGGCCGTCGGTCTTGGATACGGTCGTTGACTTGTAGACCTTGATGTTGGGGTTGCTTTCTACCTCGCCTACGGTCTTGGCAATGTCGGTATCAACGATAAGCGGCTTGTTGATATAGGATCCCGTTGGGATCTTCTTGTAGAGCTTGTTTACAAATCCGCCGAGTTGGGCATCCTTCTCCACGAGCACGACCTTGTGGCCCGCGCCTGCAGCGGAGAGGGCAGAGGTCATGCCGGCGATCCCGCCGCCGATCACAAGGATCGTGTTGTTCAGGTCCGGCAGAATGTTCGGCTCGGGCAGGTCGCCCTTCTGGGTCTTGACAATGCCCATGGTGAGGTAATCGTAGGCTGCATCGTTTGTCGCATCCGTGTTCGGCTCCATGGTCCAGGCCACGAACTCGCGGATATTGACGCGCTCCACAATAGCTCCGGGAAAATCGAATTCTTCGTATTTGACGCGGGGAGAGCAGGCGGCGATGATGATCGTGTTCACGCCTTCCTTCGCCATGTCGTCTTTTATCAGCTGAACGCCCTCGGGGCTGCACAGGACGTCATGGAACTTGTAGTTCTGTAACTTTTTGGCCGCACCGGCGACCTTCTCGACGTCCATCGCCTCTTTGATGCCGCATCCCTTACAGATATATACGCCGAATTTCTTCTCCATCCTTATTTCCTCCTCAAGCTCTGGATGCTTTTCATGACCACACCCGTGGCATCCTGGGCAGACCGCGCCACGTCAACGGGGGTCTTGAGCGTCCCGGTCGCGTAAATGCCCTTCGGGAGCGTTGCCTGGTCCACGAACCCGTCGTCGGTCGGTACAATTCCCGCACCCTTGAGGGACTCTGTCGAAGGCTGCATACCCGTGGCGAGCACGACCATATCAAAGGTCTCGGTGATCTTGTTGCCGCCGTGAATGTCCTCGGCAGTCACCTTCACATCGCCGTTCGCTGCCTGCTCGACCTTGGCGACCTTGCCCTTGAGGAAGGACACGTTCTGGTCTTCCTTGATCTTGGTGTAGAACCGGTTCTCATAGAGACCCGGGGTCCGCATGTCGATATAAAAGATCTTCGCCTTTGAATCGGGATAGAGCTCGCGAACATAGGTCGCCTGCTTGATCGATGCCAGGCAGCAGATGTAGGAGCAATGGGCCAGATGGTTCTCGTCGCGTGAGCCCGCGCACTGGACAAAACCGATGTTCTTCACTTCTTTGCCGTCGGAGGGACGCACGATCTTGCCGGCCGTGGGGCCGTTGGGCGCTGCCAACCGCTCCATCATCATGTTCGTAACGACGTTCTGGACCTTGCCGAAGCCGAGATTGTCCATCTTCGTGGCGTCATAGGGGTTCCAGCCCGTGGCCATCACCACCGCGCCGACCTTCACGTTCACGGTCTCGGCTTTCATGTCAAGGTGGATGGCGTCGTATTTACATGCCGCAACGCATTTGGCGCAGGACGCTCCCTTGCATGCCTTGCCGTCGATAACGTACTTGAGCGGGAAAGCCTGGACATGCGGGAGATATGCAGCTTTTGTCTTGCTCATCCCGAAATCGAAATCGTTCGGCCGCTCGACATCGCACGCTTCAGCGCACTTATTGCACCCCGTACACTTGTCGTTCACGAACCGGGGCTGCACCTTAATCGTCACATCAAAGTTGCCTTCCGAGCCCGAGATCTTCTCCACTTCGGCCATGGTGTAGATCGTCACGTTACCGTTGTTCTTGATCCTCTTGTACTGGATTTCGAGACCGCAGTTCGGCGGGCAGAGCTTCCAGAAATACTTATTGAGCTGCGTCACGCGGCCGCCGAGATAGGGGTTCTTCTCCACAATGATGACCTCGGTACCAGCCTCCGCGGCTTCTACCGCTGTCGTGAGGCCGCTGAAGCCCCCGCCGACAACCAACATCTTATTTTCCGCCATGGTATCCTATTCCTCCTTAAAGGCAGTGCGCGCTCCATGATTGCAAATTGCAGATTGGAAATTAGAAATTGGAAATTTTAACGCTAATGAAACAGGCTGGTCTTTCATTAAAACAATTTAAAATTTACAATCTTCAATTTCCAATAAAATCTCCGGGGAGGGCTGACCCTCCCCGGAGTTGTGCATGTTCTTAATGTTTTACAGGAGCTGCGTCCTCAACGAGCTGCACGTAGGGAACCTTTTTGACTTCCCACTTGTCGGTCTTGAGGTCATACTTCGAGTTCACGAAGCACTTCCAGTTGTTGTCGTCCACGAGGTCGAAGTCGCCGCGATAGTAGTAGCCGGGGTACCGCGACTCTTCTCTGAACAGGATGTGGCGTGCATGGGCTTCGACGGAGAGGATACGATGATAGTTCTCCCAGCAGCGCATCAGTTCATGCAGGTTGGAGGCCGCCATCTTGGAGGTATCTTCCTTGAGCAGCTGGAGCTTTTTGAGGCCTTCGTCCAGCATGGTCTTGGAGGTCATATACCAGGTCGAGATGCCGCCAAAGTACTCGTCAGAAATCTTCTGCAGACGGGTCTGGAGCATCTTCGGCTTGATGTAGTTCGGGTTGATCTCCGGGGCCGTGGTGTGGTTCTTGTACTTCTCATACACCTCGAACGGCAGGTAGAGCTCGGCTGCGAGATGATCCGCCGTTTCGGTGATGGTCGGGGTGTAGCTGGGGTTGTCGAGCAGGAACGAGATCGCGTTCTTTGCAGCAATACGGCCCTCTGCATGCGAACCGGACGAGAACTTGTGTCCCGAAGCGCCGCAGATGTCGCCGCACATGAAGAGGCCCTTCACGGTCGACTGGCGGTTGTAGTTGCCTGCAATCCACTTCTTGTTCCACTCTTCGGGGGCGCCCACATCATCGGGACCGCAGCACCAGAAGCCCGCGCAGCCTGCGTGTGAACCAAGGAGATAAGGCTCGGTCGGCATGATTTCGGACGGAACTTTGTCCGGCTCGACATTCTGCGCGGCCCAGAGGCCGGCCTGACCGATGGCCATATCGAGGAAGTCTTCCCATGCCTCTGCCTCGAGGTGTTTCACCTTCTTGGCGCCCTCTTTGTCACCGAGCTTTTCCTTGAAGGTCTTGTTGATTGCAGCCATTGCCTCATCGGTTCTCATGAGGATCGGGCCTTTGCCGAGCTTCATGTCACGCATCATGAGGTGGTTGCGGATGGCGGTGCCGAGGTTGTCGACATACTTGCCGTACTTCTTCTTCGCCTCTGCCAGTGCTTCCGGATTGGCGCAATAATCTTCGCCGAGGCTGTTGGTCGCCTTTGCCTTGAAGAACAGGAACCAGGCGCCGACCGGACCGTAACCGTCCTTGAAGCGGGCGGGCACGAAGCGGTTCTCCATCATGGTCAGCTCTGCTCCGGCCTGAAGGCCGAGCGCGTAGCCGGACCCGGAGTTCCATACCGGGTACCATGCGCGGCCCTGACCTTCCTGGGTGGACCGGGGACGGAACACGTTCACCGCGCCGCCGGCTGCCAGGACCATGGCTTTGGCCTTAAACACATAGATCTTGTTCTCGCGAACGCTGAAGCCCGCTGCTGCTGCAACGCGGTTCGGCTCCTTCGCATCGTTGTAGAGCTTCACGATGAAAACGCGCTCGTAATGGTTCTGCTTTACACCGGTAGCCGCCCTGTTGGACTCGAGGGCTTTCTTTGCGGCTTCCGCGACAATGACCTTGTAGGACTCGCCGTTGATCATGATCTGCCACTTACCGGAACGGACCGGCTTGCCGCCGTCCTTCAGGGAAACCTTGCCGGCTTCCTTTGCCTGGAAACCGTCGAGCGAGAAACCGTCGTCGCCCATTTTCCAGATCGGCAGGCCCCACTCCTCGAAGAGCTGCACGGAATCATCAACGTGACGGCCGAGGTCGTAGATCAGATCCTCGCGGACGATGCCCATGAGGTCGTTCCGCACCATCTTTACATAGTCCGCCGGATCGTTCTCACCCATGTAGGTGTTGATCGCCGACAGACCCATGGCAACGGCGCCCGACCGGTCGGTCGCGGCCTTGTCTACCATGGTGATCTTGATCTTCTTGGGGTTTGCCCAGCGGGCGCCTTCGAACGCCGCGCCGCAGCAGGCCATGCCGCCGCCGATGAGGAGGAGATCGGTCTCAATCTCTTCGATTGCGGGCTTTGCGCAAAACGAAAAATTACAGGTTTCTTTTTCCATTTGTCTGTTCCTCCTTATTTCTTGATTACCGGCATCGGCTTCGACGTAGTGAAGTAACCCGGCTGTTTGATTTTTGCCATATCTGCTTCAGGCTTGCCCTTGTAGGGATCGACCGAACCTTCGGCAGTTGTCCTGATCGGGAACTTGAAACGCTTCAGGATCCCGTTCCGGAACTTGATGGTCCACATGATGGAGTCCGTACCCCTCATCGGAATAACGTTCGCACCCAGGGGGGCGAAATCCTGGTAGGCCCGGATCTCGATCGCCTGCTGCGGGCAGATCTTGACGCAGTTGTAGCACTCCCAGCACTGGTCGGGCTCCTGGTTGTACGCCTTCATGAGGTCCCTGTTAAGGGTCATGAGGTCGTTCGGGCAGATATACTGGCAAGCAGTCTTATCCTGCGCCTTGCAGCCGTCACACTTCTCTGTAATAACATAACTCGGCATGTTGCATGTCCTCCTATCTTAAGATTGAAATAAACTGCCTATGCAGTCGTTTTGCTTACTTTTTGATGTTCTCGGTGTGAACTCCTTCGGCATGGCCGTGCAGCTTGATCTCCACTTTTGTGGTGAGGCCCGCGTAGTATTTCTTGAGGATCTCGAGCACTTCGGGGCGGCTGAAGTGATCGGGCACGTTCTCGCCCTCGGAAAGCATCTTCCGGAGCTTGGTGCCGGACAGCATGAGCCGGTCTTCCTTCTGGTGAGGGCAGGTCCTCATGGAGGCCATGCCGTCGCACTTGAAGCAGTAGAACGTATGGTCGATCTTCAAGGGTTGGGTCTCGAGCGCGCCCTTGGGGATCTCGTCGAAGATCTTCTGCGCGTCGAACGGGCCGTAGTAGTCGCCCACGCCGGCATGGTCGCGGCCGACGATCAGGTGGCTGCAGCCGAAGTTCTGGCGGAAGAGCGCGTGGAGGAGCGCCTCGCGCGGTCCTGCATAGCGCATCTCCATGGGGTAGCCGCACTGAATTGCAGAATCCTTCACAAAGTACTTCTCCATGAGGGTGTCGATGGCATTGGCGCGGACGTCGGCCGGGATATCGCCCTCTTTGAGTTTGCCCAGGATCTGGTGGATCAGCACGCCGTCCATGGTCTCGATTGCGATCTTGGCGAGGTATTCGTGGGAGCGGTGCATGGGGTTCCGCGTCTGGAACGCAGCGATCGTGCTCCAGCCCTTCTCCTCGAACATCTTGCGGGTCTGGGCCGGGGTCATGTAGATGCCCTTGAACTGGGTCGGGAAATGCGCCTCGGAGAGGACCTTTACCGGACCGGCCAGGTTCATATCAGGCTGGCCCATGACCTTCTGTACGCCCGGATGGCCGGCGACGTCAACGGTGCGGAAGATCTGCTTGCACTCGTGCTCCTTGTCGGTCTTGGACATGGCATACTTCTCGGTCACCTTCATGGTGGCCATGATCTGGTTCGATTCTTCATCAACGAGGGTGATCTCTTCGTTCTTCTTGAGCGAATTTGCGAACTCAGTGGACGCAGAGAGCGTCACCGGGACGGGCCAGAACGTGCCGTCCGCCATCTTGTACTTGTCGCAGACACCCTTCCAGTCCTTCTTGGTCATGAAGCCCGTAAGCGGGGTGAACGCGCCGATGCCCATCATCACGAGATCCGCGGTCTCGCGCGAGGAGATCTTGAGCTGCTTGAGCTTCGCCGCCTTCTTCTGCTCTTTCTGAAGGGCCGCGCCGGTGAGAAGAAGCGGCATGAGCTTCTTCTTTTTACCATGAGGTTTTACCAATGCCATAACTGTTTCCTCCTTAAAAGAATTTTAAAATATATTCCACTGTGGCTCTTCACCACAACCTTGTACATTAAAGATGAATGATGCGCCCTAGCCGAGGGCTGCCGTCACTTTGTTGAAGATGTCGCTGATGCTGCCCACGCCCATGACGGTCTTCATGATGTTCTTCTTGGAGTAGTAATCGATGAGCGGCGAGGTCTGTTTCTGGTACACATCGAGCCGTTTCTTGATGGTCTCTTCCTTGTCGTCGTCGCGCTGGAAGAGTGAGCCGCCGCACTTGTCGCAGACGCCGTCTTTCTTGGGGGCCGAGAAATAGATATTGTACATCTGCTGGCAGCTCTTGCAGGTCCGCCGGCCGGTGAGACGCTTCAGGAGGTCGTTCATGTCCACATCGATATTGAGGGCGATGGTAAGCGGCGCGCCCATGCCCGAGAGGATCCTGTCCAGGGCCTCGGCCTGGGCCGTGTTGCGCGGGAACCCGTCGAGGATGAAGCCGGCCCTGCAGTCAGGCTGTTTGATGCGCTCTTCCACGAGGCCGAGTACGATCTTGTCGGATACAAGCCCGCCGGAGTCCATGATCACTTTCGCTTCTTTGCCGAGTGGCGTACCGTCGGCAACCGCCTTGCGGAGGATGTCCCCCGTGGAGATCTGTGGAATCTTGTACTTCTCAATCAACATCTTCGCCTGGGTACCTTTGCCGGCACCGGGCGCTCCGAGCAGCACAACCCTCTTAGCCATCGAGATGATCCTCCGTAGAAAAGATTATGTATCAGAGATAAAGACGGAAGGCGCAATAAGCCCTTCTCAAGATTTTAACCGGCCTATAATGGTTTAAAACGAGTTAATTTTCAAGTTAAAAATTATAATTTGAATATTAGTTTTGTTTATAAACGCGGCTGCGAATGAAGGAATTCGGTTAGTTTTTCAATGGCTTTACCCCTATGGCTGAGGCGGTCCTTCTCGTCTCCGGCCATCTCGGCAAAAGTCCTCTTATGACCATCGGGAATAAAAACCGGGTCGTATCCGAACCCGGTCGCCCCCTTCGGTTCCCGCCCTATGCAACCTTCTGCATACCCGAAGAACGTCTTGACCGTTCCGTCCGGGAAGGCCAGGGCCATGCAGCAGACGAACCGGGCGCCCCTTTTGTGGTCCGGGACGTTCGTAAGTTCGGAGAGGAGCTTTTCATAATTTCTGACGTCATTCCCACCCGTCACGCCGGCATAGCGGGCAGAGTACACTCCAGGCGCCCCTCCGAGGGCATCGACTTCGAGTCCCGAGTCGTCGGCAAGGGCGGATTTGCCCGTGCATCGGCAGACCTCGATCGCTTTTTTGACCGCGTTCCCCTCGAAGGTGTCCTTGTCCTCCACGGTCTCTGGACAGTTCGGGAAATTGTCGAGGGAGAGTATCGTGATCGGCAGATCGACGGTGATCCGCCTGATCTCCTCGATCTTTTTTTTATTTCGCGTGGCCAGAACGATTTCCATATCCATATTAAAGAAGCTTCTTTATCTGTCCGCTGCATACTGTTCTTTGGAGGTCGTTACAGTATCACAAAAAACAGGGAGTTGCAAGTAGAGGAAAGAGCGGGAGAAAAATGAGGTTTGACAAAAATATTTCAGTGCCTCGTTTCAGTGCGGTGTGGCCCCGACCCCGGATGTCCCTTGTTGTATAATAAAGCCCATCCATGGTATAGTGAAACTTGATGAAACAAGAACGCATCAGCAAAATGCGGAGAACTTTTCTGTGAAATTTTCCGAAAAACAAAAACCCGGCTTGCTTTTGGGCCTGGGGCTTCTGATCTTCATCTCCGCTGTCGCCCTGGCGTACAAGCCGTTTACGACGGTCCTCTCCGCAGTCAAACCATATAAACACGCTGGTGACCGCCCTGTCGAAGTCGAGCAGTTACGCTCCCTTTTTTTGTCCATATCGTTAGCCGAGAGAGGCTTCGCAGCAACGGGGAATCCCGACTATCGGGTCGCGTTCTCCGAAGCGGCGCCTAAAATTCGTCACATCATTGATGACCTCAAGATCCTTCGCTCCGATGACCCCGGGCAGAAGCTACGGTTTGACCGGCTGGGCGACCTGATGGGCAAGAGGCTCGCGCTTGCAGAAAACGCGGTCCGGGCGCAGGAGGCCGTCGAACCGGCGCAGATCAAAGAGGAAGATGGCCTGTTGCGCGAGATCGAGACACTGTTGTCCGATATAGAGAATGAAGAGAACGCGCGGCCTTGGCAAAAGGACGCGGCTGTCCGCGACTCAATGCTGATCGTGCTTTTCGTGGGCGCCGCAGGCGCGTCTGTCTCGCTTCTCGTCATTATACTTTCGCTGGGCTTCATGAAAAGGGAGAGCCGCCGACGCCGCCGGACCGAGGAGTACGCAACCAAGCTGCTGCAGACTGCCGAACAAGCCGGAGATCTGATAACGATCCTCGACCAGGATGGAACGATAGAGTTCATGAACAAGGCCGCGGAGGAGACGACCGGGTACCGGCGGAATGATCTGGTCGGGACGCGGAGTAAAGCGTGGTTTCCCTGGTATCCCGACAAGGAGGTCCTGCGCACGATGCGGAAGACGGTGCTCTCCGGACGTCCTTTCGAGGCCACGACGGCGGGCAGGAAAAAATCAGGAGAACCGTTTTTCGTGAAGGAGGTCGTGACCCCGCTGATGGACCGCGCCGGCAAGGTTGTCCGGATCATCTCGACGGCACGGGACGTCACGCGTCAAAAACAACTGGAGGAGAGGCTCGACTATCTCGAAAAATACGACCCTTTGACCGGCGTCCCGAACAGAGCGTACTTTATTGAAATCCTGGAGCAGGAGATCGCCAGGGCGAACAAAAGCGGCGGATTCCTTTCGGTGATGATCGTGGACATCGACCGCTTCAAGCACCTTAACGACCTGTTCGGGCCGGAAGCGGGCGACGCAGTCTTGCGGTGGGTGTCGGAAAAGCTGCGCGCCTCCCTCGGCCGGCACGGCTTCGTTGCGCGTCTCGGCAGCGATGAATTCGCCGTGGTACGCTTTGCCGACTCGCGGACTGTCGCTGCGGCCGCCGTCGCCGCGAACATCCGGCACGCGGTGACACAGAACATCGACGTCGGCGATCACAACATCGCTATAACCGTGTCCATGGGCGTCGCGCTGTATCCGGACAACGGCAGTAATGCGCAAGCCCTCCTTACCAACGCCGACCTCGCCCTTGCCGAAGCACAGGCCCAGGGCAGAAATGCAATCCTGTTTTTCAATACAGGGATCACCACGGGTGTTTCCGACCTGTTCTATCTCGAGAAGCGCCTTTTCGGTGCGCTCAAAAACGGCGAATATCTCGTAAACTATCAGCCCTACTGCGAACTGGCGACGCAAAAAGTGGCCGGCGCCGAGGCGCTCATCAAATGGAAGAACGACGACCTCGGTCTGGTTTCGCCGACGAGGTTCATTCCCTCCCTTGAAGACACGGGGATGATCATCGATGTGGGCAGGTGGGTGCTGGAGACCGCATGCGGCCAGATCCGGGAATGGGAAATGAAAAAACGGACCTTCCCCGTCTCGGTGAACCTGTCGCTTGCCCAGTTCCGCCATAAATATCTTGTCGGAATGGTGGCAGACGCAATCAAGGATTTCAAGCTCAATCCCCGGCACCTGACGCTGGAAGTGACGGAGAGCATCTTTATCCACGATATTGAATTTGCGATCAAGACCCTCAAGCGGCTGAAAGACGTGGGCGTCTCGCTCTCGGTCGACGACTTCGGAACGGGATACTCCTCCCTCAGTTATCTGAAAAAGCTGCCGGTCGATATTGTCAAGATCGATATTTCCTTCGTCCGCGAGATTACGCGGGACCAGGACGCGGCCTCGATCGTCACGGCAATCACCTCCCTGGCGCGGAGTCTGAATCTCAAGACCATCGCGGAAGGAGTTGAGACCGAGGAGCAGCGGAACATCCTTCACCTCCTCCGCTGCGACATGGGACAGGGATATTACTTCAGCCCGGCCATCCCTCCGGCTGAGTTCGATACTTTCCTTACCCAGGAGCGAAAACCATTTTCAAAATAGGCGGGTTTTAGAGTTAAACGGACTGTTGTAAAAAGGCCGCAAAAAACAAAAACGCGCCCCCCAAAGGGGGGCGTCTCTGTTGACATTGCCGATTTCCCGGGATGCTCTTTAATATTTTGTTTCCCTTACTCCCCGGCTCTGTTTCTTCTAAAACCGTGTCGAATTAAATTTGTATCACCCACAGCAGCTGCTCCCGCCGTCGCTGCAGTCGCAGGAGGGCGGCCCGCCGGTGAGCATGCTGTTGATGATGGCCGCCGCGCAGCCCACGCCGGAGTTGACGCTGATCGCGCCGAATTCGCAATTCAGGGCGCAGGCCCCGCATTCCATGCAAAGGTCCCTGTCCGTGACCGCAGCCCGCTTGTCCTGCATCTCGAATACGCCGCGAGGGCAGACTTCAAGGCACCTGCCGCAGCCGGAGCATTTCTCCGGTGAATATTGAAGTGTGGTTACATTCGCTAGATATTTCATACGATCCCCCATTCCCTAAGCTTAAACAGGACCACCAGTGCAAGAGAGACGCCCGCCGTGCCCAGATAAACGGGTATGCCGATCTTTAGTTCTTTGTTCACGCCCGACATTCCCGTATACGTTGTCGAGCCGGTAAACTGGAGGGCGATGTAAGAACTGAGTGCGGGGAAGAGCAGATAGGTTGCAGCGAGCAGTGCCCTGCTGTGACTGACGGTAATATGGAAGCCATGCACTGCGAGCAGAGTCATAAGCAGCCCCACGATCCACCCTTTGACGGCAAAGGACCGGAACGGCACGAACGGAAGCAGCACGGGCGTCAGGAATGCCCCGGCAACGACCGTAAGCAGAAGAAGCAGGAGAAATGGCAGGCCGTTCGACCATGCTGGATGGAACAATAGCCCCGAAGGCTGGAGCCCAAAAAGAAGAAGTATGCCTCCCGCGAACCAGGGAAACTTTTTCATTGCGGGATTGATCTCCATCGGCGTGAGGATGATCCGGTCGAGCAGCGAAAATCGGGCGGTCCGCATCTCTTTTGTTTTTTTATAGCCGGCCTGAATATAGGCGGGAATATCCCTGGCCTGTACCGGACCGAAGGAGACGCGGAACCCCGTTTTCTTCTGAACTTCGCTCGCGCAGACGCCCACAGCGCCGAGCTGGGGGAGGATGATGCGACGATGGGTTACGACCTTGTCGAGGTTCGATGCGGCGATCCGGTTCACGAGTTCATCGGTCCCGAAGGTCCCCTTTCCCGCGGCGCACCAGACATTGATGCTCTTCGTATCGAGCACGAGGACCCAGGCATTCATGCCTTTGAGTTCTCGCCGAAGGATGTCGAAGCTCAGCTTGTAATTGGCGGTAACAAAGACATCGGAATCCATCGCAGGCTCACCCACGGCATAAAGCCCGGGCGGCACGGCGTAGTTCATGCGAAAGGCGCCGACCCTGCTCTTAATCATGCCCCAGGTGTCGGCGTGCGTCCAGTTGGTAGAGACCTTGTAAGCAGAACCGCCGGGGATGGAGATGGAGCCCGCCGTCCAGGGCGGCGCGATCTTTTTAACGAATTTCAGTGTTTGTATCTGCATGGAAAGCCTCCTAACCGGAACTCTCCGGACCCGATATACCACGAAGATACGAAAGCGCGAAGGATATTATATTTGTCGGGGCTGCCCCGTGGGGCCGCCTAAAACAGGGTAACCGCAGCGAGTTAGCCCTCCTTGATCGTCTACAAAATTTCTTTCATCACCGGGCTGAGCATGCCCTTTACCATGGTCTCAAGGCTCCCCGCTTTGATAAGCGCGATGCAGCAGATCTTTCCGTCCTTCTCCCAGCTCGTCACGGCCGGCTTGTCGCCCGCTTTGATGCCGGCCCGATCCCGCAGCTCCTCGGGCAGCACCATCTGGCCCCGCTCGTCCACGGTAACGAGGGCCTCCACAGCGCAGCAACTCGCACCCCTGCCGAACGGGCCGCTTACGGGAATATTTTTCTTTTTAACCGTTGTCATCGCTCCTCCGCTAATTCTGCATTATCTGAATAATCAGACAAGTAAGTAATACCTGAAACAGGGGGGATATATCAAGAAGTTTTTTGGGGGCGCCGAGAGGAAAGGCGGCGGCTCGGCTGCGCATCTACGGGTAAAACATGCAAGCGTGCTCCGTTTTTGCCCTGCACGGCCGGCGTGGACAACGGGATTGGCAAGGGCCGGGGCGTCGAACAGGTCCGATTGCAGAACAAGCCTGATTACCTTATCGGCGTTGTCGAGCGCCTGACCCTAATGCCCCTTGGTTTCGGTTATAGGAGCAAGCCCGTGCCTCTTCTGCCGTGATGTTCCATTGTTGTCAAAGATGGCTTTCTTCGTGCAGTGAAATCCATACAATTATGCAAAGTTGCATAACTTTGCATAATCATTAACCTTTTTTTCCCCGATTTGTTCTCTTCGAATTCGCTTCCATTTTTAGTGTAGTGAAATCCCTACAATCCTGCAATTGTTGTTATCAGCATTCTTAACGCAAAAGGTTGAGAATGCGGCTTCAAATCAATGGGATAAAGCAAACTCTCATGAATTGGCATTCGGCTTGCTTTACCTATTGCGCCGGTGAGCAGAAGCTCGGGTCCGTGCCGCAGTCCTTGCTTTGTTCCAACGATGCTTTCAAGCATGAAGCATGAAGCGAATCCCATCATATTGTACGGGTAGACGATAATACTTAACCCTCCGCGAGGATGGGACGGAAAGCCTCAGGATCTCTCCGAGACAGCCGGGTTGCCGAAATATTTCTTAATCGATATTTAAGGTGCCCGGCTTTTTGTTTCTTTAAAATAATTCGCTGGAAACTCTATGAAGGGGAGGCAATGAAGAACTAAGGTGACGCCGCCGTGTGATAATACTTAATGACAACAAAGTAGGTACTTTCGCAGTCGCATTCGCTGTCAATTTGATGAGAGAGAAACGAAAGGAGGATCATATGAAGAAAAATAATATGCGAACCTGCGCCATGATTGCGTCGTTCCTTTTCGCGAGCCTCGCCCTTATGTCATGCGGCCAATCCGGTAGTGGCGGCAGCGCAACCAATGCAGTCTCAGCGTCGTCTCCGGGCACTGGTGCCGTGAAAAGCACGATCTCGGGCGTGGTGAAAGACATCGTAACAGGCTCGGCGATCGCGGGAGCAACCGTGACCGCCAGCGCACAGAATACAGTCACGGATTCCAGCGGCGCCTACAGCCTGAAGGTCGCAGCGGGCAGCAACACCCTGTCGGCGTCTGCGACGGGGTATCTTGCAACGTACCAGACCACGACCGTCGCCCAGCGAGCGACCCAAACACTGAACTGGGCCCTTACTAAGACATACGGAAACCAGACGATCCCCGCGACAAGCATGAATTACGTGATCTTTGCCTGGAACGACCTCGGCATGCATTGTGACCAGGACGACTATTCCAATTTCTGTGTCCTGCCGCCTTTTAACACGCTCCATGTCCAGGTTTTCCGGCGCGGCGGGGACGCCGGCCTCATGACCAGCGGCATTACGGTGAGTTACGCTTTTCCAAAAAAGACCAATTCCACGCTCCATACCAACTTCTGGACCTATGCCCCGCAGTTCGGCTGGAACGTGCCGCCCAACGTGGGCATCACCGGCACCCCCCTGGCGGGGAATATGAGTCTTGACTCCAAGGGAGTGGGGTTTGTCGCTACGGGAATTCCCATCACCCCCTATGATGATGACGGGACATGGGACCCCTACGGGACGGCCGTGATCACGGTGAAGGACAGCAGCGGCAACGTGCTTCAGTCCGCCAATGTCGTGGCGCCGGTGTCCACCGAGATGATGTGCAGCAACTGTCACGGCACGACGAACACGCAGCTGAATATCCTGCAGGCGCATGACAGCCACAACGGGACGACCCTGGCCGCCGATCAGGCCAGCGGGGTCGTTCACCTGTGCGGGTCCTGCCATCAGGATAACGCTCTCGGGACGCCCGGTCAGGCGGGGGTCGAGAGCCTCTCCCTGGCCATGCATAATTTCCACAAGGACAAAATGAACACCACGGCAACTGCGTCCGGCACCACACCCGACTGCTACAACTGCCACCCCGGACCGAAGACCGAATGCATGCGCGGGATCATGTACCGTGCCGGGAAGTCCTGTCACGATTGCCACGGGGATATGTATGGCATGACGAACTCCCTGTTGAGCGGCCGCCAGCCCTGGCTGCAGGAGCCGCAGTGCGGAAGCTGCCATGACGCCAGCCACGCGGAGAACAGCAACACGCACTATCGCAACTCCGTCCTCCTGAACGGACCGGACGGCGATATGAACAACAGAATTTACTGCGAAGCCTGCCACAACAGCACCCACGGCGAATATACGACGTCCAATCCGGCGGACACTTCCATAACCCAGAAGTTCCAGGGCGACACCTACTGGATCTGGAATTGCGATGTCTGCCATACCAACATGTCGCAGCGACCGATGCATAGCGGCAGCATCACGCACACGAACGGCTACAACAACTGAGAACTCTTTCGGCAGGAGGGCATGTGCCCTTCTGCCGGACTTAAAGCGACTATCCGGGGAAGCAGGTAAACCCGTTATTACGTAATGCCGGAGGATATGAAAATTGAAAAGCAGATATATGATACTCGCAATGCTCCTGGCAGTGGTCGCGATCATGCTGGGAGCAGGCTGTCACTCCGATAGAGATAATCCGAAAGATCTTCTCAACACATACTTCACAGCAGCGGTCAGACAGGACTACGCCGCAGTCTACCCTTGCTATTACAGCGCTTACCAGGCGAAGGTAAGCAAGGACGAATATATCCGCCACCGCAAGGAGGCATCCGTGCTTCGGGCCTATACCGTGAAGTCGATCATGGAACAGGGCAATACCGCGCGGGCCAAGGTCGAACTCACGTTCGAGCCGTCGCAAAAGCTGAAGCGGGACCGTCCTGTTTCGACTGTGGTCACGGAAGAGATGGTACGCGAGAGCGGTGAATGGAAGATTAAAGTCTGGTAGCCCGAGGTAAACGCGTTTAATGATTGCGGCCGTGCTGATAGGGGCCGGGGAGGACAAATATCCGCGAATGCCGGCGGTTTTGAGGGGATACTTAGAAAAAGGGGCCACTTCTTACTTTGCAAGATACTTCATGATTTCGGCTTTATGCTGCCGCACATACTCGCAGCTCGGGTCGCTGCCGCACTTCCGGCATTTTAAATCGTAGGCGGAATTTAACGTGCGGCATTTGGGACAGGAATAATGCTCGGTCATTTCCGCGTACCACTTTTCATATCCGACTTCCTTGATCCGCGCCTGTGATTTCCATAATTCGATCCGATGCGGCATTTCGGTCTGGAAGGCCTTCAGGTCTTTGCAGGGATATTCCGCGCATTCGCCGCAAAAGGCCACTCCCTTTGCCTCGGCGCACTTAGACATTATGCATTTGCTCTCGCAGTAAAAGCCTCGCTTCTCCGACCGGCACCCGTTGCACTGCATTTCCTCGAGGGAACGCTTCAGGCGGCGGGCCATCCCCTCAAGCCTTGCGGGCTCTTCTTTTGTCCCGATAAAAACGTGGCACGCGGGGCAAAATAACCCGCAGACGGCAGCAAGGCGTTTGTCTGCATTGTGAGACGGCTTTTCAGCTTCTTTCATAATGCTCCTTCAATTGTTATACGACGAGAATTTTGTATTCGGTTACTATCTCGGCGTTGCCCTTCACCATCGCCCACACGGGGCAAACCGATTCCTCCGCGAGCTTGATGGACTTCTGCATATCAACGTCTTTCACATCAGGTGAGTTCACAGTAAATTCCATCAGGATCTTCTGAAATGATGTCGGGTGCTGTTCGCGCCGTGTTCCTTTTACGTTTACCTTGATTGCGGATACGGTCTTTCCCATTTTCCTGAGTAAAATACCGATGGTCCCCCCGCTGCAGGCGCCGAGACTCATAAGGAGCATCTCAAGCGGCAGATAGCCCTGCCCATCCCCGAGCGGAGGAATATAGTCGATCGCGATCGGCGGAAGCGTTCTCAAAACCCCCGTGTAACCCAGTTTCTGGTTCGTCGAATTTACAGTCACTTCTAATTGTCCAGCCATCAGAGCCTCCCTTGAAAGTATGATCCTGAGATTACTTCCGGCGTCTGTTGATCAATCAGCCTGTCCTTTTCCCATGACAAATGAGCCGGTAAAATATTTCTTCCGTATTTGCGCAGCCTCTTCGTCGATCCAGCGTTCAAGCCCAATCTTCTTGATGCGGCAAAGATTGTAAAGCTTCGTGTTGTGCGGCAGGGTTGCCGCCTTGTCGGCAGTCGGCGCGAGATAAGCGCATGGAAAATCGTTGCAGTCGCTGCACAGGGCAACGACCTTTGCCTTGACGCAATCCAGGGTCGCACACCCGTGAGGCAGATGAAAATGCTTGCCGTCTTGCTTACGGCAGCCCTTGCAGGCCACTTCTTTTTTCGGCACGCCGAATTTGGCATGGATCGACTCAACGAGCTCGTCCGTCAAATTGTCCTCGTGAAAATCGCAGAGAAAGCAGGCCAGGCCGCATGGCGCTGTTAAAGCCTTTTTGTTTTTCATGGTTCCTCCTTATCATAACACCTGTGTCGATAATAGCCGGCCTATTAAAGCTGCGGTCCTTTGCCGATCACCATCTTGCCGCGGTAATAGCGCTGCTTGAACTCGGGTTCTTTTTCCAGGAGCTTGGCCACGCCGTGCTGTTTGATGAAAGTCAAATGAAAAACTTTGAGATTGTGCGGCAGGACGTCCGCCCGGTCCGACGCCGGATTCAGTTTTGCGCAGGGGAAATCCTTGCACTCAAAGCAGAAGTCGTGCCCGCGGCCGCTCACGCAGGCATGGGTCGCACAGGCGCCCTCGATGAGCTGATGTTTTCCCTTTGCGGATCTGCATCCTGGGCAGGGCACGCCGTTCCAGTTTACCCTCTTTTTCAGTCCCTCCCCCAACGACGGATCGTCCTTGACCTTATACATAGGGCACGAGCCGCAGTGTATCCCGCAGGGCGCGACGAGGGTGATGTCGTCTTTTGTCTTCATAAAAAAATCCTCCTTTTTGGTTGTCTGTCAGTTAGACCGGCTTGGAGGGCAAAGGTTACAAAAAGATCAGGAAAAAATCGACCACTCGTTCCGCTGAATGCCGCACCTGACTCTTTCCACAAAGGCGTCATCGGCCCCGCTTTTGTACATGTCCAGATAGAAAGCACGGAGCGTCCGCAGGTTGATAACTTCTTTCTTGGCTTGCACGTTGATCGGCGGGAGGGGCTGTACGGGGGCGTCCTTTGAAATCATTCCCTTTGATACCGCGAAGCAGACCCACTGTTTGCAATTGCAGGGATTGTCCTTCTTGATGAACTGGCACATGTTCTCCATGTACCCGAACCATCGCTTCTTGGCTCGGTGAAGCGTCGTTTTGACCGAGCCGACCGAACAGTCGAGAATTTCCGCGATCTGCTTGTGCGGCAGGTCCAGCGTGATCGCCAGGCAGAACACCTTCCGCTCGTTCGCTTGGAGGCACTCGGTCAGGGCATGCAGGCATTTGATCCTGACCTGGTAGGCGAGAAGCTCTGTTTCAGGATTGTTCGCGGGATTCGTATCGATGATTTCTTCGTGAGAAAATCCCATGTCCTCGGTCAACATCCGGTAGGGGACCTTACTCCGGTATTTCAGGTGGTCATTGGCAACGTTGAGGGTAATTCGATAGATCCAGGTAAAAAAGGAGCTTTCTCCGCGGAAAGTGTCATAGGAACGAAAAGCGCGGAAAAAGGCCTCCTGGGCAATGTCCTCGGCGTCGTGCGCATTGCCTGCGAGCGACAGGGCCAGCCGGTAGACCTTCGGCTGGTTGTCGCGGTACAGCTGGTCAAATGTATTTATTTCCTCCCTGGTCATGGGCAACCCTCTCTCATTCTGCGGGAAAAGTCCGGTAACGTGCATAGACGATCGAGCTTGGCGTTCTCCGAAGAATGGTACAATAAATGTTCTGGTATGGCAAGAGCATTCATTGTTATACAGGTTATTGAAAAAATGAACCAGTGACAAACATGCAGGACGCTCTTCCTCGGCGTCGATGCGGGGCAGCAAAAGCACATCGCGAGCACGATAGCCTTACCGTTAAGAAGCGCAAAATCATTCTCCAGGAAACGTCGCGAAAATTATATTGACAGACAAGTCTGTATAGTATACATTCGTGTCCATGAAACGAGACGCATCTCAGAGCGAGGCACGGCAGCGCATCATCAAAACCGCCCTCGAACTGTTTTATCGACAGGGATACCTCGCCACGGGCATCAATCAGGTCATTGCCGAATCCGGCGTTTCAAAAAATACTTTCTATTATTACTTTCCGTCCAAAGACGATCTCTGCGTTGCCTATCTCCAGGAACGCCACAAGGTATGGATGGGGTGGCTGCTTGACCATTTGGATGTAAAGCCGACACCATACAAAAAACTCATCGGACTCTTCGACTTCCTGGACAAGTGGCTGCGTGAATGCGATTTCCGCGGGTGCGCTTTCCTGAACATCGCCACCGAAGTGCCCGATGTAAACCACAGGATCCGGAAAGAGGTCATTCTGCATAAGGATGATTTAAGAAAGCTCTTTCATCGCTTGCTTTCTGACTTAAAAAAATCGGGAATAGCGTTTTCCGGCATCGATGTACCGCTATTATCGGATTTTCTCTACGTACTGTTTGAAGGGACCATCAGCTCGTGCCAGAACTACAGCGATGCAAAGCTTGTGGAAAAAGCGCGCAAAAGTTTTGAAATGATGCTTAAGGGTTGAAGGCATTTTTTTTACTCACTATTAGTACAGACTTGTCTGTTTAGCTCTGACGACCATAGGAAAGGAGGCGACGCAGCCAGGGTTTGAAATAAGACGGGGAACGTTGCGATGCAGCTCAATTTGATTTCAATAAAAAGGAGAAGAACATGGCAAAAAGACTAGGTATCTATATTTTCAACGGCGCAGAGATCGTTGATTGGGCAGGACCCATGGGCGTTTTCGCCGTGGCCCGCAGAATGGACCCCGAGCTGGATGCATTTCTCGTAGCGGACTCCCCCGCGCCGGTCATGGCGACAGCTAATTTGTCCGTCAATCCCCGGTACGGCCTTGACCAGTCGCCGGACATGGACGCATTCCTGATCCCCGGAGGCATTGGCACGAGAGCGGAGATGCACAATGGACGTCTTCTGGATTTTGTGAAGCGTTTGCCGGACAAGACGCTTCTCGTCAGTGTCTGCACCGGTTCCTGGGTGTATGGCGTCGCGGGCCTGCTGGACGGAAAAACGGCCACTAATCGCAAGAAAGGCGACTTCAGTGAAAAAATCATCCCGATCGATCGCCTGGCCCAAATCGCACCGAAGTGCAGGATCGACCGTCACAGGATCGTTGATACGGGAAGGATCATAACCGGCGGCGGCATTTCATCTGGGCTTGAAATGGGGTTCTACCTGCTGGAACGGTTCGGATACGATGAAAAGTTCGTTAATGATACCGCATTTGTGATGGAATACGAGAAGCAGTGGCAGCTCATGAAGGCCGATCGTTTGGTCGTCGCATAATACAGGATGTCACGATGGAGACACACGGGATGTTGCGCCAGAGATTGATCACGTCCTTTGATGATAGATGCTGCATTCACGGTTCGGTCCTTAACGAGACGGGAAAATCAAATTGATGGCACAACGTCCTCTGCTCCTTATTGTGTATCTCCAATCATCCCGATGACTTCTTTCGCGCTTAAGACCTTGGCAAAAACAGCGCCCAACGCAGCCATATACGAGCCGTGAACGTGCGCTGCGGGAATGTCAAGACCGTTGAAAACCATGTTCCTCGTTGCGCAGGCATCGTGGGCTACCGTGCAGGCATACCCCAGATCGAACGCCGCCCGCGTGGTCGTATCGATACACATATGCGACATCATTCCGCAAATAACGAGCTCTTTTATTTCCTTGGAGCGAAGATATTCCTGCAGGTCCGTGTCGCGGAAGCTGTTCGGAAAATGTTTTTTGATCGTCATTTCACCGGGAAGGGGCTTCACGCTCTCAGCGAAGTCGATTCCCTCCGTATTCGGCAGAAGAAATGTAGCGTTTGGCCGCGCCGCAATGTGCTGGATATGGACGATTGGCAAATTCTTTTTCCGGAAATGGTCCAGCAGTCTCTTGGCGACTTGAGATGCCTCGACTGCGCCCACAACCTCCATCTTTCCGTTCGGGAAATAGTCCTGTTGAATATCCACCAACACCAATGCAGGCTTCATGCGCTCTCCTTGTCATGCCGACTTTCGCAAAAGCTCCCGGATTGCCGCGCCGAGTCGACTAATGCCGATCTCAATCGTTTTTTCATCCACGCACGAAAAATTAAGCCGCATGGTCCGCGTTCTCTTTTTATTCACGTAGAAGGGATCACCGGGCACGAAAATGACCTTGTCCTTTACCGCGATTTCGAACAGGTCAAGCCCAACCGCGCCCCGCGGCAACTCGGCCCAGACAAACATTCCCCCTTCGGGCCTGGTATATCTCCTCCGCCGGAAACAACTCCCTGCTGGGCAGACCGCCGGCAAAGGAAATTACCGAAGGGTCGAGGGTGACCTTCAGTATTTCACGGATAAACGAGCGGGGGACGTCCGTGATCCGGTCGGAAAAGGTGCTGTCTATAAGGCACCTCCTTTTTCGTGAGTGTACCAGAAATCATGGAAAAAACAAATATCGGGCCTTTCTTTTATTATGCTTTCATCGCCCGTTCGATATCCTCGATCAAATCGTCCGCCTGCTCGATGCCCACGGACAGCCTCAAAAGCGAATCGGAGATGCCGGTCCGTTTCCGTTCCGTCGCCGACATCTTGGCGTGCGAGGTAACCGCGGGGGCGCAGATGGTCGTTTCGACGCCGCCCAGGCTCACGGCGGGCCTGATGATACGAAGGCCCCGGACAAACCGATCGGGATCGACCTTCGCTTCGTCCAGTTCGAACGACAGCATCGCGCCGAAGCCGCTCATCTGCGACTTTGCAAGCTCGTGGTACGCAGAGCTCGCGAGGCCCGGGTAATTCACGCGGCGGACCTTGTTATGTTTTTCAAGATACTGTGCAATGCTGCCCGCGTTCTCGGTTTGCCGCCCGACCCTGATCGCGAGCGTCATCATGCTTCGCTCCAGAAGTGCGCACGTTGCGGCATTCAGGCTTCCTCCCAGACTTCTCGCCGCGTCACGGACACGTTCCGCCTTTTCTTTCGTCGTGACCGCGACGCCGCAGCAGATGTCGCTGTGCCCGCCCAGGTATTTCGTGCCGCTGTGGACCACCACGTCGATGCCGAGCACATAAGGATTTTGATAGAGGGGCGTCGCGAACGTGTTGTCGATGATCGTCACCACGTCCCGCTTCCGCGCGAAGGCCGCGACCTTCCCGATGTCGATCACGCTCAAAAGCGGGTTGGTCGGCGACTCGATCACGATGACCCTGGTATTCTCCCTGACCGCGCTGCAGATTGCATCCGCGTCCGTTGCGGCAAACGTGCACGCTATGCCGAACCGGGAAAATTCACTCGTGGCGAACGCGTGCGTTCCGCCGTACAGCTCATCCATCATCACCACGTGGTCGCCGGCCCGGGCAAAGGCCAGGATGGAGGAGCTGATCGCCGCCATGCCGGAGCTGAAGAGCGCGCCGTCCTCCGCCCCCTCCAGCGCGCAGACCTTCGCCACGACCGCGCTCTGGTTCGGCGTGTTGAAATAGCGCGGGTACACGGCTTGTTCCCGGTCGAGGTAATTGAACGCTGTTGATGTGAAGATTGGCGAGTTCACCCCGCCGTAGATCGTGTCCCTGATCGCTCCGCTGTGCACGCACTGTGTCTCTTTTTTCATTTTAGGCCTCCCGTTCCCTGCATGACCGGTCTCTTCTCCTTGCTCAACTCCCGAATTTCCTTGTCGACAAAACACGCGGTGATTGTGCGGTAGGCCTTCTCCGCGATATCCGGGGCAAGCCCTTTTTCAACCGCTTTTGCCCTGACCCGCTCGATCACCTGCTCGACCCGTTTCGGTTCCCGCACACTTCCTTCGTTTTTCTTCAGCCTGCCGGCAGCGCTTACCAGATCCGCCCGCTTCGCCAAGAGCGTGATGATCATGCTGTCGAGGTCGTCGATACTTTTTCTTACTCTCGTGAAATCCATGGCCGTCTCCTATTCCCTGAGCTGTTCCAGCGGCGGTTAGATCACTCGCCTGCCGCCGAACATCGTGAATATCCCGTATTTGTAATAGCAGTCCACATCCTTAAATCCGATGCTTCGCAGCGCATCGAGCTGATCATGAAGCGTATTGGGTTTATTGTCTTTGTTGTCTTTATAACCCTCATGACGGCTTCCTTCCCCCGAACAGCGCGAGTTCGAATACCTTGAAATAACAGTCCACGTCCTCATACCCGATCTCATCGAGCCACTGACACTGCAATTCCGCGGGCGCAAGGATATTGGCATCTTTGTCCGGCCTGTTATAGAATTCATGGTCGATCTCTTCCCGTGAGTCTTTTGATCCGCTTCTCCTATGATAGGCATAGAGGGAGTCGACGAACTGTTCCGCAAACATTTTTTCGAGCCATTCCGACTTCGACGAGACATGTTCCAAGTTGAGGAACACGCCGCCCGGTCGAAGTAGACCGAACACTTCGCCATAGAGCTCTCTCTTTCGCGCATCCGGCTGATGATGGATAGCGAACCCTGAAACAATCGCGTCGAACAGTCTCTTGTTTTGTACGGTATCGATCCAGCCGGTGTTTGCGAAATCAGCGACTATGAATTCACAACGACAGCCGCACTTCTTCCGTGCCGCCGCGATCATCGTTTCCGAAAAATCGAGAAACACCCCCGTCGCGGCGGGATAACTCGACAGGATCGCCCTGCCGAGGATCCCGTCACCGCACCCCAGATCGAGGACCGTTTTGACGTCGGGCAAGGCCGTCTGGATGATCCTCATCATAATGCCGACCTGCTCGGCTGCAAAGGGAATGGCGCCGCGCACGTTTTCCAAAAAAGCCTTGGAAAGGCCCTCCGATTTCCAGACACCGTACTTTCTTTCCATAGATGCCCCTCTTTCTTCTCTTCTCATTTCCGTCTCAGCCTCATGACTTTATTCGATCCCCGCTGGAACTCGAAAGGCACATCGGCAATCTCCGCATAGATGTCCTCCGACTTGAGAAAAGAAAGTAATTCCTTCATGTAAGGATAGGGTCTTGCATCCAAACCCTGCAAAGGAAATATCCTCACTTCTCCGGACGACACCCGCACCAGTTCCTTGAGGCAGGCCCGGTGAAATTCAAGGTCCAGCCTGTCGCCGTAGAGAAACAAAAAATGAGACGCCAGCACGAGCGAAAAAGCCTTATCGGGAAAGGGCAGGCATGGAAGCTCCGCATGCACGTACCTGCCCGCTGCGAGACCGTTGGAAAAATCGCGTGAAAACAAATCAAGCGACGCATTTCGGAACGATATGATTTCATCCCTGTCTTTGTAGTACTTCCAGGTATACAGATGCCGCACCTCTTCGAGCTGATCGAAAACGTGCCCGATGTCTTTTTTGCCTTTCGCAAGCAAGTGTTCGACAGGGAGTTCGTAGAGCAGATCGCATGCGATAACGTGATATCCGTATTGGCACGCCTCCGCGGCGAACGAGGACGGTCCCGCCGCACAGTCTAGCACCGGGCCTTTCTGAAAAACGGTTTCGTCCAACCCGAACATCCGGCAATATTCGAAATACGTCCGGCCGATAAAGGCGATCCGGTCTATGTCCAATGCGGTTTTTTTGTTCATGGCCTACTCTTTCACTGCCACGAGATATACCCTGTTGAATATCAGTTCCACTGTGCCGCCGTCGTTTGCCTGATCTCGAAATGATTCCCTCA
Source organism: Nitrospirota bacterium (assembly GCA_963790205.1). Classification (GTDB taxonomy): domain Bacteria; phylum Nitrospirota; class UBA9217; order UBA9217; family UBA9217; genus CAWBNQ01. Next base: position 160,503 of record CAWBNQ010000001.1, read on the forward strand.
CGATCTCCCGAAAAGCCGCTGTATATATGCCGTCAACCGGCGCGGCATAGTAATCCTGGTTCAGATACCCGGCCGCCGCTCCGGACTCGAAAATGACCATGACCTCGTCCGACGAGTGGAGCGTTTTGACCTCCTCGATCCTGGCAAAGGGCACGGAAAATCCCGCCCGCTCAAAGAGCGATGCATACTCCTCTTTCATGTCGAGGAACGTCCACGGCGGACTGAATTCCAAAAAGGTCTTCGCTGTCCGGGGATCGCGAGCGACCGCGTCCATTGCTTTCACGAAATTCGGGCAATACACTTTTTTTGCCGGGGCCTGGATGCCCATGCGTCCGCCTTTCTTCAGGGCCGCATGGCAGTTTCTGAGCGCCAGCCCGGGATCACGAAACCACTGGAAAGCGGAATTGCAGAATATGGCGGTAAATCTGTCACGATAATCGAGCTCCTCCGCCGTCTTTACGTCATATATGATGTCCATGCTCCGCTGTCCCAATTCCGCTTCACGGATCATCCCCGCCGAGGAATCGACGCCGACAACGTTGCCATCGGTCATTGACCTGATTTTCCGCGCCAGAGCCCCGGTACCGCAGCCCAGGTCCAGGACATCGTCATTACGCCGAATGTCGAGCAGTCCGATCAGTTTCTCTGCCGCTGATTTTTGAATGACCGAGTCTTGTTCGTATCTCGCCACAATGTTTGTAAAGTCATTTGATTGCATATCCGAACTCCTTACTCCTTACTTCTTACTCCTAACTTCCCTATTGCTTCTGTCCTGCTATCACTAGCACCACGCCGGCCAGGATGATCAGCATGGCCGCGATGCCCATCGCTGTGATGCGCTCCCCGGCAAACCAGACGCCGAGGAAAACAGCCAGGACGGGGTTTACATAGGCGTAGTTGGTGGCCAGGGCGGGCCGGACGTTCTTCAATAGATACGTGTACGCCGTGTAGCCCAGGAGCGATCCGAAGACAGCAAGATAGATGAGCGCCCCCAGCGCGCGCGAAGACGGATGCAGGGGCACGCGCTCGCCCGTGGCGAAACCGATCGCAAGGACGAGCAGTCCGCCGCTGAACATCTGGGCCGCGCTCGCCATCGCGCCGGGGGGAAGGGAGAGCCGCGTGCTCAACACGGATCCGAACGCCCACGATGCCGCGGACAGGGCGAGCAGTGCCGCGCCCGCGGGATGCGTCCGCAGATCGCCCTCGAGGTTGAGAAGGACGATGCCCGCAAGTCCGAGGACGATCCCGGTCCATTCATTCCGAGTCGGCCACTGTTTCCAGATACCGGCAAAGAGCACGGTCCAGAGCGGCGTCGTGGCAAGCACCAGCGCGGCCATGCCCGAGCCAACCCACTGCTCGGCATACACCACCCCGCCGGTCCCTCCCAGGAGCAGGAACGTTCCCACGATCGCCGAGCCCTTCCACTGCTCTTTGGTCGGCGGCGACGCGCCTCTCCACCGCATGTACACGAACATGATCAGCCCCACCAGCATGTAGCGGGAACCCGCGGTGAAAAAGGGCGGAAAGCTCTCAAGCGAGAACCGTATCGCGAGGTACGTGGAGCTCCAGGCGAGGTACAGCGTAATGAGCGCCATCGGTATTTTCCATTTCCGTTTTTCGTCCATATAAAATGAAGCCTTTCACCTGCAACCCGGCAGATCTTTTACCACCAGAGGGCACAGAGAAAATCCTGCTTCAAGGGCATTGCTCGATTGCCGCACAAGCACATAATTCACAAAAGAAGGTCAGTCTTTTTTGAGTTTTTGTGCCTTATGTGGCTAATCAGACCCAGTCTTTCAGTCTTCTCCGCGTCTGAGGCTCCGTGTGAGAATAAATTTTTACGACTCAATCCCCTGGCATCCTTCTCTGTGTTCTTCGTGCCCCCGTGGTGAAATGTTTTGAAAAACAAAAAGGCCACGGAATTTGTCTTTTCCGTGGCCTTGTGGGTGTTTACTATTCTATTTAATCAGTAAAAAGTTAATAGAATCCCCCTTCGGCCACGGCACTAACGTGCCATGCTGCCGCCAGACCGCGCTTCGTAATGAGGAGATTCATAGCGAACATAGGATGAATATAGTTAAACTCCGGGAGCCTGTCAAGTACTTTCTTACTTCCTTGGGTGTTTTAAGGGTAGTGTTTACTGCAAGTGAGAAGGAAGAAGTTAGAAGTAAGAAATAGTAGGGATTCTACGGAATCAACTCAATTCATTCGCTCAGGATCGCAACATGATACCTGATCATGTTTCTACCCGACCTGCTTTCTATATTCCTTCGGCGTCATTTTGTATTGCTTCTGAAAACACGCGGACAGGTATGACGGGCTTCCGAAGCCGCAGTCGAGGGCGACCTCGGTCATGGACTTGTCACCGGCAAGCAGCAGCTCCTTCGCGCGCTCCAGCCGGAGGTCCTGCACGAAAGTTTAGGGCCGTTGGTTCACGGGATGAGCCCCCACATCGATTTATCTACTTCTTATACAGTTTGAGGTCACAAATTTTTGCGATGGTGTCAAAATCCCGGTCGTTATGGAGGAGCGTTGCTTTATGCTCAACGGCTATTTGCGCAACCAGAAGATCAACGGTATTTCTGACGGTAGCGCCTTTTTTTCTGCATTTTCGGTACAAGTCCGCGGCGGCAATGTAGGAGTTGGTATTGGTCAAGGAGAGAATGGGAAACGTTAATAACGATAACTTTACTTCCGCATATTCATGCTCGTCTCGAATCCCCTGCAGGATTTCTGTAAGTGAAATATCCGGGATCGCGATTTCGTCATTATCCGCGACGAGCTGCTCGACAATCCGATCTTCGCGGCTTCCCGTGCGGTTCAGAAATTCGATAAAAGCACTCGTGTCAACGAGTATCAATTCTCCGCCTCCGGCTTTGCGCAAGATTCCCTTTCCAAAGGCCGGCATGGCGCATTGAAAGCAGCTTCTTTCGCTTTAGTTGCCTGAGCAATTCATTGAGAGCCAGATCCACCACGTCTTTCTTGGTCTTGAGCGCGGTCATCTGTTTTACTTCGTTGACCAATTGATCGTCAAGAACGATATTTGTTCGTACACCCATATCGATCACCTCCATACACATTGAATATACTGAATTTTCCGTATATTTGCAAGTAGTTTCCGAGTTTGGATCACATTATATTCTACTATTGAGTAAGACAGCCGTTCACCGGCGCTCAACATTGTCTATTTCCCGGAACAGGTTTTCGCAGGCTCTTGTCGTCGCTTCCCCCGAGTACAGATAGCGTACCATGCCGTTTTTATCGATGAGCACGATGTTGGACACCTTCGGGGCTAGGCCGTAGGACGTAAATACAACGCCGTTCCAGTCCAGAAGAACGTGGGCGGGGCTTTTTTTGAATTCGTTCTTGACCGCGGCCTTCATAAAAAAAGGGACGCCCCGCGTGTCCGCGATTCCGATGATCGCGATCCGGTCCTTATAGCGCCCGTTGATCGCATCGACCCACTGCCGATTGTGCTTCGCCCCTTCGCCGTCGCTCGCCAGGAGAACGATGGGCCTTCCCTCCCCCTGCCGCAGGTCGTAGGGTTGGTCGTACTGGTCGCGCAGCGAAAATTCAGGCGCTTTGGCGTTGATGATCGTCCGAGCTCCCGCGCTCGCGCCGGCTGCCGCAAGGAGGCAGAGAAAGAGCAGACGAACGATGAAGCGTTTTCCCATACTATAAGCTAATCAATAATTATTCGGGTTGTCAAGTTGCCGCGCGCTTCCGGCCTTCTTTGCGTCCCCTGCTCGCTCCCCATACTCCTTGTTCAGGCCGCAGCCCGCTTTCTATCTCGCCCTGACCTTCTTGTTGAACCCGGTGATCCTGGATACTATGTCTCTCGTCGACGGGAGGTCCTTTGCGGGCGCATCCGGGGCCGCGATCCCCTCGAAGAACGTGGCGCTGTACAGATCATAGAATTCGAGAATGTCCAGGCAGTCGTTGCCGACAGCCGTCCCATACCGGAGATGGTAAATTTCCCCTTTTTCAAAATAGATCCTGATCAGATCCTCGCTCGTTTCGACCACGCTGACATACAGGGCGCCGCTCTTTTTCTTGTCATAGAGCTCCCGCATCACATCTCCCAACATCCGCTCTTCAGCCATAGCGTTCCTCCTCCCCCCTCCTTGTGGCAGTTCATCCCTATACGCGAAAAGCCCTTGTTCCCCTCACCGGCGACTCGCGTGAGGAATGAAACACCGGCTGACGGAGGACCGGATTTTCGCATAAACTCTTATGGAACATGGTACAACACACGCCATGCCTTCGCAAGTGGGCATCCGGCGGCCGAAGCTGACCAGCCTCGTCAGCGGCCGCGATCAGCCTGGGTCATGATTTTATAATTCTTAAAATCCGACCGGGAATAGATCCCCGGCATGGCATGATCTCCCTCCTCAAAAATGAAATTCACTTTTTTTATCTCCGGATTTTCCGTCAGCGTGAACGTTACGGAAGCAAGATAGGCCTGCGCCCCCGAGGAACCCATTCTTTGAGTCAGGTATTCGGCGTTTATTACCTCTACGGATGCCGTGTGATTCTTAACGTTCAGCAGTTTCACTTGCGGAGGGCCGTCCGGCCCTCGAGCTCCCTCCGTCCGGAACGTCCCGGGGGCCTTGGCTGTTCCATTCAGGGCGGCGACGAGCTTTTTCTCGTCGTTCCTGATGGCGTCGATTTTCCCGCCGCGTACCAGCGCCTCTGTTTTGGCGTCGGAATCGACCTCAACATGCCAGATATAGTCGTTCTCCGGGAGCAAGGACCGGTGTTCCTTTAAATACGACATGACGCCGATAACGATGCCGATGAAGGAAATAGTCAGCATCAAAGCAATAACCAGTTTTTTTTCCATACGATACCCCCGAAAATTGAAGTGACGGCAGTGCCCGTTCCTGTCTCCCGTAAGATTCTGGTGAAGTTACCTCTGCCCCGTGAACTTTTTCCGTTCTCCTTCCTCGAAGATCCTTACCTTCCCATATTCCCCGTCATAGCCCGGAGCGATGTGGACGCGGCCTTCGCGCATGCGGGCAACAGCCTCGCGGATGAGCGGCGTGCCCGCGCGCTCGATATCGTCGAGCGGAGCGTCCATGAGTATCTTGAATTCGCTCCCCAGTTTTTCGAGCAGGGCATAATAGACGGCATTCACCTTTTTCGTCTTCACGCCGCATTTCAGCCCCTCGGCGATGATCTCCGGCAACGGGATGATGGGAAAGTACGGCGGCGCGCCGGAAAGTTTGAAGCCCTCCTCGCGGTCGGCCAGTTTTTCGACCCGGTGCAGCACGCCCACGGTCACCTTCTTGCCGCACGCCGGACAAAGATAACCGTGGCGGATCGTTTCCCTTGGGGTAAAGCTTACTCCGCATGAGCGGTGGCCGTCGTTGTGATACTTCCCTTCCTCGGGAAAGAACTCGATGGTGCCTGAAAAACCTTTCCCCGTTTTGATGGCTGCCATCATCGCGGAATAGGATATTTCGGTATCGAAGATATTCGCTTCGCGGCCGATCTTGGGCGCCGAGTGGGCGTCTGAATTGGACACAAGCGTTATACGGTCCAGGGCGGAGAGCCTGCGGTTCATGGCCGGGTCCGACGAAAGCCCGGTCTCGATGGCGTAGATGTGGGGCGTGAGCTCGTCGAAGCATTCTTCGAGCGTGTCGAAGCCCGAAACGGCGCCGAACACGGAAAAGTGCGGGGTCCAGGCGTGAGCCGGGATGAACAGGTTGTCCGGCGAGGCGTCGAGCGTCATCCTCAGCAGCTCCTTTGCATCGAGCCCCAGGATCGGCCTGCCGTCGGACTTGAGATTGCCGATCTTCGACAGGGAAGCATTCAGCCGCGCCGCGCTCGCGAGATCGGGCGAGAGAACGACCGCGTGCACCTTTCGGGTCTTGTCGTTCTTCCGGTAGATGCAGCTTATCTCCGCGGAGAGGATGAAAGAAACCTCGGACTTGCATGAATCGGGAACGCCGTCCGGCTGATATTTTTTCCTGAGCGTAAAGAGGCCGTTGTCCGCGGGCTCCAGCTTTTTTTGAAGCTCCCTGAGCCACTGGGGATGGGTGAAGTCGCCGGTGCCGATGACCGTGATGCCCTTGAGCTGCGCCCACTTCCAGATCCCTTCGGGCGACATGTCCTTGCTCGTTGCGCGGGAGTAGTGCGAGTGGACGTGAAGGTCGGCTATGAAGCGCATGCGGGATTATAGCATAATAGTATTTTTTTTCCACGGATTTGCGCGGATAAGCCGATATTGTCGTCCTCTCCTTTCGGGCGGGTGAGGCAAGGGGAATCAATGCGGGGATAAAGACCTTATGAAAGGTCTCATGACGGCATTTACCTGCGTTTCTCTAAATCCCTCACAGCCTCCCTCGTCGGCTATCCTTGGGAGCTTTCGTGGGGATCATGACATCAGGCTGGGCCATGCTTTCGGCACCATCGTAGTAAAACAGTTGCTTCTTCCGGGTATCCTGCGGGTCACGGAAGGAATTTACCGAATAGCCGGTGCTTCGTATCCCCGGGGTGAAACAGGTGTTCTTGACATGCTCGTCCAATATGCCTGTCCCAGGCCTGTTCATACCACCTCTTCGTCTTCCTTGCGCCACGCCGGGTCCACGATGCAGATGAACACGAGGTCCCTTGTACCCGCATTATGGATACACTGCGTCGCCTTCGGCGGGATATAGACGGTGGAACCGGGGCGAACCGGCGCTGTCTCGTCGTCGATATGCATGATGCCCTCGCCCTCTATAATATAATAGACCTCGGAGGTCTTGAGCCGGTGCCTCCACGTGGTCTGACCGGGCCGAACCACCGCGTGAGCCAGGCTGTAGCGGAGGTCGAGGCCGGCCTTGTCAGGGTGCAGGATCTCCCGCAGGATGCAGTTGTCGCCGGCGATGAATTCGTCGCAGTCTTTCAGTTCGCGTATGAGCATGGTTTTACTCCTTCCAACTCCTTCACCACGGAGGACACAGAGAAATTTTTGAGTTTAAAAGCACAATGCATCCTCGGTCATCCCCCTCTCTGTGTCCTCTGTGGTATCAGTAGCGCTGATTACCAGGATTCCATGCCGTACTGTACCATAGGTCATCGGGAGTGGCAAACGGCCGCATGCCGGCAGGGTGCCCGGGCCTTGACGCGGGCATGGTGATACAGTACAATGGGACGGATATCGCACCTATGGACCGTCAAGAACTGGACAACCTGAAGCAGTGGTTCTCTGATTACTGCAGGACCTTCCGCACGCCGGACGCCGAGGACCAGCAGAACATAACCCTGAAAGAAGAGCACACCCGGCACGTCTGCGACAACATGACGGCGATCGCGCGCGACCTGTCTCTCGACGAGGACCGCGTCATGCTCGCCGGGGCCGTCGCGCTCTTTCACGATGTCGGCAGGTTCCCGCAGTACCGGAAATACCATACGTTCCGGGACAGCGTCTCGGTGAACCACGCGGCCCTCGGCGCCCGGGTGCTGATCGGGAACAACGTGCTCCGGAGCGTTTTGAAGCGCGAGCGGGACCTCATCCTCCGGGCCGTAACGCTCCATAACGTCTTTGCCGTCCCCGGGGGGCTCGACCCGGATGCGCTCCTCTTTCTCAAGATGGTCCGAGACGCCGACAAGCTCGACATCTGGCGCGTGTCGCTCGAATATTACTCGCAGAACGAGGCAGAGAGGGCATCTGCCGTCGGGCTCGACCTGCCGGACACGGACGGCTATTCGCCGGAGATCCTGGAATCGCTGCGCCGCAAAGAGATGGTGCAGATGTCGGCGCTCAGGACCCTGAATGATTTTAAGCTCCTGCAGCTCGCCTGGATTTTCGACCTCAACTTCGCCGCCTCGCTGCGGATGGTCGCGGAGCGGCGCACCATCGACCGGCTGGCCTCTTTTCTACCCGATGCCGAAGAAATCAGGAACGCCGTGGACTTTGTGCGGGGCTATGCAGCGGGACGTCTTTGCGGGACCTGAGGATGTTTTCCCCGTGCGCCGCAGGCATTTTCCTCCTCAGTCGGGCACAGGCCCCTTGCTGATCATTCACGTTTATAATACCAGGACAGCGCCTTCTGAAGGTTCCGGACGATGTCCTCTTTCGCGTTGATGATAAAGATCCTGTCCTGGACGGTGAAAAGCTCACGCTCCATGCGCGTGACCGCGGGCGGATAGGGCGACCGTCGCGCAAGCTCCGCTTCGAACATGGGTACGATCTTGTCCTGCATTCTGAGCTCCGTGTCCATCAGGAATACCGCGATCTCGGGCGAGAGGTCCTCGACCCGGTCGAGAAACGCGGCGATCTCGCTGTCGTAGATCTGCTTCGGAGGCGACGATTTCACCTCGACGTAGAAAAGCGAGCCGTCGAACTTCGCGATCACATCGTAATCCCCTCCCACCTTCGGCCGCTTGAACTTCACGCCCCACGCCGCCTCCGAGCCAAGCTCCCGGGTAAACACCTGGGCGACATACCATTCAAGCGTTTCGCCGAAGCTCTTGACCGGCCCTTTGGCGAGGACGTAGCCGTTCGTCTTTTTTTGCAGGAGCCTGATGGACAGGAGATAGTCAAGATATTTTTTTGTGACGCCCGGGGTCGCGTACCGCGTCACCTGTTCGGAGGCGAACGGTTCTTGCTGCTTGATCACGTCTCGAAGAAGGAGCCGGAACGAGTATTTGTGCATCATCCGGTAATAACCGGCCTGAAATTTCCCGGCAGGGACCAGCAGGTCTTCGGAAGGTTCCTTCTTGTAGATCGTGAAACCGCGCCGCTTGAGGAATACGTTGAGACCGGAGGTAAGGCGGTTGATCGCTGCGCGAAGTCGTTTGACTTCTTTTCTCAGATAGGCGAGCTCTTCGCGGGTCTTGACGTCACGGGCAGGCATAGGAAGTAGCCGGGCGGCGGATATAGAAACAGGGGCCGCCCCTCACGCTTGATTGATTATAACATAATAAGGGCGGAGGAAACGCCGGGAGACCTGTTGTTATCACCTGGCACCTGCTTCCTGCTTCTTCTCAGCGAGCCGGACATCCCTTCTTCGCCTGGCCTCGATGTTTCTTCTCCGTTCCTCTTCCGTTTCCAGAATGAGCGGGGGCACTTCCCGCGGTTTTCCATTCAGGTCGATCGCAACATAGGTCAGATACGCTGACGCCGCGTGGCGCACCACCCCGGTGATCAGGTTCTCCGCTTCCACGCGAACGCCGATCTCCATGGAAGTTTTGCCCACGAGGTTCAGGCTCGCCTTGAAGAACAGGACATCGCCGACGAAAACAGGATTGTGAAAATCCATCCGGTCAATGGAGGCGGTGACCACGTTGCTCCGCGAGTGCCGCGCCGCCACCACACCCGCCGCCTCGTCGATGATCTTGACGACAACGCCGCCGTGCACGTTGCCGGCGGGGTTCGCGTCCAGGGGTATCATCATCTGGGCCATGGTGACGCTGCTGTCCTTTACTCGCTTCCCTTCCATTGTGTGCGCTCCTTCCTGTTCTGAAGACGGCCGCCGTCCTGCCGCGGCCGGAAAACTATTTTTCTTCGTCCCCAAGATCCAGCTTTACCGAGAGAAGGCCCATGATGTCCTTGAGCGTAATAATGCCAATGAGCCGGCCGTCCTCAACGACCATGAGCCTGCTGTTTCCCGTCCGGCTCATGACCCCGAGCGCTTTTATCGCATCTTCGCCGGGTCCTATGGTATTTTCCGGAGAACACCGGACCGCGACCTCGCCCACGGTCCGGCTGCCCCACTCCCCCTGCGGGACCTCTTTCACCATGCGCGTCGTGATGCAACCCAGGAGCGATCCTCTTTCGACGACAGGAAACATTTTAAAGTGGTATTGGTACATATAACCTTCTACGAGGTCCTTCAGTGAGATGGAGCCGGGAGCGGTCACGGGCTCCTTGTTCATGAACTGCCGGACCGTTCCTCCTTCGAGCGCCTTGCGCATGATGACCTGTTGATAGGACATCCGGGCCGCATTCCCCAGGAACAGGCCTATCATGAATTGCCAGATGCCCCCGATGACGTTTCCGCGCAAGACGTTCAGGATGCCCAGGAAGATCAGGACGGTCCCGAAAAATGAGCCTATCTTCGACGCGATACGGGTCGCCCACCGGAAGTTCTTCTTCCACTGCCAGAGCGCCGCGCGCAGCACGCGTCCGCCGTCCAGGGGAAAGGCCGGCAGCAGATTGAACCCCGCAAGGATAAAATTGATGACCGTCAGATACTCGAGCACGCCGGCGGCCGGGTCCGGCAGCCACGCCTCGCCGGTCGTGGCGACCGCGTACCCGATGGTCCCGAGAAGGATGCTGGACAGCGGGCCGGCAACGGCCATGAAAAATTCAGCCTTCGGGCTCGGCGGTTCTTCGTCCATCTCGGCGACGCCGCCGAAAATGAACAGCGTGATGCCCTTCATGGGCAGCCCGAACCGGCGCGCAACAAGGGAGTGGCAAAGTTCGTGAAAGATGATGGACGCGAACATGCCGAGGGCGCCCGCCGCGCCCATGGACCAATACATGAAGGAGGAAAGTTTTTCGTAGTGATAGGGGAAGTAGCCGCGGGCAAGGGACCAAGTAATGAGCAGCGCCAGCACCAGCCAGCTCATATCGACATAGACCGCGAACCCCAGAAGCTTGAACAGCCTGATGCGCCTGCCGAACATCACCGGCCTCCTCGTGCGCGAGAGCTTCTACTTCTTTAATAGTATAACAGATGCAGTAATTTACTTGCGGTTTTTTTTGATTTGCCGGGCAATGTCAACTTCATTCTCAGGAAAAAAGGCTTAGAGAATTTCTCTAAGCCTTCCTAAACCGCAGATCAATCATTTAATTGGTGGAGGCGGTGGGATTCGAACCCACGTCCGAAAACCGTCAGCCAGAAGCTCATACATGCTTATCCCCTCATTTACAGCTTTCGCCTCATCCGGCGCCTCAGGGAGAGCTTCGGAATCGGCCAGCCCGGTTTTTCTTATCTTCCCGCCCCGGACGACGTCGGGAAGACCAGCCTGGTTTGTGACGTCTCTGCGGCTGTTCAGGCGCCGGCCGCGAAACGCGCTGACTAGTTAATTAGGCAGCGTATGCCAGTTCGTTATTGGCAGTTCTATTTTGCCATGTGTTTTACGAGCCCCATGGCACCTCGGCATGCAACTCCTGACCTCTGTGTCCCCGTCGAAACCTGTCGCCCCCTTTTTTGGTGATACAGTTTTGAGTTCATACTTTTTAGTCCGGAGTACGGCAGAAAAGTACCTGAACTGCAAGGTTTCACTCTGAACTCTGCGCTCCGAACTCCTAACTGATATATATTACTCTATTTGCCCTCAAGATTCAACAGGCTTTCCGCATCTCGTGGGTCGCCGCTGTGTGATATCACGATGTTGAAGGCTCGGCATTTTTCCTCTTCGCCATACTGTCCACCGCGGAAAACCCCTTTCTGGCAGCCTCCGAAGCCGGATCTTTTTTCAATGCTTCCCTGAACTGGGACAGCGCAAGCGTTTTACGTCCGTACCGTAAATAGAAGTTGCCGAGCTCAAGGTGATACTCTGTTTTAGGATTGAGCTTGAGAGCCGTCTTAAGACTTTCTTCCGCATCACGTCCGCGCTGCGGTATCTTCTCCAGCGCGAGGCCGTTATAGTAGAAGTAAGCGGCATTATCCGGGTCGAAGGTGCAGGCCCAGGCGAAGGAGCCTTCCGCGCTTCGGAAGTCCCCCTCTGCGTATGCCTTCATGCCTAACTCGAACTGATCGGCTGCAACGACTTTTTTATCTACTGGTTTATCCGCCTGTTCTGTTTTCGCCGTGCCTTCGCTGAGGTCACGATCGTATCGGCTGCGGCCGGCCTCATTCCCGAGAGCCTTATATGCCTCGCGAACTTTGATGAAGATCATTTCGAGTTTCTCGTTCAAATCGTTCAACGTCGAGCCGTAGTATCGGTCCGGGTGATACGCCTTGACGAGCTTTCTGTAAGCCTTTCGCAGTTCCGCTTCGGTAAAATCCCTGCTGAGGCCCAGCATTTGATAGTAATCCTGTTTTTCCATCTGTTCATATGCCTGCAGTATCTGCCGCCTGCCTGCGGCGTCCGCGCCCGCGTCGTCGGCGCCGCCCCGTGAAGGGGCGCGCGCTTCCTTTGCTGCAGCGGCGCTCTCTGCCGGGGCATGGATCTCCCTTGTTTCCGCCATGCGGAGCACAAGGAGCGTATAGGCTGTTTTCAAAACGTCGTGATCCGCGGCGCCGGAGAGAGAGCGGAGCTCCTCAAGGGTACGGGCCCCATTGATGAGGGAATGGATTTTTTTTTGTTCCAACGGGAGATCGGAGGCCTGAAAGAGCATCTTGGCGGAAGCCCGGGCCTTTCGGAGGACGGCCCCCCGCGGGAATATCGCCCGGACCGTTTGCTCTTCGATCCGGCTTAGGCCTTCGATGATCATGTTTTTAAAACTCGCGACGCTCATGTGAAGCGGGATGATCTCTTCCGGCCGGAGAGGCCCTTCCTCGAAGCGATACGCGCCTTGCCAGGAGAACAGGCTGAGGACGATCCCCTTGACCTGGGACCGCGCTCCTTCGACAAGGTCGCCCGGTGTTATATAACCCAGCTTCACGAGGATCACGCCGAGTTTTTTCCCCGTCTCCATCAACGCCTCGGCAGCTTTCTCATATTGATCTTCAGTGATTTTACCATCTCGAAGCAGGCACTCGCCCAGCAGTTCCTCATCCAGCGTCGATGAGGCATAGATGATGTCGCCCTGTTTAAAAAAAACCTTCTTGAGCGCGCCCTTCAGCTCAAACACCGCAGTCCCGGTTTTCTTTCCCGTGCAAATGTCGACAAAGAGCTGAGGAATGTTGATATGGTTAATCTCTTCTGCAGTAGTGACCGTGGATTTCATTTTCCTGTAGAGCTGATATTGATTGTCCTGGAAAAAGCATTTAACCGTGGATTAAAACGGGTAACCGCAAATGTACCAAAAACAATGAATTATTTACAAAAATCTATTCCTTCCTGTTATTCAACAGCCTGCTTGCGTCTGCCTCGCTTGTGCCGTGGATCCTGACGATCTTGTCCCGCGAGGTGTGGCCAGAGATGATCTCGACCTGCGACTTGGAAATGGAGAGCGTATCCGCGAGGAAGCGGATAAGCGCCTCATTCGCCGCGCCGTCGACCGGTGGGGCCGTGAGCCTGATCTTGAGCCCGCCGTCTTCCCTGCGGACAAGTTCGTTTTTCGAAGCGCGCGGCTGGATGCGGATCGACAGCGTGACCGCCGCTGCCGCCTTATCCCTGGGGCGGCCCGCCCTTGATTTCATTGCCGCCTTCTTCAAAGTTCACCATCTCCATGTGCATCTGGATGACTTTTTTAATGTCCTGCAGAAAGTGGTGCTTCCGCCGCCTCAACTCCAGCAACTCCGCCTCGATCCTCGCCCTTTCCTGCTGGGCGTTCGCCGTGGTCTGCTGGCCGCGGAGCTCGGCGTCCTTCAGGAGCAGCGCGGCCTCCTTGCGGGCGTTCTCCTTCAGGTCCTCCGCCATTTTCTGGGTCATGATCATCGTGTTTTTGACCGTCTCTTCTTTTTCATGAAGCTCCCGCATGCGGTCCTCGTAGGTCTGCCGGAACTCCCGGAGTTCGGTCACCTCGCGCAGGAGCAGCTCCATATCTTCCCGCACGAGGTCGAGGAACGTTTCCACTTCGCCGCGGTCATATCCGCGAAACCCCATATGAAACCGCTTTTGCTGGATGTCGAGCGGAGTAATATTCATACGATTTCCTCCCCGGCCGCAGTACGCGGGCCGTCACTTACCCCATCGAACGCCCGATACGAAACAGGGTATCGATCAGCGCATACTGCAGGAACATGATGATAAGAACCGCTATGAGCGGCGAAAAGTCGATTCCCACTTTGTGAGGTGGCACAAGCTTTCTGATCGGCCTGAGCACGGGCTCCGTCAGCCGCGTGAGGATCTGGACGATCGAGTTGTAGGGGTCCGGGTTCACCCAGGAAATGAGCGCCCTGATGATTATGACCCACATATAGATGTTCAGCACCACTTCAAGAACCCTGGCAAGTCCCACTATGATATTTCCGAATACGAACATTGTTCCTCCCGCTGTTAACCGTTTAAACGGTTCGAACCGTTCAAACGGCTCAAACCGTTATGTCTTTTCTATTACTTCCCCAACTCCTTGCTTCGCGCCGTGGCCGCTTCGACCGCGTTCATGAGCGTGGCCCGGAGCTTCCCCTTTTCGAGCGCATGAAGACCTTCGATGGTCGTCCCGCCGGGAGAGGTGACCATGTCCCGGAGCTTGCCGGGATGCTCCTTGGTCTCGAGCACCATCTTCGCAGAGCCGTACACGGTCTGGGCCGCGAGCTCGAGCGCGAGCTGCCGGGGCAGTCCCGCCTTGACGCCCGCATCGGACAGCGCGTCGATGATCATGAACACATACGCGGGCCCGCTTCCCGAAAGCCCGGTCACCGCATCCATCAGTTTTTCTTCGACCACCACGGCCCTGCCCACGGAGTTGAAGATGCTCTGCGCCACGGCAAGATCTTCACCCGTCGCGTTCTTTCCGCCAGCGAGCGCTGCCGCGCCCGCGAGCACCAGCGCGGGCGTGTTCGGCATCACGCGGACCACGCGGGGATTGGCCGTGAGGGCCTTCTCGATCCTGGCAAGCGTGATGCCGGCGGCAATGGAGATGACCAGCTTGCCGCTGCCGGCCGCCGGAGCGATCTCCTCCAGCACCTTGTCTATGACCTGGGGCTTCACGCACAGAAGAACGACGTCGGCCTGGGACGCTGCATCCTTGTTGCTCTTTTGTACCATGATACCATAAGTCTTCTTCAGATATTCAAGCCGGTCGATCGAGATGTCGGTCACGGACATCTGGCCGGCCCTGGCCGCACCCGCGGCAAGAATGCCCTTGATGAGCGCCTCGGCCATGTTCCCGCCGCCCAGGAATGCGATCTTTTTATCAACTGTCATACACCGCCCCCCATCCTTGGCCGCAAAGATGCACAAAAAAATGTCGCGTTTTAAATCGCTTTTCTTTTTGCGCTTCTTGCGTTCTTTTGCGGCTACGGCTCTTATGTTGTTTCAGTTTCTTTCCCCGAATATCGCCGTGCCCACGCGCACCATGGTTGCGCCTTCTTCAACCGCGACCTCGAAGTCACCGCTCATGCCCATCGAAAGTTCGTTCATCGAGACCCCGGGGATATTTTCCTTTAGTATAGTCTCCGCCAGTTCCCGAAGCTTCCGGAAAAAGGGCCTTGCGTCCTCGGGGTTCTCCGAATACGGCGGCACGGTCATGAGGCCCTTGATCGAAATGTTCTTAAACTTCGCCGCTTCGCGAACGAGAGTCGTAACATCCTGCATTGCAACCCCTGCCTTTGCTGCCTCGCCCGCGATGCTCACCTCGATCAAAATATTCTGGACCTTTCCGATCTTTGCCGCCTGCTTGTCGAGCTCCTTTGCGAGTTCGAGATTGTCGACGGAGTGAATAAGGTCGAAGAGTTTAACGGCATATTTCGCCTTGTTCGTCTGGAGATGTCCGATCAGGTGCCAGCGTGCCATGCGGCCGAGCTTTTCTATCTTTTCTCTGGCCTCCTGGACGCGGTTTTCTCCAAGGACCGCTGCGCCTGCCGCCACGGCATGACGGATACTCTCGACGTCAACGGTCTTGGTCACGACAATAAGCCTGACGGAGGACGGATCGCGCCCTGCGCGCTTCGCCGCGAATGCGATCCTGTCAGTGACCGTCTTGAGGTTGTCCGCTATCGACATAAAAGCTTATCTCTCGCTAAGCCCGCCAAGAACGCAAAGAAAGAATAAAGGTTTTAACAGACCCTTTTAAAGCATCTGTGTTACGAACTTCTTTGCGACCTTTGCGCCTTTGCGAGAAAACATGCTTCACGGTTTCAGCATTATCACCGACAGCATCCTGCCGGTCCTGCCCTCCGCGCGATAGGAGTAGAACAGGTCCTTCCGGCACGATGTGCACATGCCGACGGAATGGATGTTCTTTTCCAGCAGCCCGATCTGCATCAGTTCCATCCTGTTCGCCTTGACCAGGTCCAGGCTCCAGCGGTCGCGTCCGCGCGGCGCCGTCACTTCCTCCCAGAACGAAAAGGCCTCCCTCACGGGGCCCATCACCGGCTCGTCCACTTCATAGCACTCCGGCCCGATGGCCGGGCCGATGGCCGCGATCATCCGGGAAGGCTCGGAGCCGAACTCTTCGCTCATCCTGTTGATCGCTTTCTGGACGATCTTTTTGACCGTGCTCCGCCATCCCGCATGCACCGCAGCCACTGCCGGCTTTGCGGGATCGAAGAGCAGCACCGGAACGCAGTCGGCGGTCTCCACGCCGATGGCAAGTCCGGGAACATCGGTAATCATGGCGTCGGCATGGACCGTTCGGACATTCGGGTAGTTCAATTCATCGACCTTCACGATATTTTCCCCGTGCACCTGGTCCGCAGTGACCACGCGAGAGGTGTTGGTCCCGAATGCCGCAGCCACCACGTTCCAGTCATCAGGCATCCTGGCGCCCTTGTTTCTCCTGCCGAGGCCGTTCGCCCGCGTTGTAAATGCATGCCTGATAACGCCCGTCCGTTCCAGGGCGGGAATGGTTATATACTGAGTGTCCTTTTTTGTATCAGTTCTCATATCCAGGTAAATCCTGATCGGATCTCTACAAGTAGGCAAAAATTCAGCCACGAAGGCGCTAAGACGCAAAGTATAGCCTAAATTTAACCAGGAAAGCACATCTTAACAATTTTTGGTTTTCTTCGTGACTTCGCCTGCACCCGGCGGTTACAAGCCTGCACCCGCGTTTAAGAGCGGAACCGCGAATGCAGGGTGTGATAACGTAGCCTGCTCTTACCTGTTGCCGCGATATGGCAACAGCAGGCTACGAAGACGCGGCCATCAACGAGTGCAGGGTGAGTCTTCGCGGCAAATTCTTGGTTCATGCTGTCCGGGTTCGGATTTCGATATCCGTACTTGCTTTACCTGCATACTCCGCACGTTTTACACGATGCCGGCCTGCACGGCGGCGTGAACTTGCCCTCGAGGGCCCGCTCGAATTCATTCCTAAGATAATCTTTCCGCACACCGATGTCAATAAAATCCCAGGGCAGGACCTCGGCAACATCACGCCGGCGCGTTACGTAAAAATCCGTGTCGATCCCGAGCTCCCGGGCCGCTGTTTTCCAGTCGCCGTCCTTTTCATGGGCGGCACGGATGAGCTTCCCGAGCCGCCGGTCCCCGCGCGAAAGCGTGGCCTGAACGTACTCCCATTTGGGCAGGTCATGGATGATGTTCATGTTTCCGATCTTCTTGACCGCCTTTTCAAGATAACGGAGTTTTTTATTCAGGCTGTCAACGCGCTCCATCGGCTCCCACTGGAACGGCGTGAACGGCTTCGGCACAAAGGAGTTCACCGAAAGGGTGATGCGGCCGATCCTGCCCGCGGGCCGCGCGTGTTTGAGCTGGACCTCATGCGCCTTTTCCGCAAGCGCGATGATCGCGTCCACGTCCTCCTGCGTCTCGGTCGGCAGGCCGAGGATGAAGTACAGTTTCAGGTTCGGGATGCCGCGGCCGAAGATCATGTCCGCTGCGCGGAGGACGTCCTCTTCGGTCACGCCCTTGTTGATCACCCTCCGGAGACGCTCCGAGCCCGCCTCGGGCGCGATCGCGATGGTCTTGTGCCCGCTCTTGCGCCAGGCGGTCGATGAGCGCTTCGCTCACGGAGTCCGCGCGGAGCGACGAGACCGAGACCTTGCCGTGGATCGCAGCGCAGAGTTCGCCGATGTCGGGATAGTCCGAGAGAGCAGCGCCCACCAGCCCGATCTTCCCGCACAGATCGTCGGCCTTTGCAGCCTGCTCCTTCGCCTGCGCGATATTGAGGTTCCTCGGCGGAAGATAGATGTATCCGGCCATGCAGAACCGGCAGTGCCTGCCGCACCCGCGCGTGATCTCCGAAAGGTACATATCGCTGAACTCGGTGTTCGGCGTAAGGATCACGGTTGCCGCGGGTGACGCGTTGAAATCCCCGACCGTGCGCTTGACTATCGAGTCGGGCGCCGAGGGCTCAAGTTTTTTTCGTTCCTTGATCGTGCCGTCTTCATTATAGATGACATCATAGAACTCCGGCACGTATACTCCCGGTATCCGGATGAGCGCCTTAAGCAGCTCATGCCTGCCTTTTTCTCTATTCTCCCGATAGGCGTCCGACGAACTCACCCATGACCTCTTCGCCTTCGCCCACGATCACGATATCGAAAAAATCGGCAAGCGGCTCGGGATTGAAGAAGGAACAGATGCCGCCGAGGAGCACAAGAGGGTCTTCGTCTGTTCTTTCTTCCTGAGCGAGAGGAATCCCGGAGAGGCGGAGGATTTCGAGGATGTTCAGATAGTCCTGCTCGAATGAGACGGAGAAGGCCAGGATGTCGAACTCTTTCACCGGCCGCTTGCTTTCGAGGGTGAAGAGTTTTGTGCCCGTTTTATAATAGTCTTCAATGTCTTCTTCGTCGGGCAGGAACACGCGCTCGCAAGCGGTGTCCTCCCGCCTGTTCAGGAGGGAATAGATCTGGTGCACGCCGAGGTTCGACATACCCACATGGTAGGTATTCGGATACGCGAGAACGATCTCAACCTGCGCGCCCCGGGCCTTGTGGACGGTCCCCCGCTCGGCGGCAAGCAATGCATCGGCTTTTTCTTTGAGCTTCCGCGACATGGAAAGATTATACTATGCGGGAGGGCATTGCGCAAAGCAATTCAGGAATTGATTCCACGGTTGAATAATGAGAAAAAGAGAAGAAATTTTCTCGCAAAGGCGCAAAGGGCGCAAAGGAAAGCTTAATTCTTGGTTTTAAGAAAAATCCAAAGCTTTGCTTTTTTGTTTTACATTGTCTCTCTTTGCGAGCTTTGCGAGAAATGCCTTTTAGATTTTGTCTTTTGTCCGGTTTGCCTGATCACGGCGGGCACTTGGCGCAGACCGACGTGAACAGCGCAGTGCTCAGGTACCGGTCGCCGCGGTCGGGCAGGACCACCACGACCGTACCGCGCTCGATCCGGCCGGCCATGGCGAGCGCGCCGAAGACCGCCGCTCCGCTGCTCATGCCCGCGAAGATGCCCTCCTCTAGTGCGAGCCGCCGCGTCGTGGCAAAGGCATCGTCGTCGTTCACCTTGACGATCTCGTCGGGAAAGGCGGGATTGAATATCTTCGGGACGATGGACTCCTGCATGTTCTTGAGGCCCTGTATCTTGTGGCCGAGAAAGGGCTCGACGCCCACGATCCTGATATTGCGGTTGAACTCCTTGAGCCGCTTGCCCGCTCCCATAAGCGTCCCCGTCGTGCCCATTCCCGCGACAAAGACGTCGACCTCGCCGTTGGTCTGGTCGATGATCTCCCGCCCCGTGGTCTCGTAGTGAGCGAGAATATTAGCGGGATTGTCGAACTGGTTCGGCATGAAATATCCGTCCGGAGACTCTTCCATCATCTTTCGCGCGCGCTTGATAGCGCCGTCGGTGCCCTCATTCCCCGGGCTCAAAATGAGCTCGGCGCCAAAGGCCTCGAGGACCTTCCGGCGCTCGAGACTCACGCATTCGGGCATGACGAGGACCACCTTGTATCCCAGGGCCGCGCCGACCATGGCGAGCCCGATCCCGGTGTTGCCCGAGGTGGCTTCGAGGATCGTGTCGCCTTTTTTGATGCGGCCCGCTTCCTCGGCGCCCCTGATCATGTAAAGGGCAATGCGGTCTTTGACCGAGCCGCCGGGGTTATTGCCTTCCAGTTTCGCGAACACCCTTATCCGTGGATTGGCATTGAGCTTTTCCAGTTTTACGAGCGGCGTATTGCCGATGCTGTCGAGAACTCCCATAGGCCTTCCTTTACAACAAATACTAAAATCGAAATCCTGAATTTTAAACGGTCGCGCTTCCTTGATTAGAATTAGATATTCGGGCTTCGAATTTGCGGTAAGCACTATACCAGATTCGGCGGGAAGTTGGAAGGGGGAAATATGCTCACTACGTAGGCCTCGGGCCGGTCCATCACCGTCAGCTGCTGTCGAGGATCGACCGCACCTTCCTTAAAAGCTCGTTCACGGGGACGGGTTTCATGATGAAGTTCACTCCCGGCTCAAGCAGGCCCTTTCTCTGTACGGTGTCCGCGGTATAACCGCTCAGGAACAGAACCTTCATGTCGGGGCTGAAGATCCTGATCTTGGCGTAGGCCTCTCTGCCGTTCTTCTTCGGCATGATAACGTCGAAAAGGAGCAATTTTATCAAGTCGCGGTGCTCCATGAACTTGTTTACCGCGTCCTCGCCGTCTTCGGCCTCGATGACCGTGTACCCGAATTGCTCCAGCACGTTCCTGGTGAGCTTCCGCACGACCTCATCGTCTTCAGCCACAAGCACGGTCTCGACGCCGCCTTGTATCGGCGGAAGCTCAAAAGGCTGCATCTGCCGCTCAAGCGCAGGAACGACGGGCAAATAGATCTTGAACGTCGTGCCTTTGCCCTCCTCGCTGGAAACGGTGATCGTGCCGTTGTGCTGTTTGATGATGCCGTAGGCTATGGCGAGCCCCAGTCCCGTGCCCTGGCCCACTTCCTTGGTCGTGAAGAACGGTTCAAAGATCCGCTGCCGGGTCTTCTCGTCCATGCCCATGCCCGAATCGGTCACCGTGATGAGGGCGTAGGCGCCGTGCTTTCCGAATTCGTGGGCTTTCGCAGATTCTTCGGAGAACTCGATGCGCCCGGTTTCGATGAAGAGATAGCCGCCCTCGGGCATGGCGTCCCGGGCGTTCGTCGCGAGGTTCATAAGCACCTGCTCGATCTGCCCGGCATCGGCCATCACGTTCACGTCGTCGTCGGTCAGCATGGTTTTGAGCTCGATATTCTCGCCGATGAGCCTTGTGAGAAGCAGGTCCACCTTCTTGATGATCGCATTCACGCTGACAGGCTGGGGGTTGAGGAGCTGCTTCCGGCTGTAAGCGAGGAGTCCCTGGGTAAGCGAGGCCGCCCGGTTGGCCGAAGAGAGGATCTGTTCGATATTGTATCGCAGGGGGTCCCCCTCCTTCATCTTCATCTGCAGCAGGCTGCCGTACCCGATGATCGCCGTCAGGATGTTGTTGAAGTCATGAGCAATGCCGCCCGCGAGCGTGCCGATGGATTCCATCTTCTGGGACTGGCGAAGCTGCTCCTCAAGCCGCTTGCGTTCCGATACATCGATTCCCACGGCCACAAGGTAGCGCTTGCCGATCGTGGTCATGCGGAACCCCGTCAGGAAGAACGGCACCGGTGTGCCGTTCTTCGTGGTGAGCCTCGCCTGGAGGGTGACTTTTCCCGAGGCAAAGAGGTCCTGAAGTGCGCTGTGCACGATGTCCCTGTCTTTACGAAAAAGCTCAAGCACGTTCAGGGAGCCCAGCTCCTCGCTGGAATAGCCGGTCACCGCCGCTTCGTTGTTGTTCCAGCGTATCAGGCGGCCTTCCTCATCACAGATGAAGAATATACCGGGCAGGTTGTCGATAATCGAGTCGGAGAAGCTTTTTTCCTGCAGCAGCGCCTCCTCGGCTTCCTTGCGCTTCGTGATGTCGCGCGTGATCCCCAGCAGGGCTATTATCTCATCCTTGTCGTTCCTGAGCGGGACCCCGTGGGTCTCGAGCCAGAGTTTGCGCCCATGGATGCCCGTCATCTCGAAATCGAGGGTTCCCGCTTCGCCTCGAAATACCCTCTCCGTGAGCCTGGTGAATGCTTCGCGGTGCCCCGCGGTAACGAGGGAACAGACCGACTGCCCCTTGACCTGGCTGAGCGACTCGGCCTCGATCATGTCGAGACCGGCCCGGTTCATCATGATGAGGTTGCCCTCGGCATCGATAAGCTTTACGCATTCCGGTTCGGTGTCGATGATCGTCTGGAGGAATTTCCGGCTTTCCCGCAGTTCCCGGTCGGTTTCGTCGCGGCCGGTTATGTCATGGATCATGGAGATGACGCCGTGAAGCTCCCCTGCCTCGTCCAGCACGGGCGTGTTGTGCCATTCGCAGGCGATCCGCTTCCCGCCCTTGTTGACGCCCGCGCACACGCCGAGCGTTGTCTTGCTCCCCTGCTGAATTGCGCGGCGCATGCACTCCGGCGGAGATTCCGCCCCCGGAAGCATAAGCTCACCCGCCTGCTTTCCCTTCGCCTCTGCTCCGGACCAGCCGAATATTTTTTCTGCGGCCGGATTCCACTCGAGGACGTGAAAATCCGCGTCCCAGACGATGTACCCGAGGGGCATGCGATCAATAGAGAGGGCCAGTTGCCGATTACTATCGAGGATGTGCCCTGAGCGGTCGGAGAGGCCGGTGATATGTATTTCCTTGAGCTTTTTCATTCTGATAAAGATGGATGTGCAAGAGCGAGTCTTGTCTGTGTCAGCCTGCAGTCTGGAAATCGCAATGAGTTGTTTTCAAACGTAACCTGTCGCCTGCGCTCTGCCCCTGCATCTGCATCTGCATCTGAATCTGAATCTGAATAAATCATAGCAAATCTATAAATGTCTGTGCAAACATTTTCTTTCAGAATCTCTGTCATTTTCTTTTACGATGTCTGTCTATGGGTGTCTGTCTATGATTGAGGGTCGGCGTAATACCTTTGTTACAGAGGAGGGCCGTCGCAATACTGTTCAAGGGGAAAAGCGACGAGAGAGGCGTGCTTTATGTAGAGGTGATGAACACGTGCTGTTCGGCCGGGGCATTACACCGTGAAGACGCCGGACACCCTGTACCGGTCTGCGGTATAGAGCGTGATACGTTCGGAAAGAACAGCGCGGTGGGTCTTGAGCGCCACATCGGGACTGTTGTTCTGCTCCGAGAGATGCGAGAGGCAGGCCCACTTAAGCCGCTTGCCTTCCGCTGCGCGTTGCAGGAGCTCGGCTGCCTCCAGGTTCGAGAGATGGCCTTTCGGGCCTTTGATGCGCTGCTTGAGGTAGGCGGGATAAGGTCCCGTGGCGAGCATGTCCGGATCGTAGTTGCTTTCGAGGAAAACCGCATCGAGGGAGGAGACGAGGCGGATGAGTCCCTGGAACACGTGGCCGAGGTCGGTCATGATGCCGAGCCGTTTCGGGCCCGCTTCGATCACGAACGCCGACCCGTCCGCGCCGTCGTGGGGAGTGGGGACCGCCTGCACGTGCACGTCGCCGAACCGGAGCTTCTCGCTCGACCGGAAGTGGCGCACGTCCTTGAGTTTTCCGAGCGTGCACCGGGACGCGGCCGCGGCGAGCGTGGCCGGCGTGACGTAAATCGGCAGGCCGTATTTGCGCTGAAACACGCCGGCATGCCGGATATGGTCGCCGTGGTCATGCGAGATGATCACCGCATCGATCGTGCGGATATCGCGGCCATGGGCCGCAAGCCGCTCCGCGGCCTGGACCCCGGTGATCCCGGCGTCGAAAAGAAGTTTTACGCTCGGGGTTTCTACGTAAATGCAGTTGCCGCTGCTTCCGGACTGGAGCGAAATGGCGATTATACTCATGACGACCCTACTGTATCAATCATCCCGCAGCTTGTCAACGTGAAACATTACCAGCTTCTGCGATACGCGGGCAGATTTTACAACGCCGAAAAACCTGAAAGGCTTTTCAGCCGCAAAAAGGCGCATAAAGCGCAAAGAAAGCTCGACTCTTTAGACAAAGTTCGAAATCTTTCTCTAGCTTTTGTGTCTTGTGCCCCTTTTTGCGGCCAAACATTCCTTGTCTCTTTTGAAGAATTTGATTCTCGAATAATTCCCGAAGGCAAGATTGTTCTTGAGTAGAGCGGCTTTGTTCCTTATAATATGAAGAAATATTTTTGTGCCTTTACAGACAACGGGTTTCGCCGGACGCATTATAAAAATGAAATCATCCCTCGACAACATTTCCATCGTCCTGGTGGACACGAAAACGCCGGCCAACATCGGCTCGGTGGCCCGGGCCATGATGAACATGGGTTTTTCCCGCCTGGTCCTCGTGGACCCGCCGGAGGACCAGCACGGTGAAGCGCGCAAACTTGCCGCGGGCGCATACGAAATTCTTGATAAGGCCGAAGTCCGCGGTACGCTCAAAGACGCGGTGTCGGACCAGGGCCTCGTGCTCGGCGCTTCCCGCCACAAGGGACGTCGTCGCAGGAATATTCATACACCCCGGGAGATGGCCGAGCAGGCCGTCCCCCTGCTCGGCCGGAACAAGATCAGCCTGGTCTTCGGCAATGAGGTGAACGGCCTCGAAAACACCGACCTCGCGCTCTGTCACGAATTGATCTCGATCCCGTCGTCAGAGGCATTTTCGTCATTGAACCTGTCTCACGCGGTCATGGTAGTGATGTACGAATTCTTCGTCGCGGCAGCGGCAGCGTCCTGCCCGGAAAACACCGAGCTTGCCCTTGACCGGGAGCTTGAGCGTTTTTATGAGCATATGAAAAATACCTTGCTGGATATTGAATTTATTGACGATCGCAGCGCGGAACACATGATGTTTTCCCTGAGGCAGTTGTTCGGGAGGACACGGCTTGATGCCCGGGAAGTAGGAATTTTGCGGGGAATCCTGAGTGCCGTGGACAGGACCTCCCATGCAAAGCAAAAAGAGGTCGGCAGGTGACTCAATTTTAAATTATTATATGTTCTTCATTTAAACTATGGCATTGACATATCTCTTTTACTACCAGTATATTATTCGATAAGTAAAACTAAGGATGGACAGCATACGTTACAAGGATTATCAGCTAGCGGAGACACGGTAAAGACATCATTACAGAATTAATGGAGGCATGGGTCATATGGGAAATCCGAAACAAGCTTCAGGGACCGGCGTACTCGAACCAACAACCAAAGTCAAAATCAACTGCTGGGAGCACAAAAAATGCGGACGGCAGCCCGGCGGCCATAAGGTGGCGGACCTGGGCGTCTGCCCCGTCACTACCTACGCCGACTTGGACGGCGCTCACGGCGGAAAGAACGCGGGACGGGCCTGCTGGGCGATCGCGGGTTCGCTCTGCGGAGGAAAGATCCAGGGGACGTATGCAATGAAGCTCTTGAACTGCTGGCGCTGCGAATTTATGAATTCCGTGAAACTGGAGGAGGAACCCACGCCTCTCGGCTTTTCACACACACGGCTCGGCATGGACAAGTCCGTTGAAAAACTGAGACACTCGGTAGGGGTCATGAGTCACGATCGCAACAGCGAAGCAAAACGTTCGTGATATGACCGGCAGCGCGAGGTCTTCCCGCCTTGCCTGCCATAGGCCTGATTATCGTTTGATACATGAACCACAGCGACGCGGGGTTCAATGACTTTCGCCTTGCTGTGGTTTTCCTTTTTTATGCCTCGCTAATCCGCCTGTCTTCTCAGGAACGTGGGCTTGTCCAGGTCCTCACAGTCGATGCCGAGCGCCTCGTTCTTGAAGTCGAAGGTCTCCTGCCTGCGTTTCGGCTTCTCCACGACCTTCATGTACTCCTTCAGGTTCACGGGCCGCTTCACGAGCTCGCGGATGCCTACTTCGTCGAAGCCGGTCGCGATAACGGTGACCATCACCTCTTCGCTCATCACCGGATTGATCACCGCGCCGAAAATGATGTTTGCGCCCGGATCAACCTCTGCCTTGATGATCGCCGACGCCTCGTTCAGCTCATAGATGCCCATGTCGTTCCCGCCGGTAATATTGATGAGCACGGCGCGGGCGCCCTTGATGGACCCGTCCTCAAGCAGCGGGCTCGCGATCGCTCTCTGCGCCGCGTCCGCGGCCCTGTTTTCTCCCGTGGCCACTCCGGTCCCCATGACCGCCCTGCCGCGGCTCGCCATAACGGTCTTCACATCGGCAAAATCCACGTTCACGTATCCCGGCACCATGACCACGTCGGAGATCCCCTTCACGGCCTGCCCCAGCACGTCGTCGGCGAGCTTGAAGGACTCGAGGAGCGTCGTTTTCTTTTCCGCGAGGTTGAGGAGGCGCTCGTTCGGGATCACGATGAGGGCATCCACGCTTTTCCTGAGTTCGGCGATGCCTTCCTCGGCCTTGTGCATCCTCGTTACGCCTTCGAAGCTGAAGGGCTTGGTGACCACACCCACGGCCAGCGCCCCCACCTCGCGCGCGAGGCTCGCGATCACCGGCGCGGCCCCGGTGCCCGTGCCGCCGCCCATGCCGGCGGTGATGAAGACCATGTCGGCGCCGGCTATGGCCGCCTTGATTTTTTCGGCGTCCTCGAGCGCGGCCGATCTGCCGATCTCGGGATTGGCGCCTGCCCCGCGTCCGCAGGTGAGCTTGGACCCGATCTGGAGTTTGATCGGCGCGTGCGCAAGCTCCAGGGCCTGCGTGTCCGTATTCGCCACGATGAACTGCACCCCCCTGATGTCGGAGCGCACCATGGTGCCTACGGCGTTGCTTCCGCCGCCGCCCACCCCGATCACCTTGATGACCGCAGGCTGTCTTTCTTCCTCAAACTGGAACATCCCGTTAGCCCTCCCTTCCGCGTGTATCTCCGGTCCGTCGTTTTCGCTCCTGGCGCCGCCTTCCGTGTCCGCGACAAATTCCATGATATCCTGGAACCCCAACTCGAGATTATCGTCCATCATCCCTCCACGGAATTGCGGATTGGCGGATCGCGGAATGAATTGCAAAAATCCGCAATCCGAAATCTGCAATTCTTAAATGTATTCTCCCAGCCACTTCCAGAACCTGCCGAGCATGCCGCTCGCTTCTGAACTTGCGCGGCGCCTCCTGCTGGTTTTCGGCGCCGTAGAGCACAAGCCCCACTCCAGTGGCGTAGATGGGACTATTCACCACGTCCATGAGGCCGCCGATATTTCGCGGCGTGCCGCGCCGGATGGGCAGGCCGAGAAAACGCTCGGCCGCTTCCTGCACCCCGTCCATAAGCGCAACGCCCCCGGTGAGCACGATGCCTGAGGCGAACATGTCCTCGAAGCCGGTCTTCTTGAGCCGCTGCTGCACCATGCCGAAGAGCTCCTCGACACGGGGCTCGATGATCTCGGAAAGGATCTGGCGGGAAAGGAGCCTCGGCGGCCTTCCTCCCACGCTCGGCACGTCAAGGGTTTCTTCATTTTTTACGAGCGATGAGAGAGCGCAGCCGTATTTGATTTTGATCTTCTCCGCTTCCGAAGCGGGCGTGCGCAGCCCGATGGCGATGTCGTTCGTCAGGTGGTTCCCGCCGATGGGCAGCACCTCGGTATGCCACAGGCTGCCTTCGAGAAAAAGGGCCACGTCCGTGGTCCCGCCGCCGATATCGACGACCACCACGCCGAGGCTCTGTTCTTCCGCGGTAAGCACCGCGCGGGAGGACGCGAGCGGCTGGAGGACGAGGTCGTTCACGTGGAGCCCGGCGCGTGAGCAGCTCTTAACGATGTTCTGGATCGAAGTGAGGGCGCCGGTGATGATATGCACTTTGGCTTCGAGCCGGACCCCGAACATGCCGAGTGGGTCCTTAATGCCGTCCTGGTCGTCGATGATGAATTCCTGGGGAAGCACGTGAAGGACCTGCTGGTCCATGGGGATGTTGACGGCCCGGGCGGCGTCGATCACGCGCGCCATGTCGGAGGGCCCCACTTCCTTGTTCTTGATCGCAACGACGCCGCGGGAATTGATGCCCTTGATGTGGCTGCCGGATATGCCCACGTACACCGAGTTGATCTCGACACCGGCCATGAGTTCGGCCTCCTGGACCGCTTTTTTGATGGACTCCACCGTGCTGTCGATATTTACGACCACGCCTTTTTTCAAGCCATGCGAGGGGCTGATGCCGATGCCGATGATGTCGACCTGCCCGTTTTCTTTTACTTCGCCCACGATGGCGCAGACCTTGGTCGTCCCCAGGTCCAGGCCCACGAGCACATTGTCCGGTTTTTTTACCACGGCGCACCCCCCGTTTTACGATAAGCTCGAAATTCCAAAATCCGAATTCTGATTTAAATTACAACTTGTAACCAATCATCAAATTTCAACAGGCGACGGCTTGGGTCTCCCTGTGGCCATTGGCGTCTGCCTGGATCTTGAAGATTTACTGTTTCGCGCTTTCTCCTTACTCCTTACTCTCTGCACCTGTTGGTTAACGTCTCCTTTTGGTCTTCTGCCTCGTACCTTGGTCTGCTTTTTTCACCACCATCGCCGCGACCTGGCGCTCGGGACGGAGATCCACGTAGGCGATGTCGAGGCCCCGCTGCTGCACGTCCGCCATGACCTCGGAAAGCCTGCGGAGCTTCTCCGCGTAATTGCCGCTTCCGATCTTGAACTCGTGCGACGCGTATACGACACTCAGCGTCTCGGGAGAGTTCGCCTTGACCATGACCTCGGAAAGCCGCCATCCGCCGCGGGCCGAGATCTCTGCAAGAAGCGTCAGCGCCTCGGCCGTGCTTTCGGAATTCACCGGTTCTCCCGCTTCCGCCTTGCAGTCTTTGACGGCAATGACCGGAAGCGGCCAGGCGGAAGCCTCATCCTGTGCAAGCCGCTCGATGACCACTGCCTCGTTGTCTATCAGATACCTGCCGGCGCCGGTATCCAGGATAGCGTCGGGAACGCGCTCGACAACGGTCATGCTGATCCTGTTCGGCAGGCGCCGGTAGACCCGGATGTCCCTTATCCAGGGATTCTCATGTGCCCGCCGGGCTGCGGCCTCGAGGTCTACGCGAAAGATGTTCTGCCCCTTAAACATGCCGGCGATGCCCTTAAGGTCTGCCTCGCTGAGGTGCCGCACGCCGTTCACGTCGACTCCGGATATCTGAAATATCTCTGCATGCGTGAGCAGCCGGTACGCTTGCCAGCACAGCCAGCTTCCGCCGGCAAGGACGACAATCGCCAGGATATTCAGAAGGGCCTTCTTGAATCCCGCCGCGCCGGTCCCCCTTCGCCCGCCGGCGCGGCCCGCCTCAACGCGTCTGACGGTTGCGCGGCCCGTAGTCGTCCGGTACTTCCTCGGGACTTTTACGTTCTTATAGTCTCGCATATACGATTTCAGATTTTGGATTGTCGATTGCCGATTGAACGGCTGCAATTTCCATAAATCTGCAATCTGAAATCGACAATCGAAAACCTATGTTCTCTCCAGCGCCAGTCTCAGTATCTCTTCCACCAGATCGGGAAACGATATCCCGACGCCCTTCGCGATCTCCGGCAGCAGGCTGGTGGCGGTCATGCCCGGCAGAGTGTTCACTTCGAGAATATGGGGCGCGCCGCTTTCGTCGATAATGAAGTCGACCCTGCTGTAGCCCCGGCCGCCGATGGCGCGGTGCGCGGCCATACCCGCTTCGAGCGTCCGTTGATAGTCCGCCTCGGGGATACGGGCCGGGAAAAAGTGGTCCGACATGCCTTTCTCGTACTTCGCCGCGTAATCATAGAATGCCCGCTTCGGGACGATTTCGATGGCGCCGAGCGCCCGGGCTCCGAGGATGCCGACCTGGACCTCCTTGCCTTTGATGAATTTTTCGATCAGGATCTCGTCCCCGTATTTGAACGCAAGCTCCACTGCCGGCGTGACTTCCTCGTTCTTGAAGACAAGGCTCACGCCCACGCTCGAGCCCTCGGCATGGGGCTTGATCACGACCGGATACTGCAGATGGGAGACAATGCTGTGCACGTCGCCGGCGCTGCCGGCATAGATGACCTCGTAGGGGCCGACAAACAGGCCCTGCGACCTGAATACCTGCTTCGATACGGTCTTGTTCATGCCGAGAGCGCTCGCCAGGATGCCGGAGCCGGTATAGGGGATTCCCATGACTTCGAGCATGCCCTGGATCGCGCCGTCCTCGCCGAACTTGCCGTGAAGGGCGATAAAAGCGGCCTCGATGCCCTGTTCGTGGATTTTCCCGGCAACGTCTCTGCCCACGTCGACGGCAACGGCGTGGTAGCCCTTTTCATGAAGCGCTTTTAAAATGGCGGTGCCGCTCGCGATGGACACTTCGCGCTCCGAAGACAACCCGCCCAGGAGGACACCGATCTTTTTATTCGTAACAAGAGCCATGATTTAAAATTACAAATCCCAAATGCCAAACATCAAATAATACTCAAAATTCCAATGACCAAAACGTTTGGAATTTACAAGTTTCGTGCTTGTAGTTTATTTGGTATTTGGTGCTTGTTGTTTGGAATTTGTCCCTCCTAATCTTCCCCGAGGATCTTGATCTCCGGCTCGAGCCGCACGCCGTGCACCTCGAGCACGGTCTGCTTCACGACCTCCATGAGCGTCAGCACGTCCCTGGCCGTCGCTTTGCCCCGGTTCACGATAAAGTTGGCGTGCCTTTCGGAGACTTGCGCCTCGCCGACCGTTTTTCCCTTGAGTTTCGCAGTTTCGATGAGCTTGCCCGCCGATTCTTCATACGGGTTCTTGAACACCGAGCCTGCACTGGGAAAACCCATGGGCTGTCGCTGCTTCCTCTTGTCGAAAAGGTCCTTGACGCGCGCTTTTATCTGTTCCTTGTCCCCGCGGCGCAGGACGACCCGTACTTCAACGACAAAGTGGCCCTCGGGAATGTTCGCAGTGCGATAACCGAACTCCATCTCGTCCCTGTTTCTCGTGACGGACTCGCCGTCGGGCGCAACGAGCGCCACCGACTCGACGATATCGCCGAACTCCCCCGCTGCCGTACCGGCATTCATGCACACGGCGCCGCCGACCGTACCCGGGATGCCTCCGGCAAATTCGAGCCCGGTGAATCCCTGGTCAGTGGCAAACGAATGAAGCTTGGGCAGGGGCGCTCCCGCCTCGGCAAGCACCGCGGCGAAAGCGCCTCCCACGGACCGGTACTCGCGCTCGATCCGGATGGCCCCCATGCGCTGCAGGGTGATCACCACGCCGCGAAAGCCGCCGTCGCGCACGAGCAGGTTGGTGCCGCCGCCGAGGATGAAATACTTCAGCCGTTGTTTGTTGATCTCCTTGAGCAGCGTGATGAGATCGTCGCGGTCGGCCGGATAGGCAAGTATGTCCGCCGGTCCTCCGATGGCGAACGACGTGTGCCTGCTGAGCGGTTCGTTTCTCTTTATCTCTCCCTTAAAGTTTGCGAGCTCCATGTTTTAGTTTCTCCAGTACCTCTTCCCCGACCTTCCACACGTCGCCCGCGCCAAGCGTGATCATGAGATCGCCCTTCTTCAGCACGGTTGCCATGTGGTCCGCAATTTTTTCCTTTTCTGCGATATACGTGACGTCCTTATGGCCGTGACTCTTGATGCCTTCGTAAAGCGCCTGGCCGGATACGCCGGGAATGGGCTTTTCCCCCGCCGCGTAGATGTCCGTAACGACCAGTTTGTCCGCCTGATTGAAGGCGGTAAAGAATTCCTCGAGCAAATGCTGCGTCCGCGTATAGCGGTGCGGCTGGAACACGACCACGACCCGGCGCTCCATGCCCGACGCGGCCGCCGCGAGCGTGGCCTTTACTTCCGTGGGATGATGGCCGTAATCGTCTACAACGATGATTCCGTCCACCTCGCCCTTGATCTGGAAGCGGCGCTGCACCCCGCTGAAGTCTTTGAGCGCTTTCCTGACAATTTCGAGGTCGATGTCCAGTTCCCGCGCCACGGCAATGGCCGCGAGGCTGTTGTTGATATTATGCACCCCGGGCACGGAAAGCTCGAACCAGCCCAGGTCCTCGTCATGGTGGAGCACTCTGAAGCGCGACCCGAGGGGCTTGAGGGAAACCTCTTTCGCCTGGTAGTCGGCCTGCGAGCTCAGACCGTAAGTCCGGTACCGTTTCTGCACCAGCGGAATGAGCGCCTGGATGTGGGGCTGGTCCAGGCACAGGACCGACACGCCGTAGAAAGGCACCTTGTTGATGAAGGCCAGGAACGCTTCCTTGATCTCGTCGATGTCCTTGTAATAATCGAGGTGCTCCGCGTCGATCGTCGTGACCACGGCAATGGTCGGCGAAAGCTTGAGGAAGCTGCCGTCGCTTTCGTCCGCTTCGGCCACGAGGAATTCGCCCTGGCCGAGCTTGGCGTTCGTGCCGAGGCTGTTCAGTTTTCCGCCGATGACGACCGTGGGATCGATGCCGCCGGCGGCGAGCACGGTGGCGACCATGGAGGTCGTCGTGGTCTTGCCGTGCGCGCCCGCGATGGCCACGCCGTATTTGAGGCGCATCAGCTCGGCGAGCATCTCGGCCCGCGGGATCACCGGGATCTGTTTCTCCCGCGCCGCCAGTGACCTCGACGTTGTCGTTCTTCACCGCCGAGGAGATGACCACGACGTGCGGTGAGGTGACGTTCTCCGCGCGGTGGCCGATCGAGATCTCGCCGCCCAGTTTTCGGAGCCGCTCCGTGGTGTCCGATTCCTTCATGTCCGAACCCGAGACCTTGTACCCGAGGTTCAACAGCACCTCGGCGATGCCGCTCATGCCGATGCCGCCGATGCCGACGAAATGAATGTGTTTAATTTTTTTGAACATAGTCCTTGCAGATCCCTGCGATCTCCTCCGCCGCGGTATTCGCCATACGGGATGCGGAGGCCGTTCCCGTTACAGCATATTTTTTTATCCTGTCTCTCAGCAGCTCCGCGGTCAGGTCTTTCTGCACAATGACCTCCGCGTTGCCGCGGTCGGCCAGTGCCCTTGCATTGTACTCCTGATGGTTGTCCGCCGCAAAGGGAAAGGGAACCAGCACTGCCCGCTTGCCGCAGACGGCAAGTTCCGCCACCGTCGTGGCGCCCGACCGTGAAATAACGAGGTCCGCGGCCGCATACGCGCCGGCCATGTCGTGGATGTAAGGAAGCGCCACGGCCCTGATGCCTGATGCGCCATATCGTGCGCTGACCTCGGCGAAGTCCTTCTCTCCGGTCTGATGCAGGACCTGGATATTCTCCGCATCTTTCAAATATGCCGCTGCCTGCATCATGGCCATGTTGATGGCATGTGCGCCGCCGCTGCCTCCCAGGACGAAGACCGTAAACCTTTCCGGTTCAAGGCCGAAGTCCGCAAGCGCCCTGCCGCGGTCGCCCTGGTCTATCCCTTTTCTGACCAGCGGCCCGAGCGTCGTTGTTTTCTTCAGGAGGGAAAAATCCCCGGGCGGCCGTCCCCGGAAAGCAAAGGATCACCCTGCTTGCCAGCTTTCCCAGCCTGCGGTTCGCCAGCCCGGCATAGGAATTCGGCTCCACAACGATCAACGGGATGTGAAGACCATACGCGGCCACGCCGACCGGTCCCGAGGAATAGCCGCCGACCCCGATCACCACATCCGGTCTGACCTCGCGAAGCAGGCTCCAGGACTGGAGCAGGCCCAACGGAAGCGTAAGCATTGTTCTTATGCGTGAGAGAAGCTTCATGCCTTTGAGTTTCCCGACGGTTATAAAGCGCACCGGCAGCCCTTCCTTCGGCAGCACCTTTGCCTCGATTCCCTGTTCTGTGCCCACAAAGAGCACTTCATTGCCGCGATCCCTGAGAAGCTCGCGCGCTATGGCGATCCCCGGATACAGGTGCCCTCCCGTTCCTCCGCCTGCAATAATGATCTTCATACCGCCGTCCGGCGCTCCGCCTTGGTCCTGCTTTTATTCCGCATTCCGCCTGCGGCCAGCATTTACGAGCCTGCACCCGCGTTTGTGAGTGGAACCGCGAATGCAGGGTGCATCCCGAATTCCGCACTAGTGTCTCACGCTCTCTCTCGACATGCTCAACAGCACCCCGAGCGCGCCCAACGTGACCACGAGTGACGAGCCTCCGTAGCTCACGAGCGGGAGAGCAATGCCTTTTGTCGGCAGCAATCCGGTAACGACCGCCATGTTGACCATGCCCTGGGCGCAGATAAGAACGGTGATGCCGAGCGCAAGCATGCGGCTGAACATATCGTCCGCGGCGAGCGCGATACGGACCCCGCGCCACAGGATGACGAAGAACAGCGCAAGGACCGCGAGCGCCCCGATCAGGCCGAGTTCTTCGCCGATCACCGCGTAAATGAAATCCGAGTGCCGCTCGGGCAGGAACAGGAGTTTCTGTCTTCCCTCACCCAGTCCCCGGCCGAACACGCCGCCGCTGCCGAAGGCGAGGAACGACTGAATGATCTGGTGTCCGGCGCCCTGCGGGTCCGCCCAGGGATCGAGGAAGGCAAAAATCCTGCGCGCCCGATAGGCGCTGTGCGTTACGGCTATGTACAGAAAAGGCAGTATGGCCAGCGCTGTTCCGCCAAGGTGGAGAAGGTTCGCGCCGCCGGCAAAGAGCATGATGCTCACCACGCCCGCCAGCGTCATGGTCGCGCCGAAGTCCGGCTGGAGAATGACAATGACGAGAAAGATGCCGGTCACGACATAAGCGGGGACGAGGCCATTCATGAAATCACGAAGGCGTCCTCCCTTTTTTGCGATAAAGTAGCTCATATAGACGACCAGAGCGAACTTCGCAAGCTCTGAAGGCTGGAACGAGAACATGCCGAAGCGCAGCCAACGCCGTGATCCGTTGATCATTTTCCCGATCCCCGGCATGAGGGTTGCGGCGAGCAGGATCAGGGAAACAGCAACGAGCCCGATTACGGCGCGCTGGTCCCCGAATATGCGATGGTCCATGCGCATCGTGACTGC
The DNA here is from genome assembly GCA_963790205.1 of Nitrospirota bacterium. GTDB lineage: Bacteria > Nitrospirota > UBA9217 > UBA9217 > UBA9217 > CAWBNQ01. The sequence goes on from CAWBNQ010000001.1 coordinate 194,942, forward strand.
CATCACCGCGAGCCCGACGAGCGCCCAGAGGATCTGGCGCTTCATGAAAAATGTCGGGTCGTTATAGGTCGTCAGCGCCACGACGCTGCTCGAACTGTATACCATCACGACGCTGATGACGAGCAGCATCAGGATGGCGAACAAAAGCGGTTTATCGTAATGGGCCTTAAGGTTTGTACTGCTCCGCATTTCACACTCCGAACTCGCGTTACAGCGCGTTCACCGCTTCCTTAAATTTCCTGCCGCGGTCTTCAAAGTCCTTGAACATGTCGAAGCTCGCGCATGCGGGGGACAGGAGCACCACATCTCCCTGTGAGGCCCGCGCCGATGCAAGCCGCACCGCGTCCTGAAGCGTTTTGGCGAACACCGTCTCCGTTGCCGTGCCGACCGCACGCGCCATCTTTTCCGCGGCCTTGCCGATCAGGACCAGGAGCTTCACTTTCTGCTTGAACAGCTCATAAAGCGGACGGAAATCGCTCCCCTTGTCCAGGCCGCCGGCAATGAGGAGCACGGGCTGCGTGAACCCCTCGACGGACTTGACCACCGCGCCGACGTTCGTGCCCTTGGAATCATTGATGTACGTAACGCCGTCCTTTTCACGCACAAATTCGAGCCGGTGCTCGAGGCCGGGAAACTCCCCGAGCGCCGCAGCCACCGATTCGATATCCGCACCTGCGCAGAGCGACAACGCCGACGCGGCCAGCGCGTTCTCTATGTTATGCACGCCCTTGATTTTGATTTCGTCGACAGGGATGATCCGTCGTCCGTTGAACATCAAAGAGCCGTCGAGCACGCAAGCGCCGGGGTTGAACCTCTGCAACCGCGAAAAGGGGATTACCGTTGCCGCAGTCCGCTTCGCCATCGGCTTGACGAGGGGATCGTCGAAATTCAATATCAAAAAGTCTTCCTTGTCCTGGTTCATGAAGATCCGCGCCTTGGCCCCGGCGTATTCGGTCATGTCCCGGTAGCGGTCGAGATGATCCTGGGTGACGTTCAGGACCGCGGCTACGCGCGGCCTGAAGGTCTCGATGTCCTCAAGCTGGAAGCTCGAGAGCTCGGCCACGATCCAGTCCTGCCCTGAAAGCAGGCGCGGATTATCGGTGAGGGCGTTGCCGATATTCCCGGCCACGAGTACCTTCTTCTTCGCCCGCGCAAGCATAAGCCCGGTGAGCGTTGTGACCGTGGACTTTCCGTTCGTGCCCGTGATACCGACGTAGGGGGAATCCGACAGCAACCACGCCAGTTCCAGTTCGCTGATCACCGTTACCCCGCGCCCTCGGGCTGTCACGATCTGCGGGATCTTCGGCACGCCGGGAGAAAGCACCACGAGGTCCGCCTCGATGAAAGTGCGGTCCAGGTGTCCTCCCGCTTCCACCGTGATGGCGCCGCTTCCGAGCGCCTTTACCTGAGCGGCGAGCTCGCCCAGCGGCTTCTTGTCCGTGACCGTGACCCGGGCGCCGAGCGCATGGAGCGCCCGCGCGGCGGCAATGCCGCTCCGAGCCATCCCGACGACCGTCACTTTCTTGCCTTGAAAATCAACCTTCACCGTGCCTCCGACCCAAATCTTTTCACCACAGAGATCGCAGAGGAAGGTATATCACGAATTTCTTGTCTTCCTCTTTTCGCCCTGCTTTTCTCGTTGTTCTCTGCGCCCTCTGTGGTAAAGAGTTTTTTTGTTCTCACCTCAGCTTCAGCGAGCCGATCGACATCAGCGCCAGGATGATCCCCACGATCCAGAACCGTACGATGACCTTGGATTCGGGCCAGCCGATCTGTTCGAAGTGATGATGAATGGGGGCCATTTTGAAAATGCGCTTGCCCGTAAGCTTGTACGACGCCACCTGGAGCGCCACGGAGATCGTCTCGGCAACGAAAATGCCGCCGACCACCACGAGGATAAGCTCGTGCTTGGTCACCACGGCCACGGTGCCCAGCGCGCCGCCGAGCGACAGCGACCCGACGTCGCCCATAAACACCTCAGCGGGATGGGCATTATACCATAGAAAACCGAGGCTCGCACCGAGCAGCGCGCCGCAGAAGATCACGAGCTCGCCGCTGCCCGGGATGTACAGGATCTTGAGGTACTCGGCGAGGATCCGGTTTCCTCCGATGTACACGATTACGGCATTTGCCGTAGCCGCGATCCCCACAAGCCCGATAGCCAGGCCGTCCAGGCCATCCGTCAGGTTCACCGCGTTCGAAGAGCCCACGATGACCACGGCAACAAAGGGAATGTAGAACCACCCCAGGTTGATGAAAAATTGTTTCATGAAGGGCACGGAAAGGTAGGCTGCCTGGCGGTCGCCGGAAAAGTAATAAAGGAAAATCCCGATCGTAAGCGACGCGACGATCTGAAGCCCGAACTTGTGTTTGGCGCTCAAACCCTTGGACCGCTTTTTTACGACCTTGAGGTAGTCGTCCCAGAAACCGATTCCGCCGAAGGCGAGGGTGGCAAAGAGCACCACCCATACATACTTGTTCGTGAGATCGGACCAGAGCAGGGCAGAGCTTACGAGCGCAACGATAATCAGGAGGCCGCCCATCGTGGGCGTGCCCTGCTTCGACAGATGGGTCTGGGGTCCGTCGCCGCGCACGTGCTGGCCCACCTTGAGCCTCCGGAGCCAGGCGATCATGATTTTGCCCAGCAGGAAGCTCACGATGAGCGCCGTAAGCACCGCGCCGGCGCTCCGGAAGGTGATATACTTGAAAACGTTAAAACCGCTGACACGGTTATGGAGCGGATATAATAAGTGGTACAACATCAGAACTCCTCCAGAATCTTTTCCATTTTCATGCCGCGGGACCCCTTGATGAGCACCGCGTCGCCGTTCTTGGAATATTTTTTGAGCAGGTCCGCGGCCTCGGCGTGAGATCCGGCCGCGAACAGGCGGCTCTTCGGCATCCCTCCCTCGTGCGCGCCTTCAAGCATATAGTTCGACAGTACGCCCACGGTAATGAGCACATTCACCCCGAGCCGGGCCGCGGTCCTGCCGATCTCCCGGTGCGCCTCCTCGGTCGCGTCTCCCAGCTCGAGCATGTCGCCGAGCACGGCAATTGACTGCATGCCCGTTCCGAGTGAGATCAGCGTTTCGAGCGCGGCGATTACCGAGCCGGGGTTCGCATTGTAATAATCGGCGAGCACGGTCCTGCCGTGGACAAGTTTGAGCTCGGAGCGCATGGCCACGGGCGCAAAGTCGTCGAGGCCGGATTTGACGGCATCCGGGGACATACCCGTAGCGATCGCCGCGGCGGCGGCCGCGAGCGCGTTGTAGATATTATGCCTGCCCACGGTCCGGAGCCTCACGTTGACCTTCGGGCCGCCGGCCGTGAGCGTAAAATCCGTGAAATCCCTGCCCTGCCTGGCCTCCGAGGCGCTCACCTCCGCCCGGGTATCGATCCCGAAGGAAATCACGCGTCCGTTCCATCTTTTCCTGAGCGTCTCGAAATACCGGTCGTCGGCGTTTAATACGGCGGTCCCGCCGGTCCTCAGGTTCCCGAGGATTTCCGCCTTGGCCTCGGCCACCATGTCCATGGTCCCCAGGAATTCGAGGTGCGCCGGGCCGATATTCGTGATGACACCCACATCGGGGCTCACGAGCCGCGCGAGAAGGTCGATCTCGCCGGCCGCGCTCATGCCCATCTCAATTACCGCTGCCCGGTGTCTCGCCTCGAGCTTCAGGAGCGTGAGCGGCACGCCGATGTGATTGTTCAAGTTGCCTTCGTTTTTGAGCACCGGCCCCTTTCGCATCATGATGCCCGCGAGCATCTCCTTGGTCGTGGTCTTGCCGTTGCTGCCGGTAATGCCGACCACGGGTATGGAATATTTTTTCCGGTTCATGTGGGACATCTCCTGGAGGCTGAAAAGCGTATCTTCCACCGGCAGGATGTTTTTGAGAACGCCAAAGCTCTCATACTTGTTCTCGAGTACCGACCGATCGACCAGGGCGCCCCATGCGCCTTTCCTGATCGCTTCGGGTACAAAATCATGCCCATCGAACCGCTCTCCCTTGATGGCAATGAAGAGTTCACCCTCTTTTATGCTCCTGGAGTCGATTGATACTCCCTTAATAGCCATGCTCCCCAACTCCCCGACAATTTTTTCCAGCAGTTTTTTTTCAGAATCGATCATGGTTCAATTTCGGATTGGCATTGCCGTACCTGCGGCGCAACCGCAACGTTTGCTCTAATCCGCATTCCGCAATCCGCAATGCAAAATGCTTTTCCTGATTTCTTCACGCGCGGCCTCGCGGTCGTCGTAATGGATTTTCGTGTTCCCGATGATCTGATAATCTTCGTGCCCTTTTCCCGCGAGCACGACCACGTCGCCGGGTTTCGCCATGCCGATCGCCGCGGCCACCGCAGTCTGCCGGTCGGGAATGACAGCGTACGGCGTCCTTCCTCGAACAGGGTCCGGCGCCGCATCAGGTGACGGCATTCTCATGCCCTCTGTCATGCCCTGCTCGATTTCGCCAATAATGCTCAGGGGGTCCTCGGTCCTCGGGTTATCAGAGGTGACGATCACGACATCGCTTCCGCGGATCGCGGCAGCGCCCATCTTCGGCCGCTTGGTCCGATCGCGGTCGCCTCCGCAGCCGAGGACCGTGATGATCCGCGAGCTCGCGAGCTCGCGCACCGCTTCAAGGAGACGGATGAGGGCATCTTCGGTGTGCGCGTAGTCTACGACAACACCATAGGGCTGGCCCTCATCCACCTTTTCCATGCGGCCAGGAACGGCCTTCATATTTTTTATTCCGCGGCTGATCGCCTCCGTGCTGAAGCCCAGCGCCGTCCCGATCCCGACCGCAGTCAGGATGTTATGAATATTATGCCTTCCCACGAGCGGCGATTCTACGGGTACCGCACCCGACGGCGTAGTAACCTCGAAACTAAGACCGCGGATGCCGTGTTGAACGGTCCCTGCGGGCTGAACGTCCGCCCGGGCCGCCATGCCCGTCGTGATGATCTTCGCCTTCGTTGCTTTGATTATTTCCCCGGCGCGTGCATCATCGAGATTGACCACTGCGCTCCGGTCCGGCGCAAGTCCGGAAAACAAGAGGAGCTTGGCCCGGAAATAAGCGTCCATGGTCCCGTGAAAATCAAGGTGGTCCTGGGTCAGGTTCGTGAACGCGGCGGCCGCAAATGTGCATCCGAGGGTCCTCCCGAGTTCAAGCGCGTGCGATGAGACCTCCATGACGCAGTGGGTCGCGCCGAGGCCGACCATTTCCGCAAGGAGCCGCTGGAGATCGAGCGATTCCGGCGTGGTGTTCGGCGCCGGGTACACGTTGTCGCCCACGCGGTAGTCGATGGTGCCGATCAGTCCGGCAGCGCCCCCTGCCGCCTCGATGATGGCTTTTACGAGGTAGGCCGTGGTGGTCTTGCCGTTCGTGCCGGTAATGCCGATGAGCGCGAGCTTCTGAGACGGATGGTCATAGAATGCATTCGCCAGAAGCGCGAGGGCCCGGCGCGAGTCTTCGACAACGATCTGCGGCGTGTTTGTGGCAGCCGCCGTACTGCTGTAACGCTCGGTGACCACGGCGACCGCACCCAGCTTTACGGCCTGTAAAATAAACAGGTGGCCGTCCGAGTGAAATCCTCGCACGGCCACAAAAAGGGAACCCGGTCTTACTTTCCGGGAGTCATAGGCAATATCCAGCACCTCCCTGTCCAGCCAGTCCGGCGGCAGAGACGATGGCCTTTCAAGCGTACCTGCTAATTCACCAAGCTTCATCGTGTCACCAGAAGCATCCTGCCTCCGTTGTCATCGGGCGGGACCTGGAGATATGCCAGGCTCTGCTCCGCAATCGACTTAAACACCGGAGCCGCCACGCTGCCGCCGTAGATGTCCCCTTCGGGGCTGTCGACCATTACGAGGATCACGAGCTTCGGCAAACCGGCCGGCACGAAGCCCGCAAAGGAGCTGACGTAATACTTCTTTGAATAAGCGCCGGTCCTCTGGTCGATCTTCTGCGCCGTGCCGGTCTTTCCCGCGGCGGTATAGCCGGACGGCCGCGCCTTTTCGCCGGTCCCCGCTTCGACGACCCGTTGCAGCATCTTATTGACCTTGGCGCAGGTCTCCTCGCTCATGACGCGGCCAACGGCCTGGGGTTGGAATGTCTTCCCCTCGTTTCCGTCACGGTCCACGATCTTGGCCACGATATAGGGCTTCATGAGCGTCCCGCCGTTCGCGAGCGCACAGTACGCCGCGGCCATCTGCAGGGGGGTCACGCCGATCCCCTGCCCGATGGCGATCTCGCCGAGCGATACGCCGGACCACAGTCGAGGGTCCTTGAGCAGGCCCGCGATCTCTCCGGGGATGTCCACGCCGGTCTTGCTGCCGAAGCCGAAGGCGGTGATGTATTTGTAGAACCGCTCCCTGCCGAGCCTGAGCGCCACCTTGATGGTGCCCACGTTGCTCGACTCGGCGATCACGTCCGTGAAGGTCAGCACGCCGTTTTTGTGCGCGTCGCTGATGACCCGGTCCGCGACCTTGATCTTGCCGGCGCTGCAGTCGACCCGTTCGAGGGGGTGGACGACCTTCTCTTCGAGCGCCGCGGCGGCCAGGACCGGCTTGAAGATCGAGCCCGGCTCGAACGCGTCCGCCACGCAGCGGTTCCGCCATTCCTCGGGCCGGTAGTGCTGCGGCTCGTTCGGGTTGAAGGGCTGACCGGAGCGGGTATGCGTACGCACGGCGAGCGCGAGCACCTCAGCGGTCCAGGGATTCATCACGATGCAGACGCCGCCCCTGGCCCGGGCCCTGGCGAGCGGCGGCATCAAGTTCTTTCTCGACGATGTGCTGGATCACCTCGTCGATCGTGAGGATGATGTCATGGCCCGGCTTCGGAAGCTTGTACTGAAAGCCGGGGCCGCCGGGAAAAACCGTCCTGCCCACGGCGTCCTTCTCGGCGAGCACCCATCCGCTCACGCCGCGAAGCGTCTTGTCGTAGGCAAGTTCCAGTCCTTCAAGACCTTCGTTGTCCATGCCGGTGAAACCAAGCACGGGAACCGGCCAGCGTCTTATTTGGATAGAACCGTCTCGATTCGGCTTGCAGGCCCACCTCGCTCGAGTCGAGGTCTTTCACCTTTCTGGCTTCGGCAGGCTCCACCTTGCGGCTGAGCCAGACAAAATGTTTGTCCCCGGCGAGCTTCCGCTCGAGCATGCGGGGGTTCTCGTGCAAAATCCGGGACAGCTGCCGGGCGACCTCCCGCGGGTCCTCTATCTTCGAGGGGACGCCGTAGACCGAATCAACGTCCAGGCTCACGGCCAGTTCGCGCCCCATGCGGTCGTAGATGGTCCCCCGCGTGGGTTCGAGTTCCACCAGGCGCTCCTGCTGCCGCTCGGCGCGCGCCGCGAGTTCAGCCCGGTCGTAGACCTGGAGATAGACGAGCCTCAAGGCCACGAGCGCGAAGCCCAGGCCCGCTATCAAGAACACTGCAAGTATGCGTCCCCGTCTCTCCATGGAGGTAACTTAATGAAAGGCTGTAAAACTCAACCGTCAAAATCCGGAGGTCAACTCAAACACCGATGATCGAACGTAAGCGCGCCATTAAACCTTTTTTGTTTTCATTTGGACGTTGAACTTTCTATTTCAGAATCCGTTTTCCTTTTCACAACCACGATATTATCTTTTGAAGGCATGACCATTCCCAGCTTCTTCTCCGCGATCTCTTCAATGCGCGCGGGAGACGCCAGGCTGGACGCTTCTATCCGGAGGGATCCGTTTGCGCGCTCCAGGTCCTTCTTCTCCCTCTCCAGTGCATCGATCTGGTACCCGAGCCGTACGATTTTCACCTTTCCGCCCACGTACAGCAACAACCCCGTGATGATGAGCAGGATGATCAGGGCCCTCCGCAGGCCCCCCCGCCTGCTGCGCTCGAATACGAAAAACCCGATGTCGTTTGTTCGTGTAGTCATATCTTCTCAGCGGCCCTCAGCTTCGCGCTCCGTGCGGCCGGGTTTCGCTCCAGTTCTTCAGGCCCGGCAGTGATCGGCCGCGGCGTCAGCACCTTGAGCTCCGGCTTTTTGCCGCAGGAGCAAACCGGCATTTTCGGCGGACAGATACAGCCTTTGGCAGACACTGCAAAGGTCTGCTTCACGATGCGGTCCTCGAGCGAGTGGAAAGAAATGACCGCGAGCCTGCCTCCGCGCTTGACGACCGGTATGATGCGGTCAAGCCCTTCGCGGAGGGAACCCATTTCATCGTTCACCGCAATTCGCAGGGCCTGAAAGGTCAGCGTGGCAGGGTGGATGCGCCGGGGAGGGTAAGGAGGAAAAACGCTCGACACGATCCGCGCAAGTTGAGCCGTGCTCGTGATGGGCTCCCGGACCCTCGCCTTTTCTATGGCCCCTGCTATTGCCCATGCCCTGCTTTCTTCCCCGTATTCGCGGATGATCCTCGCAAGCTCTTCGCGGGGAAGGGTGTTCACCAGGTCTGCCGCGCTCTGCGGCTTGCTTTGGTCCATGCGCATGTCGAGCGGACCGTCGAGCATGAAGCTGAAGCCCCGCTCCGGGGACTTCAGGTGAAACCAGGACACGCCCAGGTCAAGCAGCACGCCGTCTACCGATTCATATCCGAGCCCGGACAGAACATCGGGCAGGTCACGGTAGTTCGCCTGACGCGCCACCGCGCGACTGCCGAACGGCGCCAGAGCTGTCCTGCATCGTTCAACGGCTTCGGCGTCCTGGTCCAGGCCGACCAGAATGCCGTCCGGCGCAGAACGTTTCAGGATTTCCGTTGCATGCCCGCCGGCGCCGAGCGTCCCGTCCACGTATACCCCGCCCGCCTTGGGGGCCAGAAGGTCGATGGACTCGCGGAGCAGAACGGGAACATGTTCCAATTGCGGACTGCGGAGTTCGGATTTCGGATTATTCCTTATCGGATGTTTTTTGTTTCTCATTCTGCACTCCGCACTCTAAAATCCGCAATTCTTCAGAGTCCCAGCGGCAGGTTGGTCGCGGCCTTTGTTACGCCGAAGCTCTTGGCGGCCTGCTGCGCCGTGTCGAACACCTGGAACTCGTCAAGCACGCCGGTGGTGCGGAAAATATTCTTGATATAGTCCGACAGGCCCGCGAGCCGGAGGTCGCCGCCGAAGGACTGGAGCCGCTTTTTCTCCTCCACGAGTGCCTGCAGCATCGTAAAATGGATGTGCTCCGCAGCCTCAAAGTTCAGGATCAGCCCGTACATCTCACCCTTGACCAGCTGACCGATCACGCGGCCGATCTCCGCCATCTTGGCCGCGTCGATCTCGCCTTCAAGGTTCATCTGATATACTTTGAGTTTTGAGTCCATGTTATAGGCCCAGTGCGGCGAGCGCCTCGCCGATTTTGTTACCGTTTTGAGAATTTCTCGCCTCCCACGCCTTTGCGTCCCAGACTTCGATCTTATTCATGATCCCGACGAGCATCACGTTCTTATGAATGCTTGCGCGCTCGCGGTGCATGGTCGGGATCAGAATGCGACCCTGCTTGTCGAGTTCGCACTCGGTGGCGGAGGAGAAGAAGAAACGCATGAAGTCCTTCACCTCCTGCTTCATCATGGGGAGGGTCTTGATCTTTTCTTCGAGCTTTTCCCATTCCTCAAGCGGATAGATCGTGAGGCATTGGTCAAAGTCCATGGTCATCACCAGCCTGCCGTCGTAGCGGTCGGCGATGATGTCCCGGAACTTGGACGGAACGCTCACCCTGCCCTTGGAATCCACGGTATGTTCAAAGCTGCCTCGAAACATCGCCCTCTCTCCAGACATACCCACTGCTTCCCACTTTACACCACCTGCTGGGCAAAGTATATCTTTCATGCCTATTGATGTCAAGAAAATTATTAATTTTTTGAGATGTTACGCAGTGGGGCGAGGTGTCGGCTTGAAGCAACTTTTGTGATGACAATGAAGGGTAAAATAAGTATTATAAGCACACCATTATGAATGATTTTTTCATAACCGCCGAAGAGGAACACATTAAACGGGAGAAGGCTAAAGCCCGCGAACTGCGCGCTTCCCAGTGGTGGAAGAGAAAACGCTCCTCGGGCCTGTGTTATTACTGCGGACAGAAGTTCAAGCCGGTAGAGCTGACCATGGACCATCTGGTCCCGATCACGCGCGGCGGGAAATCCGTCGCAGGGAAACCTCGTGCCTGCCTGCAAGGAGTGCAACAACAAAAAAAAATATCTCCTCCCTACCGAATGGGAGGAGTATCTGGAGTCTCTCAAATAGGGGGGGGAAAAGGCCTCACCGTACGTTTTGTTGCTTCACCCGGTCTCCCCTTGTCTTATTTACAACAGGTTTCCTCACGCCGCCCGCACCCAGTCCACACGGGCAAGCTTGTTGTCATGGGACCACTCGTACGTCACTTCTCCGTGGAAGGCCTTTTTGATCGCCCTGCCGAGTCGCTGCGCCAGCTTCTCGTTCGTCGTGGAGATGACGATGCTGCCGTAGCCGTTCTCTTTTACCGACATCACCCGCTCGAGGGGATTGAAGCCGCGCGCCCGCGCTTCCTCGTTCTTGATAAGGTTCATCAGCTCCTGCTTGTGCGGAAGCACATAGTCACCCTTCAGCGTCACAATGCCGCCGGGGAAATTATCGCGTATCTTGAGGCACGCCGGGCAGACAACTACCACGTTTTCAGGGTTCTTCAACGCAGCCTCGTAGACAGAGCCATTCGCATACCACCGCTTGTTCTTGTATACTGAACGACACCCCTCGCACACCGAGATCTTGCGGCTCGCGCCTTTCGGGAGATAGGGATCCGGGGTAGATGTTTTCTTTTTATACGTCTGCTTGTATGATCTCTCTAATTTGCCGACCATCTTCATAGCGTCCGCCTCCTTAGTTTCAACAGAGCACTTGCCGGATCTTCGTTATTTCACTTTTCGATGGATCTCGGGGAACTGCTTCTTGAACTCGGGGATGGTTCTTGTGAGGAACATTTTGAGCGCTTTCAGTTCCGTCTGGATGTCCCGGATCTCTTCGGCGTATTCGGCCTCCTGCCTCTTCAGCGTATCGGAGAGGTTCGAAAGGGCCTTCTCCTGGATCTTGAGTCGTTCCGCAGTCCCGTTTGTGCTCTTCTTGTTGTTCATGGGCCACCTCGCTCTCGCTATTTTTTCAGCTTCATCCCAAGCTTCTTTTCCACTGACTCAAGCTTCTTCTCCAGCCGTTCTTCTTTGCCCTTACGGTCATCGATCGTGATAGAGGTGAGCACCCGTTCAGCATCCTTCATGACCTCTGCATGGCATTTCTTTACCACTTCCATCACGGCGTCCCACTCGCCCTCAAGCACGGTGCCCATGGGGTTGGCCTTATAGGGAAGACCGCTCTCTGCGACGATTTTGAGGACCCTGGCAATCTGCGGGCTGACGCTCACTCCGGCGCCGATCGGAACCACGCTGAACTCAACGAGCATGCTCATAGCGTTACCTCCTCCTCTCCTGAGATGGGATACCAGAAATCCTCCCGCATGCCCTGCACTTCTGCAACTTCTAATTCAAGTATAGCCGCTGTTCTCCGGCCTGTAAAGGATGCCGGACAAACGCTTTACCGTTGAAAATCATGATAATGTGTGCAATAATTTACTCAAGAACCAGTCACCACCGCGAGCGTCGAACAATAGCGATGTAATCAGTAAACGCGAAGGGCCGGCAAACACGATGAATATGTTGCTCAAAATAGCGGGGACTATTCTTTTTCTCATCGCCTATCTTTTAACGTCATGCTTTATTAGTATACTCCCAGTGTCCGGCAAGTCGCGGCGCGCGATGCGGATACGAAATGCCTCTTTTTTTTCAAGACTTGCCCTGGCGCTGTTCGGCATCCGGGTCCAGGTAGACCACGGCGAACGACTGCACTCGAACAGCGGCGGGCGTCTCATTGTTTCGAACCATCTCTCGTATGTTGACGTGCTGATCATCTCGTCGCTCATGCCGTCGATCTTCATAACATCGGTGGAGTTGAAGCGCACCTTTTTGCTCGGCGCGCTCGCGCGGTTAAGCGGCTGTCTTTTTGTAGAACGGAGAAAATTTTCCGGACTGAAACAGGAGATTGGTGACATTACGCGCGCGCTTGGTCAGGGTTTTTCCGTGGTCCTCTTTCCCGAAGGCACCACCTCGAATGGGGACTGCGTGCGGACAATTTAAAAACTCTCTCTTCGATGCTGCCGTGTCAGCGGGGTCCGACATTCTTCCTTTTTGTCTGCGGTATACTAAAATAAACGGCGAGTCCGTGACCGCCGGAAACCGGGACGCCGTCTTCTATTACGGCGGCATGACATTCTTCAGTCATCTTCCGAGATTCGTGTCGCAGAAGTCCGTCGACGTTGAGGTCATACCGCTCAAAACCATTGCGGCGACCACCGGTGTTTCTCGCAAAGAGCTTGCCGCTCAGGCGCACGACGCCATCTGCGCGGCGTATCGCACCCGGCAGGACCCGGGAAACGTCATGCTTGCCAGGATATAAAAGGAGGATAATGATGAAAAACGTGTCGTTGACGATTGCCGTTCTGTTGTTGCTCGCTGCCGCACCCTGGAGAGCGTACGCAGCCGGAGAGGCGAAGGGCACTGCATCGCCGGAGGCCGCACAGCAGAAGGAGCAGTACGAGAAGGGTCTGGAAGAGCGCCTCAAAAAGCTCGGCAGGGATCTGGACGAGCTTACTGCCAAGGCCGCGGCCATGACCGAACAGGCGAAGACAGACATAAATCGCGGTATCGCGGAGGCAAGGACGAAGCAGAAGGCCGCTTCCGCAAAGCTGGAAGAGATGCGGAAGAAATCAGTAAAAAAGTGGAAAAAATTCGCATCCGAGACCGATGCGGCCGCGGATGAGTTTGAAAAGGCATACGAACGGGCAAAAGCTCATTTCAAAGAATAGCCGTACTGCAAAATTTGCGGACCTGCTCCCGGATAACAAATTGCTGCGTCCAGATGTCCCTCTCACTCCCCCTCTTCCCGCCGGGGAGAGGGGGTGATCGTATTGGCCAACGCTCAATGGGCCCGGCTTTGGTTTTCTTGCAGTAAAACCCTTGACATTTCAGCCCTTAGTTGTTATTTTACATGGCCCGCTGAAAACGGGCGTACAGGCCATGGATTACGCAGACGAAATAAGCAAACGGCGCACCTTCGCCATCATCAGCCATCCCGATGCGGGCAAGACCACCCTCACCGAGAAATTTCTTCTTTTCGGCGGGGCGATCCAGGTGGCCGGCGCGGTGAAGTCGAACAAGATCAGGAAGAGCACGTCCTCGGACTTCATGGACATCGAGCGCCAGCGCGGCATTTCCGTTGCCACGTCGGTCATGGGCTTCGACTACAACGGGCTCAAGATCAACCTGCTCGACACGCCGGGCCATAAGGATTTTGCCGAGGACACCTACCGCACGCTGACGGCTGTGGACAGCGTCATCCTCGTCATTGACTGCGTCAAAGGCGTCGAGGAACAGACCCTGCGGCTCATGGAAGTCTGCCGCATGCGCAAAACGCCGGTCATTATCTTCGTGAACAAGCTCGACCGGGAGGGCAAAAATCCTTTTGAGCTTCTTGACGAACTTGAAGTGAAGCTCTCCATCAAGGTACAGCCGCTCTCGTGGCCCATCTGCATGGGCACCTCCTTCAAGGGCGTTTACAATCTTTACAACAACAGCCTCTACCTCTTCCGCCCCGGCGGCGTCACGATCGCGAGCGATGTGCTCGAGATACAGGGCATCGGCGATCCGGTCCTGGACCAGCAGCTCGGCGACTATGCGGTAAAGCTCAGGGAAGATGTGGAACTGATCGAGGGCACGCACAACTCCTTTGACGTCAACGCCTATCTCACCGGCGACCTCGCGCCGGTCTTCTTCGGGAGCGCCATCAACAACTTCGGCGTCAAAGAACTGCTCGACACCTTCACCGAGATCGCCCCCACGCCCGGAAGCCGCCCCACGGACCAGCGCATCATTAACGCTCGTGAGAAGGATTTTACCGGCTTCGTTTTCAAGATCCACGCAAACCTGGACCCGCGCCACCGCGACCGCATCGCCTTCATCCGCGTCTGCTCCGGCAAATTCGAACGGAACAAGATGTTCCTTCACGTGCGCATGAACAAGAACATCCGCTTTACCAGCCCGGCAAGCTTCCTGGGCGCGCGCAAGAGCATCGTGGACGAGGCCTTTCCCGGAGACGTGATCGGCTTGTACGATACGGGGAATTTCAAGATCGGCGACACGCTCACCGAGGGCGAGAAGCTCATGTTCCAGGGCATCCCGACCTTCTCACCGGAAGTGTTCAAGGAGCTCGTGAACCTCGATCCCGTCGAAGTCCAAGCAGCTTGCGAAAGGCATCGAGCAGCTCACCGACGAAGGCGTGGCCCAGCTCTTCACCCAGCAGCAGGGGAACCGCAGGATCGTCGGCACCGTGGGCCAGCTCCAGTTCGACGTGCTCCAGTACCGGCTGGAGCACGAATACGGCGCAAAATGCAGGTTCGAGCCGATGAAAATTTTCAAGGCATGCTGGATCACCGCGGATGATAAAATCGAAATGGAAAAATTCTGCAGGTTCAAGTCGGACCGCATTGCCACGGACAAGGACGGCAATATCGTCTTTCTCGCCGAATCGGATTGGGTGCTCCGGAACATGATCGAAGCCAGCCCCGAGATCAAGTTCCACTTCACCTCGGAGTTCAAGCGGGAAATGCAGGACGTGAAAAGGTAGTTTGCCGTACCAACCTTACACCCCATACCTCACAAGCCATTCTTTCCCAAAGCCTCCATCTATCTACTCTCGGTCTTCGTTTCCTTTTTCCTGATATAAACCGTCTTTTCAATGGAAGCATGCACAACGCCTTCCGCATCGACAAGCTCGACAGGATAGATACGTTCGACTGAGGGAGCGGAGCTGAGGGCGTCTTTGACGGCGCTTATCTCTTCTTCCGTCAGGATAAACTTCGCAAAGAGCGTGCTTATGCCCGGCTTTTTGAAACGGAGGGAAGCCGCCTTGTCCCAAATGACATATTCAGGGCCGAGGACCTTGATGAGCATCAGCATGTAGATGGGGTCCACCGCGCCGTACATGCTGCCGCCGTAGATCGTGCCCACGTAGTTCCTCGTCCTCCAGTTTAACGGCAGCTTGATCCGCACTTCGCGCCAATCACCGGCAATATAGGCGATCCGGGCGCCGGTGCCGCGGTAGGCCGGGAAAAAGTTGAAGCCCCAACGGCTGATTTTTGTTCTGAGCGATTCGGGCATATAGTTATACAGCCGCATTTACGCGTGCCGAAACCTGCTGCCGCAAAAAAAACGTTCTGGGCAACCTGCGGTATCTATTCTAAAGAAATTACCTGGGAAACCGACGGCCGTATCTTGACTGCGCATAATGCACTTGAGCGGTTGAAAAGCGATACCCGAACAGAGCGCGGTTACTGCCTTCCTGTCCCTCCTGCTTTCCCCCGATTTATCGTCCACGCTTTCCATGAACGACCATAAAAAAAACAGCCCGTGGTTGTTCACGGTTCTCGCCCACGGGCCGTTTTTCTCTATGAGAAACTATATCTTCGGCAGCTTTTCGAGCGACCTTTTGATGTCCTCTTCGGGATGCTCGTGGTCCATCAGCCTGCCCTCGCGGTAGTCTGCGTAGGCCTGGAGGTCGAGATACCCGTGGCCGCTCAGGTTGAAGAGGATCGTTTTTTGCTTGCCCTCTTCCCTGGCAATGATCGCTTCGTCGATGGCGGCCCGGATCGCATGCGCGCTCTCGGGCGCCGGGATAATGGCCTCCGTGTTCGCGAACTGCACGGCGGCCTCGAATACCGCCGTCTGATGATATGCCCTGGCCTCGATAAGCTTGTCGTGGTAGAGCTGTGAGATGAGCGGCGAGTCGCCGTGGTAGCGGAGCCCGCCGGCGTGGATGCCCGACGGCATGAAGTCGTGGCCGAGGGTATACATGGTCATGAGCGGCGTAAGGCCCGCCTCGTCGCCGAAGTCGTAGCGGAACGCGCCCTTGGTGAGCGTGGGGCAGGACGTGGGTTCGACGGCGATGACCCGGAGCTTTTTGCCGTTGATCTTGTCATGGAGGAAGGGGAAGCTGACACCCGAGAGGTTGCTCCCGCCGCCGCAGCATCCGATCACGATATCGGGATAGTCTCCCGCGAGCTCCATCTGTTTCTTGGCCTCCAGGCCGATCACGGTCTGGTGCAGGCAAACGTGGTTCAGCACCGACCCGAGGGCATAGTTCGTGTCGTTATGCGTCGCGGCGTCCTCGACGGCCTCGGAGATGGCGATGCCGAGACTGCCCGGGCTGTTCGGGTCCGCCTCAAGGACCTTTCTGCCCGAGTTCGTCACCTTCGACGGGCTGGCGTGGACCGTGGCGCCCCAGGTCTCCATCATGATGCGGCGATAGGGCTTTTGGCCGAAGCTCACCTTCACCATGTAGACCGTTACGTCGAGTCCGAAGAGCTTGCCCGCAAGCGCCATGGACGAGCCCCATTGTCCGGCGCCCGTTTCCGTGGCGATGCGTTTGATCCCCGCTTGCTTGTTATAGAAGGCCTGCGGTATGGAGGTGTTCGGCTTGTGACTGCCGGCCGGGCTCACGCCTTCGTACTTGTAATAGATCTTCGCCGGCGTGCCGAGGGCCTTCTCGAGCCGGTGGGCCCGGAACAGCGGCGCTGGCCTCCAAAGCGTATAGATGTCGAGCACTTCTTCAGGGATATCGATCCAGCGCTCCCTGCTCACCTCCTGCTCGATGAGCGCCATGGGGAAGATGGGCGTAAGGTCCTGGGGGCCGATGGGCTGCTTCGTTCCCGGATGGAGCGGCGGCTTGGGCAGGTTCGGCATGTCCGCCATGATGTTGTACCATTTGGTAGGAATTTCCTTGTCAGAGAGAACGATCTTGGTCTGTTTCATTACTTCCTCCTTCACAAAGTAAGGTCGTGCCGCCGGAGCAACAAAGTGCGGCTATTTTAAACTATCTCTGAGACATACACAATGATATTTTTCGCGGTGAATAAGCGAGCGTGGGGAGCTGAACCGGGGGGAGGAGGGCTCGATCGTCCATTGCAATACCGTATGAACTCTGGAGCGAGCGCATCTCCGCGGATGCCTGTACGAACCTTCATGTGCCGCAGGGAGCTTCGATCAGCGCTTACAGGCCGATAGAGAACATGCTCTCCAGATCGTGGCGGGAATGCACGCGGAAGGCGACGAGCGTCTCCGAGGTTATGATCCCGTCCACCTTGAGCATGTGACTGGTCACCAGTTCCGCCAACTGCTCATTGTCCCTGGCCCTGATGATCACGGCCAGATCGTATCTTCCCGCGACCGAATAGACCTCGGTTATGCCTTCCATTTCTGCAAGCGCCCCGGCAATGGTGTTTACTTTGTCCCTCGAAACAGTCAGCAGTACCACGGCAGTCACCATTTTTCTCCTCCACGAAACAGCCTATGAAACAGTATACCAGATTTTACCCGGCCGCAGTCCTCCCGATACAGCGCGGATCGGGGGCCGAAAGGCCGCCGGACAGATGAAAGGCATGGGCCGGACAGCCGCCGTGGCATTGCGTATGATGCTCGCAGGAACGCTGCGGACAGTTATTTTCCGTATAGGTGCGGAAAAACGCGAGCACGCGACGGTTCCATATGGTTTCGAAGGGATCGGTGAGGATGTTTCCGAGCAGAAATCCGGCCCTTCCGAAGAAGAGGTTGCAGGGATAGACCGAACCGTCGGGCATGACCCCGAGCTTCGTCGTGCCTGCGGGGCACCGGACCTGGGAAAGCTCGGGATAATTCTTCGTATCGGGAATGAAGCCCGAACAGTACACCATGCCGATCCGCGGGGAATGCGGGTACCGTGCCACGGCCTTACGGTAGTGAGGAAAGGACAGGGAATCAGCCAGTTCCGCTCGTTCCATGGCGTCCCGGTAGATCAGATAAAATTTCCCCGGATTGAGCGCAAGGATGTCCCGCATGAGCGTGTTGTCCATGCGTCGGGTATAAACGGTTTTTACAACAGGCTGATACTGCTGTATGAATCCTCCGAGTTGCTTAAGCGTTCCCCGGTCATTGATGGATATCCCCAGGGTAACGTCCCGGCCCATCCCGCAGAGCTCCTTAAGGACCGCGGTGTCCGTTCCGTTCGAGCTCACATTCACGCCAAAACCCTGCCGGCCCGCCTCCCGAACGATCCGGATGAGCTCCGGGTGCATCGTGGGCTCGCCGCCGATGATATCGATGGTCTTGACAACAAGCCCTTTCAGCCGCTCGAGCATCGCGCGAAAAGTTTCATAGGTCATGTCCTGCATGTCCGGCAGAGACCGGTTAAAACAGAAATCGCACGACCGGTTGCACCGCAGCGTGGGATAGAACTGTATGTAGTCGGGAGCGGTTCTCACTCCTTACTCCTTACTCCGCACTTCACATCTCACACTTCACACTTCGCATCCGTGGCTATATGAGATATGTCTTTCCCTTCTTCCTGATAAATCCTTCCTGTTGCAGATCCGCGAGGTTCTTCTTCACCCGCTCCGTATCCATGCCCGACCTCTTCACGATCTGCGCGGGTGTAAGCGGCGCCCCGGCAACGAGTATTTTGAGTACCCTCCCGCGCACCTGACGGTTGGAATTCTCGAACGGGCTTTGGCGCGCATAGTGGACGCTCCGTTGGTTGGGATTGATCTGCTCTTGCTTGAGCATGGTCCCGTAGTCCATGAGGGCATTATACCATTTCCGCGGCTTCCCGGTGTCCAGCGTCTGCAGGACGAGCGGGACCAGTTCCTCGTCATGAATGCCGTCCCGGTCAGGAAAGAATTCATGGATATAAACGCGCCTGATATTGGTATCCATAAAAACCACGGGCTTGTTAAAGGCAAAAGCCGCGATTGCGCCGGCAGTGTATTTGCCGATGCCCGGAAGGGCAAGAAGCTTTTCAGGTTCAGACGGCAGCTTGCCGCGATGATCATCAACGACCTTTTGCGCGAGCGCCCGGAGCGCGAGGGCCCGGCGGTTATAGCCCATGCCCTGCCAGATGAGAAGGAGTTTCGTGAGCGGCGCCCGCGCGAGCGAGGGAAAGTCGGGAAACGCGGCAAGGAACTCCCAATACTTTTCGAGCACGCGCCCAACCTGCGTCTGCTGAAGCATCACTTCCGAGACCAGCACCCGGTAGGGATTGAGGTTCTTTCGCCAGGGCAGGTCCCGGCCTTCTTTGTCGTAGTAAGCGTAAACCTTTTTTCGAAATGCGCGGATTTGAGCCGGGGTCAGTTTCTTTTTGATGCTGATCCTCGTAGTCTTCTTATCCATAAAATGATGCCGGCAAAAGTCAACTTTCTGCAAAATGAGAAATAAGATTTACCGCGAAGTCGCGAAGTACGCGAAGAAAAGCTTTATAGAAACAGAACGTCTTTGCAAGCCGAAGGCGAAGCAATCTCGTTTTAAACATCAAACATGCTTAATCATTATTTTCCTGATGTGAAAGAAGATGATCTCGTAATAGGCCATAATCCACCGCAGAGACGTACCCTGCACTCGCGCTGAGCACTCGTCAACGCTGGGCACAGGCAGAGGCGCAGAGAAAATCCTTATCATGAAAATGTCTTTCTCCGTGTCTCCGCGCCTCTGCGGTTAAAAAATGACTTTTAAAAAGTCCATCAGAAAGGGACGCTTATTTTTTTCTCAAGAGCACATACAGAGCGCCCAGGCCGCCGTCGCACTGGCGCGCGGTCACGTAGGCGATGATGTCTTTGCGGAAATGGCCGGACAATCTTCTAACGACCGCGTGCTTCAGCCGGGCGCCCTTGACCGAGCGAAGGCCGCGGCCGTGGATGATCTTGACGCAGCTAAAGCCTTTTTTCAGGGAACCAGTTATGAACTCGTCGAGTTCTTCCTCTGCTTCGGAAACAGTGCACCCGTGAAGATCGAGACCTGCCTGGACCGAAAACCGCCCCTCGTGCAGGCTCCGGATGATGTCGTCGCGAAACTCGGGATGGATCCACTCGACATACTCCTGCGTGTCCGGCAGATGGATCGGCTGCAGCCCTTCCGTGATATTTTTCAGTTCCGCAAGCGCTTCCCGATCAGGGTCGCGGGGCGCTGCTGCCGTTTTGCTCGTCCGCGGACGGGGAGCGCAGGCAAGGGAACGGAATTCCTCGATCACCAGCACGTCGCCCATCTCGCGGCTGAAAAGCTCTTCGTCGGTGTAGTCCTCTTTCTTCTTCTGGCGCGGAGGCAAGGGCGCAGCAGCAGCCTCGCGCTGCTCCAGTGTCTTGCGGAGCTTGTCAAAAGGACGGACCGAGAATGTCGCCTTCTTATTGCTCATGCGGAATTATACCCCACTCATCGCCAGGAGGCTACAGGGTTTTGAGTGGAGCCCCCTCTGGCAGGAGCCGGAGGCTCCCTCGAATAACGCGACCTCCCGGAACTGCGCACTCGCGCCTGCGCGGCACATTCGAGCCACGCGCGAGTAAGCGCTTTCCACCCCGGCAGGAGCCGGGGGATGCCAAGGCGCGGGATAACTGACTGTTAAGTGACGGGAATCCCGGGCAAGGTATGGGAACTTGCGATATTGAAAATCTGTGCTATACTTCCAAGCAGGTATACATGATCTATTGAAATGACCGGTTTGCCTTGAGTTTTGAGGGGTAGAGGTACCGTAGTAGACAGAGCGCTTCCATGCATCATGCGGTGTGCAAGCCCTCACCAGCCACAGAGAGGGAAGCCTAAAGCATCTGCTGAGGCAAATACTTTGGAATCAGCCTCGCAAACGCTCAAAACTCAAGGCAGAACTTTTTCCTTCCTTTGTCAGCCTCTCCTTATGATGTGACCATCAAATCGATCTTTTCTCTTCACGCAATTTCAACAACAACGTCCCTCTCTCAGAACACTTTTTGCAACGACGTTCCGCCTGCAAACTCCCGGGTAATTTTCACATTTATTATTCGATGATATTTTCCCTGTACAACTCGGTAAATTCACCCAATCGTGCCCCTTTTTTCAAAACAAGACGCAATAAGTCCTTGAAAAGGCTCCTTTCCTTTTTTTGGCACATTCAATGCATTATATACAAGCAGAGAAAGGCGGTGATGCTCTATGGATGCTAAAAAGAGTGCCGCTGTCGGGACCAATGAGCAGAAGGAGGAGCTGAGAAACATATTGAGTGAAAGTCCTCTCTACCTTGATATGTCGTTTCTTGAGAGAGAGAACTTCGTGCGGTATCTTGCCGCTATCTTTTTACATCAGAAACCGGGGGAAGATGCCGTCCTGCACATGGTACGAGAGAGGAGGCGCGTATGACACGGTACAGGATCATATGTCCCGATTGCGGGGCGATCGTTATTACGGAAACCCGTCTCTCTGCTTTATTGGAAAACTGTCCGAAGTGCAAGCACCATATATGGGACATGTATGACGCGCTCCTGGCGGACCTTTACTCGCCGGAATCAGATGAGGTGGTCGGCCTGAATATGAGGGCCTAGAAATAAAAGGCGCGCAAGAAGGATGGGTTAAGAAGTGAGAAGTTAAATTTCATAATTCTTAACTCGTAATTCTTACTTGAGGTAACTCATCCTTCAAACTTCCCCTTCAGCCTTCTGCTATGCACCGGTAAGATTTTCCCGTTCATAGGCCATTACCCGCGCACGCTCCTCCGCCACCGACAGCGATTCAAGGAACTTCTGCATCGCAACCGCGTCAGGAAAAGAGGCCGGGATCAGGGCGTCCGGGACGCAGACCTTCAGGACCGTCCTCACGAGATCCATCACGCTGAATTCGAGGAGTTCGCGAATTTGATCGGGTTTAGCCCGTTCGAGCCGGAGAGGACGTTCATGATACCATCCCTCGCCGTGGGGGGTGATGGGGGCCGAGTCGCCATTCTGCGCTTTTGTCACGCTCATGCCCTGTTTGGCCGCAAACCGGGACACATGCGTGCGGAGCAGCTGGATCCCCCTGACTGACGGATTGGAGCAGATGCCGCCCTTTCTCCAGGAGAGCCGGCAGAACCGGGAGAGATTGATCCCGCAGCAGAACAGGAACCGGTCCCGGCCCGGTCCCGGTTCCTCACGGATCACGACATACAGGAAAGCGTTCTTATATTCGAACGAACGGATCGGCGCGGACTTCATGATCAGATTCCTTTCTTTATTAATTGTCACGGTGCGTACCGCAGTATAATAATAAATTCCGGGACGATTCGCAATCTATTTGAGACCCTTGATTCCCATCTCCCGATTCCAAGCGAGATGGTACGACAATGAGTCTACGCATTCCCCTTGATTCCCGTCTCCGCGGTCATTGATTCCCCTCGCCTGTTTCTCAGTGCGAGGGTACTACAAAGCGTCTAAGCCTCTCCTTGATTCCCCTCGCATGTTCCTCAGTGCGAGGGTACTACAAGGAGTCTACGCCTTACCCAGCGAGATGGTACGACAATGGGTCTAGGCATCAGATTGAGCAGATTGAGGGTCATGAGCAGATTGAGATTGAGGGTCCTGAGATTGAGGGTCGGGTCTTTACTGTTACTTCCCGAGCTTGTACCCCCTATAGCCGCTGACATCCCTGTGGCGCGTCGGATCTTCCTTGTTTTCCTTCTCAAAATCAGCCTTAGCTTCCCTGAGGTCTTTCTCTGACAAGTCCTTGCCCGGTTTCTGGGTGTCATAGACATAATACGTGGCTTCCCTGATCTCCCTCTTTGCTTCTTCAAGGGTCATGGGAGCATAATGCGTCGTCACATTATGGTAGCCTGGGTGTATCGCTTGATCCAGGAAGTATATCCTGCCGGCCTCAAACCTCATGCGCGCCGTATCTTTATTGCCGGCATCGGCGACCAGGTAATGCGTACCCGGAACGACAGCGGTCATAAAGTAGCTTTTCCCCTGCGTCTGACCGATCAGCTTCCCGTCGAGATAATTGCTGACTACGGCGCCCCATCCGAATGACGTTGTCCGTATGATAACCAGCACGGCTTTGTCCGGCTTCGCAGCGAGCGCCGGCTTGGCGCCTTTCGCGATCATGTTCGTCCCGGCAACGCAGGCGCTCAGAAGAAAGAGCATGGTTACCAATGCAGACCCGAAGGGCCGTTTCGACGGAAACTTCTTCGATGCGGATAGCATGTTCATGATATTTCCTCCCTTTCAGACCTGATCCTAAGATGTTCCTTTGGATCC
This sequence comes from Nitrospirota bacterium, assembly GCA_963790205.1. Classification (GTDB taxonomy): domain Bacteria; phylum Nitrospirota; class UBA9217; order UBA9217; family UBA9217; genus CAWBNQ01. The sequence continues at coordinate 218,034 of CAWBNQ010000001.1, forward strand.
GCTTTTTGGTTGTTTATTCTGCTGATCTCTTAGATCTTGCGCGTGTTTGATCTCCTTCTGTTTATGGTCCTTGTCCTTGTTCTTTTTGCCGCCTTTGTCTCCCATGAAGAGCCTCCTTTGGTGTTGATTGTCATATTTTTGCCTCGAGAACCTCTGTCCTTCATAGTAAATGCTAGCAGAAGTACGAGCCGAAGGCAAGGGCGAGATAGGCGAGAAGTAAGCTTATCAAGGCAAAAGGGACAAAGTCAAACATTAAATGACCCTAAGATGTTCGGGCAGTAGGCGTGGCAGATCCAGTTGTAGCGTTTGTTGACATGCTGGAGAGTGTTTAAAAAGTTGATCCGGTCCTGGTCGCTCTTGAACACAGCCTTCTTTTCATTGCCGCGGGAAGTGATATGATAAACAGCACCGGCGTACTCTATGCGGAGAGGACGGGCCATAATGGCTGGAAAATAGCAGGGGAAAAGGCCAATGTCAACAGTAAAGGGGCTGTTGCCCAAACTATTTTTTGTCACCCTGAGCAAAGTGAAGGGTCTGCAATCATATTGTAAATGCGAGATTCTTCGCTGCGCTCAGAATGACATTTTGGGCGCAAAGTGATTTGGGCAACAGCCCGTAAAGACCTGACCCTGATATGGTTGCTCCCTCGTAAAACCGATCTTCGCGAAACGCCTGTGGTAATAAGCTCCGTCTCCGCTATAGTCCGGATGCCGGAAAGGATGATGAAACCCTCTTGCCTTCCAGTATCGCACGCCGTCCTCAAGGTACGAGATGATTTCCGAGAAGCAGCGTTGCGTATCTATTTTTTGATCGTAGTTTGCATCGAGCCCAAAGAACAAGAATTTGGCAGACGCAGGATCTGCACCTTGATAGGGTTTATGCGAGAAAAGCTCGTGGAGCTCGATATTTTGATGCCGGGAATACATGCTGTATTTCTTTGAGGCCAATGTCAATATTAAGAACTTTGCCTTAAGAGGCCTTCTTATATTTCAAGACCTGACCCTAGTGACCTCTATCAGTTCTCACAGCCCAACTTGGCATTTTAATCTCCGCTCTTGAATTAACTATTTAATTCCCGTATTCCGGAAGGCGACAACACGGCTAGCTTCATTTTGCCATTGGCACGTAATCTATTGGCTGCCCATCTGACATCATATTGCCACGTATAAAACAGATCGCCTGAGCTTCGCAATTCAGTCTCATGGGTTTCTCAAATCCCTTTACATATATCCGCGATTCTTCCTTTGCCTGATACAGCCAATCCTGTAAGCCAAGACGAGAAGCCATTTAAACCTCCTTTCTAAACACTACATATAAATAGCTAATAGAGGCAAGAATCAATGAAGTCAGGAGCATTACCCGCGCCTATTGATGATCCTGTTTATCTAATAACCATGGGTGTCAAATCTTCACGGGCTGTTGCCCAAAGGACTTCCCGCGAACGATCAAGCGCCTTGATGCGTAAAGAGGTCTAAGCTAATGACGGGCAATATCGGTTCTGTCTCAAGGGAATATGCAAAATGAGCGATCCGAAAGCCTTTGCCACTGTTCTTTGAACAACGAGCAGCCGTACCGCAGCTGCTTTCTTCGGCTTGGAAGCATGCGCTATTAGCACTTGCATGTTCTGGATGGCACAGGTCATATATTCCTGGACCCGCATTCGCCAAAGGCCTCGCCAGCGTGCTTGATCGAAGCCGTATCGGGTGCCCCTGGCAAAGGATCGCTCCATCAGGTGTTGTCTGGTTTTGATGTCGTACCGTGCATTGGCTGATCGACTGATTGCACGCATGCGCTCCAGAACATTCTGCCGGAGATGACGCTTGATCGTTCGGCCGGACTTGTTTTTCGTGCATTGCTCTCTAAGCTGGCACGCTGCGCAGACTTTCCTGGGCGCTGCGTAATCCCGGCTTTGTCTGGCTATATGCAGCGACTTCGGCTTGAGCTGAGTTCCTGCCGGGCACATATAGGAGTCGGTGGCAGGATCATAGGAAAATCTATCTTCCATAAAGATGTCGGTTTTCGCTATGCGATTGATCGCCACGTCTCGTAAATCCGGGATATGCGCCTTTATGCCCTTGTCATGGCAGGCAAGGAAGTTGTCGATCGTTCCGTACTTACTGTCCGCAACAACCGTTTCGGCCTCGACTTCCGTTGTTGCGTGGTGTTGCTCAAGCAGCGAAAGCATCAGATGGGCTTCGTTCACATCGCCGGGCGCTACGTCGGTTGCAGTGATGATTTCTTTTTTACCGTCAACGGCCCGATGCACTTGGTAGGAAAGTTTGGATTTCCCCCGGTTCACCAGGGCCGCGTCCGGGTCGGTGGTGGAGATATAGCGGTTGTTCTTTTTTTCGTAGGTCCTGGAAGGATCAGTGCTTTCGGTGCGTTCTTCCAAGCGGGCTTCCAGCTTTTTATAATTTTTGTGCAACTGATGTTTCAGGTTCCGGGTATCGAGAACCGAACTGTTGGAGGCATTTGCATCCACCAGACTGGAGTCGACGAAGATCTTGCGGCCGTCAATAAGACCGGCTTCCGCGCACTGCAGAACAATACGTTCGAAGAACCTTTGAAAAACATCGAGGCCCCATTTTTTGCGGGCCTTGGATAGCACGCTATGGTTGGGAATTTCAGAATCAAGGTCATACCCGAGAAACCAGAGCCAATCCATACGCTCTGGCAGGGTGTCCATCAGCTCCCGCTCCGAGCGGACATTATAAAAGATCAGGAGTAGCATCAGTTTCAGGATAATTGGTGGTGGCACTGAAACGTTGCCGTTGTTGCCGTACAAGTCCTTGACTTCGTCATAGGCGAAGTTGAAATCGATCAGCGTATTGACTTTTCTCAAAGGATGGTTCTCACGAACCCGTTTTTCTATATTGATGCCGATATAGAACAAGCTGCTTTGAGGCGGTTGCTGCAATCCCATCATGGCTATTGGCTCCTGATGTCGTGATTGACGTCGCAGCAATATAGCATTACTGAGTGGCTTTCTCAATATCATTTGGGCAACAGCCCGTAGATGGATGACCCTGAAGGCGTCGTTGTTCAAAAGCGAGAACGAACATTTCTGCTTCCTTGCCAAGCTCTCCCTGACGGGCCAATTGGCTTTTTAGTTCTGAAAGTGTGAGCTTTCTCTTCGAGCTCATACTGCTCTCTTTTAGAGAATCTACGACCAAAATCTGGAAAAGTTCGGAGGAATTCTGGCTGACGAATAGATTGTTTGATCTTAGTAGGGTATCCCTTTCAAAAAACCCGACCGATATCAACAGGTTTCTTATGGCAAAGAATCGAAGTGGGATAAGACTTCCCTTAACATAGAAGCAGTTTCTTCCGATATCAAATCTTAAGGCGTCCGGATTGATAAAATCAGCTATAGCGCCATCGCGCCTCAACGATAGGAAAAGACCTTTAATGAAATCACCCTGTTCAAGGTAATTATGTTGATTATCGATTTTAGCTGGTTCGAAAAGATCGGTGTTTATTGAAACGATGTCATCGGATATAGTGATGAATGTCATGAACTCCAGCAGCTTCAACATCCCGACGAAAGATCTACTTATCGAGAAGTGGTTCGAGGCGCAGTACTTCTTGAGGTCGGATACATTTTGATTCCTGGATAAAGGAAGAGCCTTGAAAATCAAGAACAGTAACTCTTCCTTGCTACCGAGGCTATCATATTTGAGAAGATCTTCTAACATAATCGCGAATTATTGCCTTAATATCGCTCTCCAGGTCAATATCGTAATCCATATTCTCGCTGAACAGTGGAATCTCTTGGCTCTCTATAAGTTCAAGCATGCGTTGTTCCTTTTCAGCCAGCCTAAGGTGTATGGTCTCATCTATCGTATTTCTTGCAATGACATAATGATAATAGGTCGTAGTATGGGGATCTAGACCAACACGATGAATTCTGTCTTTAGATTGTATGAAATGTGTCGCATTGAAGGTGCGTTCCAAATAGATAGCATTGTGAGCAGCCTTATGTAAAGAAATCGATTCCGAGACTGCAAATGGATTCGCAATGATTACCTTGAATGGCGAATTAGGCTGGTGAAACTCATGGATGATCTTCTCGCGTGTTAAAATGCTCTCCATTGGTACATCGTCTCTCTCAACCGGCACTTCCCCAATCAATAGCCTGGATTCGATCCCATGCTGCGTCAAGTAATTTTGAAGTTCTTTGATATTCTGAATAAAAGTACCCCAAATTATGACCTTCTCGTTCCTAGCGAGCAGGTCAACCACAATATCTTTCACTACTGTAAATTTATGGGGAACACTCTCAAGCTCTGAGTAGTGCATGATTTTCTTGATGACCTCTGTGTCGTCTATATACAGCTCATCGCGCAATCCTTGGTCTCGAAAGAAGGTCTCGAGGGGCTGTCTAAGAAGATTTGGATTTGTAGCGGCTTGCATCAGTCGGATGAACCGTGCTTTTGTGAGCTCGGAATTCAAAGACAGGGACGTGTCGGTGCTACTGAAGTATGCTAAGTATTTATTTTCAATGAACTCGTAGATTTCACGCTGAACGGGTCCCATTTCTACGTAGGCTGGGGCAAGGTTAACAGCAGGAGGCAGGTTCAGATGGCTTTTTCTGATTCTTACAAAATAAGGCGAGACATTTTCAATAAGCTGGCTAATACGTGGGTCATATCGGTTGCTTGACATGTCTTTCAACTGGTATACGGAAAAGTCTACAATCTCCTTCCCCGGCCAGATAAATTCAAAGAGATTATAGATGTCTTCATATCCATTAGGGAGCGGCGTTCCCGTTAACACAACCCGCGAGCAACAGTATTTCGAAATGCTCAAGGCCGCCTGTGCCCACATACCGCCTTCGACATTTTTTATCCGATGTGCTTCATCAAGAACAACCATAACTTTATTTTCAGAACGCTTTAAATAATGGATAAGACCCGAGAGATTGTACGAGAGGCTCTGATAAGACATCAATGTCAATTCGGGTGTATCTTCTACCTTTTCAAAGGACAAGAGGTGCCTATCTCTCTCTTCTTTGGGCATTCCACCTGAAAGTCTTATTGCGTTCGGCTCGCGGCCGAAACACAGAGTAAATTCATCCTCCCAAGGTCCAAATGAGCTTAATGGACCAATCACTAAGAGTTTGTTGACTCTTTTAGGATGTTCATAAGGCAGACTGTTTAGATAGGCGAAGGCTGCATAAACAATAGACGTCTTGCCCGCTCCTGGAACAGAAAAATTACATGCATTTTGAGAAAAGGCTAAATGGAAAGCTGAAAGAAGTTGTTTATCATACAACGTTCGTTTTGGCAACTTACGATCAACCAACTCCTTAAATTCTCTAAACTCTTTTTCGTCTAATTCATTATTCCATATGCCTCTAGCTTTGCGGCTGAATTGCTTGAAATTCTCCCTCTCCCTATAATAGAAAGTAAGGACTTTCATTATCTGATCAGAATCGGTTTGCTGTATCCCATATTTTTTTAACGAGTCATGTATTTTTTTTAGTATTTGCTCCTTGTCTTCATTTAAGTAAGGCACAACAATAGTTCCGGCAGTGTTAAAAACCGCCTTGAGATAATCACGAAAGAAATACTTTGCGCGATAATTCTTTGAGATGATATCAGTGTCACCCGAAAGAATGAAGTTATTCTGCTGCTCATCGATTGAGAGTTCAACAGAGGCCATTGTTAATCATCCGATCCGCGCTTAATTGCTTGTTGAAAGTTCCAAACAATAGTATTTATTTCTTTTAAGAGAGAGAGAACATTAGGGTCATCGATGAAAGCTTTTGAATTGACGTCAATCGATTCTAATGTGCTCTTGGCCCGCTTTAACAAATCCATAGGTTCTTCCTGTTGGTTCTTAAGATCAAGTCTATATCTCGTTTGTCCAAGATTTTTCTTTAGGTGCACGGAAGTTTCTTTTGCCCAGGCTTCGTCTCTATATTTTAATAATTGGTCTAGCTTTTCATCGGGATTTTGTCGTCGCAATTTGTCTACTGCCAGCTCTCCATCTTCGAACTTTGCCCGAATAGAATCGATGTTATTGAAATGATTGGTTCTGAATTCTTCCCAAATCTCTTTCGAGCTAAAAAAACTCCCTCTTTTACTTGTTTGACCTATATACCTATAATCCTTTGAGTCGCCGCTACCCATTATCCCTTCGTCGTCATCATTTTTTTTGGCCTTGTTGTAGATTGCTCGTATGTAATCGAAATAGATGAGTTTTAGGTCGTTAAGATCGCTGTCGTCATAGTTCCACTGGATCATCTTTGATCGCCGGCCTTTGTATCTATCCAGATAGCCATCCAGATCAACAAAGGTACCTTCTGTTTTGTTGAGCCTTGTGTAAATTCCAGAGTTCCCTGTTTTCTCTAAATACTCATTCATTAATTCCATGATTGATAAATATTCTTTGATAGCTGGCGATTTTTCACCCATCATCTGAGCAATTTCTGCGATTCCTTTTTCGCCAGGATAATATTCGATTAGATCTTTGCACTTCAAATACTTCTCTATTGGATCATAATCTACTTTTGCGTCTTCACCCATTTGAAACGTGGTCTCAAGCCTCATTATTTCTGGAGGGTTCTCATTCAATTCTTCTTCTAATACAACGCCAAGGAAATATACCGGTTGCTCTTTCTTTTTTTCTGCTACCCTTGATAGCAGCAGCGCTCGCCTATTACCATCAATTATCACACCATCCTTCGTAACTATGCCATACTTAAGCTGGCCCTGATTCAGCAAACTTTCGAAAGTGTTTTTATTACTTTCTTTGCTTGCCTCCTCAAGGAACTGCTCAATAATTAATTTATCGTCGTTATTCGTTGGGTCAAGTGTCTTGCCCTCTTGCTTCTCATACGATTTGACACGACTTGCAATTCGTCCGTTTAAGGAGTTGTAAATCAGATAGTCAAGATTTATCTCGTAAACCGGCATTTTTTGTCGCTTGCCTTTGTAATAGACTTCCATTGAACCATAGGGTTCTTTCTTTAGTAACTGGACAAAATAATCTATCCGCTGTGCTTTGTTCATTTTTTCTCTCCATTCGCTATTGAACTTATTTTGTTAATTGCGTATAGAGCCATAACTTGCTTTTTAGGCATTGATTTCTTCTTGAACAATCTCAGCTCGTTTTGGTCAAAGTTCGACTCTTCCGTTACGAGCGCATCAATGATCTGTGCGATCCAATGGACCAGCTCAACAGGTTCAATATACTTCCCACTGTTACGCTGAACCTCAAACATCTCCTGAAGTAATTCGGATTTCGCAACCTTTTCAGAAAAGCCATTATTTATTACATTTATGAATCTTGGGCCTTCTTCGAACTTCAAGATGAGTGGTTTCAGCTTCTTGTAATATCCGTCCAAAAAAGCCCTAATAAAGAACCCTTCACCTGTTCCGTGCTGCACTGAGGTCTTCCACTTCCCTCTATTTTTGCTATTTCGTCTAATGTCGTAGTTAGATAATGTTACAGTAAAATTTCCATGCTTGAATGGATGCCTTCTAAACCTCGACCCCTTCTTTCTTCTTGGTGGGTTATCAAAGCGCTTTTGCTCGAACGTGTTCAGGTTGGGTACCTCATCTAGTGGGCCAACTGTGTTCTTAACTAGAGGATCGGTGATCTTTTCAAATCCATACACCTCTCTAACCGCTCTAGCAAATGCCCTGCTAACAGGAGGACAAACAGCATTACCGACTATCATCCATTTATTCCCCTCTGAACCGATGAACTGAAACGTAATAGGAAATCCCATCAAAGTAGCTGCCTCTCTAATCGTTGGAGTGCGGTACTCGCCATCGCCTTTTCTCTCATACTCTGAGGGGAAAATAATTGCTTCACGGGAGTTTCCAATCTTTGTCGCGGTAATAGTCCTGCTTGGTCGATCTTCCCTTTCAGGGAATGACATTAGCCCCATGTATGGATGATTAGTCTTTAAAAATTTTGATCCTTTCCAGTCACAAGCATATAACCCCGTGTCGTAAAATTGGTCGATTAATTCAGTTTGTTTGATCCTGATGCTTGGATACAATGGATCGCTGACGTATTCTTCTGATTTCTTTGCGTTTGGCCTCGGTAATTGTTGCCGCACATGTCCTAGCGTTATATGGGTCGGCAAAGCAGCGTCATCCTGTGGCGTGCGGTGTGTTCTTTCAGGGCACACATGCTTTTTCTTTTTAATTATCTCGCCTGTAAAAACCCTCTTTCTCGACTGAGGTACTCCAAAATCTGCTGAGTTAATTATTGACCGATTTTCTTCAAGGGAAATCGCAATATCTTTAGGTTCGAAACCATGTTCCAACGCCCACTTCTTCAACCCTAGTTGATCAAATCTATACTGTTTGGGAAGATGGACCATCGAGTTACTTACATTTTCCATGAACCAAGCCTTAAGCTTGGAATGCGATTTATGCTTTTTTAAGGCAACGACTTTGAGAAATATCTTTGTAAGTTTGAGACCTTTCGATTTATCAGCCTTTCCCGACTTGTTGGAACTCGAAAAGCTCACGCAAGGTGGACTTCCGATTATCACGTCCGTATCAGGCAGCTCTTCAATTCGCTTAATAGAGGTTTCAAACTCAAGGACATTACGGGGCTTGCATTCAAGCCCAAAATTGAAATTGAAGCTGTCGATTGCAGGCTTCCAACTGTCAATTCCGCAAACTATCTCGAATCCTTGTTGTCTGAATCCCTCCGAGAATCCGCCTGCGCCACAAAAGAGATCCATTACAGTGAGCTTGCTCATTTACTCCTCTTTTGATTGACCGAAAGTAATTCTTCAACCCGCGTGACCGACCGCTGCATGTTCTTTTTCAGTTGGCACTCCCATATTGTCAGCACTTTCCAACCTGCTCGCCTCAACTGCAAAACCTTTATCTTATCACGACTGACATTCTTTCTGAACTTCTGTTTCCAGAAGGCACTATGCGACTTTGGAAGATTAGGTCGACAATAAGGGCAGCTGTGCCAGAAGCATCCGTTCATGAAAACTGCGATCTTTCTGGATGGGAAAGCAATATCTGGCCTACCAGGTGCCTTTTTCCAATTCACCCTATAGCCCCTAATGCCGTCCTTCCAAAGAGCTCTCCTTAGTGTTAGTTCCGGTTGTGTATCTCTCCCCTTGTTTGCACTCATGACCCTAGACGTACTTTCCCTGAGAGGCAGGGGGGCACGTCCATCTCTTATAAAAAAATCTCGCGAGGGAGAATTCATATCTTTAAACATCGCTTGCATTCAACTCTTTGAGAGCCTCGCCCCCATGGTGACCTGAAACATGGGGGGGGCGGGCCTGAAAATTGTCATTTTAATATGCCGAGAACTTCTTTGCCAATCCCTTCGCCTTCTCCACCGGATACTTCGCTTCATTCACTGCGATTTTCTTTTCTACTTCGCTCAACTAATCAATCTTAAACTCGTGACAAAGATATGTGAGGAAAATAAAAATAAAATGAGATAAGCTCAAACTCTCCTGAGCCTATAAACTTGACCCTTTTCGACATGAAGTTGGGTATGATCTCCTTTTTTGATCCCAACTTCTTCCAGCGCATCAACCAGCCTAGCCTTTGTCCTGCCGTTTGCGGCCTTCCACAGCACTGATGATATCCAGACCTGACCGTGCTTGTTCTCATGGACACCTGATTCGTAACGAGTACTTCCTATTATGATATAGATAGTCTTCTTTTCCCTATATCTATGCGGCAGCTCACCGGCACTAGCCTTGGCGATAGAAATCTCGCATATATCTTTATTATCGGCATAAAAGCCTTGCCTTGTTATGCTGCCGCTTATCACAGTTAGTTTGTTCCTCTCGATTTTTTAGAACTATCCATAGAGTTTTCTCATATAATTTCGGATTCGCGCTGCATCGCTAGCCAATATCAAATCGTCAGCCTTTTTAATTTTAATCTGCATCGTATTCGCCAATTTTATAATATATTTATGAAAAAAAGGACTTAGTTCTTGCGTTAACTTTGATAATGTCACAGTTTGCGGCGTGCTAATTTTATTACCAGCTAAGGGTTGTTTATGAGATCGTCTAGTGATAACTACCTTAATCGCAGTAAAACCGCCTTTATGTAATTTTGCATGGTTGCTCAAACGGTTTTCAGTAAAGATGTTACCACATATTCTGCATTTATATTTTTTCGCTATCGCCTTTTTGGTATTTTTATTCGTTACCTTCTTTTCAATCTTCTCGCTCATGTCATTAATATATTCACTTCCATGGCGAGCCATCAGCTGTCTTTTGCTTTCCTTTTCCCAGTTGAGTCGTGTCATAGAGCCTCCGATTATATAAATCGAATCTCTTTCTTATCCTGCTGACTTAATCGAGCTGTGAAATCGACAGCTCAAGCATTAATCCCGCCCGATGTCCCGGTATCTCGTAGATCGAATAACGGGTTCAGTGTCAGTCTTTTGAAACCGCCCGATTAAGAAGTACAAGAGAGCGCCGAGAGGCGGGATTATCATAACGAACAAGAACCAAACGATCTTATCGGCATCTCTTTTAAAGTCGCTTTTTACAATATCGATGATCGTGACCAGCCAGAAGAGAAATAAACTGATGGCCAGCAATATGATCAAAGCAATGTAACGGCTGCAGCTCTCAATTACGCTTGGATCGATCGTAGGCATTATCTATGATTCCTTTTTCGACAAAAGTAAGAAGTATGAATTATGATTACTGCAATTAAGAAGTAAGAATTAAAAATTATGAAATAAACCTTTTAACTTCATAATTCCTACTTCTTAATTCATCCTTGCCTTCCTACGCCGCCGCCTTGTGCGCTTCCACGCGGAGCTTTACGCGCTCGTTCGTCTGCAGGATCTTGATGATCTCCAGGATATTGTCCGCCCGGGGATTCCCGCGCGGCCCCAGCATGCGATGCACGCTCTTGTCCGTCTTCTTGAGCTTCTTCGCGAGCTGCTGGAACGTGATGGTCGCGTTGATGTAGTCGCGCAGCATGGCCTTGCCTGCGTCAAGATCGCCGGCGAGCAGTTCGTTCACGGCTTCGGTCAGCATTTGCCTTCTGAATGCCGGATCATTTAATGCTCGGTCCATAATGGTTGTTCTGAATTTACGCGTTACGGGCATGTTCTTTCCTCACTTGTTTCTTGTTTCACAGACCTCTTGGGGGTCAGACTTGAAAGTTGCCATTTCTTTATAGCGATCACACATTGTGACCGACTGCCTTCTTCTTACTTCGCCCCTACTCCTCCCACCTGATCGCCTGCACCGGGCAGGTTAAAAGCCATTGGGGTCACGAAGCCATTGGGGTCACCCATTTAAAGGACACTGTCAATGGGAAAAACTATCTTGTGCCGAGAAACGGAACGTTTCTCGGCGAGCCTTTTCGTCATCGTCACCCTTACCTTTGCCGCAGTTTCTTTAGGTTTCGGCGTCAGTTCTTGACTGCACCAGTCACCCATCAGGATTAAGGTCATCGGGAACGCTTGATCCGTGACCCTTTCCCGCATCGCGGGACCAGAAAATCTTCGGCTCCTTGCCGCGTCCAATTGATTTTTCACGTCTCGTGGCTCTAAGCCAACCCGGTTAAGGCTCGCGGCACGGGCAGTAAAGACGCTGATAACGATATAAAAGGGTGGGACGGATTACCAATCACTTCTCATGGTTTTGCCAACCCTAATTCTGGTTCACCGTCCCAGCCAGCCTTCATCCAAAGCACTTCTCAGGCATGAATGATACCCCGTCCCGCATGATGTAATAGGCCGCTCTCGCCAGCTTGTGCGCGAGGGCGTTATGCGCCACCATCCTATTTGTTTTCTGCGACTTGCGGTTGAAATATGCCCGTGCGGCCTCATCTTCGCGACGTGCAATCTCAGCAGCCTCGGAGAAGGCCCATGCTAGATACTTATTGCCGCACTTCTTGTTTCCTTTGCCCTTCTTTTTCTCGTTGCTGATCCACTTTGTCGATACCTTCCGGCAATAGGATGCGAAGTTGCCGACCTGAGCAAAGCGGCTGACCGGGCCGGTCTCCAGCATGATAGTAAGACCCAGGATCTTGCCGATTCCTGGAATGGTACGAAGTCCTCCGTATCCTTCCCGGAGATCCATTTTCTTTGCGAGAACACGCTCGACGGTTTTGATCTGGCGCGTCAGAAAGTCTATGGAATCCTTGCTCACCTGGCCGGCCAACGCCAGGTCTTCGTTGTGTTCGAGAAAAGGGGCAACGCGATTCGTTCGTAACGCTTTCACATCGTTCACCTTGAGCTTGATCCCGTTATTGCGCGTGACGATGTTCTGGAGTCCTAATATCAGTGAGGTCCGTACTCTCACCAGATGCGCCCTCTTCCGAAGGAGATCACGGACAGGTCGGTCCTCCTTCGGATAGATATATCCTTCCAGCAGAATTCCCAGGCGAAGCATCTCGGCCAGCCAGAAAGCGTCGTCCTGATCATCGGAGTACTTGAGCCCGGTGTACTTTTGAATCTCCGCAGGATTGGCTAAATGAACAGGATAGCCTTCCTCCATGAGTAAGTCCACGAGCCAGTACCAGTTGAATGTGGACTCGACGACAATACCGACGATCTGCTTCTTGTACAGTTTCAGGGTAGCGAGAATGACCTCGGGATCATTCGCCAACTTCTTTTTGAATACTCGTTTGCCGTTCTCTTCCTTGATGCCTACATACGTGTTGCTTGAATGCAGATCTAAACCAACGTATAATCTCATTAAGCACCTCCTGGGTTAAGATTGGCGTCTTTCCCATGAGCATATCAGAGTCAAACTGATTCTGGTATGCTCGGAGGTGCCCTTTATATGATTATCACTTCTTTAAACAGGCTATGAAAAAAATTCGGCAGCCCCGGGAGCGAGAGATTTCTGCCAGGCGGTCTCTCGCTCGTTGTTTTGTCTTAGTACTCTCTCGCTGATCAGTCGTCTCAGATCAATAATAATCCCTTTTCCCGCAGTGTTTTCCATTCATGGGATTTCAGAAAAGATTCAAACGAAGATGAAAAGTGCTTCTCATAATCCTGTTTCAATTCTTCAAGCAGCATTAATTCCTGATTCTGAACGAAAAATCTTTCAAATATGCCGTTCAACCAGTCGCCGATTTCAGCGTTGGTGATCAAGGTAAACCTCTCACTTTTAGTATAAAAAACAAACCTGCTCTTTCCCGCCTGTTTTCCGGTCTTCGCCGAATTCTCATGAGTGTTTTGAGGCCGGTTCTCTATCCAGAGGATCCTGGATCTCAACCGTTCTTTGTCGGAAACAGGCTTCTCATTGATCGCTTGTTCCACGTAATTTCTTTTTATGGAAATTGCCGAAACCTGAAAGTCGAACCATTCGTGAACTGAAAGATCCGTACCGATACCGTGCATGAAGTTGTAAACCGCCTTATTCAAACCCTGGGCAAAACGCTGATACTCGCAGCCGGCAAGATCTTCGTGCACGAGGTCATTTTTGGCAAAACCGCCCGCAGGACGATCAAGTATCCTGCAGTTATATTTTTCCGGATTTCTTCCTACATCGCTGTGAACGGTAGCGGTGAACACATGCCAAAAAGCTGATTGTATGAGTCCCTGTTGAAAGAACTGACGCACGACCTCCAGGGCATCGACGGTTTCTTGTTCGGTTTGCGTCGGAAACCCATACATCAGATACGCATGCACCAGGATGCCTGCACTGCTGAAGTTGCGGCATGCTTGGGCGGCCTGACGAACGGTCACCCCTTTATTCATCAGCTTTAAAAGCCTGTCCGAGGCCGCCTCCAGGCCACCGGTCGCGGCAATGCAGCCTGATGAAGCCAACAGCCTGCACAGGTCTTCGGTAAAAGCCTGTTCAAAGCGGATATTCGCCCACCAGGAAATGCTGATCTTTCTTCTCAGTAATTCCAGCGCCAATTCTCTCAGGGCCGCGGGCGGCGCGGCCTCATCAACAAAATGAAAACCGGTCTGTCCTGTCTGGGCGATCACCTGCTCGATCCTGTCAGCCAGCACAGCGGCGGGCGCACCATCGAAGCGGTTTATATAATCGAGGCTGGTATCGCAGAAGGAACATTGGTGCCAGTAACAGCCATGAGCGATGGTGAGCTTGTTCCAGCGTCCATCGGACCACAGGCGGTGCATGGGATTGGCAATTTCAACGAGAGAAAGATAGTTATCCAAGGGGAGGTCCGAATAATCCGGGCAGCCGACCTCCGCATGGGAAAAATCTTTTTCCGTGTCGTCATTCCAATATTTCACGCTATTTGCCACCCTGATAAAGGTCCTTTTAAGCCTGCCCGGATTTTTTTCTTCCCGGAGGAATTTTAAAATATTCAAAAAAGGACGTTCTCCGTCGTCCAGGGTAATAAAATCAACGTAGTTAAAGACGGCAGGGTCCGAAAGCTCTCGAAGTTCGGTATTAATAAATCCGCCGCCTGCAATAATTTTAACGTTCTGATGGTTCTTCTTGATATAGTGAGCGCATTTTAACGCCGCATAGACATTGCCGGGAAAGGGAACGGTAACCCCCACAACATCCGGGCGATAGTGTTCGACATGTTTTTTCAGTAAAGCCAGTAACGAGGTTTCAATGATATTTTCGGGTTGATGCAAGGCCTGGTCGAGCAAAGAGAAAGAACGAGCGGACATTCCGAGCTTTTCAGCATAACGGCTGAAACCGAAATAGGGGGTCACCGCATCTTTTATCAGATCGCCGATATCTTCAATATATCGCGTTGCCAGGAACCGGGCTTTATCGTTCACCCCGATGTTCCCGAACGACCAATCCAGGTCGGGCAATTGATCGAACCGGGAAGCCCTCGGTAAAAAATGATCGGAGCAGAGGAGTTGGGCAAGGGTATTGTCCCGGTACTGCAAAAAATTCATTACCTGGTCCACGGTTTGCAAATAGTATTGTTCATTGTTCAGGATGTGAATTGAATTTTGGGAAATTTGCCCGGCATTCTTTTTCACAGCATCGAACAGCATTTCAAAGCCTTCGCGAGAAAAAATCCTATTGATCAATTCAATGCCTAAATCGACCTGAAATACATCATACCCGCGCATTTTCAGAAAGCCTTTCAAATAAGGCGATGCCGGATAGGGGGTATTAAGCTGGGTAAAAGGCGGAGTGATGAGAAGTATTTTATCAGGCATAGAGAGCGTTATTCGCGTCGATTATACGGGACCGGCTCGCTGAATGGCCAAGAAGAGGTCCGTACTGAGCCATAAAAAGACGCAAAAAAATCGAACAGACTTGCTCAATCTTACCGGAGTCCGCGTCCTTTGGCAAGCAGAACCTGAGCAGGAAGGGAACCTTACCACGACATCTCTTCGAAGCAGCCGACCCGTGTTTCCGCGTTGACCGGCCCTCCTTTTCGTGATAAGGTAAAAACGATCCTGTTCATGATAACGAACAGCGTTCACCTCTCGTCTCCGGCTTTTTAGCACTATGGAAAATCATCTTAAACAGTATCTTGAAAAATGCCTGGGCAGGCCCGTCTCTCTCGTGCTCACGGAAAATTCGACGAGCATGCTTTCGGCGAGGGCGCATAACGGCGTTCTGCGCATCCGTCTTCACCGGATGTTCCTGAACGCGGACAGCCGGGTAATGAGCGAGATCGCCTCGTACCTGAAAAACAGAAGAGGCGCAATGCCTCAATTCCGGAGCTTCATCCGGGACAACAGGGAGCAGCTCAGCCTGAAGCCGCCGAAGAAGGTCCTTATTCGGACCGTGGGCAAATTTCACGATCTTTGCGGATTATACGACGAGATCAACAAGGAATATTTCGGAGGCCTGATCAACGCCGCGATCACCTGGGGAACGAGAAGTCCGCGCTCCGCGGTAAGAAAAAGGACCGTCGGGAGCTACAGCGAACGGTCGAACACGATCAGGATAAATCCGGTGCTCGACAGGATAGCAGTCCCCCGCTATTATGTCGCACTCATCGTCTATCATGAAATGCTGCACGCAGCCATGGGCACGCCCCTTCGGGGAAAAAGAAGGAGCGTCCATTCCCGGGAATTCAAAAAAAGAGAAAAACTGTTTAAGGATTATGAAAAGGCGATGGCGTGGGAAGGCGGAAAAGCATGAGCACAGGGTATTTCCAGAAATTGAAATAAAAACGTATGATCGGAGGAACAGATTCTATTAACGCCGATCAGCTTCACATAGAAATGCTAACCCTGCTTTCAGGATAACCTTCTTTTTCCGCGACTTGCTTCTGTCTTCTGCCCGGTTCCCGGCATATGACTTCTCAGCGGTCTCCGTTGTCTACGCACACCCTCAAACCAGATCCTGAACCGGTCCAGGTATAGATACACCACCGGTGTCGTGAAAAGCGTCATCATCTGGCTGAAGATCAGTCCGCCCACGATGGCGATGCCGAGGGGACGGCGGAGTTCGGACCCGACTCCGCGGCCGATTGCCAGCGGCAGAGCGCCCAAAAGAGCCGCCATGGTCGTCATCATGATCGGCCGGAACCGAAGGAGACAGGCCTGGTAGATCGCTTCTTCCGGGCTCTTCCCTTCCCTGCGCTCTGTCTCGATCGCGAAATCGACCATCAGGATGCCGTTCTTCTTCACAATGCCGATCAACAGGAGGATGCCGATGATGGCGATCACACTAAGGTCAATGCCGAAGATCATCATGGCAAGCACCGCTCCCACACCGGCAGAAGGCAGTGTCGAAAGGATCGTGACCGGGTGGACATAGCTTTCGTACAGTACGCCAAGCACGATGTAGACCGTTATGAGCGCGGCAAGGATCAAAAGCGGCACATTGGCCAAAGAGTCCTTGTACGCCTGGGCAGTGCCCGAGAAGGTCCTCCTGATGCTCGGCGGCATGCCCATCTGGCGAGTGGCCTCTTCGATCGCCTTGACTGCGTCCCCAAGCGCCACGCCGGGCGCGAGGTTGAATGACGCCGTAATCGACGGGAATTGTCCTTGGTGGTTCACCGCGAGTGATGTTGCGGTGGGTTCATAATGCGTGAAGGCGTTCAAGGGAATAAGCTGGCCGCTGGATGACGGAACATAGATACTTTTAAGCGTATCAGGCTGCTGCCAAAACCGGGGCTGGACCTCCATGACCACGTGGTACTGGTTCAAAAGCGTATAGGTGATCGAGACCTGCCGCTGGCCGAAGGCATCGTACAGGGTGTCGTCGATGAGCTGTGGAGTGATGCCCAACCGCGAGGCCGTGGCGCGGTCGATCATGAGCGTGGCCTGCAGCCCCTTGTTCTGCTGGTCGCTGCTCACGTCGACCAGCTGGGGTATTGTTCTCATTTTCTGCAGCACGCGCTGGCCCCATTCGTTCAGCTCCTTCAGGTTTTCTCCCTGGAGCGTGAACTGATAGAGCGCATTGCTGATCTTGCCTCCGATGCGCAAATCCTGCACCGGCTGCAGACCGGTGAACACCCCAGGCACGCCAGCCAGCTTCTTGCGCAAGCGGCCGATGATTTGTGGAATTCCGGCGGTGCGTTTTTCAAAGGGCTTGAGCGCGACGAACATTCTCCCTGTGTTCGTCGTGGACCCGCCGCCTCCTCCTCCGCCGGTGAAGCCGATCACATAATCCACCTCAGGGTCGGATTTGACGATGTTCACGATTTGCAGCAGTTTATCCTCCATGGCCTGAAACGATATGTCTTGCGTCGCCTGGACGCCTCCGGCGATCCGGCCCGTGTCCTGTTCCGGGAAGAACCCTTTGGGCACGCGAATGAACAGGAGCACGTTGGTCATGATCGTCAGCGCGATGACGACCAACATGAACCGGGAGTGTCTGAGCGCCCAACGAAGGCTTTTTTCATAGTGACCGTGCAGCCAATTGAACGATTGTTCGCTTGCGCGGAACAGGATGTTGTGAGCGCCTTGTTTCTCGGGCCTCAGGACCGTGGCGCACATCATGGGCGTCGTGGTGAGCGAAACGACAAGCGAGACCATGATCGCTGCCGAAAGCGTGACCGCGAATTCCCGAAAGAGCCTGCCGACCATGCCGCCCATGAGCAGAATAGGAATAAAAACGGCAACGAGCGAAACGCTCATGGACAGGACCGTGAAGGCGATCTCCTTGGTCCCGGACAGCGCTGCCTGAAGGGGAGCTTCTCCTTTTTCCCGGTACCGGGTGACGTTCTCAAGAACGACGATCGCGTCGTCCACCACGAACCCGGTCGAGATCGTGAGCGCCATGAGAGAGAGGTTATCGAGCGAATAGCCGAAGAGGTACATTAGGCCGAAGGTGCCGATGATCGAAACGGTGACCGCGACAGCGGGAATGACCGTAGCGCGTACGTTCCGCAGGAACCAGAACACCACGAGGATCACGAGCACGCCCGAGGCCAGAAGGGTCCTTTCGACGTCCCGCAGCGACCCGCGGATCGACGGACTTCGGTCGAGCACAACCGACAGGGAAACGTCTCCGGGCAAGGCGGCTTCGAGCTGCGGCAGAAGCGCCCGTACGCTGTCCACGGTCTCGATAATGTTGGCGCCGGGCTCGCGGAACACGATGACCATCACCGCCGGCCTGCCGTTCACGAAACCCGCGGCGCGCAGGTCCTCCACGGAATCCTGCACGTCAGCCACGTCCGCAAGCCGCACTGCGGCCCCGGACCGGTACGCAACGACTAGGGGCAAATATTCTTTGGCCTTGTTCAGCTGGTCGTTCGTGTGGACCTCCCACGTTTTGTCGCCGAACGCCAACTGTCCCTTCGGCGTGTTGACATTCGTGTTGGCCAGCACGGTGCGTACGTCTTCCAGTCCGATGCCGTACTTCGAGAGCGCCAGCGGGTTCAGATCGATGCGGACCGCGGGAAGGGAACTCCCTCCCACGAACACCTGTCCCACGCCCTCCACCTGGGACAGTTTTTGCGCGAGAATAGAGGAAGCGGCGTCGTACATCTGTGCCGTGGTCTTAGTGTCGGAGGTGAGTCCGAGGATAAGTATGGGCGCGTCCGAGGGATTGACTTTGCGGTAGGTCGGATTGGCCGGAAGGTTCGCGGGCAGGAACCCCCGCGCCGCATTGATCGCGGCCTGGACGTCGCGCGCAGCGCCGTCGATATCGCGGTTCAGGTCGAACTGCAGCGTGATGCTCGTCGAGCCGCGGTAGCTCGTGGACGTCATTTCCGCGACGCCTGCGATGCGGCCGAACTGGCGTTCCAGGGGCGCGGCTACCGAGGTAGCCATGGTTTCAGGGTCCGCGCCCGGAAGCGCCGCCTGCACCGAGATCGTCGGAAAATCCACCTGCGGCAGCGGTGACACGGGCAGCACACGGAAGGCAAGCACGCCGGAGAGCACGAGTCCGGCCGTAAGGAGCGTGGTCGCGACCGGTCTCTTGATGAAGATCGAAGAAATGTTCATGATGATTCCGTTAAAATCAAAACAAAACCGATTTTCACACGAAGACACGAAGCCACGAAGGAATGATGCGACTCATTTTTTATTCCTCTCTGTGATCTTCGTGGCTTCGTGTGAGACGTGCATTGCCTCGCTAACTTTTGGAGCGGCCTGCCTTCACCCTTCGCGCGAGCCTATCGAACCAGAGATAAACGACCGGTGTCGTGTAGAGGGTAAGGACCTGGCTGATCACGAGTCCGCCTACGATGGAGATGCCGAGGGGACGCCGGAGCTCCGACCCAACCCCATGCCCGAGCGCCAGGGGCAAAGCTCCTAACAGCGCTGCCATGGTCGTCATCATGATCGGCCTAAATCGCAACAGGCAGGCCTGGTAGATCGCCTCCTCAGGGCTCTTCCCTTCCTTACGCTCGGCTTCAAGCGCGAAGTCGATCATCATGATGCCGTTCTTCTTCACGATGCCGATCAAAAGAATGATGCCGATGATCGCGATCACGGAAAGCTCGCTGCGGAAAAGCATCAATGAAAGCACGGCGCCGACCCCTGCCGAGGGAAGCGTGGACAGGATCGTGACCGGGTGAATGTAGCTTTCGTACAATACGCCGAGAACGATGTAGACCGTTATGAGCGCAGCCAGGATCAGAAGCGGCTCGTTGGTGAGCGAGGACTTGAAGGCCTGGGCCGTTCCCTGGAAGCTCCCCTGGATGTTGGCCGGAAGATTCAGCTGTTTCGCCGTATTCTCGATCGCCTCGACTGCCTCGCCGAGGGAAGTATGGGGCGCGAGGTTGAACGAAGCTGTCACTGCGGGGAATTGGCCCTGCCGGTTTATGACCAGGGGGCCCGTTGTTTCCGATGCCTGGGTGATCGCAGCGAGCGGCACTTGTCCGCCGCTCGTCCCGCGCAAATAAATTGACTGAAGACCGCCGGGTCCCCGCTGGAAGTCGGGTTTGACCGCGAGTACAACGCGGTACTGGTTCAACTCAGTAAAGATCGTGGACACCTGGCGCTGACCGAATGCGTCGTATAGCGCGTCATCGATGTTCTGCGGCGTGATGCCGAGCCGCGCAGCGGTATTCCGGTCGATAGAGAGCGTCATCCTGAGCCCCTGGTCCTGCTGGTCGGTGCTCACGTCGCGGAGTTCCGGGCGGGTGCGCAGCACGTCGATCACCTTCGGCGCCAGCGTGTTCAACTCATCGGTATTGGGGTCATCGAGCGTGTATTGGTACTGGGTGCGGCTCACCCGCGCGTCCACGGTGAGGTCCTGCACGGGCTGCATGTAGAGCGTGATGCCCTGGACCTCGGCCAGCTCCGGCTGGAGGCGCCTGACGACTTCGATCGCGCTCGCGTCCCGGTCGTGCAATGGTTTCAGATTGATCAGGATTCGCCCGCTGTTCAAGGTCGTGTTGGTCCCATCCACGCCGATGAAGGAAGAGAGGCTTTCGACTGCCGGGTCTTTGAGGATCACCCTGGCAAGGGCCCGCTGGCGCTCGGCCATGGCGGTGAAGGAGATCGTCTGCGGCGCTTCCGACATCCCCTGTATCGCTCCCGTGTCCTGGACCGGGAAAAACCCCTTCGGAACGACGATATAGAGCAGCACGGTAAGGACCAGCGTGCTCACGGCAACGATGAGCGTTGCCGTCTGGCGTTTGAGCACCCATTGTAATGTCCTTCCATAGGCCGCGATGATCCGGTCGAAGTAGAGCTGGGACGCATGATAGAACCTGCCCTGTTTTTCCTCGGGTACGTGCTTCAGGATCCGCGCGCACATCATGGGCGTAAGCGTTAACGAAACAACCGCCGAAATCAGGATCGTGACGCCGAGCGTGATGGCGAACTCCCGGAAGAGGCGGCCGACCACGTCCCCCATGAACAAAAGCGGGATAAGGACCGCGATGAGCGATACCGTAAGCGAGAGGATCGTGAACCCGATCTGCTTTGCCCCCTTGAGCGCGGCCTGCATCGGCGTCTCCCCTTCTTCAACGTAGCGGGAGATATTTTCGATCATGACGATGGCGTCATCAACGACAAAGCCGGTCGAGATCGTGAGCGCCATAAGCGAAAGGTTGTTCAGGCTGAAGCCCATCAGATACATCACGCCGAAGGTCCCCACGAGGGAGAGCGGAACGGCTACGGCAGGAATGGTCGTTGCCGGGAGGTTGCGCAGGAACAGGTAAATGACGAGAATGACGAGCGCGACGGCAAGCAAGAGCTCGTACTCCACGTCCCTGACCGAGGCGCGAATGGTCGTGGTGCGGTCGGTCAGGACCGTGACCCTGATGGCCGACGGCAAGGCGTTCTGGAGCTGCGGCAGAAGCTTCTTGATCCGGTCGACGACCTCGATGACGTTGGCGCCCGGCTGGCGCTGGATGTTCACGATAACGGCAGGGGAAGTATTTATCCAGGCAGCCTGGTTCACGTTCTCGGCATCATCGATCACGTCCGCGACGTCGGACAGGCGCACGGGCGCGTTGTTGCGATAAGCGACGATCAGCCCCGCGTAATCCTTGCTCGAAAAGAGCTGGTCGTTCGCGTCGATGATGTAGGCCTGACGCGGGCCGTCGAAGCCGCCCTTCGCCTGGTTGACATTCGCGGCGGTAACGGCGGCTCGCACGTCTTCCAGCGTCAGGCCATAGGCTGCCAGGGCCGTTGGGTTGGCGTGAATTCGCACTGCCGGACGTTGTCCGCCGCTGATGCTTACGAGCCCAACCCCCGGCAGCTGGGAAATTTTCTGCGCGAACCGCGTGTCCGCCATGTCTTCAACCTGCGGCAGGGCCAGCGTGTCTGAGGTGAGCGCCAGGGTCAGGATCGGCGCGTCCGCGGGGTTTACCTTGCTGTAGACCGGAGGGGCCGGGAGGTCCCTCGGCAGGAACGTGAAGGACGCGTTGATGGCAGCCTGGACTTCCTGCTCGGCAACGTCAAGCGAGAGGTCCAGACTGAACTGCAGGGTGATGATCGAACTGCCGCCGGAGCTCGCCGAGGTCATCTGGGTGAGGCCCGGCATCTGGCCGAACTGCCGCTCGAGCGGCGCCGTGACCGAGGAGGCCATGACATCGGGGCTTGCGCCGGGATAAAAGGTGCGCACCTGGATGGTCGGGTAATCAACCTGCGGAAGCGCGGAGACCGGCAGCTGCTTGTACGCCACCGCGCCGGCGAGGAGAATAGCGACCATCAAGAGCGTGGTCGCTACCGGCCTCTCGATGAAAATGCGGGAGAAGTTCATTTGTCCGACCTTGGATGAGGAGCTGGGGAATCGTTGTTCCGGCCTTTCACTTCGACCTTGCTGCCGTCGCGAAGCCTGTCTGCGCCATCCACGACCACCAGCTCACCGGCAGACAGCCCTGAGGCAATGGATGTATTCCCCTCCTGGGTGATCCCGACCGTCACGGGACGCAGCGCTGCCGTCTGGTCTTCTTTCACCACATAGACGAAGGTCCCCTGGGGCCCCTGCTGTATGGCAGGCGCCGGCACGATGAGGGCGCCGTGCTTGATTTCGATGATGAGGCGGGCATTGACGAACTGGTTTGGGAAGAGCTCATGGTTCCTGTTCGCAAATTCGGCCTTGAGCTTGACCGTGCCCGTGTTCGGGTCGATCTGGTTATCAACTGTAAGCAGAGCGCCGGTGGCGAGTTTCCGCTGCTGATCCCGGTCGTACGCCTCGACCGTCAACCGGGACCCGCTCCTGAGCTTGCCCAATATCTGCGAGAGATTGTCTTCAGGCAGGGAAAAAATCACGGTGATCGGCTGCAGCCGGGTGATCACGACCAGACCGCCGGCATCGGTGGCGTGAACGATATTCCCCTGGTCCACTTGACGCAATCCTATACGGCCGCTGGTCGGCGCAGTAATGCGGGAGTAGACCAGCTGCAGCTTGGCACTGTCGATCTGGCCCTGATCGGCCTTGACCGCTCCTTCGTATTGGTGCACGAGGGACTCCTGGGTGTCGAGCTGCTGTTTGGCGATCAGATCTTTCTTGACCAGGTCCTTATACCGTTCCAGGTCGAGCCGGGCGTTTTGCAAAAGCGCCTGATCGCGGGCCAAGGCCCCCTCGGCCTGGGTCAGCTGCACCTGAAACGGCCTTGGATCAATTTCAGCCAGCAGGTCTCCCTTGTTTACGACCTGGCCTTCCCGGAACAGGATTTTTGTCAGCTCTCCATCAACGCGGCTTTTCACGGAGACGGTTTCAAGCGGCGTGACCGCGCCGAGCCCGGAAAGATAAACGCCGAAATCGCCCTTCTTTACGGGAACAGCAACAACCGATACGCTCGGCCCGGCAGGCGCTCCGTGCGGGACTGCGCGCGATGCCTGCTGACCCCCCTTGGCAAAGAAGACGAACGCACCGATGGCAAGAAGGCAAACAACTACCAGCCCGATCCACCAGCGTCTAAGGAACGCCGAGAAACGGGTCCGCGCCAGCGTGCTGTTGTTATTGGTTTCCTGTGTAAATGTCATCGTTATGGCCTCTTGAATAAAGGTTTCCGGCCCCTACCCGGCGCTTTAGAAGCTGGATTGGAGGTCGTTTTTTCCTGGTTTTCCCGGCGGAACTGCTGAGGAGTGAATTGCGAACGGGATGATAGCACCAATCTCGCACCATTGTCAATGTTGTATTCAATTCCCTTAGTAAGTGGAAGCAGATATCCTTTTGTCAAAGGTATGCAGTGACTCAGTGGCCTATGGCCCCGGTTTTGCCGGTTTGGGATGAGGCCGCTCTCACTCAATATGCAAAGTAGGGCCCGAGTCCCAGGCCTGATGATGTCCCATCGATCCCAACATATACGCTTCGTCCAAAGTAGAACGGAAGCCCCCAGTCGAACAAACCTGGTACAGGCGCACCGATATCAGAGAACACCATGTTGGGGTTGGGCGGACTCGTAAGAGTGTCAAGGTTTCCTATCTGGAAGAAAACATCTTTGGGTACCAAATTGATACCCTCATTCGTCGCGGAAAGAGTCGTTACGGACGAGGGACAGAACCAGCCCTGACCCTGTGAAGTACAGTCTGGAAGCAAGCCTCTTGAGGGGGCGGTGAAAAACAGGCCGTTTGAGCCGCTGTCTATAACACTGTAATAAGGTATGCCATTAAGAACCGTGGTGATTTCCCCGTAGTTGATGTCATATATGCTGTTATCGGCGCTGTGCTCTGTAGCCCCGGAAGAAGAGTTGTTCGGCTTTGTGTCGATCCCGAGCACGAGGACGCCGGAGACCGACGTCGTCCCGGCCGAAGAAACGCTCGGAAGCTCCACGATCACGCCGTTGTTATAGTCCGGGGAGAGCAGCGCCACTGGATTCGAAACCTGGTCGGGGTCGAAAACCACGGTCCCCACGCAAGAAGATTTGCTGCAGAAGTAATACATCCCGTTGTTTGGATACATTTGGCAGCCTTCTCCGCAGTCCTGAGCAAAAAGGCCGACCCCGAGTATGCCGTTAAATCCAGCATCTACCGGTTCCGAGCCCGCGTTTTCACATCCTGCGGGTCGGGTCCCGAACGCAGAAGAGTCGATGACCTGGATCGGGACATTTGGAGCAGTCTCATTCCCGAGGACAACATCCGCATATTCAACAGGTCCCCATAATGAAGAGCCGTCTCCGAACTGGGCGCACTCGGCAAGCGGGTAAGAGTGAGTACCATAACTGACAAGTTCCTGTGAAGGAGAAGCGTTTTTCAGGACCGACTTGAATATCCGCAGACCGTAGCTTCCGGTATCCAGGAGGATATCATTGATCGTATCGCAGGTTGAGGTGCCGTGGGTACAGACCGTAACGCTTACGCATGGCTTGTTCAGGTAGTTACTAGAAGTAACTGCCGAGCAAAGAGCTCCATTTACGGTAATGGGAAGCACGTTGTTCGCAGTAGCAGTGCCGGTCCCCACCGTCAGCAGAGCAGCACCTGGGGCATTCCCTGACCTGGCCGCGATCAGTGTCGTGCCTGAGGTGACTATAGAAGAAGTGGCCAAACCGCTACTACTATCGATCGTTGCGACGTCCGGGGCTGTTGAAGTCCAGGTAACTAATAGGGGGTGCTGTAAGCCGTCCGAGAAGGTCCCCGTGACGGCGGTATACTGTTCGGACGCACCCAAGGAAATACTCGAGAACGCCGGCTCCACATCAATAGATACGAGCGCCGCCGGGTTCACCGTCAGGATAACAGGAGCTGAGACGATTTTCCCTGACGCAGCCGCGATCGTTGTTGTGCCAGTGCCTTTTGATGTGGCTAATCCATGCAAGCCTGCTGAATTGCTGATCGTGGCGACTGTCAGGTCCGATGAAGTCCACGTCACCGACGTCGTCAGGTCCTGTATAGTGCCGTCCGAGTAAGTCCCTGCGGCCCTAAACTGTTCGGCGATCCCGAGTGCGATGCTGGGGCTGGGACCGGGGCTGGAACTCGACGGGGTCACCGCAATGGATACAAGCGTCGGAGGGATAATCACTCCTCCTCCACCCGAACCGCCACAACCTGCAAGAAGCGAAAGGACCAGGATAAGAAGCGCTATTTTATTTGATTTCATCGATGTTCACTCCCGACGGCACCAGGGCGGGCGCGTAGGCCCGGCCCTGCAGGTTCCGCATATGCCCCCATTTTTCCACAACAACACTGTTCGTCTTCACCTGAAGACTCCTGCGGCCCGGCTGGCGCGGCGTTTGCCGCAGGGCCTCCCGGTATTCCGCGGCATAGGAGCCCAGAAGCGGCGTAAGATCAGGGTGGACCAGGCCGTTCCAGGCAATGCCGAATACGACGCCGTTCGGCGATATGTATTCCCGGACCGTTGCAGCACCAGACCCGATTGTTTGGATCGTGTAGCCAGGAAGGACCGTTGTGGCGCCCCGCACTGCCGAGAGTGCCTTTTGGTCCGACATGACCGAATCGGCGGACTCACCGAGCGCGGCATGGGCCGCGTGTGCAGCCGCAAGAACGGCCGCCGAAATGCCAAGACCGATAAACAGGGCATAGAATCTTCTTTTCATGGTCGCCGGAACCTCCTCTGCTGTTTGTAACTGCTCAGGCAGCATAGTAACTCAAAACCGGCTTAACTTCTACGGTTATGGATTGAAATATTTTCCACGGCGATTGTTTGCATCCCGGTCGCCAGATGTTAAGTCGGAGGATAAATTACGACGGCGCTCCCCAAACCAGCCAGCAGTATAATGGCGGTGATGAATTTAAGGCGCGCTTGCATATTGGTGATTTTCCCTGTCATGATTATTGTACGCCCATTTTTTTCTCTCTGTGCTATTGAGCCGAAGGAGCGCTTTTTCTTAATAAAATTCCACACAGTTTCTCGGCGCACTCCGGGCATATCCCTTGTGAACGCAGTAAATCCGATCCGCTATTAATAATATGTTCTATGTTAACCCAGACATCCTCTACTTTAACTTGCTTACACGAGGCGCAGATCAGGAGAAATCACTCCAAATATTTAATCCTTCTGGTCAATTTCCATGTCAAATAATAGTGATGCCGCCAAATAATAGTATGAATACCGTCGTATTCTTCATGCGTATGACCATACATTATACGGCCTTTTGGAGACTTCCACGAATAGTCATACTGTATTCAGTCTACCATTTTTTGTTCGTTCAATGCTCTCTGTACACTACCTGCTTCCATGTTGTTTATTGCCGGCCCAAAGAGGCGCGCCGTTGTCATCCCGAAGCTGAAGCACTTCGTCGCCCTTTCTCACCTCGCCGGCGAGAAATATAATTTGTCCGTCGAGCGCGGTCTTGACGCCCTTAATCTCCACCTTGTCGCCCGCCACGATCCTGACATTCTGCAGATCTACATAAATATGAGGACCGAGATACACGAGAAGGTTCTGGCCGTTTGCATTCAGATCCAAGCCGACGCCAGACGTCTTTCCGCTTCTCGTTTCAATGTTTTTAACTGCGGCAACTTCACCGTTCACGATCTCCACCTGAGAGAGATCATACTTCGGCTGCCCATCGCTCTTCATCCCTCCCCTTCCTCCCATGCGTCCGAACCCCTGCTGTCCATACACGGTAAACGTTACCAGAGCGAAGAGAGCCAAAAAAGAAAGCACCATGAGCGCATATACTTTGAATTGTTTCATGCCCGTTCCTCCCTATCTATTGAAGACGAGCGAGCCTTGAGGCAAGCTTTTGTTTTATTCGCCCGTCCGTTATTTCCCTGCAAATTTTTCGATAGAATAATACCACCGTTAAAAAAAATTACTCAAACCGCAGGGCATCGATCGGATTCAAAAGCGACGCTTTATATGCCGGATAGAAACCGAAGAATATCCCTATGAATCCGGAAAAGCCGAACGCCAGCAGGATGGAAAGGATCGACACGACCGTGGGCCAGCCCGAGATGGATGAGAGAACCACGGCTGTGGACACGCCTATGATGATCCCGATGACGCCCCCGATCAGGGACAGCGTGAGCGCCTCGACGATGAACTGGATGCGAATATCCATCGTCTTTGCCCCGACCGCCATCCTGATGCCGATCTCGCGGGTTCGCTCGGTCACCGACACGAGCATGATGTTCATGATGCCGATGCCGCCGACGAGGAGCGAAACCGACGCGATGGCCCCCAACAGCAAGGTCATAACCTGCGTTGACTGTTCCCGGGCCTGCATGATCTGGGTAAGGTTCCGCACAGTGAAATCACTGTCTTGCTTCTGGCCGATATGGTGTCGCTGCCTGAGCAGCTCGGTCATCTGTGTTTCGGCCGTGGACAGGTCTTCAGCGCTCCTCGCCTTGACCATGATGGTCCTCACCATGCCGGGGAACTGGGTGCCGAAAAGCTTCTTCTGAGACGTGGTCACCGGGACATAGATAACGTCATCCTGGTCCTGGCCTTGCGTCGATTGGCCCTTGACGGACAGCACGCCCATCACGGTAAAAGGAACATTCTTGATCCTGATCGCCTGGCCTATGGGGTTTTGGTCCCCGAAAAGGCTGTCCACCACGGTCTGGCCGAGCAGACACACCTTTGTTGCGCTCTTCACGTCCTGTTGGGTAAAAGGGCGGCCGGACGCCAAAGGCCAGTCCCGTACTATCAGCATGCCCGGCGTTGTCCCGGTCACGGTGGTCGACCAGTTTAAATGTCCGAACACAACCTGTGCAACGCCTCCCAGGACGGGAGCGACCTCTTCTACCGCGGAGCATTCCTTCA
Organism: Nitrospirota bacterium; assembly: GCA_963790205.1. Taxonomy (GTDB): domain Bacteria; phylum Nitrospirota; class UBA9217; order UBA9217; family UBA9217; genus CAWBNQ01. The sequence goes on from CAWBNQ010000001.1 coordinate 246,442, forward strand.
GAATGGCCTCGGAGTCCCCCAAGGAGAGCGTGGGCTGCGAGCCCGCGCCCATCCGCACCCCGCCGGAAGACGTGGATCCGGGCATGACAATGAGGAGGTTGCTTCCCATGCTTGCTATTTGCTCGGCGATCTGCCGGCTTGCGCCGCTGCCAACGGCGACCATGGCGATCACGGCGCCCACGCCGATGATGATGCCGAGCATGGTGAGGGAGGAACGCATCTTATTCACCCAGAGCGCCCGGAACGATATTTTTATGGTGGAAGGTATGTTGATCATGCCGGCAAATTTCAACTTTTTATGAATTGATCGATATTTTTGTCTTCTCTGGCCGCATCGCTCACGATGCGGCCGTCGAGGAATTTTATGATCCGCTTGCTGTACGTCGCGATATCCGGCTCATGGGTCACGAGGATGACCGTAATGCCCGATTCACGGTTCAGTTTCACAAAGAGCTCCATGATCTCGACACTCGTTTTCGTGTCGAGGTTGCCCGTGGGCTCGTCCGCCAGGATGATGGGGGCCTCGTTCACGAGCGCCCTGGCGATGGCGACCCGCTGCTGCTGCCCTCCCGAAAGCTGGTTCGGATGATGGTCTTCCCTGCCCTCGAGCCCGACGCTCTTGAGCGCCGCCAGCGCCCGTTCGCGACGTTCCCGCGCCGCATGGCCGTCATACAGCATGGGAAGTTCCACGTTCTCAATGGCGGAAGTCCTTGAAAGAAGATTGAACCCCTGGAACACGAAGCCGATCTTTTTATTCCGTATCTCGGCAAGTTCGTCGCGGGAAAGCCTGCCCACATCAACTCCTTCAAGAAGATGCACGCCTCCCGTCGGCTGGTCGAGACAGCCCAGAATATTCATGAACGTGGACTTGCCCGAGCCCGACGGCCCCATGATGGCAACGAATTCACCTTTCTCGATGGTCGTGGATACGGATTTCAACACTTCCAGGTCGATATCGCCGAGATGATAGACTTTGGCGATGTCCCGTGCCTCGATAAGCGCCATGTTAGAACATCCTCGGAGAGGTCGCGGGCCCTTTGCCTTTTCGCAGAGCTTCTACGATCACCGGCTGTCCTTCTTTCAGATCACCTGATACGACCTCAGTATAGTTTCCGTCGCTGATTCCCGGCGTGATGCCGACGCGTTTCGGCTTGTTGGTTTCGAGGACCCAGACGGACGGCCCCTTTTTCTCGCCCGCAGAACCCGCGCCGGCTGGCTTGTCGGAGAAGCGGAACCGGAGCGCCGCATTCGTGATCCTGAGCACGTCATGCCTCGTCTGTATGACGATGGATGCATTGGCGGTCATGCCCGGCATGAGTTTTAAATCCCGATTGTTTACCTGGATCACGACGTCGTAGGTGACAACGTTCTGCACGATTATGGGGGCCTGCCTGATCTGCCAGACTTTTCCCTTGAACGTGGTATCGGGATAGGCGTCAACGGTGAAATCCACCTCCTGCCCGAGCTTCACCACGCCGATGTCCGACTCGGCCACGTTCGTGTCGATCTGCATCTTGGTAAGGTCCTGGGCGATCGTAAAGAGCGTCGGGGTCTGGAAGCTCGCGGCCACGGTCTGGCCCACGTCAACATTCCGGGAGATCACGACACCATCGACCGGAGAGACGATCCTCGTGTAGGCAAGGTTCTGCCTGGCGTAATCGAGCGAAGCCTTTGCCTGCTCGATCAGCGCCTTGGCCGAGGCCACCTGGGCCTTGTCGGACTGGTAGTTCGTCTCCGCCGTGTCCAGGTCGCTCTGGGCAATGAGATTTTTTGACAACAGTTCCTTGTTCCGGTCAAAGGTCTTTTTATCGTTCGCGAGCGCAGTCTGCGCCTTTTCAAGGTTTGCCTGGGCCGAGAGCAGATTCGCCTGCGCCTGCTGCACCTGGGACTCGAAGGTCGAGGGGTCGATCTGGGCGATGAGCTTCCCCTTTTTCACGCGGGAATTAAAATCCACATAGAGAGTTTTGATCGTCCCCGAGACCTGCGTGCCGACCTGGACCGTCGTCACCGCGTTGACCGTGCCCGTCGCCGTCACCGCCTGCTGGATATCGCCGCGCGTGACCGGGTCGGTCCTGAATTGAGGACTATTTCCCTTTCGCCCGAATGCGATGACGGCGACAGCAACAATAACCAGAACGATTGTTGAGCCGATTAATATTTTTTTCCTCATTTGCTCCCCTTCATCAGCGTACCCCCATGGCTTTCTCTATACTGGCCTGGGCGGTCTTGTAATTAGCCAAAGCGTTCGTATAGTTCGCCTGTGTAGTAACGTACGTGGCGAACGCATCGGAAACCTCGATGGGGCTTCCCACTCCGGCCGCATATCTGCCGTTCGCGAGGTCCAGGTTCTCCTTGGACTGCCTGGACGCGAGCTCGGCGGTCGTTATGCTGGCTTCCGCCGCCTGCAGGTTCAGGTACGCCTGGCGCACATCGAGCAGTATCTGCTGCCGCAACGCCTCTTCATTCGCCTTCAGCGCATAAAGGTTGGACTTGGCTTCCGCCACCTGATGACTGGTCAAAAATCCATTGAATAGAGGAAAGGTAATCGCCAGACCCACGTCCCAGCTGTTATCATTGTACGTAGTGGGCTGGATATCCACTCCCGACTTGGTGTAACTGGCGCTTCCCGTTAAGACCGGATAATAGCCTGTTCTTTGCAAACTGACATTCGCCTCGGCAGCCTGTCTTTTGGCGACGGCCGACTTGAGATCAGGCCTGTTCTCAAAGGCCTTCGTTGTCGCTTCTTCCAGGGTTATCGGATATTTCTGGAAGGAAAGATTGTCCTCTATCGTGTACTCAGGCGCGTCCGGGACCCCCATGGCATTACTCAGGGTCACCCACGCTATTTTGAGCGCATTCTCGGCGTTAATGAGGCTGAGTTGCGCGTTGCTCAGATTAACTTCCGCATTGATAACATCGATCTTCGCATTCGTGCCGACCGCATAAAAACCTTCTGCCTGGTCCAGGTGGAGTTGCATCTGTTTTATGACGTCCAAATCCACGTCACGGTTCCGCTTGGCCTGCAGCACCCCGTAATACGCCTGTTTGACGCTCAAAATGATCGCATCCTGGGAGGTATTAAGGTCTGAACGAGAAGACTCAAGATTGTATTTTGCGACATCAACCGATGACGAGGTCTTGCCGAAATCCAGGATGGTCTGGTTGAGCGCTGCGGTGCCGGAATACTCATTGACCGGCGCAGTTCCGGCGAGAGAGCTGCTCGACGTTAACGCCGAGGATTTGGTCCTGTCATAAGCACCCGTAGCGCTTATCTGCGGGTAATAGTTCGACCGGGCTTCACCGACCCTGCTCCTATTGACGTCAACACCGTACATCGCGGCAACGATGGTCGGGTTTTTCCTGAGCGCGATCTCGATACAGCGGCTCAACGTCAGCGCCTCATCCTTGGTGATCATGCCTTCGCCCGAACGATCGCTCTTTTCCGGCTGCTTGGGCGCAGATTTGTATTGATCCGCAGGCACCGGCTCTTCCGCCAGCAGATGTAACGGTGCGACCGTAAAAGTCAGGAGGCATACCAAAACTGACGCTCTTCTCCATTTTTTCAATCTATCACTCTCCTGAAGGAAACCGTTCCTGAGGCCGCAAAATGCGGTGTTTGACTTTCACACGTAAAACCGAACGCGATATTTTATAACGCAGTCAAATTTGCACTCGATTCTTTAGAAGCGGAATCATTTTTTGAACCAATTGGCGTCTGCTGAGAAAGGCGTCTGCGCCTGCCCTCAAAAATGCCTGCTCTTTCGGCCCGATGCTGAAGCCGAGAATAAATGCATCAGGACACAGAGGACGAAGCCGCCTGGTTAACTCTTCACCACTCATCGCCTGTATTCGAGAACCTATCAGGAGTATTTCGAAGTGCTTTTTGCCTATCAGATCGAGAGCAGCTCCACCACTCTCGCACGCACTGACGATGAATCCTTCAAATTCTAAAAACATTTGGAGGCTGCTTCTTGTTGTTTTGTCATCGTCTATAACAAGCACTGCCTCGTTGCCCACCCGTGCCCCCTCTGGTTTGCTGGAACACCTCTTTATTTTATCGCCTCTTCCTTACTTATCCATTAGAGCGACGATTCTGTCAGTTATGTCAAGATCTTCGTCAGCGTACGCTACCGATTGGATTTCAACGTTCGAGATGTTGATCGTTTTGTTGAGAATGAGGGACAGCTTCTCTTGCTTCGCAATGTCCTTGAGCACGGCAAGAACACGCAGGTTGAAATCGTTCGACAGTTCTTCATTCTTTTTGCTGACTTCATCGCCGAACTCAGAGCGTATCTTTTCAAATTCGGCGATTTTGTGGCTCAGCGCCTCCTTTGTTTCCGCCTGTGCCGGGTCGCTCAGCTTTGCCAGTTTCTGTGTCTTATAATCTTCCTGGAGCTTCTGAATCTCGTCAGCGTCCGCATCCAGTATCTTTTTGCGGCTTTCGTAATATCCGCGCTCGATTCCCTGATATTTCTTGCCGAGGATGGTTTTATTAAAGACCGTTTGAATATCAAAATAGGCGATCTTGCCGCCCGACGCGTGTGCGCTTACCGCGATCAGAAATACTGCCGCAACAATCAACAACGTTTTCTTCATTAAAGTCTCCTCATTTATCTGGCTCGTTCGCCTTTTAATATTTATTTTTTCCGGTCCGGTTGTCGCCATTCCGGGCCTTGAGCATGTTATACGCCACTATAAGAAAAGCAACCAGAAGAACAGCGTATTCAAGGGAAAAGATATTCATCGCGATCACCTTCCTTTTACTCGTATCACAAACCCTTCTCTAGCCATTTTTAAAAAAGGGGGTGCCGACGCAATGTCGACACCCCAAATGTGCACAGAGCACGATTCAATCCCTTGGGGGTGCTATTGTTCCTTCTCTTGCGGCGCTCTTTCTTGTTTCTCGGTCAACGGAGTCATGCGCGTGCCGCCATGCATCATTCTTTTCATCCCGGGACCCATTTCAAGCATCTCCTTGAATTGTTTTCTCTGTTCCGGCGTCAGTTTTGTCTTGACCTCCTGCATTGCTTTTATGTGGGAGAGGCGTATGTCCGTTTGGAGGGATGCCAGTTTTTTCAGCGTTGCCTCTGCCGCGTTCATATCCACCTGGTCCTTATCAAGAATCTCCCTTAAATCGATCCTGGCAATTGCGATATCGGCCCTTTTCATAATGGTATTCTTCATCACCCTGCTATGAATCTCCTTGATAGCCTCTTTCTGCTTTTCATCAAGACCGAGACTCATGAGACATCTCCAGAGAGAATGTTCTCGCCTCATCATCCTCATGCCGTCATGCCGCATCGGCGACATCATGGGCATGCCCTCTGCCGGGTAACCTTTTCCCGAACCGCATGTCTGCGCAGAAGAATAATGCGGTGCAAAAAACAGAACCAGAAAACCCAACAAGAGACCAGCTAAAATCCTTTTCATAGAAACCTCCTTAAATAAAATAAATTTGGCATTCAGCGCTGCCGTTTTCTTGACCACAACATAACAGTCAAATATGGCTCAAATGTGAAGGAATTGAGAAAATCCATCGGGATGTATTTTTTCACTTGCCATGGGTTACAATACGAATTAAGGTAAGAGGGGAGGTTTGACATTCCATGAAGATCGGCATTACCTATCGGCTGTTTCTCTCTATCCTGGGGGCCACGGGCCTGGCCATTCTTTCCCTGTTTTTTATCATGCGGTGGAACATTGACCGGGGGTTTTATCAGTACCTCAAGACTCTGGATCAGAGCAGACTGGAGCAGATAGCCGCCAACCTGGAAGAGGCCTACACGAAACATGGGAATTGGGATTTTCTGAGAGACAACCCGAGACTCGAGATGGGAAGAAGCCTCCTGAATGCGCGGCCTGACGATGCCGCAGAGGGTACCTCGAATAAAATTGAAGACGGCCGGGAGACGCGGCCCCTGCCACGGGACCCACGGGGCGGTCGCCGCTCACGATGGCCCTTTATCGTTCTTGACGCAGAGCGAAAGCCGGTCTTCGGAAAAACCGGGGAAACGGAGGGGATGGACTTCAGACCTGTTTTCCACAACGGAACGACCGTGGGCTATATAGGCCTCCTGCCGCCAAAACAATTTCTGAACCCCCATCAGCTGCAGTTTCTCAGACAGCAGAAATCGGCTCTCTTCCTGGCCGCAGGCGGGATGGTGCTGGCAGTCATGATATTTTCGTTCCCCTTGGCAAAACGCTTGGTGCGTCCGATAAAGGCTATGACTGCGGCAACCGATGCTCTTGCCTCCGGAAAGTATACGGTCCGCGTTCCGGCCGGCTCTTCGGATGAGTTGGGGCAGCTTGCCCGTAACTTTAACACGATGGCGTTGACCCTTGAGAAGAATGAACAGGCGCGGCGGCAATGGCTTGCCGACATTTCCCATGAACTGCGGACGCCCATTGCAGTGCTGCGGGGCGAACTTGAGGCGCTTTTGGATGGAATCCGCACCATTGCTCCGGAAACGGTGCAATCGCTTCACGCAGAGGCGATGCGCCTGAACCGTCTTGTGGATGACCTCTACCAGCTTTCCCTGTCCGATATCGGCGCCTTGACCTACCGGAAGGAGAATCTAGATCTGGCCGAGGCGCTCGCGGATTCCCTGGAGTCCTACCGAACGGAGTTCGGCCGGAAGGGCATCGGAATCACCGAAGATTTTTCCCGGGAACGAGAGGTCCCGGTGTTCGGCGACCGGGAACGGCTGAACCAGCTTTTCGCGAACGTGCTCGAGAATTCGCTGAGATACACTGACAGGGGAGGGGAGCTCGTCATCGGTCTTACGCTTACGGAAGGGCACGTCACCGTTGAATTTAAAGACTCTCCGCCGGGGGTGCCGAAGGAAGAACTGGACAGACTGTTCGAGCGTCTCTACCGCGTGGAAGGGTCTCGCAGCCGGACATCAGGCGGGGCGGGTCTCGGCCTGGCAATCTGCAAAAACATCGTCGAAGCCCACGAGGGAACGATCTCCGCCCATTCATCTCCGCTGGGCGGACTGCTGATCAGGATCACCTTCCCGGTCGCTGTGAGGAGCGTATGAACGGAAAAATCCTCATTGTTGAGGACGAGGCGAAATTGGCGAACCTGCTGGTCGATTACTTAAGGGCATCCGGGTTCGAGCCTTTTTCGCTGGCAAATGGAAACGAGGCGGTGCCCTGGATCAGGGAACACAAGCCGGACCTGGTGCTCCTCGATCTGATGCTGCCGGGACGCGAGGGGACGGATATCTGCAGGGAAGTCCGGACCTTTTCCCAGGTCCCCGTTATCATGGTGACGGCGAAGATTGAGGAGATCGACCGTTTACTCGGGCTCGAGCTCGGGGCCGACGACTATATCTGCAAGCCCTTCAGCCCCCGCGAAGTCGTTGCGCGGGTCAAGGCGGTCCTTCGGCGGGCTCGCGATGGAAAGACCGTTCAGGCGCACGGTCTCGTTCTGGATGAACACCGCTATCGGGCCACGTTCCGTGGACATGACCTGGGTCTCACGGCCGTGGAATTCAAGCTGCTGCAAGCCCTTGCCGTCAACCCGGGACGTTTATACGGCCGCCAGCAACTCATGGAAAAAATTTACCCGGATGACCGTTTCGTCAGCGACCGCACGATCGACGGCCATATAAAAAAATTGCGCAGGAAACTGGAGACGATCGACCCGGAAGCGAAGCTTATCCAGTCAGTATACGGCGTCGGCTACAAGCTTGAGCCCGAGTAGTCATCAGTGCCGACTCCTTCGGGTATCTTCCCTGGTTGTCCCTTTCATCCTGACACCTTGTCTCTGTCTTTTACCTCACGCCGGTACTCCATTACCATCCTCCATCACTTTCCCGAATCTAAAGTGTCGGTCCGCGCCAGCTGCGGGAAAAACCGCATCCAGAGCGCGACGACGATGATCGTGCCGATGCCGCCGATCAGGACGGCGTAAACCGCGCCGAACCAGGCCGCAGTGATCCCCGACTCGAACTCTCCCAGTTGGTTCGATGTTCCGATGAACAAGGAGTTAACGGCGCTTACCCGGCCCCGCATCTCGTCAGGCGTCTCCATCTGGACCAGCGAGTGCCTGATGACTACGCTGATCACGTCGGCGGCCCCGAGCACGGTAAGGGCGGCCAGGGACAGGATGAAGGACGTCGAAAGAGCGAACACGATGGTTGCGGCGCCGAAGACCGCGACGGCGTTGAACATGGTCCTGCCCACGCGGCGCTTGAGCGGCCGGCGGGCCAGGAAAAGGGACATGGCGAGGGCGCCCACTGCAGGCGCCGACCGGAGGAGGCCCAGCCCCCACGGTCCGGTCATGAGAATGTCGCGCGCATAGATCGGCAAGAGAGCTGTAGCGCCGCCCAGAAGCACGGCAAAGAGGTCGAGGGATATGGCGCCCAGGACCTCGGGACGGCTGCGGATGAAGGTGATGCCGGCGAACACGGATTTTATGGTTGCGGGTTCGCGCGTGACGGAAGTGTGGGTAGAACGGATGAAACCGAGAAGTACGCTTGCAGCCAGGAACAGGACCCCCGCTGCCGCATAAACCTCGGTCGGGCCCGCCGTATACAGGAGGCCGCCGAGCGCCGGCCCGACAATGGTTGCCGTCTGCATGGCCGACGCGGACCAGGCAAGTGCTCGCGGAAGGAGCGGGCCGGGAACCAGGCCGGGCAGGAGCGACTGTATGGTCGGCCCTTCAAAGGCGTGTACGGCGCCGACGACGAACATGATGATGAGGATGGTTTCCTTGCTCTGCCAGCCGGCGGCGCTCCCCCAAGCCAGCGCGAAAGCGGCCAGGCCTTCAATGATCTGGCAGAGCCGCGCAATGGTGCGGCGATCGTACCGGTCTGCAACATGGCCCACAACGAGCGTCAGCAGGAACATGGGCAGGAACTGCGCAAGCCCGACGAGGCCGAGATACAATGCACTGCCGGTGAGGGCATAGATCTGCCAACCCACGGCAACGGCCTGCATCTGGAAGGCGACCATGGTCGCCACCCGGGCGAACCAGAACAGGGCGAACGAACGGTGCCGCAGGATCGCTTGCGGTTCATCTGGATCGAGAGAGGAAATCATGTCGTTATTTATGATAGACCGTGCGGGATTCTACTCGAGGACGTATTCATACCTTTCTTCAATCCTGGGAGGATAAAAACCGATTGCGTGGACTTCAGCGGGGTTCAAGAATCTGGGGAAAAAGCTCTCCCGCCTTTCTATGGCATCTTTATATACCATAATTACGCGGAGAAGTAAGGATTTTTTTAGACGAGGAAGCAAGATTCGCGTCAACGCTGTTGGGATTTATCAAGTCCGTCACATAGGCAGCCGAGCCTATATTCTAAGTCACTCGACTGATTCAAGCGCACCGCCCCGCTCATTTTCCATCACCTATTTTCCGGCTACGATAAACATCGTAATCCGGCACAAGACGATCATAGTCGCCATCCATCAAGGGGGAGGATATCATGAAATCGGCGGAGGCGCGATTGCAGGCAATTGGAATATTCCAAACTACCGCCATGCGCAAGAGCGCCTTAACATCCGGATCGTGGGGCTGCGGTTCGAGCGGGTCCCAGAAAAAGATGAGAAAGTCAATCCTGCCGTCGGCTATCTTGGCGCCGATTTGCAGATCTCCGCCCAAAGGTCAGCTCTGGAGTTTGTTAATCTTGAAGCCAAGCTCTTGTTCCAAAATCTCACCGGTTGTCCCTGTCGCGTATATCGTGTGATGCTCCAGGAGCGCTTGATTGTATTTTGACCATTCAACCAAATCGCGCTTTTTATTGTCGTGCGCGACGAGGGCAATCTTTTTATCATGTTTCATGGCTATTTTCTTGTGATTCACGTAAATTCCCCTCCCTCCCATTCACACGAACCATTCAATTCTGTTTTGATCGAAGGCTTTCGATGGCGCGTTTTGCCCAGGTGCTGTCTTGCAGGATGGCCCTTCCGACGCCGATCAGGTCTGCCTTCTTCTCCGCCAAAAATCTCTCTGCGGCCTCTGCTTCGGTGATCCCGCCGGTGAGGACCACGGGAATGGAAACAGCGCTCTTGATGGCCTCGCTCAAGGGAGCAAAATAACCCTGCTCAAGGAGACCGGGGGGAGTATATCCCACAAACCCGCCGGAAATATGAATGATATCCGCCCCTGCCTTTTCGAATGCCCGGGCGGCGAGCTTGCTGTCTTCGATCGTCGTTCCGCCTTCCGTATAATCCGAGGCCCCTAACCGTACCTGGATGGGGAAATCCGGCCCGACTGCCGAACGCACCGCCTCGATCACCTGGAGGTGAATGCGAATGCGGTTGGAAATATCTCCGCCGTATTCGTCCGTCCGTTTGTTCGTGAGGGGAGACAGGAATTGGTTGAGAAGGTAACCATGAGCGGAATGGATCTCCACGGCGTCGAAGCCAGCCTCCTTGACCCTGCGGCCGGCGTCTTTAAAGGCGCTCACAATATCCCCGATCTCCTTCCGGGTGATCTCGCGGGGCAGATCGCCGCGCCTCGGGTTCGCTGTTGCTGAAGGAGCCAGGGGCGACGTTCCCGTGACGTCTCTGAGCGCCGCGCTTCCGGCGTGGTTGATCTGCATTGCGGCCTTAGATCCGTTCCGGTGAATGACATCCGCCAATGTCCGCAAGCCAGGGACCATGGCGTCACCGGAAACGGAAAGCTGATTGTCGCTTGCCTTTCCTTCCGGGGATATGTAGCTGTGCTCGATGATGATCAAAGAAATGTATCCGCTCCGGGATTTTTCCTCGTAGTAGTCGAGAAGCGCCTTGCTTACTTTTCCGTCAGGCCCGGCTTTTGCGGTAGCCATCGGCGGCATGACCAGCCGGTTGGCCAGGTTCATTGAACGTACTTTTAAAGGTTTGAGGAGATAGGACATAAATTAATCAGCCTCCACATGATTATCGTATTACACTCTTCAATATTTCTGCTGAATTCTTCACAATGACGAGCTTCTCGAGATTCTTTAAAGACCGCTCATGCGCTTCCTTGTCCATCGAAGAAACGCAATCGGAAACAACCACCGGGTAGAACCCCCTGTTTGAGGCATCACGCGCCGATGACTCAATTCCCATCTCCGTCGCTATGCCGGTGAATATCAGAGTCGTTATATGCCTGTTCCTCATCATATTTTCAAAGGTGGTCCCGATGAAAATGCTCGCCGTCGATTTATCCAGAAGGATATCTCCCTTCGCCGGTCTTACGGCTTCAGGGATCTCTCTTTCCCGTGAGCCCGGCGGCATGAAATGAGGCAGCTTGTCGACCTCCTTGACGTTATAGCGCCTCATCATATTATAAATGCTCCAGGAGGACTGAAATTCCCTCGGAAGGGGAGTTATCAGGGTATATACAACGGGCATTTTATTTCTTAAGATATCCACAAAGCGTTTCAAGTTGCCTATGAATTCTTCCTTATTAAAGATTCTGTCTACAAGGCCATTTTGGACGTCCCAGACGATAAGACATGAATGACCGGGATCGACTATTTCCGCCAGATCTTCATATATGGCAATTCCATTTGCGTGTATCATCGATAGCTCCTTTCTGAGCAACGGCTATTTCTCGAATTCTGCAATTTCCATCCTGTGCGCAGACGCTGCACGCTTTTTCGAAAAGGGAACTTACTGTATCAGCGTCGGATAGAGCTTCGATGCGATAATGACCAGGACTGTATAGATCAGTCCCAGAATGACAACATCGAACGCGAACCCATACGCGCTGTGACCGCCCTGAATCATAAGTCCCCGTAAGATGTCCACCAAATAGGTCAGGGGGTTGATCCTCGCAAATACCAGTAACCATTTCGGCATGAGCTCGAGCGGGTAGATCGCGTTGCTTGCGAAAAAAAGCGGCATCGTGAGCACCTGGCCGATCCCCATGAAACGTTCCCGGGTCTTCACGATGCAGGCGATAATGAGAGAAAACGTCGAAAAGATCGCCGATCCGAGGACAACGGCAAGAAGCACGCCCAGGATCGCATGCGGGCTCAGCCTGATCTCAATTCGCATGAGGAAAGCAATAACGTAGATGATAAGAGCCTGGATCAACCCCCGAAATCCGGCGGAAATCGCTTTTCCGAGTACCAATGCGCCCCGATAGGCCGGGCTCACCAGGAGTTTATGAACGATCCCCAGGTCCCGCTCCCAAATGACCGCGATCCCGTAAAAGATCGCGCTGAACAGCACGCTTTGCGCTAAAATCCCGGGGCACATAAAGGCCAGGTAACTGATGTTGCCGGTAGGAATGCCCCGGACCCGGCTGAAAACCTGGCCAAAGACCACTAACCAGAGGATCGGCTGGACAGCGCGGGAAAAAAGTTCGGTAGGATCACGGAGGAGTTTCCTCAGCTCGGATTCTCCTATCGCAATGCTCTGTCCCATGAAGTCGGTAAGAGAAAAGGAATCAACCGAGCCGAGTGACCGTGCTTCGTGTTCTCCGGACGTCACGGTAATTCCCCCCTTCTGTGATCAGGACCCCGCAGCAATGAGCAAAAACATCGTCCAGCGTGGCCGTGGGGCTGATCGCCGTTTTTAAATCCGCGGGCTTACCGATCGCGGCGACTTTTCCTTCATGTAAAATGGCAAGCTCATCGCAGAGCTGGTCCGCCTCTTCCATATCGTGCGTCGTGATGAGGACCGTCATGCTGTAATCCCGTCTCAAATCCAGCAGCCGGTCCCACACATTTCGCTTCGCCACCGGGTCAAGACCGATCGTCGGTTCATCAAGAAAGAGGACAACGGGATGATGGAGCATCGCCTGGGCAAGCTCCAGTCTTCTTATCATCCCGCCCGAATACGTCTTGACGAGCTTTTTTGCCGAGTCTTCTAGGCCCATAAATTTCAACACTTCGTCGATTCGGGCAGCTCTTTCCGATCCGGGCATTCGATAGAGCTTGGCGGAAAGCACTAAGTTCTCACGTCCTGTCAAAGCGCCGTCTGCGGAAAGCATTTGAGGAACATATCCGATCCGCCTCCGTACTTGGGCGGGCCCGGCGACCACATCGAAGCCGGCCACGGTTGCCGCCCCGGAAGTCGGAGCAAGGAGGGTCGTGAGCATTTTGATCGTTGTGCTTTTCCCGGCGCCGTTCGGCCCGAGGAGGCCGAAAATCCGGCCGCACCTGACCTGGAGATCGACCCGATTGACTGCTGTTTGCTGGCCGAACGTTCGAGTCAGGCTCATCGTCTGAATGGCGAGGCTCTCTGTGAAGCCCGAGCTATCGTCTCGATGCGGATCCTTCATTCTTTTATCCTGTTCCGTGAATCTCGTTCATGATCTGAATAATTATATTCCGGAATGAACGATAATCACCGGAATTGCGGCGTTTAAGATTGTTTCCCGGGCCGTGCTTCCGAAAAAGGCATTGAGTAAGGCGTTCCTGCCGTGAGTCCCCATGATCACCAACGAATAGCCGTCGTTGCTTTCCTCGTACACCGCGCTGGAGGATCGTCTCGCCTTGTCCTCGACTTTGTATTCACACGGCACGCCGTATTTCTGAAAAAAAAGCGCTTTCCGTTTCATGGATTCGACGGCAGCTTCGCGGATCGTGACAGTTATCTCATCGAAATTGACAGGGACCCCGGAGACCGCACTATTATCCAGAACGACACTGTAGCTGTCCCACAGACAATGAAACAGGACCACGCGCGCTTCGATGCGCTTCGCGAGAGAAAGGGCATATTGCTCGGCGGCCCGGCTGTTTTTCCCAAGATCGGTCGCAACGAGAATTCGCAGTTGCCAGGGGCCGGTGAGCTCCTGGTCTTTTTTCTGGGCCGCGGGGCCGACCACCATAACGGGCCTTTGAGCGTGGCGCACGACTTCTTCCGCGACGCTTCCTATCCGGAAACGCTTCATTCCCTTCAGTCCCTGCGTACCCATAACGACAAATTCCGGCGCAGGCTTTGCGCGCAGGGCCTTCAGGATCTGCTCGGGAGGGGAGCCGCCTTGTATGAGACAGCGTGCGGGGACTTGATACCGCCTGCCGGCCTCATTCAGATTTTCCCGATGCCGGGTATGCCACGCGCGAACGCGGGGTGAGTCGAACCTGTCGTGCGGGTATGCGTTCAGGTCTTCCACATAAAGGAGGTCGATCCCGGTTTTGAGTTGTTTCGCCAAAGAAGTGGCGGCGCTTCGCATTGCCTGCGAGCGCTCTTTGCCGGAGTCGGTCTGATTTTCAATGTCGTCAGCAACTAAAATCGAACGTTGCGGCATATTCCATTCTCCCTGCGAGGTATCGCTGTTGCTTTACTTTCTAGAAGATATCACGTCAACGATGGTTTATCAAGGACGAACACGCCGATTTTGCGATCAAAGCATGTTGACGTTACGTTCCTGGTTGCATATGACAAGGTCGATGAGCGGGCCGTTCGCGAACGGCCGAACACGATCGGGATCGATCTCGCGCCCGACAGGGAACACCGTCCCCCTCCTGCACCGCACTTATCGTCTACCGTGAAATGCCGCATGCAGCCAGGGGCACGCCCTCCGGGGAATTCAGAAGAAGAGAAAAGGTCTTTAAGAATTATGAAAAGACGATGGCATGGAAAGGCGGGAAGGCATGAGCACAGGATATCTCTAGAAATTGGAAGGCGACTATTTCCAGTTGTACTGCGCATTCCCCTTTTGTTTTGCGCCTGACGGAAAGGACAAAATGAAAAGAGGCTTGGATACAATCCTCATCTAAGCCTCTTTTCTCGCCTCATCAGCAGATCAGTTGATAACTCTTATTACGTCCACGCCGTCAAAGGCCGTCGGTCCGACCTTACCCGTCACATGGACAGGAACGCTGTCTCCGAGCGGCAGGACGCCAATCACGTCGCTCCGCTTGAACTTTACCATGAGGTCCGGGATGCCGTCCTTGTCCTGGTCGCCGATCGCGTAGGGCCAGGTTTCTGCAGGGATGGTCCCTTCGAGCCGGATCGACGAGACATCGATGTCCTTGACGTTGTAGCCCGCCGGCAGCTCGATATAGACCACGACCCAGGTCCCGTTGCTCGATTTATTGAGCGTATCGGGGTCGAAGTCGATCGTGGCGGTGATGCCCGTTTGCGGCAGATGGACCGTGAAGCTCGCCATGCTCGTCCAGGGGCCGTAGAGCTGGCCGTCATAAGCCCGGCAGCGCCACTGATAAATGGTGTTGTCAGTAAGCGCTGTGGCCGGGGTTGCCGATGTGATGCCCGAGCTGCCGCCGGGCACGCCTATTATGGAAGTAACGAGCGCTCCGCCGCTGTATATCTCGAAATCATACGTAAGGCTCGGGCTGTCCGGATCGGTCGCGTTCACGACGGCAAGCGTGGGCGTAAGCGTCGCGACGCTGCTGCCGTCGGCAGGAGCCGAGAGCGACGGGGCGCTGGGCGCATCGTCGGCAGTATTCACCATGAAGGAGGCCTGCGGCATCCAGGGGCCGTAGAGCTTGCCGTCAAAGGCGCGTGTTCTCCAGTAGTAAGTCTGGTTTTCGGTTAGAACCACTGGCACGGTCCAGGATGTGATCTGGCTGGTCTCAGCCACACCGGTTGTACTCGTAACGAGCGTTATGAGCCCGGAGTCGCTGTAGACCTCGAAGTCATACGTAAGAGCGTCCCGGTCAGGGTCCGTGGAATCATACACCGACAAGGTCGGCGTGAACACGGTCACCGCGCCGGCATTGGACGGGTTGGCAAGCGTCGGCGCGGTCGGCGGCTCGTTTACGGCGTTTGCAAAGAAGCCGACAACAGTTGACCACGGACTGTCCGCCTGCCCGTCGGAGGCCTTCACCCGGACGTAGTACTGCGTGTCTTCGGTAAGGCCTGTAACGCGCCAGGTAGTGGCGCTCTGGCCCTGGGCCACTGAACCGGAGCGGATGATATTGGGTGAATCGAAGGTCGGGACCGTATCGACCTCGAAGAAATACGCGATGACACTTGAATCAGGGTCCGTGCTGTTCGCGACCGCGATGTCCGTATCGAGGGCAGCTATGGTCGCATTGTTCGCCGGGGCCGTGATAACCGGCATTGTCGGCGGCTCGTTCGTGGTGTTGACGAAGAATGAAGCCGTTGTTGACCACAGGCCGGTCATGAACCAGTCGTCGGCCTGCGCCCTCCAGTAGTACCAGTTGTTCTCTACCAGATTTGCCGGGACCTGCCACGATGTGGTCCCCTGGCTGGACATAGTCGATGTCTGGCTGCTCATAACTCCTGTTGTCGTGGCAATGATCTGGGTAAATCCGGGATCAAGGGCCACGTCGAAGTTGTAGGTAAGGCTCGGGCTGTCCGGGTCCGTGGCGTTGGTCACGGTAAGGACCGGCGTATAGGTCGCGACCTGGCTGCCGTCTGTTGGGCTGCTGATCAGGGGCGCCGTGGGAGGATCGTCCACGGTGTTGACCCGGAAGGAGGCGGGCGCCATCCAGGGGCCGTAGAGCCAGTTGTCATAAGCCCGGCTGCGCCAGTAGTAAGTCTGGTTTTCCGTGAGGGTCAGGGGAACAGTCCATGACGTTGTTCCCGTGCCCTGGGTGAGCATATCTGATGACGCCGTGAGTTGCGTCAGCGCGCTGTCGCTGTAGAGCTCGAACTGGTAGGTAAGCTTGTCGTCGTTCGGGTCCGAAGCGTTGTTAACCGTCAATGTCGGCGTGAAGGTAAGAACGTCGGAGCCGTTAACAGGTCCGACGAGCGACGGGCTTGACGGCGCGCCTTCGATCCGGAAGTAGGCGCCGCTAAGGGTTTCCGTCAGACTGCCGACGGTTGCCTGGAGGATAACGAGGTAGTCCTTGGCCGTGTACCTGGTGGTGTCGATCAGGATGGTGTTTGCCGTTGATCCTCCCATGGCAAGGGTCGCCTGGTTCGGGAAGGTGTCGTACACGGTCTGGTCGGAGACATTTACCGTGAGCACGGTAAGTGTTACGTTTTGAAGGTCGATATTGCCCACGTTCGTGACGTTGTAGGACACGGTCGCGGTCTGCCCGGACAGAAGCTCCTGCGCGCCCACGGAGATCTGGCCCCGAAGGACCGATGCGGGGTTTATGACGTTGGTTATCGTAAGAGTCTGCGTTCCCGTGGCGATGATCGTCCCGGTTAAATCTCGTACAATGAGTGTGACGGGATAGGTCCCTGAGGGATAGGTCCCTATGTTCCAGTAGTCCTTAAAGTTGTACGTTGCGCCGGGCATGAGGCTGGTGATGGCCTTGGTGTCCGTAAAGAGCGTTGTCGCCGGGCTCGTTACTATATTCGACCCGATGGTAAGCGTTGCCGAGAGGTTCTGGAGAATGGTGTTTCTGCTCTGGCTCGTTATGACTGCGCTCAGCGCTGCCGTGTCATTGGGGTTATAGGATATCTTGTCCGTCGTAACCCCTGCGCTCATCCGGGTATCGGATGCGATCGTGAACCCCGTCACCTTCCTTGAGATCACCCGGCCTGACTCGCTGAACTCGGCCATCACCGTGTACTGGCCGGCAAGAGTTGCTGCCGTGTTCCAGGTCCGGGTAAGCATAACGCTGCTGTTCGCGTTGACTGTGACCGGATCGGCCGTTGATATCGTGGCAATGAGATTTCCAGCGCTATCTTTCACGTACAGGCCAAGGGTAAGGTATCGGGTGTTTCCGGTGTTGTCCGATACGGTTAAGGTCTCCGTCACGGTGTCGTCGGCATTGTAAGTGGCTTTGTCGAGCGTGAGTGATGCGGCCAACCCTGCCGATTGAATGAAAATGGCCTGAGAAGCCATATTATTGTCTTCCCTGCTCTCGATGATCATGCTCGCGGGGTCTACGACGACGTAGACCTGCTGCTGCCCTGCCCATCCCGTGGTGTCGAGGCTCGCCTGGACCATAGCGGTACTTCCCAAGGCCATGACCGGGTAAATGGTCTGGCTCGAAACGAGCATGCCTCCGGAAGATGGGTTGCCGAGGTAGATATTCACCAGGACATTGCTCGTTGACGCACCCTGGTTATGGATGGTGGCGGAAACCGAGAGCGCGTTCCCTTCGGAAGGAGACGCGGGCGTAAGCTGGATGTCGGAAGCGGAGACGGCAAGGTCGGGGAGCACGGCCTGCTGGACCTGGAACATGACGGAAGCGCTGTTGTTCGCCTTGCTCGATTCGACGATGGCATTTGCAGGGTCAACGACGATGTAGAGCACATTCGTTCCCACTTTGCCGAGGGTGTCGTAACTGAAGGTGACCGGGGCTGTGCCTCCGGCGCTTATCGAAGCGATAACCTGGTCAGTTCCGACCCGGACTCCGCCTGTTGCGGGATTGCCGTTGTAGAGCCGAACAACGACGTTTGATGCCGAGAGGCCGCCGATGTTGCTTATTGTCGCCGTGACCGGAATGGGGGTCCCCTCGTAATAGGGACCTGCCGGCAACGCGATGTTCTGAGGACTGATCGTGAGGTCCGGGTACTCGACGACGATGGTAACGTCTGCTGCGGCCTGGTTGTCGTCCTTGCGGCACTCGGAGATGGCGTTCGCCGCGTCCACCACAGCATAAATATGATGGAGCCCCAGGCCCCCGCCGGCCCAGTTGTAGACCACATCCTGGAAGTCTCCGGGATTAAGGGCCTTTGTGGTTGATGCGGTGCCGATGGCTGTTCCGCCAGCCGCCGGATCGCCGTCGTAGTACGTAACCGTCACGGTCGGTGTGGAAGCGATCGCTCCGCCGTTCCCTACCCTGACAGCGATATTTGTCGACAATCCTGCCTGCTCAATGCGCAGGTCCGAGGCTGTGAGATTCGGGGTGAGATAGGGGTTCGGATTAGGTCCGATTGATGCCTGAGTTTGGTACGTATTATTAAGAAGCCAGCTCGGGGCCTCATGCTGCGGGATCGAGCCGTCGTCGTTTACATTTGTGACATGATAAGAAGGCTGATTGTAAATACGGCGTCCGTTGGACCATGGATGGTTCGGATCTACCGAGTGATACACGCGCATCGCTTCGAGATTGTTTTTATCGTCATGGCCTGTCACAACTAATTCGACCTGTCCATCGCCGTCCACGTCAGCTACAGTCACGTTTTGCGGGAAGACATTATCATCTCCGCCAAAAGGTTCCTGATACAAAACTGTGCCGTCTTTCCCGGAAAGGATCGTGAAGTAGCCTCCGCTGTTTATCATCACCTTCGGGATGCCGTCTCCGTCCAGATCGAAAACCGTCGGCGCCGCACTATAGGCAGAGCTAGTATAAACCGGAATCGTAAGTGTATTCTTGAGTTGACCGTCCTTATTCAAGACTAAAATCTTATTCTCGCTCCTGATCCCTATTTCCGGCTTGCCGTCCCCGTCGAAGTCTGCCACAATTGGCGGACTTGCGCCAAAGGAACCAATTGAGTTATTTCCAAGGAGCTGTCTTACGGATACCGGACCCCATTTGATATTACCCGTGTTGTCGAGAAGATAGACCACAGCATCACCTGAAACGTATCCTTCCAAAACAATTTCCGGGTAGGGATCGCCGTCGAAATTAGCGATAGCGACGGCCCCATCGGGAAGCGAAGATTTCCACCAGATACGATTGCAATTGTTGTCATACGCTGCATTGCCGGCCACGATCTCCTGCTGACCGTCGAGGTTCAGATCAACAACTGCTGCAAAATCATACAATACCCCTCCGTATACGTTGAAGTAACCCTTCCCACTGCCATTATAAGAGTTATAGCCGGCGCATCGGACGGAGCCGTCCGCGTTGATGACCGTCGGTCCCGAGATGATTTCCTTGTTCCCGTCTCCCTTGAGGTCGGCGATGGCGGTAACGTTCCTCTGAGAAATAGTGGGGATAAAATAGCCGCTGGAGCTTGAGGGATGGGCTGTTTTCCATGCCTGGACTTGCGCACTATCGTCCCACTTCATGGTCCAGTCGTTGTTGTAGACGACCAGCCCATAACCATAGGTGTTATTGTTAGTTTCAAAGATGATCTCCGGTTTCCCGTCACCGTCGAAGTCTCCGGACGAAACATAGGAGAGTATATCCGCGTGGTGGTTTATATCGTAGATTGAAGCATAGTTCTCCCCGGTATCGCCCTTGAAGGCCAATATCTTTGCCGAGTACACCAGTAGAGGGTTCATCACAGGGAGAACGATATCCGGAACATCATTTTGATCTATCTTCCCGTCGCCGTTCGTGTCCCGCAAATGCATGATTGTAGGCTGAGGTAACAACAGCCAACCGGCGCTAGGTATTCCCCACTTCCACTTGACCGTTGCTTGAATGGGGTTCGTTGGGACGACCTGACAGTCCTTGCAGGACACGAGATGATTGTTGTCCTCGTTCTGTTCGAGAATGGCGTCGCCGGAATCGACGAACGCGTAGAGCGGCGAGTGGAGGAACGTGACCGCGCCGGAGAGCGGCACGTCGACCGCACCAACTCCTTCGGGCCAGAGCGCCGCGGGATTCGATCCTGTCCCGAAACTCATGAGACCCGTGCCTAAGAGGTTGTCCACCCCCGCGGTGTATTTCCCGTCTCCGTCCTTGTCCTCGAAGATAGAGACGTTAAAGGACGTGGTTATCTTGTCGTCGCCTGTGTTCTGGAAGGTGACGTGGGCGGTGCCAGAGATTGCGAGCGATTGGGGATCGGTTGTCGTGTTCGTGAGGTCGATCGAAACAGGAACAAGGTCAGGTCCCAGGGTCTCCCCCGGCGATAAGATGGTGAGCGAGCGGATGGCCGTGTTGTTGTCTTCGTACATTTCCACGACCACATTCTCGGGGTCGGCCACGGCGTAGAACCGGTATACCTGGGGCGAGGCGATGAAAGAGTAAGTTACCGTGATGCTGCCGTCGCCTGCGATGTCGCTTATCGGGAATGTCTGGAGCAGAACTCCGCCTGTACTGGGATCGCCGTTGTAGATCGCCAGGTTGAATGCACCCGTGTCCTTGATGCCGGTATTATGGGCGGTTATGGTAAGCGCCACGCTGTCACCGGATACGGGATGCGGAGGGTTGAAGACCAGGTCTGTGGCGGAAATTTCTATGTCCACCATGTCGGTCATGATCCTGACTGACGCGCGGTTGTTGTTCTCGTTCGATTCGATGATCTGGTTGGCCCGGTCGAGGATGACGTAGACGTCGTGGATGCCGCTGGGTATGGCCCAGCTTGCGGTTATAAGCTGCGATCCTCCGGCGACAAGGGAGATCGTCTGGCTGTTTATGAGCGTGCCGCCCGATTCGGGCGCGCCGTCGAAGATCTCGACGGTGAAGTTATTTGCCGCATCAGCGCCGATGTTATGGACATTTGCGGCGATCTGGACCGTGTCGCCTGCATGGGGCCGGGAGGGATTTAGAATAATGTCTGTGGGTGAAATTGTCAGATCAGCCTGGGTGAGCGTGCCGCCCACGTTCACCGTGACCGAGCCGGTGTTGTTGGTCTTGGATATCTCGGTGATTACGTTCCCTGAGTCGGCAACGAGGTAGAGCGTATGGGAGCCGTTCGTCGTAAGGGTGACGCCGATGGTCCCGGTGCGCATATCGCTGCCGCTCACGCCGGAGATATCGGCGGTCTGGAGGAGAACGCCGTTATTTGCCGGGTCGCCGTCATACAAGGCCACGGTAAATGCACCTGCAGGGCTCTCGCCTATATTTCTTATGGTGTAGTTGAGCGTGAACGCAGTTCCCGCGGTTGGTACATAGGTTGAGGGTATAAGGTCTGAGGAATAGACGGCAAGGTCCGGGCCGGTTGCCACCCAGAGCCGGGCTGAGGCTTTGTTGTCGAGCTTGTTGGTTTCCGAGATGAGGTTATCAGGGTCAGCGACGACGAAGATGGTGTCAGCGCCGGTGCCGCTGAAACTCGTTGTGATTGACGCTTGTGCCGATGAGCCAAGGGCTATGAGCGGGATTATCTGGTCCGTGCCGATCTGAGTGCCGCCGACTGCGGGATCGCCGAGGTAGAAGCGGACCATCACATTTGATGCGTTGTCGTAACCCGTATTGCTTATTACGGCGCTGATGGTCGTCGTGGCCCCGGAAAGGGGCATGGAATTCGAGAAGGTGATTCCGGAGGTTGAGACAGCAAGGTTCGGTTTTGCTTCTGCAAGGGCCTGGAGCGCCAGGGCGGTTGAATAGGGATCGTCGTTCCAGGAACCGTCAGCGAGTTGGGATGTGGTGAGGTAATTGATGCCGTTCTGGATGGTCTGGACGCTCCCCTGCCCGCTTTCGATCATGGACATAAGAGATAGAGCCGTGTCGTAAACAGTTGAAGGTGAGTTCCCGAACCCGCCGTCGGTGTTTTGATAGGCGAGCAGGAACGCCGATGCTTGATTGATGGAAGTCTGATTGATGAAGACGGAATTGTAGGCAGACAGCGCTCGGAGGACGAATGATGTGACGTAGGTGTTGCTGGCATCGCCTGGAGTGAACCCCCATCCACCGTCTGTGTTCTGGTTCGTTGTGAGGTAGCTCAATGACTGGCCGATGAGCGTAGTGTCGGAGTAATTTATGGCAGAAAGGGCCTGGAGGGCCAAGGCGGTGTCGAGGATTTCGTTGACGTAATCTGAATCCATTCCCCATCCGCCTTCCGTTCCCCGATAGAGAAGCAGGCTGGCCAGATCGGCTGAGGTGTCCTGTCCGGCACGTTTGAGAGCGATGATCTGGCGTGCGAGATAGTCAGTAGGCGAAACGATCTGGCCGCTGAGCCACTGGAAGCCTGTCGAATATGCTTGGCTTGAAGGATCAAGAGCGTAGGCGGCATCTAGAGCCGCAGCCGTGGAGTAATAATCGGTGGTCACCATTTGCGGCCAATTACCGCTAGCGGTCTGAGAAGAGTAGAGCCAGGAGAGGCCGGATGAAATCTGTGGCGATTGAGCAAAAGCACGAGAATATGGAGACGATAACAAGATAATTAAAGCGATGATCAACGCTTTTTTTTGCATAGTTCCTCCGAACGCGACAATAATATAACGTCTATATAAATATGTCCTTGAATCCGCCTATGCGGTCGCAATAAACAAGATACAATCGTTGTCTTCTTAATTCTCTCGAAAGCGGAGAAGTATGTTCGTGTGATTCAGCAACTTGCATGCTGCAATATATTTATCTGGTCCAGCGCGAATGTTGACGGGATGTTTTTACTTAAAAAATATTTTACTTTGCTACACTTTGTCCTCTTGTCCTATTGCCCTACCAAATTGAACGTCTCCTCAGTCCTGTTCCATTCAACCTGATATTTATCCCAAGGCGCGACAGGGTATTTTGCTTTAAGCGCGTCATTCATCTGCATAAACATTTCAAAACCCTTTTGAATCTTCTCGCCAAACCTCCGCCCTTCCCACGAACCTCCAATAATTATCATCCTCAGACAGTCTTTATTGAATATCAGTCTGGCATTAAAATGCTGAACGTCTTCAAGTTTTTTCTTAAGAACTGCATCAATCTCAGGGCAGCCAGTCACTGGGATTTCATCTTTATCGCCCTCACATTTTAACGCGACATCGATAGCATATGGCCCTTTGATGAGGGAAAATAGTTCCACTTGACTTTCTTGGCCACCTGGCCCTCCCTTTCGGCCACCAAACATGTAGGCTTGAAATTTTTCCCAACTCGTCTGATTGCTGCGCGGAGTCCCCGAAGCAATAGAAGCCTCCTCTCGTTTGGGCAAAGCCATATCAGGTGATGCCTCTCCAGGGGAATACGATAAGAATGGCGAAAGGATGAGAGCAGCAACATGAATGTCATCTAACCACCCGTAAGCAAAACGATATTTTCCATAATAACGCACACTTATCTTAGTTCTTTTTTTTATGAAACGCACCCCCAACTCATATGCGAATTCGGTAAAGTCTTTTTTTGCAAAGGTCGCCTTTCGCCAAAGTATCCAACTAATAAAGAGGACCAAAATTGAAATGGCCTCGCTTACCATCAAATCTATTTCGGAGTGCCGATGAAAACGATAGATATTCTTAATAAATGCGATTAGGAGTATCATCGTCATTGTCGATGCAAAAAACAAAACGTACCACAAGACTACAAGATAAGAAGGGCGATTGTATTTTTTTTTAAGCAGCATAAGAATACCTCCAGGATGACTTTTTCACGGCAAAGTACTTTTCTCGAGATGTGCGCGGGCCATATGCATATTGAATCAGGGCCAGCAACAGCATTTCTACGAGCGTTGCAATTATAGCGACAAGGAGAATCCCAACAATGGCTGCCCCAAATCCAGTTGCTGCAAACATTATGGCAGAAATATATGCCGCGGATATCACACTCATGGATAGATCAAGAACAGCGGCAGATTCCGCCTTTACTGTATTGCCCGTATTGTTATACATGTCATCGTATGTCTTCCAAGCGGATATGCTCATTGTAATATAACCGGCTATAATTGAGAACTTCGAGGCTATTCCACTGCCTAGTTTAAAGAGGAACTTAATCATGGCATCGGTAAAATCGAAGGCAAAATTTTTCAATATGTCTCCAAAAAAATTACTCAATTGATCACCGGTTGTCGCTGTTCCACTGCCATTCAACCCTCCGGAAATTACATATGCTCCAGCGCCCGTGTCCGGATCGGTTACAATATATCCGTCACCATGCCAGTCATAATACTGTATCGACTGCCCAGGGATTGTTACGCGCTTTCCAGCAGCAATCGCGTTTTGAATATCCGACATAGTTTCCGCGGATATCCGAAGTAACGGCAATATCGTGGCGCTGTTAGTTGAGTCTATCGTATAAATCGGGATGCCTTGCTGATTGGCGATGCTAAGAATTTTTACTGCCGACACAGCCTGTCCATCTTGATGAAGCTCCTCAATTATTGTGTGTTCATACGCTGACCCGATTGTTCCGGATACGGTCATAAAGCCTTTTTCATCAGACGCATTACCTCTTAAAGAGACCGCATTTATTGGATAGCGTTTTACATCGAGATTCGTTCCGAGAGAACTGATGCTATACGGGACGCCGTAGATATACGAGATAGTCGGTGCTAATGTCGCAAGCATCTCAGCTGGTTGTTTTGAGTATGCGACCTTCCCTGTCGCAATCATTCGGTTTGTCGTCTCTGTCTGAGTAAAATATCCAAGGTTATGCAGATTGAGAGTCTCCCCGATAATATCATCCACAGCAACGTCTTGTTGCCCTAGTAGACTCCCAGCTGCGCTGAGTTGCGCACTCCTTTGATCAAGAAGACTTTTTGATACTTTTTGTAAGTCGAGCCCGATTGAGGCATATGTTGATGCCGATATCTTATGAGTAATGATATCTGTCGAGCCGTTAGGCACAATAAACGTCACGGACAACTCCTGCGTCATTCCCATGCCCGTGCTGCCGCCCGTACTTACCGTTGCACCGTCGATATTGAGAACCGGTTTGAGGTTCACGAGATATGGCGGGGTGTTGTAATAGCCATAGTTCTGTAAAGTGGTCGCATCGGCCTGAGTAGCCGGCATATATGCTATGGTTATGCGCTTACCCGCAAGGTATGCTGTTGAATATGTAACATCCATTGACTGCGTCATTGACTGCGGATCGTATATTGATATCCCGACTTTATACTGAAGAGAGTCGGGCACTTCGGCATACTTCGAACCTGCGAGAACGGTTTTGTAGGGAAGACTGGCCGGAAGGATCTCAAGTTGTTGAGTGATGATATTTTTGCTCCCAATAACGTCTCCAACAGTGGGATTTTGTAAATTGTTTATATATGATTCAAGAGAGGTTTTGACTTGATCAAGTTGCGTTTGAATAAGAGTCGTATCTATCCCTGTTATCGATCCAGTGGATGTATTGGTGACTCCGCTGTTTATCAATGAGTTAGCAAACGAGGAAGGATCAAAGCCTGTAATTTGTTTTACGTCAAGGCCTGATTTGTAAGTATATTGCTTAAAACTTGCATCGAGCGGAATCCAGGTATTTCCCTGCCGTTGCACCGCTCCCCGCGAAGGGATGTAATCTATCCAAGCTTCAACCCATACATGTTCCATCTGTGCCGCGTAGATTGTTCCGCCTGATCTTACGCCGGTGACCGGAATCCCGCTATTGGCGATATATTTTAATGCTGCACTCTGGTCTGTGAAGCCGCCCACCCAATTCATAACCTTATCGATAGGGACTTCAATAGTTCCGTAAACATAATGGGCATAAATGTTCGAGGCCCTAAGAAGGGCAATCAGCAAAGATGCGGTGTCAAAATCATTGCACTGTTTGGACTGAAAACACGCTTCTGCGCCCTGGATGCTACCGTAAGTGGGTGCATATTCGATGTTATTCCGAACCCAATTATAGATACTTACCGGATTGTAGTTAAGTTGTGCAGCAAGCGCCTGGATGTCTTGAGTGAACTGAATTTCGGGGGTTTCAGATAGATCGTCGGCTGTTGGCTGGACCACGGTCGTGGCCGATGCCAAATTCAACGTACCGGATTCAAGATTCAAAACAGACTGCGGACGAAAATCGTTTACCGCGGGGGGAACAGAGGTCTCGGAGATGGGCAATGCGGGCATTTCAGGTTTAGAATCAGATGATAAAAGACCGGTCAATGGCCCGTTGGATGCGACGAGGATGGGCTTGTGCTCAATTGCTGCTCCCGACTTAAAGACTATGGAACCTACCGGTCCTGAAATCTGTGTGGCCAAGAGATTAGTCATTAAACGGCTATCGGCGACTTTCTTTTTGCCTTGAGTCTTCTGCTTCAGAAAATCGCGCTGGAACTCCTCGGAAGTTGTCCTCGGCGCTCTTGCCTTGGCTTTCACCCTTCTGTTCGGTAAGTTGTTCGGATCGAGAGGGACGTGCTTTTTGGCAGGCTTTACCTTTTCAAGATGCAGCCGCGTTGTTTCGATCCTGGCCTTTAGGTCTGACGCGGTTTTTGCTTTGTCGATGTCATCGATCTCGGATTTGAGCTGAGTGAGGTTCTTCTCGTAATTCTTGACGAACGCCATATGCCTGTCGAGGATGACCTGCGGGAGCTTGGCGTCTTTGAGCTTCTTCTCCGTGGCGCTGAACTCGGCCCTGAGGTCTATATCGATCTTTTCAATCTCCGCTTTCTTCGCCTTTATTCCTGCAACCTCTGCGGCTACATCCTCGCCTCTCCCTGCTTTCTCTCCGGCCTTCGTGACACCCGCGCGAATCCCTTCCAGCGCCTTCTCGAACCGCTCCGACGCCGTTTGTATGGGCGTATTGCGATACGCCCCTGCGTGCCCCTTGTCGCTTGTTCCTTGGCCCTGCGGCGTTGCCGCAAAGGCAACGGCCTGCCATACCGGGCCGAACGTCCAGATAAAGAAAAACAGCACGACTGCCGAGATAAGTCTTAAAACCCGGTAGAAGGTCTTCACGCGCATGGTTGCTCTCCTTGTGCCTATTCAGTTTTAAAACGAATTCTGAAACTCAGGTGCCGCGTTAAAGCAAATGCGGGAAGTGCTGGTACTGTTCTAACCGTGAATCGTCGAACCAGTAAATATAAGGAAGGCGCTGTTTTCGGATTGAGATTGTACTTTTGAAACAACCGGTGCTTTTTTTCTGCCAACTGTAATACTTTAGAACCTGAATGTCAATCGGGGAAACCCTGAATGTCCTCCCAAAGTGATAATGTCCTATTCTAAGCTACAATGCCCAACCGTACCGGGAGGGCAAGATGGCGGAAGAGGACAAGATCATAATGAGTCAAAAGGAAGTGAACCGGCTTCACGTTATTCGGCAGGCGATAGAAAAAGCGATAACTCAGGATCAGGCAGCAAAAATACTCGGATTAACGGATCGGCAGGTAAGAAGAATTGCCAGAAGCGTCCGATTGGAGGGAGAGGCCGGCATTTGCCACAAGTCCCGAGGGAAGAGGTCGCATAATCGGATTGGCGACAAGATAAAGGACAAGGCCGTCACGCTCTGCCGGGACACATACAAGAAATTCGGTCCCACCCATGCCAGCGAGAAGCTTGTAACGTTTCACAAGATCAAGGTCAGCGACGAGACGCTCCGGGGATGGTTTCAAGAGGAGCATATCCCCTACAAGAGTCGCAAGAAGAGACCACACCGTCAGTGGCGCGAACGAAAGGCCCACCGGGGTGAGATGATCCAGATGGACGGGTCCCATCACGACTGGTTCGAGGGCCGCGGCCCCTGGTGTGTTCTCATGGGTTACGTGGATGATGCCACCGGCACCGTGCATGCCCGTTTTTATGAGTATGAGGGAACACTGCCGGCCATGGATGGTTTCAAGCGTTATATCAGGCTCTACGGGCTGCCCCAGAGCGTCTATCTGGACAGGCACTCAACGTACAAGGCCACGGCAAAGCAGAGCATCGAAGAGGAGCTAAACGACATTCGACCGATGAGCCATTTCGAGAAGAGCCTGGCAGAGCTTGGCGTCGAGGTCATCCATGCTTATTCCCCCCAGGCCAAAGGACGCATCGAGCGGCTGTTCGGAACCTTTCAGGATCGGGTCGTCAACGAGATGCGGCTGGCCGGGGTGACGAATAGAGGGGAAGGCAACACGTTCCTGGATGGCTATCTCCCCGAGTTCAACAGGAAGTACGCCAAGGAAGCGGCACAGAAAGCTGACTTTCATCGACCCGTCGCGAATAAGAGGGCGCTTGACACGATTCTCTCGATCAAGACCGACCGAGCATTACGGAACGACTTTACGATCGCCCACAACAAGAAGCTTTACCAGATCAAGAGCAATATCCGAGCTAAGAAGGTGACGGTGGAAGAGAGAACCGACGGAACCATGCGCATAATCCATAACGGCCAGAGTCTGAAGTATCAAGAAATCATCGCACGACCCATACAGGGAAAGAAGTCGGCCGAGAAACCAAAACCCCTAAGATCATGGAAGCCGTCTGCATCACATCCTTGGAAGTCCCCAGCAAGGGCAATGGTCAAAGCAAGAACAGAGATTCAGGCAACATCATAAAACCGGACATTTTTGCTTTGGTAAGAATAGGACATTTTAACTTTGGGTTGACATCGGGGAAACCCTGAAATTCAGCTTCGAAAAACCTTAGACTTTTTTGGAGGAATCCCAAAAACCCAAAATAAGCTGTTTCGGTTCCGCGGCTCTTGCCGTGACTGAGGTCCGCGCAGTGATGGTTTTGGATGTTTCGTGCTCTTTTCCGAAATCGGTGAAGGGCCAGCCTTATTCCTCATCCCCGAATGGGGCAAAACTGGAAGCACGAGATGAAGATTTTTGACTTATTCGATTAAGAATACGACACGAAGTATACAAGTTCGGAAGGATGAAACTCTAACGGACTTCAGGAAGAACTTCTTGCTCTTCAAAAAATTATTCGACTACGGTTTTGTGTGCCGTAAAAAAGAGCCTCTTAAAGGGATAGAGAATCCGCCCATCACCTTGAGGGAGGTACTGTTCTTTACATTCAGTCAAAACTGCCTGCTCGAATTCCTCTCTATTCTCATCAGCCGGCAAGCTTTCGAGAAACGGTTTCATCGCGGTGCTCTTATACCACGCAACGAGGTCCCGGTGGGATTTCAAAATATGATAGTAGGTCGTTTCCCACAGGACAATGTCCTGCGTTAACGAAGCGAGCTCATTATAATAATATCCGGCAGGATGATACGTTATCAGCCCGTCACAGCCTGCTGTGAAGGCGCTCCATTTGCTGCGTCGGGCAACGTTCACTATGATCTTGTACAAAGGTGATTCATGATTAGCAGGCACCTGGACCGCCAATATTCCGTCTTCCCTTACAATTTGGAACAAGCGCGGGATCAACCGGTGGTGGTCCGGGATCCAATGTATCGCCGCGTTGGAAAAAACAATGTCATACTGGCGATCCGTCGTTAACGTTGAGGCATCTCCGAGCATCCATGTCCGGCCCGGATGATCCAGGCGGGCCCGTTCTATCATCTTTTCGGATTTATCGAGGCCGACGATATCGGCATGGGGCCATCTGGTGCGCAAAATTTGCGTGCTGTTTCCCGGGCCGCAGCCTATATCGATGATGGTTCTGGGGTCCTCCAGGGGAATCCGCGCAACGAGGTCGATGGAGGGCCGAGTTCTTTCATGCTCGAACTGCAGATATTGTTGAGGGTCCCATTCGCGCACTTCGATCTCCCCATCATTCGTCCTGACATTCATGACACCAGAAAACACAGCTACTATATTAGTATAGCGCGGACGTTGGCCGCAGCCAAAGAGGAAAGCCTTTGGCACTGATAAAAGCCGATAAAAAATATGATCAGAGCGAATCAGTCAATGTCGTACTCGCATTTTTTCATACCAAAATCAGCTTTGATGATCTCGTAAAAAGTCTAAATTTATTGCAGAGGCTTGCCCTGCACTCGCGCTGAACACTCGTTAACGCTGGGCACAGGCGGAGACACGGAAAAATGCACTTTGAAATAGTAAGGATTTTTTCTGTGCCCTCTGCGTTCCCCGCGGGAAAAAGGTTTCTTACGATTTTGTCAGCTTTTATCCGTGCCTAAAAACCTTTTTATGTTTGAGAAGATTCTCGCGCCATGCCAAACTCTGCAAGATAATACCATAAAAGGGAATGATGCACACAGTATTTCGTGGCAGCGAGATCGCCTTGAACACCGGTCAATATTGAATTAGTCCTCTTGCTGTGTTATAGTAATAATTCGTTATGAAAAACCTGCGCGAAATCATCCAGCCTGTCATCAATGAAATCGAGGCAGGGCAGAAAACTATTGAAGTGAGCGAACTCTGGGGGGCCTCGAAGGCCCTTTTTTTATTCGGCCTGAGACAGGAGACCGGGCGGCCGGTCGTCGTCGTCACGGCATCCCAGGACGCGGCAGAGTTGCTCGTCGAAGACCTTACCTTCTTCATGCAGAAACTGCCCCATGAAGAGGCCGACACCGGCAAGCTGGACATCCGCCTCTTTCCCTCCTGGGGCCTGCTCCCCTTCGAGGCCGACTCTCCTGACTCCCGCACCGTGGGCGAGCGCATGCGCTTCCTCTACAGCCTGATCTCGGGAAATCCGGGCATTTACGTGGTCCCGGTCCAGACGGTGATGCAGAAGCTCCCTCCCTGGGACCTGTTCGCAGACTCGGTAAAGACCATCACCCGGGAAACGCCGATCGAGCCGGACGAGCTTGCTGCCGCGCTCGTCGCAACAGGCTACGAATCAGCTTCCCTCGTGACCCGCGTGGGCGAGTTCAGCAGGCGGGGCGGGATCATCGATTTCTTCTCCCCGCTCCACGAACAGCCGGTTCGCATGGAGTTCTTCGGCGATGCGATCGAGTCTCTGCGCGTGTTCGATCCCGAGACCCAGCGCTCGACAGGGGAGATCAAGGAAGCAATCGTGCTGCCGGTGCGTGAGATCATTATCAACCAGAAGGGGGCCCAGCAGCTCGAAAAAAGGCTTGATCTGAACAGAGAGGAAGAAGCATCAGCCGATAACGACGTTCTGAAGCAGATAAAACAAGGCGTCCTTCCCCCGGGCGGAGAGTTTCTTGCTCCTTTCCTCTATACCATGGAAACCCTGTTCACGTATCTGCCCGCCCAAAGCCTCATTGCGCTCATCGAGCCCGATGATCTCAACAAAGAGCAGGAAGAGCAGGCGCGAAAGATCAGCGACGGAAGAAGGGAAGAAACCGAGGAGGGCAGAACACTCCCCGAAGCTTCGGAATTCTACCTCGACCAAAAGGGCGTCGAGGCAAAACTCGCGAACTTCCCAATCCTGAACATCCGTCTGCTGGGGATTGGCGCCGGATTTCGCATGGACACGAAGTCCGCTTCCTGGCTCGGGGTCCGGCTGACCAAGCCGATCGACCGCGGTCAGGACGAGGGAACAGCCGGGCCTGTTGACGGCACCATGGCCGGTCTCGTCGAGAAGCTCAGGCGGCAGCGCGATTTTAACAGCGTTGCGATCGTCTGCGGGACCGATGAAGCGGCTGGCAGGGTCAAAAAGCTCTTCATGGAATACGGACTCGGCGTGGCGTTCGGCACGCACCTTACGGCACAGCAAGCGGGACCGTGGCCGGTCATTGTCCTGATCGGCAGGCTTACGGAAGGGTTTTCCTGGCCCGAGCACGGCCTCACGTTCATCACCGAAGAGGAGATCTTCGGCAGGAAGGTCCACCGTCCGTCCACGGCGCGCGCCAAGGCAGCGCCTTTTCTTTCCACCTTTAAAGAGCTCAAGCCCGGCGACTTCGTGGTTCATACCGACTACGGCGTGGGCGAGTACCAGGGTTTGACGCACATCAGCATCGACGGGTTCGAGACCGACTTTCTCACGCTCCGCTACGAGCCGGACGCGAAATTGTATGTCCCGCTCTACAGCCTCGACAAGGTGCAGAAGTATATCGGCGTCGAAGGCGGGGCGCCCAAGCTCGACAAGCTCGGAGCGCCCGCCTGGGCCAGAACCAAGGAGAAAATAAAAAAGGACATCCTCGAGATGGCGCAGGAGCTCGTGGCCATTTACGCCGCGCGCGAGGCCCAGAGCCGCTCGTCCTTCACGCCGCCGGACAACCTCTACCGGGAGTTCGAGGCCGCCTTCCCCTACGAGGAAACGCCGGACCAGGAGAAGGCGATCGAGGACGTGCTTTCCGACATGCAGCGCCCGCGGCCCATGGACCGGGTCGTGTGCGGCGACGTGGGGTACGGAAAGACCGAAGTCGCGCTCCGGGCCGCGTTCAAGGCCGTGGAGGACGGGATGCAGGTCGCGGTGCTCGTGCCCACGACGCTTCTTGCCGACCAGCACTTTCGGACCTTTTCCGAACGGGTCGCGCCGTTCTCCGTCCGCGTGGACATGCTCTCCCGCTTTCGCACCAGGGCAGAACAGCAGGAGACGGTCAAGGCCCTGAAAAGCGGCGTCGTGGACATCGTGATCGGCACCCACCGGCTGCTCCAGAAGGACATAGCCTTCAAGAACCTCGGCCTCCTGGTGGTGGACGAGGAGCACAAGTTCGGCGTCAAGCACAAGGAGCGGATCAAGGAGTTCAAAAAGCTCGTTGATGTGCTGACGCTTACGGCCACGCCCATCCCGCGCACGCTCCACATGTCGCTTGCCGGCATCCGGGACCTCTCGATCATCCAGACGCCGCCCCTCGACCGCCAGGCGATCCAGGTGGTGCTCGCGCGCTTCGGAAAACGGGTGGTCCGCGAGGCGATCACCCGCGAGATCGAGCGCAACGGGCAGGTCTTCTTCGTGCATAACCGAGTACAGGGCATCGAGCGCATGGCCGACTTCATCCGGAACCTGGTGCCCGAGGCCAGGGTCGGCATCGCCCACGGCCAGCTCAAGGAACACGAGATCGAGGACGTGATGACGAAGTTCCTCTCCGGAAAGCTGAACGTGCTCGTGACCACGACTATTATCGAGTCCGGGATCGACATCCCGACCGCGAACACGATCATCATCAACCGCGCCGACCGCTTCGGCCTGGCTGACCTCTATCAGATCAAAGGACGCGTGGGCCGGAGCCGCGAAAAGGCCTATGCCTATCTGCTCGCGCCCGAGGAAGAGGCGCTCTCCGACATTGCGAGAAAAAGGCTTCGCGCGATCCAGGAATTATCCGAACTCGGGGCGGGCTTCCGCATCGCGGCCCAGGACCTGGAAACGCGGGGCGCGGGAAACCTGCTCGGCAAACAGCAGTCGGGCCATATCGCTGCGGTGGGTATCGACCTCTACACGCAGATGATGGAAGAGGCCATGGCCGAGCTGCGCGGCGAGGAACTCTCC
This sequence comes from Nitrospirota bacterium, assembly GCA_963790205.1. Lineage (GTDB taxonomy): Bacteria > Nitrospirota > UBA9217 > UBA9217 > UBA9217 > CAWBNQ01. Next base: position 279,965 of record CAWBNQ010000001.1, read on the forward strand.
CGCGAGATCGACACGCAGATCAATTTGCGGGCTTCGGCCTTTATCCCCGAGGACTACATCAATGACGTGAGCCTGCGGCTCGCCGCCTACAAGGAGATCTCGAGCGTCGAAAACGAGGCGCAGCTCCGCGATCTCGCGGACGAGCTGCGCGACCGGTACGGCGAGCTGCCCGAGCCGGCGGCAAATCTGCTGGAGATCATGAGCGTCAAACTCATCGCGCAAAAGGCGATGGTCGCGCGGATCGACGCGGGCAAGGACGCGGTCACCATCACCTTTGCCGAGGGTTCGGGCGTTTCGCCGGAACGGGTCATGATCATGCTCAAGAAGAGCCAGGGGAAGATCAAGCTGGTTCCCGAATATACGCTCCGGATCGCGCTTGCCGACCCGTCGCTTCGGACGGCGGCCGATGCGGTGAAAAAGTGCTTGCAGGAACTGGTCTAGTATGTTATAAGAAATAAGGGTTCTTCGTGCGGCACGCAAGGAACCGGACCCTCAAGAATAAGACTACCGGAGGAGCTATTTGATGAAAATGCATAAACTTGTTATCGTTGCTTTGACCCTGGCGCTTGCCATCTCCCTGTTCGGCTGCAATAAGGGCGCCGACAGCGCCGTTCTCGCGCGGGTGAACCGGACGAAGATCACCGCGGCGGACTTTAAGCGTCAGCTCGAAGACCTTGCGCCGCAGATGCAGCAGGCCGTGGCAAGCGACCCCAAGGCGCGGAAGGAATTTCTCGAAGACCTGATCGGCATTGAACTGGTCCTTCAAGAGGCGCGCCGGCAGGGCCTGGACAAGGACCCGGAATTCCAGAAGCGGCAGGCAGCGATGAAGAAGGAGATGGAGCGCAGAATCCAGGAGGACGCCAAGAACGAGCTCTTCAACGTCCTGCTCAAGAAAGAGCTGGCCGACCAATTGAAGAAGCTGCCGGAGCCTACGGACAAAGAAGCGCGGGATTACTACACGAAGAACCAGGACAAGATGCGCACCGCCGACGGCAAGAAACTGAACTTCAAGGACGTGGAACCGCAGTTGAAGCGGAGAATTCTCGCTGAACGGCAGCGGGACCTCTATCTCGAGTATGCCAAGGGACTCAGGGCAAAGGCCAAGGTAACCGTGGACGAGAAGGCCCTGGATGCAGCCGCGACTTCACTTGCCCAGTCGTCGGCGCTGCCCGGCGGCCTGGACGTGCAGACGCTGCCGGCGGCGACCCAGCCGCAAGGCAAGAAACCGTAACGGACCGATGAACCTATCACGTTTTGCAAAATATGTAGCCCCGGCGCTGTTGCTGGGGCTCATCTTTTTTTCGTGCAGCAGGAAAAACGAGGAGCCTGGGCCTGCCCCGGTATCACCGGTTTCGCCCAATGTGCGGATCGTGGCGACGATAAACGGCGACCCGATCACGCTCGCCGAGTTCCAGGAGCGCTTCGTTCGCGCGGGGTTCAAGCCGGACGAGGGCGTCGAGCTCGATGTTAAGGAAGATTTTCTCAACCGGCTGATCGAGCGCATGATGCTGGTGCGCGAAGCGCAGCGCAAGCGCATCAAGGTCGGCCTGCCCGAGATCAACAAGCGGATCGAGACGCTCCGCACCGAGAACGGCGAGGACGTAAAGGACACCCTTGCGGGCCTGGGGATCGATTTTGAGAAATGGAAGGCCGACGTTTGGGAAGACATGATGATCGAGCGGTTGCTCGCACGCGAGGTGCACAAGCGCGTGTCCGTGTCCCCGGCGGAGGTCCGGCGCTATTACCAGGCCAATTTAGCTGGAATTTGAAAAGCCCGAGCAGGTGCGGGTGCGTCAGATCGTGGTCGCCACCGAGGCAGAGGCGCAGAAAGTAATGGGGGTTCTGCAGACCGGCGCCGATTTTGCCAAGGTGGCGCACGAGAAGTCCACGGCGCCCGAGGCCGCGAAGGGCGGCGATCTGGGTTATTTTGCCAGGGGTGAAATGCCGGCGGAATTCAACGTGGTCTTCGGCCTGCCCAAGGGCGGGATCAGCGGGATCGTGAAGAGCCCTTACGGTTACCATATCTTCAAGCTTGAAGACAAAAGGAAGGCGGGGAGGGCCGGTCTCGACGAGGCTTACCGGGGCATCGAGGAAAAACTGCGACGGCAAAAGGAAGACAAACGCTACAAGGCGTGGTTCACGGAACTCCGGTCAAGGACGAAATTCGAGGTTAACTACCAGGCGCTGAGGCAGTAGAGAAACGGTTTGCAGTTTCCCGGTTGCCGTGATCGTTCATTCGAAACAAAAAACTCAAACAGTTTTTCCGCTTAACGCGTGGTAGTTGAAGGCCGGGCTTCAATATCGGATGGATGACCGGCATCCTCCCGCGCGGGCAGCACGAGTACGCCGCGGTCTCCGGTTCTCTCCAGTTTTGTCTTAAACCGCGCGGAAGCCGCGTTTATACCGTCGAGCACCTCTCCTGCGGCCTTGCCAATAAGCACCTTCGGCTGATACTTTACCCGATAGTTATTTACGTCGATCGGTACGGCCTCGACCCTGGCAAGGGTGTTGCCCCGGAAGGTCAAAAGGAGTATCATACTTGTGTTCGAGCGGTCGCTTTCAGACCCGAACACGAAGTTGCCGAGACTGTAGGCGATCAGGCGGCCCTTATACACCTCGATTTCCTGCAGCACGTGCGGATGGTGGCCGAGGACGAGGTCGGCTCCCCAGTCGATCGCGTGGCGGCCGAGTTCGATCTGGTAGTCCTTCGCAGTGGTCATGAGCTCGGTGCCCCAATGGAAGGAGACCACGACGAGGTCGGCCGCGGGCCGCACCTTTTCGATGTCGGCCTTGACGAAATCGGCGTACCCCGGCGCAGTGCCGGGCCGCCCTGCGGAGGCGAAGAACTCGAGCGGAAACGTGAGCGAGTAAGAGAGGAAGGCCAGGGTCTTCCCTTTTATTTTCACGATCGCCGGAGCGCGGGCGTCGTCGAGGTCCATGCCGGCGCCGGTGTAGAGAATAGCGTTCTCGTCCAGTGCCGCAAGCGTGTCCTGGAGCGCCAGCGGGCCGAAGTCCATGGAATGATTGTTCGCGAGGGACACCACGCGGATGCCGGCGCTCTTGAGCGCCAGGGCGGCGACGGGCGCGGCCCGAAGCGTGAATTTCTTGTTTTCCACGGCAATGCCCCGGGTGGAGATCGATGACTCGAGATTGCCGGCGACCAGGTCGGCCTGCCTCAGAACGGGCATCACATCCCGGAAGGGGTAATCCGGGCCCTCTTGCTCGAGAAACGGGCCGGCCCTTCCGCCGAGCATGAGGTCGCCGACGGCGGCAATGGTAATCTCATCCCGGGGCGGGTCAACCGCCGCCGCCCGTCCGGCGGCATAAAAAAAAGGATGAGAATAATAAGCAAGAAAGTTTTTTTCATACGATTCACGGAATAATAATCAACTTTTTGCCAAAAGGCAACACAAAAGAAGCGGCGCCGTTACCATCGGGAGCAGAAAAAATGAAAAAATACGTTTTGTTATTCGCAGCATCGCTTGCCCTATTGCTTTCGTACAGCCTTCCCACCACCGCGAGCGGCTCAGTGGTCGTCGACCGGGTGGTTGCCGTGGTGAACAACGAGATCATCACCCTGAGCGACCTGCAGCGGGAAGAAACCTTGAAAAAGGTGAACACCAAGCAGGACGAACGCCTGCTCCTCGAGGACATGATCGACCGCAAGCTCCAGATGGCCGCCGCAAAGAGCGCCGGCATGGACGTGACGGACAAGGAGCTTACCGAAGCCGTCACGGACATCATGAAGCGCAACTCCCTGGACAGCAAGCAGTTCGAGGCCGCGCTGGCCAAGGAGGGGCTCACGCTCGAACAGTACAAGACCGAGCTCAGGGAGCAGATGACGCTGTCGCGCATGTTCAACAAGTATGTGCGCTCCGGCGTGGCCGTTGACGAAGCGGAGGCGCGGGCCTATTACGAACGGAACATAAAAAGCTACTCGCAGCCCGAGGAGATCCGGGTGAGGCAGATCTTCTTCCGCGTGCCGGAGAACGCAACGCCGGCGGAAACCGCCGCGATCGGGGAAAAAGCAAGGGCCGCATCGGTGCGCGCCAAAAAAGGAGAAAACTTCGTCACCCTCGTCAAAGAGCTCTCGGAGGGCGAAACCGCAGCGCTGGGCGGGGACCTCGGCTTCCTGCAGCGGGACCAGGCCATCCCCGAGATCGAGGAGGCGACCCGCACCCTCAAGCCGGGCGAGATTGCGGGCCCGATCCTGTGCGCCGGCGGTTTTCATATTATCAAGCTCGAAGAAATCCGCACTCCGGTCAAGCCCTTCGAGAAAGTGAAGGACGAGATCATAAAAATGCTCTATAACCAGAAGGTGGAGAACACCTACCGGACCTGGCTCCAGTCGCTGCGGAGCAATTCGAACATCGAGAACCGGCTGTAAAAAGGCAGTGCGGAGTGGGGAATGAAAAAACAAGCAGAACCAGGTACGCCCATCGCAGCAGTTTTTCTCAATTCGATCGTTTTCTCTCTCACTCGTGAAAACCGTAAAACTCAAAAATAAAGAAGAACGGCGCATTCTGCGCGGTCACCCGTGGGTGTTCAGCAACGAGCTTCAGAACGTGCCCGCGGAGCTCTTGCCGGGAGAGCTCGTTGACGTGCTCGATCACGCAGACCGGTTCATCGGCCGCGGGTACATAAACCCGCATACCCTCATCGCGGTCCGCATTCTTACGCGAAAGCAGGAGGAGATCGATGCCGGATTCTTCCGGAGGAGGATCCAGACGGCGCGCGCTCTCCGGGAAAGGCTCGGCTTTGGCGATTCCTTCCGCGCCGTGTTCAGCGAAGGAGACGGCCTTCCCGGACTGATCGTGGACAAGTATGCTGATACGCTCGTTGTCCAATCCTCGACAGCCGGAATTGACGGGCTGCTTGGTCTCATTACTCCCGCTTTGAAGGAGGTCTATTCCCCGCAGGCGATCGTGCTCAGGAACGATACGGCCTCGCGCGCGATCGAGGGACTGACCCGGGAACAACAGGTTGTTCACGGAACGGTGGCCGGTCCCGTGCTGATCGAGGAATCCGGTATCCGGTATACCATCGACGTGCGGGAAGGCCAGAAGACGGGGTTCTTTTTTGACCAGCGCGAGAACCGGCAGGCGCTTAAGGATATCGTGCAAGGCAAAAGAACGCTCGACTGCTTTTGCTACGTCGGGGCCTGGTCACTAAATGCCGCGCGGTTCGGCGCATCGGAGGTCATCGGTCTCGACTCCTCCCAAAAGGCCGTGGACCTGGCGACGGCGAACGCGGCGCTGAACGGGCTCAGTGCACAGTTCATTGTTGCCGACGTTTTCGAAGAGCTGCGAAAGCGCGAGAAACAGCATGAGCGTTTTAGCTGCATCATTCTCGATCCGCCCGCCTTCGTGAAGAGCAGGGCTAAAATACGCGAGGGGCTCAAAGGCTATAAGGAGATCAACCTCCGGGCCATGAAGCTGCTCGAACCGGGGGGCGTGCTTGTCACGTGCTCGTGTTCTCACCATGTGGATCAGGACTTGTTCAGGGAGATGCTGATCGACGCGGCCTATTCAGCGGGACGCCAGGCGAGGCTCCTCGAGATGCGGTCCCAGGCCCGCGACCACCCCGTGCTGCTTGCGGCGCGCGAGACGCAGTATTTGAAGTGCGCGATACTGGTTGTGGATTAGTAAAGGCTGAAGTTGGGAAGGTGAGAAGGTAAGAGGAAAAAGCTCATCCCCTCTTGAATAACCTTCAGCCCTCAGTCTCAACACCTGAATAATTACGGAATTATCTTGACTAACAAGCGCCGCCTGTGTTAAAAAGTATCCGTTGCCGGGCGATTAGCTCAGCGGGAGAGCACTGCCTTCACACGGCAGGGGTCGCAGGTTCAAACCCTGCATCGCCCACCATGGAAAATAAAAAGGCCAGCCGATTTCGGCTGGCCTTTGCTGTTTGTACTTTCCGCGCTGTCGCGAAGGGCTACCCCGCGTGCATCTTTTCCTGCTCTTCCTGAAGGGTCTTGCACTCAATACAGAGCGTGGTCACGGGCCGGGCTTCCAGGCGCTTGGCGCTGATCTGCTCGCCGCAGGACTCGCACACGCCGTAGGTGCCGCTCTCGATACGGGCGATCGCCTCATCGATCTTTTTGAGCAGCTTCTGCTCCCTGCCGCGCAGGCGCAGCGTGAAATTGCTGTCCAGCTCGGCAACGGCCTGGTCGGTCGGATCGGGGAAGCTCTCCTTTTCAGAGCTGATCTTGCTGGTCAGCGTGCTCTCCGCTTCGGAAAGAAGCTCTTCCCGCTGCTTGACGAGTTTTTTCTTGATTGAAAGCAGTTTATTGTCCATCAAACGACCTCATGCGAACGAAATGCCGGGCGTTGTTTTACCGGGGCTCCGGTCGGCCCGCTACTGAATGTGGTACTATATCAAAAACTTCCCGGAGAGTCAATTGTTAAATGGAAACGCTCAAAGGGAGCGCTGAAAGCGAATAGAAGATTGACAAAAAGGCCGGCTGGAGGTTATAGTTGCCCATGCTGAGCGAGAAGCAGAAACTCACCAAGATCATCAATCTGGGAATTGAAATCTCCCAGGTAAAAGACATCGACGTGCTTCTGGAGAGGATCCTGCTGGAAGCGCGCAAGCTCGTGAATGCCGACGCGGGTTCCCTCTATATAAAGGAAGGCGATAAGCTGAAGTTCAGCTACACGCAAAACGACACGCTTCAGGAGAGGCTTCCCCCGGGCAAGAAACTGATCTATTCCACCTTCTCCATACCGATCAACAACCAATCCATCTCCGGGTATGTGGCGAACAACGGCACCATGCTGAACATACCCGATGCGTATAAACTGCGGTCGGGCCTTCCTTATTCCTTCAACAAGAGCTACGACGGCCTGTCCGGATACCGCACCCAATCGATGCTGACGTTCCCGCTCAAAACCAACCGGGGCGACACGGTCGGGGTGTTGCAGCTCATCAATGGGAAGGACGCCCGGAGCAAGGCCGCAGCCTTTTCGAAAAAGGACGAACCGCTCACCATGCACTTCGCCAACACCGCGGCCGTCGCCATCGAGCGGGCGCAGCTGACCCGCGCCATGATCCTCAGGACCATCAAGATGGCGGAACTGCGCGATCCGAAGGAAACGGGCGCCCATGTCAATCGCGTGGCCGCTTATGCCGTCACGATCTACGAGCACTGGGCGGCAAGCCAAGGCGTCTCCCGCGACGAAATCGACAAAAACCGCGACGTTCTCCGCATGTCCGCGATGCTGCACGACGTGGGCAAGGTGGCCATTTCCGATACGATCCTCAAAAAGCCCGCAAGCTTCACGCCCGAGGAATATGAGACCATGAAGGGCCATACCTATCTGGGCGCCCGCCTCTTCACGGACCGGTATTCGGAATTCGACGAGGCCGCGTCCATCGTGGCGTTGAACCACCACGAGCGGTGGGACGGCGTTGGCTACCCCGGCCACATCAATCCCTACGACGGCAGCACGGTCCCCGGCTTCGGGGACGCCGGTGGAAAGCCGCGGGGCAAAAAAGGCGAGGAGATCCCCTTGTTCGGCCGGGTGGTGTCGGTCGCCGATGTCTACGACGCCCTCTGTTCCCGCAGGGTATACAAGGAGCCCTGGGTTGAGGCCCGCGTGCTTGAGAACCTGATGGAAGCCAGCGGCACGCAGTTCGACCCCGAGATGATAGACGCCTTTTTTTCCTCCCTGGACTCGATCCACAGTGTCGCCGAGCGCTACCCGGACCAGCACTGAAACATCCCGACGGATTTTTGCCAATGAAAAAAGACAAGACTTCCGACAAACCCGCCGCAGACTTCAAGAACAGCCCCTTCCGCTCGCTCAAAGGCCTGGCCCCCCATCCCGCGCCTCAGAAGCCCGGGTGGTCGGCGCCGTCTGTTCCCGCGCCGAAAAAACAGACTGAAGACGATGGGGCGCTGTTTCTGCGGGCCATGGCAGGAGCAAAAAAGCTGGACCAGACGGATGAAGCGCCGTTTCCGGGGGCCCGGCCGGACAAGACCGCCGGGACCGTTCCGGCAGACGACGCGGAAGAGCAGCAGCGGTTTTTGGAGGCCATGAAAAAAATGGGGCCTGTCATCCGGGCGGCGCGGCAGGAAGAGCTCGAGGAGGGGCAGCAGCGCCGCTCGGCGTCAAGCCGGATGCGCCAGCTCAAGCGCGGCACAATCAAGATCACCGAAGAGCTCGACCTGCACGGGTTCATGAAGGACGAGGCGCTTGTCCGGCTGGACCGCTTCATCGCGTCGGCTTTCGGCCGCGGACAGAAGGCCGTGCTCGTCATTACCGGCAAGGGCATCAATTCTCCCGAAGGGCCGGTGCTGCAGGGAGCGGTAGCAGCCTGGCTGCGCGAGAAGGGGAAGGGGCCGGTCGCCGAGTTCGCCCCGGCCCCCCGCGACCGGGGGGGCAGCGGCGCCTTTGTGGTGTTTATCCGGCAGAAGGGCTGAAAAGAAAGGGGCGGGCTGCGGTAATTGTTCGTCAGTGTTTCTGATCACACAATGCGTCTGAGGAGCGGGAAAGCGCCGAATTCTTGCCAAGGTCTTTGCATCCGCGGGAGCCCCCGGCCGGCGCCTCCTGTGCGCGGCCTCCCGAGGTATCCTCCGGCGCGACACCCTCGGGACAGCCCTGCGTTTCATGGATTTTTTTCATTTCACGATACGTAATGATAAACCCATGGGGCGATGACCGCTCCTCGTTTTTGACATGATGATAAAAATCGCACTTCCAGCACCCCGGGAATTTCTTCGCCGTTGTTTCCCGCATTAAGTCCGGACACAGCGAATTATCAATGGTCCAGCACGCCCTTCCGGCGTTTTCCCCGCCATGAACGCCGTTCAGCTCCTCATAAACGGAGACAGGACACACGCCGGAGCCTGTTGCCGAGCGCCCTCCCGGATGGCGGCCGCACTTCATATATTCCCAGCAATTCAGCTTTTTCATTATGCCCCTGCGTCAGTTCCCGGAATACCTTGCCGGTTGTTCACTGATGTTCGGACCGCGCCTTTTTACTCTCGCCCTCAGTATGCATACAATAATGCCCGCGGTAAATCGCCCGAGACGGGTATTTTCGGGGTATATGCAAAATACAACGACGCAGGTCAAGACCGCGCCCGAAGATCCGGGACGGCTCCGGCGATGCGCGCTCCTTTTCGTCAAAGCCGGGCTGATTGTCCTGTTGACAATTGGGCCGCCCGGCATTACAATCCTGTGCAATCACAGCACACTGCCAACCTTGAAGGAGAGACAACCGTGGCGATAACCGTAAAAAATCCGATCGTCGAGATGGACGGCGACGAGATGACGCGGATCATCTGGAAGATGATCAAGGACAAGCTGCTCCTGCCTCATCTTGCGCTGGACCTCGACTATTACGACCTCGGCGTCAAGCGCCGGGACGAGACCGACGACCAGGTGACGATCGATGCAGCGAACGCGGTCAAAGAACACGGCGTGGGGGTGAAATGCGCGACCATAACGCCGAACGCGGCGCGGGTCAAAGAATACAGCCTCAAGCAGGCATGGAAGAGCCCGAACGGGACGATCCGTTCCATCCTCGACGGCACGGTCTTCAGAAAGCCGATCATCGTCAGGAACATCCCGCCCGCGGTGCGGAGCTGGAAGAAACCGATCTCGATCGGCAGGCACGCCTACGGCGATATCTACCGGTCCGTTGAGTTCAAGGTCCCCGGTGCCGGGACGGCGGAGCTCGTGTTCACGCCCGCGGCCGGAGGCGAACGGGTATCGCTCCCCATTCACGAATTCAAAGGCCCCGGCGTGGTCATGGGCATGCACAACACGGAGAAATCGATCAGGAGCTTCTCACGCGCCTGCATCAACTATGCGTTGGGAGAAAAGTGCGACCTCTGGTTCGGCGCAAAGGACACCATATCCAAGACCTATCACGCGTTCTTCAGGGAAGTCTTCGACCAGGAGGCCGGGGCAAAGAAGGCCGAGTTCGAGAAGGCCGGGGCCAGATACCGCTACATGCTGATCGACGACGCCGTGGCGCAGATCATGAAAGCGGAAGGCGGGATGCTCTGGGCCTGCATGAACTACGACGGCGACGTGATGAGCGACATGGTGGCCTCGGGCTTCGGCAGCCTGGGCCTGATGACGTCCGTCCTCGTCTCGCCCGAAGGCAAGTACGTTTACGAGGCGGCCCACGGCACGGTCATGCGCCACTATTACGAGCACCTCAAGGGGAACCCCACGTCGACCAACTCCGTTGCCTCCATCTTCGCCTGGACCGGGGCCATCGCGCGGCGCGGAGAGCTTGACGGCACGCGCGACGTTGTCGAGTTCGCGCGAAGGCTGGAAGCCATCGTGGTCAGGACCATCGAGGACGGGACCATGACCAAGGACCTCGCCGCGATCGCCGAGCCGAGGCCGGGCAAGTACGCGCTCACCGAGGAGTTCATCGATGCGGTCGCGAAACAACTTTGATCTGCCTTCAATAACCCGATTTCTTCCGCGCATCCGCGGCGCTATTTGCAGTTGCCGACCCTCCTGCCGCTGACGTGTTGCACCATCTTCGACGAGCCGTGCTTCTTGTCAGGGGTCAGCATGGTCAGGGTGCCCTGGTAGGATGTTGATCCCTTGTAGAGCATTTCTCCGCTTCCCGTGCTGCCGTTCTTGCACTGCATGTTCCAGGTCACTTTGCCGCCTGAAACAACGTAGTCCTTGACCGTGCAGTCATTTTTTTTGCCCGGGGAATTGGGGACCGTTCTTTTCGGGTCCTTCAGGTCCTCTTTGGTGATGCACTGGGTGAACACGATCGGCGGCATGGGGAAGGGCGCACCCGGCATGTCCATTTTCATGGTAACCTCCCATTTCCCCTCCTGCATGGCGGCTGGCGCGGCGAACAGTGCTGCAGCGGGCAGGGCTGCGATGAACGCGATGATCAATCCGGTCTTCTTCATGGCAATATCTCCTTTCTCGTGTTTTGTAAAGCATAGCGGACGCGTCCTTTCCTGTCAACAGCCGATGCTACGCCGCATTCTGAAGTCTTCATTCTTACTTCATACTTCCTTACTTCGAAATCTGATTTCCCTCCTCCCGAAAACCTTCAGGAATTTCGAAGCGAAAACTCAGGGAATCCCCGATGCCGATTTTCTTACGCCTCCGCCGTCTTTGCTTGATTTTTCGGGATAAGTGTACTATCCTCGTGGTGAACAGAATAAGGAAGAAGTGGGAATTAAGAAGGATGAAATAAAGAGAGGTTCATTTTCATGCTTCTTAATTCTTAATTGATGTAAACATAATTCCTAATTCATACTTCTTAATTGGAGGTTGCTTCATGAACACGAATAAGCCGTCTCGCACTGTTCCTTTCATCTTCGGATTGGTACTGGGTGTCCTGGGCGCGGTCTTCCTGCCCAACTACGTGCGGCCCTACATCCCCGAGTGGGTGACGGGCAAGGCGCCTGTCGTCGTCAAAGGGACCGTCACGGCCAAGCTGAAAAAAGACCATGCTCTTCTTCTGACCGTGGATACGCCCGACGGCGTGCTTTTGGCCACCTTCAAGAAGAAGGTCGACGAGATCAACCTTCTGGTCAACGAGAAAGACGAGCTCGAATTTACCCTGCCGAAGTACATGCCCTTTATCGACGACCCGAAGATCATACGGGTTGTAAAAGAACAGCCGGCGGCCCCCGGACCGGCCCCTGAAGCCAAGCCTGCGGATAAAAGCACAAAGGAAGTTAAACCCAGGCGGCGGGAGAAACCGCAGGCCGCTCCCCCGGCTCCCGGCGCAACAGAAATGAAACCGAAGGAGAACAAGTAAGAAGGGAAAGCAAGTATGAAGTAAGAATGCAGAAGTAGGAAATTTGTTTTCTTAATTCATAATACTTACTTCTTAATTTTGTTTAATGAAGGGCCGATAATATTCTGGAGATCATCAAGCATTTGTCCACAGACCTTATGATTAACGCAGATGGATTCTGGTTTAAAAGGAAGACTTGCTTTTTCTGCGTGCTCTGCGACATCTGCGGATAAAATAGGTTCTGGAAGAAGTTTGTCCACAGACCTTATGATTAAAAAGGCAAGTCTGACTTAAGGTATATTAGGTCTATCCCGGACCAAAATACACCAAAAGGAGACTTGCCATGAATAACGTTAGCAGACTCGATTTCACTGGTCAACAAATTTATGTCGGTATGGACATTCATAAGAAAAGTTGGAGCATCAGTATTTTTACCGATCAGTTCGAGCATAAGACCTTTTCACAACCTCCGGAGGTCGGGGTGCTGGTAAACTATCTCAAACGCAATTTTCCGGGTGCAGCCTATAAGTCGGTCTATGAGGCCGGTTACTCCGGTTTCTGGATACATGACCGGCTTCAGGAGCGAGGCATACAATGTCTCGTGGTCAATCCGGCGGATGTGCCCACAAAAGACAAAGAGCGCGCAGGCAAGACCGACCGGGTGGACTGCCGCAAGCTAGCCCGGAGCCTCAGAAACGGCGACATCGAAGGGATCTATGTCCCTACGCGACCAAAAGTCGAGGACCGCAGCCTCCTTCGTACTCGAAATAGCATGGTAAGGAAACAAACTCGCTGCAAGAACCAGATCAAGTCGATCCTGAGCTTTTACGGTATCGACATACCGGACGATTTCATCAACGGTTACTGGTCCAAACGCTTCATCAATTGGATCGAGTCCGTACAAATGGAGCGGGCCAGCGGCAACCTATCACTCAAGATACACTTAGACGAGCTTAAGCATCTTCGGCATATCATTGCCGAGATGAACCGGGCGATCCGCGCCCTGGCCAATTCGGACGACTATCGGAACAATGTCCGGATACTTAAGACCGTGCCGGGAATCAGTACCTTGACCGCGATGATGCTCTTGACGGAGCTGTATGACATCAATCGTTTCAAGACGCTCGACAAACTCTGCAGCTACGTTGGCCTTATCCCCGATACCGATTCCAGCGGGGAAAAGGACCTTAAAACCGGCATGACCGGCAGGCGGAACGCCCAGCTTCGCTTCGTCTTGATCGAAAGCGCTTGGACGGCGGTGCGAAAAGACCCTGCCCTAATGATGGCGTTCAATGAGCTGTGCAAACACATGACAAAGACCAAAGCTATCGTTCGGATCGCCCGGAAGCTGTTAAACCGCGTCCGGTACGTTTTAAAGAACCAACAAGAATACACTACGGCGGTTGTTCAATAAAAAACCGATATTTATAGCCGATCTTAAACCCGTGTTTCACCGTGGGTATCGTCTTGCGTAATCTACAGCGGATCGAAAGATGCCGTCTGTGCTTCCACAGACTACGAACCCACGCCTTCATAATTAATCAAGGCAATGCAGCGTTTTCTTCATCAACGAAGACTGTCTGCTCATAGAAGATTGGGTTTGAAGATTGCGTTCGCTATAAATCGCTCCTTAATAAAAGAGATGCGTTTATGCCAAAAGAAAGACTTGCTTTTTAACATAGAAGATTACACAGATCACACAGATGAATGCTTGGGTTTTAAATCCAGAAGTCTTTTGGTTTTATCTGCGGCCATCTGCGCCATCTGCGGATAGATAGGTCTGAATTTTGATGTCAAAGAGCCCATTTGTAGATGAAGAGCTGTGCATAGGCTGCGGCCACTGCATGGAAGTTTGTCCCCAGGTTTTCGAGCTCATCAACGAGAAGTCGAACGTGATCGGGCCGGACAAGTGCGGCACCTGCAACTGCCAGGAAGCGATCGATACCTGCCCGGTGCAGGCGATCAGCTGGGAGGAGTAGGGGGCGAAGAGGAATAACCCTATCATGAAAAAACAAGTCGAGTATCTGCAGAAGCTGTTTTACGACATCTGGAATGATTTCGGAAGCGTCTATCTCATCGTAAAATACTCAGACAGATCCAGCATCGGCAAACGCGGTTTTACCGAAGAAGAGAAGAAGCAGGGACTCATCCTCGTCTTTAACAACAAGACCGGCAATACGCTGGACTGGGATGCCGAGGGAAACCTCACCTGCGTCCTCGCCTTTGGTGAACGGAAAGAAGAGCTCTCCATCCATCACGATGACCTGCTGGGCGTGTTCTCGTCGGAAGCAGGAGTGCAGTTTCTGAGAGGCGATGCGAGCAAAGAACCGGCGGCAGCACCCGGGACGGATGCCGTGCAGGGTGACGATAAACAGGTCGTTTCGATGAGCAGTTTTAAAAAAAGAAAGAAATAGATCGCAGGCGGGATATATTATAAAGCGTAAGCAGGTAAGAGTAGGATTTATGAAGTAAGAAATTTTTCATAATTCATAATTCTTACTTCGTAATTCTTAATTGTTGTGAGTGAAGGGCTGATATGCCGCCTGTAAAATAAGAGGTTGCCTTATTTTAGTTTTTGTGTAAAATCTAAAATAACCAGCATGCTTGTTTTAGCATAACACGCTAGCCGCTGAAAAAGTCCTCTTGAAGAAGGAAGGCGAATTTTAGGGACGTTGATACCCAGCGTGCAAAAAGTTTTCCCGTACTTCGAAGGCTGGCAAGAAGATGTTGTTGTTGAAATGGCGTGAAGAGAAAAGGCCGAGAGGAAGAGCTCATGCCGTCGGCGACATCGGCATATCCACGATCACCTTTGCGGAACTTCGCTACGGCGTCTCCAAGAGCCAGCACATCCAAAAAAAACCAGCAAGCCCTCGATGAGTTCATTCTCCCCCTCGAAATCGCGGACTTCGATGAAAAGGCGACCCAGGAATACGGAGCAATCCGGGCAGCGCTCGAAAGAGCAGGGTGAACTGCACCCCTGAGTTTGGACAGTTAGCTTAGAGTAATCGGACAGGGTGCTTTTTGAATCTGATTTATCAGCATTGCCTCGTATTCAGTTGGAGGAACGTAATCCAGTGAGGCATGTAGTCGTTCCTGATTATACACTTGCTCGATGAAGTATGGAAGCCGTCTGAGAACGTCATCCAGGGTCCGGTATTCCCAGAGATAGACTTCCTCGGTCTTTACGGTTTTCATGAAGCTTTCGGCGAAGGCGTTGTCGTACGGATTGCCACTCCGAGACATGCTAATCTGGAAACCATGGCTTTTTAGCTCGTCGATGTAGTCATGAGCTGCATACTGTACTCCTCGGTCCGAATGGTGAATCGCGCCGGGAAGGGGGTTTCTGCTCTGGATCGCCATCCGAAGCGCTGAGAGGCTCAATGCCGTGTCGATATTCCGTGAGATGGCATATCCAATTGCTTTCCGCGAACAGAGATCCAGAATAACCGCCAGGTATACGAAGCCGACTGCGATCCGGATATAGGTGATATCGGCAACCCATACCTGATTGAGGCTGGTTACCCGCAGGTCTTTAGTCAGGTTCGGATATACGGGATAAGGATGGTTGCTGTCAGTGGTTCTGACGAAGCGCCTGGTTTTCTTGACCAGAAGGCCCTTTTCCCGCATGATCCGGTGCACTTTTTTGTGGTTTACCGGGACAGCTTCCCGATGCAGCTGACGAGTGACTTTCCGATACCCGGCTTTCGGGAACTCTTCGGTGATTTCCTCGATCCGGTTGACCAGGACCTGGTCCTCAGGGAGCAGTTCCTGTTTCTTTGAATTATAATAGTAGCTGCTTCGAGGGAGCTTCATGAGTTCGCACCCCCTCGTGACGGTTTTGATAAGGTCTCGGTGGTCGGTAATGAACTGCCTTTTTTTCGGGACTGATCGAAGCTCTGATGCAGCGCTTTTTTTAAAAACTCATTTTCCAGGTGAGCTTTTCCGAGCGCCTGCTCCAACTGGCCGATACGTTCTTCCAAAGCAGCTTCTTTGGCAGAGTCGGCCTCGAAGCTGTTTTTGATAAACTGCTTCCTCCAATGATACAGAAGCCCGGAGGAAATGCTGTGTCTCCGGCAGAGCTGGGCCGCAGTGCTGACCCCGCTCAAGTATTCTTCAACAACTTGGCGCTTGAATTCGGTACTGAACTTCCTCTGTTTGCTCATGACAAGATCCTTTCTGCCCCTCGGGGCTGAAGATCCTGTCCGACATTCTAACATATTTGTCTAAACGGAGGGGGTCAGTTCAGGGAAGCCCACCGGATCAATGGGCATGCTGATAGGAGCGCACGCTTTTCGCTCTCGGCGCGACTCTTGTTACCAATAACACCAAAGAGTTTAAGCAAATAAGGAACCTGAAGATCGTAGATGGAGCGCGTAGCCGGCTTAGAGGACATTCTAGGCCAGGTCTTTGACGTTTAAACACCCAAGTCAGGGCTATAGTGTTTGCCTTTCGCGTTTTCGCTCGGAATCCCCCGCGACCTCTCAGGGTTGCGCCGCTGTTGACACCTGCCCGTTCCTGACCTATATTTCCCCGAAAGAATTGATGCAAGCCGCATGATGCTCACCTGACAACAGGATCCTGTGATAGAGAGGTGTCAACCATGAGAACAGGCCGCAAAACCGGTCTCACCCGGCTCCAGACGATGTTCACGGAGATCTTCGGACTTGGCCGCGCGGCAGCGCTCAGCGCCGCGCTTTTGGTCAGCCTGGTCACGATCGGCGCCGTATTCTGGTTCTTTTATTCGGCCCCTCCGCGCACCCTTATCATCACGAGCGGCCCCGAGGGCAGCATCTTCCGGATGAATGCCGATAAGTACCGCGTCATACTGGCGCGAAGCGGGGTTACGGTGAAGGTCCTTCCGTCCCAGGGCTCGCTGGAAAATCTCAAGAGGCTTGCAGACCCTTCGTTCAAGGCCGACATCGGGTTCGTCCAGGGCGGAGTGGCCGAGGGGCTGGCTGTCGACAAGCTGGCTTCGCTCGGGAGCGTTTCCTATGAACCGCTCCTGGTCTTTTACAGAAGCTCGCGGTCTCTCGATCTGCTTTCCCGGCTGAACGGCAAGCGGCTCGCCATCGGTCCGGAGGGCAGCGGAACGCGGTCCCTGGCCCTGGTCCTGCTCGCTGCCAACGGCATCGAACCCGGCGACGCGACCGCGCTCACGGACCTCGACGCTGAAGACGCGGCAAAAGCGTTGATCGAAGGCAGGGTCGACGCCGTGTTCCTGATGGGGGACGCCGCCTCGCCGCAGACCATGCGCACGCTCCTGCGGACCCCCGGGATCCGGCTTTTCGATTTCACCCAGGCCGATGGTTATACGCGCCGCATTGGCTACTTGAACAAGCTGGATCTGCCGAAGGGCTCCATCGATTTCGGCAGGGACATACCGGCGCACGATGTCTCGCTGATCGGCCCCACGGTCGAGCTCATTGCGCGGGCCGACCTGCACCCCGCGCTGTCGGACCTGCTGCTCGAAGCCGCGCGTGAAGTGCACGGAAAACCCGGCCTGTTCAAGCGCCGGGGCGAGTTCCCGGCCCCGCTCGAACACGAATTCCCCATAAGCCCCGATGCAGCGCGCTTCTACAAATCAGGCAAGAGCTTCCTCTACCGGTACCTTCCCTACCGGCTGGCAAACCTGGTGAACCGCTTCCTCATGGTGGCAGTGCCCATGGTCGTGGTACTGCTCCCGGGACTTCGGAGCATACCCGCGCTCTATCGCTGGCGGATCAGGCTGCGCATCTACCGGTGGTACCGTGCATTGCTGATGCTCGAACGGGACCTTATCGCGCGGCCGGCGGCCGGGGAGCGGGAAAAGATCCTCGGCCTGCTCGATCATATCGAAGAGCAAGTCAACAAAATGAAGGTGCCGGCGGCCTTCGCCGACCAGTTCTATGTGCTCCGCGGCCACATCGATTTTGTCCGCGGCCGTCTCTTGAAAAGCGCGTAGCGTCCCAAGCATCCTACCAGGGGCGTCTTAAGGCGCCCGTTATACGGTTATACAGGTCTTTACTCTTTACATTCCCCATTTTCTCATAAACGGCTTATTCGTCATGGCGTGAAGCAGCGCTCGTCACGAGTATGGAGACACGAAGCAGGTGCCTAACCCCTTCGACGCCTGTTCCTTATGCACTGCTTTCTGCAGTTCTTGCCCGCTGGATTCAAGCAGGCTGGAAACGGACATTTGCTCCCAATTACCGACATGCATAAGCCTGACCACTCTGTTGGCAATGCTCTTTTTCTCATCCGGCGTGATAACCACGCAGGATATGCTTTTGCGGCAATATCCGGAATAGCTGCAGCCGGTATTATGACACTTGTCATTATCGACGGTTATGCTTTTGGACAAATTCCTCGGCCGGTCGACATTGCAGCCTTTAATCACTGCGACATGATAGGCAAGGAGCTGCAGCGGTACAACGGTGACAAAAGGAACGAGCGCGGGATGTGTCGAGGGCACCACGATCATGTCGTCCGCCGTGTCGCGGAAGGAGGCGGGTGAATCCGTGACCACAATGATCCTTCCTCCCCTCGCTTTCACCTCCGCGATGTTCGACAGCATCTTTTCGTGCAGGCCGTCGATCGTTGCCAAGAAAACGACGGGGACCCCCTCCTCGATCAGCGCGATGGGGCCATGTTTCATTTCTCCCCCCGGATATCCATCAGCGTGAATGTAGGCGAGCTCCTTCATCTTGAGCGCGCCTTCGAGCGCAATGGGGTAGTTGATCCCCCGGCCGACGTACAGCATGCTCTTCGCGCCCGCCAGGGTCTTTGCGATCTCCTTGACCTTTCCATCGGTTTGGAGCGCCTGTCGAATGAGCCTCGGCAGATCGAGCAGGAATGGTTTGAGCGTCTGGATCTCGAGGTCGCTGAGCCTGCCTTTCCTGGCGCCCAGGGCAATACCCAGGAGGCTCAGGGCGGCAAGCTGAGCGGTAAAGGCCTTGGTGGATACCACGCCGATCTCCAGCCCCGCGCGCGTGTAGAAGACCGAATCAGCCTCGCGCGTGGTCGTGCTGCCGACGACATTGCAGATCGTCAAGGTCCTCGCTCCTTTTTCCTTTGCTACGCGTTGAGCTGCGAGGGTATCGGCTGTTTCTCCTGACTGCGTAATGGTGATGAGCACCGTTCCTTTCGGGACGACCGGGCACAGGTCCCGGAACTCCGAGGCGATGTCCACGGCCACGGGGATGCGCACGAACTTCTCGATCATATACCGGCCGACGAGACCCGCATGGTACGACGTCCCGCAGGCCGCGATATGGAGCCGGCGGAGGTCCTTGATGGCGCCCTCGAAGCCCATCTCATCCATGAGCCTGTTCGTGTCGTCGGTCCACTCCCGCAGGGTATCCATGACGCCCTGGGGTTGCTCGTATATCTCCTTGAGCATGAAATGATCGTATCCCTGCTTCTCAGCCATTGCAGGCGTCCAGTTATTCGTTACGATTTTTCCTTCAAGCCGCAGGGGCTCCAGAGATTCGACCTGCTTCAGCTCGACCCCGCCGCTCCTGAGGAGGGCCATGTGCCGGTCTTCGAGATAGATGAAGTTCTTCGTATAGGGGAGGAGCGCGGCAACGTCGGATGCGATGTACTGTGCATCCGCGCCAATTCCAATGACGAGCGGGCTGCCGCTGCAGACCGCGAACAGCGTATCCGGCGTGCCTTCGTGCATGATCCCCAGAGCATAAACCCCGCGAAGGTGCGCGATCGCCTGTCGGATCGCCTCATCGATAGGGAGACCGCGGTCAAGGTAGCCGGCGATGAGCTGAGGCACTACCTCCGTGTCCGTCTGGGATGTGAAAACATGTCCTGCTGCCGTCAATTCGGTCCTCAACTCGCGGTAATTTGCAATGATGCCATTGTGCACCACGGAGACGCCTTTCACGGTGTGCGGATGGGCATTGGCTGTGGACGGCGCCCCATGGGTGGCCCATCGCGTGTGGCCGATACCGATCGTAATGGCCGGCAACGGGGTCGGCAGCATCTTCTGAAGGTCCTGCAGCTTGCCTGGAGTCTTGTAAACCTCGATTCCCGATCCGTTCTTAAATGCAATTCCCGACGAATCGTAACCACGGTACTCCAAACGGGTAAGGCCATCAAAGAGAATCTGCAAAGAATCCTTTTCCCCAACATATCCGACGATTCCGCACATGATTTCTCCCTCGAATTGCCAGTTCTCATAACGTTAGCGTCGACAACGGCATTGCTATCCTGAATATGACCTGTACCAGATTAAAGCAAGAAGGATGCCGAATTGACAACGGCCGAGGTCAAAGGGCGATAAAATTCCTTAAAACCTTTATTTCATTTATTTTTAATAAGTTATCAGCTTGTCATCATTATCATGAGAACATACTAGAAGAGCGAAGGAAATACACCTTTGACCTCTCATTTCTCATTTCGCGGAGAATGGCACGTAAGGAATCATCAGTTTTTGCAATGAGTGAATTCAAAGTATGCAAAAAAAATCAGGATTTTAATTAATTTTTAAATACACTATTGTGATGTATCCAAGTGATACAATATATGGCTTTACTTATAAAATGTGTATCCAATATATACAATAAAATAAAAGATCAACACTGGTGAACGAAAATAGCCAGGACCGATTCAATTTTTCTAAAGATGTGGGAGGGCCAGCCACTGCTGGCCTTCCCACTACTCTACCTATATCTATTCTCGTATATATTATATTTATATTATATTCTCGCGACCTTCATGTCCTCCCGTTGTTCTCCCAAACCTGTCCCGGACAAGCCGGAACCAAAAATCTTGGAACCGCCAAGAAACATCTCAGGGTCCCCATTTAAAGGGTACGGTCGAGCGAGATGAATCAGTTCTAAATTTATAGTTCTTAGTTCAATCCAAATAATCTTTCTCGCAGAGCCTTTTCGTCATCCTCATCATTACCCTTGCCGCAGTATCGTTCCGTTCGGTGCATGTTCCTCGACCAGTTCAGGACAAGCTTTCCTTGCAGATGCGCTGCGGACAATAACGTTACGAATCGTAGCGCATGCGTTCTGTCATGTGCGGATGCATCAGCTCTGCGACATTGTGTTGCCTTGACACATGAGCCGGGTACCTCTATTATTTAAGTAGGAGTATTTGGAGAAGGGCAATTCTGTTTTATGCCCGGGAGGGGTTTACTGAAAAAAAGACCATCTTGTTCATAGCTCCATGCAGGCCGGTTCCGGGACAACATGCTCGCGCAGGAGGTGCCTCATGAGAAAACCAAGAGTCATTATCTTCTATGACGGGGCGGAGACGAAAAAAGCATTGAAGCGGTTCTTCGATGCCAGGGGCTATGAAAGGACGGTTGTTGCGCAATCTGAGTTCTGCCCTTTCTACGCGTCACCCGGCACCGGCGGCCGCGTTTGCTGCGACATCGTCGTTGTGGTGGAAAAGGGGCAGCGCAAGAACGCCGATGAGATCCTCATTTCACAGACCTATCATGACTGTAGACTGAAACCCTCCAATAGAGCGATCATCTCGGATGTGCCCGGCGCCGGCCAGAGGGATGTTGTTAAGGCGATGGGAGCCGTGGTCTTTCGCAATCCCCTGGATATCGGCGAATTCGAGGCTTGGGTCCAGAGCTGCCGGACGCTGATGGATCTTTCCATACCGCTCGTGATCAGGCGCAAAGTACTGCGCCGGACCTGTCCCGCTGACATGAAGATCCACTATCGTGTTCTGAAGAGGGGTGAAGTTCTCCAGGCCCGTGCGCTGAACGAGAGCTCCTGCGGCATCTGTATCAAGACGCGGCACACGTTGAAACCCCGGCAGGTGATCCACCTGTGGTCGGAGGAGCCCCCGCTCTCTGAAGACGCCGAGGTACGTTGGATACAGAAGGTCGAGGACGGAACGCACCTCATCGGTCTTACGTTCTGCGTTGCCTGAGAACATCAAGGGAAGAAATCTCGTAGGGTCACCCATTTGAAAGCTCCCTGTCAAGTGCAAAAGCCCACTCCATGGCGAGAAAATGAAATTTTCGCGTCGATGTTTAGGCAGTTATCGATTTCTTTACCGTTAGTATTCGTTTTTAAAATACAGTTATGTGCTTCTCAAGAGCAGGGCATGGGCACTGAAGAACCCTGTCGCGGCAAATAGTCTTTGCGCTGCGCAGATCGTCCTTGACGAATAGGTCCCCTGGCAGTATTATCCTCCTGTCCATAATGACAGCCTGGCTGCATGAACCGTTGTGCCGAGGATAACATGGGAAATGACCTGAACGATGGGAAGTTAAGAAGCACGCGTTTGCGAAGGTGGCTATACGTGTCCAGCGCCGTTATCCTGCTGGCCGGTATCGCAAGCGCCGTCCTGATTTACGTGGCGGCCATGAATGATTCAGCAGGAGATTCGGGTTACGAAATCGTCGGCGGGTTCGTGTACCCGGGCGGGGGAGGGTATACCAAGAGCTACGTCCATGATTTGCAGCTTTACGGCGGGAACGCGGCAATGCTTGCGGATCAGTTCATGCGCTGGTTTGCCGGGCTGTGGCGCGGGACAACGCTCGCATACACCGTGGCCTGCATCGCCCTCCTGCTGTCGTTCGTTGTTTTCGTCATCGCCAATAACGTGCCGATCCGCTCAAAAGCCGACGTCCGTTGTGAGGACGACCCTGACAAAAGCGAGTCAATTCCGGAGTGAGCGCATTCCCCGCGGGTCCTGTAAACCTGCAAACGGCCTTGCCGCAGATTAATGCGGATAAGAGCCGGATAAAATCGGATTTTTTCCGGAAAGCGGTTCACCCCCGGATGATGGGCTGTAACGAATATTGGCTCTCTTTTCATCCGCTTTTATCATAATGTTAAATCCGATTCTTCCGTGTCTAAATGCTCTTTTTGGTGCAAACGGACCTTCACTGGAAAAGGGGACCTGAAATGATCAGGTCCCCTTTTTTCATCAAAACCGGTCGCCAGCGAGCGGTGCTTTTTTTCAGTAACCCAAGGCAGCTCCTGCCCCGGGTATAACCTCCCCCATCGCCGGTGCGGACCCGGCGCTTATCGATCCGAACAGGTTCAGCCCTTTTCGCGAGCCGGCGGTAAAGTAAAGCGTTGTCGTCGGGCCGGCCAGGCCTCCGTTGCCGAAGCCCAGGCCGTGGAGACCCGGGACCGCGATCGGCTCGCTCCCGCCGTCCTTCAGAAGGCCCAGGTAGGAACCGGACGCGGCATCGAACGCCGCGATCTCTCCGCTTCCCGAATTGGCGACGAGCAGCGTGCCGCTGTACTTTCCAAACCCCGCCCGAGGCGCCATCGCGATTCCCCAGGGCGCGTCGAACCAGGGACCGCGTTCGAGCCGCATGAGGAGTCCGCCGTTTGCGTCAAAGACATCGACATATCCCAGGCCGCGGCCTGATACCGCCGTCCGTCCGTCCGATCCGACCATCGCAAAAGTGATCCAGATCTCGCCATTAATGTTCTGCACATTATAGGGAGCAAATCCGTACGGAAGGTCCGGGTCGCTAAAAGCCCCGGCCTCGAGGGTAAGAGGACCGAAGTCCGGTCCGAAAGCGTCAACTCTTCCCTGGCCGAAGTTCGCAACGTAAAGAACGTCCCGGCCGTCCGTCGATGCGAGGGCCGCTCCGGTATAGACCGCCTCCGGCGAGTTGTCCTGGACCACGACGGCTTCGTAGCGGTCCTGCTCGCTGTTCCATCCCGCGATGCTGCCGTCCCGGGTCACGAAGATGAACCGGCTCGGCACGGCAGGGGCAAGCTCGAAATCCTCGGCGCCGTTATACACGATGCCCGTTGGCGTCGAATAATCATTGACGCCGCCCGGTGTCACCGGAATAGTCACCACGAGCGGGTCGAGGCCGGGAAAGGTCCCTCCGTCTTCGCTGTATACGGTTGCTCTTCCCTTGCCCTCATCAGCCACCCACCAAGGGCCCCCTTCGGTATCGGCCGCCATTCCCCAGCAGTTGACAAGAGAGGAATCCGAGCTTCCTGCGGCCGGGCCCATGACGTTGGAGACGAGGTTTGTCAACGTGTATCGCTCTCCCGCTTCCTTTGCCCGGGCCTGCGACGCAAACAGGATACAGAGGACCGCGACCAGCACCCGAAAAATAACAGCCGCTGCGCCTGTCTTGACGCTGCTCGATATTCCTATAAAGTAATACTTCATGCTCACAACGTCGCCTCTCGCAAACGATCGGATCCATGTTCTCTCTCTGATTATATGATACCTCCCTTTTTTGAACGAATTCAGAGATTGTCGGCAGTACGAACAAAGGAGGACCCCCAATCTTCTGCGAACATCTGAGGGTCATCCATTTAAAAGGTACCTGACAAACGAAAAAAGCTATCTTGTGGCGAGAAACGGAACATTTCTCGCCGAGCCTTTTCGTTATCTTCATCCGTACCATTGCCGCAGTTTCCTTCGGTTTCGGTGTCAGTCTTAACTGCACCAGTCTTTATTGTTGACATTCGACTTTTAAAATACAGTCATGTACTTTCCCCATTATAATAAGTATTGGGGTCGCTTCTTAGGGGGCTGTTGCCCAAACTATTTTTTGTCACCCTGAGCAAAGTGAAGGGTCTGCAATCATATTGTAAATGCGAGATTCTTCGCTGCGCTCAGAATGACATTTTGGGCGCAAAGTGATTTGGGTAACAGCCCGTTAGTGCTTGGCATGACTTCTGGAGTGAGCGCTAGCGAGCGGACACGGTAATGTTCCAACCTTAAGAATCGAGCTCCCGATGTCAAGGGAAGCTCAATGCTGGAGCGAGCGCATTCTCCGCGGATGCCTATCCGAACCTTCATTTGCTGCAGGGAGCTTCAATGATCACATGCACAATGTCCAAGTGCAAAAAGGAGACGCACAATGGGAAACAAGGGCGGCAGGAAGGGCAAGGAAAAGAGCCGGAAGCAGAAAACTGCTCGAGCCGGAGTCATTTCTGCCGGAACAAAAGGAGAAGCTCAAGAACAGCCGGGTAGACTTCTCGCTTAAATAACAGAGAACCATGAGGTCTCCCATTTAATCGTCACTCTGGGTTGAATTCCCCGCCGCTTGCGGCGTAATGGGTTTTGATACGGTTCTTAATACCTCGCTGCTTGCGGCGAGGAAGTTTATTGGGCACCGTCAGGCAAAATGAATCAGTTCTTGATTTATAGTTTTTAGTTCACTCCAGCCAATCTTTCCAACCGAGCCCTTCCGGTATCCTTGAACCTCCTAAATCAGATCTTTGATATTTGACTTTTCTCTTTTCCTTGTGGGTAAGGTAAAGCCTTCTTCCCGTCTTCATCTCCTTCTTTGCAATTGAGCGCGTTGCGCCCTTGATGCCAACCTCTTCTGATGAAAAGATATCGCTGTCTGAAGTAATATCAATTCAACAAGTGTATGCACTTTACAATTACGTCAAACTACGGCGACCTGAAAAAAGACTTGCAATGTGCGAGCACGTGTGATACCATTATTTATGGTATGTGCTAATTTAACTAGTCTAGACGCTTTCCTCCGGCTTTGCGTTTCTGAAAGGAGGCTTGCAATGAAGAGGATCATCAATACGCTTCTGGCTATAGCGGCAGTCCCGGCCGTGCTTACCGGCTGCGCGGGCGGGGCCATGGTGAAGAAGGACGATCTCGCCGAGACCGGCAGGATCGCCATTGTGAGCGTTGTTATGCCCCGCATAGCGGACACCGCCCGGGAGAGCAACCGGGCCGCGCTCCAGGCCTTGGTGGAGCGGGCGCTTGTACGCGCCCAGGCCGACCTGAAGTCCGTGCGCAGCTGGACGGTCGTCGATCCGGCCGGCTACAAAGGCTCGCAGGCGGTCATGTCCTTCGGCGCGGTTTCCGACGAAGAGCTCGCAGCCCTGTTCCCGTCGGGCGAAAAGCGCAAGACGGCCAGGGGGACGATCGCGCGGGAAGTATCGCAGTGGAAAGAGACCTTCATCGGCGCGAAAGCCCTGCCGATCGTTCCGCATTCGGGACTGGTGCCGAACAGGAGTGAGAAAACGGATCCCGCAATGATCCCGCCCATCATGCAGAAGCATGCGACCAGGCTGTGCAGCGAGCTGAACGTCGATGCCGTTGCCTTCGTTCACGTTCTGGCGAGCATCACCCATCCGAGGCCCAAAACCTTCATCGTGAGCGGCAACCGGACCGACGGCACCCTTCATGTGGCGCAGACCATGGTGATCGTGGACAAGACGGGCCGGATCATCGTTGATATGGGATGGCCGGCACTCGATGAACATGCCAGGACCAGGGACCTGCTCCCCCTGTACGCCGGCTCGGGGCAGGACGCGGTAAAACAGGAAAACATCGATCTGGGCGATCCCAGGAACAAGATCATGCAGGCGTTTTTCCTGTTGATCGATGAAACGGCCGCGGACATGGTCAAAGGCCTCAAAAAGGCCGCCAACTAGGCACCGGCTGTTTCGGAGGATGCAAGGGCATAATCCGCAGATTACACAGATAGGTCGTAAAAGTAAGAAGTAAGAAGGCATAAAAAAATTTCCTAATTCTCATTTTCTCACTTCTTAGTTGCAGTTTTTGAGGTTCGATGGTGAAAAAACAAAATTGCATTGCCTTTGTCCTGCTGTTGTTCGTGACGGGGAGCTCCGCCCGGGCCGCCGACGGTCCGCTCATCATCTCCGGTTCGACAACCTTCCAGAAGCGTATTCTTGAACCCGTGCAGGCCGCGCTCGAGAAAAAGACCGGAACGAAGCTGGAGATCAGAGGCGTGGGAACGATCAAGGGCCTCAAGGAGCTCATTAAGGGCGAGGCCGCGGTTGCCATGGTTTCCGCCCCGCTGGATATTGCTTTCCGGGAATCCGGAGTGCCCGAGGAGGGGACCTACCGGGAGCACGTTATTCTAAAAGACATCATCGTCCCCATCGTCCACCCCAGGAATCCCGTGAGATCCCTCTCCTGGGAGCAGCTCGCCGGCATCCTCAGCGGAAAGATCGTCAACTGGAATACCGTGGGCGGTCCGGACCAGCACATCGTGGTCGTTGTTCCACCCAGGAGTTCGGGCACGCGGACGTTCCTGCAGGAAACGGTGATGAACAGCGGCGATTTTGTCGGAAGCGCTTTCGCGGCCGTGACGACTCGGGAAGAGATCGACATCGTCGCGCAGTCGCCCCTCGTCATCGGCGTGCTCTCGGAAGGGTTCGTCAAAATGAATCCGGGCAAGGTGAAGGTCGTCAAGATCAAGCCCATTATCAGTCAGCTCAGCATCGTCACCAAAGGAGAACCGTCCCGGGAACTCCTGGCTGTCATCAACTTCCTGAAATCCGCAGCAGCAAAAAAATATTTCAAATAAGAACGGATCTATAGGGTTACCGGTTCAATTGCTGCAGGGAGCTTCAACAAGGCCCCTAACTCCTGACGCGAAAATACTGGACCGGCCAGGAAGGCTCAGACATCTTAGAATCACCCATTTAAAGGGCACCGTCAAGCGAAAAAAGCTATCTTGTGGCGAGAAGCAGAACGTTTCTCGCCGAGCCTTTTCGTTATCTTCATCCGTACCATTGCCGCAGTTTCATTCGGTTTCGGAGTCAGTCTTCACTGCACCAGTCACCCGTCGGGATTAAGATCATTGGTGAAGCTCTTTATCCATGACCCTTTCCGCCTATGGCGGACCAGAAAATCTTACGCTCCATGCCGTGTCCAGAAGTTTGTACGAGTCTTAGGGTTGTTAACCAGCCCCAAGGTGGCTCGCGTCGTGGGCAGTAAAGACGCTGATAACGCTATAAAAGGGGGGATGGATTACCAATCAGGTCTCGTGGTTTTGCCAACCCTAGGAAGGTTCACCGTCCCAGCCAGCCTATGAACTTTCATTGTGTAAAGAGCTTCTCCGGCAGAAAGGACACTCCATCTCTCATGATGCAGTACGCTGCCCGTGCCAGCTTGTGTGATAAGGCTTGATGCGTTATCATGGCATTAGTCTTTTGTCTCTTGCGCTGGTAATATGCCTGGCTTCCGGATAATAGCGCCGGGCAATCTCGGCAGCTTTGGAAAAGGCCCAGGCCAGATACTTATTGCCGATTTTCTTGTTCCCTTTGCCGCTCTTTTTATCGTTGCTGATCCACTTGGTCGAAACTTTCCGGCAGTAGGAACAGTATGAACTGACCCCCTCCGTTTAGACAAATATGTTAGAATGTCGGACAGGATCTTCAGCCCCGAGGGGCAGAAAGGATCTTGTCATGAGCAAACAGAGGAAGTTCAGTACCGAATTCAAGCGCCAAGTTGTTGAAGAATACTTGAGCGGGGTCAGCACTGCGGCCCAGCTCTGCCGGAGACACAGCATTTCCTCCGGGCTTCTGTATCATTGGAGGAAGCAGTTTATCAAAAACAGCTTCGAGGCCGACTCTGCCAAAGAAGCTGCTTTGGAAGAACGTATCGGCCAGTTGGAGCAGGCGCTCGGAAAAGCTCACCTGGAAAATGAGTTTTTAAAAAAAGCGCTGCATCAGAGCTTCGATCAGTCCCGAAAAAAAGGCAGTTCATTACCGACCACCGAGACCTTATCAAAACCGTCACGAGGGGGTGCGAACTCATGAAGCTCCCTCGAAGCAGCTACTATTATAATTCAAAGAAACAGGAACTGCTCCCTGAGGACCAGGTCCTGGTCAACCGGATCGAGGAAATCACCGAAGAGTTCCCGAAAGCCGGGTATCGGAAAGTCACTCGTCAGCTGCATCGGGAAGCTGTCCCGGTAAACCACAAAAAAGTGCACCGGATCATGCGGGAAAAGGGCCTTCTGGTCAAGAAAACCAGGCGCTTCGTCAGAACCACTGACAGCAACCATCCTTATCCCGTATATCCGAACCTGACTAAAGACCTGCGGGTAACCAGCCTCAATCAGGTATGGGTTGCCGATATCACCTATATCCGGATCGCAGTCGGCTTCGTATACCTGGCGGTTATTCTGGATCTCTGTTCGCGGAAAGCAATCGGATATGCCATCTCACGGAATATCGACACGGCATTGAGCCTCTCAGCGCTTCGGATGGCGATCCAGAGCAGAAACCCCCTTCCCGGCGCGATTCACCATTCGGACCGAGGAGTACAGTATGCAGCTCATGACTACATCGACGAGCTAAAAAGCCATGGTTTCCAGATTAGCATGTCTCGGAGTGGCAATCCGTACGACAACGCCTTCGCCGAAAGCTTCATGAAAACCGTAAAGACCGAGGAAGTCTATCTCTGGGAATACCGGACCCTGGATGACGTTCTCAGACGGCTTCCATACTTCATCGAGCAAGTGTATAATCAGGAACGACTACATGCCTCACTGGATTACGTTCCTCCAACTGAATACGAGGCAATGCTGATAAATCAGATTCAAAAAGCACCCTGTCCGATTACTCTAAGCTAACTGTCCAAACTCAGGGGTGCAGTTCAGTAGTTGCCCACTTGCGCAAAGAGGCTGATCGGGCCGGCCTCAAGCATGATGGTAAGCCCCAGCGTTTTCCCCACTCCCCGCAGGGTGAGAATATTTTTGTATGGTTCGCGCAGTTCCATTCTCGCTTCGATGGCGTTTTCGACGGCTTTGATCTGGCGTGTCAGGAAACCTGTGGATTCTTTGCTGATCTTGCCGGCCAATGCCAAGTCTTCGTCCTGATCAAGAAGAGGCGCAACGCGATCCGAATTCAATGCCTTGACATCATTCGTCTTGAGCCGGAACCCGTTGTTACGGAAATGATGTTCTGCAAACTGATGATGAGCGAAGTCCTGAGCTTTACGAGATGCCTTCGTTTGCGCAGCAAGTCGCGGATCGGTCGATCTTCTTTCGGATAAATGTAGCCTTCGGCAGGATCCTGAGCCGCAGCATCTCGGCCGGCCAGAAAGCATCGTGCTGATCGTCTTTATACTTGAGCTCCACAGGGTTTGCGAGATGCACTTTGTATCCTTCCGCCATGAGTGCATCCACCAACCGGTACCAGTTGTACGTGGACTCGATGACGATGCCAATAATCGCATCTTTGCATGGTGCGAGGGCCAACAGAATTTGTTCCGGATCATTCAGCGACTTTTTCTTAAATACCTGCTTACCAGTTTCATCGATGATCGCCAGATAACTGTTGCTTGAATGTCAATCAATTCCTGTGTACAATCTCATAAAGCACCTCCTGGGTTAAGATTGGCCTCTTTCTCTTCTACTGTCCAGCCATACCGCGGTGCTGTTTATCGTATAATCTTCTGACCCTTAATCTTCCAATTCCCGGAGCGAGAGATGCGCGACGTGATAGCCGTAACCCCGAACATGACCAAAAGCCGGAGACATCCCCCCGGGCTGTATGTCCTCTTTTTTACGGAAATGTGGGAGCGGTTTTCCTACTACGGGATGCGGTCATTGCTGGTCTACTACATGATCAAGCACCTGCAGTTCACGCAGGAACGGTCGTCCGAGATCTACGGGCTCTATACCGGGTTTGTCTACTTCACTCCGCTCTTCGGCGGCATGCTCGCGGACCGGCTCCTGGGGCAGCGTAAAACGGTGATCGTGGGAGGGGTGCTCATGGCCATCGGGCACTTCCTGATGGCTGTTGAAAGCCTGTTCTTCCCGGCGCTCGTCTTCCTGATCCTTGGGAACGGCGCGTTCAAGCCGAATATCTCAACGCAGGTCGGGGCGCTTTACCCTCCTGGCGACCATCGCCGCGACCGCGCGTTCAGCCTGTTCTACATGGGCATCAATCTCGGCGCGTTCTTTTCGCCGCTCGTGTGCGGGACGCTGGGCGAGAAGGTCGGGTACCACTGGGGCTTTGCAGCAGCCGGCGTCGGCATGGTGATCGGGCTTCTTGTTTATCTCAGGGGCCAGAAGCACCTGGCCCCTGATCTCATTATGCAGAAAAAGGGATCCAAAACACAGAAGTCCTCGGAGCCGATGACGCGCGAGGACTGGCTCAAGATCGGCGCGATCTTCGTCATGATGGCCCTCTCCATCGTTTTCTGGAGCGTGTACGAGCAGCAGGGCAACACCATGGCGCTCTGGGCGGACGCCAATACCGACCGGATGATCCTGGGCTTTGAGATGCCTGCCTCATGGTTCCAGGCGTTCAATCCGCTCATGATCTTCATGTTCGTTCCCTTGCTGAACCTGTTCTGGAGTTGGCAGGACCGCCGCGGAAAAGAACCTTCGAGCATCGCCAAGATGGGGATCGGCTGTATGTTGCTTGCCGCGGCCTTCCTGGTCCTGATCCCGCCGGCCCGTGAACTGGCAGTGAATCCGAAGGCGAGCCTCTGGTGGCTTACCGCCTGCACGTTCGTGCTCACGCTGGGCGAGATCTATCTTTCCCCCATCGGCCTCTCGCTGGTGACCAGGATCGCTCCTGTCCGGATCGTCTCCATGATGATGGGCGTCTGGTTCCTCTCGAGCTTTTTCGGCAACTTCCTGTCGGGATATCTGGGGACGTTCTGGGAGAAAATGCCCAAGGAGAATTTCTTCCTGCTGATGTTCACCCTGTCCTTTGCCGCGGGCCTGGCGTTCTTTGTCCTGCTTACGCCGCTCAAAAAAGCGATCGGCTACGACGAACAGGCCGCAGCTGACGTGTGATAGAAGCTCAAATCCTTTGTTTCCCCGGCAGCAGTGCAAATAGCCTTGTAATGAGCTCGGGCAGTATGGTCATGCCCAGCTTTGTCAGCTCCTGGCGCAGGAACGCGAGCCATTCGATGTAGTACCTGACCGGGAAAGTTCGATTGGCGACGATCACTGTGATCAAAACGAGCGCGAGTGCAAAGATCCTGCCGAGGAAGGGAAAAGCGCCCTTTACCAGCCCCTTGGTCCCGCGCCGGTTGTTCGCGGCCTTGATCCGCTCCCAGAGCGGCTCTTTTCTATAGTCATCGAGGCTGACGCGCAGCGCATCATAGGCGCCGAACAGCCAGAGAAAGGGGACCAGCGGCGCGTACAGCGCGGTCATTGCAAAGCCCCCTTCCACAATGGAGCGGGCATCCGAAGCTTCGAGAGAGGGCCAGAGCAGCAGGGTGCGGGGATCGAGACGATTGCGAAGAAGGCGAACACGGACACTGCGGAAAAGAAGGCGCCCTTGACCGGCTGGCCGTTCAGGAACTGGCCCCAACCCGGAACAAGCAGGGAGCAGAGGCTAAGGATAGACATGGTTCTGTATCCCGGGAACCGGGTCGCTCTCGAGCGGGCCGCCGTGCGGTAAGCATCGCCCGCAATGGAGCTTCAGAAGGCCAGTATGGTGAAGAACAGGAGCTCGGCGGACAGGAAGGATCGGGAAGAGGGGGTCTGGCGGGCTCGCAGGAAAAGAAGCAGCTGATCGCTGAATATCACGGCAGCAACGCTCCCGACGAACAGCGCGACCAGCAGCACTTGGAAGACGAGGGCCTTGCCGTGCTCTCGTTGTAGCTCTGCCCGGCCCCCCCCCACCAGCAGGGACAGGGTATAGGCCCGTGCGGGGCTTCTCTCGATGCGGGGAACCGCTGCCCGGTCTTTCGGGGTTTCAGGTACTCGTCGGGGTCCTTTATCTCCCAGACCTTGTCCATGCTCTTCTCCGGTTCTTATTATATTAGGGAGTTATGCAGGAAGTCAGTCAGGCATGAGAAATAATAAAATTTGTTTTCAGCGAACAATATGGTTTGTCCATTTCTGATCATCCTGTTTGGGCCGGACAAGGGCTCTTCAGGCGGGACGATCGGTCCGAGGCTTCTGAGATCCCTGACACGCCGCGCCTGTCTTCGTATATACTTAAAGCGTCAAGCTCTCTACTTCTCTACTCTTGATGGAGGTTTGTATGAAAACCCTGTCCAAGTTTCTCGTGTTGTGTCTCGTCCTCGGTCTCGTCGGCTGCACGACGGTGGCTGCCTTCAAACTCCCCCCGGGGACGGAGATGAAGGTCATGAACCGGGAAACCGACTTCAAATCCGGTACGGTCGAGACGTCCCCCTTCCCCTGGAAAGCGACGGCCGGGATAGACTACGAGCTTCTGAGAAGGGGCAAGGTCGTCAAGTCGGGAAAACTACCTGCCAAGTTCAGGGTCGTATCGATATTCTGGCCGCCCATTTACGCCATCATCGCCTGGCCCATGGGGTTCCAGTATGAGTGTTACGACCTGACCCGAGGGGAACCGCGGGAATGTCCCGCCCTCGCGCCGGCGAGGAAGAAGCAGAAGTGACCGCGACGGCCCGCGCGCTGCTCGAGCGGAATCGGAGCGGTTCAGGGAAGCGATTGATTCAGGACCACGCGGAGCCGACAGGCGTAAAGAGCATGATCGAGTTCAAGCTGGAAGCCAGGGAATATATCGAGCTCAACGACCTCTTGAAGGTCACGGGGCTGTTCGCCAGCGGCGGCATGGCAAAGACGGCGATCTCGGAAGGCCGCGTCACGATCGACGGACGTCCTGAACTGCGCAGGCGATGCAAGGTCCGAAGGGGTCATGTGGTGGGCCTTGAAGGTCGTACGGTCGCTGTTACGTGATCATCAGCTTAAACCTCCCTGGCCCCAAGTCCCCTCCCGCTTGACTTCGCCTCTCCCGCCTGCTACCTTATTCTGCAGAGCCTGCAGGAATGTTCCCGCATCCCGCGGCGAAGGCATTCCAAGGCCATGGGGCGTCAGGAATCCATGTTCACGCCGGTCCTGCTGCTGAAATACATCGAACATCAACTCAACGGCTTCCGGCCCGCGGAATCGCTGGAGGTCCTCCGCCTCCGGAAGTTCCGGAGGCTCGCATCGTTCGTGAAGGAGCGTTCGCCTTACTACGCCCGCCTGATCCGAGAGAACGATATCGACCCCCGCAACTGCGTGCCGGAAGACTTCCCGGTACTGACCAAGCGGATGCTCATGGAGCATTTCGACGAGATCGTGACCGCGCCGGGGATCAGCAAAGAGGGAATAGCCGGGTTCCTGTCCCGGTCGCGGGACCCCCGGGAGCGCTACCGGGGCAACATAGTGCTCCACACCTCGGGCTCGTCGGGAGAGCTCGGCTATTTCGTCTATTCGCCGGCTGACTGGGCGCGGGGCATCGTGCAGTTCTCCCGCGGTCATCCCCATTCTCCGCGAAGAAGAAAGGCCGCCTACTTTGGCGCGGTCCAGGGCCACTTTGCCGGCGTCACGCAGTTCCTCACCATGGAACGATCGTTCCTTCGGCTCCTGTACCGCGTCCGCTGCTTCGACATCAACGATCCGCTCAGGGGGGCGATCGACGGCCTGAATGAATTCCAGCCCGATATCCTGACCGGCTATCCCTCGGGCCTGCTCATGCTCGCCAGGAAGCAGCTCTCCGGCGAGCTCAGGATCAGGCCGTCATCGTGCGAGTTTGGCGGCGAACCGCTCGCGGCCGCGGACCGGCAGGTGATCGAGGCGGCATTCGGTGTTTCGGTCCTGAACTTCTATGCCAGCACCGAGCACCTGCTCATGGCCGCAGGCCGATCGGGCTTCCGCACCATGGTCCTCTGCGAGGATGACCTCATTTTTGAGCCGCACGATGACCATACCTGCGTGACGAACCTCTTCAACAGGACGCTGCCGCTGATCCGGTACCGCATGGAGGACGTGCTCCGACTCCTGCCGGACCAGGGCAGAGGCTCTCCCTGCCAGACCATCGGGGACGTGGTCGGCAGGATGGAGGAGGCGCCGCTGTTCCTGAACCGTCACGGAGCTGAGGACTTCATCAATCCGCTCGTCCTCGTCGAGTTCCACGCGCGGCACCTGAAAAGATTCCAGGTCCGGGTCACCGGCCCGGCGTCCTTCCGGTTCCGCGCGGTGCTGGAGGAAGGTCTCGCTCCTTTGATGCGGGACGCAGTCTTCCGCGAGATCGAGAAGGGGCTTCAGGACATTCTCCGCCAGAAAGAGATGGAGAATGTTCGCTTCGAAATCGAAGAAGTGGACGATCTCCCGGTGGACCCGCGGACGGGAAAGTTCAAGCTTATTACGCGATGATCGACAGTAAGCATCTTAGGGTTAAGGTTGGCATCTTTTCCCAAGAACATACCAGAATTAATTAGATTCTGGCATGCTCTTGAGGTGCCCTTTATATGGTTATACAGGTCTTTAATGTTTGACTGTACGCTTCACTCTGATATTCTCGACTATAAGCAAGTTCAGGGTTCAGTTATCAGTCGGCAGTCGATAAAGGAGTCGAAGAGACATCAGCCTTCATCCATCAATGAAGCACACCCTTTCCCTGGCTGTTACCGTACAGGCTCAAAAAAAGACACGGTTGTATGGTAACCCCTCGTCCTTTTTCAGCTCAAAAATAATCTTCAGAACTGCCCGGATAAGAAATCTTCCGTTCTGAACAAGCCTCAGGACAATTTTTTAACGAGAGGTCTCTTAAGCGCGAATGTCCTCGCCTCGAATGCCGCGATTCGTCAATACCCCCGCAGTTCCCGGCTGTGGTGACAGCCCTTCCCTGTGGTGCTATAGTTTTTAAAAATAGGACAATATTTATCCTGATAAGGGGCTTGGTATCGGCATGCCAGGCCGAGGGTGCAAATATACGATTAAAAAATTTAAAAAGGAAACGTTCCTTCTGCTCTCCCTGGAGGGTGCGGGACGCTTACCAACGTAGAGGCCAGCCGATAATCGGAAGGAGACGAGAGGCGTTGTATTAAAGAAGACGGGGGCTTTTATCGGTTTGGAGAATAGGCTTGATCAAAACATCGCGTCCTCAATCGGAGTAGAGGGACATCATTTCAAGGTTATACTGGCAAGGTCTTCGGAAATTTTATTTTTCGCGATATAAGATTCAATCTCGCCCTGATGGTCGCTGTAGTAGCTCAGCGAGTCAAACACCCGTTGACCATCCGCATATGCGTTATTCAGTCCGGGACAAATACTCATTGAAGTTTCCGTTTAGCCATATCGTACAGGTCCGCGGCCCTTGCCGCAGCAGACCCTGCAGACCCTGCGGTGTCCGCGGCATGCGGACCTCTATACCACCTATATACCAGTTGACATTGACTTTTATAAAATGTTAATATCAACATAAATTTGGCGTACGGGGAGCCCAGGTGGCAGGGGAAAAAATACTGAACATAGATGACAGCCCGACCGTCCAGCGGCTGATCGAGATGATCCTCTCGTCGCAGGGCTATCAGGTCCTCCTTGCCTCGGACGGCGAGGCGGGCATCGCCAAGGCCAGGGCGGAAAAGCCTGCAGTCATTCTCGTGGACTTCGTCATGCCAAAGATGAACGGCTTCCAGGTCTGCAAGACCCTTAAGGAAGACCCGGAATTCAAGGACACCCCCATCATCCTGGTGACCTCCAAAGGCGATACGATCGGCAGCAAGTTTGTCGACGTCCTCGGCATTACCGAATACTTCACCAAGCCTTTTCAGCCGGAAGAGCTTCTCGCCAAGATACGGGAAGTCATAGACAAAAAACCGGCCTCTGCGCCATCCCCTCCCGGGATCGAGTCCGGCAAACCTGCCGCAATGCCGGTGCCTTCAGCGCTGCCGTCCGGACTGGAGAACATGGTCCGGCAGCTCGTGGAAAAGGCGCTTGACGAATTCATCCATACATCACTTCCGGAATTGATCCGGCGGGAGCTCGCCCAGGCCCCGCCGTCGTCCCAGGCCCCGCCGCCGACCCGGGCAGGCATCCAGGGCAATCTTTCCAGCTGCCGGATCGTCGAAGTAATGCAGATGCTCGGGCTCCAGCGTCAGACCGGCAGGCTCGCCCTCTCCCGGAGCGGCGACGGCGCTGACATTTATTTTCGCGACGGCGCGGTCGTCTGCGCAACGTCAGCCCGTAACGGCGGCAAGCTCGACGTCGCGGGACTGCTCAAGAAGACGTGCAGGCTCGAGGAAGACAGCATCCGGCACGTACTGCGCATTGCCGAAATGACCGGGCAGCCGATCGACACCATCCTTGCCCAGGAAAGGATGGTCGACACCCGGACGTTCTCGAAGAACCTCAGACGTCACACCG
This sequence comes from Nitrospirota bacterium, assembly GCA_963790205.1. GTDB lineage: Bacteria > Nitrospirota > UBA9217 > UBA9217 > UBA9217 > CAWBNQ01. Next base: position 316,527 of record CAWBNQ010000001.1, read on the forward strand.
AATCAGCCGTTTATAAAACCATGGCGTGGCGGGACGGGGATTTTTTCTTCGAAAAGACGGCGCCGCCGGTCTTTGAGATGCCGTTGCAGATCAAGGTGGACGACCTTCTCCTGGAGGGCGCGCGGCGGGCCGATGAATGGACCCTGATCGAGCAGAAGATCCCCACTTTCGACCTGGTGTTCGAACCCATGATCGGAAACGCCGAAGAGCTCACGACACGCGGCATGAGCGACATCGACCTCAAGGTTTTCTCGCTCATCGACGGCAGGCGCACGGTCCAGGACATTATCGATGATGCCTGTCTGGGCGACTTCGACGTGGCGAAGAGCATGTTTATCCTGCTGTCGGTCAATCTGATACGGATAAAAAAATAGGACCCGCGGAAGAGCCCGAACCCGCAGGAATCAAAAGGAAAACTTGACAGTACAAAAGAAATATGTTAATTTCCGTCTATTCATTGCACCGTGAAAAAAGGAGAAAACAATGGCCAAAATACTCATAGCGGACGACAGTTTGTCAGAGCTCCAGATCTTCCAGGCAGCTCTGCAGCCGACCGGCCATACGCTCGTGTCCGTCATGGACGGCGAAGCGGCGGAGGCGAAGGTCAAGTCCGAGAAGATTGATCTGATCATCCTGGATGTCATCATGCCCAAAAAAAACGGTTTCCAGGTCTGCAGGGACATCAAGAGCAATGAGCAGTACAAGAACATACCCGTCATCATGGTAACGTCGAAGGACCAGGAGAGCGATAAGTTCTGGGGCATGAAACAGGGCGCCGATGAGTATTTGACCAAGCCGTTCAAGCCGGAAGACCTGCTGAAGGTCGTGAAAAAGTACATCTGACCCGGGAGGGGTGCCCGTTTGGCCGAAATTGACAATGACGTCACCGCCGAGGTGATCGATTTACTGCCGGAGGAGGAGATTACGGGTATGCCTCTTCAGTATGGGCGAGGACCTTTATGCCGTTCCGGTCGAACTGCTGACCGAAATCATCATTTCCCAGAAGATTTTTCCCGTCCCAGCCACACCGCCCCACGTCCTCGGGGTCATTAACCTGCGAGGCAACATCGTTCCGATCGTTGATATACGCCCCGCGCTTTCCCTGCCGCGGCAGTCAACTCCAGGCCAGATCGCAATCATAAAACAGGGCGCAGCGATCATCGGTATTGTCGTGGATAATGTCTCCGAAGTGGTTGCCGTGCCCCTCACCAAGGTGCTCGCCATCCCCGCGGACGCCGGCGGCCAGGCGGAAAAGGGCCGCAGTCGTTTTTTAAAGAGCCTCATTCAGCGTGAAGGAGGCGTTGCCGCGCTCCTTGACGTTCAACGGATTTTGGAAGAAATCAAGCTGGAGTGATTGTTCCCGGGCGCTCAAACCATTCTGTCATGAAGGAGCAGACGCTATGAAGATCAGAAACCCTTTTTATCGCCTGAGCATAAGAACGAAGATCGTGCTCATGATCCTGGGGATGTCCGTCATCTTCGGGTCCGGAATCCTTGTCTTCATCTATAACCAGATCCAGGTCACTCTTCGCAATGAGGCGATCAACAAGACGCTGATTCTGGCGGACGGCCTCAGCGTGAAGGCGGCGGAGCCCGTACAGGTCGAGGACCTCAATGCCCTCCAGTTCCTCCAGGGCGAGGCGATCAGCCAGCCCGACGTGGCCTACTGCTTCATCAAGGACGGGCGCGGACGGGTCATCTCTTCCTCCTTCGAGGGGAATGCGGTGCCGCCGGTGCTCCAGACAATAAACACGCTGACGCCCGGCACGCCCTTCGGACCGCAGAGCGCGGTCGTCACGCTCAAAGACGGCACGATCGAGGTCATCGATATCGCTTCCCCGATCGGAGGCGGGACGCTCGGCACGGTGCATGTCGGGCTCAATATGACCCAGATCAAGAGCAACATCAGGGGTCTTCTGCTCAATATTATGCTGGTCGGCGTCGGCGCGCTCTTCCTGCTGACGGTCTTTACCATGTGGCTCGCCACGAGGACCGTCGCCCCGGTGAAGGATCTGATGCTCGTTGCCGAGGCCCTCGGCCGGGGCGACCTGACGAAAAAGGCGAATGTGAAGAGGGGAGACGAACTCGGTCAGTTGGGCGAGACGTTCAACAGAACGATCGACCGGCTCCAGGGCCTGATCCAGACCGAGACCGACCGGGACCAGATGCAGCACCAGGTCATGGACCTGCTCTCGGTGGTGAGCACCGCCGCGGAAGGCGATCTTACCGTGAAGGCGGAAGTGACCGCCGACGCCCTCGGTTCCGTGGCGGACGCCTTCAACCTCATGATCACCGGTCTTATGTCGCTCGTGACCCAGGCAAGCAACGTGGCGAACGAGATCCAGCGCTCCACCTCGGGCATTCTCCATTCGGCCGAGCGCATGCGGGTCGGCGCCGAGCAGCAGACGTCCCAGATCCGGACCGCTTCGGAATCGGTGCATGACATGTCCGTGACGACGCAGCGTATGGCCCAAAACGCCGATGCCGCGACCCAGACGTCGCTCAAGGCCACCCAGGCGGCGGTCAAGGGCGGCAGCGTCCGTGGCCGAAACCATCAAGGGTATGCAGCGCATCCGCGCCACGGTGCAGTCGACCGGGAAAAAGATCAAGGGCCTCGGCGAACGCTCGCTCGAGATCGGCGCCATCATCGAAGTGATCAACGAAATCGCGACCCAGACGAACCTGCTGGCGCTGAACGCCGCGATCGAGGCTGCCCGCGCCGGAGAGCAGGGCAAGGGCTTTGCCGTGGTTGCCGATGAAGTGCGGAAACTCGCCGAACGCGCCGCCCGCGCGACGAAGGACATCACCGGCCTCATCAAGGGCATCCAGGTTGAAACGAGCGAGGCCGTGACCGTCATGGAAGAGGGCACGCGCGAGGTGGAAGAGGGCACCAAGCTGGCCGACCAGGCAGGCGCCGCGCTCCGCGAGATCGAACAGATCGTAAAACAGACCGCCGGCCTCGTGACGGACATTACGAAGGCGGCGGGAGATCAGGTGAAGGCAACCCACAATGTGGTGGGCACTATGGACAGCATCCTGAAGCTGACCCAGGAAACATCACACGGCGTGCAGGACACCGTGACGACCATCAGCGGCCTTGCAGCCCTCACGAAACGGCTGCACGAGGCCATCGGCAGGTTCAAGCTCGGCAAGGAGGCCGCCGCACAACAGCCGGAGCCGGCCGCGAGCGAGCTTCCGACCCTTGAGAGTTTCCCCCCCATGGCGGAAAACGTGACGACGAGCGATGAGGAGATCAAGCTCGGCTTCCTTGAATAGACGGCATTATGGCTGCGCCCTTCGACAAATCAGGCATTATCGAATTTTTTCTTGTAGAGGCCGGAGAACACATCCAGAACCTCAATAAGGGACTGCTGTCCCTTGAAAAGGACCCTTCCGACGGCGCCATGATCGATGAGTTGTTTCGCGCCGCGCATACGCTCAAGGGCTCGGCCGCCATGATGGGCTTCCAGGGGATCAGCGACGTGGCGCACACGGCCGAGGACATGCTCGGCCAGTTCCGTTCGGGCTCCCTCCCCATCCGGAAAGACACGCTGAACTTTCTCTTCGACAGCGTGGATGCAGCCAAGCTCATGGTTGACGGAGTAGCATCGGGAAAGTCCGAAGACGCCCTCGTCGTCGGCAGCATTACTCAATCGTACAAAGACATTATCGAAAAAAATCGGTCAGCTCCGGCGGAGCTGTCGCCGTCGTCGCGGACCGCCGCTCCGACAGCAGAGAAAGCCGCGACTGCTTCGTCCCCACCGGCGGCGCCTTCAGTATCGTCGCCGGTTTCGGCGCAGCCGGACGTCCCTCGGCACAAAGACGATCTTGACAGGGCATGGGAAGAGACCTTTGGCGTGGACGCGGAAGAACCCATCCTCGTCGAGCCGCTGCCGGAGGAGCCCGGGATACGGGAAGCTCCCGAGCCCCCGGTAATAAGCACGGCTCCGGTCGCGGAAATGCCGCGCCATGAGAATGCCGCTCCCCCTCCTTCGCCCCCTGCCGAAACGCCCGCACCGGCATTGCAGGCGGCCGGGGAACAGGCAGTGTTGTCTCCGGGGCCGGAGGGCCCAGACGCACCGACTGAGCCCGTCGAGGCTTCGCTGCAAGAGGAGCTCGAAGAGGCGAAGAAGGCCGGGGTCCATGAAAAAAGGAGTGTCGGCAGGCGCGCGAGCGACACCGCCGATATCGAGAAGCAGTTTATCCGCGTCAATATCGAGCGGCTCGACAACCTCATGAACCTTGTCGGCGAGATGATCGTCAACAGGAACCGGCTCGCCCGCCAGGTTGACTTCATTAAGACGCTCCGGGAAGAACTTGCTTTCAGCCAGAACCGCCTGCTTCACGAGATCAAGCAATTCGAGGAAAAATACGAGTATACGCTGAACTACGGGGTGCCGGGTCCGCAGGTCGTCGAACCGTCGAACGACTTTATGGAGCTCGAGTTCGACCGGTACGACGACTTCAATCTCCTTTCGCGAAAACTCACGGAGATCACGAACGACACGAACGAGATCATGATGGAACTCGCGGGATTTTTCGACTCCTTCGAACTCGATACGGCCCGCATTGCGACCATTACGACCAATCTCCAGGACGAGATCACCATGGCCCGCATGGTGGAGGTGGACCGGCTCTACCAGATGTTCCAGCGTCCGGTCCGCGATCTGTCCCAGGACGAGAACAAGCAGGTCAACATGGTGGTGTCCGGCGGCGAGACCAAAATCGACAAGACGATCTTCGAGATTATCTCCGACCCGCTCATGCACATGGTACGAAACGCCATTTCCCACGGCATCGAGTCCGTGGACGAGCGCAGGCGGCTCGGCAAGGAGCCGGCGGGGTCGCTTATTCTGAAGGCCCGCCACGAAGGAAACAGCATCATCCTCGAAATAGAAGACGACGGCTGCGGCATGGACCCCGGGGTTCTCAGGAAGACCGCCGCGGACAAAGGATTTATGAGCTTTGCGGAGGCCCAAAATCTGAGCGACCTTGATGCCCTGAATTTGATCTTTCGCCCCGGCTTCTCAACGGCTAAAACCGTGGGCAAGGTTTCCGGCAGGGGCGTGGGCATGGATGTGGTTTCCAACCACCTCGCGAAGATCAACGGCAGGATCGAGATCAAGACCGAAAAGGGCGTGGGCACCAAATTTCTCATCCGGCTCCCGCTTACGCTCGCCATCGCACAGGCGCTCATCGTGAAGTTCAGGGACCAGGAGCTGGCCGTGCCCATGAACCTCGTTGAGGAAACGACACGGTTCTCGTTCAAGGAGGTCCAGCGGGCGGCCGGCGAAGAGATGGTGAACCTGCGCGGCACGCTCATCAGGCTCCTCAGGCTGAACGAGCTGCTGGGGATGGGCAAGTTGCCGAGGAAAGAAGAGACGTTCCGCCATCCCACCCTGATCCTTGCCATGGCCGAAAAAAAGATCGCTCTTATGGTGGAGGACATTATCGGCCGGGAGGAAATCGTGGTGAAGTCCCTCGGCGATTACCTGAAGGGCGTCAAACTGTTTTCCGGAGCCACGATCTCGGGCGAAGGCAACGTGCGTCTCATTTTGAACGTTTCCTCGTTGTTCGGCGAAGAGGCCGCGGTGGCGACGAAGGCCACCTTTGCGGCAGTCAGGGAGGCGCCGCCGCCGGAGTCGGCGGTGCGACGGAAGCCGAGGGTTCTTGTTGTGGACGACTCCATCAGCATCAGGAAATATGTGCAGCGTTTCCTCGACCGTACGGGCTATGAAGTGGAAACGGCGCCGGACGGCATGGAGGCGCTCAATATCATGGGCAGGATCAAGTTTGACGCGGTGATTACCGACCTGGAAATGCCGGTCATGCACGGGTATGACCTGATTGCCGAAATGAAGCGGAACCCGGCACTCATGAACATTCCCCTGATCGTGCTGACCTCGAGGGCCGGCGAGAAGCACCGGCAGAAGGCAATCGATATGGGCGCCCTGGACTACCTCGTAAAACCCTTTGAGGAACAGGAAATGCTCGGGGCGCTCAAAAAACTCCTGAGCGGAGTCGCTCTTGCGCATCGCCCATAATCTCGCTACCATTATGAATGAAGGCACACGATTTCTTATCGTATCACTCGGGGGCGAGAGCTATGCCATGCCGATCACGCGGCTGCTGGAGATCGCCGTGCCGCAGGCCATCAGGAAGGACGCAAACCTGACGGAGGTGTTCGAAGGAAAGTTTGAATTCCGGGGCAAGTGGATCCCGGTATTGAATATCAAAAAAATTTTCCGGATCCCGGGCAAGCCGGGTACGTCGCTCCTGGTGGTCAAGAGCGCGAAAGGCGTTCTGGGGATGCTGGTCGACGCGGTCATGGAGATCATCGACACGGCGCAGAAGCCCGTTCCCGTGCCCAAGGGCGTCATGAACCCGACGCTGCGGTATTTCGACGGCATCTTACGGTACCGGGACGATTTGATCCTGCTTTTGAACGAGGACGGATTGCTGCCATGAAGAGCAGCTATCTGCTGTTTTTGCTTGGCGAACGGCTGTTCGGCGTAAAGCTCGTGGGCGCGATCGAGATCCTGCCCTGGCGTCCGTCCCGCAGGGTGCCGTTGTCCTATTCTTACGTCGAAGGACTGCTGGACTACCGGGGGACCGTGTATCCGGTGCATAACCTGGCGCAGCGGTTGGGCCTGGGCAAGCCGGGGCCGATCGGATTCATTGCAGGCCGGAATGAGCCCGTAACGAATGGACAGAGCATCATCCTGCTTGAAGAAAACAGCGTGCCCTTCGGCATCGTGGTGGACAGCGTCATGCGGATGATGAGCCTCGAAGAGCCTGCCGTTGCTCCGGAAAAGGCGCCGGGCGTTGATCCGAAGTATGTCAAGGGGTTCTCGTACGAAGGGGACCAGGAAATCGTGATACTCGACTTTGAAAGGTTGCTCCATGCCGATTAAGATTTTATTAGCGGACAAAAGCATCACCATCCAGAAGGTGGTGGAGATGCTGTTTTCAGGGAAAGAATACGAGGTCCTCTGCGTGAGCGACGGAGAAACGGCGCTCAGCGAGGCGCAGCGGATCATGCCCGACGTGGTGCTTGCGGACATCGATCTGCCGCGCATGGACGGATACCGCTTTGCCGCACGGCTCAAACAGGAAGCCGCGCTTGCCCGGACGCCGGTGATTCTCATGATGAGCAGAGACGATGTCTTCGACGCGAACAAGGCGGGCCAGGCGTCGGTCGTCGACCATATTGCGAAGCCCTTTGAGTCCCAGGAACTCATCGGCAAGGTGAGGAAAGCGGTCTCCGCGGCTTCGCCGCCGCCTGCCGAACCGGCTGCTGCGGCGCGCCCCTCCGCTGCACAGCCGCAAAAACCGCCGGTAGCGCCGCCTGCTTCCGTTGTTTCAACAAAACCGGCTGCCGGGCCCAAGGAGGCGCCGCCCGCGGACATCTTCGATATTATCCAGGAGGCGCCCACGCATGCTGACCTTAAACGGACTGCTACTCCGCCGCCCCCGGAGGAGGAAGGCGTCTACGAGGTTGAGCCCGTGGTCGAGGTCGAGGAACCGCTGGCCCGTGAATCGGCGCGCGCCCTGCCCGTAGGCGAAAAAGCCATGGAAGAGATGCGGGCCGGGCTGGGGCTGGGCGGGAAGGCCGGGCAGGCGCAACCGGAGATCGTGAACTTCGAGTCCCTCGACATGGCGACGGCCGCGGCCGGCGAATACCAGCCGCAGCAGACGCCGCCGCGACGTTTCGCCCCGGACTCGTTCGCGCCGCGCGAATATGTCCCGCCGCCTCCCGAGCCCGCGACCGCGGCGCCGGCGGCTTCGATGTCTGATGAGAGACTGCGAAGCATCGCTGAAGAGACCACCTCGCGGGTGGCGCGTGAGTATTTTACAAGCGCATCGCCGGACCGACTGCCCACGGTGTCCGAGGAGATGGTTCGCCGGGGAATAGAAGAAGCGGCCTCGAAGATCGTACGCGAGCTAGCGCGCGAAGTGATCGAAAAAGTGGCCTGGGAAGTGATCCCCGACCTTGCCGAGATGCTGATAAAGGCCGAGATCGAACGGCTTAAAGTCGAGACATAGAAGATAAAGCTCACGATCCAAGCTCCAAATCCCAAATAAGCTCCAAAACGCCAAACATCAAATTTCAAACGTTTTGAATTTGGTTCTTGGATATTGGAATTTATTTGGGATTTGTAATTTGAGGTTTGTGATTTTAGTCAGGGGACAAGTTCCCCTCTTTTTATTCCTGTTGAGATCGAAACGAAGGAGAATACCGGGGATGTCTTCACGAGAACTGCCCAAAGCCTATGAGCCGAAATCCGTCGAAGAGCGGTGGTACGCCTTCTGGCTGGAAAAAAAATATTTCCACGCCGACGAGAACGCCGGCGGCACGCCGTACTGCATCGTTATTCCGCCCCCGAATGTCACCGGCCAGCTTCACGTCGGCCATGCCTTTGACAACACCCTCCAGGACATTCTTATCCGGTGGATGCGCATGTCGGGAAGGAACACGCTCTGGATGCCCGGAACGGACCACGCGGGCATTGCCACGCAGAACGTGGTCGAGCGCCAGCTTGCGAAGGAAAACATCGACCGCCATAGCCTCGGAAGGGAAAAGTTCATTGACGAGGTCTGGAAGTGGAAAAAAGAGTACGGCGGCAGGATCATCAGCCAGCTCAAGCGCCTGGGCGCGTCCTGCGACTGGGAGCGCGAGCGCTTCACCATGGACGAGGGCCTGTCGCGCGCCGTGCGCGAGGTCTTCGTGCGGCTTTATGAAGAGGGGCTCATCTATCGCGGCGAGCGGCTCATCAACTGGTGTCCGCGCTGCCATACGGCGCTCTCGGACATCGAGGTGGAACACGAGGACGAAAAGGGCAAGCTCTACCATATCGCCTATCCCTTGAGCCACGACCACACCATCCGCCTCACCGTGGCAACGACGCGTCCTGAGACCATGCTGGGCGACACGGCCGTTGCCGTGCACCCGCTCGATCCGCGGTATAAGGACCTGATCGGCAAGACCGTCGATCTTCCGCTCACGAACAGGAAGATCCCGATCATCGGCGACTCGATCCTCGTTGACCTCGAGTTCGGCACCGGCGCGGTCAAGGTGACCCCCGCGCACGATTTCAACGATTATGAGGCGGGCCAGCGCCAGAAGCCGGAACTCCCGCGCATCAAGATGCTCGACGACAAGGCCCAGGTCCTTTCCGACATCCCGGACGCGCTCCCCGACGTGCTCAGGCAGATCGCGGGAAAGCCGGCCAAGAAAGCGCGCGGCATGGTGGTCGAACTGCTCCAGGAGCGGGGCTACCTCGTCAAGGCCGAAGACCACGCCCACTCTATCGGCAAGTGCTACCGGTGCAAGTCCGTGGTCGAACCCTATCTCTCGCCGCAGTGGTTCGTGAAGACCGGCCCGCTTGCCGAACCGGCGATCAAGGCCGTTGAAGACGGGCGCATCCGGTTTTTCCCCAAAGGCTGGGAGAACACCTATTTCGACTGGATGCGAAACATCAAGGACTGGTGCATCTCCCGCCAGATCTGGTGGGGCCACCGCATCCCGGCGTGGTACTGCGACGAGTGCGGCACGATCACCGTGAGCCGGACCGACGCGACGGCCTGCTCGAAATGCGGGAGCGGCAACCTCCGGCGGGAAACGGACGTGCTCGACACGTGGTTCTCCTCGGCGCTCTGGCCCTTTTCCACGCTCGGCTGGCCCGACAGGACCAAGGAGCTTGGCTTCTATTATCCGACGTCCGTCCTCGTCACGGGCCTCGACATCATATTTTTCTGGGTCGCCCGGATGATCATGATGGGGCTCCACTTCATGGACGAGGTCCCCTTCAGGCACGTGTATATCCACGCGCTCATCCGGGACGCCGAGGGGCAGAAGATGAGCAAGTCCAAGGGCAACGTCATCGACCCGCTTATCATGCTCGAACAGTACGGCACCGACGCGTTCCGGTTCACGCTAGCGGCCTTTGCCGCCCAGGGCCGGGACATCAAAATGTCCACGGAGCGCATCGAAGGCTATCGGAACTTCGCGAACAAGATCTGGAACGCGAGCCGGTTCGTGATGATGAACCTGGAAGAGGATTTTTCTCCAAGCGCCGGGCTCCTGACCCCGGACTCATCGCTTTCCGACCAATGGATACTCTCGCGCCTGAATTCGGTCTGCAAAGAGGTCCAGGCCGCGCTCACGGACTACCGGTTCAACGACGCGGCATCGGCGCTTTATCAATTCATCTGGCACGAGTACTGCGACTGGTACCTGGAGCTCTCCAAGCCGGCGCTGATGGGCGACGTTGGCGCAGCATCCCGCAAAGCGACGCAAACAGTGCTCGTCCATGTGCTGGAAACAGCGCTCCGGCTTCTGCATCCGCTCATGCCGTTCATCACGGAGGAGATATGGCAGACGCTGCCCCAGGAAGTCAGAAGTCAGAAGTCAGAAGTCAGAAAAGAGTCAATAATGGTGTCGGCGTATCCTGTCGCGGATGAGAAGATGATCAATGCCGAGATCGAACAGGACATGCAGATGGTCATGGACCTGATCATGGCGATACGGAACATCCGCGGTGAGATGAACATCGCTCCGTCCATGCAGATACGCGCCATCGTAAAGGTTGAGAATGCAATACTCGGTGAGCATCTTGAAAAAAGCGCCGGCTATGTCAAGACTCTCGCGCGCCTGAGCGAGCTGCGCATCGGCGTGTCCGAAGCCAAGCCGAAAGCGGTTGCCACCGGCGTTGTCAAGGGCGCGGAGGTTTATGTGCCGCTTGAGGGCATCATCGATCTCACGCAGGAGCGCGACCGGCTTATGAAGGAGATCGCGAAGGTCGCCAAGGACATCGAAGTGTTCTCGAAAAAGCTTTCGAACAAGAACTTCGTGGACAAGGCGCCGAAAGAAGTTGTGGAAAAGGACACAGCGAAGCTTGAGGAGTTCAAAGTAAAACGGGAGAAGCTCGAGCAGAGCCTGAAGGTGCTGGGATAGCGGCTCCGTCCGGGAATTATGGAACAGATAAAAAAACTTATCGAGCACGCTCTTGCCGAGGATATCGGGTCAGGGGACATAACCACGGAGGCGATCATTCCCGAGACCTCTACCTCCTCGGCAGTCATGCTCGCAAAACAGGAGCTGGTGCTCGCGGGGCTCGATGTCAGCCGCGAGGTGTTTCTCCACCTCGACCCCGGCATTCAATTTACGGCCTATGCAAAGGACGGCGAGAGGATGCACGCCGGCACGGAAATAGCCCGCCTGTCGGGAAACACGAGGGCCTTGCTCACGGGCGAGCGCGTGGCGCTGAACCTGCTCCAGCATATGTCGGGCATCGCGACGCTGACGGCCAAATACGTCGAGAAGGTTTCGGGCACGAAAGCCAAGATCCTCGATACGCGAAAGACGCTCCCCGGCTTGAGGCAGCTCGAGAAATATGCCGTGCGAATGGGCGGCGGGAAGAACCACCGCATGGGTCTGTATGATATGGTGCTGATCAAGGACAATCATATCAAGGCAGCGGGCGGCATCGCACAAGCGATTGAGGCGGCAAGAAGAAAGTCCGGTCAGTTCAAGATCGAAGTGGAGACCAAAAACCTTGAAGAAGTGCGTGAGGCCCTGGCCGCGAAAGTGGACATCATCATGCTCGACAACATGCCGATAGATACCATGCGCGAGGCGGTGAAGCTGATCAACAGCCGTGCGTTGGTCGAGGCGTCGGGCAATGTGACGCTCGACACCGCATGGCATATTGCGGAAACCGGGGTCGATTTCATTTCCTCGGGGAGCCTGACGCATTCCGCCCCGGCCGCGGACATCAGTATGAAGATAAAGTGACAGGGGGCGGGGTTCAGGGTCAAGGGTTCGGGAACCGCAGGGATTCCGGGTTCTTCTCCGGACCCCCGTACCCCGGCCCCTGCACCCTGAATTACTTATGTTTATGTACAAAGACAAGATACTGAACCTTCTGCGGCAATCCCGCTCCGGCTTTCTGTCCGGAGAAGAGCTGGCGATGAAGCTCGGCATCTCGCGTACCATGGTATGGAAGCACATCAAAGCGCTGGAAGGCGAGGGGTTCGGGATCGAGGCAGTGCCGTCCCAGGGATACCGGATCACCTCGGTGCCGGACCTTCTTCGGCAGGACGACATCAAGCGGGGGCTCAAGACACGGTCCATGGGCAAGGAAATTCACCTCTACGCCGAAGTCGTGTCCACCAACATCCTGGCCATGGAGATGGCATCGAAAGGCGCTCCTGAAGGCACGGTGCTGATCGCCGAAACGCAGACGGGTGGGAAGGGCAGACTGGGAAGAAAATGGATATCCCCAAAGGGTAATCTCTACTTCAGCGTGGTCCTGCGGCCGGACCTCCCGACGCACAAAGCACCGCTCCTTACGCTGATGGCGGCCGTGGCCGTGGCCTCGGCCATCAGAAAAACGTGCGGTGCGCAGGCCGTCATCAAGTGGCCGAATGATATTCTGGTATCCGGCAAAAAGGTCAGCGGCCTACTGACCGAAATGAGCGCCGAACCCGACCGGATCAGACACATCGCGCTCGGTATCGGCGTGGATGTGAACATGCCGCTCGGCGAGCTGCCTCCCGAGGTCCGCGAAGGCGCGACGACCCTTGCTGCGGAAGCAGGAAAGAAAATCGACCGGACGATGCTCCTTCAGCAGATCCTTCGTGAGCTTGACAGCAGATATCGGGTTTTGCTGCAGGACGAGGCCGAGGTATTAAGGGAGTGGGAAGAACTCAACGTGACCATCGGGAGAAGGGTATCGGTAAGCGGCCCGAGGGAAGCGCTGGAAGGCCTGGCGCAGGGGATTGATCGCGAAGGGAGACTTATCGTCAAGCTCGATGACGGCAGTCTTCGACAGGTCGCAGCGGGAGATGTGACGATCCTGAAAAAATAGTCGAGGGATAACCGCCGGCCGTCACCAGTCGGCAGTCATGACCCTTGACTGAAGACTTTCGACTGACGACCGAACACTTTGGAGGAACAATGCTCTTAGCAATCGACATCGGCAATACGAACGTGGTCCTCGGCGTGTTCGACCAGGAGAAGCTCGTCGAGAACTGGCGCGTGGGCACCAACACCCAGATCACGCCCGATGAGTACGCGATGATCTTCAAGGACCTGTTCGGCTTTGCGGGGCTCGAGTTCAAGCAGATCACAGGCGTCATCATCTCCACGGTCGTGCCGCCGCTCCTGCCGGTGATGATCGAGATGTCCAGGAAATATTTTCATCTCGAGCCCATGGTCGTGACGCACGAGCTCAAGACGGGCATCACCATGCGGTACGATAATCCGAAGGAGGTGGGCGCGGACCGGATCGTGAACGCCGCGGCCGCCTACAAGCTTTACGGCGGCCCGATCATCATTGTGGACTTCGGCACGGCCACGACGTTCTGCGCTGTCACGAAAAACGGCGAATACCTGGGGGGGGCCATCACGCCGGGCGTGAAAATATCGGCCGAGGCCCTGTTTCAGCGCGCATCGAAGCTGCCGCGGGTCGAGCTGGCGAAGCCTGCAAAGGTCATCGGCGCCGATACGATCAGCGCCATGCAGTCCGGGATCATCTATGGTTATGCCGGGCTGGTGGACGGTATCGTGGAGCGGATGAAGAAGGAGCTTTCGATGGAGGCCAAGGTGGTGGCAACAGGCGGCCTGGCGGACCTGGTCTCGCCGGAGACGAAAACGATCCAGGAAATAAGACCACATCTGACCCTCGAAGGGCTGCGTCTTTTGTACGAGATAAACCGTTGAAATATCAGACGGCTGTTCAATGCGTTCTCAAAGCTCTCTTGCTCCCTTCCCGAGAAAAATGGTATGCCTTGTTGGCACCCCACCTTGACGATTCACCTGTTTTATGATATTTTTGCTTTACTGAGTCTTTTTGGGGAGAGCGGATGAAGATCCTTGTTGTTGACGACGAAGAAGGCGCACGGGAACTTTTTCATACCATACTGACCGATGAAGGCTACGAGGTTTCCCTCGCCAGCAGCGGCGAGGAAGCGCTCGCCCTGTTCAAGGCCAATGCTTTTCATCTCATCGTTACGGACATAAAGATGCCGGTGATGGACGGCCTGCAACTTTTGCAGGAGATCCGCAAGACCGGCTCCAAGACCGACGTGATCATGGTCACCGCCTACGGCGAAGTGGAGAGCTACCTCAAGGCCATGAGCCTGGGCGCGGCGGAGTATATCAACAAGCCCATTCGCATCAAGGAACTCAAGCGGATCGTGCACAAGGTCCTGACGGAGCAGAAGGCGAGATCGGGTGGCAACTGATGTCACGACTGCGCAAGGACCCCATCGTAGGCCGATGGATCATTATCTCCAACGAACGGTCCAAGAAGCCCCAGGACTATTCTTTTGAAGAACCCATAGACGACGTCACCCCGGCCGAATGCCCGTTCTGCTCCGGCAACGAAGCAAAGACCCCCCCCGAGATCGCATCGTTCCGCGCCGAGAAGACCCTTCCCAATGCAACAGGCTGGTGGGTGCGCGTCATCCCGAGCAAGTTTCCGGTCCTCCATATCGAAGGCAGCCTCGAGCGCGAGGGGAGCGGCATCTACGATTGGATGAACGGCATCGGCGCTCATGAGATCATCGTCGAAAGCCCCGAGCACGCGCTCCGCCTCGAAGACCTGCCCGAGAGCCAGGTCGAGAAGGTCCTGTGGTCCTACCGCGACCGCATTCTCGACCTTGAGCGCGACAGCCGTCTCCGGTACGTGCTCGTTTTCAAGAACCAGGGCTGGACCGCCGGCTCGGTCCTGAACCATCCGCATTCCCAGATCATCGCCACGCCGGTCATCCCCAAGTTCGTGAAGGAAAAGCTCGACGGCGCCAAGTCCTATTACGATTACAAGGAGCGCTGCATCTTCTGCGACATCATCAGGCAGGAGCTCTCGAGCCAGGAGCGCGTGGTCGAAGAGACGCGCCACTTTCTCGTCATCGTGCCCTATGCCCCCCGCTTTCCCTTCGAGACCTGGATCTACCCCAAGAAGCACCTCTGCTCCTACGTGGACATCACGAAGGAAGAGATCATGGATTTTGCGCGGACGCTCCGCACCACGCTGAAGCGTCTCAGCAAGGTGCTGAACAACCCGCCCTACAACTACATGCTCTATACCGCGCCGAACCGCGTGCCGCGCCGGGGCCACTGGCACACCCTGAACGACGACTTCCACTGGCACCTGGAGATCATGCCGCGGCTCACCCGCGTCGCGGGCTTCGAGTGGGGCTCGGGCTTCTACATCAACCCCACGCCGCCGGAAGAGGCGGCGAAGTATCTGCGGGACGTGAAGCTGTAAACCCCGGCGCCCTATCGAGCTAACTCCCCTGCGTCACTGCCAGCTTATCTGATAATGATTGTCCGTTTAGGTTTCCGCCGCAAAGGGCCGCCGCGAATATGTTTACCGCAAGCGCTGAAATGAAAAACCCCGACATCCATCCCTGAAAACAGCACTGTCATCCGCAACGATATCCTATTGCCCAAAGGCCCCTTTTCCTGTATAGTCCTATTCGAAAGGGGCTTGCGGATTTGTCCGGACTTGCCGCTTTTCATCCGAACAATCCTCGAAACAGGCACCACGCCCCGAATCAAGCCGTCTGTATAGCCCGACTTTAAAGAGAAAATCATTTGAAACCCCATAGGCTGCGGCGCTCAACAGCTTAGTCCAACCAGCTTCTTTCTGGTAATGCGCACAGAAAGAGGCCTGAACATTATTTTAGAATTTCCGTGAGATATGCGCTTGCGAACATAACAAAAATAATGCAAGCAATTCCCTAGCGGGCATGTATTTTGCTAAACTCTATAATTCCGGAAATCCAGAATTATAGAGGGGGCTACACAATTCCTTGTTGAACTAAGCCGCTGCGCGGCGGTGTTATTCGCATTCCAATAAGTCTCTCTACAATTCATCCCCGCATATCTCGATAGATTTTCTTCGTCTCGCTCCTTGCTTCATAATCCTGACCGTTCTACAATCTTCTTTCGCATCACCATCGGCGTCATGCCGTTGGAATTTCGATTCAACGGAAGGAGATTATGCAATGGAAACGTTCAAAGAACAGATGCAGGGCGACATGGTGCTTCGAGGATTAGCCCCGAAGACGCAATCATTGTATCACCGGGCGGCGCGCGATATGGAACGCCATTTTAAAAAACCGCCCGACCTTTTGGAAGACGGCGATGTCAAAGCGTATCTGCTTTACCTCGTCCGGGATAAGAAGGTATCGCTATCCACCCTGAAGATAACTTACAGCGCGCTGCGGTTCCTCTATGAAACGACGCTGGGCAAAGGTTGGGTGATGGACAAGATTCCCTATCCGAAGACGACCAAGACACTTCCTATCGTTCTCGAACGGGAGGAGGTACAGGCCATGTTCGAAGCCACTCCCAGCCTGAAGCAGCGCGTGATGCTGATGGTGACCTACTCGGCAGGGCTCCGGGCGAGCGAGACCGCCCGGCTCAAGATCACGGACATCGACAGCAGCCGTATGCTGATACGCGTGGACCAGGGCAAAGGCAAAAAAGACCGGTATACCCTTTTATCCCAGGTAGCGCTGGAAGCGCTTCGGGAATACTGGAAAGAATATAGACCGACGCATTGGCTCTTTCCGGGAGAAAAGCCTGAAAACTACATTTCCATTAGCACCGTCCAAGAGGCGTTCAAACGCGCGAAGAAAAAAGCCGGCATCACGAAGCCGGCAAGTTGTCACACGCTTCGGCATAGCTTCGCCACACACCTGCTGGAGTCGGGAGCTGATCTGCACTATATTCAGCTTCTGCTCGGCCATGCGTCGGTGAGAACGACCACTATTTATCTCCACGTGAGCAAAAAGAACCTCTCAAAGATCGTGAGCCCTCTGGACTTAGGCCCCTTCTTAAATCCTCCACAAACCTCGTAGCCTGCACACGCGACACCCGCGGTGTACACGCGAGATAGCCTACAGATCGAAGTCGCGGACATCTTTCGCCGGTACGGTCCTCTTTACCGGAACGCTCATCCCATGCCCTTGAATCGTCTTCGCGCCATGCGGGCGATCGAGACCTGCCGCACCGCCGACCAAGGCGGTCACGTGGACGAATGCGAGCACTGCGGGACAAAAGTGATCTCGTACAACTCCTGCAGAAACCGGCATTGCCCCAAGTGCCAGTTCCTTAAAAAAGAGCAGTGGATCGAGGCCCGGGAAGAAGACCTGCTTCCCATTCCTTACTTCCATGTCGTTTTTACCATCCCCGATAAACTCAATCCCCTTGTGCTCCGGAACCAGGAGGCCCTCTACGGGATCCTGTTCAAGGCCGTTTCGGAAACCCTGACGGAACTCTCGAATACGCAGAAACACTTGGGCGCGGAAATCGGTTTTATCTCGATCCTGCACACCTGGGGACAGAACCTTATGGATCATCCGCATCTCCACAACATCGTCACCGGCGGCGGATTGTCCAAGGGCGGACGGAAATGGAAATCATGCAAGAATGGCTTTTTCCTTCCCGTCAAGGTCATGTCGAAACTCTTTCGGGGGAAGTTTCTCGCTTATCTGAAAAAACTCCGTGCCGAGAACAAACTTGTCTACCCCGGCGTCGTAAGCCATCTTGCGTCGCCGGGAGTTTTCAAGGCCTTCATCGCCGATTTGTACAAGAAGCAGTGGGTCGTCTATTGTAAGCCGCCGTTCGACGGAACAAAAGGCGTTCTTGAGTATCTCGGCAGATACACCCACCGTATCGCGATCAGCAATCACCGGCTCGTGAAGATGATGGACGACAAGATCTCCTTCCGGTGGCGCGACTACGCGGACAGCAACAAAAGCAAGATCATGACCGTGGACGCCGATGAGTTCATCCGGCGGTTCCTGCTTCATGTCCTGCCCGACCGGTTTGTCAAAATCAGGCATTACGGTCTGTTGGGAAACAGATGCCGCAGAAAGAAACTCGACCAATGCAGAGAGCTTCTGGCCTGCGTTGATCAGAACGAGGCGGAGCAGAAGACTGAGACGTGGCAGGAAGCTTTGCTCAGGATCGCCGGCATTGACGTGGCCAAATGCCCTGCCTGCGGCGAACGCAGAATGCGCACAATCGAGATCATGCAGCCCGCGCGCTGCAAAGGACCGCCGCGAATATGATTACCACAAGCACTGAAATGAACAACCCGACTCCGACATCCATCCCCGAAAAAAGTCACGTCTTTCGCAACGATACCCTATTGCCCAAAAGCCCTTTTTCCTGTATAGTCTTTTACGAAAGGGGCTTGCGGAGCAGTCCGGAATCGCCGCTTTTCACCCGAACAAGTCTCACGCCCCTGCCAATGCTGTCTCCGCGGACTTCGTTTTAAGCTGACAAATCATTTGAAATCCCATAGCGACGTGGCGCGCAACGGCTTAGTCCAACCAGCTTCTTTCTGAATAAAGCGTTCAGAAAGAAGCCTTAACATTGGCTCCGGGATAAATCAACTCACCGCCAACCAGCAGTACAAGCTGACAATGACCGCTTAACTTCCAGAGGGAGGAGCGTGAGAATTACATATATGTTAATCTCGGCTTCTTCAGATTAGACAATCATAGTATTGCTCATGAGACAGTTTAAATATCCGGTGATTTGATTCACCCAGGAATGATGAAAAATGAAATTATTTTTAGCGATAATTTTAATAGCCCTACTAGCTATTGGCGTAATCTTAGTTTCTCGTTGGATGTTTAGAGGAATCAAGTCAGAGAAAATCAGATTGTTCTTAATCATGTTTATGGGCTTCGCGATATTTTTTAAGGTCGGCATCATTTTAAGTTACTTTATTAGATCTCCTCACGTTTTAATTGCATTACCAATAGTTACCGGCAGTACAGGTGCCCTAATAGCATTCATTTCGTATAAATATCAGTCAAAATGAAAATGCTTCCAACATGCGCATCCACAGCGACGCGCCAAAGGCGGCGCGTGACGCGCGCGTTCAATGTCTTTTGGAACTCTTGATATCGGAAGGTACACAGAGATGGGAATAACAATATACGCGTCGGGGAAAATTAACAGCATAGACGACATTCCGCGTTTGATCGACGACCTGAAAGGGGCCTCCGAGGAATGCGATTGGAAATATCACATCATAAATGACGACTTTGCCGTGCAGCCGAACGCGGCATTGGCTCCGTACAATGCGAGCGATCGTGCGATCACGATAGAAGGGTCCCTCGGGTTGAAAGGGATCATTTTGAACGTGGATCCGAAAGCGGAGCCGTTCGCCGTCTTGTTCGATTGCAACGGAGTGCTGACGGACATGATGCAGCAGCTGTCCTGGATCAACGACAATGAGCAGGGAGAACGTTTTACCTCTTGCAAGATGCAGTTTGCGGACATCGACGCTCACATCCACATTGTTGAACTCCTGGACAGTCTCAAGAAGAAATATATTTCAGACCTCTTCGTGAGCGATGAAGGCGCATATTGGGAGAGTCGCGAACGCAGGCTGTTGGCGGAAAAACGGGTCGCCCTGGGGCACTACCTGCGCCATGCCGAAAAGGTGATCGGCAGCATCGAGGTTTCAAGCGCCGCCGCTCGTGACGCCGAAAGTATTGCCGCGCGGATCGAGGAGGCGTTGCTGAAATCGGAGAAGGAAGACGGATAATACCTTTCGCAGCGTCTCATAGACCGGCCTGATAGGACAGGACGTCTTCCGCTTCCTTGTTGAGCTTTGCCGATTTTTTGTTGAGGATTTCAAGGTCGGCGAGGTCGCGTTTTCTGTGAACCCTGCGTTCGATATACTCCCTGACGGCTTTTTCAATAAATTGCGACGTGTACATTTTGCCGCCGAAATCCTCGTTGATGTTCTTCATCAACTTTGAGTCGAGCGTTATGGAAATCTTAATTTTCATAGTATGAATATACTACCCAATATCTACCGTATCAAGCATTCCTTGGCAGTGTTTCTCTCCCACCTTTGCTACTTCGACTGCGCCCTCGTATAGTTCAACATCCCGCCTGCAAGCAGGATATCCCGCTGCCTCGCGCTGAGCGAGGACTTGAGCGTAATATTCTTGCCACCCGAGGTCTTCAATACGAAGTCCGCGCCCTTCGCAAGGACTGCCTTGATGTCCCTGATCTCGACCTTATCGTTCGCGCCAACTGCATCATAGTCCGCCTCGTTCGCAAAGGTGAGCGGCAGGATGCCGAAGTTGATGAGGTTGGCAGCGTGGATGCGCTCGAAGGATTTGGCGATAACGGCCTTGACTCCCAGATACATGGGGCAGATGGCTGCGTGCTCCCGGCTTGATCCCTGGCCGTAGCTTGCTCCGGCGATGACGATATTGTGGATTCCCGCCTTTTTGTTCTCAAGCGCCTTCTTCGAGAACGCCGCGTCAACGCCCTCGAATACGAACTCGGCGTACTTCGGGAATGTTCGACCGGTATTTCAACCGTGATCCGGCCGGCATGATATGGTCGGTGGTGATCTTATCGCCGACCTTGATCGCGACCATGCCTTTGATCGTTTCCCGAAGCGGCTCGGCAGCGGGTGGGTCGCCGATGTTCGGGCCGCGGTAGACCGTGACGGAAAGCGGGTCTTTCGACGGCGGCAAAATCATGCTGTCGTCGATCCAGAACTGGTCCGTTATTGCAACGCTCGGATAGGGAATGCCGAGGTCGCGGGGGTCGGTGATCCCGCCGGTGAGGGCAGCGGCCACGGCGCTTTCAGGGCTCGCGAGATAGACTTTCGCGCTTTTTGTGCCTGAACGTCCCTCGAAATTCCGGTTGCTCGTCCTGATCGAGACGGCGTCGGTCTTCGGGGCCTGGCCGGCGCCGATGCAGAAACCGCAGGTAGCTTCGAGCACCCGCGCGCCGGAGGAGATGATGTCGGCCAGCGCGCCGTTTTTGGCGATCATCTCGAGGACCTGGCGCGAGCCGGGGGCCACGCCGAAGCTTACGTTCGGGAAAACCCTTCTGCCTTTGAGCATCGAGGCCACGATCATCAGATCGCGATACGATGAATTCGTGCAGGAGCCGACCATGACCTGGTCGACCTGTGTGCCGGCAAGCTCCTTCACCGTCCCGATATTGTCCGGAGAATGCGGCTTGGCCATGAGCGGTTCGACCTTGCCGAGGTCGAGCTCGATTACCCGGTCGTACTTCGCATCGGGATCGGCCAAAAGCTCAGTCCACTCGGCGTCTCTGCGCTGGGCTTTCAGAAACGCTCGTGTTACCTCATCGCTCGGGAAGATCGACGTGGTGACGCCGAGTTCGGCGCCCATATTGGTGATCGTTGCGCGCTCGGGCACGGTAAGCGACTTCACCCCTTCGCCCCCGTATTCGATCACGCTTCCCACGTTGCCTTTGGTCGTGAGCATTCGGAGGATCGTGAGAATGACGTCCTTGGCCGAAACCCACGGCTGAAGCCTGCCGATCAGATTCACCTTGACGACCCGGGGACAGGTAAGATAGAAGGGCCCGCCGCCCATTGCCACTGCCACATCGAGACCGCCCGCGCCGATGGCGATCATGCCGATGCCTCCACCGGTGGGCGTATGAGAATCGGAGCCCAAAAGCGTCCCGCCCGGCCGTCCGAAGCGCTCGAGATGGACCTGATGGCAGATGCCGTTTCCCGCCTTCGAATAGTAGATGCCGTAGCGCGACGCCACGGTCTGTAGATAGCGGTGGTCGTCGGCGTTCTCGAATCCGTCCTGAAGCGTGTTGTGGTCCACGTAGCTCACCGAGAGCTCCGTCTTGGCCCGCGGAACGCCCATGGCCTCGAATTGAAGATACGTCATGGTGCCGGTCGCGTCCTGGGTCAGCGTCTGGTCGACCCTGATCGCAATCTCAGTCCCGGCTTCGAGCCTGCCTTCGGCCAGATGGGCTTCCAGAATTTTGTAAACGAGGTTCTTTCCCATGCGGAGACTCCTTCGTAAGATGAAACGTCCGCGACATTATATTTCAAGAGCAGGGATAAGGCAACTGGAAATTGCTTCACCGCGTCCGTCTTGACACGAGCCGCCCTGCAAAGATAAAAAAAATGTGCTATAGTAATTCCATGTGACTTCGGCAGCTACAACCATTTCCCATCTTAGACAGGGCAAAGGAGGCGCAGCATGGTACAGAAAGCGAGTCCCAAACTCACGGAGCTCTTAAACAAGGCAATAGCAGGGGAACTGCAGGCAATCGTTCAGTATATGTGGCATCATGTCATGGTGAAGGGCATGAACGCCGGATCCCTTTCCGGTGTATTCGACAAGGTAGCCATGGACGAGATGAAGCATGCCGAAAAGATCGCCGAGAGGCTGTTCTATTTCGACGTGAACCCCACGACCAAGCCGAACCCGATCGCAACGGGCGGCGACCCCACCCAGATGCTCAAGGCCGACACCACGGCAGAGGAAGAGGCGATCGCTCTGTATAAGGACATCATCAAACAGGCCGCTTCGGAGGGCGATGAGACCACGCGGCTCCTTTTTGAGGAGATCCTTTCCGAGGAAGAAGGCCACCACGATACGTTTACCACGCTTTTGGGACAGTAAAACGTCGAATGGGGCCGGAAGCGTCCGGCCCCATTCGACGTAAGCACCAAATCTCAAGCATCAAATCCCAAATAAATTTCAAGCCACCAAAAAACAAATTCCAAACGATTGTCGAATTCCAGGTAACCGTATTCCCGCGGTGCTGATACGAACCTTCATTTGCTGCAGGGAACTTCAATTGAAATTTAGACTTTATTTGGGATTTGCGATTTGTTATGTGGAATTTGCCCGCATCCTATGGCATCTTGAATTCCTTGCCAACGATACGCACCGTGAGCACGGGGCACGGGGCCTTGCGCACGACCTTTTCCGCAGTGCTGCCGAAGAGCATATGGTCAATACCGGTCCTGCCGTGAGTGCCGATGACGATCAAATCCGTGTCCTTCTCCTTGGCTGTCTTGATGATCTCCACAAAGGGCACGCCGCGAACGACCAGCTTTTCGACCTCTTTGACTTTTGACGAGACCTCAGTGGCCCACTTGTCCATTTCCTTCCCCGCGCTTTTTTGCATGTCCTCAACGAGATCGGTCACCGAGAGCGATGAAGGGATGTACCATTCCGCGATACTGATGTCCTGGATGACATAGAGGAGGATGAGTTTGGCCTTGTAGTCGCGAGCTAAAGAAACGGCATGGTCCATCGCCGCCCGGGCGCCGTTGGAAAAGTCCGTCGGGAACAGAATGGTTTTGATCTGCATGGAAGCCTCCTCGCCCCTGCTGTCTGTGCTAAGTTCTAAGTTTAGCTCCTGTCCGGCGCGCTGTCAAACGAAATAAGCATGACCGAACGCCCGCTCGTCACCCTACACAGTGTAATGGTCCTGCCGCATATCTGCGCGGTGCATTGCGATGATACGTGAATTCCGGAGTGAGCGCATTCCCCGCGGATGCCTATACGAACCTTTATCCGATGCAGGAAGCTGCAATATTTGCTTGACTGGCAGGCGATGCCTCCCTACAATGGAAGCATCGGTTTTGGGAGCGCTGAATGCGCAGCCCGCCATGCGCGAGCAGTCCTGTTGTTGCATAACCGTGCAACCACAGGGCGCCAAAGGATCAAGAAATGGACCTGCATCAAATCATCAGTTATCCGCTCTACGCAGGAGGTGTCCTTGAAATAATTCTCGGGATCGCTCTTCTCAAGAAGGCGCCTCGCCAGGGCCGGGCCATACAGGCGTGTGCGGGTCTTTTTTTTGCCGCGGCCGCTTTCGTACTGTTCACGGCCATATCGTATTCTCTCGAAGCCGAGGGACGAGGCTACAACTTCTTCAATCGCGCCTCCTGGATCGGCTGGTTCATGATCCCCGCGGGCCTGCAGTTCGCCTACTATATGGAGGACGAGAACAGCCCCGCCGCGCGCATCGTAGGCTATGTCCTCTATCCGTTCTGGGGCCTGGTCTTCGCGCTTACCATGCTCACCGACCTGGTGGAACCGGGAGACCCGTCGCTGATACCCTTTGTTAGCATCGACGGCCCGCTGGAAAAACCCCTGCGGATCCTCGGCTCCCTCATGGCCATATGGCTCCTTGTTGAGCTCTACCGCGCCAAAAACCGGATGAGCGGCAACAAGAAAGCGCAGTTCAACCTGTTCTTTTACGGCACGCTCTTCTTCAACATCGGCTGTATCCTGATAGCGGGCGTCCTCCCGCTTTTCTGCGCGATCAACCCGGCGTTTACCGCTTTCTTCAGCCTCCCCTGGGTGGTGATCACGTATTACGCGATCACCCGGCACCGGCTCTTCGATCTGCGGCTCCTGGTTTCCCGTGCGCTGAACATTACGATTCCGTCGGTCCTGTTCTCCGCCCTCCATCTTGTCCTGTTCAAATTATTATCGCCATCCCTCGGAGACTCCCTCGCGATCCTGCTTTCGCTGGCGGTCATCGGGTTGATCTTTTTCGGGACCCGGTTCAGCAGGACCGTGCAGCAGTGGGTGCAGAAGCTGGTATTGCAGGACAAGTACGATTACCAAAGCGTCCTCAGGGAGTCCATTAAGGCCCTGGTTACGATCCTGAATCAGGACGAGCTCCTTGCCTATCTCATTCACAGCATAAAAAAAAGCATGGGCGTCGAGAGCATATGCCTCGCGCTCAAGATGGAGGGAGGCCGGATAGCCCAGCTCTATGGCGATGGAGCGCTTGCACAGGCGAAGCAGGACCGGCCCTTAAGCGATGACATGATTGAATGGCTGCGCCGGGTCAATCATGTCGTGGTCAGGGATGAGCTTGAAAGCATGGAACCACGCGGCGAAAACCGTATGATGCAGGCATACCTGACGGAGCTGGGCGCCGAGATAATCGTGCCCCTGGTCTACAAGGGAGACATCAAAGGGGTCATCGTGCTGGGGCAGAAAGGGAATGGGGATCCCTATGTGCAGAGCGATATCGACCTTTTGGAATCGCTCGCCGGCCATGCCGCCATCGCCATCGAGAATGCACGGTTGTACGAAGAGGCCCGGCGGACGAAAGAATCTTTTCTCGCAAGCGAGTCGAAGTTCCGCACGCTGGCGGACACTGCCGCCATAGCAATCTTTATCCATCAAGGGGGCAATTTTCTCTATGCGAACCGTACCGCTGAAATCATCGGAGGGTATACGATTGATGAATACCTGACCATGAATTTTATGAGCCTGGTCCATCCCGATTATGTGGAAATGATCAAGACCCGGGCACGGGAGCGACTGGCCGGCGGCCAGGCGCCCCCGCAGTACGAATTCAAGATCTTGAGGAAAAACGGCGAGGAACGGTGGGTCCTCATGACCGCGGGCGTCACGAATTATGAAGGAAAACCCTCGGTCCTCGGGACCCTCATCGATATCACGGCGCGCAAGCTGGCCGAGGAAGAGCGGTACCAGGTGTCCCTGCTGATCGAGAACAGCTCCGACTATATTGCAATGTCGGATATGGACGGGCACATGCTTTTTGTGAACCAGGCAGGCCGAAAACTCGTGGGGCTCGACAGCAATGCCGACGTGAGAAAATTGACTGCCGACGATTTTTACTTTCCGGAAGATATTCCCGTGCTCCGGGAGAACAGACTGAATAATGACTGGCGAGGCGAGTTCAGATTAAGGCACTTTAAAACCGGCGCCCCTATCCCCATCGAGTGGTATATTTTTAACGTCGCTGACAAAGAAACGGGGAGGCCGATTGCCCGCGCCGCTGTCATGCGCAACATCGCCGATTTGAAGCGCGCCAGGGAAGAACGGGAGCGCTATTATCAGGAGCTGCAGGCAGCCACACAGTCCCTCCGGGAGAGTGAAGCCAAATTCAGGACGCTTGCGGAAACCACCACGGCAGCGATCTTCATTCATCAGGGACAAAAGCTCGTGTATGCGAACTCAGCCGGCGAAACCATGATCGGCTATACGCGAGAAGAGCTGCTCCAAGAGGATTTTTGGGCGCTGATCCATCCTGACTACCAGGAGCTCGCAAAAGTGCGGGGCCAGGCGCGCATGCGGGGAGAGCGCGTGCCGAAGGAATATGAATTCAAATTTTTGAGAAAAAACGGAGAAGAGCGCTGGGCCGCCACGACCGCAGGAGTCATAGAATATGGCGGAAAACCGGCCATTATTGCGACCCTTTTCGATATAACGGACTGGAAGCGCGCGGAAGAAGCCAAGGTTAAATTTTACGAGGAGAGCGTCAGGCAGTACCAGGAACGGATCGAAGAAGAGAAAAGACACCGTCTTGAAAAAGAGAAGATCCTCATGGACCTTCACGACGGCATCGGCGGCATCACGACGAACATCAGTATTCTTTCGGAACTGGCACAGAAAGCGACGGACGGGGAAACCGTTCAAAAGACCCTTTCTACCATATCAAGGCTTTCGCGGGAAGGGATATCCGAGATCCGAAGCTTCATGCACAGCCTCGACAGCAAGGAATTAAACTGGCGTACGCTTGCGGTTGAGTTGAGAAACCAGGGCACCAACATGGTCGAGCCCCACAAAATTAAATTTGCGATAGAGACCTCCGTAGAGGACATGCAAGAGCAGCCGGGAAGCCTCATCTGGGTCAATATGTTCAAGATCTATAAAGAGGCGCTGACGAATATCATAAAACATTCGAAGGCCACCTCGGCCAACGTGGCGTTTCGCGCCGGCCGGGACGGCATTTTTCTTGTTATTGAAGACAACGGAGTCGGTGTGCAGGGCGGCAGGACCGGCGGCAGGGGGCTGTCCCATATGAAAACGAGGGCCGGGGAAATAGGCGGAACAATAATCATTGCCGCCGACCGGGGCACCCGGGTGAGCTTTGAGCTTCCCTTACCCTTAAAATACCCCGCTGAGGGTATGGTAATACAATAAATTTTATGCTAAAGTGATCGTTATGAAACTCATAATTGTCGAAGATGACCCCATTTTGCTTGAAAGCCTTAAACTGATCCTGGGCGGCGAGGCGGGGATAACCGTTGCCGGCGCCTTCAGCAGCGCGGAAGATGCATTGCGCGCGCTCAGGAAATCATCACCGGACGTCATGCTGACCGATCTCGGCCTGCCCGGCATGTCGGGGATAGAGCTTATCAAAAAAGCGAAAGACGACATGCCGTCGCTTGAGATCATGACACACACGGTCTTCGAAGACCGGGAAAACGTATTTGCCGCGATAAAAGCGGGGGCTTCGGGCTATATCCTTAAGGGCAGCAGCCCGCGGGAAATCGTGGAGGCAATCCACGAAATCCACAAGGGTGGCGCTCCCATGAGCCCGAAAATCGCCAGGAAGGTAATCCATGAGTTTCAGGATGAGAATGCAGAGGACCAGTATATCTTAAGCCAGCGGGAACGGGATATCGTCAAGTGCATCGAGCAGGGGCTCACCTATAAGGAAATATCCCTGCGACTCAAGATCAGCTCTCATACGGTACATACCCATATAAAAAATATCTACGAAAAACTCCAGGCCAAAGACCGGGGTGAAGCCCTTGTTAAGGCAAGAAAAACAGGAATTATCTAACCGACGCATCCTCCTCCGCAGTTTAATCCGCCCCCGGACATCAATCGGCAGCCGCAGCAAACCCCTGGTTTTTCAATGATTCCCCTGATACCCTGAAAATACCCCGACCCGGCGATTTACATTCGCCGCCAGAGAGAGTAATAATTTCGACAGGCTGGTGGGGTGTGCTGAATCCATACCTGCCGCTTATCGTGCGACAGCCAGGAGTATGGCTACTGTCAGGCTGTTGATGTGCCGGAGGAGCTTATGAAGCCAATCGAGAATATTGACAACATTCAAAGAGAAATACGAGGAACAAGCCTGGAAAATTATCTTCTCATGGATGAACAAGAGAAGGATGTTGAAATCCAGAAAGCTGTCGCCCGTCTTCAAAAGCGTATTCAAGAAATACTGTATATACTCGAAAAGGACATGCCCCACGCGGGTGGTGTGAACGCCGGGAAGAAAAGCGGATAGCCTCCCGTCCCAGAGAGCACGCAGCCTTCCAGCACACCCCCTCCTGAGCAGACGCGGGACGAATCCGCCTGTTCTGCCAATGCCCTGCCTGCTACCCGTGATACGGTTTTGCCGCCTGATATGTCCCGCAGGAAGCGACAATGTAATCACGGTATGCCCGCCATCACGACCGTTCAAAAATACCACCCTGCGCTGCAAGTACCGACGCAAAGGTCAAAAAAGACAGTTATGCGCCCACCCGCGCGGAAAAAAGTGATTGACAATTTTTTCTCAGGCTGTTATAAATGTCGCTCTATGCTTCAGGCCACCGAGAAAATATGGATGAACGGCTCGTTCGTGAAGTGGGACGAGGCCAAGGTGCATATCCTGACGCACTCGCTCCACTACGGCACCGGGGTTTTTGAGGGCATCCGCTGCTACAAGACCGATGCCGGTCCGGCGGTATTCAGGCTTCAGGAGCATGTGGACCGGCTCTTCGACTCGTCCCACATCCTGCAGATGCAGATCCCGTTCAACCGCGAGGCCGTGGCCGAGGCAATTCTTGAAACCATCCGTGTGAACAAGATCGACGCGTGCTACATTCGGCCCCTCGTCCACATCGGCTACGGCGCCATGGGGGTCTTTCCCAAGGAGAATCCTGTTCAGGTCTCCATCGCCGTCTGGCCCTGGGGCAGCTATCTCGGTGAAGAGGGGCTCAAGAACGGCATCCGCGTCAAGATTTCGTCCTTCATCCGCCCCCACGTGAATGCCACCATGGTGCGTTCCAAGACCACGGCCAATTATGCAAACTCGCTCCTGGCGAAGCGCGAAGCGCTCAAAGACGGCTACGACGAGGCCATGCTGCTCGATACCGACGGCTACGTTGCCGAGGGGAGCGGCGAGAACGTATTCATGGTGCGGAAGGGACTGATCAAGACGCCGCCGCTCACCTCCATCCTTGAAGGCATCACGCGGGACACGATCATGCAGCTCGCCACGGAGCGCGGCATGCGCCTTGTGGAAGAGCGTTTCACCCGGGACGAACTCTATATCGCCGACGAAGCGTTCTTTACCGGCACGGCGGCGGAGATCACGCCGATCCGGGAAGTCGACAACCGGCAGATCGGAAAAGGCAAGCCCGGCCCGGTCACGGAAGAGCTTCAAGCCACGTTTTTCGACATCGTGCACGGGCGGGACAGCCGGCATGCAGACTGGCTCACGTACGTATCTGCAAAGCAGCCGGCGATGAAGAAATAATATCTCTGCCACAGGGCACCCGGAGGTCACAGAGATAAAAATCAAGATTGTTAATCCGGTTTTCTCCGTGTTCCCTGTGAACTCTGTGCCAAAGCGTTTTAACAAGTGCCGAAGTGGTGGAATTGGTAGACACGCACGTTTGAGGGGCGTGTGGGGCAACCCATGGGGGTTCGAGTCCCCCCTTCGGCACCATTTTTTTCCGCCTCCGGCAGCGCGGCACGCCATCTCGTTTTCCTGAATTCATCAGAATGAAAACTCACCTCTCTATAGCGACAAGAGGCTTAATCCTCTGCATGGTTCTTTTGCTTCCTGCCGCATCATTCTCCCAGGAACCCGTCAGCAATACTCCTCTCGGCATTATTTCCGTACCGCTCGCAAACGTGCATCAAGAACCGTTGCCCAAATCCGGCCTGGTGACGCAGGTGCTCATGGCCGACGAGGTGCGCATCCTTGAGAAGCAGGACTACCGCTACCGGATCTCCATTCCGGACCAGGACAATGTCGAGGGCTGGATCCAGCAGGAGGCTGTTTATATTCCGAAGGACAAGGGCCGCCACTATCTCAACCCCGAGCGCTCCTGGATCGTGATCGCCGTGCCCAAGACAGAAGCGCTTATCCTCGACAAGACCGGCGATCACAAGGTCCCGCTCTACGCAGGAACGCAACTTCCGGTGCTCGAAAGAAAACCGGACGGTCTCAAGGTGCAGTTTCCTGACCGGTCCGTCGCGATCATCAAATCCGCCGACACAATGGCTGTAAAGCCCTCAGACCCGCTTGCCAATGACACCACTCCAGAAGATATCGCAAAGACGGCGCGAAAGTTCCAGGGCGTGCGCAATCTGGCGGGCGGCCTTACGGCACAGGGCATGGATACTCGCGGCCTCATCTATATCGTCTACCGGATATACGGCATACCCATCGGGACAGAACGGGCGTCGTTTCAGACGACGGCCGAAAAAATAAATAAAAAGGACCTCCATCCGGGCGATGTCCTTGTATTTTACGGCGAGAGCGAGGGCCTCTTCCTTGGAAACGGCAGGTTCCTTCAGTCTTCGAAAAAACATGCTGTCCAGGTCGCGGGCATTCATGACCGGAGGTATGCCAACGCTTTGCAGTACGGGCTGAGGATAATCGGCGCAGACCCGGATCAGCACAAGAGGCCGGCCGAGATGACGGCGGATGAAATTCTTCTCACCCAAGCGAGGATCGCGCGGCTTTCTCTCGGTAAACGCATCTCCTACTGGGCCGGCCGTTTCATCGGCACACCCTACGATCCCGATCCGCTCGGGTTGTATGTCCGCACGAACCGCATTGTTGCCGACGAGAAGGCAGACTGCATGTATCACGTCTTTCGGTCCGTCGAGCTCGCCCAAAGCAGCACGCCCGGCGAGGCAATCGACAAGGCGCTTGATCTTCGGTTCATGACCAAGGGGACGCTCGTCGACGGTCTTGTCACGAACTACGACCAGCGCTTTCAGTACGGCGAGGACATGGTCTACAGCGGCAAGTGGGGCAAAAATATCACCGCAGAGCTCGGCAGGACAAAGAAAATCGCAGGTTCTCGCGGCAGGGACGAGGTAGATATCCTGCCGAAGAACGTCCTCGCAACGCGGGCCCTCCAGAAAAAGCTTCAGGATGGCGATATCGTCTACTGGGTCAAGGACCCGAAGAAGCGCGCTGTCGAAGAGATCGTGGCACATCTCTCCATTGTGCACATGAAAGCCGGCAAACCTTACGTGATCCACGCTGCAGGCGACAAAGACCGCGCGGACCGTCCGGGCGGCGGAGCGGTCAAGGAAGTCCTGTTCGCCGACTATGTGCGAAACATGCGCTTCGTCGGCGCCTTCGTGACCCGGTTCGAGCAGTAGGCCTTTCCCGACGCGGATTGTCCTCACTTTCAGTTTGACATTTCCGCAACTTCTCTGTTATCCTCTGTCATATAATACGGTAGTCAGACCGGCGTCGGAAACCAGAAGTCGTACGGAATGTTCCTCTTCTGGTTTTCACTCCGCACTCCGTATTCCGCAACTCTTCAAAGGAGCCCCATGCTCTCCAAAGTCATCAGTTCGGCAGTACTTGGCATCGACGCCTATTCTGTTGAAGTTGAAGTTGATATTGCGAGCAGGGGACTTCCCTTCTTCTCCACCGTGGGACTGCCCGACGCCGCCGTGAAAGAGAGCAAGGAGCGGGTAAGGGCCGCTCTCAAGAACACGGGCTTCGATTTCCCCTTGAAACAGGTCGTCGTGAACCTGGCGCCTGCGGACATCAAAAAAGAAGGCTCGGCCTTCGACCTTCCCATCGCCGTCGGGATGCTCATTGCCGAAGGCGTCCTGACCCAGGAGATGGTGAACGGCTTTCTCCTCGTGGGCGAGCTCTCGCTCGACGGCCGGGTCAAGCCCGTTCGCGGGCGCGCTCTCCATGGCCGTGCTTGCGAAGAAGGCAGGCTACCGCGGCATGGTGATCCCGGCGGACAATGCCGAGGAGGCGGCCGTCGTCGAATCGGTGCCCATTTACGGCATGCAGACCCTGCCGCAGGTGGTGGAGTTCCTCTCCGGGAATGCCCTTGCCGAGCCCGTGCACATCAACATCCAGAGCGCCTTCGAAACCTACTCCGCGTACCAGGAGGATTTCTTCGAGGTAAAAGGACAGGAGCACGCCAAGCGCGCCATCGAGGTCGCCGCGGCGGGCGGGCACAACATCATCATGATCGGCCCGCCGGGCTCGGGCAAGACCATGCTCGCGCGAAGACTGCCGACCGTGCTTCCGCAGATGAGCTTCGACGAGTCGATCGAGACCACGAAGATCCACAGCATCATGGGCCTCCTCAGGAAAGGCCAGCCGCTCATCGCGACGCGCCCCTATCGTTCGCCGCATCATACGATCTCCGATGCGGGCTTGATCGGAGGCGGCCAGATCCCGAAACCCGGAGAGGTGAGCCTGTCGCACAACGGCGTCCTCTTTCTGGACGAGCTGCCGGAATTCAAGCGAAATGTGCTCGAGGCGCTCCGCCAGCCGCTTGAAGACGGCCAGGTCACGATCTCCCGGGCCATAACGTCGCTTACCTATCCCGCGTCACTGATGCTGGTTGCCGCCATGAACCCCTGCAAATGCGGGTTCCACGGAGACCCCTTCCATCAGTGCCTCTGCACGCCTCACCAGATCCAGACCTACCGCTCCAAAGTCTCGGGCCCGCTCATGGACCGGATCGACATCCATATCGAAGTGCCGGCGATAAAATTCAACGAGATCTCCTCCGACACGCAAGGCGAGCCGTCGTCGTCCATCCGCCAGCGCGTGACGGGCGCCCGCGCCATCCAGCAGGAACGGTTCAGGAGCGACGGCATCTACGCGAACGCGCATATGAAGCCGCGGCACATCAGAAAATACTGCAAGATCGACGCTGACTGCCAGGCCCTCATGGAAGCCGCCATGAACCGCCTGGGGCTTTCGGCCCGCGCGTATAACCGCGTCTTGAAGGTCGCCCGCACCATCGCGGACATCGAGGGCAGCGGCCGGATCGCGTCCGAACATGTCTCCGAGGCGATCCAGTACCGGAGCCTGGACAGGAGGGTGAGCTGAAGTCCGTACCGGGCGCCTCGCCACCGCTTCCTTCCCGCACTGAAGATTCCTGTTGACATGGTTTCCCCGGACAGGTAGTATCCTGAAAAAAATCAACCATTCCCGCGGTTGTCCTCTCTATGCTGTTCAACTCATACGAATACATGTTCGTTTTCCTGCCCCTGGCGGTCGTCATCTACTTTCTGCTCAACCGGCGCCGGTATACGAAGGCGGCCACGACCTGGCTCGTCCTCGCCTCGCTCGTCTTTTACAGCTGGTGGAACGTCAAATACCTGGCCCTGATCATCATCAGCGTCCTCGTCAATTTCGGCGCCGGCTCGGCACTGGCCGGCACGGGAAGGCGCCGTCCGGACGACCGCTCCCGGAAATACGTCCTGCTTGCCGGCATTCTTTTTAATATACTTCTGCTCGGCTACTATAAATATTCCGGCTTCTTTGTCGCCAACCTCAACGCTCTCACGGGTCTCAACATCACGCTGCAGAAGGTCATCCTGCCACTCGGGATCAGCTTCTTCACCTTTACCCAGATCGCCTATCTGGTGGACACGTATAAAGGCACTGCCCGTGAATACGATTTTCTCAATTATTCCCTGTTCGTCACGTTTTTCCCACATCTGCTTGCCGGGCCCATCATCCACCACAAGGAAATGATGCCGCAGTTTGCAAGCGTTCGCAACAAGGTCCTGAATTATCGGAACCTGTCGCTCGGCCTGTTCCTTTTTTTTATCGGCCTGTTTAAAAAGATCGTTATAGCGGACCAGCTCGCTCCGGTCGCAAATGCCGGGTTCGACGCCATGAAGTCCCTGACGTTCGTCGAGGCCTGGGTCACGAGCCTGTCGTATACCCTTCAGCTCTATTTTGACTTCTCCGCATACACCGACATGGCGCTGGGCGCGGCCTTGCTGTTCAATATCAGGCTCCCGTTCAATTTCAATTCGCCGTACAAGGCCCTGGACATCGCCGATTTCTGGCGGCGCTGGCATATGACCCTGAGCCGCTTCCTCCGGGATTATATCTATATCCCGCTCGGCGGCAACAGAGAGGGGACCGTTAAAACGTACCGAAACCTGATGGCGACATTCCTCATCGGAGGCCTGTGGCACGGCGCGGGCTGGACCTTTATCTTCTGGGGCTTTTTGCACGGCGCCGGGACCCTGATTCACCGTGCCTGGTCCCGGATGAACGTCCGGCTGCCCCGCGTGCTCGCCTGGTTCATTACGTTCAACTTCGTGAACGTCGCGTGGGTTTTTTTCAGGGCCCGGTCGTGGCCGGATGCGATAAAAGTGGTGAAAGGGATGGCCGGGGTCAACGGCGTGATGCTTCCGCAGGGCGCTGCGGCAAAACTGGGCTTTATTCGGAAATACGGAGTAACGTTCGGCGAGATGTTCTTTAAGAATATCCACCACAACGCATGGGTTCTCCTCATAGTTTTACTGGCCGTCTCCGTCCTTGCGAAAAACTCCGATGAGCTGGCGAAAGAATTCCGGCCGGGGTGGACCTCCTTTGCGCTCGTTGTCGCAATCACGGTCTACTCGCTTTTGAGCATGGACAAAGTGTCCGAATTCCTCTATTTTAATTTTTAGATTGTGAATGTTAGATTGTGAATGTTAGATTATGAATATGACCAAGCATAGGACGTGGGCGTTTGCGTTCCTGGCGGTCCTGGCGGCTTTTCTGGCGGCGAATTTCGTTATCTGGAAAAGCTTTACCGCGGACATGCTGAATGCAGGGGAGTACGTTACTCCCGATCTCGTCCGGCTGGCGTATATTTCCGGATCGACATTGCGCAGAAAGGCGGGGTGCACGCTGCCGAAACGGCACATCGAAAGCGCGGAATTTTCAGGCCAGCGAGTGGACGTCCTGACGATCGGAGACTCCTTTTCCAATAAAGGAGAGGTCGGGCCGAATCAGCTCTATCAGGACTGGCTGGCAACGGAGCACAACCTGACGGTCGTGAATGTGCGTCCGCTCAACGGCCTGGACGAGTTCGAAACCCTTATCGTGTTGCTGAACAGCGGCTACCTCGACCTGGTGCGACCGCGCGCGGTCATTCTGGAAACCGCAGAACGGTACTGCATCGGCAGATACACCGGGGGCGTTGATTTCGGCCTTACGAAACCGCGTGAAGAGATCGAAGAACAGTATGGAAGGCCCGAGGGAAAACACAGCCTGCCCGTAATGAGCTTTGTAAATATGAGCAATGTCAAGTTCCTGGCCAACAGCATCCTGTACAAATTTTCGGCAAACGCGTTTTTTTCGCAGGTCTACATCAAAGACCTCTCCGCCCCGTTTTTCAGCGTTCCCCGGGCCCGGCGGCTGCTTTTTTTTCGCGAAGAACTGAGCAGCATCCCTTTCGCCACCGCGCGCTCGGTCGGGGTGCTCAATGAAAACCTGAATGTGCTGGCCCAACGAATGAAACAGAAGGGGATTACCCTCTATTTCATGCCGGCGGCGAACAAATACACCATCTACAGCGATTATATCGTCGATAATCCTTATCCCAGAAGCGTCTTTTTCGAACTGCTGCGCGGACTGCCGAAACACTATGTCTTTGTGGACACCAAAGCGATTCTGCTCGAGGAAGTAAAAAAAGGCGAGAAAGACGTTTACTATCCCGATGATACCCATTGGAGCTGGAAGGCATCGAAGAAAATCGCCGAGAGCATGAAGTTCTGAAGGTTGAAACATTACCGTATTTGCACGCATTTCCCGAAACGAAATGAAGGTTCGCATAGGCATCCGCGGGGAATGCGCTCACCCAGAATTCACCTGCCCCGCACTCGACTGCGCCCAAAACTACCTCCCCCAGAGTTGACGATTTTCCGGAAAAAGACTATAGTAACCTCTTGAGAAGCGGTTTTCCCCGAGTATTGCCCCACAAGGAGACGCGATCCGTGAACGATATTCTCCCCTCATCGCCGGAGGACTCAAAAGGCCCCACCCTGTCAATCATCCCCCTCGGCGGCATCGGCGAGATCGGCATGAACATGACCGTGTTCGAATACGGCGACGACATGCTGGTTGTCGACGCGGGCCTCATGTTTCCCGATGCCGAGATGCTCGGCGTGGACATCGTGATCCCCGACTTTTCCTATCTTCTCGAGAATAAGGACCGCGTACGCGGAATCGTGCTCACTCACGGCCATGAAGACCACATCGGCGCGCTCCCCTTTCTCCTCAAGGAGCTCAACGTCCCGATCTACGGCACCCGGCTTACGCTGGGATTCGTGAAAGAAAAGCTCCGGGAGCATGAACTCGACACCGTTGCGCAGCTCACCGTTGTCAAACCCCGGGATGTGGTGGAACTCGGGAGCTTTCGCGTGGAATTCATCCGCGTGACCCACAGCATCGTCGACGGCGTGGGCCTCGGCATCACGACGCCGGCGGGCCGCGTGGTGCACACCGGGGACTTCAAGATCGACCCCACGCCGGTCGACGGGCAGGTCATGGACCTCCGCACGTTCGCGGAATACGGCGATAAAGGCACGCTCGTACTCCTGTCGGACAGCACGAATGCGGGCCAGGGCGGATACACCTTTTCAGAGAAGGAGGTCAGGCGCGGGCTCGAGGACATCTTCAGCCGCGCAAAGGGCAGGATCGTGGTCGCGACCTTCGCCTCGAACATCCACCGCGTGCAGCAGATCATCGACGTGTCCGTTATGTACAACCGGAAGGTGATCCTGAACGGGAAGAGCATGATCGCGAACGCCCAGATCGCGCTCGATCTCGGCTATCTCAGGATCCCGCCCGACACCTGGCACAAGATAGAGGCGCTCAAGACCCTGCCGGACGAGCAGGTCGTGATGATCACCACGGGCAGCCAGGGCGAGCCCATGAGCGCGCTTTCGCGCATGGCCGCGAACGAGCATAAACACTTCCAGATCAGGAAAGGCGACACCATCATTCTTTCGTCCAAGATGATCCCCGGCAACGAACGCGGCATTACGCGGATCATCAACCACCTCTTCAAGCACGGGGCCGAGGTGTTCTACGAGAAGGTGTCCGAGATCCACGTCTCGGGCCATGCGTCCAAGGAAGAGCTGAAGCTCATGCTTTCCCTCATCAAGCCGAAATATTTCATCCCCGTGCACGGAGAGTACCGGCACCTCGTGTACCACTCCCAGCTTGCGAGGAAGGTGAACATCCCCGAGGAGAACATCTTCATCCTCGAAAACGGAGAGGTGATGGAATTCACGGAGAACAGCGCCCGGCGCGCGGGGCGAGTGAACGTCGGCCGGGTGTACATCGACGGCAAGACCGCCGGCTCCACCGCGGACGCGGGCGTGGACACGGTCGTTCTCAGGGACCGGATGAAGCTGGCCCACGACGGCGTGGTGATCGTGATCCTCGGCATCGAGAAGACTTCGGGCAAGGTGGTCTCGGGACCGGACATCGTGTCGCGGGGCTTCGTGTTCGAGGACGCGTCGCAGGAGCTTTTGGCCGAGGTGAAGGACGTGGTCATGGACACGCTTACGCTCATGATCCCCGAGGCAAAGGGCGACTGGTCCCTCGTCTCCGCCCGCGTCAGGAGCGCGCTCAAGAAGTTCATCAACAAGCGCATGGAGCGGCGGCCCATGATCCTGCCGATCATCATGGAGATCTAGTGAATATATCCTTGACGCTACCCGCCTGATGCGAGATTGCCAAATTCCGCTTAACGTGGTATCTTAATATCATCAAGAGAGCGAGGTGTGTGATGGGTAAGAAAGACGTATTGATGGACGAAATCGGGCAGGTTCCCGAACCATTTCTCGACGAGGTGCTTGATTTTGTCCGTTTCATTAAAGCGAAAACAGCAAAGGAAAAAACCGACATTACCATCGCAAGCGAGTCATCCTTAAAAAAAGACTGGCTGAGGCCGGAGGAGGATGAGGCTTGGCAAAATTTGTAAAATGCGAACTCCCGCATGAGGTGAGCACATGAGCATCGTCAAGGAAGCAAATCCCGTCGCGGTCAAGATAGCGAAACAATTCGCGGACGCGGTGCATGACCTTGTTCCCAGGGCGATTGTAAAGCTATTCGGCTCGGCGGCCCGCGGCGAAATGGAGGAGCTGAGCGACATTGACATCTATGTGGAACTGCCCGATGCCGCGGCAACCGACGCCGTCAGGGAAAAGATCAACGACCTTGCCTGGGAAGTAGGTTTTGCTCACGACAGAGTGATACAGTCGGTGGTTTATCAGAAAAGCGAGATTTGGGAAAGCCCCCTCCGGTCATCGCCCTTTATCAAGGCCGTGACGCAAGAGGGCATCCTCTTATGAGAAATGCCGACACCGTAGCGCTCATAAAACACAACCTCCAAAAGGCGGATGATTCAATAATACAGGCGAACGCCCTTCTCAATATTCAGCAACACTTCGGCGCGGTTAATCGCGCCTACTACGCCATTTTCTACGCCGTACTCGCTATTCTGCTCGCCAAAGATCTCGGCAGTTCGAAACACTCCGGGGTCCTTTCCCTCTTCGATCGTGAGTTTGTCAAAACAAATGAAGTAGACAGAAAGTGGTCCAAAATTTTTCACGACGCGTCCGGACTGAGGGCGACGGGAGATTACGCAAGGCTTGCCGATGTAACCGCTCAGCAGGCAGCTAAGACGATTCAAAATGCCGAGGAGTCGTCTTCTGGGCAAGGGAATGGCTTGCGGAGCGAAAGTGGCTCTAGCGGTCGCACAAACTACCTGCCTTAAACCCATTTCGGAAAGAGACGAGGGTGAACCACCAACAGGTGCCGAATGCATGAGAACTTGATCGAACGATATCTGACTGACCTGCTGGAGGTGCGCGGCACGCGTTCCAATGCGCCGGAGACGTCATTCTATCCGGCTTTGGAGCACCTGCTTACTTCCCTGGGGAAAAGCCTCAATCCCAAGGTCCGGTGCGTTATCAATCTGGCGAATCGAGGCGCAGGCCTGCCGGATGGTGGGTTATTCACTGCCGATCAGTTCAGCCGCAAAGCACGCGATGCAGAGGACAAAGACAATCCCTTTCTTGCGCAAAACCCCTCTCGCGGAGTGATCGAGGCAAAGGCCCCTTCCGCTGATATCAACGAGCTTGCTGGTTCCGAGCAGGTCGAGCGTTACTGGAAAAAGTACGGGATGGTACTCATCACGAACTTCCGGTCTTTCGCTCTCATCGGAAAGAATCCGGCGGGACAACCGTCGGTTCTCGAATCCTTTTCCTTGGCGGAATCAGAAAAAGAGTTTTGGCAGCTTGCGGCCCATCCGCGTAAGACCGCTGATGAGCAAGGAGAGCGGATGCTGGAATATCTCCGCCGTGTCCTTCTGCACAACGCGCCGCTTGCCGAGCCCAAAGATGTCGCGACTATCCTTGCCTCGTACGCTCACGATGCCCGGCTGAGGATAGAGCAGGCGGACCTCCCCGCCCTGCAGAACCTGCGCAAGGCGCTCGAAGACTCGCTCGGTCTGCATTTCGAGGGCGAGAAGGGCGAACACTTCTTCCGGTCGACTCTGGTGCAAACGCTCTTCTACGGTGTTTTTTCCGCATGGGTCCTCTGGGCGCGCAGAAAAGATACCGGGCAACCGAAAAAATCCTTTGCCGATAAGATCCACGAATCGCAGGCGCCCTACACGGTTTCGGGTCCCTTTGACTGGAAAGCCGCCCACTGGCTGCTCCGCGTTCCGATGCTCCGCGCGCTGTTCGTGCAGGTGGCTGATCCTGCCCGGCTCGGTGCGCTCGGCCTCATCGAGGCTCTCGACTGGACCGCCGCGGCACTGAACCGCGTGGATCGCGCGGCGTTCTTTCATTCCTTCGACGAAGGCCATGCCGTGCAGTATTTCTACGAGCCCTTCCTGCACGCCTTTGATCCCGAGCTGCGCAAGGAACTTGGTGTCTGGTACACGCCCGAGGAGATCGTTAATTATCAGGTCGAGCGCGTTGATGCCGTTCTCCGGTCGGAACTGAATCTGCCCGACGGCCTCGCCGATCCGAAGGTTGTCGTTCTCGATCCCTGCTGCGGGACCGGCGCATATCTTCGCGCGGTACTTCGCCGCATCGCGGTGACGCTCCGCGATAAAGGGGGCGATGCCCTCGTTGCGAATGACCTCAAGAAGGCGGCAATGGAGCGCGTCTTCGGCTTCGAGATTCTTCCCG
The DNA here is from genome assembly GCA_963790205.1 of Nitrospirota bacterium. Classification (GTDB taxonomy): domain Bacteria; phylum Nitrospirota; class UBA9217; order UBA9217; family UBA9217; genus CAWBNQ01. The sequence continues at coordinate 356,316 of CAWBNQ010000001.1, forward strand.
CGCCTTTCGTTATCGCGCATCTCCAACTTGGTTTGGAACTCGAAACCCTCGGCGCGCCGCTAAGCGACGTGGGCGATCCTCCGGAGCGTGCGGGTGTTTATCTTACGAACGCGCTCACTGGCTGGGAGCCGCCGAAGGAAAAGCCGAAGCAGATCGCGTTCCCGGGATTCGCAGAGGAACGCGATGCAGCGGGAAAGGTGAAGCAGGAAAAAACCATCCTCGTTATAATCGGCAATCCGCCGTATAATGCGTTCTCCGGCGTCAGTCCTGAGGAAGAGAACGGCCTAGTCGAACCCTACAAAAAAGGCCTGATCTCCGATTGGGGAATAAAGAAGTTCAACCTCGACGACCTCTACATTCGTTTCTTCCGTCTGGCCGAAAAGCGCATAGCTGAGCACAGCGGGCGTGGTGTTGTGTCGTTCATCTCGAATTTCTCTTACCTGGGCGACCCTTCGTTCGTCGTGGCGCGCCGCAGGTTCCTCGACGAATTCGATGCGATCTGGCTGGACTGCATGAACGGCGACAGCCGCGAAACCGGCAAGCTAACGCCGGAGGGCAAACCCGATCCATCGGTATTCTCAACAGAGTGGAACCGCGAAGGCATTCGCGTCGGCACTGCCATTGGCTTGTTCGTAAAACGTGGCCGCACTCATGAAGCCGACGCAGCGGTTCGTTTTCATCATTTTTGGGGTACGGCGAAACGAAACGATCTTCTCACCAGCCTCAAAGCAAAAAACTTTAACGCGCAATACGAGACAGCCAATCCGCAGAAGGATAACCGTTGGACGTTCCGACCGTCAGACGTCACAACGGCGTATCTTGGATGGCCTAAGCTGACCGATCTTTGCGCTGAAGCTCCGAGCAATGGATTAATGGAAAAGCGTGGCGGCGCGCTGATGGCAGATGACCGCAAGGCTCTCGAAGCGCGAATGAAGCGCTTTTTTGATAAGAATGTGTCTTTCGAGGAATTGAAGGATGAATTGCATCCTCTAACATTCGATGCAGCGGCACACGATGCGCGTAAGGCGCGCGAGAAAGTTCTTAAGGCAGAAGGATTCCTTGAAAGCCGTCTAATCAGATACGCTTTACGCCCGCTCGATCATTGTTGGTGTTACTACACTGGAATCAGTTCAATCTGGAACCGACCTCGACCCACGCTCTGGCCGCAGTGCTGGGAAGGTAACAGTTTTCTCATGACACGACCATCCGGAGTCGCGCATCCGGAGGGGTTGCCATTATTCTTGACGAGCACGTTAGGCGACAACGACTTTCTGAGAGGTCATGCATACTACTTCGCTTTACGGCTTAAGGTTGGGCTTGGCCAGAAAGCTTCTCGGAGAGCGAACGATAAGCTTGCCCTTCCCGGAATGGAACACGACGCCGAGAAGATTACCGCCAACCTCTCACCCTCAACGCGCTCCTATCTAACATCGCTTGGCTTGCCTGAACCGGACACAGATCAGAAGACTGCTGAATTGATCTGGTATCACGCTTTGACAATCGGTTATTCACCGGCATATCTTTCCGAGAATGCTGACGGCATTCGGCAGGACTGGCCGCGAATTCCGCTGCCGATGAAGAAAGATGCGTTGCTTTCTTCCGCAGGCCTCGGGCGACAGGTCGCGGCATTGCTGGATACTGAATCGCCGGTGCCCACAGTAACAACGGGCAAGATACGTGACGATCTCAAGAGCATTGCTGTGTTCGAGCGCACGGATGGCAAACAGGCTAATCCAACTTCCGGTGATCTTGATCTCACCGCTGGCTGGGGTCATGCGGGTAAGGGCGGTATCACCATGCCCGGCAAAGGATTGATTCGGGAGAATGGCGACGCGCTCGACATCTATCTGAATGAAAACACCCGCTGGCGGAATGTGCCGAAAGCTGTGTGGGATTACACCATCGGCGGATACCAGGTCATCAAGAAGTGGCTTTCATACCGCGAAAAGGATTTGCTCGGCAGGGGTTTGACGCCGGAGGAAGTGCGCTACGTGACTGAGATGGCACGCCGCCTTGCTGCGCTGATCGCATTGCAACCTGCGCTGGACGACAACTATCGGAGCGTGATCAAAACGACATATCATTGGACAAAATGACCGGGGAGTACGAACCGATGGAGTCTTAAAGCTTTCACACGCTACCGGCTGCACAGCATGGAGGCTCAATGGTCAACAACAACCACAAGACGTTAGACAACTTCAAATACGACAAGCTCGCTGAGGACCGGGAGTCCCTCAGGCATTCGCTCTCCAACCGTCTCATCTACTCCATGGGCAAGGACCCGATCACCGCGACCCACCGCGACTGGCTTCACACCACGGCCTACTCCGTGCGGGAGCGGCTGATCGAACGCTGGATGGAGACCATGCGCAGCTACTACCATTCGGACGCGAAACGCGTCTACTACCTCTCCATGGAGTTTCTGACCGGTCGGCTTCTTGCAAACAGCCTTTTCAATATGGGTTTCTACGACGAGTGCCGCCAGGCGCTCGCGGACCTGGACCTGGACCTCGACCGTATTCGCGAGCTTGAATCCGACGCGGCCCTGGGAAACGGCGGGCTCGGCAGGCTCGCCGCCTGCTTTCTTGACTCCATGGCAACGCTGGGTCTGCCGGGATACGGCTACGGCATCCGCTACGAATACGGCATGTTCAACCAGCGCATCGAGAACGGCCAGCAGATAGAGCACCCGGACAACTGGCTGCGTTACGGGAACCCCTGGGAGTTCCCGCGCCCCGAAGTGCTCTTCGCGGTCAAATTCGGCGGCAAGGTCGTGCAGTTCAGGGACGAACAGGGCCAGGTCCGCTTCCATTGGGTCGATACCGAGGACGTCATGGCCATGGCCTACGACACGCCCGTGCCCGGCTACGACACGAGCACGGTGAACAACATGCGCCTCTGGACCGCGAAAGCGACGCGCGATTTCAACCTCAAGTACTTTAACGAGGGGAACTACATCAAGGCCGTCGAGGAAAAGAACGAATCGGAGAACCTCTCGAAGGTGCTCTACCCCGACGACACCACGCAGATGGGCCGTGAGCTGCGGCTCAAGCAGCAGTATTTCTTCGTCTGCGCCTCGATCCAGGACATCATGAGGCGTTTCACCAAGTATCACCCGCACCTGGATGAACTGCCGGACAAGGTAGCGATCCAGCTGAACGATACCCATCCCTCGATCGGCATCCCGGAGCTCATGCGCGTCCTGATAGACATTCATCACCTCGAATGGGACCGCGCCTGGGACATCACGCAGCGCACCTTTTCCTATACGAACCACACGCTCATGCCCGAGGCGCTCGAGACCTGGCCCGTGAAACTCTTCGAGGAAATCCTGCCTCGTCACCTGCAGATCATCTATGAGATCAATTACCGCTTTCTTGAAAACGTGCGGCACCATAGCCCCGGGGATACGGACCTGCTCCGGCGCCTGTCGATCGTGGACGAGGGAGGCGGGAGACGGCTCCGCATGGCGCACCTGGCCATTGTCGGGAGCCACCGGGTGAACGGCGTCTCGCAGATCCACACGGACCTCATGAAGAAGACGATCTTCGCGGACTTCGAGCGCTTTTTCCCCGGCAAGATCATCAACATCACGAACGGCGTCACGCCGCGGCGCTGGCTGCAAGAGGCGAACCCCGCCCTGTCCTCTCTCATCACGTCCCGCCTCGGCAAAGGATGGCTGTGCGAGCTCTCGGAACTGAAGAACCTCGCGCCGCTCGCCGAAGACGCGGAGTTCCGGCAGCGGTTCCGCGACGTGAAGCGGGAGAACAAAGAGCGGCTGGCCAAGATCATCAAGATGCGCCTCAAACTGATCGTAAACCCGGCATCGCTCTTCGACGTGCAGATCAAGCGCATCCACGAATACAAGCGGCAGCTCCTGAACGTGCTCCACATCGTGACCCGCTACAACCGCATCAAGGAAGGCCGCGCGGAGAATCCCGTCCCGCGCACGGCGATCTTCAGCGGCAAGGCCGCGCCGGGCTACACCATGGCCAAGCTCATCATCAAGCTGATTCACAGCGTGGGAGATGTCGTGAACAACGATCCCGCGGTCGGCGATCTGCTCAAAGTCGTGTTCATACCCGACTACAACGTCTCGAACGCCGAAAAGATCATCCCTGCCTGCGACCTTTCGGAGCAGATCTCGACGGCCGGCACCGAGGCCTCGGGCACGGGCAACATGAAGCTTGCATTGAACGGCGCGCTCACGATCGGCACCCTCGACGGCGCAAACATCGAGATGAGGGACGAGGTAGGCAGCGACAACTTTTTTATCTTCGGGCTCAGCGCGGAAGAGGTTGCGGCGCAGCGGGCACAAGGCTACAATCCCTGGGACCTCTATAACACCAATGCCGAGCTCAGGAAGGCCCTCAACGTGATCGCCGGCGGCTACTTCTCGCCCGGCGCGCCTGACCTTTTCCGGCCGGTAACCGACGCCCTCACGCACGGCGGCGACCATTTTCTCCTGCTCGCGGATTACGCTTCGTACATGTCCTGCCAGGAGCGCGTGGATGAGCTTTACCGCAATAACGATGAGTGGAGCAAACGCGCCATCCTGAACGTCGCCAATATGGGCAGGTTTTCGAGCGATCGTTCGGTCAAGGAATACGCCGAGGGCGTGTGGAAGGTGAGAGCCGTGAAGCACTGACGCGCGGCCCCGGCCTTCTGCGAAGACGCGTGCCGTCCGGGCTTGCCGAACCCGCGAATACCCGTATTGTCTCAGCGCATCATTGCCGCAACGCATCCTGCCGGGGCGCAACGCGCTCCAGGCCGGGCGCGTTGCTTGCCGCGAGGAGGTCGACGAACACGTTCACGATTGACGGATCAAACTGTGAGAGTGAACACCGTTTAAGCTCATTAATCGCTTCGTCTATGCTGAATGCAGTTCGATAGGGCCGTTCACCCGTCATGGATTCAAAAGCGTCCGCAACGGCGAGGATCCTCGCCCAGAGCGGTATGCGTTCCCCCTTCAGGCCGTCCGGATAACCCGTCCCGTCAAACCGTTCGTGGTGGTGTTTGATGCAGGGGATTACGCGGTTCAACTGCTTGATCGGCTCCAGGAGCACCACGCCCCGGAGCGGGTGGTTTTTTACGGCCTCATACTCCTCTTTCGTAAGTGCGCCGGGCTTGTTCAGAATGACATCGTAAATCCCAATCTTCCCTACGTCATGGAGCAGACCGCCCAGCTCCAGGTCCTTGAGGTCGCCTTCCTGAAAGCCCATTTTCCCCCCGATCTGGAGCGCGTAGCGCGTGACCCGCTCGGAGTGGCCCGCGGTCCAGGGAGATTTGGCGTCGATGGCGTTGGACAGCGACTTTACCGTTCCAATGAGAAGTTCCTGCAGATCGGTCACCAGACGCGTATTTTCCAGGGCAACGCCGATCAAGGCAGCGAGTTTTTCGAGCGTCGAAAGGTTCTCCGGCGTGAACGCAGCCTTCCGTTTACTGTCCACCCCAAGGACGCCGACCGGAGCTCCCTTTACGATAAGCGGCACCCTGATATGAGAAACGAACCCCTCCTGAAGCAGGTTCTGCTCTTTCGGCAACAAAAGGTCGAGCTCCTCCTTATTCCCCACACACTGGGGCCGGGCCGTCTTGACGACCTCCGTTGCCGAGGTGTCGCAGAAGGGCACAAAGGGCTTGTGCGATGAGCCGGATATTCCATTGCCCGTTGCCTGGATGAACCCCTGCCGATCGCGGTCCACGAGCAGGATGCCCGCCCTGTCGCAGGGAACGATCCGGGAAATGTTCCTCGTGGTCGTCTCGAGAATTTCGTGGGGTTCCAGGCTCGAAAGAATGCTCCTGTCGATCTCGTGAATGACCTGGAGCGTTTCGATCTTGTGGTTCAGCTCCAGGGACTGCTCCATCGTGGTCCTATACAGCTGCGCCTCGTCGAGGGCGAGTGAAATCTGGCGGGAAAGCCCCTCCACGATTTTGTGATCTCGCTCCGCGAATTTCTTGTCGGTCCGGTAGCAGGCAATGATGAGGCCGAGCTGGTCCGTTTTGCCGATCAGAGGAATGACGACGAGCGTCTTCAGGCCGCTGTGCATCCAGACGGCCGTTTTGGCCGGCAGCGGCGTATCACCCGCCCCCTCGGCGTTCGTCAAGGACGTTACGGTCGCGGATACGTCTTTGTCCGAACTTGAGAACCGCACCAGGAGCGGACCCTTCAGCTCCAGAACACGTTTTATGAAATCTACGCTTCCGTCAAGCGGTTCGGTCCTGAACAGCGGGACCAGATCATGATCAAGACCGTGCTGCTGGCACGGTTGAAAGACCTTTCGGTCCCCCGTCCAGAGATAGGAGACACAGGCATCGCACGCCAGCACTCTGCTGCCGCAGCGGGTGGTATGCTCCAAGAGCTTGTCGACGTCCATGGTATAGGCGGTGGTTTCGGCGATCATGAGAAGGTTTGCCGTGATTTCCATCTCCTGTTTGATGTTCTCCTCGACAAGCTTCATCTCCGTGATGTCTTCAAGGATGTGAACGGAATAAAGATAATTGCCGCGGTCATCATGGACCGGATAGTATCGTGCGCGGAAGATTTTGCGCAGCGCGGGCACGGGAATTTCTTCGTCGGGCGCCTGCTTCCTTCCGCCGCAAAAGGCCGGTGTCGGTTCGCAGCTCCTGAACGGCGCGTCCATTTTGGGGAACACGGCATGGTAAGGCTTGCCGATGAATTCCTTGTATGTCATGCCCGCAGCCTCGCAATACGCGCGGTTCGCCCTCATAATCCGGAATTCCCGGTCATGGATGAAAACAGGGCTCGAGATGGCGTCGAAGGTGACCTCCCACTCCCTTTTTGCACGGGTGCTGTTGTCCAGTTCCCGCTTCAGCTTTTCCTCGCTCTCGCGCAGCGCCTTGTTGACACGCAGCAGCTCCTGCTCCGCCTGCTTGCGCGCGGTGATATCGGAAGCCAGTCCGTCGTAGGCGATCAGACGCCGCTGCGGATCACGACGGGGCACCGGCGTGTTTTTGATCCAACGGATGCTGCCATCCTTGTGGATTATGCGATGCTCGAGGGGGAGAGGGGTTTTGCCTGAAAACACCTTGCTGGTCATCTCCAGGACGGCCTGCCGGTCGTCCTCGTGGACCATCCGGTACCACAGGAAAGGATCCCGCGCGTATTCCTCCGAGGTATATCCGGTCACCGCAACGCAACTGGGGCTGTGCCGCGAAGCGGCGGGCCTTCCATTCTCAACCTGCACGGTATACACGTAATCCGTGACAGACTCGAGGAGATGCCGATAACGCGCGTCGCTCTCCGTGAGGGCGCGCTCGGCAACCCGACGATCGGCGCTGGCGGCGATGATGCTCAGCAGCTTGTCGCAACCGACCGGGTCTTTTTTCACGCAGTCGCAGGCGCCCAACTGGAGCGCCCGCCTTGTCCATGCTTCGCCCAGCCCATCGGTCAGGACGACCGTAGGGACCGGTCCAGCGTGCTTCAGGCTCGCCGCAAGGATTTCTTCGCGATGATCGGAATCGTCGTCGAGGTCGAGGAGAACCACATCAAAATCCTCGCTGCCCAGCCGCGCGACGGCGGCATCGACGCCATGGACCGGTACGAACTCAAAGGTCCTCGAATCCCGGTCAAGCACCTCGCCTGTCAGACCCGCGCCATCGATTCGGTTGTTGACCAGTAAAACGGTGTACGTTTTCTCATGCATAGGTCCTTGCTCAAATCACGGACATGACGCACCGGTCGCGCGGGCTCACCTAAAAGTTGACGGCTCTGTCCGAAAGCGGGCTTTCCATGGCAGCCTCTATGACCTTCCTGAGTTCATGGGCAACAACCGGCTTGTTCATATATTCAAATACGCCGAGACTCAGGGTCTTGATATACGTTTCTATGCTGCCGCACGCGGTGACCATGATTACCGGGAGGTTGGGGAAAAACATCTTGACGTTGGCGACAAAAACGATGCCATCCATATCGGGCATTTGATACTCGGAAATGATGAGATCGATCTGGAAGTCATCGCGCAGGGCTGACAACGCTTCCGCGCCCGTCTGCGCCACGATGACCTGGTACCCGCATTTGTTCAGGATGTCGACAACGCAGTCCCGAGCAACAGGAGTATTATCCACCACAAGAACGGTTTTCACAGTATTTCCTCTTCTACGGTTTCCGGGCCGAGCGAATGTGCGACATTCTGCGTCGAATTGCCGAGTGTCGACATCAGGAAAAGTTTGCTATAATGCCGTCGGACTCAACGGCATCCGTGAACCCGCCCTTTTTTGACGACGGGGAGAAAAAAGGGCATTTTTTATGTTTGTCCTGCGTGCAGTATTCGTTGAGCTCGAACATACTGGGGATATAGACCGCTCCCAGGCTTCTGCACGACAGGATGCGTTTTCCTTCCAGGAAAGAGCACTGCATGCGTTCCTCCAGGCCGCCACCGCGGGCTGCTATGCCGCCTCCGTCAGCGCCGGCTCCGAACGGCCCGCTTGCACCGCGGCAAGTTCTTCGGCGGAAAAAACCTTGTCGATGTCGAGGATGATGATGAACCGTTCGTTGTGCTTTCCCATGCCCTTGATGAACTCCGTGTTCAATCCCGTTCCGATCTTCGGCGCCGGTTCGATACTATCGGGACCGAGGTCCATCACCTCCTGCACCGAATCCGCAAGAGCTCCCAGGGTCGTTCGTTCTCCGTCCACGTTCACCTCCGTGATGATGACGCAGGTGTCCACCGTCCTGTCCGTTTTCGGCATGCCGAACTTGAGCCGCAGGTCCACCACCGGCACCACGGCGCCGCGAAGGTTAATGACCCCGCGCAGGAAGTCCGGCATCTTCGGCACTTTCGTAATCGTCGAAAAGTCCAGTACCTCGCGGACCCTGGAAATGTCGAAGGCAAAAATCTCATCAGCGAGCTTGTACGTCAAATACTGGGTCGTGACCGCACGTTCCGCTGTATTCATGGCAGTCTCCTGGATAAAAGGTTGAGGTTGAGGTCCAGGCTGGGAAAAAGAATCTCCTGACCTCAGCCTCCGTTTTTAGAATTTTTCAAACTCGGAGTCTTTGCCGTCACCATCATCTCCGCGCCCTTGTTTCAGGTTCAGCGCCACGCCGGAAGGCTTGACCACAGCACGCGGAGAAACCAGCGGCTGCGACTGGCCCACGGCATGGGGCAGATGGGCGACGTGTATCCCGCCCCTTGTCTTCTGGATGTGCCCGATCTTTTCGTACTTCTTAATATCCGCAAGTTTAAGTTTTCTCGTCTCCTTCCGCTCCTGTCCGTCCACCTTGAAGAACGATATCGTGTCCTGGAGCTGTTCGGCCTGGGAGGAAAGCTCCTCCGACGTGGAGGACATTTCTTCCGCGGCCCCCGCGTTCTGCTGGATCACCTGGTTCAGCTGCTGGATCGCGCTGTTGATCTGGTCCGCGCCGCCGGACTGTTCCTTCGAGGCCGCGCTGATCTCCTGCACCAGCTCCGCGGTCTTCTGGATATCGGGCACGAGCTTGGTGAGCATGGCCCCGGCCCGCTCCGCAACATTCACGCTCGACGCGGACAGCTTGCTGATCTCTCCCGCGGCGGTCTGGCTCCGCTCGGCGAGCTTCCGCACCTCGGCCGCCACCACGGCAAAGCCCTTGCCGTGTTCGCCGGCCCGGGCCGCCTCGATGGCCGCGTTCAGGGCGAGCAGGTTCGTCTGGCGCGCGATCTCCTCGATGATCGAGATCCGGGAGGCGATGTCCTTCATGGCGGCCATGGCCTCGGTCACCGCCTTGCCGCTCTCGATCGCGTCTGCCGAGGACTTGAGGGCGATCTTCTCGGTCTGCTGGGCATTGTCCGCGTTCTGCTTGATCGTGGCGTTCATCTCCTCCACGGCGGAGGACGCTTCTTCGGCGGACGCCGCCTGCTCGGTGGCGCCCTGCGACATCTGCTCCGACGCCGGCGGAGAGCTGCTGGCTCCCGGCCGCCACGTTGTCCGCCGCGGTCTTGACATCGGTCACCACGGTGCGGAGCTGTTCGAGCATCGCGGCAAGGGATTTCCCGAGCGTGTCTTTTTCCGAAAGGACCTTTACGTTCCCGTTCAGGTCTCCCGCTGCTATCGCTTCCGCGGCCCGGGCAAGCGCCCTGAGGCTCTGGATGACCTTGTTCAGGCTCGCGACGATCTTGGCAATCTCGTCCTGACGCTCGGCCACCACCTCGATCGAAAGGTCGCCCTCGCTGAAGGCATCAAGTTGCTTGACCAGCATGTCCACCTGTCTCTGCAGATAGTCGCGCTGTTCATCCGCTTCCCGTTGAAGGCGCTTGACCTCGGAAATGTCGATGATCACCTCCATGCCGCCGTACGGCTTGCCCTGCTCATCGAGGAGCGGCGAACACGCCGCCTGCACGGGCACCTTCTTGCCGCTTCTGGTCTCCGCCACGGTCTCGCCGATGATCGCCTGGCCCGTGCGGAAACAGTTCTTGAGGGTGCAGTTGTCCGTGCCGCAAAGGGGCGTCCTGCACAACTGGGCGCAGGTCATCTTGCCGACCACCTCGTCCCTCCGGTAGCCCATGGCTTTCAAGGCAGCGTCATTGACCGACGTGATCACGAGGTCCCGGTCCGCGACGAACATGGGGGCGGCGATGGATTTGAGGATGTTGTCGATCTCCCACTTGGCGCGCGCGACATCGGTCTGGTCGATGATCACCTCCATGCCGCCGTAGACGTTCCCGCGTTCGTCGAGCAGCGCTGAGCAGGCCGCCTTGATGGGGAACTTCTTTCCCCCCCTTGTCTCCGCAACGGTCTCGCCGATGATGGTGCCGCCGGTGCGCATGCAGTTTTTGAGCGTGCAGCTTTCCGTGCCGCAGAGCGGCGTTTTCGCCAGTTGGGCGCAGGTCATCTTCCCGACAACCTCGTCCCGCTGATAGCCCATCGCCCTGAGCGCGGCGTCATTGATGGCCGTGATCATCAGGTCCCGATCAACGATATAGATCGGAGCCGCGCTGAAGGTTAAAACCGCGTCGGACCGCATGACTTTCTCCGGCCGTCCGGCGCGGCTGATTACCGGTGTCCGTGAACGCCCACGCTGCTTCCCATTGCCATTGCCAGGTTTTCTTGCCGTCTTCAACAGTGCTTTCATGGCGGTTCCTCCCTATGATGATGCTGTTATGAAGAGCGTCGCGTCAAAAGTGCACATGCCGCAGCGATATTCTGCACAGCCGAGGACTTTGACGCATCGTTTGCGCACTATCGTTCCGGGTCGCAGTCAGTCCACAGGCACCCTGTTTTACATTCCTGCCCGGCCCCGGAGCAATGAACATATTCGGCCGCTTCCGCGGCCCGGTGGAACAAAGCCGTACGGTCGCCGGCAAGCGCGAAGTCCTTTCTCAGCTCATGCGACACCCGAAAGGCCGTGCACAGCAGCTTGAGGCAGCTCATGTCGATGGACGTGACCTGTTCGCAGTTCACGATCAGGCGGTCTACGCGGTCGAGGACGCGGGCCAGATGCGTCCGCAATTCCCCTGCCTGGAATTCGGAAAGGCTTCCCTGGAGCGTCAAGATGCCGAGGGTCCCTGAATTCCGTACAGCAAGATGTATCATGTTCATCGAATCAGGTTGAGCCACTGTACGCATTCGCAACACATTTGAAAAGGCTTTTTCAGTAAACTGCTGCTGCTTGTGGAAGATTGTGGAACGCGGCCGAACGTTACCTGATCATTGAGCAAGAGCTGTGCCGATTCTGATTAAGTTGTTTTTACTGGAGAATGTTCTTGAGTAGCGAGAAAAGCGCATTGCAATTATCCATAGTATTGCAGAATGCACGTGCGTATTGTTATACTGCAGAAATCGGGTGATAATGCGGAGGGTTGTCAGATTGCGGGAAAGGTAACTACTCAGGTCAGCCATTTTGCTTCAGCACAAGGCGTGTCGGCGTGCTTTGTACTGCAACGCTGCTGATATCCGTACCCATAGAGGGGCAGCGCTTTCGCGACGCACACGCTGCCTGACTGAAGCGGCGTTCCAACGACTATTGCGACGTGCTTTTTTGCGCCGGTGCTCAGCGGCGGACCTGAGTAATTATCGGAAAAGAATATCACGATGAAAATGAAGGCTTTGGTCGTCTCCGGTTTGTCCCGACCGTGGGGGCTTGTGCGGATTAGGACGTAATGCCATTCTGCTTTATCTTCCGCATGAGCGTTGAATAGTCTATCTTGAGTATTGCCGCGGCCTTCTTCTTGTTTCCCTTTGTGGATCTGAGGGTCTGATGGATGGCCTGCTTTTCAATTTCCGAGAGGCTCAGGCTGGAGAGTCCGCCGGCCAGTGGTTGTTCGGGACCCGCGTGTTCCGGAGTAATGAGAAACTCAATTCGTTCGGGCATAATGATGTCGCTCTCGGAAAGGAGCACCGCCCGCCTCATTACATTTTTCAGTTCCCTGACGTTGCCCGGCCAGGGATACCGTCTGAGCAGCGTTTCAGCATCCGGGGAGATCCCCCGAACCTGTTTTTTCAGCTCTGTTGCCGCTTCATGGCAAAACCGCTGCGCCAGAAAGGGAATATCTTCGGTCCGCTCCCTGAGCGGGGGGATAATGATCATGAACTCGCCGAGCCGGAAAAACAGATCTTCACGGAATTTTTTTATCGCCACAGCCTGATTGAGGTTCGTATTGGTCGCGGCAATGATCCGTGCGTTTATGTTCACCGGTTGTGTGCTCCCGAGCGGAGTGGCTTTTCTCCCCTCCACCACTCGGAGAAGCTTGCTTTGCACAAAAGGGGACATGTTCTGCACTTCATCGATGAGCAGGGTGCCGCCGCCGGCAATTTCGAACAGGCCCTGTTTTTTCTTTTCAGCGCCGGTGAACGCGCCCTTCTCAAAGCCGAACAGTTCGCTCTCCACCAGGGTCTCCGGTATCGCCCCCATATCAACCGCAATGAATGGGCCTTTTTTCCGCGCGCTCAGGTTGTGGATCAGGTTTGCTATATAGGACTTGCCCGTTCCGGTCTCTCCCTGGATGATAATCGAGAATTCGCTCCAGGCAACCTGGCGTATCTGCTCAATGACTTTTTTGATGAGCGGACTCTTCCCCAGCAACCATTCCAGGGATTCCTCCATCTCGATATTCAGCTGCTGGACCTTCTTTTCCAGTTCCCGTTTCTCAAGCGCCTTGTTCAGTGTTATGATGAGATGGTCGAAATCAGGCGGCTTGAGCATGAAATCAGTTGCCCCGAGCTTGATGGCCGCAACCGCGGTCGACACATCGCCGTGCGCCGTAATAACGATAATCGGCATGGCAGGGTCGATCTTTCTTATTTCACGCAGGGTCTCATTCCCGTCCATGTCGGGCATTTTCAGGTCGAGGAGCGCAAGGTCTGTCTTCATTGTTCGGACAAGATTCAAGGCCTCATGGCCTCGGGAGGCCTCGATCGGGAAGAACCCCTCTGCCTTCAGGATATCAGAGAGGACCTCCCGTATTTCAGGGTCGTCATCTATAATAAGTATTCTATACATGAGTTATGGACCATTGCGAGCGTCGATAGGCGGTGCTGTAAGATCCTTCCGCGAGGTGTACGGAGGACATATGTGAACTCTTTCAGTGCCATTGTGGCGATTATAACAAACACCTATTCCAAATACAATATGGAATTTAGGAACGAAAGAAGAAAGACGCACCAGCAATCTAGGCTACTCCCATTCCCCTCTGCAGAACCTGATCCGAAGCTCTCAGGAACTATGTAAAAAACTGACAGAGATGCGGACGTCCAAATGCCTTTGTTTATGAGTGATCTCATGGCGGGTTATTACAGCTTCCGCCCCCAACGCTGCGCCATCCACGTTATAATGTAAGGAAGAGACGGGCTGTTGCCCAAAGGACTTCCCGCGAACGATCAAGCGCCTTGATGCGTAAAGAGGTCTAAGCTAATGACGGGCAATATCGGTTCTGTCTCAAGGGAACATGCAAAATGAGCGATCCGAAAGCCTTTGCCACTGTTCTTTGAACAACGAGCAGCCGTACCGCAGCTGCTTTCTTCGGCTTGGAAGCATGCGCTATTAGCACTTGCATGTTCTGGATGGCACAGGTCATATATTCCTGGACCCGCATTCGCCAAAGGCCTCGCCAGCGTGCTTGATCGAAGCCGTATCGGGTGCCCCTGGCAAAGGATCGCTCCATCAGGTGTTGTCTGGTTTTGATGTCGTACCGTGCATTGGCTGATCGACTGATTGCACGCATGCGCTCCAGAACATTCTGCCGGAGATGACGCTTGATCGTTCGGCCGGACTTGTTTTTCGTGCATTGCTCTCTAAGCTGGCACGCTGCGCAGACTTTCCTGGGCGCTGCGTAATCCCGGCTTTGTCTGGCTATATGCAGCGACTTCGGCTTGAGCTGAGTTCCTGCCGGGCACATATAGGAGTCGGTGGCAGGATCATAGGAAAATCTATCTTCCATAAAGATGTCGGTTTTCGCTATGCGATTGATCGCCACGTCTCGTAAATCCGGGATATGCGCCTTTATGCCCTTGTCATGGCAGGCAAGGAAGTTGTCGATCGTTCCGTACTTACTGTCCGCAACAACCGTTTCGGCCTCGACTTCCGTTGTTGCGTGGTGTTGCTCAAGCAGCGAAAGCATCAGATGGGCTTCGTTCACATCGCCGGGCGCTACGTCGGTTGCAGTGATGATTTCTTTTTTACCGTCAACGGCCCGATGCACTTGGTAGGAAAGTTTGGATTTCCCCCGGTTCACCAGGGCCGCGTCCGGGTCGGTGGTGGAGATATAGCGGTTGTTCTTTTTTTCGTAGGTCCTGGAAGGATCAGTGCTTTCGGTGCGTTCTTCCAAGCGGGCTTCCAGCTTTTTATAATTTTTGTGCAACTGATGTTTCAGGTTCCGGGTATCGAGAACCGAACTGTTGGAGGCATTTGCATCCACCAGACTGGAGTCGACGAAGATCTTGCGGCCGTCAATAAGACCGGCTTCCGCGCACTGCAGAACAATACGTTCGAAGAACCTTTGAAAAACATCGAGGCCCCATTTTTTGCGGGCCTTGGATAGCACGCTATGGTTGGGAATTTCAGAATCAAGGTCATACCCGAGAAACCAGAGCCAATCCATACGCTCTGGCAGGGTGTCCATCAGCTCCCGCTCCGAGCGGACATTATAAAAGATCAGGAGTAGCATCAGTTTCAGGATAATTGGTGGTGGCACTGAAACGTTGCCGTTGTTGCCGTACAAGTCCTTGACTTCGTCATAGGCGAAGTTGAAATCGATCAGCGTATTGACTTTTCTCAAAGGATGGTTCTCACGAACCCGTTTTTCTATATTGATGCCGATATAGAACAAGCTGCTTTGAGGCGGTTGCTGCAATCCCATCATGGCTATTGGCTCCTGATGTCGTGATTGACGTCGCAGCAATATAGCATTACTGAGTGGCTTTCTCAATATCATTTGGGCAACAGCCCGGAGACAGGTGACTCTGATACCGATATCCGGGAAGGTGCAGCCATGAAAGCGCTCTACTACGATGAACAAAAAGGGTACAAGGCGATCAAGATCGGGGATTTTCCAATCCCGGAGATGAGCGAGGACGAGGTCTTGGTCAGGGTAAAAGCCTTCTCGCTCAACCACCTCGATGCCTGGGTCATGGGCGGGAACTACCCGGTCAAGGTCCTTCTGCCCCACATCTTCGGCTCCGATGCATCCGGCATTGTCGAAAAGGCCGGCAAGGCCGTTCACCATATCAAAGCGGGAGATGAGGTGATCGTCTTTCCCGGGCTTTCCTGCGGGCATTGCGAGAAATGTCTCAGCGGACTCGATAACGAGTGCAACAGCTTCT
Source organism: Nitrospirota bacterium (assembly GCA_963790205.1). Classification (GTDB taxonomy): domain Bacteria; phylum Nitrospirota; class UBA9217; order UBA9217; family UBA9217; genus CAWBNQ01. The sequence goes on from CAWBNQ010000001.1 coordinate 372,069, forward strand.
CGATCTTAGGCGTGCTGACGAACGGCGCGTCGGCGGAATACGTGAAAGCTCCCGCTGAGAATATCTTCAAGAAGCCCGACGGCCTCTCCTTCGAGGAGGCGGCGGGCATCGGCATTACCTATGCCACGTCATGGAATTCGCTCGTTCTACGTGCCGGCATCAGGCAGGGCGATACGGTATTGATACACGCGGCAGGAAGCGGCGCGGGAACAGCGCTTATCCAAGTGGCGAAACTGTACAATGCCACGGTCATCACCACCGTGGGCGACGACTGGAAGATCGGGAAGGCGAAGGAGCTGGGCGCGGACCATGTCGTCAACCACCGCAACGAGGATTTCGTTGAGGCGGTAAAGCGGATAACCGGGGGCGGGCTCGCGGACATCGTCGTGGACCACGTGGGGGCTGCTACCTTCAACAAGTCCCTCTCGTGCCTCACGCGCGGCGGCAAGCTCGTGACGTTCGGCAATACGAGCGGCGACGAAGTGCCGATCAGCCTTCGTTACATCTTTGGGAAGAACATTACGGTTCACGGCGTCTACGTGGGCCCGAAGGCGGCGATGGTCCGGCTTCTGAAGCTCTTTCCGCATAAGCTCAGGACCGTCGTCGATTCGGTGTTCGAGTTTGCCGACGCAAAGGAGGCCTACGAGAAACTCCTCTCCCGGCAGTTCTTCGGAAAGATCGTGGTAAAGGTTTTATCCTGAAAAGGGCATTTAGACACGGAAGAATCGGATTTAATATTATGGTAAAAGCGGATGAAAAGAGGGTCGATATTCGTTATAGCCCTCACCCCATGGATGAACTGCTTTTCCGGAAAAATCCGATTTGATCCGACCCTTATCCGCATTCATCCGTGGCAAATGCCGCTTCCAGGTTATCCTGTTCGTTCAAGACCCGGGAAAATTCCCGATCACCGTAAGCGCCTTCGGCACGACCTCGATCTCGAAACGAGTTTCACCATTGCCATAGATCTCGCCGTCGACATGGACCGGCACCGGGCCGGTGGCTTCTACCTTCAACGTTGTTGTTCTTAAAAGGGCCGCGTAATTTTTTGCCCGCTCGATCGTTCCCCGGAAGACCTTGGGCAGGTGCCAGAGCAGGACGGGAATGCGCAGGGGCTTTACGATCGTGACATCCAGAAGCGCATCATTGATCTTCGCATGCGGCGTCAGCTTGAATCCCCCGCCCACGGTCGTGCCGTTCCCCACGGTGAGAAGAAAAATGTCCTGGTTGAACACCGTGTTGTTTATCGTTATTTTCAGCGGTACCGCATCATATTTCCCCAGGGTTTTGAGCAAAGCGCACAGGTATAGAAAGAGCCCCCGTTTGGAATGGTTGATCGTATAGCTCGCACGGTTCACGGCCGCATCGAAGCCGATCCCCACGCCGTTCGCAAAATACGTCCCGTTGACTTTTCCCACATCGATCAATCCGGCATCACCCTTGAGCAGTATGTCGACGGCCTTGCTGACATTGGTGGGGATGCCAACGGATTTGATAAAATCATTACCCGAGCCTGCCGGGATGATGCCGAGGGGCCTGTTCGAGAATATCATGCCCGGTATGATCTCATTGATGGTGCCGTCGCCTCCGATGGCCACGATGACGTCGAACTCTTCGAGCGCCTTTCGTGCGATGTTCGCCGCGTCCCGCGGACCTTTCGTAAGTTCAAGGTCGAAGGTCGCGCCCCGGCCCTTGAGCAGTTCCAGTACCCGCACGATCATTTCTTTTGATCTTCCCCGTCCGGCAGCAGGGTTGGCGATCAATTTGTATTTTTTTGTCATCATAAAAGGAAAGAATGCACGTTCATTATAGATAAGGAGACGTCCATTAGTCAATCGATACCGCGCGAAAGCATTAAAATCTTGAAATCCTCCAGGCTTTGTGAAATAATGCAACCAGGCGGCGAGATGCGGTTTTCGACGCGGCGCAGGGAGGACGCATGTTCCTGACCATCCTTCTCATCATCCACGTCATTTGCGTCATCATCTGGATCGGCGGGGTCGCTTTTGTGACCATGGTGATCTTCCCGATGATGTATCGCACCGGGGGCTCGCTCGAAAAGGCGCTCCTGTTCCAGGGCGTCGAGCACCGGTTCGGGGGCATGGTAAAGTGGCTTATCGCGGTCGTCGGCGTGACGGGTTTCTGGATGCTCTCCGCGAAATACGGGTTCAACATCCTGCTTGAGCCCCATGGCTTCGGCATCATCCTCATGCTGTTCGCCTGGACCCTCTACACAACAGTCCTCCTTTTTGAGCGGAAAATATTCGGCAGGCTCTTCGCCGACCCGGAAAAGATCGACATGAACAAGGCGCTCAGGATGATCAACGCGATGCACTGGTTCCTTCTGATTATAAGCTTTTCCGCCGTTGCGGGAGGCGTGTGGTTCGGGCACAATTGATTGCGGATTGCGGAATGCGGAATGAAAATGACTTCCCCTCACCTTAATCCTCTCCCTGCCGGGGAGAGGGCAGGGGTGAGAGGCCTGTTCTGATGAAAATTTAAAGCACCGAGATGGTTATAAATGATTTTATTTGAAGCAATTATCCTGGGCATTGTCCAGGGTATCACGGAGTTCCTGCCGATCAGCTCCTCGGCCCACTTGATCCTGATACCCTGGATGTTCGGGTGGCGGGGAACGCTGATCGACAGCCTGAACTTCGATGTGGCGCTTCATGCAGGGACCCTTGTGGCAATCCTGGCGTTCTTCTGGCGCGACTGGCTTGACCTGCTCAGAAAATTCTTTGCAGGAATGAATGACGGGACCTGGAAAACGGGGGAGGGAAGGCTGGTATGGTTCATTGTCCTGTCCACGATCCCCGCCGGCGTTCTCGGCGTGAAATACGAGCACGTGGTCGAGGAGAGCTTCCGGAACCCGCTTTTGATCGCTGCGTCGCTTATCGTTATCAGCATCGTGATGTGGGCCGCGGACCGGTTCAGTGCAAAGACCGCAGGCATGGACCGTATGACGCTCGGCAATGCGGTGTTCATCGGCTGCGCCCAGGCCACGGCCCTTGTCCCGGGGGTCTCCCGCTCGGGAAGCACCATCATTGCCGGGCTTTTTGCCGGATACACGCGTGAGAGCGCTGCCCGGTTTTCCTTTCTGCTTTCCACGCCGGTCCTTGCCGGGGCCGCAGTGCTGAAGCTGCATAAGCTCCATCTCGCGCCGGGAGAGGCGCTCCCCTTCGCAGTGGGGACGGTCTGTTCCGCAGTGGTTGGATATTTGAGCATAAAATTTTTTCTTCAATATCTGAACCGGCATTCGCTGAACCTCTTTGTGTGGTACCGGCTTGCGCTGGCCGCGGCGGTTTTGGTGCTGTGGGCGGTGAGGTGATGGGGACTTGCGTTCAAACAGTTTAAACCGTTCAACCGGTTCAAACAGATAACAAAGAGAACACCTTATAGATAACATCTCTTGCCACAGAGACTCAGAGAGCGCGAAGCAATGCCAGCAATTCAGCTATTTGCTCTTGTGAGTAAGTTCCGCTTAAACAGCTTAAACCGCTTGAGCAGTTTGAACGGTTAACTAAAAAAGGAGTCTATGGCGGTTTCCGCGGAAAAACATAAGCAGTGGAACGAGGTGGTCGGGCTGCTCCTCTTTGCAGTGGGGCTCCTGATCATGCTCAGCCTAATCTCGTACAGCGCGTCCGACCCCTGCTTCAGCGTTTCCAGCGCGGGCGCTGAAACGCACAATTACATCGGGCTCATCGGCGCTTATCTTTCCGACGTGCTCCTGTATCTCTTCGGCCTGTCCTCCTACTTCATTCCGCTCTTTCTCTTCGGCTATGCCGTGTTCCTCGCGATAGGGGGCAAAGCCGTGCACCCGCGCCTCAAAAAGATCGGCGGCCTCGTTCTCTTTTTTTCCGCAGCGGCCTTCTTCGGGTTTCAGGGAAAAACCGTCCGTCTTTTCGAGGAAGAGGTCCCTTCCGGAGGCCTGCTCGGCAGCTTTCTTGCCTCTCTCCTCTCAACAGGATTTTCCGCCGCCGGCGCGTACATCATCACGATCACTGCCATCGTTATTGCTCTCATGCTGCTCACGCCGTTCTCGCCGCTCAAGGCCCTGGCCTGGCTCCGCAAGCTCACCGGCCGCGCGCTGGAACAACTGGACCTCATCATCACGCTCTACCGGGCCCGCAGGGAAAAAGCGCGCGAGGCCAGGCAGCGGCCGGTGCTTCCGAAGGAGCCGCCGAAGATCGTCGAGACGCAGAAGCAGCCGACGGCGCGGGAACCCCGGCCGGAAAGACCGCCCAAGCCGGTCCAGGCGACCTTCGAGTTCATGGCAGGCGCGGACGGCAAGGGGGCATATCAGCTCCCGTCACCGGACCTGCTCGATCCGCTGCCGCCGGTCACGAAGAAGGCCTCGAAAGAAGACATGCTCGCCCAGTCCGAACTTCTGGCCAGAAAGCTCATGGACTTCGACATCCAGGGCCGCGTGACGCAGGTCTATCCCGGCCCCGTGGTCACCATGTTCGAGTTCGAGCCCGCCCCGGGCGTCAAGGTGAGCAGGATCGTGAACCTCAGCGACGACCTGGCGCTTTCCATGAAGGCCGCGTCCGTGCGCATCGTGGCGCCGCTTCCGGGCAAGGCCGCGGTAGGCATCGAGGTCCCGAACAACACGAGAGAGACGGTCTATTTCCGCCAGATCCTCGAGTCCCCGGAGTATTTGTCCCACAAGTCCAAACTGAAGGTCCCGCTCGGCAAGGACATCTTCGGCGTGTCGGTGGTATCCAGCCTCGACAAAATGCCGCACCTGCTCGTGGCGGGCGCCACGGGGTCGGGCAAGAGCGTGGCCATCAACTCCATCATCCTGGCGCTCCTGTATAACGCGCGTCCGAACGAGGTGAAGCTCGTGATGGTGGACCCCAAGATGCTCGAGCTTTCCCTGTATAACGACATCCCGCACCTCCTGACGCCGGTGGTGACCCAGCCGAAGAAGGCGGCGGAAACGCTCCGGGCGCTGGTCGCCGAGATGGAGCGCCGCTACCGCCAGCTTGCGGCCAAGGGCTCGAAGAACATCGAATCCTACAACAAGGCCGTGTCCGAGGAGGAACGCCTTCCTTTCATCGTGGTCATCATCGACGAGCTCGCGGACCTCATGATGACCGTGCAGCGCGAGGTCGAGGACTCGATCATGCGCCTGGCGCAGATGGCGCGCGCCGCGGGCATCCACCTGATCGTCGCCACCCAGCGGCCGAGCGTGGACGTGATCACCGGCCTCATCAAGGCCAACCTCCCGGCCCGCATCTCCTTCCAGGTCTCGTCCAAGACCGACTCCCGCACGATCCTCGACGCGAACGGCGCAGAGAACCTCCTGGGCATGGGCGACATGCTCTTTCTTCCTCCCGCTTCCGCGCACCTGGTCCGGGTCCACGGCTGCTTCGTGTCCGAGGCCGAGATCAAGCGCGTGGTCGAATTCGTCAAGAAGCAGGCCAGGCCGAACTACGAGCTCCTCCAGCAGCGCGTGAAGGAAGTTGCCGAGGCCGAAGTCGCGGAAGTCGAAGAGGGCGAACGGGACGAGTTCTACGATCGCGCTGTCGAGCTGGTGCAGCTGAACGGCCAGGCCTCGACCTCGTTCCTCCAGCGGCGCTTGCGCGTGGGCTACAACCGCGCGGCCCGCATGATCGAGATGATGGCCGAAGACGGCATCGTCGGCCCCGCCGACGGCGCCAAGCCCCGCGAGGTCCTGGTCCGGAAGAACATGGACGGGACCGAAAGAAACCTCGACGATATCTGAGGCTGTTTCGTTAATCTGCCCGCTTTTTCTTAATAGCGCTTTATTACTGACAACGATCTTGTGCCCGTACGCCTCTGGTTCACGGACAACGCGTCGCGGGAAAAGACCAAAGCTGCCAGCGGAAGGTGGAGCCCTGAGAAGCGCCGCTGGTTTGTAAAATTCGGTAAAATCGCGGGCACGCCGCTGGAAAAGCATATGCATATAGATGGTTCATAGAAGTTTGTTAAACATCAATCTGAAAGCCCTTGAAAAGGGTACGCCTGAAAAAAAAGCATAGCAGAATCGAAATAACGAGCGCGTCGAGTGAGTCGCAAAAAGCACGCTCCTCACGCGCGCGTTAGGCAGTTTGAAGCTTGAGCATAGCGTAGGGGCTTCCCTTCAGTTTCGCCTTAAGCAGGACGGCGAGATCCTAGAGTCTCGGCGGCGCGTTGATTTGAATTACAAACTAAACCATGAATCTTATGCTCGAAGGAAACAATAAATGACCGATTGGAGCACAGCAATCTGCGAAACAAACGAAATTAAAATGCACTACACGAGAACTGGAGGAAGCAAGCCCCCTTTAATTTTGCTACACGGATTAACTGCTAATGGAGTCTGCTGGACTGCTTTGGCACATGCTCTAGCAGGCCGCTGAAAAAGTGGCCTTCAGTTTAAAAAATTCTATTCGGAGCTTGATTTTTATCCTACTGCAAAGCCTATGACACACTTTGTAGCTCATTCAAGATCGCCTTTCGGCACCCATTATCGGGATTCTACTGCGCTTTTGCTATGTAGCAGCCGCAGTTCGCCGTTGGATATTTACTATTCGCAGCAGGTTGTATGCAGCTCCGACGAACAAGGCTTGAAGGTGGGTTCGATCTCTTCCCTTGTACCGTGTCCGCCTGAAACCGCCGATGCTCTTGAGCCATCCGAAGATCTCTTCCACCCGTTTTCGGATTCGCTGGCTGATGTTGTATCCTTCGTGCCGCGTGGTGCGTCCATCTATGGCAGAGCCGCCTCTTCTTTCGGTGTTGGCCGCAACATGCGGCGTGATCTCTCTGCCCCGCATGGCCTCAACAAAGCCCTGGGTATCGTAGCCCTTATCGGCACCGATGGTCTTGGGTTTAACGCGTTTCCGCGCCTGACGGGTAAGCATATCCTTGGCCGCCTCCCGTTCCGCATCACCCGTTGCCGGGGTAACGGTGATGTCGACCAGCAGGCCGTTTCGGTTCTCCATCAAGGCATGGGCGCCGAAAGAAAGCTTAGCCTCCTTGCCCGCGCTCTTCTTCATCAAACGAGACTCGGGATCAGTGGTAGAAGCATGAGTCTTGTTCGACCGTTTCTCACCCCGAAAGTTCACCGTGGGATTTCCCGGATCATCGTCCGTCGTCGGGCGGTCCGAAGGGTCCTCGTCCTTGGGACGGAAGCTCTTCAGACTGGCGCAGGCCTCAATAAGGCTGCCGTCCACCGTAAAATGATCATCCGAGAGCAGCCCGCCTTTCCGGGCGATGTTAACCACACGATCAAAAAACTTCACGGCCACCCGATGTTCCAGAAGCCGATCCCGGTTCTTCGTGAACGTCGTGGGATCGAAGGACGACTCTTCCAGGTCCATATCCAAAAACCAGCGGAAGAGAATGTTATAATCCACCATTTCGCAGAACTGGGTTTCGGAACGCACCGAGTACAGGGCGATCAAGAGCTGGGATTTCAGCAGCCTCTCCGGCGGGATCGACGGCCGCCCCATGTTGCTGTACATGGAGTCGAAGACCGGCGAAAGCTCTGCAAGAACCGTATCCGCATGGGCTTTGATCGCCCGCAGAGGATGCTGGGCCGGGACACGCTGTTCAGGAGAAAAGTAACTGAACATCCCGCTCTGAATCTCGTTTTCACCGCGCATGTGGCCTCCTTGTCAACTGCCGTTGCGCCACTATACGCATTTACATCACGTTTGAAAAGGACTTTTTCAGCAAACTGCTAGAGGGAGAATATGACGTAATCATGCCCGATGCTAGGGGTCATGGAAAGTCGAGCGTGCCTGACTATGGATACCGATACGAAGACCATGCAAACGATGTCGTCGGTCTTATTAAGGCTCTCGGATTTCTTCCTCCGATTCTGATCGGACACTCCATGGGAGGTATGACTGCAGCCGTGGTGGCAAGTCGTAACCCAAAGCTACTCCGTGGCCTAATCTTGGCTGATCCAACGTTCTTGAGTCCAAAAGTTCAGCGCGAAGTTTGCGATAGCGATGTGCCCGATCAGCATCGGCGAATTCTCAATACATCATTGGATGAAGTGGTGGCAGAAGCCCGAATTAGACACCCTGATCGGTCATCGGATACCATCGAGCTAATCGCCCGGGCACGACTTCAAACTAGTATGGCGGCTTTCGACGTTCTCAGGCTACCAAACCCTGATTATAAGCAATTGGTGAGTGCGGTTGATGTTCCAAGCCTGCTCGTATTTGGTGATAAAGGTGTGGTTTCGTCTGTTGTTGCCGAAGAGCTGCAACGTCTTAATCCGAGATTTCAGGTTGACCAGATCCCGGAAGTTGGCCACGGACTCCACTATGACCGGCCCGAGCACTTTGCGGCTGTCGTCAAATCCTTCTTATGTTCAATTGGTACAGTAACTGAGCCACGCGGAACTTTGTAACCTATAGGGTCACGTCTTGTAACTTGACAATTGCGTTGTGCTGTGATATCGTCGCGACATTATGGCCCGTCCCCTTCGCATAGAGTATCCCGGTGCTGTTTACCACGTCACCTCCCGCGGGAACGAAAAGAAGCCTGTCTTCAAGGACGAGCAGGACCGTCTGAACTTCCTCAATACTCTCCAGCATGCCGGCAAACGCTACAACTGGATCTGCCACGCTTATTGTCTCATGACCAACCATTACCACCTTCTCATCGAGACCCCGGACGGCAATCTATCCATCGGCATGAGACAACTGAACGGCGTCTACACGCAGCTCTTTAACAATTGGCATGGCAGGACCGGTCACCTGTTCCAGGGACGATACAAAGCCATTCTCATCCAGAAGGACAGCCATCTCCTTGAGGTTTGCCGGTATGTGGTCCTGAATCCTGTGCGGGCCAAGATGGCTGAGACGCCGGAGGAGTATCGCTGGTCCAGCTACCCGGCTACGGCGGGCAGAGCAAAGCCCCATCCGTGCCTCACCACAGACTGGGTATTGGGCCAATTCAGCGGGAAGCGGGGCAAGGCGGAGCAAGATACCGGCAGTTCGTCAAATGGGGGATCGGCAAACAATCCGTCTGGACCGACGTGCGGGGCCAGACGCTACTCGGTGAAGAAGATTTTGCAGACCGCTTTATAGATCATCTCAGGAAGCATAAAGAGGTGCCCGAGATCACCCGGAGTCAAAAATACCTGAAGAGGCCGGCCCTGGAAAAGCTGTTTTCGGAAGACATTTTACGGAATAAGCGCAAGCGGAACCGGCGCATAGCCGATGCGGTAGAACGCCATGGGTATCTTCAGAGAGAGCTCGCGGATCATCTGAGATTGAACTATGCAACCGTCAGCAGGTTGGTGAGCGCTCAAGAGCAAATATCAAATAACAAGACGTGACCCTATAGATTTGCTATAGATTTGCTATAGATTCTATAGATTCCTATAGATTCTTTACCGCCATGACACACCGACGGATGACGCCGAAACCGCTCAGCGGGATAATAGAAGAAGTCAACACCGCCCTCCGCGGCTGGGTTGGCTATTTTCATTACCGCAACAGCAGCAAGGCACTTCAGCACCTCAAGTTCCATGTTGAAGCGCGAGTGCGCACGCATCTGCGGAAGCGGCATAAGATCAAAAGTAGGGCCACGGGGTTTACCAGGTTCACGAACAGGTCTTTGTACGAGAAGTATGGGCTCTATAAAGTGCCGACAACAGCGGGCTGGACGAAAGCGCATGCCTTGCGATGAAGAACATCGGAAAGCCGTGTGCGGGAAAACCGCATGCACGGTTTGATGAGGGAGGGCTGGTCAATATGACCGTTCTCTACTCTACCTATAGATTCTCCTGACCCTATAGATTCTCCCCAGAATATTCATTGACTGCAGGTATATTTAAGGTATAATTTCTATACCATGGAATTTGAGTTCGACCCCAAGAAAAGCGACAGCAACAAACAAAAGCATGGGCTTGATTTCTATGAAGCCCAAGCCTTATGGGACGATCCTGATTTTATTGAGATCCCCGTTCAGACCATTGATGAACCACGCTGTCTGGTGATCGGAATGATAGAGGGGAAACACTGGTCGGGAGTCATCATCTATCGAGGTGATAAAGTAAGAATTATATCGGTACGCCGATCAAGGAAAGAGGAGGTGGAGATATATGAAAGTGAAAGCGCGTGATTTCGACAAGAAATTCGATGAAGGTGCAAATATTACAAAGCATCTTGATCTGAAGAAGGCAAAAAGACCCGAGCAGGAACAGAAAAGAGTGAACGTCGATTTCCCTGTGTGGATGATTCAATTATTGGACAAAGAGGCAAAACGCCTGGGAGTCCCCCGCCAGTCGATTATCAAAGTCTGGGTAGCGGAGCGACTTGAAAAAGCTTCGTGAACGTTTTAACCACGCCGTCGAGAGGGTCATTGAGGGGGCCCCTCACGGCGGCGTTGGGGTTTTTCATTTTTGCATTGTTTCGCGGCAATTAAAAAATATTTATCGTTTTTTAAGAGGTGAGCATGGTAATAGATTACATCCCGTACCTAATCCCGCTGTGGATTACTGCCCTCTTTTTAATCAATGATCAAATTCGAAAAGGATCACTTAAAAAAACACAAGCACATTATAGCGAGAAATTTTTCACGAATCGTCCGCCCATCGAAACTTTTAAAGCAATAATGGCATTCGCGACGCAAAACCGATATCGCATTGATGACTTCGACGAAAAGCATCTTGCAGTAATATTAAACGAAAGAATGTCATGGAATAGCTATGGCTCCCTCTATCCGATTTATGTTCATGAGAAGGCAAGCCGAACCGAGGTGAAAGTTGGTATAACAAGCAAGGCCGGAAAATTTTTTCTAATTAGTCCGTTCACTCAAAGAGTCCTGACCCTACGTCTAGAGCGGATGCTCAATGCTGTTAAAGGTGCGGTGTTCGCATATGGAATAGAAAAAGAAAGCGAAAATGCCGAAGGCCAAGGACATTAGACCGCAACTCGACACAATGATCCCAACCACGCCGTCGAGAGGGTCGCTGAATGATGCGCCCCTCAGGGCGGCGTTCCTGTGCTGATTACAACCAGTATCTCACGCATTTTCTAAGCGCTCGGCTCTGCAAGATTGTGGGTGTGGCCAGCGTCTGTCTAATTCAGAATGAAGTGATTGATTCAGATCGAAAAATATAGAGTGGATTTCATCCTGAAACAGTTGTGGTTGCGCCGCCTGTGCATTAGGGTACGCTTAATGGCGAAAGGTGGAAATGAAAAAAGGAATATTTGTAATAGTGCTTAGTGCGCTTTGGCTCACGACGGTGCATGCAGAAACATATGAAAGCCAATTTGGATTCAGTGTCGATCTCCCTTCTCACTGGAATGTTGTCAATATGAAGAACCTGAAAAATAATCCAGAGAAATACTACAGCGCGCACAATGACAAATCAAAGAATATTGACGATAGCCTCTCGGAAAAATATAAAAAAGAAATACTGAAGGGGAAGGTCGAAATTTATGAGAATTTATCGACCAATTACGACAATTTTACCGATAACATTTACGTTCAAATGGATCATGGTGAAATGAAGCCACTAAAAGCAATGGAGCCGGCAATTTGTAATGTGAGTATGTTAAAAGCTGCTTTTTCACGGTCGTTTGGCAGGGACGTTACCATATACGCCTGTAGAGTCGTTAAGGTGTCGAGCTATGATGCCATTTACATGGACTTTGATGGTGCGTATCGGGGAACTCGATCCATTCAATATCAAATATGGAAGCCCTCAAACGATATTATTATAATGACCTTAACAACCAAGAATAAAACTCTAAATAAACTCAGAGACGATTTTACCGCTATTATTTATTCCCTTAGCGTAACTAAGTAGTCATCGTGAGCTAACCAGCGGGAGAGAGGGCGTTTCGTGCCTCTCACTCGCATATTCTCCATCGCCGTCTTTTGGCCGCTCTTTAAAAGGATGCTATGTTTTGCCGTAAATGCGGAACCGAGCATAGAAAAGGATTTACCAGGTGTGCGGACTGTGACGTTCCCCTGGTAAAGGAACGGCCGCCGGAATTGCCGATACTGAATACTCCAACAAATATTTTTCGGCAACTAGATGACAAGATTGTGACATTTGTGCGAAGCCACTATCTTGAGCTGAAAGAAAAAAAGGATGTCAAGTTTCACTCTATCATTACGGTCCTCGCCACATTCATTTCCACCAGTTATCTCTCGCCTTTTTTCTGGAGCGATGACGTTCAAGGTTTAAAAAACTTTTTTGCTGTTTATCGAATCGCGTTCGCGCTGTTTTGCTTTGCACTATATGCCCTCGTTTTTTATTTCTGGCGTGTTTATTTCACGTTGAGAAAGGAAGGCGTAATTTCCGACAAGAACATCTTTTCTGCTGAATCAGCCGGTGTATACAGAAAAATAATTTTTTATATTGCTCTTATACCTTATTTTATACATATAATACATTCTCGTTTTGCGCCAGCCGCCGAGTATCATGAAACAATAAATATCTGGAGGTATGCCTCGCTTTCCGACGTTTATCGTGAGGCAGGGCTCACCGTTTTTTATAATATGATCGATTTCATTATTTTTGCGGAGTGCCTCAGGTTCTTTTATGCGTGGAGCAATAAGAAGCACATTGCTGTTGTGCTGCTTGCTACAGTACTTCTCTCGGCTTTTCAGTTACTCGTTCGATATGCCATTAGCGGGCATGGAATGTTTTGGCAATCTGCTAGAATGTAACAAGCCAGGTCGAGGCGGCATAAGGCACGCCTCACCCGCGATGAACAGAGCTTCGCGCGCCCACTAGCCAGCACAGGAGACCCCGAGATGTCGACCGTCAATGCTGCCATCCGCACCGCCACAGTCGCCGATGCCGACGCGATCGGAGTACTGGTGAGGGAGTTCCAGGCGTACCTCCGTGCGCTGGGCGACCGCACACAGTTTGAGTTTACCGCCGAGACCTACCGGCGGGACGGCTTTGGCCCAGACCCTGCTTTTTCCGGTCTTGTCGCCGAGCTTGACGGCGAGGTGGTCGGTTATCTCCTGTACCACTTCGGCTACGATACGGACCGGGCGATGCGGGTGATGTTCGTGATCGACCTCTATGTGCAGGAAGCGAAGCGCAGGCGCGGGACAGGTGGGGCGCTCATGAGAAGGGCGGCCCGGATCTGCCGGGAGGCCGGCGGACGCGAGCTCATGTGGTCGGTTTTCATTGCGAACAAGCCGGCGTTCCAGTTCTATGAGCGCCTCGGGGCCAAGTACCTTCAGGAGCTGAAGTACATGTACTGGCCGGTCCCCTCCTTGCCGTGAAAGGACATCAAGAAAAGCCGGCATAGCTTCGTGCATAGGGGGCGAGGAGATGCTGATATTATTGTAATGAGAACGCCATAACGAGCAGGGAGAAAACCATGATAAAGGAATACCAGATGTCGATGCTGTCGCTTTTCATTGAGCTGGAGCTTAAGCTCGCTGAAATGTACAGCCTTCTCGCAGAAATATTTTCTGAAGAGAGCTTTTTTTTCAAGGCTCACAATGGCGAGGAGCTGCAGCACGCGCAGTGGCTGGAATACTTCAAGGCTAAAGTCGAAAAGGGAGAAGTCCTGTTCAAAGAGGACAAGACGCGTACAGACACGCTCAAATCTTTCATTGCCAATATACAGACCATACTGTCCGATGCAAAAGCCGGCAAACTGACGATCATATCCGCGCTTTCGTTGTCTGCGGGCATCGAGGAATCGCTCATCGAGCGGAAAGCCTTTGATCACTTCATAGCAAGCTCTCCGGAACTTCAATATACGCTGAAACGCCTTCTGACCGAGACTGCGGAGCACGCGGGGGGAAAAAAAACTCAAGAGCAAGTATTTGAAATCTGCCGCCCCGTGACGCGCGCGAACCGGTGGGGCGATCGCTCACTCGCCCCGGTATGCGAGGACAGGACATGATCGTCCGACAGGAAGCAAGAGAAGATAGTAAAGGCATTCATGCTTTAAACGAACTGGCATTCGGTCAGCCGCGTGAGGCGGACATTGTGGATACCTTGAGAAACAACTGTAATGGCGTGCTGTCCTTTGTTGCAACGGAGAATAAAAAAATAGTGGGGCATATTCTCTTCAGCCCTGCGGAAATTGAAGGACCGCACGGCGTAATCAAAGGCATGGGGCTTGCCCCCCTGGCCGTGTTGCCGGACAAGCAGCGGCAGGGCATAGGAACGCAATTGATCAGAAGGGCATGGAAGAACTAAAAAAACTTCGATGCCCGTTCATTATTGTCCTCGGTCACCATGAATATTACCTGCGTTTTGGTTTTGAAAGGGCCTCGCTCTACGGAATAAAATGCCAATGGGACGGCGTACCGGATGAAGCATTCATGGTCCTGTGGCTTGATAAGTCAAAGGCGGGGCACGTTTCAGGACTTGCACGATACCGAGAAGAATTTAACGAGGCGGTTTAAGGTAACGTCCGCATATAACTATGAATCGCCACAATTGCTTTCCCCATGGGCCTGATCGCCTCCAGAAACTCTTCGCCGTACCGCTCAAGCTTCACGTCTCCCACGCCCGGGATCCGTCTCATCTCGGAGGCGGTCTTCGGGAAATGCCTGCACATCTCATGGAGGTTTTTGTCAGAAAAAATAACATAGGGCGGCACGTGGTTCGCCCCGGTAATCTTTCAGAGCGACGCCTTGTTGGCAGGATTGCGTTGTCCGACCTGTAAACGCGCCGTTATTCGGGCTTTTGCTGAAGGTTCTTCAACTGGGTCGATGCCGTATCGATCGCTTTCTTGACGCCGGCATTCTCCGGTTCGAATTCGAGGACGTTCTTCCAGAGGGAGATCGCGGCGGTCAGGTTGCCCTGCCGGTACTGCACCAGGGCGCGCTCGGAGAGGCGGTCCGAGCACTCCTTCAACCTGGCTTGAAGGTATTTCCTGTCGAAGGACAGGTCGCCGTCGATTTTCTGAAAACGCGGGTAGTTTCTGAGCAGGACGGCGTAGGTCCGCCCCGATGCGGCGAACTCCTCCCTGTCGAAGTCGCCGTCGGCCGCATCCCGGATATCTTCAGCGGCCTTGAGATAGTGCTTGAGCAACCCGCGGTCGCCGGGGTATTTTTGAAGCGCGGCGCTGTAGACCCCCAGGGCGCCGTCGAAATCGCGCTTCCTGATATCCTGCTCCGATTCCCTGAGCGCGAGATCGGCCTCCGCTCTTTTCTGGGGAATGCAGGCCGGCAGGAGCAGAAGCATGGCAACAAAAAGCGCTGTACTGTTTTTGGAAAGAAGCCTCATCATTCCTCTACGCGCTCACGTTCAGCGGTCTTCTCACAACACGCCTCTCCATGATCCTGATGAAGACCTTGATAAGTTCGGGGTTGAACTGACTGCCGGAGAAGCTCTCGAGCTCGCCAAAGGTCTTTGTTTCCGAAAAGGCGTTCCGGTACGGCCTGTTGGACATCATGGCATCATAGGTGTCGGCTACGGAGATGATGGCGGCAGGCAGCGGAATGACCTCGCCTTGCAGCCCGTCGGGGTAGCCGCTCCCGTTGAACCACTCATGGTGGTGCCTGACCGGGAGAATATACTTGTGGAGCGACGGCGCTTTGCTCAGAAGTTCGGCGCCGTATTCGGTATGACGCATCATTTCCTGGTGTTCGTCGGGGTCCAGTTTGCCGCGTTTGCGGAGGATCACGTCCGGAATTTTGATCTTCCCGATATCGTGAAAAAGGCAGGCGACCTCGAGCTCTTCCAGAGCCTTCTTGTCGAGGCCGAGCTCCCTGCCGAGAAGCACGGACAGCACGGAAACCCTGAGCGAGTGGCCATGGGTATAGGGGTCCCTCGCGTCGATGGCCGCGGCAAGGACCCGGGTCGTGGACAGGTAGGAGTCTTCCAGGTCCTTGGCGGACCTGCTGAGCCGGCCGCGCTGGTCGCTGATGAGCGCGGTCATCTCGTTGAAGCTTTCCGTCAATTTCCCGAGCTCGTCGTACGAATAGACCTTGAGCCGGCGGCTTCCCTCTCCCGCCTTGAGATCGTCGACCCCTGCGGAAAGCTCCCGAATGGGTCTTGTCAGGAACGACGAGAGGGTGACGCTGCCTGCTATTCCCAGGAGAAGCACAACGGCAAACGCCGCCAGGAGCCTTGCCCGGACCAGACGCTGGGCGTCCTGCAGGACCGAGCTGTTCACGCTGAGGACGACCGTACCGAGCCGCTTGTTCATCAGGACGATGGGACTGGCTATTTCGAGAAGTCCGGCAGGCGGGTCCGATAACTCCGTGATCATGGTCCCGTCGGGACGCTGGAGCAGGACGCTGCCCTGGGCAAGGCGCAGCTGTTTCCCGGTCCCGGATATATCGCTGTTGGCGATGACCTTCATGCGCGTGTCGGCGACGGCGATGAACTCCACGTCCCGGTTCGACTCGCGCATTTTGAAGACCATGTTGTCGAGGGCGAGGAAATCCTTCGCAAGCAGGCTGTAACCCGCCGATGCCGCGACGCTCCTCGCCAGGGCTTCCGAACGTTTGAGGACCTCGTTCAGGATGTGGCGGTTCATGATCGCGACGGTGATGAGATAGAAGGCGACGGTGACGGCGATGAGCAGGACGAGCACAAGGCCGGAAATCTTGAATTTTATCCTGTTCAATATCATGAGCATGACGACACTGAACAATCTCCCTTCCGGCCCCCTGTGCTGCCGGGGTTCCTAACCCCATAATTATAGCGTAAACCGGGGAGGGAAACAAGCGGCGCGTGTGATCCTGGCGGCCATGCTGTTATGGTCACAAAGAATATCGCCTTGAACCGCCTCTGATCCCGAATGTTCATACCAGAAGGCGTTCCGCACTCCTTCCCTCCTGGCCGCCTTTTATTATGCGCCGCCAGGGTTGTTTTCCCCATAGGTCCTGATCTCCTCCAGAAACTCTTCGCCGTACCGCTCAAGCTTCACGTCTCCCACGCCTGAGATCCGCCTCATCTCGGAGGCGGTCTTCGGGAAATGCCTGCACATCTCGTGGAGGGTCTTGTCCGAAAAAATCACGTAGGGCGGCACGCGGCTCTTCCCGGCGATCCTTTTTCGGATAGAGCGGAGCCGCTCAAAGAGGACCTCGTCGAACAGGCCCTCGTCCGCGGTCTTCCTTCGCCGCGCTTTTACCTTCACGTCTTCGCGCTTGAGCCCGAAGACTTCTCCTTTTCCCGTGAGCACGGCCGCGCCTTTGGGCGTGAGCCTTAGGACCGGGTAGCGGTCCCCGTCCTGCCTGATGAGCTCCTGGGCAAGGAGCTCGTTCACGATGAAGCGCCAGTGGTTTTTGTCCTTGTCTCTTCCCGTGCCAAAGGTCTTTAGCCCGTGGTGTCCGAGTTCCCTCATGCGACTCGTGTCTGCGCCGATCACGATGTCGACGATGTGGACGATGCCGAAGCGCTCGTTGGTCCTGGCCATGGCGGACATGAGGATCCGGGCATCAAGCGAGATGTCGACTTGTTTTGCAGAGCCGGTGCAGATATCGCACGCCCCGCAATTCTCTTCGGGATAGGCTTCGCCGAAAAAGGAGAGGAGCTGCTTTCTCCTGCATACGTTGTGGGAAGCGAAGCGAACGGTCTGGTTCAGCTTCTCCATGGCGATCGCGCGTTCCGCTTCGTCCTCCATCCTGTCGATGAAATATCGGATCTTGGGGATGTCCCCCCTGCTGAAATAGAGCAGGCAATGGGCCGGTTCTCCGTCGCGCCCCGCGCGGCCCGTTTCCTGGTAATAGGCCTCGATGTGCCTGGGAAGATCGGCATGGACCACGAACCGCACGTTCGACTTGTCGATGCCCATGCCGAAGGCGATGGTCGCAACGATCACGGAGATTTCGTCTTTGTTAAAGGCCTCCTGGTTCTTCTCCCGCTGTTCCGCTGAAAGGCCCGCATGGTAAGGGAGCGCCTTGATGCCGCAAGACGCAAGAGACGCTGCCGTTGTTGTGACCGCATCGCGGGTCGTCCTGTAGATGATCCCCGATTCGCCTTCATGGTCTTTCAGAAAGTCCCGAAGCTGCGCGTCGAGCTCCGTTTTCGGCAATACTTGGTAGAAAAGGTTAGGCCGGTTGAACGAGGCGCGCACAATATGGGGCGTCCTGAGCCCGAGCTTTTTGATGATGTCCTGCTGGACCTTCTCCGTGGCCGTTGCCGTGAAGGCGGCAATGGGGACCGTGGGAAACAAGGATGGAATAGCGGAAAGGCCGAGGTAATCGGGCCGGAAATCGTGGCCCCACTCCGAGATGCAGTGCGCCTCGTCGATGGCGAAGAGCGAGAGGGGGATGCTTTTCAGTGTCTCGATGAACTGCGGCATGGCAAAGCGTTCCGGCGCGATATAGAGGAGCTTGACCTGGGCGGCCTTGAGCCTTCGGTAGATCCCGGCTATCTCCTGCTGATCGAGGGAGCTGTTCATGAACACGGCGGCGATGCCGTTTTCCCTTGCCGCGTCCACCTGATCCTTCATGAGCGAGATGAGGGGGCTGATGACGACTGCCGTGCCCTCCATCAAAAGCGCGGGCAACTGGTAGCACAGGGACTTTCCCCCGCCCGTGGGCATGACCGCGAACACGTCTTTTTTGCCTAGAATATTCCTGACAATGATCTCCTGGTTCGGCCTGAAGGTCTCAAAACCGAAGACCGCGCGGAGTGTTTTGTGAGCTGCGGAATGATCGGAGGAAGGGTGAGGGTCCATGAGGCTTCATGATAATCGTGAAAGACGATAATGTCAAGATGGGTTCTGTCACGGGTGACCGGTGAACTCCATTTTCCGTCTTCTCAGACCGGGTCATTTATGGTATGATAAGACGCTTTTGGAGCTCCATGCCGGGTCGCTTCGCGGCGCGCAAGCTCTTTGTTGCTGAAAATAATCACAGAAGGAGATAGTCATGAAACTGAAGCATATGATTTTCGGATTGTTCATTGTTGTTCTGGCGGCAACGTCTGCGCAGGCTATCCCGACGCAGATCACCGTGCACGTGAAGGCCAAGGACGCCAAGTTTGTGGGGACCAGCATGGGAGGCGTCCTGATCACCGTAAAGGACGCACAGACCGGGGAACTCCTGGCCAAGGGCTATACCGCCGGCGGTACGGGCAACACCGTCAGGATCATGGAGACACCTGCATCCCGGGGCGCCTCCATTGCCGACGAGAGCGCCGCCAAATTTACGGCCACCATCGATATCGCCGAGCCGACGCAGGTCGAGGTGACAGCCTACGGTCCTGCGGCGGCCCTGCAGTCCGCAAGCAGGGTGTCCGCAACCCAGTGGGTGGTCCCGGGCAAGAATATTACGGAGGGTGACGCCTGGTTGATGGAGATGCCGGGGTTTATCGTGGACGTCCTGGCCCCTCCCACGCACTCGGTGCTCAAAGGCGGGCCGCAGACCGTCACCATTAAGGCCAATATCATGATGATGTGCGGTTGCCCGATCACGCCGGGCGGCCTTTGGGACGCGAACAAGATGGAAGTAAAGGCCCTCTTGAAGAAGAACGGACAAGAGGCCGGCGTCCTGCCCATGCACTATGCCGGCAGTCTCAGCCAGTTTTCGGGCGCGTGGAGTATAGCGGATGCAGGGACTTATGAAGCAACCGTGTACGCCTACGACGCCGCCACCGGCAATACCGGTATCAACAGCGTGACATTCATGGTCGGGCACTAAAGCATACAGTGCCCCGGAAGACTTTTGCTTGCCGCATAATGACCGGGAGGGGCCGCCGTTCATCCGCTCGAAAGAAGCTGTGGAACAAATCCGTTTGTGCGCTTCTGTCCCGCACGACATAAAATTTGAACGAAGAGGATAAAGATCATGACAAGGAACAAGGGCATCACTGACTTCCTGAAAATCATTGTGGTGACTTTTTCTCTATTATCCCCCGCGTCCCCGTGGGTCCCGTCCGCATGCGCCCAGACCGTTGACGAGGCGGTCGCTGCCGTGGAAAAGCACTATCAGGGGCTGAGCGACCTCACGGCAAAGGTGACCCAGAAAAACCATCTCAAGGCCATCGGCAAGACGCAGACCTTCCAAGGCGCGCTCCTGATCAAGAAACCGGGCAGGCTCCGTCTCGAATACACGAACGGCCAGCTCATTCTCATCGACGGCAAGGAGGCCCTGTTCTATTCGAAAAAAAGCAGCGAGGAGATCAAGAAAACCTTTGCGAATTTCGAACACATGAACATTCCCGTCGCGTTCCTTTTGGGCGCGGCGCACATCCGGGACGATTTCGAGGTGCTCCAGCCGGACCCGAAAACCCCGCGCTCGCTTGAGCTGGTCCCGAAAAAAAGCGACGCAGCCATGAAGAAGCTGTATCTCGTATCCGACGGATCGGGCCGCATTACCGCGATGACGATCCACGACCGGTCGGGCAATGTGACGGAGATCGCTTTTGCCGATGTGCGCGAAGACGTGGGCCTTGACGACAAGCTTTTTTCCTTCAAGCCGCCGAAGGGGACGGAGATCATAGAGCAGTAGGCGGTAAGCAGCAGGCAGTAGACAGGTGGCGACAAACAGAACCTTATTGGCTTTTCCCAGTATGCTGTATGCTATCTACTGTCTACTGTATTCATCACGCTAGGAGGTTATCATGGCAGCGGAAAATTCATTCGACGTGGTTTCAAAGATCGACATGGCCGAGGTGACGAACGCGGTGACGCAGGCCCTGAAGGAGATCGGTCAGCGGTTCGACTTCAAGGGGAGCAAGTCGAACATCACCCAGGAGAAGGACGCGCTCGTGATCGTGTCCGACGACGAGTACAAGCTCAAGAGCGTGATCGACATCCTGCAGGGCAAGCTCGTGAAGCGCGGGGTCCCGGTCAAGAACCTGTCCTACGGCAAAGTGGAGGCCGCCCTCGCCGGGACCGTGAGGCAGAAGATCACCCTGCAGCAGGGCATCCCCACGGACAAGGCCAAGGAGATCGTGAAGGCGATCAAAGATTCGAAGATCAAGGTGCAGGCCTCGATCCAGGCGGACCAGGTGCGCGTTTCGGGCAAGGACAGGGACAATCTCCAAACAGTAATCCAACTGCTGAAAGGCAAGGACTTCGGCATCGAGCTCCAGTTCGACAACTACCGGAGCGCGTAGCGGGACCAGCCGGCGCCGCGAGGCTTTCAGCCGCCTCTAACGAACGGCGACCAGAGACTGCCTCCACAAACACATAATGCACAAGAGCATCTAAACATGTTGGATGTAAATAACCTAACGCTACGCTTTTAAAACTGGTGGTTTCAAGAACATCCAGTTGAACGTGCTCCGGTTTTTTTTACGCCGGACGCCCTTTTCTACCGCTCAATCTTCCACTCCCTTTTGTAAAAATTAGAATTCTAAAGTACCATTCCGCAGTACCATTTCGCACGATTCTCTAAGAGGGCCCCGATCTCTCTAACCAATTATTAAAACTTGCATTTTTTTCGCAAGTTGCTATAATTCGGCGATAATGCTAAAGAGGGAGAATGCATGAGCCTTGTCGGCAGGCTGGAAGACCTCGCGTTACCCGACATCTTCCAGATCATCAGTCTGAGCAAAAAAACCGGTACCCTGATCGTGCGCAGCCGCAAGGGCACGGGGATGGTCGTCTTTAAAGACGGCCAGGTGATCCAGGCGGCGAGCGACAGCATCCGGGACTCCCTCGGCAATATCCTTGTTTCCCAGGGCATGCTGACCGAAGCCGTGTTGTCGCAGGCACTGGCGGCCCAGCGCAAGGACGTCGATAAGCCCCTCGGCATGATACTCGTTGAGATGGGCGCCGTGCCTGCCCAGACGCTTGAAAGCGTCGTCCGGAAGCAGATCGAAGAGATCATCTACGATCTGCTTGCCTGGGAAGAAGGCTTCTTCAATTTCGAGCTCGGCGAGATCGCGCCCAAAGACAAGATCGAGATCGACACCCAGGAGTTCCTCCTCAAGCACGGCATCAGCGCAGAGTACCTCCTGATGGAGGGCACGAGGATCCTCGACGAAAAACGGAAGGGGATGCCCAGGCCCGCTCCCGCGCCCAAGGCGCCGGGCGCTCACCACGCGAGCTACGAACCGGCCAAGGAAGAGTTCCGCACGCGCATCGAGACGGAAGCGCCGTCAAAAGCGATCAGCACGCTCAGGTCGATGTTCGACGAACTGCGCTTCCCCACGGCGACCGCCGAGGTGACGCTCCTCATTCTCCGGTATGCGAGCGAGGTGGTAAACCGCGCCGTCCTGTTCATGGTCAAGAAGGACGAAGTGCGCGGTCTCGGCCAGTTCGGCATCGAGCTGAAGGGACATTCCGCGGACCAGGTCGTGCGCAATATCAGGATCCCGCTGAACCAGCCGTCCCTCTTTCTCCCTGTGATAGAAAACCGCCGCAGCTTTGTCGGCCCGCTCGACCAGAACGAGAGCAACAAGTACCTCATGAACGAACTCGGCGGCATGCTGCCCGATGCCGTGATGGCCATTCCGCTCATTGTTGACGGCAAGATAGCGCTGGTGGTGTACGGCGACAATCTGCCCGACCGGAAGCCCATCAGGGGGATGGATACGCTCGAGATCTTCATGAGTCAGGCGGGGATGGCGCTCGAAAAGGCCCTTCTCGAAAAGAGGCTGGCAGAACTTCAGAAGGAGAAAAAATGAAGAACGTTCTGATCGTCGAGGACTCCAAGGCCATTCGCTCGATGATACGGGTCTCGCTCGAAGAGGACGGGGGGTTTTTTGCGGTCGAGGCGGGCAACGGCTTCGAGGCGCTCAAGACCCTGCCCACCCGCCGCTTCGACCTTATTATCACCGATATCAATATGCCGGACATCAACGGACTGGAGCTGATCGGCTTCGTGAAGTCCAACCCGGAGTACAAGGACATCCCCCTCGTTATCGTCAGCACGGAAAAGAGCGATGAAGACAAGAAACGCGGCCTGGCCCTCGGCGCGTCGGGCTATGTCGTAAAGCCGTTCACGAAGAAAGACCTCATGTCGATGGTAAAGAGCGTGTTGGAGGGGAAGTAGAAATGCGGAATGCAGGAAGCACCCTGCATTCGCGCAGGCGAATACTTAGACTCATTGTCGTCGTACCATCCCGCTGGGAATCGCGAGACGGGAATCAAGGGTTGCCATGGCAAAACCAGACCGGTCCATAAAAGATTTTCTTGCTGAAGCGGAGGACATCCTCGAGACCGCCACCAAGACCATGCTCGCCCTCGAGACGGAGCAAAATGCGGGGCGCTCCGCGCCCGAGCAGGTGAACGCCCTGTTCCGCGCGGTCCATTCGTTCAAGGGCCTCGCGGGCATGTTCGGGCTGAAGGCCCCTTCCGATGTCTCGCACAAGCTTGAATTCCTCCTCGACGAGGTCCGGCTCGGCAAGGTCGCGCTCAGCCGGGAGGCCCTCGATGCGCTCTTCGACACGTTGTCCCTGCTCGGCAGGCTGGTCCAGCAGGTCGGCAAAAAGCAGGAGCCGGAGGACATCAGCCCGGCGCTCGAGCTCATTGACGGCATCCTCAAGGCAAAGCCGTCCGGCGCCGCCGACCGGTCGCTCCTCGACCACATCGACATCGACCGCGGGCTCCTCCAGGTACTGACCGAGTACGAGGAATACCGGCTCACGGAAAACATCAGGGAGCAGAAGAACCTGTTCACCCTCAAGGCCTCGTTCGAGCTTGCCGATTTCGAAACGGGCATCAAAACTCTGAACGAGGCGCTCAAGAAAAACGCGGAGATCATCTGCACCCTGCCTACGGCCGGCGCCGCGGGGGGCGGGATCGGTTTTACGATCGTTGCCGGCGCCGAGAAAACGCTGAAAGAACTTTCCACCGCGCTCAATATGCGGAACGTATCGATCGTCCCGGTGCCCTACGTGGAAAGGCGGCGGGCCGAAGAGCCGCGTCCCGTGGATGCCGGCGCGCTCCGGTCCGTGAGCAACACCGTGCGCGTGGATATTTACCGGCTCGACAGCCTCATGAGCACCGTGGGAGACATGCACCTGACGAAAAACATCATCGGCCGCATCGTCAAGGACCTCCGGGCCGCGCAGGGGTTTGCCCACCTTTCCATGGATCTGCACAAGGCGCAGCGGAACCTCGAGCGCAAGCTGAACGAGCTGCAGGAAGGCATACTCGAGGTCAGGATGGTGCCGATCGGCCAGATCTTCACGCGCCTCGCGCAAGTGGTCAGGAAGTATGCAAAAGAGGCCGGGAAGGAGATCGACCTCCAACTCTCGGGCGAGGACACCGAGCTCGACAAGCTCATGATCGAGGACCTGGCCGATCCCATCATGCATCTTATCCGGAACGCCATCGACCACGGCATCGAGCCCCCGGAGGCGCGCCGGCAGGGAGGGAAGCCGGAGCAGGGCAGCGTGAAGCTTTCGGCGTATCCCAAAGGCAACCACGTGGTGATCACCGTCGAAGACGACGGGGCGGGGATGGACCCGTCGAAGATACTCGCGAAGGCCGTGGAAAAAGGAGTGCTTTTGCCGGACCACGGGCTCGACCCGGAGGCCGATCGCAAGGAAATTCTGGACCTCATTTTTCTTCCCGGGTTCACCACCCGTGAAACAGTGACGGAAATCTCGGGCCGAGGCGTCGGCATGGACGTGGTAAGGAAAAACGTGTCGAAGCTCTCCGGGATGATCGATATAGAAACAGAGCTCGGCGCGGGCAGCAAATTCATGCTCACGCTTCCGATCACGCTTGCAATCATTAAAGCGCTCATCGTTGAAGCGGGCGGCCAGGTTTTCGCGGTGCCGCTCAGCTCCGTGCTCGAGATCATCCAGACGACGGAAAAGCAGGTGGAGACCGTCGAGACGCGTGAAGTGATGGCCATTCGTGATGAAACCGTTCCGCTCCTCAGGCTCACGCAGGTGTTCAAGCTGCCGCCGAAGACGGAGGGGGGGTCGTTATATCTGATCCTCGTGGGGCTGGCCGAGCGCCGGCTGGGGATCGTCGTTGACAGCCTCCGCGACCAGCAGGAGATCGTGATCAAGCCCCTGGGGAAGCGGCTGACTGACCTGCCGGGCATCGCCGGCGCCACGGAGCTGGGAGACCAGCGCGGCGTCGTGCTCGTTCTCGACGTCGAGTCGCTGATCGAAGGGGCGATGAAGAAGCTGGTGGCGCGGGCTTAGGAGAAAAAATCCAAATAATAAATGCCAAATCCCAAATAATGCTCAAATTCGAGATTCGAGTGACCGGGTTTTGGATTTTGGTCGCTGATTATTGAAGTTTATTCGCGATTTGGTGCTTGGTATTTTGGAGTTCGGTATAAAAGATGTACAAAGAATTTTACGGACTGACGGAAAAACCGTTTAACAAAACGCCGGACCCGCGGTTTCTCTACCAGAGCGCCAAGCACGCCGAGGCGCTCGCGAGACTCCAGCATGCGGTGGACGAGCAGGACATCGTTCTTTTGACCGGTGAGATCGGTTCAGGCAAGACGACGCTGTCGCGGGTGCTGATCGATTCTCTGGATGAGAGCTATCGCCCGCTGCTCATCATTAATCCCCGGCTCTCGCCGGCACAGCTGCTGCGCACCGTGGCCCTGCGTCTCGGCATGGACGATTCCGGCCGGCACCGGCACGGTCTCCTGGAGGGGATCAACGCCAAGCTGTACGAGTTCTTCGAGGCGGGCAAGCAGCCGGTGCTCATCATCGACGAAGCGCAGCTGATCCCGGGAAAGGCGACCTTCGAGGAACTGCGGCTTTTGACGAACTTTCAGCTCGATGACCGCAACCTTCTGGCGCTCGTGCTCATCGGCCAGACCGAGCTCAGAGAGCGGCTGGACCGGCGGCAATATCGGGCGCTCCGGCAGCGCATCGGGATGCAGTACCATTTGGGGCCGCTCGACGGGGAAGAAACGCGGGAGTACGTGAAGCACCGGTTAAGCGTCGCGGGCAGGGAAGCGCCGCTCTTCGAAGAGCAGGCGCTTGCTCTCCTGTTCGAGCACTCGGGCGGCGTGCCGCGCCGCATCAATACCATTGCCGGCAATGCGCTCATCGAGGGATTCGGACAGAACGCGGAGGTCATCGGTCCGGAGATCATCGAGAGCGTGGTGAAGGACGGGTAATGAGGATAAATCCGAAATTCGAAGCACGAAATCCTGAATAATGTTAAAACGGCAAATATTGAGAACCGTGTTCGCTTCGAAGGTAAAAATTAGAGTTTAGAGTTTGTATTTGGAGAACCATGGATATTCTCTCAGCGCGAAAAAAGGCGGCGGAGCGGGCAAAGGCCTTGAAAAAGGCGGAGGAGGAGACACCTGCGGCGGTCCCTCCTCCGACGGAGCAGCAGCCGTCTCCGGCAGAGACGCCGCCCGTACCGCCTGCAGCGGGCGTTGCGGCCGGTCCCGCGGGCAGCGCCGCACCCGCCGCTCCGGAAGCCGCGGCCGTTCAGGCGTTACCGCCGGACAGGGAGCCGGCAGAGGCCCTTGCTTCGACGCAAGAGATCGAGATGCTCTCGTTCCGGCTCGGCGACGAGGAGTACGCCGTGATGGTTGATTCGGTGAAGGAGGTCCTCAAGACCCGCGATCTTACCCCCGTGCCGAACTCGCCGGACTATGTGCTCGGCGTCATGGCGCTCCGCGGGCCCGTATTGCCGGTCATAGACCTCTGCAAGCGGCTCGGCCTGCCCCCCGGGAAGAAGGATGATAAATCGCGGATCATCGTCGTCAGCGTTAACGAAGAGGACGCGGGTCTCCAGGTGGACCGGGTGACGGGCGTGATACGGATTTTGCCCGAGGCAATGCGGCCGACGCCGGAGACCATCGAGCACGGCGCGGAATTTCTCCGGGGGATCGCGCGGAAGGACGACAAGCTGTACATCCTGCTCGACATAGAAAAGGCGGTCGGGAGCTGATTGCCGGCAAGGCTATCCCTGCCATAAAGAACAATCAGGCGTTGTTGAGCTTTCGTGACGGTTTTTGTTCGCCGCGATTGAAATTTTTTTGTTTGATCGGATTCCGAAATCAGACTCAAGCTTCAAGGGGGGAGGAATAAACTATGGAGAGGAAGACAAACAGAACGGTATTCGCTTTACTTGCCGCGCTGTTATCCGCTGCCCTGCTCGGCGGATGCGGCAGCAGTACGAATGAAGGGGTCTTGCCGGCAAGTGGGAACACAGGCGCAGCCACCACGGTGGGCATCAACAACTGCACCACCTGCCACACCGTGCAGACGGCCGACTGGCTCACGACCAAGCACGCCAATGCCGTGAACGGCCCCTATAGCGCGGGCTCGCCGTCCTTGGGCGGCAATTATAATGTCAATGTCGCACTATGCGGGCAGTGCCACGACCCGAACGGCGACAGCGCCAACATCATTGCCGCGGGCTATATCGGCAGCGTTCCCCGGCCTATCGTGGGGTGCGAAGCGTGTCACGGCGGGGGCAGCCTGCACAACGGCTCCGGGCCGATATCGCTCCTGTCGAATACGACGGGAACGGTCCTCGGTACGGTCGCGGTCTCGGGACAGTTCGTCATGTGCACGAATTGCCATGAGCTGCTCGATTCATCGGGAACGACAACGAATCCGAGTCCTGCGCATTTAAGTACGCCGCCTACAGGTTCGCAGTACTTCATCACGGACTCTCATTTTGCCGTGGGCGCATTTGATGCGGCAGGCAATTTTACGGCAGGTACAGGCACCACTACCGGCGCCAACATCACCGGCTATGCCATGGATTACAATAGCCCCACAGTCTGTACGGACTGCCACAACCCTCATGGCACCGCTGATATCAACCGGGACTGGGCCGCATCAAAGCATGCCGACAAACAGGGAAGTGGCAACAACGGCGGTCCGTGGGCCAGAGATAACTGGTCCTGTGACGGGACCAGTTCGCTGGCATGCGGGGTAACCACGACACTGATCAATGACCGGCGCTACTGTCAGCGCTGCCATACGAAGACCGGATTCGCCGCGTATGCCGATGCGATCAGATCCGGTAATACAGCGCTGTTCAAGGCGCTGGATACCGGGATCTACCCTCCAGGGTTGTCCTCCCCCGTGGCGTACTCACAGACCTGGAAGCCCGAGATGCTGGAGTGCCTGGGCTGCCATACGGATAACCTCGGAAATATGAGGGACCCCGGCGCTTTCACGGCGACCTATGACTACCGGACCACCGTGGCCGGTGCTCCCTCAGGCTCGCCCAATTTCGTGTACGCACATGCAACGTTCCGATATCCTGATCTGGGCGGCGCGAACGTCTGCATCCTCTGCCACAGCGGCAGAACCAATGGCGCCACGATCAAGAACCTGAACACCGATCCGACCTTGTCTACGGCTGATTTCAGCAGTTTGAAGGCCGCCGACAGCCACCATTTCCCGGTTGCGGCAATTATGTTCAAGGGGTTGGGATACGAATATGCCGGAAGGGACTATGACAATCCCTCGTCGTACAAGCATTTCAAGATCGGCACCCCGGCAGTGCCGAACACCGGCACGAACGGTCCCTGCGTGGGCTGCCACATGTTCCGGTCCAACGGACCCGCCAGCCATTTATTCGAAACCGTGAGTAAGACCGGCAGTACGATCACGGACGTGTCGAGCGAGGTCTGTGTTAATTGCCATGCAGGCTCCAGCACATCGCTTGCCGCCTTGGTGGATGCGGAGAGACTGGATTTCACCTATGCGCTCAGTATTTTCAGTGCCTTGACCAATTCCACCAATGCCGTGCACCCGCCTCTTACGAGCAGCACCATCGACTGGCGTGCGCCAGGAGATACGGACCGAACCGGCAATACGACCGGCAAGAACAACCTCGGCGCTTATTTCAACTTCGCCTCTCTGAACGGCAACGAGATGGGGGCGTACGTCCATAACAGCAGGTACACGAAGCGATTGATCTATGACTCTCTCGACTGGCTTGACGACGGCGTGCTGAACAATTCGGTGGGCACGACCCTATCGGCCTTCTGCAGCAGCGGCGCCGCAACAGCGAACTGTGCGGCGGGGATGACCTATCTTCTGCCGAACGGAGTCAGGCCGGGCGCGCCTTCGGAACGACCCTAACCCACACTTGAGCTAAAGGAGGTTTCATATATTATGGAACGATTTCTGAAATGGAGAACATGGCTCGTGCTCGGCACGCTGGGCGCCTTCTTTGCGGCCGGATGCGCGGCGCTCAAGGATTCGCGGCCGATCCTGCCGATCAAGGATTATGAAAAGATGATCGCCGGCCGCCTCGACGCGGACTACATCGGCACCGACAACTGCCTCAAGGCATGCCATTTTCATGACAAGATCCGGCGCGATTTCGACCTCTCGACCATGGGCGCGCAGCTCTCGCGTGAATCGGGACTGCCGCTCGTCAATTGCGAGAGCTGCCACGGGCCGGGGAGCCTCGCTGTCGACCTGCTGACGCCGGAGCGGCTCGCCGCCGATGCGAAAGCCGGGAGACGGTCGGCGTGCGACTTCAAGACCTTCATCGACATCAAGAACCTTCCGGCGCAGGCGCGGTCGCTCATCTGCCTCAAGTGTCACTCGGCCAATGCCACGTTCAACCTGCACAACTGGAACGCGGGCACTCATAACCTTGCCGACGTGTCCTGCTCCGACTGCCACCGGATCCACGGGGGGCACAATCTGAAGGTCAAGCTCAGGGACACCGCGGAGATGTGCGAGCGCTGCCACCAGCAGGTGAAAGCGGCCTTCACCCTGCCGTACCACCACCCGGTGCCGGAGAAGAAGGTCTTCTGCACCGACTGCCACGATCCGCACGGCGGCCAGGAAAAATGCCTGAGGAGGGAGACGATAAAGGCGACCTGCACCCAGTGCCATGCGGAAAAAGAAGGCCCCTTTATCTACGAGCACGCGGACGTAACCGAGGACTGCAGCGCGTGCCACACGCCGCACGGGTCGGTGAACAACAACCTGCTCACCCTTCGCGAGCCGTTCCTCTGCCTGCAGTGTCACCCAACGCACTCGAGCAGTATCAGCATGACGACGGCGGACCAAAAGCGCGCTTTCTACACGCGGTGCACGGACTGCCATTCACAGATCCACGGTTCCGACCAGCCGTCAGCGAGCGGCAAAGGCAACTTCATACAATAGAGGAGGCTCGAAGATGAAAAAGACCATTCTTACACTTATTGTATTCATGCTCTGGGCCTCCCTGGCGGCCGCGGAGCAGGCCGCGAGCGACAACACGGCGGAGGCCCAGTCAACGGAAGCTCTCGGCGCCGATTTCGAAGGCCGCGTGGGTGCGGGCTACCGCTGGATTACGCAGAGCGGCAATCCCATCGCCGGCGAGTATGACTTTATCAAGTCTTCCGCCACGGGCGCCCTGGACCTCGAGTACGATCCGCTTCCGCACCGTTTTGTGCTCGAATCCTATTTTTTGAACAACAAAGATTATTTCGGGGAGATGGATTACGCATACCGGGACGTCGTACTCTTCGATATGTATACCCGCGGGCTGTTCCATAACCTGGGCCATTACAGCTTCGGTCCCCCTTCGACGACGCCCGGAGTGAGCTTTACCGACAAGGACCCGGGGGCCGAGTACGGCATCGAGAACCAGCTGCGCAGGGCGTTCATTCGCTTCAAGACCCCTGACTTTCCTTTCCATCTCTATGCAGAGGTCATAACGGTCGACCGGGAAGGCGAGATCCAACAGCGCTTCCTGCGCGAATTTTCCTCGGGGATTGACATGGTGTCGCAGTCCCGGGACATCGACTGGAACACGCAGCAGGTCCGCGTGGGCGCGAACAGCCACCTGGGGCCGGTTGAAGTAGACTATAGCCACATGGAAAAGAAATTCGAACCGCTCACGAGCCAGGAGCTTTTCGACGTCTATCCTCCCTCCACCACGCCGATACCTCACAACCTCACTCCCGAGCTCAAATCCTCGTCGGACACGGTGAAGCTCCATACCTCCTATTCGGGCAGGCTGGTGCTGGCGGGCACGTATACGAACGGGGACAAAAAGAACGAGGACAGCGGGGCGAAAGTGAATTTTTGGAACTCGGCTGGAGATATCACTTTTATGCCGGTGACCAGTGTGATCATGGCCGTCAAATACCGGCACTACAATACCGACGCAAGCAACCCGGGCGCGGTGAATAACGTGACCCCGTTCGGCACGACGGTTGTCACTGTCCGGGACTCAATCTCTTCGTCAAGGGACGTTGTAACCGGCACGCTCCGGTACCGGGCGACCGACCGGCTGACGCTCAACGGGGAGTATGTGGAGGATACTACCGATCGTGCAAACGCCGAGGTTTTTTGGGACGTGCCGGAGAAGACCACGAAGGGAACGGCAAAACTCGGGCTCACCTACCGCGTCATGAACAAGGTCACCCTCCGGGCGGACTACAGCCGGACCACGGTGGACAACCCTGCCTATGACACGGACCCCGACAAGGCGCAATCCGCCCGCGCGTCCATAACGTGGGTGCCGACGCCCCGGTTCAACACCCTGCTCAGCTACAGCGCGGTGCGTGAGTCGCGGGACCTCCTGGGCGCGCCGCTGGGCGGGGGCAGCAGAGAAGCGTCGCGCGATCAGGGGCTGGCCAGCTTTACCGTGCTGATGAGCAACCGGTCATCGATAACGATAAGCTATGCCTACTTTAAAAACAAGGTCGACCAGACGGTCTCCCTTGACAGCGGATCCGGGCCTTTCGCCCTCGACTCGGGCGTTCCTTACGACGATATCTCCCACGTGGGATCGATCGTTCTCGCCGTGGCGCCGGTTGACGGGGTCAATCTTACCGCATCGGGAAGCAGGAGCTATTCGCGCGGCAATTTCAACCTCGCGGGGGCCGGCCCGGTGACCAATGTGGCGGGTATTGCGGAGTTGTCGGACATGAAGGTCATCGACAGCACCTATGCGGCAGGCATCGAGATGCAGCACAGCAGATACGTGGGCAGCGAACTGACGTACCAGTTCCGGCGGTATGAAGACCAATTGGACAATACTCTGGACGGCACGGTGAAGACGGTGCTGGCCACCCTGTCCATGAAGTGGTAGCGGGAGGAATGATGAGACGATTAAGCTGGTTACTGTTTGCCGCACTGGCGCTCAGCGCCACGGCGGCGGCCGCCGCGGACAAGACCGTGGGCGTCATCCTGTCCGGGAACATCACATACTACCAGGAGATCCAAAAGGCCTTTGCCGTCACGCTGGTCAAAGAGGGGTTCGACCATAGCAAGGTCGACACCCTGCTCCAGATGCCGTCGCCCGACCCCCTCTCCTGGACCAACGCCGCCCGTAAACTGGTGGTGGCCGATGTCAACGTGCTGGTGACCTACGGCGCGGCCTCCGCGCTGGCGGCCAGCAGGGAGACCAAGAGCATCCCGATCGTGTTCGCCGGCGTCTATGATCCCGCAGCCATCGGGGTGGCGGCCCGCAACATTGCCGGCATAAGCTCCAAGGTGCCGCTCACGAGCCTGCTCCGGTATTTGCGCAAGCTGATGCCGTTTACCCGGCTTGCCGTGGTCTACAACGAATCCGAAGCCGATTCGGTCCGCCAGGTGGAGGAACTGACCCAGCTTGAGAGCCAGTACGGCTTTCAGACCGTGCGGATGCCGATCAGGAAGGTCGATGACGCCCGCAGGCTTGTTTTTGCGGGAAAGGCGGACGCCGTATTTATTACCGTGAGCGCCGCTGCGAACGAGGCCCTCGATACGATCATTAAAACCGCAAACGGGGCCAGGATCCCGGCCGTAAGCCAGACCGGCGGGACCGCCGAGAAGGGCGTCATCCTGAGCCTTGCACCAAGCCCGATCGAGCAGGGCGAAACGGCCGCGCGGATCGCTGCGAAGCTGCTCAGAGGCGCTAGTCCGTCCAGCATACCCTCCGAGGTCCCCAAGCTGGTCGAGCTGGTGCTGAACCTCAAAGAGGCGAACGCCCTGGGCCTGAAGGTGCCCATGGACCTGATCACGGACGCGACAAGGGTGATCAAATGAGCATACTATCAAAAATGAGCTTAAAGACACAGGCGATGATCGCCACGGCCGGTATTCTTCTCCTGGTGCTCACGTTCAATACGCTTACCACGATCTATGTGACGACGGGCAAATACCGGGAAGCGCTCATCGCGAGAACGACCGTGCTTGCGGACGGGATCAAGAAGGACATCAACAAGGCGATCGGGTTTGGGCTCCCCCTGAACGCGCTCGAAGGCATGGGAGACAAGCTGCGCGCGTTGACCGAAGAAGACAAGGACATCTCGCGCGCCCTGGTCATGGACACGGACGGCAAGGTGCTCTATACCAGCGACAAGGCGCTCGAGAACGCGGTCTTGAGCGATACGGCGAGCAAAGATGCGCTGGCGGCGACCAGCCCCATGGTCCAAACCTATTCCGACGCGGCCGGGGGGCATATTGAAAAGGTCTTGCCGATTACGAGCCTCGACGGCAAAAAGCTTGGCGTGTTTCGCATCGCGCTGAACGAGAGCGCCGTCAACCGGCAGATCCGGAGCCTTCTTCTCTGGTCGCTCCTGGTCGCGCTGATAAGCTTTGTGGTCGCCACCGCCCTCGTCTATCTTTTCGTGCACAGCGAGATCACGAAGCCGCTCGCCCAGATGTCGACGACCGCTGCCGGCATGGCTGCCGGCGATCTCTCCCACGAGATCACCGTTACCGGCGAGACGGAGATCGCTATCCTGGGGGCCGCCATTAATACCATGTCGTCAAACCTGCGGGAGATGCTCGGCAAGATCAAACAGACCGGGGCGAGCCTCGGCGAGGCCATGACGCTGATGGGAAACGCCACGCTCAAGATGAGCCAGGGCGCCCGGGTCCAGCAGGAGGCAACGGAACAGACGGCGATGACCGTGAGCGAGATGACCGCCTCCATCAAGGGCGTTGCCGAAAACGCCGAAGAGATGTCCCACGCCGCCACCGAAGCCTCGTCCTCGGCCTCGGAGATGGCGTCGTCGATCGAAGAGGTGGCCCGCAACGCCGGCGCGCTCTCGACGGCGGCCGAAGATACGGCGGCCTCCATCGAGCAGATGCTCGCGTCCATCAAGCAGGTGTCCGAAAACACGGAGGCGCTCTCCGCGTCGGCGGAGCAGACCTCTTCGTCGATTACGGAGATGAGCGCCTCGGTGAAGGAAGTGGAGCAGCGGGCGCTCGATGCGGCGCGTTTGGCGGAAAAGGTTTCCGCCGATGCATCGGACCGGGGCATGGCCGCGTCACGCGAGGCGATCAAGGGCATGCAAAACATTAAGGAGGCCGTCGAGGCCACGGCTGACGTCGTAAACCGGCTGGGGAAACGCTCCCAGGAGATCGGCCAGATCCTCAAGGTCATCGACGAGGTGACGGACCAGACGAGCCTGCTTGCGCTGAACGCGGCCATTCTCGCGGCCCAGGCCGGCGAACACGGCAAGGGCTTTGCGGTGGTCGCGGAGGAGATCAAGGAGCTGGCCGAGCGGACCGCGGCGTCCACGCAGGAGATCTCGGGCCTGATCGTTGCCGTGCGTGAAGAGACCGAACAGAGCGTGCAGGCCATGGCCCGGGGGCTCAAGGCCGTCGAGGCCGGCTCATCCCTCGTGAATGTGACGAGCGAGGTGCTTGAACAGGTGGCGGACAGCTCCCGCCAGTCCGTGGACATGGCGCGCGCTATCGAGAAAACCACGGCGGAACAGGCCAGGGGCGTGGCCCAGATCAAGGAGGCGTCAGTCAGCATTGCCAACCAGATCGAGCAGATCGCCCGGGCCATGCAGGAACAGCGCCGCGGCAGTGAACGGATCGGGCAGGCCGCGGAGCGGATGCGCGATATCACCAGGCAGGTCAAGACGTCGACGCATGAGCAGACCTCGGGGGGAAGGCAGATTGCCAAGGCCGTTGAGTCCGTGAAGGTGCAGGCGGCCCAGATAGCCCGCTCCACGTCGGAGCAGAGTGTCGGCGCGCAGCATATCAGCGACGCAGTGAGCAAGATCCAGAAGATCACCCAGGAGGTCGTCGACGTGTCCGTCGAAATGGATATAACGGTCCAGACCCTCAAGACCCGCGCCGATGCGCTCCAGGCGGAACTTGAGGGCTTTAAGGTTTAAGGGAATTGTAAAGAGTCAAGATCCACCACGGAGATTCACCCCGTTAGAGATGAAGAGTCCTGGCGGGGCAGGCGGAGAGACAGAGAAAAGAGGAAATCCTAAATCCGAAGCTCGAAATCCTAAACAGTATCAAATATCAAATTTGAACATTTGAGTTTCGCACTTGTTTCGGATTTAGCAATTCGTGCTTAGAATTTACCCCCTCCGCCGTGCTTTCCGTGATTCTGAGGTTCAATCAGCTTTTTTGTTCGGGCTAGGAGGTCACGTGCGAATCGGCATAAGACAGAGACTCGTTTTCCTCATCTTCTTCGGACTCTTTGCCACCATGAGCCTTATCGGGACGTATCGATATTTCATGGAGAAGCGCGCCATCATGGCCGACACCGGCAACCACGGCGAAGAGACCGGCAAGCTCATGGCCGAGCTCGCAGCACCGCTCTTGCAGACGTCGGATTTCGGCGGGCTTAACTACATGGCCCAGAATTTCATGCATACCCCCGATGCGCAGGAAGTGACGATCACCGACGCCGGGGGAAGGCAGCTCGTGCGGGCCGCCAAGCCCTCGCTCACGGAGAAGCGCATTTTCGCGGGGCCCTTTCCCGTCCTTTCCGACCAGACCAAGCTTGGCGAAATCAGGGTCGCGGTGTACCCGGCCGATCTTGACAAGAGGCTCAGGGCCTACGCAGTCAGCACCCTTCTGGAGCACCTCTTTATTTTTGTCATCCTTGCCGTTCTGCTCACCGTTTCGGTCTCCCGCACCATCACGCGACCGGTCCAGGAACTGGGAGCGGCGCTCAAGGACGTAATAGACCGCAAGGACTTTACCCGGCGCGTCGATGCCGGCCGAAATGACGAACTAGGCGCCCTTGCCGCCGGCGTGAACTACCTGCTGTCGCGTCTCGAACAGTTCGTCATCGATATGAGCGCCATCGCCGCGCGGATCAACGAGCTGAGCCCGCGGATCGCGGCCGGCACCCTCGAGGTGAAGCAGAACGCCGAAGTCGAGGCGACGGCCGTAGTGACCGTTACCGCGTCGGTCGAGAAGATATCCTCCTCCATCCAGTCCGTGGCCGAGAGCGCCGAGAGCCTGTCCACATCGGCGGAAGAGACGTCGTCCGCGATCCTCGAAATGAACGCCTCAAATACGGAAGTGGCGCGCCACACCGGGGAATTGACGGGCTCCGTCGAAGAGGTCACGACATCGGTCATGGAAATGATCGCCGCCATCCGCGAGGTGGCGGGCCACGTGGAGAGCCTGTCGTCCGCCGCCGAGGAGACCTCAGCCTCGGCGATCCAGATCGAAGCCACGGTCCGGGAGGTGGAACGCGCGGCACAGGAATCAGCGAAGCTTTCCCAGCAGGTTTCCCGCGAGGCCCGCGACATCGGTGTTACGTCCATCCGGGAAACCACGAACGCGGTGGGAAGGATCAAGGAATCCGTCGAACGCTACTCCAGCCTCGTAACGCGGCTCGGCAAGCGCTCGGAGGAGATCGGCAAAATCCTCGGCGTGATCGTTGAGGTGACGGAGCGTACGAACTTGCTGGCGCTGAACGCCTCCATCCTCGCGGCGCAGGCCGGCGAACATGGAAAAGGGTTTGCGGTCGTGGCCGAGGAGATCAAGGCCCTTGCCGACCGGACCGCCGGCTCGGCCCAGGACATCGCCAAACTTATTGCCGCGGTCCAGAAGGAGACCAAAGAGGCAGTGGCGGCCATGACCGACAGCCTGACCGCCGTGGAAGAAGGCGTCAGCCGCTCCCAGGACGCCGGCGCGGCGCTTGATAAGATCCTGGCCAGCTCGGGACGCTCGGCCGAAACGGCAAACATGATCGAGCGGGCCATGGGGGAGCAGTCCCGCGGGATCAAACAGGTAAGCGAGGCCGTTGGAAACGTGAAGCAAATGATGAACCAGATCGCGACGGCCACGCAGGCCCAGAGCAAGGGCTCGGAGATGATCCTCACCGCCGCGGAGGGCATGCGCGACATCGCGCGACAAGTGAAAAACGCAATGACGGAACAAGGGCGGGGGGGCAAGCAGATCGCCGAAGCGGCTGAGAACGTGACCGCGCGGGCCGGAACGATCGCTGCCGGCACGAGGGAGCAGCGCCAGGTCAGCCGCCAGATCCTCGAGTCCATGGAGCGGATACAGGACATTCCCCGTCAGAACATGAAGCAGATGGAAGGTTTGGCAACAGCGGTCGCAACGCTCGGCGAGCAGGTGCAGTTGCTGAACGAAGAGCTCGTGACCATGACGGTAAGAAAGACGTCGTCCGGCGGCGAGCAGGTGTCCTGAGAACAATCCTCCGGTGTCCGAACAGTCTCGCGAAGCAGGCGGGAAAAAGTGACGGCGGAAGGGGAACAAATTCGGCGGGCAGGGTGATCCCACGCGGAGCGCCTCTCGCGGCCATGAGGAGTCCAAGGGTGCCTTTCCAGACGGTTGACGGCAGTCGCAGGTTGTTGAGGAGATTTTCATGAGGGCGCTTAAGGAAATACTAGCAGGCCTGACGCTGAAAAAAAAGATTGAGTCCAGCATGGGCCTGAAGCTTGTGGTCGCGCTGGCCGCCGTGATTTCCGCGCTCATGGTCCTTGGTACGATCTTTGTGGCCCGCATGCTGCAGGAGGACCAGTATCGCAGCATCGAAACGCGCGGAAGAGAACTGGGGGTGTTTCTCGGAAAAGCGGCCACGGACGCGCTTCTCCACAAGGACATCCCCGCGCTCGACGGTCTCGTCGCTGAGGCGGTAAATTCGCAGGATGTGTTCTATGCCTATATCGTGGACGACTCAAGCGCGGTATTGAATAACATCCAGGCCAGCTTCAACCGCACGAATCCCGCCATGCGGTCCTTTTTATCCGATAATCAATCCGGCGATGTGGCCGTGCTCGCCGCAAAGGCGAAGGAAACACTGGACGCCATCGAGACGCAGTCAGACATCATGCTCGGCGCCACCCGCCTCGGCAAAGTCAAGATGGGTTTTTCCCGGGAAAGGGCCAAGAAGGCCGCGCGCAACGTGGTCTGGCTGCTGCTCGGAACGAGCGCCGCGATCGTGCTCGTTCTGTCAACGCTGATCTTTGTCCTGACGCAGCGGATGATCGTCCTTCCCACCCGTCAGGCGGTATCGGTGGCATTGGGTACCGCCGAAGGCGATCTTACCCGGAGCGTTCGCGTGCGGTCCGTCGACGAGCTCGGGATGCTCGGGCGGGGCCTGAACCGGATGATCCTCGGGCTGAAGGACATGATCGGCAGCATCCGTGAAGCTGCCCGCCATATGGTGTCGGTCCAGGGCGAGGTCAGGGGAATATCCACGAAGTTGACCTCGGGGAGCCAGGTGCAGTCCGAATCAGTGGAAGAAGCGGCGTCATCGGTGAATGAGATGCACTTCTCCCTGAAGGAAATAGCGGCCAGCATGGATGATCTTCACGCGACATCGGAGCGGACCTCGTCATCGGTTATCGAGATGGCGGTCTCGGTGAACGAAGCGGCCAAGTCCGTGTCCGACCTGTCGGGGTTTATCGACGAAACGTCATCGGCCATTACCCAGATGTCGGCCGCAATGCGGCAGATAGCGGAGCATGTCGGGATGCTGTCTTCCACGGCCGAAGAGACCTCGGCCTCCGCCCTCGAGATCAGCGCCTCGGTGAAAGAAGTGGAGGCAACGGCCCGGCAGTCGGCGTCTCTTGCCGAGACGCTTGCGGAGGATGCCCAGGGGCTGGGCGTACGCTCTATCGAAAAGACCATCGAAGGGATGGGCCGCATAGAATCCAATGCGCGACGGACCGCCGACGTCGTGAACCGCCTCGGCGAGCGCGCCGAGAGCATCGGCGGCATCCTGACCGTGATCGAGGATATCACAGACCAGACCGGCCTCCTGGCCCTGAATGCCGCCATCCTTGCGGCCCAGGCCGGCGAACACGGCAAGGGCTTTGCCGTTGTTGCCGCCGAGATACGGGAACTGGCGAACCGCACGGCAGCGTCCACGCAGGAAATCGGGAAGCTCATCGCCGCGGTGCAGGCTGAGTCCCGCGAGGCCGTTGACGTCATGAAAGAAGGGGTCGCATTCGTGGAAGAGGGGGTCCACCTGGCCACCGGCGCCGGAGATGCCCTGAGAAAGATCCTCGAACAGGCTGGATCATCGCGGGACATGAGCCGGAGCATCAACACGGCGGCGACAGAGCAGGCGCGGGGGATCAAGCAGGTGAGCGAGGCGGTCGACCGGATCAACGAGATGACCCATCAGATCGCCAGGGCCACCAACGAGCAGAAGGCGGGCAGCGAGCAGATCATGCAGGCCGCCGAAAAGATGCGGGAGCTCACGCGATTTGTCAAAAACTCCAGTGAAGAGCAGGCAAAAGCCGGAAAGGACATCACTCAGGCGGTCGAGACCATAAGCACGAAGATCGGCATGGTGAACCGGGCCACGGGAGAGGTCCAGCAGGGAAGCGACCTGATCGTCAAGGCAATTGAACGGATCAAGGAGATCGCCAGGGCCAATGCGGACCTGGCTTCGGGACTGAACAAGGCCATGGAGGCCATGGCGGCACAATCGACCCAGCTCGGCAAGGAAATCGCAAAGTTCAAGATGGCCGACGCGGGCCGGAGCGGGGCACAGGGATCATAAGAGCTATGGCGAAAGAAAAGAAGACTGCGGCAGCCGAAGACACCGTACAGCTCGTGACGTTTCAGGTCGGGACCGAGGAATACGGACTCGATATAAGCTTCATCACCGAAGTGGTCCGGCCGCTCAAGATCACGCCCCTTCCCAAAATGCCGGCGTTTGTCGAAGGCGTGATCAATCTGCGCGGCGTCATCATTCCCGTCGTCGACCTGCGGAACCGCTTTGAGTTGAAGACGATCAAGAATGACCCGAGAAAAATGCGCATGATCATTGCGCGCGGCGCCGTTCACGGGAGCGCCGGAACGTCCGGCGACCTTCTCGGGCTCGTTGTCGACAACGTGGACGAAGTGATCCATGTTCCAAAAAAGGACATCGATCCCGCGCCCGGGGCCGCCACGGGCAGGAATGCGGACTTCATCACCGGCATGGGCAAGGTAGGCGATCGGCTCATTATCCTCCTTGACATAACCAGGATTTTGAGCCAGCAGGAGCGCGTTGCGCTGGCGGAGGCGGGAAATGCCGAATCTTGATTTGCTGGGCAGGAAACTGCAGAGCCGCGACGCGGAGGAGCGGCGGGAGGCGGCTATTGACCTCGGCCGCGCCGGCCGCGCCGCCGTGCCTCTCCTGTTCCGCGCCATGAGCGATGCCGACTGGCGCGTCCGAAAGACGGCAGTCGAGGCGCTCGTCGCCGTCGGCGGCACCGAGGTTATTGAGGGCCTGGTCCGGCAGCTTTCGTCGCACGATAATGCCGGTGCGCGGAACTCGGCCATTGAAGCGCTCGTTCACATCGGCGCAGAGGCCGTGGACGGGCTGCTGGCATCGCTGGCTACGCCGGACCCGGACGTGCGGAAATTTATCGTCGACATCCTCGGCGATATCAGGGACCCGCGCGCCGTGCCGCCCCTGATCAACAGGCTGGAAGACCCTGACGAGAACATCCGCGTGGCCTCGGCCGAGGCCCTCGGAAAGATCAAGGACCGGCGCGCTGTGGACGCCCTGCTGGGCTGCCTCACGCGCAACGACCAGGGCTGGCTCGACTACGCCGCCGCCGAGGCCTTGGGCGAGCTCGGCGACGAACGCGCCCTCGGTCCGCTTCTTGCGGCGCTCGGCAGGAGCAGTCTCCGGGAGCCGGTGCTCGACTCGCTCGGGAAGATCGGAAATGTCAATACTCTTGCGCCGCTCATCTCGGGGCTTGCCGATCCGCTCAGGATCGTGCGCGAAGTCTCGATGGTGGCGCTCACCGCGATCCATCGGAAGAGCACCCCGGCGGACCGGGGGAAAATGGTCCAGGCCGTGCGCGCGGGCATGAGCGAACGCGCCGTCGATTTTCTCGAAGAGATGCTGCAGGCGAGCGCAGGGGAACTTCAGAAGGCGGCCATCGCAGGCCTCGGCTGGGCCGGCAGAGAGAGGTCCATTCAGAAGCTGCTTGCGCTTCTTCAGGAGGAAGATATGGAGGAGCCCATGGTCCAGGCGCTCGAAACCATCGACGGCAACCATGTGCCGGTCCTCTTCGGGTATCTATCGGACGAGAACGCACTTGTACGGCGCACCGTGGCCCGCGTGCTGGGCAATACCGGCCGGCGTGAAGCCGAGGACCCGCTGATTCGGCTGCTTTCCGATGAAAACGGGCACGTGCGGAGTACTGCGGTAGAGGCTCTTGGGCAGTTGCGAAGCAAAAAGGCGGTTGCCGTGCTTCTCAAACTACTCACCGATGAGTATGAAAGCGTGCAGGAGTCGGCAATCCGCGCGCTCGCTGAGATCGGCGACGAGTCCGTGCTCGACAGCCTGGTAAAGGATTTTACGTCCCGCGATGCGCATATGCGGAAGAATATCGCGCTCCTGCTCGGAAAGTTTTCGAGCGGCAAAGCGGCCGACGCGCTCGCCTTTGCGCTCAAAGACGAAGAGCCGGAAGTAAGAAAGGCCGCGGTGCAGGCGCTTGGTAATCTCCCGGGGGGAGACAGGACGAACCGATCGCTTATGCTGGCCGTTGCAGACGACGATCCCGAAGTGCGCATGCTTGCCGCTGAAGCGTTCGGCAAGGCAAGAAGACCGGATGCAGTCGAAGCGCTCATATCCCTGCTCGAGGACCACGACCTCTGGGTCCGGGCCGCGGCGGCGCGGAGCCTGGGGAGGGCTGGCGGTGAGCGGGTGAGCGCGGCGCTTGCGGCACACCTCGATGCGGCATCCGATATCTTTCTCCTTGCCCTTGTCGAGGTGCTGGGCAGGCTCAAGGCCGAAGAGGCCCTTGCGCCCCTCCTGAAACTCGCCGACCATGACGATCCGGAGGTGCGGAAGACGGTGCTTGCGGCGCTTGCCGGGTTCCGCTGGGAGGCCGTGCAGCGGACGGTCATCGCGCGGCTCTCAGACCCGCACTGGAGCGTTAGGAAAGCGGCGATCGAGGTCCTGAAGCAAAAACAAGACGCGGCAGCGGGACCTCTCCTGGAGCGGATCGCCGAGAGTGACCCGGACGGAACCGTGCGCCATGCGGCGAAGGAAGCGCTGGGAAAATAAATGTTTGAAGAACAGATCATTCCGCTGCCGGATGATGTTTTCAGGCTCCTCCGGGACTTCATCCACGGCTATTGCGGCATCTTTTTTGACGACGGTTCCAAGTTCCTTCTGGAACGAAGGTTGTCGCGCCGGCTTGAGCAGCACCGCCTCAAGAGCTTCGAGGAGTACTACCACTTTCTTCGCTACGACCGGAAGCGGGAAGAGGAACTCACCGTTCTCGTCGACAACCTGACTACGAACGAGACCTACTTTTTCCGGGAAAGCCCCCAGCTTCGCGCCTTTTCCGCGGAAATCCTCCCCGAGCTGCGCCAGACCCTTGCCGACCGGAAGACGCTCCGGATCTGGAGCGCCGGCTGCTCCACCGGAGAGGAACCCTATACCATCGCCATCCTGCTGCTCGAATCGGGCGAATGGTGGCGTGACTGGCAAGTGGAGATCCTCGGCAGCGACATCAACCAGCGGGTGCTGCACACGGCGCGCAAGGGAGTGTATAAAAAGAGCGCCCACCGCGCGACCAGCCCGGAGATGCTGTCGAAATATTTCATCGAAGAGGAAAAAGGAAATTACCGGATCATCGATACGGTGCGCGAGCTGGTATCGTTCAGTTCCCTGAACCTCCTCGATCCTTATAAGACCAGCCTGATCAGCAACGTGGACGTTATCTTCTGCAGGAATGTCATCATTTATTTCGACAAAGAAGCAAAGAAAAAAGTGATCTCCAGTTTTCACGATAAGCTCCGCGAGGGCGGCTATCTGCTCCTCGGGCATTCGGAATCATTGATCAATATCTCGAACGCCTTTCTGCTGCGCACACTCAAGAACGACATGGTGTACCAGAAGCCGCTCAGGGAGAAAATTGAAATTTCAAATTTCAAATAACAAAGCCCGAATAAATTC
The DNA here is from genome assembly GCA_963790205.1 of Nitrospirota bacterium. Lineage (GTDB taxonomy): Bacteria > Nitrospirota > UBA9217 > UBA9217 > UBA9217 > CAWBNQ01. The sequence goes on from CAWBNQ010000001.1 coordinate 414,932, forward strand.
TCAGTTCAAAGTACTAATGTCCGATCCGATCGAAATTCAGCGTTTAGGCTTTTATCCGGGAGCTTTCTAGGTGAAAAAGATCAAGGCATTGATTGTTGACGATTCCGCGTACAACCGCATGGCCATTGCGCAGATGCTTGCCAGCGACGCGGGGATCGAGGTCGTCGGGAGCGCCCACGACGGCGTCGATGCCATTGCGAAAACACTCCGCCTCGCTCCGGATGTGATCACGCTCGACCTCGAGATGCCGAATATGGACGGCTTCACCTTCCTGCGGTGGCTCATGAAGGAACGGCCGACCCCGGTGCTCGTACTTTCGTCGCGCTCCGACAGCCGCAGCGTCTTCCGCGCCCTGGAGCTTGGGGCCGTCGATTTCCTGGCCAAGCCCGAGGCCCGCATCTCCAAGAGCATCGAGAGCGTCCGGAGCGAGCTGGTGGCCAAGGTCCAGTCGATTTTGAACCTGGAGATGTCGAAGGTCAAGTCCGCCATCGCGCTTCTCACCGTTGAAAAAAAGGCGCCCTTGCCGCGCAAGGAGGACGATGCCCGGTTCGAGAAGAGCCCGATCGAGGTGGTGGCCATCGCCTCGTCTACCGGCGGGCCGCCCGCGATCCAGGCCATCCTCACCTCCCTTCCCGCGGATTTCGGCGCAGCCATCGTGATCTCACAGCACATGCCCGCAGGGTTCACCCGGAGTTTTGCCGAGCGGCTGAACAAGCTTTCTCCTCTCGTGGTGAGTGAAGCCGCCGCCGGGGACCGGCTGGCCCCCGGCACGGCGCTGATCGCACCGGGAGGATATCACCTGATCGTAAGGAGGGACCGCACGGGCCTGGTCGCCGAGCTTGCTCCGCGGAGCCCCTCTGACAAATATGTGCCGTCCGCCGACCGGATGATGATCTCCGTGGCCGAGGCCTGCGGGGCCGCAGCGCTGGGCGTCGTTCTCACGGGTATGGGCAGGGACGGCTCCGAAGGCGCGGATGCCATCAAGAAAAGAAAAGGACAGTGTCTGGCTGAGAGCGAGGAAAGCGCGGTCGTCTTCGGCATGCCGCAGGAAGCCATACGCACCGGAGCCGTGGACAGCGTATTGCCGCTCAATAAAATGGCCGAAGAGATAGCGTTGCGCTGCCGTACAGCCAAAAACAGCGCCTGAGAATTCGGCCTTGATAATTTTTTAATACTTGACTATAATGGGACCAATTGTTTCGATAGCCGGCGGTCGCTTGTACCCTCAGCGGGCACACCCGCAGCAGGAGCCCGGACCGGGGGATCATCTTTCTCCGGAGCGCCGTGAGCAGAAGCAACGGTTCAAAGCCGCATCGAGGAGGTCGTGATGGACAAGGAAACAGCGCCTATCTCCAAAAAAGTCGAAGAGTTTCTCCAGGTCTTCAAAAAGGGCGAGGAGTTTACCCAGGAGCTTCTGAAAGAGAACGAGAAGCTCCGATACCGGGTGGCCCAGCTTGAGGAACTCACGAAACTGTCCGGCAAGGAAGGCGACTTCAAGCTGCATTCCATGGAAGAACGAATCAGGCTCCTCGAGGACGAGAACAAGAACCTTCTTGATCGCTTCCATCTGGTGGAAGAGGAGAACAAGGATTTTGCCAACCGCTATGTGGAAGTAGAGGCGGAGAACAACAACCTGGCGAACCTGTACGTTGCCAGCTATCAGCTCCACTCGACCCTGGACTTCAACGAATCACTCAAGATCATCCTCGAGATCGTCATGAACCTGATCGGGGCCGAGGAGTTCTCGATCATGATGCTCGATGAAAAGACCAACGAGCTTACGATCGTGGCCCAGGAGGGCATGGGACCCGAGGCCAGGGCCAGCGTAAAACTCGCCGAGGGCATCATCGGCAAAGCCGCCAAGGCGGGTGAGGCGTATTACCGAGACGGCGACCCCACGGACCTGACGGGCATCGATTACCTCCACCCGATCGTCTGCATTCCCTTAAAGATCAAAGAGCACGTGATCGGCGTGATTGCGATATACAAATTGCTGGTCCAGAAACAGGCGTTCACGAACGTCGACTACGAATTGTTCTCGATGCTGGCCGGCCATGCGGCCACGGCGCTCTTTTCATCGAAGCTCTATTCGCAGTCCGAACGAAAGCTTACCACGATCCAGAGCTTCCTTGATCTGTTGAAAGAAAAACAAAACTGAAGACATCGTTGACTCGCAGATGGCCGAACGGTGGCGTCTCTCGGCGTAACGGTTTAAAATTTAAAAATAAAAACGTAGATCTGGTAAAAATCCCGTCCAAGGGATCCCCGGCACTGCTTTAGGATTTTGGTAAATCCGTCTTTATCTGTGCTCATCCGTGGTTAAATGCTTTTTTGAGGATAAACGGAGGTTTGAAATGCCCGAATACAATTTTCTGGTGGTTGAAGATTCCCCGACGATGAGGCAGCTCATATCGTTCGCCCTGAAGCGGATTCCGGGGAGTAAGATTGTCGAAGCCAATGACGGTATCGACGCCCTCAAGAAGCTCTCGACCCAGAAGTTTGACATTATCCTGACCGACATCAATATGCCTATCATGGACGGCCTGAAGCTCGTGTCCATGGTGAGGAACGACCCGGCGCATAAAACCATACCGATCATCATTATTACGACCGAAGGGGCGGAAGAAGACCGGAAGCGCGGCCTCGCCCTCGGCGCGAACGCCTATGTACCCAAGCCCATCCAGACGGCCGACCTCCTGAATATCGTTAATCAGATTTTGGGGAGCAAAAGCTAGCAGGCGTAGTATTGACCACAGGCAAGCGAAGGACGAGAAACGAAACAGTTTCCCGTCCTTTTTTATGGCGCTTAAAACCCGGTGAGGGCGAAATGGATGAATCGCCCAGATTGAGTCTTAAAATACCTGATCGACAGGGCGAGTTGAAACAGCTCGCCCTTTTTTTCAAAACGAACCGCCATTGCCATGAAGTTAATAAGAGGAGCAAGTTTTGCACAGATACTCAGAGCGCCGGCAAGGTCGAGCAGGAACCCTCCCGTTGGCCCTCGATGCATTGAGATTAGTCCAAGAAGGAAAAGAGAGAGGTGGTTATCAAGGTATCGCTACGCGTTTATGGTTTGGCTGAGGAGGCAGAACCCGGCGTCAGCCGTTCCCTGAGCTGGCCGCAGGCCGCTGAAATGTCCCTGCCGCGCGACTCCCGCACCAACGCGGTATAGTGGTGGTCAGTCAGGATTTTCTTGAAGCGCTGCACCACGTTGTCATCGGGCCGTTTGAACTCGCTCCCCGGAAAGGGATTAAAGGGGATGAGGTTCACCTTGCACTGTATGCCTCTCAGCAGCTTCGCAAGGCGAAGGGCGTCCGCCTCCGAATCATTTACCTCCCGCAGTATTACGTATTCAAACGTGATTTTTCTTCTGTCATCGAGGGGATAGCGCCTGCAGGCAGCGAGCAGTTCCTTTATGGGATAACGCCTGTTCACCGGCATGATCCTGTCCCTCACCTCATCCGTCGTCGCGTTCAGGGACACCGCAAGATTTACCTTCATTCCTGATCTTCCCAGCTTTTCAATTTCCGGCACAAGTCCATCGGTCGAAAGGGTAACTCTGCGGGGCGAAAACCCCGGTCCTTTATCCGCGGTAATGATGAGCAAAGCGTTAAGCACCTGGTCGAAGTTTGCGAGGGGCTCTCCCATGCCCATGAGCACGATGTTCGTGATGTGCCTGAATCGCCCGTAGGAGGACCCTTTGTCCGCCGCCGCGGCTGGTTCCGCTGCAAGCATTTTTTCCACTGCCAAAACCTGGTCCGCGATCTCGAATGCTTCGAGATTTCTCAGGAACCCCCCGCCTCCGGTGAGACAGAACCGGCACGCCTGGGCGCAGCCCACCTGCGATGAAATGCAGAGCGTGTTCCGGTCCTCGTCGGGAATCAGGACGCTCTCTATGGTATGTTCGTCTTCAAGCTCAAAAAGGAACTTCCTCGTACCGTCAACGGAACATTCGGTTTTAAGCGCTCGAAGATGCGAAATATAAAAGCGCTCAGCAAGCAGTAAGCGCTCGGCCTTCGCGATGTTCGTCATCTCGTCAAACGACTCCGCGTGATGACCGTATATCCACTCGAACACCTGCAGGGCGCGATATTTTTTGAGACCCATGCCGACGATCTGTTCCTCAAGTTTGCCGGGTATCAATGTTTTTATGTTCTGTCGGATACTGTTCATGGAGAAAAAACGTCCTTGAGCCTTCGGCTCACACAGGAGCATGATAATTTCATCCTCACTTTAGTCCTCTCCCGCCGGGGAGATGGCAGGGGTGAGAGACATTTGCAGGTGAAAGCCTGCCTACAGGAGTGCATAACAGGTGCGTAACAGTATCACCTTTAATCAACAAAAGCAAGACCGCCAAAATTTGACATCCCGCAATATATAATCGTATGATTTCCGGACAGTTCCCTGCCGGCGCGTGAAACCATAAAAAATAACCTTTTGATTTATAAGTCTTAATAACCTGGGAATAACTTTTGCACTCTACTAATCCTTAGGCTCAAGATTTTTTTAATTCCCTGCTTCAATACCAGAAAAATTATTTATTGATATGAACGATAAAGAAAAAAGAGGAGAGTGCGCCATATGATTAAAACGTTCCTTGTTGTGGACGATTCCGCCTCTATGCGTCAGCTGATAATGTTTGCCATGCAAGATGCCGGATACGATGTTCTGCCCGCGGAAAACGGCAAAGACGCCCTCGATAAGCTGAGCAGCACGAAGGTCGACATGGTGATAACCGACCTCAATATGCCCGACATGGATGGCATCGAACTGATAACGCATCTCCGGGGCTTGCCTGCTTATAAGTTCGTCCCCATCATTATGCTGACCACGGAGGCGCAGGAAGAAAAAAAGAGGCAGGGTAAGGCGGCCGGAGCGAGCGGCTGGATCGTGAAGCCCTTTACGTCGGAACAGCTGCTCAATGTGGTTAGGAAGTTTCTTAAATGATAAAAGCCCAATTGAACCAAACATGCCTATTATTGGCTGTCATTTTTCCGTCACTGTCGTGTTTTCAATCAGCAAAAAGCCTGGTTTATGCACAACATATTGATTTATAGATAATGGTATATCGTAATTTATGGTACGCAAGTTGCAAACTCTCTTACACATTAGCTGGCAAGATCTTCTTTAACGTATTGATACTTCTCGTCTCCTTCACAAAACAGTACGACAGCGCGGGTAACCGCAAAAGAACAGGTATTTTCGAGCACGAGTTGTTCAATCTTTGTCTGAGAGGATATCATGGATATTACCTTTCGTGATCAACAATCAGGGAAACAAGCGAACATAACACTGGACGGAAATCTTACGGTGGGCCAGGCAGAAGGGCTGCGGACTCTTCTGATCAAGGCCCTCATCGACGCCGAAGAGGTACGGGTGGATTTCGGGACCGTTACTGACGTCGATCTATCCTGTCTCCAGCTGCTGTGCTCTGCCCACCGCTCCGCGAGCCGCATGAAAAGAAGCATTTCCTTATCCGGCGACTGGCCGGAACTGTTTAAACAGATCGTGGAAGAGGCAGGTTATTCACGCCTTGCCGGCTGCCGTCTGGATGTTGACCACAGCTGTCTTTGGGTAAGAGGATGAGCGATACCCCCCGCACGGGGTCAACAACTTGAGAGGGGAAGGAACCTATGGAAGATATTATCGGAAAACTCCGGGAAACTTTCAGGGAAGAAGCCTATGAGCTCCTTGCCGAGCTTGAGGCGGGACTGCTCGAACTTGAGCATAACCCCGGCGACATGGAGCAGGTCGGACGGGTGTTCCGTGCCATGCACACGATCAAGGGGTCGGGAGCGACCTGCGAATTCCACAATATAGCCGCCTTCACGCACGAACTCGAGACGACGTTTGATAAGGTCCGCAAGGGGAAAATAGCCGCCACGAAAGAGCTCATCGACCTGGCGCTCACGGCCCGCGACCATATTCAGTCCTTGTTCGATGCGTTCTATGAGGGGGGCGCGGCGGATGAGTCGAAAGGCGCCGATATCACCGCAACCTTGAGGAAGCTGTTCCCCGATTCCGCGGGAAAAGGGGCTGTTGCTCCTGCCTCCCCTGCCGCGAAAGGCAATCCAACCAGGGAGGAGCCCGCCAAATACGCGACCTACCGGATTCGCTTCCGTCCGGCGAAGCATATTTTCACCTCCGGCACGGACCCCGTGCTGCTGCTACGGGAACTGCGCCGGCTCGGCACCTGCCGCGTGCTGGCCCAGACCGAGGCCATTCCGTATCTTGAAGACTATGACGCCGATGACTGTTATACCTTTTGGGACGTGATCCTGACGACGAACCGGGGCAGGAATGCGATCGAGGACATATTCATTTTTGCAAAAGAGGCGAGCGAGCTCATGATCGAGGTCATCGATGAAGAGGGCGGCCTGGATGACGAGGCCTCGTATAAGCGGCTTGGTGAAATCCTCCTCGATCGGGGCGACCTGACGCCGAAGGACCTCCAAAAGGCGCTGCAATCAAAAAAGAAGGTCGGCGAGATGCTCGTGGAGAACGGCATCGTGAGCTATGACAAAGTGGAGTCGGCCTTGGCAGAGCAGCTGCATGTCCGCGAGATGCGGGAGCGCCGTCAGGTCGCGGAACCCACATCGAGCATCCGGGTGGCCACTGACCGGCTGGACACGCTGGTAAACCTGGTCGGCGAACTGGTGACCGTGCAGGCACGGCTCAGCCAGACCGCGCTCGTGCGCGGCATTCCTGAGTTCCTCTCCATTGCCGAGGAAGTGGAGAGGCTGACCGTGTCGCTCAGGGACAATACCATGAGCATCCGCATGCTGCCGATCGGCACCACCTTCAGCAAGTTCAAGCGGGCCGTGCGCGACCTTTCCGCCGAGCTGGGAAAAGAGATCGAGCTCACGACCGAAGGCGCGGAGACCGAGCTGGACAAGACCGTTATCGAGCGGTTGAGTGACCCGCTCGTGCACCTGATCCGGAACAGCATCGACCACGGTATCGAAACGCCGGAAGTGCGGGAGGCCGCAGGCAAGCCGCGGTGCGGCACTATTCACCTCTCCGCCGTCCATTCCGGAGCGCATGTTCTGATCCAGATCAAAGACGACGGCGCCGGCCTCGATACCGAGGCCATCCGAGCCAAGGCCGCTGAAAAGGGCCTGATGCCGCCTGACGCGACCCCCTCGGACAAAGAGCTCTTTACGCTCATCCTCATGCCGGATTTTTCCACCTCCAAAAACGTAACGAGCATGTCGGGTCGCGGCGTGGGCCTCGATGTCGTCAAGAAGGCCATTGATGCGCTGCGCGGGAGCATCGAGATCGCGAGCATCAGGGGCGCGGGCGCCACGATCACGCTCAAGCTGCCGCTCACCCTCGCCATCATCGACGGGTTCCTCACGAAGATCGACGCGGAACACTTTATCTTCCCGCTCGCCTCGGTCGAGGAGTGCATCGAGCTCAAGCGCGATGCCGGCAAATCCAGCAACAGGCATCTGGTCAATGTCCGGGGCCACATGGTGCCGTATATCAGCCTTCGCGAGCAGTTCATGATCAGCGGGGCCGCGCCCGCAATCGAGCAGATCGTCATCGTGGGAGAAGAAGGCCGCAGGGTCGGCTTTACCGTGGACACGGTGATCGGCGAACACCAGACGGTGCTCAAGTCCCTCGGCAGGTTCTATAAGCAGGTCGAGGGCATATCGGGCGCGACCATCCTGGGCGACGGTACGGTGGCCCTGATCCTGGACCTCCCGAAACTGATCAGCACCGCCGAACAAGAGGAAAATATTATTGCCAGGAGCGGCGGCATGGCCTTTGAGCAGGCTGCGTCGGACGTGCCATAACAACGGCAAGCGATAACCGATTATCCTTTTACCAAGGAGGCTACGATGAACGCCACAGGAATAATGGAAACAACACAGTACCTGACGTTTAAACTCGAAGATGAGGTCTTCGCGCTCGACATCTCGAAAGTGCGCGAGGTGCTCAATTTCACGGCCATCACCAAGGTACCGAAGACGCCGGAGTTCATGCGCGGGGTGATCAACCTCCGGGGCAGCGTGGTCCCGGTGGTCGATCTCCGACTGAAATTCGGCATGAGCAGGACCGAGAAGACGGTGAACACCTGCATCATCATCACCGAGGTGACCGTCGACAATGAGACCACGGTCCTCGGGGCGCTCGCCGATTCGGTGCAGGAGGTGATGGACCTCGGACCGGACCACATCGAGCCCGCGCCGAAGATCGGGACGCATCTCAACACGGAGTTCATCCGGGGCATGGGCAAGCGGGACAACACCTTCGTCATCATCCTCGACATCGACAAGGTGTTCTCGATCGACGAACTGGCCCTGGTGCAGGCAAAGCAGGCGGAAGCGCCTGCGGATGGCGCCCGGTAGTTCTTGCCGAAAGAGAGAGTGTGGTGACACGTCCCCGCGTAATAACCGTTTTGGAGGGCAGATGTCAACAAGTAGGCAGGGAGCCATGTACTGTGTCTTCTTGACGGCCAACAAAATACTTTCATGCAAGGCGTACAAAGGAGTATATGTACAGCGTCTTTTGAACTCGAAGAACATTGCACGAGCACCCGGCGCACGCTGTGTCAGGTGCATGCCGGTGCGGAGGCGGCAACAACGAAAGATTCGGTCAGGCATCCCACCGGATATGTTAAAATCGATAGGCCGCGGGTACGCGGCTGAAGGCATGCTGAACGGGACACCATCCAATTCATGAAGAACGGTCAAATGTACAATGATGCCGTAAAAGCAATGTCCCCGAAAGAGTTCGACCGCCTGAGCGAGTTTATTATCGATCATTGCGGGATCAAGATGCCTCCGGCAAAAAAGATCATGCTGGAATCGCGGCTTCAGAAAAGGCTCCGAAGTCTGGGGATGACATCGTTCAGAGAGTACTGCGAGTTCCTGTTCGACTCTCCGGAGGGAAACGGCGAACTCGTGCACATGATCGATGCCGTAACAACGAACAAAACCGATTTCTTCCGCGAGCCCGTTCATTTTCAGTTTCTGACCGAAACCGCGCTGCCGGAATTCCTGACCGAGAGCGCGTTCGGCAACAGAAAAAAGTTCATCGTCTGGAGCGCGGGCTGCTCCTCGGGGGAAGAGCCGTATACGCTGGCGATGGTGCTGAACGAATATGCCTTGCCGCATCCCGATTTCCAGTATTCTATCCTGGCCACGGACATATCAACGAGGGTCCTCGAAAAAGCGCGCTCCGGCATCTACGACCAGCATCTGGTGGAGGGGATCCCTCAATCCTTCAAGGAGAAATACTTCCTGCGCAGCAAAGACCGGGAAAAGAAGCTGGTCAGGGTCGTGCCGGAGCTCCGGTCCCGCATTGCCTTTCAACGGGTGAACCTAATGGACGAGGACCTGATCGTCCCCGAAAAAGCGGACGCGATATTCTGCCGGAACGTGATCATTTATTTTGAACGGGCGACTCAGTACAAACTCTTGAGCCGGCTCTGCCGGTGCTTGAAAAGGGGCGGATACCTCTTCCTGGGGCACTCGGAGACCGTCCATGGTTTTGATCTTCCCCTGGTGCGCATCGCTTCCACGATTTACAGGAAGATGCCGTGACTCGAACAGGAGAAGAACTGCCGATAGTCCGCCTCAAGGCGGGCGAGATGCACTGTGCCGAGCGGCCGACACTCGTGGTAACGGTCCTCGGCTCCTGCCTGTCGGTCATCCTGTACAGTCGCCGTCTGGGGATCGGCGGCATCTGCCACGGATTACTGCCGTCGTGCGGCAATCAAAAGACCTGCAGCGGCGACTGTGTGGAAAAGTTCAGGTACGTGGACTGCGCGATGCGGCAGATGGTGAAGATCTTCGACCGCTTCGGCGTCAAACGAAGCGAGCTCGAAGTGAAATGCTTCGGCGGCGCCGACATGTTTTCGAGGCCGATCGAAAAGTCCGGGCTTCTTTCGGTCGGCAGGCAGAACAGCGAGGCCGCGGATGAGGTCATGAAGAGCGAAGGACTTACGCTGATCACCCGGGACGTGGGCGGGCTCCAGGGTAGAAAAATATTGTTTTATACCCACACAGGCGAGGTGCTCCTGAAGCGCCTGACGAAAGGTCAGCACCGCTCAGATCTGACGGGAGCGCCGATGGCATAATCAATCCCGGCGCGCGCGAACACGAGGTGCAATGGTTACGAAAAAAAGAATACGGGTCCTCATCGTCGATGATTCCGCCGTGGTCCGTCAGACGCTCGAAGCGGTCCTCTCCTCCGATCCCGAGATCGAGGTCATGGCCACGGCCTCGGACCCGTTTATCGCCGCGGACAAGATCTTTCACGAAGTGCCCGATGTGATAACGCTGGATGTGGAAATGCCGCGTATGGACGGGATCACGTTCCTCCAGAAAATCATGAGCCAGCATCCCATCCCGGTGGTCATCTGCTCGAGCCTCACGGAAAGCGGCTCGGAAACAGCCTTGAGGACGCTTGAATACGGGGCCGTCGAGATCATTTTGAAGCCCCGGATCGGGACGAAACAATTCCTGGAAGAGTCGAAGGTGCGCATCTGCGATGCCGTGAAGGCCGCGGCCATGGCGCGTATCTCGCGCATTGTCCCCGAAACGCCGCGCGTTGTGCCGAAACTCTCCGCAGACGTCATTCTGGCGAAGTCCACATCGCATGCAATGGCAAAAACGACCGATACGGTTGTCGTGGTCGGCGCTTCCACGGGCGGCACCGAGGCCCTGAGTGATTTTCTCACGGCCATGCCGCTCGACGCCCCCGGCATCGTTATTGTCCAGCACATGCCGGAACACTTTACCAGGGCCTTTGCAACCCGTCTTGACGGCATGTGCCGCATTTCCGTAAAGGAAGCGGAGAATAATGATACGGTCATCCGGGGACGGGCGCTCATTGCGCCGGGCAACCATCATATGCTGCTCAAGCGGAGCGGCGCGCGCTACTACGTGGAAATCAAGGACGGGCCGCTGGTTTCCCGCCACCGCCCGTCGGTTGACGTTTTGTTCCGCTCGGCGGCACGCTATGCCGGCAAAAACTGCATCGGCGTCATCATGACCGGCATGGGCGATGACGGGGCGAAGGGCATGCTCGAAATGAAAGAGGCCGGAGCATTCACCATTGCGCAGGATGAAGAGTCATGCGTGGTGTTCGGCATGCCGAAAAAGGCCATTGAGCTGGAGGCAGTCGATAGTATCGCCCCTCTCAAGGACATCCCCGCGGTAGTGCTGAAGAACGTTTCATGATTTGCAACAAATGGGTTAATTATGAGTATTCCTATCGCGCATTACAATATCGCTGAAAATCCGGTCTTTTCTCGAGGAGGCAGAAGCAATGTCATTATCTGTTAAAGCAGCGCCCGATTCGTACGTCAAAACCGAACCCAGGCGGATTCTTATTGTTGACGACGAGCCAACCATCCTGCTCACGCTGTCCTACGCGCTGCGATCGAGCGGCGTTGAGGTCATTACGGCAAGCAGGCTTGAGCCTGCCGAGGAAGCGCTGGCCCGTTATGCATTCGATCTCGTGATCGTGGACATCAGAATGTCCGGAATTCTGGGCATAGAAGGATTGGAGCTCTTGAGCTATATCAAACGCTACTGGCCGAAGACCGAAGTGATCGTTATGACGGCGCACGGCTCAACCGAGATCAAGCAAGAGGCCTACGAGCGCGGCGCAAGCTACTACTATGAAAAACCCGTCGATATTCTGGAACTGGCGGAGCGGGTGCGCAGTATGGGAATTCCGGTCAAGGGATGAAGGACACGGCAAAACGGACACGTTTTGGGAACAAACTTCACAGGCTTCATGCAACAGTCAACGAGAGGAGAGGCAATGCTTAAGAAAGTGCTGGTTATAGACGATTCTGCGCTGATACACCAGATGTACAAGATGGTGCTGATGCGGTACCGGTGCGAGATCATCGACGCGTTGAACGGTCAGGACGGACTGGATAAACTCGAGAAGCATCCTGATGTGAGTTTGATCCTCCTCGACATCAATATGCCGGTCATGAATGGGATCGAGTTTATAAAGAAGGTAAAGGAGCTCGGGAAATACAACGACATACCGATTATCATGGTCAGTACCGAGGGCAAAGAAGAAGATACGATGCGGGGGCTGGCCCTCGGGGCAAAAGGATATGTAAAGAAGCCTTTTCAGCCAAGCGATCTGCACGCAATCATCGAGAAGATCTATCCATCGAAATAAGCATCCATGGGGGAAATGCGGGTCGACTGACGTGTTTCTCGAACTTTTCAGGATGCGCTGACCAAGGAGGCCGCAGCGTCATGGGTAAAGAGCTCGTTCAAGAGTCGTCGCTCAGCGCATTTCTCGAAGCATTTTATGACCTCGACAAGAGAGGGAAGGACGGTGTAATTGCGGCATTCCGCGAGGCGGCCGGTCCGCTCTCCTATCCCGTACTTGAATCCGGCCTTAAAAATAACGAAAATGACCGCGTACGGAATGCCGCCATGGAAATCTATGTCGCGTTGGGCGAACGGTCGCTTCCGTTCCTCATTTCTCTTCTCAATGACGCGGACGAGGAAGTGCGGACGTTCAGCGGCGTCATGCTCGGCACAATGCAGGACCGCGGCGCCGTGCCGTCGCTCATCAAGGCGCTGGCCGATCCGGACATGAATGTGAAGCATGCGGCGGCAGAGGCGCTCGGCAAGATAGGCGATCCGCGGGCGGTAGAGCCCCTCATAGATGCGCTCGCGACGGATATGTGGCTCCAGTTTCCCGCGGCGATCGCGCTCGGCGACATCGGCGATTCTCGCGCTGTCGGGCCGCTGATCTCGCTTCTCGAGCTGCCGGGGGTGAACGTGCCGGCCATTCAGGCCCTCGGGAAGCTCGCCCATCCCTCGGCGCTCGGGCCGCTCAGCAGGCTGTTCGACGAAGAAGAGCCCTCCCTTCGCGAGTGGTCGCTGGAAGCTGTTGCAGCTATCCTCGGCCGCTGGCCGGACAGCGGGTGTGACCTGCGACTCACCCGGAAAACGATCCGCGCGATGATAGAAATGCTCAGCTCAAGCAGTTTTGAAGCGCGCAGAAATGCCGCTATTACCCTCGGTTGCTGTAAAGTGAGGGAGTCGCTGTCCTGCCTCGTCGAATTGAGCGCCGACCGGGACATGGGCGAGGTTGCGCGAAAGGCGATTGCCAGGATAGGCCACTAGCCCATGGGTATAAAAAAGACATGGCAACCGTAAAAAAACAGTTGTAAAATCCATTCCTATCCTCACCCGGAGACAGGTTCCAAAGCACGATATTTCAAGTCCGCGTTACAATCCGTAACCTTCCTCGAAAAACAAAAAATCCTTGACACTTTATCTTCATAGATGTTATTTTGACTCATATTATTGAGGAGAAATGATTGAAAATCGCAATTACAGGCAAGGGGGGAGTGGGCAAAACCACACTGGCCGGCCTGCTGGCGAGGCTTTACGCGGCTGAGGGCCGTTCGGTCCTGGCCGTGGACGCCGATCCGGATGCAAACCTTGCCTCCGCGCTCGGCATATCGCCGGAAACGGCGTCCCGGGCCCTGCCGCTTGCCGAACAGTCCGATCTGATTGAGGAGCGCACGGGTTCAAGACCGGGCTCCCCGGGCGGAATGTTCAGCCTCAACCCGAAGGTGGATGACATCCCTGACGCCTATAGTATAAGGCACGAAGGGGTGCGGCTCCTAGTCGTGGGGAAGTCCAAAGAAGCGGGGTCCGGCTGTTACTGTCCCGAGAACGTGCTCCTGCGCCGTTTGATCAGCCATCTGATTCTCAGGAGTGATGAAGTTGTCATCCTCGATATGGAAGCGGGTATCGAGCACTTGACCCGCGGCACCGCCGGCAGCGTCAATGCCTTCATTGTGGTGGTGGAGCCCGGCCAGCGGAGCATGCAGACTGCCCGGCAGATCGAGTCGCTCGCCCGCGGCCTCGGTGTCAAAGAGGTCTTTGTCGTGGGCAACAAGATCCGGCAGGATTCCGAGAGAGCTTTCATCCTCCGCCATCTCGAAGGAATGAAGTTTCTCGGATTTATGAGCTATGCCGGTGATGCCGTTACTGCGGACCTCGACGGAAAATCTCCTTACGACGCCTCTCCCGGCGTACGGGAAGAGGCGAAGAAGATCAAAGCCGCGCTCGACCAGTTGATGAAGAAATAAATCCTTCACTTGAAAAACGAGCTCAGAAAAAAAGCGCTGGTGGCCCGGGACAGCTTATTGCCGGGACAGCGGTCATCGAAAAGCAGGCAGATTGAAGAGAGGCTTTTTTCTCTGCCTGAATTCAAGTCGGCACACGTTATTATGTTCTTCGCGTCATTCCGGAGCGAAGTGGAAACGGCCCCCATGATCCGTCGGGCGCTGGCTGCCGGAAAACGGGTTGTTCTGCCGAAGGTCAAGGGCAAAGAACTCGAGCTGTTCGAGATAAAAATTTTTGACAGCGATGTTTCTCCCGGCGCCTGGGGAATCCCCGAGCCGCGAGGGTCTGCATTGGTAAAGCTCGACGAGCTGGACGTCATTATCGTGCCGGGGGTGGCATTCGATGAGCGGGGAAACCGCCTCGGGTATGGAGCGGGGTTTTACGACAAGCTCCTTTCCGAATTTAAAAAGCCGACCGTTGCCATTGCCTTCGAGCAGCAGATTGTTCCGATGATCCTCGCTGATCCGCACGATGTGCCAGTGAAGAAAATCGTGACGGAAAATAGAATCATAGAAGCAAAATCATTTGCCATAGAGGGCGCAGAGTAAATAGAAAAGGTGTGCCGATTGCGTCGGGTTCCCTTAGCCGTCCCCTGTGAACTCTGTGGTTAATTCTTATGGACACTAAAAAAATAGAAAAAGGCGTTCGGCTCATTCTTGAAGGCATCGGTGAGGATGCCGACCGGCCCGGGTTGAAGGATACCCCGCAGCGCGTGGCCGAGATGTATGGGGAAATTTTTTCCGGCATCTCCGCGAACACCGAAGAGTTAATGAAGCCCATGGCGGGAGAGAGTCACGATGAAATGGTGATGATCCGGGACATCCCGTTTCACTCGATGTGCGAACATCATCTCTTGCCCTTCTCCGGCAAGGCCCACATCGCCTACATCCCGGGCGCCGGAAAGATCGTGGGGATCAGCAGCCTGGCCAAGGCGCTCGAAATCTTTGCGAAGCGGCCGCAGGTGCAGGAGCGATTGACCGCGCAGTTCATCGACCTGATCGTGAGCAGGCTAAAACCCAAGGGCGCGATGGTGGTCATCGACGCGGAACATTTATGCATGAGCATGCGCGGCGTGAAGAAGCCGGGCGCCCGTGTCGTCACCTCCGCGGTGCGGGGCAGTTTCCGCAGCAAGGAGTCCACGCGCATGGAGATGCTCGAGCTTTTGACGAAGCAGGAAAAGTAGACTAGCCCCAAAGTAGCAACTCAAAGAATCTCGAGTCTTAAGAACAGCTAATTTTTCTATCTATTTTTTACTTAAAGCTCGATAATATAGAGTTAATTTACGGCAGGAGTGAATTATGGCAACACAAGATGTGTGCACTCTCGAACCCTATAGACCTTACGGCGCTGACATCAAAGAAACAAGGCCCTATTCGCCGTGCCGCGCGGCATGTCCCGGCGCATACGGATGTGCAGGCCTATGTGGGCCTGATCGCCCAGGGCAAATACACCGAGGCCTTCGAGGTCATCACCTCGGTAAACCCCATCGCGTCGGTCTGCTCCATGATCTGTCACCATCCCTGCGAGCAGTCGTGCAGGCGCTGCGGTGTTGACGAGCCGCTGGCCGTCCGTCATTTGAAGCGGTTTGCCATCGAGAAGTCCAAGGACTATCGCCGCGCCAAGCGGAAGCTCGTCCAAAAGACCAGGGGCAAGAGCATCGGCATCATCGGCTCAGGCCCATCGGGCCTGACCGCAGCGCGAGACCTTGCGGACTTGGGCTACAGCGTGACCCTCTATGAGAAGCACCCTGTCCTCGGCGGCATGCTCGCTGCCGCGATCCCTCCCTACCGTTTGCCAAGAGAAGTGTTGAAAGAAGATATTGATGACGTTATTTCAAAAGGCGTCGAGGTCAGGACGAACTTCGAGATCGGCAAAGACGCAAAGCTCGATGATCTCGCAAAGAAGCACGATGCAGTGCTCGTGGCCATCGGTCTTTCCCTCAGCCGTTCGCTGAATATTCCCGGCGTGGAAGGCCCCGGAGTGCTGCTCGCTATTCCTTACCTGGAAGATGTCGCATTCGGCCGCAAGCCTGCGCTCGGTAAGAAGGTGCTCGTTATCGGCGGCGGAAACGTTGCCATGGACGTTGCCCGGTCCGCCCGCAGGCTCGGGGTCCAGAACGTCGAGATGGTCTGTCTTGAGAACGAGCAGGAGATCCCTGCCTGGAAATGGGAAGTGGACGAGGCTGTTGAAGAGGCGATCAAGATCAATTACCGCTGGGGACCCAAGGCGATCAAGCGTGAAGGCGATAAGGTAAAGGGTCTCGAAGTCACGAAGGTATTGTCGGTCTTTGACGCGAACAAACGGTTCGCTCCGACCTTTGATAATAATGTGACCACGCTCCTTGAAGCCGACACGATCATTATCACCATCGGCCAGATGTCGAACATGGTCTTTCCTGAAAGACAGCGCGGTCAAGATCGATGAACGCGGACGCGTTGAATGGAACCCGGCGACCCAGATGAGCAGCGCAAGAAACATTTTCGTCGCGGGCGAGGTCGTGACCGGCCCCGGCTCGGCTATCGCTGCTGTCGCGAACGGACGCCGGGCTGCCCTGGCAATGCATCTCTATATTCAAGGCGAGACCATCGAGGGCAGGCTTCCTGTGCAGGAGAAGGAAAAGATCGCCGAGATGCCGTCCGAAGTTGTTGAAAAGATCAGCAAACAGCCGCGCATGAAGATCAAGCATCTCGCTCCCGAGGTCCGCGTCAAGACCATGGACCACTTCGAGATGGGATACAGCGAGGCCGAGGCGCTTGAGGAAGCAGGCAGGTGCCGCGGCTGCGGCGGCGGGGCTGTCGTGGACCAGAAGAAGTGCATGGCCTGCCTCACTTGCTGCGCATCTGTCCTTACGGCGCGCCGGTTGTGACGTCGGTGTCCGACGATCAGGCCCGAGTACTGCCAGGCCTGCGGTCTGTGCGCTCCGGAATGTCCTGCCGAGGCCATCAGCATGGTGAGCTACGACGTGCGCGAGATCAGAAATTCACTGCCGGCGATCGTCGGCAAGATCGATCCCAAGCGACAGGAGCCGGTCATTGCCGCCTTCGTGTGTACGCACCACGCGGGCGTGCTCGGTCTCGATCTGCCGAAGAACGTTCGGGCCGTGCCCGTTCACTGCACCAGCCGGATCGATATTCTTGATATGTTGAAGGCCTTCGAAGTCGGCGCCGACGGCGTGGCAGTCGTGCGCTGCGGGAGCGGGACCTGCAAGTACCGCGATATAGAGCCCCGGGTGAATGCGCGCGTGAAGCGGGTGCAGGACCTGCTCGGCATGCTGAAGATCGAGTCCGGGCGTCTTGAGATACTTTCCGCGGCATCAACGAATGGCGGCAATCCCTACGCTGCCGTATGTGCTGAGTTTTCCGAACGCCTTAAACAGATAGGTCTGAGTGCTGGTAAATAACAGCCTGCACGAATAGCATGATATAAAGGAGTAATGAACAATGATCGTAGGAACACAAAAACCAATCGAAGAAATATGGAACATGGTGAAGGACTTCAAGAAGGTCCTCGTGTTCGGGTGCAACACCTGCGTTGCCATCTGCCATGCGGGCGGAGAAAAAGAGGCCGAGACCATTGCGTCCCTCATCAAGATGAAGGCGGCGCAGGAGGGCAAGACCATGATCGTGAACCACCTGGGGGTCATGCGCCACTGCGAGCCAGAATACTTCGAGCCCGTTATGGACGAGGTGAAGAAGTACGATCTCGTGCTTTCGACAGCCTGCGGCGTGGGCGTGAACTTCCTGTCCGACCGGACCGGGACGATCCCCGTGTATCCGGGGATCAATACCTCATTTTACGGCGCTGTCGAAGCGCCCGGCGTGTTCAAGGAGCTTTGCGCGGGCTGCGGAGACTGCATTCTGCATTTGACCGGGGGAATCTGTCCCGTTGCGCGCTGCGCCAAGACGCTCATGAACGGGCCCTGCGGCGGCACGAACAAGGGCAAATGCGAGGTAAGCAACGAGATCGACTGCGCCTGGTACCTGATCGTAGAGCGCATGAAGAAGCTCGGCACCCTGGAAAAGCTCTCCGAGATCCAGCCGCCCAGGAACTGGTCAACGTCCCGCGACGGCGGGCCGAGGCGCATATCTCTGGAGCATATCCGGGAGTATGAGGAGAAGGAAGAGGCAAAGGCCGGGAAGTAAGTCTAAGATCCGTTCAACCCGTTTAGCCCGTTTGAACTGTTTAAACAGTTGGAACTGTTTGAACCAGAAGATTAAAACCTGGAGGCTTAGGATGAAGAGTGGAAGCACGCTGGAAAAAGTACTCGCGAGCGGCAAGCCCGCGGTCACGGCAGAGCTCGGCCCCCCCATGAGCGCCGATCCCCATGAGGTCATCAAGAAAGCGCAGCAGCTCAAGGGCTTCTGCGACGCGGCGAACATCACTGATTGTCAGACCGCGGTCGTCCGGATCTCGAGCATTGCCGCCGCGGCCATCGCGTTTCAGCAAGGGCTGGAGCCGGTCATGCAGATGACCTGCCGCGACCGGAACCGCATTGCCATGCAGGCCGACCTTCTCGGTGCCGCCGCGCTCGGGCTCAAGAACTGCCTCTGCCTTGCGGGCGACCACCAGAAATTCAGCGCCGCGGGAAGGCTCAAGGGCCACCCCGGCGCAAAGAACGTATACGACGTGGATACCTGCCAACTCGTCGGTATTCTCAAGAAGATGCGCGACGAGAGCAAGCAGGACGGCGGCGACCCGATCGAAGTGCCGCCCAAGTTCTTTATCGGCGCTTCCTGGACGCCCATGGCCGACCCCATCGATTTCAGGCCGATCAATCTCATGAAGAAAGTGAATGCCGGGGCCGACTTTATCCAGACCCAGGGCATCTACGATATGGAAGGTTTCCGCGCGCAGATGGCAAAGATCCGGAACATGGGTCTTCACGAGAGGACCGCGATCCTTGCCGGTATTATCGTCCCGAAAAGCGCCATGATGCTGAAGTATATGGATTCCTCTGTTGCCGGCGTGTCGGTGCCGAAGGCCCTCATAGACCGGATGAACAAGGCCAAAGCGGCCGCAGGTGAGGACAAGAAAAAAGCCAGGGAGCTCCAGGAGCAGGAAGGCATCAAGATCACGATCGAGCTTATCCACCAGGCTTTGGAGACCCCCGGCGTAAGGGGCGTGCACATCCAGGCCATCGAGTGGGAGAGCGCCATCGAAGGGATCGTGAAGGCTGCGGGGCTGTATCCGAGGCCCTCTTTTTGATTGCGGATTGTAGATTGCGGATTGCGGAATGAAAAGAATAAATCTGAAATAAAACTATGCCGAAAATAACAGTTCTAGACATATATAAGAAGAAGGCCGAAGGCAAGAAGATCACCATGCTCACGGCTTACGATTATCCCACTGCCCAGATCGTGGACCAGGCCGGCATTGATATGATACTCGTAGGCGATTCTCTCGGCATGGTGGTACAGGGAGTGACAAGCACTCTTCCGGTCACGATGGACGAGATGATCTATCACACAAGAATGGCCTCGCGCGCAGCACAATCCTCCATGGTTGTGGGCGACATGCCCTTTCTGTCGTACCAGACAAGCGCCTCCGACGCTGTTCGAAATGCCGGCCGCTTCCTGAAGGAAGCGGGTGCTGAAGCGGTGAAGCTCGAAGGCGGAAGCCAGATGGCCGACGCCATCAGGGCGATTGTGAATGCCGGGATCCCTGTTGTGGCCCATATCGGACTGACCCCGCAGTATGTCCACATGCTCGGCGGTTTTAAAGTACAGGGCAAGGATGACGCTGCACGGGAAAAGATACTTGCCGACGCAAGGGCGGTCCAGGATGCAGGCGCGTTTTCCGTGGTACTGGAAGCAATGCCGTCCTCCCTTGCAAAAGAGATCCATGGAATGCTCCATATCCCGACCATAGGGATCGGTGCCGGCCCTGATTGTGACGGCCAAGTCCTCGTAATTCATGACATATTAGGTCTTTTTGACCGGTTTACTCCCAAGTTCGTAAAGAAATACGCCAACCTCAAAGACCAGGCGCTGAAGGCGGTAAAAGAGTATAAGCAGGATGTAGAAGGCGGCAAATTCCCGTCCGAAGAGCACAGCTTCAAATAATAAGACCGACAACAAGAGTGGATTTTCGTAACAAAGGGGCAGCTACCTTTTGTAGCGCACGCATTTTTATCAATGAAATTTATAACTTAATTAAAAAATATTGTCGGCATCTTCTCAATTATTCTTGACTCATGAGATAGGTGTTGGATATAATATCCTTCCCTTGTCATCCGTATTTTTCCCCTTTTCTCGCTGTAAGGGTGTCGAGGGTCGCTCTGGAGAGGAGGGGACAACATGCCTGAAACAGCATTAAACGTGGTTCTCCTCCGGCATACGCCGGAACCTGAGGAAGTTGTGGCAATGGCGGCAAAGCTTTGCTACAGCCCGTCTGGCGTTGAGGAGCTGAAGGGGAAGATCGAGGCCAAGGACCAGGCTGCCTTTGTGGAGAAGCTGGCGGCCATCGGACACCTGTCCCCGATCGAGCATGTTTCGTTCTCCTTTGGCATTGAGGGCATCTCCCGGGCCTGCTCTCATCAGCTTGTCCGCCATCGCGTGGCGTCTTATTCTCAGCAAAGCCAGCGCTATGTGAAGGCAGAGCAGTTCGACTATGTGATCCCTCCGAGCATCAAGCAGGACCCGGCCCTGGTCCGTGAGTTTGAGAAGTTCATGGCCGAGGCCCAGGAGAATTACACCAAAGTCCTGAAGCGGCTCGAAGAGCTCGGGTATAAGGGCGAAGCCGGACAGCAGGACGCTCGCTATTTGCTGCCGAACGCGGCGGAGACGAAGATAGTAGTCACCATGAACGCCCGTGAGCTCCTGCACTTCTTCCGCGTGCGGTGCTGCAACCGGGCGCAGTGGGAGATCCGGGAAATGGCCGAGCGCATGCTCGCGCTCGTGAAAAAAGCGGCGCCGACGATCTTCGCCAAGTCCGGTCCCGGCTGTCTCTATGCAGCCTGTCCCGAGGGAAAGATGACCTGCGGCAAGATCGAAGAGGTCAGGAAGAAGTTCGGGGTGATGAAAGCATAGGGTTCAGCGATCAGGGCTCAGGGTTCAGGAAATGCTCAACCCTGGACCCTATCCCCCGAACCCTGTAGTTGAGGTACCATGGGTTTTACAATAGCAGTTGCAGGTAAGGGCGGCACGGGCAAGACCAGCCTGGCCGGTCTTACCATTCGATATTTGACAGAGAAAAGGCGCGGCGCGGTGCTTGCCGTTGACGCCGACGCCAATGCGAACCTGAATGACGTGCTCGGGGTGAAGGTCCACGCAACCGTAGGCAAGCTGCGGGAGACTTCCCTCGAAGCCGTCAAGTCCACGGCCCCGCGGCCGGGCGGCATGAGCATGGAGCAGCTCTTCGACTATCAGATCCAGCAGGCATTGGTCGAAGCAAAAGGCTTCGACCTTCTGGTGATGGGCAGGCCCGAGGGTTCGGGTTGTTACTGCGCGGCGAACAACATCATCCGCAAGTACATGGACAAGCTGGCCGACTCCTATCCCTTTACGGTCATGGACAACGAAGCCGGCCTCGAGCACCTGTCGCGACGCACAACCCAGGACACGGACCTGCTCCTTATCATCAGCGACTCCTCGGTGCGCGGCGTAATGACCGCCGGCCGTATCGGCGAGCTGGTAAAAGAACTGGACCTGAACGTCAAACGTTCGGTCCTGATCGTGAACCGCGTGCAGGACGGGACGAGTGACGACCGGTCGCTCCAGAAGGCAATCGAGCAGCAGGGCGTGGAATTCGCGGGCTTTGTTCCGGCGGACGAGCTGATCTTTGAATACGATTTGAACGGCAGGCCCCTTATCCAGCTTCCCGCTGATTCCAAAGCGTTGACGAGCTTCTATACCGTACTGGACAATTTGATCCCCTAGACTATGCCCCCTAAAACGGTCGCCATCATAGGCGCAGGTCGTGTCGGCAGTTCAGTGGGGTTCCTGCTCAAGCGGGCAGGATATGCCGTCACCGCAGTAGCGGCACGAACCGCGGCGGCAGCAGAAAAGGCCTCGGCTTTTATCGGCGGGGGAGACCCTCTTGTCGATGTTATAAAGGCAGCGTCCAAAGCAGAGATCGTTTTTATCACTACGCCGGACAGGGACATTAGAGAAGTCTGCGACACGATATCAACCAACGGTGGGTTGAAGCGCGGGTCACTCGCGGTACACATGTCCGGCGCTCACTCGCTCGATCTCCTGAATGCGGCACGAAAAGCAGGTTCCTATCGGGCGGTGATTCATCCGCTCCAGTCGCTGGCGAGCAAAGAGCAGGGTATCAAGAACCTCCCGGGCTCGTACTTCCGTATCGAAGCAGACCCCGAGGCGCTGAAGACGGCGAAAGATATCGTGAAGGCGCTGGACGGCATCGAGCTGGTAATGCCGAAGTGGAGTTCAGATAAGGAGTCAGCCGCCCTCTATCACGCAGGTGCGGTCGCGGTATCGAACTACTTCGTGGCCCTTGTTGACTACGGCTTAAAGTTTTATCAGGCGTTGGGCGCCGACAAAAAGGAGGCGTTCAACGCAGTGCTTCCGCTTATCCGGGGGACGCTTGACAATATCGAGACGCTCGGCATCCCCGACGCGCTCACCGGTCCGATCATGCGGGGCGATGTGCAGACCGTGCGCGACCACCTCGATGCCATGCAGAAGCGGACGCCGGAGCTGACGGGCCTTTATAAGGAACTGGCGCGTCAGACAGTGTCCGTGGCCAGGGACAAAGGAAGCATCACCCGGGAGAAGGCGGAGGAACTTTTGAAGCTGGTGAAAAACGAGAAAAGCCGTGAGGAGTAAGGAGTAAGGAGATTAAATCTTAAACCCTCTTCTTACACCTGATGCCTCACGAGAAGTTATAGATTCAGATTCGAAAGGAGAAGTTTCAGAACATGATAATTATCGGAGAAAAGATAAGCGTTATCGCGAAGAAAGTGCGCGAGGCCCTCACGAAGTTCGATCCCAAACCGCTCCAGGAACTGGCCGTGGCGCAGGCCAAAGCCGGCGCGAATTTTATCGACATTTCCATCGGCCCGGCCGAGGAGAACGGCCCCAAGCTCATGGATTGGGCGGTGAAAGTCCTGCAGGAAGCGGTGGAAAAGCCGCTCTGCCTCGACACCACGAACATCAAGGCCATGGAGGCGGGTCTCAAGGCGCACAACAACGCGTGGGGAGTGCCGATCATCAATTCCACGTCCAACGAGCCGGAACGCTTCCCGATGATGGAGCTCGCGGGCAAGTACAATGCCAAGATCATCGCGCTTACCCTGGGCAAGGGCAGCATCCCCGCGGACGCCGAGGACCGCTGCGGCATTGCGGCCGAGATCATGGCCCGCGCCATGGAGAACGGCGTGCCTATGGAGAACCTTTTCCTCGACCCCCTCATCCTCCAGCTGTGCACCATGCAGGACCAGGGGCTCCAGGCGATCAGGGCCGTCAAGATGTTCCAGCAACTGAACGATCCGCCCATGCAGACGGTAGTCGGGCTTTCCAATATTTCGAATGGCGCGCCTAAGCACGTTCGGCCCATTATCAACCGAAATTTCCTTACGATGCTCATCTACGAGGGGCTTTCGGCCGCGATCATCGACCCGCTCGATAAGGACATGATGGACACGGTCAAGACCACGGAGATGATTATGGGTAAAAGCATGTATGCCCATTCGTACCTGGACATGTAGGCTACCGTCGGCCGGCGCCGGAGACTGAACCGGTAAACGAACCCTTTGACATTCCGGCAGCATCACTTTATAATACACGGGCATTTTTCGTTTTTTACAAATAATCAGGAGGCTTTCATGGCACTGGTAATACCAAAAGAAACCTACAGCGGAAAGATCTATAACGTTCAGCTCGGAGGCGGAGCAAAGGCCGTTACGATCGGGGGTGCGAACGCGCTTCCCTTCCTGGGATTCGAGGGTACGTTCCCGAACAGGACGGCCGTGGCGCTTGAGATCATGGACATTGCGCCGGATGACTGGCCCGAGACCCTGAAGAAAGCGATTGGCGGAGCATCGGCAAGCCCCGTGCAGTGGGCGAAGTTCTGCCAGCAGAGCGGCGCGGACATGGTGGCGCTCAGGCTCATGGGCACCCACCCCGACCAGCAGAACAAGAGCCCCGAAGAGGCGGCAAAGGTAGCGGCGGATGTCGCCGCAGCGATCGATATTCCGCTCATCATTCTCGGCAGCGGACAGGCCGAGAAGGACACGCAGGTGCTCCAGGCCGCTGCTGCTGCCACGCGCGGGAAAAACTGCGCTATCGGCAAGGCCGTGGAAGAGAATTACAAGACCGTAGCGGCCGCGGTCATGGCGAACGACCACAAGCTGATCGCCATGAGCCAGCTCGACGTGAACCTGGCCAAGCAGCTGAACATCCTCCTCACCCAGATGGGTTTCGACAAGGAGCGCATCATCATGGACCCCATGTCCTCGGCCCTGGGATACGGTCTCGAATATACCTACAGCGTGATGGAACGCATCCGCCTGGCGGCGCTCTTGCAGAATGATCCCATGATGCAGACTCCGATCGTTTGCGACATCGGCTTAAACGTCTGGAAGGTCAAAGAGACCATGGCGCCTGATGCCGAGATGCCGGAATGGGGCGGCCTCGAAGACCGCGCCCTGGCATGGGAGGCGGTCACCGCTTCGGCCATGATTACGGCCGGCGCTGACCTGCTGATCATGCGTCATCCCGGCGCAGCGGCAAAGGCAAAGGAAGTCATCGCCGAGCTGATGTAAAACATGGAAGTTAAGAAGGTGAGAAGATAGGAATAAAACCTTTTTTCATCTTCCCCGCTTCCCAAGTTCTCAACTTCAGGTTTATTGAAAGGAGCACAAAATAATGGCACTCTCCGGAGTCGAAATATTCAAGCATCTGCCCAAGACAAATTGCAAAAAATGCGGACACCCGACCTGTCTTGCCTTTGCCATGAAACTTGCGGCCAAGCAGGCGAGCCTCGACGCCTGCCCGGACGCGTCCGAGGACGCGAAGAAGATACTGGGCGAGTCAGCCGCTCCGCCGATCCGGGACATAACTCTCGGTGTCGGAGACAAGGCTGTGAAGGTCGGCGGCGAGATCTGCATGTTCCGGCATGAGAAGAAATTCTTTAACCCGAACGTGTTCGCCGTTGCGATCAAGGCCTCCGAGGCCGGTGACGCCGCTGCCAGGAAGATCGAGGCGGTAAAGACCTCCGAGATCGACCGCGTCGGCCAGAAACTCAGGGTCGATGCGATTGCCGTGACCGACGAGGGCGGCGACGCAGCAAAGTTCGCTTCCGTAGTAAAGCAGGTGGTGGACGGTGCGCCCGGCGTGCCGGTCATCCTGGTCAGCAAGAACCCCGCGACCATCGAAGCTGGGATAGCGCACTGCGCTGACAAGAAGCCGCTGATCTATGCCGCGACCACGGAAAATGCCGAAGCCATGGCAAAGATCGCCAAGGAAAAGAAGGCCTCCCTGGCCATCGCAGCCGACGGGCTGGATGCGCTCACCGCCCTTTCAGAAAAGGTAAAGGCCCTCGGCATAGACGACCTGATACTCGATTCCGGCGCGCGTAAAGCAAAGGACATGATCGAACATTTTACCATTATCCGGCGTGCGGCCATCAAAAAGAATTTCAAACCCCTGGGCTATCCGGTCATCACGTTCGCTACCCGTGACAACACGGTTGCCGAGGCCATGACCGCTGCGGTTGCAACGATGAAGTATGCCTCGATCGTCATCCTGAACAATGTCGAGAAGTGGAAGATGCTCGCGCTCCTGTCGCTCAGGCAGAACATCTACACCGACCCGCAGGTCCCGATGCAGGTCGCGCAGAACATCTACAAGGTCGGCGACGCCAAGGACAACTCGCCGCTCATGATCACCACCAATTTCTCGCTCTCGTACTTCATCGTGCGCGGCGAGGTGGAGAACAGCAAGGTGCCGTCATGGCTCGCGGTCATGGACAACGAAGGGCTCTCGGTCCTGACGGCCTGGGCCGCGGGAAAATTCAC
This sequence comes from Nitrospirota bacterium, assembly GCA_963790205.1. GTDB lineage: Bacteria > Nitrospirota > UBA9217 > UBA9217 > UBA9217 > CAWBNQ01. The sequence continues at coordinate 441,044 of CAWBNQ010000001.1, forward strand.
GGCAAGCAAGATCGCGCAGTTCGTGACAGAGAGCGGCGTTGAGAAGAACATCAGCCACAAGGAGCTCATCATTCCCGGCTACGTGGCCGTGCTCTCCGGCGCGCTTGAAGAAAAGCTGCCGGGCTGGAAGATCACCGTGGGACCGCGCGAAGCGAACCAGCTTCCGACCTTTCTGAAGGCGAGAGCGTAAAAATAGATTCACCACAGAGAGCACCGAGAAAAACTTTTTAGACTACCTCTGTAACCTCTGTGGCTAAAAAGCATTTTAAAGGAGTCAATGATGTCAAAAGTTATTGCCAGCGGGGCCATTCTGGGTTCCCACTACTATGTCAAGCAGGCCGAGGCGCTTGTCGAGAAGGCCATTTCCGAGAAGGGCGCGGATTTTAAATTTGAGTTTCCCGATACGGGATACTTCCTGCCGCAGATGTTCGCCATGACGGGCTTCGAGGTCCGCACCCTGGGCGATATGAAGACCGCGCTGGAGCAGCAGGTGAAGCCGCTCCTCACGGATGCGCCGGCAGACCACCTCTACAAGCCCTATCTGGGCGAAGCGCTCGACGCGGGCATGGCGGCCCTTTTTGCCCAGGAAATGATCATGGCGATCCGGTACATCTACGGGCAGGAGCCGGTGAAGGACGATTCGATCGGCCTGACCTACAACGGCTTCATCTCCGACACCATCCTTCGTAACCTGGGCGTGCAACTCGTGGATGGCTCCATGCCGGGGTATGTCTGCATCATCGGGGCGGCCAATGACGACGATCACGCCCTCGAGATCGCGCGCGAACTCCAGCAGAAGAACATTCTTACGCTTATGTGCGGCAACGTGAACGGCGACAGCATGACCAAACAGCTCCTCAGGAAGGGCGTGCAACTCGGCTGGGACACGCGCCTGGTTCCCCTCGGACCGGAAGTGGAGCACGCCATCTACGCACTGAACTGGGCGGCGCGCGCCGGGATCACCTTCGGCGGCATGAAGGGCGGTGATTTCAAAAGAATCCTGAAATACTCCAAGGACAAGGTGTTCGCCTTCGCCATGGTGCTGGGCCCGTTGAACGACCGCATCTGGACCACGGGCGCGGGCGCGATCAACATGGGCTTCCCGGCCATCGCAAACACCGACATCCCGACCATCCATCCCACGGGCGTCACGATCTATGAAGAGGTCGCCAAAGAACTCGACCCCAAGAAGATCGTCGAAAAATGCATCGAGGTCCGTGGCCTCAAAATTACGGTCTCGAAGCCCCCCATCCCGGTCGCCTACGGCCCGGCCTTTGAGGGCGAGCGCATCCGCAAAGAAGATATGCATATCGAGTTTGGAGGCCAGCGGACCCCTGCCTTTGAATGGCTTCATACCGTGGACCTGAACAGCATCGAGGACGGCAAGGTCACGATTATCGGGAGCGATCCCGAGGCCCGGTACCAGAAGGGCGGACAGATGCCGCTCGGCGTGTACGTCGAGGTCGGGGGCCGCAAGATGCAGAAGGATTTCGAGCCTGTGCTCGAGCGCAAGATACACCACTTCATCAATGAAGCGCAGGGCATCTGGCACATGGGTCAGCGCGATCAGAACTGGTTCCGCGTCAGCAAAGCCGCGTTGAGTGAAGGATACCAGCTGCGCCATTTCGGCGACATCCTGGCAACCCAACTGAAGCATAAGTTCAACAACATCGTAGACAAGGTGCAGGTGACTCTCTACGTGGACGAGGCCGATGTAAAATCGAAACTTGAAGAGGCCCGCAAGGCATATCTGGAGCGCGATGTCCGGCTCGCCTCCATGACGGATGAGTCCGTGGACACCTTCTACTCCTGCATCCTCTGCCAGAGCTTTGCGCCGAACCATGTGTGCGTGGTTTCCCCCGAGCGGCTCGGTCTCTGCGGGGCGTACAACTGGCTCGATGCCAAAGCGGCCTTCGAGATCGACCCGAACGGTGCGAACCAGCCCGTGATCAAGGGCGAGGTGTTGGATGACAAGAAGGGCCGCTGGAAGGGCGTGGACGAATACGTGTACACGAACTCGCACCAGGCCCTCGAGTACTTCAACGCCTACACCATCATGGATGCACCCATGACCTCCTGCGGCTGCTTCGAGTGCATCGTGGCCATCGTGCCCGAGGCGAACGGCGTGATGGTCGTGAACCGCGGTTATACCGGCATGACCCCCATCGGCATGAAGTTCTCCACCCTCGCGGGCACGGTGGGCGGCGGAGCGCAGACCCCGGGTTTCATGGGCATCGGCCGGTTCTTTCTTACGAGCAATAAATTTCTCTCGGCGGACGGCGGGTTCAAACGCATCGTCTGGATGACCAAGAACCTCAAAGAGTCCTTTGCCGAGGTATTCAAGAAGCGGGCCGAGCAAGAGGGTATTCCCGATCTTTTGGACAAGATCGCCGATGAGACCGTGGCTGAAGATTCGGACAAACTCATGGCTTTCCTGACAGAAAAGGGCCATCCGGCGCTCACCATGGATCCGATGTTCTAGAAGAATCAGAACCCGGAAGGGGTCAGGCGTGAGGCGTGAGGGGCTTTTTAAATCCTCGTTCGCGCCACCCTGCCGCCTCCCGGCCTCCTTGGCCGCCGGGAAAAATGAGGCGGCTATTTTTGTCTCAAGAGGAAGTGAACGATGGAAAAAAAACTGGAAGGTATACTGTCGCGGTACCGAGAAAACGAAGGGAACCTGATCTCGATCCTGCAGGACCTCGAGAGCGAATTCGGCTATCTGCGTGAAGACGCGATCAACTGGATCGCGGAGCAGCTCGATGTCCCCCCTGCGAAGTTTTACGGCATCGCGACGTTTTATGCGCAGTTCCATCTGAAGCCCAGGGGCAAGAATGTCATAACGGCCTGCTGCGGCACGGCCTGCCACGTCAAGGGGTCCGAGCGGCTGATCACCAGCCTCGTGAAAGAACTAGCCATTCCCGAAGGTGAGGAGACATCCGAAGACCTCAAGTTCACCGTGGAAAAGGTGAACTGTGTGGGAGCCTGCAGCATTGCCCCGGTCATCATCATCAATAAAACCGTGAACGGCAAGATGACGCCGGACAAGCTTATGAAAGAGATGAAGACCCTCAAGGAAGGGAAGCGGGAGTACACCGACTATATTTAAACAACGGTTAACGGTTTAAACAGTTCAAACCGCTTAAACGGCCAATAGGTTTCTATCCGGAGTAACGTAATCATGAAGAAAGACGTTTCGATAAAAGTATGCATGGGCACGGGCGGGATCGCCGCGGGCGGCGTGGAGGTGATGTCCACGTTCGAGAAGGCGCTTGCTTCCGCCGGCATAAAAGCATCAGTGGCAAAGAACTGCTCAATGCATAAGGTCGGCTGCCGGGGCTTTTGCGCGCGCGACGTGCTGGTCGATGTGATCATCGACGGCGGCAAGTCCACGTACCAGTACATCAAGCCCGACATGGTCGAGCGGATCGTGCATGAACATATTGTCGGCGGCGCTCCCGTGGGCGACTGGCTCGTGACCGACGACTATCACACCTTCCACGACAAGCAGATCAAGGTTGTGCTCTCGGACTGCGGCGAAGTGGACCCCGAGGACATCGAATCCTATATTGCGCGCGGCGGCTACGAGGCGACCAAAAAGGTCCTTACGACCATGACCCCGCAGGAAACGATCGAGGTGATCAAGGCCTCGGGTCTTCGCGGCAGGGGCGGCGCGGGCTTCCCGACCGGCACCAAGTGGGACATGGCGATCAAGGCCCCGGGTCCGGTCAAGTACCTCATTTGTAATGCCGACGAAGGAGATCCGGGGGCGTTCATGGACCGCTCGGTCGTCGAAGGAAACCCGCATGCGGTCATCGAGGGCATGCTTATCGGCGCCTATGCCATCGGCGCGCCTTATGGTTATGTCTATATCAGGGCTGAATACCCCCTTGCAGTGGAGCGGCTTCACCTTGCGATCAAACAGGCGAAGGAGCGCGGGTTCCTCGGCAAGAATATTCTCGGCAAAGAGCTGGATTTTACGATCAAGGTAAAACTCGGAGCCGGCGCTTTCGTCTGCGGCGAAGAGACGGCGCTCATCGCTTCCATCGAAGGAAAGCGCGGCCAGCCCCGCGCCAAACCGCCGTTCCCGGTCCAGAAGGGGCTGTGGGGGAAGCCGACGATCATTAATAACGTCGAGACACTCGCGAATGTGCCCTACATCATCCGGAAGGGCGCTTCGTGGTATGCCGGAATGGGGACCGAGAAAAGCAAGGGCACCAAGGTCTTTGCGCTTACCGGCAAGATACTGAACTCCGGACTGATCGAAGTCCCGATGGGCATCCCGCTCAAAGAAGTGATCTATGATATCGGCGGGGGCATCGAAGGGGGCAAAAAGCTCAAGGCCGTCCAGACCGGCGGGCCTTCCGGCGGCTGCATTCCCTCGAACATGATGGATACCACGCTGGATTATGAATCACTCGGAAAAGTCGGGTCCATCATGGGCTCGGGCGGCATGGTGGTGCTGGACGAGACCGACTGCATGGTGAATGTCGCCAAGTACTTTCTCGAGTTTACCAAATCCGAGTCCTGCGGCAAATGCATACCCTGCCGGATCGGGACCAAACGGCTCCTGGAGATTTTGACGCGGATCACCGAAGGCAAGGGGAGGGAAGGCGATATCGAGCTCCTCGAGACCCTGAGCAGCGACGTGAAGACCTCGTCGCTCTGCGGCCTTGGTCAGAGCGCGCCGAATCCGGTCCTCTCCACGATCAGGTACTACCGTGATGAATACGAGGCGCACATTTACGAAAAGCGCTGCCCCGCCGGCGTATGCAAAGACCTTCTCTCCTATAGCATCCTGGAGGAATTTTGCAAAGGGTGCACGGCCTGCACACGGGTCTGTCCTGCCGGCGCCATCATCGGCGAGAAGAAAAAGCCGCACAAGATCATCCAGGACATCTGCATCAAGTGCGGCGCCTGTTTCGAGACCTGCAAGTTCAAGGCGATAAAAAAAGGGTAAGGTATGGCAAATCTTTCTATCAATGGCAGGAAAATTACTGTTCCCAACAATAGTACCATTCTCGACGCTGCGCGGCGAAATGACATCTATATCCCGACGCTCTGCGACGACCCGAGGCTCGAACCCTACGGCGGATGCAGGCTCTGCCTCATCCAGGTGAAAGGCATGCCCAGGCCGGTGACCGCGTGCACCACGCCGGTCACCGAGGGCATGGAAGTCGAGACCACGAACGAGCAGATCGAGCGCCAGCGCCGTACCATTGTCGAACTTCTCCTGTCCGACCATCCCAACGACTGCATGGTCTGCGAGCGGGCCGGTGACTGCACGCTCCAGGAACTGGCCTACTTCTACGAGATCCGGTCGAACCGCTTCGCCGGAGAGCGGCGACAGTATACGAAAAAGGACCTGAACCCCTTCATCGAGCGCGACATGGAGAAGTGCATACTCTGCGGCAAGTGCGTGCGCGTGTGCGACGAGATCCAGGGCCTCGGCGCGATCGATATCGCGGGGAGGGGCTTCACCGCCAAGGTAACGCCGCCCTTTGAAAAGGACCTGGACTGCGAGTTCTGCGGCCAGTGCGTCAGTATCTGTCCCACCGGCGCGCTCATCGGCAAGCAGTCGCTCGGCAAGGGCAGGCAGAAGGACGTGAAGGAGGTCGAGACCGTCTGCGGCTACTGCGGGTGCGGGTGCAACCTCACCCTGCATGTGAGCAGGAACGAAGTGGTCCGCGTCACCTCGCGGCCGGACACGATCAACGAGGGCTGGCTCTGCGTCAAGGGACGGTTCGGATACAGCTTTATCAACAGCCCGGACCGGCTCACGACGCCGCTCGTCAAGAAGGACGGTTTGTTCATTGAAGCGTCCTGGGACGAGGCCTTCGCCCTCATTGCCGAACGCTTAAGCGCCATCAAGGAAAAACACGGGCCCGATGCCATCGGCGGGCTCTCTTCGGCCCGGTGCACCAACGAGGAAAATTATCTTTTCCAGAAATTCATCCGCGCAGGCATCGGCACGAACAACGTCGATCACTGCGCGCGCTACTGACACAGCTCGACCGTGGCCGGTCTGGCCACCGTATTCGGTTCCGGGGCAATGACGAACTCGATCGCCGAGATCGAGAACAACGACGTACTGTTCGTCATCGGCTCGAACACCAAGGAGAACCACCCCATCGTAGCGCTTCGGATGATCAAGGCGAAGCGCAAAGGAGCGAAGATCATCATCGCCGACCCGAGGCGGGTCCCGATGGTCCGGTTCGCGGACATCTGGATGCAGCACAAGCCCGGCACGGATGTGGCGCTTTTGAACGGGATGATGCATGTGCTCCTGAAGGAAGGCCTGGTCAAGAAGGATTTCATCTCTTCCATGACCGAAGGGTTCGATGACGAGTTCAGGAAGAATATCGAGGACTTTACGCCCGAGGCCGCCTCGAAGATCACCGGCGTACCCGCGGACACGATCGTCAAGGCCGCGCGCCTGTACGGGAGCTCGGACCGCGCCGGTATCTACTATACGATGGGAATCACCCAGCATGCCCACGGCACGGAGAACGTGTTCTCCATCGCCAATCTCGCGCTCATGACCGGAAACCTCGGCAAGGAGGCTGCCGGCGTCAACCCGCTCCGCGGACAGAACAATGTCCAGGGCGCCACGGACATGGGATGCATCCCGAACATGTATCCCGGATACCAGCGCGTGAACATACCGGCGATCCGGGAGAAGTTCGAGGCCCTGTGGAAGGCAAAGCTCTCCGAAAAGGAGGGGCTTACCGCCACGGATATGCTTCCGGCCGCGGAAAAAGGCATCATCAAGGCCCTGTACATCATGGGAGAAAATCCGGTCATCAGCGATCCCGACGTTGCCCATACCACCAAGGCGCTCAAGGCGCTCGATTTCCTCGTCGTGCAGGACATCTTCATGACCGAAACGGCCGCGCTTGCGCATGTCGTATTGCCCGCCTCATCGTTCGCGGAGAAGGTCGGGACGTTCACGAACACCGAGCGGAGGGTTCAGCGCGTGAGAAGGGCGGTCAACTCCCCCGGGGACGCGATGAAGGACTCGCTCATCATCATGGAACTCTCGAAGCGGATGGGCTACGAAATGTCCTATCCGCATACCGTCGAGATCTTCCGCGAGATCGGACAGGCCTGGCCCGCGATGGCGGGGATGAGCTATGCCAGGCTCGAGGACGGCGGCCTCCAGTGGCCCTGTCCCACGCCGGAACATCCGGGAACGCAGTTCCTGTTCAAGGGCGGATTCCCGCGCGGCAAGGGCAGGCTTACGCTCGTGAAATACAAACAGTCGGTTGAGCTTACTGACAAGGACTATCCGTTCATCTTGACCACGGGGCGGCAGTTGTTCCAGTACCACACCGGCGGCATGACGCGCCGGGTAAAGCCGATCAACACGGTCTCGCCGGAGTCCTACGTCGAGATCAACCCAGATGATGCCCGGTCCCTTTCAATCAAGGGCGGATCGAACGTGAAGGTGAGCTCGCGCAGGGGTTCCATTACCGTGAAGGCGTTGGTGTCGAAGAGGCCGGCAAAAGGCGTCGTGTTCATACCCTTCCACTTCAAGGAAGCGGCGGCCAATGTGCTTACGAGCAGCAGCTCCCTCGATCCCATAGCCAAGATCCCGTCGTTCAAGGTCTCGGCGGTGAGGATCGAAAAGGCGTAATCCTCAAATAGGGATTAACCACAGAGAACGCAGAGGGGCGTCTTGTCCTTAATCCTTGTGCAGCTTACTCTGTGACCTCTGTGGTTAGAAGGTTTAACAGTTTTTCAACGAGGAGGAAACAATGGCCGACAAATCGGAACTCAAGAAACAGATACTCTTCAGCGATCTGACCGACGCCGAGCTCGGCATGATGGCGCAGAAGATCGTCGTCGAGAACTACGCAAAAGGGACGGCCATATTCAAAGCAGGCGAGCCCACGAAAGGCATCTACCTGGTGAAGACCGGGAAGGTGGAGATCTCGATGACCACCGCCGACGGGTGGAAGCAGACCCTTGCCATCCTCCTGGAAAACCATATTTTCGGCGAGCTCGCCGTTATCGAAGACAAGCAGACCCACGGCGCAGACGCCACGGCCATCGAGGCCACGGAAGTCTACCGCATCAAGGCCGACGACTTCAAAGCACTCGAAAAAAGCGATACGAACATGATGTATAAGATCATGAAGACCATGGCCCGCATTGCGAGCAGGAACGTGCACTCCATGAACGAGAAGCTCATGAAGCTCCTGATCAGCTATTAAATAACCGTTCAAGCGGTTCAAACGGCTTAAACTAAAATTTTCTACAAGGGAGGTTAAGAATGGCACTGGATCCTACGAAGCACGCGGATTGGGAAATCGCGGAAGATTCTGAGAAGCACATGAGGCCTATCACCGAGATCGCGAAAAAGATGGGGCTCAACGATGACGAGCTGCTCCTGCACGGCCATCATATTGCAAAGATCGATTTCAAGAAAGTGCTCAAGCGTTTTGAGGGAAAGCCGGACGGCAAGTACATAGACGTCACGGCCATTACGCCCACGCCGCTCGGCGAAGGCAAGTCCACCTCGACCATTGGGCTCACCCAGGGCCTCGGCAAGCGCGGCAAGAACGTGATCGCCGCGATCCGCCAGCCCTCGGGCGGCCCTACCATGAACATCAAGGGCTCGGCGGCCGGCGGCGGTCTTTCGCAGGTCATCCCGCTCACGCCGTTCTCGCTGGGCCTGACCGGCGACATCAATGCCATCATGAACGCGCACAACCTTGCGATGGTGGCCTTGACCTCCCGGATGCAGCATGAGTTCAACTACAATGACGAGCAGCTTTCCAAGAGAAAATTAAAGCGGCTGAATATCGATCCGCACAACGTGGAAATGAAGTGGATCATGGATTTTTGCGCCCAGTCGCTCCGCGAGATCACGATCGGCATGGGCGGCAAGTCGAACGGCTTTATGATGAAGTCCGGTTTTGCCATTGCCGTGTCTTCCGAGGTCATGGCCATCCTGGCAGTTGCCAAGGACCTTAAGGACATGCGGGAGCGTATGGGCAGGATCGTGGTTGCCTACAGCAAGGACGGCACGCCGGTCACCACGGCGGACCTCGGAGTGGACGGAGCCATGACCGCGTGGATGGTCGAGGCCCTCAATCCGAATCTGCTCCAGACCATCGAAGGCCAGCCCGTGTTCGTGCACGCAGGGCCCTTCGCAAATATCGCTATCGGCCAGTCCTCCATTATCGCAGACCGCGTGGGCCTGAAACTCGGCGACTATGTCGTGACCGAGTCGGGCTTTGCCGCGGACATCGGCTTCGAGAAATTTTGGAACCTCAAGTGCCGCATGTCCGGCCTCAAGCCGCATGCAGCCGTGGTCGTTGCAACGATCCGTGCGCTCAAGTGCCACGGCGGCGCGCCGATCCCGGTGCCGGGCAAGCCCATGCCTGCCGAATACAAGGGAGAAAACGTCGGCTGGGTCGAGAAGGGCTGCGATAACCTTATCCACCACATCAAGACCGTGAAAAAGGCCGGCATCAACCCCGTGGTCTGCATCAATGCCTTCTACACCGACACGGACAATGAGATCAAGGCTGTTCGGAGGCTCGCCGAGGCGGCGGGCGCGCGCGTGGCCCTGTCCCGTCACTGGGAAAAGGGAGGCGATGGCGCTCTGGAATTCGCCGATGCGGTCATTGACGCGTGCAACGAGAAAAACGACTTCAAGTTCCTCTACGAGCTTAGCACGCCGCTCCGTCAGCGCATCGACCTGATTGCGAAGGAGGTTTACGGCGCGGACGGTGTCGATTATACGCCCGAGGCGGAGGCCAAGGCCAAGAAGATGGAGGCGGACCCCGATCTCGCCAAGATGGGCGTCTGCATGGTGAAGACGCACCTCTCGCTCACGGACAACCCGACCATCAAGGGAGTTCCCAGGGGCTGGAGGCTCCGCATTCGCGATATCCTGACCTACAAGGGCGCGGGCTTCGTGGTTCCCGTTGCCGGCACGATTACACTTATGCCCGGCACATCTTCCGATCCGGCATATCGTCGTGTGGACGTGGATGTGGAGACCGGGAAGGTAAAGGGCGTGTTCTAGAGAAAATTCAAGATTCAAAATTCAAAAGCCCGTTCCGGCATGTCCGGAATGGGCTTTTTAGTGAGTATTACCGGCGGAACCATTCTAATAAAAAGTGCCCCTATGAGCTCTTTTTCCCGTCGTCTTGCGAACCGGACTTGGTCATTTCTTTCGGCTCATCCTTATCGTTCAGTGCTTTCTTAAATGCTTTTATACTTTTTCCCAGTCCCGCCCCAAGTTCAGGCAGCTTGCCCGGACCAAAGATGATCAGTACGATCACTAAAATAATGATCAAATGCATCGGCTGAAAAAGGCCTTCCATGGAATATCCTCCTTGTGTGTTTCATTGCTTGAGCATGTGCCAGAAGCGTAACCGTATCATGGAACAGCATCGACGTTTGTCACCCGGTTTACGTGACCTTCGATGCTTCCCTTCCCCATCCCATCAGGATATGCCGGAAAAGCGTCCATTTCAAATCATGGTTCAAACACTGTCTTGTTACACTGTTATCTGTATTCAGAATGACCGCTATCAACATCATGTTTCGCATCCTTCAAATAAGGCTTCGAAGAGTCTTGTAATTAAAAGTATCTCCCTTTTTTCATTCCCCATGGCCTCGTCTCGCAGAAAACTCATCCCATGGCAGGCAAAGCAAAGTATCTTATTTCAGTATCGAAGAGCCGCCAACGCCAATAAGAAAAAACATCTGCCGCTCCCGGTTTCGGTCTTCCAGATTGTACCCGATCTCTGCAAAGAAATGACTCTCGTCGAAAAACCAGTTCTTATGGCTCTGTTCCGAATAAAAAAGAACTCCTATCTGCTGCCTCGTCAGGTCGGCCGCCTCAGCGTGCACGAGTTCGTAATAGGGACCGAGGAATATGCTGCCATTGCCGGGTCCGCCGCTGATCTCTTTCAGCACCTGCGTGCGGTTCGCGTAGAGATGGTCGCCGTTTCTGAGCAGGGTATCGTATTCCTGTTCAAGAAAGAAGGGTCCCATGCCCGGGAACCGGTATCGTGCGATGTCCGATTGATTGCGGAGAACAATATCACCGATCTTCAGCTGGACCGTGGGCTGGAACAATATCCGACTGCCGAAGCCTGATTCTTCAGTTCCCCTCCGCGCCCTGAGTTCTTGATTGCCGAAGGGATCCTTGCCCGACGAAAAGGACAGCAGTCCGCCGTTTCTTCCGAAATAATAATAGCCGTCGCATTGCAGCCGGGCGACAAGAAAAAGGGCGGGCATCCATTCGAACGCGATCGACGGCTGCGTATAAGCGGGGTTGACGTCAATGCCCGCCCCCGTTTGCCAGTAGGAGCTTACTGTGTCATAGTGATCATCGTAGCGATACGAATCCTTATACTCAAAACCTCCGGATGCGTCAGCTCCCAGCGGATTGTAGGTCCCGATTAAATCTGCATATGCCGACCACTCTTTGCCCAGTTTCTCCTTGGTCTCCGGTGCTTTTTCCTGAAGGTTCTGGTCGGATGACTTCGACGCTTCGTCGGCCAATGCTTCAGGCAAAAAGAACAGATGAAAAAAAACCAACAGCATGAGCAGGCCGGATGCGAACGCTGCCGGCCTCCTCATGCTGTATTTTTCCCGTGACGCATAAGAATGTCGGTATCGTTTGCAGCGGGATACCCGTGTCAGCTCTGGAGCGCCGGTGCCGATCACGGCCTTACGGAATGGCTTGGCCCGCAGGCCCGATCTTTGAAGAAATGAATGATCTCATCTGCAGCCACGCTGCGCTGGTTGTCGATCGGGACCATATGGTAACAGTCGTCGAGCAAGAGCATGTGGACGTCCTTGCTTTTGATATGCTTCTGCACATACAAAGCGTTCTTTGCACTCGCAAGGTCGTCCTCCTTCGAATGGACGATGAGCGTCGGCGCCGTCACCCTGGCAATGACCTTTTTCTTCATGACACCGATAAGCCGGTAAAGCTCTCGCATGCTGACACCGGGAACGCTTTCGTGGGCAATCGAGCTGTCCCGCATGCCTTCGACGATCCGGACCCGGAGTGCTTCGTTCTTGATGCCGTAGGGTTCCCGTTCTTTGAAGGAGTAGACATGGCAGGCGGGAGCAACGTAAGCCAGCGGCAGCAGGAATTTATACCAGGGAAGTCCCCAGCCGTCATAAAACAAGGTGGTCGAAATAAGCGAAACAGCGTTTACCTCTTCTTCAAGATCAGCGGACAATTTAAGCGCCAAAAGCGCGCCCATGCACAGTCCGGCAACGGAAACGGTCTCATGGGTGCGCTTCAGTTCCTTGAACGAGTCGTACACAGTCCCGTACCAGTCCTGCCACCGGGTCTTCTTCAGGTCCGCGAGCGTCGAACCGTGGCCCGCGAGACAGGGCCCCATTACGGTGAAGCCGGCGCCGTTCAGTTGCCTGGCCAGATATTTCATCTCATAAGGGCTTCCGGTCAGACCGTGGATCAGGAGAACGGCATGGTCTCCGCCGCTCATGTCTATTTTATGATCATTCATATTTCCTCACGATAAGCACGGCGTTTGTTCCTCCGAAGGCGAATGAATTCGACATGACGGTTTTAAGATCCAATCCGGTCCTGGCCTTCACCGGCACGTAGTCGAGATCGCACTCCGGGTCCGGTACGGTCAGGGTTGATGTGGGCGGCGCTGTCTGATGTTTAAGCGCGAGGACCGCTGCAACGAGCTCTATCGCTCCGGCCGCGCCCAGGAGATGGCCGTGCATCGATTTTGTGGAGCTGACGGGGATATCGTAGGCCCGCCTGCCGAACACCTTTTTGATCGCCTGGGTCTCGGCCAGGTCATTGGCGACCGTAGCCGTACCATGGGCATTGATGTAATCAATATCCCCGGGGCTGATGCGTGCTTCTTCCAGCGCTGCCTCGATCGCATATGCCTGACCCTCCACGGAGGGCTTGGTAATATGGCTGGCGTCCGCTGTCGAGCCGTAGCCGATCATCTCGCCGTAAATGCGGGCGCCGCGGTGCAGCGCCCGTTCAAGGGTCTCCAGCACTATGACTGCGGCCCCTTCGCCCAAAACGAAACCGGTCCGGTCCTTTGAAAAGGGCCTGCAGGAGGTCGACAGGTCGTCCGCTTCCAGCGCCAGGGTCCCGATCGAGTCCCAGCTCATCATAACCCCGAAGGTGAGGAGCGATTCCGTCCCACCGGCAAGCATGACATCGGCATATCCATGCTTGATCTGACGAAAGGCCTCGCCGATAGCCACCGCAGAGGATGAACAGGCGGTGGAGAACGTCAGGCAGGGGCCCTTCATTCCGTGCTCGATCGAAAGGCAGGAGGCGGCCGCATTGTTCATCACCATGACAACCGTGAGCGGATGGACCCGCCTGGCGTTCTGCAGCAGGACCTCTGTATAGGAGTCATCAAGGGTCCGCGCGCCCCCCATGCCGGTCCCCAGATACACCCCGCACCTTCTTGTCTCCTCAGCCGTGAGCTGCAGGCCTGCGTCCTTGACCGCCTGGGCGCCGGCAACCAGGGCAAACTGGCTCACCCTGTCCAGCGTCCGCGCAATTTTTTTGGGAAAGTGCTCTTCGGCCTTGAAGTCCGCTTCGGCGGCGATCCTGATCGACAACCGCTTGTCGAAATCCTGCGATAATCTCCTGATCCCCGATTTTCCCGCCGCCAGGCTGCTGAAAAAATCTTCACACGTATTTCCCACGGGCGAGACGACGCCCATGCCGGTAATGACCACTCGCCTCATGCATACACCCCGGTCATACCGCTTTCACATGCTGCTCGGCGGCCAATCGATCGATGACATCGATCATGTCTTGAATGGAATTGAGCGTTACTTCGCGGTCGGGGATTTTGATGTCGAACTCCTTTTCGAGGGCGAACATGAACTCGATCTTATCGAGCGAGTCAAGGCCGAGGCTTTCGATGGTCGCCGCCGGCTGCAGGCGTTCCTCCTCGAAATCAAAGTTTTCGAGAAACAGTTTTTTAATGCGTTCATAGGTACTCACGGTGTGTTTCATTCTCCTTTTCGTCTGGTTTGTCGGGAAGCCGGTCGTCCCGTCTATCCGCCGCATCGCTTCAGCAACGCTTCAAAAAGTCGTATGAACAAATCGATCTCCGCATCGGTAATGGTCAATGCAGGCGCCAGCGTGAAGACGTTTTTATAATAGCCGCCCACATCGAGCACCAGACCGTATTTTTTCCCGTCGATCGGGATGTCGCCCTTCATCCCCTCTTGAAATATCATGTCCGTGAGCTTTTTGTCGGGCGTGAAACCGTCAGGCTTCGTCATCTCGATCCTTACGGCCAGCCCCAGACCGTCCACATCGCCGATGACGGCATGTTTTTTCTGAAGGTTTTTTAACCGCGATACGAGGTACTGCCCCTTCTCTGAAACGATCTTCGCAAAATCATTTTTTTTCAAAAGCTCCATGGTTGCAAGCCCGGCCGCAGTGCCCAGGGGATTGCTCGAAAACGTCGAATGCGTCGATCCTGGCGGAAACATCTTGGGGGTAATCAGTTCTTCCCGCGCCCAGATCCCGGACAGGGGATTCAGGCCGTTCGTCAGGGACTTGGCAAAGGCGACGATGTCTGGCCGGGCCCCGAAATGCTCGAAAGCCCATAGTTTCCCGGTCCGGTAAAAGCCCATCTGGATCTCGTCATCAACAAGTAATATACCAAATTTCTGCAGCACCGTCGCCAGCCGCATAAAGTATTCAGGAGGAGGAATAATATAACCGCCCGTTGCCTGGACCGGCTCAGCAAAAAAAGCGGCATATTCGACGTCATTCTCCTTGGTATCGATCACACCGTAGTACTCTGTCTCAAAAAGCTTCTCGAACTGCCGGACGCACTCGTATCCACAGGTCGCAAGCTCTTTATCGTAAAAGCACCGGTAACAATAAGGATAGGGAATAAAGGTTGCCCTGCTGCCGAAGTGTCCATACCTTTTCCGGTACCGGAAACTGCTCGTGATCTCCGTCGCGGCAAGGGTCCTTCCGTGATAACCGCCCATGAAGGCGAACATGAGAGATTTCCCCTTTTTATAATTTCGGACGAGTTTGATACTGTCCTCTATCGCCTGCGCTCCGCCGACATTGAAATGCACTCTCCCTTTTGAGCCGAACCTCTTTTCGGTCTCCCGGGCAATGGTTGCAGCCAGAAGGATCTTCTCCTTGTGGAGGTACTGTGATGCTACCTGGGGAAGCCTGTTCATCTGGCGGTTGTGGGCTTCCTCTATTTCCCTGTTCCGATACCCGAAATTCACGGCCGAGTACCACATCTGCACGTCCAGATAGGGAGTCCCCTGCAGATCATACAGCCACGACCCTTCGCATTTATCGAACAAAACGGGGCGGTCGGCATAGTGGACCGTATCGCCGTAGGAACAATAACGCTCTTCGAGGTCCAACAGCTCTTGCTCCGAGAGCCGACCGGTTTGAATGTTCTCCATGATCAATCCTTTCCTGCTTCAACCGACTGCAGCGGAATCGCCCGTATCCTCTTTGTCTGCAGAGATGCCGTTATCTCGCCGAAGTTGTCGAACGGGGTGTGGGGTATGTTGTTCTCGCGGCAATAGACGGTGAGCTTTTTCTTGGTGAAGACATGGTGTGATTTGTGGGCCAGACAAAAATCGCTTCGTCCGTCACCGACGAGGATGAGAGAGCGCTCCCTGCCGAGGTCGGACACGGCCATGCACTTGCAGTTTGCCGAATTGCAGTCCGGCTGGGAATAGGGGAATACGGTTTTCATCGTACCGCCTTCCTCGCGCAATATGTTGGCATAAACAGGAACCTGCCCGAGCCCTGCGTTCGCAAGGAGCCTTTCTATGAACACCTGGAATCCGTCGCTGACGATGGCGTAGGGTATGCCCCGGGCATTCAGGTAGCCGGCGAAGTCCTTGAATGTGCTGTCGATTGAAAAACCGTCGATATAATCCAGGAGCTTTCCGAGCGGCTGATCGATCATGGACATCTGCCGTTCAAGGCATTCCCTGGAGCCGATGATGCCCTGCTCCCACAACCGCTCCACCTCCTGCCATTCAGGACGCGCAAATGACTGCAGGACCGCGTCTATGATGTCTACATCGGTCACCGTCCCGTCAAAATCGATAGCGACAAAATAAGGCCCTTTCATTGATTATTGCTTCCTTTCTTCTCTCCTGCTTTGATCATCGAAGTTACCTTGCCCTGTGTTGTTTTTTATATTTTTTCTCAGCTCTGATTTCAATTTTTCGATATTGAGGGGCTTGGCGAGGTAATCAATGCCTCCTTGGCCCATTGCTCTAGCATAGCTTTCCAGGGACGCATGGGCCGTCATGACGATAACAACGGGAAGCTCGGCGAGTTTTTTGAGATCGTGAAACAACTCAAGTCCATCACCATCGGGCAGCCGCAGATCGAGAAGGATCGCGGCAGGCTGGAAACTCTTCAGGGCCTGCCGGGCGCTTTCAAGACTCCCGGCCACGGATACGGTAAATTCATCTTCAATTGCGAGCTGCAGGGATTCCGTGAAGTTCCGCTCGTCGTCAACGATCATTACCGTCGGTTTGTCAGGGATGTTCATGTGTACACCGTGTGAAGTAAGAGAACTATAACTGCGATTAAACCCAGATCGCAGCGAATGTTTTCTCACAATTTTTTATAATAGCAAAATGTACGTATTAATGCAAGTTAAATGCCTATTTTAACATACTGTTATTTCAATCTACTGCGTGAGCCATCGCTGGACATGCGCAAAAATTGTATACGAGGATTGCAGGGCGAGACTTATGTCTCGGTCGAACGCGAACTGACTTTTAAAGAAGGTTGGAATTGGATTGCGTACGCAGCAGGTCCATGGGATATTACGGGTGCTACCGGCAGTTGGATCTCGGGGAAATTACAGTGAGTATTGATTGAGCTTATAATGAAGCTGTCTTACCGATATGCCCAGGATCCTGGCCGCTTCTGTTTTATTGTTCCCTGCAGCGACCATTGCGTTTTGAATGCAATTCCTTTCCACATCCGCCACCGCGTCTTTAAGGGCGACCGTGAGGACCGCGTTTTCCATCCCGGCCGCATTTTTGCCCGGCCCGGGACCAAGCACGAGATCATCCGTGTCAAGGATATCTTTTGTCGCGGTTGCTACCGCACGGTGGATGCACCATTTGAGTTCCCGGATGTTTCCGGGCCAAACATGGCGCAGGAGGAGCTCCAATGCCCGATTGGAAAGATCTTTGACGTTTTTGTTATAGGCATAACTGGCTTCGTTCAAGAAAGCTCTCGCGAGGAGAGGAATGTCCTGTTTGCGGTCGCGCAGCCGGGGCAGCTCCAGCACAATTCCGGCTATCCGGTAATAAAGGTCCTGGCGGAACCTGTTCTCCGGATCGTTCAAATTCTTGTGCGTAGCGGTAATAAGCCTGAAGCGTGTTTTTCGTTCACGCGCATCGCCGAGTTTAAAGTAACGACCGGATTCGATAACACGAAGCAATTTAGCCTGAGTTTCATCTGCCAGTTCCCCGATCTCATCGAGGAACAAGGTGCCTTCCTCGGCCCGTTCTATCAATCCTTCCTTGGTGCCGGCGGCACCGGAGAAGGCCCCTTTCACGTATCCGAACAGTTCGCTCTCAAAAATGTCCCTGGGAACAGCAGCGCAGCTGATCGTCACCATCTCACCGTGCTGGCCGGACAGGTCATGGACCCACTGCGCCAGCTTTTCCTTGCCGGTCCCTGTTTCACCCTGAATAAGAACGGGTATCGGAAGAAGGGCCACGGCCGGCACTCGTTCGACAATTGTTTTCATTGAGCCGGTCCCTGAAGTGACAAAGGGCGGCACGATCCTTTTCATCTCGCGGTCAAGGCTGCTGATTTTCTTCTGGAGCGACCTGTTCTCGAGATAGACCCCCAGTTCCCGCTTCAACTTATCGATGTCCATGGGTTTCGTGACATAATCGACAGCGCCTTCCTTAAGCGCGTGGATGGCGTTCTCAACGGTTGCAAAAGCGGTCATTACGATAACGATGGGCATTCGATGGCTATTTTTCAGTTCGCGCAGCAGCTCAATACCCTCCCCGTCAGGCATATAAACATCGAGCAGAATGGCGTCCGGCGTACTGTCCTTGAGCGCGGCCCGCGCCATGCTCAAACTGGAGACTGAGACGACGGAAAAAGCGTCCTCAATCGCCAGTTGCAGCGACTCGGTAAAATTCTTTTCGTCATCAATAATCAGAACAGCAGGTTTTTTCATGTTGTCAGGTCTTTATCCGTTTCAGGGGAACCGATATAATAACTCGCGCACCCTTTTCCATTCTTGCCAGGGATAGGGATCCGCCGTGCGCCATCGCAATTTTTTGGGAAAGATACAAACCCAGGCCGCCGCCCCGCGATCGGCTTGTTACAAAAGGGGCCGTCAGTTTTTCCAGATCGGCAGTCAGGGGAAATCCACTGCCGTTATCTTCGAACACTATTTCCGCGAAAGCCGCTTTCTCATGGGGGCTATGCACGTTCACGCGCACCTTGTTCGCCGACGCTTCGCGGCTGTTTCTGATAAGGTTCTTGAACAGCAGGCCCAGATAAAAACGATCTCCATAGATCATGTAATTATCGGATATTTCAAGCAGCAGGCCGGTGAGAACGTCTCCCGTAAAAAAGCTCTTGATCGGGATCCACTCTTCGTTCAGCACATCGATGTCTTTCCCGTATACCAGCAGATTGTCTATCAACTGTTGAGTGCGATTCAGCTCCTCGCTCGTCAGCGTCATGAATCGTTTTATGAATTGCTCATCCGCATGTCGCGCGGGTAGCGCCTGGACGAGGTTGGAGATGGTTCCGATAGGGGTCTTCAGCTCATGAGCGAGCGCGGCCGACATGCGCCCGACAAGCGCCAGTGCTTCCTGCCGTTCCAGCGCGGAATGAAGTTCCGCATGCTCTACTTCAAACTGTTGTTTCATTAAAAGCGTGCGCTTCTTGTTTTCGGTGAAAAACACCGTGAAGGAGAACACAATGATGGTCGACGCGATTCCCATCATATAGTCCGGCACATCGAGATGCTCCAGCTCTGACTTTAGGAACTTATTGCGCACGTAAACGTCGAGTGCATACCCCTTCCCCGGCAACGTACACAAAAATACCGCATCTTGGGTGGCTTCGCCTCGCCTGTCCGTCCGGTCTTCGCGGACAACCACCTTATCGGCCATGACGGAGTCAGCGAACTTTAAGATGAAGTTCTTTTCTTCGCGCGCTGTGGAATATACTGCCGATTCTCTGAACGATGCGACCGCATTTTTCATGTCGTCTTCCAGCGTTTTGCGGATCTTTTCCTCGACAGTGACATTTTCGAAACTGTCGGCCAAATAAGTGACCGCAATTCCAATGAGCAGTGAACCGACGAGGTAGGAGACGATTTTTAAAGTCTGCTTCAGCATACGATAGGAATTTCACGTTGTTTAAGGCTCGAACGTTATTTACTTTTTACCATTTCCAGCCCACAATAGTCAATCGCGATCAATAGCTTAACCAATAACTCATGCGGCGACCAGTTGTAATACGTAAGCTGCCCTCCGAGCCTTTCTCGATATTGAATACGATGGCCGCGCCTTTGCTCAGATGGTGGAGTGGAGAAGGAGGAAGGCATATTACTTCTTCCCTGATGGCTAAAGCTTACCAATATGGTGTCTGGGCGAAGTATTTTTAGACATCTTGCTTAACGATTTCCGGGGAACTCTTCAATTTAGAATAGATGCAACTGCCGTTTAGTACAGGAAGAGGTCAGTAGCATATACACTCATCAGTAACTATCCGGTGTTTTTTAAGTTGAATTGACGAAATCGTATATATGCGATATTCTCGCAATTTATTCTCGTTGCTACCCGCTGTAGGCGTCGATAAAAATCAGATTATTTTCCCGATCAAAAAAGCTTTGCCGATACGTTCGCCAATACCGTAATAAGCACCCTCCCCAGGATCAAAAATGAGCGGCTTGACCTTCAGGATGTCCGCCACCCCATGTTCGCCAAGCACCGACTCTTCGGCTTTGATGTCCATGATCTCGCCAATGAATTGCGTGTGGAGCCCGATCTCCAGCGTGTGGAGTACCCTGCATTCGATCACAACAGGAAATTCTTTTATGTACGGAGCGTCGACGAGCTCGCTTCGAACAGGGGTCAGCTTCGTCATCGCAAACTTATCGACATTTTTTCCCGAAACCGTGCCGGCATAGTCCACTTTCTTCACCAGCGCAGCTGAAGGGATGCTGATGGTGTACGCTTTGCGTTCCATGATGCACCCATACGTATAGGTTGCCTTGCGCAGGGAAATAGTCACACAGGGAGGTTGTGAGCAGCAGATTCCGCCCCATGCAATAATCATGATGTTTGGTTTGCCGCGCGAATCATAGCTCCCAACAACCCAGACAGGCGCTGGCTGAGCGAGTGTCTTGGCGCCGAGCGACTTTTTCATAGTTACCTCCATTCATGGCGATGACGCTCCCAAAAAGATGAGGAGCGGCAAGCCGAAGCTCGTGAGGACTTTCCTTTTTCACCGTCCGGTCCCGCTTATTCGTACCGGTCATTCGTTCCTATATCGATACGTTTTCAGATCGATACCTACCTGCGCCGAAAGCCGGTAGAGGTACTCATAGTCTCCGTTATTCGTCTCGATAAACCCGCGGGCGCCGAAACGCCGTAACGTTTCAATCCCCTCCCTGTCCTTCTCCATGTCCAACAACGTCTTCTTGAGCGCATTTTTCAGCTCCGGGTCGAGGTCACGGCGTACGGCGAGACAGTTCAGGGGCAGCACGTTGGAAGACGTGAGGACAACCAACTCTTTTTCGACGCGTGGGTTCTCGGTCGCCAGCAGATCGTATATGGTGTCTTTGGCAGCGCCGATATCCGCCTCCTTGTTCAGAACGGCCTGGATCGCGGCTTCAGGACTGCCGGCAAAAAACGTCTCCCCGAGATAGGCCCGCGGGTCAGTAATCCCGTTCTTCCGAAGATATGCAAGAGGGAACAGATACCCCGCCGTCGTCGCACGCTCGACGAATGCAAATCGCTTTCCTTTCATCTCAGCTGCCGTGCGAATACCGCTGTCCTTGCGAACGAAGATATGCCCGCGGTAGGTAGAGGTTCCGTCGAGGTTGACCGGACGGGCTAGCGCCTCGACCCCAAGCTGATTGTGAGCGAGCGCATATGTAAAGCTGTCAAAGAAGCCTCCATCCATATGCTCCGTGGTAAATCGATCTACAATATTGCCGTAGCGGCTCAGATTGGTAAAGTTGACGGTGATCCCGAGACGATCGTAAAGATATTTTTTCAATACCATATAATGCTCTCGCTGGCGAAAAACATTCTGCTCCGGTATGAGACCGATCAGTAATTCCTGCTGTCCCCATGTCTTTTTCGGTTCCGGAAATTGTTCCGTCCTGTCGCAGGCACTAATGAACAGCGCAGCCGTGACGATAAGAACCGGTATGGTTATACGATATCGCGCCATAGTCTCTTTTTTTAGTGTTACGCGTTCGTCACAGCGTTTCCAGAATACTCATCCCGAAAATGATGTTTACAAAATAGTGTAATCCCGAAGCTGGTTGGTTTAAGAAAAAAGGTCAGCTTTCCATGTTTAATTTATTGCTCACATGAAATGCGCGATTTTCCGGCATTTGCAGCTGACGCGTAGTACGGGAAAAATCAGCGTTAAAAACATCCTATCATAAACCGAATAGAAAATCACCATAACCTTATAGTTTTTGCAGATGCAGGGAAAGTTCATCCTCATTAAATATTTGCCGTGCCCGATGGAAAGGGTAAATACCGGGAATGCCTGGAAGTGAGCCAGGACGTGATGACGATCAGAAAGCTCGATGGCCGGAAAAGACCGCTTGACAGGAATTAGACCGGCCCCTTCGCCGGGAAATATTAGTTTGACGATCAAACCTTGATAATGGCGGCTATTTGCCGTCGTGATCGTTGCGGCCGCCTTCATCACGAAGCTGCATTTCCACCGTTGGGTCGAGGCTGATATATACAGTGATCCTGCCCTCTCTCATCACGTATTGTATATTAAGAACGTCGTACATGCCGAACCGTACGGGCGAATAGAGCGGCCTCACCTCATACCCGATAATAGCTCCCGCGGGGTCCGAAATTTTGCTCATACGGGACCCTTGATAAGAGACGCTGCATGTTATAAACTGTCCGGCTTCTCTGAGCGCTTCGTCCGCTGTAAGGCCGGACTTTATCTTGTATCTGGACGCAAGGGCATAGATCTCAAAGGTGTAAGGCCCTCCTTCCTTGTCGAGGATCGCAACATTTTCCAGGTCGTCGGGATAGCGGCAGCCATAGAGCAGCAGCGTGTATGTTCCGGTCACTTCCTTCGGATCAGCCGGCCCGGTGTTAAGATGTTTGCCGGCCGTTGCCGTGCAAGCGGATAAATTAAGACTTACACCCAGTATCGCAAAAAGACATAAAACCGGACGTCGCATCATGACAAAATATTTTGCTATGGCTGTTATCACGACACACCACCTCCGTTTTATAACAAATGAACTGGCTTCAAGATATTCTAAATATCCATTTTCTCGACTCAATTAAACAGTCGAAAAAAAAGGCGCCGACTGTAGCCCGGCGCCCTCCCAGTAATGCCTTCCGTTCCTTTGGGTGTTGTTATGTCTTAATGCTAATGCGCGGTCTGGAACTTATCCCGTTCCTGGGCATACGCCTGCTTCCCTGCATCGACTGCGTTGGAAACAACAACCCTTGCTTCATCGTAGAATTCCCGGCTCCTGTCGATCGCCGAAGAAAGTTTCTCTTTTGTATCTGCCGCGAGATCCTTTATTTGCTTCCTGATCTCATGTCCCGGCTTCGGTGCCAGCAGTAAACCGAGCGCCGCACCCACGATACCGCCTACCAACAGGGGAACCACTATCGAATTCTGCTTGATCGGTGTTACCAGCTCTTCTTTCATGATGATCCCTCCTTCCTTTCGTTCAGATCCTTAAGCAGGGTGGTCATACCTGCTTTTACGCCGGCCTTCAGTCCGGCAATGTTCGCACGGGCAGCTTCGCCCAGGTCTTTTTTATAGTATTCATACAGGCCATTGACGGTATTTTCTACTCTAGCCACCGTTTCAGCCATTTCCCGCAAACTTTCGGTGAGCACCGCGATATTGTAAGTGGTCTTTCCGATATCTTCGAGGATACCTCTTAAGGCCGTCAGCGCCGGATGAAGGTTCTCTTCAGACCTCTTGATGAGCTGCCGGAGCGCAATGCTGGCACGTCGCATCTCAATAATGCTGGCTATATTGATAACCGCATAAACAATAAATACGACGATACCTATATTGACCAGTGCCTCATTCATCCGTACCATCCTTGCCCAATCATGCGGGCAATTAGAGTGTAATTCAAGTATAGCACAGCCCTTTTCCTGCATTCTTTGTGCTTGCAGGACTCTAAACTTTTATCCAGCGAAAGTATCAGTGGAGATTGGCCATGGGGCATCGGGCGGAAGCTGAAACCCTCCGCGGAGTTGACCGGCAGGTGACGTGCGGGGAGGACAACAGGAACCGGGTTGGTATTGGGACGAGCGCTTTCTATTGCTGTTTTGCTTCAGTGAACGGAATACAAGGCGGAAGGTCAGAAACGGGCAAGCGGGCAGTAACATTGGCGAGGATTATTTCCATAAGGAGATTCGTGAGGAAACCCCCAATCCCTGCCCATCCGATAAAAATCACGCCGTACCGTGAGGGACATAACTAAACAGCGGACGCCATCATGAGGGCCCCGAAAAAAAATCAATGGCTGTGTTTTTCTCTCCAGCGGCTGAGATTCAGCCTTTGTTGCATGATAGCCTGGGCAAAAATGTGTTTTGCCCTGTCGATAAGCGGCATCTCCTCCACGAGATGGATCTTTCGGTCCTTGATCGTAGCGCCTTCGAAAAAGTTGACCGCACGGTAGGCGTCTACATCGAGAGACATTTCTACAAATCCGCGGCCTGTTGGACGCCGGGTGATCAAATCCGTCTGTATCCTGACGGACTGCACTTCACCGATCTGAGAAAAAATGTCTCTGAGTCTTTCCTCGGTAATGTCGGGAGGTAAATTTTCCACGGATATTCTGGATGCCATGTTTGACTCCTTTTACAATTGCCTGTAATAAAATACTCACAGCAGGGGACAACCGTGTTTACACACTTCTCCCTCCTGTGCTCTTTACTTGTCGTGAAGTAATTGCTGCGGAAGAGGCTACTCCCTATTATAACAGACTAAACGAATTTGTGTAAACGGGTTGATAAAAATGCACCATGTCCGAGCTTACCGGCATTGCACAACCCGGCAAATGGCGTCTCCCAGAATGAAAAAGTAGGCTTAAGACGCTTCTTAGTTCCCTTTCCGCCTGTTGAGCTTTCAGCCTCTTACTGGCGGAAAAGGACCCTGTCCATGTCGATATTTCTCCCGCCAACGCTCTGCTGATTATGCGTGCCGGTGAGCTTGGAGCCGTTGTCCGATATCACAAGATCATACGTCTCGGTCTTCCAGTAGCCGACAACGGATTTCATTTTCCACTTCATTTGCAATTTCAATTTTTTGTCGGTTATCTCGAAGACATTGACGGTAGCAACGCTGTCTGCGGCCCTCTTGGGCGGATTGACAACCAGGTCGCCGCTTGCATTCTTGGCGATTTCAAAAGCAGGAATAGTAAGTTCTTCACCGCGCAAAGTCTGTTTATAATGCCAGTTGCCGATGAAGTTCGGCATCCTGGACTTTTTGTCCTGCGGCATTTTAATGATCCTGAGCTGCTTATCAGGCTCTATTTCGAGCGCCGGTTTTCCGGCAAGGACCAAGGACTTGTCGGCCTTGTGTTCAGGAGCAGGGGCAGGTGCGGCAGCGGGTGCGTTTTTACCGGCTTGCATGTCTTCAGCATCGACCTCGAGAGCATATATATTATTTTTCACGTCGCGCGCATTTTTTGCGTCCGGCGCCGCCATAAGGTAGAACTTCAGACTTTGGATGGCTTCGACATAAAACCCGGCTTTCTCTTGTACCACGCCGAGATTATAATACGCAAGAGCCAGCCAGGGAGCTGTATTCGCGGCCGCCTCAAATTCAGCGATGGCTTTCTTGTATCCGGCGCTATCCGAGGCCTTCTGGGCGAACGCAGCTCCCCGCGCCATGTTCCGCTCAGCTTCTTCCGGAACTGCATGCATCTGTTTCGCACTCTGCGCCAGCTTGATGATCTTTTCGCGGAGGGTGTTGTCGCCCGGATTTTTCTTAAGGGCATCGATATATTGCTGCAGCGCTTCCGGCCTAGAAGATGGTTTTTTTGCCGCTTGTGATACAAAACCCGGCAGAACCACTAATAAAAACATCAACGGAATAATCGCGGTACGGATAGTGCGTTTCATTTCTTTCTCCTTGCCTCATGCTAAAAGCTACAGAGTCCTCTGCCGATGGTGCATGGTGCTTTTCTTTTGCGTCCGGCAGAGAGGTGTCAACTCATTGATTTATTGCGCAAAAATTTATACTATCATAGGAATAGTATCTGAAAGCACGAGGAGAGTCAAGAAGTGTTTTACATAGGGTGCCCTTTTGACCGTGGTATTTTGGGGGTATTCAAAGTGAAAGGCATGGTGATACGTAAACTTCCCGATTGTTCCTTGATCATGGATAAAGGGGCAAGAGAGAGCCGGCATGATTCCGTGGTCCGTGCGGGAATGTTTTTTCTTTTTGCGAACTCAAGGCATTGATGCGTCAGATAATTTTTCGTATTGTCTAAACAATTCTGTTAAGCTATATTATGTATGCTATGAAAACATGTCATGCTTGCATGCGTGAGCTTACACTCGGCAGGGTCACCGGCCGCAGGGACGAGTGTCCCTTCTGCCGGGGAGATCTCCATTGCTGCCTGAACTGCAGGTTCTATGACCCGACCTCACCGAAGCAGTGCCGCGAACCCGCAGCCGAGCTGGTGAGGGACAAAAATCGTGCGAACTATTGCGATTATTTTGTGTTCGGCGAATCACGAACAACAGGGTCTCAAAACGTTGAGGTTGAAAGTGTACGAAAAGCATTTGACGATCTTTTTAAAAAGAAATGAGTGTTGTCGGTACGCATGATAAAATTTGACAGAAAAACCATTTTCGGTCTTGGAGTGTTCAGCGCGGTTGTTGCGGGAATCCTTTTTCTTTTGTTTCCCCTCGGATTGGCGGAGTACTTCACAGACCGGCGTCTGCTGGCCCATTTTTTCTCCGAGCATAGGACCAATGCGGTTTTTATCTTCATCGGGCTGCAGATCCTGCAGGTAGTTGCCGCTCCCGTACCCGGCGAAGTGACAGGATTCGTAGGGGGGGTTTTCTTCGGAACTGTCGGCGGCATCATCTATTCAACCATCGGTCTCACCATTGGTTCCTGGCTGGCTTTTGTCCTCGCCCGCACGGCGGGCAGGCCGCTTGTCGAGAAGATCGTGAACCCCGAGACGATTAATCGGTATGACTATGTGATGAAACACAAGGGGATATTTCTCGCGTTTCTCATGTTCCTTATCCCCGGTTTTCCCAAGGATATTCTCTGCTATCTGCTCGGCCTGGGGCACATGAAGCACCGTGATTTTCTCGTCGTGTCTACGACCGGCCGACTGTTTGGGACCGTGCTCCTGACCGTGGAAGGCTCCTTCTTCCGCGATAAACGCTATGGAGCGTTTTATACGGTCCTGGGTATAAGTATCGTTGTGATCATGCTCGTGATGATATACCGTGAGTACATCGAGCGCTGGTTCCGCCGCATCCGGGCGGCGCAAAGGATTAAATCCCGTACCGAGCGGACCAAACTGAAAAAGCGCGAGGGGGAGTAATTACTGAGGACACCATCCCTCTCAGTGAAATGAACGGCAGAGGCCGTGGTTGAATTTTTTCACAACAGCAACCACTTCGTAAGATAAGACGGGCTAAACGCCTTTCCGGGCCATGTCTCTCCGATCCCGATGGGAGACGCCGCTTAAACGGTCTCTATATCGCTTATTGATGATGGCGCAGACTTCTTCGGGCTCCTCAACGATATGCATGAGATCGAGGTCCTCGGGGCTGATGTTGCCCATGGCGAGCGCCGATTCCCTCATCCAGTCGATCAAGCCTTGCCAGTACTCCCTGCCCACGAGCACGACAGGGAAGCTCCTGATCTTGTTGGTCTGGATGAGCGTGAGCGCCTCGAACAGTTCGTCCATGGTGCCAAAGCCGCCCGGGAAGATCACATATCCGACGGCATATTTTACAAACATGAGCTTGCGCACAAAAAAGTAGCGGAATTCCACGCGGACGTCCTGGAATGCGTTAGGCGTCTGTTCCGTGGGCAGTTCGATGTTCAGTCCGACGGAGATCCCGTTCGCGTTTTGCGCCCCCCTGTTTGCAGCCTCCATGATGCCGGGCCCGCCTCCCGAGATGACCGCAAAGCCGTCCTTTGCCAGATTTTCCGCAACCTTGAGGCATTTATTGTAGTAGGGTGATCCCGGCTGGAGACGGGCGCTCCCGAACATCGTAACGGCGGGGCCGATGCCGTTCAGTGCCTCGAAACCCTCCACAAGCTCTGCCATGATGCGGAACACCCGCCAGGTGTCGGATTTTGCCAGATCTTCCATGTTTCTTTCTCCTTTTATGTTAAGAAAAATTTTTTCCGCAGAGATCATCGAGGCTGCAGACGCGGAGCGAAGTCGAGAAATTGAAAAGCGGAAAGACATGATGCAATAATGCATTAACCTTCATCTTCCTCATTTTTGTTTTCCGTTTTCATTCGCCGCGTACTCCTCGCGGTAAATCTGGATAAATGCGGTAAGAAGCGTCACGATCAGGGGACCGAAAAGAATGCCCAGGATGCCGTATACCTGCAATCCGCCGAGGATCCCCAGGAACAAGAAGAACGTCGGGAGGTCGGCTTTTTTCCCGATGAGCATGGGTTTTAAAAAATTGTCCGGCAGGCTTACCAGGACCAGTCCCCAGCTCGCGAGAAGTACTCCCTGCAGAGTTGCGCCGGTCAGCAGAAGGAAGAGCGCCCCGGGAATCCAGACAAGCGCCGCGCCTCCGATCGGAAGAAGCGCCAAAAAAGCGGCAAGAAAACCCCAGAATACCGGAAAGGGCACGTGAAACAGCGCGAACCCGATGCCGGTCATACACCCCTGGCCAAGGGCGATGAGAAATATGCCGTTCATCACCGCACTAAAGGTGTCGTGAAATTTCCGCGCTATGGATTGCTTCTGCTCATGCTTGAAGGGGAGCAGGTCCATACCGGCGCGGTAGTAGTCCTCCCCGCTGCGAAAAAAGAAAAAAAGAGCAATGAGCGTGATCAGGAGATTAACGACCAGGAGCACAGTGTTGCGGAGAACGCTGCCGATGTGCGTTGCCAGGCTTGAAGATATTTGGCCCAGGCCTTTTATGAAGGTTCCCTTTATACCAAAACCGGAGAGCAGCGGATGGGTGAGAATCGTTTGCGAGACAGAGGAGGTCAGCCTGTTCCAGAGCTCAGCCGCGGCGCCGGATCTAATGCCCTCCGAAGCCCACTGGTACAGGTCGACGGCCTGGGATACAAGCATGGCAAGCAGCGCTAGAGCAGGACCGATTACGAGAAGGAGGGTGACGAGCGTCATGGCAGCCGCGGCAAGCCCTGTCCTCCCGCGGAGCAGGGTCACCGTCTTTCTGTAGAGAGGATGAAGCGCGAGCGCGATGATGCCCGCCCAGACAAGGGCCGCGAAAAAGACCGCGAGTATCCTGGCCATCTGGTACAGGAGGAACAGAAAAATTGCGAAAAAGGCAACAGTGACGGCATGCGAGCGGGAGATGGAGGGTTCTGTTTGTTTGCTGGTCAAGCATCCCCCCCGGCTGCCGATTTTTTGTGCGCAGCCAGCTTAACGGCAAGCTTCACCGCCTCGAGCAAGCTCGCCGGATCGGCACAGCCCCTGCCGGCGATGTCGTAGGCGGTCCCGTGATCGACCGAGGTCCGTATGATCGGCAGGCCCACGGTGACGTTCACGGCGTTTCCGAAAGCCATCATCTTAAGCGGCGCCAGGCCCTGGTCGTGGTACATGGCAACCACGACGTCGTAGTAATTGTTACGCGCCTTGTAAAAGAGCGTGTCGGCCGGAACGGGGTCGCTTGCGTCAATACCCGCCTCGCGCGCCTTTATCACGGCAGGCAGTATCTCGTCCCACTCTTCGGACCCGAAGAGCCTTCCCTCCCCTGCATGCGGATTCAGGGCCGCCACGCCGATGCGGGGCTTTTCGATGCCGAAGGTTTGCATCGCCTTGTGCGCGAGGCGGAGGGTCTTCAAGATCGTGCCGGTATTGATGTGCTTGTGCACATCCCTGAGCGCGAGATGGATGGTCGCCAGAATAACCCGCAAGCCGCCGCCCACGAACAGCATGCCGTATTCCTGAGAAGCAGTGAGGTAGGCGAGAAGCTCGGTGTGGCCGGCGTAATGGTAGCCCGCCGCGTTCATCATTTCCTTGTTAATCGGCGCGGTAACGATCGCATCGGCCCCGCCGTTCATGGTCAATTCAACAGCCTTCTTGATATATTCAACGACTGCCTTGCCTGAAGAGATGCCGGGGCGTCCCCATTTGTGGGTAGCGAGGTCCACCATCTTGAGGTCGAGAACGTCCAGCTTGCCGTGATCAGGATCGGCCTGGGCGAGGGATGCAATGCTGCGTACCGAAATAGAAAGTCGCATTTCCTCGACAATTTTTTTTATGACACCGGTGTCGCCGATGACTACGGGCCTGCAGAGCGGATAGAGCTCGCCGCTGTCGATGACCTTGGTAATGATCTCCGGGCCAATGCCGGCGGGATCGCCCATGGTTATGACTATGAAAGGTTTTCGTTCCACGGGTTTTTTTCTTTCGGCAAACGCGTATCTGATTTCAGCCGGTACAGTTCGTCCGGAAATGTCTTTTTGGAGGATGCTGCGAATAAGCCGATTATTTCGAGTTCAATGATTCGCGATGAAAATTTCAGGGTGACGATATCGTGCTGCTTAACTTCTTTGGCCGGTTTGGCTGCGTTACCGTTGACGAGCACCTTGCCACTGTCGCACATCTCTCTGGCTGCAGTTCGTCTTTTTATAAGCCTGCTGGTTTTCAGAAAGAGGTCAAGCCGCACAAAATAATTGTAGCGTAAAAAAGAGTGTTTTACAATCGCAATCTATAATCTGAAAAGTAGATTGACGCTTGATAGTGAGAGAATCATTATCAAGCAGACAATGATGACAAGGGGAGCGAAACATGCAAATTTTGAATCAACACCTCCCGCCGGACAATGTTAGCTTCTTTTCCGTACAGAAGGCCATGCCCCCTGCCCCGGCAAGAACAGTTATTTTATCATGCCGATAGCAGTTTCAATACGCTTAATGGTCTTTTCTTTGCCCATCACCTCGATCACTTCAAAAATACCGGGGCTGACCGTGCCCCCGGTCAGGGCCACGCGCACGGGCTGGGCGAGCTTGCCGAGTTTTAGTCCCTTTGCCGACACCAGGGCATTGAACACCTTCTCCAGTTCGGCATGGGAAAAGGACTCGACAGACTTGAGGCGCGCTGTCAGTTCAGAGAGAAGCGGCGCCATGTCCGACGTCAAGTGCTTGGCTTTTGCCTTTTCATCCATCTTAATATCGTCGACGATGAAGGGAAGGGCGGCGGTTTTCATTTCCGCTAGCGTGTGGCTACGTTCGGTGAGTATCTTTACGAGCTTCTTGAACCACTCGATGTCCGGCTCCCTGCCCGCGGTTATCGTGCCGTCCTTCTTTAAGAGATCAAGGACCAATTCCGCGAGTCTGCCGGACTCGGCCTGCTGAATGTAGTGATGGTTCAGCCAGAGGAGCTTCTCGGCATTGAAGATCGACGGAGCCTTGCCGACGCTCTCCAGAGAGAATTTTTCTATAAGCTCCTGATTTGAGAATATCTCCTGATCGCCGTGGGACCAGCCGAGTCGCGCGAGGTAGTTCACGAGTGCTTCGGGCAAATAGCCCAAGGCGATATATTCGGTGACGGCTGTCGCGCCGTGGCGCTTTGATAATTTCGTCTTGTCCGAGCCCAGGATCATCGGCAGATGGGCGAACTCAGGCGGCTCGTACCCGAGCGCCCGGTAAAGCTGGATCTGGCGCGGGGTGTTGTTCAAATGGTCGTCGCCCCGGATCACATGGGAGATGTTCATGGTGACATCGTCCACAACGACGGCAAAGTTGTAGGTAGGAAGCCCGTCCGAGCGCAGGATGATAAGGTCATCGAGCTGCTGGTTCTCGAAGGTCACCGCGCCGCGGATCAGATCGCGAACGACGGTCTGGCCCTCGTCGGACGAGAGGAACCGTACGGCCGGCGTCCTGCCCGCGATAGGGGCGCTCCGCGACCGGCATTTCCGGTCATATTTAGGCGGCTTGCCCGCGGCCATGGCTTCTTTTCTTCTGGTCTCAAGCTCTTCCGGCGTGCAGTAGCAGTGGTAAGCCTTACCCGCCTTGAGCAGGCGCTCGACGTGCTCACGGTAGACGGCCATGCGTTCGGTCTGTCGAAAGGGGCCCTCGTCCCAGTCGAGCCCGAGCCATTTCATTCCGTCGAGGATGATCTGAATGGACTCGTCAGTGGAACGGGTCTGGTCCGTGTCTTCGATCCGCAAAATAAACTTCCCACCGTGGTGGCGGGCAAATAGCCAGTTAAACAGAGCGGTACGGACGCCGCCGATGTGCAGGGCGCCGGTAGGGCTCGGCGCAAAGCGGACTCGAACGTCACTGGTGGTACTCATGGTGCGGTTGACTCCTTGCGTTCATAAGGATTTGTTGTTGCAACACACTATTATAACAGATAATCGAGACTAGCAAAAGCAAATTAGCGGGTCGTCAAGATGAGCTCTCGGACGCCTATATATACTAACTATATGTAAGAAAACGGCTTTTTTGTGCCGGTGAATACATCAGCACGAAAAATGAAACGGATTTTTTATACGTGACCGCCTATCCGGTTGATTTGACAAGGCCTCGTTCCTTCGCTATGATTGAAACAGTAATAATTGTAATTTGAGGTCCTGTTCTCGCTTGCTGCGGATATACGCCTTGGACTGGTGAGAAGCCGGCATCATAATTTTTTTGGAGGTGTGAATATGGACATCAAGGTGTTAACGACTGCTCCTGTTGTAGAAATCGACGGCGTCAAATACCACCACCATCCGAATGGCGGAGGTATGGTTGCCGAGAATGCGCATGTGGCGGATACCGTCTACGTCGGTCCCTTTGCCAAGATCTGCGGCCACTGCAAGCTGAGTGGCGAGGCCTTTGTATTCGGGAACGCCTGGATCTTCGACAAGGCGGAGGTCTCGGGCAGGGCCGAGATATTCGGGAACGCCAAGGTCTTCGGCAACGCGAAGGTCCAGGGTGACGCCAAGGTCTATGGATTTGCCGCCGTCTATGGCGACGCAGTGGTGAGCGGTTTTGCCGAGGTGTCTGACAGGGCAGAGATCGGGGGGAACGCGCGGGCGCTTGGCAATGCCCGGGTAGGCGGAGATGCCAAGGTTATGGGTGACGTGAGCGCTGAAAAAAAGGTGGCGTAACCGGCGGCATCTTCACAGCAATTTTCTAAATCAGAAAATAAAAAAGGGACGGTTCAAAGAGCCGTCCCTTTTTGTTATACTGAAGCATATTTGTTATACTTTGAACGGATTAACAAACAGAAGGATCATGACTACGACCAGCGTGTAGATGGCCAGCGACTCGATCAGGGCGAGACCCACGATCATGGTGGTCATGATCTTTCCCGATGCCTCGGGGTTGCGGGCGATACCTTCCACTGCCCGGCCGATGCCCAGGCCCATGCCGATGCCGGTGCCGAGGGCCGCGATCCCGATGCCGATCGCCGATGCCGCTGCAACGGTGCCGAAGAACGAAAGCTTGGCCGCATCGGGTGCCGTTGCTGCAGCTTCCGCTGCAAATGCCACGGACGCGAAGAGCACCACACAAAAGACGAGTAACATGATTGCCGTAATTTTTTTCATTGATTCGCCTCCTTTCTTAAAATTAAAAAACTTTGTCCGGAACAGTGCCGGCTTACTACCTCCCGGGTACTCCCTCTGTCAGGAAGGAACTCTGTACCATCGGGGTCGAATGTCTAGTGATGTTCTCCGCCGATATGCGCCTCTTCGATAGATCCGGCGAGATAGAGCATAGTCAAAAGCGCGAACACTCCTGCCTGCACGAAGGATACAAGGAGGCCGAGGCCAAGAATAGGAACTTGTAGAAAATAAGGAAAAAGAAAGAACAAAACGAGAAGCAGAACATGCTTGGCGATCATGTTCCCGAAAAGACGAATAGAGAGTGAGAGCACCCTGGCTAAATGGCTGATGACTTCGATGATAAACATGAATGGTGCAAGGACCCACATCGGACCAAAAAAGTGCTTAATATACCCGAACCCATGTCGTTTGACGCCGATATAATGAGTTGCGGTGAACGATACGAGCGCCAGCGCAAGCGTCGTGTTGATATTGGCAGTCGGTGAATCGAATCCGGGGAAGAGTCCCTCGAGGTTGCAGACGAGGATGAACAGGAACAGGGTGCCGATCAGCGTCAGGTAATGCTTGCCCTCGGGTCCCATGATCTCTTCGACGAAGTTTTCGAGGCCACCGACGATGGTCTCCATGAGGTTCTGTACACCCGTGGGCGCGGACTTTTTAAGGGTTAAACGCGCGACGAGTGAAAGGCCGATGAGGATTGCCATGGCAAGCCATGTGTACGTGACATGTACTGGAACATTCGGTGCCAATGCTTCTAGTACCAGCGGACCTTCTTTCATCATAACCTAACGCTCCTTATTAGACGAATATCATACTCGAAAAAATCTACAGGAACCCCCTTTTTTTGTCAAGAAAAAACCAGGAATGATCTCATAAAATTTCTTAATAATTCTATATATTATTGCTAATAAAACGTAACCTTTCCGGAACAGGCAACAGAAGGTGCCGTCCCCCTGACTGGTCGCGGGTTTGCAAAAGGCCGGGATGCGGGCTACAGGAAACGAGCGGGATGGTTAATGCCGAAGTCGTATACGCGCTTGAATCATTCTTGCCTTATTTAGGGAGAATGAAATCGTAAAACTTGTTGCATGAACTGCCCTGTCTTTACAGTTCCGCTATTGAAACGCTGTTTCTGCCGGCCTGTTTTGAGGTATAGAGGGCGGCATCAGCGCGTGCCACGATGGTGTCGCTATTTTCCACGGCAGCGCAGCAGCTTGCTACCCCTATGCTCATCGAGAGCCCGATCAATTTCCCAGGAAGCTCAAGTTCGGTGTTCTCTACCGCCGCACGAATCTTTTCCGCAAGACTTTTTGCCCCGTTGAGCGACGTTTCGGGAAGGATCATCATGAACTCATCACCGCCGTACCGACCGATGACATCCGCTTTTCTGAGCGTCTTCTTGAGAGACTCTGCAATGGCCTGGAGCGCGAGGTCTCCCGCCCGATGGCCGTAGGAGTCGTTTATAAGCTTGAACCGGTCGATGTCGCAAAGAATCAGCGAGAGATCGGAAGAGTAACGGCTTGCCCGACCGGTCTCGTGATCGAGGATATCGTTGAGAGCCCTTCTGTTGAGCAGCCCGGTAAGGCTGTCGGTCGTCGAGAGGTGGTTCAGTTTTTTTATCAGGTGTTTCTTCTCCTCTTCCGCCATTTTGCGGTCAGTAATGTTCCTGGCGTATTCGATAACATGAGAAACCCGCATGTTCTCGTCGAGGACGGGATAGGTATAGATTTCCATCCACAGCTCAGACCCGTCTGGGGTCGTTACGAGCTTCTCTTTGGCGCAGGGGTCGGATGACCGAAATGTCTTCTCGACTACGCACTCTTCACAGACGCCGGTTCTGCCGTGTAGCGCCTTATAGCATGTTTTGCCGAGAAGGTCGTTCGCCGGCCTTTCATGTGTGCATACGAATCGTTCACTTTCATGATCGTGTAATCCCGGGCCATGATGCTGAAGGGGTCGTGGATGCTGTTGAATATGATGCCCAAAAAATTTTCCGATCTTCGCAGTTCTTCTTCCGTCCGCACGCACACGGATCTCTTTTCTCAGACGGTCATTAACGACCATGCTATCCGTTAGAGTCTCATGTGCCGGGTCGCGTTTAATGACTGCTTTGGTGAGAAGAGCGCTGTACAAGAGGAAGCCGGCAATCATGAATAGGAGGGGATAGATCTCATGGGATGATGTGCCGATCAGTAAAGCAACAGGGGATGTGCCACGATGTAAGAAGTAGGCGTCGATCATCGCGCCTGCTGCCCAGAGGACAAGAGCTACAATAAGCGACAAGATGACTATGTTTCGGGTATATTTCATGCTTCGCCCATTATTTTACTGATTCACCCAATAAATATGCAATTCGCGTGCTCGACATATTATGCCTCCATTATGG
This sequence comes from Nitrospirota bacterium, assembly GCA_963790205.1. Lineage (GTDB taxonomy): Bacteria > Nitrospirota > UBA9217 > UBA9217 > UBA9217 > CAWBNQ01. The sequence goes on from CAWBNQ010000001.1 coordinate 476,412, forward strand.
TTATAGCGTATCAACCATAATATTACGATAGTATTTATTAAAATCAATGAGTTATAACTTTTGATGGCATTTCATTAGAGCATTTTTCGGGCACATTAGAGCCTTATGGTGTGGGTTATATACTACTAAAATATTAGTAAAATCACTCAATGGCATGTATTCGCTTCTTTGCCATTGTTTTGCACTTATCCTGACAAAAAAGCATCGGCGTTTATTTTTCACAAACTTCATAAAGGGGCAGTAGGGGGGTGGCTGAAAGGGAGTTATTAAGAAATAGCGGCCTGAATCCACGATCCTCAGGTGCGGCAATTGCTGACTGGATTATAGAATGGCCAAATGAGAGATAATTAATCGCAACTACGATTATTTCATGGTGATGGGATCAATAAAGAGAGAATAGGCAAGAAAGAACACATTAGACTGCAAGTGCTGTCAGTTCGCCACGAGTAAGCCTCGCATCATTAGAGTGAGCTATCTCTGGACTCAAAACCATCCTCCTTAGACAAAAAAAAGGATGGGCAAAATTTAAAAATTTGCAGGACCGGCCTAAACGGTCATGATCTCTTTTTCTTTGTGCGCCAGGAATTCGTCGATCTTCTTAATATAGCTATCGGTTGTCTTCTGGATCTCGTCCTGCAGCTTCTTAATCTCATCCTCGGAAACGTGGGTGTCCTTGTCCTTGCTTTTTCTCTTAATCTCATCGTTGATGTCGCGGCGAATATTGCGGACGATGATTCGTCCGTCCTCGGCAAGCTTCTTTGCGTGCTTCACGATCTGCTGCCTGCGCTCTTCCGTCAGCGGAGGAATGCTGAGACGGATGATCTTGCCGTCGTTGCCGGGAGTGAGGCCCACGTCAGATTTCAAAATGGCCTTCTCGATCTCCCCGAGCATCTTCGCTTCCCAAGGTTGGATGGTGATGGTCCGCGGGTCGGGCACGGCCATGTTTGCTACCAGGTTGAGCGCCGTTGGTGTGCCGTAGTAGTCCACCAAGACCCCGTCGAGCATGCCGAGCGACGCCCTTCCGGTGCGCAAGGTTGCGAACTCCTTCCTGAGCGCATCAAGGGCCTTGCTCATCTTCTCGTCAGCCTTCTTTTTTTGCTCGCTAAGCATTGTTCCTCCCGGTTACGAGCGTTCCCACCGTTTCACCCAAAACGATTCGCTTGATATTGCCGGAAACGTTTAAATTGAAAACGATGATGGGAAGATTATTGTCCATGCAGAGGGAGATAGCCGTTGCATCCATGACGCGAAGGTCCTTTCGGAGCACGTCAAGGTACGTCAGGCTGTCGAACTTGGTTGCAGTCTTGTCCTTCATGGGGTCCGCGCTATATACGCCGTTAACCTTTGTCGCCTTCATGATGATTTCTGCCCCAACCTCCATGGCGCGGAGGGCAGCCGCGGTATCAGTTGTAAAATAAGGATTGCCCGTCCCGGCCGCAAAAATGACGACCCGGCCTTTTTCGAGATGACGCACCGCGCGCCGCCTGATATAGGTCTCGGCGAGTTCCCGCATCTCAATGGCCGACTGTACCCGGGTGACGACACCTTTGTTCTCAAGAATGTTCTGGAGCGCAAGGGCGTTTAACACGGTGGCAAGCATGCCCATGTAATCGGCGCTCGCCCTCTCCATCCCTTTTGCGGCAGCGGACAAACCACGGAAGATATTGCCGCCGCCGATGACAATAGCGACCTCGACGCCGAGTTCGCAGATTTCCTTAACCTCGGATGTGATCTTGTCGAGCACCCCATGGTCGATGCCGTAACCCTGATCGCCCATAAGGGCCTCGCCGGAAAGCTTCAGGAGAATGCGTTTGTATCGCGCGTGTGCCATGATTTACCCCGTTAGAGAAAACCACCCGTCATTCCGGCAGGATACTTCATTAACCTTCCTGATTCGCATAAGCAGGCCGTCAGCTATTTCCGTTTAAAATATATAAGTTCTTAACGGGGCTTATTTCAGCTGGGCTGCCACTTCCTCTGCAAAGTTTTCCTTCTTTTTTTCTATCCCCTCGCCGAGCTGATACCGGACAAAACGGATCACCGCGGCGTTTCCGCTTTTCGTCAGGAGGTCCTTGATCTTAAGCTTGCCGTCGGGATCCTTGATATACACCTGGTCCATGAGGCAGGTGTCGCCGTAGTACTTCTCGATCTTGCCATCCACCATCTTGCCGATGATGGCAGCAGGCTTGCCCGATTCCTTGGCCTGAGCTTCGTACACCGCACGCTCGCGCGCCAGGGCGTCGGCGGGCACGGTCTCCCGCGAAAGAAAGAGGGGATTCGCTGCAGCGATGTGCATCGCAATGTCCTTGCCGAGCTGACCGTCGCCGCCTGTGTAGTCCACCATGACGCCGATGCGGGTACCGTGCAAATAAATAGCGAGTTTGCCGTTGGTCTGAAAACGCGTGAAACGGCGAATCGCGATGTTCTCGCCGATCTTTTGCACGAGTGCCTGGCGCCTAGTCTCGACGTTCTCTCCGTTTAGGGCAAACTGGGAGAGCGCAGCAACGTCAGCCGGGTTATGGGCGGCCACGAGCTCCGCAATCCCCTTGGCGAAGTTTTGGAACTCCTCGTTCTTCGCAACAAAATCCGTTTCGCTGTTCACCTCGGTCAGTACGCCTATATTGCCGCTTGTCGTAGAGATGATGATCCCTTCTGCTGCCACGCGGGTAGCCTTCTTTGCTGCTGTAGAGAGGCCTTTGGTCCTCAGAATATCAACGGCCTTTTCGAGGTCACCGCCTGCTTCTTCAAGCGCCTTTTTTGCATCCATCATGCCGGCGCCGGTTTTTTCGCGCAAGTCCTTCACTGCAGCTGCTGTTATTGTTGCCATTGGACAAAAACCCCCTTCTGTGTATTCTTTTCGTAACGGGTGCCTTATTCCTCGACAGCGTCGACAGCGTCAATGTCGGCTGCGGTTTCCTCGAGCGCCTCAGCCGGCAGCTCCGATGCCTGGACGGCTCCGGCTGCCTTTGCAGCCTCCGCGGCCGCTCCCGCTTCCTTGGCGATGGCCTGTCTTCCTTCGATGACGGCATCGGCGATCTTGGAAGCCATCAGGCGGATGGCGCGGATCGCATCGTCGTTGCCTGGAATGACATAGTCAATGTTGTCGGGATCGCAGTTGGTATCCACGACGGCAACTACTTTAATGCCCAGCTTGTTCGCTTCATGCACGGCAATTGCTTCCTTGCGGGGATCAATGATGAAGATTACTGACGGCGGTTCGGCCATGGTCTTGATGCCTGAAAGGATCTTTTCCAGCTTCGTGCGTTCCTTTTCCAGGCCGGCCACTTCCTTCTTGGTGAGCTTATCGTAGGTGCCGTCTTCCTTCATTTTTTCGATCTTCTTGAGACGGTCGATGCTCTTCTTGATAGTCGTGTAGTTCGTCAGCATGCCGCCAAGCCAGCGGCTGGAGACGTAGTACATGTTGCAACGCTTTGCTTCTTCGGTAATGGCATCCTGAGCCTGCTTTTTGGTGCCAACGAAAAGGATGTCCTTCCCTTCGGAAGCTGATGTGCGAACGAACTCGTAGGCTTCCTTGAAAAGTTTGAGCGTTTTTTGGAGATCGATGATGTAGATCCCGTTGCGCTCACCGAAGATGTACTTTTTCATTTTAGGGTTCCATCGTTTAGCCTGGTGACCGAAATGAACCCCTGCTTCCAACAACTCCTTCATCGTGATTGCGGACATAGTGTCCTCCCTTTAGTTTTTACCTCCGCGCCGATCTTCCCCCGGCAGATCCCGCTGTTAAACGAGACACCCTGCCGTGAGTCCTGGCGCGTGTGGAATATGCCTTTTAAAAAGGCGACCCTTAAAATAACATATGTTTAGGTCTTTTTCAAGAAAAATTTCACAAATCATTATTTTAATGTACTGTGGATCCCCCAGCATATTCTTTTGCATTCCTAAAAATTATTCCGTGTAATTCTCACCTATGCAAAAAAACCATCACATAATATTCATAAAATCAACCATTTACGTTCTGGCATGCTTGATGCAATTTATCAGGTCAAAAGCAGGACAAAAGGAGGAAACGACCATGAAGACCACACTCTCAAGAAAGACAGCATACATAGGGGCTGGCGCAGGACTGGTGCTTTTCGCTATTTTCGGTCTTTTACCGGGAAGTCTCCTGGGAGGCGCCGCGGGCATCAGTATCGCCGGCTGGCTTTTCGGCCTGCCGCTTGATCCGGGGCTTCTCTCCCGGACCATCGTCCTGATATCCATGCTCATCGGCGTGCTCGTTGCGGGCATCGTGATCGTGACGGCATCGACCACCGTGGGCTGGCTCGCGGGCAAGGTGCTGGAGCCGAGAGCGCATGCCGGGGAACGTGCGGAAGAGGCTGCACATCGGTAACAAGGGGATAAAATCGGGTCAAAAAATATAATCTAGTATTGAAAGGAGATTTATATGAAGAACGAGACGGTAAAAGCGGGAATGAAGATCGGGGCGAGCATCGGCGGGCTGGTGTTTCTGGCACTGGGGATCGTGCCGGGGTTCTACTTCGGGAGCTACGGGACCTTGATCCTGCTCCAGAAGCTTTCGGGCGGCGCGGTTGAGCCGACGCTGTTTGTGCGGGCGGCGGTGGTGATGGGCATCGCGGTGGGGATCGCCTGCGCGGCCGCGGTGAGCATCGTGGTGGGCGGCCTTCTGGGCACGGTCATGGGTTTCGTGGTCTCAGCCCCGGCGGCGATGCGCGAGAAGAAGGAAGCGGAAGTCAAGGCGTAAGCCGAATGCGGATTGCGGGATTAAAACCTTATAGAAACTGCATGGGAATTCAGGGTTCCACAAGCAAGGGCGGTGAGAAATCACCGCCCTTGCTTATTACAAAAAAATGCAATTACTTGTCCTTTATAAACTACATAAACTACACACCTCCTTTTATCATAATATAAACACGAATAACTAATTGATACTTAATACTTTTTTGTCACTTCTGCCCGTGGCTGGCCCCCAAACCTTTAATTTTAGTCGGAGTTTTTACAAAAACGCTTGACAAAAAAGATGAAATTGTTTATATTCGCCTTTCTTGTAAAAAATTATTTAGAACAAGGCGGGCATTATTATGGGAACCTATTCGGCAAAACAAGAGGATATAAAAAGGAGCTGGCATATAGTCGACGCAAATGGCAAGACCCTCGGCAGGCTTGCTTCTGCTGTGGCGTCAGTGCTCAAAGGCAAGACCAAGCCTATCTATACCACCCATGTGGACACCGGCGATTTCGTTATTGTCGTGAACGCGGACAAGATCCACCTGACGGGTAAAAAGCTCGATCAACAAAATGTACTACAGTCATTCGGGATACCCCGGGGGGCTCAAAACCATCACTGCGGGCAAGCTGATGAAGACCAACCCCGAAGAGGTGATCAAGATGGCGGTTGAAGGCATGCTGCCGAAGACCAGGCTGGGCAAGCAGATGCTGAGCAAGCTCAAGGTGTACGCGGGAGATCAGCATCCGCACGCTGCGCAGCAGCCCGCAGAAATGAAAGTTAAATAACAAGGTGAGTGGTAAGGGATACCTGAGGAGGATTTGATGGCAGCGGCGACAGTTTCCAGATATTACGCAACCGGAAAAAGAAAAAATTCCATTGCAAGGGTGTGGATGATGCCCGGCAGCGGCAAGGTCACCATTAACGACAAGCCCATGGAGCAGTATTTCGGCAGGGATGTTCTTAAGATGATCATTCGTCAGCCTTTCGAGGTCACGGGTACGCTGGACAAGTTCGACGTTCTCGTTAGCGTGCTCGGCGGCGGCAACTCGGGCCAGGCAGGGGCCATCAGGCACGGTATATCAAAGGCGCTCCTTGCCGTGGATGCCGAATCACGGGGCAAGCTGCGCAAGGAAGGACTCCTGACACGCGATCCCAGAGCCAAGGAGCGAAAAAAGTATGGGCAGAAGGGCGCGCGGGCACGGTTCCAGTTCTCGAAGAGATAAGGGATCATATACCTATTATTCTGTGTTCCACTTGTGTTGCAGATCCTGTTAATAAAAAGGGAAGGTAGAGATGCCTTCCCTTTTATTTTGCTCAATGCTCCCGAAGTTGAGAGGGAAGCGTGAATGCCGGACATGAGTAATGTAAGACTGAAAATAGCGATTGTCGGTTCGAGCGGTTATGCCGGCGGCGAGCTGTTCAGAATATTGCTTCACCATCCGCAGGCGATGGTTACTGCCGTGACGTCTGAGAAGTCAGCGGGCAAGCCGATTACTGATATTTTCCCGCATCTGGCAGGGCTCACTGACCTTATCTGCGAGCCGCTTGATCCGGAGGCGATTGCAAAAAAGGCGGACTTCATCTTTCTGGCGCTTCCCCATGTGACTGCGCAGGAGGCGGCCTTCCGGCTTCACACGCTTGGCAAAAAAGTGGTGGATCTTTCGGCCGACTACCGGCTTGCCGATGCGGCCTTGTACGAAACGTGGTACGAGCATTGTCACCAGTACCCTGATCTTCTCAGGACCGCTGTTTACGGCCTGCCCGAACTGCACCGGGAAAAGATAAAACGGGCATCGCTCATCGCGAACCCCGGATGTTACCCCACGAGTGCGATCCTCGGACTTGCGCCGCTCCTGAAAAAAGGCATCGTCGACCTCCAGAGCATTATTATCGACTCCAAATCGGGAGTGTCAGGCGCAGGAAGAAGTCCCTCGCTTGCGCACCACTTTCCGGAAGTGAATGAAGGTTTGATGGCTTACAAGATCGGAAGCCATCGGCATACGCCCGAGATCGAGCAGGAGTTATCAATCTTGGCTGGCAGACAGGTCACTGTTTCGTTCACGCCGCATCTCATCCCGATGAATCGCGGCATTCTGACTACTCTATACGCCCGCTTTTCCCACGAAACGAACGCAATGCAGCTCCACGCGCTCTACGAGGAATTTTACAAGCAGGAGCCATTCGTGCGGCTTCTTCCGCCCGGCCGGTTCCCGAATGTCCGGAACGTGCAGGGTTCGAATTTCTGCGATATCGGTGTTTATGCCGACCCGCGCACGGGGCGCGCTGTCGTGGTTACGGCCATCGACAATCTTGGTAAAAGGCGCCTCGGGCCAGGCGATCCAGAATATGAACCTGATGATGGGGTTTAATGAAACCGAGGGGCTGAAATTCGCGGGACTGTTCCCGTGATGGTATCCAAATTACTACTGACAGGGGTAGAATAATGAGGATTCTGGACACAAGAAATTTTTCCGTGACCGGGTTTAAGGTCTGGGGCATCCACTGCGGCATTAAGAAGACCGATAAGAAAGACCTTGCGATCATCTCATCCGACCGCGAGGCTGCGGTAGCAGGTGTGTTTACGAAGAACAGGGTGAAGGCCGCCTGTGTGCTTCTTGACGCAACGCGGGCGAAATCAGGCAAAGGGCAGGTGATTGTTGCTAATAGCGGTTGTGCCAATGCCTGTACCGGGAAGCGCGGTATGGCCGATGCGCGTGCAACGGCCGAGATCGCGGCCCGGGAGTTCGGTGTCAAGCCTGATGCGGTGTACATGGCATCGACGGGCGTGATCGGCGAGTTTTTGCCGATGTCGAAAGTTGAAACGGGCATCAAGACAGCCGCAGGGCTTTTGTCCTCCACCGGCTGGGAACAGGCGGCAGAGGCCATCATGACAACGGACATTTACCCTAAACTCTCCGTCGTGCAGGAGGAGATCGGCGGCAAGACTGTCACGATCGCCGGGATAGCCAAGGGATCGGGCATGATACACCCGAATCTTGCGACCATGCTTTGCTTTATCGCGACCGATGCAAACATCTCGGCGCCCATGCTCAAGAACGCCCTGTTCACGTCAACGGATAGGTCTTTCAACAACATTACGGTGGACGGCGACACGAGCACGAACGATATGATTCTCTGTATGGCAAACGGCGCCGCGGGGAACAAAAGGCCCGCCGCCGGCGGCAAGGACCAAAAAAAGTTTCAGGCGTGCCTGGACGCAGTAGCGCGCTCCCTTGCCAAGCAGGTGGTTCGAGACGGCGAAGGTGCCACGAAATTCGTTGAGATAGAGGTGCGGAACGCAAAGAACCCTGTTGAGGCAAAACGCGCGGCCGTGACCGTGGCCAAATCCAGCCTCGTCAAAACCGCGCTCTTCGGCGAAGATGCCAACTGGGGCAGGATCATGGCAACCCTCGGCTATGCCGGCGTAGAGATGGACGAGTCTAAGACCGATATTTACTTCGGCAAAGCCAAACTCGTTGAGAAGGGCCTTGGCCAGGGCAAGACCGCTGAGCGCGACGCCACGCTCGCTCTCAAACAGCGCGAAGTGCAGATCGCCATCGATCTCCATAAGGGCAAGGGCAACGCCACGGTCTGGACCTGCGATATGTCTTGCGAATATATCAAGATCAACGCCGCCTACCGGAGCTGATGACTCCTATCCTCCGTACCTATACTTACCGGCTTCGGCAGCGAAAGGAATTGAAAGTTTAGCATAAATTTCACTTGACATTCATCGGTGGAGTCGTTAATTTAAATGATTATGCCGCTTTTGCCGCACAGAAGCGGTTTTACTGTTTTTTCTTAACGACCAGCCATTAGCTTCACGTGCTGTGCAATAATTAAAAAACATTAATTTACAATAATATACATGGGAGGGGGGTGTCGCGGTTGCCCAGCATCAGATTACGTGATAACGAGCCTTTTGAGGTCGCACTCCGGAGATTTAAAAAGAGCATAGAAAAAGAAGGCGTGCTTTCTGAGGTAAAAAAAAGAGAGCATTACGAAAAACCGAGCGTAAAGCGCAAGAAAAAAGCGCTGGCTGCAAGAAAAAAAGCCGCCAAAACAGCACGTATTTTCAGGCAGAACTAAGATAGAACCATGGATTTTGTTTGCAGCGGCATGAATGCGACAGAAGTCGCCAAGCTATCGCGAGGAGAGGAACGAAATGGGATTGCGGGAGAAGATTGATGCTGATACGAAAGAGGCCCTCAAGTCCGGCGCAAAAGATAAGCTCTCTACCCTGCGGATGCTGAATGCCGCCTTGAAGAACAAACAGATCGACAAGCGGAGTTCGCTCACTGAAGAAGAGGTATTCGAGACCGTACGCTCGCTCATCAAGCAGCGCAGGGACTCGATCGAGCAGTTCGGCAAAGGAGGCCGACAGGATCTCGTGGACAAAGAGACCGCAGAAGTCGCGGTGCTCGAGGTCTATCTTCCTCAGCAGTTGTCCCGCGAAGAGCTCGAAGCCATGGTTCGGGACGCCGTTGCACAGACCGGTGCACAGGGCGCCAGGGATATGGGCAAGGTCATGAAGGCGCTCATTCCGATGGTGGGTGGACGGGCGGACGGCAAACTCGTAAGCGAACTGGTGAAAAATGCGTTGGGGTAACGACTTGTTTCAGGAGAGGGACGAGAGGTTACCTAACTAATAGGCTGAACAGGGGGCCATGAAGACCAGGGCCCCCTGATTTTTTTGGGAGTTGCTTCTGTCATGCCACAAGTGCCGGAGAGCTCAGGATTTAAGCACAGCAGGCGGCAGGCCTGATGCCGTATGAATGAACATACCCTGAGGGTCCTGGAATACGACAAGGTAAAGAGTATCATTGCCGCTTATGCCGCGTCGGAAGCAGGCAGGGCGACCGTGGCCATGCTTTATCCAGCAGAGGATGTACCGACGGTTGAAACACTTCTCAGGGAAACCAGAGAGTGTACCCTCATTCTCCAAAGCGGAGAGGGCCCGCCGCTCGACGGAATTCCGGACATCAGGCAGGCAGTCGAGAAACTCGGCGTCACCGGCGCCATCCTTTCCCCTGCCGATCTTCTGAACACGGCAACAACGCTCGGCGCCGGGAGGCGCGTTAAAAGTTTTTTTCGACGCTTCGAAGGCAAGGGAACGCCGATCATGCCGGCAGCCCCGCTCTTGTGCGCTTTGGCTGCAGGCATTGAGCCGCTTAAACATATCGAAGAGGCGGTCTTGGCCGCAATCGATGACAGGGCCGAAGTGAAGGATTCGGCCAGTCCTGTGCTCCGAAAGATCAGGAAGCAGGTCGCCAGGATGCGGGAAGACATCCTGGATCGCATGTCCGGCATCCTTCAGGACAGCGGCTTTCAGAAGGTCATCCAGGAGCCGGTCGTTACGATCCGCGACGACCGGTACGTGCTGCCGCTCAAGCCCAACTTCCGGACGAGCATTAAAGGTGTAGTGCACGGGCACTCAGGCTCGCGTGCCACGCTCTTTGTCGAGCCCCTCGATGTGCTGGAGCAGAACAACCGCCTCGCGGAGCTCCGCATGGAGGAGCGGGCGGAAGTTGAGCGTATTCTGCGGGAGCTGACGTCTCTTCTGTCTCAGAAGTCCCGCGGGATTGAAGAGACCGTTTTCGTGCTCGCCAGGATCGATGCAATTTATGCGCGGGCGCGGTTCTGCATCGAGTACGGCGCCACTGTCCCGGAGATCTCACAGGGCCGGAACATAGGGCTTCGGGCAGCACGGCATCCGCTGCTGGTCGGGAAGTCTAAAGCCGCGGCGGATCATGCCGGCATAACACCGAACGATATCGTCCTCGAAGGTGATCTTCGAGCTTTGATTTTAAGCGGGCCGAACGCAGGCGGCAAGACGGTGATCCTGAAGACCATCGGGATCCTTTGTCTCATGGCGCAATCAGGGATGCCGATCACTGCCGCCGAGGGGAGCGAGCTCCCCTGTTTCGGCTCAATATTCGCCGACATCGGCGACGAACAGAGTCTTGAGCAGGATTTGAGCACCTTTTCGTCGCACGTGAGCCAGATCGCCGAGATCCTCCGGCAGGCGGACAGAAATTCTCTCGTTCTTCTCGATGAACTGGGCTCGGGGACGGACCCGGGAGAGGGAGCGGGTTTGGGCGCAGCGGTACTCGAGAGTTTGATCGAGCGCGGCTGTTTCAGCGTGGTCACGACACACCATAATGCGCTCAAGCTTTTCGGATCTCAAACGAGCGGCGCGGTGAACGCGGCCATGGAGTTCGATCCGCAGACACTCAAGCCCACGTACCGGTTGATGCCGGGCAGGCCGGGCAGGAGCTACGGGCTGGACATGGCGGCACGGCTCGGCGTTCCGGATGAGGTGGTTCGCAAGGCGCGAGCACGGCTCGATGAAGATGACGCGAGGCTCGATCAATTGCTCAAACAGGTGGAAGAGAACTCCCGCCTGCTTGCATCAGAGAGGCAGGCCCTTGACGGAGCGCTCGTCGCAGCCCGGACCGAGCGAGGTGAGGCGGATGAAGCGCTCCGGTCTGCCAGGGAAGAAGCGCGAGCTGTAAGATCGAAGGCCAAGGCGGATGCGAAAGAGGTTCTGGCAACACTCAAGCAGAAGCTTCGGGAAATTTCCCGCGCATCATCGCTGGAGCAGGCAGAAATAAAAAAGGTAAGCGCTGAAGTCGAGGCGCTTGCAAGGAAGCTGGAACCCGACGCTTCCGGTGAACAGCCGGCTGCCGCGGCGTTCGTCCCGGATGTTCACGCGGGAGATACCGTTCGGGTTGCAAGGCTGAATAAGACCGGCCTCGTGCTCGCTGCGCATCGGGGCATGCTTGAGCTTGAGGTCGGCGGCAAGAAGATCAAGCTTTCAGCTGCTGAAGTGATGCCGGCAGAATCCGTACCGCGCCCCCAGGCGGCGGCAACAACATCCGGATGGGGTACCGAGCTTCACGAAGAAGACGGCGCGTCGGACCGGCTGAACCTTATCGGTTTTCGCGTTGCCGAAGGCTTGGCCGAGGTCGACCGGTTTATCGACCGGGCGGGGCTCAGCGGTCTTTCGGCCGTAACCGTCATTCATGGTCTGGGGACCGGGGCGCTCAAGACCGCTGTGACGGACTTTTTGAAAAACCATCCGCTGATCGCGTCTATCCGGCCCGGTGAACCGGCCGAGGGCGGCGCGGGAGTAACCGTGGCGGAGCTGAAAAGATAACGTGTTTTCCGAAGATATCATAAACCGGGTCAGAGACAGCGTAGATATTGTGAATCTTGTTTCCGGATATGTGTCCCTGAAGAAAACGGGCAAAAACCATACGGGACTCTGTCCCTTCCATGCCGAGAAGACCCCGTCGTTTTCGGTGAACCCGGATAAACAGATCTTTCACTGTTTCGGGTGCGGCGCCGGCGGCGACGTGTTCAAGTTTCTCGAGCTGCAGGAAGGGCTTAACTTTCCCGAGGCGGTGAGAAAGCTGGCGGGCAGCGCCGGAATCTCCTTGCCCACGGAAAGCAGGTCTCACGGACAGGATAAAAAAACTGAGGACGAGCGAAAGGTCCTTCTTAAAATCGTCGCTGATGCCGCGGAGTACTATCGGAAAGAGCTCGAAGGGGCAGCGGGCAGCCCGGCACGTGCCTACCTCAAGAAGCGGGGTGTGAACGACCAGGTTGTTCAGGACTTCGGCCTCGGCTTTTCCAGGCCCGAGTGGGACGGCCTGCTTCGCTCCCTAAGGCACAAGGGATATACCCCCGGCCAGATGGAGCGCGCGGGGCTTATCGTCAAGCGAAGCGAAGGCGAGGGGCACTACGACCGTTTCAGGGGCAGACTTATGTTTCCCATCAGAGACATCTCGGGGAATGTGATCGCCTTTGGCGGCAGGGTGATGGACGACTCGCTGCCGAAGTACCTGAACTCTTCAGAAACGCCCCTCTACAGCAAGAGCAATACGCTCTATTGCCTGGATGCGGCCAAGGAACAAGGCCGCAGGCAGGGATACTTTATTATCGTTGAGGGATACCTCGATGCGATCGCCTGCCATCAGTACGGTGTCCGAAACGCGGTCGCAACCCTTGGCACGGCACTCACCGAAGGCCACCTCCGGCTGATGCGACGGTTTGTCGACAAGCTGGTGCTGATCTTCGACCCTGACCCGGCAGGCGTAAGGGCGTCGCTCCGGGGATTCGATCTTTTTGTAGCGAGCGGGATGAAGGTGAACGTAGTCTCGCTTCCGGACAACGATGACCCCGATACGTTTCTGCAGAAGCACGGTCAGGATGCTTTTTCCGCGCGGCTGCGCCAGTCGGCCAAGTTCATGGATTTTGTGCTTGCCCAGGTGGTGAAGAGCGGACCCTCGGCATCGATTGATGACAAGGTCGAGAAAGCCGGGGAGATGCTTGGGTTCATTGCCAAGCTTCCAAGCGGTATCGAACGGAACTACTACGTGAAAAAAACGGCAGAAGCCCTTGACCTCGACGAAGCCGTGCTCAGGCAGGAGATGCCTCAGCAGCTAAAAGGCCCGGCGCATCAACCGACAGGGGAAAAGGCGCCAATGGCGGGACGCGGGCACCGGCCCAGGGCGGAAGAGATACTGATCCATCTCATGCTGAAGGACGAGGGGCTTGCACAGGGCCTGCAGGGCCAGATCGAGCCTCAGGACTTTACCGATCCGCTGTTCCGGCGCATAGCAGAGCGGATATTCGAGGCCCTGGGGGCCGGCGGCAGCTTCGACTCGCGGATGCTGTTTCGCGACGGTGAGGAGGAGCTTAACAATCTCATCTCTCATTATTCCGTACTTGACGTGGAATATGAAGATCCGCAAAAGCATTGCCGCGACTGTGTGGATCTTCTCAAACAGCAAGACCCGGAAAAGAAAATGAAGGCGCTCATTAAAACAATCCAGGAAGCAGAGGCGCGCGGCGACGCTGAAATGATCGTACGGCTCATCGGGGAGCAGAACGAACTTGGCAAGAGGCCGGGCAGGAAGATTCCCGGTAAGTAGAACCAGGTACCAGAAGAACAGTTCACGGCCTAAAGACACCACCGTATCGCGTAAAGGAGCACCAAAAGTATGTCAAAGCGGGGCAAGGCAGGAGATCCAAAAAAACCGGCAGCAGCGGCCAAAGAGCGGAACTACGTACCGTACGAAGAGACCAGTGATGCGATCCCGCACGAGGATGTTTCCACGGAACAGCTCGACAGCATCATCTCCCTTTTCGGCGACGGCGAGATGGACATCGACATGAACGATTCCCGGCACGACGGGAAGGTCCGCCAGCCTGCTGATGATGAGGTGGAAGAAGGCGTCGAGACCGATGAAGCGAGTCTCGATGAAGCCGCGGAAGAGGAGGCCGAAGAGGAGGAGGTCGAGGTCGGCGTAGGAAAGACCGATGACCCCGTCCGCTTGTATTTGAAGGAGATGGGAACGGTGCCGCTTCTGTCCAAAGAGGGCGAAGTGGCGATCGCGAAAAGGATTGAAGAGGGCAAACGCGATGCCGCCCATATCCTCTACAACCTGCCGTTTTCTCTCCAGGATGTACGCGAACTGGGCGATAAACTGCGGAAAGGGAAGATCAGCATTCACGAGGTCGTGCATGCCGGCGACGATGATTTTGAAGATCTTCAGACCCAGAACGAGGAGGAGCTCCATGCGCGGGTGATCAAGCTCATTACCGAGATCGACCGCCACAGCAAGGAGCTCAACACCCTCATCAAGCACGTAACCAGCAACCGCTGCAGCGAGGTTCGCAAAAAAAGCCTGCGCGACAAGATACAGACAACGCGGTACACACTCTTCGATAAGCTCGAGGCGCTCAATGTCCACTGCCGACAGACCGACCGTCTGGTCATGAAGCTGCGCGAGATGGTGAGCGAGGTGCTCCTGTCGGAACGCGAGATCCACGGTCTCGAGCGGAAGTCGGGGCTGACCATTGCCGAGCTCAAAGAGGTCTTCAAGAAGATGCGCCTGGGAGAGCGCGAGCTCAAGAACGCCGCCCGCCGGCTTGAGATGAAGCAGGAGGCGCTTCTCGGGATCGAGAAGACCTACCGCAACGCCATCAAGCGGATCAAGAAGATCGAAGCGGACTGCAGCGTCGCCGCCGAAGACCTCAAGAAGGCGCTCCGGGCCTATGAACGGGCCGAAGAGCGCGCCAAGTACGCCAAAAGCGAGCTCGTGGAGGCGAACCTGCGGCTGGTGGTCTCCATCGCGAAGAAGTACACCAACCGCGGGCTCCAGTTCCTCGATCTTATCCAGGAGGGAAACATCGGCCTCATGAAGGCCGTCGATAAGTTCGAATGGCAGCGCGGGCTACAAGTTCAGCACCTACGCCACCTGGTGGATCCGGCAGGCGATCACGCGGGCGATCGCGGACCAGGCGCGCACCATCCGCATTCCCGTGCATATGATCGAGACCATGAACAAGCTCATCCGCACCTCGCGCGGCCTGGTCCAGGACCTGGGACGCGAACCGACGACCGAGGAAATCGCCGCATCGATGAAGCTGCCCGTCGAGAAGGTCCGCAAGATCATGAAGATCGCGAAGGAACCCATCTCGCTCGAGACGCCGATCGGCGAAGAAGAAGACAGCCACCTGGGAGATTTTATCGAGGACAAGAAGGTCGCGTCGCCGCTCGAGTCGGCGATCCGCAAGAACCTGCACAACCAGGTCCGGAAGGTCCTGAACACGCTGACCGACCGGGAAGAAAAGGTGCTGCGCTGGAGGTTCGGCATCGGCGAACAAACGGACCACACCCTCGAGGAAGTGGGGCAGGAGTTCGACGTTACGCGCGAGCGCATCCGCCAGATCGAGGCCAAGGCGCTCAGGAAGCTGCGCCACCCGAGCAGAAGCAAGCAGCTTAAGAGTTTCATGGAATAAGGGACGCGCACTTGACATTTTCATCCGGTTCTGACAATATACGAACCAGTGCGCGGCAAATTCCAAGCGCCAAGTTCCAATAACCCAATTGGAATTCGATCATTCGATAGTGTTCGTGATTTGAAATTTGGAGTTTGATGTTTCCCCACAGGGGGCCCATAGCTCAGCTGGTAGAGCTACCGGCTCATAACCGGTTGGTCCCAGGTTCGAGCCCTGGTGGGCCCACCAACCATTTGATAGAGGAACTGCAGATGACGGGAACGCCGTACAAGTTGAATCACCATGCTGACTGCAGATACACCACAGTACCGATTATATAAAAATGCGCCGCGAGGCGCATTTTTTATTTTGGAGGCGGGATGGAAAAACAGCTGAGCTTGCTTATACAGCTTCAGGAAATAGACACGCAGATTCGCTCTCTCGCGGAGCAGAAAAACCGGCTTCCCGAACTGCTGGCGTCGCTCGATCGCCGGCGCGCGGCGAGCAGGGAGGAACTCGAGAAGATACGTGAGGGGCTTCAAACAGCGCAGAAAAACAAGCGGGACCGTGACAAGGACCTGGAAGCAGGCGCCCAGAAGGTTGAAAAGCTGAAGGCCCGCACTTCAGAGATCAAGAACAATAAAGAGTACCAGGCGCTGCTCAAGGAGATCGAGACCGGAGAGCAGGAAAACAAGGTCATCGAAGACGAGATCCTCGTGCTCATGGAAAAGATCGATGCGGCGGCAGCGGCCATAACGGAGGCGGAGAAAAAGGACCTTGAAGAGGCGGCGGCGATCGCGGCCGAGCAAAAAGAACACGAGGCCGCTGTCGCAAAGATAGGGGAAGAATTGAAGGCCGTTGAACAGCACCGAAAGGAGATGGCGTCACGCATCGAACCGTCGGTCCTTACGCAGTATCGGAAGCTTCTCGCGACCAAGGCCGGCTTCGCCATTGCCGAGGCGCGCGGCGAGTCCTGTTCGGGCTGCTACATGAGCATCCCTCCCCAGGTGTTCGTGAACGTCAAGAAGAACGAGAGCATCATCACCTGTCCCCATTGCAGCCGTATCTTGTACTATAAGGAAACGATCGTACAGAAGAACAGCTGATTCCGGCCATCCGGAGCAACAGGGCTTTCCGGACCCGGAGGAAGTTACCCCCGTGCATTCAAGCTCTTCTCTGTGTGCTCTGTGGTTCATTCCCGACATTCCGTGAACGTTTAGAGGGATTTTGAATGGAACTAACCATCTTCACCGACGGCGCATCGCGAAACAATCCCGGCGAGGCCGGCGCGGGAATTTTTATCCTCCGGGACGGCCAGCCCTTGGAGAAGATCGCCCGCTACCTCGGGACAACGACAAATAACATTGCCGAATATCAAGCGGCCATCATCGGGCTGGAGCAGTGCGTGAAGCTCGGCGCTTCGATGGTCAGACTGCACGCCGATTCCGAGCTCATGGTGAAGCAGTTGAACGGCCAGTACAAGGTGAAGAACGAGGGGCTCAGGCCGCTGTACCAGAGGGCCAAGGAATTGATTGCGAAGATCGGGCGGGTAGAGGTAAAATACATACCGAGGGAGCAGAACAAAGAAGCGGACGCGCTGGCGAACAAGGCAATAGATGAAAAGCTACAATAGCTTTTTTTACTTCTTAATTTTTACTTCTTAAATTCTTAATTGAATCTCACAATCAGAGCGGGTGAGGTGATCGCTCCCCGGAAACGGGGGGAGGAAAGTCCGAGCTCCGCAGGGCAAGGCGGTCCCGAAACGGGACAGGGGGCGACCCCATGGACAGTGCCACAGAAAAGAAGACCGCCCGCAAGGGTAAGGGTGAAACGGTGGGGTAAGAGCCCACCAGGCCCGGCCGCGAAGCCGGGTGCTTGGAAAACCCCGCCTGGAGCAAGACCACATAGGGAAGCGTCCCCTGTAAGGGGGTAAGGACGGCCCGTCCGAGACTTCCGGGTAGGTCGCTCGTGCTGTCGGGCAACCGGCGGCCCAGATAAATGATCATCGCCCTGAGCGATCAGGGAGACAGAACTCGGCTTACGACCCGCTCTGATCTTTTTTTCAAGCCCATGCTGGTTATTCGGCTTGGGCTTTTTTTTAAACCTGCGTTCATACTCTGCACTTGGAAGGTTCCGTAATCCTGCATCCTGGATCATGCATCCTGCAGTACCATTTCGCAACCCGAAATCCGAAACCTGTGGTGAGCGAAGTCGAATCCATCCGCAATCCGCAATTGGAAGGTTCCGAACTGTCGTAAACACCATCTCTTTTCTTGCCATTTACCATTGTTTGTAGTACTGTCTTTCATATATCAAAGGTGCCTATTTTTGACATTGCCCGGCATTTATGTTAGATTATTTTATCTCAAGGCGCTGATTTCCTATGGAAATAAAATATTCAGAAAGGAAACGTAATGCTCATTTACGAAGTAAAGCACAGACAGGAGGCATACCATGATTAAGACCCAGATCGTGAAAGCGAACGACAAGCCGGTGGCGGTTGTCCTCGACTACAAAGAATATCTGCGGCTCAAGGAGATCGAACAAGACAGGAAGGACTATTATTCCGCATCGCAGGTGAAGATGAAGAACAAAAAGTGGACAAGCCACAAGGATTTAAAGAAGGCCATTGGGTTATAAGATAGCTGGTAACACAGACATTCGATGGCTGCGCGGTGGCTGGGGTTCATTGCGGCTCCCTGTCCTCTATACTCCGCATTTGAATCGTCCCCCCGTCGCCCCTTAGTCGCACTGTCCTCCAGTCTATCTGTAAACAATCCGCAATCGGAAGGTTCCGAACTGATTTAAATCGTTCCGAATTTGAAAATCCGCAATTGGAACCCCCCCTTCCCCCTTCAAACTTACCCTTGATTCCCATCGACCGATTTCAAGCTCGATGGTACGAGAATGAGTTTAAGATTCCCCTTCCCCCTTCACTCTTCACCCTTCAAACTTCAAAAAACTCAGGTTTTTCGAAGTGAAAACTAAGGGAATCCCTGATGCCTGATATTTATCCCTTTTGTTCTGTCTTTGCTTGATTTTTCAAGGCAAGTGGACTATTCTCGTGGTGATGGGAAGTAAGAAGGAAGAAGTTTCTTAGCAGTTTCCTTTGTACAACAATATTGTTGTTGCATGTCAATGGACTTTATTGTACAATTCTATGAGACGGAAACAGGGGCGTGCCCCGTACGGGAGTTTCTGGACGAGCTGAAACGCAGCGATCCGGACGACTTTGCGGCCGTGGTCGCCGGATTGGCGAAACTGCGGAACCGGCAGTATCACCGGGAGCCGCTGTCCAAAGCGCTCGGAGTCGGGCTCTACGAACTGCGCCACGTTGGCAAGCTCAACACCCGAGTGCTCTGGTTCTTTGTGAAGAACCGCAGGATCGTAGCGGTGCACGGCATCCGGAACAAGGGTCGCACCATTCCGGACCGTGATCTGACAACTGCGCGGGAACGGATGCGCGACTGGCTGAAAAGAGTGGAACGATGAAAAAGACGAATTTCGATAAATATCTCGACGAGCAATTGAAGGACCCGGAGTTTGCCGCCAGGTTCGAGCGCGCCGGAGAAGCCTGGGACGTGGCGCTCCAGATCGCCGCCCTCCGGAACGAAGCCGGGCTTTCCCAGAAAGACCTCGCGAAGCTCCTCAAAATATCCCAGCAGCAGATTAGCAGGCTGGAATCGCCCGGCTACGAGGGCCATTCACTGAGCACTCTTCGGCGGGTTGCCAAGGTTCTGCATGCGCGGGTGCGCGTTACCTTCGAGCCGGTGAAAAAAGTGACGCGCGTAGCTGAAGCAGCAGCTGTCTACCGTGCCAGGCGCGCAGCAGTCGGAAAGGCGAGAGCCAGATAGTAGTTAAGACAAGTAAGAAGTAGGAATTAAGAAGTAAGAAGGGTGTTTCTTAATTCATAATTCTTAACTCTTAATTGTATTTATGATGAAGAAGCCCGACAACGATCTGCGTGAACGAACGAAACGTTTCGCGCTTCTGATCATCCGCATGTTCGCCGTTTTACCCAAAACGGTCGAGGCGAAGGTGATCGGGAAACAGGTGCTCCGCTCGGGCACATCGATCGGCGCAAACTACCGGGAGGCGTACCGCAGCCGAAGCCGCGCGGAGTTCATCGCAAAAATGGGCGATTGCCTCAAGGAACTGGAGGAGACCGCGTATTGGCTGGAATTGCTTGTCGAGGGCCGTATTGTCGACGAGACGCGTCTGGCCGACCTGCGGAAAGAATGTGGTGAGCTGACGGCAATATTCGTAACGATCATCAAAACAAGTAAGAAGTAGGAATTAGAAGTTAAAAGTTTTATTTCATTCTTACTTCTTAAATCATAATTCTTACTTTAAAAGGGTCCTCGACGAACTCAAGCCCGTTGACGATCCCGCGTACGACTATCGAGAAGATCTAAAAACGCTTGAGAAAATATGGATGGAAAAACTTCAACCTTACGGCGACCGGGGATATCATTAATATAAACATTATAGACCTGACCCGGAAGAAGGAAATGTCAGGGTTAAACGGGCTGTTGCCCAAATCACTTTGCGCCCAAAATGTCATTCTGAGCGCAGCGAAGAATCTCGCATTTACAATATGATTGCAGACCCTTCACTTTGCTCAGGGTGACAAAAAATAGTTTGGGCAACAGCCCCTAAAGAAGTGATAATCATATAAAGGGCACCTCCGAGCATACCAGAATCAGTTTGACTCTGATATGCTCATGGGAAAGACGCCAATCTTAACCCAGGAGGTGCTTAATGAGATTATATGTTGGTTTAGATCTGCATTCAAGCAACACGTATGTAGGCATCAAGGAAGAGAACGGCAAACGAGTATTCAAAAAGAAGTTGGCGAATGATCCCGAGGTCATTCTCGCTACCCTGAAACTGTACAAGAAGCAGATCGTCGGTATTGTCGTCGAGTCCACATTCAACTGGTACTGGCTCGTGGACTTACTCATGGAGGAAGGCTATCCTGTTCATTTAGCCAATCCTGCGGAGATTCAAAAGTACACCGGGCTCAAGTACTCCGATGATCAGGACGACGCTTTCTGGCTGGCCGAGATGCTTCGCCTGGGAATTCTGCTGGAAGGATATATCTATCCGAAGGAGGACCGACCTGTCCGTGATCTCCTTCGGAAGAGGGCGCATCTGGTGAGAGTACGGACCTCACTGATATTAGGACTCCAGAACATCGTCACGCGCAATAACGGGATCAAGCTCAAGGTGAACGATGTGAAAGCGTTACGAACGAATCGCGTTGCCCCTTTTCTCGAACACAACGAAGACCTGGCGTTGGCCGGCCAGGTGAGCAAGGATTCCATAGACTTTCTGACGCGCCAGATCAAAACCGTCGAGCGTGTTCTCGCAAAGAAAATGGATCTCCGGGAAGGATACGGAGGACTTCGTACCATTCCAGGAATCGGCAAGATCCTGGGTCTTACTATCATGCTGGAGACCGGCCCGGTCAGCCGCTTTGCTCAGGTCGGCAACTTCGCATCCTATTGCCGGAAGGTATCGACAAAGTGGATCAGCAACGAGAAAAAGAAGGGCAAAGGAAACAAGAAGTGCGGCAATAAGTATCTAGCATGGGCCTTCTCCGAGGCTGCTGAGATTGCACGTCGCGAAGATGAGGCCGCACGGGCATATTTCAACCGCAAGTCGCAGAAAACAAATAGGATGGTGGCGCATAACGCCCTCGCGCACAAGCTGGCGAGAGCGGCCTATTACATCATGCGGGACGGGGTATCATTCATGCCTGAGAAGTGCTTTGGATGAAGGCTGGCTGGGACGGTGAACCAGAATTAGGGTTGGCAAAACCATGAGAAGTGATTGGTAATCCGTCCCACCCTTTTATATCGTTATCAGCGTCTTTACTGCCCGTGCCGCGAGCCTTAACCGGGTTGGCTTAGAGCCACGAGACGTGAAAAATCAATTGGACGCGGCAAGGAGCCGAAGATTTTCTGGTCCCGCGATGCGGGAAAGGGTCACGGATCAAGCGTTCCCGATGACCTTAATCCTGATGGGTGACTGGTGCAGTCAAGAACTGACGCCGAAACCTAAAGAAACTGCGGCAAAGGTAAGGGTGACGATGACGAAAAGGCTCGCCGAGAAACGTTCCGTTTCTCGGCACAAGATAGCTTTTCCCATTGACAGTGTCCTTTAAATGGGCGACCCTCTTATGTCCCTAATTTTTTATTCGGCCAGCAGCCCTCCCCCTCCGGTTCACGCCGCCATTTTGAGTTTTTCCAGCAGCCCTTTCAGGACTTCCTCGTCCTGCTTAAGCTCATCCCGCAGTTCCTTTTTCATTCCTGACGCGATCATACCTCTGAGTTCCGGGATGGTGGTCTCCGCCAGTTCATTGACGAGCAACTCTTTTTCTTTCAGGTTCAAATTGACGTTCATACCGTTCACCTCTTTTCACTCGCGATCTTTCCTAATTAAATTATACCACTTCCCCTTCGCAGCAAAACCACATGACCGCCTGATCAGGATGGGCAGGGATAACCCGGCCATTGCGTGTGAGTGGCCAAAAAGACTTCTGAAAGAAAATCGGACTAAAGAAGTAGACTGCTTTGAGCCGCCAATATGCTTGCATTTCACGCGCACATACGGTAGGCTGCTCTTCTCAATCCGGGAGAAACACTGCTCTTCCTTAACTAAGTTGTGAATCAAATTGGATTCACATTGGAAACAACATCCAACCGCGAAGGCTTTGAGACTCGAAGAAACATGAAGGTATTCGACAAACAGGTATTTATTGGACGAAATTCTTTGTGTCTTTGTGGCGTGCTTGCTTCCGGCTTGTCCGGATTAGGAGAATGTACTATGGATGGAACGAAGCGTGCCGATATCCGGCCGGGGTTGCGTGTTCAGATCGTGTTGAAGGAGGACCAGGGAACCGGAAGCCTGACAGAGGGAATCGTAGCCGGGGTCCTGACGAATTCTTCCAGTCATCCCCACGGGATCAAGGTGCGCCTGGAAAGCGGAGCGGTGGGACGGGTAAAAACGATCCTTTCATAACAACACCGGACCTCTCGGGAGAAACGCCCCCTTTTCCCCTTATAAGGTTCGTCCCGTGAACAGGGAGTTATTGATATGGCCTTGAAAGCAACGATCTTTAAAGCGGAACTCCAGATAAGCGACATGGGCCGCAACTACTACCACGATCATTCGCTCACCCTTGCCCGCCATCCATCGGAAAACGACGAACGCATGATGGTACGCCTGCTTGCTTTTGCTTTGCACGCCCATGAGGACCTTGCGTTCGCCGAAGGGATGAGCATTGAGGACGAGCCCGCCTTGTGGCGAAAGGATATGACCGGCGCGATCGAGCTCTGGATCGACGTGGGCCAGCCCGATGGAAAGCGCATACGCAAGGCCTGCGGCCGCGCGAAGCAGGTGGTCGTTTACAGTTTCAGCGGCCGGAGCGCCGAGGTCTGGTGGAACCAGGTCCGCCAGAATCTCGAGGGGTTAAAAAATCTGACCGTCATAAACCTGCAGGGAGCGGGCGCAGCGCTTTCAAAACTGGCGCAGCGCACCATGAAGCTGCAGTGTACCATTCAGGATGAACAGATCTGGGTGACAGACAGCAACGCTACCGTGCATGTGGATATGACCGGGGGGAGGCTCCGGTCGTGTGAAACTCCCGAAGCCCGCTCATAACCAGACGTCCCTCACCACGCGATAAGGCCCCTTCCCTGCTCAGCATGTTAAGACTTGATTCATATCTCTATCCCGGTTACAATCGCTCCAGATGGGTCTTGCGAAGACAAAAAAGAATACGACCGGGCGATGGTACCTCTATGTGCTGCAGTGCGGCGACAATACGCTCTATACCGGCATTACGAACAACCTGCAGCGCCGCATTCAACAGCACAATAACGGCACTGCCTCGCGTTGTACTCGCAGCCGCCTGCCGGTAGCGCTGGCCTACCAGGAGCGGTGTCTCGGCCACTCCAGCGCACTGAAGAAAGAGTACGCGATGAAGCAGTTATCGAGAAAAGAAAAAGAAATATATATCGCAAAAAAGTCGAAGGCACGTCGTTCCCGGCAGAAGCTTCGGGAATGACAACAAGCAGAGATCACATGGATAACAATTTCTTTGAATCCTATCGCAAAGAGTTTCCAATAACGGAAAACTATATATACCTGGACCACTCCGGTGTGGCGCCGATGCCGCTCCGGGTCAAAAACGCGATAGCGGGGTTTCTTGCGGAATCTGCCGAAGGCGGGGCGTTTCATTATCCGAAGTGGGCACAGCGGGTGAATGAGATCAGGAGTACTTGCGCTCGATTGATCAATGCCGGGCCTGATGAGCTTGCCTTCGTAAAGAGCACGTCGCACGGACTTTCCATCGTTGCCGAGGGGTTCGAGTGGAAGCCTGGGGACAACGTTCTTATTTACGAAAAAGAATTTCCTTCCAATATCTATCCCTGGCTGAACCTCAAAAGAAAAGGGGTCGAAATAAGGATCATCCCGTCGCGGGAGGGAAGGATCTTCATCGACGACATAGAGCGATTGCTCGACTCGAAAACAAAACTACTGGCCATAAGCTCTGTCCAGTTTTCGAACGGGTTCAGGATCGATTTGAAGAAAGTTGGAGCGCTCTGCAGGAAAAACAATGTCCTTCTCTGCGTTGACGCGATCCAGAGCCTCGGCGTCATCCCCATGGACGTAAAGGAATATAGTGTGGACTTTCTTTCAGCCGACGCGCACAAGTGGCTCTTGGGACCCGAGGGTATCGGCATATTCTATTGCAGGCGCGAATTGGCCGAACGTCTTGCCCCGCCTCTCGTCGGATGGAAATGCGTCCGGAACGAGTTTGATTTCGATCATCCTGATTTCTGCCTGAAAACCGACGCGTTGCGGTTCGAGGAAGGCTCGATGAACCTTTTGGGTATTTTCGGACTCGGTGCTGCTGTCGATCTTTTACTGGAGGTCGGTATGAAGAACATCGAGACGCGCGTACTTGGCCTGGGAGAGATCATTATCCGTGAAGCGGAACAAAGAGGTCTTGCCGTTCTCACCCCCCGGGAGGGCCGGGAGCGCGGCGGTAATGTCACTGTTGCCGGGCATTTCGACCCCGTGAAAGTTAACGACCGGTTACGGAAGATTGGGATCATGGTGAATAGCCGCGGAGGCGGGCTTCGCGTGTCCCCGCATTTCTACAATACGGAAGAAGAGATCCTGGCTTGCTTTCATGCGCTCTAAATCTTTATTGCAATATCGAATTATATTGAGTAGAATCATGGGTCGAAGAGAACCCATCATTGTTCGGCACGGAGGTATGTTGAATGGAACTTGATGTAAATGTTGCGGGTAAATCCCTGGCGATCACAATTGATAATCCCTTTCACTTGGACATCGATGCCACGGTAAAACAGATTGAATCCTTCCTCTCCGCACAGGGTACCCCGGCGAACGGGCTGGACATCCGGGGGCTTGTTCCAAAATTGGTCAAAGGCATAGCAGGGTGCGAAGGCGGCTGTCCGGCCGATGCAAAGGGCCTTGTTTCCCGCGGGTTCAAAAATTTCAAGCTCGCATACATCGAAGGGGGCATCCTCGAGGCCTGTGCGGTAACGGAAAACGGAAAAAACGTCGCTTTCAAGATGTTTCCCAGCTTCTAAATGCCCGAGGCTGGTGCTCTCTTGATGTTCAGTTTACGGATGCAGGACGCTGCTTCGTCTTTTTACGGCAGCACCTCATACTTCTTTTCAAACATCCCCTTCCCTGCAATCATCTTCACGCCGTGGTCCCTGTTTGCACCCGCATGCTCGAGGATCTTGTAGATCGATTCTTCACGGTCTGTTGCGCCGACGGCCACGGCAACCTCTTCGACGGTGAAAGCGTTTCCGGGGTTCTTGCGCAGATGGGAAAGAACATCGAGCTGGAGCTTGATGACGGCCTCGGCCATTTTCTTGCCCGCTTCCACTCCGGGTTGGTGATAGGCATTGATGTTCACGAGCGTTGCGTAGAACCCGACCGCCCGTTCATACAACGCAATAAGAACGCCGATCGAGCGGGCATCGAGTTTGTCGATCGTGACCGTGATCGACTCGCGTCCGTTTTCATACAAGGCATTCCTCGTTCCCTGGAGATAGGCGCTCAGGTAGTCTCCGCTCGTGACGCCGGGCTCGACCTCAAGGGAGGACCCGTCGTGATCATGGAGCACCTCGATGAAGGTGGCGAAGAAATTGTTCACGCCGTCTCGAAGCTGCTGCACATAGGCGTGCTGGTCCGTTGTGCCTTTGTTCCCGTAAACCGCTATCCCCTGGTTCACGACCTTCCCGTTCAGGTCTTTCTCCTTGCCCAAGGATTCCATGACAAGCTGCTGAAGGTACTTGGAAAAGAGCATAAGCCGATCTTTATAAGGAAGCATCACCATGTCCTTGGCCCCCTGGCCGCCAGTGGCATAATACCAGGACAGGGCAAGGAGTGCCGAGGGGTTCGTCCGGGTATCTTTGCCGCGGGTCACCTCGTCGCACAAACGCGCGCCATTCAATAACTCTTCTATGTCTAGTCCCTGCAATGCGGCAGGTAGCAGACCGACACCAGACATTACTGATGTTCTCCCACCAACCCAATCCCACATTGGAAATCTGGCAATCCAGCCACCGCTTTTTGCTATTTCATCTAGCCTGCTTCCCACTCCAGTGACGGCGACTGCATGCCTTTCGAATGAGAGCCCTGCTTTCCGATAGGCTGCTGCGACCTCGAGCATTCCGTTCCTCGTCTCTATGGTACCGCCGCTTTTCGAAATAACGAGCGTAAGCGTGTCGTCAAGCCCGCTTCCTATTCTGGCAAGCACGCGGTCAACGCCGTCCGGGTCTGTATTGTCCAGAAAGTAAGGCTTCATTTTGTCTGCAGTTGTGCCGAGCGCGTCTGCGATGAACTGCGGCCCGAGAGCCGAGCCGCCGATACCGATGCTCAGGATATTTGTGAACCGGGCGTGCTTTCTTGGATAGATCTTTGCGGCGTGAACCGTAAAGGCAAAGCCTTTGATCGCCTGGAGCGCGTCCTCGATCTCCTTGCGGACCTCTGCTGACGGCGCGCGACCCGGGGACCTGAGCCAGTAGTGCCCTACCATGCGGCCCTCATCAGGATTGGAGATAGCACCGGCCTCAAGCGTGTCCATCGCGCTGTAGGCCTTCTGCATCCTGGGTTCCATGCAATCAAGGAAGTCATCGGCAACGTTCATCCTGCTGATATCGAGCACGAGGCCGACGGACGGCGCCGAACAAATAAATTTTTTGTACCGTTCCCAGAGCGCTTTGTTGTTCATATCTTCCTTTCATTGAGAAGGAGGCGAAACCGCGGAGCGCGGCCCTCCTGGAGAATGAGGGATGATGGTGAGTACCCGTAATAAATTTGGATTTTCGCCGGCTCTCTGTTTGTGCCGATCCGTGTGAACCCGTGTTCGAAGTTCATTCTTCTTTCCCGTACACCGCCCGGATCTTGCGGGCAAGCTCGCGCAACGCCTCAGAGAAGGTCTTGCCCTGGTCCATGAGTTCGCGCACCACCTCCGCCTTGCTCAGGGCCGTGATCACCTCATCGGATTCATCCACGATCTCGCATTCGTTCTTCCCTTTTGAAAGCTGCTGGAAAATACAGGCTTCGAGTTGATTCGGAGAATACTGATCCACCAGTTTTTTTATTTTTTTGGTGTCCATGGCAGGGTTGATTGAAAATAGTTTATCACAAAATTTACAAAAAGAGGCGGAAACCTTTCCTTGAGAAGGCCGTACTAAAAAGATGTTTTGAGACCCCGGGCTTTGTGGTAATATACACGCCATGCATGAGCAGGACACCATATGCGCGGTCTCTACGCCCCCCGGCGAAGGGGGGATCGGCATTATTCGCGTCAGCGGAAGGGACGCGGTCCTCATCGCATCCGGAATTTTCAGGCCGCGTACAGAGAGCGGGCGCGCACTCGGGGCTTCCCACACGCTGCGCTACGGCCATGTCGTTGATCCTGCCACCGGCGAGCTGGTGGACGAAGCACTCGTGAGCGTGATGCGTGCGCCTGCCACGTATACCCGTGAGGACGTGGTCGAGATAAACTGTCACGGCGGCATGGTCCCGCTCTGGCGCACAATGGACCTGTTAGCCGCAGCCGGTGCGAGGCAGGCTGAGCCGGGCGAGTTCACGAAGCGCGCGTTCCTGAACGGCAGGATCGACCTTGCCCAGGCCGAGGCCGTTATGGACATCATCCGGGCAAAAACAAGCCTTGCTCTTCGGGCGGCAAACGAGCAGTTGCGCGGAGGACTATCAACCGAAATTTCCGTCCTTCGGGACCGGCTCATTTCGATCATTGCCTCAGTGGAGGCGGGGATCGATTTTCCCGAGGATATCGAAAGTGAAGCCGGAAAAACGCTGGGGGAGGAAGTTTCCCGCGTGCTTGACGGAATTGACGGCCTGCTCTCAAGCGCTTCCTTCGGCAGAATACTGCGCGACGGCTTTGCAACCGCGATCGTCGGGAGGCCGAACGTCGGCAAATCATCACTGCTGAACGCGCTGCTCAGGCAGGACCGGGCGATCGTGACCGAGGTCCCGGGCACGACCCGGGACGTGCTTGAAGAGTATGTGAATGTCGCCGGTGTTCCGCTCAGGATTCTCGACACCGCAGGCATCAGGCATTCCCGTGACGTGGTGGAGCAGGAGGGAATACGGCGAAGCCTTGAAGCCATGGAGTCCGCCGACATCGTGCTCGTGGTGCTCGATGGCTCACAGCCGCTCATGCCTGAGGACCGCCGAGTGCTGGACGAGGTGAGCGAGAAGAGTGCCATCGCGGTGATCAATAAATCGGACCTGCCGCGAAAACTCGAGGCGGGCGGGCGGCCCGTGACCCGGGTTGCCGTTTCGTGCCGCACCGGCGCGGGTCTCGAGGACCTTCGCCGATCGATCGCGGACATGGTGAAGAAGGGGACCGTCACTTCCCGCGAGCATGCCTGGGCCGTGAACCAGCGGCACAGGACTACACTCGAGCAGACACAAGAAAGCCTTCAAAGGGCGCTCGGGGCGGTCACGTCCGGCCTGTCTCCCGAGTTTATCGCCGTCGACCTCCGCGGGGCGCTCGACAGCCTAGGGCTCATTATCGGCGCTACGTATACGGAAGACATTCTCGAACGGATCTTCAACGATTTCTGCATTGGGAAGTGATTATAATACGAATACTTTTTTCTCGCAAAGAGCGCAAAGGGAAGATTGAGGCAAACGCTTTGTTGGTTTAAAACCTAAAGCAAACGGCAGTCTAGGATTTTCCTGGTTTCCTTTGCGGGCTTTGCCTGCACCCAGCGTTTACGAGTGTGCGCGCGAGTGCAGGGCGCGAGAGACGCCTTTTAGATTTTGCCTTTTGGTTCCGGGTTTCCCGGGTTAGGTGACTTTACGACTTATGACCATGCAGAAAAAATACGAGGTTATCGTGATCGGCGCAGGCCATGCCGGGTGCGAGGCTGCCCTGGCCTCCGCGCGCATGGGCTGCTCCACCCTCCTGCTTACCATGAACCTCGACAGCATTGCGCTCATGTCCTGCAACCCCGCTATCGGCGGCCTGGCCAAGGGGCATCTGGTAAAAGAGATCGACGCCCTGGGCGGCGAGATGGCAAGGATCATCGACAGAACCGGTATTCAGTTCCGCGTCCTCAACCGGAGCAAGGGCCCGGCGGTCCGGGGCACACGCGCCCAGGCCGACAAGCAGCGGTATCGTCTCGCGATGAAAGAATCCGTGGAGGAGCAGACACGTCTCGACGTGAAGCAGGGGCTCGTCGAGAAACTTCTTGTTGAGGATAACCGCATCCAGGGCGTAGAAACAAATATCGGCGTCCGGTATCTTTCGTCAGCCGTGATCATTACAACGGGAACTTTTTTAAAAGGTCTTATCCATATCGGTCTCGTGAACTATCCCTCGGGCAGGGCAGGGGAGTTCCCGTCCGTCGGATTGTCGGACTGCCTGAGAGGCTTGGGCTTCGAGATCGGCAGGCTCAAGACCGGCACGCCCGCGCGGTTGAACGGAAGGACCATTGATTTTGAAAACATGCAGCCCCAGAGCGGAGACGAGCCGGCGCCTTTTTTTTCGTTTTCGGAAAATGTACATACACTCCCACAATTGCCCTGCTATTTAACGTATACTAATACTGCCACCCATGAAATTATACGAAATAACCTAGATCGCTCCCCACTTTACGCGGGAGTTATCAAGGGTACCGGGCCACGATACTGCCCCTCCATAGAAGATAAGGTCATGCGGTTCTCGGGGCGTGAGCGACACCAGGTATTCCTCGAGCCCGAGGGGCTGGACACCGAGGAATACTATGCCAACGGAGTGTCAACAAGTCTTCCTTACGACGTTCAGATAAGGCTGTACCGCTCCATTCCTGGGCTTGAGCACGTCGAGATCATGCGGCCGGCATACGCAATAGAGTATGATTTCGCTCCGCCCACGCAGATCACTCATACGCTCGAGACAAAGAGAATTGCCGGACTGTACTTCGCCGGCCAGATCAACGGCACCTCGGGGTATGAAGAAGCAGCGGCCCAGGGGCTGATGGCGGGGATCAATGCGGCGCTCAAAATCCAGAAGCGTCAGCCCATCGTGCTTTCCCGGGCAGAAGCATACATCGGCGTCCTGATCGACGACCTCGTGACGCGGGGGACCTCCGAACCGTACCGCATGTTCACCTCCCGCGCCGAGTACCGGCTCATCCTTCGGGAAGACAACGCCGACCTGCGGCTCCGGGACAAAGGACACGATCTCGGTCTTGTGTCTGACGAGTTGTACGATCTCTTTCGGGAGAAGAAAGACTCAATTGACCGTGAAGTTTCCAGGCTCAAAAAAACCTGGGTAAGATCAACACCGGAGATCAATGGTATGCTCGCCGGGCGCGGGACCACCGGGATATCGGGCGAGGCCTCGCTTGACCAGCTCCTCAAGCGGCCCGAGCTGGGATACGATGATATTGCGGGAATAAGCTCTTCGCCGGAACCGCTGACGGACGCGGCAGCGGAACAGGTCGAGATCCAGGTAAAGTACGAGGGATACATCGAGCGCCAACTCCAGCAGGTTGACCGCTTCGCGTCGCTTGAGCAAAAGGGCATCCCCGCGGACATGGATTACGATGCCGTGACCGGCCTCGGCGCCGAGGTAAAACAGAAGCTCAAGCAGGTGCGGCCCATATCGCTGGGCCAGGCCACGAGAATTTCGGGCGTGACTCCCGCCGCCATTTCGCTCTTATTGGTAGCCCTCGAAAAAAATAAGCGGCGAAGAGCGCAGTAAATGCGGAATGACGAATGCGGACCGTGGAAGAGGACCAGGAAAACGATGCACGTGCAGGAGAATGCGGCGTGACCCCGAGAGAACTATTGATCACCGGCGCTGAAGCGCTCGGCAGTGCTTTGACCGTCGAGCAGGTCAATTCCCTGTTCATCTTCCTGGCCGAGCTTAAAAAATGGAACACCAGGATAAATCTCACGGCCATCAGGGGGGAGCGGGACACCGTTATCAAGCACGTGCTTGATTCCCTTTCCCATGTACAAGGCTTCATCCCCGCGCCGGGGTTGAGACTGCTGGATATGGGATCGGGGGCGGGGCTTCCGGCAATCCCGATCAAGATTGCCTATCCCGGGATCTCGGTCACACTCGTAGAGTCGGCCAAAAAGAAAGCTTCCTTCCTCCGGCATGTAATCAGGACGCTGCAGCTCGGCGAGGCAGAGGTCCTGGATATGAGGACAGAAGAGCTCCCGGCATCCCGCCATAGATCCTATGACGTGGTAACGGCCCGGGCCTTTGCGGATATGGAGAAAGCGCTTGAAGCGGGCGCACTATTTCTGAAACCAGGAGGACTCGTGGTCCTGAGCCGGGGGCCGGAGGAAGCGATCGACGAGAAAGAGTCGGCTGAATACGGAGTTACCCTGGACAAAAAGATCGCCCTGATGCTTCCGCATTCGGATTATAAACGGGTGATCTGGGTTTTTAAAAGAACTGGATAGCCAGGAAGGCGCCAAAAAACAAAAGTTTATAACGAAAAAACGATCTCCTTTGAGCCTTCGCCTGCGCCCGGTGATTACGAGTGGTAACGCAAGTGCGGGGTGTGGCTTTGCGGCATGTTTGGGTTTATCAGTGAGGTTCCACGTGGAACAATCGAATGCCGCATTCTCCCGAGAAACATTCGAGGGCAGGCTTCTTGCGGAGTTTGGAGTTTATCTACCGAACCTGTAAAAAGCTAGATTGCTTCGCTAAGTGAAGGTTCGTAGCGGCACTCGCAATGACACCATTCTGGGCTTTTTACAAATGCATCGGCCTTGGTCAAAAAGAAAGGTTAGGTTTTGAACAGCCCACTTAAAATACCGCCGGAATGGCGGGCCGCTGCGGAAGACATCCTGGCCCATGGCGGGCCGGTCATGGTCCTCGGCGCTCCTGGCTCGGGCAAGACCACATTCTGCCTGTACCTTGCGGGGATGTTTTGCCGCCAGGGGAGAAGTGTGGCCTGGCTCGACGCCGACCCGGGCCAGCCCTTCATTGGCCCGCCGGCGGTCATATCGCTGACGCTTTATTCCGAAGCTGCCGACCTCTTAAAACGGAGAAATCCCCAAACCTTCAGCTTTATCGGGAACACGTCGCCTGTCGGCCGCCTCCTTGAGCTTATTGCCGGTGTCCAGAAGCTTGTTTCCCTTGCTCAAACACTGGGCCCCGGTCTCATTCTGATCAATACGTGCGGCCTGGTACAGGGCGGCGCGGCGCGGGAGCTCAAGTTTCACGAGATCGACATGATCGCGCCCCATTACGTGTTGGCCCTGCAAAAGGGGAACGAAGTAGAACATCTCCTCGCCCCGCACTCGCACCGGGCCGGGCTGCTCATTCACCGCCTGCCGATATCGCCCGACGCAAAGGTCTCCACCGGTGAAGCGCGGCGCGCAGTGCGTGAACAGCGGTTCAAAGAATACTTCCGGGGCGCCGACTTTCAGGAGATCGCGCTCCACGACGTGGGCGTACACGGGCCGGGCCTGGGCACCGGCGAGCGCCTGGGGTTTCGGGACGTTAATAAACTTTCAAAAATTCTCCAGGCGATCGTCATCCATGCGGAATTGTCGGCGGACCGGCTGTTCCTTCTGGTCGAAGGCGAATACGCGGGCGACGAGCTGTACACAGCCAGGGAGCAATATAATGTCCGGGAGGTGACGGTCCTCAAGCGGTCCGAGCTGGACCATCTGCTCGTAGGGCTGAACGACGACCGCAATCTCTGCCTCGGCCTGGGGATCCTGCGCGACCTGGACCTGAAGGAGCTGACGGTACGGGTCATCACCCCCCTCAGGGATATTTCGATGGTCCGGAACATCTCCTTGGGCTCCCTCCGCGTGAACCCCGCCGGCGGAGAACTCGGGCAGTGGTGAGGTTCCACGTGGAACAAACGAATGCGGAACATCGATTTTGGATTGTAGACTATAATCCGAAAAACCTATCGCCACAGAGAACGCAGAGGGCGCAGAGGCACACGTAGATTCCATGCTCCCATGATGATTTTTTAAAATTCCCAGCGGAAAAACCCGCGGTTATCCCACTAAATTTGATTCTGAACATCCTCAAATGCTTCTCTGCATTCTCAGCGCTCTCTGCGGTAAAATCCGAGTTTTTTTCTTCCTTTTATTATTACCTTATGGTAAAGTAATACGATTTTGAATCAGCAGTATGGGAGAGGTTAGAGGAGAGCATGGGCAGGGTCATAGCAATTGCCAATCAGAAGGGCGGCGTAGGCAAGACCACGACCACCGTGAACATCGCTGCATCGATCGCCGCTGCTGAAAAAAAGGTCCTGCTCATCGACTCAGACCCCCAGGGCAACTCCACGAGCGGCATGGGGATCGACCGCAAGGACATCACCGGCAGCACCTATGACCTCTATACCGGCAAGCGCACGCTCCAGGAGATAAAAAAGTCTACTCATTTTCCCTGGCTCGACGTAGTCCCGGCAGGGATCGACCTCGTGGGCGTTGAAATCGAGCTCATCCAGATGATCGCCCGCGAGCGGGTGCTCAAGAAAGCGCTCTCCGCCTTCAAGAATGATTACGACTACGTATTCATCGACTGCCCGCCGTCGCTCGGGCTGCTCACGGTCAATGCTCTGACCGCGGCCGACGGGGTGCTCATCCCGGTCCAGACCGAGTACTATGCGCTCGAAGGGCTGACCGCGCTTATGAACACGATCAAGCTCATCAAGCAGGACCTGAACCCCGACCTCGTTATCGAGGGCGTGCTTCTCACCATGTACGACAGCAGGAACAACCTGGCCGACCAGGTGTCGCAGGAAGTGCGCAAGTATTTCGGGAACAAGGTGTTTACCACCGTCATCCACCGCAATGTTGCGCTCTCCGAGGCGCCGAGCCACGGCAAGCCGGTGCTGTTATACGACATACGGTCCCGGGGGGCCCAAAGCTACCTCGAGCTTGCAAAGGAGGTCCTGACCAATGCAAAAGCAGGCGCTCGGTAAAGGCCTCGGCGCGCTCATCCCCGACCTCTCCGCGCTCGACGACAAAGAGAAGAAGGCCCTGGGCATTCATGAGCTCGAGCTCGACAAGATCGTGCCGAACGAGTACCAGCCCCGGAAGGTCTTTGACGATGATAAACTGAAGGAGCTCGCTGCCTCGATAAAAGAACAGGGCGTGATCCAGCCTGTGATCGTGCACCGGGCCGGCAGCGGCTACGAGCTGATCGCCGGCGAACGGAGGTGGCGCGCGTCACGGCTTGCGGGGCTCAAGACCATTCCCGCGCTCGTCAAGGAGGCGACCAAACGCGAACTCCTCGAGATGGCGCTGATCGAGAACATCCAGCGCGAGGACCTGAACCCGCTCGAAGCAGCCGAGGCATACAAGCGGCTCCAGGACGAGTTCAAGCTGACCCAGGAAGACCTCGCCAGGCGCGTCGGCAAAGAGCGCTCGACGGTGACGAATTTTCTTCGCATTCTGGGCCTGCCGAAGGAAATAAAGCACGAACTCGCTGCCGGCAGCCTCAGCATGGGACATGCCAAGGCGCTCCTGTCCCTCGAACGCAGCCGAGACCAGATACAGGCCGCGCTCATGATCACGAAGAAGGGACTCTCGGTCAGAGAGGCCGAGGCCCTTGCCTCACGTCTCAAGAACCCGCCGAAGGATAAAAAGGCGCGGCTGAGCCACGAGTTGAAAGCGGTGGAAGAAAAGCTTAAAAAGGCACTCGGCACCAAGGTGAGCATAGCTGCAAAATCCAGGGGCGGCAGGATCGTGATCGAGTATTATTCAGCCGAAGAACTGGACCGGATACTGGAAAAGATCTGTTAAGACAAACGCTCTGCCGCAAAGGCACAAAGGCGCCTGGAAAGATCCGGATTCAACCAGGTAGGATTATCCTTCGCGTCTTAGCCTGCAGCCGGCGATTACGAGTGGTAACGTAGCCTGCTCTTGCGAAGACGCGGCCATAAACGAGTGCAAGGTGTGACTTCGCGGCAAAAAAATTTGAATTTATTTGAGGAGGAATCATTCATGTTGAAAAAAGGCTCAGGTTCACCGGAACAGGCGGAGATCACCGCGTTTCTGGGCAAAGGCACGGAGTTCAAGGGTGTGCTCAGTTTCGAAGGCACCATCCGCGTAGACGGCAAAGTCGAAGGAGAGATCGTGTCCAAGGACACGCTGATAGCCGGCGACGGAGCGACGCTCCAGGGCGAGATCACCGTCGGAACGATCATCTCAAGCGGCAAGGTCATCGGCAATATCAACGCGAGCCAGAAGGTGCATATCCTCGCCCCGGGAAATATTCAGGGTAATATCAAAACGCCGAAGCTCATTATCGAAGAGGGTGTTACCTTTGACGGCAAGTGCGAAATGGCCGGAGAGAGAAAAGCGGCGGAGCAGAAGGTCGTGTCGCTCACGGACAGGTAGGGCTTTTCGTCTACCGCACCTGATCATCACGAACCGGAAATGCAGAAGGAGAAAGGAGGATTACGGTATTCTCTTTTCTTTTGGGCCGTTTCTCCGTGTTGGGTCTTGCACATTCGCGTTTTCCACGACAACAAATCTCTTAGCGTATCGAGACTTTAATGGTCCTCTTTCATCTTTTTCGCAGACCGGCGCTCTCCGCCTATCAGACCGCCGGCCTGCTCGCCCTTGCGCAGAAAACCGTCTCTCCCGCGATCAGCGGGATCGAGACCGAATTCTGTTTCAATGTCGCCGCCGACGGCCCGCTGACCCCGGACGAGACGCGCCTGCTCCGCTGGCTCCTGGCCGAGACCTTCGAGCCGAAGCAGTTCTCGGAATCTTCGTTCCTCACTCCGAACTCCGAACTCTCAACTCCGAACTTGGTACTCGAGGTCGGTCCCCGCATGAACTTCACCACCGCCTGGTCCACCAACGCGGTGTCGGTCTGCCACGCCTGCGGCCTGAAAAAGATCTCCCGGATCGAGCGCTCCCGCAGATATTGCCTGGAGCTTGACAATAACAACGCGTTGCGCGATGAACAACGAGCCGCCTTTCTCTCGCTCGTTCACGATCGCATGACCGAATGCCCGTACCCCGCGCCGCTGACGACCTTCGAGACCGGAACCAGGCCTGAGCCCGTGCGCATCATCCCTCTTCTGGAAGAGGGCAGGGCCGCGCTCGAAACGATCAACCGCGAAATGGGGCTGGGGCTCGATGACTGGGACCTGGACTATTATACGAACCTCTTTGTCGGGGAGATCAAACGAAATCCCACGAACGTGGAGTGCTTTGACCTGTCGCAGTCGAACAGCGAGCACTCGCGCCACTGGTTCTTCCGCGGCAGGCTCGTCGTTGACGGGAAGGAAACTCCCGGGACCCTGATGAAGATCGTGAAGGACACCTGGGAAGCGAACAAGAACAACAGCGTCATAGCCTTCAGCGACAACTCGAGCGCGATCGCCGGATACGGCATCACCACGATCATCCCCGAGGCGGTCGGCAAACCATCGGCCTTTAAAGAAACAAAGCGAAAATACCATATCATCCTGACGGCGGAGACGCACAACTTCCCCTCGGGCGTGGCGCCCTTCCCCGGAGCCGAGACGGGCACCGGCGGCCGCATCCGCGACGTGCAGGCGACCGGCACCGGGGGCCTCGTTGTCGCCGGCACCGCCGCCTACTGCGTGGGCAATCTTCGCATCCCCGGCTACGAACTTCCCTGGGAAGACGCGTCATATTCATATCCGAATAATCTCGCCCCGCCGCTTTCGATCGAGGTCGAGGCGAGCAACGGCGCGTCCGACTACGGCAACAAGTTCGGCGAGCCGGTGATCCAGGGCTTCACCCGCTCCTTCGGCTTGAGAACCCCGGACGGCGAGCGGCGCGAGTGGCTCAAGCCCATCATGTTCTCCGCCGGCATCGGCCAGATGGACTCTCGCCACACTGAGAAGACCGAAGCGCAGAAGGGGATGCTCGTGGTCAAGATCGGCGGTCCCGCATACCGTATCGGCATGGGCGGAGGCGCTGCCAGTTCCATGATCCAGGGCGAGAACATCGCGGAGCTCGACTTCAACGCGGTGCAGCGCGGCGACGCGGAGATGGAACAGAAGATGAACCGCGTGATCCGCGCCTGCGTGGAGTTCGGGGAAATGAACCCCATCCAGAGCATCCACGACCAGGGCGCCGGCGGCAACTGCAACGTCGTCAAAGAGATCGTGCACCCCGCGGGAGCCAAGATAGAGATTCGCAAGGTCCAGGTCGGGGACAACACGCTGTCCGTGCTCGAGATCTGGGGCGCCGAATATCAGGAGCAGAACGCTCTTCTTTTGAAACCGGAACACGAACAGTTGTTCCGCTCGCTCTGCCTTCGCGAGAAGGTCCCCATGGCCGTGATCGGCACGGTGACCGGCGACGGCTTCATCGTGCTCTATGATGAGATCGACAACTCGACGCCGGAGAACCTCGAGCTCGCCAAGGTCCTGGGCGACATGCCGCAGAAGGTGTTCAGGCTCGACCGGAAAAAACCGGCGCTCAAACCGCTCGTGCTTCCGAAGGACCTCACCGTACGCAAAGCGCTCGACCGCGTGCTGAGGCTCCTTTCCGTCGGCTCCAAGCGCTTCCTCACGAACAAGGTTGACCGTTCGGTCACGGGCCTGATCGCGCGCCAGCAGTGCGCGGGCCCGCTCCAGCTCACGGTCTCCGACGTTGCCGTGATCGCCCAATCGCACTTCGGCCTGACCGGCGCCGCGCTCTCGATCGGCGAGCAGCCGGTCAAAGAATTGATCGACCCCGCTGCCATGGCCCGGATGAGCGTGGGCGAAGCCCTCACCAACATCGTCTGGGCGAAAGTCAGCGGCCTCGGAGACATCCGCTGCTCTGCAAACTGGATGTGGGCGCCGAAGCTTCCAGGCGAAGGCAGCCGGCTCTATGACGCAGCCGTTGCCATGCGCGACGTGATGATCGAGTTCGGCATGGCCGTTGACGGCGGCAAGGACAGCCTGTCCATGGCTACGCGGGTCACCAACCCCGACGGCACGAGCGAGACCGTCAAGTCGCCGGGTACGCTCGTGATCTCCGCCTACGTCACGTGCCCCGACATCACCAAGACCGTTACGCCGGACTTCAAGGCGCCGGGCAAGAGCAAACTCCTGTATATCGACCTGGCAGGGAACAGAAGCCGCCTCGGCGGCTCCGCGCTCGCGCAGGTCTTCGGCCAGGTCGGCGACAGCTCGCCGGACCTGGACGATCCGCAGCTTCTGACCAGGACGTTTAATGCCGTGCAGCGTCTTGTTGACGACGAACTGGTCCTTGCAGGCCATGACCGCTCCGATGGCGGACTTATCACGACCCTGCTCGAAATGGCCTTTGCCGGGAACTGCGGCATTACCATCGACCTAGGCATGCAAAAAAAGGAAGATGCGATAGCGCCCCTGTTCTCCGAAGAGCTCGGACTCGTGATCGAATATCTCCCCACGGAAGAGACAAAGATCTTCGCTGCTCTGGATAATGCCGCGGTACCGTATCAGGTAATCGGAAAAACAACGCAAGAAAAAAGAATTGTCATTTCGCTCCAAACTCCGAACTCCCAACTCCTAACGGTTCTTGATGAAGATATGAGAGAGCTCCGGGACATCTGGGAAGAGACAAGCCATCAGCTCGACCTGATGCAGCGTAACCCCGAGAACATCCGCGAAGAGCGCAAGAACATTTACGACCGCAAGGGCCCGTCCTTTGTCATTCCCTTCACGCCGAAGCAAACGGCTGAGGACTGCTTCTGCAGTACCTCGAAGCCAAAGGTCGCTGTTATCCGGGAAGAGGGGAGCAATGGAGACCGGGAAATGGTCTCGGCATTCTTCCTTGCAGGCTTCGAGCCCTGGGACGTGACCGTAACCGATTTGCTCGAAGGCCGCATCACGCTCGAGCGGTTCCGCGGCATTGTGTTCGTCGGGGGGTTCAGCTACGCGGACGTGCTTGACTCGGCAAAAGGCTGGGCCGCGTCGATCCGGTTCAATAAAAAGGTCTGGGACCAGTTCGAAAAATTCTATCACCGGCCCGACACCTTCAGCCTCGGCGTATGCAACGGCTGCCAGCTCATGGCGCTTTTGGGCTGGGTCCCGTGGCGCGGGATTGCCGACGAGCTCCAGCCCCGCTTTATTCATAATAAATCGGGCCGCTTCGAATCGCGCTTCTCGACCGTGAAGATCTTAAAGA
This sequence comes from Nitrospirota bacterium, assembly GCA_963790205.1. GTDB lineage: Bacteria > Nitrospirota > UBA9217 > UBA9217 > UBA9217 > CAWBNQ01. The sequence continues at coordinate 515,563 of CAWBNQ010000001.1, forward strand.
GCCCCTCGATCATGCTGAATGGCATGGAAAACTCCGTGCTCGGCATCTGGGTCGCCCACGGCGAGGGCCTGGCCTATTTCCCGGACAAAAAAATGTTCAATGAGTGCGAACACGGACTCGCGCCTGTTCGTTTTGTCGATGACGACTCAAAGATCACCGAGGCCTATCCTTTCAATCCGAATGGTTCGCCCGCCGGCATTGCAGGGCTCTGCTCGCCCGACGGGCGGCACCTTGCAATGATGCCCCACCCCGAACGCACGGTCCTCACCTGGCAGTGGGGCTGGCTCCCCGAAGACCTCAAGAAATCCCTCGACGCGTCTCCCTGGCTCCGGATGTTCCAGAACGCACGGGAGTGGTGCGAGAAGAACAAGTAACCTCAAGTTTGCGCTCTTTGCCCCGGAATATTTGTTGTCCGGCATCATCGGACCCGTCGCTTCAAACCTGCCTCTCGATATCTTCCTGATGCAAATCGACGTCTACACTCTGGATGCGGAACAGATCGGGCTCAATATCTTCCATGATCCGTTCTAGCAGCCTTCTCCCGAACTGGTCGCCGTGGCCCGAAAGGCGGCTGCCTGCATCAGTGAAGTTGCGGGGATTATCGGTGCTCCCAAGATTGCTTCCCGCAGCTTACCATGTGATAGGATTTACGGATCTTCCCGGTTTTGTGCGGGTAGTTTTTCATACTTATCGATTTTTTTGCATATCCCCTTCGCAGCCTGAATGAAATTTTTGACCCGTCTAAGGCCACGTCCGCTCGCCCGCGCAAACTCGGCCTGCGGCCTCGGACATGCGCGTTCGCCCGCTGGGGACGCTCCCTTAGGCCAAGAGGGTGCCCAAAAATTTCATAGGGCCACTCCGGGGACATGCGGGGGTTGGGGTAGAACAAAAGCCTTTTAGACCCATTGTCGTACCATCTCGCTGAAAATCGCGTGATGGGAATCAAGGGTCCCATACGAAAATTTCAGGCAGGCGACCAAGTCCGAGGGTGAAGCATTTCGGATGTCCGAAGCCCGCAGGGCAAGCCCGCGGCCAGCGGTTATGAGTGCTCGGCGCGAATGCAGGCTGTTTCCGAAATGTACCGAGGACGACCGAGCATGCCGGTAAAAAATTTTCGCCGGGTGCCCTACGGCGGTCACTACGGCGACTGCGGCGACTACCACGGCTGGCTCGTTGGCGTCCCGATCGCGAACCCGGGCGCACCGAGAGCCTGGGCTACGGGCGCTACGGGCGGCGGGATCTGGGCGCCGAGCGGCGCAGCATCGGAAGGCGGCTCGCTATTCATAGCAACCGGCAACACATTCAGAGCGATGAACTGGGCCGGCGGTGAGGCGCTGCTGCACTTCAGTATTGGGCCCGTTTTCAGCAACAGAACGAGCGACTACTTCACCCCAAGCAACTGGCGAATGCTCGACTTGTGGGACATTGACCTGGGCGGAACGGGCCCAATAATTCTGGACGTTCCCGGCGCAACTCCCTCGAAGCTCCTTGTCGGTCTCGGAAAGGACGGCAAGATATATCTCGTCAACCGGGACGATCTGGGCGGTGTGGGTAAAGATGTCACAGCCGTAAAGGTGGCGAAAAACAGTATCATCAACGCTGCTGCAGCGTACACAACCACACGGGGCACCTACGTCGTCTTCAAAGGGAACGGCAGCAACTGCCCGCCCGGACAGGCGGGTGACCTCACGGCCGTACGCATCACACCGGGCGCGCCGCCGAGGGTGGAAACAGCCTGGTGCGCACAACAACATGGCGAGGGATCTCCCATGGTTACCACCACCGACGGGCACAATGAGGCCATCGTTTGGAGTGTCGGCGCCGAGGATGACAATCGCCTTCACGGTTTCGACGGGGACACCGGACAGATCGTCTATGCGGGCGGCGGTCCGGGAGACGTGATCGGCTCGGTCCGGCGTTTTCACACGCCTATCCTCGCTGGCAGTCGTATCTACATAGCGGCTGACGGCGTTGTGAAGGCCTTTGTGAGGTAGCTGCGAAATGCATCAAAAACGTCCCCTCGTTTTCTCGTCGCTTCTCTGTCGCCCTATCGCCTCTCCCTCACCCTGTCCGCACTTTCCCCACTCCCCATTTCTTACTTCTTAATTCTAACTTCTAACTTGCAGTAAAAAATGCCCCATCGACATTCTTGACAACGTATTACATGCGCGTATAATCATGATACTTGCGACGATAGCTCGCCTTTATCCACGGTAGATTCTCGGCAAAATTTTCTTTTCAAAATAAGTAAAGCAAGCATAGAAACAACGAAAGTTTCCACGGATTTGTAGCCGGTGGTAGTCTCCTCTTCATTGGCCGGCGTCGAGCTGACGTGCTTTTGTCTTGAGAGCGTATTGCCGAGAATATACGGGCTGTTGCCCAAATGATATTGAGAAAGCCACTCAGTAATGCTATATTGCTGCGACGTCAATCACGACATCAGGAGCCAATAGCCATGATGGGATTGCAGCAACCGCCTCAAAGCAGCTTGTTCTATATCGGCATCAATATAGAAAAACGGGTTCGTGAGAACCATCCTTTGAGAAAAGTCAATACGCTGATCGATTTCAACTTCGCCTATGACGAAGTCAAGGACTTGTACGGCAACAACGGCAACGTTTCAGTGCCACCACCAATTATCCTGAAACTGATGCTACTCCTGATCTTTTATAATGTCCGCTCGGAGCGGGAGCTGATGGACACCCTGCCAGAGCGTATGGATTGGCTCTGGTTTCTCGGGTATGACCTTGATTCTGAAATTCCCAACCATAGCGTGCTATCCAAGGCCCGCAAAAAATGGGGCCTCGATGTTTTTCAAAGGTTCTTCGAACGTATTGTTCTGCAGTGCGCGGAAGCCGGTCTTATTGACGGCCGCAAGATCTTCGTCGACTCCAGTCTGGTGGATGCAAATGCCTCCAACAGTTCGGTTCTCGATACCCGGAACCTGAAACATCAGTTGCACAAAAATTATAAAAAGCTGGAAGCCCGCTTGGAAGAACGCACCGAAAGCACTGATCCTTCCAGGACCTACGAAAAAAAGAACAACCGCTATATCTCCACCACCGACCCGGACGCGGCCCTGGTGAACCGGGGGAAATCCAAACTTTCCTACCAAGTGCATCGGGCCGTTGACGGTAAAAAAGAAATCATCACTGCAACCGACGTAGCGCCCGGCGATGTGAACGAAGCCCATCTGATGCTTTCGCTGCTTGAGCAACACCACGCAACAACGGAAGTCGAGGCCGAAACGGTTGTTGCGGACAGTAAGTACGGAACGATCGACAACTTCCTTGCCTGCCATGACAAGGGCATAAAGGCGCATATCCCGGATTTACGAGACGTGGCGATCAATCGCATAGCGAAAACCGACATCTTTATGGAAGATAGATTTTCCTATGATCCTGCCACCGACTCCTATATGTGCCCGGCAGGAACTCAGCTCAAGCCGAAGTCGCTGCATATAGCCAGACAAAGCCGGGATTACGCAGCGCCCAGGAAAGTCTGCGCAGCGTGCCAGCTTAGAGAGCAATGCACGAAAAACAAGTCCGGCCGAACGATCAAGCGTCATCTCCGGCAGAATGTTCTGGAGCGCATGCGTGCAATCAGTCGATCAGCCAATGCACGGTACGACATCAAAACCAGACAACACCTGATGGAGCGATCCTTTGCCAGGGGCACCCGATACGGCTTCGATCAAGCACGCTGGCGAGGCCTTTGGCGAATGCGGGTCCAGGAATATATGACCTGTGCCATCCAGAACATGCAAGTGCTAATAGCGCATGCTTCCAAGCCGAAGAAAGCAGCTGCGGTACGGCTGCTCGTTGTTCAAAGAACAGTGGCAAAGGCTTTCGGATCGCTCATTTTGCATATTCCCTTGAGACAGAACCGATATTGCCCGTCATTAGCTTAGACCTCTTTACGCATCAAGGCGCTTGATCGTTCGCGGGAAGTCCTTTGGGCAACAGCCCGTATAAACATTACCTGAAATACCCTTGACAAAAAAGCCCTGTGTACTATAATCCCTTAAAAGTCAGCCGTGTTTGAGGTTTCCCGATGAAGCTCGTAACGATACAGGAAAGAGAAAAATCGCTCAAAGACGAGCTCGCGCGCATTGTCGAGGTCATCAAGAACGAATACGCGCCGGAGAAGATCGTCCTTTTCGGCTCCCTTGCAGCCGATCATGTTCACGAGTGGAGCGATATCGACCTGCTCATCATCAAACGGACCGACAAGCGCCCGATCGAGAGGACCATGGAGGTCGTAAACCTCATCCGGCCGAAGATCGGCATCGACCTGTTCATCTATACCCCGGAGGAATACGACCTCCTTCTCAAGGAACGCTACGCGTTCATCTTAAACGTGCTGAAAACCGGAAAAACGGTGTATGAGAAAAGAAGCTGAGGCGTGGCTGAAGATATCCGCCGAGGACCTGCAATCAGCGGAGGTCCTTTTCGAGCGCAGGCTCTTCAGGATGGCCTGCTATCACGCCCAGCAGTCAGTCGAAAAAATCCTCAAAGCCCTTCTCGCCGACCACGAAGTCGATGTTCCCAGGACGCACAATATTCTGGACCTCAATAACGCAATAAAAAAGCTCGGGCACTCCGCGCTCATCGCCGACGAGGACGCTGTTTTCCTGAACAGCATTTACCGTGCGCGCTATCCGTCCGAAGCGGGTCTTTTGCCTTTGGGAGAGCCGTTAGAAAAGGATGCCGAGCAGGCCCTCAAGATCGCGAGGGACACGGCAAATCGGATGAACAGGACCGACAGGAAGTAAACGCGATCAAGCGGAGCATGTCAAAACCAAAAGTCTGACCAGCTATGACTCATTGCTTTGTGGTCGTAGAACCTGCCATCTGGAGCCGAGTTTATGCCGCCGGCATATGTAAAAACGATCCGCGAAGAGATCCTCTATGAGTATGCCAAGCTGATCTCTCGTTCGGCTCATGGATCGATCCAGTACGGCTTTGTGACCGATCGTTTCAAGAAGCTGCGGGACGGGCAGGCGACGATCTCGGGCACGATCCGTGAATGGGAGCGGGAGCAGCAACTGCCGCATCAATGCGTGTTCTGCGGCTCTTCGGAAAATCTTTCCACCGATCACGTGATTCCCCGTAACAGGGGCGGCGACGATTCTGCGGATAACCTGGTCCAGTCATGCAAGACCTGCAATTCGTCACGCGGGGACAAAGGCGTGTTCGAGTGGCTGGGGCTCAAGGAGAAAGACAAGCTCCATCGTCTTGTGGCGGGAAAATATCTGAAGCAGCTCCTGAAAATTCATGAGCAGGAGAAGACGATCGATATCAGCGTGGATCAACTGATGCAATTGTGCGGAAGGTGTCCGCTGCCGGAAGTTTGTAAGAAATGGAAGAAGGTCGGCGAGCTGACGTGCTTTTGTCTTGAAAGTGTTTTGGTGAAGGGGTAGGGCCGACATGGAGAAGATAAAGCATCTCACCTATCAACGTCCCCGAGGCGGTGTTGGAAACAATGTCTCCAAACCCACACTTTCAAAAATGAGACATTAAATGAGCAAACTTGATCTTACTAAAATTGCAGAAACTGTTTTATCCCAACAGCAGATTGAAAGGAAAATTACAGAGTACAAGGTATTCTATAAGACATACTTGACGACAGTCAAGAATCGCGAAGAAGTTCTTAATAAGCTATACCGTCTTTGCACTGATTTTCAAAGAACAAAGCCAACTGGTGCTTTTTCAGTCAAATCCGAGACGGCTGCGTTAGAGCGAGAGGCGGAAAAAACACTTAAAGAACACTTCAACCCTGCTGTTTTGAAATTCTATCACAAAGAAATACCAATGCCAGATATAAAACGCAAGCTTCCCGATTTTGATGAATCATTCTGGCCTGCATTACTCAGTTCACTTGCCATCACTTTTGAGAACATGAACGAGCAGTCCAAGCGAGAATGGGCATACAAGACAAATTTCCTAATATATCTTTGCAACTGCTTATCTCATCACGGGCTTCATCCTGATATTCTTCGCAGAGATCCACGTAACTATAAGAGATATAATTTTCTTTTGGAACATTACTTTAAATCTAGAATTAAAATTGCTGAGCAGAAGATACTGTTAAAGCCAATGGATTTACAGCAGGAATTTTTAAACCCTTACGAAAAGAAACTGCCGATAAAAATTCGTGGCAAATTAATTCCATTTAAGAGTATATATTCCATTAAAATAACTTCCACTCTTTTATTTGACGACGAAATAGAGCTATATGCAGCAAAGAATCAATTCACCTGGAATAGTCGGACAAAAGACGAATTAAGTTTTATTCAGTTTTGTCAAGACGAAACGGATAATTTACTCAAGAACCCATACTTGCTTGATGATAAAAGCATAGAAAAGTTCCGAAATAATAATGCATATTTCGTTCACCCGAGAAGAATTAAAGAGCTCCCACACCCGTCCAAGATAGGATTTGAGTAATTGCAGGGGAAGCCTCAATCGGATAAAGTAGGTTTGTCGAGGACCTAAATTTACCGATGGAGGACATCCCCGTGAACAAGTGTAGCAGTATCTTCGGTCAGATTCTACAGATATTTTCGCATCAGGATTTTGTCAGGGCTGTACGAGAAACACGGGCTGAAAAAGGGGTAAAGGGATTCAGTTGCTGGGGCCAGTTTGTGGCGATGGTGTTCTGTCAGTTGGGACAAGCCCACTCGCTGCGAGAGATATGCGGCGGATTAGCGACGTGCCTGGGCAAACTCAAACACCTTGGAATTGACGCAGCACCCAAACGCTCCACCTTGGCCTATGCCAACGAACATCGGCCTTGGCAATTGTACCAGAAGGTTTTTTATCAGCTGTTGGCAAAATGCCGGGTTCTCGCACGAGGGAAGAAGCCGTTTCGGTTCAAGAACAAGCTGTTCAGCCTCGATGCCACCCTGATTGAGCTTTGCGTCACCTTGTTTGACTGGGCAAAGTACCGCCAAACGAAAGGAGCAATCAAGCTTCACCTGTTATTGGACCACGACGGATATCTTCCGGTCTTCTGCAGTATGACCGAGGGGAACGTGCACGAAGTAAACATCGCGCATACGCTGAAGTTCCCCAAAGGCTCTATTCTGGCAATCGACCGGGGATATGTGGATTATGAACAGTTCGCACGGTGGACGGAGGCCGGCATCTTCTTCGTAACGGGAGAAAAAGACAATGCCGCTTTCAGGGTGATCGAAACAAGACCGGTTCCTGAAAACCGGAATATCATCAAAGACCAGCTCATTGAACTGACGGGCTACGAATCAATCAAGAAGTGCCCGCATACCTTGCGACGGGTAGAGGTATGGGACGAAGAAAATGAGCGAACGATTGTTCTCTGGACGAACCACCTCGCCTTCGGCGCGACGACCATAGCCAGCATTTACAAGGACCGCTGGCAGATCGAGATATTTTTCAAGACGATCAAGCAGAATCTGAAGATCAAGACGTTCGTGGGAACGAGCCAGAATGCCTTGCTGACACAGATTTGGACAGCATTAATTGCCATCCTGGTATTGAAGTGCCTGAAGTTCCGGTCAACGCTCGGGTGGTCGCTGTCGAACCTGGTTGCCATGCTTCGTTATAATCTCTTCACTTACAGAGATTTATGGATGTGGCTGGATAATCCGTTTGAAACGCCGCCGATCGTGCCGTCTGCGGAGCAATTGGTAATGAGATATCGGTAATTGGACAGCAGAATGAGGAACCTGAATCTATGAAAAGGGATTTACCTGTCTAAAAACCTTGATTGGCAAGGGTGGGCGTTAGGGAATCAGACTATCTTGGACAGCAGTGAAGAGCTCCAAAAAATCAAAAGCAAAATATTTGACTTGTCAAAACTGATTCAACTTTGCAATGAACTTAACAATGCTTCCGCTTCGAATAATCTTTACAGTGCCTCTATTCTTGTGAGGGCAATAATCGACCATGTTCCACCCATTTTTGGACTAAATAGCTTTTCACAACTTGCCAACAACTATTCCAGCGGGACAAAAAGTTTTAAAAAATCAATGCAAATTCTTAACAACTCTTTAAGAAATATTGCTGACGACCATATTCATTCGCAGGCAAGAAGTAAAGAGGTCTTGCCAACAACAACACAGATTGATTTTACACCTGAGCTTGATTTATTGTTAAGTGAAGTCATTAGGCAGCTTAAATAAAAGGCTGAGGATTACCTGAATTTAATGACGTAAAATGTAAAATAGTTGCAGGTTTATTGTTCTTTACTAGCTGTCAGTGTTTTTGGTATGATGATGTTGATTGTAATCAATAATGGACCAACCCTGAGGGTGTAATTATAGATGTCAGTAAATAAGAAATACATTAAAATCAAAAAAGATATTCCACTCGTTGCAGAAGAGGAAGCTGTTTACCTGGCCCGCGTTGATGGGACATTGCAGGATGTAAAATTACGCCCTAAGTTAATTGATCTTTTTGCTGGTGCTGGCGGCATGACTCTCGGATTCACTAAGTTGACAGGTCACAGTTTCGAACCTGTATGGGCAAATGATTTTAATGATTATGCGACACAAACTTACAATGCTAACTTCGGCGATCATTGTACTGTGGGCGATATAGTTGATATCCTCGAAAATCCCAAAAGCCGACGTAGTGATCGGTGGCCCACCATGTCAGGGGTTCAGCCTTCTCAACAAAAACCGTGAGGACGACCCTCGTAAACAGCTATGGCGCCCTTTTATGGATATCGTCGAACGGTCAGGTGCTTCCGTCTTCGTAATGGAAAACGTTCCGCAGCTTCTTGATTCATTCGAACATGGTGAAATAATCGGAATTGCTGAAGCGTTGGGTTTCAAAGTGCGCTGGACAAAGTTATGTGCCGCTGATTACGGTGTCCCGCAAGTCAGGTGGCGTGCTTTCATCATAGGGTGCAAATTTGCAGATCCCGGAGAAGTGTTCCCGCCCAAGAAAACTAACTTTAATATCAATAACGGGCATCGAAAAGCTTTTACAGAAGAATTTGATGTATATGTCACCAATCCTTCGCCGTGGAGAACCGTCCGCGATGCAATAGCCGATTTGCCGCCACCGCTTGAAACGGAAATCCGCAATGTCCCGCCTCCGCTGGATCTCCACTTCGGTCGCACGCCTACATCAATGAGCATGAAGAGATATCGGGCGATACCGAAAGAAGGGATGAATAGATTTGACCTCCAGAAGAAAGCGCCTCATTTGACGCCTGCATGTTGGATACGCAAAACATCCGGCGGTACCGACCTCTTCGGAAGATTATGGTGGGATAGGCCAGCCTTTACTGAATGTTAGATAGCACTGGTGCTGATGGCTTATATACGGGAGAAAATAGCGATGAAGAAAAAAACTGCAACATTGTCATTGAACTCCGGACTGTCTGTCGAGATACCATTGGCCGTTGATGGCAGTAGAGAAGTCGCTCTGCTTTATATTGACAATGTTCCATATCATTTCGAGCGGCTTAAGAAGACCGACTTTGTGCGGCAATATCATGTTGATGCCGACCCAAGTTTTAAACCTTCAAGTGATTCAAAAGGGAATTATATAGTTAACTCCCTGTAGATTTTTTGCGGCGCTTTTTCAGCTTCTTTTTTGTGATCGGCTTAGGACGATATGACAGAACGACATCAACAATTTTATCGAGGATCGGCGGCACCTTTTTCATTTGGTCAACTCCGCATAGGTGATCCGTTTTTTCGCAGTCGCAGCGATAAAGCTGTTGAGACGATCAAGCGTGTGTATTTTTACATCGCCGTCATTCAGGCGAAACGAAAACTCGTTGACGTAGCGGGCCAGGTGCTTTGTGCTCACCTGATGATACACGCCATACACGCCGCGCTTGAGAACAGCCCAAACGCTCTCAATGCTATTGGTATTAACGCCGTCGCGGGAGTATTCCCCGGCACTGTGGTTCACGGTGTCGTGTTTGAAAAACAATCCTTCAAGCCCATCATAAGCGCGAGCTTCATCGGTGTGCAATATGGTCCCCTCTTTAACCCGGTCGTAAATCGTATTATGCAAATTCTCGGCATTGACATCATCGACGGGCATAGCCACAGTGCGCCCGCCGCGCTGTCTCAGACCGAGCACGGCGCTCTTGCCAACAGCACCGCGCCCAGCCTTGAGTTTTTTTCTCTCGTGCTTATTCCCCTCTTTGCCGCCGATGTACGTTTCATCGACTTCAACGATACCGCTCAGAATCGTGAGGTCATCCCCGCACGCTTCGCGGAGACGATGCAGGACAAACCACGCGGATTTCTGCGTAATACCGATTTCTTTGGAGAGTTGCAGGGACGAAATCCCCTTGCGGGCGGTAACGAGCAGATACATGGCGTACAGCCATTTATGCAGAGGGACATGCGAGCGCTCGAATATCGTTCCAGTGCGGACGGTAAAATCCTCGCGGCACTGGTTGCAGCGATAGTACCCGTTTTTACGCGCCGTAACATGCTCAGCCATGCCGCAATGCGGGCAGCGGACACCATTCGGCCACAGGCGCGATTCGAGGTATTTGCGGGCGCTTTCCTTATCGGGGAACATCTGAAACAACTGAAACGTGCTGATGGTGATATTGTCACTCATTGGATTTCTCCGTTTTACGAGGACGGCCACCGAGCCGCCCATTCTCCGCAGATGAGCGTGATTTTTTCGGAGAGGTTGACGAACCGCCGCGTTTCCCGATCTCTGACATATACTGCCGACCTGCGAGGGTTTTCATTGCCTGTTGAACATTCTGCCCGTCGAACCCGGCGCGATACCCGAGGCCGCGCATTTTGCGGGATATATCCTCATCCGTATGCAGGGACAGCCAGAGTTTATGTTCCGCAGCGGTTCCAAATTTTTCGCCGTGATAGTTCCGACGTATACCGCGCTGATAGCCCGTCCAAAATTCCTGTTCATCGGGATCAGAGGAGAGACGGCGGAACGTGTCCGCCGCCGTCATATTCGATTGAAATCCGGCGCTCATTACAGCACCTCCGAAATAGCAGCGCGGTCAAACGTCGGGCCATAGGATCCGATCCCGCCGATAACGTTGCGGGCATGGGGGCGATGGGTGTCATGAGATGTCGCAACGGTGCGAGTATTTTCCCAGAACCATTCGCGGAACAGCAGGTTTCCATTTTCATCGGTAATGTCATCCAGTGTTCTAACCTGTTCGACCAGCTCAAACGTATAGCCATAGGAATTTCCACCGCTGACATCAACCAATTTATAGCGCCTATTCCCATTGTCGATCATCGTATTTGCAATGATCATTTTTACCTGGGGAATCGTGAACATCTCCATGCTGTCATAATTTCTCATTTGCCGTCTCCGCTCTCCGCGTGTAGGATGCGCGGCCCCCGAGAAAATTTAGTTGCTCATCCTGTCGTAGCAGTCCGGGCAGGAGTTGCCCATGCTGGCCGACATTACCAAACCCTGCGGAACGCTATGTCCGCAGGAGCATTTAATCATGGGAATTTCAACGGCAGCGGCAACCACCGGGACAGCCTGAGTGTGTTTGAACGCAGTACGAATGGCCTGATAGGCATCCCATTCTCCGGGAGCAGGGCTGTAGTATTCCGCAGCATAGGGGTGAACCTCGGTCGCCGCCTGCTCCGCCGTCATAGTTCCGTTTTGTACGTTTTTGATGAGTTCATTGATTACTATCATATTCTCCTCCTGTGCGGGTTGGCCGCTGTTTCGTTCTATCTGAAACAATTATACCAAACCCGGTTAGGTTTGTCAAGGGAAAAATGAAAATATTTTCAGTCGTAAAATCAGCTATTTAGGAGCGTAGGGAGTGAAGTATATAATTCCCAAAAATAATATCGTTTGCGAATACGAAAGGTGAAACGGTCAGGAAAAATGTCGGGGGGTCCATTCTGCACATCTTCAATCATCAAACCCATCACAGGGGCATGATCTCTCTTTATCTGGATATGATGGGGATCAACAATGATTTTAGCGGCCTGTTAGCGATGGTTTAAAATAGCGTCGGTAACGACCCTTTCAAATTCCAAGGAGGATAAATTATGGATCCCGTTGTTCACTTCGAGATGCCGTACGACGATCGGGAGCGCATGGCGAAGTTCTATAGATCGGCCTTCGGCTGGAAGACGCAAATGCTCGGCGAGGAGATGGGTAATTATGTGACTGCAGCAACCACGGAAACCGGCGAGAAGGGCCCCAAAAAGCCCGGAAGGATCAACGGCGGCTTTTACCCCAGAAAACCCGATTGGCCCGCCCAATATCCGTCCGTCGTTATCGCAGTCGACGATATAAAGAGATCAATGAAGAAAGTGAACGACGCGGGGGGTAAAGTGTTGGGCGAGCCCATGGAGATTCCCAGCGTGGGCCACTATGTATCGTTCATCGACCCCGAGGGCAACCGCGTGAGCATGCTTCAGCCCATTCCCTACAACTGGCATGCGCCGAAGAAACGAAAAGCGGCCAAGCTCAAATCCAGGGCGAAGGTCAAACCAAAGGCGCGATCGAGGCGAAAGGCCGACTAATCGTTCCAGGCCGATCAGGAGCTACCATGAAACTATCAGGCAGAACCGTTCTCGTGACCGGAGGGAGCAGCGGTATCGGCCTCGGCATTGCCGAGGCGTTTCACAAGCGGGGAAGCAGGGTCATCGTCTGCGGACGCGACAGGGGAAGGCTGTCGGCAATGGAAGAAAAGTTCCCCGGGATCACGGCACTGCCCTGCGATGTCGGGGACGGCCTGCAAAGGAAGAATCTCGCAACGGAAGTCATGCGCCGTTTCCCCGACCTCGACATCCTGGTCAACAACGCGGGCATCCAGCGATATGTCGATCTGAAGAAAGGGTATGAAGAACTGAAGTCAGGGGGAGACGAGATCGCGATCAATTTCGTTTCCGTGGTGGAGCTGACGGCCCTCTTCATCGGCCACCTGATGAAAAGGCCTTCGGCCGCAATCATCAATGTGAGCTCGGGGCTCGGGTTCATGCCGATGCAGAGCACGCCCATCTACAGCGCGACAAAGGCCGCTATCCACACCTACACCCTCGTTTTGCGGCAGCAGCTCAGGGACACCTCCGTCAAGGTCATCGAAATCGTTCCGATCATGGTCGACACCGGCCTGAACAGGGAGGGACGCGACGCTGCCCATCTCAAGTACCGAGGGGTCAGACTCTCGGAATACATCCCGACCGTCATCAGCGGACTGGAAAACGATGACGAGATGATATTCCATGAAGATGGAGCGAAAGTACTTTCCGAACCGCGCGCTGTGTCGGAGAACCGTCTGCTGAAGTCGGCCTGGTGAACTCCCAGACCCGGAGGAATGTATGAACAAGAGCCCGAAGAGAGATCTTAAACCCATCGCACTTCCTGAACCGGTCTTTGACCGCTGCCTGACTGTCTTCGAAGCACTGAAGCACAGAAGGACTTCCCGCGCCATCGGCGGGCAGAAGATCTCTTTGCAGATTCTGTCGGACATCCTCTGGGCGGCACAGGGCATCAACCGCGTGAAGGGACCTTTCGGAGGCCCGGGAAGGACTGCGGGATCGGCCAGCAATTCACAGGAGATCTGCATCTATGTCGCCATGGAGGAAGGGACGTATCTGTATGAACCGGAGTCTCTTCGGCTTGCTCCGGTTGCCTCCGGGGACAGCCGCGCTCTGGCGATCGGGCAGGGGCAGGGAAAGGCCGGGGCAAACGCTCCCGTCCGCCTCGTCTACGTCGTCGATATCGACAAATTCAAGACAGCGGGTTTCGACGAGCCGGGGCTCCACGATCCGGAGGTCCAGAAGTCATACTACTTCGTCGACACCGGCCTCATCGCGCAGAACGTGTATCTTGCGTCTGCTGCGCTCGGACTGGCTTCGTGGTTTCACAATTGCGACAAGGCTGCATTCGCGAAAGAGATCAAGCTGAAACCCAATCAGCGCCCGCTTTTCGGACAGACGATCGGGTATGCCGAGGACTAGATTTCCCGCATTTGACATCGTCCTGAATTAGGCTATATTCGGAAGAAATGAGGCCGGCTGAGCGTTCGGACAGATTCACATTCGGAAACTATATGACGCAAATAGTACAGTTGATAATTCTCACAGCTACACCGATTTTACTGATGCTTTGCGAAATCACGAAGCAGCATCCCAACTGCGCTATAATAAAACCATCCCAAACAACAAGGAGGCATTGGCCATGACAAAAGCGAAAAGAGTAAAACAGCTCAGTTTCATGATGCCGGACAGGGCGGGCCTGCTTTCGGAGGTTACGACCGTTCTCGGGGCCTCGAGGGTCAATATCAACGCGATCTGCGCCTACGGCATGCAGAACGAGGCGACGTTCATGCTGACCGCGGACAGCATTGCAAAGGCGAAAAAGGCGCTTGCGCCGCTGGGTGTCGTCGAGCTCAAGGAGGAAGATGTATTTGCGGTGGAAATGACGAACAAGCCCGGAGAATTGCAGAAGGTGGCAAAAAAGATCGCGGACGCGGGGATCAATATCATATATATGTATGGGACCACGACCGCGGGCAGGTCGGCGACCTGTGTCTTCGCAACCTCGGATGACGCACAGGCGATCAAGCTGATCAACAAAAAATAAATCCCAAAGGGATTTGTCTTGACAATGCAACATTGTGCCTTTATAGTTTTTTGAGACTATACCACCGCGTGAGGAGAAAACCGTGTGACGACCCCCCTCGCTGAAGCGACTGTTCTACAAGCGTGCCGTACCCTGTTCGGACCGGGACCCGATATCAGCAGGGAGTTCCTGCATTATATTCAGCCGGAGGGGGCCAAATCCGCTTACCGCAGAAAAGCCAAGGAAACCCACCCTGATTTCTATTACACCGAGGACAGCCGCATTCAGCAACAACAGACAGAGCTTTTTCGGAACATTCTCAACGCCTACGATATCATCAACCTTTTTTTCAAAGAGCGTGAAGAAGGCCTGTGGACCGCCTCCTTTGATGCCGATCCCCGGCCGGACCGTAAAGAAGCGCATCAAGCCTCGTCACCACGGTCCCGATCAGCAAGACGGCAAAGCGGCAATGATCATTACCGAGGGCCGGTCCCGTTTCGCGTTCTCGTGTTCGGACGTTATCTTTATTACACCGGAACTATTTCCTATCGGGCGCTCATCGAGGCGCTCACGTGGCAGCGGAGGCAGCGCCCCATCATAGGCAACGTGGCGCTGCGGTGGGGCTGGCTGGCCGAACCATCGATCGAACGGATCACGGCGGCCGGCAACGCACCGGGCCGCTTTGGAGAAAAAGCCGTCCGCCTGGGGCTGCTCTCCGACTTTCAGGTAAGAACACTTCTCACCTATCAGCGCTCGCAGCAGGAGCGGCTCGGAAAATATTTTATCATGAAAAAGATCCTGACTTCGGACCAGCTTGATCGCTTCGTCCAAAAGCTGCACGAGCACAACAGGCGGGTATTGGCATCTAAAAAGGCGTCAAGCAGTGAGAACGTTTTTGCATGATATCCGGCGGTAGAATTCTAATCAGGGGAGAATTACATGAAGAAAAATATCTGCAAAGGGGACCATCCGTGCCATCTCTGCATGCTGGCGAGCAAGGACCTGTTCGATGAGATCAAGAAGCTTACCAAGAATCCCAAACATATTTGCTTCAACTGCGGCCGTGTCGCGGACTCGGGAAAAAATCTGTGCAACCCCATGCCGCTCGATTAATGCAAACGCAATAATACTTGCTGAAGCTTCGAAACGTCCTCACCTCGCCCCGGGGGGCTGTATCCGACGCCCCCATTGCCCGTTCGCCTTTGAATTCTGAAAACCCGACACGACCGCAAATTTATTCACTAAAAGTATTACACTTTTTGAAAGCAAAATTGTCTAATAATTAAACGCTCGCTCTATTTTAAGCTATATTAAAAACAAGGAACTTCGATAATTACCGAGAAGGCCTTTTCTGAGAAGGTGTCGATATGAAAGCTCGGCTTCGATTCTCTTCATCCCGAACCATCGTACTACTTGCGATCATGATGCTCCCGGCCTGTCATGGAAGCGGGGGCGATGGGGCTGTGGTGGTTCCGCAGCCGACTTCATTCTTGACCGTCGGCGTACCAGTAAGGGACACGGTGTTCATCGGAGGATTCAATGCCTATTCCGTGTCGGTGATACCGGGAGCGCTTTACAAGGTGAGCATCACCGACCTGACCGATGATGCCGATCTCCTCTTTTTCGGCGCCGACAGCACGTTCACCGTCCTTGCATCATGCTCCATTGATAATACGATGATAGCCAGTCCTTTTTCCCCCTCTTCACCGGAAGACTGCGTAACTACGGCCTCCGGCAACGTCCTCTACTTCGGCGTAGACGGAACGTACCTTGCGACATCGTCAGCGGCGGCCTACACAATCGATGTAGAGCCGATAACCACAACCAATCTAAATACTTCAATACCCCTTCCCGACACAACCACACCGACCGGCGCTGCGGGCTATTCGGTACCTACGACGAACGGAACGGCTTACACCGTCAGCATCACCGGTCTAAACGATGACGCGGACCTCTACGTCTTCGGAGCAACGTGCACCACCGACAACACGATCCGCTTTGGTACTACGCCCGAGGACTGTTCGCTGACCTCTCCCGGCGGGACGTTGTTTTTCATTGTGGACGGACTTTTCAGCACCGCGCCGACGGTCAAATACACGGCACTGGCTGCGCCGGCGCCGGTCGGGCTGAGTCCGAGTAACGAGGGCACGGTTGCTGCACCAATCGGCGTGTTTGCCGATATACCCCGTATCGGACAGGTTGGTTCTGCCCCCACAGGAACGAGTTATTATGCCGCAAGCGTGACTTCAGGCCAACGCTATACGGTCAGTATCACCGGCCTCACAGGAGACGCGGATCTTACCGTCTACGACAACGACAACACGTTTAAAAACCCGGCAAATTGTTTGATCAATGCTACCGGCATTGTGGGGACGAATCCTGAGGACTGCACGCTGGTAGTTTCGGGAAGCACGCTGTATTTTTCCGTCACTTCGTTTACGACCAGCGTCGGGGATGCATACATCAACCTTGTCGAACCGGGGCCATAGAGAAGGCGCAGCGTATATCGGCCCGACAGCATAGAAAAGTAGAATGAAGTGACGAAGGCGCTTCCGGCGGGGCGCGCTCCCCTCGAGTGTCCGATCAATCCAGCGACACGACAAAGCTCCCCGGATAGCCATGCTCGGTAAAGTTCTTCTCCGCGGTTTCCGCGGCCTTGAGAGAAACATACTTTCCCGCATACACGCGGTAGAAGAGCTCGCCGTTCACGTTGGTGAGATGCGCTTCGGAGAACCCGAAGACGTTCTTCAGCTCCCCGGACAGCCGCTGGGCATTCGCGTATTCCTTGAACGAACCTACCTGGACGGTATAATTTCCGCTGTCGTATGAGGCCGGCTCCTTATAGCCGCCCGTGCCGGCGCTGTAACCCAGGGCCTCTATCCTCACCGGCGCCGTGCCGGCAATATCAACGCCGAGCTTTTTCGCCGCCGCATAGGACAGGTCGATGATCCTCCCCTTTACAAAAGGGCCGCGGTCGTTCACGCGGACGATCGCCTCGCGCCCGTTCTGCCTGTTGTAGACCTTCACGTATACGCCGAGCGGAAGCGTCTTATGGGCCGCGGTCATGGCGTTCATATCGTACGTTTCGCCGTTGCTCGTTTTCTTGCCGTGAAAATCGCTGCCGTACCAGCTCGCCACGCCGGTCTGGGAAAAGCCCTCATGACTTTGAAGCGGCTCGTAGCGCCGCCCGTTCACCGTGTACGGTCTTTGCGACGCCTTCATCCGTTGTCCGTTGGACTCCGGGAATTGCGCTACTCCGGGTTTTTTTTCCGCGCAGGCGGAAACAGCGAGAAGGCAGCAGAGGAACAGCACCACGCGATTCAATATCCTGACCATACCCCTTTGCTCCTGCGATGCATCCCGCACCAGACAAGGCTCTCGATAAATTGATGTTCCAGAATAACGGCGGGTGGTGCTATAATACAGATTATTGCTCGGGAGAGCAATAATAAATTTTTTTGTGAAAGGGCGATAACCATGATCAAGCACATCGTGATGTGGAAGCTGAAGGCTTCCGCCGAAGGAGCAAGCAGGGAGCAGAACGCGAAAATACTGAAGACGGAACTCGAGGCCCTGAAGAAAAAAATACCCATGATCCGGCATATCGAAGTCGGGATGAACATGATGCCGTCCGAAGCCGCCTATGACGTCGCCCTGTACTCGGAATTCACGAATGAGAAGGACCTCGACCGTTACCAGAAACACCCCGAGCATCTCAAGATCGCCGACTTTGCGGCTAAGGTACGAGAGAGCAGGGCCGTTGTTGATTATAAGATCGACTGACTCACCGAGGGGGCATGGGTTTTTCTCCGTGACTCCCTGTAAATTTACTTTGCCTTTGGAAGAATAATTATTCGGCTACTAAGGACAATACTTGAAACGCGACGCTGACGACTCGACAACTCCGATCAGGATCTATCAACAGATCCTGCCCGCACCCGCGGCACCACGGCCGGGGCTGCTCGCCAAGTTCCGCGTCTATTTGCCGGACCGCCCCGGCTCGCTCGCGGGGTTCGCGTCCGCGATTGCCGAGGCCGGGGGGAACATTTCCTTCTTTCACTACGACCGGGCCGCGGACGGCAGTCGTGTTGTTGTCGAGGCGCAGCTTGCAGATCAGCGCGATCTTGATGCGCTTATCGCATCCCTCCGCGGGAAGCAATACGGGTTCGAACGCGGTGAAGCGGCGCAGGACGAAGTGGTCGTCACCGCCGTCGAGAGCATCCTCGAAGTAAAGGTGCGGCTGGACAACGAGCCGGGGACCCTCGCCGTCTTCGCCCGCCTGCTTGCCGAGCACGGAGCGAACGTGATCTACATGCTCTACGACGAGGACATCGACCCGGGCTCCGCGGACGTCGCCCTAGCCGCAACGGACCCCCTGGAGATCGGCCGGCTCATGCAGGCCATCAACGAAAAGGGGTACCAGTACCGCGTCCTGTACCGCGGCAGCGATGCGCAGGAAGCGGCGAACATCATCGGCCTGAACATGGTCGAGAAGTTCTTCCTCCGCCTGAAGAAGCTGCTGCCCACGAGCGATGTCGCCGAGATCAAATCGCTCATCGAGTCGTCTCAGGACCTGTACCAGGACCTCGTGCAGTTCTATGCCGAGGCGGGGAAAAACCTCGAGGCAGGCGACGTGTTCGAGACGGTGCTGACCTTTGCGTCCCGATCGCGGAGCCGCACCGGTGAAAAATTCTCCGCCACAGCGATGCGGCCTCTGAGTTTTCACGGGCAGGTGACGCTCCTCGGCTTCCGCCTGCCGACGAGCGAGAACGTTTATCTCCTGAAAAATGGCGACGACATCACTCTCATCGATACCGGCCATGGGATTTACTACAATGATCTTAAGGACCTCATCCGCGAACACGGGATGGCCCCGGCGAAGGTCAGAAGGATCTACGTCACGCACCCGGACACGGACCACGCCGGTGCTTCGGGTTATTTTGAGCAGGAATTCGGCGCCGACATCTTCATGCACGCCGGAAGCGCCGGTGTGATCACGCAGGGGAACAGGGCGCAGGGCACGGCCGGCGCTCTGCTTACGCTGAACAAATACTACACCCGGCTCTCAAGCAGGTTCACCGAATGCCGGTTCCCCTCACGGCCCCACTACTTTCCCGGCACGGAAATAGGCAGGGCGGGCGCCTTCAGGATCATCGACCGGTTTGACGTCGGCCCGCTCGCCTTCGACGTGCTCGAAAGCCTCGGCGGCCACACGCCCGGCCTGGTCTTCTACCTGAACCGGGAGTTCGGCCTTCTTTTTACTTCCGATTATCTCCTGAACGTGAAGAGCCTGTCCGCTGAAGACAAAGAACATCTTGGTATCTACCGGTACCTGCTCACGAGCCCCAATAGCGACAACCGCATCTATAAGGAAGAGACCGCGGCGTTGAAAGAGCTCATCGTCACACTCAACGATGAGTTGAGTTTCCAGAAGAGGGCGGCACTCATCTTGCCCGGTCACGGTGAATGCTACCGTGCCGAGGAACTGACCAATAAGTGACGACCACCTTCCCTGTCACGACTCGGACTGTCTCGCTTCCTGCCCGGGGGGTAACTTTTTATTGCCAACTCTTCCCGCATGAACAACCGTCATCGCCAGTCGCCTGGGGCGGGAGTCATTATAATGACTGACTGTCTTTTTGCAAATTCGGAATACCTGCATATCCCTCGTAAAAGCAGCGTTCTGTAATTTACAGTAATTCTGTGCAAGATTAAAAGCCTTCTTTCATCACCACTCCGCTCTTGTAATAAATAATTTTTCCTTAACCTTGAATTCGCCCGATCCCTCTGCTACATTCAAACCAATCGGAATCGTTCTCCCTATATTCCAGTTTCACAACACCGAGATTCGAATCTCAATTACTAAGAAGGAGGATGGTGTATGAAAAAACTGCTGGCAGTTGTTTTGATGGTTCTCTTTGTTGCTTCAGCGGTCGGAGCGGCGGACATGATGACAATGAACGCCAAAACAGGAGACGTGACCTTCAACCACAAGGTCCACGGAGACAGCATGGGATGCAAGGCATGCCACGGCGAAGGCACGCCCGGCAAGCTGACCCTCGGCAAGGACGCCGCCCACAAGCTCTGCAAGGGGTGCCACGAAACGAAGAAGGCCGGCCCCACGAAGTGCTTTGATTGCCACAAGAAAAAATAAGCCGCATCACGGTCTCAATAAAAAAGGCCCCTCAGCGGGGCTTTTTTTATCGGCCCCCGTGACCGTCGCCATAATGGTCATGCGCGGGATGGACAGCATCGATCAACGAGGTATCGAAAATCTCCTCGCGCGATATCTCCCGCCGTATGTACCCCAGTCTCTTCAGAGCCTTCACGAACCGCAGAGTGGAGAAAATATAACCAGGGGTCAGCTTAGCGCAGTACCGGGGAGAGACCCGCAGCGTTTCGAGCACGAACTCCCGGTCGATGATCCCTACATAGTCCGCGATCGCCCGGGCCGCTCCCTCCGGATCGATCCGGAGCGAGGCTTCCGCCGCTTCGTGGAGAACAAGGAAGCGCTTGACCAGCTCCTGCCGGCTCCTCAGGAATTCCCTTTCCGCGAGAATGCCGTAGCTCGGGTTCTCCGGCCACAACCGTGAAGGCGGGTAGAGCACCCTGCCTCCGGCGAAACGCTTGATCGCGACCGCCAGGGCGGGCGTGCCGAAAGCAGCGGATACCTCATCGTTGACAACCGCCTCGGTCACCATGTCGGCCCAGGCATAGTTCCTGATCTCTATCTCTTGCACGAGACCATAGTGCTCGATGCAATCCTTCAGAATTACGTCGTGGATGGAGCCCTTGCCGGGCACGCCGATCCTGCGCCCCTGGAACTGTTTCAAGACAACCCCCAGGTCCCCGGTCTCGGGATAGCCCGTCCAGTTCGGCTTGCCTGCCATGACCGTGCCCTCCTCATGGCCTCCCGCCACGCAGATGACCTTGATACCCTGATCAATGCCGATGATCGCAGGAGGGAGGCCGACGTAGGCCAGGTCGAGTTCGCCTCTGCCGAAGGCCTTCAGGATCTCCGGCCCCGTGCCCATGAGCTTCCATTCTATCTCGGCGCCGAGCCGCTTGTCCGCATCGCCTTTCGCCAGCAACAGGATGGCCGTGTGGTAGAAGGTGGAGAGATGTCCGATCCTGATCTTCATGAATAAGGCCGCTCTCTGCAATCGGTAAACATGCTTCAATATTAGTCTTCATTCTCTTCACAGTCAAGTTCAGACACAGTCATAACGCGTCGCGAGCCTGGTCAGGGGGCTGCGAGGCGGGTCAGAGTACTTCACTCCGCATTTCGAATTCCGCATTTCAAAGTCCCTTTCCTATTGAAGGTGGGCTTCAGCAGTGTTAATATTAAAACATGAAGATCATGATCGACACGGACAGTTCGGAACTCTTAAGAACGCTCGATGTCCTGAACATGCCCGCCTTCATAGTCGATAAGGACCGGACGATCCTGTCCTGCAATAATAACGCGCAGGTCTTCTTCGAATACGACCGGTCCCGGGTCATCGGCCGGAATCTCGAGAAATTCATATCCCTGGACGGCGTCCCTCGGGAGCGCGAACCCTCAGGCCATTCTCCGGAAGCAGGCGCGGGCCGGGAGGGAGAGTCCTCATCGGCCCTGCGGTCGTTCTGCTTTCGGAAGAACAGCGGTCCCGTGGCGGCCCGGATCGCCGTCATCCCTTCACGCGACCTTCGGCAGGACAGGACAATCGTCATTGTCCGGGACGCGCCCGGACAAAGGACGACGCCCGCGGCAGCCGGCAGCGGTCACCCCGGGAAGCAGGCCGGGGACCGGACCACCCAGGGCGAATTGATCAGCGAGTTAAGCAGCATCATCAATTCCAGCCTGAGCATCGGAACGATCTTCCGCATGGTCGTTTCGGAGCTTCGCAAGATCATCGACTACAGCAGGGCGAGCCTGCTCCTCTATAATGAAAACGACGACAATCTGCTGATCTTCGCGCTGGACACGGAAATGAGGACGGTGATGAAAAAAGGGGTCAAGGCGCCGATCGAGGGCACCAGCGCCGGCTGGGTCGTGCGGAACAACAAGCCCTGGATCAGCTACGACCTCAGGGACACCGCGTTCCCCCTGGACAGGAAGCTCCTGGCAGAGGGCATCCGTTCGACCATCAGCATCCCCCTGTTCCACGACCGTATGCTCGGCGTGTTCAATTTCGACAGCACCGACCCGTCGCAGTACTCCGAGAAGGACCTCGAGATCCTGCTCCCCGTGGCCAGGCACATCGCCGTCGCCCTTGAGAACGCCCTCCTGTTCGAAGAGATCTCCCGGGAAAAGAAGGAATGGGAGCGGACCTTCGACGCCATCACCGACATGGTCTGGATCGAGGACGGCAGGCAGCGGGTGGTCCGCGCGAACCACACGCTGCTGTTGCGGACGGGTTTTTCCAAGTCGGAGATCGCCGACCGGCACTGCGCCGAGCTCCTCGACAGGATCGGGATCGCCCTGACCAGCGGCTGCCTCTGTTCCGAAACGCTCTCCTGCAAAAAACCGTCATTCCAGGAGCTGAAAAGCGGCGGCGGCAACATCTTCCACTTCTGGGCCTATCCGCTCATCGACGAAGAGGGCCGGCTTTATGCCATCGTGCACTACCTCAAGGACGTGACGGCCCAGAAGCGGCTCGAACAGCAGCTCATCCGGTCGGACAAGCTCGCCTCTTTGGGTACGCTCGTTGCGGGCATCGCCCATGAGATCAACAACCCCCTGGGGATCATCGCGGGCTACTCCGAGGCGCTCCTCGACCGGTCCGGTGCAAAAGCGCTGAACGGGATGAAAGCCTTCGAGGACTTCCCCGAATATCTCAAAACGATCCACAACGAGATCTTCCGGTGCAAGACCATCCTCAAAAGCCTGCTCGAGTTCGCGCGGCCGTCGGGCGGAACCTTCCGGGAGATCGACGTCAACGAGCTCATCAAGGAAGTGCTCCTCCTGCTCCAGCACCGGACAACGCGGCTCAAGCACACCCTCGAACTCGACCTGGATCGCGAGGTCCCCAAGATCTACGCGGATGCCGGGAGCCTCAGGCAGCTGATGATGAACCTCCTCTTGAACGCCATTTACTTTACGCCGGAGGGCGGAAGCATCTTCATCAAGACCGAACCCGACGATGCCCCGCGGGAAGACGCCGTCGGCGCCTGTCCGAACAGGGTCCGGCTCTCAGTCAGGGACACGGGAGCGGGAATCCCCGGAGAGCTGATCGGCAAGGTCTTCGACCCCTTCGTCACCACGAAGCCCGTGGGAGAAGGGACCGGGCTGGGGCTCACCATCTGTCACAAGATCGTGGAAGAGCACGGCGGCGCCATTGATGTGGAAAGCGAACCCGGCAAGGGCGCTACCTTCATCATCACCCTGCCGTCGATCGCGTGCAGGGAATGACTCAAAATAAGGCAGAAATTTTTCTCGCAAAGACGCAAAGTACGCAAAGAGAAGCAATTGAAAAAAAGAATGCAAAGCTTTAGCTTTTTTTAAAACCAAGAACTAAGCCTTTCTTTGCGACCTTTGCGCCTTTGCGAGAGACAGCTTTTGACTTGCTTTTGGTTTTAAACTCAAGCATGTTTTTTGACCATGTTCCAGGTTTTCTCCGTGCCTCCGTGCCTCCGTGGTGAAAGGGCTTTTTAAACTATGATCAACATTCTCGTCGTTGACGACGAGGAGCCCTTTAGAAGGCTCCTCAAAAAAGAACTGGGGCGCAAGGGATATTCCGTCGAGGTCGCATCCGACGGCAGCGAAGCCCTGCGGTTTTTGCGGGACCGCTCCTTCGACGTGGTCCTCCTGGACGTCGTCATGCCCGGTGTCGACGGGATCTCGCTTATGAAGACGGTGAAGGAGGACCCCGGGACGCCGTCGATCATCGTCCTCACGGGCAAGGCCACGGTGGAGACCGCGGTGGAAGCCATGAAGAACGGCGCCTACGATTACCTCACCAAGCCCTACAAGCTCGACGAGCTGGTTATCGTCATCGACCGGGCGTACGAGTATCGCCGGCTCTCCGTCAAGAGCAAGCTCCTGGAGCAGGAACTGGTCAGGAAGGAATCCCCCTTCGAACTCATCGGGAAAAGCGGGCAGCTCCGTGACATACTCGCGCTCATCCAGAAGGCGGCGCCTACGGACTCGCCGGTGTTCATCCAGGGTGAAAGCGGCACCGGCAAGGAGCTCGTGGCGAACACGGTCTGGCACTACAGCACGCGCAAGGACGCGCCGCTCATCGCCCTGAACTGCGCCTCCCTTTCGGAAAACCTCATCGAGTCGGAGATCTTCGGGCATGAGAAGGGCGCCTTCACCAGCGCCTACCAGATGAAGCACGGCCTCGTCGAAGTGGCGGACAAGGGAACGCTCTTTTTGGACGAGATCGGAGAGATGCCCGCCGGGCTCCAGGCCAAGCTCCTGCGGTTTCTCGATTCAGGCGAGTTCCGGCGGGTGGGGGGGAACAAGACGCTCTCGGTGGACGTGCGGGTGATCGCCGCCACGAACAAGGACCTCGCGGCCATGATCAAGACCGGGAGCTTCCGGGAAGACCTGTATTACCGGCTGAACGTGATCAACATCGCCATCCCCCCGCTCCGGGAGCGCAAAGAGGACATCGCCGAGCTGTCACGGCATTTTCTGAAAAAGTACGCGAAGAAACTGTCCAAGTCCATCGCGGATTTCACCGACGAGGCGCTCGAACTGCTCATCGGCTATCACTGGCCGGGAAACGTGCGGGAACTCGAGAACGTCATTGAACGCGCGGTGATCCTCTGCGAGTCGGACACGATCGGGTCCGAAGACTTCTCCATCCCGCCTCATGCGGCTGTTGCGGAAATCGGCGCCAATCCGCCCCTCGAAGAGATCGAGAAGACGTATATCCTGAGGGTCCTCAAAGAAGCGGGCAACAACCAGTCAAAGGCAAGCCAGCTCCTCGGCATCGACCGGAAAACCCTGTATCTCAAGCTGAAAAAATACGGGATCAATTCCTGATTCGGACAAGAGGGAAACAAAAGACAAAATCTAAGGCGTCTCTCGCAAAGCCCGCAAAGAGCGCAAAGGGACCTTGAGTCAAAATCTTTTTTGATTTTAAAACCAAAAGCAGGATCCTAAGATTCTCTTGGCGTTCTTTGCGAGCTTTGCGAGAAATATTCTTGCCATTTTGAGTAGAATTTACTTTGTAACGTAGTACTAAAGCTGCTCCCGAAAGGCATGTGTGTTATGGTAAAAGCAAAGCGGACCGGCACAAAGCAAAACAACACGAAGCGCACGACGAAGGATAGAAAAACGAAGATACGGAAGATCAGGGAGCAGCTCGGAGACGAGACGCTGACCGAGGCCCTGGTCGAATCGCTGGTCGAGCAGCACGGCAGCCTGGGATTCATCCTGAACGTTTTAAAAGAGCGGCCGCGGAACTTCAACCCCTTCATCCTGAAAGGCATGTCCATCTACAAGGAACCGTCGTCCCTGGACCGGAAGACCGCCGAGCTGGTCGCCATCGGCGCGGCCGCTGCGCTCAGGTGTGAACATTGCCTCGAAGCGCACATGGGCAGGGCCCACGCAGAAGGCGCGTCCCTTGCCGAGATCATGGATTCCCTGCTCATCGCAGGCGCGATCGCCGATTCATCCACGCTCTCCGTCGCCTTCCGCAAGTACAAGCAGCTGGAAGGGAAGACAAAGAAGTGAACAAGGGCATTGATCATCAATTCCCCTGACGAGAACAACCCATATCTGGAGAACACCTCGCTTTCCGAACATTTCCACTAATACCGATCGATTTCGTCAACATCCTCTAAAAATACGCCATCGTTATCGTTGACATCGAGGAAACCTATAGGATTCTTCCGGCTTTCCCGTGGGTAGAAATATGTGATAGGATGGTCGCCTGAGGAGGCGATCATGCAGGATACCGGACTTTATCAGCAATTGCTGGGATTGAAGTCACCCTGGAGTGTCAGTCAAGTTGAACTGGATGTAAAGCAGCAGCGGGTAGATGTATGGGTGGAACATGAGAAGGACGCAGTATGGTCTTGTCCGGAATGCTCGAAGGAGTCGACGGTCTATGATCATGCCGAAGAGCGGTTATGGCGTCACCTTGACAGTTGCCAGTTCAAGACGTACTTGCATGCGCGTATTCCCCGCATAACGTGTGCAGAGCATGGGATTTTGCAGGTTCGGGTCCCTTGGGCGGAACCGAAGTCACGATTCACGGTTTTATTTGAGCGGTTGGCCATAGATGTTCTTCGGGAGTGCGATATAACCGGGGCCACGAAGATCTTGCGGATAAGCTGGGACGAAGCATGGAACCTCATGGAACGCGCCGTAGAGCGCGGAAAGCTTCGGAAACAAGACCGCGTCGTTCCCCGGATCGGCGTCGATGAGAAAGCCATTGCCAAGGGTCATACATACCTGACGCTGGTAAGCGATATAGACGGAGGCACGGTAGAGCACATTGAGGATGACCGCAAACAGAGCAGTCTGGAGAGCTATTACAAGAGTCTGACGCCGGAGCAATTAGAAGGCCTCGAGGCGGTTGCAATGGACATGTGGGAGCCCTACCTTGAGGCGACGCGTGCCCATGTGCCTGGTGCCGAGAGCAAGATCGTTTTCGACCGGTTCCACATTATGGGCTACCTCGGGAAAGCGGTAGACACGGTACGAAAGCAGGAACATCGGCAGCGGATGAAAGAAGGTGACGAAACGCTCAAGGGGAGTAAGTACTTGTGGCTGTACAGCAAGGAGAACGTTCCGGAGAAACGCCGCAGGGAATTTGCCGCATTACAAAAGCTTGAGTTGAAGGTAGGACGCGCGTGGGCCATCAAGGAGACGTTTCGGAAGTTGTGGCATTACAACTATGCCGAGTCAGCGAGGAAATTCTGGAAGCGGTGGTATTTCTGGGCAACACACAGCAGGCTGAAGCCAATCATTGACGCAGCAGGAACGATCAAAAGACATATTGCTAACGTTCTGACTTATCTTCAGCACCGCATAACGAATGCGGTCAGCGAAGGGCTCAACAGCAAGATACAGACAATCAAAAAGATGGCCTACGGATTTCGGAACAAGGAACACTTCAAGACAGCAATTTACTTTCACTGCGGCGGGCTAGACATGTATCCATGCTAAACCCGGGAGAGCCACCTATAGAAACCTATAGGAAACCTATAGAACCTATAGGGTCAAACCTATAGCAAACCCAACCTATAGCAACCTATAGCAACCTATAGAGCAACCTATAGGGTCACGTCTTGTCGGGCTGTTGCCCAAAGGACTTCCCGCGAACGATCAAGCGCCTTGATGCGTAAAGAGGTCTAAGCTAATGACGGGCAATATCGGTTCTGTCTCAAGGGAACATGCAAAATGAGCGATCCGAAAGCCTTTGCCACTGTTCTTTGAACAACGAGCAGCCGTACCGCAGCTGCTTTCTTCGGCTTGGAAGCATGCGCTATTAGCACTTGCATGTTCTGGATGGCACAGGTCATATATTCCTGGACCCGCATTCGCCAAAGGCCTCGCCAGCGTGCTTGATCGAAGCCGTATCGGGTGCCCCTGGCAAAGGATCGCTCCATCAGGTGTTGTCTGGTTTTGATGTCGTACCGTGCATTGGCTGATCGACTGATTGCACGCATGCGCTCCAGAACATTCTGCCGGAGATGACGCTTGATCGTTCGGCCGGACTTGTTTTTCGTGCATTGCTCTCTAAGCTGGCACGCTGCGCAGACTTTCCTGGGCGCTGCGTAATCCCGGCTTTGTCTGGCTATATGCAGCGACTTCGGCTTGAGCTGAGTTCCTGCCGGGCACATATAGGAGTCGGTGGCAGGATCATAGGAAAATCTATCTTCCATAAAGATGTCGGTTTTCGCTATGCGATTGATCGCCACGTCTCGTAAATCCGGGATATGCGCCTTTATGCCCTTGTCATGGCAGGCAAGGAAGTTGTCGATCGTTCCGTACTTACTGTCCGCAACAACCGTTTCGGCCTCGACTTCCGTTGTTGCGTGGTGTTGCTCAAGCAGCGAAAGCATCAGATGGGCTTCGTTCACATCGCCGGGCGCTACGTCGGTTGCAGTGATGATTTCTTTTTTACCGTCAACGGCCCGATGCACTTGGTAGGAAAGTTTGGATTTCCCCCGGTTCACCAGGGCCGCGTCCGGGTCGGTGGTGGAGATATAGCGGTTGTTCTTTTTTTCGTAGGTCCTGGAAGGATCAGTGCTTTCGGTGCGTTCTTCCAAGCGGGCTTCCAGCTTTTTATAATTTTTGTGCAACTGATGTTTCAGGTTCCGGGTATCGAGAACCGAACTGTTGGAGGCATTTGCATCCACCAGACTGGAGTCGACGAAGATCTTGCGGCCGTCAATAAGACCGGCTTCCGCGCACTGCAGAACAATACGTTCGAAGAACCTTTGAAAAACATCGAGGCCCCATTTTTTGCGGGCCTTGGATAGCACGCTATGGTTGGGAATTTCAGAATCAAGGTCATACCCGAGAAACCAGAGCCAATCCATACGCTCTGGCAGGGTGTCCATCAGCTCCCGCTCCGAGCGGACATTATAAAAGATCAGGAGTAGCATCAGTTTCAGGATAATTGGTGGTGGCACTGAAACGTTGCCGTTGTTGCCGTACAAGTCCTTGACTTCGTCATAGGCGAAGTTGAAATCGATCAGCGTATTGACTTTTCTCAAAGGATGGTTCTCACGAACCCGTTTTTCTATATTGATGCCGATATAGAACAAGCTGCTTTGAGGCGGTTGCTGCAATCCCATCATGGCTATTGGCTCCTGATGTCGTGATTGACGTCGCAGCAATATAGCATTACTGAGTGGCTTTCTCAATATCATTTGGGCAACAGCCCGTTGTAACTTGACAATTGCGTTGTGCTGTGATATCGTCGCGACATTATGGCCCGTCCCCTTCGCATAGAGTATCCCGGTGCTGTTTACCAGGTCACCTCCCGCGGAAACGAAAAGAAGCCCGTCTTCAAGGACGAGCAGGACCGTCTGAACTTCCTCAATACTCTCCAGCATGCCGGCAAACGCTACAACTGGATCTGCCACGCTTATTGTCTCATGACCAACCATTACCACCTCCTCATCGAGACCCCGGACGGCAATCTATCCATCGGCATGAGACAATTGAACGGCGTCTACACGCAGCTTTTTAACAATTGGCATGGCAGGACCGGTCACCTGTTCCAGGGACGATACAAAGCCATTCTGATCCAGAAGGACAGCCATCTCCTTGAGGTTTGCCGGTATGTGGTCCTGAATCCTGTACGGGCCAAGATGGTTGAGACGCCGGAGGGGTATCGCTGGTCTAGCTACCTGGCTACGGCGGGCAGAACAAAGCCCCATCCGTGCCTCACCACAGACTGGGTATTGGGCCAATTCAGCGGGAAGCGGGGCAAGGCGGAGCAAGAATACCGGCAGTTCGTCAAATGGGGGATCGGCAAACAATCCGTCTGGACCGACGTGCGGGGCCAGACGATACTCGGTGAAGAAGATTTTGCAGACCGCTTTATAGATCATCTCAGGAAGCATAAAGAGGTGCCCGAGATCACCCGGAGTCAAAAATACCTGAAGAGGCCGGCCCTGGAAAAGCTGTTTTCGGAAGACATTTTGCGAAATAAGCGCAAGCGGGACCGGCGCATAGCCGATGCGGTAGAACGCCATGGGTATCTTCAGAGAGAGCTCGCGGATCATCTGAGATTGAACTATGCAACCGTCAGCAGGTTGGTGAGTGCTCAAGAACAAATATCAAATAACAAGACGTGATAATCATAGGTTCTATAGGTTCCTTTCTCCCGCACATTTCTACCGGTCTTCAATCTGCACATTAGGATCAGTGGCGCGCAAACTTCATCCCGCAATTTCTATATGAAACACCCGTTTTGTGATATATTTTGTATGCAATTAGTTCTTCCAGAGGTCAGCAGCAGTTGTATCTTTTAGAAATCTAGAAATCGAATTTCATGCTAAAATCAGCAATATTAATTTTTTAAAAAATGAAGAACATGATGCAACTTTTTTAATTTAACGTGTCTAAAGTATATCCATCCATTCGCTTACAGGTTAGGAGCTGTGCTTATGAATAAATCCTTCACAAAGGGCTTTCTGCTGGCATTTATTGTGTGCCTTTTAACGCTCCTATCCATCCAAGCCTGGGCGGACCCGGACCTGACATACTCGGTATCCTTCACGGACCAGGAGCTTGATGATCTTCTCGCCCCCGTCGCGCTCTACCCGGATCCTCTGCTTGCCCAGATACTGCCCGCTTCGACGTATCCGGCAGAGGTTGCCGATGCGGAAGCCTGGCTTAATAGCGGAGGGGACGCGTCCGGCATTGACGAGCAGACCTGGGATGAGTCCGTCAGGGCAATTGCCCACTACCCAGACATCCTCCAAATGATGGCCGGGAACATGGATTGGACTGCCAACCTGGGAGATGCCTTTCTCAACCAGCCGGAAGACGTGACCAATTCGATCCAGCGGCTCAGGTGGCGGGCGAGGGCCGTCGGCAATCTGGTCAGTAATGCTGAACAAAGCGTCATTATCGAAGGAGACTATATCCAGATCGTTCCGGCCCAACCTCAGTACATGTACGTCCCTCAGTATGACACTGCAGTTGTATATGTCCAGGCTCCGGACGCGGGTTTCTCGCCGTTCGTCACCTTTGGCTTTGGCCTGATGATCGGGGACTGGCTGAGCATGGACTTTGACTGGGGTCACCACCACGTGATCTATCATGGCTGGGACCGCCCGGGCTGGGTCGATCATGCAAGGCCCTATGTTCACGTAACGAATGTTTATGTCAACAGAAGCAGGCCTTACATAAATCCGACATGGAGGCATGACCGGTCGCACGGCGACCCCGCCAGGTACCTGGCATCGCGACCCAGTGGTCCGAACGCCGACAGGTATGCACGCATGGGTGAAGCCAGGGGGAGCACTACGATGCAGCCCAGGCCCGACGGAGGGATATACGGCTACGGAGGGGACGCCCGCGCATTCAGCAATCGCGGCCGGGAAAGCCGTGGTATTGTCAATCAACAGCCGTCACCATCGACCCCACGTATCAGCGGACGGTCGAGTATACCGACTCCTCATGGCGGCCGGCGACCGACGACCCCATCTCCAGGTTTCAGCGAGCAACGAACAATACCGGCCCCGAATGTCGGTGAACGGCCGCCAATGCCGGTTCCCGGCAGCAGTCGGCAACCCACACCAGTTCCTCCCTCTGTTCGCAGCAGCGGCTCGAATGAGGCCGGCTCTGCGCGAGCGAGCCAGCAGCCTGCCAGGACGCCATCCGTTACCTTTGGCGGTTACCGGGGAGCTGGTGAAGCCAGGACACAGAGCCTTCGCGGCCAGGCCAGCCGTCAAAGCGTCGAACGAGCGCGGCCTTCCGCTCCCCCGGCGAGTCGAGGCAGAGGCAAGGACGATTCCGGTGGCAGGCAGCGCCGGTAGAAAAAGACAGGCTTGCTTCAACTAATTTCCCTAACACGAAATATATTGGACTAAGAAAGGAAAAAATTTATGGAGACGAAGCGACAGAAATCTCTCTTTCGTTCATCGCGGGGCATGGTTTTTATCGCTGCGCTTTTGGTCTGTGCAGCGTTTATCGTTGCCTGGAGCATGCCGCTCCTTGCGGCAGCGCCGCAACAACTTTTTTCCTCTCCCGAAGATGCCTTGAAAGGACTCGTTGAGGCCGTCAAGGCAAAAGACAAGGCCGCACTCGATCAGATATTCGGACCCTCCGCAAAAGACCTTCGCTCCAGTGACGATGTGCAGGCCGCCGCCGAATTCGAGGCATTTGCCAGACACGTAGCCGAGAAAACCAGCCTCGTGAAAGAAAGCGATTCAAAGGTGATCATTCACATAGGCAACGAGAACTGGCCATTTCCGATTCCCCTGGTAAAAAAGAATGACAAATGGCTCTTTGATACCGAAGCGGGCAAAGAAGAGGTCCTGAACCGCAGGATCGGAGAAGACGAACTCACCGCCATACTGGTCTGTCGCACGTACGTCAAGGCGCAGCGCGAGTACGTCGTGAAGGACTGGGATGGCGACGGAATCCTTGCGTATGCGCAAAAACTTCGAAGTGATCCCGGCAAGAAGAACGGTCTCTTCTGGAGGCACGCGCCGGGCGAAGCAGCGAGCCCCCTGGGTGAACTCGTGGCGCGGGCCAGGATGGAAGGCTATAAGAAGGCAAAGACGGTGTTCAAGGAACAGCCCGTGCCGTTTCATGGCTACTATTTCAAGATATTGACAAAGCAGGGAGCGCATGCGCCGGGCGGAAAATACGATTACGTCATCAACGGCAACATGGTCGGTGGCTTCAGCCTCGTCGCATTTCCCTCAAACTGGGGCAAGTCGGGAGTGATGGCCTTTATCGTCAACCAGCAAGGCAAAGTTTTTCAGAAGAACCTCGGACCGGACACTTTAAAGATCGCCCAAGAGATGCAATCGTACGATCCGGACGAGACCTGGACACCGGTTAAGGAATAACAGGTTCTTTACATCATTCGAAGACCGTTTCAACCTGTCGAACTTACATGGGAGCGGGTGAAATATGCAGCATCCATCTTTTTGAACAGTGCTGACTTCACAACGATATCCCTCTCGAAAAACCTCAATTGCTGTCACCCGGTTTGAATGAGCTTTTTCCCGGGGCCTGCCCGGTCCAAGCCATCCCGCTTTTACGCGGCCGATCGCTTCCGGACCACATCGAGTTCCGTCTTTACCGTCACCGGGCGGGAGAGTGTTATCCCGACTGGCGACGTTTTCACCACGTGGTCGTGCAGATCCCGCAGCATTCGGATATCTGCGTCAGCGTCGATCTGTACCCGCGCGAGCACGTTCTTAAACCCCGGAAGCCTGTCCATGTTGAGGTCAGCCGGAGGTTCAAGTCCAAGAAAACCGGGAAGGTCTATTTCACCCTCGATTTCTATCCGAAGCTTTTGGATTTTGATCCCCCGCACCGCGGCGTTCATGGCATAGCCGATGGCAAGGCATGCGCCGTAAGCCTGAAGCACCATCTCAACAGGGTTGGCGGCCGTGTTCGTTCCGACAAGCATCTCCGGCTCGTCGGCACGAAGCGTGAAGCCCCGGGACTCCGTTTCCACCCGGAACCCGTCCTTCCACGTTGCCGCCGCCTTCCAGACCGTTTTGCCCGTTTCCCAGTTCTTCTTGACCGACTCGACGACATTCAAAAGTTTTTCTGTTTCCAGTCCGTTGATTATCGGCATGGCATTTCACCTCCAGGATTCGCAAGGACCATGCGATTTTTGCTTTATTTAAGTATATAATAACACTTTCCCTGTGCTTCAACGTCCTGTCCTGAGTTGTTTCGATTGCTCCGTATTTTGAAATGGATAAGCCTTTTTTCGCACCCGTCACGTGCGGCAAAATTCCACAGGCAATGGGGAATTTTTCATCTACTCTACAACTGGACATCGTCTCAATCCGTAGCTTTAATCCTCTCGCCGACCGCAGCGGCTCACGCCGACGCCTTTACTCAACGCTCAGAAACGGAAGCAGGAAATAAATCACCCATATTTACATATACTCCGGCCTGTGTAGACAACAGATACGTCCGCGCTCGCTGTTCGCCTGAGTAATGCATGCAGCGCCCTGCCGCCTTGTGCGTCTCCCTCTCTTTAACCTGGCATCGCAAATGCAGAGAACTACCTGTCATGAAGAACATCATTCTCTGCTCCTCAAATCCCATATTGATAAAAAGCCTTTACGGGATCCTGAGAGACGAAGGGTACGCGGTAGAAACCATCGAGCACCCGGCCTTTGCCGTACAGAAGGTCATGAACGCACAATACGACTTTATCATCATAGACTCTGAACCGTTCGGCCTTTCCGCGGAAGATGCGGCAGAGATCATCAAAACCGTCGCGCCCGGGATGCCCATCCTGTTCGTCGGCGGCGACCGCGAAAAGGAGCACGCCCCGGCTGTGGAGACGCCGATCGATCTTGAAAAGTTCAAGCGGACGATCCACAGTTTCGCAGTCTGAAGAATGAAGGTTTTGACATTCCATTCCTTACGAAGGGAGACGTTATGAAACCGAAAGAAGTGATCCTCAAGGCCTTTGAGGGGGGCAAGCCCGAGCGGCTTCCCGTGACCCTCTTCGGAGCGGGCATGTGGAGCATCAAGGGCTACGACACATCGTTCGAGGCCCTTTCTCACGATGCGGACAAGATGAGCGCCATGCTCGTGGACATGAGCCCGAAGCTCCAATGCGACGTCGTTTATGCGGGCTCGGGATACAACAACTTCCATGCCTCGGCCCTCGGCGGAAAGATCAAGTTCCGGGAGGTCGGCGCGCCCGACCTGGAAAATCACTTCGTCTCTTCCGAGGAGGACCTTGCGAAGCTCAAGATCACCGATCTCGACAGGGACGATACCATCAATACCGTGAAGAAGGCGCTGCGCCTGACCAAGGCGAAAATAGGCGACACCTACGCCATGACCCTGACCGCCTGGGGACCCTTTACCCTCGGCGCCCGGCTCGTGGGCGAGGAGACCATGATGAAAGCCACGTTCAAGAAACCCGCTTTCGTCGAAAAGGTCGTTGACTTCGCCACCGACGTCCTGATCCACCTCTACGAGCCTCTCGTCAAGGACGGAACGCTCGAAGTCATCAGCCTGGCCGATCCCACGGCCTCGGGCGACCTCATCTCGCGCAAGCAGTTCGAGAAGTTCGCCGTGCCGTACCTTAAGAAATTTACCGACTGGGCGAAATCCAAAAACGTACATACGCTTGTCCACATCTGCGGCAACACCACGGACCGGCTGGACCTCTTCCCGAACACCGGCGCCTCCTGCATCAGCCTGGACCACAAA
Source organism: Nitrospirota bacterium (assembly GCA_963790205.1). Taxonomy (GTDB): domain Bacteria; phylum Nitrospirota; class UBA9217; order UBA9217; family UBA9217; genus CAWBNQ01. The sequence continues at coordinate 550,927 of CAWBNQ010000001.1, forward strand.
ACGGACATGGCGAAGGCGAAGCAGACGCTCCACGGGAAGATGTGCTTCGGCGGGAACGTTGACCCCGTGAAGATCATGCTCCAGGGCTCGGTCCAGGACGTGGAACACGCCTGCAAGGACGTCATCAAGATCGCCGGCAGTGACGGCGGCTTCGTGCTCATGCCGGGTTGCGATATCCCGCCGACCGTGCCCTATGACAATATCAAGAAGTTCATCCAAACGGCGCATGAATGGAAGATGTGATCGCACGGCTTACGCAGGGGAGACCCCTTGTGGTCGCCCGCATTGAAAAGGAGGTGAGCGAATTCAGGTCAATGAGAGGAGGTCGATTCCACGGGAGTTTTAGAGGAGTTGAAAAAAATGTTTTCCCGGACACAGAAAGCGTCCGGGCAAGGGGAGGAAGGAAAAATGGCTGATAAGAAAATGACAGTGGAAGAAGTAAACGAGTACATGAAGAAGCAGTGCGGTTTCGTACCGCGCATGTTCCAGATCATCAACACCGTAACGCCCGAGCCGGGCAGGACCTTTGCTGATTTCTACGCCAGCATCTTCGGCGACGGGGCCCTTTCGCGCAAGGTGAAGGAGCTGATGTTCATGTCCGGCGGAGTGGGCTACTGCTCGCCCCGCTGCATCATCCACGTGATCCCGGCGATCAACGCGGGGGCGACCACGGGCGAGATCTTCGAGGCCGCATCGGTCGGCATGATCCTCGCGGGCTTCGTGCCCGGCGGGCCCGGCATTCCCTACGCCTTCGAGTACGCGTTGAAGTGCCTCGACATCGAAGCCAAGTACCGCAAGGGCGAGAAGTGGGAATACCTGCCGCAGCCCAAGTTCGACCACGGCGTGTTCTAAACACAATACGAGGGGGAGCGTTTCGAAGGCTCCCCCCGTTATTTTGCAATCATAAATTTTTAATTCATTTTGTCACAGAGAACGCAGCGGTAAGACATTAAATTCGTAAGAAGTTTTTCACTGTGAGCCTGTATATGCGAACCTTCGCTTGTGGTTAAAAAAGATTTTTAAAGGGGAACCTGATGTTTCGATTTAAACAGGAGCAAAAAATATTTACCCTCGACGGCATCAAGGTGGGCGGTCAGCCGGGAGAGAACCCGCCGCTTCTGATCGCGTCCATGTTTCACAACAAAGACCGGATCGTAACGGACCGGAAGGGCAACTTCGACCGCGTAAAGGCCGCGGAGCTCATCAAGACGCAGGAAGCGCTTTCCGCCTCAACGGGCATCCCGTCCATGGTGGCCATGGTGGCAAACTCGCCGGAAGAAGCGAAGATCTACATAGACTTTTACCGCGAGACCACGAAGATGCCCTTCGGCATCGACATGTGGGTCGCGGAAAAGCGGGCACAGGCCACGGAGTACGTGGCCAAGCTGGGATTGCAGGACCAGTTCCTGTATAACAGCATCACGCCCTGGGACAAGGACATCAAAGGCCAGGTCCAAAAATTGAAAGACCTCGGGATCAAGCACGTCGTGGTCCAGGCTTTCGACGACGCCGATCAGTCCCCGCGCGGGCGTCTTAACTCATTGGAGAAGATCCTCGCGCAGGGCGCCGATAGTTTTGAGACCATCATCGTCGATACCTCGGTCATGAACCTGCCTGCCACATCGTTCTCGCTCGTCGCGAACCGTATGATCAAGGAGAAGCTCGGCCTTCCCTGCGGCGGCGCCTACTCGAACGGCACGCATATGTGGAAAGAGGCGAAGACCATCTGGAGCCTCGACGGGTTCAAAGCGATGGATGCCGTGGTACAAGGCATGGCCTCGGCGATCTGGAGCGATTTCAATTTCTACGGCCCCATCGTCACGGCGCCGCGGATCTTCCCGGCAGTGGCGGCGGCCCAGATCCTGCTTTCCACCCTGGTGTACGATGAAACACAAAAGATCTCCGACAATGAGAACGTCCCGATCAAGAAATACTTTTCGGACTTCCTCGGAAAGCTGACGGCTGGAGCAGCGAGGAAATGAACATTACCGCGACGCGGATCGACAAAGGGGGCCCCGATGATAGTTCACTCTCAGACAGTGGAAAATTGGCTGGCAACGTTGACCGAGGTTAAAGGAGTTTGCGGCAGGGTCATAGAACGTTCCCCCGGAAGGAAAGCGGAAAAGGCGGAGGGAGAGCGGGAAGGCGAGAAAAGGTCGTGTTGATCGATTTCTTCCGGCGTATTCCGTATCAAATGTTTTGCTTTCCTCCGCGTCATCCGGGGCGAACATGAATTTGATACCATATTCCTTTTAAAGGAGGCAGAATGTCAACGACAACACTAACAGCGCGGGAACGGGTGCTCAAGCTCTTCGCCGGGGATGCGGTAGACCGGCCGCCGTGCTTCAGCGGCATGGGCAACGTGACCACCGAAGGGCTGAAATCCCTGAACCAGAAGTTTGCGGCAACGCACCTTGACGCAAAGATGATGGCCGCGGCCGCGGCCTCGACCTACAAGCTGTTCGGGTTCGAGTGCGCGGTGGCCCCTTTCGACCTCTGCATCGAGGCAGAAGCCATGGGATGCGAGATCAACGTGTACGCCCATTCCGAGGACCTGCTGTACCCCACGATCAAGAAAAAACTGATCCACAACGAGGCCGAAATGGAGATATCCATCCCATCAGGCCTCACCAAACGCGGCAGGGTCCCGCTCATGAAGGAGGCGATCACGCTCATAAAGAAGGACATCGGTGGTGAAGCGCCGGTCGGCTCCTACGTCCTGGGGCCCTTCACGCTTGCCGGCCAGGTCATGGAGCTGAACGATCTGTTGAAGCTGTCCTTCAAGAAGCCGGACAAGATCGGCAAGCTCCTGGACCAGCTCTCGGACGTGATCATCCAGGTCGCGGGAGAGTACGAAATGGCCGGTGTGGACTTCATCACCGTCCGCGAGATGGGAGCAACGTCGGACGTGCTCTCTCCCCGCGTGTTCAAGAGCCTCATCCTGCCCTATCTGAAAAAGATCTTCGAGAAGCTGATGGTGCCGAGCGTGCTCCACATCTGCGGAAAAACGAATGACATCGTCCCCTTTATGGCCGAAAGCGGCGCGAAAGCGATCAGCGTGGACCAGAAGAACGATCTTGCCGAGACGCGCAAGAAGCTCGGGCCCAGGGCCCTCGTGTTCGGGAACTACGACCCCTACAACGTTCTCGTGGCCGGCACGCCGGACCTGGTGCGCCAGACCATTAAGAAATGCATGGACGACGGCGCCAGCGCGGTCTGGCCCGGGTGCGACATCTGGCCCACGGTGCCGGCGGAGAATTTCAAGGCCATGATGGACGAAGTCAGAAAGTACAGGAGGTAAGCCCATGGTAACCGAAGAGAAGAAAAAAGAGCTGTTGGCGAAATTACGCAGCGCCGTGATATCGTATGACGAGGACACCTCCAAAGAGGCGGCCCAGGAAGCGCTGGACGTGGGCATGGACGCGAACGACGCCATCTTCAACGGCCTCGTCTCCGGCATGGTGGAGGTCGGGAAGATGTTCGAGGCCCAGGAATACTTCGTTCCGGAGCTCCTCATGTGCGCCGACGCGCTCTATGCGGGCCTGGACATCCTGAAGCCCCACGTGACGCAGATGGACCTCGGGGTGAAGGGTTCGGTCGTGATCGGGACCGTGGAAGGCGACGTGCACGACATCGGCAAGAATATCGTAAAGATGATGTTCGATGTGGCGGGTTTCACGGTCTATGACCTCGGCCGCGACGTGCCTCTCGACAAGTTCGTGGCCGAGCAGCTCCGGACCGACTCGGACCTGGTCTGCCTCTCAGCCATGATGACCACCACCATGACAGGCATGAAGAAGGTCATCGACGACCTCCGGGCAAAGAACCCCAACGTCAAGATCATGATCGGAGGGGCGCCCGTGTCCCAGGACGTGGCCGACAAGTACGGCGCGGACGGGTATGCCAAGGACGCGACCAATGCATTGAAGGACGCGATCAACATGATCGCCTCGCTCAAGAAGATGAAGGACGAAGCTGAAGCGAGGAAACGCGCATAAATGCGATCGAGGTGGATGTATTACCTCCCTCGCCTCGATCCTCGCCCCAGGGGGAGAGGGCCGGGGTGAAGGGGCTTTCGAGTGAAAATAAAATGAAGATCGAACTCAAGACAGAGCTGCTCGGCCACGGCGCCGCAGTCGTGGGCATTGCCGGGCTCCGGGGCCACATGAGTGGAGAGCTCGCCCACCTGGACCAAGCCGTGTCCATCGGCGTGGACCGGAAGCTGAACGAGGACACGCTGAGCCTCCTCATGAAGCTCCAGAAGCGCGCGGTGCGCTATCTGAAGTCCCGGGGGTACCGTACGCTTGGCCATCCCGCCGGATTCGGACCGGAAGCAGGGGACGTTCGTATCGAAACTGTACTCCCTGTTCAACCACAAGATGGCGGCCACCTCGGCCGGGCTGGGCTGGATCGGGAAGAACGGCCTCCTCATCAGTGCGGACTACGGTCCCCGGTTGTCTCTGGCCACGGTTCTGACCGATGCGCCGCTCAATGCGGATGCGCCCATGGAATACAGCCTCTGCGGCGACTGCGTCCTGTGCATGACCCACTGCCCGTCAAAGGCGATCACCGGCTCGGAATGGTCAAGGTCCGCGCCGTTCGTCGAGCTCGTGAGGCTTTCCGTCTGCAGGTCCCACAAGGCAACGAAGCGTGCCACGGACGGAAAGCCCAACTGCGGGCTGTGCATCAACATATGTCCCTATGGGAGAGAGAACAAGCGCCAATGAACAAACGTTTGGAATTTGATATCTGAAATTTGAACATTATTTGAGATGTGTGATTTGAGTTTTTGAATTTCGGCAGTCTGGAGGAAGCATGTCTAAGAAACATAAAGTCATCTTTCAGCCCTCGGGCAGGCGCGGCGAAGTGGAGGAAGGCAAGACCATCCTCGAGGCCGCCCAGTCTTTGGGTGTGGATATCGAGGGGCTCTGCGGGAACAAAAAGGTCTGCGGCAAGTGCAAGGTCCGGATCGAAGAGGGGTATTTCGAGAAGGACAACATCGAATCGGGCATGGCCCACCTCTCGCCGCTGACGGAGGCGGAGAAAAAACACATAAAGCCCGAGGACGGCCCCGGCATGAGGCTGTCCTGCACCGCCGAGGTCCATGGCGACATCAAGGTCTTCGTACCCGAGCGATCGCGGGCAGGGAAGCAGGTCGTCAGGAAGGCCGCGAAGGAGCTCACGATCAAGCTCGACCCGGCTATCAGGAAATACAACGTGGAACTCGTGCCCCCGACGCTCCACGACATGACCACCGGAGACCGGGAGCGGGTCTTGAAGTTCCTCGAGGACGATTACGGACTTACAGAGCTTACGTTTGACTACCTGGTCCTGAAGGACCTTCAGGATGTTCTGCGCAAAGGCGGCTGGAAGGCAACGGTCACGGTATGGATGGACAAGGAAATCATTAAAGTTGAGTCTGGCTTCGTCGAAGCAAGCTATGGTCTTGCCGTGGACATCGGCACCACCACCTGCGTGGGCTACCTCACGGACCTGAACACGGGCAAGGTCGTGAACACCGAGTCGATCATGAACCCCCAGGTGCCCTACGGCGAGGACGTGATGTCGCGCATCACCTTTGCCATGAGCAACCCGGGCGGCCTCGAGACCATGCAGAAGGCGATCATTCAGGGCCTGAACGAGATCATCGCGCGGGTGGTATCGGAGATCATCAAAGACGGCCCGGATCCCGGCCGCGTGATCGACGACCTCACGATCGTATTCAACACGGCCATGCACCATATCTTCCTCGGCTTGAACCCCGAATATATCGGCCGCTCGCCCTTCATCCCCGCGGTCCAGAGCTCCCTCGACATCAAGGCGCGCGACCTGGGCCTCAAGATCAATCCCTCGGCCTACATCCACGTACTGCCCATTGAGGCGGGTTTTGTGGGCGCCGACAACGTGGGCGTCTTGATCGCCGAGGAACCCTATAATCAGGATGAGATGGTGCTGATCATCGACATCGGAACGAACGGCGAGCTGCTCCTGGGCAACCGGAACAAGGTCTGCTCCACCTCGTGCGCAACCGGGCCGGCCTTTGAAGGCGCCCAGATCAAGTTCGGTATGCGCGCGGCCCCGGGCGCCATCGAGACCGTCGAGATCGATCCCGAGACCAAAGAACCGCGCTACAAGGTCATCGGCAAGGCGGACTGGCACACGCACATCGAGGCGGTGAATGCCAAGGGCCTCTGCGGCTCGGGCATCATCGGGGTCGTGGCGGAAATGTTCAAAGCCGGCGTCATCGACAAAAGCGGCAGGTTCGTCATGGACCTCGGCACGCCGCGGGTCAGGAAGGACGCTGACGGCAAACCCGAGTACGTGCTGGCCTGGGCGGCCGAGACCTCCATTGGCCAGGACATCACCATTACCCAGGGCGACGTACGGGCGCTGCAATTGGCGAAAGGGGCCCTCTATGCGGGCGCAAAGCTGATGATGAAGCGGCTCGGCGTCACCAAGCTCGATCGCGTGATCCTGGCGGGCGCCTTCGGGAGCCACATCGACAAGGTGGCTTCGATGACGCTCGGCATGTTCCCGGACTGCCCCATCGACATGGTCTACGCCGTGGGCAACGCTGCCGGAGACGGCTCGCGCATGGCGCTCTTGAACCGGGACAAGCGGCGCGAGGCGAACGAGCGGGCGCGGTGGGTCGAGTTCGTCGAGATCGCCACGGACCCGGCGTTCGAGAAAGAGTTCATGCAGGCGATGCACATCCCCCACATGAAGGACAAGTTCCCGAATTTGAAGGAGCTGCTCGAGAGGTCGAGGAGCCCCGTGGAGATTAAAGCATAGGTTCAAAAAATATTCACCACAGAGTACGCAGAGAAGAACAGTAAGCTGATTGTTTTCGTTTCTCTGCCATACAGCACTATCTTTCTCGTCTTCCCCTGTGACCTCTGTGGTTAAAATTGATTTTTAAAAGAATTATCACCGGGCCCCCCCGGTGGTAATGGGGTTGCAGGGGCAGGGGGCCGGCACTTTCCCGGGGCCTTCCTGCCCCTTATACCTTAGGTTTTCAAAAAGACGAGTTCTCTCTATGACAACGGTAATAGTAAACTCAGGGGCCTGCGGGTATTCCGTCACGATCAAGGCGGAAAAGGGCAAGGACGGGAAGATCGCTCTTTCTCTCACGACGGACTGCGAGATGGTAACAAAGATGCTCGAGGACATCGCCGTTGTCGACCGTTTTGCCGCATTGACCGGGTTCCAGAACAATCCCGTGTACCGGTCCGCGTCAAAACACTTGAAACACGCGGCCTGCGTTGTGCCGTCCGCTATTTTGAAGGCCATCGAGGCCGAGGCGGGCTTGAATGTGCCGAAAGACGCGGTCATACGCTTCGTAAAAGAGTAAGCAAGACCATGGCCGACATCCGGATATTTCGCGTGTTATACTTGCAGTGTCATCTGGTGAATGCATGACTACCCTGGGAAAGATACTGGTTGTCGCGGCATACTGCGTGTACGCAGCGTTCTGGATACGGTTTTTCGCGCATTTGCTCGTGTGGTGGAGGGCCGCAAGGCGGCTTTCGGCGGGGGCCCCGGCGCCCGCCCCCCGATCGCGGTTGAAGGCCTGGGCGCTCACGGCCTCGGACGTGTTCCTTTTCGGACGGCTTCTGGTCGTGAACCCCGCGCTCTGGATCGGGGAGTGGGTCTTTCACGTTTCCTTTCTCCTGGTGCTCCTGCGGCATTTGCGGTATTTCCTGGACCCCGTGCCCGCGTGGGTATGGAGCGTTCAGTTCGCGGGCGCGATCGCGGGCTATATCCTGCCGCTCTCCCTCGTATACATCCTCGTCATCCGGCTGCTCACTGCACGGGAGAAATACGCTTCCCGCGCGAACGTGTTCCTCCTGGGCCTGGTGCTCGTCATCAGCTCGATCGGGCTCATCATGCACGTGTGGCTCACGCCGAACCTCGTGGAGGTGAAGCTCTTCGCCCTCGGCTTGGCATGCTTCAAGCCGTCGCCCGCGCCGGGGAGCTTGTTGTTCATGGCGCACTTTATCCTGGTCCTGGTCCTGATTCCTTTTCTGCCCACGCACATCTTCACCGCGCCGCTCGTGATGATGGAGGCGAGAAAGAGGGAGCAGGCGCTCCACCTGGTGATGCATGAAGAATAAACGTTCATTCACGGAAGAGCTCCTGCCCCGGCAGGTCATCGAGCTCGACGCCTGCACCCAGTGCGGCGAGTGCTTGAAGCATTGCCCGGTCCAGGACGTTGCCGGGAATCCCGCGGTCTCGCCGCCCGAGAAGATCCGCATGTTCCGCGAGTTCATCCGCGCATCCGACGGTCTCAAGGCCACGCTCTTCGGCCCCCGCGAGGTTGACCGCAAACGGCTCGAGGACTTTACCAGGGCGGTGTATGAGTGCACGACCTGCGGCGCCTGCGGCCGGAAATGCCCGGTCGGGATCTTCACCCAGCGGCTCTGGCCCATGCTCAGAAAAGAAATGGTCAAGCGCGGACTCGGGCCCATCGGGATCCAGGCGAACCTGCCCAAGGCGATCGAGCATTCCGGCAACCCTTATGACAAACCGGCGGCTGAACGCTACCAGCCCTGGTTCCCTGAACAGGTGAAGCTTGCAGAGCGGGCCGACATCGCCTATTACGCGGGATGCACGGGCGCTTACGAGGCGCAGCCCATGGTCAAGGGGGACGTGCTGGCATTACATGCGATCGGCGAGCCCTTTACCATGCTTCCGCCGGAGGAAGAGGTCTGCTGCGGCTTTCCTCTTTTTATTACGGGCCAGCACGACCTTCTCAAGGACCTTACGAAGAGGCTCGTGGAGGGATACAAGGCAAAGGGAGTGAAGGTCCTCGTCTGTTCCTGCCCCTGCTGCGTGAACATCATGACCAGGGACTGGCCGCTGTTCTACGGAGAGGCGCTCCCGTTCAAGATCCGGCATATCACGCAGTACGTGTCGGACGCGCTCTCAACAGGGAAACTCAGGCTGACGAAGGCATTAAACGAATCCGTCATCTATCACGACCCCTGCTACCTCTCCCGGGGGGTCGGAGTGATCGAGGAGCCGCGCACGGTGCTCAAAAGCATCCCCGGCCTCACGCTCCTGGAGTTCGAGCGCCACGGGCTCAACTCCCGCTGCTGCGGCTCCGGCGGGGCCGCGAGGAAGGTCTTTCACGAAAACGCCATTGCCATGGGCAGGCTGACGATCGACGAGGCTGTGGCAAAGAAGGCGGACCGCCTGATCCTCGCCTGCCCAGCCTGCTACGCAAAGGTGAACGAGGCCATGCAGGGACACAAGAACCAGATACGGATCACGGACATCATGGAACTGGTGAGCGGGTTGATTTAAAAGATGTACTAAGGCTATTTGGTCGTCATTCCTGCGAAAGCAGGAATCCAGGATCTTATTGAAAACTCACTGGATTCCGGGTCAAGCCCGGAATGACGGCGTAAGGGAAAGCAAAAAATCATGAGCCATTTTTCGATTCAATGCAGAAAGTGCGGCAAAACCCTCGAACACGCCTACTGCGCCTTCTGCGAACACTGCAAGGACGCGCTCCTCGTCACGAATTATCACGACACCAGGTTCGCGGAACGCGAAGCCGACGGTATCTGGAGGTTCAACTGGCTTCCGGTCCATGGCTCGCAGTTCTCCCAGCCGGGTCCGCTCGTATACCGATCGCAGCGCCTCGCGGAGCGCCTCGGCCTCGAAAAGCTCTACATTGCCTTCAACGGGTACTGGCCCGAGAAGGGAGCCTTGCTCGAAACGTGCACGTTCAAGGAGTTCGAAGCAGCGGTCGTGCTCCAGAACGCCCGGGAGAACGGCGTCGAGGGACTGATCGTGGCCTCGGCAGGGAACACGGCGCGGGCCTTCGCGCACCTCTCGACCGTAACGGGATTTCCGGTCGTCATTGTCGTGCCCCGGATGTGCCTCGAGGAAATGTGGTATCTCGAACGCTCGAGCGCGGTACCGACGCTCGCCGTTGGGGACGGGGACTACGCCGACTCCATCGACGTTGCCAGGAAGATCGCCCTGGCCCGGGGCTTTCCCTTCGAGGGAGGCGTAAAGAACATCGCCAAGCGGGACGGCCTCGGCATCGTGATGCTCGAAGCAGTATCGAAGATAGGCAGGCTGCCGGACCATTACGCCCAGGCCGTGGGAAGCGGCACCGGCGCCATCGGCGCGTGGGAGATGGCCGAGCGGTTCGTGAAAGACGGCAGGTTCGGACCGCGGTTGCCGATCCTCCACTTGGGACAGAACCTTCCCTTCGCTCCCATGGTCCATGCCTGGGAGCGCCGGAGCCGGACGCTGTTCCCCGAGGACCTGAGGCCGGAGCTGATCGGTCAGATCACGACGCGCGTGCTCTCAACGCGCTATCCCGCCTACTCGGTCCAGGGCGGCTTGTACGACGCCCTCACGGCAACGGGCGGAAAGATGTACGGCATCGAGAACGACGCCGTCTACGCCGGCATGGAGCTTTTCCACGAGGCCGAGGGCATCGACATCGTTCCCGCCTCGGGCGTGGCTGTTGCCGCGCTCGGCGAAGCCGTACGCACAAACGCTATCAGGAAGAACGAGACCGTGCTCTTGAACATCACCGGCGGGGGCGAGGCGCGGCTCCGGCAGGCGAAGAAGACCTACGCTGTTGAGCCGAAGTTCATATCCAAGAACGCCACTGACCAAGAGATAGAGGAGCTTCTGTGCCACGCCCTGAAGAAGAACTCATAACCATCCTCAAAAAGCACGGGGTTGACTTCACCGCCTCGCTTCCCTGCGAGAAGATCAAGACCCTCCTCGAGATAGTGGGTCTGTCTTTCTTTCACGTACCCCTGACAAGAGAAGAAGAAGGCGTCGGCATCTCCGCCGGGGCCGCGCTCTCGGGCAGAAGACCAGCCCTCTTCGTCCAGAGCTCGGGGCTGGGGAACATGATCAATGCCCTGCTTTCGCTCACGCAGTTCTACGAGCTTCCGCTCGCGCTGTTCGTCAGCAGGCGGGGGGTCTACAAGGAAAAGATCGAGGCCCAGGTCCCCATGGGTCAGAAGCTCCCCGGAATCCTCGCGGGCGCGGGAATCACGTACTCAAAAATAAACACAAAAAACGACATCAACCTGATGGACCGGGAACTTCAGGAGGTCTACGGCAAAAACAGGATACATGCGTTCCTGATGAGCCCTGAAGTGTGGGAGGGGTCGAAGTGCGGGGGAGCAGATGCAGGAAGCAAGATACAGAATAATCAGGATGTTGTTCATCGTCCGCCGTCCGTCGTCCATCATCCATCGCGCGCCACCCTCACCCGGTACGATATCATCAGAATCCTCGCGCCGTATCTTGAAGGTAAGGCCGTAGTGAGCAATCTCGGCTGGCCCTCCAAGGAACTCTACGCCGTAAAACACCAGCCCTCGAACTTTTACATGCTCGGAAGCATGGGCATGGCCACGCCCATCGGTCTCGGCATTGCGCTCACGTCATCGAAGGAAATCATCGTGATCGACGGCGACGGCAGCCTGCTCATGAATCCCGGCACGCTGGCAACGGCCGCCGACCGTGCGCCGCGAAATCTCACGATCGTCGCGATCGACAACAACGCCTACGGCTCCACGGGAAACCAGCCGACGTTAACGGGGACATGCGTTGATCTCGAAGCCGTCGCGCGCGGGTTCGGGTTCAGGAATACCGTTAAGGTTTCGAGTGAAGAGCAGATTGTGGAAACGATGAAACAGCGAGAAGGTTTGACGTTTATTCACGCCCTGGCGATTCCCGGGAACAAGGACGTGCCGAATATCCCCGTGCATCATCTGGAGATCAAAAAGCAGGTGCAGGAGTTTCTGAAAAAGTGATCGGCCTACCCATGTATACCGCGTGGTTTTAACTGACAGTATAAGAGTGAAGGATTACCTCGAACTCTTGCCTATCCATTTGACGTGTCTTTGCTTAGCTCACCTACTACTTCGCAGAGCAGGTTGTAAAATAATATGAGAATTTCCAGCAGTAACTCACGCTTGAACGCGCGCCTGACGCGCCGCAGGGCGCGTCGCTGTCGAGGCGCTTGTTATTTTTTTAATAAGGTTGGGACTCCGTTATTGAAGTAATAGTAACCACATGTTTCTGAAATTATAATTAAGCTGATGAAGCCGCCAAATGCCAACAGAACACCTATGATTAGCATTGACTTCTCAGTTTTAGAATATTCTCTTATCGCTGCAATTGGATTAAGAATAAGAAGCTTTCGAGTCCTGGTCTGATATAAGATCGGCGCTAAAACGAGTAGAATTAATCCAGCAAAGAAACTGAGAAACGACGGAATAAGATGCTTGTTGATTAATAACCAATCCATAGCTATTTCTATTCCTCCTCAGGTGTTTCTCTTAGATATAACACACGGGTCACGCGCCGCCTGTGGCGCGACACTGTGGACTCGCATGTTGGATACGTCTTCAGAAAAACTTACGAACAACATTTTCGAGCAAATATTGCTCAAATTCATAGTCATTGAACTTCAGTCCATCTTTTCTAGGTTTTGACGTAGGATCGGTTGACATAAAGAAATGGTATCTGCCTTCAGGGTGTTGCTGTGCGAGCTTTGGTAAGAGCATCGTTTCAACGAGCCACACCCTTTCTCTTTCGAGCTCAACGAACGCAAGCAAATCAGAGGGTGAATTTTCTGGAACCCACCAATCAATTGAAAGCTTGCCTTTACCACCCCCGGGTTTTGGTTTCTGATTCGTTTTAACCTAGATCGTAACAGCCATATTCTTTTTATTGGAAAAAGCAACAAGGTCAATGCCAGCATCGGTAGTTAATGGCGCGGACTCAATCCCATTTGAAAGAAGTCTATACTGAACAATAAGCTCTCCGCACTTCCCGATTTGTTGAGTGGTTAGTTTCAATTTACGCACCTCCAATGATGACCGGTATTGAGCCGCATTGGGAGTCATCTCTCTGAATCAACATTGAACCAGGGGCGCCACTTGCCAATTAGAAGATCTTCTTTGAAGAACCGCTCTGCAATGTCATTTGATGAATAGACGGCATAACTGAATCCGACGCTCTTGGCAATAAGGGCCAGTGGCTTCTTCTCATTGGGGAAAATGTGTTCAATTCCGTAACGCAATTGACAGCTCGTAGTGGCGGCCTTTTGTTTCCTGCCCGTTTTAGGTATGGTATGAACGCGACCCGAAGAACCTCTCAACAAATGCTGCCCAAAGCGCTTTCTCAGATTGGTTGACTTCCCAACATAAAGGCAGGGATAGATTAGGTCTTTAGGCCACCAATCGCCAAAATGGACAGCAACCTCATTGCCACCAGGGCCAGCTAAAACAATGCGTGTGTTCGCTGCAAGAAGCTTCGAGCGTTTGTCGATCCACCAGAAAGCATAAACGCCGGGATCCCCTGGAACCTCAAGCCGCGACCTTCGAGTTATGGTTTCAATGCTTTTTATGTTGCGTTTCAAATTCATCGGGATGCCCAGCAAATAAATCAGTGGCGCATCTTATTTGCAGCCGCTGAATTATTAAGTTAGCGGGGATAGTTCAACTCACCTTTTTCATTAAAAATGATATCGTGAATACCGGCGAAATAAAGATCAAGCAAATCACTTAATGCACTTTTATTGCGTTGAATTATATCTATCCAATGACGTCGAGCATCTTGATAGGCAATATCGTAATGCGTTACAAAATCTGGTTCATCCCCGAACCGAGCAAGAAGTTCTAAAGATGCCAACCTATCCAAATACTTATCCGAAAATCGTGCATGGTGTACATGTGAGCCGCGAGTTTCGATTAAACCAGATAACGAATTATTCACTAGATCGGTTATAACCGTGGCTTTTTGCTTTGTGACACTCTCCTTGATAGTTCCTCGATATTGCCGTTGAATAATTTTCAAGTAAGATAAGAGACGTTCTTTGAGTATGTAAATTTCATGCAGATAGGCTTCGACATGTTGCCTTAGATATCGCTCTTTGGTGACTGAGGATTTAGCGAAGGGGAAAGTTTCTAGATAGACTTCAACATCCTGCAAGATTTCAAATGACTTATAGATTTCCGTAAATCCATAAAATATTTTTCGAAAAAAAAGCTCATTGCCTGAGAATTCCCTATTCAAAGTTGTGGGTCCATTATGGCCTAAGAGGTGATTATTAAGAACGGTTTCAAAATCGCCTCGATTGTCGCGAAGTATCTGCAAAGCGGCCTTGGAAGCAGTTTCTGCCATTAAGGACAAGAATTTATCGAGTGCACCTGTTACTTTATCCAATATTTACTCCACTATTGCGGGTCGTTTCTGTTTATAGTAGCGCCCGATCTCATAATCTTTCAAAGAAATATACCCTGTGTTTATCTAGCCGTCTCCGGCTAGGAAAGATCGATTTTTCGGTATTTACCAGTTTAGCAATGATTGTGCCCAGTTTCGATAATTTAAAAGACTATATTCCTGATCGACGCTATTGTCAATCACCGGGGAGGGTATTGGCGGGGTATCATCGGTTGTTTAGTCCCGGATGTACTATTGACTGTTTCTGAGAGTGGAAACTCCACTAGTGCAGGAAGATTTCTTGACTACTAACTTCAAAAACATTACCGCTTCTTCATGAAATTTCATAGTCCTCCAAGTAACTTGTAATACTCCTTGATTGTACGAATGGATTCCATCGTAGTTCGGAACAAGATCCAACTGAGAACAAGGATCACAATGGTGAGCCCGATCTTCCATGCCCGCGTCGTCTGTGGACGCCACCAAATCAGCGGCAACGCCAGAGGCCCGACGGATAAGACCGCGATGACAATAAAGGACTTTCCGAAATACCATGGGATCTTTTCTTGTGCAAAGCCGGGGCGGGTGGAGGCATCCAGAAACTCACCGCAGTGTTTACACTTTATAGCGGCGTCTTGAATATCTTCAGCGCAAAAGGGACACTTTTTCATTATCATCTCTCTCGGCAGAATCATGTGCTGAGGGGCGCGGCGTTTTTTGTTGAGTCCCGCTCGGACGACAAGCTAGAAATCGTTCCGCCACCCTGGCTTTGCTTACACGTGATTCCTACAATTTTCCCGTCTTTTGATATTCCTCGACATAAACCTTGATTGCCCGAAGGATGATCCAGTCCATCGTAACACTATTGTTCTTTGCAATTTGAATGAGCGCGTCGACCAGCTCCTTATCGATCGTAGGCTGATCAACAGGTTGAGGGGTGGTAGTCTCTTCCGGCGGCTTTATCTCTTCACCGGGCATCCTTTTCTGATGCTCTCTGCGAAGAAGGTCCATAAGCCCTCTTACATCACCGCCCTGGATCGCTTTTTTTACCTCCTCCGGCACCTCTTCCGCGGAAGGTGTCTGACTTGAGGCCGCGTTTTCCGGAGGCAGCGGCTGCTCCCTGTTCTCAGGCGAATGCGAGAAAGCGGGAGCGCCTCCCGGGGGCATCATCCCCGTCATGCCCATCATCATGGTGGCCAGGTTTCGCGCGTATTCGTTATCCGGCATTTCCTGTTTCAGAAATTCCTCGAGCTTTCC
The DNA here is from genome assembly GCA_963790205.1 of Nitrospirota bacterium. Taxonomy (GTDB): domain Bacteria; phylum Nitrospirota; class UBA9217; order UBA9217; family UBA9217; genus CAWBNQ01. The sequence continues at coordinate 566,395 of CAWBNQ010000001.1, forward strand.
CTCTGCCATGGCCGCGGCCATGCGGTCCGCGAGCAGCGCGCCCTGTTCCTCCTCCTGCCCAAACTGTTTTTTTCTTCCGAAGGCCGTGTTGGGCGGCTTCGGCAATGGTTTTTCCTTCTTTGACATATCGACTAACCTTTCCTGGCGATTTGCGTATTCCCGGATTTATTCCTTGTTTTCCTTCGCGCCTTCGCGGGAAATTATTTTGTTTGCTCTGTGTCGTTACGCTTCTTTGATAGATACGAAGAAAAATAGGGCTTGATCGCGTTGAATGTTTTTGTCGAGCTGTTTTTAAACCGGTAAGAATAAGCGATTCTGATAAGATCGGTCATGAAGCCCTCACTTCGTTACCATTACATTATACCCCGGCAGGTGCGATGTCAAGACAGCCGGTTTCCGGACGCCGCATTCGGGGATGACGATCTCGTGGTCAATCGATACTACTTTGATATGATTGATATCCTCACTTGCGAAGGATCAGCTCTTATGCCATAAAAATTATTGCACTCGACACCAAGATGAGGTACATTGTACGGCACATCACCGAACAAAAGGAGATCCAATGGCACAGGCAAAAAAGGGAGACACGGTCCAGGTGCATTACACCGGAAAACTGGAGGACGGCACCGTGTTCGATACATCGCGGGAGCGGCATCCGCTCCAGTTCACGCTCGGCAACGGCCAGGTGATCGCCGGGTTCGAGAACGCGATAACCGGCATGAATGTCGGCGAGTCAAAGACCGCGATAATTCCGGTGGAGCAGGGCTATGGTCCGCGGCGTGACGATATGATCGTCACCGTAAAGAGGGACCAGCTTCCACCGGACCTGCCAGCCAAGGTCGGTCAGCGGCTCGAGATCACCCAGACCGACGATCAGGTCATGCTCGTCACCGTAACGGGCGTCACGGAATCGAGCATCACGCTCGACTCCAATCATCCCCTCGCGGGAAAAACCCTGACCTTCGACCTCGAGCTGGTGGGTATCATCTGAACCTTTCGGACAGAGCAAGCGCCAGGTCCCAACGCCCCGCATCTTTGCGGGGCGTTACTTCCTCGCTCAGCCATTCAGCAGTAAAATCTAGCTTATAGCCGGTAAGCCGGCCATCCGAAACGCCCTATCTCACGAGCTTTGTAATTTTTTTCTCCTCTTCCGTGGTAATATATGTTTAGAGCTACCGGCTGGATACAAATAATACTTTGTTCTTATCCCCGGTATGTTCATGGTGAAACGGGATGAAACGAATTATTGCAACCTTTTCCCTGTTCCGAATAGTCTTCCTCTACCTCCTTTTCGGCGGCCTCTGGATCACGGTGTCAGACCGGGTCCTCGAGGCGCTCGTTACGGATGAGCACAAGTTCACACGTCTGCAGACCTATAAGGGATGGTTTTTTGTTGCGGCAAGCGCTTTACTCCTCTATCTTGTCACCCGCCGGGAATTCAGACACCGCGAGCGGGCCGAGGCTGCGCTCCGCGATTCCGAGGAAAAATACCGGATGCTCATGCAGCACGCGAACGACGGCGTCGTTATCGCCGACGCGGAGACCGGCTCGATCCTCGACGTGAACCAAAGGATCGAGGAACTGACCGGCCGGCCCGCGGGCGACCTCATCGGAAAACACATCGCGGAGCTTCATCCGGACCGGGAAAGGGACCGCTGCCGGAAGCTGTTTCAGGATGTCGTGGAGCGGGAAAGCACCATCAGGGGAGACCTTTGCGTAGTGCATCGTGGCGCAAAAGATATCGATGTCCCCGTCGAGATAAGCGCCAGCATCGTGGAGATCAACGGGAGGAAGATCGTCCAGGGCATCTTTCGGGACATTACGCGGCGCCTGGCCGCCGAAGAGGCCGAGCGAAAAGAGAAGGAACGGGCCGAGCAATATCTTGATGTGGCGGGGGTCGTGATCCGGGTCCTCGATCGCACGGGGAACGTAATCCTTATCAACAGAAAAGGCGGTGAAATTCTTGGATACGAAGAAGAGGAGATCGTCGGCAAAAACTGGTTTGATGCTTTTGTCCCGGAACGGTCGAGGAACGAGATTCGCGCGGTCTTCAATGGACTGATAAACGGAGAACTCGGGTACGCCGAATATTATGAGAACCCGGTTATTACCCGGAGCGGTGAGGAACGGCTGATCGCCTGGCACAATTCCCTGCTCAAGGACAACGCGGGACAGGTGATCGCTACGCTCAGCTCAGGCGAGGACATCACGGTTCGCAAAAAAGCGGAAAAGCAGGCCCAATATCGGCTCGAACACCTCTCCGCGCTTCATACCATCGATATGATCATCAGTTCGAGCCTGGACCTCAGAGAGACTCTCCGGGAATTCCTCGACCTTGTAATCATTCAGCTTCATGTCGATGCCGCCGATGTCCTGCTGCTGAACCCGCACACGCAGATGCTTGAATATGCCGCGATGCAAGGCTTTCGAAAGGCGGGTATTCAACACTCCCGACGCCGGCTCGGAGAGGGCATTGCCGGCCGCGCCGCCCTCGAACACCGCAGCATCGGAATTCCGAATCTCCTGAATCGGGCCGGCGGTTCCGTGCGGGCGCCGCTCCTCGAAGGGGAGGGGTTCGTCGGCTACTACGTTGTTCCGCTCGTTGCCAAAGGGCGCGTCATGGGCGTACTCGAGGTCTTGCACCGCTCGCCGCTTATCTTTGACGAAGAGGGGAAGGGCTTCCTCGAAGCGCTCGCCGCGCAGGCCGCTATCGCCATCGACAATGCCACGCTGTTCAATGACCTTCAGCAATCCAATGCCAGGCTCGTCCTCGCCTACGACACCACGATCGAAGGCTGGGCCCGGGCCCTTGAGTTGCGCGACCAGGAGACCCAGGGCCATACCCAGCGCGCCGCGGAGATGACGCTGCGCCTCGCCCGAGCCATGGGCATGACCGAGGAGGAGCTCGTGCACGTGCGCCGCGGGGCGATGCTCCACGACATCGGCAAGATGAGCATCCCCGACAGCATCCTGCTCAAGACCGGCCCGCTCAGCAAGGAAGAATGGGCGATCATGCGCCGCCACCCGGCCTATGCCTTCGAGCTTCTCTCGCCGATCGCCTACCTCCGGCCGGCCCTCGATATCCCGTACTGCCACCACGAGCGGTGGGACGGCGCCGGCTATCCGCGCGGCCTGAAAGGCGAGCAGATTCCTCTTGCCGCGCGCATCTTTGCGCTGGCCGATACCTGGGACGCGCTCTACTCCGAACGGCGCTACCACCCTGCCTGGCCGGAAGACCGCGTGCGGAAGCACATCCGCTCTCTCGCCGGCACCCAGCTGGACCCGAAGGTCGTCGAGGTGTTCCTCCGCATGGAGCAGGAGCTCAAGGAACAAATTCAGGAAAACGTGAAGACCTGATTCAGGATCTCAAACTTATAAAAAGACGTTTCGGGAAGTTCACGATCCTTTGTTTTTTTTCTGCACCGCTGTTCTCCGGTCCGCGCAGGCATGCCGATTTAACCTCTGGTTTTTCAGATCGCTTCACCCACCCGCAGCACTTTCGCTGCGCCCCGTGCTGCTCTGGCACTTTGGGTTTATCACTTTTTTCGAAGCATGCTGGTGCACGATGCAGGGATATTTGCACTGCGGAAGAGCCGAGAGTCAGGTTCAAACGAGAAAAGAAAAACGTTCCGCCCCGGATGACCCCGGGCGGAACGATGGAGAGCTGGCAGTATTTATCGAGCTGTTCAAAAAAGACCTCTCTCGCACTTCTGCGGGAGGTCTTTATGCAGGGCTCGCGTTTCCCCTGTCTGCAGAAATTCCGAGAAGCCTTCTCACATACAACTGCTGTACAATCGAAAGAATGTTGCTCAGCGTGATATAGAGCAGGAGTCCCGCCGGCAGCCAGGCAAAGAGGAAAATGAAGGCGATATTCATAAACATCATGATTTTCTGCTGCTGCGGGTCCACCGTGGTCGAGGTCATCCTCATCGTAAAGATCATGCTCACGCCCATGAGCACCGGCAGGATGTAAAAAGGGTCGTAGACCGAGAGGTCCTTGATCCAGAACGAGATGAACGGCGACTGGCGAAGCTCGATGGAGACGGACAGCACGTTATACAGCGCGACGAAGAACGGAAGTTGAAGGAGCATGGGTAGGCACCCCCCGAGAGGGTTCACCTTGTGCTCCTTGTACATCTTCATCATTTCCTGGTTCATGCGCTGCGGGTCCTTCTTGTACTTTTCCTTCAGCGCCGCCAGCTGCGGCTGGAGCTTTCTCATCTCCTCCATGGCCGTGGCGCTCTTGAGCGACGGATAGAACAGGAGGGCCCTTACCACGAGTGTCAGAAGAATGATGGCGACGCCATAGTTGCCGGTAAACCGGTGAAACTGGCGCAGAAGCCAGAACATGGGTTTGGCCAGGATGCCAAACCAGCCGTAGTCGACCAACCGCTCAAGGCCATGGCCCTCGGTCTGAAGCAGCGTATAGCTCTTCGGTCCGGCGTAGATGGAGAACGCATGCGATTCGGCCTTCTCTTTGACGGTAAGGTCGGTCGTCAGAAGGTCGCCCACTTCACTCGGGGCAGGGGTTTTCTTGGCGGTGATGATACCGTAGTCCCCGTAGAGCATGGTGGCCGTGAAGTACTTGTCCTCTAGGCCGAACCACTCGATAACGCCGCTGTGTTGCACCTCGCCCTTGATGCTTGCGAACTTGTCCGCCGCCGTCTTGCCGTCCACCTGCGAAACCAGGCCCACGCGGCCTTTGGCGTCCCGGCTCAGCTTGTCCGAGATCCCGAAGTCCGTGCCGAGAAACAGATCATAACCGTCAAGACCATGCGTCTTGATCTCGACGTCGATCTTGTAGTTGCTGTTATAAAAGGTCAACCGCTTCTCGATCATGATGCCCGCCGGCCCGGCGTAAGTGAGCACTAGGGTTCCCGACGGTCTGTCCTTGCCAAGCAGGACAGAGTCCCGGTCCGCGCGGTACTCCACCTGTCCCAGTTTAAACAGCTCTTTATCGAGGGGCACAATGGTCAACGGCCTGATCAGGTCCTTGGGGTCAATGCCTTCATAGGACGGCACGAGCTGCACATTGCCCAGCTCCTTTTTCGGCTGCACCTTCGGGGCCTGCCCCGTGATCTTTTTGTACAGGGCGCCCAGGCCGACCTCGGTTTTGTCCGCTTCGCGGTAGTTCTTGAGTTCGAGACCGGTAATTACGCCCCCCGCGGTGTTCACCACTGCTTTGACCAGGTCCGTTTCGATGACGATGTCCCTGCCTTTTGTCGCCGGTTCGATCTTCGCTGCAACAGCCTCGGGACGCTTCGTTGACGGCAGTTCCGCCTTCTGCGGTACCGTCTCCTGTTGTGCGGCTTCTGGAACAACCGGTTTCTGCGGCGGCTTGGGTGCGAAGAAGCGTACATAGACGACGAACACTATTAAGGACAGGGATAGGGCCAGTATAAATCTTCGTGTTTCCATGAATCCTCCGGAATCATTTACCCCGTTAGAAAGTTGCCTAGTGCGGGCGTGTGTGCGTATTGGAACCCGAAGACGATAGCGCCAACTCCCGGTCTATGCCGGCTTCAGAGCCCGGCTTTCCAACGGGGTCAACGGGGTCGTAGCCGCCGGGATGAAAGGGATGACACTTTGCGAGCCGTACCAGCGTCATCCGGATCGCGGTCATCGTACTCTTGCGTGAAAAGGCTTCGGCTGCATATTCCGAGCAGGTCGGAGTAAACCGGCAGGTCGGCGGCAAGAGGGGGGAAATATAGCGCCGGTACAGTCCGATGGTGTCGATAAAAAACGTTTTCATGGTGCTATGCCTTCCGCCTTCCGGCTGCGAAGCGTGGCGCGCTGAAGGACCGTCTCGACGGCCTTCAGGATTTGTTCATATCCGGCGGAGTAAAGCTCCCGCCGTGCTACAAAAACCAGGTCGTAACCGGACGACTGATCTTTCAACAGCTTCATAATACAGGCCCGGATCCGTCGTTTCAGCCGGTTTCTCTTGACGGCGTTTGCCAGCCTTTTGCTGACCGAGATCCCGACCCTGAAATTCCCCCTATCGTTCCCGGCATAAAAAAGAGAAAGACCGTCAGCCGACAGTCTTTTTCCCTTCATGACAGAAACGAATTCTTTATTTTTTCTTATCCGTTCGTTCTTTCGGTATGCGTAGGGCATCGCTCACATCCCGCAGAGCGTTATACCGCGAGACGCTTTCTTCCCTTGGCCCTGCGGCGGTTGATGACGTTCCTGCCCGTGGCGGAGCTCATCCTCTTCCTGAAACCCTGCGCCCGCTTCTGCTTGAGATTGCTCTTTTGTGCTGTAGTTTCAGACATCGTCCAACTCCTTGTGATTAGTGATGAATAGGCGGGTATTATAAGACAAAACGCAAATATGTCAAGCAAAAAAACCGGTTTTGGCCGCGCTTGGATTTTTTGGCATCATGCATTACGCATGTGAAAAAAGGAGCGATGACCTTGGTACGGGCGCCGTCCTATTCAACGCCGCAGGCCAAAGAAAAGCACTTCGAGCCTGTTCAAAGCCCGTTATTTTGTTCTTGAACAAGCCTGTTGTCCGTCCCCTTTAGTTCCCGCGCGAGCCCTCGCGCAAGACTAATAATTGACTTGCTTGTCCTTTTTTGTGATAATATATAAAATATATTTTCTTCTGGGGGAGGTCTTTTGCCATGGAAAAGGTCTTTCTGGCTTTGAGCGTGTCATCCATCTTTGTCATGTTTTATGCCTTGTATACCGCTCTGGTCCTGAGAAATAAAGTGCCGGGAGGGAAGGTAAAATCCACTTGGGGATTTTTGACGATGCTTATTGTGATCTTTACGGCAGGCTACCTTACGACCCCCTTTTTTCGTCTCCTGTCGCAGGAGATCAAGGATCTGCTGGTGGGCGTCATTTTTCTTGCCGGCGCCGTTTTTGTTGTTATCGTGATCAAGCTGTTCTATAAGATCGTCGAGGACCTTGGTCTATGAGCCCTGTTCCAAAAGAACATGTTGATCAGATGCGCAACGTTATAAAAGAGGTCCTGGGCGGCAGCGCAAGTGATATATTTCTCAAGCGGCTCGACCCGATCCTGAATGACTGGGCTGCGGGCACCACCAGCGCTGCCCAAGCCTGCGAAAAGGTTCAGAAGACCGTTGGTCTCTTCTTTGATGCGGACAAGGCCCGAGAGATCGGTTATCGCTGTGCGTCGATTGTCATGAAAGAATCCGCCACACCGAAGAAATAACTAAGGTTTCCCGATCTTGATAACCGCTCAACAACCATTGCCTTCGAACTTTTTTCCCGTCCCCGCCGTTCTGTTGCTCGGCCCTACCGGCGTCGGAAAAAGCCCGCTCGGCGATGCGATCGCGCGAAACGGCCTGTTCGGCCGACGATGCCATCACCTTGATTTCGGGTTGGAATTGAGGGGCGCTGTTTCGCGTGCAGATCTGTCTTCTGCCTACTCGTCGAAAGAACTCCATTTCATTCACGGCGTGCTCGAACAAGGACTCTTGCTCGAAAATGAACACTTTCCGCTTGCCGAAAAGATATTCGGTCTGTTCCTAGACCGGGCAGGATTTGCCTCCCTTGATCTGCTTATTCTGAACGGCATCCCCCGCCACACGGGCCAGTCAAAAGATATCGCGAGCATTGCCCGGATTCATGCTCTCATTGTCCTTGATTGCACCGCGGATGACGTGTTCCATCGCATCCGGGACAATGTCGGGGGGGACAGGGTGGAACGACTTGACGATGATAAGAAGTTAATAGCAAAAAAATTGGAAATATTCAGGGAAAGAACTGCGCCGCTTGTCGATTACTATTCACAAGACGACTGTCGTATCTATCGAGTGAACGTATCGGCTACGACGACCACGGAACAAGCGTATCAAAGCTTGTCATCGCTTGCCGCCGCTCACCCACCAGTCTCCCTTGTCGCTGAACCACCACAGCGATGAATCTGTGTCCAGGATTGTCTTTGCCAGTTCCCGCGCCGCGTCCGTTTGAAGCCGTTTCAGGGAGAATTCAAGCCATTCGTCGGCATACTTGTTGCCGAGGTCCTTGTATTCCTTGAGCGCAAGGATGAATTCCAGTTGGTCCGCATCGCGCGCTAATCGTGCTTCCTCGGTTTCGCCTTGGCTGAACTCCAGAATCAATTCCTTAATCTCATTGCCGAAGGGCAGTGTTTGCGCCAGGTCTTCGACCGCCCTTTTCTCATTCGCTTCCACGTACTTTTTATTCACGTAATTGAGATCGCCGGTCCGCGCCTCCGGCAGATCGTGGAACAGGCACATTTTGATCAACCGGTCAACATCGATATTTTTTCCCAGTCTGCCGAGTGCATATCCGATGCACGTGGTCCGGAAGATATGTTCCGCAACCGACTCCGCCCCGGAGCCGAGAAACTGAAACCCGCTTCGCGGCGTGCGCTTGAGCATTCCCGTTTCAAATAAAAAATTAGCGATGTTTTTCATAACAGGGCTTTATACCACGAATTCCAGTATCTGTAAATATTATCTTGAAAAGTGATCATTAATGAGGAGATCCTTGAGAAACACCAGGATTGTAATGATGATAAAAAAAGAGGTTGTTCCACAGTTTTGTTTTGCTTTAATTACTATTAATATATATAAATAAAATTAGTAGCAGTAGTAGTAAGCAATGTGAATATGTTGGAACCGCAAAGAAGACCTTGAAAAGGAACGAAAAAAAAGAATAGATAAACTGTCGGTTTGCTTGTGCGCGAAAACGGGGCGCCCTGTTAATATCCGGGAACTCCTCGTTTTACACACTTTATGAAACAGGAGTTCACAGGGAGTTGTTATTAACCCGGAGGCCAGGAAAAATGACGGCCCGACAGGACATGGAGATGAATGTGAAATACGGTCTGCCCGGCGCCGGCGCCGTTGTTGATGACCATCCGGTATCCCTTCGAGTCCAGCCCCCTGTCCTCAGCAATTTTTCTTGCAGTCAGGAAAAGATGGCCGATCAGGTCTCTGTCGGATTCGGTCATGCTATGAATGTCGGGAATATGTTTTTTTGGAACGATGAGAGTGTGGACGGGCGCCTGCGGGTTCACATCCTCGAAGGCGGTCACGAGATCATCTTCGTAAACGATTTTGGAAGGGATTTTTTTCGCGATGATCCTGCAGAAAATGCAGCCTGGATCGGAGCTCACTTGCTCCCCCCCCTTTTTTTTTCAGAAAAGCTTCTGAAGAAGCAGCTCCGCTCTCCGGTGTGGCATGCGGACCCCGTCTGCTCCACCTTGACCAGAAGCGTGTCCTGATCGCAATCGTAGAGGATGTCCTTGACGCGCTGGACATGGCCCGACGTTTCCCCCTTCTGCCAGAACTTCTGGCGTGACCGGCTCCAGAACCAGGTGAGGCCCGTATCGACTGTTCTACGCACGGACTCCGCGTTCATGTATGCGACCATCAACACCTCACCGCTCCGCCAGTCCTGGACGACGGCGGGTATCAGGCCTTTTTCATCGAATTTCAAGTTTTCGGGAATCTTCATATTCATGAAAGTTTTTTATCATAAATCGGGGAAAATGTCCAGAGGAGAGGGCGCCGTAAATAAAAAACCGGTTCTCTGAACAGAACCGGTTTTTGTGATATTCGCAGGTTGAGCCATACGCAGCTTAAATGAAAAGATTGATCTGAGAATCAGCCGCCACATCCAGCCACGTGGCAGCGCCGCCGAACTCAACGCCGTCGATGATGTTTTCCTGCTTGACGCCCATCACGTCCATGGTCATCTGACAGGCGATGAGCTTCACGCCGCTTTCCTTGGCAAGCTCAAGCAGCTGGCCGATCGTCGCAACGCCGTGCTTTTTGAACATGGACTTCATCATGGCACCGGCAAAAGCCTGCATGCCCGGCAACGCTGCAACGAGCGCTGGAACAGGCACCGGCATGGGCATGGCGGGATTTCCCAGGGGGGAGATTTTAAGACTGTCCGCGTTCCCTTTTTTAATCAGCTCAAGCCCGTAGAATGTAAAAAATATGGTCACGTCAAAGTCCATGGCTGCGGCCGTGGTGGCAAGGATCAGAGGAGGATAAGCCATGTCCAAGGCGCCCTTGGACGCGATAATCGTCATTTTTTTCTGTGCCATTGCGGATGATCTCCTTTATGCGGTCTTTTTAATGTAAAACGTGAACGTTCCCGAGCTTTCCTCCACACTCAAAATCTCATTCCCCGTTCTCTTTGCCCAGGACGCCATATCGTTCTTAGACCCCGGGTCCGTTGTTAAGACTTTTAAAACCTGGTCCTTTGCAAGCGCTTCCACGGCCTTCTTGGTTTTCAAAATCGGCAGCGGGCAGCTTAATCCCTTTGCATCGAGTGTCTGGTCCACCTTAATATCCACTGGCATGTTCGTTGACCTCCTCTTAAAAATATAATTAATATTATTTTTTATTGATGCGTTCATCCAGAAACACGTGTTTTATTATATCTCATGCATAGTTTCAAAGTCAAGCAATTTTTAAACTGGCTCGTGGGTGAGGTTGTCGCTTGCGGCGCCTCCCGGCGCAAAATTTGGTTTTGTAACTACTGAAAAAAAAGCACTACCAGGCCGCGAAGCGCGCTTAAAAAAGCACGAGATATCGATATGTGCTGTTGGTTGCCGGCGGAGAAAAATACCTTGCCAGAGAGTCAGCGTTCTGGTATAGTCTAGCCTCGCTGGCATGAGATTCATGGCAACATCCCGCTTAATACTGAAATTTTGCAAGATGCGTGCTAGGCACAATCCGCCAGTGTCACAGAAAATCGCGCAAAACAAGGCTTCAAAAAGCGGACAATAAGCCTCCGTACGAGAACAAAACAGCCTGAAAACAATAGAATAAATTGGTTGTTCACACCTGTGGACAAGCATGTTTGTAACCAAGGCTGTTTTTTGGGGTTTTTATGGATCAGGAACGGGTTTGGGAAGAAATACTGCTGCTGATAGAAAACCGAATGTCTAAGCAGGGTTATGACACCTGGTTCAGCCAATCAAAGCTCATGTCTCTTGACGGCAGCAAGCTCGTTATAGAGGTGCCGAGCAAATTTCACCGGGACTGGATCAAAGAGCATCACTGGACCACACTCACCGATGTGATCAAGGAAGTAACAAAAAGAAACGACATGGAAATAGATTTTTTCGTCCAGCCCCAGCAGCAGCCGAAAAAGTCGGCCCGCACCGTGAAAGAGGATAAAAAAGAGGGGCGAGAGGAGAAGTTCGGCCTCTTCGAGAGGAAATATACGTTCAACAACTTCGTGGTGGGGCCGAGCAACCAGTTCGCGCATGCCGCGGCCAAGGCCGTTGCTGATGCGCCGGGACGGTCATATAACCCGCTGTTTATCTACAGCGGCGTGGGCCTGGGCAAGACCCATCTTGTCAACGCCATCGGTCACCACATCCAGAGCAAGTCGCCGCGGACCAGGGTCGCGTATCTTTCTTCAGAACAGTTCACGAACGAGCTCATCAACCGCATGACCCACCAGCGCATGGAGGAATTCCGCCAGAAATACCGAAACATGGACGTGCTGCTGATCGACGACATACAGTTTATCGCGGGCAAGGAGCGGACGCAGGAAGAGTTCTTTCATACGTTCAATGCCCTCTACGAGGCACAGAAGCAGATCGTGCTCACGAGCGACCGTCAGCCCAAGGAGATCCCGGACATCGAAGAACGGCTCCGTTCCCGGTTCGAGTGCGGGCTTATTTCGGACATTCAGCCGCCGGACCTGGAAACAAGAATCGCGATCCTTAAGAAAAAAGCGGACTTCTGGGGGATCCGCCTGCCCGATGACGTGGCGGAATTTCTTGCCTCGATGATGAAAAACAATATCAGGGAGCTCGAAGGCGGCCTCGTCAAGCTTGGAGCGGTTTCGTCTCTCACGAATACGGAGATAACCCAGGAACTTGCCCAGAGCGAACTCAAATATCTTCTTGATAATCGGGAAAAGGTCATCACCAACGAACTCGTGCAAAAGGTCGTGGCCGAGGCCTTCGGTGTTAAAATTTCGGACTTGAAATCAAAACGTCGCACCAGAGCGGTGGTGTTGCCACGGCAAGTGGCCATGTACCTTTGCAGAAATCATGCTGGTTCGTCGCTCCCGGAGATAGGAAATTTCTTTGGCGGCAAGGACCACAGCACGGTCATCCATGCCTGTAAAGTGATCGAAGAAAAGAAGGAAAAGGACCCTGAGCTTCGGGCCAGGATAGAGATGTTAATTAAGCAGTTAAGATATTGATTGTAAATGATAAATAAGGATAAAAACTTATTGCTATTTGGCATCGATTCTGCTAGTATTCTTCCACGTGACAGGAGGCTTCCCTAGATGAAACTGACGATCAAGAAAGAGGAAATCCTGAAGGGGTTGCAGAGAATCCAGGGCGTTGTGGAGAAGAAGAACACCATGCCCATTCTCTCGAACATGCTTCTTACTGCCGACGGCAAGGGTGTGGAGATCGTTGCCACGGACCTCGAGATTGGCTTGCGCGGCCGCTATGCGGCGGAGGTTGAGAAACCCGGCGCCGTTACGGTGTCGGCGAAGAAAATGTACGAGATCGTGCGCGAGCTGCCGGCGGAAGATATTCAGATCAACGTGGAAGACGGCAACTGGGTCAAGATCGTATCGGGCCAGTCGCAGTTCAAGCTCGTGGCGCTTCCCAAAGACGAGTTTCCCGCGCTTCCCGATGTGGCCGAAGACGGCATGATCGCCATTGAAGGAGAGACGCTCCGGGAGATGATCAAAAAGACGCTTTATTCCGTGGGAGAGAACGACGCGCGCTACGTGCTGAACGGCCTGTTCGTCCACATGTCGCCCGCCAAGAACGGTCTCAACATCCGTATGGTCGGCACCGACGGCCATCGTTTGTCCATGATTGACCGGGTGATCGATGCGAAACACAAAGAAGAAAGCATGATCATCCCCAAGAAGGCGATGATGGAACTCCGGCGGCTCCTCGAGGAGGACTCGTCCACGGCCGAGCTGCGGCTCGGGTTCAGCAAGAACCACGCTCTGTTCAAACGCGACGGGCTGGTCATGGTGTCGAAGCTCATCGACGGCAACTATCCCAACTATCTCCAGGTAGTGCCCGCGAAGAGCACGAAGAAGGTCGCGGTGTCCAAGGACGTGTTCACCCATGCGGTGAAGCGCGTCTCCATCCTGTCCAAGGAAAAGACCAACGCCGTAAAGCTGCAGCTCGAAAAAGACAGGCTTGTTCTCTCTACCAACAACCCGGAGGTGGGCGAGGCGAGTGAAGAGCTGTCCGTGGACTACAAGGGTGAGGAGATCACCATCGGATTCAACTCGCGCTACCTCATGGACGTGCTGACGGCCATGGACCGGGCGAACATTGCCCTTGAGCTGAGCGACGCCTTAAGCCCCTGCCTGATCACTGAAGAAGGCGACGATCACTACAAATGCGTTGTGATGCCCATGAGGGTGTGAGAAAGTCAATCTCGAATTTCTAAGCCCGAAATCCTAACGATAAACAATAAGGGCTGAATCGCGCATCAGTTTAGAATTTCGAGTTTCGGATTTAGAACTTGTTGTTGATGAGGGATTTCCGCGCGACGCAGGCAAATCCCTCTTTTTGCGAGGAGTGATGGAATATACTGCAGACAGCATAAAAGTGCTTGAAGGCCTTGAGGCGGTGCGGAAGCGGCCGGCCATGTACATCGGCAGCACCGGCAGCGTCGGCCTTCACCACCTTGTCTATGAGATCGTGGACAACAGCGTTGACGAGGCTATGGCCGGCTTCTGCAAGAACATCGATGTCGTCATTCATATCGACAACAGCGTTACGGTGATTGACGACGGACGCGGCATCCCCACGGAGATGCACAGCATCCAGAAGCGTTCGGCCGCCGAAGTCGCACTAACGGTACTGCATGCAGGCGGCAAGTTCGACAGCGACGTGTACAAGGTCTCGGGCGGGCTCCACGGCGTGGGTGTGTCCGTGGTGAACGCCCTCTCCGAGTGGCTCGACCTCGAGATCAAGCAAAACGGCAAGGTATTCCAGCAGCGGTATGAGCGCGGGCACCCCCAGGCCCCCCTCGCTGTGACCGGCACGACAACAACGATGGGCACGAAGATCACCTTCAAGCCCGATTTTCAGATCTTCGAGGACCGCGAGTACAGCTACGACATCCTGTCACAGCGCCTCCGGGAGCTCGCGTTCCTGAACCGCGGTCTCAAAATCTCGATCCAGGATGAACGGTCCGGCAAGAAACAGACGTTCTTCTACGAGGGCGGCATCGTCTCGTTCATCGAATACCTGAACAAGAACAAGACGCCGCTCCACCCCGCCCCTATTTATCTCTCAAAAGAGCGGGAAGGGATCTTCGTAGAGATAGCGTTCCAGTATAACGACAGCTACGTGGAGCAGGTCTTCGCCTTCGCAAATAATATCAATACACAAGAGGGCGGCACCCACCTCGTAGGGTTCAAGGCGGCTCTCACCCGCACGGTGAATGCCTATGCAGTTTCGAGCGGGCTGCTCAAGAACGGTATGGAAGCGCTCTCCGGCGAGGACGTGCGCGAGGGCCTGACTGCGGTCGTGAGTGTGCGCCTGCAGAACCCGCAATTCGAGGGCCAGACGAAGACCAAGCTCGGCAACAGCGAGGTCAAGGGTATTGTCGAGGCCATGGTGAACGATACCCTTGGGGCGTATCTCGAAGAGAACCCGCTGGTCGCCCGCAAGGTCGCAGAGAAGGGATTGAACGCGGCCCGAGCCCGCGAGGCGGCCAGGAAGGCCAGAGAGCTCACGCGCCGCAAAGGTGTGCTGGACTCAACGTCGCTGCCCGGCAAGCTCGCGGATTGCCAGGAGAAGGACCCGGCGCTTTCCGAGTTGTTTATCGTCGAGGGAGACTCGGCGGGCGGCTCGGCCAAGCAGGGCAGGGACCGGAAGAACCAAGCCATTCTGCCCCTCAAGGGCAAGATCCTGAACGTCGAAAAGGCGCGCTTTGACAAGATGCTCTCGAGTGACGAGATCAAAGTGCTCATCACCGCTCTCGGGGCGGGCATCGGGTCCGAGGAGTTCGATATCGCCAGGGTGCGGTATCACAAAATCGTGATCATGACCGACGCGGACGTTGACGGCGCGCACATCCGGACGCTGCTGCTCACCTTCTTCTATCGTCAGATGCCACAGGTCATCGAGCGGGGTTATCTCTATATAGCACAGCCGCCGCTCTTTAAAATAAAACGCGGCAAGACCGAACGCTATATCAAGGACGATTCGCGCATGGAGGATTTTCTCCTCGACCTTGCGGCCGAAGACATCGAGCTTTTTGCGCCGGAACAGGACCGCTGGCTCACCGGCGAGGGACTGACCGCCACGCTTAAGAAGCTCGTTCAGTTCGAACGAACGCTCGACAAGTTCCGCAGGAAGCGGCTTGACGTCATGGTGCTGCGGGCACTCCTTCTCGACAAGACATTCACCAAGTTATATTTGAAAGAAGAGGACAGGCTCAAGGCCATGGCCCTCTCCGTCGAGGAATATCTCAAGAAGTTCCATTCCAAGACGAAGACCGATTGGGCAATCGAGAAGGACGAGGAACATGAGGCGTTGCGTCTTCGGTTCGATTCCACCTATGATGCCGCACACTCGAGCATTATTGTTGACGAGAACTTTGTTACTACACCCGAGTTCCGGGAGCTCCAGAGCCTTTCGCCTGCCCTCCTTGGGCTTGACGGGCCCGCCTATATGGTCCGCGAGAAGGGCGAGGAGAAGACCTTCAACGACACCGGCAAGCTTGTTCACTACGTACTCGAGCTCGGCAAGAAGGGGCTTGCGATCCAGCGGTATAAAGGTCTGGGAGAGATGAACCCCGATCAACTCTGGAAGACGACCATGGACCCGGAAACGCGGACGTTCCTGCAGGTCACCATTGAGGATTCGGTCAAGGCGGACGAAATCTTCACGATTCTGATGGGAGATGCGGTCGAGCCGCGCCGTGCCTTCATTCAGCGTCATGCGCTGGAAGTGAAGAACCTCGACGTGTAAACGTGCGGATTGCGCCCTGCTCTCGCCAGGCACCCGTAAACGCTGGGTGCAGGCGGAGTGCGAAATAAATTAAAACCGCAGAAAGAAAAAGAGCTAGATGGAACCACAGGAAATAAAATCGCAGATCAACATCGAGCAGGAGATGAAGACCTCTTACCTCGATTACTCCATGAGCGTGATCGTGGGGCGGGCGCTTCCGGATGTGCGCGACGGGCTGAAGCCTGTGCACCGGCGCATCCTCTACGCCATGTTCCGGGAAGGGCTCCTGCATAATAAAAAATATTCCAAGAGCGCCGGCGTGGTCGGCGAAGTGCTGAAGAAATATCATCCTCATGGCGACAGCGCGGTTTATGATACCATGGTCAGGATGGCCCAGGACTTCAACATGCGCTACCCCCTTGTCGACGGCCAGGGAAACTTCGGGTCAGTGGACGGCGATCCGGCCGCAGCCTACCGGTATACGGAAGCCAGGCTCACGAAATTGGCGGAAGAGCTGCTTGCGGACATCGACAAGGAGACCGTGGATTTCGTCCCGAACTTCGACGACACGACGGTCGAGCCGTCCGTGCTGCCGACGCGCGTGCCGAACCTCCTGATCAACGGTTCCGCCGGCATCGCCGTGGGCATGGCCACGAATATCCCGCCGCATAATCTGTCCGAAGTCGTTGACGGGCTCATCCTGATGATCGATAATCCCGAGGTCTCGATCCAGGAGCTCATGGCCGTGATCAAGGGGCCCGACTTCCCGACAGCCGGTTTCATCCACGGTTATGAAGGGATCAAGCAGGCTTATCTCACTGGCCGGGGCATCATCCAGATGCGGGCCCGGGCCGTGATCGAGGAAGGGAAGGGAGACCGCGAGAGCATCATCGTGACCGAGCTCCCCTACCAGGTGAACAAGGCGAGGCTCTTGGAGCGGATCGCCGAACTCGTGCAGGAGAAAAAGATCACCGGCATCTCCGAGATCCGCGATGAATCGGACCGCGAAGGCATGCGCATCGCGATCGATCTCAAAAAGGGCGAGATCTCGACCATGATCCTGAACCAGCTTTACAAGCACACGGCCATGCAGTCCACCTTCGGCGTGATCATGCTGGCGCTCGTGAACAACCAGCCGCGGGTGCTCAATCTTCGAAAACTCCTGTCCAACTTCATTCAGCATCGCAGAGAAGTCGTCGTGCGCAGGACCAAGTTCGACCTCAGGAAAGCGGAGGAGCGCGCCCATATTCTCCTCGGCCTCAAGATCGCTCTCGATAACCTCGACGCCGTGATCGCGCTCATCAAGGCATCGGCAAATCCGGACGAGGCAAAGACCGGCTTAGTGCGTGAATTCAAGCTCTCCGAGATACAGGCCCAGGCCATCCTCGATATGCGTCTCCAGCGACTCACCGGTCTTGAGCGCGACAAGATCATCGCTGAATATGAAGAAGTGTTGAAGGAGATCGCACGTCTGAACGAAATCCTGGCGTCGGACGCGCTTGTCATGAAGATCATCAGGGACGAGCTTCTCGCCGTCAAGCAGGAGTATGGCGATCCTCGACGGACCGAGATCGTGGCCCAGGCCTCGGAGATCGACATCGAGGACCTCATCAAAGATGAAGACATGGTCATAACGATCTCCCACGCCGGCTATATCAAACGCAATCCACTCACTACGTACCGGGCGCAAAAACGCGGAGGCAAGGGCAAAATCGGCATGGAGACCAAGGAAGAGGATTTCGTGGAGCGGCTCTTCACGGCCACGGCGCACAGCTACATCCTCTTCTTTACGAACAAGGGGAGAGTGTACTGGCTCAAGGTGCACCAGATCCCCGAGGCGAGCAGCCAGGCAAAGGGCAAAGCGATCGTGAATCTGATCCAGATCAGCCAGGACGAGCGCGTCACGGCGGCCCTCCCGGTTCGCGAGTTTACGCCGGGACACTTTATCCTGATGGCGACAAAGAAGGGCATCGTTAAAAAGACTGAGCTCGAATCGTACAGCCATCCGCGGCCGTCGGGCATCATCGCGATTACCCTCGAAGAGGGTGACGAGCTCATCTCGGCGGAGGTGACCGACGGCAAGCGCGATGTGTTCCTCGGCTCCCGTGACGGACTCTCGATCCGGTTCTCCGAAACCGACGTGCGCGAGATCGGCCGCACGGGCAAGGGCGTGATCGGCATCCGTCTCGAAGAAGGCAACGGGGTCGTGGGCATGGAGATCGTGCGCGACGACTCGACGATCCTGACCGTGACCGAGAACGGTTACGGCAAACGGAGCACGCTCGAAGACTACCGGAGCCAGGGGCGCGGCGGCAAGGGCATCATCACGATCAAGATCACGGAGAAGAACGGCAAAGTGATCGGCATGGCCCAGGTGTCTGCGGACGACGAGATCATCCTCATCACCTCGAACGGCAAGGTGCTGCGTATCCGGGCCGAAGGATATTTCCGTCCAGGGCAGAAACACCCAGGGCGTACGTCTCTTCGATATCGACGGGGGAGACAAAGTGGTCAGCTTTGCCAAGGTGGTGGAGCGTGAGGAAGAGAAAGAACCGGCGGAGAAAAGCACCCCGGAACCTTCTCCCGGGCAGGATACCGGAGTATCATGAAGAAGCTGCTGATCGTTCTCCTGCTTGGAATCACTTTAGCAGGATGCGACGTCTTCGATAAGACCGCAATCAACGAGTACGAGGCGGCAACCAAGTAGCTGGAATGCCGGTGACTACCCGACTGCGGTCAGAATGTATTTTTCAATCGCCAAGGATCATCCCTACAGCTCGCGGGCGGATGATGCGCTCTACTGGGCGGGCGTGACCCAGTTTCTCTACCTGGGCCAGACCGAGAAGGCCCTGCAGACGCTGCAGTTACTGCTAAAACGATACCCGCACCGCGACATGGCGCCCCAGGCCCAGTGGTATATCGCCCAGATTTATGAGCTCGGCTACAGCGATTACGCACGGGCCATCGAGGAATACCGCAAGGCTGCCGCATATTCGGACCGAGAGGTGAGGGAAAAAAGCTTGTACAGTCTTGCCGATTGTCTGTTCCGGACCGGCAAGGTCGACGAGGCAAAGGACGTCTGGACCCGCCAGGTAACGGAGTTCCCGAACGGGCCGAATGTCAGGCTTGGCTATTACCGGCTCGGCACCGCGGCTTTCTCCAAGGGCGAGCTCGACAAGGCCGAAGCCTTTTACCGGAAAACGCTCGAAAACAACGCGGACCACGAGCTCGTCGTGAAGGCCAAATTTGCCCTCGCAGGCTGTCTCGAGGCAGGCGATAATCTGACGGAGGCGCTCAAGCTCTATAAGGAGATCGAGCCCGCATATTCAAACAAAGAAGCCATTCAGATCAAGATCAAAGCGCTCGAGACCAGGATCATCAAGAAAAGTTATTGACAACGTACAAGGAGAATGATACTTTAAATGCTTGATTTGCGGTTAGTAAGGGAGAAGGCCGAACTGGTCAAAGCGGGTTTGGCCCGGCGGGGCGCCACCATTGACCTGACGGAGTTTCTCTCGCTCGACGCGAAACGGCGCGCCGCGCAACAGGAGATTGAAACTCTTCGCCGCAGGCGTAATGAGGTCTCCGAGGAGATCGGTCGGCTCAAGAAGGCAGGGCAGCCTGCCGAGGACAAGGTCGTTGAGATGCGCGCGGTCGGAGACAGCGTCGCCGCGCTCGAGAGCAGCACGCGTGAGTTGGAAGAAGCGCAGCGCAACATCCTCCTCATGATTCCGAACCTGCCGCACGCCTCGGTCCCCGACGGCAAAGACGAGAACGACAACGTGGAGGTCAGGCGGTGGTCGCCGCTGGGAGGCGAGCCGTCGAAGTGGTCCTTCGACCCGAAGCCGCACTGGGACCTGGCTGAGTATCTCGATATCATCGATTTTGACCGGGCCGCCAAGATCACGGGGGCCCGTTTTGCACTCTATAAAGGTATGGGCGCCCGGCTCGAACGGGCATTGATCAATTTCATGCTCGATCTCCATACTACGGCACACGGCTACCTGGAAGTTTTACCGCCGTTCATGGTGAATAAGACGAGCATGACCGCGACCGGCCAGCTCCCCAAGTTCGAGGAAGAACTCTTCAGGGTGGAGAACGGGACGTACTATCTGATCCCCACGGCTGAAGTGCCGGTGACCAATATCCATCGGGACGAGGTCTTGCCCGAAGAGAACCTGCCTGTGTTGTACACGGCGTACACGCCGTGTTTCAGGCGGGAGGCCGGCTCCTACGGCAAGGATACGCGGGGGCTCATCAGGCAGCACCAGTTCAATAAGGTGGAGCTGGTTAAATTCTCGAAACCCGAGGACTCCTACGATGAACTGGAGAAGCTTACCCGGAACGCCGAGGACGTGCTTCAGCAGCTCGGTCTCCCCTACAGGGTCATCGTGTTGTGCACCGGGGACATGGGCTTTTCCGCGGCAAAGACGTACGATATCGAAGTCTGGCTCCCGGCGCAGAACCGGTACCGCGAGATATCGTCCTGCTCCAATTTTGAAGACTTCCAGGCCCGGCGCGGCAACATCCGGTATAAGTCAAAGGGCGGGAAAAAAACCGAGCTGGTGCATACATTGAACGGCTCGGGCCTTGCCGTGGGGCGCACGGTCGTCGCGATCCTCGAAAATTTCCAGCAGCCCGACGGTAGCGTGGTGATTCCCGAAGCGCTGAGGCCCTACATGGGAGGGGCGGAGAAGATTACGCCGAGAACCGCTTAAACGGTTTAAACCGTCAAAAGAATGGAGAGATGGCCGAGCGGTTTAAGGCGGCGGTCTTGAAAACCGTTGAGCGAAAGCTCCGGGGGTTCGAATCCCTCTCTCTCCGCCATACAATTAAATAAATAACTGTTTAAACGTTTGAACGGTTCAAACTGTTTAAACCGCGTCAAAAAAAACGGAGAGGTGGCCGAGCGGCTGAAGGCAGCTGCCTGCTAAGCAGTTGTGGGGGTAACTCCACCCCGGGTTCGAATCCCGGCCTCTCCGCCAGTTTAATGAAAAAAATGCCCCAGGTACTCGGGTACTGCAGTAATGTAGTTATCGAAAGCCAGCCGGCTTGAATCCATGAATTTTTTAAGGAGGAAGCTTACAATGCAGAAGAAGATCGTCGCAGTACTCGTAGTGTTGGTTCTTGCCGTTGCTTTCGGAGCGTGCAAGAAAAAAGAAGAGCAACCGTTAATGCCGCCGGCACATCCGGGCATGGAAGGCGGAATGCCTCCTGCCGGCATGCAGACTATGCCCAATGTGCCCAAGGTGGAACGGACGGTCGTTGTTTCGAAGGAAGTTGCTGCAAAGTGGAAGGCCGTTAAGCTTGCCGTTGCGGACAAGACCGCCAAGACGACTAAAGAGTATACGGTCAATGTCGGTTCGGAGTTGGCCATTCCCAATACGAAGATGAGCGTGAAAGTGCTCAACTTTCTGCCGGACTTCAAGATGTCTGATAAGGAGTTTTACTCCTCGTCTGACAAGCCGAACATGCCCGCCGCACAGGTGGTCGTCAGCGAGAACGGCAAGGAGATCTGGAGCAATTGGCTGTTTTCCCTGCAGCCCGGCATCCACCCGTTCCAGCACGAGAGAATCGGTATCGTTCTCATCGGCGGCGTTTCAAAATAATCGCCGCTTTGGCCGTGTGAAAAAAGGCACAGCTGCGCAAACGCTAACCAGATTTACCCGAGAGTTTTTTATGAGCGCCCATAGCTCAGCTGGATAGAGCAACGGACTACGAATCCGTAGGCCAGAGGTTCGAATCCTCTTGGGCGCACCATTATGCCATAATCATCGCTGAGAACGCGGGGCGTTCTGAAGATCGTTTCGGGTTTTTAGCTTCGGGCTCGGGTTAATAAAAAACCTCGACCAGGAAACTACAAGCTGCTGTTTCTGCGCGATCTCTGCGACAAATAGTTTTTATGAATTATAGGGCGCACAAAACCGATGATGATTTCATGCGACTAGCCCTTGCCGAGGCCGAAAAGGCGGCGGCCTGTGGCGAGACGCCGGTCGGCGCCGTGCTTGTTATCGGCGGTGAGGTTATCGCCGCAGCGCACAACATGCGCGAAACCTGGCAGGACCCAACAGCCCACGCCGAGCTGCTCGTCGTGCGCGAGGCTTCAGCGCGCCTCGGCACCTGGCGGCTGCAGGATGCCGTGCTCTATGTGACCCTCGAACCATGTCTTATGTGTGCCGGTGCTTTAGTGCTTGCACGGGTCAGCCGGCTTGTGTATGGCTGCCGCGACCCGAAGGCCGGCGCGCTCGGCTCGGTCTATGATGTGGTCCGCGACGGCAGGCTGAATCATACTGTTCGAATAACTCCGGGTATCGTTGAAACAGAGTGCCGTGCGGTGCTCCAGGAGTTTTTTGGGAAACTGCGGCAGAAAGAGGGCCACAGAAGTCTCTCGAGTTCGGAGTCTAACGGGTAATGGAAATAACGACGCTGCAGACACGACGGACTCAAAAAACTCAGTAGACCAGAATTTCGGAGAGGTGGCCGAGTGGTTGAAGGCGGCAGTCTCGAAAACTGTTGTGGGGGTAACTCCACCGGGGGTTCAAATCCCCCCCTCTCCGCCATACATTTCAATAACTGTTTAAACGTTTGAACGGTTCAAGCTGTTTAAACCGCATTCATCAAACGGAGAGGTGGCCGAGCGGCTGAAGGCGCACGCTTGGAAAGCGTGTTTAGGGAAACCTAACGTGGGTTCGAACCCCACCCTCTCCGCCATATTCGTAATAACCGCTTAAGCAGTTTGAACGGTTTAAGCGGTTTAAACGGTCAGTGAATAACGCGCTCATGAGCCCGGGTCCTGCGCAATCACGGTCCCGTGAACCCCGTCAGGTCCGGAAGGAAGCAGCGGTAAACGGGTTCCGGGTGTGCCGCAGGGAAGCCCGGGTTTATGAGCTTTTTATTTTTTAACGACAACAACCCCAAATATCACAAAGAACAAGTCTATGGAACGCAGATGAGCACGGTAAAAAAAGGAAGCCCCACAAGTTTTGCAGCGCACGTTTCTACCAATCGGGAGAGGCGCTTACTCCCTATAAGTTTTTTTGGCTCTAAACCGTGTTTATTCGCGGTTAACAAGCCTCTCCGAGTTGTCGCGAGGTTGCTATGAGTTACCAGGTCCTGGCAAGAAAATGGAGGCCGCAGGTATTCGATGACGTGGTCGGCCAGGGACACATCACGCGTACGCTCCAGAACGCGATTGTCTCGGGAAGACTGGCGCATGCCTTCCTGTTCTCCGGACCGCGCGGCGTGGGCAAGACCACGACGGCGCGTATTCTTGCCAAAGCCCTGAACTGCGTTCAAGGGCCCCACACCGACGCCCTGTGGCAAATGCGATTCGTGCATCGAGACCACGGCCGGCACCTCGGTGGACGTCATCGAGATCGACGGCGCATCGAACCGCGGCATCGAGCACATCCGTGAGCTGCGGGAGGCCGTAAAGTACGCTCCTGTTGGCGGCAAGTACAAGGTCTATGTGATCGATGAGGTCCACATGCTCACGAACGAGGCCTTTAATGCGCTCCTCAAGACCCTCGAAGAGCCGCCGCCGCACGTGATCTTCATCTTCGCTACCACTGAGCCGCAAAAGATTCCTGCCACCATTCATTCCCGCTGTCAGCGCTACGGGTTTAAACGTGTTGCACTTCACGAGATTTCCGGCAGGCTCCGCACGATCGCCGACGCCGAGGGCATCAAGATCACCGACCAGGGGCTCGGTATGATCGCCCGGGCCGCTGAGGGCAGCATGCGCGACTCGCAGAGTCTTCTGGACCAGGCCGTGTCGTACAGCGGCATGGAGATCAGCGACGAGGACCTCCAGGCCACCCTCGGTTCCGTGGCCCAGGAAGCGCTTACAAAATTCACCGCCGGCCTGTTGTCCCGCGATACCGCGGGACTGCTCGGGCAGGTGGACGCCCTGCTCGAGCAGGGACAGGACATGCGCCAGTTCCTCGCGGGCGTCGTGGAGCACCTGCGAAACCTTTTGGTCGTAAAGATTGTGTCCACCCCCGCGCAGATCATAGAACTCCCTGCTTCGGACATCGAGGCCATCAGGCAGCAGGCCGCAGGCGCGGAGGCCGAGCGCCTTCTCATGCTCTTCGACAGCCTGTCCAAGACACTCGACGACCTCCGCTGGTCGCCGCACCAGCGCTTTACCTTTGAAGTCGGGCTTATCAAGGCATGCAATCTCGCCCCGCTCAAGCCTCTTGCCGACGTGCTCGCCCACGTAAAGGAGCTCGAAGCGAGATTTGCAACCGGTCATCTGTCCACGGCTGCGCCGGCAACCGGCATCAGCGAGCCCCGCGCATCTTATACGACTGCGCCGAAAACGACGGCCCTTTCATCTCAGCCCGTCACAGACGCTGGAGGCGGGGAGCACGGCGACCTCTGGGGCAAGGTCATGAGCGCTCTCAAGACGAAAAAGCCGGGTCTCGCATCATTTCTCGCGCACAGCAGACTGATGGAACATTCGGACACGAAACTAGTTATCGGCGTTCAGAGTGGTTTTCGAATAGAACAGGTCGAAAAACCTGAAAATCGCGGTATTATCGAGCAGATTGCCGGCGAGATACTCGGCCGGAACGTGCAGGTCAGGGTCCGGCCGCTCACAGACGAAGTAATGCCCGCAGCAACGTCAAAAACACCGTTAAAAAAGAAATCCGACGATCAGGATCCCATGGTCCAGGACGCCCTCCGGATATTCGGCGGTGAGGTTATTGAACCGGAGCACGCTGACGAGTGACAGGGCAGGCGCGCTTGGAGCGCCCGACGACACCATTTAATTTTCTTATATTTTCATAAACCCCCGCATTTTTTGTTGCAAAACCATAAAATTTCTTTTATTATAAATATCCTTTATTGTGGAGCAGACTATCACTCGCGTACGCGGGAAACCCTATGTCAAAAAATATCATCAGTAATCTCATGAAACAGGCCCAGCAGATGCAGGAGCGGGTGAAGAAGCTCCAGGAAGAGGCAGCGGGCAAGACCGTGGAGGCGTCTTCGGGCGGCGGCATGGTGACGGTCATTGCCAATGGCCGCCAGGAAGTGCTTTCCATCAAGATAGACCCTTCGGTAGTCGACCCGAAGGACATCGAAATGCTTCAGGACCTGGTCACGGCGGCGGTGAATGAGGCCCTCCGGAAATCGCAGGACCTCATGAAAGAAGAGATGTCCAGGCTTACCGCCGGCATGGGGCTGCCCCCGGGATTGCTTTAGAAATTGCGGAGTTCAACCTGTACGTGGCGGCATGCGGCATGTCGGAGCCGCGGGCTCGGTGTGGCCAATGTCCATTAACCAATGTTTGCGGCTTAACGCAAAAATAGGGAGCGCGGCGGTCAGGACAGGACAGCGGCGGTGAAAGAGCACGACGACGAGTCACAGACTCCTGCGCATGCGAGACGTCAGGTCAAGGCCGGCGCGCGAGCGGCTGAAATCTCAGGCAAGGCCCTGGGCGGGATGATCGAAGCCTTCATGAAACTGCCCGGCATCGGCAAGAAGAGCGCCGAGCGGCTCGCCTTTGCCGTGCTCGGCATGCCGCGGGAAGAAGCGGCGGGGATCGCCCAGGCAATCCTGGACCTCAAGAACAACAGCCGCTACTGCACCGCCTGCAACAACATTACCGAGGACGAGCTGTGCGGCATCTGCCGCGACCTTACGCGGGACAGTTCCCGTATCTGCGTGGTGGAAGAACCGAGCAACATTCTTATCCTCGAAAAGACCGGTGTCTTTCGCGGCCGCTACCACGCCCTGCTCGGCGCCATCGCGCCGCTCGACGGCATCGGTCCCGAAGACCTGAAGATCGACGGTCTCATGGAACGGCTCAGAGCGGGCGGGATCAAAGAAGTCATCATCGCAACGAACCCCACGGTAAAGGGCGAGACCACGGCCCTCTATCTTTCGAAACTGATCAAGCCCCTGGGTATCAGCGTCAGCCGCATCGCGTACGGCCTCCCGGTGGGAGGGGACATCGAGTACGCGGACGAGAACACGGTACAGCGGGCGCTCGAAGGCCGGAGAGAAATGTAGGCTAATTGCGGAATGCGGAATGCGGAATGCGGAATGAAAACCACTCTTCCGTTCTCGACACTCCACACTCCGAATTGAAGTCAGGAGGATATTGCTATGGCAGAAACAATTGAGATCAGGTGGCACGGCAGGGGCGGTCAGGGCACCGTGACGGCGGCAAAAGTGCTTGCAGACGCGTGTCTTTCCGGCGGCCGCAACGTGCAGGCGTTCCCGGAATACGGGCCGGAGCGCGCGGGTGCGCCGCTTCGCGCCTACAACCGGATCAGCGAGAAGATACTCCGGATGCATTGCCCGGTTCTGAACCCCGGCGTCGTGGCGGTGGTGGACGCAACGCTTCTTGACGCGATCAACGTCGCCGAAGGCGCGAAGGACGACGCGGTCTTTGTCATCAACACGAGCAAAGACCCGAAGAATGTGCGGGCGAAGTTGAAGGCAAAGCCCACTCAGAAGGTCTTCACCGTTGATGCTTCGAAGATCGCGATCGAGACCATCGGCAGGGCCATGCCGAACTCGTGCATGCTCGGTGCGGTAAACCGGGCCACGGCGATCGTGACCATGGAAGTGCTGCTTGATGACGTGAAGGGCAGCTTTGGCAAGAAGTTCGCCCAGAAGATCATTGACGGGAATCTCGCCGCGGTGAAGCGCGGGTACGAGGAGGTACGTGAAGGATGAAACAGATGAACTGGAAAGAGCTGCCCCATGCCGGAACGATATTGAAGGCCGGAAATGCGAATGAATATAAGACCGGATCGTGGCGTTCGCTCAAGCCGCGCTGGATCGAGGAAAACTGCATTCAGTGCCTGTTCTGCTGGATTTACTGCCCTGATTCTGCCGTCACGGTGAAGGACGAGAAGATGACGGGCTTCGATTACGACCACTGCAAGGGCTGCGGCGTCTGCGCCATGGAGTGCCCGGGCAAAAAGGGCAACAAGGCCATCGTCATGGAAGAGGAGGGCAAATAACATGGCAGTTACGACGACAAAGACCGTGGCGGTTACCGGCAACCAGGCTGTTGCCGAAGCTCTTCGCCAGCTGAATCCAGACGTGATGCCGGCATATCCTATCACGCCGTCAACAGGCATCATGGAGTCCTTCACCAAGTTCGTGTCCGACGGCAAGGTTGACACCGAGACGATCCTCGTGGAGAGCGAGCATAGCGCCATGAGCGCCTGCATCGGCGCCTCTGCGGCGGGAGGACGCGTGGCAACGGCCACGAGCGCACAGGGGCTGGCACTCATGTGGGAAATGCTCCATATCGCTTCGGGCTACCGCCTGCCGATCCTGATGGCCCTCGTGAACCGGGCGCTGTCTGCGCCGCTCAACATTCATGGCGACCATTCGGACGGTATGGGCATGCGCGACTGCGGATGGATCCAGCTCTTCTGCGAGAACGCCCAGGAAGCGTACGACAATACCATCATGGCGTACCGCATTGCCGAGCACAAGGACGTGCGGCTGCCGATCGCGGTAAACATGGACGGGTTCATCATCAGCCATTCCATCGAGAGCATGCAGTTCATAACCGATGAGGACGTAAAGAAGTTCGTGGGCGAGTACCTTGCGATCGACCCGCTCCTTGATCTCGACCATCCCAAGAGCATCGGCGCCCTGGTGTTGCCGGACTATTATATGGAACACAAGCGCGCCCAGCATGAGGCCATGCTGAATGCGAAGAAGGTCATTCAGGACGTGTCCGCTGAATTCGCAAGGCTCTTCGGCCGGAAATACGAATTGTTCGAAACCTACCGTCTCGAAGACGCGGAGGTAGTGCTCGTGGCGCTTAACTCGGCCGCGGGCACGATCAAGGACGAGGTCGACCGCTACCGCGACAAGGGCGTAAAGGCCGGGCTCTTGAAGCCACGGATGTTCAGACCCTTCCCGTACGAGGAAGTCGGCGCCGCGCTCAAGAACGCGAAGGCTGTCTGCGTCATGGACCGCGCGGATTCCTACGGCGGCTACGGCCCGCTCTTCATGGAGATCGCATCGGCAGTGTATCCCTACCGGCAGGGGCCGCTGATGTTCAACAAGATCTACGGCCTCGGCGGCAGGGACCTGATGCCGCTGGATGTCGACCAGGTGATCGAAGAGACCGCCGAGGTCGCGAAGACCGGCAAGGTCAAGATGCTGAAAGAATATATAACGGTTAGAAATTAAGCACGAAATCCGAAATCCTAAATTCGAAACAATATCGAATGACCAAATCTCAAAATTAGAATTTTGAAATTATTTAGGATTTCGATATTAGAATTTAGAGTTTCTCTCCGGAGGAGAAGATTATGAGCCCGACACAGGAAAAACCCTTGACCCTGAAATCGCTCACGCACAAGCCGGTCCTGCTGACCGGCGGACACCGGATGTGTTCCGGCTGCGGCGCTCCGACCATCGTTCGCCAGGTCCTCATGGCCATCGACGAGCCGGTCGTGATCGCGAACGCCACGGGCTGCCTCGAGGTCTCGACCTGCCTGTTCCCGTACACGGCCTGGAAGGTGCCGTGGATGCACAGCGCCTTCGAGAACGCGGCGGCAACGGCCTCCGGGATCGAGACCATGTACCGTTCGCTCCGGAAACAGGGAAAGCTCAAGAAGGAGATGAAGTTCATCGCCTTCGGCGGCGACGGCGGCACCTATGACATCGGGTTCCAGGCGCTCTCCGGCGCCATGGAGCGCGGTCACCAGCTGCTCTACATCTGCTATGACAACGGCGCGTACATGAACACCGGCATCCAGCGCTCGAGCGCCACGCCTTTCGGCGCGGACACGACCACTCAGCCGGTCGGCTCCAAGGTGCCGGGCAAAACGCAGCGGCGCAAGGACCTTACCCGCATCATGGCGGCGCACAACGTGGCCTATGCGGCCCAGGCCTCGCCGCACAACTGGAAGGACCTCATGACCAAGGTAAAGAAAGCCCTTGCCACGAACGGCCCGGCGTACATGGGCGTTGTCTCCCCCTGCAACCGCGGGTGGCGTTCCCAGACGAATGACTCGATCCTGCTTTCCAGGCTGGCGGTCGAGACCTGCTATTGGCCGCTCTATGAGGTGCAGGACGGCAAGTGGACGATCAACTACGATCCCAAGGACAAGAAGAAGCCGGTGGCCGAGTGGCTGAAACCCCAGGGCAGGTTCAAACATCTCTTTGCTCCGGGCAACGAGGCTTTGCTCGCGCGCTTCCAGGAGCTTGTGGACAAGGATTGGGAAAGCCTCAAGAAGCTCCAGGAGATGTCCAAAAGCTAACAAGCGCGTCTCCATAAATCAGAATAAAAATAGCCGGGTGAAGGTTGCCCGGCTATTTTTCTGAAGGCCAACCGGTCAAAAAAACGCTTGAAATCTGGGCGTTACTATGGTTTAATAGCTCCTAATCGCAGTAAGGCCTGCGGGGCTGCACATCGTGAGCGAGGAGAGATACACATGCTGGGTTCCGACTTGGTAATGTATGATGAAGAGTTCAAGCTGATAGACGCGGAAATCCAGCGTCTCCTTGCCCAGGCCAACGCAAAGGTCGTGTTCCTCGTGGATAAGAACGGCCAGCTCATCGCGGCCACCGGCGAGACGGAAAACCTCGACACCACGTCGCTTGCGTCGCTCACCGCGGGCAACATCGCGGCGACGGGCGGGATGGCAAAACTGCTGGGCGAAAAAGAGTTTTCCATCCTCTTCCACGAAGGCCAGCGGGACAACATCCATATCTCCATCATCGGCCAGCGTGTAATCCTGGTAGTGATCTTCGACCAGCGCTCATCGCTCGGGCTCGTCCGGCTGCGGGTCAAGAAGAGCGCCGATGTGCTCGGCGGCATATTCGACCAACTCCTTCAAAAAGTGGAAACGGAAAAGGGTACGGGCAAAGCCGCCGACTCTCCCTTTGCTGAGATAACCGACGAGGATATCGATAAGCTCTTCGGTTAGACCAGCCTCGCTTATTTCCCTGAACACGTAAGAAGAGGAATTACCGACCAATGTCTTTTATCAATTATTCGTCGCGAGAGATCAACTGCAAGATCGTCTTCTATGGTCCGGGCCTGTGCGGCAAAACGACCAACCTGCAGTGGATCTACAAAAAGACGAACCCGGACAGCAAGGGCAAGATGATCTCGCTGGCCACCGAGACCGAGCGGACCCTCTTCTTCGACTTCCTGCCGCTCGCCCTCGGAGAGATCCGCGGCTTCAAGACCCGCTTCCATCTCTACACCGTTCCCGGCCAGGTGTTCTACGACGCGAGCCGCAAGCTTATCCTCAAGGGCGTGGACGGCGTCGTGTTCGTGGCGGATTCGCAGATCGAGCGCATGGAAGCCAACATCGAGAGCATCGAGAACCTCCGCCTCAACCTCGCCGAACAGGGATATGATCTCGACAAGATACCCTTCATCGTCCAGTACAACAAGCGGGACCTGCCGAACGTGGTGCCGCTGGAGGAGATGAAAAAGGCATTAAATCCCCGCGGGGTCCCGGATTACGAAGCGGTGGCCATGGACGGCACTGGCGTCTTCGACACCCTGAAGGCCATTGCCAAGCTCGTGATCATGGAGCTCAAGAAGGGACAGGAAGGCGGGTAGCAGGCGATTGCGGAATGCGGATTTCACACTGTACTCGCGCCGGGCACAATACTTAGACCCATTGTCGTACCATCTCGCTGAGAATCGTGAGACGGGAATCAAGGGCCTCATAAGCGCTGGGCGCAGGTGGAATGCGGAATTAATAAAAGAACGTTGCAGCCGGCTTCCCTCGATGCTTTTCTGTAAATATCCCGTTGACAGTAATCATTATATATGGTATTTATACCAGCCTGATTTGATTCTGTCATAACACAAACCAAAACATTCCCGAATAGCTCAGTTGGTAGAGCGGGTGACTGTTAATCACCATGTCGCAGGTTCGAGTCCTGCTTCGGGAGCCAAACAGAACGCAGGGCACTTTTCTCACGAAGAGTGCCCTGTTCTTTTTTGTATGTATCGTTGGTAACTGCAAGTAATTGAAACGGATTTCTGAACACGGGATTCAGCCGATCATCGCTCCAGGAAGAGTTCGAGTACACAAAACTCAGAATCTTTCGCTTAGTCGTCACACTTTCCTTTTTATACATATTTGCGGCATTTTGAGCGAGTTCTATGAGCTGTACGCCGTCTTCGATATAGACCCGATTCGCGTTTTGATAGTTTTCGATTTCCCGTAAAATGCCTGCCTGTTCCCGCCGCCATGCTTCATGCTTACTGTCAAAGAAATCCTGAGATATCTTACCGTCGAGCTTGTCGAGATACATAGCATCGATGCGCTCTTGGATTACTCGGCTTTTCTGATGGAGGGAAGCTATTTTCTCCTCATGGTATGTTTTTTCGTCCCGGTGGCTTTGTTTCAAGGCTACCACAACGCAGTCCAGGATTTCTTGATCCACCTGAATACGCTTTAGAGACTCCACGAACTGCCGATCCACTTCCTCTTCCCGGACATAGGTCGGAGGACACTTACCCTTGTTACCTGTACAGTGGTAATAAATATATTTCCCCTTTTTCTTTTCAGCGACCATAGCGCAGCCACAATAGCCACAGACAAGTGAAAAACCGACACCGGCTAAATGCTGTGGTTGTCCGAAGAACGAAAGCTGATGCATGTGAGTCTGATGGCAGTCCGTTGTTTGCTCGCAGGGTTGTGCATACAGAGGCGTTCACACTTTCAGACAAAGAACGGGATTTCTACGATAGTCTGCTTGAATACCTCAGGGACGGATACAACCTCGCTGCGAAGCAAGGGAGCACAGGGCGTGCCCTTGGATTCATCATGACAATTTTCCAAAAGATTGCAGCTAGTAGTTTCGCCGCAATACGCACGACTTTGCAGAGGCGAATGTTGGCACTAACAATTCAGGAGGCCATTGAACGGGATGAACTTCTGGATGTCGATGGACGCAATAAGGTTCTTGACCAGGCACGGCAACTCATCCACGAGATGTATTCACTACCGTTTGAACCGGTTGGAAAGGCCCAGGCAGATCAAATCTTAGCAGATGCCAAGGTTCAAATGCTGAAGAAACAGGCAGAGGTACAAGAATTTGTTAAATCCTCTGATAGATTCTCGGATGCAGAGAGTATTGCTGCCATGGGGGAAGAATCCGCCGCAATGCTGGCAGTTGCCGCTCTGCCAGAGGAACGCACAAGAATTCGGGAGCTATTGGGGAAATTCCCACTAGGAACCGAGACGAAATCGCAAGTCCTGACAAAAGCCCTGAGGCAGATTTGGGATCAGAATTCAAATGAAAAGGTCGTTGTGTTCGCAACGTATCTTGGAAGCGTGGACGCGATAAAGAAGAGCCTCGATGATGTGTTTCCTGGAAAGGGTGTTGATGTCCTTAAAGGTGGAGATCACGGCGCTAAAACGGCTGCACAGAAGCGGTTTCGACGTAAGGACGGACCGAACGTGCTGGTCTGTACAGCTGCCGGTCGAGAAGGTATAAATCTTCAGTTTGCTCGTATCCTGTTTAACTACGATTTGCCTTGGAATCCGATGGATCTTGAACAGCGTATCGGGCGCATCCATCGTTATGGCCAGCAATCCACAGCGCAGGTCTATAACCTGGTTGCAAAAGATACCATTGAAGGACAGATTTTCCTACTTCTTGAGGAAAAGCTCCACGAAATAGCACAGGCCTTGGGTAAAGTAGACGAAAAAGGCCAAATAGCTGAGGACCTGCGAGGTCAGGTGCTGGGACAGCTCGGGAGCCAGCTTAGTTATGATCGGCTTTATCAGGATGCATTAGCAGATCCTACTTTGAAACGAACTCGCCAAGAGTTAGAGGTTGCTCTTTCTAACGCTGACACAGCACGTCAGGTTGTGTTTGAACTTTTCCAGGACATCGACCGCTTCAATATCGGTGACTACAAGAAGCATGATGATCAGGGACGCGGAATGCAGCGCTTAATTTCTTTTATGACAAGAGCTGAGAAACTTGCAAACCACGAATTCCGGAAGAAAGACGATACCCTGTGGGAGATTGGTTCTGATTCACAGCCTGCCACATTATTTACCTCTGATCGAGATCGAGCATTGCAGGATGAGAAATTGGAGCTGCTCGGTCTTGAGCATCCAATTGTGCGCGACCGTCTTCGAGCATTCCTCGGCCTCAATGATGTATCAAGATCTCTTATAGGTAAAATGGATAACATCCCGGGCGGGGGATTGCTAACAGTTTGGAAGATTGTAACCAACTCCGCTGGCGGCAAAACAAGTCAACATATTGTCAGAATCGCTATCACATCATCTGGTGAGCGCGCTCCCTGGTTGGAAAGGCTTGGTGATCGTCTCATGGCCATGACTCCAACAGCTATTGAGAATATATCGACACTGAATACATCACTACTCCAGAGTAAGGATAAAATACAGGAGCTGTTACATCGGGAGTTGGTGTACTCGGGCATTATAGCTGAAGGGACGGATTATTCGGCTACCGTACTGGGAGTGTTTGCAATCGAGAAGTAAGGGCAAATTAAAGACTTCCGATGCCCCTTTGCACTTTTTATGAATTATGTAAATGATGAGGCCAGCGATGCTAGTTGATGAATTAGTTCAAACAGCTTGTCTTAAGCTAAAGCAGATGGTGTACCACGATAAAACGGATGTGTTTCTACGAAAGCGTGTTGCCGAGTTTGAATGCTCTACAGATTTTGAGGCTAGGCTGTCTTCTATTTCACAAATAATTGTGAGTAAGGAACCTTATAATGACAACCATTTTAAGGCATGGTTAGACAAAATATCATTTCGGATAGTTCCGAAAACTATGCCTAAAATGACGCCTGGTAATAGTGGAAATTTCATCACCAACTTGACGAGTGCCAAGCAATATAATCTTGAACGTGTAAATTATTTTTTTGATGGCCCTGTAGAGCTCCATGTGCTGGCTGTTCTTTGGATTTTAATTCAGGGGCGAATTCTCGATAGACAACTGAGCAGGGATTGTTATGGCACTCGGATTGCGAGTAGTATTGGCGCAAAGGGGACCAAATCTCTAAATCTCTTTAAAAAATATCATGAGCTGTATGCGGAATGGCGCGATGCGGGAATTCGCACAGCCAAGACAATACTTACAGAGAATAAGTGTGCACGCTAGCAGTTTATGATAAAAATCCTAGAGAAAATTGGGTGACACTTTTCCGTTGATCGTAACGGTAATAAACCCTTTCATCCTCAGCCAGGCCTCGACGGCGATCCGCCAGGCTGCTTGCGACTGAACACTACCATCACTGCATAGTATATCACCTTGCAAGTTTGTCATCCAGTCATAGGCAGCGCTCCTTTCCCATTTGGTAAACGTTTTTTTGTTCGTGAAGTACACTTGGCAGGCGTTGCCGCCATGCAGGCACGGACGGGGTTGGTGGTTAAGGTCATGTTCAACCGTCGATGCATATGCCTCCATGTGCTCGCGCGGACAACTGGACTTATACAAGAGTTTTGCAGCAAGCCCGTTCTTCAGCTCGGTTTGTGCCTCTTCGATCGCGCCGTTGTAGGGCGGATAATGGACTGGACTGTTCAACGGCAGGACGAAGTAGTCGGCGAGCACAGCATTGACCGCTGCATGATTCAGGTTCGCGCCATTGTCGCGCTTGAGGAACAGAGGCGCACCGAAGCGATCGAAGGTCGCTGCGAGATAGCCGGATATCTCTTCGCCGCAGGGCACATCTCCCGTCATAGGAGTGAACTTGTAGCGAGACGCGAGGTCCTGCATATGGTTCAGGTACACCTTGCCACCGTCTGTGTCACGATGTTTGTATTCACAGGGGTCCATTGACCACGCGACGTTTGGCACGTTCCAGCTGATCCGCCGCAGATTCTGACGATGGAGTGTATTGAGGTCATGCCTCGCCATAGCGACCATGCTCTGCAGGTCTCGCCGTGACACAGAGGACGCGTGGCTCCCGTATAATGCGCCCGTGCCCTGCGTGCGGCTCTGCCCGTGAGACAGCTTTGCGATATCCCCTGTAATCCCCTCAAGATCCGGAGGCTTGACCTTGGGAGGACCCGGTTGCCGCACGAGGGGCGTGGCGTTCTTCTGTCGCAGACGCCAACGGATAAAGCTCGGGTAGGGGAGCCTCACGGCACTGCAGATCTCCTGGTAGTGCATACCGGTTTTCTCTCTCATCCGGTCAACAACGGCAAGCATACTGGTTATCATTTCTTCCTTCGCTTTCGTTTTTTTTCCTCCGACTCGTCAGCTCTTTTTTTCACACGGGCATTGTGGAGTTCATACGCGTGCAGCATGTCCCGCACTTCTACCGTTTTCTTAGCGACAAAGAGCTTGTTCTGGAGCTCAGCGATTTGCTCCTGTAAACGCTGTTTCTCCTCGTCCTGCGGTATACTCGGCCTTCCAGGGGATTTATCCTCCATGGCCTCGGTCATCGCCTGTAATGCCCGGCGCTCCCACTCGTAGTAGGTCTTCCGCGACACGCCGAGCCTCCGTGCGCCTTCCTCGGCCGTGATCTGGCCGCTGCGCACTGCAAACACCACCGCAGTCCGCTTTCGGGCAAGCTCCTTGTCTTCTGAGTCGCTCATGCACACCGACCTTTCCGTTATGGGGTCTCAGCCTTGCGCAGGGGGGAGCTTTCGGGCTTCAGGTCCTTTAGCTTCTCCGGTTTCCTTGCTTCCTGCGCCTTCGACAGCGTCTTTTCCAGCCTGTTCTGTACCGGGAGCATCAGGCGCTTTTTCTCCAGCATCGTCTGCAGCCGCGGGCTGAGCGCCGGCCCCTTGTCCAGGATCACCCGGGGTTCCAGAGCCTGGAGCATTCCCTCCATCGCCCGTTTCTGCCACTGGGAGAGCACCATCCACGGTATCCCCATCTCCCGGCATACTTCCGCCGGCCTCCGCCGCTCCGTCCATATTGAGAGAACCGCCCGGCATTTCTCCATCGCCCCGTGGTTTGTCATCTGCCGCTTCTTCTCGCTTTTTATCTTCTCCGTTTTTTCCATGGCCGGCCCCTTCTTCGTTTAGATTGTAGACTACTTCCTGCGTGGTGTCATCCTCTTCATCGTCAACCGATAGACGCAGCTTGCCCTTTTCCGCCCGCAGCACTACCGACTGCCCCTCCATGCGGCCCACCATGTAGAACGGCAGCTTGGGCTTCCCGCGGAGCGCCATCTCGAGGAGATTCTCCTGGATGCCATGCTCGATCGTCTTCCTGAGCTCGCTCTGGATCTCAAAATACCGGTCCGCGGGACACAGGCCGCCGATCCCCTGGTGCGGTCGTTTGTGGTTGTAATACTTCACCCACTGCCGTATCCGCTCGGCGGCGTCCTCGAAGCTATCGAACTGCGCTCTGACAAGAAACTCCAGGTAGATCGTCTTCCAGAACCGTTCGATTTTGCCCAGGGTCATAGGGTGGTGTGGTTGGGATTTGATGTGGTGGATCTTGTCTTTCTTGAGCTCCAGCTCAAAACGGCTGTGCCCGCGCCAGCTCGTATACTGCCGCCCGTTATCCGTGAGCATCTCTTTCGGCGGGTTGTACTCGGAGGACGCCCGGCGGTATACCTCGATAACGTTCTGGCCCGTCTGAGTGCGGAAAAGCTCGAGCCCCGTGATGTAGCGGGAGTAATCATCGATGTAGCCGATCAGGTACGCATAGTGGCCGCCAAGACGGAACGTGAAGATGTCCGTTTGCCACAGCTGGTTCGGCGTTGATCGTTCGAAAAAACGGGGACGGGTGATATTACGCTGACGCTTCTTAGGCGGGGACTTGATGAGGGATGAATCGTGAAGGGTCTTGCGGACTGTTTCAGGGCTGGCGGAAAGAAAAAACGCCCTCTTTAAAACCTGTGAAATGCGCTTGATGCCGAAGAGCGGGTTGGCTTCTTTTACCTCGACGATCTTCTGCCTTACCGGAGAAGGAAGACTGCGCCCCTTACCTCTGTAATGCGTTGCGAGCCCCGCTTCGCCATGACGACGATAGTCGCGCACCCAGCGCCCGACCGTCCCACTGCTCAATCCGCATTCCTGCCGAATCACCGAAGCAGGGACGCTTTCTTCAACAAACTTTTTGACGACTTGAAGCTTGAAATCCGGTCCATACCGCTTGCTTCGTTTCGGGAACTTCCTTTTCCTGCCTACTTGCTGTATACTCTTTTCTGGTTTCATGATGACACTCCTTTCAAAACCTAACTTTGGAGTGTCACCCTATTTCCTCAAATCCTTGTTATCATAAACTGGTCGCTAGGACACCACGAAGAGTGCCCTGTTCTTTTCTGTACTCACCATTCGCAACTACAAATAAATCGAAAGGTTTTCTGAAAACCGGATTAAGCTGGCCGTTGCTCCAAGTAGAGTTCTGGTAAGGGGAATTACGGCATTCTCAGTTTGACAAGGTGTGCCATAAGTGTTACACTATGTCTCGTGGAGGTGATGGTTATGCCGGTAAAAAATCCAAGGATCAATGTGGTTTTTGAAAAGCCGATTTACAGCACAATCGAACGACTTGCAATAAAGGAAGGTATTTCTCTGTCGCTCAAGGTGCGTGATCTCGTAAAAGAAGCGCTTGAGATCGAAGAGGATATCGCGCTTTCTGCATTTGCGGAGAAAAGAGAGAAGACGTTCACAAAGTCTAAAGCTTTGAAACACCACGAGGTCTGGTGATCGTGCCGTTTGGGCTGAGATATCATCCGGACGTCAAGGCAATTGATATTCTCCGACTTGACGCAAAGCTGAAAACCCGCATTAAGCACGCCATTGAAACGAGACTCACAACGGAACCTCAGCAGTATGGCGCACCTTTACGGAAAACACTTCATGGTTACTGGAAGCTGCGCGTAGGTGATTACCGTGTTGTTTTTAAGATCGTCGGGTCAGAAGTCTGGATACTGGGCATCATACATAGAAAGTAAGGTCTATGAAGCAATAGAAAAGAGGCTCTGATTAATAGCCAGGCTCTTTTAGGAGTTTTTTTGCCAGGGTTTGTAGCAGGCATATCGCATTTGGAGAAGGGAAGATATTACTTGCTTCGTCTACAAAGGGAGCCATACCTTTCCAAGGGGCTGCTTTAAAGCGGCGAAACCGGCCCTTTTCATTTCCCTGCCTTTCAACTTGCCTTTTCCTGCTAATTATATTATCGTTATCACCTTGTGATGCATTCGTAATATATAAGGAAGCGACTCGCTAATGGCCTCGTTGATCATTAAAAAACGGATACAGCTCCCGCTGCCGTCGGACGACGACCGGCGGGCGGACGCCGAGCGCATTAAAGACACGCTCGGGCTTGCGCCAGTCGCGATCCCGCTTTCGGTCTTGAAAAAGGTCTCCGCGCAGATCAAGAAGCAGAAGGGCGCCCTCTCGTGCATCGTAGGACGCACGGGGAACAGTTATAAGCTCATCGATACCGGGTGCGAGCACTCGTACTCCCTCGCCCTCGACCTCGGCACCACGAATCTCGTTCTTCTCCTCTACGACAATATCTCTCAGCAAACGCTCCTCTCCCAGAGCTTCGAGAACCCCCAGATCGCCTTCGGGAGCGACATCCTCACGCGTATGCACCATGCCATGTCCGCGCGCGCGAACGAGGTCTACGGCTCGCTCAAGGAAGGCATCAATCGGGCCGCGAAAACGCTGTGCGAAAAAGCAGGGATCGCAGCCGATGACGTGCACACCTTCGTCGTTGCCGGCAACACGGTTATGAGCCATTTCTTTCTCGGCCTTGATATCAGCACCATCCCGGTGGACCCTTTCGTGCCCGTGGTCAGGACGCCGGGGTTCTTCACGGCTTCTGAGCTCGGCCTGGACATAAATCCCGAAGCGCTCGTGTACGTGTTCCCGAATGCAGGCAGCTACGTGGGGGGCGATACCGTGGCCGGGATCATCGCGGCGGGGATCCACCGTTCAACCAGGATATCGGTCCTGATCGACGTGGGAACCAATGCCGAGATCGTGATCGGGAACAAAGACTGGATGCTGGTCGGCGCCGGGGCCGCCGGTCCGGCGCTTGAAGAGGGTATTACGCGGATCGGGAAGCGGGCGAGCAAGGGCATCATCTACGACGTCGAGATCAAAAGCGGATCGATCGCCTGCAAGACTTTCGACGAGCACGCGCCCGAGGGCATTTGCGGCTCGGGCATGGTGAGCCTGCTCTTTGAGCTCTACAACGCCGGGACCATAGACAAGAGCGGCGTGCTGAACCCCGCCAAAAAAAATGTGGTGCTTGTCGAAGGCGAGCCCGCCTACGCCATCGTCTGCGGCTGCGGCGACGCGCTTTATATCCGGCAGAGCGAGCTCCAGAACTTCATGAAGTCGAAGGCGGCCATGTTCACCCTGCTCCTGGTGCTCGTACGCTCCGTGGGGATCGGGTTCAAGGACATCGCCCGCGTCTTTGTCTCCGGCGCGCTCGGCACCGGCATCGACGCGAACAAGGCCGTGGCCATCGGCATGCTCCCTGCCTGGCCCGCGGCAATCGTGAAACCCCTCGGCAACTCGTCTCTTGAAGGCGCGCGCCTGCTGCTCGTCGACGGCGAGCTGGTCCAAACGATCGACGCGGTCACTGCGAAGATCACCTACAAGCATATGCACGACGACCCGGAATTCATGAAGGAATACCTCGGTGCGGTGTTCATCCCCCATACGAACCTCGAGCTGCTGAAGGCGACGTAATGGAAATCAACCTTTGATGAACTCGTAATAAGTCAAGATTTGCTACAAAAATCCACAAAAAGCACAAAGGTAAAACCTTAAAAAACCCAAAGGATTTTTTTGAGAGACGTCTATCCGCAGATTACGCAGATAAAAGCGAATCCGAATTCTGGTTTTAAAATCTGCGTCCATCTGCGTAATCTTCTATGTTAAAAAGCAAGTCTTTCTTTTGGCATAAACGCATCTCTTTTATTAAGGAGCGATTTATAGCGAACGCAATCTTCAAACCCAATCTTCTATGAGCAGACAGTCTTCGTTGATGAAGAAAACGCTGCATTGCCTTGATTAATTATGAAGGCGTGGGTTCGTAGTCTGTGGAAGCACAGACGGCATCTTTCGATCCGCTGTAGATTACGCAAGACGATACCCACGGTGAAACACGGGTTTAAGATCGGCTATAAATATCGGTTTTTTATTGAACAACCGCCGTAGTGTATTCTTGTTGGTTCTTTAAAACGTACCGGACGCGGTTTAACAGCTTCCGGGCGATCCGAACGATAGCTTTGGTCTTTGTCATGTGTTTGCACAGCTCATTGAACGCCATCATTAGGGCAGGGTCTTTTCGCACCGCCGTCCAAGCGCTTTCGATCAAGACGAAGCGAAGCTGGGCGTTCCGCCTGCCGGTCATGCCGGTTTTAAGGTCCTTTTCCCCGCTGGAATCGGTATCGGGGATAAGGCCAACGTAGCTGCAGAGTTTGTCGAGCGTCTTGAAACGATTGATGTCATACAGCTCCGTCAAGAGCATCATCGCGGTCAAGGTACTGATTCCCGGCACGGTCTTAAGTATCCGGACATTGTTCCGATAGTCGTCCGAATTGGCCAGGGCGCGGATCGCCCGGTTCATCTCGGCAATGATATGCCGAAGATGCTTAAGCTCGTCTAAGTGTATCTTGAGTGATAGGTTGCCGCTGGCCCGCTCCATTTGTACGGACTCGATCCAATTGATGAAGCGTTTGGACCAGTAACCGTTGATGAAATCGTCCGGTATGTCGATACCGTAAAAGCTCAGGATCGACTTGATCTGGTTCTTGCAGCGAGTTTGTTTCCTTACCATGCTATTTCGAGTACGAAGGAGGCTGCGGTCCTCGACTTTTGGTCGCGTAGGGACATAGATCCCTTCGATGTCGCCGTTTCTGAGGCTCCGGGCTAGCTTGCGGCAGTCCACCCGGTCGGTCTTGCCTGCGCGCTCTTTGTCTTTTGTGGGCACATCCGCCGGATTGACCACGAGACATTGTATGCCTCGCTCCTGAAGCCGGTCATGTATCCAGAAACCGGAGTAACCGGCCTCATAGACCGACTTATAGGCTGCACCCGGAAAATTGCGTTTGAGATAGTTTACCAGCACCCCGACCTCCGGAGGTTGTGAAAAGGTCTTATGCTCGAACTGATCGGTAAAAATACTGATGCTCCAACTTTTCTTATGAATGTCCATACCGACATAAATTTGTTGACCAGTGAAATCGAGTCTGCTAACGTTATTCATGGCAAGTCTCCTTTTGGTGTATTTTGGTCCGGGATAGACCTAATATACCTTAAGTCAGACTTGCCTTTTTAATCATAAGGTCTGCGGATAAAAAATGACCCGAGTAGTTACGGAGGATTTAAAATTACTCACTTCAAATCCTCAATTTGGCGCTTGAGATTCGGCATTTGCCAGATCGGAGCAGACCATAAAGACCTATTTCGAGTTCGAGAAGCACAATACGGATTTTAAGAAAGAAACTTTGGCGGGGATCACGACTTTCCTCACCATGTCCTACATCATCGTGGTAAACCCCGCGATCCTGGAGGCGGCGGGCATTCCCAAGGGGCCGTCAATGACCGCCACGATCCTCGCGGCCGCGTTCGGCACGCTTCTCATGGGCGTCTACGCCAAACGGCCGTTCGCCGTGGCGCCCTATATGGGCGAGAACGCCTTCATCGCCTTCACCGTGGTCAGGGCGTTCGGCGCCTCCTGGCAGACGGCGCTCGGCGCGATCTTCATCGCCGGCGTCCTGTTCACGCTGCTCACGGTCTTAAAAATACGCGGGTGGCTCGCGGGCACGCTCCCGCAGTCGCTCAAGTACAGCTTTGCCGCCGGCATCGGGCTCTTTCTGGCCTTCATAGGGCTGAACGAGACGGGCATCGCAGCGCTCGGCGTGGCCGGCGCGCCGGTCAGTCTCGGAAGGCTCTCGCAGCCCACGTCGCTGCTTGCGGTGCTGGGCTTCGCCGTGATGTCCTGGCTCATGATCAAAGGAGTGCGGGGCGCGATCGTCATCGGCGTGCTCGCGATCACGCTCCTGTCCTTTCTGTTCGGGATCACGCCGGCGCCGAGAGCATGGGTGGGCCTGCCGCCCTCGCCGGGGCCCCTCGTGCTTCAGCTGGACATCGCCGGCGCGCTCAGCCCGAAGAACCTGCCGATCGCCCTCATCATCTTTGTCATGGCCTTTGTGGACACCGTGGGCACGCTCATCGGCCTGTCGGCGCGCGGCGGCTTTCTCGACGAAAAAGGAAATCTGCCGGAGATCGAAAAACCCATGCTCGCCGACGCTGTTGCGAACCTGATCGCGCCCGTGCTCGGAACCACGACGACCGGCGCCTATATCGAGTCCGCAGCCGGGATCGAAGAAGGCGGCCGTACGGGCTTCACCGCCCTCGTGGTCTCCGGTCTGTTCCTGCTTGCCCTGTTCTTTGCGCCGGTACTTACCGCCGTGCCGCCCCACGCCTACGGCGCAGCCCTCGTCGTGATCGGCGTTTTCATGATCAAACCGATCGCAAAGATCGACTTCAACGATTATACCGAGCTCATTCCGGCCTTTCTCACGATCTCGCTCATGATCTTCACCTACAACATCGGCGTGGGCATGACCGCCGGACTGCTTGCCTGGCCCGTGCTCAAAACAATGGCCGGAAGGGTCCGCGAGGTCCCGGCCGGCATGTGGGTCTTTGCCGCGCTCT
The DNA here is from genome assembly GCA_963790205.1 of Nitrospirota bacterium. Classification (GTDB taxonomy): domain Bacteria; phylum Nitrospirota; class UBA9217; order UBA9217; family UBA9217; genus CAWBNQ01. The sequence goes on from CAWBNQ010000001.1 coordinate 608,904, forward strand.
CGCTGCTTTTCTATATTTTCTATCCCTACCGGTAACGAACCCCTGACTCGATCAGAATGAACTCTGGCGTGAGCGCATTCCCGGCGAATGCCTTTACGAACCTTCATTTGCCGGAGGGACGTTCAATATTATTTACGGGTGGACCCGAATTTGGTATACTAAAACCTGTTGCGCGCACATCCGCGGTCCGAATACCGCGGGAGGCCGTGGAACGAGGAGAAAACCATGGACATGATGAGCGATGATGTTCTGCTTGAGGAGCTCAAGCGGCGGTTTCTCGACACCAAGAAGGCGCTCTACGATCTTACGAAGATGAACGAAAAGATCGAGAAGCTGAATGTCAAGCTGGCCGAGTCGGAGCGGTTGAAAAGCGATTTCCTCTCGAACATCAGGAACGAGATCAACAACCCGCTGACCTCGATCCTGGGCCTGTCACGGGAGATCGCATCGGCAAAAAAGGACGAGCAGACGAAACAGCTCATGGCCCAGTCGATCTACGACGAGGCGTTCGAACTCGATTTCCAGCTCCGGAACATCTTCATCGCCGCCGAGCTCGAGGCCGGAGAAACGCAGCTGAGCATCTCGCGCATAGACGTGACGGCGTTCATCAAAAACCTGGTCAGCGCCTTCAGCCGCAAGGCGCGGAAAAAAAGTCTGACTGTGACATTCGCCTGCTGCGGGGCCCAGCCGGAGGACCAGGGCCTCCTGTTCAATACCGATGCCGAAAAACTCCACCGGGTGCTGGCGAACCTCCTGGCGAACGCCATCGAATACAACAAAGAAGGTAAAACAGTGCGCATCGAGGCACGGGAAGAGAACGGCGTCCTGCGGGTCTCTATCGCCGACGAGGGCATCGGCGTTCCGAAGCGGGAGCGGGAGCGCCTGTTCGACCGCTTCCACCAGCTCGACCGGGGCAGCACGAAAAAACACCGGGGGCACGGCCTCGGGTTAAGCACCACGAAGGCGCTCGTCGAAATGCTGGGCGGCAAAGTATCGGTTGCGGACGCCGACGGCGGCGGGTGCGTCTTCGACGTCGCCGTTCCCGAGGCGCCGGGCGCCGGGGACAACGTCCCCTCCGAGGACGGCAACGAGTTCCTGTTCGAAAACGAAAAGAAGTTTTGAGGCGCTGTTCCCGCGCGCCGCACGAAGGTCGTCCACCCATGAATGGTTCCGACAATTACAGCCACTATCTTATGCCGGGAAACATCTTTGCGCACCAGGACGAGTACACGGTAACGACGGTGCTCGGTTCCTGCGTTTCCGTTTGCCTCTGGGATCCCGCGCGAAGGCTCGGCGGGATCAACCACTTCATGCTGCCGCTCTGGAACGGTGACGGGCTGGCTTCGCCCCGCTACGGCAACATCGCCATCACAAAGCTTATCGAGAAGATGCTCGAGCTTGGCGCCGACCGGAACAATCTCAAGGCTAAGGTCTTCGGCGGCGGCGACGTGCTCAAAGTGACAAGCACCTTCATGAACATCGGTGCGCGCAATGTCGTGCTGGCCCAGGACCTGTTGCGCGATGAGAAGATCCCGATCATCAGCGCCGATACGGGCGGCCAGAACGGCCGGAAGCTCCTGTACAACACCCGCAGCGGCGTCGTGCTTGTCAAATTGCTCAAGAAACAGATCGACGACATCAATATCTGACCTGCTTTCCGGGCAGACCCATTGACAGACTGGCCATAATTTGCTAGAGTTTCACGGCTGAAGTTCCGTACGCGGTTTCACCGGTCGCTCTCTTCGGGGCCATAAGCATTCCGGGCGGGTCCGGGTCAAGGAGGTTAAAGCATATGGCTGAATCCCGAAGGGACATCCCCACTGGAATGCCGGAACGCCGCAGCCGCTTTCTGCTCGTCGTCGACAGCGATGTCAATGACCTCTTCTACCTCTCGATGCTCCTCCAGCGCTTCGAATACAATATCAGCACGGCCACAACTGCCGCAGAGGCGCTCAAGATGGCAAGGATTGCCACGCCGTCGCTCGTCATCACCTCATTGGTCCTTTCGGACATGCCCGGTCTCGAGCTTATCCGGATGATGAGGCAGGACCCCCGTACGGCCGCCGTGCCCGTTCTGATCAAGACAACGGACCGCACACCGGAAACGGAACGGCTGTGCCGCCAGGCCGGCGTTGCGGCCTGTCTGTACGAGCCGGTCAATGCCGAGGAACTGTACCGGACGGTCCAGGCGGAGATCGAGCCCACACCGCGCCAAAACATCCGCATTCATACCTTCTTGTCCGTGATCGTAGATGGCAAACCGCTTGACTGCGTGGAAGGCGAATGCGCTTCCGTGCTGTCGGAGCACGGCATGTACGTACGGACTTTGCGGCCCTACTCGTCGAACACGCGTCTCTCTGTGCAGATCGTCATCAAGGGCCGGGCCATCCCGGTGGAGGCCGTGGTCCTCTACAGCCATAAGTTCGGCGAAGGTCCCTTCAAAGAGCCCGGCATGGGGCTCAAGTTCGTCCGGGTCGCTCCGCAGGACCGGGAGCTTATCCGGGAGTTCATCAGAGAAGAGCTCATGAAAGGGGTTCCCCGGTAATTCGATCGAGTGGAATTTTCCGGTCTTCTCCGCCCAATCCGCATTCGTCACGCCCTCCGATGTGCGCTTTCACCCTGTTAGGGATCATCCTTTAAATTATCTCTATTGCACTCGAACGGGAAGAAGGATGACCATAGAGCGCGTGTCGTTTGGCAGTTTTGTTTCGATCACTGACGAGATGAATACTTTAGTTCGCTTTACGTTTTGGCATGGCAGTGTTACATTTAAAAAATAAAGAAAATCTTTCTGAAAGGAGGCATGCCAGTACGTACTGCTGTAGCCGTATGGGAAGGAAACCTGAAAAAAGGCAGAGGTACCGTGAAACTCGGCAGCGGCGCCTTTGAAGGCAACTACTCATTCGCCTCCCGTTTCGAGCAGGGACCGGGAACGAACCCTGAAGAGCTGATCGCGGCCGCTCACGCCGGCTGCTTCTCCATGGCTCTGTCCCTGATGCTGGAGAAAGCGGGATATACTGCCGACACTATTCATACCGTCGCGAAAGTCTATATCGACAAGGCCGGCGAGGGGTTTAAAATCACGACGATCGAACTCGAGACCGAGGGAAACGTGCCGGGCATCGATGAGGCAACGTTCCTGAAACATGCCGAGGCCGCCAAAAAAACTGTCCCGTGTCCATGGCCCTGACCGGCGCAGAGATCAAGCTGCAGGCAAGGCTCGCAAGGCAGATGGCGGCGTAAAGGATTGACGGGAACCCGGCCACCAAAAGAAACAACGATCTGTCCCGTTAGAGAGGCGTACCAATCTCTAACGGGATACCGCATAACAGGGACGGTCTTTCACGTCATAAGTATCCGCGCTTGCCTTCTATAATCATTATATTGTATCTTCTCGCTGTGAACCACCAGGGACACGCCAACGTTGACCCAAAAGTGAAGCTTTACCGCTCCGCGAGAGATCGGTGCCGCATGAACAGCATCACCGCGTCCATTACAGCAGTATTCATGATCGTTTCGCTTACCGCTTCCCCGGTCATGGCCGACAGCGTTACGCCGCCCGCTGCAGGAGCGGAAGGAGAGTTTTACGCCTCCGTCGTAGCGCCTGCCATTGCCGCGGTGAAGAAGGCCCTGCCGCCGGCGCCCCCGGGCTGGCTCGTGGCCGGGGAGGTGAAGATCGACGCAGCGCCGCCCGAAAAAGCGGTAGACGGGATGCGGTCCCTCCGGTTTTCCTGTTTCATTTCCTATAAGCGCGTCGAGGGTCTCCCGGAGGAAAGAAAGCGTCTCGACGCCGCCTATCGGGAGAGCTCCAACAGGCACGAGGAAGCTGCCAGGCCACTGATCGAAGAGCTCCTGAAGAAGCAGACCGAGACCTCCTTGGAGCTGAGGAAAGCCACGAGACGCAGGAACCGGCTGGAAATGCAGCGGTTGAACGATGAACTGGACGAGAACGGCAAGACCATGCAGGCCCTTCATGAAGAGACGGACCGGAAGATTGCCCACGACATGGAAAAGTATCTTATCAAGGACTCCGAGGCCTCGATCCGCGTGTCCCTGAACGACAACGAGGCGGAGCTCCTGCACGGCGAGCCGGTTTCTGTCCGGGGCGCCGCGTTCGCCCTTCGCAGGGAAGGCGAGCGGACCGGGGCAACGGCTTGGAAAGAAGGACGGACCCTGATCCTCTATGGGGACTGGCAGCAGGAGCGGGAGAATACGTTCCGCGCGATGGGGGAGCAGCAGCCCTTTGCGCCCAAAGCAAAGACCGTGAAGATCCTGATAACGGGTGAAAAAAAGCGCGTTGAGCAGCTGTTAAAGAAGATGGAGATGAAGGCGATTCTCTCGCTTATGAAATGAGCAGGTCTCTCCGAACGTTGAATATCGACATGCGGATCTTCCCGAGCGGCGCGTGGAACTCCTTAACCCCTGAGCTCTCGAAATGCCTCAACCCGAAAATTCGGACTGTTAATCCACTTGACCCCGCACCCGCGTACCTGTATTATTGATAAATCCTGACATTCCCATGACGATGGACAAATCCATATTCGGCCTTCGCTTCAAATCGAACAACGAGCTCCTGCCCTCAGCGGAGGACCTCAACGCCTTCCTCGCGAGCCCGAAAAAGGCAGGCGCGCCCGAGCTGCTGCACAATGACGACCTGGCTCACTATAACGAGCTGATCAGCAGCATCCTGGCTTTCGACCTCAATGAGTACCCGGACACGGCGCAGGAGGCCTTCCAAAAAAAGATGTTCCTGGGCGCGCTTGCCCACTCCAACTTCGTCAAACCCGCGCTCAAGTCGGCCGTGGAGCAGTACAAATATCATTTGCACACCCTGGCCTCGCTGGATCCGAAGAAGCCGCTCGCGTTCATCAAGTCCGCTGAGGAAGAGATGGCCAGGCTCAATCCCAAAAAAAAGGACGAAGCGGCCCGGCTGGCCAGAATGCAGATACTGGTGGACGAGCGGAAAAAGACCATGGAGGAGCTCGCCAGGCACTGCACATCGCTGGTCGAAGAGCTGGGGCACCTTGCGTTCTACATCAGGGAGAACCTGGGCAAGATCGGGAAGCTCTGCGAAGCGTCGATCGGCATCCTCGTGAGCGAGCAGATCGCGAGAAAGAAAGAGACCGGGCTGATCGAGGACATCAAAATGCATTTCAAGGAGCGTCTCCGGGAATCCCTCCACCAGGGCACGATCACGAAGGAGCAGCTCGAGGCGGCGAAAGAAGAGGTCGCCGACCTCTCGAAACGGACCGCGGACCTCCTGCGGGCGGATGTCTATACCCTGACCGGGTTGTACGAAGGCGTCCACGACCACGCAAAGAAGATCACCAATGAGCTCGACGCGCTGACGGCGCGGATTGCGCCCAAGCGCATGAGCCTCGATGAGGACAAGGAGCTCTTCGCCAGGATCGAGCAGGTCCTGGTCTCGCTCATCACGGCATACCGGTTCGAGCTGAAAGCCGAGGGAATCGGCAACGAAACGGAGCACGATAAGATCCTCTTCGAAAAAAGAAAAAAGATGCTCGACCACCTTTTCAACCTGCTGCGGAAGTGATCTTGGACCGGCCCCTTGCCTGACAAGAACAGGTGGCCATGAATTTTCACGAGTTCTAAAGGGGGGCGGGGGATGTCGGCAAAGCTCTCGCCGGCCTCGCACAGCGGCCGAGGAAACCATGAGTTTATCCGGCAATTTATTTGCGAGGAGGCCTCCCGGGGCGTCGTGCCGGAGACGGAATGGGAGGTTTCGACGCCCCCTTCGAGTTCGTGGTGCAAGACAGGCATGGAGAAAGGACGACGGGGAGCGGGTAACTTCGTGCTCTGCGCGTGCCTCGCGTAAAAAAAAATAATTATGACCTTTGAACACCATAAAAAACCGCTTCTGAGCCGAAAAGAGTTTCTGCGCAGGCAGTTCCGCTATACCGGGTTTTCACTCATCATCCTCGCCGTTTCTCTCGGCATAGGGACCGCGGGGTACCATGCATACGGACAGCTCGCCTGGATCGACTCTTTTTTGAATGCGTCCATGATCCTTACGGGCATGGGGCCCGTAGACCACCTGGAGTCGACGGGAGGCAAGCTCTTTGCTTCGTTCTACGCCCTTTTTTCAGGCATCTCGTTCCTCACGTTCGTGGGCGTGCTCTTCGCGCCGGTGTATCATCGTTTCTTGCACAAACTGCATTTAGATATCGAAAGGCGATAGCGGAGCAGCGGAACCACACGCGTTGAACATATACCATGACCTTGATGTAAATCGGAATGCTCTGTTCATAAAGTCCATCCACTTTTTCCGATTATGTGGGAGAACGAAGTGTGATCGATGCATGAAGACCAACCGGCCGTCAGGTGATTTCTTGCTTTACTGAGCCCCTCCGCGCCTTTATGAAAGACAGGAAGATCCGATTCTGACCGGGTTTCAGGGGAGATACCATGTGTGACTTTTGTACGAAACACGGCGACGGGAAGATCTGGTATAAGAACGCGCGAAATTACGCCAACGATCTCCTGTCCGACCTGGAGCGCCGCCGCTATATCGAAAGCTTTTTAACAACCGCATTTAAGGACGGGTTCCAGACCCTGGGAAGGCTCGAAGCCATCTATAGAAAAAAAGGAAAGCTTCCGGAGGCCGTAACAACAGCCATGGTCACGAAGGCAAAACAGGAGCATTTCGGCCAGGTGTTGCCCATCGAAGAGATCAGCGATGTGGTAAGGCAGGCAAAGACCGTGGTGCGCATGCCCTGCGCCTGTCGCTGGAACATCGGGAAAAAAGAAGAGCGTTGCTGTTATGCGGTGAGTTACGGCCCCGAGGCCTGGTATAAAGACATCGACATGGGTTACTTCGGCAAGGCGTCCGATGAAGGCCTCGAGTCGCTCTCCCCGGACACGGCCATAGAGCAGATGCAGGAGATGGAAGGGGAAGGGGCGGTCCATACTATCTGGACCATGATGACCCCCTTTATCGGCGCGATCTGCAACTGCTCTCCCGAGGAATGCCTTGCCATGAGGACCCTGTCCCGCACCAAGGTCGAGACCATGGCGCGCGCGGAATTTGCGGCCACGGTCGATGAAGCGTTATGCACCGGGTGCGGGCTCTGCACTGCGCAGTGTCATTTTCATGCGATCGAAAGCGTTGCCCGGAGCGGCGCGTCACGTGCCTCCATTGATCCGCAAAAGTGCTTCGGCTGCGGACTGTGCCGCAAGGCATGCGGTACCGGCGCAATCTCGCTGGCGCTGCGGTGATACAAGATCGCGCACAAGGGAATCGGATCAAGATGCACGGTGATGACCCCTGCCCGGCATGCGCGGAGAATGCAGGTAAGAATTGTTCAAACTCAAAGCCCGGTGAAAGACACCCGCCGGAGAGTGCGCAACCGTCATGAAGACACCCTCGTACTTGGGATAGGTCTTGACCTTGAATAAGGGTGAGGTCTTCATCTGGCTTACGGGTGACGGCACACTGATCTAAGCGGAACATCCCGAGGCATTATATAACTTGCTGATTTCATTCCTTATTGTCGGTCCATAATTTATGCTATACTATTTTCATACTACCATTGTCATACGCGGGGCATCTCTCAGATCCAGGTTGTTTTGATCAAATCCAGTGAACGGGAGGATTACGATGATGACGAAAGCCTTTGCACAGATTGGATTACTTTGTCTGGTGTTGTCCGCGGGCGCAGCAGTTGCCGCTGGTCCGGGCGGCGGTGACATGACCTTCAAGCCTCAGAACGCAAAACCGGTGGTCTTCAGCCATGATGAGCATGTAAACATAAAGGAATTAAAGTGCAGCGCCTGTCACAACCATACATTCCAGATGGCCAAGGATGAGGATAAGATGGACATGAGCAAAATGACCAAGGGCCTTTTCTGCGGGCATTGCCACAATGGGGAGAAGGCCTTTGACGTCAAAAACAAGGCGAATTGCGGACGATGCCATAAGTAGGAGCCGATCCGGGATCACCGGGCGCGAAGAAACGAAGATTTACGGACAGGGACTTTCACAGGCAGGCGCTTCTGCGTGACGCTGATTTTTTACAAATGTATCCGTGTAAAACACCGGCAGTGTTTAATGAGGGGAAATCTTGATGCGCAAGGGCAACCCCCTGTGGGTTGCCCTTATTGTGGGTGGCCGCACGGGGACGCTCCTCCAAATAAAGAAGATCATATATTCCCTACGCGTTTTCGTCTTCGTCATTAAAATTCTTACGTTTTATACCTGATTTTGTGTACCACATGCGCTCTTCAACAGACTGCATATTGTTTGACATTGTCCTGTTTATTTATGTAGTCTTTCCCTTGAGCCGTTCCCTGGACATTGTAGTCGTGGTAGTCGTGATTTTTTTTGGCTGTACCGAAAGAGATTGCGGTCCGCCAATTGAAACCGACCTGCAACCCGAGCCTGGATATTGCAAAAGCGGACGGCGAGACGGTTCACCCCGCTAAAGATGGCTAAAAAGATTCAGCTCATTCCCCATCTGCCGCTTCCTGGGTCGCCCAAATCATGGAAGTATGATGCTGGAAAATGATTGCTAACAGGATAAAGAGACGCGGGAACTTTGTCTCTGCGGCTCGACATTATTGTTCACTGAGGAGGCTGCACATGAACACGATACGCCCCGACATAAAACGTTGGGCATTCGCCGGACTGATTGTGAGCGCGGCACTACTCGCCGGCTGCAGCGCATTGGTCATGCCGAAAAATGTTCCGCAGATAAAGGAAATCGAAGAGGTGTCGATGTCCGGGGTTTCCGTAATCGTCACGAACGCCGAAAAGGACGCGGTGGAGCGTGACATCCGGACCGATACGGGAGAAGAGTCGGGCCTCCGGGTGAACCGGCAGGCCTGGTCAGGGAAACTCGTCGAAGCCCTGGCCTTTGAGCTTGCCAAGCGGGGCGCCCGGGTGCGTAGTACCGCCCCCCTCATGCTGAGCGTCGCGCTGCCCGAGATAGCCTTTGTGCAGACCAGAGAGCTCTACCAGATCAACGTGAAGGTCGCGGTTTCGTCATCCGCGGCGTGGTCGAAAGATTATGAAGGCACCGCGGAATTGAGCGTGTACAGTGTCTGGACAATCACAGAAGCGGCCAATCAATTGGCCGGCACGGCACTGGCAGAGGCCGTCAAGTCCATGCTGGCAGACCCCGAGTTCCTGGCACAACTGCGGGGTCAAAAATAAGATACGTGCTTCCAGGAAGATGAAATTTACGGTTCAACGAGAAACGGTAAGGCAGGTTTTTCCCAGCCGGAACTTCCCTAAAGGAAGGACGGCACCAAAACGATGGTGATCAATCTGATGTTTGCTGTTGCTTATAGTGTCGTGCTGCCACGAGCGGTAATATCAGGGAAACATCATCGCCCATGCCGTTCCGCTCGTTTCCTGACCCCGACTCATGACCTGCCGCATACGCACTGAACAGCCCTGGGCGAGCTATCGCCCACCTGCCGCCTCTTTTTCCCGCACGATAGTAAAAAAGAATGATCCGGGGTCGCTCCACCGGCAGAACGTTCATGATTTTTACCGGTGCTATACTTAAAAGAGGAACGGAGATATTTTTTTGCAGTTCCGATCTGTTTCCGAAAAAAGGGGTGAGGACAGTGATTCTCCTGTATATACTCTTTGCCTTGACCGTCTCCATGGTCCTGACCGCGCTCTCTGCACCCTGGGTCCCGGAGCAACGGCGGGGTGAGGCTTTCATCGTGTTTTTCATGGCGCTCCTCCTGGCGGCAGGGGCGTCGGCCGAGTGGCAGGTACCGGCAATTGCCGCAGGCAGCAGGGGTGATGCGTGGACGCCTGCGCTGCTCCTGGTCGTCTTTTCCGCGATCCTTGTTGTTTCCGCGTTCCTTTCGGTCCGCCCGCCCGATTCCTTTGCCCGGGCAGGCGGGTCGCATAACCATCGGCAGGACGCGGAGGCTGTGGCGTTCGATATAGTGCTCTGGCTCCTGATGCTCATCTTCGGCATCCTGATCATGAGGAGCTTGAAGCTGTAGCGGCAAGGCTGCGGATTTGTTTTGACGAGAAGCTTTATTCATGCAGCGACGAATACTGATCGTAAGTGTGCTTCTGAGCCTTCTGCCCCTTCAGCCTTTGGACGGGAAGGGGATGCGCGGTCTCCGGGCGTTCAGGACCTCAACCGCTTGAAGGCCCAAGGCGTTGAACAGGGAGGGGGTGGAGTGGCTGCGTAAAACGCTCCCGGGTCGCGGGGTGGTTATTCTTTGACGCCGAACAGAGGGTCGAGTCTGAAAACACCGACCCCGGCAGGGTACTGGCGGGCAACCGCTTGGGAACCCCATTCGCGGCGAGCATAATCATTGTACGCGGGCCATGAGGGAATACTGTTCAAGAAAATTTATTGGAACTTCACGGGGCCGGTTTTTACTCGGCGACGTATCCTCTCAAAGGTTCTCTCCTTGCTTCTTTCTCTTTTCTTTTGTATAATCATCCAGATATCAGGCGCGCGAATCCCATGCCGAGCAGGAGCGGGGCCTGCTCTGTCTGATAAAGGAGAGAGGCAGGCAATGACCGATGAGGCCATCAAGACAGCCGGCAGCCAGGCGCCGGGGCGAAAAAAAAGCTTCGCCCTGCTCGTGGACGGATACATCAAGGACCTGTTCACGACCGGCATGATCCTCCAGCGGCTCGACTACGACGTTTATATCGTGAACTCGGCCGAGGACGCGTTCAAGATCATTGATGCCGCCATGCCGGCCCTCCTCATAACCGAGCTTTCTTTGCCGCAGATGTCAGGCCTTGAGCTGCTGGTCCGCATCAAATATGATCCCGTGACCAAAGCGCTTCCCGTTATTATTCATACGACGGAAGAGAACACAAAGCGCCAGGAGCACTGCCGGGCATCGGGATGCGCCGCCTTTTTGAAAAAACCGGCGCAACCCGGCGCTCTCTTTAGCGCGGTCCAGCAGGCAACGGAGGCCACCCCGCGGCAGCACATACGGCTGAAGACGCTGCTCCCGGCCAGGGTGGGCGGGTCCAGCTCCTCCGGCAATGCCTTCAGCACAGAATATGTTTCGGAGCTGTCGGAAAACGGCATTTTCGTGCGCACGCTCTGCCCCCGTCCGGTTGACGCCATTCTCCCGGTGACCATTATGATCCGCTCCATCCCGGTAAAGATCAAAGCGGTTGTCCTGTACAGCGTCCCCATGAAGCCCGGGCTTTTCAAGGAGCCGGGAATGGGGATGAAGTTCGTCGAAATTTCGGCAACCGACCGGGAACTGCTCAGAAACGTTATTATGGGACAGATCGTAAAAGATATCCCGACTGGCCATCTGAAAATATCCTGAGTTTTTCCTGATAACGATGTTGGTCGATTTTTCCTTCTTCCGCACGGCGGCGATCTCATCCGCCGTTATCAGTCATTAAAATCTAACCCATGGGCAAGGCCCCTGTACTCCGCGTCCCCGCTTTTTTAATTCCGCACTTCATCCTTTTTTAACGCGGTGGTATACTGTAATGGACAGCGCGGTTCGCGACCGGCTTCAAAGGAAGCGCTAATCCCCGCGGCAATAAAAGCCGGGCGGGAAAGGGAGACGAACAACGATGCATGTCGTCGCAATACACAGCCTGAAAGACGACAAGCAGGCCATGGCCGGGGCGCTTGGCACCGTCCTCAAGGGAACGGCCTTCGAAGCACTTTCACGCCTGCGTGCTCCCGGAAGCGGACCTTTTGTCGTCGGTGTATTCGCGGAGCGGGAGCAGGCGGCGGCGCTTGCCGGACAACTCGAGGCCGGCGGCTTCAGCGCCGCGGTCTTGAGCGCGGACGAGCTCGAGACGGAAACGGCCCAATGGAGCATAAGAAGATTCGGCCTCAATGAGCACGACCTGCGCGTCGAATCCGTTGACGGCCAGAGCCGCACGCTCGCCTATCAGGACATCGGCCTCATCCTTCGCGGCACCGGGATTTCCAGCAGCACCTCGATCGAAACAACGAAGCAGCGCAAATTCGACCTGGGGACCGCGGTGCTTTCCAGCGGCTTGAAGATGACGAAGATGACGAAAACCACGCGCGAAGTGACGAGGGAGGAACGGGAGGGATTTTTCACCCTCTATGCTGCAAACACTCCGACGCTTCTGTTCCGCGAGAACAGCCTTGTCTACGACGCCCTTGGATCCGAGCGCGGATTGTCCCGATCGGCGAATTTCGTTAAGCTTACCGCGGAAATGCGCCGGCGCTGCCCGGCCGCACGATACGACGACCGGCTGCTGAACAGGGCGGGTTCGGCTGCCCTGCTCGGCCCCTCGCTCAGCCCCGAGGAGCATCTTGTCGTTGCCACGGCCCTGCTTGCAAAGGTGCTGCGCGGGTACTAAGACCTTCCCGGCCGAAGGCAATCCTCCCAGAGATAAAAAAATCGAAAGCGGCGCATATTGGCTTTCATGTTGATTGCTATTGCATTTAACGGTTAAAAGCGGATAATGAATGGAATCAGGCTCGAGCACCAATTGGATTCAATGAGCATCCTGATACTTTCATTGAAAGCATGCACGGCTCGTACATGGTATATGGTATAATTATTATCATTTAATTCATGTCATGCTATGAAGGAGAGCACATGAAAATCCTGCTTGTCTATCCCAAGTACCCCAATACGTTCTGGAGCTTCAGTTATGCTCTCAAGTTCATCTCCAAAAAGGCAAGCCTTCCGCCGCTCGGGCTTTTGACCGTCGCGGCCATGCTCCCTCCTGAATGGGAGCTTCGTCTTGTCGACAAGAACGTCAACCGGCTCAAAGACGCCGACCTTCAGTGGGCCGATTACGTGTTCCTGAGCGCCATGTCCATCCAGAAGGAATCCGCGCTGTCCGTCATTGCCCGGTGCAAGAAGCTCGGCGTGAAAGTCATTGCCGGAGGCCCCCTCTTTACCGCAAACCCCGAGGAGTTCGGCCACGTGGACCATCTGGTCCTGAACGAGGCCGAGATCACGCTGCCGCTCTTTCTCGGGGACCTGAAAAAGGGAACAGCGGGCCGCGTCTACACCTCTCCGCAATGGGCGGATATCTCAAAAACGCCCACGCCGCGGTTCGATCTTCTGGACCTCAAGGCCTACGCATCGATGAACGTCCAGTATTCACGCGGCTGCCCTTTTGACTGCGAGTTCTGCAATATCACCGTGCTCTACGGCCGGATACCGAGAACAAAGAGCAAGGAGCAGGTCCTTGCCGAACTTGAGGCACTGTATAGCTTGGGCTGGAGAAACGGCGTGTTCGTCGTGGACGACAACTTCATCGGGAACAAGGGGAAGCTCAAGAAGGAGATCCTGCCGGCACTGATCGAGTGGATGGAGAAGCGCAAGCACCCCTTCGGCCTCAATACGGAGGGCTCCATCAACCTCGCCGACGACGAAGAGCTCATGACGCTTATGGTCAGGGCGGGTTTCGACACGGTCTTCGTGGGCATCGAGTCGCCGAACGAGGAAAGCCTCGCGGAGTGCAGCAAGTTCCAGAACAGGAACCGCGATCTGATCGCGAGCGTCAAAAAGATCCAGCAGGCGGGCCTCGAGGTCCAGGCGGGCTTCATCGTGGGGTTCGACAAGGACCCGGCCACGATCTTCGAGCGTCTGATCGGCTTCATCCAGGAAAGCGGGATCGCGACCGCCATGGTGGGGCTCCTGAACGCGCCGCATGGCACCAAACTCTACCACCGCCTGAAAGCGGAAGGCAGGCTCACGAAGGCCCCCACCGGGGACAACACCGATTTCTCGATCAACTTCATCCCGAGGATGAATGCCGAGCACCTGCTTTCCGGCTACCGGAAGATCATCAACACGATCTACTCGCCGAAACACTACTACGCGCGGGTAAAAAATTTCCTGAAAGAGTACCGTCCGCCGAAAGCACGAGGGGGGCGCTTCCGGGTCATCCACCTCAAGGCCGCCGTCAAGTCCGTCGTGCGCCTGGGCATTATCGGCCGCGAGCGCTTCCAGTACTGGAAGCTCTTCTTCTGGTCCCTGTTCAGGCGGCCGCGTCTCCTGCCGCTCGCCATCACCCTCTCGATCTACGGGTTCCATTTCCGAAAGGTTTTCGCGAGACACGAGAAAGCGTTCAGGATGGGATTGACCCGGTAAAAAGCCGGTGTGTGAACGATTCTTGACAAGGGGAACCAGTGACCGGCAGCGACGCACAGCGATGCTTTGGACAATAAAAAAAGGCCCGGATGAAACGTTTGTTCATCCGGGCCTTTTCGTGAGACCACTTTGTCATGCGGTTTTGGCATGGAATGTTTTTATGTCCGCGAGCGGCGAACCACCTGTTGTCCGCCCCGCTCTCTTCGCGATCACGCCGCCTTACGCTGCGAGTACGCCGGGACGAATACCTCTTCGCAGAACACCTCGAACGACGTCGGCGTCGTGTTCTCCGTCGTGCGCTTCTCGGATTTAATAAGGCCCTCGTTGAAGGCCCTGCTCATTTCAACATAGAGCCTGCTCATGTCAGGCGACAGTCCGGCGGCGATCATTCCCTTTTCCGCTTCGTCATAGGGGAACATGACGTAGGCAAGATCGGGCTTGTTGATCTTCCTGCCGATGATCTCCGTGGCCTCAATCGTGCTGAGGTCGCGCTGGCCCAGCAGATACCGGACCGACGAACCGGTAATGTCCCTCTTTATGAGACGCTCCGCGGCGTACGCTGCGATGTCTTTTGACGCGATCATCGGCAGCTTGAGGTCGCCGCGGCCCGCACCGCCGTTGATGCCCTTGGACCTGATCAGGTCAATATTCGACATCAGGTTCTCCATGAAGAACCCGGCCCGGATGTGCAGGACCTTCAGCCCCTTGACCTTGTTCAACCGTTCCTCCATGTGATTGAGTCCGACGATCGGGCCGGTGCCTTTGGGCAGCTCAGCGCCGGTGCTCGAAAGGTTCACGACAAAGTTCACCCCCGCTATTTCGAGCGCACGTGCAATGCTCTCACCGATCTTATCGGCATAGTCCAGGAACTTCTCGGCTTTGAGGTTGGGCGGAATCAGCGTAAATACGGCATCAGTATCCTTGAAGGCCTTTACGAGGAACTCGGTATCAAGCGCGTCGCCGGCAAGGGCCTGGACTTGCTTACTCACGAAGGGCCGCAACCGGTCCGCTGAGCGCGCCACGAGCCGTACTTTTTCGCCTTTTTTGATAAGGATATCGGCGATCTTTCCGCCGACGTGACCCGTTGCACCTAAAATAGTAATCATAATACTCCCTCCTTTCCCCTATAACTTCAGTAGTATGGGAAATCAAGACATATCCTGTACTTTAATTTTAACGTAGCACCGGGGCTGTGCAATGTCAACCCCGCGTGAGATCAATGTGTCAGTCAGGTCAAAAACCATAACGGGAAGACAGGCATGAGGAGGAGAATCCTCCGTTCTTCATCAGCTATTGACAAATATTCCGCTCTGTTATACGATTTCACCGTGAAAGACAGCGCGAGTACTGCCTGCGGCGCAACCCCGAAGAGAGCTCCGCTCGGTACAAGATAAAACACCAATGGCTACTATTCCTATTACTAAACCCGGAACTGTTCTTGAACAGCACACCGCCCACATTCCGCGGTACAAGGTCCTGGTCCATAACGACGACGTAAACAGCATGGACCACGTGGTGAGGACGCTCATGCGCGTGTTCAAGTTTGAGCGCGCGGTATGCGAGGGGATCATGCTCAAGGCCCACCATGACGGCGTGGCGCTCTGCGCTGTCGAGCCCCTGGAACAGGCAGAGCTCCATCGGGACCAGCTGATTTCCTATTCCCTCGTTTCGACCATAGAAAAAGAATAGGACGCCGGCCTCTTGAAGGCCCTTCGACAAATTTTTCAAGCCTGCCGTATTGCACGCGGCCGCCAAAACACTGCGAAACCTGCCGTCATCGGAGACGGCAACCGTCGCACCTGCTTTTAATGCGTACTGAGAGTAGAAATAGGGGGGAGAGGAACGGCGCATGACCGAAAAAAACAAATTTTACAAAGACGGAATCCGGTTCGAGTGCCAGGGTGAAGGCAAGTGCTGCGTCACGCGCGGCCGATACGGTTACGTGTATCTCTCCTTCAACGATCGCCGGCGGCTTGCCGTCCACTTCAAGACCTCGACGGCCGAGTTTACCTTGCGCTATACCGAAAAAGAAGACGGCTTGTACCAGCTGAAATACGCGGACAAAGATTGCCCGTTCATGAGAGACAGCCGCTGTGCCGTGTACGACGCTCGTCCCTGGCAATGCCGCACTTGGCCCTTCTGGCCGGAGAACATGAGCAAGACCGTGTGGGAGCGCGAGGTCGCGTCCTACTGCCCCGGTGTGGGCAGGGGCAGGCTCTATTCCGCTGAAGAGATCGAGCTGATCATTGCGAAAAAAAGGGACGTCTCCGGATGCCGGCTGAAGTCCGACCCGCTTGATCGATGAGATCGCTTCTACCGCTCTCCTCTTGTTACTGCTGCCGGTTCTATTGCACCTTCAAAGACATTTCTGCCAAGCCTTCCTGCTCTGGCGACAGGCACCTTCGGGTTTATTCTGCAACTTTAGGAGAAGCCCACGTTGTTCACTGCGGCATTTCCCGCGTCATGTATAAAAAGCAATTTTTGATAGATTGCTACTTGTAATTAGAATTTGACAAAAAGGTTAGAGCGCGTTATAGCTGTTAGCATAAGGATGCGGGTCTGCTTCGGCAGCCGAGCATGGCTGAGTCCGGGGTTCTTCCAGAGCGCGACTCACCCATGGCCCTGCTGATATCGGTTTCGATGATGCTACCCTCCTCGGGAGAGGGCATAGGGGGGCGGGAGCTGGCCGGACAGCCGAAGGAAATTTCTTTGGTGTGCCCGGTCTTTTTATTTCGACATACAGGGAAAAGGAGGAAAACGACATGCGTACTTCAATTACCGTGGGTCAAGTGTTGAGATCAAAGGGGCAGGAGTTCTGGTATATCACGCCCTCGATGACCGCCTATAAAGCGCTGGAGATTATGGCTGACAAGAACGTGGGCGCGCTGCTCGTTGTCGATGGCGGCAAGCTGATGGGAGTATTCTCGGAACGCGATTATGCCCGGAAGGTCATCCTGAAAGGAAAATCCTCGAAGAGCACCGAGGTGCGGGAACTGATGACCAGCCCGCCGATCTGCATCGAGCCCGAGAAGTCCATCCATGAGTGCATGGTGCTCATGACGAAGAACCATATCCGTCACGTGCCGGTCATTGACCCGAGGGGGCTTATCGGCGTCGTGAGCATCGGCGATATTGTCAACTCCATCATCTCCGATCAGGAAGCCACGATCGAGGAGCTCGAGAGCTACATCACCGTCGGGTATTAACGTGTAAGGCGTACCGCGCAAAGGGCGGCTTTCCGGCATACGGTGCAGCTGATGCTCAGCTGTAATGACATCCGATGCGGAAGGCCCGCCCTGCGCACCCCTTCTATACAGGCTTCGCTTCTTATAAAGAAAAGCAGAAAGATCGTTGGTGTGTTTTTCCCTGCAGCAATTCCCTCCGTATTGTGTACAGACCATTCCGCGGGGCACCTGTGTCGGCAGCCCGTCCGTGCGACTTTCGAAAACTTTTCTGATATATTACTAACAAGAGCATAAATGCTTTGCCACAGAGGACACCGAGAAAAGATCAAACCGCTGATTTTTGACGGCTGTTCTTCCGTGGCCTCTTGAGTTCTCGGCGGCAACCTGCGCTCCTTAATAACTACCGTAGACTACTCACCAGGTGTTGGAAGGAGAGCTCCCATGCGAACACAACAGGAAATGCCAAAAAAAAATTCATCGATAAAAGACGGTCTGCTCTTTTTGCTTGCGCCCGCGGGCTTCGGACTTGCCGTGCTCGCGGCGATTGCCGGCGCGCTTTCCGGATTCGGAACGCAATGGGGATGGTGGCCGTTCACGAGCGGTTTTACGATCCTGAAATGCTCTGCCTATGCCGGTCTGATCGCTGCTGCGGTGTCGCTCGCAGCCGCTATCGTGACCAGACAGGGACGTCTGCGGCGGTGGGTTGTGCTGTCTGCCGCAGGGACCATCATCGGACTTGCCGTTGCGGGTGTTCCCTGGTCGTGGATGCATAAAGCGGAGAAGCTCCCGCGTATCCATGACATTACCACCGATACGGAAAACCCGCCCCACTTTCAATCGGTCCTGGCGCTCAGAAAAAACGCACGCAACTCTGCCGAGTACGGAGGGCGTAAAATCGCGGAACAGCAGCTGGCCGCGTATCCCGACATCAAGCCGCTCCTGCTGGCTGCCCCGCCAGCCCAGGCCTTTGCTCGAGCGTTGGAGACAGCGCGGAATATGGGGTGGACGATCATCTACGCGAACGCCCGCGAGGGCCGCATCGAGGCCACGGACACGACCTTCTGGTTCGGCTTCAAGGATGATGTGGTGGTCCGCGTTACGGCAGCGTCGGGTGGGAGTCGCGTTGACGTGCGCTCCGAGTCGAGAGTCGGATTGAGCGACATCGGCACCAACGCGGCACGGATCCGGTTATTCCTCCATAAACTGGGAAGCACAGGGTGAAGGGCCCCGCAAACAGTAACGGTCCGGCCCTTGCAGAAATACCGAGAGCACCTCACCGATGAAGGCGTCAAGCCTGCGCGCTGCGTCCTCTCCCCGCGGAGCTTTCATCGGAATTCAAACATGAGGATAGCGTGAAGAATGAGCGCCGAACCAACCTGCCCGCACCCGCACTGTTAATAAAAAAATTTTGACAGGGAAAAATATTCTGATAGAATGCTCTTGTACCCGGGCGGCCCGCTAGAAGCGACCGTGAGACCCGGAGGCCGTCGGAGCCGTGAGGGAAGGGCAATGGACAATGTCTGATCAAAAAATTGATATCGGCTCTTATGCGGGGTACCAGGGCGAAGAAAGCCCGCGGGTTTTTTTTGCCCACGGCGAGAAGATCACAGTCCTTAAAATACTCAAGATGTGGATCGAGGAGGGAGAGGGGGGCCGAAAGCAAGCGCGGTTCTTCATCGTGCGGGGGAGCGACGGTTTCGATCACACGCTCTATTACGACCTGGAGTCGGGCGTCTGGTTCTACCGGAGTTTCGAAAAGGCGAAGCGCAGCCACCATTGATAGCGCCGGCAGCGCACCCATACGGTTCTCACGCGGCCTCTCGCCTGCCGCAGCGGCCGGACCCCGTTGAAATCCGAGGAAAATCCTTGATTTTACCCTTGACACCTCAGCGGGTTTTGTATATAGTGCTAGCTCTGTATTCACTGGGGGATCGTCCAGTGGTAGGACGACAGGCTCTGAACCTGTTTACGGGGGTTCGAATCCTCCTCCCCCAACCATACAATGCTCGGAGTTGTGAGTTCGGAGTAGTATCTCTGGCAAGGTTTTACTCCCAACTCTGCACTCATGACCCTTCCCGCGCCTCATGGGTTCATCGCACGGTCCCATCGTCTAGCGGCCTAGGACGCTGGCCTCTCACGCCGGAGACACGGGTTCGATTCCCGTTGGGACCACCAATTCACCGTTAAGCGCATAAGCCCCTTGCTAAAACCAACAAGACGATAGCCAGGAAGATCGCCGGGGTAGGCTCATACAATCGCGCTCTCAGCACTCAAACTTCGAACTCTTTTATCCCGTTCCGCAGGGAGACCTGCCTCTGTTTGACCCCATTTCGTAATCCGAAATCCGCAATCTGCCCCCCCCCAAAAAAATCACCCACCGAAATCCTTGGAATTTCCGCGCTCTGTACACTATGCCATGAACCTGATGCTCCACAGCATCGAGACCGACAAAAAGCCCGCATCCGAAACGCCCTGGACAAAGAAGCTCTGGAGCTATGACCTCCGCACGAACAGGCACTTCACGCTCAAGACCAGCTCCCTCCATCGTTCTGCCTCGATGAGCTTGTAGCTTGCTATTTTGGCTTGAACGGTTCCAAAACAAATCCTCTTTCAGTCCCTCCTTTGTCAAAGGGGGGAGTTTATTAGATCGCCAGCAGCGCAAGGCTCCGTGGTCCGAGAAGAAACCCGACGGCCCTGGCGGTTATACAACTACGACGGACTTGCCAGCCGCGACATCTTCCGGCTCAAAGATGAATCCCCCGAAGATTCCGACAACCTCCCCGGTCCAGGCGTGATCGCCTTGGAGATCGTGGAAGATTTGAAAGGCGTTTGCGCAGTTTAGAGAGATTGTAACCGGCCTCGTGAATGGTAAATCATCAGACGCAGCTTCATAATGCCCGACACCATCCTCGTTCCGGTTGACAGGTCCGACGCGCGCTGTCGGGTCTGAACACGATAATCGGGCGGCAAAAGCGGAAATACCCTGCCCTCAAATAGTTGACACGTCCGTGTTTATTTGCTATGTTCCTGCATGCGCGCCATACAGCAAATTCTGGTCGTAGAAGACGATGAACCCATCCAGGACATACTCCGCACTTTTCTTTCGGGAAAAGGTTTTGAAGTAACGTCTGCCCGGAACGGCGAGGCGGCCCTCGACTTGCTGGGGGTTCAAAAGTTCGACCTCGTTCTGACCGACCTGGTGATGCCCGGCAAGGGAGGGATGGACGTCCTGAAAGCGGCAACGGCTTCTCAGCCCGGTCTTCCCGTCATTGTCATGACCGGCTTCGGAACCGTCAAAACGGCCGTTGAGGCCATGAAGATCGGCGCCTTCGACTATCTCACCAAACCCTTCAACCTCGACGAGCTCATTATCGTTCTCGACAAGGCGCTCTCCGTTTCACAGCTGCAGAAAGAGAACCGGATGCTCAAAATGCAGCTCAAGAAGAAGTACGTTTTCAAGGGGATCGTCGGCGACTCACCCTCCATGCATGCCGTGTACGAGCTGATAGAAAAGATCGCCGACACCGACAGCACCGTCCTCATAACCGGCGAAAGCGGGACCGGCAAGGAGCTTGTTGCCAGGACCATTCACTATAACAACACCAGGCGAGCGAGCGGCCCCTTCGTCGCGCTGAACTGCGCCGCCATCCCCCAAGACCTCCTTGCCTCGGAGCTCTTCGGCCACGAGAAAGGAGCTTTTACCGGGGCTGTTTATGCGCGGGCCGGCCGGTTCGAACTGGCCCAGGGCGGCACGCTCTTTCTCGATGAAATAAGCGAGCTCGATCCCGCGCTCCAGGTCAAGCTGCTCCGCGTGCTTCAGGAGCGCGAGTTTCAGCGGGTCGGCGGAGTGAAAACAGTCAAGGTGGATGTTCGCATCCTCGCGGCCACGAATGCGGACCTGGAAACAGCGACCAAAAAGGGCGCGTTCCGGGAAGACCTGTTTTACCGGCTGAACGTCATCCCGCTCCATCTTCCTCCTCTCAGAGATCGGCCGGAGGACCTTGCGCTTTTGACCGCCCATTTTGTCCTGGAATTTTCCCGGAAAAGACAGCACGAACCGCTTGTCTTTTCAGCTGAGGCAAATGATTGTTTGATGAAGTATTCATGGCCGGGAAACGTGCGGGAGCTCGAAAACCTGATCGAGCGGCTCTCCATCCTTGTGAGCGGCAGGTCGGTGCAGGTATCGGACCTCCCTCAAACGATGCACCGGATGGATGTTGCCGTCCAGCAACAGGCAATCACCGCGCAGGAACCGGCGGGCGTCTTCGGAAACCCCGCGCCCGCGGCGATACGATACGACACGCTGGAGGTTGGCGAGACCGGTATTGATCTTGATGAGCTAATCACCAGTATCGAGAGGGATCTGATCCGGAAGGCCCTGGAACGGGCCGGAGGAGTAAGGAGCAAGGCGGCCCGGCTTCTCGGCCTTAATCGAACGACGCTCCTGGAGAAAATAAAAAAAATGGACATCGAGACCGGAAGGCGCCCGGTACCCGTAAAAAAACAAGCCCGTTGACCAACTGAGAATTCGAGAGGATTTCGCCAAGACATCCCGAAAGAGCGCTCCAAGGCCGCGGTCCGGATCCTGACCTTTCTCCACAAGAGGAGCGGGCGTCTGTAGGCGCACGCGCCATCAAATGGTGGTGAGAGCGGTTTTCGCTTTCGCGTCGAGGATACGCCGTACCACCGAGAGCAGGTAGGGGGATTCAAAGGGCTTCTTCAGGAAGCCGTCGATTTCCCGTATTCCGTCCTTGTCCGCAATATATTTCGTGTGGCCGGACATGGCGAGAATCTTTATTTCGGGCTTTATCTCCTTGATCTGCCTGATGAGCTCCATGCCGTCCATCTGCGGCATGGCGATGTCCGTAATAACGAGCGCTATCTCCTGAGGAATTTTTTTGAAAATGCTGAGCGCGCTGGGGGAATCGCTCATGGCGAAGGTCTTGTAGCCATGGCCTGTAAGTGCCTCCTGGACGGCGTTGAGCGTCTCCTTCTCATCATCGACAATGAGCAGCGTTTCATTTCCGCCCACAGGAGTAAGCAATTCCTTCTCCCGCGCGAGGGCGGCCTTGCGCGAAGCGGGCAGGTAGATGGTAAAGAGCGTGCCGGCGCCGGGCTCGCTTGCGACCGTGATATATCCCTTATGCTCTTTGACCGCTCCATACACCATGGACAGGCCGAGCCCGGTGCCCTTGCCCCGTTCTTTCGTGGTGAAAAACGGCTCGAAGATCCTATTGATGATATCCTTCGGGATGCCCGTCCCCGTATCCGAGAGGCTGAATACGACGTATTCTCCCGGCAGGATGTAGGCCGGGACGTCCGGCATGCCTTGCACAACGTCCACAACGGAAGTTTTGATTACGATCCCCCCCCCTTTCGGCATGGCATCCCGGGCGTTGATGATAAGGTTCATGACGATCTGCTCTATATGGTTGGTATCTCCCTGGATGGGCGGAAGATGGCTGTCGAGCTCCACGCGCATCTCGATGTTTTTGTCGATGACCCGCTCGAGGAGCTTGAGCGTATCATACACCACGTCGTTGAGGTAGAGCGGCACGATCTCATACTTGCTCTTGCGCGCGAAGCCCAGCAGTCTTGAGATCATCCTCCCCGCCCTTCGCGAGGCGTCTTCGATCACGCCGAGACTGTTCGTTGACTTTACATCCAATACGGAATTCTTGCGAATGATCTCCGCATGGCCGAGGATGGCCGTCAGAATGTTGTTGAAATCATGGGCAATGCCGCCCGCGAGCACGCCGATGGACTCCATCTTCTGTGACTGGGACAGGTGCTCCTGGAATTTCTTCCTCTCCGTAATATCACGGTAAAAGGATTGAATGAACAGTTCCTCGCCGATAGTAATCGCTTTTGCGCTGACCTCGAGATCGATGGAGTTGCCGTCCTTTTTGTTATGTCTGGTTTCAAACACGAGGGATTCCCCAGCCAAAATCCGCCGCATCCTCTCTGCCATTTTTTCCGTATTGCCTGCATCTTCAAGCAGCTTTATGTGCGTGCCTAGTAATGCCTCTCTGCTGAAACCGTGCATCTCGCATGCTTTCCCATTTGTGTTCAGAATGACGCCGTTCTTGTCGAGGACGACGATGCCGTCCGTGGCGTTCTCAAAAAGCGACCGGTGCCACTGCTCGGATTTATGCAAATCTTTTGTTCTTTCTTCAACCAGGTCCTCAAGTTTACGGGAATACATTTCGAGCTGCCCTTTGTCCTTTGCAAGCTCGTATTCAAGAGATAGCTTCTTGATAAGGAGTGTATAGTTGTAATACCGCCACGCCAACCCAGTCACCGCAGCCGCAGTTAAGAAAACAGTATTATTTATAAATATTCTGAAGTTTGTGATTTTATCTAAAATAAGAATAGGGAGCAGATAAATTCCATAAATCATAGAAGCCATTGTTAACGTTACTCTAAAAGAAACCGGTACAAAACCTAGAATAAACATAAAAAGAATAGTAAATCCGGCATAGTAAACAGATTGATGTCCGCCAAAAGACAGCATCATTAACTCAATCATTGAAGCAGGTATTAAAATACCTACAAACAAGACAGTTATCTGAAAAAGGTTAGTCTTCTTAAGCCTAAAAATGAAATATAAAACTACCTGTAGTGAGGCTGAAATGAATCTATACGTGAGGAATTTTGTAAAATTTTCGGGCGTGACAAAATAATCCAACATACTTAATAATACAGTAACACCAGCTCCAGCAAGTAAAAGAGCCCCTCCCATTGACTGCAAGTAAGTTGATAGTTCTTGTTCTATATATTTGTTTTTGTCCATATAAATTAGTGTATCAAAAATTTGATTCGATAACAATCTTAATCACGAATGACTTTTTCTTTTCGCAGGATCATTTTAGCTGTATCATAACCAACATGTACCACACCTGAGATCCCAAGTCCTCGGGTTGTCCAGTGGCCTGTCAGATAAAGACCCTGGATGAACGAAGGTTTCCTAAAATCTGGGAGCGCTAATTGTGAAGGGGTAACAGCCCATCCAAAGGTAGCTCCCTTGTGATTCAAGGTATATCTGAAAAGCGTTTGTGGAGTGGCTACATCTTTATATATAGTATGTTTTGACAAACCAGGAACGACATCTTTTTCTAGTCTTTTTATAAAGGATTCTGCTAATATTTTTTTATTGTCAGCCCAGTATTTTTTATTTATGAATGGTACATTAATGAAAGAAGTAAGACTCTTTTTATCGGGAGATACGTGCGTCAAATATCCTCCAATGCTGTCAAAATTTTTCTTTTTTATTGTAGAATATGCATTGTCAAAATTGTAGTGAGACAGTATCCACAAGTTGGTGCCCGGCTCAGGTAAATTGTAATAATGTTTGTCCATTCCTAAATATAAAATAAATGCTGAAAGTGCGGGTGTCATCTTAGTGACGCTGCTTAAAAAATCTGCACTTATAATTCTTTTCCCTAACAATTTGAAGAAGGTCTGCGTGGCGTCACAGTTAGATATTACATATCGCGATGGTATGAAATCGCCTCCTTCAGAAACTATACCATCAACTTTATTCTCTCTGACCTTTATTTTTTTTACAGGGCAAGAAAGCCGTAATTCACCACCCGATTGCTTGAATGTTTCAGCTAATGCATCAGGAAGTGTTTGCATGCCACCTTCCGGATAATAACCGCCGTCAAGGAGAAATTCTGTAAAGATTTGAGCGCCCATACAAGCTGATAAGAATGTTGGAGATGCGCCGCTATTGCCATATACTGGAAGGGATAAGATGGACTTTAATTTATCATCCTTAAAATACTTATCTAATAAATTCTTAAATGTCCAGCTTCTAATACGAGCAAAAAAAATTGGCTCGGGGTTAACCAAGAGCGAGAAAAATTTTTTAATATTGTCACTTTCTTCCGGGAAAGCTTTCTGAAAGTCTGTAATTGTATTTTTAAAGTCAGCCCAGAAAGAGATTTTGTAATCAGGGCTTATTACAATGTCTGACGGGTCATATCGTATAATCCTGACTCGTTTGTTTATTCCAAGATCATTAAACACCTTTCTCATAATCCCACCCGTTCTATAGGCGCCAAACGAGTGAGCCGCAGCATCAAAGGTGAACCCGGATCTTTTAAATGAGGTACAATAACCACCGGGCTTATAATGCTGCTCTGCTATGAGGACTTTCATTCCTGCCTTCGCGAGATAGCAGCCGCAGACAAGGCCGCTCATGCCTGCACCTATGATTACAACATCATAAATATCTTTATCAACCTTTAACATTGATCGAACTTTTTTGACTCAATAAATTATTAACAAGTGCCACAGCTTCCTTCACGGTTGTAATTTTGGGAACATCCTCATCCCGCACCGACACTTTAAATTTTTTTTCAATTGCAACCGTAATTTCGATTGCCTTAATAGAATCGACTTCAAGGTCCTTAAAAAAATTTTTCTCGGGTGTTATCATTTCCATATCAAATCCTGAAACATCTGAGATTATCGAGACTATTTCTTTTTCCACATTTACAGCCATTGTTATCTCCTCATCGTTCTTAGCCGGTAAATTTTCTTAAGATCAGGCAGGCATTATTGCCGCCAAAGGCATACGAGTTGTTTAGGGCTACTGTGATGGTATGTTTTCTTGATTGATTAGGTACGCAGTCAATATCGCATTCCGGGTCGGGTGTTTCGTAATTTATGGTTGGTGGAATCATATCATTTTTTACGGCAAGTGCGCAAGCGATCGCTTCGATTGCCGAAGCCGCTCCCATGGTGTGACCGAGCATGGACTTAATGGAACTCACGGGTATCTTCGTATAGAGAGGTCCGAAGACTTCCTTAATGGCTGCGGACTCATTTCTGTCATTGGTAAGAGTTCCGGTCCCATGGGCGCTTATATAATCTACGCGCTCAGCCGTAATCTCTGTCTCCCGCATTGCTTTTCTCATGCACGCTACAATGCCTTCCGTGGAGGATGTAGTCATGTGGAAGGCATCACAGCTGAGTCCGTACCCAAGAACCTCGGCATAAATACCGGCTTTTCTTTTTATCGCATTTTCGAGGGATTCGAGAACCACTAATCCTGCGCCTTCGGCTACCATCATACCCTTCCTGCTTTTATCAAAAGGCTGGCACTTTTCAGGCGCGACAGCTGAGAACTGATTAAACCCCGTGAAAGCAACCTTGGAGAGAGGTTCGGCGCCTCCCGCGAGGAGAATGTCGGCCCTGCCGAGACGGATCAAATCCAGTCCGTATCCTATTGCATAATTACCTGCCGCACATGCGGTTGAAAACATCAGATTGGGGCCGTGCAGAGAAAATGTCTCTGCAATGACCGAAGGAGTTGAATGTGTCGGCACTTGACGAATCAGATTTTCGCTGATCTGATGCTTTTTTTCGGCAACAATCATTTCATCTATCTTTTCCACAGTCTGGATAGATCCCATTGTTGTTCCGATACAAACGCCAGTCCTCAGACTGGAAAGTTCACTTAATGATAAATCAGCATCCTTGATTGCGAGCGTTGCAGCAGCGAGAGCCAGCTGTGACGCCCTACTGAGGGAATTAATTTTATTCCCGGGAATGAATTCCTCAGGGTTAAAATTTTTAACCTCTCCTCCGTTGTGAGTAAACTGGTTTGAAGTGTCAAAGGACGTCACAGGGCTTATCCCTGATTTTCCCTTCAGGAGATTATCCCAGAATTCCTCCCACCCGATGCCGATCGAGGAAATGACGCCCAGGCCTGTTATCACGACTCGCTTATTCATTTTTTACACTGAATACCAGCTCCGCCTCTGTTATCTTTTTGTCGTCGACAAATGCCTCGCCCGACACATAAGCGCCGGTCGGCAGGGATTTGACGTTTTCAACCCTGATTTTCAACTGGTCGCCCGGTATAGCGGGGTGGAGAAAGCGTGCCTTGACCGAACCGAAGTAATACATC
Organism: Nitrospirota bacterium; assembly: GCA_963790205.1. GTDB lineage: Bacteria > Nitrospirota > UBA9217 > UBA9217 > UBA9217 > CAWBNQ01. The sequence continues at coordinate 636,075 of CAWBNQ010000001.1, forward strand.
GGTTTTTTCCCCTCTTCGGGTTTCTCTTTTCCCAGGGCAAAAAGGATGATGGCGGTCTGTGCCATTGCCTCAAGTATGAGGGCGCCGGGCATAACGGCCTTGTCGGGAAAATGGCCGAGAAAGACCATATCATTGCCCGAAATGTTCTTCACGGCAACGATGTGTTTCCCGGGTTCGATTTCCAGGATCCGGTCGATCATGATGAAGGGAAAACGCTGGGGCACGAGCTTTTTGATTTCTTCAAAGTCAAGTTGCATCGATCATCCTTCGTAGCTGCCTAATACAACGGCGGAGTTCTGACCGTATGGGTCAGTTGAGGTCACGAGCACGGTCTTGACGCGTTTCTGTCTTGCTTCATTCGGGACGTAATCGAGGTCGCACTCGGGATCTTTTTCCTTATAGTTGACAGTAGGGAATAGTATACCCTTCTGTATAGCGCCTACGACGGCTGAAAGGGATAGAGCGCCGGAAGCTGAAAAAGACTCCCCTACCATGGATTTTATCGAACTCACCGGGATCGTATATGCATGTTTTCCAAAAACTTCTTTTATTACCCTCGTTTCCATCCTGTCAAGATTCTTTGTTGAATTGGAACAAGCGCTGATAAAGTCTATGTCTTCAGGCTTGAGAGAAGCATCCTTTAAAGCGTGCAGAATGGCATTCTTTAAGCCTTTTCCCGCATGATTGAAGCTGCTATCCGCTGAAGGATCAAAGACATTGCCGTAGCCCAGTACTTGTGCAAGAATGGCGGCGCCCCTGTTTATTGCGTGGTCCTCATCTTCAAGTACCAGCACTGCTGCGCCCTCAGAAAGCAATACTCCGTTCCTTCTCGCATCAAAGGGGCAGCAGCGGGGCTCTGAACCGTCCGTCCCCGATAAACAGCCGAGCTTATGAAAACCCAGAAAAGCTTCTTCGCACAGCTCTTCAACCCCGCCGGCAAGTACAACGTCGGCCCTGTTTAAGTGTATGAAGTCGGCAGCATAGGAAAGGGCGTCAAGGCTGGCGCAGAAGCCTGTGGATATGGTGGTGTTGAACCCTTTAATTTTAAAACGAATGGAAACCTGGCTTGCCGGGGAATTTATGACGGTGTTCGGAAAGTGTGAGGGATTGACAAAGCGCGGCCCCTCGATGAGGCCCGACCGGTCGAATTGCGAGATGCTGTGGAGGCTTCCGAACGTCGTGCCGATCGAGACGCCTGCGGAATGAGTATTCTCTTCTGTGATCTGGAGGCGGGCGTCTTCGAGAGCGAGCTTTGCAGCGGAGCATATCAGCCTCGTGCTCCTGTCGAGGTCCCGCAGCCCTTTCTTGCCGAGCAAAGAAAGGGGATCAAAGCCGGCCAGCTCGCCGGCAGAATGGATCTGCAAGGGTGCTGTATCGAACAGGGTTATGTCCCGGAATCCTGTTTTCCCCTGGAACAGCCCTTCCCAGTAGTTATCCCGGCCGATGCCGATGGGCGATAAGACCCCTATGCCTGAGATTACGACCGTTCTTTTCATCCTGGCTTATATCCCCAGTCCCCCGTCTATCTGAATTACCTGCCCGGTGATATACTGAGATGCATCGCTCACTAAGAATACTACAACCTGCGCCACCTCATCCGGCGTGCCGAATCTTCCCAGCGGGATCATCTTCATGACCTTCTCTCTGTATTTTTCAGCAAACGACGCTGTCATGTCAGTGGCCACAAAACCGGGAGCAACGGCATTGACCCTGATATTATACGGCGCCACCTCTGCTGCCAGCGATTTGGTAAAGCCGATCACCCCTGCCTTTGCAGCCGCGTAGTTGGCCTGGCCCGCAAGCGGATGAATGCCGCTGACCGACGAGATGTTCACGATGTTTCCGCTCTTTTGCTTCAGAAAGGTGATGATGCATGCGCGTGATGTATTAAAAACGCCGGTAAGGTCTGTTTCTATTACCTCGGACCAATCCTCTTTATTCATCATCATAAGGGATTTGTCGCGTGTTATGCCTGCGTTATTGACAAGGATATCGATCTTTCCGAATTCTTTTTTTACCTCTTCTATAAACGTTCTGGCGCCTTCAAACTCCCTCACGTCCAGTTGAAAAGGCGTTGCCTTCCTGCCCATGATCTGAACTTCTCTTGCCAGCGATTCTGCTGCTGCCGGATTTTTCGTATACGTGAATGCGCAATCAGCGCCTTCACGGCACAGGGCAAGTACGATGGAGCGGCCTATGCCCCTTGTCCCTCCCGTTACGATCGCTACCTTGTTGAGAACTGAGTTCTTTTCCATGCCTTGCGCGTTCACTGTAACATAACTTTAAACCCTAATCAATAGTAATAACTGGGCGGGGGGATACTACAGTAAGGAAAATAAAACTTGTCTTGCACCGGGTCATGAGACAAAACGCCCTCTCAGCAGCAGGACAGTATTGCTGCAGAAAGGCTGTAACAGCGCGAAATCGTGTTCGTACTCTTCCTTCATTTCCTTGAAAAGTCGACGAACCCGGCGTGCAATTTTTTGGTTGAGAATAAAACTTGTGCAGTGCGGACTTTTTCGCGGCGGATCTTTTGATCATGAGCAGGGTGCCTGCTCAGGCTCGGCCTGTTTTTTATAATTATCGACAATCGCCTCGCCGGGAGGAGGATTTCCTTCCCCCTCCTCCCGGCGAGGATACCATCTTTCCCCGCGCCGCATTCAGGACCTTCTGTTAATACTTCGTAGCAGTGTAAAAGATTATTGAACCTGATTTTACGCGGGTCATTGATAATGCGCTGCCGGGGATTTCTGCTTGATGGAGCAACCTTTCAAAATCCTCCTGCGTACGCTGCAGAAAGCCGTCCCAGTCGGCGAGCCAGTGGTAGCCTTGCGACCGGTAACGGGTCGCGTCCTTAAAAGCCGCTATGAGCTTTCCCCCCGGGTTGAGCATCAGATAGAGGGAGTTGAGCACTTTGGCGAGAAAATCATCGGCCAGGTAATCGAAATATCCAACGCTGTAAATGATATCTTGCATGCCGAATGCAGACACCGCGGTCTCGTAGTCGAACATTCTGAGAGCATTGTATTGGATAAATTCGGCCCGATCTGACGAAAGGCCCGCATAGGACAAACGATCGAGTGCGAAATCGAGTGCTTCAGGGTCTAAATCGATACATTTGATGTGGGCGCCGGTTTTTTCAATTTCCGGGACTATTTCATGCACCTCACGGCATGAGCCGCAGGCGATATCGAGGACCTTCGGATGTTGTCTGTTGATGAGCTCTGTTTTCAGCAGCTCAGCCAGTTTTTGCATTCTTTCTCGCACCCCTACGGCAAGGGTTGTAGAAAGCATATATTTATCGAGATGATATCCTATCCCTTCCGACATCGGCGTATTTCTATATAGGAATTCTATTGTTTTGTAATCTCCCTGGTATCCTTGGGGCCATGTCCGGGCCCGGTTTGCACCGTAGCTTTTTGAGAAAATAGGGTCCGTCTTATCACGAAAGGCGACCCGTGCGGCTTTGATTGCCGCCTCGTTGTTCACCAAATTCTCAAATTGTTCGCAAACCTGGAGCATCGAGTCGTTCAGGACGGACAGTTCCTGAAAGATGCTTTCGGCGTCTCCCTCCTGTTTTATGCACCTCCGCTCAATAGCTTTGAGCGAGTCCATATACTGATCGGTTGTTGCTTCAAGATAGCTGATATATTTTTCGCTCTCCTCGCTGACAAGCAATGTTTTTTCGTTGATCGTTTCATCTTCGTAACTCCATGAATTTTGCATGTTCACCTCCCGAGTAATTTTTTTCGGTACCGTGTAAACCGCCCCTGGCAGGCTCAAAAACTTCCAATCCCCCAGTGTAGACAGACTTCAACAGAACAATCACCCCTTTCCCATGAGGAGCTGTGTTCAATTACGTTTTCATTTCCTGCCGGTTGCGCTATGAAAATAACCGCCGTGCTGCGATAAAAGGGTTCTATTTTTTAATACGGAAATATTACTTATTTAGTCAATACTCTAAACCATCCGTATTGTTCTGTCAATATATTTAACAAAAAAATTGTGTAACAAAAGCAGTTATCTATTGTTTTTGCACGCAATATTGACGCGAAAATGTGTTAAAACTTTTTTGGAGACGTTTTTGTTGCTGATTTCTGAATGTACCCGAGAGAGGGTTGCATCAGGCTTGCGGGGGGCAGCAGACGGCAAATTTCCTCGCCCGTTGAGAGAGGCACTTTCACTTCCTCTTATACAGCCCGACCAACTCCGTTTGCGCGACAATATGCCCCTTCATTGCACGCTCCAGTGCCGCCTTGGTCGTGTCCGGTCCGATATTCAGGGTAGTGTCGAGGACATGCAACTTGAAGAAATAATGGTGGGTACCCGACGGAGGGCAGGGACCTCCATAGTCATGCTTTCTGAAGTCATTCATGCCCTGCTGAGCGGAAGAAGGGACAGATCCTTCTCTGATCTCCGCCGTTTTCGGATCAATGTTCCAGAGGACCCAGTGGACCCAGGTGCCTGCCGGGGCGTCAGGATCGTCCATAATCAGCGCAAGTGATTTGGCTTCAGGCGGAATGTTTTCTATGACAAGGGGAGGATTCACATCCGTGCCGTCGCAAGTATATTTTGTCGGTATCATCTGGTTATGCTTGAATGCAGGACTTGACAGTTTGAGCGTTCCCATACCGGTCACCCCCGTACTCATGAATTGTGAAGCGAAAATAAGTGCGGCGCATATGACAATTCCCCTACGGGCCTTGTTTTGCGACAACGATATCGTCCGAAGGCCGTTTTTTAAGGCATACCTCATCGCCATGCCCTAATGATAGCACAGGCAGTAGGGAAGGTTTCTAGAACAGGTACAATTTTTTTACGGGGCAGAATTACGAAGGAGAGCGAGAGCCGGAGCTTCCCGGGCGCTTCAGAGCTGTTCAATGATCGCGGCCGCGAGAAGGGGGAACATGATCTCGTGATGGCCGGTGATGGCATAGCCCCTGCCACCGCCCTGCGTGGGACGTCGTACCACGTTCGTGTTCGGCCGATAGTGCTGGACGAAGTCCATGTTCACCGTTGTGAAGTGCTGCAAGGGCTTGCCGAGGTTCCTGCAGAGGGTAACCGCTTTCAGGAAGATTTCGGGAAGAAGCACGGCGGACCCGAGGTTGATGTACACGCCGCCCTCAAGTTCCGATACGAGCGAGCAAAAGGTAAGGAAATCGCTCTGCGCAGCCGCTCCCGTGGCCTTGCCGTCGAAAGAGGGATGCATATGAATGATGTCCGTCCCGATCGCGACATGGACCGTCACCGGGACCCCCGTGCGGGATCCCGCGGCAAGCAGGCTCTTGTCCTTATGCGGGAAATCGCCCGCCTGTACCATTCTGCCGACAGCGGCGCCGATGCCTTCGCCGGCCGCCGCGGAGTTAATCGCCTCATTCAGCATGCTGCCCGTTTCCTCGGCCATGCCGAAGGCGCCCGAGAGAATTTCCTTGTCCACGTCTTCCGAAGTCCGGCCGATGAAGGCGAGCTCGAAATCGTGGATGATCCCTGCGCCGTTGAGGGCGAGGCTTGTGATAACGCCCCGCTCCATCAGATCGATGATGACGGGGTTCAGCCCTACTTTGATGGAGTGGGCGCCCATCCCGAGCATGACCGGCCGCCGGTCTTTCCGCGCCTGGACCACTGCGGCGGCGACTTCTTTCAGGCTTTTAGAAGCGAGGATATCCGGGAGTGATGAAAAAAAATCCCTGAACGCGCCACCCTTTGGGTGTGGTTTCGCAAAATCATTGATCCGGACCTTGCTCTCCCTGCTTTTGAGCGAGTAGGTTTTTATCTTTGATGTATCGATCTTCTTCATAGCGGCATCAGCGGGAGTTGCCGAACAGTTCTTCATCCACCATCTGGCAGATGGTATGGCCGAGCGTGATATGGGTTTCCTGGATGCGCGGCGTCTGCCTCGTGGAGACAATGAAGGTGTAGTCCGCCATGTTCGCGAGCTTGCCGCCCGTGCCCCCCGTCAGAATAACGGTCTTGAGGCCGTTCTTTTTCGCAACCTCGACGGCTTTAATGACATTTGCGGAGTTGCCGCTCGTGCTGATGCCGATCGCCACGTCGCCCTCGTGGCCCAGGGCGGCAAGCTGCTTCGAAAAGACCTGCGAATAATCGTAGTCATTGCTGATGCTCGTGAGCACGGCAACATCGGTATTCAAAGCAATCGCCGGGAGGGGCGGACGCTCCATGAGAAAGCGGTTTACGAATTCCGCAGCGATGTGCGAAGCGTCGGTGGCGCTTCCGCCGTTGCCGAAGAGAAGGACCTTTTTGCCTTCGCGAAACGCCTGCGCGATCAGCTGTACCACCTCAACGATCTTCTCGGCGTTTTCCCTGGCAAACCTGACTTTTACCTGTGCGCTGTCCTCGAATATCTTGATAATCGTATTTTTCATATCCTACTCTGCTTTTGAGACGATGATTATTATAGGATAAGAAGGCTAAATGTCAAGGCAAAAAGGGTATTGCAAAATAAGCCACAAGGCGCCAAGACACAAAACAACAGGGGGTTTAGGTCGAGAAAACTGATTAACCACAGAGGGCCGCGGATGGTAAAATCTTTAAGCCGTAGAATTATTCGTTGGCTTTATCCGCGCAAATTCCGCGTGGAGCAGTGGCTGAAAGATGGGATTTTCTTTTTTCTGTGATCAACGCGGTACAGCACTGCATGCCCGCAGTGTATCGGCGTTTTTGTTGTGCATTCACCTTTCGGCAGGTTTGCGTCAGGAGCCCAAAAAGTCAGCCAGCCGTCCGAACTCTTCAACCGATAACGTTTCCGCCCGGCGGCCGAGGTCAATACCCGTTTCGCTCAGAACCAGCTTCGTCTTTTCTCCGGGTACCTCGAGCTGTTTGAGAGCGTTTTTAAGCGTCTTCCGGCGCTGGGAAAAAGCGGCCTTGACGACACGCATAAAAAAATTTTCATCTACGAGCGAAACAGCGGGATGCTTGCGGATCACAAGAGTGATAACCGCGGAATCCACCTCCGGCTGCGGCGTGAAGGCTTCCGGCGGCACCAGGAACTCGATCCTCGGCTCGGCATACAGCTGCACAAGCACGGAGAGATATCCATAATCCTTGTTGCCCGGCGGTGAAGCGATCCGGACCGCGACTTCCTTCTGGAGCATGAGGGTAAGGCTGACGAACTTATCGCGATGGGCAATGAGCTTTTGCACGATAGGCGTGGAAATATAATAGGGCAGGTTGGCAACGACCTTCCATCTGCCGGGCAGAGACCCATAGGCATACTCGAGCGCATCGGCATGAAGGATCTCGATATTCTGAACAGCGCCGAATTCCCGCTGCAAAAGCGGAATAAGCCGTTCATCGAGCTCGAGGGCAAGAACTTTTTTTGCCCGCTTTACCAGAACGCCGGTAAGGTGCCCAAGCCCCGGACCGATCTCGAGCACCCGGTCCTCGGGCCCCGCCTGCGCCGCGTCAGCGATCTTCTTAAGGTAGTGAGGGTCCCTGAGAAAATTCTGGCCCAGCGATTTTTTTGCGCGGATGTTATTGTCCATATATTCAAGCTTTGCCATGGATGATCGAGAAGATCGAAGGCTAAGGCTGAGACCGGGAAGGAGAAGCCCTGACCTCAACCCTCACCATTCATTCTCGTCTATCCGCCTGTATCTGCGGCCAAAGAGTTCTGCCCCTATACCTGCATTCGCGGGTCGAGCTTGTCCCGCAAAAAATCGCCGAGGATGTTGAAGCTTATCACGGTAATGCTGATGGCGAGGCCGGGGACAAGCACCATCCAGGGGGCCGAGTTGATGTAGGCCCGGTTCTGGCTGATCATCGAGCCCCAGGTGGGGGTGGGCGGCTGCACCCCGAGACCGAGGAAGGAGAGGGCGGCTTCGAGCAGGATGAACCCGCCGACGCGCAGGCTGCCGGCAACGAGGAGGAGCGGAAGCGCGTTCGGCAGAATATGTTTGTTCAGTATTCGTGAAGAAGTGGCCCCGAGGGCCCGCGACGCTTCCACGTAGGTCTGCTCCTTGAGAGAAAGCGTGATGCCGCGCACGAGCCGCGCAAATCCCGCCCAACCCACCAGCGTAATCGCGAGCATGGCCGACGCGAGCCCGGCCGGCATGACCGCGCCGATACCGATCGCCAAAAGCAGGCTCGGGAAGGCGAGGAAGACGTCGAAGACCTGTGAGAGGACGGTGTCCGTCGTGCCGCCGAAGTAGCCCGCAAGCAGTCCGAAAAAAACGCCGATTGCAAGAGACAGCGCCGAGGCAATGATCCCGACGGAAAGAGATATGCGCGCACCGGAGATGACGCGCGAAAGAATGTCCCTGCCCTTGCTGTCCGTGCCGAGAAGGTGCACCCTGCCCGGGGGCTGTCTCAGGCTGTCGAGATCCATAGCATTGGGTTTATAGGGAACAAGAAAGGGCCCGAAAAGAGCCGTCAACACGAGAAAGACGAGCACAACGGCAGCGATGAGCGCAGGCGTGTTGCCCGTCAGGTCTTTGAGCGACAGAGAGTCAAACATGCGTATGGTGTAACATATCGAGGTTATTTGAGCAAGAAAAAAAAGGGGCGTACGCGCGCGAGCGAACGGCGCGTAAAAATCAGTCGTCTAAAACAGCTCTGACCTTGTGAAGCAGATCGTTCGCCGACATGGGCTTTTGGATGAGGCTGATGCCGCTTCCGATCATCCCCTTGGTATGAAGATAGTCCTCAGCGTACCCGCTGGTGAACAGGATTTTTATATCAGGCTTGAACCGCCTGACCTCCTCAATCACGGCTCTGGCGTTCTTTTTCGGCATGACAACATCAAGAATGAGGAGCCCGATACCGTCTTTCGCTTTCATAAACCGATCAACGGCCTCCTCACCGTCCGTCGCTACAATAACCGTATAGCCGGCCTCCTCGAGTCCGGATCGCGTGAGTTCCCGTACGATTTCGTTGTCCTCGGCGAGCAGCACCGTTTCCTTGCCGCCTGCCGGGATGATGACCTGCTCCTCCGGACGAGTCCGGTCGCCGGACTGCCGGCGCACCAACGGCAGGTAGATCTTGACCATTGTGCCGGCGCCCATCTCGCTGTAAACGTCAATAAGGCCCTCATGCTGCTGGATGATGCCGTAAACCATGGCGAGGCCGAGCCCGGTCCCTTTCCCGGCTTCCTTCGTGGTGAAGAACGGCTCGAAAATCTTTTCCTTCGTGGCGCCGTCCATGCCCGTTCCCGTGTCCGTCACGGTCATCAGCGCATAGGCCCCCGGCTTGCTCCAGGGATTTCTCTGCGCGAAGGCCTCGTCGAGCAGCGCCGTCCTTGTCGCGATGATAATGCACCCCCCGTCGGGCATCGCGTCCCTCGCGTTGGTTGCCAGGTTCAACAATACCTGCTCCATCTGTCCGCTGTCCGCCATGACAATAAGCGGCCCGTTGTGAAGCTCGGTCTTTAGTTCCACGTCTTCGCCGACCAGCCGCAGCAGGGTTTTCTCCGCGGTGATGACGATCTCGTTCAGGTCCACTGCCACGGGGTCGATGGCCCGCCTCTTGCTGAAGGTAAGAAGATTGCGGGTCATGTTCGCGGCCTGTTTCGAAGTGGCGACGATCCGGTCCGCGTACACTCGCAGGGGATCGTCTTTCTGCAGTTTCTTCTGGTATATGCCCGCATAACCGATGATCGCAGTCAGAAAATTGTTGAAATCGTGGGCGATGCCGCCGGCCAGCTGCCCCACCGCCTCCATCTTCTGAGACTGGAGAAGCTGTCGCTGGACCTTGTTCAGCTCCGAGGTGCGTTCCTCGACCGCCCGCTCAAGATTGCCGGTATATTGTGCGACGCCGTCCCGCCGCGTTTTCAGCTGCTTGCGCATGTTGTTGAAATGCCCGGCAAGGTCGGTCAGCTCGTCCCTTCCCGCTACAATGAGCTCATCGTCCAGCTCTCCCCGCGCGACCTTGCCGGTAAACAGGGTGATCTCGTTCAGCGGTTCAACAAGGGTCTTGATAAAAAGCTTTGCCATGATGAAAGAGAAAAAGCCTGCGAGACCGAGCATGCCGAACATGTAAAACCGGAGCTTGGCGGTGGAGGCATTCAGGACTTCATCGGAAAGGGCGACGACGATCATGCCGAGCGGTTCGCCGTTGATGCCGGTCAATGCCCGCTCGAGCACGGAATAAGTAACGCCATTTGCGCTCAGCTTTCCCTTCCGCGGTGAGTAGGGAGACGCCGCCGCCGTGGACTCTACACTGATCCTATTGCGGGTGTCTACCAGGAAGAGTTCGTTGCCGCTTATCTCTTTAAGCTCATTAAGGTAGGCCTCATCAACATACCTTCCGACTGCGATGTACCCCACCGTACCGTTCGTTACCCTGAGCGGGGACACGGCCACGATCTTGAGGACATTGGAAGTCCCGCTGAATCCGTACATCACCTTCGTGGGAAGAACACCGCTGATGCCGGTTATGGTGTCCTCATTCCGGTCATTCGCGGCCACGCTGTCAAGGCTGAGCACTCTTCTGCCCCGGGAGTCGTATAAATCCAGGTCATTGATGCCGAGGGAAGTAGTCAGCGGCTTCAGCAATGCCCTAAGGGGCTCCCGGTCTCCTCCGAGCACCGTGGAGATATAAAGATATTCCTTCAAGGTCCTGTCGGTCTGGAAAAGATTTGCCAGCTTCATCATCTCTTTTCCGGTCATTCTCAGTCCGCTTTCCGTAAGCTGGGCCGTTCGCAAGAGCCGCTCCCGGTGCTCATCCTTGAGGCCCCTGGCCGAGACATTATAGATGATCAGCAGGCCGATCGCCATGAGCGCAAACAGGGGGACGAAGAGGGCCTGGACCTTCTTGCCGTATTTCAGCTTACGCATTGGCATGTTTACCGTATCGGGACCGCCCCGTATTTTTTCATGGTTTCCTTGACTTCCGGGCTCGGGCGTATGTAGTCGATGAACGTGACCACCTTGCCCTCGGCCTCGCCTTTTGTCGTGACGGCGAGAGGAGCAAACAAAGGATACAGCCTTTTTTCCATTTTTTCACTGATGGGCAGATAACCGTCAAAGGCCGTCTTTCTCATCTTTTCTTCCTATCGGGTGAATTCTGGAGTAGCGCTAACCCCGCAGCTGCTGCGGGGAGCTTCAATTGCCGGTAAAAAAAAGGAACACGATGGCAGTTACGTTCACTATCGGTCATGAGCAGACAATATTCGTTCCGCGAATCAATATTATCACTCAATACAAGTGTTTTGACAACGTAAAGTTTTAATTTGAGAAAGCTCGATCTTTAGTACCGGCCGCGCGCGGAAGGTTGTAGGTCCGTGAAATACATTCCTCGCGGGACAAGACGGGCATGCTGAGCGTTTTTGATCGTATGATGCAGCCACAGAGGAGAAAAAGAATGCGGTAAAAAAGCTGCGAGGACCGGGCGAGGTGCTGAAAAAGAGGATCAGCCTTCCTTTCGTATTCTTACCCGCGGATCGATAAAATGATAAGAAATATCCACGAGAAGGTTGAGAGAGACAAAAACCACCGCCCCGAAGAGGACCACTCCCATGATCACGGGATAGTCGCGCTTCATGATGCCTTCGAGCGCGTAGCGGCCGAGACCGTCCCAGCCGAAGATGGTTTCCGTAAGCACGGCCCCGTTCAAATAGGAACCGAGGTCCAGGCCGATGAGCGTGATAACGGGGATGAGAGAGTTTTTAAGCGCATGCTTGAGCACTACTTCGCTTTCGGACAGGCCCTTGGCCCGCGCTGTTGCCACGTAAGGCTGCGAGAGCGACTCAAGCATGGATGAGCGCGTTACGCGGGCGATATAGGAAAGCGAGAAGGTCGCAAGCGTCGCTGCCGGCAGGATGATGTAGCTGAGGTCGCCGCTACCCATTCCCGACGGCGGGAGCCACCGGAGGTAGAAGGCAAATAAAAGCATAAGCGCAAGGCCGAGCCAGAAAACAGGCATGGAGATGCCGCCCACGGTAAGGAGCGTCACCAGCCGGTCCCAGCCCGTGCCGTGCTTCACCGCCGCAAACACGCCTAGGCCGATGCCGAGGATCGAGGCAAAGAACATGGCCGCGAGAGCGAGCTTGACGGTGTTCGGAAATTTTTGCAACAGATCGTCGGATATCTTGCGGTTGGTAAAGAGTGAGCGGCCAAGCTCTCCCCGGGAAAGGCGCTTGAGATACAGGAGATACTGGATTGGCGCGGATTTATCAATCCCGATTTCCGCGCGGATACGCGCCACGGTCTCGGGTGTGGCCCGTTCACCGACCATGTTTGCCACCGGGTCGCCGGGCAGCGATCGCATCAGAAAAAAAGTAATGAGCGTGATGCCGAGAAGAGTGGGGATAAAGAGAAGGACTCTTTTCAGAATGTAAAGCGCCATGATTGGGATAATCTTACACAATCGGCAATAAAACCGCAATGGGGAACATGAAGCAAGAACGCAGGCCGTCTTTCGTAATGTTGTGCGTCCAACGCTTCTTTACGTAAGCGGTCGCCCTGAACAAAGTGAAGGGTCTTGCGACGGTCAGGAAATGCGAGATTCCTCACCTGCTCAGAATGACCACCTGTGTAAAAAAATTCAGGACGCACTACGCTCGTAAGCCCGCATCTCATATTTCGAAATCCGCATTAACATCACTTCGCGTTCGGGATAAATAAAGCATTGCCGTGCTTATCTTTATACGCGGCAACTGCATCCTGCCCTTCCCTGGAGATAATCCAGTTCACAAACTCCATCGCCTCCTTGTATTTCACGGTCCTGAATTTTTCCGGGTTCACGGCCATGACGCCGTACTGGTTGAAGAGCACGGGATCTCCCTCGAGGACGATGACCATGTCGAGCTTGTCGTAGTCTTTCGTTGCAAGCCACGTTCCCCGGTCCGTGAGCGTGTAGGCCCGCTTCTCGTTTGCTATCCGCTGCGTCTTCTCCATGCCCTGGCCCGCATCGAGGTACCACGTTCGGCCTTTTGGATCGATTCCCGTTTTCTTCCAGATCGCGAGTTCCTTGGTGTTCGTGCCCGACTTGTCGCCGCGGGAGACAAAGGGCGAGCCCGATTCGGCGATTTTCCTGAACGCATCGGTCGCGGATTTCATGCCCTCGATCTTCGCCGGGTCGTTCGCCGGGCCGATGATGACGAAGTCGTTGTACATCACGTCGTGGCGGTTCACGAAGAAGCCTTCTTCCACAGCCTTCAGCTCCTGCTCTTTGGCATGGACGAAGACCACGTCGGCATCGCCGCGTTTCCCGATCTCGATGGCAGCGCCGGTCCCTACGGCGACGACGTCGATGTGGATGCCGGTCTTCTTCTCGAACAGCGGCAGGATGTAGTCGAACAGGCCTGAATTCTGCGTGCTCGTCGTGGACGCGCAGCGGATGCGGGTTTCGGCGGAAACAGGTGCAGCGTTTACCGAGAAGAAGACACTAACCGTGATCAATGCCGCGAACATTTTTTTAAACGATTTCATAATGGTATCCTCTCTATAGTAATATATTTTGCGACTGCTCCCGGCTCTCTCCTCGAAGATGGAGGGCGGGAGCGTGATCCGAAGCGCTACTTTCTTTTTTTATTAATTTGCGACGGCACGGCATCGGGTGTGAACAAACGAGCCCCGTGCTTTATATACTTAGCTATGACTCCCTGGCCTTCAGGCGAGGTTATATAGGCGACAAAATCCATAGCCTCCCGGTAGCGCGCATCGGGAAACCGTTCGGGATTTACTGCAATGACGCTGTACTGGTTCCGGAGCGCCGGGTCGTCCTGGACAACAATTCTTAAATCGATCTTCGCTTCATAGTTCAGATAAGTGCCGATATCGGTGAGCGTGTAGGCCTTCTTCTGGCTTGCGATGAGAAGGGTATCGCCCATTTTGCCGCCGGTCTCGAAATACCATCCCTTGCCTTTGGGGCTGATGCCGGTATCGTCCCAAATGTCCAGCTCCTTCGCGTTTGTGCCCGAGTCATCGCCCCGCGACACGAAGGGCGCGCCTTTTTCCCCGATCAGCTCGAAGGCGTCTATGGCGCTCAGGCGGCCTCTGATGCGGGCCGGATCGCTTTTCGGTCCAAGGATGACAAAGTCATTGTGCATGACTTCCCGTCGGTTCACGCCGTACCCTTCTGCAACGAATTTCTCCTCCCGGAAAGGATCATGAACAAAGAGCAGATCGGCCTCGCCCTTCTTGGCGATGCGAAGGGCCTTCCCCGTGCCAACGGCGATCACCTCTACCGTCACGCCGTATTGCGTCGCTTTCTCGTAGGCGGGTATAAGGATGTCGAAAAGACCGGAGTTCTGGGTGCTGGTGGTTGATGCAATGACGAGCTTGACGGTTTTTTTCTTCATAGCGTCCGCCTCCTTTGCCGGGATGCCCTCATTGTAGGGGCGGCACCGCAAAAAGTAAAATGCATTAAAATCATATGACGTATGAATTTTGAGAATGCACGCGGGTCCGCGACAACGCAACATCACGGTGCGCGCAGGCAATACGTTCGATGGATATTAATTTCGACGAGTTGTTCCTGCGTGGAAAAGCTTATCCCGTGTGGCCACAAGCAGCTCAGCCTCGGGGCAGGCGGGTGAGTTCAACACTTCGCTTGCAGTACCGGTCTGTACGACCCTGCCGTTAGCCAGAATGATCAGCCGGTCCGCAAGGGCAGCGGCCTCGGCAAGATCATGAGTCACGAGCACGACAGGAATGGGAAATTCGCGCCGTATCTCCTTTAAGAAGTTCCGCATTTCAGAACGCAGGGGTGCGTCGAGAGCAGAAAAGGGTTCGTCCAGGAGAAGCGCGTCGGGCCTGCGGATGAGCGCCCGGGCAAGGGCAACGCGCTGCTTCTGTCCTCCGGATATCTCAGTTGGGAACTTATTCTCCAGTCCCGCGATCATGAAACGATCCATCATATCCCGGCAGCGCAGCTCTCGCTCCATCTTATTCAATCCGTGGGCGCCGTAGTGAATGTTTCCCCGGACCGTCATATGCGGGAAGAGTGCGAGGTCCTGGAACACGTATCCAAAAGATCGCGCTTGCGGAGGCAGATTGATTGCCGCCGTGCCGTTGAACAGGGACTTTCCGTTCAAATAGATTTCCCCTTCGTCAGGCTTCATCAGACCCGCGATCATCCGAAGCGTCATGGATTTGCCCGCGCCTGAGTAGCCGAAGAGAACGGCCAGTTCATCGCCGATCTCCCATTGCGCGTGGAGCTTGAAGCCGTTGACGCCTTTTCTGATATTGATGGAAAGTCCCATTAGATGACCCGTTTCGTCAGCCTGTTCGCCGCGTACAGGAAAAGCCCGCAGATCAGCGTAAACAGAAGGGCCATCGTGTTCGCCTCCGACCAGTCGCCGCTTGCCGCCGAAGAGTAAATCGCCAGCGGCATGGTGTTCGTTCTGCCGGGAAGGTTGCCCGCCAGCATGAGTGTCGCGCCGAACTCTCCCATGGCTCGGGCGAAGGAAAGTATTGTCCCGGCAATGATGCCTTTTCCGGCCAGCGGGAAAACGACCTTAACGGCGGTCCACCATTCCGAATGGCCCAGGGTATAGGATGCGTTGATCAGGTTCTTATCCACGGATTCGATAGCTGCCCGCGCCGCCTTCACCATGAGCGGCAATGCGACTACGAACGATGCAAGTACCGCAGCATACCACGTGAACATGATGCTCCACCCGGTCCAGGCGTACAGATGCCTGCCGAGAAGCCCGTTCCTGCCGAAGAGGACGATGAGGTAATAGCCGGTGACCGTCGGCGGAAGTACGAGCGGGAGAGTCAGCAATATGTCGAGCAATTCCTTGCCAGGAAAGTTTTTGCGGGCAAGAAGGTAGGCGGCAGACAGGCCGACGATCACGACAAATATTGTCGCGACCGTAGCCACCTGCACGGAAAGTTTCATGGAGAACAACAGGGAGTTATCCATTATGCCGCTCCTGTTCTCTCCGCATGGCAAACGCCTACTTTGTCGTTGTTATCGGCTTGAATCCATACTTGGAGAGTATTTTTCTGCCCTCGCCAGAGGTAATAAAAGCTAGGAAGCTCTTTGCCGCCTTCTCGTTCTTCGTGCCCTTCACGACGGCAATGGGGTAGATGATGGGTTTATGGCTCGCATCAGGCGCGGTCGCGATAACCTTGACCTCCCGCTGCTTCACCATCGCATCGGTTGAATACACGACACCGGCGTCCACTTCACCCCGGGCCACGTAATCAAGCACCTGCCGCACGTTCTCGGCAAAAATCAGCTTGGGCCGTATCATATCAGATATTTTGTAATATTGGAATGTCTCGTCCGAATATCTGCCGACGGGAACGGTTTTCGGATTTCCCACGGCGATTTTCTTTATCTCCGCCTTTTTCAGATCCTCAAACGAGGTAAGCGTGATCTTCGAGGATGAAGGGACGATAAGGGCCACGGAATTCGAGACAAAATTCGTTCTCGTATCTTTCACGACAAAACCCGCATTGTCGAGTTCATCCATGTCCTTCTGCGCTGCGGAAGCGAACACGTCCACCGGAGCCCCGCCCTTGATCTGCGCCATCAGGTCGCCCGATGCGCCGAGGTTGAACGTGACCTTGCTGTCCTTGTTCTGTGACTCGTAAAGTTTGCCGATCTCTTCAAAGGCGTTCTTGAGGCTGATTGCAGCTGATACCGTTATTTCTGTTGCTGGTTCAGCAAGAGCGCTTCCAACATGAAGAACCGCCGCAAAATGAAATAGAACGAACAACAAAACTGTTTTCTTTATCATGATTCAAGCTTCTCTTTCGGCAACTGACCATCTGATGAGAATGACCTTGCAATGTCTCTGCCAATTTATATTTTCTTAATTTTCAGGCAATCCCGCGTTCGGGTAAACTTAGGAGCTGATGAGTAAATAGGCATATGCACCGGGCGAATGCACTCCTCTATAGCTCGATTACATTATATCATGATCGCAATGACGGCACGATTTCGGGAAGCTGCGCGGATGCCGCGTATTTTGATGGATTCTACGAGAAGCTGTGTAAAAGCATCAATAAGAGCAACCATCATATATCATCCGTACGGCTAATCGATTTTTCCTCAGCAAATAACTTCTCTATCCTCACGGCGCAGGCCTTGTACTCAGGCGTTCCGGTTATGGGGTCCCGGTGGCCGGAGGTAAGAATATTGGTGAGCGCATTCCTGAAGTGAAACGTAAGAAATACGTTGCCGGGCTGCGACCGGTCGGTTACTTTTGCCTTTACCAGGACCTCGCCCCTTCGCGAAGCAACGCGGACCCGGTCCCCGCTCTTCATGTATAACGACTCCGCATCCTGTGCGTTCAGTTCCAGCAGCTCTTCGGGAACCAGCTCCATGATCCCCGGCACCCTGCCGGTCATGGACCCGTTGTTGTAATGCTCGCGCACCCTGCCGGTGATCAACACGAAGGGATACTGTTCGTCAATGGTTTCAGCGGAGCCTTTATGGTCGAGGGCCATGAACTTTGCCAGCCCGCCGGGACGAGCGAACAGATCGGTATAGAGCGTCGTCGTGCCGGGATGGTCCTTGGTCGGACAGGGCCACTGGATCCCTTGGTCCTCGATGCGCTCATAGCTTATGCCGCCGTAGATCGGCACCAGGCTTGCGATCTCATCCATGATGTCGGACGGATGATTGTAGTCCATGGGATAGCCCATGAGCGTTGAAAGCCTGCTGATGACCTGCCACTCCGCCATGCCCGCGACCGGTTCTATTGCTTTTCGTACGCGCTGCACTCTCCGTTCGCCGTTCGTGAACGTCCCGTTTTTCTCGGCAAAGCTTGCGCCGGGGAGCACCACGTGGGCGTACTTCGTTGTCTCGGTCGGGAAGATGTCCTGCACCACGAGGAACTCGACCGACTCCAGCGCGCTCCTGACATGATTGAGGTCAGGGTCGGTCTGCGCAGGGTCTTCTCCGAGAATGAACAAGCCCTTGAAATTCCCGCGCTTGCACTCATCCAGCATCTCGATCGATTTGAGCCCGGGCTTCGGACTGATCTTTACCTTCCAGGTCTTTTCGAATTTTTTACGGGCATGAGCGTCAGTGACCGGCTGATACCCCGGAAGCGTGGCCGGCAAGGGGCCGAGGTCGGACGCGCCCTGGACATTGTTCTGGCCCCGGAGCGCCATGATGCCCGTAGAAGGCCTTCCGAGGTGGCCGCAGACGATCGCGAGATTCGCGATCGCCATCGCATTCTCCGTGCCGGTCTGGTGTTCGGTGACGCCGAGGCCGTACACGATCATCGCCTTGTCAGCATGGGAATAGATTCTGGCCGCCTCGATGATGGTCTCTTTTCCAACGTTGGTAAGCTTCTCGACCCGGTCAAGATCGTATTCTTTCACCTTCTTCCTGAGATCGCCAAACCCTTCCGTTCTTTTTACGATGAACTGCGTGTTCTCCCACCCATTTTGCAGAATAACATTGATCATGCCGTTCAGGAGCGCGATGTTGCTGCCGGGCTTCAGGTTGAGCCAGACGTCGGCCTTCCTCGCCATCCAGGTCTTTCTCGGATCAGCCACAACGAGCTTCGCGCCCTTGGCGAGCGCCTTCTTCAGCCACAGAGAAACGATGGGATGCGCTTCCGTGGGGTTCGACCCGAACAGGAAGAGCGTCTCGATGTCTGCCATCTGGCTCAATGAATTCGTAGCGGCTCCCGCTCCGAGGCTCGTGGCCAGACCGGCCACAGTCGGGGCGTGTCAGACACGCGCGCAGTTGTCCACGTTGTTGGACCCGACTGCGCATCTGACCCACTTGGAAAGGAGGTAGTTCTCTTCATTCGTGCACCGAGATGAGGATAACCCGCCGACTTTTTCAGGCCCGT
The DNA here is from genome assembly GCA_963790205.1 of Nitrospirota bacterium. Taxonomy (GTDB): domain Bacteria; phylum Nitrospirota; class UBA9217; order UBA9217; family UBA9217; genus CAWBNQ01. The sequence continues at coordinate 654,796 of CAWBNQ010000001.1, forward strand.
GCTTTATGATCAATTCTTTAAATTTCGTTGCGACCAGTTCAAGCGCTTCGTCCCAGGTTGCCTCGTGAAAGACCCCGTCCTTTTTGATGAGAGGGGTCTTGAGCCGTTCCGGGCTGTGAATGAAATCGTAGCCGTATCTTCCTTTTATGCAGAGGTTGCCCTGATTCACGGGCGCTTCATAGTCGGATGACACTTTGATGACTTTTTTGTCTTTCACGTGCAAATAGAAGTTGCAGCCCGTGCCGCAGTAGGAGCAGGTGGTCTTCACTTTCGTCACGTCATGAGAACGTCCCTTGTGCCTGCCTTTCTTGTCGGTCAGCGCCCCTGTCGGGCAGGTGGAGACGCACTGGCCGCAGAACTCGCAGTTTTTTAACGAGCGCGGCTTGCTAAAAGCCGTATCGGGCATCGTGTGAAAACCCCGGCCCGCCATCTCTATCGTGCCCGCCATGACCACGTCGTTGCAGATCCGCGTGCACCGCGAGCAGGAAATACATTTGTTCGGTTCAAACGTTATGAACGGATTATCTTCTCGTATCGGCAGGTCCCACCGTTCGCCCTCGTACATTCCGGGTTTAACATCATAGAAATAGGCCAGTTCCTGAAGCGTGCAGTCCCCGGCATTATCACAACACATGCAGTCATTGGGGTGATTCGAAAGAATCAGGGACAGCGTGGTTCTTCTGAGCCTCGTAAGTGTTTCGCTTTCCGTCGTGACTTCCATCCCGTCTTCAGCCGGCGTTGTACAGGAGGTCAGCGGCCTGCCCACGCCTTTCACCTCGACAAGGCATAACCGGCAGCCTCCGTAGGCTTCAAGCCGTTCGTCGTAACAGAGCGTCGGAATAAAGATGGCGGCTGCCCTGCAGGCCTCCAGAATGGATTTGCCCCGGTGGGCAGTGACGTGACGTCCATTGACGGTGAGCGTTATGGTTCGTTCTGCCGTTGTATTCAATATCGTCGTGTCCCTTCACGAGGTTGCTGCCGGCTGTTTGCACCGATCACGATACTGCATGATATGCGACCGCTCGCATGAATGCAAATTCCTTTTTATCATCCCGGGAATGAATTCCTTGCATGGAGCGTTTATGATTTTTTTTCATGCCTTCCATGACTTCCCGACCGCAAACACCTTCCGCAGGAATTCATTGACAAAGCAGAAGGGTGTCCTTACAATGAAGCGCTGTAGGGCCTCCATGCCATGGAAGACCACCGATTAAAATCATATTGTCTTGTCGTCGAGACCAAGAGCTTTTCCCGGGCGGCCCAGGCAAAACACATGACTCAGTCCGCCATGAGTCGTCTGGTAAAAAGTCTCGAGGAGGAGCTGGGGGTAACGCTGCTCCATCGCAAGGGGAAGGCTGTCGCGCCCACAGCCGAGGGGAGACTGTTTTACGAACACGCGAAGAATATCCTTGAAGGCTATTTGCGTATGGAGCAGGACATCGGCGCCGCGGCACACGCGGCAAAAAGCGTCTTGCGTCTGGGAGCCAGCAGAACCCCGGCTGTACATCTTCTGCCCCAGGTCATCTATGAGTTTTCCAAAGCTCACCCCGGCATCAGCATAGACCTTTCGGTGTGCAAGACCTCGAGCGTTTTTCGGGACCTCCGTGAGAGCAGGATCGATATGGGAATTGTCGAGGGGACCATCATCGACAAGACCTTTTCCGCGGATGCCATAGCCGAGGACGAAGTTGTCATCATCTCCTCTGAGAACCATCCTCTGACGAAAAAAAAGAACATCACCTTGCAGGAGTTGACTGCTGAGCCGTTCATTCTTCCCGACCGCGGCTCGGGAACACGGGAACTGGTGGATGATTTTTTTCAGGAAGCGGGGATCGACGCGAGAACCATCAAGGTCCGCATGACTCTCGGCAGCCCGGAAATGATCGTTCAGATGGTCCAGGCGGGGCTGGGCATCGCATTCGCGTCGAAGTGGTCGGTATTTACCGCGGTCAAGGAAGGAACGGTGAAATTACTGAGAATACCGGGAAAGAAGATGAAGCGGCACTTTTACCTTATCAGCAGCGACAAAGGAACTCTTTCGGCTACTGTTATCATATTTAGAGATTTCATTAAGAAGCACAGTTTTTTCATCCCGTTTTAAATGGAGACTGACTACGGAATCGAACCGAAGACAAGCCATGCACGGCTGTCCAGCGGGGTTGAAGCCCGCTGCCGGCGCCAGCCGACAGAGCCAGTCCTGACAATGAAAACTCTTCGTTCTATACCCACACGACCTTGTCGAAGTCCTGCATGCCTTCCACAATTTGATTGGTCGTGCCCCTGTTGCCGACCTTGAGTTCCGACTCAAGATTATAGTGCTTCAAACAGGTGCCGCAGGAATATATCTCCACGCCAAGTCCCGCGAGCTTTTTCAACACAGCCACGGTTTCCTCGTTCACCGTGGTCAGCTTTACGCCCGCGTTCAAGAAGAACACGGTGTGCGGAAGCTGCTTGTAGGCCTTCATGGTATCAAAAAAACCTTTGATAAGCTTTTTCCCCAGGTCCTCGTCCTTGCCAAGACTGTCGGTCCCGATAATGAGTAGCAGCGTCTTTTTCTTCGGTGCCGGTTCAGTACCTGCAACTACCGGCTCAATACTGGGTTTACAGGTATATCCCTTCACGACCTTAACCTTCCAATCCTTGCCTTCTCTCGTAGTCTCGGCAAACATGCCGTGTTGCGTCGCATAACCCGATACATTGTCCGCCGAATCCTCATTGTCCACCAGCACTTCGATGATGCCCTCGTTGATCTTCGAGAGTGCTTCCTCGGTCATCATGACCGGAAGGGGACAGCCTTTACCACGCGCATCTATCTGCATATCGCCGCCTTTCGGCCGGGCTCCGTAAATTCGAGCTACTTTACCATAGGCTTGCTTGATATGTAAAATAGGTATTTTCGATTAGCAGGAAGACAAGCATCGGCACTATCAGCAGACAGGAAAACCGGGAAGATGTTGTTTACGATCATTCTTTAAGGTGATCGAGAAAAAGAGAATAGAGGAGCGGAAGGGCGCGTTTCTTGTGCGTCACCAGGTAAAGCATCCTTTTCATGGGCGGGGCGGCAAGCCGGACTTCCTTCAGGAGCTTGTGTTTGAGCTCTTCCGTGACGGAGAAGCGCGACAGGATCGTCAACCCCAGGCCCGCCTTGGCAGCTTGCTTGACGGCATCGGTGGAGCCGAAGATGCCGGCCACCTTCACGCTTCCGCAGGCGACCCCCTGCCCCTCAAGCAGCTTTTCCGCCTCACGCCTGGTTCCCGAGCCTTCTTCCCGCAGAACCATGGGATATCGGCACAGGTCTTTCAGGGCTATCCTGCTGCTCTTCATGAACGAAGGCGAGGCAACGATGATGAGTTCGTCCTCCAGGAACGGGATATAGTGTATTTGTGCATCGGTGATTTTTGAGCCCACAATTCCCAGGAGGACGTGATGCGACACCACCTGCTGTACGATCTCCTGTGAGTCCCCGACGCGCACCTGAAAGGATACCTCCGGATGTTTTCGTTTGAAACCGGACATCAGGGCCGGCAGCAGATAGGTGCCGGGAATGGTGCTCGCGCCTACGATCAACTCACCGGCGACCTCTTTTTTGAGCCGCCCGAGTACGCTCTTGACGTCCTCGGCCTTTTCGACCAGCTCCAAGGCATGGTTGTATAAGACATCCGCCTCACGGGTGGGAATGATCTTCTTGCCGAGCCGTTCGAACAATGTGCAGTTCAATTCGCGCTCAAGTGTCTTGATGTGTTCACTGACGGTCGGCTGGGTCAGATGAAGCTCAATCGACGCTTTGGAAAAGCCCCGGTTCCTGAACACCGACAAGAATATCCTGAGATGATGCAATTCCATAGCGTGACAATAGCATCTCTGTACGCTTCAAGTCAATAGAGATAAGAGGGATGGTTCTCTTTTCAACGCGGTGGTTGTTGACGGGCCGCGCCCTGGGGTTTAAATCTTCCGCGGCGGCTATCGCAATCTGAAGAGCTTCCCGCTTGCGCAGCTTGTCTATGACGTGACGGTCCGGTTTTGCGACCGTTACCTCGACAAGCGCAGCCGAACCCGCGATCAGATGGTGCAGGCGGCCAGGAGCGGAGTGCAGAACATCGCCGAGAGGAGCCAGGCGTCGGCAACTTCCAAGAAAACCGAGCTCAAACTGACCAACGTGGCCCGGGCGAGCCTGAAGGAGCTGCGCCTCGATTACGAGGATTTTCTGCGGCGGCGCGAGCTGCAGAAGTGGGAGCCGGACCACCCGGCTTTCAAGCGCTTCAAGGCGAAGCGTTGTTCCTCTTGGAGGATGTGCGGGCCTGGGTGGAGGAAGAACAAAATCACACGGACAAGAAAGAGCTCACAGGGGGACAAAAGCACACGGACAAACAAAGACAAACACGGACTGACACGGAAAAAAAACAAAAGTCAGGTGTCCGTGGCTGTCGGTGCAAATCCGTGCCGGTCCCTGTCAGAATCCACGCTGGTGGCCAATGCCGTGCTTTCGCGTTTTGAACTTGTGCTGCTACTTGCTTGATCGACAGATAGAGGCACAGGCAAAAGCTTTTGAAACAAAAGGCGGTTTCGCGGAGAGGCTGTATCGGGTAAGGAGCGCTAGAAGGAAAAGATGAGGATGGCCTTTTCCTCATTGGAATCAAGAAGGAACTGAAGGCTTTTCAATAATCCCTCCGCCCACGACAACTTCCCCATCATAAAACACGGCGGCCTGGCCCGGACAAACTCCGGGAACCGGTTTCTCAAAGATGACATGAACGCTGTTTGCGGTCAATGGTTCGATAGAGGCGGAGACAAAAGAGGAGCGGTACCGGATTTTGACCGTAATGTTCATCCGATCTCGGAGTTCATTGACAGCGATAAAGTTCGGGTCCGACACCATCATCCCGCTGGTTTCAAGCTCGGACAGCCTCCCGAGTACGATCCTGTTCGTCTCCCGTTCAACTCTCACAACATAGAGCCGCTCCCCGGCAGCCACCCCGAGCTTCCTTCGCTGTCCCACGGTGAAGAACGCGATGCCGTCGTGTTTGCCCACGACTTTTCCGTCGGCCATGACTATCTCGCCGGACCGAAGGACCCCGGGCGCGTGCTCCTTCAGGAACGAGCGGTAGTTATTGTCCGGAACGAAACAAATCTCCTGGCTCTCAGGCCGCTCGGCTGCGGGAAGGGCGCGCTCGCGCGCAAGCGTTCTCACTTCGGCTTTTCGTAATCCTCCGAGCGGAAAAAGGATGTGCGCCATTTGTTCCTGGGTCAAGCGGTACAGGAAGTAGCTCTGGTCCTTGCCAGCGTCGATTCCCTTTTTAAGAAGAAAGCGGGATGTGGATTGATCCTGTTCGATACGTGCGTAGTGGCCCGTGGCGAGATAATCAAATCCGTTCGAGCGGGTATAATCCAAAAGCAGCTGAAATTTGACGAGGTCGTTGCACTTGATGCAGGGGTTCGGAGTACGGCCGCGACGGTATTCCGAAATAAAATTCTGAACAACGACCTGAGAAAACTCGGTCTGCGCGTCGATCATGCGGTGCGGAATGCCGAGGCGCCGGCACACGGCCTGCGCGGAGCCGATGTCGCAGCACAGCCCGGCCGTGAGTTTCATGGTCGCGCCTTCGACAATGAATCCCTGGTTCTGAAGGAGTGCTGCGGCAACGGAGCTGTCCACTCCGCCGCTCATGGCTACAAGAACGCGCTTTTTCATAAGAACCCGACCCGGACAGGCGGGGACCAAAAGAAGTCTCCCGCGCCCTGCACTCGCGCTCGCCCTGCATTCGCGTAAACACTCATAAGCGCTGGGTGCAGGCAAAGCCCGCAAAGGACGCCAAGAACGCCTTTAAGTCCCGGCTTTAAAATACGAATGCTTTAGCCTTTCTTTGCGAGCTTGGCGTCGTTGCGAGGAATGATTTTTCGCCTTGACTTCAGGTTTATCTATGCCTTATTCCACTTCAACGCCAGCAGCATAACTGAGCCAAGCATGAACAATGTTCCCCCGACGAGGGCCCATGGCGCGCCGGGGTCCCTGGCAATAAGCAGGATGGCCGCCTGCCCGCGGTCGAAGTTCAGGTCCTTGAGGTAGATCCCGGTCCCGCCGTAGAACAGAGGGGCGTTCGGTCCGAGCGTGCCGCTCTTCACGAGTTGATTGTGCTCGTATAATGATACGTCCGCAGACCAGTCTGTCATGTAACCGTTCTTGTCAGTTTGCGCGCGGACCTCACGGAGCAGTAATGCCCTGTCCTCGGGAAGTCGAGCAATGGCGCCCTGGGGCATCATACCCGAAAGCTTGTATCCCCACCCTGCGCCGAGCAGATGCGCAAGCAGAATGAAAAGAAAGCCGAGGTGGATGATTTGCGGCGAGATGCGCGGCAGAAAGTCCGCGCGCGTCCAGTTGCCCTTGACGGCCTGGATGCCGCAGACCAGCGTGTTGACCGTAAGCAGCGCGAGAGCCGCTACGGCGGCGAAGAACCACCCTGTGTACCACGGGTTGCCCCACGCCGTATGCTCGACCCATCGGAAGAGAATATCATCGTTCATCCGGGCAAAGACCTCGGGGTGCGCCGGCATCATATACGAGCCGATGAAGAACAGAACGACGAGCGCCAAGAGCGTCCAGACCGTTGTCTTGAGTGAGAGGAAAAAGTTTTTCATACAGTAAGTAAATTCACCGCGAGTCCGATTTTCTACGCGACTCCGCGTCTTCGTGGTCCACTCTGCGCGGACTTGTCCTCAGAATGCATGCGAGCTCTTCATCAAGAGCCCCACGCCTGCGTAGGTGAACATCACGATCGCGAACCCGATGATCCCCATCCAGACGACCTTCGGGCCGGTCCACCCGCGCACGAGCCGCGCGTGAAGATAGAGGCTGTAGAAGAACCAGACGATGGTGGTCCAGAGCTCCTTCGGGGTCCAGAGCCAGTAAGCGCCCCAGGCAAGGTACGCCCAGATGCCGCCGAAGATCATTGCCGTTGAAAAAAGCACGTAGCCGAGAAGCAGGCTCCGGTATTGGTTGACCTCCGCGCGCTGCTCATGGGTAGAAAGAGAAAGTATCCCGAAGACAGCTCCGATCGCAAACAGCGCATAGGACAGAAATGACAGGACCACATGAAGCTCGAACCAGAGGGTTTTGAGCACCGGCGGAAGGGCCCCGGGCATGGACGGAGATGCAACGGAGCCGACGAGAAAAAGGACGATCAGCGGCACCGTAATATATGAAAAAAGATCGCGCTTACGGTTCCACCCCGCAACCACGGAGACGAGGCCGATGGAGAAGGCAAGGAAACCGAGCGTGTCGTGGAGGCCGACGAGCGGAATTCTGCCGAAGTTCAGCGCCGTGTAAAGGATGAAGCCCGCGTGCAGCACGAGCGCCGGAAGCATCAGGCGGAGGCGGCGCAGGCCGATAAGATACAGTATGATGAGGACGGGTTCCATTAATACCGTTACCACTTCGAGAAAATTCGCGGCCGCTCAGCCGGGTCCTGTCCAGACAGCAAAGGCATTCCGGAAGACCGGAATGCCTTTGCTGATTTCCTGATTGCCGGATAAAAAACTACTTCTTGCCGAGGATAGCCTCTTTTGCGGCCTTGGCTACGCGGAACTTTACGACTTTCTTGGCCGGGATCTTGATGGCCTCGCCGGTCTGCGGGTTCCGGCCCATGCGCGCCTTGCGCTGCACGAGCACGAGCTTGCCGAGTCCGGGGAGCGTGAACGCGTTCTTCGCTTCCTTGTACGCGAGCGCCGCCATGTCTTCCAGGATCTGCACCGCCAACTTCTTCTTGATGTCCGCCTTCTTCGCAATGTGGTCCGCAATCTGAGACTTCGTCATGGCTTTTGCCATAAGACTTTCCTCCTTAAAAAAATTAATTAAAAAAATTCTAACCGCCCAAGGCAGATTAGGTGTGCTATTCGAAGCAAAGTATATACACTCTAAAATAAAATAGCAAGAGAATTTTTTTAAAAGGGCGCCTTTTTTCAGGGTATTTTCAGGGTATTGGACGCGGAAGGCGAGCGGAGCTGCTTTGCATGAGAACCCCGGCGCCGAAAGAACGTCAAAGGTAGCATCGATAAAAATAGTTGGACTTTTTTTAAACGACGAGGCGACCGGATTCAACGCTTCTATTCCGGCGGATACGGCCCGTACCTATCTTGATTGATATTCATTTTCCCTTCAGTGCGCCGCTGCTCGTCGCGACATCGACTCCGCATGTGATCTGTCCTCCAGTGATGGAGGCGAATTTCAGTCGGGTGTACGAACCGGATCCACAAGACCTGATAATCGCGTCAGCCCTCGGCCTATGCCCCTAAAAAATTAAGCATCAAGCGAGGTCAGGCCCGCTCGAATGGCGTATTTGGTTAGCTCGGCGATGGTGTGGATGTCGAGTTTTTTCATGATCTGCTGTCGGAACGTCTCGACGGTTTTCGCGCTTACGCTGAGTTTGGCCGCGACTTCACGGGTGCTTTTTCCTTCCGCGAGGAGCTGGAGCACCTCCCGCTCCCGGGCCGTAAGCGCGGAGAACACCGAGAGGTTCTTTTTCGGGAAGAGCTTGACGTAGTCCTTGATCATGGTGTCCGACAGTTTTGAGCTCAGGTATGCCTTCTGGGAGGACACGGCGCGGATGGCGTGTATCAGTTCTTCGAACGCGCAGTCCTTCAGCAGATAACCCGCGGCGCCGGCCTTGAACATCTCCACGATGAAGTTCCTGTCCGCGTGCATCGAGAGGGCGATCACCTTGATGCCCGGGCTGTCCGCCGCAATCCGGCGCGTCGCGTCGATGCCGTTCAAGCCCGGCATCGAGATGTCCATGACGATGATGTGGGGCGACAGCTCGGCCGCCAGCCGCACCGCGGACCTTCCGTCTTCCGCCTCCGCAACTACGGTCATGTTCCGCTGTTCCTCGATTAAAGCGCGGAGGCCCTCGCGCAGCAGCTTATGGTCGTCGGCGAGGAGAATTCTTATGCCCATGACGTTCCTTTCCTGGTGCCTGATTTTTATTTGAGCGGCGTTGCCAGGACCACTTTTGTCCCGGCTCCCGGCCTGGATGCGATTTCGCAACACCCGTCTGACTGCTTCAACCGCCGGCGGATCGTGAACAGTCCGAATCCTCCGTTTTTTTCCGCGACCGTTGCCGGGTCGAACCCGATGCCGTTGTCCTCGACGGAAACTTTCATGAGCTCGCTCGTTCGTGAAATGGATATTTTCACGCTGCTCGCCTGTGAATGCTTGACAATATTCATCAGCAGTTCGCGCACGCTCCGGAAGAGAAGGTAGCGGGTGTCGTCATCAGGCTGCCCGGTCCGGCCGTCATCCGCAACGCTGATCGGTATCTTGTGCGTTTTTTGAAAACCTTCGGCAAGAGACTCCACGGCGGCCTGAAAGCCGATTTCAAGCAGCACGGGGGGGCTGAGTTCCACGGTTAACGATCTCGTATACTGGATGGTCTGCCGGATAAGTTCGCGGATTTCTTCCACGTGCCTGATAAGTCCCGGAGAAGGGAGCGTCTTTCGCAGCGCCGCCAGCCTGAATTGCGTGAGCACCAGGTTCTGGCCGACAAAATCGTGAAGGTCCGCGGCGATAAGATGCCGTTCCCGCTCCTCGATCTGCGACTCCATCGATGACATTTCCAGGGCCGTCGCGCGCAGTTCCCGCTGATATGCCAGGATCTTCTCTTCCATGCCCCGGTGTTCGGTTATGTCCTGCGCGACGCCGACGTAACAGGCAGTCTGTCCCGCCTCGTCCTGCACAGGATATCCGCGGTCCCATATCAACCGGAGGGACCCCTCGGGCCGAATGATCCGGTATTCCGCCTCATATAACTGCCCGAGCCTCTTGCGCTCAAGAGCGACCAGCACCCGGTCCCTGTCTTCCCCGTGGATGGCATCGAGGAAGGACCGGGGATGTTCGTACAGGCTCTCCGGGGAACGCCCCCAAACGCGCTCGTACCCCGGGCTTACGTAGACCATCTTTGTCGTCTCGACATTGGAAATCCAAAAGACCTCTTTAATGGTTTCCGCGATCAACCTGAAGCGCTGCTCGCTTTGCCGGAGCGCGTTCTCGGCCCGCCCGCGCGCAACGACCATGGCATTGAAGGCCGAGGCGAGGTTCCCGACTTCATCGGCTGTTTCAGCCGGCGCCTGCTCGACGGGCAACCCCTTTTCGAGGGCCTTCACGCTCTGGGTCAGCTTTTTGAGCGGCCCGGTGATCTTTTTTACCGCAAGATAGATAATGACGACACTGGAGAAGATGAAGACCAGCATGATAACGGCGTTTCGGATCAACAGCGCGAGGATTTCCTTATAATAGGAGTCCTTGCTCAAGATGACCCTTACATAGCCGATGACCTTTTCCGACCCGTTCTCGACCGCGTCGCCGAAATAAAGCGACTCATTCGCTTTTGAAACGGATTTGATCATGACGGGACTTACAACTTCAAAGGTGCGGGCTGTTTCAAGAACGCTTGTCGGCGTGGCGGCCCCCAGGCCCAGTATGCTGTTCTCGCGGAGCGGTGAAGTTTCTTTTGCGGAAAGCGTCTTGCTTTTAGCATAGATGATTTTTAAACGGGCATTATAAATCGAGATCGAGACAACGTCCTTCAGGCCCAGAGCGCCTTCCGCGGCATTCTCCAGCATTTTCCCGTTTTCCGCGAATACCCCCACCACGGCGCCGTGGGCGAGGAGTTCGGAAAGCATTTCGCCTTGTTCTCTCAGGCCCGCCTTTGCCTTGTTGCTTTCATGGACCACGGCAAACAGCGTGAACGCCGAAAGCACGACGACGATGACGACGATGAAAGAGGCAAGCATCTTGAGGCCGAAGCTTTCTCTGAGGGAAAAACGGAATTTATTAATCATCATTTCCCGCCTTTTTGATGATATCATCCCTGATCTTGAGGCCCATCTTCGCCGCCACCTTTGAGTTGACCGCGAGGTGCGACGCGCGCGCCCACACGCGAATTGCGCCCGTCTTGCCCGTTGACAGCTTGTTGACGATTTCGCCGGCCTGGGCCCCCATATCGTAAGGGTCCACATCCAGGGCCGCCACCGCGCCCATCTCGACATATTTTTTGGAAAAGGAGAAGATCGGCACGCTGTTCTGAAAGGAAAAATGAAGCAGATAGTCCACCGCTTCGGCCGCGGCGATGGTCTCATCGGGGACCATCCAGAAAATGTCTACGGTACCGCGCATCTTGTCCAAAAGACCGGGTATTTCGCGGGGGTCCCGCACCTGTTTGTCCACCAGCTCAAGGCCTGCGGCACGCGCGGCCGCTGCCGCTTCTGCCACGAACGCCGCGGTGTGCCGCGGGTCGTACAAGAGCCCGATTTTCTTCGCCTTGGGAAACAGTTCCTTCATCGTGGATATATAGGTCTCGGGGGAGATGTCCATGCTCACTCCCGACATGTTGGGGCGCAGTGAGAGAGCGGCCTCCGACGGCATCACCATGGCGTAGACCACCGGCAGGCCTTCAAGCGCCCTCACTTTTTTAAAAGCGGTCGTTCCGATAGCGAAGACCGCATCGGGCGACTCCTGAAGGACCGCCCCGCTCCCCTCGTTTTCCTCCAGCGTTAATTCCTGCGCGTCACATTTGCAGGCGTCTCTGAAGCCCCGGAGCGCGTCTTGATACGGCCTTAACTCGGCGCTTTTAACGACGATTACCTTGAATGCATCAGCGGAAAAGGGAAAAAAAGCGGTGAGCGCGGAAAGCGCACCAAGAGCGAAGAGAAAAACTAAAGTGCGCGATCGAATATTTCGGCAGAGGGGGTACATAAATGGCACGTGGGCTCTCATGTCCGTTGCGCTACAAATCGTATTTGATGTCCTGGGCCACAAATTGGGCAAGCGTTTTGTCGAAATACTCTTTGCGGCAATTAATTCCGCGCATAGTGTCGTCATGCAGCAGTTTCATGTAACCGCAGCCTCCGAAGCAGAGCGGCAGGTACGCGCACGCAAGGCATTTTTTGTTCTTCCATTTTCCGACCTGATGTGTCTTCTGGTAGTCATGTATTCCCGTTTTGAGGGAGCCCGCGCAGTATCTTTTTCTCCCCACCAGACCCGGGCATTTATACAATGTCCCGTCGTAGTTCACGACGAGATTGTCCCGCTGCTCCACGGCGCAGACCGAGGGCACGAGCTTCTGCGTGGAAAAACCGCGCTTCAGTATTTCCTCACGGAGATAGAGGCTTGCAGCGCGAAGCCATGGTTCAGTTACGGAGCTGCAGCCGTCATGAAAATCAGGCATCGCAAATTTTTTGCTCTCTTGAAAGACAGGAGCGAATTCAACAGAAGCAATTTTATCAGGACCGAGACCATTCCTGAGCAGATAATCAAGCAGCCCGGGAAATTCCCGGTAACGCTCCCGCGTATAATTGCCGCCGATATGCACATCAATCAAAGAGCAGACGTTCTTGATGTTTCTGACGATCGTATCGAATGAGCCCGTGCCGGCCCTGAAGGGCCGGAACAGGTCGTGAAGTTCTTTGGATCCATCGAGGGTGGTGCTCGCGGACCTGAGGCCGAACGGTTTTAATTTTTTAACTATCTGAGGTGTAAGCAGCGTGCCGTTCGTGGTCAGGGTAAAGCTGAAGGCTATCCCTTGCTTTTGCGCAAGGGCTCGGATGTCTTTTGATATTCGGACGATCGTATCCATGCTCAGAAGCGGTTCGCCGCCGTAAAAGACAAGATTGATCTCTTGTTGGTTTTTAATGATGCCGGACTTTATAAAATCAACGAAATCACCCGCTGTTTCCTCGGACAGGTAATGCTTGCCTTTTCTCTTGCCCTCGTAGCAGTACGTGCACCCGAGATTGCAGTCGAGGTTAAGTATTATGATGGCGGTGAACGTTTCATTTTCTGCGTTCAGCTCATCAACGTACCCGAGCAGTTCACGCGATTCAGCCTCGCGGCTCTTCACGAGAAAACCGAGTTCCGTCAGCGTTTTTTTCTCATTCTTCGGCAACCGGCCTTTTTCTATATCCTGAAGAACTGCCGGCGTGACTTCCACGGCTGCCATTGTCACGGTTGAAAAAAGCGTGACCTTTTTCGGGTCATCGGGTAAGCGATATATTTTACAATATCGTGAAAGTGGCATGGTTGTTCAACGAATAACGGGGTAAAACCATGAGGGAGAGCAATGCGCTCTCCCTCTTTGAGATTATCACCTGCCCGGCCTATAAATACCGGCGGTACAGCATACTAGCTCCGGATTAACAGCCATCTTTTTAGTTGCCTTCTTCTTGGCGGCTTTCTTCTTAGTGGTTTTTTTCTTGGCAGCCTTCTTCTTGGATCCTTTTTTCTTGATTGTGATGCGTTTTGCCATAATCCTCACCTCCCCCTTTTGTGAATTGGCCCGCTCGAGCATGCATTGCTTCAATTTCACTCAGAAGTTATACCGTAGTCCCCCCTCGAACCACCGTTTCGGGTTCTTGTATCTCTCATCTTCATACTGATCGCCGTTGAACAGATTATGCACATCGGCAAAAGCTTCGAGCGAGGCATCTTTATGCTGCAATATCTTTTTTATCATATGCAGATCGAAAACAAAGGAACCATAGCTTGCATTCAAGCCCCAGGAGGAGTCTATGTTCCAGTCGATATAGCGGCCGTTCAACAAAGCCTTGAAAGATTGCTGATCATCGTAGTGGAGCCCGAGGTCGTAGATACGCGTCGGCTGGAATTTCAATCTCGTGTCAGTATTCAGGTCTTGAGCATCTACATATTCTGTACCCGCGGTCAGGAAGGTATTGTACACGGGCGCTGTCTTTACTTCGAAATCGACGCCCCTGCGTCTTTGCCTGTTTCCATTTACAAACATTTGCTTAGCAGGATCAACCGGAGAAGTTTCGATAGTAAAGCCATCACGGATCTCATTCCAGAACACCGAGACCTTCGTCCAGAGGTATTTCAATGAAGCAGTCTCCACCCCTGCCTGATACGAATAGACCTTCTCCATTTTCAGATCCGGATTAGGAGTATAAAAAATATTATCTGTATAAGCAAACCCGAGCGGCGGATTGGTGAAGCCCTTTGCAGTGTAGAGTCTCACTATGGTGCTGCTCCCGACATTGTAAGCAAGCCCCAGGCTTGGGCTGGTGATTGCGTTGTTTGAGTTTGTGCGGTCGTATCGCACGCCGGGGGTAATGGAGAGCCTGTTCAACAATATGGTATCGTTCGCGTAAACGGCCCATTTCCTTAATTCCCTTTCACCTCCGTCAACCTGCGTCGAATCGAATGTTCTAGCATCCGCATCCACACCGAAAATAATCGTCTGTGATTCATTCCTCCAGGTTAGTTTGGCGCTCGATCCGTAACTTTTGTCAGTAGTATGTTCGCCTTGAACTATTACGCCGGAAAAATCGTCTTCAAATACCTGGCGGAGTGATCGAATTGACACGTTCAGGTCCAGATTCTGAGTAAGGCTCGAATTCAGGGCAACCGTGGCATGCTGGATGCTCTGAGCATCATCCTCGGATATATCGGTCGACGGGAAAAACGTGGCAAATCCGACTCCCCTGCGGCTCTTTTCATACCCCAAGGCAAAGAGCACGTTCGTTTTGTCAGTGAGATCATAGGTCAGCTTCGTATAGACATTGTCTCCGTTGACGTGAAAATTCGGCAGCAAGCCATCCGTCTGCAGCCTCCCCGCGGCCAGATAATAACCGAACCCGTCCTGCTTGCCCCGCGCCTCTGCGCGAAAATCCTCCGTGCTCCTGCTGCCGTAAGACGCGGAGAGCATTCCGCCCTGATTGTTTGCCGTGCCCGCCTTGGTGATGATGTTCACCACACCCCCAAGGGCCGAACCCCAGGCTGAAGAAGCGGGGCCTTTGATGATCTCCAGCTTCTCGATGTTCTGCACCGGGATCAACGCCACATCGACGCTGTTGTCGGCGAGATCGTTTAATACGACCCCGTCGATGATAACGGTCACCTGTTGGGCATCCGAACCCTGAATAAAAGCATTCGCCCGGGTGACGGGGTCTCCAAGCATAAACATCTGGACCCCGGTGACCGTGTTCAGGACCTCAGCGAGCGTATGAGCGTTCATGAGCTCGATATCCGAGGCCGTAACGACCGTGATGTTCTCGGCAGTCTTGGAAACAGGCTTCGGGCTCCTGGTGGGTGTTTCCACCACGAGCTCTTCCTCCTTGAAATACATCAGGAGGAAATTTTTTTCTTCATCGGATTGAGCGAAAACGGGAGAAGGGTTCGAAAGGAGATGGAGCGCAAATAGGGAAAGAGAAAGAATGGCAATTGTTATGAGGTCCCGTTTATTCGGCATGCCTGCACCATTTACCTCAGGTTAGACTGGTGGGTCTTGAGTTTGCACTGCGCATATGCCGCTTAGAATAGCATACTATTCACAATTTGTGCACTAAAAAATGCAACGACGAAAATCAGTAAAGCGGACGATTCTTTTGCATAAAAAGTCTCCCGGAACGTCATTTCGATTACGCGTGACGCCCCGCCCGGGACCGGTTACGCCTCCGCTCTTTTCGGGGTTGACTTGAGCGCCGCGTTTGTGATAATTTATGCCTGTTGCCCGGCAACGATCCGAATATAATATTTTGTCAGGAGGCGTACCCATGGCTACCAAGATGAATTTCATTCTCAAAGTTCAGGATGCGAAACTTGCCGACGTCCAGAAAGCGCTCAAAGACGCGAACATCAACGTCGTGAGCATCATGGAAATCCATAAGGAAGAGGCGTAAGCGGCCGAACACCGCCGGTCTTCGGCAGGCGTGGACGTCCCGCCCGCCTGCGCCCTGATAAAAAGGCGCAAGACCGGACCCCGCCTGTTTGCCGCGGAGAACGGGACGCCCGCGGCAGCCGCTCATCCCGCAATCTGCTATACTTAAATCACCAGTAAGGTTATGAAAATTACGCTCGCGGATCTTGAAAATATCGCAAAGACCCTTTCGATCAGGGTGTCATATGACGACCTGAAGATGTCGAAGGGCGGCTCATGCCGGGTCATGGAGACCCGCAGAATCATCATCAACAAGCGCCTCCAAAACAGCGAGAAAATAAATCTTCTGGCGCGGGAGCTTGGCGGTTTCGACCTGGGCGGCCTCGATATTCCCGAGAACATCCGAAAAAAAATAGAACAGGAATCGCGAGAGCGGCCCGAGGCATAGACTGTTGCACATCCGTGATAATGCCCTGCACATGCCGGTTTTAATTAATATAGAGGGCGGGAGACCTGTTAATGAAGAAGATCGTACTGCTGATGAGCACTGCGCTGTTTTTCCAGGGCTGTTCCTATGCCATCTCGCCCGATCTGGCCAAACGTGCCGACAAAACCATTCCCTTCGAAACGCTTGAGCGCGACCCCGAACCGTACAAGGGCAAGCTTGTCATCCTCGGCGGCGTTATCGTCCAGACAACCACGGTAAAACAAGGGACCTTGATCGAGGTCCTGCAGAAGCCCCTGGACTACTGGGGCAAGCCCAGGCGCACGGACACGTCCGGCGGCAAGTTCCTTGTCCACTATTCCGCCTACCTCGACCCCCTCGTATATGCGCCGGAGCGGGAGGTCACCGTTGCCGCGGAGGTTGAAGGCACCCGCAGTAAGGCCCTCGGCGATATCGAGTACAGCTATCCTGTGGTCCTTTCAAAGGAACTCAAGCTCTGGCCGCGGGAACGTCCGCCCCAGTACAGACCGGACTATATGGACCCGCTCCTCTATGATCCGAACACCCCGGGCAATTCCACGCGGCAATATTGATGGAGAAGCAGGCCGCGGGGAACATGAGAACATGCTATGATTGAGGCATTCACAAAAGCTTTTCAACGTTGGAGACGCAGAGGGCGCAGAGAAAAACCTTAAGATTTTGACCGGGTTCTCTCCGCGTCCTCAGCGATCTCTGCGGTAAATCCGAATTTTTACGACTTCATCACGATTGTCATGAGAAAAAAATGTACCATGGTCCCGCTCGTCGTCCTCGCCGCGCTGCTCTTGGCCGGCGGCTGCGCGCCGCCCTTTTCCCAGGCGGCGCTCGACCAGGTCGACCGGACCGTTACGTTCACTGAACTGCGAAGCGACCCCGACCGCTACAAGGGGAAATGGGTCATGCTTGCCGGCGTAATCGTCTACGCCAGGAACACGCGGGAAGGGACCTTCATCGAGGTGCTCCAAAGGCCGACGGACCGCCGCGGCCGGCCGCTTGACACGGACGAAACCGAAGGGCGGTTCATCATCTCTTCCGCCAAGTTCCTTGATGCCGCCGTGTATCATGGCGGCAGGCTGATCACCGTCATCGGCGAGGTCGCGGGACTGAAAGTCCAGCCGCTCGGCGAGATAGAGTACCGGTACCCCGTGGTGACCCCCAAAGAGCTTCATCTGTGGGAGCCGAGCGCGGGTCCGCGGTTCTCCTTCGGCGTGGTGGGCGTCGGTGTTTTCCACGGGCGCTAGATGCTTGTTGTTTACGGCTGAGGCTTCGAGGGATTGAGAGAAACGCCGGATCCCGAGCGCCGAATATCAAGTAAATCCCGACTTCATCATACGGTCCCTTGCGCACATGCGACTAAGGGAAGGTCGGGGGCTTTGCGTTCTATTAAATAAATTGAAATTTTTTTCTCACGGCATCCGTGTAATCACTGGAACGGGGGACTGCTATGAAGAAAGGTTCTCAACTCTTCTTTTATGTCCTGATCTTTCTGGCGTTTTTAAGCATGTTCCGGCTGTTTTCCGAAACGCCGAGCGAAGAAATACCCTATAGTACGTTCAAGAGCCTCCTGGCGGAGAAAAAAGTGCAGGACCTCGTCATCTCGCGCGACACCATCAAGGGAACGCGCGTGCCCGAAAAGGACAAGGGTGAGAAGGGGAAGCCCTTCACGGTCGTGCGCGTCGAAGATCCCGACCTCGTAAAGGCCCTCGCAGCAAGCGCCATCACCTACCGCGGCGAGCTTTCGGACAACTGGCTCAGGGACTTTCTGCTCACCTGGATCCTTCCCCTCGCCGTGCTAATGCTCATCTGGAGCTTTGTCTTCCGGCGGATGGGGGCAGGCGGTCCGGGCGGAGAGACGTTCATGAGCTTCGGCAAGTCGCGCGCCAAGATCTACGGCGAGAGCGACGTCAAGGTGACCTTCAGCGATGTGGCCGGCGTGGACGAGGCCAAGGAGGAGCTCATGGAGATCATCGAGTTCCTCCGTCACCCTGAAAAATTCACCAAGCTCGGCGGCCGCATTCCCAAAGGGGTGCTGCTGGTCGGTCCCCCGGGCACGGGCAAGACGCTCCTGGCCAAGGCCGTGGCCGGCGAGGCCAAGGTGCCCTTCTTTTCCATGAGCGGCTCGGAGTTCGTCGAGATGTTCGTGGGCGTGGGCGCCTCGCGCGTGCGCGACCTGTTCCAGCAGGCCGTGCAGAAGGCGCCCTGCATCATCTTCATCGACGAGCTCGACGCCCTGGGCCGGGCGCGGGGCGCGGGCATCGCGGGCGCACACGAGGAACGGGAGCAGACCCTGAACCAGCTCCTTGCCGAGATGGACGGCTTCGATCCGCGGAAGGGCGTGATCATCATGGCCGCCACCAACCGGCCCGAGATCCTCGACCAGGCCCTGCTCCGCCCCGGCCGCTTCGACCGGCACGTGCTGGTGGACCGGCCGAACATCAAGGACCGCGAGGACATCCTGAAGATCCATATCAGGGGCGTCAAGCTCTCCAAGGACGTGGACATTGCCGTGCTCGCGGCGCGCACGCCCGGTTTCGTGGGCGCGGACCTCGCCAACATGGTGAATGAAGCCGCGCTTCTTGCGGCGCGAAAGGGCAAGACCGAGGTGGACATGACGGACTTCGAAGCAGCCATCGACCGTCTCGTGGCCGGCCTCGAGAAAAAACGAAGGGTCATGAACAAGAAAGAGAAGGAGATCGTGGCCTATCACGAGTGCGGCCACACCATCGTGGCCGAGCTCCTGCCCACTACCGATCCGGTGCACCGCGTGTCCATCATACAGCGCGGTATTACGGCGCTCGGGTATACGCTCCAGCTCCCGACCGAGGACCGCTACCTCATGACCAAGACCGAGCTCCAGGACAAGCTCTGCGTCATGCTCGGCGGCCGCGTGGCGGAGGAGACGATCTTTCACGAGGTCTCGACCGGAGCGCAGAACGACCTCCAGCGGGCCGCTGACATTGCGCGCGGCATGGTCAAGGAATACGGCATGACCGAAAAGTTCGGGCCCCTTACCTTCGAAAAGGAACGGCGGCCCCTGTTCCTCGATCTCGGACTGCCGCCGGGTGCCAAGGAATACAGCGAGGACACTGCCCGGGAGATCGACCAGGAAGTAAAGCGCTTGATCGACGAGGCCTACCGAAAAGTCAAGGAAACGCTTGCCGCGAACCAAGACAACCTGAAAAAGCTCGCCGCGGTCCTGCTCGAAAAAGAGACCATCGAGGGCGATGAGATCAGGAAGATCCTGGGGCTGCCGGAGAAGAAGGGGCAGGGGTGATCGCGCTGGCTCCTGATACAGGATGCACGATGCAAAAAATATAAAAAGCGCCTGCATGGTTGAGAGCGCTTTTATTTATTACAACCATTAACTGAACCGGCCAGTTACGGGGGGCTTCCAAGAAAAAGAAGATCACTCCCCGACGATCTTGACCAGCACCCGCTTCTTTCTCCTGCCTCCCGTTAAATGACATTCGAGTGTATTATATTGGAATAAACAGAGGAATTAAAGAGGTTTTTTGCTTTTAAGACAGATATTAAGTGTAGGACATATGTAAATTTTCGTATTTTGCGGACTTCAATCAATAAAGAAAAGATGCATCGCATAAAGACAGGCAGATAACCTCAGCTACAACATGATACCTCCGCACTCCAGACATTTTGCGAACTTTCAGTTGTATATGAAAATAATGGCGTGAGGGGCGCGGCTTTTAGCGACCCTCTCGACGCGTCTCGTTTACGTGCGGTTTCTGCTCTTCCGAGGCTTACTCCATTTCAGACACTACGTTATATATGGGTAGAGCATGAGGTTAGATTCTCCCATTAAAGTATAGGGAAAATTATCTTCAAGACTACCCAAAATAGAAACCTCCTGCTAAGAATAAGTTTATAGCGAAACTAAATTCTTGTGGCAGGAGGTTCCTATGAATTATGTAGATGATATCAGACTTGAGCAGTTTCTTCAACTGAAGAAAGAAATTCGCGGTTCGGAAAAGCATTTGATCGTCGGCATTGACGCGGCCAAGGAGAAGCACAACGCTTTTTTCGGTACGGCACGCGGAAAAACGCTGGTTAAGAATCTGGTCTTTGACAACACGCTTGAAGGCTTTCAAAAGCTGCTCGCCTATGTCGAGCGAATCAAAGTTCAATATAGCCTGACCACGGTCGTTTTCGGAATCGAGCCGACGGCGAACTATCACAAGCCCCTGGCGGAGCATCTGATCAAGTGCGGGCACATGGTCGTTCTCGTGGGAGGCGTCGCGGTCAAGAACAACCGGCAGCTTCTGGACGGCCGCTGGGACAAACATGACGTCAAAGACGCGGCAAACGTCGCAGATCTTATCGCCCAGGGGAAGTGCCTGTTTTACGAATACCCCCTGATGACACTGCGGAACGTGCGCGTCCTGATCGCACTCAAACGGCGTTTAAAGAGAAGGGAACACGGCATGAGCGTATGTGTTCGCAATCACCTCATCGCGCAGTATTTCCCCGAGTTGGACCAACACTACGGCCCATCGGAAACCCTGACGGTGGTAAGGGAATGTCTTGACCCCTCGGAGATCGCCGGCATGGAATACGATGCCTTCTGCCGCACCGTCGCGCCGGGCAAAATGACGCTGGCGAAGGGCCGCAGGGTGGGAATGATCTGGAGGGCCGCGGTTGATTCCATCGGCTGCACTATGGGAGAAGCGGCGTCTTTCGAAGCTCAAGTCATGGTGGACGGCCTGAAGCAGATCAGGCAAACCATCAAGTCGGTGGAGGAAAAACTCGAAGATGCCTGCATGGAATTTCCGGAGTACACCTACTTGCTGAGCATTCCGGGGTTCGGACCGGATGTTTCCTCAAAGGTGCTTGGGGCCATTGGAAATCCACGCCGCTTTACGAGCGCCAAGCAGGTATTGAAAATGGCAGGCCTCGACCTGTGCGCGGATCGAAGTGGCAAGAAGTCCACCAGCGCGATACCGGTCATCTCCAAGCAAGGCAAGGCCGATCTCCGCTACGGACTGTATCAGGCGGCATTTATCGCCTCGCTTAAGAACAAGGACTTTATCACCTACTTTACGAACAAGCTCAAGGGCCGGGCAAAGGAGAAAGGCATCGTCACAAAGATGCGCGTCAAGCTGGCCGCGAAGCTCCTGGTTATCGCTTGGACGCTGATGAAAAAAAAAGAATGCTTTGATCCGAAATATCTCAAACAGGAGGATGAGGCCGCGAATAAAAAAGCGGCATGATCCGTGAAACGTAAAAAACCAATTTCGGCGAGAGAGCCCGGGACACTACGTTGAGGCTACGACCTCGGTGGGGACAATACAGGACCTCTCGTTTGAACGATAGAATCTGGATAAGGTATTCTGGGCGGCCAAACTGAAAGCGCGGCATGCCGAATAGGCTGTAACGATTAGAGTTATCGTTCGTCTGGATGCGAGAGACTCGCCGATCAAAGCGATGCTGGCAGGAATGCCGGGAGGAAAGCTGCGTCTTCAATCGACGCAGAAAACCATCTGATTGAAAATTATGAAAACTAAACTGTCACTTGACGGGAGCGTTATAGTATGTCCTCAAGATTCTGCTATCACAGCAGACCTTAGCAGGCACACCTTTTCCGACTAAGCAACACGTCACCACTCACCGTTAACAAAGATTACTTCACCGAAGCATTACCCTAAATGTCGAAGCGTCTCGACCATCCTCCTGCCGCTACGGGCTTCTTGAACACTGGATTGGGTACGATGTGAAAATGTCGTCTCAATCCTTAAAGGTTAGGCCTCGCTACCTTCCGGCGATAGTCCATGCTGCAAACACGAGCAGTGCTCCAAATCCAACAACAAAGCCACCGACTTGGATTGTGTCGGCGACCTTTCGCCGCCAATTGAGTTTCCAACGCCACTCCTTGGCAGACTTTTTCTCATAGTCGAGACCCCAGGAGATGTAGTACTGAGCCCAGAGTCGCATATGAAATATTCCTGCGATCGTCGAGATCGCTAGCGCAGCCCATCCTGCTAAGAGTGCAGCCTTCATAGCTGCAGAGATCGGACTACTGCCAAGGATATCCTTGGTGAACGTAACGGAAAAGACGAATGCGCCGGCCGCAATTGACATCAAATGCTTGATGTACTCGATTCTGTAGTTGTTCCCTAGGCCAATATCCAGATGGGCTTCTGAGAGCGTTCGATTATCTGTTTCATGTGTTTTCTCGTTCATCAGAGACTCTCCTTTAAATGTGCTGGCGGCACAGATGTGAGGCAACACGCGCGTGAACCGCAAGCATTTCGCGGCGACGCGCAGGTTGGGCCATATTGGCCGTCTATTGACGGCGCTTGTCCTCTTATGGAAGCTTATTCTTTAGCAGCTGCGAGCGGATATGTTTCATTATATGAGCCTGATGCGAAATGATATTGTCATTAGAACGCTTGAACACGTCACCAAACTTAGTCCCTTGGTTTTTCTGAAGACGGGCCTCGTCTGAAAACAAACATTCTTTAGAAGAACTAACGTAATTGCACAACCATGTCAATTTTGAAGACAACGGAGTTTCTGCTGCAATCATCTTATCGCTCGCCGTTTCCTGCAAGATGTTATCAATTTCATCAGCTAAATAAAAGTCACCAGCGATTGGATCGTAACCGAGATAATCAACAAAATATAGACCATCGGTATCAACACATACCATGTGAGCTATGCGATTTTTTATGAGTATAGGTATCTTTGGAATAGGGTCTGAAAGTAAAATTTTAATTAATTCGTCGTCAATTACTGCCCGGGGGTACAAAGCGGCCCTGGATTCAATGCGGTAAGCTTTGACTAAAGCTTCTCCTAAGACCATATCTCTCTTGTGAAATAAACGGCCACAAGAGATGCCGCCTCGCGTACGAACTCCTAGGCTTAGAAGACCCCTTTGTAACCAAAAAACCGATTGAAGACAACGTAATATTGGGACGACTCTACTATTCAAAGAATACTCGTTATCTCTTTCACGTTCAGGGAAAGACATCGTTATTGCATCAGAAAGCAATGTAATCTTGTCATACGCACCGAATGGCTTATCAAACTGTATTTGAACTTCTTTGCCAGTTCGCACATGGGGCAGTGAAAAAAATACTTCTTTTTTACTTCCTACTAAAGCGGAAAACAAACTATATATTGCTTGGGCATAATTTTCAGATTGATCTGTTGCAAGCATCTGGTCAGATATTCCAAGAACATCGATAAATGCTACATACCTATTTTTGTATTGCAGGTGCATTCAATCACTTTTTAGACAATCAAATTAAATTAAGAAATCTTTCGTAGCGTTGGAAGTTTCTATCAGATGTTAGGTCGGTTTTTTATCAATACCGTGCTTTTCATATACCTTCGATTTTTCCGGCTGTGCCCAGTGGGTATGAGGAAACGTCGGGATTTCCCGATCGAATTCTTTCAACAATTCTTTTCTTGCATCAGCCCAAAGCGCAAAGATTTTATCTCTCACAATTTTTCCATCATCAGTTGTGATTTGCTTGTTATATCCCAAATCACTTATCAAACGGAGTATATCCTTGACCGGTTCAAATGGATAAAGACCGATTTTGTTATCAGTTTCACCCAAGTTCATGAAGACACCCCGAACCTCTTCAATAGCAGCACTGAGACTACAAAGAGTTTCACTATACTGTTCCTTAGTAGGGTACTCGATATGAGTATACTGACTTGCTGTCTGGACCGCCTTCACTAAGGTGCTCCACAAAAGCCGCAATTGCTGCATATAGCTTGAGCGTCGTTGCAAACAATAGCCAAGCCAAGCTGCGGGAATAGCAATTATAAATGGAATCATGTCCTTATACGTTGAATAGATCACAGAGTTAGTTGTTTTGTCATATAATCGAAGCGATATGCCCAAAGCAACTGCCGTAAGGTAAATAACGCTGGCTACGAAGAACCACCTGAATAATTGTCTTTTTGTCATATTCTATTTTTTACGCTCGAATTAAAGGCACAGCTGGGCCGCCCCAGTTGCCACGCTTTCATATTTTCGAAAGAACATCTTATTGACTATTATGAACCAGCCATCTATAGGGATATAGAGCTATCTACCGGTATATACTTTTCGAGGTTTGCTTATTTCACGAACCAGATCCCGGAGGAACCGATCCGCTACCATATCGTACAATGCCACGAATATATGCCGAATCCCGTGGCATGTCAATCGCCCGAGATGGATATAGAGGGGTAGCAGCCAATCAATTCCACTTGTAGTATTGGAATTTCGCGGACCCGTAACTAAAACAAGTGCAGAAAGAATTCTTCGAGATGTAGAAAAGGTTTATTCTGTATTAATGCTTCTTTGTAGAATGCTCTTGCCGGTTTATAATTTCCTCAGAGCTTATAAACATATAACCTTGATTCAAAACTTTGTTATATTCCATTACGATGTTGGTCGCATTTGTAAACCAGTAATATTTATTCTTCAATTTATTCGGTTTGTCCGGCCTGCCATATTTATGAGCTGTGACCTTCTTGAGTTTATTGAAATTGTCATATCCTGCAAATTTTATATCCACATCGGATAGTTTATTTTGCCAAAATCCATATTGAATGCTTGTAAGTGTTACCCCTCCGACTTCAAGTGGATCGTCTTTTCTAGAATAAAACTTGACTCCTCCGTAGCTGGGATCTGTTCTGGGATGGATCATCACGTCTTTTACCAAAGAAAAATCAGTACCCCAACTAATGCCTCTGAACCCCTCCGCCTCTTCGGATATGCCTTTCGTTGAGGATGCAAATGATAACGCAATCACTATGATAAAAATCGCTACCCGTTTTATAACAACCTCGCTTTTATTACGAATGGTAAAAGCAATAGTCTTGGCCAGATTAATCTCCGGAATAACTATCCAAATCGGGCGAAACAGGGCCACTTATCTACCGAATATGCAGTTGAGTCTCATCTGGGAACGCATCTCTCTGACAAGCGGCGTAAATCAGCAGAGTAACAAGCTGGAAACAATACACATAGTTGTTCAAACGTCACAGCATTAAGACTTCCTGCAATTGCACGAGCACGATAAGCTGCAGGAAAGGTACCCCCAGGAAGCGCACGAGTCAATTGAAGCGCCTCAAGGTAATTTCCAGATTGAGGGACTTGAGCAGCAAGGCCGTATAGGCCTTGCGCGTAAATAGAAAACTCAACGGCGACCCCTTCCTCAAGGAAGTTCGTGTTGCTTACAGTCGGATTTAATAAGTGAATCGTCTCGTGAGCCATTTCGTACACGACGGTAGGCCAATAGATTTTGCTAGTCGGGCTGAGCTCAGCAAACGCACCATCGAGCGTAGGTGTATTGCGTAGATGAGGTCCGTTGTCGTGAAAAACGGGTTGATAGATTGTTTTCGTTCGGTCACGTTCGCCGAGAAGTTTTTCGGCCAGTGTCAGCAGTTCTTGCTGTAAAGCCCAAAGGCCTGGATAGTCATGTTCCGGAATCGAGGTGGGTAGTTGCATATTGAGCTATCGTTATCGCTTTTCTGAGTTCAGGTTGGGGCAACTAAATATTTTCCCCGTAGTATTGCTTGTAAACATCTTTAAAGATGAGCGGGAAATTACTCGTGAATTCTCTAAAACCTTCGCTATTATCCTGGTACTCATAGTGTCTCAGATGTTTAAAGTCAAAGGGAATGTCAGATATATCCTGAGTAAGGAGGATTGCAGGTTTTCCGATGGCATGAACAATTCCTACTTCGTACAGGACATTCGGATTTTTTGCTGTCAAATCAGCAACAATAATTGCGCATTGGTTTATTTTAGTCCATATATCCTCAATGATAATAGGTCCGTTCAAATTATCCGCACGTAGGCATTGAAATCCGAGTGCTTCAACATTTTCTCTTATCAACTCTTTGTAGACATGATCGGACCATTCCTTTTTAAAAGGCATCAATACGAAGCAAAGTCTCGGATCTATTTGTTCAATCTTCGTTCTAAAAATTGGATGCGGTTTATTTGAGGATGAATTATCTTCGGCTGAATATCCTAACGGATTTGCTACGGGTCTTACTTTTGGTGATGATTCTCTTTGGTGATTAATTATCAACTGCTCGATGTCTCGATATTTTATATATTCGTCGAAAACCTCATTTCCGTCTAGGGCAAATTTGGCAATGCCGCCGTAATTAGTGAGTGAATATGAAGTAGATGTGAAACTGCCAAGTCCACTAATGAATCGCAGGATAACCTCAACTTCATATTTGTCAATGCCAGACTGTGTTGATATCTCTTCTGATGATATTTCTCTCAGCTCCGGATTTTTAAATAGGAAGTCTTTTATGAGCAGAATGACCTTATGTGTTTTTTCTATTAAATCTGTTTCCGGATCTAAATGCCATATACCTAGAAGGGTTAATCTGTCTTCTCCTTCTAGCAATCGTCTGTCAATCTGATAGGGATTAAAGTCGTCAGGTATTTTTCCGAGTAATTCAATCTTTAAACTTCTATGGCCTGCCTTTTCTCGTGTCTTAAATTTTGTATATATCGCTCCAAGCCACGCTTTAGCGTCATCGGTAATTTCTATTTTAGGAAAATTATAGGGCATGGAGATTCCATTGCTATTTAACGGTTGCTCGCGACTTTGTCGAGTCCGTTATAGTTGATATTTCCAACTGTCTACATGACTAGACTGTCTTCACTCTGCCGGCAGTCTGTCAATTTATCGAAAAAACCTCATGCAATAGTGATTGAAATAAATGTTCTGCCTGTCGTAATGATTCCACCTGTGTCGTATGCAGACCTTCGTGGTTCCGAATGCCCTCAACATATTTTATTTGCAGCGGCATCGGGGGCAGTGGAATCCGTAATTCGGACAAGGTTGATGTGTTCATGAAAGTGTACGCATCTTCTTGCCCGGTCTTTAACTTACCAATTTTTGAAGCAAAATAGGTCATCAGTATCACGAAATATTCGGGCAAGCACTTTGTCGGATCAAGAGAAAGTCTAATAGTGTTACTGTGAATGATGGACTTCTCATAGCTGGTCTTAACTATAGCCATTCTTCCGACAGTTCCAGCACGCGATACGATGATATCACCGTTCCTAACCGTGTAAGCTTTAAGCTCCTCATATTTTTGGGGAGTAATGTAAAAACATTTGTCCTCGCGGAATTCGTTCGCACCCACGCAGTCCACCGTCCATACCGGGATGCCGCTTGAAACATATTCATCCTTCTTAAGGGCGCTACCAAATGGACCACATTTTACACCATCTTTATTGTTAGGGAACAATTCTTCAACCTGATAAAGAGAATAGTTGTTTGGATTGTGAAAGGGATCGCCAAAAAATTTCAGGAAAACTGATGGAAGCACTGTATCATTAATGTCCAGAGCATATCGGCGCATTTGTCTCAAATTGTCGGCACTTTTTAACATCTCAGCTATAAGCTTTTGCTCAGGCATATCGCGATAGGGTATTTCAACAGCCTCCATAATTTCTTTTGTGACCTCGTCAAAAGTTGCTCCTCTCCCTTTATTGACGATGGCAGGTGTCAAATATTTAAGCGCGAAGTATCCGTAAAGTGGATTGAGATATTTATTTGGAATAATATTTTTGAAACCTTGATTTGTACAAAGCGGGAAGGCAGTAACGGCACAATGTCCGATTGGCGCTCGGCTACTAAACAAAATGGTTCCTGTCGGTAGCATTTTTAAAGAACAGCTGTCATATCCTTTTTTTGATATTTTTTTTAATGCTCCGTGAAAATATATTTTGTCATTCGATGATAAATCCGCGGGTGTTACCCATGGGATATCACCATTCCAATATTTTGGCTCGTTAGTTCTAGGCGTAGATCCAGAGACTATTTTACCGAGCTCACTTAGAGGCTTTATCATATTTAGAAATTACCTTGTTTAGCAAAGCTATTTTTTTTGTAGACGCTATATCAATTTGCTGTAGACGTCTGAGAGTCATCTCTGGCTTCTCGAAAAACACTTCTTCATATTCCATCTGCCTATAACGGCTTACGGATAAGTCGTAGTTCTTATTCTTAACATTCTCTTTGGTAATCCAGAACTGACGGCCGAGCTGATTTATTTCTTGCTGTAATGGTGATATTTTCAATTGAAGATTTGCTAGCTCACCCTCTGCTTTTTCCCTTGTCTTGCGCGCCTTATCTGAATCCTTCTCGGAAGCAATTACTTCCTCAAATTTCAATCGATGAATTATTTGTTGATGTTTTAACTGTTCTTTCTTTAGCGGTGCAACTTGCTGCTTTAGCTTCTCTAGTCGGTCCGTTCTTTTTTGCATAAATTTCGTCTCACTACGTCTATCCCAGCATTCAAGAAGGTCCGGGATATCATTCTCTGATACCTTTTCTCTTTTATCATCAAGCGAAAATCCATCATGCTGCATGTCATAAAACCATATTTTATCGGTTGTTGCGCCCTTTGTAAAAACAAGCACCGCAGTTGATACACCGGCATACGGGCGGAATACACCTGACGGCATAGAAATAACGGCGTCCAGACGGTTTTCCTCAATTAGCTTCCTTCTTATTTCCACATGGGCTTTAGATGAGCCGAAGAGGACTCCGTCTGGAACAATTACCGCACCTCTGCCACCGTTTTCCAACAACCTTACAAACAGGTGAAGAAACAGTATCTCTGTCTTTTTCACCTTGGTCGGAAGTGTCGGATTTACATCGAGTGAGTCAATTGCTCCTTTGAATGGCGGATTTGCAAGAACCACATCATAGCTTCGCTCTTCGCTATATGCTTTTGACAGGGTATCCTTCCACCTAAAGTTCGGTTCATCGATTCCATGGAGAATAAGGTTCATGCAGCCGATTCGGAGCATGGTCATGCCTGAGTCGCTGTCATAACCAGTAAACGCCTTTGATTGAAGAAATTTATGCTCCTCTTTTGAGAGCTTATCCCCAACAAGAAAGTGTGGCCAACCTTCCTCGTCATACTTGAGAACATCTTTCTGTGTGTGTCTCTCAAGAATGTGCTGATAAGCGTTAACCAGAAACCCGCATGTGCCGGCTGCTGGATCACAGATACGCTCACCCGGACGAGGGTCGATTATTTTCACCATCATGCGGATAATGTGGCGAGGGGTTCGAAACTGTCCATTCTTTCCAGCAACGCTAAGATGGTTCAGGATGTATTCGAATATATCTCCCTGCACATCCTGGTTCTGGGAAGAGAGCTGCATTTCCTCAAGTGATTTGCACGCCTCGATGAGCAAGCTGGGTTTACTGATCTTAAATTCAGCATTGGCCATGTACTCCCCGAAAGCGCCGCCCTCACCACCAAGACCCTTCATAAATGGGAACACTTCTTCCTTCACATGCTTTAATGCCTTTTCAGCAGGAAGTTGCGTCCAATAATCCCAGCGCAGTTCTCTCTTAGGAAATATCGGCTTATACTTAGTACCCTTCCTCTTCGCTGCATGTATGCCATCTTCTTCCTTTTCATTAAGCCTTTTTAAGAAAATTAAGTAGGAAAGTTGCTCGATAACATCTGCCGGATTTGCTAATCCGCCGGACCAGAGCTTATCCCATAACGCATCAACTTTTGAACGAAGTACTGAGTCGGTGAGCATTACTCTCCTTACGCTGCTAGTTTAGCAGTTAAATCAATCAAATCCTTAATCTGCTGCGGAGAAAAATATCGTTCCACCGCGTTCCGTCCGAAAATCGTTAACGGCGGTTCGTAGAGATCGGCCTCGGAAATAGTCCTTTTCTGTAAGAAAACTTCTTGCACTGACCGAAGAAATCTGATCTGGTCCCCTGTATAGTTGTGGCTGGTAATGTGCTCGTCAAAAGCCTGTTTAACTATATGCTGATAATCAGGCAGGTCGTCCATCTCGAGGATATACCAGATAAATCCAAGGAAATCGAAAGACCTTGAACCGGCATTAATATCTATGAAGTTTTTGCCGTATGCCTTCATAATATTCTGCTTCGTTACACGGAGATCGCTCTTGCCCAATTCTTGGCTAAGCGTCCGCTCTAATGCTGCCATATCTTCTAGGGAAATGGTTTTGCCTTCGCGTATGGCTTTAAGCGTGGGATGAGTTTCTGCGATTCTCAATATACGTGCTTCTATTTGTTTTCTGTATTCTTCAACATAAATCTGCTTGCCGCCTTCCCCGATGGTTATATATCCTCGGGTTGCAATGAAGTCTGGCAAGTCCAAATTAAGGAAATAGCCCGGCCTGTCCCTTCGGTTCTTCATTTCCCCGGCAAAGTCAGTGATTATCTGATGTATCTGTTCCGAAGATGCAACCGCAAGATCCTGAGATAAGCTCAATTTCACTGAAGATTCTTTTGCCGGATTCTTCAATACAAACTCCGGTAATAAACTTACGTCCTCAGCAATAGAGGTTAATAGATCTGCTGACGGTTTGCTGCACATTATTTGAAGCTTCAAGCGCTCAAGCTTACTCGTAAATGTTTCTGCTGCAACATCCACATTGGGTACGTGACGCAGCAGAGGACCCACCTTGAGCCGCAAATAATTTATCTTATCAGTCGTCATAAAGAGCCAAAATGAATCTTCCCAAGCTTCCGACACTTCTCCCCACATTTTTCGAATCGGAAATGACTCGACAGGAATTCTCCCGATCATTGCACGCATGTCTTGCAATGCCTGTTGGTAAGTAAATGAGCCCTGGTCTCCAAGATTGTTTTCCAGCAACTTCAGCCGGGTATTGAATATTGAAACAAGAACCGGCACCTGAACATGCTGTTTTTCTTCAGTCTTTTTCTCGAAGTCGTTCTGCCAAAAGTCAATTATCTTGAATTCTGTTTTTTTCCCATCAGGAAGACGATCGCGATATCTACATGCCTCGTTATTTCTGGTTCCTCTACCGATCATCTGCCATAGCTTTATCGGTGATTGAACAGGCTTCATAAAAACGAGATTTACTACCTCGGGAACATCGACGCCAGTATCGAGCATGTCCACGGACAAAGCAATTCTCGGAAGATCATTCTTCTTGAACTTAGTTATTAAGCCGTCACCGTACGTGCCGTCGTGCACGCGCTCCATGCCGTGGTAAATCGTTTGAACCATACCAACATGCTGAGGATACATTTCCTCAAAGACTAGTCTTATTCTTTCAGCGTGCTTCTTGGTTATAGCGAAAATTATAGTTTTCCCCACCAGGTGGCCAGATTTGTCCTTAATGCTAACATCCAGAATCTCTTCCCACTGCCTGCGAAGCGTATCTTTGTTGCTGACAAGTACTTCAAGATCTGTTCCTGAATAATCAATCTGGTCAGGGTCGAGACCTTGTTCAATTAGGGCATTACGCTCTTCCTCACTCAGGTCTGCGCCCTTAATACCCTTGCGCTGAAATCCTGTCTGAGCCTGATATAAGCTGAAGTCAACGAGATAGCGTTCTTTAATGGCTTGATCATAGGGATATAGGAATGTAGGTTCTGTTCCGCTGCATTTAAAGACAAGAAACGTATCGCGATCAATGAAGTTCGCCGGGGTCGCCGTTAGTCCGATCATCCTGGCATCAAAATACTCGATAACTTCCGTGAATCTATTGAAGATAGAGCGGTGTGCTTCATCAAATATAATAAGATCGAAGAATGCGGGGCTAAACTGCTCGAAGCAGCGCCCCATGGTCTGGAGTGTGGCCACGAACAAACGCTTCGTAGTGTCAATATTATTGGTGAACACCCGGTCCCGAGGCTCATTTGGAAGGTAGGTTTTGAAACCATCACCTAGTGCTTGTTCTACAAGTGCATCTCGATCAGCTACAAACAGGACATGCTGGGCCTGAGACGCCCTCAAGAACAGGTCAACCAGAGCCATCGTCGTCCGTGTTTTGCCGGTGCCCGTTGCCATTACGAGAAGGGCGCGTCGTTTCCCTTGGACAAATGCCTCAGAAACCCTCCGGATAGCTTCGTGTTGATAAGGACGATTTACGATCGAATTGCTGATTGAGAATGACGCCAGAGGTTTCTGATTCTGTCGGATAAATTGAAGCCTCTTGATGTCGTCAGGTGTGAAGAATCCAGCTACGAGCCGGGGATTGGCTACTCCTATTTCCCAGAAATAGGTCTCATGGCCATTTGATAAAAATCCGAAGGGTTGAAAACCTTGTCGCTTTCCAATTTCCTCGATATAATACTGCAGTTGTGCTTCGCCTTCCCGGGGGCTTCGGGAGGTCCGTTTGGCCTCGATTACAACGCAGACATTCCCCTCAGCGTCATACAGGCAATAATCGGTTACTCCGTTCCACGGCTCGGCATCATAACCGTCAACAGGAACCTCAAACCGGACTTGTGTACGATTCTTCAGATCCCATTGTGCGTGCTCGAGCTGAGGATCAATACGCTTGGTTCGAGTTTTTGATTCGCTTTCAGACATGTCTTTAGTCAACTAATAAGCACTTACACGCTCAGTTTTCCGCGATAAGATCGTGGAATTGCACGATAGTCATCCAGCTGAAGTTTCTAAGCAGCTCACCGGCCGCGATGGAGAGGGAGTCGGCCAGGTTCTTGAGATCGCTGAATTGAGTCTAGTCGCAGTCGATCCGGAATATGATAACTTTTGCCGAATAGTTGCAAAGATTATCCGCAAACGACGCAGATATTTGTCACCGACCGACTTTACTACAGATCGTTACAAAAGTCCAGAATATGATGGGTATTTTGGTGGGAGCAAGTGCAGAGGAGGTATGATGCCGTTTAAAGATTATAAAGCTCAAATCATGACCGCAAGTCAGCTTCCGAATAAATCTCGTATTCTATTCTAACCAGCAAATCAAACATAGTATGTATCCCGGCAAAAGTGCTCATAAAGCGTTGCGGAGTTTTATCACCTAGTGCCTTGATCAAGGTACTCATCCCTTTGCAGAATCTTAAACGGGATCATTGATATTACTGGCGCTTTCAATACTTTTAATAAATCGGATAACGAACTGATGAAAAGGCAAACCATCAACTTCACCGATTTTGCCCGTAATTTTAGCGACATATTTGTCACGGTCTGCTCGTACACTTGCGACAACATCTCCATAGTTGATAGACAGGCTCATATTTGCCGTAGGATCGATAGGGTTGCTTGCTTTGCCAGTTTCACTTTTTGCCTTACGGTGCATTTAATTCTCCTCTCGCTACCATTTATAAAACTGATACTCGCGAATTGCGATTCGCAGAACGTGTGTCTTAAGTCTACATTATATGACGGATTTGTCAATATTTTTCTATTTTTGATGTTGTGTTAAAAACCTCCTTGAAAGTTAATGATAACAAAACTTGGAGGACGCATGAAACCGACAACGAAGAAGCTGCTGGGGGCAAGAATCAAAGAGCTGCGTAAATCAAGAGGCTTCTCGCAAGACGAGCTCGCGGAAAAAGTAGATATCGACGCCAAACACATGAGCCGCATCGAAGTAGGTGGCAGCTACCCCTCCCTGGATACTTTGGACCGGATTGCCAAGGCACTCGGCGTCGAACTAAAAGATTTTTTCGATATAGTTCATGAATCAAAGAGAGCCGATCTCATACGAGCAATAATGAGCTTGATCAAAGATGCTGACGATGCCCAATTGAAACTCCTCGTCAAAATTGCTCGCGCCACTGTACGCTAGTTTCAGGCAGACGAATTAAATCTCTCTAGTCCGCGGCGGGAGTCTCTGACTCAGTGCATGCTAGACTTTTCGCAAAGATCAGCCAACCTCAAGCTCGTTAAAGGGAAACAGGTTATCCGAGGGAGCAATGTTGTTCGTGCTTATGTATTCTTTTAATTCCTGGAATAACTGCTCTGGCAGCATCATGCCTCGCGGCTGCCAAGAGGGTACGAATAATCTATCGGCTGAGACATCAGCGCCTTTAAGTCCCGCCAATTCATTGATACGCAGTTGATATATTAGCAACAATTCAAGACATAAGGTGAAGGGTTCCATCATTTTTTTATTATTTTCTTTTGTGCTCGCTGAAGTAGTAAGTTTGCTCTTGCTCAGCATTGGTAGAAGCTTCTCTGATAAAACCGCAATTTTCTCCCACTCGCCACTACGTTTTTTCATTTCTTTTAACCATCTCATTACTTCTACAAACTTTTCTCTTTCGGTCTTATGGTTTGTGTCTTCACAAATGCCGCGTATTATTCCGAGGGCGCAGGAAGCAGCTATTGTGTCTATATCCATTCGAGTTTCTCCTTGTATCGCTATTTGATACGCCTGATCTTCTCGTATTGTTTCAGTTTAGTCCGCAATAGGTCGATTTCTCGTTGGAAGCTCTGAAATCGATCCTTATAGTCATCATTCTCGGATTGCAGCCGATTATTTTCTCTTGCAAGATTCAACTTGTCGATCGACAGTTGTTTATTTGTCTGCAAAAGGATTTTATATCGTTCGTTGATGTTCGATGGTTCTACGTTGTTGTTTTTTTCAAGCGATATATTACTCTTATTTTTTACTTTCCGAATATATGCGAGTGCCCCGGGGTATCGGTAAATCGTATCTCTGCCAATTTCGGCTTCACGTGCTACTGACGTAGGGGTCATTTTGGTCCACTTACCGATTATCTGGGGCTTCCGGGATTCAATTCGCTGAATTGCCGAATGAATACGCTCTTCGGTTTGAGCCGTTCTTTTTGCTGCAGCTCTTTTGAGGGCTTCTGGATTTCCTTTTTTGGGCGTCAATCTTGTTCTCCTTATTAGATCCGCCTTGGAGTTTATTTATAATTGGCATGACAAAGGTGTCAAGCTGAGTCTTAATATATTGCCTGTTTATGGATTTATTTTTGCTCATCGATAGTAGTTTTTCGTGCTTTTCTTTTAAACGAAGCCAAAGGGGCAGATGTTCCTGAGTAACAACTGCATTGTCGCATATATTGGGATTGCATCTACATTCAAGGCCCGCCTCACATCTTGCCTGTTCGGGATTCCAGATGCATAGGCCGAGAAACGTGCTGCGAACATATAGATCTGCAATGATTTCTTTAAACAAACTTTCTTTCTCTCTCACTGTTTTGCCGCTAAAGTAGGCATCTCGATTATCAGCTATATGCTGGCCTCCCTTGCCCGCAAGAGCGATTGAATCCAGCAAGATTGGTCTCAGAATGTCCCGAGTCACTTCAATGCTCATTGCGTAAACTTCCTGCTTCAAATCCTCGTCATCTGTTTCCGCATACCAGATGGTCATATCCATACTCAAATGCTTAAATTGTGTCTGCAAAAACTTTAAATTACATTTATTTTCTTTCATCATATAATATGCAAAAGATCTTCTGAATTGATGGGTATGTATTCTCCACCGTTTACCATTATAAAGAGCCACATTGTTATTTTTAATAAATTTTTTCAATTGACCATTGGCGCTCTGGTTTGACAGGATCATGACCCGATCGCCAGACTCGATCAGAAATAATTCTTTTAGCCCCGACTCCTCTCGTAACGGTTTCGTAAGCAAGGATAAAACGTCAACTGCTGTTTTAACAACTTTAGGTACCATCCAGTGTTCCAGTTTAGGCTGAGTGTGAGGCTTATACGTGAGTGAAAAAATTTTATAAATAATGCCGCTGCCCTTTTTTTTCTTCTTTTTAATGCAATTATCTTGAATGCTGACAACTTCGGAGTCGCGCATGCCTGAGAAAAAGGCAATGATGATGTAGCAAGCCATTCTAAGATTTGTAACGTCTCGGTTTAGAGCGTGAATACTCGGTAAGTTATGTGTCTGGCAAAAACGCGTGCGTGCCTTGTCTCGGAAGTTTGCCGATCGATTTTTAAATTGCTTTCTCAGATTTCGATACTCGTGATAAATATTAATGATAGAAACTTTTGTTTCTACATGTTTTAAGGCCTTGCCAATGAGGTCCGCGAGTACTATCTCGGGAATGCGAAGAGTCTTGTTCTTTTCTTGTTCGGCTAAATTATTACCGACCAAGCTTCCGGTTGGTTCGTAGTTGAAGGGATGTTCGCTAATTGCGTCATCAATCACCGATTTTTGTCTGAAAAGATCGACGAGAATATCAAGAAGTGCGCCTTTTCTTGATTTTGAGATTGATAAGGAAAGTACATATTTTAAATAATCTTGGCAGGCCGTTTTATCAAGCTCGGCAAATTTATTATAGGCTCTGCTAGCCATCCATTTCAGTAGTTTTCTTAAAGGATATATTTTGCTCAAGATAGTAATGCGCTTTACGCGAGATGAGGAGCTGAATAAGAGAGAGTATATGAAGTTTCTGGTGCTATCATACAATTCTTCATGCTTCGCATCTGTGATCTTTGTCTTGTCGTTAAATACAAATCTGTTCCAGTCAATAATCTTTCGGTAATCGGTTATATTCTTATTGGGGATTTCTTTGACAAAATCCCAACATTGGTCACTATAATTCGACACTTTAGAAACAAAGAGATTCTTTCTTCTTTTTTGAGAAATTTTATTTATGATGATCGGGCCAGACTCTGTATTTAAGCGAGTTATCATGAATTGAGATGGTCCTCCAAATACATTGTAGGCAGATCTATAGCTGGAGCAGGGTATTTCGCAGCACTTGTTCTTGCTTTTTCAACAGTAGTTTTGCTAAAACGAGGAAGAATATCGTTGTCAATTATTGAAAGAATGAACCCATATGTCTTCTTAAATGCCTTTGCGCTCATACTTTTTTTAAACTGCGCTATGCGATTATAATGAGAGATTAGTTCCGGCAGATCAGTGTCTAAGACAAGCGTGTGTCGACACGTTATGCATTTCCAAAAACGGCTACAACGCTTCATTGCTTTTTCTCCTTTTAGCGGTGATCTAAACGGATCAAGACAGTTGCCGAGGCCCGTGAAAAATATCTGGTTGCGTAAAAGAGTTATTACTTTTTCCTTAGTCGTTCCGACTTTTTCTGCGTATCGGCCGATTAAATCATTATTTCTTATAGCACTTAATATATTTGCGATTCCGCGGAAGGCTCGATCTTCAGCTTTTTCTTTATCGAACTGATGTATATATCTCTGTGTTGTCTTTAGTTGAGCGTGATTTAAAAGCGTGCGAATTTTGACGATATCCCCATCGCATAATTCAAAAGCTCTAGAAGCAAATGTTGGCCTGAAACGCGTAATATTAAGTTTGAGCGGGCTGCCATCATCTGCTTTTAAATTGTACTTTTTAATAAGCCAGTCAAATTCATTATTAGAGATATCATCAATACTTCTTATTCCATTTGAATAGCTATTATAGAGCCATAGATTTTTTTCATCTATGCCTGCTCCGGGCACAAGCGAATCGGTCAGATGAAGAACGCGCTCGACAATCAATCTAGCGATTGGGCTCCAGGATCGGTGAATTGAATGGCCTCGGGTTTTCGACCACGTTACATATTTGCGTCCAAGTAGCGCATCTTCCCTTATGCAGTCGCGTTTCATCTCAATAAGCGGCGTCTTATTTGCGCCTGTAACAATAGCAAAAAACATTACAAAGGGTGTTAGCGCCTGTTTCGTTGTTGATGACCATACGTCTAAGCGCTGCCACACTGCGTCGATACCGCCATGAAAAAATCTTGCAGCTCGAATAAATGAGTGATGGCCATTATCACGCAGCCAGTTTATTGATCTATATTCACACTGAAGAACATTTTCAAAATACCAAACAATGTTATTCCACTGCGTCCAGGGTACTTGTGCCCCCTTGGTAGGATCCGTCCCAATACGCTTTTTGGTGTATTGTCTGTCAGAACCCACCCCTAATTTTGTCCAAACGGCTTTTAACCCGTTATGAAATTTAACACCGACGACAAAACTTAAATGTCCGTGCTTACAAAGCCACCTCTGCGTTCTCGGCGTGCACCGTAATTTGGTCTCGAAATACCAAACAACGTTTTCCCATCCTCTCCAGGGTGAGTCTTTGTTGTGATTGCCGACACGGGGATCACGCCCAACATTTTTTTTAATATAATGGTTTTCAAGCTTTATATTGACCTCCTCCAGTTCCGCTTCTATGGCCCTCATAATCTGTACGAGTTCGCTTTTGGAGTAGGGTTCTCTAGGCGTACTATGTCTTGACGCTTTTGCATAAACGTCATGAGGAAATACTAAATTAACGGAGCAATCTTGCCGTTTGTGAATAACGAGCCACTCAAGCATTTTTTTTACATAAGAATAAAATTTTCTCTGTGTATTTGGATTCCAGGGCTCGTCCGAAATTTTGTTATTTTGCTTTAGCCAATATATGTATAATTCTATGAGCCCTGAGTCGATTTGATCTAAAGTTGTTATGACGTTACCATAAGAGTCCAAGTGATCCAGAAACCGCCAAAATATTTTTAGCGCAAAAAGATAGCTTACTCGAGATTTATGTCTCAGAAACTGGCCGCAAAATGCATGTTGAAAGTGACGGGCTAGTACAGGTCTTTTATGTGCAAACGGTGAAAAATCATAGGGATATTTTTTGCCGGATCTATCTTTAAGAACAACCTTCCAAGTAGGAAAAGCAACGGCAGCCTTTCGGCTTGTCACTGCAGATTTCTCAGTCGGAATCCTTTTTCGTTTCGTTATGTCCATTTAAATTTATTTTTGAACATGCGCATGATCTCTTTGTCGAGCTCAGCGACCGTCTTCAATATGGTTTCTGGGTCTAAATGCGTATAAATTTCAGTGGACGATATCCGGACATGTCCTAGAAGCCTTTTCAGAGCGTATATGTCCTTTGTTTTTGCGTAATACCTGAAAGCAAATGTATGCCTGAACATGTGGGGCGTCAGTCGAAACCCCGCTTTTCGTCCCCAATTTCGCACTCGGTTCCATAATGCCTTTCGTGTAAGTGGACCCCCTCTTGAGTTGAGCCAGAAAGATTTTATATTTTTTTTCTTGAGTCGCTTGATCTTTATTGAACGATCGTAGTCTCGCCAATTTAAAAGTGCTACAAGGAGAGGACGCCCGATATATACAGTTCTTTCTTTATTGCCCTTCCCTATGACCTGAAACTCATACGTTTTTCTTTTGCTAAGCAAGTCTTCTTCTGGTATATCATCAAGGTTGATACCGACGAACTCAGCTAATCTAGTTCCGGTAGAGATTAGAAGCGCATAAATCAGTTTATCCTCTTCGGAATCTAAAACCTTCTCAATGAGAATTTTTTGCTGTTCTTTTGAAATATAAGGTGCTTCTTTGCGGATTTTAGAAGGCACGACATCGGCAACATCTATAAAAACGGGCGATTTGTATGCATGAGCAAAAAAACCTTGATCTCCTGATATAGTGGCTTGCTGCTTATTTAAGGTAAAAGGGAGTTTGGATATAAAACCTTCCCTAAACGCCCATTTGTAGAATCGCACGTTCGTACTGATATAATCATGTATCGAATTAACTTCGATCACCTTTCCAGGTCCGTTTGCACATTCAAGATAACTTCGATATCTTGCAATATCTTTCTCAATAACGTGATTCCATTCTAAGTTGTTTTTGTCAAGCCAGTCGAAATAATACAGAGAATGATATCCGTATGTAGACCACGTTTTATCGCTTTGCGTCCTGCCTCTGACAAGGGCCAAATATCGAAACCAACGGTTGGGGACAGTGATCAACTCCATTTTGTCATTGACCAGGAAAGGGATGCCTACCTTGTCATGTTCTTTGCCTGTGAAAAAGATTTCAGCCATCTTCTGCTCTAACGGGTCACCCAAAAGGTCCTGTTCAAATGCTTTGTAAATGCGTGTGGGGACGCAACCGAATTGGATTATGAGCTCGGTTATTCATATGACTGAAATGGTACGTTAAGTGGGCGGCATTGTCAATAGAAAAGCTTCGTAAGTAACTGAAAATATTAACTATTTCAGTGGCACTGACTCAGTGGCACTAAAATAGTCGTTCTAAATTCGAGAAGCGATGCGGCTCCCATTGACACCGTTTTGAATCAGGCATATAGTCGTGCTATTACGGATTTTAAAAATAGCGAAAAAAGAGACCGCGCAGGTATTGTCATGAAAAAGCTGAGGCTGCCTTTACTCATCCTTGTTCTACCTGTCACTGTTAATGCAGAAGGACTCACTCTGAATATAGGGTCTAACTGACGTGAAACTGGATGCTGTCACGTGGCTGGACTTCCGGGCCGACGATCTTTCGCAGGCGCGCAATTTCATTCGCTCGCTGCAAGAAGAAGGTGTGATCGACGAACTGGGATTCCTTGCCCTGCTGGGACGGTTCTCAGATCTCCTGCATCCCGCGACAACGACATTGATGCGTTCAGCGCGGTATTTTTACTTCGTTGCCGGAATCTATCGCGAACTCGAGAGAGAGAGTGTTCGCTCCAGCCAAGTTGCTCTTCGTGCTCAGCAGCGGCAGAATGCTCTTGCCGTAGAACTTGCCGTCAAGGAGAGTGTCGGCGTTATTGGTAAAGAATCTGGGATGACGTTGCAACAGTTCCCCTCACTGATTTACTGGGGTGCACTGCGCAAGCTCGGGATGATGACCACCCAACTATCCGAGAGCGCATACCAGGAGCAGTTCGACGACATTCGTGTTCAGCGGCGCGGGTACAAGGACGATGACAAGACTGCTCAAGGACCGGTAGATTTCCTGTACTGGGACGCGACGTTACCGCCCGCAACGTTCCTCGACGCGCAAGGCGGTGTGAAGTCAGGAGTGACCTTCAAGCTCACCAATGCTGAAGCCCAGGATTTGCAGAGGCGGTTCACGTCCAAATTCCCTAAATCACTGTTGTCGCACATGCTCACGAATCGTCTTGTGGGTACGCTGTGGCCTTGGGATTGCCCGAAGCCGCCGGCGGACCTCCATGTGTGGCTCTCCCACGCCAGGAGCATGAGTCTTTTTGTTCGTGGCGCGACACTTCAATACTACGCGCTCTTGATAGAGTCGCTCGACCAATTGGGGGATCGCCAGTCGAAAGACGTAGTCACTCCGGTCTTTGAGAATTGGTGGGTCGAAGCGAGAGGCATTCTGAAGAAGTGGAACACGAATGAGTTTGCGACCGTGCCCACGGTGGCTTCTGCGCTCCGTGTTGACCCTAAAGGAGATCGGTGGTTTATGGACGGCTGGCTTGATCGCTTCCTAGCTGCGCCGAATGCTAAAGCCCTTCTTGCTGACAGGCAAGCACGCGACTTGATACGAGAAAGAGAAATTAGGGTAAAACCGGCCAAGGCGCGACTCAAACATCCAAAACACCTGAAGCAGTGGAAGCCCGATCGTGTTGGAGATGCCGTCTACCAGTTTGACTACCGGCACAACATTGGCTCCCGGTTTGTGTCTGAGATTCTTGGCGGCATGGGGTATGGGCAATGAGTGTCCTCGACGTGACCCGTCAACGCAGCGCTTTCACGGACGCTCTACGCCCGCCGCCCGGGTACGTTTTGGGGGCCTGCATCGGAACCACCTACAGCTTGGACTTTGAAGCGTTTACCGCCGTCCTGTTGGCATTTGTCGGAGCGGATGTTGAAGATCCTCTCAATGATGCGCCATCCGTGCTGACTACAGTTTCGCGTTTACGGTCTCGTCTGGGTGTGTTTGTGAACAGTGGAAGCTTGCACCCGCCAAGAACGACCAACAGGCTCTTTGCGCTGTACGACCGGATTCTGCGTCCAATCACACTGGATCGGGGAGCGTTTCATCCCAAGGTCTGGGTTTTGCGGTACGATCCTACGAGGCGACCCGAACAGAATAGTGTCGAGCCGATCTATCGAGTTCTCACAGCCAGCAGGAACGTGACGGATTCCGGTTGCT
This sequence comes from Nitrospirota bacterium, assembly GCA_963790205.1. GTDB lineage: Bacteria > Nitrospirota > UBA9217 > UBA9217 > UBA9217 > CAWBNQ01. The sequence continues at coordinate 696,577 of CAWBNQ010000001.1, forward strand.
GGGAGCTTGGTGCGTTGCTGCAGGGCACCAAGCAATCGAGTCGCCAACAGTTTGGCTCCGATCTGTCCGCCTTCTGTCGAAAGGTGGCGGCAGCGCCGAATCTGCCAAAGGCACTCTGGCAGCTGATCAACGAGCTCAAGAATGTCGAGTTTGCCCAACCTCGGGAGGCGGCGACCAACCTGAGATTCGATTGGCAGTGGCCAGGTAAGCAAGTGCTCATCAATCATCTGCCGAATCGTGCGACCCGAGTACTCCTGATCTCGCCATTTGTTCGCGCGGAATTTCTCACGAAGATTTGCGAGCGGGTTGACGAGCTTATCCTCATCAGTACTCAGGAGGAACTTGACAGCCTGTCAGAAAATACTCACGCCCAGCTAGCCGATGCCCAAGTTTTCGTTGTCACAGGCAGCGGCGTTGAAGACATGCCGACGCTGGATCTTCACGCCAAGTTGCTCGTGTGGGAAAACAACGCAGAGACCGAGACCATGATTGGGTCCGCGAATGCCACCGGTCCGGGTTGGGGTTGCGGTTCGATCACGAATTGCGAAGCCATGGTTTCGCTGCGGCCGGGGCTTGGGATAGAACCGGTCATGAAAGCTTTTGTGTCTCCGTCAAAAGGGCAACTTCATGAGTGGATCGAGCAGTATAATAGAAAGCCCGAAGTCGTTGACCCCGAAAAAGAGGCGTGTAGGCATTTAGAGAAGTTTAAACGTATCCTGTTAGCTGACAAAATTCATGGGGACTACAAGCCCGACAAGAAGCTCTTGCGATTGGTTGCCAAGTCACCAGTGGCTGGAGATGCGTGGCCGTCAAGCGTTCGCGCCGAAATCGTCCCCCTCCTGCAGCGTGATCTAAAGATGTGGGAGGACTATCGTCTGATATATAGCGCAGGCGCGTCATTTGCCGGTATTGAGCTCGAGGATGTCACGGCCTTTGCGATAGTCATCCTTCGTGACGAACACTACAAGGACATCGATGTTTCATTCGTTGTTCAGTTTGAACTTAACATGGATCAACAGGAAGCTGACGCGCGAGACAACGCAGTGAATACGCGGCTTCTTGAAGGGGTTGACGCTCGCAACTTGCTCTTAAATGTCCTAAGCGGTTTACCAGGTGGAACGTCGCGCTCGCCTTCAGTCGACCAGCATCATGGTGGCGGGCATGGAAGCGAGCCACTTCTACGCCGGGCAAGCATCGAGCGGATTCTTGAAGTATGCACGGCCGATCCCAGCCGTGCCGAGGAGGTCGAGGCTGTCCTGGCGGCCTGTGGCGATGCCGAGAACATGAGCTCATTCCGTAAGTTCTGGGCCGTGTTTCGGGAGGCACTCGCAGAGGAGCGCGCCGGTGTCTGACCTGAAGCTTGCAGAGTTCCAGAGTGCCGCGGCTCAGACTATCTGTGATCGTCTGACGGACCGCAATGGTTCGCGACGCTTTCTCCTTGCTGATGAAGTCGGTCTCGGCAAAACCGTTGTTGCGCGCGGCGTCATCGAGGAACTGTTGCGTCGTCGAAGAGGAAGAGACCTGAATGTGGTCTATCTCTGCTCGAATTCGGAGATCGCAGATCAGAATCGAATCAAACTGGCGCCAAAAGCGCCGCCATCCGTGCGTAGGATCACCCAGCTTGCATGGAGCGGGAGCGGCAGTGATTCTGACCGGCTTCAGCTCTACTCGTTTACGCCTGGTACATCGCTAACAGCGGGCACCGGAATGGCTTGGGAACGCCGGATGCTCCTTTATTTAGCCTATCGGGTGCTCCGGCTCGACATTCTCCGAGGCAACTGGCGAAATTACTTCCGGTGCGGCGCGGGCAAGGAGAATTGGAGAAAGGACACCAGGTTCCGCTCGCTGAAGAACGAGTTTAGTCGCAAACTTCGCTCAGGCTTACAGGAGCGGATAGCCGACGAATGGAAGAAACCGATTGAGATTGGCGGCGCCACGCTGGTGCCACTGTCAGCGCTGCGGGCTGAAGTGGATATGTTTGATCCGGAGGATCCGGAGAGTCGGAGGCGCCGCAACAAGCTTATAGGCATTTTGCGTACGGGCGCTCAGCGTGCTCTCTTGGATGAACTGGAGCCCCATCTCGTGATTCTTGACGAGGTTCAGCGCTTCAGAGAGGTGATTGAGGAGGCTGGAAGCAAGAAATCCATCGCGGCGCGTCTCTTCGAGCGCGACCCGGCGGTGCTGATTCTGTCGGCCACCCCGTACCGAATGCTGTCCCTGGATCACGAAGGACAGGGAAACTACGACGAATTTCTCGATACAGTGCGCTTCCTGTTTGCGGCCAAGGGTAAAGGGGAAGTAAATAACCTCCGGGCTGATCTGAAGGCCTTTCGCGAGCGGCTGGAAGTCGGCGTCTTCTTGCGAGGGAACGATACGGATCTCTTGACGCTGAAGTTTAGGATCGAAACACGCTTGCGCAAAGTGATCTGCCGTACGGAGCGGAATGCGTACATTCAAGACCAATCGAAGGGCATCGAAGAATTCCGTCCCACGGGAAATGCGTTTGCCGTGCCTCAGAAGCAAGAGGTGGTTGACTTCATCCGACTACGGCGGTTCCTACTCGATAAAGTAGATACCTCCCAACACATCACAGAGTATTGGAAATCCTGTCCGGCACCGTTCACCTTCATGGATGCTCAATATGCTCCGATGGCAGCAGCGAAACGCAAAAAAGCCATTGTGCCCACGGGAGTGGTTGAGCCTCCCTCGAGACTCCGAGAACTAGCGCACCGGAACCTGCGTTTCCGCCAGCTGTTCCAAGCCGTGTTTGGCGCAACCAATACGCCGTGGAAGTTTCTATGGACTCGGCCGACTTACACTTATTATCGAGACGAATTCTTCAGGGACGCAGATCCCGCAAAAATGCTGGTTTTCTCAGGGTGGCGTTTTGTTCCGAAGGCCATAGCACTTCTCACTAGCCTCGAGGCGGAGCAGCGAATCGCCCCTCACGGCCGCCTATGGGAGGCCGAGTATAGTCAACCTCTGAGTTTCACAGAAAAGGGCTCGTACCACATTTTTGACGTTTGCTTCCCGTCGCCGGCGCTTGCTCGGCTAATCGAGCCGTCATCGATGGCGTACGAGGAATTGACGGCCAAAGAAGTGCTTAAACGCTCTCGAAAGTCACTCAAAGCGGCTCTGACGAAGGCCGGCATTGTGATCGCAGATACGAATAACTCGCCGCTCTGGCAAGTAGTTGCTCGTCTAGAAAAGAATGCAAGCACACTCGTGCATCTCAAGCTCAAAGAGTGCTCTGCCTATCGGGGCAACCACGCGACCGACCTATTCGAAGAGCACGTTGATACATTCGTCGACTGGATGAATAGCGACGAGCCACTGCGAATCTCAGAGGAGCGATTGACGCACCTGGCCATGATTGTCGCCTTCTCGCCCGCAATAGCGCTCCTGCGTGCATTCTGGTCGACGTTTCCTTCTGCGGGAAGACAGGTACCAATTGGTTTAGTCGACCTGTGCTTCGGAGCACTCAGAAGCTATTTCAACCGGCGCACCGTTCGAGCTATCGTCCAACGGAGCGTGCCGGAAGGTCGACGCTACGCGCGCGCAGTAATTGAGTACTGCCAACGCGCACATTTTCAGGCGGTGGCCGATGAGTACCTCTACGTCGGGAAGAATGTGCTTCAGCGAAATACGCCCGGCGAGATGGCGGAGCATTTGCAACGAGTATTGGGTATCGGAACGGGAAGCCCCAACATCAACCTGACCACGGATACAGGACGTCTGCGTCAGGACCAGCTGGCGAGACGTGCCCATTTTGCCCTTGCTTTCGGCGAAGACCTCAAGGCTGATCAAGAATCACACCTTGAGCAATCGGGGCCCAGCCGAAAGACGGCGGTGCGTGAAGCCTTCAATTCGCCATTCTGGCCGTTTGTGTTGTCAACGACCTCGGTGGGGCAGGAAGGTCTGGACTTCCACCTCTTCTGTCGTGATATCGTGCATTGGAACCTGCCGTCCAATCCGGTGGACCTTGAGCAACGCGAAGGGAGAATCAATCGCCGCGATGGACTCGTCATTCGCCGCGCCATTGCCAGAGAATGGCCGATGAAGCGACTTACCAGAGCGCTCACGGGTGAGCCGACAAGTTTCTGGGATGGCGTATTTAACGTGATCGGCGAGGCCTCTGATGTGCAGCGCTATAAGCACGGGCTATATCCTCACTGGATTTTTGAATCAAGAGGCGGTCAGGTTGAGCGTATCAGGCGACACCTGTTTTTCTATGCTGACAGCCAAGATGCGAGTCGTTACGATGAACTGAAGGAGCGACTTGCGCTCTATCGCTTGGTATTCGGCCAGCCGCGTCAGCAGGACCTGCTTGATCGCATCCAGCGATCTGTACGAGACGTGTCTGGGCAACGGGTGAGCCACGTTTCGCTGACCCGATACATGATTAATCTCTCGCCACTTGGAAAAGCACATGCAATTGCCAGGGCGGCGCTTGAGGCCGATGAGGTCGCAGGTTCAACCGAGAAGCTGAAGCAGCTACTTACGGATGTCGAGCGAATTGAGGTCGATCGCAGTACCGAGTTGCTCGCGGTCAAACGTGACCTAGAGCAGCTTAAAGCCATCGTCCGACGGCAATTAAAGGCGCTAAACGAAGACGTTGTACCGCTAACGGCAGCGGTCCGCGCCCTTATCTATTTGCGCGATCCATACGACGCCGTGATGGATCAGCACGTTGCCCTTGGACTACAAGATGACCTCGAAGTGATTCGATCGGCAGCCCGCGTGCTGGCGAGGATTCCCGTCAATTAGAGGGCGACTGCGTTGTCTGGCGGTTCTTGGTTTTCCAGCCGATGAGCCGGTGAGTTTCTGCGCCGTTCATTAGCGACGTTTATGTGCATGTTACCAGATAAGTAATCAGTATTTTGCACGATGTAGTGGGTGGAGCTGATATTGTCTGTCTATCTTATCCGATGCTGAAATACTTCTTGAAGTATATACTATCGGGATCTAAAGTCAGTGTCCGGCCAGATCGGAATTGATGTCTGACGCAAACTGGAGCGGTCGTTCGAACGCGATCGGAACGGATGTCCGATCCTATTGGAATACGCAGCTCTTGACAGGAGAATCAATATGGACGCAATAATTGAGCTCTTTACTGTTGCGATACAAGATCTAAAAAATAAAGACAACCCCATTTTGCGAAACCAGATAAGAGAGGAATCTATAAATCATCGGCTTGCTTGTTATTTGGAAAAACACCTGAATGAGTTTCAAGGCGGAAGTACTTGCGTAGATATTGAATACGACAAGCATGGTGATGATAAAAAAGAGAATGTCTATAAAAAAGAATTTAGGCCCGACATAATAATTCATCGAAGAATGGTCGACAGCCATAATTATGCTTATGTTGAGGCAAAGAAAAATCCAACACAAAGAGAAATAATCGAAGATGAGAAGAAAATAGAGCTGGCAATAAAACCACCGTTCAATTACAAATGGGGGATCCGAGTCACGTACGGAAATGGTTTTGAAAAAATAAGACTAAAGCTGTTCTGGCTAAACAAAGATTCTGCTGTAGAAAAAAAAGACTTAGAAATCTAAGCCAGCTCGTTGTCAATAAATTAAATAGTGAAAGATAGTAGGAGACTTGGTCGATTATGGGCGCCACACGTATAAAATATCAAGAGGCCGAGTTCTTCCTCAACAAGCTGGACGAGCATTACTACGATGATATTCAAAACATGCTTGCCGGCAAAATCGATCGGCCTATTTTTCTTTATAATCTAAGTGCCTTCTTGAGTGCTGCCCGAAGTGTCACATGGATTATGCGCAATGAATATGCCACCATTCCTGGATGGGAGCAGTGGTTCCGAGGCCAGGCCCCCGAGAAGGAAGAGGCTCAATTGCTCTCGCTATTTAACCAGCTTCGTATCAAGAGTGAGAAAATTCGTCCAATTCGTCCGGGAAGGGCATTCCGCCTCGAGGGTGATAAAGGTTCTCCGATTGAGCGCGATCCGCGCCTACCGCGGTTTCACATCACTATAACCGCAGTCGACCCAGAATCAGGTTCCGGGCCGGTTATGGCCGGCGAGGTCGTCGAGTGTAGTTGGACTATTGATGAACTCGATGGTGCAGATCTCGTAACAGCCTGCCGTAGGTATCTTCAATCGATCGGAACTCTTCTTGAAAAATGCGAAGCACAGTTCGGATCACCTACATAATAATGTCAGATAAATCAGGCTTGGCGATATCCCCCCTTGTAATGGAATAATATCAAGCAATCAAGCAGATTCCCGACATGGTAGTCTGAATCGATCTCCCTTGGCTCTACGACTCCTGCTCCCATCCCCGCAGTCCAGACATTCTTTATTCGTTGCAGGCTCCACACTACTTACTGTGCGCTCCCGTATAAACCCTATCAGGTGATTCAGGGAAACAGTGCCCTCATAAAGGCCGGTAAACATCATCATTAGATCATTGACCACTTGTGCCGCAGAGAGAACATTGAGCGTAATTACGCTTGGTTCCTTGATTTCTTCGTCATCAACGTAGCGCTGCGATTTTTTTTCACCCTCTGAAAGCGCCTCCTGTCTGAGTCGTTCTGGAGAGATCAACTGATGGCAATCTAAACAGCCACCACCGTTATACGGAAGAACCAGGCGGCTCGCAACATGGATGTCGCCGACCGCGCCAGTGTTCTTATCAATCCCGACTTTCGCACCGATCTGTGCTCCAGGAATGAGATATTGATGAACGAGAGCATTAAACACAAGGCGGCTCTGTGTTGTGTCGCTTGCCAAAAACAAAAAATCGGCATCTGTTAATAGGCAGGCAGTCTGTTTATCGACGACGTCACCGACGACAGCATCGTAGCGTATTCTTGGCCTGGCTTGTTTCGCCACACGTTCGGCGACTCTTACCTTGTGTCGCGCATAACGCCTCCCGAGTTGTTGAAAAAAAGGATGCTTGCTCCCCGACAGGAAGGAGAGAGCATCCCAGTGAGTCGCACCGACAATCCGCGGCAAGTTCGTAATATCGACCCTGTCAAAATCAACAGCCACGATATGGCCGACCCCGAGACGGGCAAGCCACTCATTTATCAGTGAACCGCCGCCGCCGAGACCAATTATCCCAACCTTCAGATTTGAAAGTATATACTGCCCGAGATCACCAAAGAGCCTGGCATTTCGATCATCAATGAGATCGGCTTTCGGAGGCCGTTTTGCTCGTTCAGGGTATAAGTGCTGGATCCGGGGACCGATTACTGTGGCATGATTTAATGCAAACCGTCCTTCGGGTGTCCATATATCCCCGGCAACCGCATTTTTTGCAAAGACTAGTGCCCCAACAGGACCGCCGTGGGTTATGTCAAGAAGGGCTGGGTAGCCCCGTTCGTGCGATGCAATATCTGTACTGGAAAAAGCGACGCTGTCTGAACCGCGGTGGCAGTGAACCGCGAGATAGCATAGTTTCTCCGAAGCACAGTATCCGGAGACTTTTGCAACAAATTCTGCTGTAAGGGCCCGATAACCGCGGCTGCCCGGCACATATTCTATCATGTCTTTTGCAAGGAATACTTGTCGCACTAGAAGCCGAGTACCCCGCGCCGTTTCAGATATGCCTGCCGTAATAATCGCTCCGTGTTCATCGTCGTCACCTGGAAACAAGTGGTCGAACAACTCGCGATACAATGGTAGTGGAATCGTCAGCGATAATGGAAGTTTCATAGTCGTCTCCTTATTGTACGTTCAACCATTCCAAAACCTTCGCCAGCTTGAAAGCGGCCGTGTCGACGGCCGGGTTCAGGCGATTGGATCTTCTAGAAATCTGCCAGACTTCCTTGTTGCGCCATGTTGTTGAGGAGATTCCCCCGCCGTACTGACTACCGTCTGTCCGGCGAACTGCCCGGTCAAAAAAGTGAGGATACACATCGGAGCGCGGATACTGAAAGTCGATCAGGAATCCCATCCAGTTCTTGGACGGAGTAAACTTTCCACCGAAGTCGAGGTCATGAACAATAACATACGCCCCGCCTTGAGGTTCACTTTCTGTCTCGATCGTGGACCCCGGAAAGTAGCATTTTATTTCCTCAATTGCTTGCTCTACCTCCGGTGTCATATGAAGCCTCCGCTGTTATCATCAGTCGTCACCGCCCGGAAACGTTCACCCTCATGCAGGGCTTCTGTCTCGTCATCCCTGACCTGTTTCAAGTTGTTGCCCGGATTTACTCTGAAGAGGTTGAAATCCTTCTGGATCGGCGCCCCCTGGGCTATCGCTGCGTCCTTGATCTCCATGCCGGTTGCCTTGTGTCCCTGGATGGTAACGCTGTATTTCTCGTTGACGATGATCGTGGTTGTCTTCGCCCCATGCCCTTCTACTTTTTCCTTCTCCTTCACTGTCTGGTCCATCTTTCATCTCCTTTGGGCTTCCAATGCCCTGTTGGTGGAATACGTAGGGCCATAGCCGTACGTTGCACAATTGCTACTGTGCTAAGTATAGCACACAAGGGGAAGTGTTGCAAGTAAAAAACAGTGTTGCATATGAAACAGTCATATGCTATATTTCAATAAAAAGGGGAGGTGAAATACCATGACAACACGCGCTACAATGGCTCACCTGAGCGCATTGATCAAAACAAAAAGAAAAAATGAAGACATTGGATTAAGAACGGCTGCCGATCAAGCCCACGTGAGTGCATCTACTTTATCGAGGTTGGAACGAGGAATATCACCGTCACTGCCTGATTTTGATACAATCACTAACCTAGCTAAATGGCTCGATATCCCTGTTAGCTCTATTCTTAGTGAAAAGGAAACCCCAAAAAAAAAGAATGCACCCTCATTTGAAACGCCAGAGCAAATAGAAGTCTATCTTCGTGCAGACAAAAACCTCACTCCGGAAACAGCAGGTGCACTATACAAATCATTCAGAATTCTGTATGATCAGTTCACAACTAAAAGAAAGTAAGAAATAATATTTTTACGGGAGATTCTGGTTGGGTAAATCAAATTATCCAAAATGGGTTGAAATACAAGGATATTACCTTCGACAACACCTGCGGTTATCGTCTTATGATACGCTCGACCATTTAGCTCTTGCTCAGGCAATGAAGGTAAAGATTCTTTCGATTAAGGATGTTTCTGCTATTCCTGCGACTATCGTCTCGCACTTATTGTCAAATGATCGTTGCAGTTGGTCGGCTGGATGCTTGCGACTTCCTGAGGGGAACGAATTACGCGCGGTGATCCTTTATAATCCAACTCACGCAATTACTCGACAACGAGCAACAATTATGGAGGAGTTGTCCCATCTTCATTTGAAGCACAAAGGCAGCAAGCTTACAAGAACGGATGGAGGATCAGGTTTCCGTAGTTATAATAAAAGCGAGGAAAGTCAGGCATACTTCGTGGGTGCGGCAGCATTATTGCCAGTCGAAGTGCTGAAAAAAGCCCGCGTAGAGCGAACATTACGATATGAGGTGGCCAGCAAGTGCGTTGTAAGTGAGGATCTTGTTCTCTTTCGCGAAAAGATAACCGGCGTAAGACTATCATAACCATGGGGAGAGACGGCTGATTTAGAGCCCGTTCATGAAAAGGGGCAATTATGAATAGTGTGCCTTTGGCTTCAAGATTAGAAGGCAAGCGAGTTGGCGATTGGGATGTGATAGATAAAAGAGAAAAAAACAAGCAAGATAACAGCGGTGCTTTTTCGAGCTGCTACCTTGTCGAAAATGTCGTCAATGGCACGCTTGGTTTCTTAAAGGCGTTTAATTATTTATATGCTTTCAATGCAACAGGAAGAAAGGGTCAATCAGCCGATATCTTAAAGGAAATAACAAGTGATTTTATTTATGAAAGAGAACTCTTAGAGTTTTGTAAAGAAAATAGAATGCAGCGCGTAGTAACAGCCCTCGATCATGGCGAGTATACTGAAACGGGCGAACATTTCCCTGTTCCCTATCTAGTCTTCGAGACGGCAGATGGCAGTTTGAAAAATGTTAAGACGCTCAAAAATCCGAGCTTGGCATGGAAGCTTCGAGCTTTTCATGGGAGTTTGGTCGGCCTACAACAGCTTCATAATAAAAATATCGCACATCAAGATATTAAACCTTCCAATATCCTAATATTTGGAGATACTATTTCTAAATTATCTGATCTCGGTAATGCAACTCAAATGCTAAACGAGTCTCCCAAATGGAGCAAGCAAGAATGTTGCGGCGACATGCGGTATGCCCCGATAGAGCTGCTGTACGGGCATTTCAGTACAGATTGGGACACACGACGATACGGTGCCGATCTTTTTATGATGGGTGGTATTATCACCTTCCTTTTGACGGATAGTAACTTCTTATGGATCACGCTCAACAATTTACCCGAGGAGTTTAGGCCAGTAAAGTTTGGCGGTACTTTTGAGCAAGCAAAGCCCCATCTCATAGAGGCGTACTACAAGACGCTTAAGATCATCGAAAAGACCTTACCTGCGAACATAAAAAATGAATTGATGGAAGTAGTTGCTCAACTTTGTCATCCAGTACCCGAAGAACGCGGCAATCCCAAAAACATTTACACAAGTGTTACGCAGTATTCTTTGCAGCGTTACATTTCAAAAACTGATAGATTAGCCAAGATAATAGAATTTGAGAAATAAAAGATGAATGATACACAGAATACACAACGAGCACATGTCGTGCCGAAGTGGGCAGGTTTTTCAAAAGCCTCAAAGAAAGGCGAACTCCTTGTTCCCAGAAAGAAGTCATTTGCAATTAATGCATATACTATCGGGAAAATTGACGCTGAGTATCGGGAGTATAAGCAATCACCTTCTATTGAAAATGCAATGTCTTTATTGGGGTCAGCTCTAATAACAGCAAATGCATCTCTTGCTCATGATACTGCGAGTTTCCTTAAAAGTAAGAAAAATGTAAGCAAAACGGCAATGGATTTTGCGGATAAGATTCTTCATCCTGGCAAGAATGATGAATCTGACTTTGAAACAGCTCTGCAAATAACGAAGATCAAGGAATGGCTGAATAAGTATCCTAAGAGTGCACTTCACTGGATCGAATTGGCACGTTTGTATACAATTAGTGGTCAACATGATAAAGCTAAAAGGGCAGCAGTGATCGCTCTAAATCTAGCACCGTTTGACCGTTACGTTGTGCGCTGTGGTGTGCGATTTTTTATCCACATACTAGACTTTGATTCTGCTTGGCATTACATCCATAAAGCAAATAGTCATGCTAGGGATCCCTGGTTAAAAGCCACAGAGATGAATGTTGCTCTTATAGCAGACAAGGGTACGCCTTCCTTTAGAAGACTTCTTCCGCAAGGCCTTAGTGGAATTGATTTGTTCCATTATTCGGAGCTCTTCGAAAGCTGCGGGATTTTAGAGCTTCGCAATGGCAAAGCTAAAGAAGCTAAAAAGCTATTTAAAACGGCTTGGACAACACCCTGTGAAACTGTGATTACTCATGGCGAGTGGGTAATTCGGAATAAGTTTCCCGGGCTCAGAGAAAATAGCAATCTACAATATGAGAGAAGTTCCGAGGCTCTAACTTGGATAAAATATTTTGATCTGGATCTAACGGGTGCTCTTTCGACAGCTAGGGACTGGGAACTAGAGGAACCCTATTCCCGGGGGCCATTTGTATTAGGCGCAAGCATAGCATGTTGTGCAGAATTGCCTGGCATGGCGATAGAAATCGCACAGCGAGGTCTAAAGGCAAATCCCGATGATCCGAAGATACTAAATAACTTGTGCTATGCATTTCTAAGGGCCGGACGTATTTCTGAGGCGGAGAATGAATTCAAAAAATATGTACCTTTGGAAAATGATGAATCAAAAATATTTTACTTGGCCACTAAAGGGCTCCTGGAAATAAAACAAGGCAATTTGTCAATTGGCAGAAACCATTATCTTGAATCTATTAGATTATGCAAGTTGCAGGGGGATCGGGATTTGGTCGCAAAAGCATATCTTAATTTGGCTCTTGCCGAGTTGGAGGCTTTAACACTCGATGCAACAAAAACGGTTCAATTAGCGCTGTCTGTATCGGAAGGGTCTAACCAGCCTGACGTTAGAATGTTAAGGAAGCAAATAACAAAAAATCTTAATGAAGGCGCGATTAAGAGAAGTAAAGCCGCTCGTACGAAAAGCAAATAAAGTACACCGAATAGACGTAGGCCTGCTAGGCATCGTAGCCCGACTGAACAACCGCCACGATCTCCACATATTTCTCAGTATTGATGACTAACCTTAGTCCTAAACTAGCGCTTATATCCTACACTTCAATGGAATAGAACGTCGAATTCACCGTAGAAGACCTGCTCCCAGGGGCCGAAGTCGAGCTTGCCGCTCGTGACGGCTACGACGACCTCGCGGCCCATGACGGAGCGTTTCAAGTGCGCGTCCGCGTTGTCTTCGCCGCTGTTATGGCGGTACTGGGAGACCGGCTCGTGCGGCGCGAGCTTTTCGAGCCAGACCTCGAAATCGCCGAGGAGGCCGCGCTCGTCGTCGTTGATGAACACCGAGGCCGTGATGTGCATGGCGTTTACGAGGACCAGGCCCTCCTGAACGCCGCTCTCCCGCAGGCAGTCCTCGACCTGGGGCGTGATGTTGACGAAGCCCCGGCGGGAAGGGACGTTGAACCAGAGTTCTTTGCGGAAGCTCTTCATCTATGAAACTCTTTTGCCAAGCGGTCACAGAGAGCACAGAGGATGCGCGGGAAAACAATCCACAGATTTCGCAGATGACGTAGATTAATCATAATAACAAAAATCAGGACATGTTGTTCTTTAACTTGCAATTCCCCGTAGCTTGCTACGGGGTCACCTTATAGAGGGAAGAGTTTGAGAAACCGCAGCTTGCTGCGGGGAGGTTCATTCTAAAAAATCTGTGGATTATGTATTGTCCTTCTCTGTGACTCCGTGTCTCTGTGGTGGATTTTGTTTTACGCGAACTTTACTGCCTTCACCGCTTTAAAGCCAACCGAACCGCGGGTCATGACGCCGTAATGCTTGAGATCGATGACTTTCTCCTTGCCCTTCTCGTCGATCACTTTCACCTGCTCGCCTTTTTGCACTGCCCTAAAGAGCGTCACGTCGCCTTTCTTTACGTTCACGAGCTTCACTCCTTTGCCCGCGCCGGAGAGGAACGGAATATCCTTGGCCGCGACTACGACCGCTTTGCCCTCGCTGGTAAGGAGCAGCACATTGGGCAAATCGAGAATGTCCACGCCCATGATGCTGTCCCCGGTTTTTACGCCGGCAAATTTCTTTCCGGCGCGCGTTGTGACGGAATTGAACTGACCAAGGTCGAATTTAAAACCGATGCCCTTTGCCGAAACGGAGACGGCCGTCACCTCGCGGGGGGCGAGTGAGAGCTCGGCCTGTTTGCCTTTTTCCTCCTCACCAGGAGCGCCCGCAAATACCGTGGCAAGGTTCATGGCCGTGACCGGCCGTTCGCCGTCGCCGAACTTGAACAGATGTTGCACGGGCTCGCCGAACCCGGAGCCCGCGGGCAGGTCGTTCGCTTTCGTAACATACACCTTGCCGGCTGAGGAGAAGACCGCGATATTGTCCCTGGTGTTCGCGGGGAGCAAGGCGAGGAGGTCGTCGCCTTCCTTGAACCGGAGGTTCTCGCCAACGGTCTTGACCCTCCTGATCCAACCCATCTTCGTCAGGATCACGGTAACGTCCTCGTGGACGATAAAGTCATCATGCGAGAACTCCACGTCCTCGGCCGCCTTCATCACGGACTTGCGCTTGTCGCCGTACTTCTCCTTGATCTCGAGGAGCTCGGTCTTGATCAGGCCCCAGATCTTTTTCTGGCTTGCAAGAATCGCCTCGATCTCCTTTTTCGACTTCGTCTTCTCCGCCTTCTCTTTCAGAATGCGGTCGATCTCAAGGCCCACGAGCTTGTACAGCTGCATCTCGAGGATGGCCTTCACCTGTTCGTCGTCGAGCTTAAAATGTTTTTTGAGTTTCGCGGCCGCGTCCTCGCGCGATTGCGCCTTGCGGATGATCTTGATCGCCGTATCGAGGTCGTCATAGAGAACTTCGAAGGCTTTCAGGATGTGCAGCCTGGCCTTAAGCAGTTTCAGGTCATAGTTCAGGCGTTTGGTCGTGATCTCGTGCCTGAAATCGAGAAAATGCCGCATGATCTCCTTGAGCGGCAGGCGTTCGGGTTCCATGTTCGGCTTCAAGGCGGTGAAGTTCATCGGAAAGTTCGATTCGAAGTCCGTGTGTTTGAAGATATAAGCGGTCACGAGGTCGGGATTCGCCTCGGTCTTGAGCTCGAGCACGACGCGGATCACGTCGGTAGATTCGTCCCTTACCGCCGATACCTGCGGCAGCTTTTTTTCCTCCATCAGGCCGATGAGCTTCTCAAGCAGCTTCGCCTTGTTCACCATATAAGGAATGGAGGTGAACACGATCGCCTGCCTGCCGCGGGGGAGGTCCTCGAGCGTGTACTCGCCGCGGACCCTGATGGAGCCGCTGCCGGTCTGGTAGATCTCCTTCAGCTCTTTTTTGGAGTTCAGGATCTGGCCGCCGGTCGGGAAGTCCGGGCCTTTGATGAATTTCAGGAGGTCCTTCACTTCGATATTGGAGTTATCGATCATGGCCGCAAGCCCGTCGATCACCTCGCCGATGTTATGCGGCGCAAAGGAGCAGCTCATGCCCACGGCGATGCCCGACGACCCGTTCACCAGGAGCTGTGGAAAGCGCGCCGGAAGCACGACCGGTTCCTTGAGCGAATTGTCGTAGTTCGGCCGGAAGCCCACGGTCTCCTTGTCGATCTCGACCAGAAGCTCCTCGGCGATTTTTGAGAGCCGCGCCTCAGTGTAGCGCATGGCCGCTGCCGGGTCTCCGTCGAGGCTGCCGAAATTGCCCGACCCCTCGACCAGGGGATAGCGGAGCGAGAAATCCTGGGCCATCCTGACCATGGCGTCGTAGGCCGCCTGGTCGCCGTGGGGATGAAATTTTCCGAGCACCTCTCCAACCACCGCCGCGCTCTTTCTGAATCTCGCCGTGGGACCGAGGCCCATCTCCCACATGGCGAAGAGGATCCGCCGGTGTACGGGCTTGAGCCCGTCGCGCACGTCCGGCAGGGAGCGGGACACGATGGTGGAGAGCGCATAGGTGAGGAACCGGCTCTCGACCTCCGCATGGAGCGCAGTGGTTAAAACAGTATCCTCTTTCATCGTCATAGGTGACCCCTTTCTTTCATGAGCGCGCACCAGCAAAAGAACCCTTCTGCGCCTGGTTGATTTAATCCGGCCCGTATATTACCATAAAAAGATCGCCTTTTTCAAAGTAAGTTTAAAAAAATAGTTGTATACTGAAAAAATGGTGAACCTGCTGAACAGCCGGGCGGAAGCCTGCGGAGTCGAGACCTTCCATTGCGGGAACTGCGGCCGGGACTTTGAAGCGAAGATCATTACCTGGGTCGACGTCTCGCGCGCCCCGCAGGTGAAACGGGCGTTGCTTACGTGGGAGTTCAACATAATCCAGTGCGCACACTGCGGGTGCCGTCATTTTTCCGGAACGCTTTTTTTCTTCGAGGATTTCGAGGAAGGCCTGCTTATTGCCGTGTTTCCCCGCATACCGGAGAAGCGCGGAGAAATGGAGAGGCGCATCAGGGAAAGGTACGGCTACTATCCGGCACTCGAATTTTTTTACGACATGACGCAGCTATGGATGCTGATCTATTTTCAGGAGCACTATAAAACGAATAAGAATGCGAATGTCCCATCGAGGCTTGGCAGGGATGAGGAGCGGCTTCGCAAGATGCTTCATTTTCTGAAAGAAGACCCGCTGATGATCGGCATTCGGGAGAAGCTGACCGAATCGTTTTTCAGCGACGAGACGAACGATGAGCTCGCCGACATCCTGGGGCAAGCCGTGTATACGCTGGAGGAGAGGTTTCCCTGGCCGCTGGACAGGCAATGCAGGTGCGGCGCCGATCTTACGGCCGGGCTCACCTGCTGCGGCACCCGGATAAATCTTGACAATCACGATCCTTTGCTCTCGCGCCGTTATGTTATCTATTGTCCAACGTGTAAAGAGGCGCTCGGGGGCGCGTCCTGCGGGGCATGCGGCAGGGCCTATACCTGGAAGCTCGGCCTTGTGGGTTCGTATGCTGCGGCAGTGCGCGAAGAGACGCCGCTCATGTGCAACGCGAAGCACGAGTGAAAAAATGTGAAGAGGGGCGCCGGGCGCAGCGATCCGGCGTGGGCGATCAGTGTTTAACAGAAAATCGTCCATCGCGATTTTCTTCCCGTTGAGCAGGCAACTGATGCCAAAGCGCCCTCGATTAACTATGCCGGATTTTTCTTGACGCATTGTTTATCTTGTGTTAATTTCAATGTGGAAGACCTGACGGGTTTGTTCTTCAAACCGGTAAGGATAATGTCGGACAAGGATATAGGCGTGGAAATTCCGTGCAGGCTCTCTTGGACATCATGAGCGGGCAGCGTTTTCATTGACTTGCCTTCGCTGCTGCACGGGCAGCTTGACGAGCTGCATATTCCCACCCTGCAATGCACTTTATTCCCACTCCCTACATCCCACGCTCAAAGAAAGCTCTTCATGTTTGAATGCGCAGTAGCTGGAGGCACGGTTGAAGGCGATAACGGGAGAGAACCTGAAGGACCTGTTCCTTGCCGAAAAATGGCAGGATCTTTTCACGACCCTCTCCGACGCTCTCGGATTTAGTCTGAGCATTTGTGCCGAGAACGGTAAGCCGATCTTTGTTCCGGAAGGAGCACCTCCCCTGTGCAAGGCGTTCCGCTCCGCCTCGCCGGAGTTCAATGCTCATTGTGAGAAGTACTTGCGTGCCGTGATAACAAGAACGATCGAATCGGACAAGCCAAAGCTCTTCAAATGTTATGCAATGATCATGAGCTTCACCCTCCCCATTGAATACATGGGAGAGAAGGCTGTGATCCTGGGACAGGGTTCGTTTGCAAGCTACGAAGATTTCCGCGAGTGTATGAATCGCGTGAATTCTTTAGACCTTGGTCCCGCCTCCCTGCGAATGCCCCTCACCTTTACCACCCCCCAACATACCTCGAAGGTCCGCGGTCTTGTGGCCGACTCCGTAAACCAGCTTTTAAAGAACACCCAGGAGGCAGTTACCCTTCGGAAGAAGTTAGAAAACCTGAAAAGCGTTTTCAGCGCAGGGGCCACCACTGCAGAGGAACAACCCGACGCACTGTACAGAGACATGGTGCGCAAACTGTCGACGCTGCTTGATATCGAGTGCATTGCCATCCTTACTCTTGACCGGAAACAGGGGAGGTATGCCAGTCGTTATAGCCTCTCGAAGCACGGCGGGCAGACCGAGGCTCTCAGTATCAGTGAACATGACGGGCTCGTGCAGGATCTCCTGAGCGGGAGTCCGTTCGTCCTGTCCGCGGAGCCGGTTACGGACCCCAAGGCGGACTTTCTGGTCGGCAGGGGAGCCTTATATTTTTTCCCGATCATAGTAAATAAGAAATTAGAGGCAATTCTGCGTATCGACGACCGGGTTCTCAAAGAGAGCGATACCCATATCATCACCGGATTCTGCAAGCAGGCCGCCCTCTCCCTCGAGAACCACCGGCTGCACCGCGACCTGTACAAGAAATTCGACCGGTTCGCCGCGATAGCAGAGTTGACGAAGTCGATAACGCCTATCCAGAATGAAAAGAATCTGCTCCGGCTGGTCCTCGACAAGTCCGCCGAGCTGCTCAAGGCGGAGCAGGGGTCCCTGATGCTGCTCGACCGCGAGACCGACGTCCTGCTCCTGGAGGCAAAAAAGGGCGTCGTCGAAGGCGTGTCCGACAAGCTCAGGATAAACCGGGGTGAGGGGATCTCAGGCAAAGTTGCCGAGCTTGGCGAGCCCTTCCTGGTCGAGAACGTTGAGAGCGACCCGAGGATCAATCAGAAAAACAGGCAGCACTATAAAACACGGTCATTTGTCAGCGTGCCGCTCAAGATTGAAGACCGTATCATCGGGGTGCTCAACCTTGCGGACAAAACGAGTGGAGAGGTTTTTAATGAAGAAGACCTGAATCTCGTCCAATCTTTTGCGAGCCAGGCCGCCATCGTCATGGAGCGGAATATATTTTATAATAAAACGGAAGAGCTCAAGAAGCTGACCATTACTGACCACCTGACCGGACTCCTGAACCGGAGGTACCTGTATGAACGGCTGAAAGATGAAGTTGCGCGATCCGAACGGCATGGCCATCACCTGAGCCTCCTCATGCTCGATCTTGACGGGTTCAAAATGATCAACGACACCTTCGGCCATCTGTTCGGCGACCAGATGCTCATCGGCATTGCGGAGACCTTATTGAAGACGGTACGGTCCATGGACGTTGTGGCCCGGTACGGCGGTGACGAGTTCATGATAATCCTCCCCGAAACCGTGGAGTCACTGGCAGTCGAAATCGCGGAGCGGCTGAGGAACATCATTGCGCATCAGGGAGTGTCTCCCCAGGAAGCGGCAGCCACGGGACTGCCGCTGCTGTCCGCGAGTATCGGCATCGTGTGCTTTCCTGAGCACGGCGAGACGGTCGAACTCCTGATCGAGAATGTTGACAAAGCGCTTTACCGTGCTAAAAACAAGGGAAAAAACAGGATAGAGGTATTTTCGTAGAATGTCATTCAGCGCGCTCCAGGAAACTGACTTTTTTGGGAGGAGAGAGGAACTGGCCGGTCTTTCCCGCAGGGTCCTGCGTGCGGACAAGGGCTTGGCGCAGAGCGCCGTTCTTTCCGGTCCCCTGGGCGTCGGAAAGACGGAGCTGCTCAAACAGCTCTTCGGCTATCTGTTCTGGAGGCAGGATCGTGTCGTTCCTTTTTACTATACGGTGAACCCCGCTCTGCTGTCCGCCGCCGCTTTTTCCAAAGACTATCTGACCAGGTATCTTTGCCAACGGCTCGCTTTTGAGAAAAAGGAACAATCTCTCTTCTATCTTGAGGGGTTATCGCTTGATGGTTTGTCAGCTCTTGTGGAAGAACGGGAAGCCGTCTGGGCACGAGAGATTCTTGAACGGTTCATTCAGAGTTCCGGCGATCCCATCGACGCATTGCGCGTTGCAATCAGCGCACCTCACCAGTCGGCACTTGCCACCGGGATGCCGGCAGCAGTCTTGCTCGATGAATTTCACAGGCTGAAGGACCTCCATATCGGCAATACTCCCGATCCGCGCCTGGTCTCCCTTTTTGAAGCGCCGATGTTGTTCAGTAAGACCCCTCACGTGGTTACCGGACGTGCGGCAGAGATTCACGAGATGCCCGTCACCAGGGGTCTTGAGAGGATAGTGGTACAGCCGCTTGGCCCCGAGGAGACCTTGTTAAAAGCCCTCTCCCTCCTCCGGGCCCAAGAATCCGAGGGAAACGGACCTCCTCCTCTCCTCCTTCAACATCTCGGAGGCAACCCTTTCTATCTTTCGTGCCTGATCAACGCTGCGTGCATAAAGAAAAATCCGGAGGAAAAAGATTATTGGAAGGCCTATGCCGCGGAGATCACGGGGGGGGCTCTTTCCCTCTCCTGGTCATCGATTCTGAAGAGCTTTTTCCCGGACATGGGGGCAAAGAGAACAGCCCTGGCAATAGCCTATAAAATCTATCACACGAGCGAACCCCTTTCCTGCCCTCGGATCGCGAAAGCCTTTGCGCTGGCGGACGGCCAGGCGGAATCGATAGCGAATGCTCTGTATCTCGCCGGTCTTGTACGCGGAGAATTCGGCGTGTTCAGAGCAGCGGAAGACAGGGTGGTGCAGGACGTAATTGACAGCTTTTACATGAGGGAGATTCTCGGCAAGCCCTCTGATAGCCTGGAACAGGAATTCGTTGAAAAGTTACTTCCAAAGCGGGAAGAGGCCGTCCACTTTGAGATGACGCTGCCCATGGCTAAAGAGGCGGAACTGGTGGCGGCGCAGTGCCTTGACCAGATAGGCAAAAATCTCGGCATAAACCGGGATGCCATCGGACAGCTTCAAATAGCGGTTATTGAGGCATGCATCAATGCGATGGAGCACAGCAAGGGGGCTGATAGGAACATATATTTAAGCTTTGCAGTTGATGGAGACGGTATGGAGGTTTCCATCGAAAGCTCCGGCCAGGAGTTCATCCTGCAAGAGACCGGCGAGCCCTTCGATGACAAAAAGCCCACGAAAGCCCCGGGCAGGGGGTGGGGGATTAAGCTGATGAAGCGCTTCGTGGATGACGTGAGGTTTGAAAAGACCAAGAGGGGGACGAAGACTGTATTGGTCAAAAACTTCGCAAAAACCGCAGAGGTGCAGAAGGAGAATAGAGAAGACCGTGAATAATTTTTCCATCACTATGAGGTCGGCACATGGCGTGGCCGTCATGTTGCCCAAAGGGTACATTAATGACCTTGGGGCTGAGAGCCTCGAGCAGACGAGTGAGCAGTATCTCGGGGAAGGGTTGAAAAAGCTCGTCGTAAATTTTTCCGACGTGCAGTTCATCAACACCATCGGTGTTTCTATTTTCACCGGTATCATACAGAAGACACAGGAATACAAGGGGTTACTCTGTTTTACCAATATGAAGAAGACGCACCGGGATATCTTTGAGATGGTGGGCCTGATACAGCACGTAAAGGTTTTTAAAGACGAAGAGGACGCTCTCAATTACTTGAATGAGCGAGGGTGATATGGCGAATAAAAAGATGCATCTCAAACAGCTGATGTTCAGCATGGCATCGCTGGTTGACTTGGGGCAGGAAGCGACATCATCGAAGGACATAGCAGAGCAAATGAAAGCAGCCCTCTATATCGTTACGGGCATGTTCTCCGTACCGACGGCTGCTCTGTTTGTATACAACCCGCACCGAAAGAGTCTCGAACTTATTGCTCAGAAAGGCCATAAGGACAAGACCAAACAGGATGTCACCCTGTCCGTCCCGGGAGATCATATAATAAAACGCTTTCGCGTCAATGAACCGCATCCTGTAAAAGAGATGGCCGGGAGTGCGTTCTTCAAACGGAACGACAAGGTGTTTTCGAAACTGCAAGCAAGAGTGTTTATCCCGCTCTTTGCCAAAGATGAATTTGTCGGGACCCTGGCTCTCGGCAAAAAGCTCGGCCGGGCGGTCTTCCGTAAGAGCGATAAGGACGTTCTCCGGGTCATTGCACATCAACTGGCAATAACGCTGCATAATGCGAAGCTGTTTTTGGAGCTCACCAGGAAGGCCGCGGAAAACAAAAGGCTCTATGATAGCATGCGGCGTATTTACCATGACACGATACAGGCATTTTCCGCGGCGATCGATGCCAAGGACGAGTACACCAGAGACCATTCCTATCGAGTGGCAAGTTATGCCGTCGCTATCGCACGAGAGCTCGGTTGGAAGAGGAGGGACGTGGAAGGGATCTATGTCGCAGGCCTGCTCCATGACATCGGGAAGATCATCATTGACGTAAAAATCATCAATAAAGGAGCGGAGCTTACGGCCCCCGAGATACGAGAAATAAAAAAACATCCCCAGATATCCTACGATATCCTTTCGAAAATAAACTTCCCCTGGAAGAATATTGAACGTTTTGTCCGGCATCATCATGAGCGGCCGGACGGGAAGGGGTATCCGGATGCGCTCATGTCCACAGAACTGAATGACGGCGAAAAGATCCTCGCGCTTGTTGATGCCTTTGACGCGATGACGACGGACCGGCCATACCGCGAAAAGTTGGGGCTGGACGATGCCTTCCGTGAAGTAATGAGATGCAGCGGTACGCAATTCGACGAGAATATCACAAATACGTTTTTCAACATAATCCGCAAGGAACTGAACGGGGAAGTGAAAAAGCCGCAGATACTCCCCCATTTGCAGCACCTGGATTGTGATAATTTCAGGGCTCTCGGCTCAGGCAACAGCATTTGACCAGGGCCACGGATAGATTGAATGATGAGCGGGACCTGGTCCCTTGCCGGCATGATACAAAGACCAAGGGCGGTGATTTCTCACCGCCCTTGCTTGTGGAATCCTGAATTCCCATGCAGTTTCTATAAGGGTTTTAATTCCGCAATCCGCATTCGGCTTACGCCTTGACTTCCGCTTCCTTCTTTGCGCGCATCGTTGCCGGGGCTGAGACCACGAAACCCATGACCGTGCCCAGCAGGCCGCCCACCACGATGCTCACCGCGGCCGCGCAGGCGATCCCCACCGCGATGCCCATCACCACCGCCGCCCGCACAAACAGCGTCGGCTCAACCGCGCCGCCCGAAAGCTTCTGGAGCAGGATCAAGGTCCCGTAGCTCCCGAAGTAGAACCCCGGCACGATCCCCAGCGCCAGAAACACCAGCCCGCCGATGCTCGCCCCGATCTTCATTCCCGCTTTTACCGTCTCGTTCTTCATATAAATCTCCTTTCAATACTAGATTATATTTTTTGACCCGATTTTATCCCCTTGTTACCGATGTGCAGCCTCTTCCGCACGTTCCCCGGCATGCGCTCTCGGCTCCAGCACCTTGCCCGCGAGCCAGCCCACGGTGGTCGATGCCGTCACGATCACGATGCCCGCAACGAGCACGCCGATGAGCATGGATATCAGGACGATGGTCCGGGAGAGAAGCCCCGGATCAAGCGGCAGGCCGAAAAGCCAGCCGGCGATACTGATGCCCGCGGCGCCTCCCAGGAGACTTCCCGGTAAAAGACCGAAAATAGCGAAAAGCACCAGTCCTGCGCCAGCCCCTATGTATGCTGTCTTTCTTGAGAGTGTGGTCTTCATGGTCGTTTCCTCCTTTTATCCTGCTTTTGACCTGATAAATTGCATCAAGCATGCCAGAAGTCAACTAATTGATTTTATGCATATCCATCACGAAACTTTTTTGCAGGAATGAGAATCACGCGTTGCCGTGCTTATAAGTTTGCAAAAAAGAAGTCCAAAAAATTGCATAGTCACCGGCTTCTTCCCGCATACTCATCAGCGAGTTCACCGAGGCAAAGATCAGAAACCTCATCGAGGGAGGCGTGCTCTTTAAGTGGATATGAAGGAAATGGACACGGTAAAGGTGAAGGGAAAGGACATCCCTGTCAAGATCTTCGGCATTGCGACGAAGCTGAAGAAGGAGTAGAAAAAATTTTCTGGATAAACGCAACTCGCTGCTATTTCACCTACTATTCTGCAGCCGTGTTGACGAAATATCTATGCACAATACTGGTAGAATCCTGCACATAACACGTGCGTAACACGCCGCCTTATGGCGCGTCGCTGTTGACGTGAAGATTGAAAAGTACCGTTGTCCTGTACTAGACTTTCTTAAGGTTTTAGCGGATGAAATCAGAGTTGTCGACAACAAGATATGCATTCGGGGAAGTCCTGCGGTGCTGACCGCGGCTATTGCAGAAAAAAATGGGCGCCCGCTCCCTCGTGAGAGGAAGGGTGCCCGGTTTTGCACTTGAATGGCCCCAATCTGGGCATCGAATGAGTAGATCTTATGCGAATAATACAAGATGAAGTGTTGATCGTTGCCGTGAATGTAAACTCCAATGATACAGGATGTTTTTTGCAATTTAAAAAAGCTGGAACTCCCGCTGGCTTCAGAAAGAAGTTCATTATTGCTTATATTCATTATCAAACGAAAAAGAAAATATGCGACAATGCGCGGGCTGAGAAATAGAAAAAGAATACTATCCCCTCAAGTGACAGTCCACAAAGTGGCCATTCCCGAGTTCGGTCGTCCTCGGGACGATCTTGTCGCAGGGCTCGAAGCGGTAGATGCAACGGGTGTGGAAGCGGCAGCCGGGCGGGATCTGCGCGGGGCTGGGAATGTCGCCCTTGAGCAAAATGTGCTTCCTCTTCACGGTCGGGTCCGCCACGGGGATGTCGGCAAGCAGCGCCTCCGTATAGGGGTGGGACGGATTACGATACATCTCCTCCGCAGGAGCACTTTCCACGATCTTGCCCAGATACATGACGGCCACACGGTCCGAGAAGTGGCGCACCAGGTTCAGATCGTGAGCGATAAAGAGGAACGACAGCTTCAACTCATCCCGCAGGTCTTCGAGGAGGTTGATGATCTGCGCCTGGACCGATACGTCGAGGGCAGAGACCGGCTCGTCGGCGACGATAAACGACGGTCCGCACGCAAGGGCGCGGGCAATGCCGACCCGCTGGCGCTGCCCGCCGGAAAATTCGTGGGGGTAACGGCGCATGGCGTCGGCGGAGAGCCCTACCTTTTCGAGCAATGCTGCAGCCCGCACGGGCAGTTCGCGGTTCTTCGCAAGCCCATGGATCACGAGCGGCTCGGTAATGATCTCCTCGATGCGCATTCGCGGATTGAGCGAAGCGAAGGGATCCTGGAAGATAATCTGCATCTTCTTGCGGAGCGCGCGGAGTTCCTGCTTCCTCAGCCCGCCGAGGTCCTTCCCCTCAAAGGCTACACTGCCCGATGTCGGCTCAAGCAGCCTGAGTGCGAGCCTGCCGAGGGTCGACTTGCCGCAGCCGCTTTCACCCACGAGACCCAAGGCCTCGCCGCGCGAAACGTCCAGGCTCACTCCGTCCACGGCCTTGGCCTCGATGGTTTTCCCGAGGTCCGCCTTGACGGGAAAAAATTTGTAGAGGTCTCTTATTTTAAGAAGGGGGTTGGGCATAGTTCATTTCGGATTGCGAATTGCGGATTTAGGATTGAGAAAAATCTGAGCCAGCAGGTTCTCCGATCATAAATTCGCGATTCGCAATCGGCAATCCGCAATTAGTTCACTTTGCTTCCCAGCATCGCACCAGATGGCCGGGCTTTACTTCAACCAGTTCAGGCTCCACCTCACACCGCGCGGTCTTGATATCGCAGCGCGGGGCGAATTTGCATCCCGCCGGCAGGTCATGGAGCCGCGGCACGGTTCCCGCGATCGTGCGGAGCCGTTTCCTGCCTTCTTCGCCGGTTTTGGGGACCGAGGCCATGAGCCCGCGGGTATAGGGGTGCTCGGGATTCGCGAACAGCTCCTTTGTTTCTGCCTGTTCGACGATCCTGCCGGCGTACATCACCGCCACATCCTGGGCACGTTCGGCGATGAGACCGAGATCGTGGGTGACTAAAATCACGGCCATGCCCATTTCAGCCTGTATCCGGCCGAGCAGTTCCAGGATATGCGCCTGGATCGTGACGTCGAGCGCGGTTGTCGGTTCATCGGCAAGGACAAGCGACGGCTTGCACGCAATCGCCATAGCAATCATCACGCGCTGGCGCATGCCTCCCGACATCTGGTGCGGATATTCATGCACGCGTTTCTCCGGAGAGGGAATGCCGACGGAATGAAGAAGCTCGACGGCGGAGTCCATGGCCTGTTTTTTCGTCACATCAAGGTGGGTGGTCAGCACTTCGGCGATCTGGTTCCCCACCGTGAAGACGGGGTTGAGCGCGGTCATGGGCTCCTGGAAGATCATCGAGATATGCGCGCCGCGGACCTTGCGCATCTCCTCAGGCGGCAGCGCGAGCAGGTCCCGACCTTCGAAATAAATGCGGCCGGAAACGATCTTGCCGGGATAGGGGACGAGGTTGAGGATGGAAAGGGCGGTGACGGTCTTGCCACAGCCCGATTCGCCGACCAGGCCGAGCACGCGGCCTTTCCGCAGGCCGAGGCTGAGGTTGTCGACGGCCTTCACCACTCCCGAGCGGGTGAAGAAGTGCGTGGTGAGGTCTTTTATTTCAAGAAGGTCCAAAAGAGAGGCTCCGTCAGGAAGTCTGGGGTTTTACTACAAAGTTCAGATAAGTCCTCACTGCGGAGTTGTTCGGATCGAACACGAGCGCCTCTCTCCACTCCTCTTCAGCCAACCCGTAAAAGCCCTGGGAATAGTACGTGATGCCGAGGTGAAGACGCGCGGGAATGTAGTGCGGGTTGCTTTGCTTGGCGTGGTTGAATTGCGCGATCGCCTCATCGAAGCGGCCTTTGTCCCGGAGAGCGACGCCGAGGTGGGTGATGATGTCGGCGAAGTTCGGCGAAAGGCGGAGCGCCTTTTGATATTCATCGATGGCCTCGTCGAGCTCTCCTAGTTCGTAATAAATTTTGCCGATCCGCAGGTGCTCGTCTGCAAGTTTTCCCTTTATAAAGGGATCGATGGATGAACTCGAGGTCTTATTCTCCTGCTCGGAAAAGCGGGATGCCTGCTCAAAGACTTTACGGGCCTCTTCATACTTCCCGAGGTCGCTGTAGGTGATGGCGAGGTTGAGCGAAGCCTCGGTATATCCCGGGTTCCTCTCCAGGGCTTTTTTGAAAGCCTTCGCCGCCATCTCGAGCCGGTTGGTCTGGTTATAAATGATCCCTATTTTGTTCTGGATATCGGCAAAGGCAGGATTTATGCTCAAGAGCTGCTGAAACAAGCCTTCAGCTGTCCCGTAGTCACCTTTGTCGAAGGCTTCCGTACCGTTTTTATACAGCTCGTCGAGCTTTGGCGGCATTTTTTCTCCATAACTCCCGGAAACTTACGAAATTAAAACAGTATATAAAAAATTTATCATACCGCAGCATACCCTGTCAATGAAAAACAGGGCTGACGGCCCTCCCCCGGCGGGCGTTTAAATTCTTACTTCCAGGTGCCGCGGTCCGCAAGCGCGGGGCGGACGAAAAGGAGCGCGGTAACGAAAGCCACGGTCCGAGCAGGCTGGTTGTGCTTTTGCAGCTACAATATCACGATGGGAAGAGTCATTTTTACCACGGCCGTATTGCTTGATTTTTTTGCAACTCCTTGTTTATCGAAAAATTTTATAAAATATATGCGTGGCACATGGATTGCTATATTACCAGCTGAAGATGGGGGCAAGCTTACGATGAGATTTCAGCGCACCATAAAAAAAGCGATCCCTTGCAAGGGTATCGGTCTTCACTCGGGAAAAGCGGTGAAGATGAAGATCAAACCCGCACCGGTGGACACCGGCGTGGTGTTTATGCGCACCGATCTCGGAGGCTGTGAGATCAAGGCGGTCGCAGCCAACACCGCGGCCACGAGCTATGCAACGACGCTCTGCCGGAACGGCGCAACGGTCAAGACGGTGGAGCACCTCTTGGCGGCCTTTGCCGGTCTCAATATCGATAACGCCTTCGTCGAGCTCGATGCTGAGGAAGTCCCGATCATGGACGGGAGCGCCGGGCCGTTCATCAGGTTCATCGCCGATGCCGGCATCCATACCCAGGAAAAGATCCAAGCGCTGATCAAGATCATACAACCCGTCTTCGTGCGCGAAGGCAACAAGCAGCTCGCTATCTGGCCGGCGGACGCGCCGAGCATTTCCTACTTCATCGACTTCGATCATCCCATGCTCAAGGAGCAGAGCTTCCAGTACCTGCCGTCGGAAGAGGAATTTTTGCGCGAGGTGGCCGATGCCCGCACCTTCGGGTTCCTGAGCGACGTCAAAACCCTGCAGGCGAACGGCCTGGCAAAGGGCGCGTCCCTGGACAACGCCGTGGCCCTTGCTGAAGATTCGGTGCTGAACAAAGAAGGCCTCCGGTATAAGGATGAGTTCGTCCGGCATAAGATCCTGGACCTCATCGGCGATTTTTCCCTCGCGGGCATGCCGATTCTCGGCCACATTGTGGCGCACAAGTCCGGCCACGCCTTGAACGCGCAGATGGTGAGCAGGCTCCTGCACAATCCGCAGAGCTGGATCCTCGTCGGTCCCTCGGAGGAAGCGCCGGTCACGCAGCAGGAAATGCAGTATCAGCCCGCGGTCTTATAAGAGCACGATTATGCCGGAAAGAGAAGAAGCCGACGTTCATATCGAACGTCGGCTTTTGTTTGGACTGAATCAGGCAGAAGTAACATTTTCACCTACAATTAAACGAGTCTCAGTCAATCGAATCTCTAATGAATTCTGGTTGAAACTCGCAATTATCTCACCCTTCCCACTGCCGCCGCGAGCGGAAAAAGACCGCACTGAAGAGCAATAAAAACGACAACGGATATCGGGAAGCTGCTTCTCGTATAGATCATGCCTCGTTGTCGTCTCGAACGATCGGTTGAAGTCGAAACCCATTCATGGACGATCAAGTATATACAATTTCAATTGTCCAGGGGAGGGGAAAATTGGTCCGTCAAGATCCGTGTTCATCCACTCCCGTCAGAATATCGATTGACAGGGGCACGGCAATCATGGTAACTTTTAAACACTGCGATATATAAATTATTGTATGCTGAAGCAGACATTAATAATCGTTTCCTGTCTCGTTGGTTCCGTGCTCGTCGGCATTGTTGTCGCTTTTATCGTCGACAGCACTGAAAATATCGCCATTGAAAAAAGTCTCCGTGCGTCCGTAGAAGGCGATATCAAAAAAACCCTTGTTTTGTTCAATGAGTCGGCCTTCCATCACAGACCGAGCGACGAAAAGAGGTTTATCGAAAAATATATCAAGACCGTCATGGCGGACAAAGTCGTTGCCTATGAACATGGACCGGGCAACCGGCCGAAAAGCGACGATGAAGATTTCCTCTTTACGCTGAACGGCAGGGACTATTTGCTCGATGTTTACTTGCGGGATCAATATTTGGAATCTGAGTTCACCTTCCTGGATATCAGGGCTTATGCGGGGATCGCCGCGACCATCATCTTTTTCACGTTCACCGTTTATTTTCTCGAGAACAGGAAGCGGGCCCTCGTCATGCAGCAGCAGTTCGCCCAGAAACATGCTCAGCTCAACACCGCTTTACAACAGCATGAAGCACTGGCCTTGCTCGGCCGCATGTCCGCGGCGCTCGCGCACGAACTGAAAACTCCGATCGCCTCGATCTCGAACCTTCTCCAGACGTTTCCCTCCCGCCGGGCGGACGAACAGTTCGTCAAACGCTTCCTTGAATTAATGGACGAAGAGCTCAATCGGACCCAGCAGTTGATAGACAATCTTCTTGCGTACGGGAAGGAGATCGACACCCACAACAGTGAACTGGCCGCGATCGGGGATCTCCTGAAAAAAAACGCGACGAGCGGGATAATCGTGGAGATTTCCACGAAGTTCAAGCTCCTTGGGGACAAATTCTATCTGGAGCTGCTTTTTAAGAATCTGCTGAGAAACAGCCGGGAAGCCGGGGCGGACAGGATCAGGATCCATCTCAACGCCCGCCCGGAGGACACTGCGTCGAATGCGGAAATCGTATGCGAAGACAATGGAGCGGGATTCTCTCCGACTGCTGATCTCGAAAAATTGACCGATCCTTTCATAACCAGCCGGTCCCGCGGCGGCGGGCTGGGATTGTATCTTGCAAAAAAAATTGCGACCGCGCACGGAGGCTCGCTTTCGCTTCAAAGAATGGAAAAGGGCGCGCGGGTGATTATAACGCTTCCGATGAGCAGGGTTAGGGCTTGATCCGCGAAGCAACCAGCAGTTAGCCCGTCGATGATGAAAAGAATTTTACCGGATCGCCGCATCTTGCGATCGAGGCTCTGTACGTTTTGATCTACGACACCTTGGGCCATGCGTGACAGCGGCCCCAGGGCCGTCGCACATTTTTTATCGGCCGATTCTCCCTCGTGTAAGCACCTCGGAGAAACGCGGATCAACCGAGAGGTCAGGTTTCAGGACCTCCTTTCGCAAATTCCTGAACGTGGTCTTGGGCCAGTCCTTCAGGAAAAAGTTAACGAGCCATTTTGGGATCATCCCTTTCGGATCGCAAAGGAACACCGCATCGATCCTGGTCTCTTTATCCTTATCGATAGAACTCAGGATAAAGGTCGTATCGATCAGTTCGCCACGGATATAGTGGGTACGCGGAGCAGAGGGATCGCCTGATGGCTGATAATGGAAAACTATCTCCTTCCTGGAAAAATCGAAGCTCATTTTGACTTTCGACACAAAATCACGATCTTTGATGATGAATGGCAATCCAATATGGTCGTACTCAATGAAATTGTCCCTGTTTCTCCAGCGGATGATCCTGGAGTCGACGAGGCCCTCTATCCATTCCCGACGCCTGTCGGTATCAAAAATGACCGTCGCTACTAAGGGCAATGGCGCTTTGACGACGCCGATACCCCGAAACGCAACCAGCCTGCTGCTGCCTGCTTCTTTCCTGAGAATCTGAATCCCATCGGTCGTGTTGTCAACAGAACGCCATTCAGAAGCGTGGCTCAGCTGCGCTACGAGCGCAAAAAGTGCGATACATGACCCTACCCTCCGTCCAACGCGACAACGAGAATAGCCGGGAGAGAATTCCCCAGGGGAGCTTTTTTTTAAACGATCTGGGTCACTCATTTTAATGCTCGTGATCTTTACTTTCTTTCGAACAGGTTTGCTTTGAAAGCGATTTAACGAAGTGGTCGGGAGGAGTATCTCAGAATGATTATTATCAGTCAAGGGATTTTGCGGATTGTGCCAGCGATATGCTGTTTTGGGGGTAGATGTATCGAATGCGGGTTCAAACTATAAGTGTTCCAAAGAATGGCAACAACACAAACTTCAAAAAGAACGTGTCGAACACTTTTTTCGAACCAGGCATAGGAAGCTTTACCCAAAATATATTCCCCTGCCCCCTTTGCGCCTGGATCGTAAGAAAAATTATTTTTTGCTTCTCAGGAATTCTTTCATGATCGCGGGGCCAGCGCTGGTCCCGATGCGCTCGGCGCCGGCCTCGACGAGCGCCGAGACCGCGGCAAGGTCCCTGATGCCGCCGGAGGCCTTTATCCTGCAACGCGGACCGATCGAGCCGCGCATGAGACGGACATCGTCGACGGACGCGCCGCGCGGCCCGTACCCGGTGGAGGTCTTCACGAATTCGGCTCCGCTGCCCACGGCGATCCGGCAGGCGCGGGTTATTTCGTCTTGTGTGAGACTGCCGGTCTCGATGATGACCTTATGGACCTTCTGCGGCGTCATGGCAATAACGTTCTTGAGGTCGATCTCGACGTAATCGAAGCGCCCCGATTTCGCCATGCCGATGTTGATCACGATGTCGAGCTCCGAGGCCCCGTTCTTCACCGCCTCCATCGCCTCGACGATCTTGACCGTCGTGGTGCTCGCCCCGTGCGGGAACCCGACGACGGCGCAGACTTTGATGAGCGTTCCGGAAAGCAATTCCCGGGCCCGCGCGACATGGCTCCCGCTTACCACCACGCAGTGGAATCCGTATTTTTTCGCTTCTTCACAGGCCGCGGCCACGTCAGTAATCGTCGCGTCGGGCCTGACGAGCGTATGGTCGATCAACTGCGCGAGCCCGGCGGCGTCCTCAAACATCCCTGACGACCTCCCGCTGGTACGCCTCCCGGAGAGCGGTCGTTACGGGACCGGGTTTGCCATTTCCGATCACATTGCCATCGACGCGGGTGACCGGAAGCACCTCGACGGTCGTGTTCGTGATGAAGCACTCGTCCGCGCCTTCAAGGTCTTGCGGTTTGAGCCTGGTTTCCTTGGTGGGGATGCGGTCCTTTCGGGCCAGGTGCAGGACGAGGTCACGGGTGACGCCCTCGAGTATCCCCGTGTCGAGATTGGGCGTG
Source organism: Nitrospirota bacterium (assembly GCA_963790205.1). Classification (GTDB taxonomy): domain Bacteria; phylum Nitrospirota; class UBA9217; order UBA9217; family UBA9217; genus CAWBNQ01. The sequence goes on from CAWBNQ010000001.1 coordinate 727,962, forward strand.
TACAGGACGCCATGCTTGACCGTGAAGATATTGCTGATGGTCCCCTCGGCCACAAATCCCTCCCAGTTCAGCATGATCCCTTCATAGGCGCCTGACTTGAGTGATTCGATCTTCGCCAGGATGTTATTCAGGAAGTTCGTGCTCTTGATGACCGGGCTGATTGCCAGCGGATGGTTTCTCCGGGTTGTAACGACGGCCACGGCGACGCCCTGTTCATAAAAAGCGGCGGGATAATCCTTGAAGGGCTGAGTGACGATGATCATGGTGGGAGCGTGGCAGAGCGCGGGATCGAGCCCGATCTCGCCGGGTCCCCGCGACAGGTGGATCCGGACATAGGCTTCCGTGAGCTTATTGACGTTCAGGGTCTCGCACAGCGCCTCACCGATCTTCTCGAGGGGCAGGGGGAGCTTGAGCGAGATGGCGTCTGCGGAATGCTTGAGTCTGCTGAGATGCTTGCCAAGCAGAAAGAGTTTGCCGTTGTATGCGCGCAGGGTCTCGTAGATCCCGTCGCCGTAGAGGAATCCGTGATCGAAGACCGAGACGGAAGCTTCCGCCTTCGGGACGAAATGTCCGTTCACGTAAACGAGCATGATCAAAAAGTAGCATTATTGCCGGAGCGTGTCAAGCGGGAAAGATTCCGCGTCCGACCGGCCCCGACACTTCGCTAAAAGATCTTTCTCATCCATTTCAGATGGTCCTTGTACGGAGGATAACGCAGTTTGATGTCAAAAAGAAAACTGCTCTTGATGATGCTCCGATCGTGGGAGAACGCGTCAAAACCCGCCTTGCCGTGATACTTGCCCATGCCGCTTTCACCGACGCCGCCGAACGGCAGGCTGGTGGTCTCATGGATGACCGTGTCGTTGATGCATGCGCCGCCCGATGAGGCTTCACGAAGCACGCGCGCCTGCTTCTCCTTGTCCCGCGAGAAGAAATAAAGCGCCAGGGGCTTCGGGCGCGCATTGACCATGGCGATCGCCTCGGTCAGATCGCCATATTCGATGACCGGAAGGAGGGGCCCGAAGATCTCGTCTTCCATGATGGGTTCCTGCCCCTTGAGGTTGTCGATGATCGTCGGTGCGATATAGCGCGCGGCACGGTCCGATTGTCCGCCCGCGATGATCGTTCCCTGTCCGAGCAGGCGCGAGAGGCGCTCGAAATGGGCGTCGTTCACGATCCTGCCGTAGTCGGGACTTTGCGCCGGATCGGCGCCGTAGAACTCGTTCACATACTTTACGATAAGATCAAGAAGCCGTTGTTTGATACGCTTGTCGACCAGGAGATGGTCGACGGCCACGCAGCTCTGGCCCGCATTAAAGAACTTTCCCCATACGATCCTCCGTGCCGTATAGTCGAGGCGAGTGTCCCTGTCAACGATGCAGGGGTTCTTGCCGCCGAGCTCGAGCGTGACCGGCGTGAGGTGTCTCGCCGCCGCCTGCATCACGAGCCTGCCCGTGGCGGGTCCGCCGGTGAAGAAGATGTAATCGAATTTTTCCTCAAGCAGCATCTGGCCGGTTTCCGCGCCGCCTTCGACAAGCGAAATATAAGCCGGGTCAAAGTTATCGGTGACGATCTTCGCGATCAAGCGCGCCGAATGCGGCGCGGCGATCGGCGGCTTGAGCACCCCGCAGTTGCCCGCAGCGACGGCCCCCACGAGGGGTCCGAACAGGAGCTGGAACGGAAAGTTCCAGGGGCCGATGATCAGTGCCACCCCGTAGGGTTCGGGCGCCACATAACTCGAACTCGGGAAGTAGGCCAGAGGCGTCCATACTTTTTTCGGCTTTGCCCAGTACCGGAGGCGCCTGAGCGCGTAATCGATCTCGTTGATCACGATCGCCGTATCTCCGCCGTAGGCCTCGAAGGCGGGTTTGTTCAGGTCCTGCTTCAATGCTTCGAAGATGGCGGTCTCCCGGCTGTTGATCGCCTTCCTCAGGATTTTGAGCTGTTCCATACGGAATGAGAGCTCCTTCGTCCTGCCTGAGGAGAAGAACGTCCGGTGATTTTCTAACAGCTCAAGAATGCGCGATTTATCCATGATGCTTCCCTGCGGATGCTGTTGTCGTAAATGTTCTCTTTTCCTTTTTACAAATGATCTGGATCACATTCCTGCCGCTCATGGCGACCGCCGGGAGTCCGCCGCCGGGCTCGACCCACTGTCCGGCCATGTAAAAGTTCGAAAGTCCGGGCAGGGTCTTTTTCATCACCTGCCCAAGGTTCCAGGTCTTGGGTGTTATCTGCCAGCCTTCGTAGCTTCCCTTCCAGTTGCCGGTATAGCGCACGAAGGTGGTGGGCGACGCGACATCGCGCATCTCGACCTGGGACGCAAGCCCCGGAAACCGTTTGTCCAGGAGCGACACGACTTTGTCCGCGATCATTTCCTTCTCGGCCTTGTACAGCACATCGTTTTCACGAAGCGTTCTCCAATACTCATAATCTGTCGAGAGCATCACGATCAGAACGGTTTTGCCTTGAGGCGCGAGGGTGGGGTCGAAGTTATAGATATGAACGCCAAGATAGGCGTGTGGCACGCCGCCGACAATCAGCGGCTCCTTCAATTCGAGGGCGAGTCCGGCGGAAGGCGGGACCTCGGGAAAAGACCTGTTCACGCCGAGAGCAATATACATGAGCGGCGGAAAGGGAATGAGCTTATCATAGTACCCCCGGATCGTATCATCGACGTATTTCCCGTCGAGCATGCCGAAGATCGTCGAGTGCCCGTCCGCGGCCGAGATCACATAATCGGCGCGGTGCTCGGTACCGTCCTCGAGGCTCACGCCCGCGGCCCGTCCATTCTCCGTAATGACCTTCGCAACTTTCGACTGGTAGATCATTTCTCCGCCGAGGGAAAGATATCTTTTTTCTATGGCCTTCGCAAAAGGGAGCGACCCGCCGACCGGGTATCCGGCCGCCCGGTTATGCATCCAGGCGAAGGTCATGAGCATGAAGGTCATGGGGAACTCCGGCCTGAACAGCAGCGGAAAGGCTTTGCGGATCAGCTGGTTCCTGAACCGGTTGCCGAAGTCAGCGAGCGAAACCTTGTTCCATTTCCAGAGCAGCCGCATGAGCCCGAGGTTTGTCGCCATCATCTTGAGCAAGTCGAACAGGCTCATGACCTCGGGCGCTTTTTCCAGCGGCGGCTCGAAACGCGTGCATTTTCTGATCGCAGCGATGAACTCATCGATGACAAGAGCGTCTTCCGGCGCGAGCTCTTTCATGTGGCGCTCAAGCTTGTCGATATTCGTATAGACGATGAACGTCCTTCCGTCCGCGCCTTCGAGCCGTCCATACTCATCGAAATCAACGATCTTCTTTTCTTCCAGCGCGCCGAGGTCCTTCCAGATACGGTAAAAGTTCGAGCGTTCGCTCGATCCGACCAGCCAGTGGATGCAGCCGTCCACGGTATAGCCCTGCCGTTTCCAGGCGGTGCAGAGCCCGCCTGGCTTCTTTTTGTGCATTTCGAAGATGCGCGTCTTGAAGCCGTTCATCTGGCCGTAGCACCCGGCGGAAAGGCCCGCGATGCCTCCACCGATGACAATGATAGATTTTGGTGACATTGAACACTCCTTTCTGCTCCGCGGCGTACACCGTGAAACAAGTCCCAAATCCGGAAATTTATGCATCGCTTGAGATTTGCTTATCGGACCTTGCCGCTTACAGGTCATTTGATGCTTAAGTTTTGGAGCTTTATTTCACGCTCTTCAAAAACCTCTTCATATCGAACTCGAGGTCCATCAGCTGTCGTACCCGCTCCACCTTCTGTTTCTCGCGGATGCTCGTTTTGCCCATGCTGATCTCGATCTTATCGATGGTAGTGAAGGTGTCGTCGGCCACGGAGATGATGGGTACGCCCTTCGTCTGGGCCTTGCCGATGACCACGTCGTTCGTCTGGAAGCCGCCGGTCAGGATGATGCACCTTGTCGACGTCTCCATGGCGGCGAGCTGGATGTCGGAACGGTGCGCGCCGGTGATCACGGCCTTGTTCGGAATTCTCCGGAAATAATTGAGCGCGCTGTCCACGTCCATGGCGCCGATGGAATAGTTTTCCACATACTCGTCCAATCGTTCATCGCAGCAGACCACCTTGCCGTTTAATATCTCGTTCAATTGGCGCACGGTCACGGACTCGAGCGCCCGGTCCCTGGCGAAGACACCCAGGACTTTGACGCCTTTCTTTTCCAGGAAGGGTCTCATGGTCTCTTTCACGTGGCCCGCGGTGTTCACCGGTACCTTATTGATCACGCCGCCGATGAACCGTTCGCCGACAAGCCCGGCGCCGCCGAAGAGAGAGTCCGCCGAGACTTCGCCGCGCCAGGGCTCGACCATCAAAAGATAGGCTTTCATGTCGTTGAGGAGTGAAAGCGTGCTCATACCGAGGAGCGATCCTTCGAACAGATCACCCGCTCCGCCGATGATGACGAAGTCCCTGCTCTTGAGCGTTTTGAACGCCGCCAGCACCTGTTTTTTTACGTCCTTGAGGCCGCCTGCAATGAGCAGGGTCTGGTTTTCATAGGTCTGGACAAAGGGCGAGATCACCTCCAGCGGATCTTCGAGCCCGAGCGTCTCCTTGATGAAAATCGCATCAGCGTCGTAAACGCCCCTGCCTTTCTTCACCGGCACATTGCCGATGGGCTTCAGGTACCCGACCTTGTAACCCTGATCCCTGAGCTTCATGGCAAGGCCAAGGGAGATGAACGTCCTCCCGGAGTACCCGGTGTTGGATGCGACGAGTATGGGGATCATGAAAACCTCCTGGAGGAATTGCGGAATGCACCCTGCACTCGCGCCAGGCAATCGTAAACGCTGGGCGCAGGCGGATGTGGAATACGGATCGAGAAATGATGCCTGTCCGACTCCGGTACCTGATTCGGACAAAGAGAGCCTGTTATCGTGCGATATGTAGCGGTTTTAAACAAAACGAAACTAGTCACTGTTTTATTCCGCAATCCACAATCCGAAATCCGCAATGGATTCACTTTTTCTCCTCCGGCCGCTTGAAAATGATCCTCGCATCGAGCGCAACAGCACCCTTCTCCATTACCAGGAGCGGATTGATATCCAGCTCCTGTATCTCGGGAAAGTCCGACACGAGGCAAGAGAGATTTACGATAGAGCTCGCGATAGCGTTGGTGTCCGCCGGGCGCTCGCCGCGGGCGCCGTGCAGGAGGCCCGCTGTTTTGATCTCGTTCACCATGGCGAGCGCGTCGCGCCGGGCAACGGGTACGATCCTGAACGAAACGTCTTTCAGGACTTCGACGTAGATGCCGCCGAGACCGAACATGATCATGTGGCCGAAGGTCCGGTCATAGGTGACGCCGAGGATCACTTCCTTGCCGCCCTTCGCCATTTCATAGACCATCACGCCCATTGACGAATGCGTCGCGCATGATGCGCCGGGCATTCGTGGTGATCTCCGTAAAGGCTTCTTCCGCCTCTTTCGGCGTTTTAACATTTACGCGCACGCCGCCCACGTCGGTCTTGTGCAGGATGTCCGGGGAGGATATCTTCATCACGACCGGGAAACCGATCTTGGACGCGATCCGGGCGGCTTCGCGCGAAGTCCTGGCAAGTGCCCGTTCAGGGAACTGAAATCCGTAATAGGTGAGGAGCTGCATGGCCTCTTCTTCGCCCACCTGGAAGATGCCCGATTTGAGGATCGACGCGACGGTTTCGGCTGCCGCGTCAAAATTGTACCAGCAGCTCGACAGCTCTTCCGTTGTGTGATCCTTCCAGGCGCGGTATTGTGCGAGGCGCTTGAACGACTTGACTGCAAGCTCGGGAAAGGAGAAGTTCGGGATGGAGCTGTCCTTGAGCTTCCGGATGGCGGAACGCACCCGCGTCTCTCCCATGAACGAGGTAATGATCGGCTTGCCCGTTTTTTTCGACGTTTCGATCACAACATCTGCGGTAGTTTCCACGTCCGTCATGGCCTGGGGTGTAAGGATAACCAGGATGCCGTCCACGTTCGGGTCCTGCGCAGCCTGCTCGAGCACGGCCGCGTACCGGGCGGAGGTGGCATCGCCGACCACGTCCACGGGGTTAAAAACCGTGGCATTCGGCGGAAGTCCCCTGGCCATGGCCGTGATGCTCTCTTTGGTCATGTGCGGCAGCTCTACGCCGAGCCGCTCCGCCGTGTCTGCCGCGATGATGCCCGGTCCTCCGGCATTCGTGATCACGAGCAGGCCGTTGCCGGCGGGGATTTTGCCTTCGGCAAAGGCCAGCGCCATGTCGAAGAGGTCCTGAACACCCTGCGCCCGCATGACGCCGGTCTGCTTGAACGCGGCATCAAACGCCACATCGGAGCCGGCGAGCGCGCCCGTGTGGGACGAGGCCGCGCGCGCGCCCGCCTCGGTGCCGCCTGATTTCAGGAGGATGACGGGCTTCGCCCTGGTCGCCTTGTGCGCGACTTCCATGAAGCGCCTGCCGTCGACCACGTCCTCGAGGTAGCCCAGGATGAGGCTGGTATCGGGATCGTTCATGAAATATTCGATGAAGTCGAGCTCGCTTAAATCCGCCTTGTTTCCAAGACTGATGAACTTGGAAAAGCCGACCTCGTTTCCAATGGCCCAATCCATGATCGCGATGCCCATGGCCCCGGACTGGGAGAAGAAAGCGATCTTTCCCTTCGGCAGCATGTCTGCGGCGAAGGTGGCGTTCATGCTGTTCGACGTGTTGATGAGGCCGAGGCAGTTCGGGCCCAGGATGCGGATATGCCGTTCTTTGCTGATCGTCTTGAGCTGTTCTTCGAGAAGCGTGCCCTCTCTGCCCGCTTCTTTGAATCCCGCGCTCAGGACCGCCGCCGACATGATCCCCGCGGTTGCGCATTCCCTGAGCGCATCGGGCACGAAACGCGCCGGTATTGCAATGATTGCGAGATCGACTTCCTTGCCGATGTCAGCCAGTTTCGGATACGCCTTAAGCCCGAGGATTTCTCCGCCGGCGGGGTTGACCGGGTAGAGCCCGCCCCGGAAGTCATATTTTTTAAGATTGTCCAAGACCGCGTAGCCGACTTTTTTAGGGTCCTGCGACGCGCCGATAACGGCGATTGACGCCGGGTTGAAGAACGCTTCGAGCATGATGATGTAAGTTTAGTTGAGAAAGCAGGTGCGGTCAAGGGTGGATATCTGATAACCGTGTTTCCCGCGCAGAGGAACTTCTCCCCCCGGGGACGGGGGAGAAAATAGGGAGAGGGTGAAGATAAACACCCTCTCTCCTGGGGGATAGATTGGGGAGCGCCGGAGGGAAGGGGCCTCGATCGTTTGTAAAACTCCGGGCGAACCATTGAAAACTAGTTATCGGCCAGCCAGCGTTTTGCCTGTTCAGCGTTGTCGAAGGACACGATATTCCGCTTTGAGAAGGCCATGACCGCTCCGAAAAGGATCTTCTTCAAGCCGGTGATCCCGACCACGGCAGCGGCCTTCACGTAGGGTTTGTTATGGGCAGAGAACTGTTTCATGCCGTCGTTTACTTCGTCGTTAAAACGGGCATTCGTCACGTCTGTCAGGGTAAGAAGCGAGTTCATCGGCTTAGTGCTGATCACCCGTTTTGCGTCCTCGATAATTTTCAAAACCTCATCGGTCCTGGTGTTTGAAAAATCCAGAAATAAGATGTCCTTTTCCTCGTGCTTAATGAATTTTACCCGTTCCGTTTCCATGCATTCTCCTTAGTAGTCGGGTGACGTGAAAAACTTAAAAGTCAACCCGAAGCCAATCGTCTCTTTTACTGCTTCATGCTATAAGAACTGAATACAATCGTCAATAACCCGGAAAGGGTATTTTTAGGGTATAAAAATGGTGATAACACATTTTTTTGTGCGCTCTTTCTTCTCCCATGTCGTTGCTTTCAAGAGATCTGCTCGGTGATTCGGGCCCGCTTTCTGCTATACTTCTTTATGAAGAGAAACGGCAGGGGGCGCTGTTCCAATGACAGTACGGGAACTCGACAGAAAACTGGCTGCAATGAGGTCGATCTATCCGGAAAAATTTCCGACCGAGGAACGGATTTTCAGCAATATCCACCCGGGAAACCGGATTTTCATCGGCACGGGCTGCGGCGAACCCCAGTGTCTGGTCCGTGCGCTTATCAACTACGTCCGGTCCCACCCAAAGGCCTTTTTTGACGCCGAGCTGCTCCAGGTCTGGACCCTGGGCGTTGCGCCCTATGCAGACGAGAAATTCAAGGATAACTTCCGCCACAATTCCTTTTTCATCGGCAACAACATCCGCGAAGCGGTGAACCAGCGGCCTCGCCGACTATACCCCCGTTTTTCTCTCCCAGGTGCCGGGCCTGTTCCAGAAAAAGCTGGTGCCCGTGGATGTGGCGCTCATCCAGACCTCGCTCCCGGACGAGCACGGCTTCATGAGCCTCGGCATCAGCGTGGACATCGTGAAAGCCGCATCCGAGAACGCGTCGCTCGTCATAGCCCAGGTGAATGCCCGCATGCCGCGCGTTCTCGGCGACACCTTTATCAACATCAAGGACGTGGATTTCATCATCCCCTGCGACGAGCCGCTCCTCGAATACGAGGACACGGTGTCCGACGAGATCACCCAGAAGATCGGCACCTATGTCGCCCGCATCGTGCAGGACGGGGACACGATCCAGGTGGGGTACGGGAGCATCCCGAATGCGATCCTGGCGCACCTCCAGAAAAAGGAGCACCTTGGCGTTCATACCGAGCTTTTGACCGACGGGATCGTGGACCTGATGAGAAGGCGCGTCATCGACAACACCCTGAAGGAGCTGAACCGCGGAAAGACCGTGGCCGCCTTCTGCATGGGCAAGCGCGATACCTACGAGTTTCTCCACGACAACCCGGCCATCGAGTTCCGGCCGGTGAACTATACCAACAACCCCACGGTGCTCGCGCGCCAGAAGAACATGACCGCCATCAACAGCGCGCTCGAAGTCGACCTCTCGGGCCAGGCAACGGCCGAGTCCATCGGCAAGACCTTCTACAGCGGCATCGGGGGCCAGGCGGACTTCATGCGCGGCGCGATCCTCTCGCCGGGGGGCAAGACCATCCTGGCGCTCCAGTCCACGGCCGAGGACGGCGCGGTATCGCGGATCGTGCCGTTCCTCAAGGAAGGCGCGGGAGTGACACTCTCCCGGGGCGACATCCACTACGTCGTCACCGAATACGGCATCGCCTACCTCCACGGGAAGAACATCCGCGAGCGCGCCATGGACCTGATCGCGATCGCGCACCCGAAGTTCCGGGAACGGCTCATCGAGGAGGCAAAGGAGCGCAGGCTCATCTACAAGGACCAGGCCTTCATCCCCGGAGTGCAGGGAGAATATCCCGAGGAGCTTGAGACGTACAAGACCACGCGGACCGGGCTGCAGCTCCTGTTGCGGCCGGTAAAGCTTTCCGACGAGCATCTTTTAAAGGACTTCTTCTATGCCCTCTCGAACGACTCTCTGTACCGTCGGTTCATCTCCACCCGCACCGATATGCACCACGAGCGGCTCCAGCCCTTCGTGGTGATCGACTACACCCGGGAGATGGTGATCCTCGCGGTCCTGCAGCACGAAGAGACGGAGATGATCGTCGGCATGGCCCAGTACATGATCGAAGAGACCACGCACACGGCAGAGGTCGCCTTCGTGGTGCGCGACGACCACCAGGGCAAGGGCATCGGCCAGGAGCTTCTCACCTATGTGACCTATCTGGCACGGAAGAGCGGCCTGCTCGGCTTCACGGCGCAGGTCCTGATGGAGAACCGGCAGATGCTCCAGCTTTTCGAAAAAATGGGGTTCATCATCGAGAAGCGCGCCGAGAGCGGGATGTACGAACTCAAAATGTCGTTCAGGGATTGACACCGTTGAACGCAGGTGCTGCAGACTGCGCTGATACCATAAAAAGCGCAGGTTCCGGAGCATTTCTGCCGTCTTCACAAACTAAGGAATAGAATGAAATGCTCTTTTTATGGTATGTTTATCTGGCAAAAACTTCTTCCTGAATCATGGATATGTTCTGGACTGAATGGATGTGCGGAATACATTTTGTATTCGCGTAAGGCCTATTCATTCGAGTCCGGCATGGGGAGCCACGCATGTCGAATACTGGACACCTTTTCATCTCAGGGGTGGATTGCATAGCCCTTGATGAAATTTTAGCTTTTTTCCTGTAGTTTTTTCAAAAGTAATTCATTTTCAATAAACATGATTAGGGGGTGAGCATGATAATAGATTCCGTTCCTAATCGCGCTGTGGATTATTGCAATCTTTTTAATCAATGATCAAATTCGAAAAGGATCACTAAAGAAAACACACGCGCATTACAGCGAGACATTTTTCACCGGATCTGCCGCCCTATAGAACTTTCAAAGCAATAATGGCATTCGCGACCCAAAAGGGCTATCAAATTGACGACTTTGACAAACAACATCTTGCAGAAATATTAAACGAAAGAATGACATGGAAACGCTCTGGTTCCCTCTACCCGATTTATGTTCGTGAACAGGCCGGCAGAACCATAGTGGAAGTTGGTATTACAAACAAGCTCGGGAAAGTTTTTTATTTAGTCCATTCAACAAAAGGGTCTTGACTGTGCGTCTCGAACGTATGCTCAACGCTGTTAAAGGTGCGGTGTTCGCATTATGAAAGAACAGATGAGGATGAAAAAAAATATTAAAAAGTACCCAACAAATCAATCAAGCCAATAGGGAATCACCGAGGTTCATTGCCAGTTTCTTTGCAGCGATCTTTGGGGGGGCTCTTGTAAGTTACTACCGGTATTTTTGACCCTTTGTCGGGAAATGAATTGACACACGCTGTGCAGACGAAATCTAAACTTACAATTAGGGACGGGAGGTGCTCATGAAAGTTTCCTGGTTTTCATTCTACCAGTTGGTCCTTGCCCTGTGGGTCGGGGGTATTTCAATCGTTACCTTCATGGTCACGCCCATAATATTCAAATCCTATGGACGGGACACTGCCGGCGGGATCGTGGGAAAACTGCTGCCCCCCTACTTCTGGTACAATCTCATTCTTGCGGCCCTTGCCTTGGTCGTATTTTTCCTGGTCGCGGCGGACCGGTCGGAGACCGCCTCCCGGCTTTCGCTTGTTCTCCTGTCGGCAGCGCTTCTTATCAATGTTTTTATCGTATTTAAACTCCATCCCGAGGCGGTCACGGTGAAGCAGGAAGTTACCTCCTTCGAGCGAGAAGCTCCAGACTCGCCGGCGCGAAAAAAATTCACGAGGTTGCATGCCCTGAGCGCAACGTTGAACCTCTTTCTCCTTGCTGACGGGATCACCCTCCTGATGATCGCTCCGACGATAAAAAAGTGATGAAAAGAGAGGGGACTGCTGCAACCTGAGGAAGAAGAATAAATTTCGCTTGACTTTTTACGGCGAATAATAGATATTTATACTTCCTTTTTTGAGGAACCGGGCGGATAGCTCAGCTGGGAGAGCACAGCCCTTACAAGGCTGGGGTCACAGGTTCGATCCCTGTTCCGCCTACCATAAGCAATTTCGGATTTCGGTTTTAGATTTCGGATTTTATTCCGAATTCGACATTCCGCAATCCGCATTCACAAGGGGTGGTAGTTCAGCTGGTTAGAACGCCGGCCTGTCACGTCGGAGGTCACGGGTTCGATCCCCGTCCGCCCCGCCATTTTTCAAAGATATTCTGTAGAGATAATAAAAAGCCGGGGTATCACGCCCGGCTTTTTGCTTTTTTAGCCGAGTTCTTTGGAGATTATTTCCCGAGCAGCGTTGTGAATGTGTCGTGGTGGTCCTCTTCTTCCGCGAGGATCTGCTCGAAGAGCAGCCGCGTGGTGGTATCGCCTTCCGACTGCGCCTGCTTGATAATGGCCTTGTACAGGTCTATCGCCTCCTCCTCGGCTCTCGCGTCGAACTCGAGCATCTCTTTCATGGAGCCGCTTACCTTGATCGGATCGGGCTTGGTGGTCGGGACGACGTTGAAATAAAAAATCCGTTCGGCGATTTTTTCCGCGTGTTTCATTTCCGTGATCGCCGTGTCCTCGAACACATCGGCGATCTCCGCGGATTCCAGGCCCTTGGCCATGACATGCTGCCACATGTATTGGACGCTCACCTGTATCTCCCGTGCTATCGCCTTGTTCATCATGTCCGTTAATGTTGCGCTTGCCTTCTGTACCATGATCATCTCCTTTCCTCATGTGAGGGAATGTGCGAAGCCCAGCTTGAATAGTATCATAGCTGCGGGAAAAATGCTAAAAAGTCGGGTGGTTGCGATTACCCGGGGAAACAAGAACGTAGCAGCCCTCGCAAGCATATGTCCAACCTCCCGAATCAGATTCAAGTATAGCAGCGGAGCCGCTCTCCCGTCAACAAAACCGCCCCTTTCTTCCCCGGGGTCCGCTTGGGCCGCCGAAAGGCCAAAGTCCCTGCCCGGCAGGCGTTTTATCAAGCGCAAACCTATGTTTTGTTTGACATCCCCCGGGGTTTCTGGTAAAACATTACAGCGACCGTTTTTCAAACTGAGATCAATCAGGCACGGCACCTGCTTCAGGAGGCATTTTGATGAAAAAAATTCTTGTAGTGCTTTTCCTTCTCACCCTCTTCACCGGGCTCCAGGGATACGCTCAGCAGCCATTGAAAAAATTTTCCGCACAGGAGATCAAGAAAATGTCGACGACCAAAGCGATTATCGAAACGAAATTCGGCAACATTACGCTGAAATTTTTCCCCGACGTTGCCCCGGGACACGTGAAGAACTTCATCGACCTCGCCAAGAAGGGTTTTTATGACGGGACCACCTTCCACCGCGTGATCCCCGGTTTCATGATCCAGGGCGGAGACCCGAATTCGAAGAACCCGGACAAGCGGACGCACGGCCAGGGCGGTCCGGGCTATACGATCAAGGCCGAGTTCAACGACCGTCCGCATAAGCGCGGCACGCTCTCGATGGCGCGGGCCCAGAACCCCGACAGCGCGGGCTCACAGTTCTTCATCTGCGTGAAGGACGCGCCGTTCCTCAACCACCAGTACACCGTGTTCGGCGAGGTGGAGAGCGGCATGGAGGTCGTAGACCAGATCGTTTCGCAGCCCCGGGACCCGAACGACAACCCGAACGAACGCATCGAGATGAAAGTCAAAATAGTCGAAGCTCAATAGTCGAGAAGCGGTCGTCAGTCGATAGTCAAACGGTTCTTGACTGCCGACTATCGACTGCCGACCGTGTTTCTGGAGACTACGTTCATTGAAGCAGGACATCAAAAAAATCGTCGTGGCCTATTCCGGCGGGCTCGATACGTCGGTCATCATCACCTGGCTCAAGGAGATCTACGGCGCCGAGGTGATCGCCTTTACGGCCGACATCGGCCAGGGCGAAGAACTGGAACCGCTGCGTGAGAAAGCGATCAGGACCGGCGCGAGTAAAATCTACATCGACGACCTCCGCGAGGAGTTCGTCCGGGATTTCGTGTTCCCGATGCTCCGGGCGAATGCCGTGTACGAAGGACGCTATCTTCTCGGCACCTCGATTGCCCGTCCGCTCATCGCCAAGCGCCAGATCGAGATCGCCGTCAAGGAAGGCGCCGATGCGGTCTGCCACGGAGCCACGGGCAAAGGAAACGACCAGGTCAGGTTCGAGCTGACCTACTTTGCGCTCAAGCCCGACGTAACAATCGTCGCACCCTGGCGGGAGTGGACCATGAAGGGCCGGGAAGAGCTGATCGCCTACGCGGCGAAGCACAAAATCCCGGTGACGGCCACCAAGTCCAAGCCCTATTCCACGGACCGGAACCTGCTCCATATCAGTTACGAAGGCGGCATTCTCGAGGACCCGTGGAAAGAGTCGACCAGCGACATGTACACTATGGCGGTACCGATTGAGAAGGCCCCGGATAAGGCCGAGTATGTCGAGGTCGCATACGAGGCAGGCAATCCCGTGGCCATCAACGGGAAGAAGCTTACACCGGCGGCGCTCTTGTCCGAGGCGAACCTGATCGCCGGAGCGCACGGCATCGGCCGGGTCGACCTGGTCGAGAACCGTTACGTGGGCATGAAGTCCCGCGGCGTATACGAAACGCCGGGCGGCACCCTCCTGCATGCGGCGCACCGGGCTGTTGAGTCGATCACCATGGACCGTGAGGCTATGCATCTCCGGGACAGCCTGGTCCCGCGGTATGCGGAGCTTGTATATTACGGATACTGGTTCGCTCCCGAGCGAACCATGCTCCAGGCGGCAATGGACGAGTCACAGAAGAACGTGACAGGCACTGCGCGTCTCAAATTATATAAAGGAAACTGCGACACCGTGGGCCGCAAGTCACCGGTCTCGCTCTACAATCCCGAGCTCGCGACCTTCGAGGCGGACCGGGTCTATAACCAGAAGGACGCAGAAGGTTTTATCCGGTTGAACGCGCTGAGACTCAGAGTGGGGAGAAACGCAGGCTCCGAATAACAAAGCCCAAATTTCAAATCACATCCAATAACCAAAATACACATGCTGGAAATTGAATGTTGGGAACGTATTTGATTTGGTGCTTGAGATTTGGAATTTCGTCAAACAGACATGGCAAAGAAAACGAAGACAGCCAAAAATCCGAGGACGCCGAAGAAAACCGCCAAGACCGCCAAACCCTGGTCCGGACGTTTCACCGAGGCCACGAATGAGCTCGTGGAGGAGTTTACGGCTTCGATACCCTATGACTGGCGGCTTTATCCCTACGACATTGCCGGCAGTATGGTCCATGCGACCATGCTCGGCAAGCAGGGCATTATTACAAAGGCGGAATCACGCAAGATCACCGGCGGGCTCGAGGCTATTCTTAAAGAGATCGTCTCCGGCGCCTTCGAGTTCGCCGTGGAGCTCGAAGACATCCACATGAACATCGAGAGCCGGCTGATCGAAAAGCTCGGCCCCGTGGGCGGCAAGCTGCACACGGCGCGGAGCAGGAACGACCAGGTTGCGCTCGACATCCGGATGTATCTGCGGGACGAGATCGCGGAGCTCCACGAGCTGCTCACGTCGCTCCAAAAGGTCATCATCGACCTCGCCGACAAGCATTGCGACGTGGTCCTGCCGGGCTATACGCACCTGCAACGGGCGCAGCCCGTGCTGCTCGGCCACCACCTGCTTGCGTACTATGAGATGTTCGAGCGCGACCGCGGAAGGCTCGAGGACTGCTTTCGCAGGGTGAACGTGATGCCGCTCGGCGCCGGGGCCCTTGCCGGGACGGTGCTGCCCATCGACCGGAAGTTCGTCGCCAAACAGCTCGGCTTCAGCGGCGTGTGCGAGAACAGCATGGACGCCGTATCGGACAGGGATTTCGCGATCGAGTTCGTCTCAGCCTGCGCCCAGATCATGATGCACCTCTCGCGCCTGTCCGAGGAGCTCGTCGTCTGGTCCTCGTCCGAGTTCGGCTTCATCACGATCTCCGACGGCTTCACGACCGGTTCTTCGATCATGCCGCAGAAGAAAAACCCCGATGTGGCGGAGCTCGCGCGCGGCAAGACCGGCCGGGTATACGGCAGCCTTGTGGCGCTCCTGACGATCATGAAAGGACTGCCGCTTGCGTATAACCGCGACATGCAGGAGGACAAGGAGCCGCTCTTTGACACTGCGGATACGGTCTCGCTTTCGCTCTCGGTATACACTGAAATGCTGAAGGGCATTACCATACACAGGGAAACGATGCGCCGGGCGGCGGAGGACGGATTCATCACGGCCACGGACCTTGCGGACTACCTTGTGAGGAAAGGCATGCCCTTTCGTCAAGCCCACGAGGTCGTGGGCAGGGCCGTGCTGCGCGCCATAGAGCTGCAGTGCGGTCTTGGCGGCATGCCGCTTGCGGAATACAAGCAGTTTTCACCGCTGATCCGCGATGATGTCTACGAGGCCCTTTCCGTCGAAGCCTCGGTGAGCAGGAGGACGTCGCAGGGAGGCACGGCCCCGGCGAACCTGAAGAAGCGCCTCGCGGTGCTCAAGAAGAAACGATGAACACACGATCCCGTCGGCGTTGTGTGCTTACCTGTGTGGCGTTTATTTGTCTGGCGCTGGCCGCATCCTGCGGCAGAAAGACCGCCCCGCTTACGCCGCCCAGTCCGCGGGCCGAGGCAGTCACAGACGTTAAGGCAATAGCGCGCGACGCAGTAGCGTTCCTGTCCTGGCCGGTCCCGACCAAAAATATCGAAGGCAAGGACATGAGCCCCGCCGGGATTCTCGGGTTCCGCGTTTTCCGGGCGGAGATCGAGCGCGACAGGAAAAGTGCCCGGTACAAGCTGGTCGCCGAGATCAGTCTCTCGAAGCCGGCGCCGGCTGAGGTGAGGAGCGGCAGAGTCTTCTGGAGCGACCCAAACTTGCGGTACGGCCAGGTCTATGGCTACCGGATCAGGGTCGTGAACGCGCACGGGAGAATGAGTCAGCCCTCTGAAGAGGTGCGGGTAGCGCCGCTGCTGTCGCTCGCCGCGCCGAAGACGCTGAGCGCCATTGGAGGGGACGGCAAGAACTTTCTCACCTGGGCCCCGGTGACCACCCGGGCGGACGGCAGCAAGTACGAGGGCTTCGTAGGGTACAACGCGTATCGGGGAATTGAGAAGGGCAGGTACGACGAGACGCCCCTCAATAAAGAACCGCTCCGCACGAATACCTATACGGACACGGCAGCGGCGAACAACAAGACCTATTATTACATGGTCCGCGCTGTGGACAGCCCGATCCAGCCCTGGAAGGAGAGTCTCGATTCACCCGAGGCCTCCGCCATGTCCAGGGACCTGACGCCGCCCGGGAGGCCGACCGGGCTCACGGTCGTGCCGGGCGTGGGCAGGATATTCCTCACCTGGAACGAAAACAGGGAACGGGACCTTGCCGGTTACTATGTGTACCGGTCGAGAAAGTACGGCAAAGAGTTTGAGCGCCTTACGGACAAGCCGATAAACCGCTCAACCTACTCCGATGAGACGGTGAAGCCGGGGGTTTTGTATTACTATGCGGTTACCGCAGTTGACACTTCGGGGAACGAAAGCCCGCGGTCCAAGGAGCATAAGGCATACGCTGAAAAGCTGCGGTAACGTATTGTAAATTGGAAAATGAAAAGTTAAGGAGCGAAAAAAAATTTCCAATTTTTCCATCGATGAGAGTCCTCTATGCATGACTTTGTCTATAAAAACGGCGAGCTGTACTGCGAAGGGGTACCTGTAAAGAGCGTGGCCCAGCGGGTCGGCACGCCCTTTTATCTTTACAGCGGCAATACGCTCGCGAACCACGTCAAGGCCTTTGCCGGCGCTTTTAAAGGCGTTCCGAACCTCATCTGCTTTGCGCTCAAGTCCAATTCCAATGGCGCTGTGCTGCGGCTGCTCGGCAGGGAAGGGGCCGGGGCGGACATCGTATCCGGCGGCGAGCTTTTCCGCGCGTTGCGCGCGGGCATTGCTCCGAAGAAGATCGTCTACGCCGGCGTGGGCAAGCGACGGGACGAGATCGAGTATGCGCTCAAGATCGGCATTCTCATGTTCAATGTCGAGTCCGGCGAGGAGCTTCTGGCGCTCGACCGGGCCGCGAAGGAAATGCACGCGAAGGCGCAGATCGCCTTGCGGGTCAATCCAAATATCGATCCCAAAACGCACGCCTACATATCCACGGGACTCAAGGAGAATAAGTTCGGAATCCCGATCGAGCAGGCATTCGAACACTACCAGACGGCAAAAAATCTTTCGCACGTGGAAGTGGTCGGCATACACCAGCACATCGGGTCGCAGATCACCGAAATCCAGCCTTTTGTCGACGCCGTCGAAAAGCTCGTCAGCTTCGTGAAGGGCCTCCGGTCGGCCGGGATGAGCATTCAATATATCAACATCGGCGGCGGCCTCGGCATTACGTATAAGGATGAGACCCCCCCGCTGCCCAGGGAGCTGGCGAAGGCCATTCAGCCGCTCCTGAAGGACTGCGGCTGTACGCTTGTGCTCGAACCGGGAAGGGCGATCGTGGGCAACGCAGGGATCCTCGTGACGAGAGTTCTTTATCATAAAGAGAGCGGCGAGAAGCGGTTTCTCATTGTGGATGCGGGCATGAACGATCTCATCCGGCCGAGCCTGTACGAGGCCTATCACGAGATCAAGCCGGTCATCGAGACGGCATCATCTCACAAGGCCGTGTTCGACGTCGTCGGCCCCATCTGCGAGTCCGGCGATTATCTCGCCAAGGACCGTGAGATGCCGGAGGTGAAGCAGGGGGAGCTTCTCGCCGTGATGGGCGCAGGCGCATACGGGTTCTCCATGTCATCAAACTACAATTCCCGGGTGCGCGTGGCAGAGGTGATGGTCAAGGAAAAGGAATATTTCGTCGTGCGCGAACGCGAGACCTACAATGACCTTATCAGGAATGAGAAGGTCCCCCGGTGGCTCGAAGGATAGGAAATTGCGGATTGTGGAATGAAAAACTTGAAAAAAATACCTTTCTATAAAATGCAGGGGAGCGGCAACGACTTCATCCTGATCGACAACCGCAAGGGGATCCTGAAAGGGAAGAACCTCAGGGACCTTGCAACCGCTGTTTGCGATCGCCACTACTCCGTCGGCGCCGACGGCCTCATCGTCATCGTGCCCTCGAAGCGGACGGACTTCAAGTGGCGGTTCTTCAACGCCGACGGGAGCGAGGCCGAGATGTGCGGCAACGGCTCGCGCTGCGCCGCACGGTTCGCGTACCTTAAAAAGACCGCAAAGAAGGACATGGCCTTCGAGACGCTTGCGGGGACCATTCATGCCGAGGTCAAAAAAAACACCGTCAAGGTGCAGCTCACCGGCGCGAACGGTTTGCAGCAACAGGTGGTTGTCCCCTTCGAGGACGGAGCGCGTACCGGTCACTTCATCAATACCGGGGTGCCGCATTTCGTTTATCTTTCCCGTGACCTCGATGCCGAAGACGTCGACGGCATCGGAAGGCGCACGCGCTACCATGGAATCTTCAAGCCTGCGGGCACGAATGTAAACTTCATTCAGGTGCAGGGCCTGCACAAGCTCAAGATAAGGACCTATGAACGCGGGGTCGAGGGCGAGACCCTGGCCTGCGGAACGGGCGCTGTCGCCGGCGCACTCATTGCGGGTGCGCTCGGCCTTGTCTCTTCTCCGGTAGAAGTGTCGACCAGGGGCGGAGAGAGGCTTACGGTCTCCTTCGAGCGCGGGAGCGAGGGATTTCGCGACATTTACCTCGAGGGCCAGGCACAAGTGATCTGCGAGGGGAATTTATATCTTTAGGTAAACCCGGAAACGCGAAACTGAACAACTGGAATTTTTTGCCGAAGGAGGCTATTATGTTCAAGGGTTCAATGGTTGCAATCGTTACGCCGTTCAAGCATGGCAAGGTGGATGAGAAGGCCCTCGGCGAGCTCATCGAGTTCCATATTAAGAGCGGCACGGATGTGATCGTGCCCTGCGGCACCACGGGTGAATCAGCCACGCTCTCCCACGAGGAGCACCACCGGGTCGTGGAGCTTACCGTCAAAACGGTGAACAAACGCGTCCCGGTCGTTGCCGGCGCAGGCTCGAACTCGACCTCCGAGACGCATGGAACTCACGAAATATGCCATGAAGGCCGGGGCCGACGGCGTGCTCCTCATCACTCCCTACTATAACAAACCGACACAGGAAGGCCTGTACCAGCACTTCAAGAAGGTTGCCGAGTCCGTTGACATCCCGATCGTGCTCTACAACGTGCCGGGGAGAACGAGCGTAAACATGCTGCCCGCCACCGTCGCACGGCTCCGCACCATCAGGAACATCGTCGGCATCAAGGAAGCCACGGGCGATATGAAGCAGGTGAGCGAGCTTATCCGGCTCTGCGGCAGGGACTTCGACGTGATCTCGGGCGATGATTTCACGACGCTGCCGCTCCTCGCTCTCGGCGGCGTGGGCGCCATTTCGGTGACGGCAAACGTCGTCCCGGCCGATGCCGCCGGGATGTTCGATGCCTTCTTTGCCGGAAAAAGAGAGGAGGCGCTCAAATTCCACTACAAGATGGAGCCTCTGCACGGCGCCATGTTCATTGAGACCAATCCGATCCCGGTGAAGACCTCGCTCGCGCTCATGGGCAAGATCTCCGAGGAGTTCCGCCTCCCGCTCTGTCCCATGGCCGAGGCGAACAAGGAAAAACTGAAAAAGGCCCTGAAGGATTACGGGCTGATTTAATTTTTTATCACAAAAGACAGACCCGCACCCGCATTACCACCCGTAACCGCTCGGTGCAGGCGAAGTCACGAAGAAAGCAGAAAAAAGCGACCTGGTTTTCTTAGTGTCTTAGATACTTCGTGGTGAATTGTTTTCAAAGGAGCTATCCATGATTAAAGCAGTCGTTACCGGCGCTGCGGGCAGGATGGGTTCACGGATCATCAACGTGCTCTCGACCTCGGAAGGCATCCGCCTTTCCGCCGCTGTAGAGCGGAAAGGACATCCCCTGGTCGGCCAGGATTCCTGCGGCGTGGCGGGGCTCCCGTCCGGCGGGGTCCTGACCATGGTCACCGACGACCTCGCCAACGCGCTCAAGACCGGAGATGTGCTCATCGATTTCACCGCTCCCGAGGCCAGCCTCGAGCATATCCGCATCTGCGCCGAGCACAAACGGCCTGTCGTGGTAGGGTCAACCGGCTTTTCGAAGGAGCAGCTTGAGCAGGTCAGGATATACACCCAGGCGATCCCCTGCGTGCTCTCGCCGAACATGAGCATCGGGGTCAACCTCTGCTTCAAGATCCTTGCGGAGGTGGCAAAGACGCTCGGCGATGACTATGACATCGAGGTGATCGAGGCCCACCACCGCATGAAAAAGGACGCGCCGTCAGGCACGGCGGTGAAGATGGCCCAGGTGCTGGCGCAGGCGGTGGACCGGAACCTCGACGAGGTCGGCGTGTACGCGCGCAAAGGCATGATCGGCGAGCGCTCGAAAAAGGAGATCGGCATCCAGACCGTGCGCGCCGGCGACATCGTGGGCGAGCACACGGTGCTGTTTGCGGGCAAGGGCGAGCGTATTGAGATCACCCACCGGGCCCACAGCAGGGACACCTTTGCCGCCGGGGCCGTGCGCGCTGCAAAGTGGGTCGTCGGGAAGAAACCGGGCCTGTACGATATGCAGGATGTGCTGGGCCTGAAATAAAATCGATGCTCTTCAAAATGCAGGGCGGTGCGGACGATGCGCAGCCATGCATTGTGGGCATCATACGTGAAGGAGTGAAGTGTAATGAAAAAGTATATAGTCAGCATGATGGTGGGGTTTTTATTCCTTGTGCCGCTCACCTCGGGCGCCTTTACCTCGGAGCATCCCGGCTGCGGGGGGGATTGCCGGGAGTGCCATACGCTGGAGAAAAAAGAGGCCGAAGGAATCATAAAAAAAGTTGTTCCGGCGGGCACCGTTCTCGACGTGAAGATGGCCCCGGTCAGAGGGCTCTGGCAGATCGACTTTGACGTGGAGGGGAAGCACGGGGTCGTGTTCCTCGATTTTTTAAAGAGTAATCTCGTGGTAGTGCAGCAGATCATTCCCATCGAGTCAATCGGCAAGCCCGCAGCGCCGAAAATGGTAGATTTCTCCAGGCTCCCGCTCAAAGAGGCGCTTGTTCTGGGGCCGAAATCCGCGAAGAAAAAGATCGTGGTGTTTACCGATCCCGACTGCCCCTTCTGCCGGAAGCTGCATGAGGAGATCAAACTGGTCCTGGCGAAGCGGCATGATGTCGCCTTCTACATCTTCCTCCGTCCACTCCCCATGCACGGAAAAGACGCGAATGACAAGGCACAGGCCATTATTTGCGCAAAATCGCCGGCGCTCCTCGACGAGGCCTTGTCCGGGAAGGCTGTCCCCCCGCCTTCCTGTTCGACCGCCGGCGAACAGGTGGAGAAAAACAACAAGCTTGCCGATTCACTCGGCCTGCTCGGCACGCCCACGCTGGTGCGCCAGGACGGCATGGTGAACTTCGGCTACCTCCCGGCGGAACAGCTTTCGGCCTGGATCGACGGCAAATAAGTCTGCGCGGAGCGGTGTATGAGACTGGTGCGGTTTCTGGCGCGGGGCGACAAGCCGGCCTGGGGCATCGTAAACGGCGACGAGCTTGCGGAACTGGACGGAGATTTTTTTACTCCCTTCAAAACGGCGAAGGCCGGCCATGTCCTTTCCCGGGTGCAGCTTCTCCCGCCGTGTAACCCGTCCAAGGTCGTGGCTGTCGGGCTGAACTATCGGGACCACGCTCACGAGCTGGGACTTGCGATTCCCGAGGAGCCGGTCATCTTTCTTAAGCCGCCGACGACCGTTATCGGACCGGGTGAAAGCGTCATCTGTCCCGCGGCGAGCGCGCGCGTGGATTACGAGGCCGAGCTTGGCGTTGTGGTCAAGGACCGGACCAGGAACATCGGTCCCGAAGAGGCGCCTGACCATATTCTCGGGTATACCTGTGCGAACGATGTCACGGCGCGCGATTTGCAGAAAAAGGACGGGCAATGGACGCGCGCCAAGTCCTTCGATACATTCTGCCCCGTCGGACCCTGGATAGAAACCGACCTTGACCCCGGGGACCTTCTGATCCAGTCCTATCTCAACGGCGAGCGCCGGCAGTCCTCCCGGACGTCGCAGCTTATTTTCAACGTTCATGAGCTCGTCAGCTTCATCTCCGGGATCATGACGCTTGAGCCGGGAGACCTCATTATAACCGGGACACCGGCGGGCATCGGGCCCATGAAGCCCGGCGATGAGATCGAGGTGCGGATAGAGGGGATCGGGAGCTTGAAGAACCGTGTAAGTGCGGAATGATGCACGATCCGGGATGCAGGATGAAATGAAATAGCTGCTCTCATGCATCGTGGATCATGCATCCTGCCTCCGGCCCTATTCGTCCCGGCTATCGTTCAACATTGAGGAGGAAATCAGTGCCACAGTCGAGTGAACCCTATGTCCAGTCCCTCTTTGCCGGGCGGATCGGCGGCGCGATGTTCGGCAAGGAACAGAAGATCTACAAGTTTGAAAAGATCAAGCGCGCCAAGCGCGCGGCGCTGTCGGCCCATCCCGGCGCGGAGCTGATCGACTTCGGCGTGGGCGAGCCGGACGAGATGGCTTTCCCCGGCGTTGTCCGGTCGCTCCAGGAAGAAGCGGCAAGGCCGGAGAACCGCGGCTACGCCGACAACGGCATCCGGGAGTTCAAGGAAGCGGCCGCGCGGTATATGCAAAAGGTCTACGGTGTGGAAGGCATCAACCCCGAGACCGAGGTGCTCCACGGCATCGGCAGCAAGCCCGTGCTCGCCATGTTTCCGGCAATCTTCATCAATCCCGGCGATGTGACGCTCATGACCGTGCCGGGCTATCCTATCATGGGGACGCATACGCGCTGGTATGGCGGCGCCGTGGTCAATCTGCCGCTGCGCGAAGAGAACGGATTTCTGCCCGATCTCGACTCCATCCCCGGGGATGTGAGGACAAAGGCAAAGCTCCTCTATATCAATTATCCGAACAACCCAACGGGCGCGGGCGCAACCGGGGCCTTCTTCGAGAAGGTCGTGAAGTTCGCCAAAGAGAACAGCGTCATTGTGGTGCACGATGCGGCCTATGCCGCTCTCACGTTCGGCGCCAAGCCGCTTTCGTTCCTCTCGGTAGCGGGCGCAAAAGAAGTGGGCGTCGAGGTCCACTCCCTCTCCAAGGCATATAACATGACCGGCTGGCGCCTTGCCTTCGTCGTCGGGAACGAGCGCGTCATTGCCGGCTACGGGAACGTCAAGGACAATTATGACTCCGGTCAGTTCAAGGCAATACAGAAGGCGGGCGTATATGCCCTCGACCACCCCGAGATCACGGATGAGATCGCGGCAAAGTACGAGCGGAGGCTCAGGGCCATGGTCGCTGTCCTTGCAGAGATGGGCTTCAACGCAAAGATGCCGTCGGGCTCGTTCTACCTCTACGTAAAGATGCCGAAAGGCGTCAGGAACGGAAGACGGTTCTCGACTGCCGAGGAGTTCTCCGAGTTCCTCATCACGGAAAAGCTCATCAGCACCGTGCCCTGGGACGATGCCGGGGCGTTTATCCGCTTCTCGGCCACCTTCGAGTCCCAAGGCAAGGCCGACGAACAGCGGGTGCTCGAAGGAGTTCAAGAAGCGGATGGCAGGGCTGCAGTTCGAATTTTAGTTCACGCAGATGCATGATCCATGGTCCACGATGCATGATTGTTTCGCGTATCGTGCATCCTGCATCAGGTATCCTGAAACGCTATGCCGACTACCGCATACATCGGTCTGGGCTCGAATATGGGCGACAGGACAGGCGCCTGCAGGCGGGCGCTTGAATTGTTAAGCAGGGCGGGCCGCGTCGTAAAGATTTCCTCATTTTACTGCACCGAACCCGTTGGTTACCGGGAGCAGGAAGAGTTCATTAATGCAGTTGCAGAGCTCGAGACCGAGCTGTCACCGCGGGACCTTCTCACTGTATGCCAGACGATCGAGAACGAGCTCGGCCGCGTGCGCCTCGTCCGCTGGGGTCCGCGAGCGGTGGACCTCGACATCCTGCTCTATGGCAGCACCATAGTCAAGACGCCCGACCTCCTTATCCCGCATCCGCAGCTGTCCTTGCGGGGGTTCGTGCTCGTACCGCTGTGTGAAATTGCGCCCCACTTCGTGCATCCTGTTCTCAAAAAGACTATCGCGCACCTGCTGCACGAGTCGAAGGACCCGCACCGGGTGGTCAAGTGCGGGGTAGCATGAACTGGTGCAGAACTATTCATGACCCATGGTGCTCTCATGAACAAGAAACCGGACGCCCATCGTAATACCCGCTATATCGTGACCGAAGGACCGCTCGGCGTGGGCAAGACGAGCCTCACGAGCCTGCTCGCCGAGGAGCTCGGCGCCCGCCTGGTCCTCGAGCGGGCCGAGGACAACCCGTTTCTCTCCGACTTCTATAAAGACTCGGCGCGCTACCGGTTCCAGACGCAGATGTTCTTTCTCCTGAACCGGTACAGCCAGCAGGAAGAGATGGCGCAGCCCGACCTGTTCACGCGGATCACCATCAGCGATTACCTCTTTGCCAAAGACCGCATCTTCGCCTACCTCAACTTAAACGACCACGAGCTCTGCGCTCTATGAGCAGATCTACAAGATGCTGGAACCCAAGATCATCCGGCCCGATCTCGTCATTTTCCTCCAGGCGGACACGGACACGCTCCTCCGCCGCATCAAACAGCGCGGCCGCTCCTTTGAAAAGGACATCAACACCGATTACCTGGCCGCGGTGAACGAAGCCTACAACCAGTACTTCTTCCATTACTCCGATACGCCGCTTTTGGTCATCAATACCTCGGACATCGACTTTGTGCACCGCAGGGAGGACCTCGACGATCTCCTGAAGCAGGTTCTCGGCATGAAACAGGGCACGCTGTACTACGTGCCGGTATCGAAAGGCAGATAGTAAGTTGTTGGTTCGCGGAAGGAATTGGTATCGGACTTGAACCAGATGAAGATCGTCACCGCCATATCCGACATGCAGTCTCTTGCCGAATCGCTCCGCAAAGAGGGGAAAAGAATCGGCTTCGTGCCTACCATGGGGTTCCTGCACGAGGGGCACCTCTCGCTCATGCGCAAGGCGCGGGAGGACTGCGACGTCGTGGTCGTGAGCATCTTCGTGAACCCGGCGCAGTTCGGGCCGAACGAGGACCTCGACCGGTATCCCCGCGACGCTGAGGGGGACCGGAAGAAGTGCGGGTCCGCGGGCGTGGACATTCTTTTCATTCCCTCAGCAGCTGAGATGTACCACGCAAAAGCGGCGGTTTTCGTTACGGTAGAGGGGGCCTCGGACGTGCTCGAAGGGGCGATCCGGCCCGGTCACTTTCGCGGCGTGGCCACCGTGGTTGCCAAGCTCTTCAATCTGGTGAAGCCGCACAGGGCCTACTTCGGCCAGAAGGACTTTCAGCAGTGTGTAGTGGTCAAGCGGATGGTTACGGGGCTGAATATGGACGTGGAGGTCGTCGTGCTGCCCACGGTGCGCGAGGCAGACGGTCTGGCCATGAGTTCCCGGAACAGCTACCTGAACGCCGAAGAGCGGCGCGCGGCAACGGTTTTGTTCAAGGCGCTCACGGCGGGGCGCGATCTGTTCGAGGCCGGCGCACGAGAGCCCGAAAAATTAAAAAACAAAATGCGCGCTGTTATCCAGGAGGGAGGGCCTGGCGTAACAATAGACTATGTCGAGATCGCCGACCGCGAGAGCCTCGCCCCGCTGCTGACCGCCTCGAACAGCATGGTGCTGTTAGTTGCAGCGTGTCTTGGGCGTACAAGATTGATTGACAACCTGCTTGTTCTATGATATGAATTCTGGATTGAGCGCATTCTCCGTTGCTGCGGGGTTAGTGAGCAAATACGATTATGTTCTTCCTTTGAGAATCGAGATTCCCGGCAGATGCTTATACAAAGCTCCATTTGCTGCACGGAGCTTCAATATTCGAAACTAAGCGGCAGGCCCGCCTCTTCTTGACCGGCAGTTCGCGCAGAGGTATACCGATGGCGTTACCGAAGCTCAATGACCGCATGCTTGACATCATCATGACCGCCCGGTCCGTTGTCTCGCAGCTCGACCTCGACAAGGCGCTCACCATGGCGCTCAAGAAGGCCCTGGAGATTACGAAAGCCAAGGCGGGAAGTGTTGCACTGTACTCAGCCAAAACCGCGACCATGCGCATTCACGCGCACAAGGGGCTCTCAAGGGATTTCATATCAAACCGGGAATGGAAGGTCCGCCGGGACGGGCTTACGGCACGCATTTTAAAATCCCGGACCATCACCGTCATCAACAACAGGACGAACAAATCTTTTTTTACCAATCCTGTCGCGCTTCACGAGGGCGTCAAGTCACTCATTTGCGTCCCCCTCATCTATTCCCATGAGGTCGTCGGCATTCTTTACGTCGATGACTTTACCCTGCGAAAATTTCCCGCTCCCCTTCTCCAGGCGCTTAGCATTCTCGGCTCCTTCGCGTCCATTGCCATCCATCATGCCCGGACCCACGACCGGGTCAAGCAGCAGGCCATCACCGACAGTCTCACCGGCCTGTTCAACCGGAGATGTTTCGAAAGCATCCTGAACAGGGAATTCCAGCGCGCGTCGCGGCATCGGCGGGAGTTTTCGCTCGCCCTCGTGGACGTCAACGATTTTAAGAAGTTTAACGACGCCTTTGGGCACCAGGCGGGGGATGAGGCGCTGGCCTCGCTCGGTGAGGCGATCCGGCAGGCCGTCAGGAGCACTGACCTGGCCGCACGCTACGGCGGGGACGAGATCGCGATCATCCTTCCCGAGACCAAACTATCGAAAGCCTACAACCTCTTCGCCGGCCGGATCAAGCGTGAAATCGAGGGCGGCTTTGCCAAGCTGTCGGGCGACCGGCATACCCTCACGGTCACGATCGGGATCGCGTCCTATCCCCGGGACGGCGAGAACGCCATGGAGCTGATCCTTTCCGCGGACAAGGCGCTTATGTCCGCAAAAAAAGAAAAGCACAGCCGGCGGATCGGCTGTGCCCGCATGGTCCCCGGCGCGCTCTGCGCTACACCATGACCACCTCATACTGCTCCTGATGCAGGTTCGGGTCCGCCTTGATCACGATCTTCTTCTGAAATTCCTTTTCCAGTTCCTCGACGCCCTGCCGCTCCTCATCGTACATCATGTCGGCGACCACGGAATTCACCGTCACGAGCGCTTTCCTCTCCTCGGCGCCGTTAAAAGCCCGCCTGATCTCGCGGAAGACCTCGTAGCAGATAGTGCGGGCCGATTTCACATAGCCGCGTCCGTCGCAGTAGGGACAGAGATCGCAGAGCGTGCGGCCGAGGCTTTCGCGGATACGCTTCCTGGTCATCTCGATCAGGCCGATCGGCGAAATGTGGGAAATGGTGGTCTTGGCCTTGTCGTGCGAGAGAGCCTCCTGGAGCGCCGAGTACACCTTGCGGCGGTTGTCCTCGCGCTCCATGTCGATGAAGTCCAGGATGAGGATGCCGCCGATGTTCCGGAGCCTGAGTTGGTAGGCGATCTCCCGCACGGCCTCGATGTTGGTCTTTAAGATCGTGTCCTCGAGCGTCCGTTTGCCAACGTACCGGCCGGTATTCACGTCGATGGTGGTGAGCGCCTCGGTCTGGTCGATAATGATGTAGCCGCCGGACTTGAGCCAGACCTTTCTGCCGAGAGCGCGCGAAATCTCGATCTCGACGCCGTAGTGGTCGAAGATGGGCTCGTCGCCGTCGTAGGGCTTTACGCGCCTGCCGAGCTGGGGCAGATAAGACTCGATGAAATCCTTGACCCGGCGATACTCCTCTTCGGAGTCGATGACCATCCGGTCCACATCCTTCGTAAAGACGTCCCGGATGACGCGGAACACCAGGTCGAGCTCGTTATGCATCATGGCCGGCGCCGAGGTTTTTTCTTTTCTCTTCTGGACGTTCTCCCACAGACGGCGCGAGGAATTCTATGTCCGCGGTAAAGTCCTCCTCGCTCCGGCCCTGGCTCGCGGTCCTGACGATATAGCCGGTGTTCGGCTTCCGCAGCCTGCCCACGATCTCGCGGAGCCGCTTCCGCTCCTCGCCGTTCTCGATCCGGCGCGAGACGCCGATGTGGTTCACCCCCGGCATCATGACGAGGTAGCGGCCGGGAATGCTGATATACGTAGTCACCCGCGCGCCCTTCGTGCTGATCGGCTCCTTCGACACCTGCACCAGAATTTCCTGGCCTTCCTGCAAAAGGTCCTCGATCTGGTTCGAATGGGAGCGCTTGCGCTTGGGTTCGACCTCGAGTTCCAGCCCTTCGTCTTCCATCATGGGCGTGTACTCGGAGGTGCTGTCGAACACATCTCCCACGTAGAGGAAGGCCGATTTTTCCAGCCCCACGTCCACGAAGGCGGCCTGCATACCGGGCAGCACTTTCATCACCCTGCCCTTATACACATTGCCGGCGATGCCCCGGTCTTTCTTGCGGTCGATATAAATCTCGGTGACGAGGCCGTTCTCCAGAAGCGCCACCCGTGTCTCTTCACGGCCCGCATTGACGATGATCTCAGAGGACATGATGTCTCCTTACCCAAGTTGTATATTTATAAATGAGCGTTAGGATTAAATATATAATAGGTTGCTGTTTAATACAAGGGTAAAAATGGCGTTCTCCGGCAGAGGTTCCCGGTTTCCGGAGGAGGCGGGGAGAAAAGCGGCCATCCCGTGGCTTGTGATTGATGCGAGTGACCCGAATCCTTCCGAACGGACCGGCGTCGGGGTGACCGCAGCCCGCCTGCCGCGGGTATGCACTCGTTACACGTCCATGGGGCTTGTCCACTGGCCGTTAGTTTTGCAACACACGGCTACGCGTTTGACCGCGCTCAGCAGCGCTTGTTCCGCCGTCATGTTCCAGAGCTGTTTGATCACGTCCTGCACGCGCGGCTTGATCTGGTCCCTGTCCTGAAGCGTGATCAAGAGCCCTCCGGCATGATCCGGTCCCGGCGCGACAATGGTCTCAATGCATGGCCGAATGTCCCTTTGGCGGTCCTCCCGCGTGGCCAGCACCGACGTCAATGATAAAAAATGTTTTACCCGCTCCGCGATATCGTCGGCAAGCGGCCCCGGCACGCTTACCTCGTAAACGTACCTCGCGATGCTGCCGGAAAGAGACGAGGTTCTTCTTGATATCATCCGCGACTCGAGGACCCGTATCCCTTCGGGAAGGGTGTTGTTCAGATTCCCGGTAATCCCAGGCAGATCAACAAACGGATCGGTCTCCATGTCCAGGTATTCCGCCTCGCTCTCCATGCCGACGGAAAGGGCGGGGCCGAAGGAGATTTTAGGATGAGGATTAAACCCCCGCGAAAATGCGACCGGTATGCCGGCGCGTGCCGCGGCCCGCTGAAAAAGCGTCATCAAATCGAGGTGGGAGAGAAAGCGGACCCTGCCGGTCTTGGAATATTTCATCCTGATGAGGGCCGTGAGCTCCTGCGGGCCAAGGTGCTTTATCGGCGCTCGCAGCGGCATGACCTGATTTTTTTCGAGGCCGGCGCCGGGAGCAGCCGGTTTTCCGAACGCCGCTGTTCCGCCGTCCTTGCACCCGATGCCGCAATGCCCGCATGCTTCACGGCAATTCTCCGTGAGCTCGGCTGCAAGCGCCAGCCGGTATTCCCGCTTCAGGAATTCCTTGGTGACGCCGCTTTGAACATTGTCCCACGGAAGTTCGTCGTCCGGCCCGAAGGTGCGGCAAGCATAGGCCGCGGGGTCCAGCCCGCACTTCCTGAAAGCCTCGGTCCACTTGGCAAAATCGAAGGCTTCGCTCCAGCCGTCGAACCGGCAGCCGAGGGCGCCCGCCTCCTCGAGCACCCGGCCGAGGGCCTGATCGCCCCGGGCAAATGCCGCTTCAAGCAGGCTTGTCTCCGGATTGTGGGGCTTCAGGCTGATGCCGCGTCTCCGGAGACCCTTCTCGAGGTAAGCCTGCTTTCTCCTGATTTCTTCGAGGGAAGCCTGGCCCATCCACTGGAAGGGAGTATGCGGCTTTGGCACGAAGGTGGACACGCTGATGTTGATCTGGACCTGGCGCTTTGATAATCGCTTGCCGCAGGCCAGCAGGTCAAGGCCGAGCCTGATGATGCCGTCCAGGTCTTCGTCCGTCTCAGTCGGCAGGCCTATCATGAAGTAGAGCTTAAGGACGCTCCAGCCGTTTTTGAAGATCGTTTCCGCGGCCTCCAGGAGGTCCCGGTCGCTTACCGGCTTGTTAATGACCCGGCGGAGCCGTTCGGTGCCCGCCTCGGGCGCCAGGGTGAAGCCGGTTTTGCGCGTTCCGGCGATGGCCTCGATCATCTCCGGCGTAAGGGTGCCGACGCGAAGCGAGGGAAGAGAAACCGAAATGCGGCCGTCCCGGTATTTTTCCATGAGCTCGACAACAAGGGGCTGAATGGCCGAATAATCGCCGGAGCTCAGGGACGCGAGGGAGAGCTCCTCGTAACCGGTGCACGCGAGGGACTCCTGCAGGAGGTTTTTGACCCGCTCGGGACTCCGTTCGCGAAAGGGCCGGTAGATGATCCCCGCCTGGCAGAAGCGGCAGCCACGGATGCAGCCGCGGGCGACCTCCACCGTTACGCGGTCGTGAACCGGCTTCATGAGCGGAAGAATGGGCCTGTCGGGGTACGGTGCGGATTCTATGCTCTTGAGGTACCGTCGGCGCACCATTGTTTTTCCAAGGGCCGGGACGAAAAAGCCGTCGCGCTGCGATACCGCTTCCAGGAACTTCCGCCTGCCCGTGTGCGCCTGCTTCAGCTCGACAAGCTCATGGATCGCCTCCTCCGCCTCGCCGATGAAAAAAACATCGATACAATCAGAGAGCGGACCGGGGTTCACGGCGCAGGGGCCGCCCGCGATGATCACCGGATGGACGTCGGCGCGCTCCGCCGAGCGCAGAGGGATCCGGGCGAGCTCAAGGCCGACAAGGATGTTGGAGTAAGACAGTTCGTACTGGAGCGTGATGCCGATGATGTCGAATTGCGCGAGCGGCAGATTGGACTCCAGGCTCGTGAGCGGCCTGCCCGCTGCGCGCAGTTTTTTCTCATAATCAAGCCAGGGCGAAAAAACGCGTTCGCAGGCCGTGTCCTGCCTGCTGTTCAGGATAAAATAGAGGATCCGCAGCCCGAGATGCGACATGCCTATCTCGTAGGTGTCGGGAAAGAAGAGGCAGATCTTGGTCCTGACCTTCGAGAGGTCCTTGCGCGTGCTGTTGATCTCATTGTTGATGTATCGCGCCGGTTTGGCGACGAGGGGAAGAAAGTCTTCGTACATGAAACTCCTTAAAGGCAGGGACCAGGGTACAGGGGCCGGGGGCCAGTGAAGCAAAGGCTGTTACCGAACCCTGGACCCTGACGCCCGGACCCTGATGTTAGTAGAACAGCATAAACCGCCGCGTCTGGATATTCAGGAGCAATCCAAGGGCGAGGAAGGTGGTAATGATCGACGTCCCGCCGTAGCTCACGAGGGGCAGGGGGACGCCCACGACGGGCACGATGCCTACCGCCATGCCCACATTGATGAACACGTAGAGCGATATCATGGACACGATTCCCCCGGCCATGAGCACGCCGAGGCGGTCTTTGGCGTTCTTTGCCGTGTCCACGCCGGCCAGCAGCAGCACGAGGTAGAGAATGACGAGCAGGGCCGACCCGATGAAGCCGCGCTCTTCGGAAAGCACCGCGAAGATGAAGTCCGTGTGGCGCTCGGGCAGAAAGGCCATCTGGCTCTGGGTGCCCTGGCGGAAGCCCTTGCCGAAGATCTGGCCGGAGCCGACGGCGATCTTGGACTGGTTGGCGTGGTAGCCGCTCCCGAGGGGGTCGGAGCCGGGGTCGACGAACGCCCGGATCCTGTTCTGCTGGTAAGGCTTGAACTTTCCCCAGATCCTGTGCCGGACCGGCGGGACCAGGAACACCGCGGATGCCAGGGTCGCTCCGATAAGGAGCACGACGAAGACCGAGCGGACCCGTATCCCCGCGATCATGACGATCAGGGAAGAGGTAAGGAGCAGCATGAGCGCCGTGCCCAGGTCGGGCTGTTTCAGTACGAGCACCAGCGGGACCAGGACCATGGCCCCCGGGATGGCCAGGTCCCGCAGGCCGTAGCCTCCGCGTTTCGGGTCCTCGGCAAAGTACCGCGCGAGCGCGAGCGTCAGCGAGAGCTTGGCGAACTCGGACGGCTGGAATGCAAAGGGGCCGATTGCAAGCCAGCGCTGGGCGCCCATGCCGGTCTTGCCGAACGCCGTGACCAGAAGCAGGAGTACCAGCGAGACCGCATAGAGCACATAGGCGTAGCGGCCCACGGTGCGGTAGTCCACCATGAGCGCGCATAACATCACGACCACGCCGATCGCGAGCCAGGCGATCTGCCGGTAATACAGGGATGACGGCCCCTTCGGCGTATAGGTTGCGCTGTAGACCGTGACAAGGCCGATGAGCGCGATGGCGAATATGAGGGCAACCATGCCCCAGGGCAGATTAGCGAACCGCCGTTGATCCAGCATTTTTCAGGTACTCCTCTATGACGCGCTTTGCGACCGGCGCCGCCGCACTGCCGCCGTGGACGCCGTGCTCCACGAGCACGGCCACGGCGATCTTCGGGTTGTCAGCCGGCGCATACGCAACGAACCATGCGTGGTCGGCGATTTTTTCCGATAGTTTTCTTCCCGCGACCTTCTGGGCGACCACCTGGGACGAACCGGTCTTGCCGGCCACGATCGCGAGCGGGCTCTGCGCCCCATGGGCCGTGCCGCCCGGTTCATTGACCACGCCGACCAGCGCCTGGCGGACTTCCTCAAGCGCTACGGGATCGATTGCGATTTTGTTCTTGCGTACAGGGGCAAATGTTTTAATCTCGCCCGTCTCGCGGTTTCTGGTCTGCTTCAGGAGGCTGGGGCGATAGAAAATGCCTCCGTTCGCAATGGCACTGATCATCTGGCAGGCCTGGATCGGGCTGACCAGCACGAAGCCCTGCCCGATGGAATTGATGTAGGTGTCTCCCGGATACCACGGTTCTTTCATTCTTTTCCGTTTCCACTCCGTGGTGGGAATGAGTCCCGGCTTTTCGTCAGGCAGGAGGATGCCGGTCAGGCTTCCGTAGCCGAGCTCTCTTGCGTATTGGGCGATCCGGTCCCAGCCGATCCGCTCCCCCATGGTATAAAAGTACACGTCGCAGGACTGGACCAGGGCCTCGTGAAACGAGATGGGACCGTGCCCGTCTTTTTTCCAGCACCGGAAGGTGTGCCTGCCGATCCTGAGCGAGCCCCTGCAGGTGATCTTTTCGTCGGGCTTGATAATGCCCGATTCGAGGCCGGCGAGGGAGACGATGATCTTGAAGGTAGAGCCCGGCGGATAGACGCTCTGGATGGCCCGGTTGTAAAGCGGGTGAGAGGGGTCGTTCATGAGCCGGACCCAGTCCTTCGGGGCGATGCCCCGCGGGAAGAGGTTCGGGTCATAGTTGGGATGGCTTGCGAGCGCGAGGATCTCGCCCGAGTTCGGGTCCATGGCGACCACGGCCCCGGCGCGGTCGCCGAGCGCATCCTCGGCCGCTTTCTGCACGTCGAGGTCGATGGTAAGATAAATGTCCGTGCCGGGCTTGGGCTCCTCGATGCCGAGGTCCTTTACTTTCCTGCCCGCGGCATTCACCTGGATCATGCGCCTGCCGGCGATGCCGCGGAGATACTTGTCGTAAATCTTTTCAAGCCCGCCCTGGCCCGTGAGGAGGCCGATGTCCTGCTGTTCCTGCTTTCGCTGCGACGGCGATACTTTGCCGATATAGCCGAGCTGGTGCGAAGCGAGCCCGCCGTAGGGGTAATGCCTCCGATGCTCCGGCTCGACGATCGCGCCGGGAATCTCCTCCTGGTGGGCCTCGATCAGGGCGACATCGTCCCAGGGGGCCTCTTCAAGGATCTTTACCGGCTCGTATTTTGTCCTGATCGGAGCGGCCTCGTCCAGCGCCGCACGTATGGCCGCCGGGCTGAGCTTGATGGCGGACGCCAGCTTGTCGATCGTTGCATCGAGATCGGCCGCGTCTTCGGGAACGAGGGAAATATCGAAGGTAAGGACGTTCTCGACGATCGGCCTGCCGTAGCGGTCGTAGATGATGCCCCTCGGCGGCCTGAGTTTCACCGGCCTGATCCGGTTGCTCTCGGCCTGTTCCTGGTAGTAATCGCCTTTTACCGCCTGGAGATACCAGAGCCGGACCAGGATGACCACGGTGAAGAAGATGATGAATCCCGCCAGGAACGGGAGCCTTTTCTGGATATCGACGGGGTTGTCCTGCTGGAACATCTCCTACTCCTTCTGCAGGGAACGGCGTAACAGCATCGCGGTGACGTTCTTGTCCTTGAGGACCCGCAGCATAAGGGTCCCGAGGAGCCCCGTGTAAAGCGCCTGGGGAATCATGAGGTTGAAGAACATGCTGATGAAGGGAACGTTCCCATAAAAGATCTGTATGAACACCGAGATGACGATCCCTTCCGCCAGGCAAAAGACCGTCAGGAAAATGATATTGGACGGACTCGCGATGTTCAGGACCCTTCCCCCGAGCACTCCGGCGCAGAGACCGAACAGGCCTCTCGTAAAGCCGTCCAATCCGATGAGGCCGGCGGAACTTACATCCTGGACGAGGCCGAGGCCCATGCCTGCCAGCGCCCCTTCGGTCGGTCCGGTCAGCAACCCGATGATATAAATAAGCGCCAGGGGGAGATCCGGCTTAATGCCGAACAGGGAGAACGGGCTGAACAGACTCGCCTGCGCCGGAATGATGAGCAGGAGTATCATGAGATACACGCGGGGTTTCATTTCCTCAGCACCAGCACTTCTTCCAGGCGGGAGAAGCTTACGACAGGTTCCGCGGCCACGGCTTGAAACGCACTGGCCTCTTGCTTTGTTACCTTGACCACTCTGGCTACGGGAAGACCCTTGGGGTAGATACCGTCGAGGCCGGAGGTGACGAGCAGATCGCCTTCCTGAATGTCCGCATAGTAGGAGACATACTTGAGAGCGCACCTTGCGAGTGTGCCTTCGAGCAGTCCCTCTTCCCGGTTTCGCTGCACTCTGACGGCGAGCGTGCTGCCGGGATCGGTGAGCAGAATGACCTTGGCGGTGCCGGGCAGGGCAACATGGACCTTCCCCACCACGCCCGCCGCGGTGATCACCGCCATGTCCTTGTTTATGCCGTCTTCGGCGCCTTTGTTGATCGTGACCGTGCGTGAAGACGGTGATGATTCCTTGCCGATGACCTGGGCAGTCACGGAATTCAGCGGCTGAAGTTTTTTGAAGCCCAGCAAATCACGGAGCCGGTCGTTCTCGATGAGCAGTTCATTGGTGATGGAATTTTCGAGCTTGAGCTGGTCCACTTCCATCTTCAGGCGCTCGTTCTCACGGTGAGTACGCACCAGGAACGCGTAGCCCTGTCCAACCGACCCGACCGTGTTATACGTGCCCGTTATGAACCGTTCGAAAAAACCGGAAACAGCAAGGACCGGTTTTTCCATGAACGTCAATCGCCCGGCCTTCACCTGAACGGTAACCAGCCAGAACAAGAGCATAAAGAGGAACAGCAGGGATAGTTTTATTTTGTTCTTTGCAATAAACCCGGGCATCGCTTACATCATGACCTTTTTCAGGATGTCCTCGTCATCGAGCACCTTGCCCGCGCCGAGCACGACGCAGGTAAGCGGGTCTTCGGCAATGATGATCGGGAGCGACGTCTCCTCGCGGAGAAATACGTCCATGCCCTTGAGCAGCGCTCCGCCGCCCGCCAAAACGATTCCCTTGTCGACGATGTCGGCCGAGAGCTCCGGCGGCGTGTTTTCGAGCGCCTGCTTGATGCCGTTCAGGATCTGGCTGACCGTGTCGGCGAGCGCCTCGCGCACTTCATCGTCGTCGAGGATAAGGGTCTTGGGAATGCCGGACACGAGATCGCGCCCCTTGATCTCCATGGTCATGACGGGCGCTGTCCGTCTTGTACGCGGAACCGATCTCCAGTTTGATATGCTCGGCCATCATCTCCCCGATGAGGAGGTTGTATTTACGCTTGATGTAGTTGATGATCGCCTCGTCCATCTTGTCGCCGCCGACCCGGATGGCCTTGCTGTAAACCACGCCGTCCATGGAGATGACGGCGATGTCGGTCGTTCCGCCGCCGATGTCGACGATCATGTTGCCCGACGGTTCGGAGATGGGAAGACCGGTCCCGATGGCCGCCGCCACCGGTTCTTCGATCAGATAAACATCGCGGCCGCCTGAGGTGATGGCCGCGTCCTTGACCGCGCGCTGTTCCACCTGCGTGATCCCCGAGGGGACGCCGATGACGATGCGCGGGCGCATGAAGGACTTGCGGTTGTGCACCTTGCGGATAAAATATCTCAGCATCTCGCCGGTGATGTCGAAGTCGGAGATGACGCCGTCCTTGATGGGCCGGATCGTCTTGATGTCGCCGGGAGTGCGGCCCAGCATCTTTTTCGCCTCCGAGCCCACGGCGAGCACCTTGCCCGTCTTGGAGGAGATGGCGACAACGGAGGGCTCGTTGCATACGATGCCCTTTCCCCTGACGTAGACCAGCGTGTTGGCCGTTCCGAGATCGATGGCCATGTCGTTTGAAAACCAGCCCATGATAGTGTTAATGAACATTGTCTTGTGGAAACTCCTTTCGCTCTTGCAGGGTCAGGAATAAGACGGCCAATACGGAATGGTACGGAACCAGCGGATTCTTCGCGGGGCCCTTCTCCGTGACGAGCTCGTCAGTTTCTCTTGTCTCTTCTTGTGTCGCAGAATGTGTTATGCATTGGGCTGTGTCGCATCTTGCTCCCCGGATGCGCTCGAAGGCAGGTCCGGCTGCTGTTGCGGTTCTTGCACGGCCTCCGCCACGGCCCGGTCCGGCTGGACAACACGGGTCCTCGCCAGCATGTCGCCGATCCGCATTCCCTGATCGTCACCCACGGCGACCAGGCATTCCATGCCGACCGCCAGCGGACCGAGCACCCAGCCCGCGTAGGGTATTAAAAAAAGAATATAGGCCGCGGCGAACGGAACGTTTCTGAGGATCGACTCCCGGTAGGCAGGCGCCCCCACCGGGACGCCCTCCGCTGCCACGCTGAGCCCGATCAATTTTTTACCGACGCTTTGTCCCTGAAACAGGCCGTCCCTGATGAGGATGTAGCCCAAGGCGGACAAAAACCCGAGGACATCCGGCAGCCTCGCAAGTCCGATGATGAGCAGGAGATCAACAAAGCCCGCGACAGCTCTGGTGGTGCGGTCCGCCTTTTGCATGAGCCTCCTAAGCCAAACCATGATAGCAGAATAAAAAATCTATTTCAAGGGTAAAAGTGGCGACGGTCCCGCAGAAGCGCTTTCAAGGCAGCCGAAATCCCCCCGGGAGGCATTCGCGTCGGCCTGGACGAAGGATATGCGAAAATAAGAGCACGTGCGAAGCGCCGCGGGAAAGGGGCGGGGAGCCAAAAGCCGCCGCCAGCCGGGAGCACTTTAATAAAATGAATAGGAGCTTTTTTTTCGCATAAGGTGTATAGTATATCTTCCTGTCTGAACACAGAGAAGGGCGGCTTTCGACGACACGCGAATCCGCCTGTCTCATGAACCTCGGACGCACGCATGACAGATTAAAGCCAAGGGAGGATCTATGTTGGAAAAACTATCGGCCGGAGAGAATATTGCCTCGTATTGTACGAAGTGCAAACTGGTCATCGACCACGCCATCGTGGCCATGGACGGCGAGACGATCGTCAAGGTGAAGTGTAAGACCTGCGGCGGCGCGCACAAGTACCGGAGCGCCGCGGACGTCAAACCCGCCCGGACTCCCAAGAAAAAAGAAGACGCCGCAAGAACAGCGGAAGTTCTCTGGGAAACGTGCGTAGCCGAGGCGAAAGGGAAAGAGCGCGCGTACGACATGGCGGGAAAGTTCCGCGTAGGGGACGTCGTGCTCCACAATACCTTCGGCAAAGGCGTCGTGCGCAAGCTTTATTACAATAAGTGCGACGTGCTCTTCAAGGACAAGGAACGCTTGATGGCGTCGGCGAACTGATTCCATTTAAAGCAAAAACGGAAGGGGGAAGGCTGAAGGGGTTACATCATATTCCCGGCATCCTCCCTCCCTTCCGCTTTCGGCTTCAACCTCCTCCATGCACAAATCCAAAATCCTCATCACCTGCGCCAAAGGCATCCCTCCGTTATTTAAAGCAAGAACTGCACGCCCTGAACTTTCCCCTCTGTTCCGAACTGGTTGCGGGCGTCGAAACGGAAGGCGTCTTCGATGATACGCTCCTCCTCAATCTTTTTCTTCGCACCGGGCACCGCGTGCTTTTCCCGGTGGCGGAATTCAAGGCGAATAATGCCGACGAGCTTTACCGGGAACTGTCCGCCGTCGCGTGGGAAGAGCAGGTGCCCGAGGACGGCTATCTCTGTGTGACCTCGAGCGTTGATAACCCGAGCATCAGGGACTCGCGCTTTGCAAGCTTGAAATGCAAGGACGCCATCGTGGACCGGATCAAGGAAAAGCGCGGCAAGCGGCCCGACTCCGGCCCGGAGCGCGACCGGTCCGTGGTGCATCTCTATTGGAAGGACGACCATTGCGTCGTGTATCTCGATACCTCGGGAGAAACGCTTTCCCGCCGGGGGTACCGCAAGATCCCGCTCACGGCGCCCATGCAGGAAACGCTTGCCGCAGCGGTCGTGCTGGCCTCAGGCTGGAACGGCGAAGGAAACTTCATCAACCCCATGTGCGGCAGCGGCACGCTCGCCATCGAGGCGGCGCTCATCGCTCTCCGCCGGCCGCCCGGCCTCTTGCGCAGCAACTTCGGGTTCATGCACATAAAGCGCTTTAACGAATCCCTCTGGAACGAAGTCCGGGAGAAGGCAAAGAAGCAGGCTGAGAAAGGCCTTTCCGGCAGGATCATTGCAACGGACATACGCCCCGATGCCGTGGAAGCGGCGAGGAAGAACGCGGCAACGGCCGGTGTGGAGCACTTGATCGAATTCGGCGTGTGCGATTATGCCGACACGCCGCTCCCGGACGGCGGCGGCGTTATCGTGCTGAACCCGGCTTACGGAGAGCGGATGGGAGAAGCGGCAACGCTGGAAGGGACCTACAAGGGCATCGGAGATTTTTTCAAGCAGAAGTGCAGGGGATACACGGGCTACGTGTTCACGGGAAATCCGGGTCTCGCCAAGAAGGTGAGCCTCAAGCCGAAGCAGAGCATTCCCTTCTTTAACAGCGGCATCGAATGCAGGCTGCTTGAGTATGAGCTGTACGAGGGGACGAGGAAGAAGAAACCGAAGGCATCAGCCGAGTAGCAAAGTAATAACCGCATCGAGCCTCCTTTTTACCGCAGGGTCTCAAAAAAAAATCGTTTCAAATTCACTTCAGTTCTGATAAACTGCCGAAGAAAGAACGCACGATCCACCCAATCATCAGCGGGAGTTGGTCATGTCTAAGCCGAAGATTCTCCTTGCCGAAAGCTCGAATATCGTCCTCCAGATCGAACAGAGATGCCTGAGGGACGCCGGGGTGAGCGTATTCACCGCCGTCGACAGCGAAGAGACCCTGAGCACCGCGCGCAAAGTCCGGCCCGACCTGGTCTACCTTGCCTTCAGCCTCCACGGCATGGGCGGCGTTTCCTGCTGCAAGGCGCTTAAGTCCGATCCGGAGCTGAGGGGAATCCCGGTGGTGATGGTCTGCACCGCGGCCGGAGAGGAGCCCGGTCTCAGCCGCGCCGCCGGGTGCGACGCGGTCGTCGCCAAGCCCATCGATCGCCGGGAGTTTCTGGAGACGGGACTCTCGCTCATCCCCAGGACCCCCCCGAGCGGGGAACGAATGCCGTGCCGCGCCATCGTGGCCTGCTCCACGGGCTCCGAAATATTTTACGGGT
This sequence comes from Nitrospirota bacterium, assembly GCA_963790205.1. Classification (GTDB taxonomy): domain Bacteria; phylum Nitrospirota; class UBA9217; order UBA9217; family UBA9217; genus CAWBNQ01. Next base: position 768,291 of record CAWBNQ010000001.1, read on the forward strand.
CCATCGAGGACATCAGCAGCAGCGGCATGTTCGTGGGGTCTTCCCGCAAGATCGCCGCGGGCGAGCTTTTGACCTTGAAGTTCGTCCTCCCCCAAAGCGGCGCCGTGCCGATCGAGACCGCGGCGCAGGTCAACTGGGTGAACGGCGGCAAACAGCAGCGCAACGACCACCTCCCCCCCGGTTTCGGGGTGCTCTTTCAGGGGCTTGAAGCGGCCGCAATCGAACAGATCAAGGACTATATGAATCTCATCCGGCTGCAGTTGGGCTGGTAGCGGCCCGCTCCCCTTTCCCGACACGTTCTTCTAAATTTCTTGCTATTTCCAGTGTTTTATACTATCTTTTTCTTCAATGAGCGCTTCGTTTAAAGCAAACGATGGACCGAAGCTCTGCCCGAACCGACCACGAAAAAAGTCCCCCAGCGCCAGATCGATTCTGTTGATCGGCAGAGCAATCAGTTGGTGTATGAGTTGCATGGGTTGACAGAAGATGAGATTCTATTGTCGCAATTCTTGCATCGAAGATCGTAAATGAAGCGGTACAAACAGACGTAGTATTGCATGATGCTACGGACGTTCCTCCTGTTGTCGTGGATCATATTCTGGATATCTTCGAGCTGCGCGGCCTCGTTGTATTAGCGAAGACCATAGGAGCAAGGCATATTATTTCTGTCTCGCCAGAGTTAATAATGGATGCTACGCTGAATTCATTGGCGAGCAGGTTTGGGTCAACCGGGAGGGTTTATGGAAAGGATAAAGGCTTGTCGTCTTGTCTGGCTTGTTATGCTGCCTCTTTTTGCTAGTTGTTCTACCGTCCCGCTTGTTAGAGTTGAGAGGCCTTGGATTCGAACATTGCAATCATCTGAGCCAATACAGCATGACGCGAAACTCAAAATCGAAGTGGAGGGATCGACCCTGCCCCTTCTTGGAAAAGAAGAGCTTGTAGAAGACACAATCCGTAACAAGATTTCAGCTCTCCTCAAGAGACGTGGCTTTGTAATTGACGATGCGTCTTACGATTATAAAGTGCGGTTGAATTACAAATCAGAGAGAAGCGACAAACTTAAATTTTCTTCCGCTTTTGCCTCCGCTAATTTAGACCGACTCAGTGAATCGACTTCTTCATCCGCTGCGAATGCTCTCGGTCTCGGGGTCGCTTTCGCCAGTTCGATCAGCGAGCTATCGTCTGCGCAAACCGCTGTTGCCCGGCAAGCTGTAGAGCAATCTGTATCTTATATTCACACCATTTCCATTGACATCTTCAATCGTAATGACGTTGTCGTATGGAAAGGGGATACCACGTGGGATTCACAGAACTTGAACTTTGTTAATGATATCATCCCAGCTCTTCACTTAATTTTAAGCTATCTACCAACCGACCAAGCCGTTAAACCTGAAGTCCCGGAAATTAAGAACAGTCATGTCGTGAATTATTACATGATTGTCTGTGTAAATACTTGGTTCACGTGCCCGGCTTTGCCTTATCGGATTTATTTAAAAACCGACCCAGGACAATTTATAACCAATTATGTGCCAAGCAACATAAAAGAACAATATGCGTTGGCAGCCTATGTTGATCTCATACAAACCGCTGAATATGCCTTGCCTGATGGCGACGAAGACGACTGGAAAAATCCGCTCGATATAAATTTATGGAATCATGTCACACTCGGCGGGCAATACCTGCTTGGGCCAAATAAAAAGCCAGTAAATGTAATAATCAAGCTTTATGGTCAAAAGGAAGGCTACTATCTTGATAGTTGTCGAGTTGTTTCTGACAATGAATATTCAGATTTTAAGCAAAAGTTATTAAAGTGGCGGAAAGCGCTGTCAGATTATGTAGATTGTTATGCTCACTAGAAATCATTATGTTGAACTGTTAGTCGTTGATATTCACGCTGTCACCCTCTGGTCTTTTTAAAAACCAAGACTGGCCACGAAAAGGCCGCTTTTCATTGCAAGATCGACACCATTGACCAGCAGATAGATTAGTTCGTGTCTGAGCTGTATGGCTTGACGGAGGAGGAAATAAAGGTCGTTGAGGGGAAGATGGGCGAATAGGGGTGAGAGGACCAATAAGTCGAATAAGGGAAATAGGACTTATGGAAGACAAAAGAGAAAAAAGAAATACTAAAACCTTACCGGGCCTCCTCGAGCCGCATGGCGGATATCAGAATCTGAAGTCCTATCAGATGTCGGAGATCGTCTATGACGCCGCCACGGCGTTCTGCAACCGGTTCATCGACCGCAGATCGCGCACCCACGACCAGATGGTCCAGGCGGCCCGGAGCGGCAAGCAGAACATCGCAGAGGGGAGCATGGCTTCGGGCACGTCGCGCAAGACGGAGCTGAAGCTCGTGGGCGTCGCTCGCGCGAGCCTTGAGGAGCTGCTGCTTGACTGCAAGGATTATCTTCGCCAGCACGGGCTGGCGTTATGGGGCAAGGACCATGCTACCGCGAAAGAAATAAGACAGCTGGCTTATAGGACAGATAGGTCGTATAGGACATATAGGACCTATATTGAAGAACAAGAACCTGAAGTTGCCGCGAACACGCTGGTTTGCCTGATCCACCAGACGAACTACCTGCTTGACCAGCAGCTTCGGCAGCTTGAAGAGCGCTTTCTGAAAGAGGGCGGGTTCACGGAACGGCTTTACAAAAAACGCTCTGAGTCGAGAAAATAGTGAAGCGGTTCCGGAATTCCTACGCGCTCTTTAAGTACTCGATGATCTTCTCCCGGATGGTCTTGAAGATCTGTTCGAACTTTGCTTCGTCGTTCTCGAGCAGCGTTACCCGGAATCCCTTCAGGCTGCAATTGAACCCCGTGAGCGGCACCACGCAGATCCCCGTCGTCGCCAGGAGATAGTACACAAACCGCTTGTCGAGCGCAACATCCTTCGTTATTCTTACGACCAATTCTTTTACCGCCTTGTCCGTTACCGGCAGAGACTGCTTCCCGTTCAAAACACCCTCTTCGAACATCACGGTCATATAAAAAGCGCCGTTCGTCCTGTTGACGACGATCCCCTTGATGTCCTTCAACAGATCGTAGGCGATGTTCGAGCGCCGCTCGTATTTCTTGTTGCGCCCCTCCACGTGGGCCTTGAACCGCTTGTCGCTGAAGATCTTCGGGATCACCTTCTGCGGCAGCGTGGTGGAACAGACCTCGAGCATCTTGTCGTCGACGATGCTCTTTACGTATTTCGTGAAGACCGCGTCATGCTTCTGGTTGTACACCTCGATCCAGCCGCAGCGAGAACCGGGCCAGGGAAGCTCCTTCGAAATGCCCTTCATCGAGATGCCGCACACCTCGCCGATCACCTCGGCGAGCGGCACGGCCCTCTTTGCCGTTATAGGCCATGTTGATGTAGATCTCGTCGCAGACGATGAAAAGGTCGTACTCCCGGGCGATGGCCACGATCTCCTGGAGCACTTCTTTGGGGTAGACCGCGCCCGTGGGATTGTCGGGGTTGATGACGAGGATGCCGGAGATCGCCGGGTTGTACTTCACCTTCATCCGCAGATCGTTCAGATCGGGATACCACAGGTTGTGCGGGTCGAGGTTGTAGGAAATATACTCGGCCCCGGCGTGCGAGGCCTCGGCGGAGGAGTGCGTGCTGTAGGCCGGGCTCGGCCCGATCACGCGGTATTCCTTCTTGAGCTGGCCGTAGATCTTGCCGATGGCGTCGCCCAGGCCGTTAAAGAAGATGATGTCCTCTTTGGTGATCCTTACGTTGCCGTTGCTGTTCGCCATTTGCGACAGGAATTCCCGCGTTGCATCGAGGCCCTTGGTCGGCGAATAGGCGTAGGACATGTCCTCCCGGTTCGCTTCGATCACGATTTCCTTGATCCAGTCGGGGATCTTTTCGCCCTTTTGGACGGGGTCGCCGATGTTCTCCCACATGATCTCGAGCCCCAGCTTGCCGAACTCCTTGGCAACGGCCACGATCTCCCGTATCTCGTATTTCAGTTCATCAGCGCCGAGCGAAACAATATTATTTCTCATGAGTACCTACCCTGTCCCTGCCCGACTTCGAGCCGCCGTGAAGGGACGCCTCCTCCGTACATTCCGCTAATCCGCATATATTACTAAAAGCGCGGTCGTGAGTAAAGATAATTATTAGTCGCGCAGCCCCTGCCGGTATGTCATAATGAGGAAGAGGAGCGATAGGAGGAGCCGTGCATTTTCATCAGAAAAGCGTCGAAGAAACCCTGGCGGAACTCAAATCCACGCGTTCCGGAATCACCGCCAACGAGGCGCGGGAGCGCCTGACGCGGTACGGGCCGAACGAACTCGCCGGAAAAAAGAGGAAGACCGCTGCGGCAATGTTCCTCGATCAATTCAGGGACTTCATGATCCTGGTCCTGATCGCCGCGGCGATCGTCTCCGGCATCATCGGCGAGGCCTCCGACACCATAGCCATCATTGTCATCCTGGTCCTGAATGCGGCGCTCGGTTTCACCCAGGAGTACCGCGCCGACAGGGCCATGGAAGCGCTTAAGAAGATGGCCGCTGTTCACGCAACGGTCCTGCGCGGCGGGAATCCCCTGGCCATCCCGGCGTCCGAGCTCGTTCCCGGGGACATCGTCCTGCTTGACGCAGGCATGGTGGTGCCGGCGGACCTGCGCGTCCAGGAGTCCGCCGGGCTCACGGTGGAGGAGGCCGCGCTCACCGGAGAATCCATGCCCGTGGAAAAAAACAGCGACCGTCTTTCCGACGAGGCGCTCCCCCTGGGCGACCGGAAGAACATGCTCTATAAGGGGACATTCGTCACCTACGGTCGCGGCCGGGGCGTCGTGACGGCAACAGGCATGAAAACCGAATTGGGCAGGATCGCAACCATGATCCAGGCCGAGGAAGAAGTAAAGACACCGCTTCAGAAACGGCTCGCGCATTTCGGCAGACGCATCTCCCTCGTTATTCTCATCATCTGCGCCGTGGTCTTCATCATGGGGCTTCTCCGCGGTGAGCCTGTTGCGAACATCTTCCTGGTGGCCGTCAGCCTCGCCGTGGCCGCCATACCCGAGGCGCTGCCGGCTGTGGTCGTCATCGCCCTGGCGCTGGGCGCACGGAAAATGGTGAAACAGAACGCTCTTGTGCGGAAGCTGCCCGCGGTCGAGACCCTGGGCTCCGTTACGTATATCTGCACGGACAAAACCGGGACGCTTACCGTGAATAAGATGACGGTGGAGGAACTGTGGGCGGAGGGGAAGATAGTTCGGAGTTCGGAGTTCGGAGTCGCCCCTCGCCCCATCCCTCTCCCCGAGGGGGGATTCAATTTCAATCCGCAATCGGCAATCGGCAATCCGAAATCTCTTCTCCTGACCGCTTTCGCCCTTTCGAACGACGCCTGCAAGGACAACGCAGGCGTCTGCCTCGGCGATCCTACCGAGGCGGCCCTCTTGACCGCGGCGCTTGTAAACGGTTTTGAGAAGCAGACGCTGGAAAAAACGAATCCGCGCGTGGCGGAAGTCCCCTTTGATTCCGGACGGAAGCTGATGACAACGATACACAGTCTGTCAGGAAACAGTCAGCAGTCGGCAGTCTCCGGAGGTAAATACGTCTCCTTCACCAAGGGCGCACTGGAGGCGCTGCTCGAGACCACCGACCAGGTGCTTACGTCGGAGGGCCCGAAGCCGATCAACAGGGACGATATTCTCGTCATCCACGATCGCATGGCAGCGGAGGGGCTGCGCGTCATGGGCATTGCGATGCGGGTATGGGACCGCATGCCTGACGTGAAAGCCCCCGTGGTTGAAACGAACCTGACGTTTTTGGGCCTCGCGGGCATGCTGGACCCGCCGCGGGAAGAGGCGAAAAAAGCGGTCGCAGAGTGCAGGACCGCCGGGATCACTCCGGTGATGATCACCGGCGACCACCCGCTCACGGCCCGGGTCATCGCCCGCCGTGTCGGCATCCTGGAAGCGGATGATCCCGGGGCCGTCATGACCGGCAATGAGCTCGAGGCGTTGTCGCTCGATGAATTTGAGAAACGCGTTGAGTCGATTCGCGTTTATGCGCGCGTGGCGCCGGAGCAGAAGCTCAAGATCGTCCGAGCGCTCCAGGACAAGGGCCACTTCGTGGCCATGACCGGCGACGGCGTGAACGACGCTCCGGCGCTCAAGCGGGCCGACATCGGAGTTGCCATGGGAATAACGGGTACGGACGTGGCCAAGGAGGCGTCGTCCATGATCCTGTTGGACGACAATTTCGCCACGATCGTGAAAGCGGTGAGAGAAGGCCGTAAGATCTACGACAATATCCGCAAGGTGATCAAGTATCTCCTGTCGTCGAACTCGGGTGAGCTTTGGACGCTCTGCCTTGCTCCGTTCCTCGGCCTGCCCGTCCCGCTCCAGCCGATCCACATCCTCTGGATCAACCTGGTGACCGACGGCCTGCCGGCGCTGGCGCTCTCCATGGAGCCCGGGGAACGGGACGTCATGAGCCGGCCGCCGCGCCATCCGAAGGAAAGCCTCTTCAGCCGCGGACTCGGCGGATACACGATCTGGGTCGGCCTGCTCATGGCCGTGGTCACGCTCTCGGCCCAGGCATGGGCCATCCACGTCGGGGACGCTCATTGGCAGACCATGGTGTTCACAACACTCTGTTTCCTGGAACTCGGGAACGTAATGGCCATCCGGTCCGAGCGTGAATCCCTTTTCACGCAGGGTATCCTGTCGAACAAGGTCCTGCTCATGACCGTTGTCGCAACCTTCGCACTCCAGCTCACGACCATTTATGTTCCCGCCCTGAACTCCGTCTTCAAAACAGCCCCGTTGAGCGCTGACGAGCTCGCATTGGTCATTGCCCTCTCCTCAATCGTCTTTTTTGCCGTTGAGCTGCAAAAGCTGATCAAGAGAAGGCAAAAAATCGCTTGACTTCTCGCGTACGGGGTATCATAATTTGTTGAAATTTCAAGAAATCAGTAGGAGGGAGATATTCGCCAGCCTTGATATGCCCATCGTCGCACTTGAGAGAGGACATCATGGAATGACCTGATCTTGCGCCCGTACCGACCCTGTCACGAGGAGGTGATGAGAGTGACGGATCCGCCGTTTGCCTGAAGTGTTTTTCAGCATGGAACAGGGATAATGGTTACCTGATGAAATGCTTTACCTTAGGAGAAGGAGGAAGGCTATGTCGGAAGAGCAAGGAAAATCCTCAAAGAAATTCCGTGAAACAAAGGAAAGCGCCGTGGAAGCGCCGCCAAAATCCGCGCTGGGGTGGAAGGAGCTTTATTTAAAAGAGGATTGGTGGGCAATATACCTCGGAATCGGGATCGTGCTCATCTCGCTGGTCGCTTTTCTGAATGGAAGCGCCGTCGTGAAGTCGCTCGCCATAAATCCCGGAGGATTAAAGTGGTCGTCCTTCGGCCAGTTGATGGACCACTTCCGCAGTAACATCCACTTGTACGCCCTGCAATTGATTTCCTGGCTCGTCATCTTCGGCGTTTCCACAAGGATCATGGGCATCCAGACCTCGAAGTTTATTCCATCCTTCATCATCCTGTACGTGCTGTCCATCGTCATGTTCTCGATCGGCGGGTGGGTGGACGCGCCGAAATATAACCTGGAGCCGCCGCTGGTCGCGCTCATCGTCGGGCTCGTGATCGCAAACGTCGTCCCCCTTCCCAAGTGGATGGATGCGGGGTTCCGGGTGGAGTACTACATCAAGACCGGGATCGTGCTGCTTGGGGCGACGTTCCCCATCGCATTGGTCGCCTCGGCGGGACCGGTCGCCCTGCTCCAGGCCACGATAATCTCCCTGACGACCTGCCTCACCATCTATTTTGTCGCCACGAAGGTGTTCGGTCTCGACAAGCGGCTTGCCTCCGTCATCGGCGTGGGAGGCGCGGTCTGCGGCGTTTCCGCGTCCATGGCCATCGCAAGCTCGGTCAAGGCGAAAAAGGAAGACCTCTATACGTCAGTAACGCTCGTGGTGGTATGGGCCTTGATCATGATCTTCTTCATTCCCTTCGCGTCAAAGGCCCTTAAGCTGAGTCCGGGCGACGCGGGCGCGTGGGTGGGGACCTCGGAGTTCGCCGACGCGGCAGGCTTCGCCGCCGCGAGCGCCTATGGCCGCATGGCCGGCAATGAGAACGCCGCCATCCAGGGATTCACCCTCATGAAGGTCATCGGCAGGGACATGTGGATCGGCATCTGGTCGTTCGTCTTCGCGCTTATCGCCTGCCTGAAATGGGAAAAGGAGGAATGCGGCGTAAAGCCCAGCGCCATGGAAATCTGGTGGAGGTTCCCGAAATTCGTCATCGGGTTCTTCGTGGCCTCGTTTTTCATGACCACGATAACCGCCGGCTACTCCGCCGCGGACTTCAACACGCTCGTAAAACCGGGCCTGCTTTTGCCGATCGTTTCCCTCAGGTCGTGGGCGTTCATCTTCTGCTTCCTCAGCATAGGGCTTACGACCCGGTTTAAGGACCTGAAGGCCGCCGGCTGGAAACCCTTCGGCGCGTTTACGATCGGGGTGGCAATCAATGTGGTGCTCGGGTTCGTCCTGTCGGTTTTTGTATTCGGCGGCTACTGGTCGAATCTCGGCAAGTAGCGTTCGCAGAGGGGGGACCGACGCGCGTCAGGAGGCGACCATGCATGGCCGATGTATCAGCTGCAGATTCTTCGCAAACGATCCCGCGCTGATCGAGGAGACCTTTCCCGGGTTGAATTCGCTCAGTTCAGCCTATGCCTCCGTCCGGTCCGACGCGGGGATATGCAACAGGCACGGATTGTTTCTTTCCTCCTGGCAACGATGCGGGGATTTTGAGCCCGGCGATAACGACGGAAGGGGTTCACTTCTTCCCGTGGAGAAGAAGCACATCGGGTGGAGCCTCACTCTTGGGGTCGTCCTGCTGGGCATCTTGGCGTGGATAAGCTACACATTCTTCCCGGCAGGGCATTAACGCGCAATAACGTATCCGAGGGCGGCAGGCGCATACCCTGCCGCCCTTTTTTTGACGCACTCATAAAAAAAATTTTCAGCCCGGCTGAGGACGCAGAGATTACAGAAAAAAGAAATTTCTATTTTGTATCCTGCCTCTGTCAGCGGTACATTTGCTTTTTACGGCTTTATCTTTTTGAAAGGCGGGTATTTTGGATTTAAGCGCATTAGGAACGGCCAGCTTCGACTGGACATTCATATCGGGTATATTCAGCATCGTCATCATCGACCTCATTCTGGCAGGCGACAACGCCGTGGTGATCGCCATGGCCGTGCGGTCGCTTCCGAAAGTACAACGGAGAAAAGGGATCGTCTTCGGCTCTGCAGCGGCCGTGCTGCTGCGCATCATTCTCACCTTCTTTGTCGCGCATATATTGAACATGAGCTACGTCAAGCTTGCAGGCGGCCTCGTTATCATCTGGATCGCGGTCAAGCTCTTTGTCGAAGATGAGGAAGCGCTGGAGGCGCATAAAGAAGCCGCAACGCTCTGGCACGCGATCAGGTTGATCGTCATCGCGGACATCACGATGGCCCTCGACAACATGCTGGCCGTGGGAGCGGCGTCGCACGGCAACCTGTTCCTGCTCGTTTTCGGACTGGGCTTGAGCATTCCCTTCATCGTGTTCACGAGCAGTCTCTTGTCCCTGCTCATGGACAAATTCCCCGTCATCATCTACGTCGGCGCGGCGCTCTTGGGCAAGATCGGCGGCGAAATGATCATCACCGATCCTGTGGTCAGCCGCTTCATGACGCTGACGAAGCCGGTTATGTATTCGGTCGAGGTCCTTTTTGCCGCCGGTGTTATCCTTGTCGGGAGGTACTGGATGAAGCGGGATCTGGCGAGACAGGCGCAGGTTAAACCATGATGGTCTCGTGGAGAATCCCCGGCGCTGTCATTGCGAGGAGCGGAGCGACGCGGCATAATTTTTTGTCGGTCGTTACCCATGTCAAAATCTTCGTGCGCTTTGTCGTGTAAGGAATTTTGGTTCCGGCCCTCCCGGTTTGTCCGGGTCATGATAATTCGGTTACAGACGCGGCAACAGAACCATCCCGGAGGATTCCTTGAAAAAATTTTTCTTCGTCTGTCTTATCCTTCTCGGTACGGCCTCACTTGCCTTTGCCAAGTTCGACCCCGCCTTCACGTGGACCACGCTCGAGACGCCGCATTTTTACATTCATTATCACCAGGGCGGTGAAGCGATCGCGCGGCACGCGGCGCAGGTCGCGGAGGACGTACATGCGCGGCTGGTCCCGCGGATAAAATGGGAGCCGAAAGCAGAAGACGCACATCGTGCTCGTGGACGCCATGGACGAGGCGAACGGCATGACCGGGGTAATGCCCTATAACCAGATGATCCTGCTGCTCACCCAGCCCGTGGGCGAGCCCGGCTTCGGGACTACCGCCTATGAGGACTGGATGCGGCTTCTGATCACGCACGAGTATACCCACGTTCTGCAGCTCGACATGATCAACGGCGGCCTGGGCGGCGTGATGCAGACGCTGTTCGGGCGGTTCTACTTTCCGAACGAATGGCAGCCGATCTGGCTGATCGAGGGGCTTGCCGTCTATGAAGAGACGGAGCAGACCTCGGGCGGACGCGGCCGTTCTGCGGGCGCGGACATGGTGCTTCGCATGGCCACGCTCGAAGGCCCCTTCCCGCCGATCAGCCAGATGACGGTCTTTCCGGACACCTGGCCTTCCGGCGACGTTCCCTACCTCTTCGGCGAGTCCTTCATCCGCTTCATTGCCGACACGTACGGCCGCGACAAGCTCGCCGACCTCAGCATCATCTACAGCGGCAGGGCCGCTCCCTTCCTGATCGATTCCACGGCGAAACGCGCGCTCGGCAAAGACTACGGCGACCTCCGGGAGGAATGGATGGCCTCGCTCCAGGACAAATACGAAAAACAACGCGACGAGGTCACGGCCAAAGGTCTGACCGCATCGACGATGCTCACCCATAAGGGTTACGATACGCTCTCCCCGGTCTACTCTCCGGACGGCGGCAGGATCGCTTATCTTGAAGCGAACGGGGACGAGTTCCCCGGCATCTACGTGATGAACGCCGACGGCACGGGCGACCGCAAGCTCACGGAAAACGCGTTCCCCCTGAGCGCGTCGGGCATGACGCTCGCGTGGTCCGCGGACGGCGATCGGCTCTATTATACAAAAGCTGAAATCGAGCGGAACACGGATTATTACGACGACCTCTATTATTATGATATGAAAAAGGACAAGGAGGTCCGGGTGACGAAGATGCTTCGCGCGCGCGATCCCGGTCCTTCTCCGGACGGGAAGAAGCTCATCTTCGTCACGAACCGGATGGGCATGACCAGGCTGGCGCTCCTCGACATTTCATCGGAGCGAAAGCGCCCGGCCGGCGCCGGTGACGTTGCCTTCCTTACGGAAGAGAGCATGGTCCAGTACGAGGCCCCGCGCTGGAGCCCCGACGGCTCGAAGATCGCGGTGAGTCTCTGGCAGCCGGGGGGGTACAAGGACATATGGATCCTCGACACAGGGGGAAAGAAGCTTGAGGAGGTGACGCATGACCGGGCCATTGACGGCGCGCCTGCCTGGAGCCCGGATGGGAAATATATTTATTTTTCATCGGACCGCACGGGAATCTACAACCTCTTTGCCTATGAGCTCGGGACGAAGAAACTTTTCCAGATAACGAACGTGCTCGGCGGCGCATTCTCCCCGAACCCCTCGCCGGACGGAAAAACGCTCGCCTTTCACGTCTTACAGCGCGAAGGGATACGACGTTCATACGCTGACCATGGACCGGGCAGCGTGGAAGCCCGCTGAGCCGTACAAAGACCCCTATCCGGCCGTGCAGTATGAAGAACGGAAATTCGACACAAAAACGATGCCCTACAGCCCCCTTCCGACCCTGGCCCCGCGTTTCTGGCTTCCCTGGTTCGGTTACAGCCATGAGAGCGGAGTGCTCGGCGGGTTTCTCACCCTGGGCGAGGACGTTGTGCAGCGCCATCAATACATCGTGACCGGCCTCTACGGACCGAAGACCAACCGCCTATGGTATTCCTTCGATTATCTGTATGACGGCCTTCCGCCGACAATTCATGTCCAAGCCTCGGACACGGATGTTACCTACAGCGACCTGCTTCAGGACCCTCTCGGGATACAAGATTATGTCGAACGCCAGAAGACCTACGGTCTGGAGCTTATCGCGCCCCTCATCAAAAACCAGACTCAGCACATGGTCACGATCGGATATCAGTGGAAAGAGATCTCAGCGCTCACGAATATGCCTCCCTGGCCCGGTTACAGCGGCCCGGTTCCCGCTGAGGGCGTTCTGGCATCCGGCAAGCTCAGCTATCGTTATAACAGCGCGCGGGGATATAATTTCTCGATCAGCCCGGAGCAGGGCCGGACCATCGAGCTCGGCTACGAGCGGCTCGATAAGTCTTTGGGCAGCGACTTCGAGCTGAATAAATACACCATGGACTGGCATGAGTACATCAATTTCCCCTGGCCTCATCACGTGCTCCTGGCACGGGCCTTCGGCGGGACCTCGACCGGGCAGAAGCTTCCGCAGCGCGCGTTCTCGCTGGGCGGCGACAACCCGGGGGACATTACCCTCTCGATCGACGACCAGGATGTTTTTCTCCGTGGCTATCCCGCGAACGAGTTCCGGGGACAGAACGCGGCGCTGGCGGGTTTGGAGTACCGGTTCCCGATCGTGGACATCGAGCGCGGCGGCGGCCAGACGCCGATCTTCCTCAGGAGGGTCCACGGCGCCGTCTTCGGAGAGGCGGGCAATGCCTGGGACGGGACGTTCCACGGCTCGGATCTGAAGCGCGCCGTGGGCGCTGAAGCCCGCATGGACCTGTACCTTGCGTACCGGCTTCCGATCACGCTCCGCCTGGGCGTTGCCAGGGGACTGGATGAAAAAAAGGAGACGATGATCATCATCGGGCTCTGGGCGCCGGTGCTGTTCTGACGGGCCGGGCAGGCGCGGCAATGATAAACATATTTAATATGCTCACTACCGTTGAATGCTTTTTGTGCTATCCTTTTTTATCATTCAAAGTCATCACTCCTATCCTGTCACCCGGCCTCAAATGAGGTAATGTATGATACTCGTGATCGGCGGCACGGGCTTTGTAGGCAGCCATCTGGTCCGGCGCATGCGCCGGGAGGGGCTCCCTCTGCGGGTACTGGTCAGAAACCCCGATAAGGCGCAGGCGCTCGCGGACCTGGGCGTTGAAGCTGTTCCGGGGGACCTTTCGGACAAGGCGTCTCTTGAGAAGGCAGTAGCGGGCGCTGAGCGCGTAATTCATCTCGTGGGCATCATCCAGGAAGCGCACGGTGTTACCTTCAAGGGCGTACACGTGGAAGGAACGCGAACCATCGTCGAGGCGGCCAGGAAGGCCGGGGTACGCCACTTTTTTTACCAGAGCGCGCTCGGCGCCAGGCCTGGAGCAAAGAGCGAGTACCACAAGACCAAGTGGCATGCCGAGGAACTCGTGCGCGCGAGCGGCATTCCCTACACGATCCTGCGTCCGTCGCTCATCTACGGCCCGGGAGATCAGTTCACGCTCAGGCTCGCGGAGATCATCAGGCAAGCGCCCGTGCTTCCGATCATCGGCTCGGGCAAGTCCAGGATCCAGCCCATTGCTATCGATGACGTGGTCTCCTGCATCGTGAAGGCCGTGAGCAGTGACGCCTTTTTGAACGAGAGCTATGAGATAGGCGGACCGGAGCAACTCACCTACGAAGAGGTGACGCGCGCCATCGCCGAGGCCATGGGGATCAGGCGGCCGGCGGTCCATGTACCGATGCTTTTCATGAGGTCCATGGCCCGGGTGCTTGAGGCCGTGCTCCCGAAACCTCCCGTGACCTCGGACCAGCTCATCATGCTCAATGAGGACAACGTTTGCAGCATGCGCGACCTCCGAGAGGTTTTCGGGATCGAACCGACCAAGTTTCAGGAAGGGCTCAAAAAGTTCGTCCGATATTAATTAGACAGGTCAGCTCCCCTGCCATCGTAGATTTAACCCGCCAACGCGTCATAATTTTTTATAAAAAAACGCCTATTTTAATTAACTAATTGATAATCCGGCAAATTATAACCACAAAAAAGTGATTAAGTAAACTTTTTTATTTACTTTTAACAAAAAAATACGGTAAAATGTAAACTGACGTAATAAAAAAGTTATATGACAATAATTTTTACTACTACTAACGGTTTGGAAAAACGAAAAAAGAGCAGGAGGACTACTCTAATGCATTCTGAAAAACTTTGTGTGCGCGGAGGCAACAGACAAGAGAGACTTTTTGGCGGACCTATCCGGTTTTCTTTTTTATCGGCCTTGATCTTTCTGATGGCCCTGCTTGTATTGTCAGGAGCTTTTGTCCGGAGCGCCGAGGCGGCGAGAACGGTAACAGGGATTACGGTCAACGCTCAGTCCGGCTCGACCACCTATGGCACCGGCACCGCGGTTACATTTCCACTCTCCATTACCAATAGCGGTGGAGGTACTACAATAGTAACCCTGACAGTTTCCGGCTTACCGGCAGGAGCGACTTTCTCTCCCGCTACAGTAACCTTGAACGCTAACCCAAAGGCGGCAACTTTGACCATTACGCCGAGCACTACATCGCCTGCCGGCGCATTTGCTATCTCTGTGGGTACTACACAGAACGGCGTGACCGGTGGGAATACGTTGACTATCAGGAAGCGAACGATCACGGTGACGGCGGCGACGAACACTAAGACTTATGACGGCACGACGACGGCCGCGGCAGTGCCGACGATTACGTCGGGCAGCTTGGCAGGGACCGACACGGCAAACTTCACAGAGACCTACGCCGGCAAGAACGTTGGGTCAGGCTTGACCTTGGCCCCTGCGGGCACGGTTAGCGATGGGAACGGCGGTAACAACTACGCTGTGACCTTTGTCAACAATACCACGGGTGTCATCAACGCCAAGGCACTCACGGTCGGCGCGACAGGCGTGAATAAAGGGTATGACGGGACCACGAGCGCGACAGTCACCCTGAGCGACGACAAAGTCGCGGGCGACACGGTCCTTGACAGCTATACGAGTGCGGCCTTTGCAGACAAGAATGTGGGCATTGGCAAGGCGGTCAATGTTACCGGTATATCGATCAGCGGCGCCGACTCCGGCAACTACACAGCCAACACAACAGCCTCGACGACGGCAAACATCACGGCCCGCGCGATTACGGTGACGGCGGCCACGAACACCAAGATCTATGACGGCACGACAGTTGCTGCCGCGATGCCGACGATAACAAGCGGTACGCTGGTGGGGACCGACGCAGCAAACTTTACGGAAAGCTACGCCGGCAAGAACGCGGGCGCAGGCCTGACCCTGATCCCATCCGGGTCGGTGACAGACGGCAATGGCGGAAATAACTATGCGGTGACATTTGCGAATAACACAACGGGCGTGATCACAGCCCGTGCGATCACGGTAACGGCTGCGACCGATACCAAGACCTATGACGGAACGACAGCTGCCGCGGCAATACCCACGATCACTTCCGGGACGCTTCAGGGGGCCGATACGGCGAACTTCGTCGAGACTTTTGCCGGTAAGAACGTTGGCGCAGGCCTGACGCTCACTCCCAGCGGCTCGGTGACTGACGGTAATAGCGGCAACAACTATGCCGTGACCTTTGTCAACAATACGACCGGCGTCATCAACGCGCGCGCGATCACGGTGACGGCCGCGACCGATACCAAGACCTATGACGGAACGACGGCTGCCGCGGCGATACCCACGATCACTTCCGGGGCGCTTCAGGGGGCCGATACGGCAAACTTCACCGAGACCTTTTCCGGCAAGAACGTTGGTGCAGGTCTGACCCTGACACCCGCAGGCACGGTGAGTGACGGCAACGGCGGCAACAACTACGCCGTGACCTTTGCCAACAACACAACGGGCGTGATTACGACCCGTGCGATTACGGTGACGGCGGCAACGAACACGAAGGCGTACGATGCAACGACGAGTGCATCCGCGACGCCGACAATAACAAGCGGTACGCTGGTGGGGACCGACGCAGCAAACTTTACGGAAAGCTACGCCGGCAAGAACGCGGGCGCAGGCCTGACCCTGATCCCATCCGGGTCGGTGACAGACGGCAATGGCGGAAATAACTATGCGGTGACATTCGCGAACAACACAACGGGCGTGATCACAGCCCGTGCGATCACGGTAACGGCCGCGACCGATACTAAGATCTATGACGGCACGACGAGTTCCTCCGGTGTGCCGGCGATCTCTCCGGCCCTGGTTGGCGGGGACGCTTCGGGTTTCATCCAGACGTTCGACACGAAGAATGCCGGCGCAGGAAAAACCTTGACGCCTTCCGGGACGGTGGCTGACGGCAACGGCGGCAACAATTACACCGTGACCTTTGTAAATGATACGACGGGCGTCATCAACGCGCGTGCGCTCACGGTGACGGCCGTGTCCGATACCAAGGCCTACGACGGCACGACGAGTTCATCCGGCGCGCCGACGATCACGAGCGGCGCGTTGGCCGCGGGTGACAGCGCAAACTTCACGCAGACCTTCGATACGCAGAACGCCGGAACGGGCAAGACCCTGACGCCAGCAGGCTCGGTGACTGACGGAAACAGCGGGAACAATTACAGCGTGACCCTCGTCGCCGTCACTACCGGTACGATCACTCAGGCCGGTCAGACAATCACGGTGACCACGCACGCGCCTGCGCAAGCGCAGTATAACAAGAGCTTCACCGTGGCCGCGACCGGAGGGTCCTCGAGTCAATCGGTTGCGATAGCGGGTTCGGGCGCCTGCACGGGTAGCGGCAACGATTCGACAACCATATTAATGACAAGCAGCACAGGCACCTGCACGGTGACCTATACCCAGGCAGGCAACACCAACTACGCAGCGGCCACGCAGGTGATCGAGACGACCGCGGCGCAGGCGGCCCTGGCCGTATCGACCCTGGCGGACGGATCCGTTGCGAATAATGCAACGCTCAATATCGTCGGCTCTGCGCTCGTGTCCGGCGGCAGCGTGACCGTGACCGTAAATGCCGCACCCGTAACAATCAATGCGGACGGCACCTTCAGCTCGGTCATGACCCTGACAACGGGCACGAACGCAATCACTATCGTAGCCACGAACGCTGACGGGACCCCGACGACAGACACCCGGACGATCACGTATGACAATACGTCGCCGGTTCTGGCTATCACCACGCCGTCGGACAACAGCATTATTAACAGCCTCGTTTCGAGCATTACCATTACCGGGACTGTCGCTGCGGGGAACACCGTGACCGTGTCGCTGAACGGCGGTGCGCCGCAATTCGCGATCATGTCCGGAGGCGACTACGCGGCGACGATAAACAGAACGGACCTCGCACCCGGCCTCAACACTATTCTGGTGACCGTGGACGATGGGGCAGGACACACCACATCGATGAAACGGACGGTCGTCTACTCCGCCTCGGCTCCGGCCCTGGCGGTCACGTCTCCGGATCAGGACATCGTGAGCAGCGGGACGTCCACGGTGATGATCAGTGGTCTCGTATCGGATCCGTCCTATACCGTCCAGGTCACGCTTACCGGTGATGGCACGACCACGACCTATGCGCCGGCCGTTAATGGCGACGGGACCTACTCGCAGCTCGTGACCTTCGGGACCACGACGATGAATCTCACCTATACGGTGACGGTGACTGCGGACGACGGAGCAGGCCATACCTCGACGATCCAGCGAAACATTGTTTATAAGGGGACCCCGATAGCGGCCCAGACGATCACGTTCAACGCGTTGCCGGCCCATACGTATGGGGACGCTGACTTTGATCCGGCCGCAACGGCGAGCTCGGGTCTTGCAGTAACATATGCAAGCTCAAACACCTCAGTCGCAACGATTGTGAGCAACAAGGTGCATATCCTCAGCGCGGGAACGACCACCATCACGGCATCCCAGTCAGGCGACATCAACTACAGTCCTGCGTCCGACGTTCAACAGCCGCTGATGGTGAACAACGCGATGCCGAGCGTTACGAGTTGGCCGACGGCCGGCGGGATCACGTACGGGCAGGCGCTTTCAGCCTCAACGCTCACGAACGGTTCTGCGACCGTCCCGGGCACGTTTGTCTTTACCACGCCGTCCACGACCCCGCCTGCGGGCACGTACAGCGCGTCCGTGATCTTCACCCCCATTGATATGACGAACTACAATACCGTGACCGGCAGCGTAACTATTGACGTTGCCAAAGCGACGCCGAGCGTTACGAGTTGGCCGGCGGCCGGCGGGATCACGTACGGGCAGGCGCTCTCGGCCTCAACGCTCACGGGCGGTTCTGCATCCATTCCGGGCACGTTTGCCTTTACCACTCCGTCCACGACCCCGCCTGCGGGCACGTACAGCGCGTCCGTGACCTTTATCCCCACGGATACGACGAACTACAACACCGTGCCCACCAGCGTAAATGTCACCGTCACCGATACCGCTGCGTTGCCGGACATGGTCGTCTCGACCCTGCCCGACGGCAGCCATACGAGCGACGCCACCCTGAATGTGACCGGCATGGTTGACGATGTAAGCAACGTTCAGGGTGTCCTGGTCGGCTCCGACCCGGTTACGATCAATGCCGACGGCAGCTTCAGTGTCGCCGTCCCGCTCATACCCGGCGACAACCTTGTTCAGATCACGATCATTGACAAGGAAGGAAAACAGACCACGGTGAGCCGCACGATCATTCTTGACCCGAATGCCCCGGTACTGGCCGTAACGAGCCCGGTTGACGGCCTCCTCACCGCGCAGAACAACGTCACTATCGCCGGGAGCGCCGATCCGACCTCCTCGGTGACGGTCAAAGTCAATGAAGATGCTCCGTTCACGCCCAACGGCACAAGCGATAACTTCAGCGACACGGTGATCCTCAACTCCGGCATCAACACCATCTTGATTCTCGCGACCAATCCGACGGGATCCACGCAGACGGCCAAGCGAACGGTGTTCTATGACTTCCGCAAGCCGGGCCTCGCCGTCGCCAGCCCGGACAAGGACATGACCATCACTGACGGACAGATGACGATATCGGGGCTGGTCAGCGATGCCCTGACCACGGTCACGGTCACCATATCAGCAGCAGGGGTCGATTACACACCCACGGTCAACGTTGACGGCAGTTTCACCCAGGCCTTGACCTTCACGGACGAGGGCGTCTATCCGGTCGTTGTGACCGCGACGGACCTCTACGGCAACAGCGCGAGTATGCAGCGAAACATCCGGTTCCTGCGCGGGAGCATCGTCATCAACAAAGGGGCGGCCTTCACCACGAGCACTGCGGTCACCCTCGATCTCGGCTACGTATCGGCCCCGACCTTCACCATGAGCACGATGCAGCTCCTCTACAAGAACACGGCCTGGACCGCTCCGATGGCCTTTGCCGCCAAGAAGGCCATCATCCTTCCGGCGGGCGACGGGGTGAAGACGGTCTTTGTCCGCTTCATCGACAAGGGCGGGGCCGTGTCTGCCTTCTACGCCGACACCATCATCCTGGACACCAAAGTGCCTTTGGGGTCCATCGCCATCAACAACGGCGACGCTGTCACCACGTCGCCGAGCGTCACCCTGAACCTTGCGGTCACGGACGCCAACGGCGTGGTCAAGATGCAGTTCAGCGACAACGGCACGACCTGGACGCCTCTGGAGCCCTTTGCGCTAACGAGGGCCTACACCCTGCCGGGAACCTACGGTGTGAAGAAGGTTTACGCCCGGTTCATCGACAGCGCAGGCAAGGTCTCGGCCGTGGTGAGCGACACGATCACCTATGCAGCCAGCACTGTACCCGTTACTGCCGCGGACGTGACGATCAAGAACGGTGCTGCGTACACGACCTCGACCAGTGTTCCGGTCGCCATCACGAGCCCGGGAGCCGGGTACACCATGATGCGGGTCAGTACGAACGGTGCCGCCTGGGCACTCTGGGGGGCCGTGAAGGCTAACACAACCGTAACGCTTCCTTCCGGCGACGGGGTAAAGACCGTGTATGTCCAGTTCAAGACGGCAGCAGGCGCCACATCCGCGGTCTACAGCGACAGCATCATCCTCGACACCGCTTCGCCAAAGGGATCGATCCAGATCAACAGCGGAATCTACAGCACCAACACTCGGACCGTCACCCTGACGTTGACCGCCTCGGACCTGAACGGCGTAAAGTCAATGCAGTTCAGCCTGAACAACACCGTTTGGACTACATGGGAGCCCTTTACCGGGACCAAGCAGATCACCCTGCCCCCGGGCGACGGGGTCAAAACAGTACGGGCTGTTGCCCAAAGGACTTCCCGCGAACGATCAAGCGCCTTGATGCGTAAAGAGGTCTAAGCTAATGACGGGCAATATCGGTTCTGTCTCAAGGGAATATGCAAAATGAGCGATCCGAAAGCCTTTGCCACTGTTCTTTGAACAACGAGCAGCCGTACCGCAGCTGCTTTCTTCGGCTTGGAAGCATGCGCTATTAGCACTTGCATGTTCTGGATGGCACAGGTCATATATTCCTGGACCCGCATTCGCCAAAGGCCTCGCCAGCGTGCTTGATCGAAGCCGTATCGGGTGCCCCTGGCAAAGGATCGCTCCATCAGGTGTTGTCTGGTTTTGATGTCGTACCGTGCATTGGCTGATCGACTGATTGCACGCATGCGCTCCAGAACATTCTGCCGGAGATGACGCTTGATCGTTCGGCCGGACTTGTTTTTCGTGCATTGCTCTCTAAGCTGGCACGCTGCGCAGACTTTCCTGGGCGCTGCGTAATCCCGGCTTTGTCTGGCTATATGCAGCGACTTCGGCTTGAGCTGAGTTCCTGCCGGGCACATATAGGAGTCGGTGGCAGGATCATAGGAAAATCTATCTTCCATAAAGATGTCGGTTTTCGCTATGCGATTGATCGCCACGTCTCGTAAATCCGGGATATGCGCCTTTATGCCCTTGTCATGGCAGGCAAGGAAGTTGTCGATCGTTCCGTACTTACTGTCCGCAACAACCGTTTCGGCCTCGACTTCCGTTGTTGCGTGGTGTTGCTCAAGCAGCGAAAGCATCAGATGGGCTTCGTTCACATCGCCGGGCGCTACGTCGGTTGCAGTGATGATTTCTTTTTTACCGTCAACGGCCCGATGCACTTGGTAGGAAAGTTTGGATTTCCCCCGGTTCACCAGGGCCGCGTCCGGGTCGGTGGTGGAGATATAGCGGTTGTTCTTTTTTTCGTAGGTCCTGGAAGGATCAGTGCTTTCGGTGCGTTCTTCCAAGCGGGCTTCCAGCTTTTTATAATTTTTGTGCAACTGATGTTTCAGGTTCCGGGTATCGAGAACCGAACTGTTGGAGGCATTTGCATCCACCAGACTGGAGTCGACGAAGATCTTGCGGCCGTCAATAAGACCGGCTTCCGCGCACTGCAGAACAATACGTTCGAAGAACCTTTGAAAAACATCGAGGCCCCATTTTTTGCGGGCCTTGGATAGCACGCTATGGTTGGGAATTTCAGAATCAAGGTCATACCCGAGAAACCAGAGCCAATCCATACGCTCTGGCAGGGTGTCCATCAGCTCCCGCTCCGAGCGGACATTATAAAAGATCAGGAGTAGCATCAGTTTCAGGATAATTGGTGGTGGCACTGAAACGTTGCCGTTGTTGCCGTACAAGTCCTTGACTTCGTCATAGGCGAAGTTGAAATCGATCAGCGTATTGACTTTTCTCAAAGGATGGTTCTCACGAACCCGTTTTTCTATATTGATGCCGATATAGAACAAGCTGCTTTGAGGCGGTTGCTGCAATCCCATCATGGCTATTGGCTCCTGATGTCGTGATTGACGTCGCAGCAATATAGCATTACTGAGTGGCTTTCTCAATATCATTTGGGCAACAGCCCGAGTATGGGTGAAATACCAGGACAACGCGGGCAAGATATCGGCGGCCTATTCCGACACCATCCTCGTGGACACCACGGCCCCGATCGGCAAGGTGCTCATAAACAGCGGAGCGAAAGTCATAACGAACTTGAAGGTGACCCTCTCCCTGAGCGCCACCGGCGCCACGTTCATGCAGCTGAGCCTTGACGGGGGGACGACCTGGAACGATTGGGAGCCGTATGTCACGAGCAAGAAAGTGACTCTCCCGGCCGGAGACGGGACCAAAGCCGTTTGGGCATACTTCCGCGACCTGACCGGAAACGTGTCGCTATTGACGAAGAGCAACAGCGTCAGCTACACCAAGGCGCAGGCCCCGGCCGGCATCACGGTCCCGACCTCGTCCCTTGTCACGAGTTACACGGTTACGTGGGGGCCGTCGGCCACTTCGGGCGTGACCTACGTATTGCAAGAGGCGACCAACGCAGGCTTCA
Source organism: Nitrospirota bacterium (assembly GCA_963790205.1). GTDB lineage: Bacteria > Nitrospirota > UBA9217 > UBA9217 > UBA9217 > CAWBNQ01. Next base: position 790,621 of record CAWBNQ010000001.1, read on the forward strand.
CCACCGGCCTGCGGACGGCGTACAGCGGCACGGGATTAAGCGCCGGCATCACGCTTCGCGTGCCGGGACTGACGTATTACTACCGTGTGCAGGCGAAGAAGGCGGGGGACGAGTCTTCCGACTGGACAACGGGGTCGAACGGCTGCAATGTGGGCAAGCCCGCAACGCCGTCCGGCATGACAATACCGCTATCGGACACTGACGGGAAGTATACCGTCAATTGGGGAGCATCCGCCACTCCCGGCGTTACCTATGTGGCGGAGGAGGCGACCGATAAGAACTTTACGAGCCCAAGTCAAATATACAGCGGAGCCAATCGCAGCGTTTCCATCACCCACAGCATTGGCGGCGGGATAACCTACTACTACCGTGTGAAGGCGCAGAAGACCGGGTTCCCGGACAGCAATTGGAGAGCGGGCGCCAACGGCTGCAAGGTGCCGTAAAGGTCAGAACCGTCCGGCATTCGCCCGGAGCGATCATAATAAACCCCTCTCTCAGTCATGAGAGAGGGGTTTATTGTTTCTCGAAACTCACCAAGATATTTTTTGGAGCATCCGCGGTCTCTGCCTGGGAAAATCCTCACGTTGCTGCTAAATGCTTAGCGCCACTTTATTTTTCCAAGTTCCTCCGCCAGTTTTTCCGTTTCGTTCAAGAGCCGCTCCACCTCGTTGAGCCCCCGGTTCCAGAAGGAGATGTCCGTGATATTGATCCCGAGCTTCGTGAAGATGTTCTTCGGCGAATCCGAAAGGCCTGCCGAGAGAAATTCTTTCACCTTGGCGATGAACGCCGGGTCCTTCCGCACAGAGTGCTGAAGCGACTTCGAGATAAGAAGCCCGCTCGCATAGGAGTAGACATAGAAGAAATACCGGATATGGCTCCAGTAGACCCACCAGTTCTCGGACCCCGCTGATTGTTCCACGGCGTCCCCCATATAAGCCGCCATATGTTTTCGGAACAGCGTGCCGATCTCTTCTTTGGATAAATATCCCTTTTCCCCGTACGCTCGATGAAGCTCCTGCTCGAAGCGATAACACGCGACCTGCCGGAAGATGGACGAAACATCGTCGTTCAGTTTCTGCATCATGATTGCGAGCCGCTGCTCCTCATCTGCCGCGTGGAGAACCTCTTCAAGCACGAAATCCTCCATGAAGGTGCTCGCGACCTCGGCGGTCGAGGTCGGCGTTCCAAAATCGAGCGCGTGCTGTTTCTTCCTGATGAGCTCGTTGTTGATGCCGTGGCCGAGCTCGTGCGCGATGGTCAGCACGTCATGCAGTTTTCCCGTATGGTTCAGAAGGATGTAGGTGGGCTGTGTTATAAGATGGTGAATGCAGAACGCTCCGCTGTCCTTGCCCTTTTTCGGATAGGCGTCGATCTGTCCGTTTTTGATGAACCTCCCGAAAATATCGGCAAACTCAGGGTCGAGCTTGGCCATTACGATATAAACGAGGTTAACGGCTTTCGCGTAAGGATAGCGCTTTGCAACCTCTCCATATTCGACATTCCGCTCGTGATACTTGAGTTTCCCGGCCTTGAGCAGCTTTGCCTTGAGCGCATAGTAGCGCCTGGAGATGTCGAACCGTATTGCAACCGATTCTATCAGCGAATCCACAACCTCGCTCTCGATGTCGTCGCTCAGGTGTCGGAGCGCGTCGGGCCGCGGCGTTCCGCGAAGCTCGTCATCGACCTTCTTGTTCTGGAGCACGGAATTGATTTCCGCTTCGGCGACGTCCACGTGTTTGCTCAAAATACCGTTGAAAGCCTCTGCCGCCGCGTTTCGCACCGGTTTTCTTTTGCTGTTCATCAGGCCGACGATCTCTGAAAAAGGCCTCACCCTTCGCTTCCCGTTCTCCAGGACCACGGTGCGTTCTTCCCTCGACAGAAAACCGGCGGTCATTTTCGTCCAGTTGGAATAAGAAGTCGCTGACTTGAGATTCATGATCTTTTCTTCGGGCTCGCTCAAATGATAGCGCGCTTCTGCGAAGATGCGCTCCAGAAAGTGCCGGTACTTCCCGAGAGACCCGTGCCCGAGGAACTTTTTCTGGTGTTCCGGGTTTATCCGGGCAATGCGCAGGTGAAAGAACTGGCTGTCGTTCTCGATCCTTTTGCCGAACTCCTCGATCTTGTTGTACTTCGCCTTGAGCTTCGGGTTGTTCTGGTCTTGCTGCGTCCTGAGCCAGAAATAGTATCCTTCGTCTCCGTCGGCGCCGTAGCCCCGCTTCCACTCTTCATAGTGATCGAGCGCCTGCCTCAGCACCTCGGGGTCAACGAGGTAATCGGCCCGGTCTTTCCAGGCGTTAATGAATTCGTAACTTTTTTGACCCACGATTGTGCGCCTTTTTTCCATGCGCGGATCATTGTCGTTTGCGAAGAGCGGCTTGAGATCCCAGACGGTCTGTTCGACCCTTACCCTTAAGGATGGTTTCGGCGGTGTCTTGCGAGTTCGCGGCACTGTACGGGGCATGCTTACTCCTTTAATTCACACGATGGCATGCGGCTGTTTCAAGTATACAATACAAAAATACGAAAAAAGCGTGAAATAGTTTGCATGATTTTCAGCGGTCGGGAACGCTCCGGACCGCAAAGTTTATCGAACGTCCGAAATCCATTCATCGCGGGTTTTCTCTGTGCGCTTGTTACAAGCTTAGCATGTTTTCCTTCCTGTTGATATCCACCCTGTTTCCGGATAGGCAAAAAACGCTTGACAATTCCATTAGACTATGGGATTATTTGCTCGAAGTTCGGAAGTCTTTGTTGCAAGAGGTCGCAAAGATTGTTCGCTTTGCGGCTTTTTTTGTGATATTTCCGCTAGCTTCAATTTCCACAGAAGGAGGTTCGAACCTGAATGGCAAATGGCACCGTAAAGTGGTTCAATGATTCCAAGGGATTTGGATTCATTACCAAAGAAGACGGCGGAGATGTTTTTGTCCACTTCTCAGACATCCAGGACAGCGGCTTCAAGTCTCTGGCCGAAGGCCAGAATGTGACCTTTGACGTTGTTGACAGCCCCAAAGGCCCCAAAGCAGCGAATGTCGTAAAAGTCTGATACTCCAGTCAAACCTTAAACAAGGCAGGTCCCGATTCACCGGAACCTGCCTTTTCTTTTGTATCCCTTTTTATTTCCCTGCACCGATCTAAGCAGCCTGTTTCAATGCGATCATGTTCAGCGCGCTCAGCGCCCTGTCGTAGTCAGGATGCTGGGACTGCTCATGGACGATTTCCTTATACCGCACGATGTTTTCCTTGTCGATAATGAAGATGGAACGCGCCAGAAGCCGCAATTCCTTGATCAAGACGCCATAGGCCGCGCCAAAGGACGCCTCCCGGTGGTCCGAGAGTCCTTTAACGCGGTCGATGCCGGCGGCAGTGCAAAACCGGGAAATCGCGAAAGGAAGATCCATGCTGATGTTCAGCACCGCGACATCCTGGGGCAACGATGCCGCCTCGTGATTAAACCGGCGAGCCTGCAGGTCGCAGACCGGGGTGTCGAGCGACGGGGTAACGCTGATTATCTTGACCTTTCCAGTGAAAGCGTTCAACCCTACCGGGTTAAGCTCGCTGTCCAGAACAATGAAATCCGGCGCTCTGTCGCCGACATTGATGTCCGGGCCGATCAGGGTGAGGGGACTTCCTTTCATGGTTATGATGTTTTTCCGTTCGTTCATACTGAACCTCCTTACTTTCGTATTTCATCGTTATTCTGATTTATGAAAACCGCGTGCGCTCCTTTCTTCCCTCTCTACTAAACAAGATAGAGCATATCCTGTATATTGTCAAGGTCTGCGCCCTTTGGCGCGACCGCATGTCACCATGAAAATATAAGACAAAGATAGCAGAAGGAGAAGGGGGAAGGGACTGGGCAGCCGACCTTCAGTCCGATCATTTTTTTCTTTCTTCCAACCTCCTCTTTATTGTCGGAAATGGCTTCAGGTACCTGTGCAGCAGAAAAGACCGTCCCAACCACCTCGGGGAACCCTTGAGGCTGTCTACGCAGGCCAAGCTAATGAAGAAAATGCCTTCACCTCTTTCCCGCCCGCCGGAGTAATTGTTCTCTACGAGAAAACAAAAAAATTTGGCTAGGGAATTTTTTTGTAGGACGAATCCTACAAAAAAATTAGACTTTGCCCGATACCTCTTTTTACATCCCTGTGGTAAAATTTTTTTGCCATACAAAAGAATTATAAAATTGGAGCCGGACCGTTAGGCGCTACCATTGAATTACGACGAAGCAAACAGGCGTCTGGATATGGATACAGGATCAAGGGTCTCTCCCGGAAGCGTCCTCACGAACATCGCAGCGATCATCGATCATGAAGAGAGGTGAAGAAATGAGTCAGGAGGCCGGTGCAAAGAGAGTACTCGTGCTGGACAATGATGAGAGCATGAGGACCGTCATGCATTTTTTGCTCGGGAGGGCCGGGTATAATTCGTATTTGACGGAAGCCAGAGACGAAGCCATAGAGTGCTATCGGGAGGCGTTAAAGCACGGTCAGCCCTATGATGCCGTGATTCTTGACTGGAATAGCAGGGGGGGAAGGAACATCATGGAAACGGTCAAAAAATTTTTCGAAATAGATCCCGATGCGAAGGTCATCGTTTCCAGCTGCGTTCTCGACGGTCCGCCTATAACCAATACCAGCGAGTACGGGTTCAGAGGCGCACTGGCCAAACCGTTCACGAGCGATGAACTGGAGCAGGTAGTGCATGCGGTGGTCAACGAGCCACGGCACATGAAAAAAGTTCTCATTGTTGATGACAACTACTATTTTTTAACAGGGCTTTCGATGAGCCTCTGCGGATATCTGAAGAACTGTAATATCCTGACTGCGGGAAACGGCGGAAAAGCGCTGGAGATCATGGAATATATTCCCGTAGACTTGGTCGTGACTGACCTTGAAATGCCGATCATGGACGGGTATGAATTGGTGGAGACCGTTAAAAAGAAACAGCCGAACCTCCCGATATTCGCCATGACGGGTTGCATGGCTCCGGAAACGGAGAAAAGGGTTGCGTCCCTGGGCGCACCCCGATGCCTTGAAAAACCCTTTGGTTTTAAAAAACTGGCGGACATGATCGCGGCTGAACTCGGCGCGCGGTCCTCGGTGGCGGCCTAGCCTGCCTTCTACTTTAAAGAATCGGCTCTCTCGGAGGGGGAATATGAAATCCATACTGCTGCTTGAAGAAGATCTTGAAGGAAGAGAGATTCTTTCGAAGATGTTGAAGCAAAGAGGGTATCGCGTAATGCCGGCGGAACACGAGACCGCCGCGTTCTCTGTTCTGGATTCCGGCAGCCCTGTAGATCTCGTACTTGCAGGGGCTACCTTTCGCAACAGAATCGAATTTCTGGCGCACCTTCGCGAGCAATCGTGCTCGGTGCCCGTCGTGTTTCTGGCTGACCATCGCGATGCAGAGTCGAAGTTGCACGGCCTCGTTGGCGGATTTTATGTATCGCCCAAACTCAATTTATACCTTAACACGAGGCCTATCGAGTTTCATGAGCTGGACAGGCTGATCCGCAACGTTTCGGGTCCCCAAGGTACCGGCTGCGTCACGCGCATACACGCGACGTGAGCTTCTCAGGTTCAAAATAGTCATTCACAGGCTCCCGTTAACCGATCGGTAAAGTTTGCTGCTATTCCGCACACGAATTTATTCTCGCGGACTGCAGATAACCGTGAAAAAATATGGATAGTCTGATGTCTGTTTGGAGGGAATGCCATGTGCAGGATTGAACTTCTCGAGAAAAAACGCCTAATAAAAGGATTGAGCTATACGGAAATCGCAAAGCAGCTGGGTATTCACAAAGTGACGGTTTCAAGGACGCTCAGGGGAGAAACCATGAAGTCCCGGACCGTAGTTGGCGGATTCCCTGCGTGTCGAGATGGAAAGCCTCGTCCAATACCCGCCATCCGTCTCAACAAAAACGCAGCTTGAGGGACGCACCCGAGCTCGGGCCTTTACGTTTTTTTCCTTTCCTCCAACTCCCTCTTCACCGTCGGGAAAGCATTTAAGTCCGTATGCGGTAAAAAAAGCGCCGAGAGGTACTCATCCATGAAACTGCGCGATACGGACAGCTCCACGTAGGTCATCCTGTGCGCGATCTCTTCGGCCTCGTGCCGCAGGCGGTCGCACAGGAGCGCGAAGTAGGCCCCCATAATGGAGGTGTTGCCGAGGAACTGGAACTTGTCCACGGGGAGGTCGGGCAGCATGCCGATGGTGATGGCGCGCTCGACGTCAATATACCGTCCGAACCCGCCCGCGATGTAGAGCTTCTCGATGTCCGTAAACTTCATCTCCATATGCGCAAGCAGCGTGGCAAAGCCCGCATAGATCGCCGCCTTGGCGCGGATCAGGTTGTCAAGGTCCGCCTCGGTGATCGCGATCTCCTTGTTGATCGCGGATTCCACCCTCCAGGCAAGCACGTACTCCAGGCCGCTCTCACCCTTGCGGATGCGCTTGGACCCGATCTCTTCGCGTATTTTCCCCTTCTGGTCGATGACGCCGTTCAAGTACATTTCAGCCAGGGTGTCGATCATGCCCGAGCCGCAAATGCCGATAGGCTTCACGTCGCCGATGACCCGGTAGTTCACATCGTGCGTTTTGGGGTCGATCTCCACCTCTTCGATGGCCCCTTCCATGGCGCGCATGCCGAATTTGATGCCGCTCCCCTCGAAGGCGGGGCCCGCCGAGCACGCCGCGGTCACGAGCCAGTCCTTGTTTCCGAGCACGATCTCGCCGTTCGTGCCGATGTCGATAAAGAGCGAGACCCCGTCCTGCTTGTGAAGCTGCGACACGAGTACGCCGGCGGTGACGTCGCCGCCCACGTAGCTTGCCACATTCGGCATGGAGTAGACCATGGCCTGGGGGTCGATCTGGAAGCCCACGCTCTTGCCGCGGATGAGCGGAAAGAAGGTAGCGACCGGGATGTAGGGCTCTTCCCTGATGAACTGGGGATTGATGCCGTAGAACAGGTGCTCCATGGTGGTATTGCCGGCCACCACGATGTAGTCGATCATGCCCGGGGGCACGTTGTTCTTCTCGGCCAGCTCCGCGAGCATGGTGTTGATGTTTCCCACGGCGAGTTCCTGGAGCTCCTTGAGCCCGTTCCGCTCCGTAGCATAAACGATGCGCGTGATCACGTCATCCCCGCACTTCGCCTGGCTGTTGTAGGTCGATGATGAGCCGATGACGTGCCCGTTCGCCATGTCTACGAGATAGACCACCACGGTGGTCGTGCCGATATCGACCGCCGCGCCATAGCGCGTGCGTGTGGCGTCGCCCTGGAAGATGTCCAAAATTTCCAATACCGTGCCCACGTTGAACACCGAGACCGTTACCTTCCAACTCCCTTCCCTTAATACGTGCGGCAGCTTCTTCAGTACGAGGTAGTTCATGTGGAGGTGGGAGGCATCGAGCCCTGCCCGGTCGAGGGCCCTGCGCACCCGTTCGAAATCCGGGAGGTTGTCGTCGAGGGTCGGCGGGGAGAGTTCGAGACAGACACGGTTGATCCGGGATTCGAGACATCCCCCGGCCTTCGCCATGAGCCGGAGGAGCTCTTCTGTTTTTGCGCCCGTTGCGATCTTGTGTTTTGCCTGCATGCGCGACTCGGGCGGGATCTCGACCACGAGGTCGCTCTTGACCCGCGTGAGACAGGCGAGCGTGTAGCCGCGCCCGGTCTCTTCAGCGCTTAAAAAAGAACGGGACTTGCCGCTCTCGGTTCTTCCTTCTTGAATGACGACCTTGCACTTGCCGCAGTTTCCTTTGCCGCCGCAGGAGGAAAGGACATACAAGCCCGCGGCCTTCACGGCCTTAAAGAGGTTCGTATTGTCGTCGACGGAGAGGGAGACGTTGTCCGGCAGGAAGGTAATTTTGTGTTTCATGGGCTGAATATATCAGGGCGGGCATGAGGCGTCAAGAAATTTTTGGGTAATCCGACAGCGGATACCGCGTCCGGCGCAATCGTTGCGCGGGGATTGAAACGCTCTTTGGGGACTCGAAATGATTGACATCATTTCTGGTATACATTAATATGCAGAATCGGGAGGCGCAGGTGCAATCATTCGCCGTTCGTCTGGGAGCGCTTTGCTGCGTCGCGCTGCTGCTCTTCGGCTGTGTTACTGCACCGCCGGCAAGGCGCATCGACGGGTACTCGACCTCAGCCGCTGACAAGGCCGCGGCAACGGCCCTTACCATGGTCGGCAGACCGTACAAGTACAAGGGCGACAGCCCTTCGGGCTTCGATTGCAGCGGCCTTGTCCGCTATAGCTATCTTGCTGCGGGGATGGACGTGCCGCACAGCACCTCCTCGCTCAGGTACCATACGCGACCGGTCTCTTCCCGCGACATGCGCAAGGGCGACCTGCTGTTCTTTAATGAGAGCGGGAAAAAATATTCCCATGTCGGAATCTATATCGGCAACAACCTCTTTGTTCACGCCCCCAGTTCGGGAATGACGGTCCGGAAAGATAATCTGCAGGATCACTACTGGAAAAAACACTACCTGGGCGCAAGACGGTTTCCCTGAGGAGACGAAGCATTGAGCTCTCGGCGGCAGCTCCTGTCGGACATGAGCTATCAGCCACGAACTGCTCTTACTTCCTGGGCTTCCTCACCGACTTCTTGATCGCCGCGCGAAGCTCGCGCTCCTCCCTTGCCTTTTGCGCAATACCGCTCCACAGCCCGTAGAGCAGGACCTGGAGGATGAGAACGGTCAGGAACCCGATACGCAGACCGTAACCGAGGGAGGAGGCGATCTGGTCCGCCATCTCCTCGATCTTCCGGTAGAGGATGAGCATGTTTGTCATGGCCGTGATCATCGTGACGGCAGCGCCGGCAATGACCCCTTCGAGGATGGCCTTTCCTCCGCTCGTGTAGCCGATCCAGAGTCCGGTGCCAAAGCTCGTGACGACGGCGAGGAGCCCAAGAAGGTAGAGGCCGTCGTTGCCGGAAAGCCAGGGGTGCTCTCCCCGCAGGAAGGTGCCTACGGTCTCGATGCCGAAGGCGCCGTAGTAGAAACTGAAGGGCCTGCCGCTGAAATAGATAAAAAAAGCGACGAGCAAGATCTCGATCGAAAACTTGATGGCAAAGCTCACCCCCACGTCAGTAATGATCCGACCCGCGGTGATGTTCTGGAAAAGAACTTTCGCCCCGGCCTTCATCTCCTCCTTGGCTTTGGACGGCGGGATAGGCCTGGCTTTGCCGGTTTTGCGGCGTTCGAGGACCTCGTAGATGATTGCGTAGAGAATGGGAATGAGCGGGAAGATGCGGCCTGTGTACGTATCAAGGTCAAAAACCTTGCTCACGGTGACCAGGCCGATGGCGCCGCAGATCGCAATGGTAAAGCTGAGAAAAAGGTTTCCCATGGTTCGAAATTATATCACCGATGACCGAGGCTCATTCATCCGGCAGCGCCGGCAGCCAGAGCTTCCGGGCAGCTACTGGTTCGTTTTTTTCTCCGCATAGGCTGCCAGCTTTTTATAAAAATCCCTGCCTAGGAACGTTTCGATCGTTTTTTTGAGGCTCTTGTACATCGGCGCCCCTTTCGGCTTCTTCATGCAGGGGATATGGTCGAGGTAGGGAGTGTCCTGGATGGAAAGCACCTGCTTGCCGTCCCCGGTTGAGTAAAATGCGAGCGGATACTGGACGCAATCCGCGAACTTGAACTCTTCCCAGACCATTCCTTTGTCAATGGCATGGGTGTGGACCGCGCAGTAACGGAAGCCTTCCTTGTTCGTGTAGAGGAGTGAACAGGTGTTCTTAAAGATCAGGATACAGCGGAAGTCCTGGCCCTTGAAGGCCCTCCGGATCGCTCGGGCCTCGTCATCATGGATCTCGCAGCCCTTGAGGCACTGTTTTTTGCAGTCCGCGAGTATCGTGCCGTTCTTTTTGAGGACTCCCCGGTTCTCGGGACTCAGATAGGCCAGGATCTCGTCGAAATGCGCTTCGATTTTCTTCGTTTCCTGAGCGGGTACGATGCAGGCACGGTAGCAGCATTGTGATTTGCAGTCGTAGCCTACCACGTCGCAGGTGTAGGGGCGGGTGAAGATCTCCGGGTTGACGAGCACCGAAGCGATCTCGACGAAGCTTTTTTCTCCAGTCACGGTGGAACCTCCAGGTAGCAGAAGATTAAGAAGCCGGAAGCCTGTCTCCTGCATGATTTTCAACTCTCCGGCGACTGCCTCCCGGGAGTGCAAAGCCCAATATTAAAACTATCCGCCCACGATGTAAAGTCTTTTTTGCGGATAGCGGCGACCGGTGTGCCGCGCTTTCGCACGCGGCCCGGAAAACCGCACCAGAGAGCTCCGGAGGCCGCTTCATGCAGCTCTTTGCATGACGTTTCGGCACGAAATATCCCTCAACCGCCGAGCAAGCGGGCGGTGTCAACGGCTCTCCGGCCGAATTTTTCGATTGCCCGACCACTGACAAGGAAAAATTTTTCAGAATGTGTTGATCAGGACCTCTCGTTGCTGCAAATTAGCTTTCTCCGCCTCCAAGGAGGACTGAAAAAGGCCGCGACAAGCCTCGTGAGGAGGGTGAAAAAGGGCCGCGAGAAAAAAATGAAGCTCTGGCCATTTTATTCTTGACAAAGAGAGTTAATTTTGATAAATCACACTTAACTTTAATGAGTGACGCGCCGTCTGAAGTAAGAGACGGATTGGATTCGGACGCTAGCCCTTCCGTGGGAACGGAAGGCGGTGCTTGCGGAGATCCCGACCCTGTCGGGAAGCTTGTGAAGCAGGCGGAGAAGGAGGTAAACAGGTTGCACGCGTTAGGAACCCACCTGTTGCTAGAATTGCGGGATTGCAACCGCAAAACCCTCGGTAATCTGGAGTTTGTACAGGAAACACTAAAAAATGCCGCACTTGAGGCAAAGGCGACGATTGTAGAAGTCGCTTTCCACGAGTTCAGCCCCTTTGGCATCAGCGGGATGGTGGTCATCGCCGAATCCCATCTTGCCATCCATACGTGGCCGGAATACGGCTACGCCGCAGTCGATGTCTTCACCTGCGGGGACCTGATCGATCCCAGGGTCGCCGCAAATTACCTCATTGAAAAGTTCAAGTCCAAAGACCCCTCGATCATCGAGATCAAGAGGGGGATCCTCGGCAATAAAAAGCTTCCCCATAAGGCCTTACCAGGAGAGACGCTTCAGCATGATAGAGCCCAAGAGCTACAAGTGGTTCATTGAGTATACGAGCCCCGAAGAGGGGCATTTGCACGGCATCCGCATGATCCACTATGCAAGCCAGACCAAGTACCAGCGGATGGAGATCATGGACAGTGGAAGCTATGGCCGGTGCCTCGTGTTGGACGGTAAGATGCAGTCCACCCTCACCGACGAATTCATCTACCATGAGGCGCTGGTGCATCCCGCGCTCCTCACCCATCCGGACCCGAAACGGGTCTTTATCGTGGGCGGTGGCGAGGGGGCCACGCTCCGCGAGGTGCTCCGTCACAAGAGCGTGGAATACTGCATGATGGTGGACATCGACCAGGAAGTGGTCGAAAAGTCCAAGGAGTTCCTGCCTGAATGGCACCAGGGCGCTTTTGACGACCCGCGAACCGATCTGCGGTACATGGATGCGCGCAAGTATCTCGAAGAAACGACCGACACCTATGATGCCATAATCATTGATATTTCCGAGCCCGTTGAGGAAGGGCCTGCCTACCTCCTGTTCACGCGCGAGTTCTACGAGATCGTAAAAGAGCGTCTGAGCCCGGACGGGGTCATCTCCCTCCAGGCGGGGACCACGGCCCTGCATTCACTTTTGAACTTCACGGCCGTGGACAAGACCCTGAACGCCGTCTTCCCCGTGGTCGCCCCCTATGCCGTGTCCATTCCGTCCTTCGGCCTTCCCTGGGGCTTTACCCTGGCCTCGAAGAACCTCGATCCACGGAAGTTCGCTCCCAAGGACCTGGACGCCATGATCAAGAAGAGGATCAAGGGCGAGAACCGGTACTACGACGGCATTACGAACCAGGGCATGTACATGCTGCCCAAGCATATTCGCAAGGCCTTAGCGGAAGAGACCAAGATCATAGAAGATAATGCGCCTCTCTTTACCTATCATTAATGGCTGGGGGAAAAGTTCCCCGGAGGATTTTCCCGTCGCCGACGCTGATAGGATAATAAAAAAACGATGAATCCTCCTCCCAACCGAATAGAGGACGAGCAGTTCCGCACTCCCCTGTTCGACGCAATGGTCAACCTTGCCGAGAGTCGCAAGGTCTCCTTCCATACCCCCGGTCATAAGAGCGGCAAAGGCATTTCAACCCGGTTCCGAAAATTCGTGGGACCGCGCATTTTCTCCATCGACCTTACGACACTTGACGAGGTCGACTCGCTCCAGAACCCCACGGGAGTCATCAAGGAAGCGCAGGAGCTTGCCGCCAGGTCCGCAGGCGCGGACCGCTCGTACTTTTTAGTGAACGGCACCACCGTGGGAAACCACGCCATGGTGGCCTCCACGACCGGGCCCGGCGATAAAGTGATCATCGCCCGTAACTGCCACCGCTCCGTGCTTACCGGTCTTATCATGAGCGGAGCCCAGCCGATCTTCTTTCAGCCGGCCTTTGACCGGGACCTCAAGCTCACCCTGAACGTCACCTTCGCGGCCGCGAAACAGGCCATTGACGCCAACCCCGGGGCGCGGGCGCTGCTTATCACGAGCCCGAACTACTATGGCCTCTGCGCCGATATCGAGAAGATCATTCCCTATGCCCACGAGAAAGGCCTTATCGTGTTCGTGGACGAGGCGCACGGCCCTCACCTCAAGTTCAACCCCAAGCTGCCCATCTGCGCGCTCGAGGCAGGGGCCGACCTCTGTGTCCAGTCCACGCACAAGATCGTGGGCGGCATGACCCAGGCCTCCATGCTCCATGCAAAAGCCGAGCGGATCAATATCGACGATGTGACAAACACGCTTAAACTCCTGCAGACCACGAGCCCGTCCTATATCCTGATGGCATCCCTCGACCTGGCGCGCATGCAGATGGCCACGGAAGGCAAGAAACTCCTGAACCGGACTATCAAGCTTGCCGAGGAAGCCCGCGCGGAGATCAACAAGATCCCCGGCATCACCTGTTTTGGCAGGGAGCAGGCCAGGGGAGCGGGCATGGCGGACATGGACGTGACCAAGCTCACCATCACGGTCTCGGATATGGGGCTTTCGGGTTACCATGTGTCCCATGTGCTGAACACCCGCTTCGGCATCCAGGTGGAGATGGCGGACCCTTTCCACGTGCTCGTGATCGTATCGATCGGAGACCGCCAGGACGACCTGAACCTGCTTGTGGAGTCTCTCCGCGTGATCGCCATGGAGACCGGGCTCCAGGGCGCGCTCCTGCCGCTCGATAAGGTCCATCCGCCGATGCTCCAGAACCGTTTTGCCATGACGCCCCGCAAGGCCTTCTATTCCGACAGCGAGCTTGTGAACGTGAACGACGCCGCGGGCAGGGTCTCGACGGAGATCGTGACCGTTTATCCCCCCGGCATCCCGCTCCTTGTCCCCGGAGAAGAGATTTCCCGCGACGCCATCGACTACCTCCAGAACATGGCAGGTCTCGGCGCGATCATCGACGGCATGAACGAGAACAACACCCTCGTGCGCGTGGCAAAGGCATAATCCTTAAATCCCTTGGACACGCACAAGACCGGATTTTCATCGATTATCTTAGGGCCTAAAGCCTTGTACGAGTCATCTCGATAAAAGTATCACTGTCGTTTTGTTGCCAAGCAAGTCTGCGTAATCTTCTATGTTAAAAAGCAAGTCTTTCTTTTGGCATAAACGCATCTCTTTTATTAAGGAGCGATTTATAGCGAACGCAATCTTCAAACCCAATCTTCTATGAGCAGACAGTCTTCGTTGATGAAGAAAACGCTGCATTGCCTTGATTAATTATGAAGGCGTGGGTTCGTAGTCTGTGGAAGCACAGACGGCATCTTTCGATCCGCTGTAGATTACGCAAGACGATACCCACGGTGAAACACGGGTTTAAGATCGGCTATAAATATCGGTTTTTTATTGAACAACCGCCGTAGTGTATTCTTGTTGGTTCTTTAAAACGTACCGGACGCGGTTTAACAGCTTCCGGGCGATCCGAACGATAGCTTTGGTCTTTGTCATGTGTTTGCACAGCTCATTGAACGCCATCATTAGGGCAGGGTCTTTTCGCACCGCCGTCCAAGCGCTTTCGATCAAGACGAAGCGAAGCTGGGCGTTCCGCCTGCCGGTCATGCCGGTTTTAAGGTCCTTTTCCCCGCTGGAATCGGTATCGGGGATAAGGCCAACGTAGCTGCAGAGTTTGTCGAGCGTCTTGAAACGATTGATGTCATACAGCTCCGTCAAGAGCATCATCGCGGTCAAGGTACTGATTCCCGGCACGGTCTTAAGTATCCGGACATTGTTCCGATAGTCGTCCGAATTGGCCAGGGCGCGGATCGCCCGGTTCATCTCGGCAATGATATGCCGAAGATGCTTAAGCTCGTCTAAGTGTATCTTGAGTGATAGGTTGCCGCTGGCCCGCTCCATTTGTACGGACTCGATCCAATTGATGAAGCGTTTGGACCAGTAACCGTTGATGAAATCGTCCGGTATGTCGATACCGTAAAAGCTCAGGATCGACTTGATCTGGTTCTTGCAGCGAGTTTGTTTCCTTACCATGCTATTTCGAGTACGAAGGAGGCTGCGGTCCTCGACTTTTGGTCGCGTAGGGACATAGATCCCTTCGATGTCGCCGTTTCTGAGGCTCCGGGCTAGCTTGCGGCAGTCCACCCGGTCGGTCTTGCCTGCGCGCTCTTTGTCTTTTGTGGGCACATCCGCCGGATTGACCACGAGACATTGTATGCCTCGCTCCTGAAGCCGGTCATGTATCCAGAAACCGGAGTAACCGGCCTCATAGACCGACTTATAGGCTGCACCCGGAAAATTGCGTTTGAGATAGTTTACCAGCACCCCGACCTCCGGAGGTTGTGAAAAGGTCTTATGCTCGAACTGATCGGTAAAAATACTGATGCTCCAACTTTTCTTATGAATGTCCATACCGACATAAATTTGTTGACCAGTGAAATCGAGTCTGCTAACGTTATTCATGGCAAGTCTCCTTTTGGTGTATTTTGGTCCGGGATAGACCTAATATACCTTAAGTCAGACTTGCCTTTTTAATCATAAGGTCTGTGTGCTCTGCGGATCAACTTATACCGTAAGGAGCTCTTCATGCTTTTTCAAGCGTTGCTCGGTCTCATGGTGTTCACCGGGATCGCCTGGCTCATGAGCGAGAACAGGAGGGGCGTCCGGTACACCATCGTCCTGACCGGCATCGCGGTCCAGCTCTGCATTGCGGGCATCCTTCTCTTCATTCCGTTTTTCAAGAAGTTCTTTTTGCTTCTCAATAATGTCGTCCTGGCGCTTGAATCAGCGACCAGGGCGGGCACGTCCTTTGTGTTCGGTTATATCGGCGGCGGCGCGCCGCCTTTCCTGCTCCAGGACCCGGGATCGAACTTCATCCTCGCTTTCCAGGCGCTCCCGCTCGTGCTCGTGATCGGAGCGTTATCAGGGCTTCTCTTTTACTGGCGAATATTGCCGTATATCGTACGGGGCTTCTCCTTCCTTCTTCAGAAAACCATGAACATCGGCGGCGCTCTCGGGCTCGGAGCCTCGACCACGATCTTCCTCGGCATGGTGGAAGCGCCGCTCGTCATCAAACCGTATCTCAAGAACATGACCAGGAGCGAGCTCTTCTCGCTCATGACCGTTGGCATGGCCTGTATCGCCGGGACCGTGATGGTCCTGTACGCGACGATCCTTCAAGGCGTGATACCCGACCCGCTCGGCCACATTCTCGTCGCGTCTTTTATTCACGTGGCCGCAGCCATAACGATCGCACGCATCATGGTGCCCGAGTCCGGGGAGGAGACCTCGGGCAGCTTTATTCCCCGGAGAACGGCCACCAGCTCCATGGACGCCGTGGTCAAAGGGACCATGGACGGTCTTCAACTCCTTCTGAACATCATCGCCATGCTCGTGGTCATGGTGGCCCTGGTGCATCTTGCGAACCTGCTCATCGGCCTGCTTCCCGACCTGGGCGGCAAGCCGCTCACGCTTCAGCGCATTCTCGGTTTCGCCATGGCCCCGATCGTCTGGCTCTTCGGCATCCCGTGGCCGCAGGCCCAGACCGCCGGATACCTCATGGGAACCAAGACCATCCTGAACGAGCTGCTCGCGTTCTTGGAAATGTCCAAGCTTCCGGCCGAGGCGCTCGACCCGCGCAGCCGCCTGATCATGACCTATGCCCTCGCGAGCTTCGCCAACTTCGGAAGTCTCGGTATCCTCATCGGCGGCCTAGGGAGCCTCGCGCCGGAGCGGCGCGACGAGGTCGTGGGGCTCGGCATGAAGGCGCTCGTTGCGGGCACGCTCGCCACCTGCATGACGGGCGCGGTGATCGGGATATTTACCTGATCAGATCCGCAGGGCGCATGACGTATGGCGTTTCAGGTTTTATATCCTGCCTTTAGCTCCTTGCTCCATGCTCTTCTCTTCGATACCCTTCCTCTCGCTAATCTGATATAATTCAATCATGCGCTTTTTTCGCTATCGAGGCAGGTTCTTTCAAGGCGTGGGCCTTTTCCTTCGAGTGCTCCTGAGCTACAAGCTCCTCGGCCTCAGGAACGCCTTTGCCTCACCCGCGGTAAGGCAGGAGCGGCTGAAACGGCTGCACGCTGCCACGGCCCGCCTGCTTCGCGAGCACATGATCGAAATGCGCGGCGTCCTTATCAAGATCGGTCAGTTCATGTCCTCCCGCGTCGATATCCTGCCCGAGGAGTATACCGACGAGCTCTCGAAGCTCCAGGACCAGGTTCCGCCCGCCCCGTTTGCCGACATCGCGCGGCGCGTTACGGAAGAGCTCGGGCCCATGGACGAGGTTTTCTCGTCCTTCGACGAAGTCCCGATCGCTTCGGCCTCGCTGGGGCAGGTCCACAAGGCGTGCCTCAGGGACGGGGACTGCATCGTGGTCAAGGTCCAGTACCCCGGCATCGAAGAGGTGATCGCCGCGGACATGAAGACGCTCAAGTTCGTGATACGCATCCTGAGGCTCCTCTTCCGGCATATCAACCTCGACGTGATCTACTCCGAGTTCTCCCGGATCGTCATGGAAGAACTGAATTACCTCCAGGAGGGAAAAAACGCCGAGACCTTTGCCCGGAACTTCGCCGAAAACAAGCGGATCGCGATCCCGATGGTCTACTGGCCGTTTACGACGTCCAAGGTGCTTACCCTCGAATATCTCGAAGGCATCAAGATAACCGAATTCGACCTGATCGACAAGCAGGGGATCGACCGCAAAGAGGTCGCGCGCATTCTCGCCGAGGCATACGCACAGATGTTCTTTGTCGACGGCCTGTTCCACGGAGACCCGCATCCCGGCAATATCTTCGTGCGGCCCGGGCCCGAGGTCATCCTCGTGGACTTCGGGATGGTGGACCGCATTTCGGCGCCGCGGCGAGAGGCGCTTCGCCGCGCCTTTACCGCCATCGTTGACCGCGACGGCCTCGGGTTCGTCCGCGCGCTCGTGGACATGGGGTTCATACCGCTCACGAAGGACATCCAGCCGCTCGTGCAGTTCGTCGAGAGAATTTTGTCGAAATACCGCGACCTGTCCGCTTCCGAGTTCAAGGCCATGGACATCGATGAAATCGGCCGCGACATCCGGGAGGCGCTCCAACTCAATACGGCGATCCAGATCCCGAACGACTTCATTCTCTTCGGCAGGGTCGTCGGGATGTTGAACGGCCTCGGTTCGAGGCTTGATCCCGACACCAACATCATAGAGATCGCGGCGCCCTTTGCCAGGCGCTTCATCAAGGCCGAAGAGTTTACGCCCGCCGGAATACTCAAGAATGCGGCCGTGACCGGACGCGCGCTCGCGAGGCTGCCGAAGCTTCTGGCCGACTTTCTCGTGACCACCAGCCGCGGCGAGACGCGGGTGGAGATCACCTCGAAGGATATCGTCGAGGAGCTCAGAAAGATCTCGAGCATCGGAAGGGGCTTTATTCTCTCCATCCTCATTGTGGGGCTCGGCATGGCGTCGCTCTTCCTTCGCATCAATCACTTCAACCGGGAAAGTTTGTGGGCGGCGATCGGCGCAGGGACGCTGCTTCTCTGGCTGGTGCTGAGTTTGAGAAAGACCTGAGCTTGCACGAAGGCGCAGATGAAGAAGGCGGAACTGGAGGTCCGGCTATGATACGGCTGAAGCGAGCGATCGTTTTCACGCTCACCGCGGCGATCGCGGCTGCAATCTCTATAACCTCGTACGCCCATGGCGTCGCGGGACAGCGGTTTTTCCCGACCACCTTTGCCGTGGACGATCCCTTTATTTCCGATGAGTTTTCCGTGCTCTACAATTCGATAAAGATGAACGACGAGGCAGGGGGGCCGCGGATTCAAACTTCGTCGCTTGACGTGGGATATTCCAAGCGCATCCTGCCCGACTTCGGCATAGAGGTCGATGAATCTTACCAGCGTCTTCGCACCGATGGAGACGGCACGGTGAGCGGCTTCGGCAATCTCGGGGTGAATGTGAAGTACCAGTTCTATACGAGCGCCGAGCATGAGACGATCCTTTCCGCCGGCGTGTCGGATGAGCTCGGCGACACGGGAAACCGCAACGTGGGCTCCGATTCCTTCTCAACGATATCCCCGGCCTTTTATTTCGGCAAAGGGTTCGGCGACCTGCCGGATTCAGCCGGACTTTTAAGGCCCCTGGCGGTCACCGGGGTCCTTGGCCTGAATTTCCCCTCGCGTCCTCAAACCGTAACGGTGAACGATCAGACGGGCGAACTCGACACAGCACGCAACCCGACAACACTCACGTGGGCGTTCACTATCCAGTACAGCCTCATGTATCTCCAGTCGGCGGTGAAGGACGTGGGGCTCGGCGTTCCGTTCAACCGGATGGTCGCGGTCATCGAGTTTCCCATGGAGACCTGCCTGAACGGGAACTGTAAACATCAGACGACCGGCACCGTAAACCCGGGGATCGCGTGGATCGGCAAATATACGGAGCTGGGCCTTGCCGCGGAGGTCCCCATGAACCCGCGGTCCGGAGCAGGTACAGGGATCTTCGTCCTTTTTCATCTTTTCATCGATGATCTCTTTCCGAAAAGCATAGGGAGACCGGTATTTCCGTGAAAAAAACCGCACGATCTTCTGATGTCGGAGCAGCGGCCGCGATCTTGGTCGCGGTGTTTCTCTTCATCATGCCTGCCGCCGCTCAGGGCCACGCATACCCCGACCATGCCGACCCGAAAGTGGGCTCGACCATCTCCGTCGCTCCGACCCAGGTCCGCATCTGGTTCGACAGCGACCTAGAGCCGGTTTTTTCCTCGATCATGGTTCACACCGCTGACGGCAGGATGGTGGACAAAGGAGACGGGGGCGTGGCTGCGTCCGACCCGACGCTTCTTGAGGTGAGCGTGCCACCCCTGCCACCGGGCAAATATATCGTCATCTGGAGCGTCGTTGCACGGGACGGGCACCGCACTTCGGGAGACTATACGTTCACGATCAAATGAGGAGAATCCGGCCGGCATGAACCTTATTCTTCATATTATCCCGTCGTGGCTGGAGCTCGTGTTCCTGGCCTATTGTATCGGCGCTCTTGCCTGCCGTCTCTGGGTCTTCCCGGCTTCGGCAAATATGGCTCAGTCCGAACAGGGACAGGTCGGCGACCGCGTGTGGCTTGCCCTTGCCGTCGGTATTGTCCTGACCCTTGCAAGCGGCGCCGTCAACCTGTTGGTGCGCACGGCAGAGATGAGCGTCAGCCCCCTTTGGGAGGCTTTTTCTTCGCTTCCCGCAGTCGTTTTGAAGACACACTTCGGAGAGGTCTGGCTCATCCGCATTACGGGTCTTGTCCTCGTGCTGGCGGTCGCATGGGCGGGGAGGACATACCGTGATTCACGATTGATCCTGTATTTTCTCCTCGGCATCGGAGCGATCGTCGCCATGACCGAAAGCGCTTCGGGGCACGCCGCGGATGCGGGCGATTTCAGCCTGAATGAAATCGTGGATTGGCTCCATCTTTTTGCAGCGTCGGTCTGGGGAGGGGGCCTTTTCGTCCTGTCGGCAACGGTTCTTCCTCTTCTCGCCCGGGGGGGGGCTGAGGGAGCGCGTTCGATCGCCGGTGTTGCCGCGCGTTTTTCCCGGATGGCGGGCATTGCGGTCGGGACAATCGCCCTGACGGCCCTGTACAACGCATGGGTGTACGCGGGCAGCGTGAATGCGCTTCTCAGAACGCCTTACGGCAGAACGATCATCGTCAAGCTCGTTCTCTTTATCGCCCTTCTTATTCTTGCCGCGTATAACCGCTATGTCCGGGTCCCGCGTTTACTGGAACTGGCGAACATGCCGACGCCGCGCAGGAATGTTCCCGGCGGCCTTCTCGCGCCTCTTCTGGCCCCTTTCGTACGCGATGCGGCCGGAGACGCGGACGTCGCGCGCTTCGCGCGGAGCCTGCGGGTTGAGGCGCTTCTTATAGCCGGCGTGTTCTTTTGCGCCGCTCTCCTCCGCCATGAGGTTCCGGCAAAGCATTTTTTACACCTGGAACATGCGGGGGTGCACGCCGACCATGGGCGCATGCACCATGCAGTCCCGGGAGCGGAGCCGGTGATACATCTTGAGACGGACCCGGCAACGATCATTGCCGGAACGCCGGCAACGCTCACGGTCCGCATTGAAGACGGGAACGGCAGGCCGCTCCAGGGACTGGCCGTCCACCACGAGCGGATCCTCCATGTCGTCATTATCGGCGAGGACCTGAACGTCTTTGCGCACATTCACCCGGAGGATATCGGCCCGGTCACCACTGCGATGGTGAAGAAGGCGACATTCCCGGTGCGGTATGTATTTCCGAAGGCGGGGCGATATCTGATCGGTTTTGACTTCGCCGCATCCGATGCTCTCTACAGCAAACAGGTCGTGCTCACCGTCTCCGGCGGGCCGCGTATGGGGAGGCAGAAGGTCGATCTCTCGCGGTCGAAGAATTTCGGCCATTATCGGGTCACCCTTTCGACGTCACCAGAAGGCATCAAGGCGGGAGAGGAGACGGTACTCGCGTATCGCATCGAAAAGGACGGAATGCCGGTGACGGACCTTCAGCCCTATCTGGGCGCCCCGATGCACCTCTCCGTCGTTCGCGCCGACCTCGCGCAGTTCATGCACATCCACGGGGTCCTGCCGGGTGAGGCTCAAGCCCATGAAGACCATATGCACGCCATGCCTCCCGAAAGGTTCGGGCCTGAGATCGATGCCGATGTCGTCTTCCCCTCGAAGGGCATCTACAAGATCTTCGGCCAGGTACAACACAAGGGCAAGGTCCTGCTCTTCGATTTCATGGTGGAAGTGCAGTAGCTGCCGCTTTATTTCATTCCTGCCGTATAACTTACCTGTTCAAATATGATTCCCTTTAGAAACGTTGAAATGCGGGTTGTGATTGTTTTAAAAAACGGACTGTGCATTTAAGATGTGTGAGTAGGTCTTAAACCTCCTCCCGGGAGAAGCTTGGCTGCCAACCAGCCTGTCGCGTAGAGTACGCCGAGAAGGGTAACATCCGTCGGGCCGACCGGTAAGTCCCATTGATATGCCATCCAGAAGCCGAAAAACGCGGCCGCGCCGCCGACCAAAGAGGCGAGCACCGTGAACTGGCGCATGGTGCGCGCGTACTGATGCGCAGTCAGTGCGGGAATCAGCAAGAATCCGAATGCGATGAGCGGGCCCACACTGAGCACTGCCGTTGAGACGGTTAATCCAATCAGTAAGTAGAGCAAAATATCCCAGAAAATGACATTTTTGCGAAGAATAATTCCCATATCGCGGTCGAACGAGACAAGGAGCAACTCCTTGTGGAACAGCCCCAGTGCCGCGAGAACGAGCGTAAGCGTCGCCGCCGTCAGCACGAGATCGAAATTGGAGATGGTGATGACCTCCCCTTTCAGCATATCGAGCCAGCCGATTTCACCGTAAGGGTTTTTTGACAGCACTAAGATGCTGAGCGCGGCGGCCACGACGTAAGCGGTGCCGAGCCGGCCTTCAGGTTGCCCGCGCCCGCGTCGTTCCAGGAATGCCAGGACCAGGATCGCGACCAGCGAGAATGTTATTGAGCCGGCAAAGGCGAGCGCGTGCGCGCTGTGTGAGCCGTACTCGGTCAGTTTGAATCCGAGCCACAGAGGAAGCGAGAGCGCGATAGCAACGCCGGTCGAGGAAATCTGAGGCAACGCCACCCCCATGAACACCAGCCGACGCATC
The DNA here is from genome assembly GCA_963790205.1 of Nitrospirota bacterium. GTDB lineage: Bacteria > Nitrospirota > UBA9217 > UBA9217 > UBA9217 > CAWBNQ01. Next base: position 812,916 of record CAWBNQ010000001.1, read on the forward strand.
ACGAGAAACACGCCTACGAGCGGGCAAGCGAAGCCGACGAGCACGCTGGTGTACAGCGAGTTACGGAGAAGAAAATCAAAAGAGAGAATCTGATGAAGCGTTTCCATGTCAGCCCATCCCTATTTCGAATATTTCCGCCATTCGTTCGACGGTGAGCAGTTCGTCGGCCGCCCCGTGGAAAACCTTGCCCTCGTGCAGCCAGATGACTTTCTCAGCATAGTGGCGGACGGCTGAAAAGTCGTGCGTAACGAGCAGGACCGTGATTTTTCTTTCCTTGCCGATGTGCGAAATGAACTCCAGCACGGCGGTCGTTGCCTCGCGGTCTACTCCCGCCGTGGGTTCGTCCAGCACCAGGACGTCGGGTCGCGTGGCCAGGGCGCGCGCGATGAGCACGCGTTGCTTCTGGCCGCCGGAGAGCTCGGCAAAGCGCTTGTGGGAAAAATCCTCCGCGCCCGCTGCGTGCAGACATTCGCGCGTGAAGGCTCGTTCGACCGGTGGGATAAGACGTCCCGGGCGTATGCGGCCATAAACGCCCATAAGCGCAACATCGAACCCTGTGAGCAGATACACTGGGTCGAACTGGTTGGATTGAGGGACATAGCCGAATGTGAGCGGTGCACCTGCCGACGCGGTATCGATGCGGCCCGAGACCGGCGGCAACAGTCCAAGCAGTGTTTTGAGCAGGGTCGATTTTCCCGAACCGTTGGCCCCGAGGATAGCGGTGAAGCTTGCCCGGGAAATGGAGAGCGTAAGTCCGGACAGTACCGGCTGACCGTTGTAGCCTATACTCAGATTTTCCAGTGTGATCAGTGGTTCATTCATCGTCTGTTATGTGGGTGTCCGCCCGGGGACCGGGCGGACACTTTCTCCCTATTTTATTTCCTTGCCTGCACGGCAGTTACCATCGTATGAACGATATAATCCATCATTTTAATGTACGTATCCGTATTGGGCACGCCGCCCGGCATGATCGGCAGAGTGATCATGGTCGCGCCGGTCTGTTCGGCGATGATTTTCGGCACCTTTTCGGGAAACTGCGGCTCGCGCACGACGATGGGGACCCGTTCGGCCTTCATCCGGGTGATCAGGTCCTCAATGTGGCGCGGCGTCGGATCGATGCCGGGTCTCAGTTCTATCGTGCCGACATAGTCCATGCCGAAGCGCGCCGCAAAGTAAGGCCAGTGCTCATGATAGGACACGAACTTCACTCCCTTGAGCGGCTTGGCTTCCTTCTCCCACTCGGCTATCTTGGTGTTGAGCCTGGCGAGATACGCATCGCGGTTGCGCGTGAATTCCGCCTGATACTGGGGGGCAAAGGCCACCAGGGCGTTGTAGATGTTCGCAAGCGCGGTCTTTGCCAATACCGGATCGAGCATGTAATGCGGGTTGCCGTAGGGGTGCACGTCGCCCGCAGCGTGTCCGGTTGATTTGGGCACATCGCGCGGGATGATGCCTTGCGAGCAGTCCACGTAGCCGGACCTGTTTACCTGAATGCGGGGATTCTTGCTGGCTTCAATCAGCGCGGGCAGAAATGCATGCTCGCAATCCAGCCCCACCAGGACCAGCAGATCGGCCCGGTTCAAGATCGGCACGAAGCTCGGTTTCATCGGCACCCCGTGCGTGTCTTCGACGCCGGTGGCCAGGCTGTGGACCTCGACCAGGTCCCCGCCCACGGCGCGTGCCAGGTCCGCGAGGTCGGTAAGCGTCGTGACAATCCGGATTTTGGCGGCATGGGCGGGCGTCGCCCACCCGCACAACGCCCCGAAGAGCGCGCTTATCGATAGTACAATGAATAATTTGGATTTCATAGTATATTTCTCCTTTCCAGAGTTAACGCTGCTGCCACCCATGCGAGTGCGCGCCGATGATCCACGCCCATTGCAGATAAACAGCATTATCAGAGCGCAGGCCGGATTCAGCGTTGGGTTTGGTGTACGTATATTGAAGGCGCAGCTGATTCCAGTGACTGAGTGCCCATGTCATATTCGCAGAGTACGCCGAGGTTTTGGCTTGCTTGTTCACCATGTCCTCCAGCGCTTCATATTGGACTCCGTTTGACCATTGTCGGTGCCACTTGTAAATGAGATAGGAGTACATGCCATAGGAGCTGACAGATTGTCGGGATACAGGTCCGCCTGAAGGGCCCACGTCGTATCGGTTGTCGCTGTGGAGCACTTCCGTGCCCCACGTGATGGTCTGGAACTGATTGTTGCGAAGAGGCTTCCAGCTCAGCACCAGGTCCGCTCCCACGAGGCGCCGCTCGCGTTCGGTCAACGTGCTGCCGCCTACGGTTGGAAACAATGGATTAGCAGGGTCGGGCGCCCACTGCGCAGTCGTCTTCGGGTTCCACAGGCCAGAAATGCCGGGTTCGAGCGAAATATCCGGCGTCAGGTCGAAATACGTGGACAAGCGGCCCCAATAGTTCAATCCACTCCCCTGACGGAAATCTCCGGCGAAGTTCGGGGGGTTATCACCGCCGAACTGATCACCCGCGCCGAGCGTCAGGCTGATGTAGTGCTCGACCGGCACGAGCCAATTAACCTGCAACCCGTCCGTCCTCGACTCGCCGCCGATGTATTGCGCGAGTACGAGCGGTCGATTCACAAAGGGCAGCTCATGATCGTGGATGTAGCCCAGGCGACCGAATTCGCCGAAGAACCGTCCCGCCTTCACCTCCAGGTTCCCCGGCAGTGCCGTTGTCTGGATCGCGGCCTCTTCGATTCCCCAGCTCTCTTCGCCGGTGACCGGGTCGGCTGAACCGTTGACCACCACATAGCCCTTCGTGAACGGGTCCACTGACGCGGCTGCGTTCAGCTCCACCGAACGTTGAAATATATCATACCCCCCGGGACGGTCGCTGCCCGTCTCCGCGGACCCTTTACTGCGATAGGAGAAGATCGTCTCACCCACGAGCCCGATGGCCGGGTTGAACTCGCTCGGCAGGACTTTCCTTTGCGCTTCGGCCACTTGATCAACCTTCTCGTTCAGCTCCTGGACCTTCTGCTGGAGTTCTTGGTCTGTTTGCTGCTGCGTCTGGCCCTGTTGAGGCGCCTGGTCCTTTTGCTTTGAGATATTTTTTTTCAATGAATCTATGGTATTTTGTTGTTCTTCAATGGTCTTTGACTGGTTTTGTACCGTGTCTTCAAGCTTCTGGAGCCGCTCCGCCGTATCGTCGGCAAAAACTGCCCGGCTGAACGAGCAGAAAGTAAGAATGCAGAGGATGCACAATACTCGTTTCATAAGGCCCTCCATGGATGATTGATTATGCGCGTAAATGGATCGAGCAGGCCCCTTATTGCGTTCGGACGCAATTTTTCCGAAATGATATAACTATTACGGAAAGATTAAGAAGGAGCTTCCCCTCACGATCAAGCGAAGATCGATAGGGAAGTCCCGCTCTTACCATTAGATTGTGAGCTGCAATTTGTGGGTATTTACACAGGGGGTGCGCGATTGCGCAGGGAATAGGAAAAGAGATTGCCGGTAAGGGCCGGAGCGGATGCAATAAAGGTTATTTCGGTAAAACAGGGGACGCCGTCAACGGCAGTGAAAGAGTGGCTGGTTGCGGGCACATGATTAATTGCAATACAGATGGGGCAGTCGTGGTCGTCCGCCGTATTTTCATGGTGATGCGATACCACCACGAACGTGGAAGCAAGAAAAATCAGAATGAGAAAAACAGTAATGCGTTTGTTCCAGAGCATGGAGCCCCTTTCGCTTGATAATGAGTCTAAACTATGCCGATGAATTTGTCAAGATTTTGTATCCGGAGTGCTTCCGAACATGTCATCCTGGGGGTTTTGAAGTGAATCGCTGGAATTAATAGTGCGGAAATGGTGATTAAAAAATAGGGTTTGCGTCCAGACACTAGTTCAGGTAGCGAACCGGATTAACAGGCAGGCCGTTGAGCCGGACCTCGTAATGCACATGAGGCCCGGTACTCGACCCGGTATTCCCGGAATACGAGATTATGTCGCCACGCTTCACGTGCTGTCCCGGTTTGACGTTTAACCGGGAATTGTGGCCGAAAACGGTCTTAAGACCGTATCCGTGGCTGAGCTCGACCACGTTGCCGTAGCCGGATTCGAAACCCGCTTTGATAACCACCCCGTCGGCGGGTGCGAGCACGGGGGTGCCGATTTGGGCCGCAATGTCGATGCCCTCATGAAATTGTAACTTGCCGTTGATCGGAGATATCCTGCTGCCGAACGGAGAAGTGACCCATCCTCGGACCGGCCAGACCGCGGGAGTCGAAGCATAGAGCGAACGTTTGTCCTCAAAGTATTCGATCAGGGTCTGCAGGCTCGTCTCCTGCTTCGAAGCCGCCCCCTGGAGCTGAGTCAATTCCTGATGCATTTCCTTGAGCGCCTCGTCCTGTTTCTTTTCACCGATTGCGGCAAGGTTCTGAAGCCCGAGTTCATCCCGGCCCCCGATACCGAGGAGCAGCTGCGGCTTATCGCGGGGCCTGAGATTTACGGCCCGCCGCAGCTTCGTGTCCAGGTCGCGGATCAGGAACATCTGGCGTTTATAATCGATCAGGTTGAGGGCGAAGTTCTGGACCCGGGCCTTCTGCTGCATGAGTTCCTCGCTCATGGACTGCAGTTCAGATACTTTCTCTTGGACGTCATTATATTCATAAAGAAGATAGACTGAAAGGACAAGTGCTCCGGCAAGAAAGAGAAGGGCAGACTTAATCACTGATTTGGAAATGCTCAGGGTCCTGACGCGCGCATTGGGACCGGGAAGGAACATAAAAGTAACATATTCTTTTTTTCTAACATTTCTTGAATTCCTACCCCGCATGCTTCCTCCTAAAGCAAACAACCGGTTAATGATTTGTTCCCCATCGTGTTATCAACGACATGAACCTAGTCTCCTTAAACAGAGCTTCTCATTTGCCGGCGCTCTTTAGCTTTTCGCACTGAAGAGAGACCGTTTACGCTTCTTCAACTGCAATGGACGCTATGATTTCTTCCCGGCCGAGCGAAGAGCGATAGGGAAGTCCAGCTCTTACCACATTAGATTGCAAGACGCAAATGTGGCGGGCGATTACACAGGGGGAGCGTGATTGCGCAGGGAGTAGAAAAAGAGATTACCGGTAAATACAGGCGAGAGAGCGGCAACTGTTGCTTGCGTGAAACCGGGGACGTTATCAAAAACGGCCGCCCACTGGCTGGTTGCGGGCAGATGATCAATTGCAACACAGATGGGACAGCCGTGGCTGTCAGCCGTATTTTCATGGTGGTGCGATACAGCCATGAACGTGGAAACAAGGAGAATCAGTATTAGGAATGTGGAAATTCGACAACGGCTGATCATAGTTTTCCTTTCACCCAAAACAAAGATTACTTCTTGTAGTTGAATTTGTCAAGAAGTTGTTTAAAAAATGCCGTCAGAAGACAAGCATTGTCGGTGTTTCAAATGCCGGACAACGCAAAATTATAACTTTACGTTGACACCCACATGAAGCGGCACTTATATTGCCGGTATGAGATGGACAGTCTTACTTGTTCTCGTGGCGGTTCTATCCGGGATCTGTTCTCCTCAAGCCGCGAAAATATACGTCATTCGAGACGGCCACCTGATGATCGGCCCACGTGACGTTAGCCGCTCGGCGGCGCCAGTCCTCGCTGCGCATGGCGATGTGCCGTGCCTGAAGACAGGCGCCTGCATCCAGATTCCCGCGTCACTAATCGCTTATACGAACATTCTTGATCCGGTTTTTCCTCAATTGCTCTTTCCACAACAAAATGACCAGCCTCCGAAAGCGTAGAAAACGCATCAATATTAACCACGAGAACACAAAGGTCCCGGGTAAAAAGAGCGCTTGACTCAAAGCCAGCACATGATTTTCGTCGTTCCCTGGCGCCCCGCGGCAAAAAAATCCTAAAATGTTTTTCAGAGGCTACTACTATGAAAAAGTCGTTACTCTTGACCTTAACAGCAGCAGCTTTTATTTTTTCGGCGAACGCGAGCTTTGCCTGTGATTTCTGTCTGTTATCGCAAGGCATTTCGCCGCTCGACACCATGAAAGGAACGGGCATCAAGATCAGCGAGCGGTACACGCTGCTCGATCAGATATACCAGGGAGCGAGCGAGAAAACGAACCCGGGAGCCAAGGAGACCCATTGGACAACGGAGCTCACCGGATTTTACGGCATCACGCCGGACTTCATGGTGCTGGCCGTTATTCCGTACAAATACGGCAGAACGACCGGTGAAGCCGACATGACCATGATTCCTTCCCTGCTCGATACCGCGATGGCTGGCGACGCTGCGGGGCTGGGAGATGTTGCGCTTCTAGGTCGGTACACATTTTTGAAGCAGGAAAATCCTGATGCCACGAACGTCATGGCCGGTCTTGTCGGAATCAAGTTTCCGACCGGAAGAACGAATGCACGGACGTCGGACGGCATGGATTATCTCGACAGCCACATGCAGCCGGGGACGGGCTCGACGGACTACCTCCTGGGGCTCTCTTTCAGTCATTCGCTCAGCCGCTTCTCGGTGTCCGCCAACGTGCTCGGCACGATTGCCGGGGCGGGAAAGTTCGGGACCACGGAGCATGAGTTCGGAAACTCCATGAACTATGACGTGACCGCAAAATATCGCGTTATCCCCAAGCAGTTCTCGCCCATGAAGCCCCAGCTCTTTGCGGCGCTCGGGCTGAACGGAGAAGTGCGGGAGCGGGAAAAGGAAGACCACGTGACCGTACCGGACTCGGGCGGGAATATCATTTATCTTTCGCCGGGACTGCAGCTCGTGCTCGCGCCGCACTGGATCGTGGACCTGTCGTACCAGCGCGCGATCTATCACAATCTTTACGGGACCCAGCTCGGCGAAACCTATAAGGCGGTCACCGGGGTGACGTATTTATTTTAACGATCGGAGCGAGACTGAAATACAAAAGGCCGCTGAGAAATCTCAGCGGCCTTTTTTGCGCATGGCAATCGCGATGTCCGGAGTCTACTCCGCCCTCACCAGGTCCTCGAACCGGATATCCACTCCGAACACGCCGACGATCTCGCTGTTTTCGTTGCTAATGGGCGCAGAGACGGTGATGCAGAGCGCGCCGGTGATCTTCGAGGTATAGAAGTCCGACACGAAGCTCTTGCCGTCCTTTACGGGGCTGATGAACCACGGCCGGTCCGAAAAATTGTCCCCGAGGCCCGAATGCTCGAACTGGGCCTTGTACTGGATCTGGGTGATGTTCTTGGTGGTCTTCCTGCCCTCGGCGTTCACCACGTAGGCGAACTGGATAAAGGGGTTCTCGTCCAGCAGTTTTTGGATAACGGACTCCTGCTTCGCATGGTCCATGGTGCGCATCTCGTTCTTTTCCACCATTCTCTCGACGAGGTGAAGCGATATCTCCTGGGCCTTTTTCTTGAGCTTGTCCAGGTCGGACACGAAGTATTCGGGCAAATATTTTTTCGTCTTCTCGATCAGCTCGTCGTGAGAGATGCTCGTTGTCCTGCCCTGCTCGTACTGTTCCATCACCCACTTGTGCACCTTCGCCAGCCCCGGATGGCGCTTGTCGATCTTCTTGTCCGCATCAAGCTGGAGGTGACTGTTCACCCAGTGGGCGATGCCCGCGATGCCGGACTTGTCGGTGATGATGACGCCCATGGGCCGCTTGAGGATCTTCGAGGTGTCGAAGATATTGTAGATCTCCTCGTTCTTCATCATGCCGTCGGCATGGATGCCCGCGCTCGTGGAGTTGAACTCGGAGCCCACAAAGGGATAATTGGCCGGGATCGGGAAGTCCATCTCCCTGCGGAAATACTCGGCCATCTCGGTGATGGCGATGGTGTCGATGCCCGCGTCGTTGCCGGTGAGGCTGATGTAATCGATCAGCATGGCCTCGACGGGCGTGTTGCCCGTGCGCTCGCCGAATCCCAAGAAGCGCCCCGTTTACCGAAGAGCAGCCGTACATCCACGCAGCGATGCCGTTGACGAGCCCTTTATGGAAGTCGTTATGACCGTGCCACTCGAGCTGTTCCGACGGAACGCCGCCGTCGTGAATGAGCGCGTAGAAAATTTCAGGAACGCCGCGCGGCAGCGCCGTGCCGGGGAAGGGAAACCCGTAGCCCATGGTGTCGCAGGCCCTGATCTTGATCGGCACCTTTGCCTGTTCCGAAATCTTCATCAGCTCCTGCGCGAAAGGGATGACGAAGCCGTAGAAGTCAGCCCGTGTAATGTCTTCGAGGTGGCAGCGGGGAATAATGCCCTGCTCGAGCGCCGTGGCAACGATGTCGAGGTACGCCTTGAGCGCGTCTTTGCGCGACATATTAAGCTTGAGGAAGATGTGATAGTCCGAGCAGGAGGTCAGGATCCCGGTCTCCTTGAGCCCCATCTCCTTCACGAGCTTGAAGTCGTTCTTGTTCGCCCTGATCCAGCCGGTGATCTCCGGATACCGGTAGCCGCGCTCCCTGCAGAGCCGCACCGCTTCCCGGTCCTTCTCCGAATAGAGGAAAAACTCGGTCTGGCGGATCACGCCGTTCGGGCCGCTCATGCGGTGCATGAAGTCGAAGATGTCGGCGATCTGCTTCGGCGTATAAGGCGGCCGGGACTGCTGGCCGTCGCGGAAGGTGGTGTCCGTGATCCAGATGTCCTTGGGGATGTTGGTCTGGATAAGCCGTTCTTCGAGCACCACGCGCGGGACGCTCGCATAGGGGAACATGTCCCGGTACAGGACCGGCTCCTTCACGTCCTTGAGCTCGAAGGGTGTTTTTGTTGTCTGCTTTTTAATGGTCAACGGAACCTCCTGACTAAAACAAATCCTAAATGCGAATTTCGAAATACTAAATGTTTTTACTTTTGGATATTTGAATTTATGTCGGATTTAGGTTTTCGTACTTGGAATTGCCTTACGCTCCCCTGATTCCCCTGATTGCCGACGCATAATCCTTGGCGCCAAAGACAGCCGAGCCTGCAACGAGGATGTCGGCCCCGGCCTTGATGATCTCTGCCGCGTTCGAAGGTTTTACCCCGCCGTCCACCTCGATCTCGGTCTTGAGCCCAAGGTCGTTGATCCGTTTCCGGAGACTGGTTATCTTTTCCAGCGCCGAGGGGATGAAGGCCTGGCCGCCGAAGCCGGGGTTCACGGACATGATGAGCACCATGTCCACATTGGACAGAACGTAGTCCAGGCTCGTGAGCGGCGTCGCCGGGTTGAGCGCCACCGCCGCCTTGACGCCTTTGTGCTCCTTGATCGACTGGACGAGCCGGTCCAGATGAAAAGCAGTCTCCACATGGACCGTGATATAGTCAGCGCCCGCCCTGGCGAAATCGGCGATGTACAGCTCGGGATTCGTTATCATGAGGTGGACGTCGAGCGGCAGCTTCGTGGACCTGCGGGCCGCTTCGACGATCAAGGGCCCGATGGTGATGTTCGGCACGAAGTGGCCGTCCATCACGTCGACGTGAATGATATCGGCGCCGGCGGTCTCAACGGCCCTGATCTCCTCGCCCAGCCGGGAAAAATCAGCGGAGAGGAGCGAGGGAGCTATCTTGATTTTTTTTATCATGTCATTCCTCAAAAAACAACTGCGCGTTGCGCGCTTACCTGCTCACCACAATATCCACCGTCGCATCGGCGGCAACCGGCGAACCCGCGCCCGGCTTCTGCTGTATGACGGTGCGTTCCGCTGCCGCAGTTTTTTCGCCCGCTGCCCTGTAAAGCACCCGGCGCTGCAGTCCCATGCGGTCGATGGTCTTTACGGCCTCTTCCGCCCTTTTTCCCGTCAGCTTAGGCATAACGAACGTCTCGGCCTTCCTGCCGGAACTGACCAGCAGGCTGATTGCGCCGCCCTTGTCAAGCTGGCTGCCGGCCGGAGGGTCCTGGGCGATCACAATATCGCGATCCACGCTCTCGGACGAGACCCGCGAAACCGTGCCGGGGACGAACCCCGCCTGCCGGACCATGATGTCGGCCTTGCGATAAGGCTCTCCTGTGAGCTTCGGCGCTTGCGCGTCGCTCGGGCCCTGGCTCACGATCACGTGGATTTGCCGGCCCTTTTTGATGCCGTTTCCCGCGGCGGGCGACTGGGATATCACGGCGTCGCGCGGCAGGGTCGGATGGGGCTCGCGCCGGTCGACCTTGAGCTGCAGGCCCTGTTGGGTGACGGTCTCGAGCGCGGTCACGATGTCCTTGCCCGTAAGGTCGGGCACGCGCACCTCATCCTGCTGCAGAAGCAGCGCAACGACCGCGAAGGCGCTCACGATGCCCACACCCACCAGCGCTAGGAATATGCCGAGACCTTTCAGAAATCTTTTCATGAGTTAAGCACCTATTTTACCCAGAATGGACGCAAGAAGCAAGATTTTTGGCCGAGAAGGGAAACGAATTTTCGCGGATAAAACCATGACGAAAAAAGCATTTGGGTATGGATACGGCCGGGTTTGCACTGATTTTTAATAGTAAAACCGACAGTTGCGAATCAAATTCGACCCAAATTGAAAACAAAATTCAGCCGCGAAGGCTCTAAGACTCAAAGAAAACATGAAGAATTAAGGTATTTTACAAATAGGTATTTATTCACTGAATGAATTTCTTCGTGCCCTCGAGTCTTTGTGGCGTGCTTGGTTCCGGCTTGTCCGGGTTAGGGAAACATCACGCAAATCCCGCGGCCCCGTGTCAATCCGCTGCTAAGAATGTTTTCTTACCAGCCTCACGCCGAAAAATCCATCCATTGCCGGCTCATCGGGAAAAGTGCGAAAAAAACCTCTATCATCCACAAGTCTGGCTGCAGATGCAGGAAGAAGCTGTTGCGGATCCTCTATGGCAAATTCGTTGTGCTCCGCAAGAAAAGAATCGATCACCTCCTCGTTTTCTTCAGGCTCCGTGGTGCAGGTCGCGTAAACCAGCGCGCCGCCGGGCTTGAGCAGTAAGGCACAATTCTCGAGGATCCCGCGCTGGAGCACAGCCCGCTCCCTGATTGCTTTTTCGTTCTTGTTCCAACGCCCGTCGGGATGCCTGCGAAGCACGCCGAGGCCCGAGCAGGGGGCGTCGATCAGGACCTTGTCGAACCGGCCTTCTTGATACTTCATCGCATCACCCCATACCGGAGAGATGATGGATATGCCGAGCCGCGCACTGTTCTCGCGGATCCTCTTGAGGCGGCCCTGATCGCTTTCGAGCGCTATGACCGCACCGCGGTTCTCCATGAGTTCGGCAAGGTGCGTTGCTTTGCCGCCCGGCGCGGCGCACGCATCGAGCACGGTCTCGCCGGGCCGGGGGCCGAGCATGAGGCTGATAAGCTGGGGTGCCTGGTCCTGGACCATAAACCAGCCCTTTCCATAGGCCGTGAGCGAACGAAGGCCCGGCGACGAGATGATTTCAAGACCGACGGTCGAATAGGCGGTTTCGATTGCCGCTGCGCCTTCCGCTTCGAGCGAGGCTTTTAGCCGGTCCCGCGTGGTCTTGAGCGTGTTGGCCCTGACACTGAGCGGCGCAGGCCGGTTGTTCTCGCGCAGAAGCCTTTCCGCTCTTTCCTCGCCGAACCGCTTCACCCAGCGCCTCACGAGCCATTCGGGGTGGGAATGGAGAATAGAGAGCCTCTTGACCGGATCGTCCGGGCCGGGACCAACGAGGGAGGCGCGCTTACGGTCCAGGTTCCTGAGCAGGCCGTTCACGTAACCGCCTTTTTTTCCATAATCCTTGGCCAGGTCGGCCGCGGTGTTCACCGCTGCGCTCACAGGGATCTTGTCCAGAAAAAGCATCTGGTAGGCGCCGAGGCGAAGAATGTTCCTGGTCCATGCGTCGGTCTTCGCAAGAGGATGTGTGGAAAATTGATTCAAGGTCCAGTCCAGGAGCGTCCGGTTCCTGAGCGTTCCGTAGACGAGTTCGAGGATAAAGGCGTTGTCGCGCGCATCGAAGGCCTGCCGTGCCCGGTCCAAAAGCGCGTCAGCAAAGGCCCCGGTCTCGACGCGGGTAAGTATCTCGAGGGCTTTCTCCCGGGGTTTATCCTTCTGTGCCACGGGTATCACAATGGCCGCTTGCGAGGTATTCAAGCGCTTCGGCAACTTTGCCGATGTTCACGCTGGTATTAAAGCATGGCCCGAAAGGACGTTCGTTCAGGATGCCGATCACCGGAAGGGGGTAGGCGTCCTGGATGCCGCTCGTCAGGTCCCGCTCGCAGGCCACGGCGATGATCGCCTGCGGTTTCGCTTCCGCCACCCGCCGGCGCGCGAGCGTGCCGCCGGTTGCAACCGAGAGGTGCACGTCGTGTTTTTTCGCGAGCACTACCAGGTCCTTTATCTTGCACTTGCCGCAGGCCTGACACTTGTACGCATCGGTCGTGATTTTGATGGCGCAGTCGTTGAACTGGAGGCAGTGCGGCATGAGGAGCAGGATGCGCCTGGGCTTGATGTCGCGGCACTTGGCCCGGACCAGGAGGTTGTTCACTTCCACAAAGGACTGCTGGATCTTTTCCTTCGAGATACCGAGGAGTTTGCCCAGTACGATCATGATGGGAAAGAGCACCTCGATCACGATCCCCCGGAGCCGCGCGGCGAAAAAAATTTCCCTGCCCCGTATGAGGGTGAGGATGAGCAGCCCCACGCCGAGGATCAGGATGCTGAGCGCCGTACCCATGCTGAAGCAGACGATCGTGGGCGCAAGGGGATGGATGTTCTTCAGGCCGATGTAGGGGATCAGATACAGCCCCACGGTGGCTGCGGTGATAAGAAATGCCGTAAAGACGATGAGGCCGATAAATATGCGTTTTTTGGGTTCAGACATGTTCTTTAAAATTCCGGATTACAAATCCTAAATTGCAAATAAATTCCATACTCCAAAATCCAAAACGTTTGGAACTTTGAATTTGATGTCTGGTGCTTATTTGTGATTTGGTATTTGAGATTTGGCGCTTGTTATCTCGAACTTCTTCCCTTCAATTTCGCGGTGGCCGCGCAGAAAGTCAGCCGCAGGCATGGGTTTTTTGCCTGCCGGCTGAATGCGGAGGATGCGGAGCAGCCCTTTTCCCGTGCCCACCTCGAGCGTGTTATCCGCCCGCTGGTGCACGAGGGCGGGTTCTCCCTCCCCGGGAAGGACCTCGGTCTCGAGTATCTTGATCATGCCCCCGTCGAGAAACGTATACGCTCCCGGCCAGGGAGAAAAACCCCGCACCCTGTTGTGTATGTCCGCCGCGGGAAGAGTCCAGTCAACAAGCCCATCTTCCTTTTTTAGAAGCGGCGCGAGCGTCGCTTTCGACTCGTCCTGCACCCTCGGCTTGAGAATTCCCGATCCAACGAGCAACAGAGACTTCGTGATGAGCCGAGCGCCGAGCGCCGAGAGCGTTTCCGTCAACGCGCCCGATGTGTCCCCGGGGCCTATCGGGTGGCTTTCCTGCATGAGGACAGCGCCGGTGTCCATGCCTTCGTCCATCTGCATGATGGTAATGCCGGTCTCCTTATCGCCGCGGATGATCGCCCAATTGATGGGTGCGGCGCCCCGGTATGCGGGGAGGAGCGAGGCATGTATATTGATGCAGCCGTATTTCGGCAAGGCCAGGACCTCTTTCGGCAGGATCTGTCCGTAGGCAGCCACAACGATGACATCGGGGTTGAGCTTGCGGAGCGCATCGATGAATATCGGCTCCCGCACGCGTTTGGGCTGATAGAGCGGGAGGCCCAATTGCAGCGCAACGGCCTTGACCGGAGGCGCTGCCACGTTTCGGCCCCTGCCCGCCGGTTTGTCGATGCGCGTGACCACTCCGACGATTTCATGACCCGCCTCAGCCAAAGCCCGGAGGGGCGGCACGGCAAACTGCGGCGTGCCCATGTATACGAGTCTCATAAGCTAAAATCCGTCGGGCGAAAAAAAATGAGTCCCTCAGGGGTTAGGCGGAAAGCGTAAGAGCGAAAAGCTTCAGCCCTCCCGGCCCCTGTCTCTCGTCTTCCCGTTTTTAACACATCATGGCTTCTCGGTCTTGTCCAGCGCCATTTTTTTTAGTCTTCGCTTGAAAATGCTTTTTTTGAGCGGGCTCAGCCTGTCTATGAACAGCAGTCCGTTGAGATGGTCGATTTCATGCTGGAGGGCCTTTGCCAGGAGTCCTTCGGCCTCGAGTTCGAAGATTTTTCCTGTCCGGTCCTGGGCGCGCACCTTTACCCTGGAGGCGCGCTTTACTTTCTCCGCGTACTCGGGAATACTGAGGCAACCTTCCTCCTCCACGACCGATCCTTCCAGGGAGAGGATCTCCGGATTGACGATCACCAGCAGCGGGTGATGCTTTTCTTTCTCTTCCCTGGTGCTCAAATCTATGACCGCGATCTGGAGCGAAACGCCTACCTGGTTGGCGGCGAGCCCCACTCCCGGGGCAGCGTGCATGGTTTCCACCATGTCGTCGATCAGGCGTTCAATCGCGCCGTTGATGCTGGTAACACGATCGGTTTTCCGTCGCAGTACAGGATCTGGGAATTTTCGAATCTCGCGAAGTGCCATATAATCATATTTAACATGATTTATTTTTAAAATCAAGGTTTAAGATGGGACGACAGTTGTTGACACCCTGCCGGGCTTTATGGTATTTTTAGACCATGGCCATCGACAAGAATGCTGTTATCAAGGAAGCCCAGAAGTTCGCCGCCAAAGGCCAGTTCGATAAAGCCATTGCCGAGTGGAAAAAGCTCGTCAAAGAGTCTCCGAATGATGCCAATATTTTCAACACGATCGGCGACCTGTGTCTTAAAAAAGAAGCAAAAGCGGACGCGGTCGACGCCTATAAGAAGGCCGCGGACATCCTCGCTGCCGACGGGTTCACCTCCAAGGCCATCGCGCTTTACAAAAAAGTCCTCAATATAGACCCCAAAAAGATCGAAGCCCACCTTGCCCTCGCCGACCTGAACGCGGAGAAGGGCCTCACCGGAAACGCGCTTGAAAGTTACAAGCTCGTTGCTGACCATTATAAACAGCGCCAGGAGATGTCCAAGGCCCTCGGCATCTACCAGAAGATGGCCGACCTGAACCCCTCGAACAGCGCCTTCAGGATCAAACTCGCGGACATGTACGCGAAGGAGGGCATGAAGAAGGAAGCGGTCAAGGCGTACCTCGAAGTTGCCGACGTGTACATGTCCAAAGAAGCGTTCCAGGACGCCCGGCAGATATTTGAAAAGGCCCTTGCCCTTGACCCGAACAGCAAGCAAGTCTACCACAAGGCAGGCATCATCTATTATAAGGAAGGCAAATATGTAGAGGCCTGTAAAGCGCTCAAGCCTGCTGTTGAGAGCGACCCGTCAAATAAAGAACTTATCGACATGTATCTTGATGCGCTCGCGAAAGCCGGCCGTGATGCCGAGGCCGAGGAAATATATAAAAAGCTCCTGTCCGAGGACGCCACCAGGATCGACCTGCGCGAAAAACTGTTCCACCTCTACCTCGCGAGGAAGGAGCATGACAAGGCGCTTGCCGAAGCGAGGATCATAGCAGAAGAGCGGCTCAAAGGCAGGGAGGCTTCCGGTGAGAAGGGCTGCAAACTGCTGCCCGGCACAGGAGCGGTCGCGCCTGATGAGGGCACGAACGCCGCTCTGGAGGCCCTCAAGGGCCTTGTAGCTGAAAACCCCGGCTTTGTCGAGGCGCGGCGAACATTGAGTGATTTCTATGCCAAGGTAGGCTGCGGACAGGATGCAGCCCGGGAACTCCTTCAGGCGGCGGAGATCCTTATCAACGAGGGCGACAAAGACGGCGCCAAGGGAGCGCTTGCCAGAGCAATCGAGCTCGCGCCCGATTTGACCGAAGCCAGGCAGCGACTCGAAAGCCTGCAGCCTCCGCCCGCAGCGCCTGGATTCGTGATCGCTGAGACGGTTGTGCCGCAACCGGCGCCACCTGTTATGCCGCCGGCCGTGCCGAGGGCCGAAGAAGACCCCGCCATTGCCGAGGCCTTCACTGAAGTGGATGTGCTCGTCAAGTACGGTCTTTCGGCCAAGGCACTGGAACAGCTCGAAGGCCTGGCGAAAAAGTTTCCCGAAAGCGTACCGGTCCGCATCAAACTGCGCGACCTCTACGGAGACCAGGGAAATGTGGGCAAGGCTGTGGCCCACATGCTCGTTCTTGCCGACCTCTATGCCAAGAGTGGTGTGCAGGACCAGGCCGAGTCTGTTTTGCAAACCGCGCTCGAGCTCGATCCCGACAATGCGGAGGTCCAGTCGCGGCTCGGCATGGCCCCGGCCCCGTCGGCGTCCGCACCGGCGCCGGCTGCGCCCGGGGAGTTTACCTTCGAGGAACCGCTCGCAGAAGCGCCGTTGCTTGATGAGGTATTGCCTCCTGCTGAAGCACAGTCTGCAGAGATAACCACGGGATTTGAGGGGCTGGATATGACGCCTCCGGAACTAGGGGAAGAACTTGTTGTTCCCGGTCCTGCCGCACGCGACGAACCCGCGTTCGAAGCGCCTGCCGAAGAACCTCCCGCGTCCGGAGAGATCGCCTTCGAAGAGCCGTTCACGGTCCCCGACATTCCAACGGAGGGGCCGCAGCCGCCTTTGGAAGAGATGACTGTTGCGGAGCCGCAGGAGCCGGCTCCGGGAGAACGGCTGAAACAGCCCCTCGGCCGGGAAACGGAGCGTCAAGCGTCCGCTCAAGAACCGCCGGCAAAAGAGGCGGATCTCAAGGAGATATGGGCCGAAGCCGAGTTCTACTACCAGCAGGGCCTGTTCGACGAGGCAAAGAAGCATTACGCAAAGATCATACAATACGATCCGGGCGACAAACAGGCGATCGACCGTCTCACTGAGATATCCCGTGAAGCGGAGGAGACGCAGGAATTTTCAAAGCTCGCCGAAGCGGTCGATGAGCTTGAAGGGTATGCACCGGCAAGCGGGACAGGTGAGTCCGGAGCAGTAATGGCCGCGAGCGAATCCGATGATGAAGCGGTCCGCATGCTGATGCAGGAAATAGCGCAGCTCAAGCAGCAAAGCGGAACACCGCCGGTCGAAGCCGCGGCCCCTCCGGCTCCCCCGAAGGCTCCTGTCGTTGACGAGAAAATGAACGTCACGGCAGTCCCCGGCAGGACGGACGCGCGGCAACAAGAACAACGCGCGGAAGAGGATTTCTTCGACCTCGGCGAGGAATTGCGCGAAAGCGGAACCCCGGCGCTCCCTCCGAAGCGAAAAGGACAGGAAGCGAAGCAGCCCGATGATTTCTTCGATCTCGCTTCGGAGCTCCGGGACGAGCTGAGCAGCGTCGCCGTTCCGCCGCCGTCATCCGCGTCCGCCGAAGAGCAGAGCCTGGACGATATCTTCGAGGAATTCAAAAAAGGCGTTGAGAAGCAGGCGGTCAAGGAAGACGTCGATACCCACTATAACCTCGGTGTTGCCTATAAGGAGATGGGGCTCTTGGATGACGCGATCGCCGAGTTCGTTTTGACGCCGGAACAGGAGCCCAAGTTCGTTCAGAGCCGTTATATGCTCGGCCTGTGCTACATGGACAAGGGCGAGTATCAGAAGGCCATTGCCGAGATACAGAATGCATTGAAGTATTCAGAAAATTTCGGCGTCGACGTTCAAGAACGCATCGGCCTTTACTATGACCTCGGGCTCGCGTACCAGCTTGCGGGAGAGGCGGGCAGTGCACTGAGTGAGTTCCAGAAAGTTTACAATATTGACCCGGGATATCGGGATGCCGCCTCCAAGATAAAGGAGCTCCAGAAGGGAGACTTCATATCTCTTGAACAGCTGAAGGACGACATCGAAAAGGAGATTTCCTTCAAGTTCCTTGAGGAAGGCGAACGGATAGAACGCGAGGAAAAAATCCGGAAAAATGAAAAAGTCAGAAACTGACATGCCTAATTTTTAGGCTGCTGATTAAATATAAGGCAGTACTCTCTCCTCTTCTTACCATTAATCCACTGAAAGTTAATATTTTTTGTTCTAGCATTAAAATTGCTTCTAAAATAGACAGGAGGTTATGAGCATGAAAAAGATCGAGGCCGTTATCAAGCCCTTTAAACTCGATGAAGTCAAGGATGCCCTTAATGCTATCGGCGTTCAGGGGATTACCGTCACTGAAGTGAAGGGCTTCGGCAGGCAAAAAGGCCATACCGAACTTTACCGCGGCGCGGAATATGTTGTTGATTTTCTCCCGAAAGTGAAGATCGAGGTTATTGCCGCCGACAACATCGTGCCTAAAATAATTGAGACCATCGAGACAACGGCGAAGACCGGCCGCATCGGCGACGGCAAGATATTCGTTACTCCCGTGGAAGAAGTGATCAGGATCCGGACCGGAGAGCGGGGAGAAGCGGCGATATAAAATAAATTATGAATTCCGAAATCCGAAGCTCTAAATAATTTAGAATTTCGAAATTAGAAAAAATTAGAAATTAGGATTTGATATTAAATTGAGGAGGAACCAAATGACACCGAAAGATGCACTGAAGCTGGCAAAAGAGAACAAGGCAATGATGGTCGACTTCAAATTCATGGATTTCCCGGGGTTGTGGCAGCACTTTTCCGTCCCGGTGGACGAACTGACCGAGGGCATCTTCGAGGAAGGCCTCGGTTTCGACGGATCGAGCATCCGCGGCTGGCAGTCTATCCATACCTCGGACATGCTCGTCGTGCCCGATGCCGAAACGGCGGTGATGGACCCCTTCACCAAGTATCCGACCATGTCGCTGATCTGCAACATCGTAGACCCGATCACGAAGGAGCGTTACTCCCGCGATCCGCGCTACATCGCACAGAAGGCCGAAGCGTACCTCAAGTCCACCGGCATCGGTGACACCTGCTACATGGGTCCCGAGCCGGAATTCTTCATTTTCGACGACGTCCGCTTTGACCAGAATTCCCACGAAGGCTACTACCACATCGACAGCAGCGAAGGCATATGGAACAGCGGCCGCGTGGAAAACCCGAACCTCGGTTACAAACCGCGCCACAAGGAAGGCTACTTCCCGGTGCCGCCCATCGACTCCCAGGAGGACATCCGCTCCGAGATGGTAGAAGAGATGCAGAAGGTCGGCATCTACGTGGAGCGCCAGCACCATGAAGTGGCGACCGCGGGCCAGGCCGAGATCGATATCCGGTTCAGCAACCTGGTCAAGTGCGCCGACCAGGTCATGTTCTTCAAGTACATCATCAAGAACGTGGCCAAGCGGAACGGGAAGACCGTGACCTTCATGCCCAAACCTCTTTTCGGAGATAACGGCTCGGGCATGCATACCCACCAGTCCATCTGGAAGGGCGGCAAGCCCCTGTTCTCCGGTGACCAGTATGCCGGCATGTCCCAGATGGCGCTCCACTACATCGGCGGCATCCTCAAACATGCGAAAGTGATCGCCGCCTTCACGAACCCCACGATGAACTCCTACAAACGCCTGACCCCGGGCTTCGAAGCGCCGGTGAACCTGGCCTACTCGAGCCGGAACCGCTCGGCCTCGGTCCGTATCCCGATGTACAGTGCGAACCCCAAGACCAAGAGGATCGAGGTACGCTTCCCCGACCCGTCCTGCAACCCCTACATGGCCTTCGCTGCCATGCTGATGGCGGGCCTCGACGGCATTGAGAACAAGATCGATCCGGGCCAGCCGCTCGACAAGGACATCTATGATATGGCTCCGGAAGAACTGGCGAACGTGCCTTCCATGCCGGGATCGCTTGAAGAGGCGCTGGACAACCTCGAAGCGGACCACAGCTTCTTGATGAAGGGCGACGTGTTCACCAAGGACGCCATCGAAATGCATATCAACTACAAGAGGACCAAGGAAGTGGACGCGCTCCGGCTCCGTCCCCATCCTTACGAGTTCTTCCTGTACTATGACATTTAACAGTTGATTGATGCACTGCACTCAAAACCGGAACTCTCTTAATGAAAGGGTTCCGGTTTTTTTCGTCTGTAGCTTTTTCCCTCCGTCGCTTCACCTTGTTTGAACTTGTCGCCGGTCTCACGCTATAATATCATTATGAAACTGTCCGATCTTCTTGACACTCGGGTCATCACCGTCAACCTGAAGGCACGGGACAAAAGAGGGGCTTTGGAGGAGATGGTCGGCATTCTCCGGAGGTCCGGGCGGCTCAGGGACTCCGGTGAAATAGTCAAAGCCCTTCTGGACAGGGAGGCCACCGAGAGCACCGCCGTGGGACGGGGGGTGGCGTTTCCCCACGCGAGGGTGGACGGCCTGAAGGACCCCGTTGCCCTCCTCGCTGTGTCAAAAAGGGGCGTTGATTTTTTTGCCAGGGATCATCATCCAGTCCACTTGTTCTTTCTTTTTTTGACCCCCACGGAAAAGACGGATGTTCATCTCCAGATTCTTTCCAAGTCATCCGCGATCTTTTCCGACGCCCCTCTTTATCACACCCTCAAGCGGGTCAGGACCCCTCATTCCGCCCTCGGTCTCCTCCTCCATCATGAAAAGGGCGGGAAGGAGGTCTTCTTCCCGCTGCCTCTGGAGAACATCTACGAGGAACTCGGCACGGATGCGTCCGGGCTGACGGAAGAGGAGGCATTGAAAAGGCTGGAACGCTACGGCCCCAATGTCCTGAAAGAGGTCAGGGGAAAGCCCCTCCTCTTACGGTTTATCGAGAACTTTACAAGTTTTTTCGCCCTCCTCCTCTGGACAGGAGGAATTCTGGCATTTTTCGCCCGACATGCCGGAGCTTGGCTGGGCCATCTTTGCCGTAATCATCATCAATGCGGTCTTCAGCTTCTGGCAGGAGTACAAGGCGGAACGGGCACTGGAGGCGCTCAAGAGGCTTCTACCCCGCATGGCCCGCGTCCTCCGGGCCGGGACGAAGAAGGAGGTGCCGGCAACGGACCTTGTCCCCGGGGACATTATTCTCCTGGAGGAAGGAGACGCTGTCTCGGCGGATGCGCGGCTCATTGAAGCATCGGACATGCGGGTCGACAACTCTACACTTACCGGCGAGTCGAAGCCGATCCATAAAACAGCTGAGGCGGTCGCTGACGGCAGGGAGTTTCTCTGGACCGAGATCCCGAACCTCGTTTTTGCGGGCACAACGGTTTCATCCGGAAGCGGCAGGGGCGCGGTCATCGCAACGGGGATGCACACGGAGATCGGCAGGATCGCCTCCCTTACCCAGGAGCTGAAGGATGAAAAAAGTCCTCTTCAGCACGAGATAGAAAAGGTAACAAAAATCGTCACCATCCTCTCGGTGTCAATGGGCGTCCTCTTCTTCTTCATCGGGACCTCCCTCGGCAAGCTGAGCCTCGCCGCTGCATTCCTCTTCGCCATAGGGATCATCGTCGCCAATGTGCCCGAGGGGCTCCTACCTACTGTTTCCCTGTCCCTGGCAATGGCAGTGCAGCGCATGGTCAAAAGGAACGTGCTGGTGAAAAAACTCTCGTCGGTAGAGACCCTGGGGTGCACGACGGTCATCTGCACGGACAAGACCGGCACGCTCACGACCAACGAGATGACAGTGACAAAGATATGGGTCAACGGGAAAGTGATCGAGATAAGCGGTGCGCACTACGAGCCTGCTGGAAATTTTTATTACCAGGGGGTCTCGTTGTCGCGCGAGGAGATGAGGGAGAACGGCCTTTACCGGCTCTTTGACGCTTCGATCCTCTGCAACAGCTCTTCTTTGCTTCCTCCTCAAAAAGCCGGAGATAGGTGGTCAATTCTGGGAGACCCAACCGAAGCTGCCCTCCTGGTCATGGCCGCAAAAGGGGGGATTGACATTGCTGCAAGGAGCCGCGCCTTCCCCCGGATCGGCCATCTTCCTTTCGAGTCCGTGAGGAAGCGGATGACCTGTATCAACCTTGTCGAGGGCAGGCCCGCGGCCCACGTCAAAGGAGCGCCTGCGGAGACCCTGGTGCTTTGCACGCACATTCTTCTGAACAACAGAAGCGAACCGCTGACAGACGAGCTTCGCCGGAACATCCTGTTGGAAAACGATGCCCTTGCAAAGGACGGGCTGCGCGTGCTCGGGATCGCAGAGAGGCCTCTTGAGTCCGATGGCGGATTCAGCGTCGAGAAGACCGAGAGGGACTTGATCTTCCTGGGACTCACCGGAATGATGGACCCGCCGCGGCCTGAGGTGCCCAAGGCCATGGAGCTTTGCCGCAGGGCGGGGATCAAAGCAATCATGATCACCGGAGACTACGGCCTCACTGCCCTCGCCATAGCGAAAAAGATCGGCCTTGCGCGGACGGAGAACCCGCGCGTTATGACAGGCCATGAGCTCTCCGAGATCGACGAGGAAGGCCTCAATCGGATTTTGAAGGAAGAGGTGATCTTCGCCCGGGTCTCGCCCGAGCACAAGATGAGGATCGTTTCAGCCCTGAAGCAATCGGGCGAGGTCGTCGCGGTGACCGGCGACGGGGTGAACGACGCGCCTGCGCTTAAGAAGGCGGACATCGGCGTGGCCATGGGCATGCGGGGCTCCGACGTGGCCAAGGAAGCTGCGGCCATGATCCTCATTGATGACAACTTCGCCTCCATCGTGTCGGCCATCGAAGAGGGCCGGGCCGTGTATTCCAATATCAAGAAGTTCGTGGCCTACATATTCGCGAGCAACATCCCCGAGGTCGTTCCCTTCATCGCCTTCGTCCTGTTCAAGATCCCTCTCCCGCTCACGGTGATGCAGATCCTGGCCGTGGACCTGGGCACGGACCTCGTGCCTGCCCTTGGCCTCGGAACAGAGCCGCCTGAGCCCGGCACCATGGACCAGCCCCCGAGACCGCGGGACAAAAGGCTCCTCGATCTGCCGCTTCTCCTTCGGGCCTACTGTTTTCTGGGGCCCATCGAGGCGGTTGCCAGTATGGCCGGGTTCTTCTTCATCTACCTCGAAAACGGGTGGAGGCCCGGGATAGAGATGGCGGATTCGGGAACGCTATATCTTACTGCCACAACCATGTCCCTTGCCGGTATCGTGGCCTCTCAAATCGGCAATGTCTTTGCGTGCAGGACCGAGCGGGAATCGGTATTCAGTGCCGGGCTCTTTGCCAACAGGCTTGTCCTGTGGGGTATCGCAACAGAGCTCGCTATCATAACATGCCTGATTTATGCGCCTCCTTTGCAAAGGATCTTCGGGCTTGCCCCTCTCGCTATCAAGGAATTGGCCTTTCTTCTGATCTTCCCTCCTATCCTTCTGTTGATGGAGGAGGCAAGGAAGAGGATCGTAAGAAGAGCAGCGTGAGACTCTGCACCACCCCCTTTCTCGAAACTCGCCTTTATGAAATTTTTATGTTTTTCGCGCCGTTCTTAGCAGCAATTTAATCCCGGATATGCTTATATTTATGCATGCAGAGGAGGTAGCCGGATGGACATCCTGTTTGTCGGAATTACGATTGTGCTCTTCGTTGCAAGCTGGTTTTTCGTGAAACTTGTTGAACGAGTGTAAAAATTGCGGGAGGGGAGACGCGATGGAAATCTTCTACTGGATAGGCGGCATTCTCGCCGCAGCGTTGTTGGTCTATCTCTTGATAGCACTTCTTAAACCGGAGGCATTGTCATGACCGGCAACGATCTTGTGCAAATAATTTTATATTTTGGCGTTTTGCTGCTCCTCGCAAAACCGCTCGGTGTCTACATGGCGCGGGTCTACGAAGGACAGCCTTCGGGCCTGGACCGAATGCTCGGCCCTTTTGAACGCCTTTTCTACCGGCTTTGCGGCATTAAGCCGGAGGAGGAAATGAGCTGGAAGAAGTACGCCGGTGCAGTGCTTCTCTTCAGCGCAGCGGGATTTTCCTTCCTCTATCTTCTGCAACGGCTTCAGGGAATGCTGCCGCTCAATCCGCAAAAGTTCGCAGGGGTCCGGCCTGACCTTGCCTTCAACACGGCAGTGAGCTTCGTTACGAACACGAACTGGCAGAACTACGGCGGTGAAACAACGATGAGCTACCTCACGCAAATGGCAGGGCTTGCGGTCCAGAATTTCGTGTCAGCGGCAGCCGGCATGGCAGTGCTCGTTGCCATGATCCGCGGGTTCAAGAGACACTCGGCTGACACCATTGGTAATTTCTGGGCCGATCTCACCCGTTCAACGCTGTATATCCTGATCCCGCTTTCACTGATCTATTCACTGCTGCTCGTTTCGCAAGGTGTAGTCCAAACGTTCAGCGAGTACAAGACCGTGCAGCTCATTCACGGCATCACCTACGATAATCCGAAGCTCGATGCCCAGGGCTATTCGATCAAGGATGAAAAGGGGAATCCGGTGACTGAGAAGGCGGAGATGAAAGAGCAGGTCATCCCGCTCGGCCCTGCTGCTTCTCAGATCGCGATTAAACAGCTTGGGACGAACGGCGGCGGCTTCTTCAATGTCAATTCAGCCCATCCTTTTGAGAACCCGACCGCGCTCTCCGATTTCCTGGAGGTCCTGGCGATCCTCCTGATACCTGCTGCGCTCTGTATCACCTTCGGCAAGATGGTCGGAGACATGCGCCAGGGGTGGGCCCTTCTTGCGGCGATGATTATTGTGCTTGTCACGCTGACGACCCTGTGTGTCTGGAGTGAACAGCACGGCAATCCGCGTTTCGCATCCATCGGGGTTGATCAACAAGCAAGCGACATGCAGCCGGGCGGCAACATGGAGGGAAAGGAAGCGCGCTTCGGGATCGTGAACTCCGCGATCTGGGCCACCGCTACCACGGCGGCTTCGAACGGTTCCATCAATTCGATGCACGATTCCTTCACGCCAATGGGCGGTCTCTATCCCATGGTGCTCATCCAGCTTGGCGAAGTCATCTTCGGCGGAGTCGGATCGGGACTTTACGGCATGCTGGTCCTGGCCATTATTACGGTCTTCATAGCGGGCCTCATGGTAGGGCGCACGCCGGAGTATCTGGGCAAGAAGATCGAGATGTTCGAGATGAAGATGGCCTCGGTCGCGGTACTCGTTGTCAATGCCCTGGTCAAGATCGGCACGGCAGTCGGCGTTGCGACTACAGCGGGAGCAGCGGGAGTCGCGAACCCCGGCCCGCATGGATTTTCAGAGATCCTCTACGCCTTCTCATCTGCAGCGAACAATAACGGCAGTGCCTTTGCGGGCCTATCCGCCAACACGATCTTCTATAACACTGCCCTCGGCATCTCCATGTTCCTCGGCCGGTTCTGGGTGATCATCCCGGTGCTTGCCATTGCGGGCTCGCTTGCGAAGAAGAAGCAGGTTCCTGCGGGCTTGGGAACGCTGCCGACCCATACGCCCTTGTTCGTGGCGCTCCTGATCGGAGTCATTGTGATCGTAGGCGCTTTGACGTTCATGCCGGCCTGGGCGCTCGGGCCGATTGCTGAACATTTGATGGCCACACGATAGCAGGAACCATTGAGGAGAAATGACAATGAGCAGTAAATCGAAAAAGAGGTCGCTCTTTGAACCGATGATCGTAAAAAAAGCATTATTGGATTCGTTCAGAAAATTGAATCCAGTTTACCAGATCAAGAACCCTGTAATGTTTGTCGTGGAAATCGGCAGCATCTTGACGACACTCCTGTTTTCTCACGCAGTGCTGACGGGAAAAGGCGAGGCGTCGCCTTCCTTCATACTGCAGATCTCCGTCTGGCTCTGGATAACGGTGCTCTTCGCCAACTTTGCGGAATCCATGGCAGAAGGCCGCGGCAAGGCCCAAGCCGATTCGCTTCGCAAAACGCGGTGCGAGGTCATGGCCAAGCGGCTTGCGAAGCCGGAACCTGATGCGGATGCCACCCAAGTGTCCTCTTCGCAGCTAAAAAAAGGCGATGTTGTCCTCGTGGAAGCCGGCGACATCATTCCCATGGATGGCGAAATCATCGAGGGGGTAGCCTCGGTCAATGAAAGCGCCGTGACCGGCGAAAGCGCGCCCGTGATCCGGGAAAGCGGCGGGGACCGGAGCGCAGTCACCGGAGGGACCACAGTCCTGTCCGACTGGCTCGTCATCCGCATCACGACAAGTCCGGGAGAGACGTTCCTTGACCGGATGATCAGCATGGTGGAAGGCGCGAAACGACAGAAGACTCCGAACGAGATCGCGCTCGACATTCTTCTTGCGGGCATGACGATCATCTTCCTGCTCGTGTGCGTGACGCTCCTTCCCTATTCTCTCTTCAGCATCAAGGCCGCAGGTCAGGGCGCACCGATTACCATCACCGTGCTTGTTGCCCTTTTGGTATGCCTCATCCCGACCACGATCGGAGGGCTCCTCTCGGCCATCGGCATTGCGGGCATGGACCGGATGATCCAGGCAAATGTGATCGCCATGTCGGGCAGGGCCGTAGAAGCAGCCGGAGACGTTGACGTTCTGTTGCTCGATAAAACCGGCACCATCACTCTCGGAAACCGGCAGGCCACCGAGTTTATTCCCGCACCGGGAGTGCACGTAGGCGCACTTGCTGACGCGGCGCAGCTCGCCTCATTAGCAGATGAAACTCCCGAGGGAAGAAGCATCGTCGTTCTTGCAAAGGAAAAATATGAGCTCAGGGCGAGAGACATCCACAGTATCGGAGCAACATTCGTGCCGTTCACTGCGCAGACGCGCATGAGCGGTGTTAATCTCGACAACCGTGAAATCCGAAAAGGCGCAGCAGACTCAGTTGAAAAGTACGCCCAAAAAATGGGCGGGACCTTCCCTTCCGATGTTCGCTCGATCGTGGATGATATTGCCAAACAGGGCGCAACGCCGCTCGTGGTTGCCGAGGGACATAAAGTGCTCGGCGTCATCCGGTTAAACGATATCGTCAAGGGAGGGATCAAGGAACGGTTCGCGGAGATGCGCAAGATGGGGATCAAGACGATTATGATCACCGGCGACAACCCGCTGACCGCCGCCGCGGTCGCGGCCGAGGCTGGCGTAGATGATTTCCTGGCCGAGGCAACGCCCGAGGCAAAGCTCAAGCTGATCCGCGAACACCAGAAAGGCGGAAGGCTCGTGGCCATGACCGGCGACGGCACGAACGACGCGCCCGCACTCGCACAGGCGGACGTTGCCGTGGCCATGCACACCGGCACCCAGGCGGCAAAGGAAGCAGGGAACCTCGTGGACCTCGATTCCAATCCCACGAAGCTCATTCAGATCGTCGAGATCGGAAAGCAGCTTCTGATGACCCGCGGCACGCTCACGACCTTCAGCATCGCGAACGACGTGGCGAAATATTTCGCCATTCTGCCGGCCGCGTTCATTTCCATCTATCCGGCGCTGGGAGCGCTCAACATCATGGGCCTGGCCACCCCGCAAAGCGCCGTGTTGTCCGCGGTGATCTTTAATGCTTTAATCATTATATTCCTGGTCCCCCTGGCGCTACGCGGAGTAAAATACCGGCCCCTTGGGGCTTCGATTGTTCTGCGCAACAACGCACTGATCTATGGAGTCGGCGGGTTGATCGTGCCGTTCATCGGCATCAAACTGGTCGACATGTTGATAACTGCAATGCATATAGTTTGAGAACCGTTTGAACAGTTTGAACGGTTATAACCGGAGGAAACATGTTCACCATGATTCGTAACGCATTCATGTCCTTGTTGCTGTTTACAATACTCACGGGGATTATCTACCCCCTGGCTGTGACCGGGATCGCTCAAGTAGTCTTTCCCCGTCAGGCGAACGGCAGCGTCATCACGAAGAACGGCAAAGCCGTCGGATCGAAGCTGATCGGTCAGCAGTTCGACGACCGGAAATATTTCTGGGGAAGACCGTCGGCGACGACACCCTATCCTTATAACGGCGGGTCATCGACCGGCTCCAACCTCGGCCCGAACAACCCTGACCTCATGAAGGCTGTGCAGGCGCGTATAGATGCTCTGCGTGCCGCCGATCCGGGCAACGGGGCAAAAATCCCCGTTGACCTGGTCACGGCTTCCGGCAGCGGTCTCGATCCCCATATCAGTCCGGCTGCTGCCGAATATCAGATACGCCGAGTGGCAAAGGCCCGGGGACTCGAGGAGGCCAAGGTCCGCGACATCGTTGTCAATAACACAACAGGACGCTGGCTCGGCATGATCGGCGAGCCGGTGGTTAATGTCCTGGAACTGAACCTCGCGCTCGATGAAGAGAAGTAACTGTGGAGGATACAATATGAAAAAGATTGCAGGGCTTCTTGCTGTTCTTCTTATCTTATGCGCATGGCTGCCTCAGCTCGTCAACGCCGTTTCCTGGTCTCCCCTCCAGGAGGAACGTGAAGCGAAAGAAGCTAAGGGAATCATGGTGAAAGGAACAGTAGTATGCCTGTTTCAGAGCGGGACCTCGGACGTAAGGAAGGCGATCAATATTTATGATATCCTTCCTGTCTACCGGGAAAGTAGGTCCCATGAGATCCTGGAAGTAGGAAAGATCAAGGTGCTTTCCTATGTAGGGGAAGATTATTTGAAAGGCGAGGTTGTCGAAGGCGAACTGAAAGCCGGCGATATCGCGAAAAAAGGCGAGGCTGCCGGGCTGATAATATCGTCTGAAAACAGCTGTAAGTGAGGTGCGCGTATATCCTCTCGACTACTCTTCCGGCAAGGCGAAACAAACGTACCTTTGCGACCAACAGTTGAAACAGTGAAACTCCGCAGTTTACCTTCAACCATCTTTATACAATTTTAATGCTTTCCGGTCCATTTTTTACGGCAATTTAATGCAAGCCTGTCTATACTAAATATTCTGCACAGAATGCGCAAAATATGCGAAAATATAAATCATATAAGGTTTTCTCTGTTAATCTTTGGGAGCTTATATATACATGGAAGAACGCAGGCCTAGTCCCGATGAGCTTCTGGACAGAGTGCGCCGGGAAACCGAACGGAGTCGCGAGGGGCAGCTGAAGATATTCTTCGGCGCCGCTCCCGGTGTCGGGAAAACCTATGCCATGCTCGAGGCCGCACGCCAGAAGAAACGCGAGGGCCTGGAAATCGTGGTCGGTCTTGTCGAGACCCACGGCCGTATAGAGACCGAGGCGCTCCTCGAGGGACTGGAAGTCCTGCCCCGCAGGAACATCGAGTATCGCGGCTCCATCCTGAAGGAGTTCGATCTCGACAGCGCTCTTCTTCGCAAGCCTGCTATCATGCTTGTTGATGAACTTGCCCACACGAATGCCCCCGGCTCCCGCCACAAGAAACGCTGGCAGGACATCTATGAGCTGCTGGGGGCCGGCATCTCCGTCTACACCACCGTAAACGTGCAACACCTCGAAAGCCTGAACGATGTAGTCGCCCAGATCACGGGCATCAACGTCCGGGAAACCATCCCCGATTTTCTCCTCGACCGTGCCGATGAAATAGAGCTGATTGACCTGCCCCCCGACGACCTGCTTCAGCGTCTACGGGAAGGCAAGGTGTACATGCCGGATCAGGCGGCCGCGGCCATCGAAAACTTCTTTCGCAAAGGCAACCTGATCGCGCTCCGCGAGCTCGCGCTCCGCCGCACCGCAGACCGCGTGGACGAGCAGATGCAGGTCTACCGGCAGGACAAGGGGATCAAGGACATCTGGCCTGCCGGGGAGCGGATACTGGTTTGCGTCGGGCATAATCCGCGCTCTATTCGATTGATCCATGCTGCGCGGCGCCTGGCAGCGGGGCTTCGCACCGAATGGATCGCGGTGCACGTAGAGGCCCCCTCGCGGGTGCGCTCCTCGGAAAGCGACATCAAACAACTGGCCGACCATATGAGGCTGGCTGAAAGCCTGGGCGCCGAGACCGTTACGCTCTCCGGTCAGCGGATGAGCGAAGAAATTCTCACCTATGCCCGCAGCCGGAACGTGACGAGGATCATCATCGGCAAACCGACCCATGCGCGCTGGAAGGACAAGTTTTTCGGTTCACCCCTAGACGAGATCGTACGCGGGAGCGGCGACATTGATGTCTATGTCATCAGCGGAGACGTTGCAGAACCCCATGTTCACCGTGATGCCGGCGCCCGGACCCGCACTTGGCGCAAAAGGGAATGGGCCTTAAGCGTGGCTGCCGTCACGGCGTGTACGGTCCTGGCACAGCTCCTGTCTTCCTACTTCGAGCGGCTGGACATCGCCATGATATACTTGCTCGGCGTCGTTTTCGTCGCGAGCCGCACGAGCAAGTGGCCGTCGCTCTTCGCCGCGCTCCTTTCCGTCGCGGCCTTCGACTATTTCTTCATCACTCCCTACTATACCTTTGCCGTCAGCGATGTCCGGTACTTTATCACCTTCGCCGTCATGTTCATCGTTTCTTTCGTCATCAGCAGGCTCACGCTCCGGGTTCGCCAACAGGCCGAGGCCGCGAGACTGCGCGAGCGCAGGACCGCGGCCCTGTACAACTTGAGCCGCGACCTGGTACGCGAGCGGGGGGCGATGCGGCTCTCCGAGATCGCCATGAAACACATCGGCGAAGTATTCGACAGCCAGGTCGCGATCCTCCTTCCCGACGAGCAGAACCGCCTCGCCGCCGCAGCGGGCGGGACCTTTGCTTTCACCCCCGTGCAGCAGGAGCTGAGCGTTGCGCAATGGGTATACGAACACCGCCAGCCGGCCGGACTGGGCTCCGATACGCTGCCTGGCGCCAAGGCGCTTTATTTGCCGCTGATCGCCTCTGCCGGCGTCACCGGCGTCATCGGCATCCTTCCAAAATCCGCACCGGACGGGTTCGAGCCGGAACAGCTACACTATCTGGAGGCATTTGCGAACCAGACGGCCATTGCCATTGAGCGCTCCTTTCTGGGCGAGGCGGCCCAGCGGGCCTTGCTGAAGGCGGAAACGGAAAGCCTGCGGAACACGCTTTTAAGCTCCATTTCCCACGACCTCCGGACACCGCTCTCGGCGATCACCGGTGCGGCGACGACGCTCCTGCAACGGGATGTTCTGCTCGACACCGACAGTCGCCTCGACCTGGTCACGACCATCCAGGAAGAGGCGGAGCATCTGAACAGGATCATCAAGAACGTTCTCGACATGACACGGCTCGAATCAGGGGCCATTCAGGTGAACAAGGAATGGCAGTCCCTCGAGGAGATCGTAGGCGTGGTGCTGAACCGCCTCGGCGACCGCCTGAACGATCATCCGGTAACCGTGAAACTGCCCGGGAACCTGCCGCTCATTCCCTTTGACGGCCTGCTCATCGAACAGGTCCTGGTGAATCTCTTCGACAACGCAATCAAGTACACGCCCAAGGGTACGCCGCTGGAACTGTCGGCGTCGGAGTCGTTCTATACGGTGACCGTTGAGCTTGCCGACCGAGGTCCCGGCATTCCGCCGGGGGACGAAGAGCGCATCTTCGAGAAATTCGTGCGCGGCCGGGGCGTCGCGGGCGGCGTGGGCCTGGGGCTCGCCATCTGCCGCACCATCATCAACGCCCACGGCGGCAGGATATGGGCGGAGAACCGCGAGAACGGCGGGGCCGTATTCCGATTTACCCTGTCCTCGGCGGGGCTCCCGCCGGCGCAGAAGAAGGAAGAAGAGTGAGTGTCTGACGGTTCAAGCAGTTTAATCTGTTTAAACGGTTTAAACCGTTTGAACGGTTGTCACGGCTTGAACAGTTTGAACGGTTATTACCATGACTGAAGACAAAGAACTTATATTGCTGATCGAGGACGAGCCGCAGATGCGGCGTTTCCTGCGTATCACGCTCCAGGGCCACGGTTATCGCCTGGTGGAGGCGGGGACTGCACAGGAGGGCTTGATGCAGGCGACGACGCGCAACCCCGACATCGTGCTCCTCGACCTCGGCCTGCCCGATCTGGACGGACTGGAAGTAACAAAAAGATTGCGCGAATGGACCCAGACGCCGATCATCGTCATTTCCGCGCGGGAACAGGAGCAGGACAAGGTGAAGGCCCTCGACGCGGGCGCTGACGACTACCTGACGAAGCCCTTCAGCGCCGGCGAGCTCATGGCACGGATCCGCGTCGCGCTCCGGCACGCGGCCCGCCAGACTGCCGGCAGGCAGGAGCCGGTTTTTATTCTCCAGAACCTGCGCGTCGATCTGGCGCAGCGGCAGGCGTTTATCGATGATAAGGAAGTGCACCTTACGCCCATTGAGTATAAACTGCTGACGGTGCTGGTCCGGCATGCCGGCAGGGTCATCACCCACACCCAGCTTTTAAAGGAAGTCTGGGGGCCGGCTCACGTAAACGAGGTCCAGTATCTGCGTGTGTACATGACCCAGCTCAGACATAAACTCGAAGCAGACCCAGCACGCCCCCGGTTTCTGATGAATGAGCCGGGGATCGGGTATCGGCTTAAATACGATCCGGAAGGATGACGAGCCGCAAACGAGCCGCAAAAACCTGCACACGGTTTGATCATTTGTCTAAAAATGCGTCACCAAGGCGGCCCTTTCGCAACTCCGTGACAACCACCGTGGATTGCTCTCCTCGTAAAAACAACAACATGCCGAGAGGGCCATTCTTATTCTTGCAATGGTACATACCTTGCTTTATAATTACCCTCATTGCAGCGCAGAAGAGATACAGCCGGAACGCCGGCGGATGTCAGCAGGAGTATGAATTTCATGGACCAACCTGGTAAGCCGTCCCTGTTGCAGCAAATAAAACACCTGATCCTCGGCGGTAAGCACAACATTGATGATTCGTCGCTTTTCCACAAGCTCGCCCTTATCGCCTTCTTTGCCTGGGTCGGGCTCGGGGCCGACGGCCTTTCGTCATCCTGCTACGGCCCGGAAGAAGCTTTTCTCGCCTTCAAGGGCCATGTTTACCTCAGTATCATTGTCGCCCTCATGTCGGGTATCACCGTATTTATCATCGCTACCAGCTACTCCCAGATCATTGAGCTCTTTCCCACGGGAGGGGGCGGATATCTCGTTGCCAGCAAACTGCTCTCACCCACAGCCGGCATGGTGTCGGGATCGGCGCTATTGATCGATTATGTGCTTACGATCACGATTTCCGTGGCCAGCGGAGCGGACGCCCTGTTCAGCTTCCTCCCGCCGGCATGGCTGCCGTACAGGCTCACGTTTGCGCTCTTTGGTGTCCTGGTTCTTACCGTCATGAACATGCGCGGGGTCAAGGAATCGGTCCTTCCCCTGGTGCCGATTTTCCTTACGTTCGTTATCACCCATGCTTTCATTATCGCCTACGCCTTGTTTGTGAATCTTGGAAGCTTCGGCGCAGTCGCCGCCGCAACGAGAGCGGACGTGGTACAAACGCAAGCGGAACTCGGTTTCGCCGGGATGCTTCTACTTATTCTGCGCGCCTACAGCATGGGCGCCGGCACCTACACGGGAATCGAGGCGGTGAGCAACGGCCTGCCGATCCTCCGAGAACCGAAGGTCCAGACCGGCAAGCGGACCATGCGCTACATGGCGTTTTCCCTTGCTCTCGTGGTTATGGGCCTGATGCTCGCCTATCTCCTCTACCGGGTCGTGCCCCAAACCGGGAAAACATTGAATGCAGTGTTGTTCGAGACCATGACCAAGGGTTGGGGCAGGGGAGGGGCCGTCTTCGTGCTCGTTACACTCCTGTCCGAGGCGGCGCTCCTGTTCATCGCGGCCCAGGCGGGTTTTCTCGACGGGCCGCGGGTGCTCGCGAACATGGCCCTGGACCGGTGGTTCCCGACCAAGTTCAGCATGCTCTCCGATCGTCTGGTGACGCAGAAAGGGATCCTGATGATGGGCGGCGCGGCCTTTGTCACGATGGTCCTGACGAACGGTTCGGTGAAATATCTGGTCGTCTTGTACAGCATCAACGTGTTTATCACGTTTTTCCTCTCCCAGCTCGGCATGGTCCGCCACTGGTGGCAGGTCCGCGGCAAAGAGGCCCACTGGGAGAAGAAGCTGTTCATAAACGGCCTGGGCATGACGCTCACCTTTTTCATTCTTTCGACCGTCACGATAATCAAGTTCCACGAAGGCGGCTGGATCACGATGATTCTCACGGGAACGCTCGTCGGCATTGCGGTGCTCACCAGGCGCCATTACCGCAATACGTTTCGGATCCTTCACCGGCTGGATGAGTTGGTGAACGTGGCGGAGTCTTCCTGTCCCGCGTTTCCCGGCGAACAGGGGACGCAAAAGGAACTGAAGGTGAAGTACGATCCTCAGGACAAGACCGCGGTCCTGCTCGTCAACGGCTTCAACGGCCTCGGGCTCCATACGCTGTTCAGCATCATCAGGCTCTTCGGCGGGACGTTCAAGAACTTTGTTTTCATCCAGGTCGGCGTGGTAGACGCCGGCAACTTCAAGGGGGCCGAGGAGATGTCCCGCATGAAGGCCGAGGTGAGGAAGGAGCTGGACCGCTACGTGCATTACATGCGGTGTCACGGATATTATGCCGCCGGGTATTCCTCATTCGGCACGGATGTCGTCGACGAAATAGACCGCCTCATGCCGCAGATCCTGGAGCGTTTTCCCAATGCGATTCTTTTTGGCGGCCAGCTCGTGTTTCCGAAGACCTCGTTTTTATCCGGCGTTTTTCACAACTATACGATCTTCGCGGTCCAGCGGAGATTTTACAGCCAGGGTATTCCCGTTGTCGTCCTCCCGATCCGGGTTTGACCCTCCCCTCCTGACGAATGCCGCAGCACCTCTCGTGAAAGGGCCCTTATTTTCGCCGCAGGTCCCGTTTTTTTGGTTGACCCGGCCATTCACCTAGTTTACTATGGTAGCCGTATGCTGCAAATCAGGCTCCATGCCAAATTCCTCGTCCTGGTCCTCGGCAGTCTTAGTATCTTCCTCGGTCTCTTGTCCTATGCCCTGGTTCAACGGGAATCGAACATCCTTGCTCAAAAAGCCGATGAAGAACAGCATGTTCTTGCCTTTACGGTTTTATCGGACCTGAAGCAGAGCATGCTGAAGGGGGAGCCGCGCAGGACCCTGGAACTCATGGACGGCATTCGCGGTACCTACGGACTCGTAAGGCTGCAGGTTGTGAGAAGCGACGGGAGCCCTGCCTTCGGCATCACGGGAGGCAGTCTCGTCGCCATGCCGCAGATTGACCGGGTAATCAAAACAGGCGAGGAGGTTTCCTTTCAGGAAAACGGCAACGTCCCTCTCCGCACCATCCTGTATCCGTTGAAAAACGAAGGCAGATGCAACAAATGCCACGGCAGGCAAAAAAACATTCTCGGCGTTCTGCTCGTCTCTCTCTCGCTGGAAAACGCCGTCAAGGAGATCCAGGAGAGCAAGAGAAACCTCACCTTCTCTCTCACGGCACTGATCCTCATGATCGGAAGCATGCTCTATTTCGCAATCCGGAAGGTCATCCTTTCCCCTCTCACCATACTCCACGAAGGCGTGGAACGTTTCGGCAGGGGCGAGTTTGAGCACCGCGTCAGCCTGTCTACGAATGACGAGATCCAGGACCTTGCCCGGTCATTCAACGCGATGGCCGGCCGGATCGAGGAGTCTTATTCGGGCCTCGAAAACAAGATCCGGGAACGGACGGCACAGCTTTCCGTCGCCATGGAGGAGGTCGAGGACAAGGCAAGACGCCTCTATGAGTTCAGCCGTGACATGGCGAGCGTCTCGCGTCTTTCAACCAAGGTTTTCAATGCCGAACAATCGCTTGAGCAGCTTCTCGACCAGTTCATGTGGGCCATTGATCGAGGGTTAGGGTATAAACAGTCGCTGCTTTGCCTTGTCGACCGCAACCGGGTGCGACTGGACGTGAAGCGAGATTCGGGCCTGGGGGCCATGCTCGGAATCACGAGCCAAGCCCTTGCCGGGGACAGCCCCTTTGCCGCGCTGGTGCGCACGGGCAGGGAATTATACGTGCATGATGCCGGACGGGACCCGGTGTTCAACCGCCCTCAGCAATCAGTTGCATCTGAAACACGCGGCCTGTATGTAATTCCCATCCTGAACGGCACGCGCAACAAGATGTGCTGGCGCGAGAAGAACTGTATCCGCGCCGATTGTCCGGCCTACAAACGGGAAGACGAACTCTGCTGGCTCGTTGACAATACTCTCTGCGGGAATGCGCTGATCGAGTCCTACCACAATAAACTTGCCTACTGCATGACCTGCGAGGTATTTCCCGTTCTCGGCGTTCTCGTGGTCGGGGCCCGCCCCGGGCGGCCATTCAGAAGACGGGACGTGAGCGTCCTCCGTATTCTGGCTGCGGAAATGGGAGCGGCCCTCGAGAACCATCGACTCTACGGCGATAACCGGCAGGTGGTCAAGGAACTGCTCGAACTTCACAAGGTGACCGCGCTGGCGCTCGCCGAGCTTTCCCTCGACCGCACCCTTGAGGCGTTCACGGATTCGGCCCTGAAGTTTTCGGGGCTGGATACCTGCAATTTCTGGCTGTTGTCTGACGACGGACGTGAGCTCATATACAAGGCCGGCGGTTGTCTCGGCCCGGACCCCGGTCCCGGTCCCGAGAGGATTCCGCTGGATGCCGGCGTGCTTGGCCGCGCCTTCAAACAGAATGCGATCATAACGGAGTATTATGAGGTATTCACCGATCCGACACCGCTGGGAAATGCAATGGCGGCACAGGGGCTCCCGTCGCTGCTTGCGGTGCCCCTGAAGACTGAGGGCCGCCCCCTCGGCGTGTTCACCGTCCATAAAAAAAGCACGGCCCCGTTTCTAGAGACCGAAATTGCGGCGTTCATGCTCTTCGCCAACCACGCGGCCATGGCGATCAATGTCTGCTTACTGAGTGAAGAACTAAAGAGCCAGAACAGGGAGCTTGCGCGAAACATCAACCTCAGGGAGGGCATCCTCACGAGCATGTCGAGCGGCGTGATGCTTCTCGACATGACCGGCACGGTGGAGCTTATCAACCAGGCGGGCGCCGAGATACTGCATTCCCGCCCCGCGGAAGTGATGAACCGTCGGCTGACGGATCTGTTCCCCCAGGCCGCGGCGTTCCTGGCGTCATCGGTGGGCCCCTACCAGGAGGTCGAGATCGAAAGGCAGGACGGCGCGAGCGTTCCCATCGGCTTTTCAAGCGCCTATTGCCGCGCCGTATCCGGCGAGCGTGAGGGGATCATCGTGGTCTACCGCGACCTGACCGAGATCAAGGTGCTTCAGACCGAGGTGCTCAATAAGGAGCGGTTCGCGGCGATGGGAAGGATGGTCGCCGGCGTGGCCCATGAGATCAGAAATCCCCTGTTCGGGATCAGCTCTATCGGCCAGATCTTCGAGCGGGAACTGATGGATCCTGCCCACCGGGAATTGGCGCGCGCGCTGTTGTCCGAGACAAAGAGGCTGAATCAGCTTGTTGAAGAACTGCTGGTTTACGGCCGTCCGATGAAGCTCGTTCCCGGCTGGTGCGATCTCCTGGAGCTCTGGGAGGAAGTGATCGGAATGCACCGGGACGAAATCGATGGAAAAGGGCGTCAAGATAAGCACCGGCCTCGATATCGGGCGGGCGCGCGCCTATTTGGACGCGAATCAGATCCGCCAGGTGTTCCTGAACCTGCTCCGAAATGCCATTGAAGCCACGCCCCCGGGCGGCGAGATCACGATCAGGCTGCTGCTCGAGGACCGGTTCATCATATTCAAAGTTGCCGACACGGGCGGCGGGATCCCGGCGGAAAATATCGACAAGGTCTTCGACCTCTTCTTCACCACGAAACCCCGGGGCACCGGCCTCGGGCTGGGGATCTGCAAAAAGATCGTTGAAGACCACGGCGGCGTGATATCAATAGAGAGCAGGCAAGGGGACTGGCTCGAGGAGCGAAAAGGGACGACGGTAACGGTAAAGCTTCCGTATCGGGGGATGCCGCAAAGCGCCGATGTCCAAGCATCAAATAACAAATAAATTGCAAATGACACGCGCTCAACCGCAAGGCATTGGTCAATCGAGTTTTGATGATTTGGATAGTAATTGAAATCCGGGATCTGTAATTTGGGAATTTAAAATCATATGCCGAGTATTCTTATCATAGACGATGACCAGGCCATCACCGAGATGCTGGTTCATTACTTTACCGCCAAACGTTGGGCCGCGGCGGGCGCCGAACGGGGCGAGCAGGGAAGAGAGCTCGCCGAGAAATGTTCGCCGGACGTGATCCTCCTGGACGTGAAGCTGCCCGACATGGACGGGATCGAGGTCCTGAAGAAGCTCAAGGCCCAGGGAAGCACCGCCGCGATCGTCATCATGACCGGTGGGGGGTCCATTCCGAACGCCGTCGAAGCGATCAAGCTCGGCGCCGAGCAATACCTTACCAAGCCCCTGGCGTTTGCCGAGCTGGACAGACTGATGGACCGGATCCTCGAGACGAGAAAGCTCAGGATCGAAAACCTCTATTACCGTAACCGCATGGACCATCCCCTGGCAGGCACCTCGCAGGAAATCCAGAAGCTCCACCACCTGATCGACCTCATGGCGGAGAACGCCGACACGACCGCTTTGCTGCTCGGCGAGAGCGGCACGGGCAAAGAGCTGGTGGCCCGGGAGATCCACCGTCGGAGCGTCCGGAACGAGCGGCCTTTTCTCGATATCAATTGCGCGGTCCTGTCCGAAACGCTGCTCGAGAGCGAAATTTTCGGCCACGAACGCGGCGCTTTCACGGATGCGCGCGAGCTCAAGCGGGGACTGCTTGAAGTGGCGGACGGCGGCACGGTCCTGCTCGACGAGATCGGCGAAATGCCGTACGCGGTGCAGCCCAAACTGCTTCGGGTCCTCGAAACCCGGAGCTTCCGGCGTGTCGGCGGGACGAGGGACATTCCCGTCAATGTGCGCATCATCGCCGCCACGAACCGCGACCTGGAAAAGGCCGTGGGGGGAGGGCGCTTCCGGGAAGACCTCTACTACCGCCTGCATGTTTTTCCCATCCAGCTCCCGCCGCTGCGGCAGCGGCCGTCGGACATCCCGGCGCTGACTGCGTATTTTCTGGACCTGTTCAATGCTACCCTGAAGAAAGCCATGACGGGATTCACGCCGCGGGCCATGGAACTCATGGGACGGTATTCGTGGCCGGGCAATGTGCGCGAGTTGAAGAACATCGTGGAGCGCGCGATGGTACTGTCGAGGAACGCGGTGATCGACATCGACATGCTCCCGCGGGAAATTGTGGGACTGCGGTATGACGGGGAAGAACCAATGCGCGAGCCTCAGGCCGGCAATGCTCATAAAAAAACACTGGGCGATATCGAGCGGGAGCATATTCTGGACGTGCTTCGCGCCGAAGGAAGCAATCGGACCGCGGCGGCCAGGGTCCTCGGGATTTCCCGCTCCACGCTCCAGGATAAACTCAAGAAATACGGAGTAACCTAGCCGGCGGCAGGCCCGGCCCTCTGAATAAACAGAATGCGCACTTCTCGTCCAACGCCTGCTCCAGCCGGACATTTTTCTTGATTTTTTCCCGCGTTCATACGATAATGACCCTCTTGATGCAACTACTGACAATTTTGAGGAGGTTTGATACATGAGGATCATCTTACTAGGCGCGCCGGGCGCGGGCAAAGGCACGGTGGCAAAACTGTTGACGAAGCTGGACGGGTCGGTTCAGATCTCGACCGGAGATATCCTCCGCGGCGCGGTCAAGGCGGGCACGCCGCTCGGCAAAGAAGCGCAGGGTTACATGGACCGGGGCGATCTGGTCCCTGATTCGCTGATCATGGGCATCATGGAGAACAGGCTCCAGGAGAAGGACTGCCAGAAGGGCTTCCTGCTCGACGGGTTTCCGCGCACGATCCCGCAGGCGGACGAACTGGGCAAGATGCTCCAGAAACTGAACATCAAGCTCGATCTCGTGGCGAACATTGATGTTCCACGCGACGTGATCCTCGACCGTCTCACGACCCGAAGAACCTGTTCCAACACATCGTGCCAGGAGATCTATAACATCAAGAGCAATCCTCCGGCGCCCGGAGACAAGTGCAAGAAGTGCGGCAGCCCCACGATCCAGCGCGCGGACGAGACCGTGGAGGCCATCTCCAAACGGCTTGATACCTACAATGAAAAGACCGCGCCGCTCATCGGTTACTACGAGAGGAAAGGCATGCTCCTCACCATCCGCGAAGCCGGCAGCGACGGCGTCGTGAATGCGATCAAGAAGGGGATTGCGGCGAAGAAGTAGGAAGTCCTAAAAGACAGGGCGGGATGATGCAATCCCGCCCTTTTTCTACATCACGTCAATCACAAAAAAAGTGTTTTATGCTATAGTTGCCGGTCAATAAAATTTCTATGTTCAATCTCTCCGACAAGTCCATACTCGTTACCGATGATTCGTCGATCATGCGAATGTTCCTCGTGATGAGCTTGAAGCGTATGCTTACGGTCAATATTACGGAAGCAGTGAACGGGATCGACGCACTGGCGAAATTGAAGAGCGGCAAGTTCGATCTTCTCCTGACCGACATGAACATGCCGGAAATGAACGGCGCCGAGTTGATCCGGTGCGTGCGCATCGGCATGAACAGCGACATCCCGATTGTGGTCATTACGACCATGGGAGAGATAAAGGACCGGGAAGTCGGCATGTCGCTCGGCGCGAGCGGTTATCTTACCAAGCCGGTTAATCAGGCAGAGCTCATCAAGACGGTCTTAAAGCTTTTGGGAGGATATAACCTGTCGTGAGATTTAATTAAGAAGATTAACAAAATTCGGATGTTTGTATACATAAGGCAGGATGGGTTTAATCATCCTGCCTTTTTCGTTGACATCATCGAACAGCTCCCCTATACTCGCGAGTAATACGAAAAAAACTACTCATGTCGCTAATTCCGCATTCAGGGCTGCAAATGACAAACCATAGCACATGTCATCCCGAAGCCTTCTCCCGGGTCCTCATTGACCGTACCCTTTCCGATAGCGGCTGGGGGGATCTGCTGAGTTCCAAACAAGCCCCGTTCGAGTGTCATGCGCTTAATGGACGCAATGTAGTGTCTATCTCGCCTAGAAACATCTACCAGGGCCATAAGGATAAGGGAATTAAATGACACAAGAAGATATCATCCAAGCTACGCTCAAAGACAGTAGTTATCATCTTTCTCTTTTTTCCAAAGAGGAAATTGACGCGCTACGCACAAAAATTATCATCAAGGAATTAAAGGGCAAAAAAACGCCTTATGTCACGTGCATTGTTCGTGATAAGGATATTCAGCTTAAGCCGGAGGAAATCGTCCGCCAGCTTTATGCAGCAAGACTGATCGGCCAATATGAGTATCCCAAAAAACGGCTTACCTTTGAGTATTCCGTTACGTTTGGCAGGGAGCAGAAAAGCGCCGACATTGTAGTTTTTGATAAGGACCGACCTGATACGCCGTACATCATCGTCGAGCTGAAAAAGCCGAAACTGAAAGAAGGCAAAGACCAGCTGCGTTCCTATTGCAATGCGACCGGCGCGCCGATGAGTGTATGGACCAATGGCGAAAAGATTTCACATTACCACCGCAAAGACCCCAACTATTTTGAAGACATCACCGATATTCCAAAGGCAAGCCAAAGCCTTACGGACATACTCAGCGAGCGCTTTACCCTGAAAGATCTTATCATCAAAGATAAGCTCGCCAACGAACGGAAGTCCTTAAAGGACATCATTCTGGAAATGGAAGACGAAGTGCTGGCAAATGCCGGTGTGGACGTCTTTGAAGAGGTTTTTAAGCTCATTTTCACGAAGCTCTACGATGAATACCTGAGCCAGAAAGACAAAGGGATCCTTAATTATTTTTTGAAACAAGTTACTAAAACCGCAGTTGCTGAATCTGTCCCGAAATATGGCGAGAAACCCGGCTATCTTGATGGCTCCGATTATGATGCTTTAAAGGCTGCTGTAAGCGGAATCTCTGATGAAGGTTTCAGAGTGATGGAGTTCAGGAACTCCGGCCAGACAGATACGGAACTGAAAAACAAGATTCAGGGCTTGTTTGATAAAGCCAAGAATCAATGGACAGGTGTATTTCCCGAGGGTGCCGCTTTTGATTTGTCCGACAGCCACTTGGCGGTCTGCGTATCCAGCCTGCAGGACGTAAAACTCTTCAACTCCAATCTTCTGGTTGTAGACGAGGCTTTCGAATATCTGGTGAATAAATCCGCCAAAGGCGAGAAGGGGCAATACTTTACACCGCGCCATGTCATTGATATGTGCGTGCAGATGCTAAACCCCAAACGGGGCGAGTATATGATCGACACTGCTTCCGGCAGTTGCGGATTTCCAGTCCACACCATCTTCAAGCTCACAGGCCATCTTTTCACCAATGAGGAAATCCCGGAACAGGACAAAGAGTATGTGCTAAGAGTTTTCGGTATTGACTTTGACGAAAAGACCGTGCGTGTAGCACGCACCTTGAATCTCATCGCCGGGGATGGAGAAACCAATGTCCTGCATTTGAACACGTTGGATTATGACCGTTGGAGCGACAAAACCGAAAAGGACCCAAAGTGGATTAACACCTATGGCAAGGGGTTTGAACGGCTAAAGAAGCTGGCCGTTGATAAAGGCAGCAATAAACAATTCTGCTTTGATCTGCTTATGGCCAATCCGCCCTTTGCCGGGGACATCAAAGAGAGCCGCATTCTGCATCAGTACGAACTCGGCTTTAATTCCAATCACAAAGCACAATCCAAAGTCGGTCGAGATATTTTGTTTATCGAGCGGAATCTCGACTTTCTCAAGCCAGGCGGCCGCATGGCGATCGTTCTGCCGCAAG
Source organism: Nitrospirota bacterium (assembly GCA_963790205.1). GTDB lineage: Bacteria > Nitrospirota > UBA9217 > UBA9217 > UBA9217 > CAWBNQ01. Next base: position 855,291 of record CAWBNQ010000001.1, read on the forward strand.
GCCGATATAACAACACAACGGATAAGCCTATTCGTGACTTTATTGCCCAACATGGACGCATTCTGGCAGTTGTCGGTCTGCATGGCAATACCTTCAAACCGCACACCGGTACGAAGACGAGTGTTCTGTTTGTACAGAAGTGGGACGATAAGCTTTGTCCGAAAGTCGATGACTATCCCATCTACTTTGCGGTCAGCGAAAAAGGCGGCAAGGACAATTCTGGAGATTACATTTTTGTCAAAAACGGCAATGGTCAGTATAAGCTCGATAAAAACGGCCACCTTATCGTTGACCATGATCTGCATAACCATAATGGTGAACTGCCTGACGGTATTGCAGAGGCGTTCGTGAAATTCGCCAAGACGGAAAAGTTCTCGTTCTGGGCTGGAGATAAATAATGCAAGTAACGGTTGCAAAATTCTCAGAGGCCGAGAGAAACGAGAGAATCGATGCACAATTTTTCAAGCCTGAGTATGTAGATAGCTACAATAAAGTAATTACTGGGCGATATGCGCTATTAAAAGACATTGCCCACATCACGGATGGTAATCACCTCAAAATAGCGGAAGATTTTGATGCGGTAGAAGGTGTTCGGTACTTACGAGGTCAGGATTTAGGTGCTGACATGATGCTTAACGACAGAAATGTCGTTTATATTCCAGAAACAGTCTATGACACGCTTAAACGATCCCATATTTACAAAAACGATGTGCTGATAACGATAGTCGGAGCGAATACGGGACTGGTGGGACTCGTTTACTCTCCCCCTCCGAAACTTGTCGCTAATTGCAAGCTGGGGATAGCGAGAGCTTTTAAAGGGGAAATCTTATCAGGATATTTATACGCTTTTTTGACCAGCAGATATGGACAACATCAAATATTGCGTTCCATCCGTGGTGGAGGCCAGACGGGGCTTATATTGCCGGATATGAGGCGGCTGGTTATCACCCGCCGATCAGACGCGTTTGAAAACGCAGTAAACGATATTGTCTCGACCGGCCACAAAAAAACTCTCGACTCAAAAGAAGCTTTTTTAAAAGCACGGGGCTTTCTTTTGTCAGCGTTAAGCCTTTTGAATTGGCAGCCGAAACACACGCTTGCCTTCGTTAAAAATTTTTCCGATACCAGCACCGCCGACCGCATTGATGCTGAATATTTTCAACCCAAATATGATGAAATCGTCAAAGCCATAAAAAGCTATCCGGGCGGCTGGGATGTGCTCGCTAATTTGGTTAAGTTGAAGGACAATAATTTTACCCCAGCAGGTGAAATTGAATATAAATATGTCGAGCTATCCAATATTTCCGGCAATGGCGAAATTACGGATTGCATGCTTGAAAAAGGGAAGGACTTGCCGAGCAGGGCAAGAAGAAGAGTGTCGACTGGAGATGTAATTGTTTCCTCAATTGAGGGGTCGCTATCAAGTACTGCTCTGATAGAGAAGGAATATGATCAAGCCCTTTGTTCAACGGGATTTTATGTTGTCAACTCCAAGTTTTTCAATTCTGAAACCTTGTTGGTCCTCTTGAAAAGCATGGTTGGTCAATTGCAGTTGAAGAAGGGATGCAGCGGTACGATATTGACCGCCATCAACAAAGAAGAACTCACCAAGATTGTTTTGCCTAAAGTCAATGAAACCATTCAGGCTCAAATCAAACAAAAAATCACCGAGTCTTTCGACTTGCGCAGACAGTCCAAGTATCTGCTGGAATGTGCCAAGCGGGGAGTGGAGCTTGCCATAGAGCAGGATGAAGACACGGCAATCAAGTGGCTGCAAGAGCAAACGCATGCGAGGGTACCGTAAGCGGGTCTCACATGACAGAATATTATAAGATCATTAACCTGCGTTTTGATAGCCCGGAAGTCATTGAGCAGCTCGGAAGTAAACCGAAGTTCTGGTTCCGTATGTCTGATGATGAACAGCCGTGGCTTTTCAAATATACCCGTGAAAATACGGGCGAGGATTGGTCGGAGAAGATCGCCTCCGAGTTGGCCCATCTTTTGGAAATCCCAGCGGCTCAGGTCGAGTTGGCTATGTTCATGGGCAAGCGCGGAAGCGCTTCCCGCTCATTTGTGCTTACGACACAGGGCTTTGACTTGATCCATGGAAGCGAAGTACTTTCGGGCCGCGTGCTTGATTACGAAAAATCGAAGCAATGGCACCAGAGCCAACATTGCATCAAGAACATTATTACGGCAGTGGAATTAACATTCACACCGAGACAACGAATTCAGCAACTGCGAACACTCGCCGGTTTCATTGTTTTGGATGCCATAATCTGCAATACCGATCGGCACCACGATAACTGGGGTTTGCTGCACGGCCCATTTGGACGTGGAAAGGCAAGGCATCAGGTTGCCCCATCGTTTGACCACGCCTCTTCTTTGGGACGAGAACTCGGGGATGAACGTCGTAAGGCAATGCTTGTCTCCAACGGGATTGAAAAGTATGTAATGAAAGGACGTGGCGGTATCTTTTGGGAAGATAGTGATGAGAAGGGCGAAAACCCGCTATTGTTGGCTATGAAAGCGGCAAAGGCTTATCCGACGTACTTTGCTCCCTGGCTGCAAAAGGTGAATAGGCTTGATTCCGTAGATATGGCTGGAATTATCGAGCGCATTCCGGTACAATATATAAGTAGCGAAGCAAAAGAGTTTTGTCTCGGTCTCATGACCTATACTATTGCAAAACTAAAAGAGGCAACCCTATGAAAACACTTTTCCTTGCATGGCAGGATAAGACGTCAACCCGTGCATGGTATCCCATCGGGCGGCTCGATGCGGATGTCAAAAAAAATCACTTTCAATTCCGTTATACGCAGGGCGCGGAAATGGCCCATAAGAAAGCAGGGTTGGAGCCACTCGATGCCTTTCCCGATTTTCATAAGATTTATGAATCTGCTGATCTCTTTCCGCTGTTCCGCAATCGTATTTTAGGCGAAGGCCGGGAGGATTTTCAGGAGTACTTAAAGCAACTTGACCTGAGTCCGGGACATGCCGATCCGTTGGAAATTTTGGCGCTAACCGGCGGGGAACGACAGACCGACAATCTGGAAGTGTTTCCAAAAATCGAACGCAGCAAAAGCGGTGGGTTCAATTGCCGTTTTTTCCTGCATGGCTGGCGTCATGTCAATGAGCCGGCGCAAAAAAAGCTGATTGAACTAAAAGGGGGTGAACATCTGCGGGTGGCTGTTGAGTTGAACAATCCGGCAACCGTTCTCGCGTTACAACTGCAAACCCCCGACGATTATCATATGATCGGGTGGGCGCCGCGTTATTTGGTAAAGGACTTGTTTCAGGCAATTTGCGAAGCGCCTAACGATCTTACCGCTACTGTTGTGAAGGTTAATCTTTCGCCTGCTCCCGCGAAGCAGCGGGTGCTCATTGAGATCAAGGGGCGTTGGTTGGAAGATTATGAACCAATGTCAACTCAGGAATTTCAGCCCTTGATGGCAGTTGCTGCATAAGTTCACGACCTAAATATTGAACTGAAAATTTATAAAGCCCGGCAATTTTGAAACTGTCGGGCTTTCATTTTTTAGACACAATGACAAATTGATTGATCTTCGGACTTTTCTACATTTTCTTTTAGCGACCGGTTGAACTCCCGCGACGAAGTATTATAACCTCACCGGTACGCCGCGTTCCCTCAAGTATTCCTTCGCCTGCCTGATGGTGTATTCCCTGAAGTGAAAGATCGAGGCCGCGAGCGCGGCATCGGCCTTGCCCTTGGTAAATCCCTCATAGATGTGCTCAAGATTTCCAACGCCGCCTGAAGCGATGACCGGGACCGAGACCGCCTCGGCCACTGCGCGCGTGAGCGCAAGGTCATAACCGTTCTTCTGGCCGTCCTGGTCCATGCTCGTGAGCAGGATCTCTCCCGCGCCGTACTCCTCCATCATTCGCGCCCAGGCCACGGCATCGATGCCCATGGGCTTTCTGCCGCCGTGGGTGTATACTTCCCACTTCAGTTCGGAGTTCAGGGTTCGGAGTTCGGAGTTCGAAAGGAATAGAACTTTATACTTTGGGTCATCTGCCCATTTGAGGGGCGGCTTGAAGTCAGGGTCATGAGCCACGACCTGCTTGGCGTCGATGGCGACGACGATGCACTGGCTGCCGAAGCGCATGCTTGCGGCCTTGATGAATTCCGGGTCATGGACTGCGGTCGTGTTGATGGAGACCTTGTCGCAGCCCGCGAGGAGAAGGTTTCTGATGTCGTCAAGGTTTTTGATGCCCCCGCCGACCGTGAGCGGCATGAATACCTGCTCGGCGGTCCGGCGCACGATATCGAGAATGATGCCGCGCTCTTCGTGCGACGCGGTGATGTCCAAAAACGTGAGCTCGTCAGCGCCCTGCTCGTCGTAGACCTTCGCGATCTCGACGGGGTCGCCGGCATCCCTGAGGTTTACGAAGCTTACGCCTTTTACGACCCGTCCTGCTTTTACGTCGAGGCAGGGGATGATGCGTTTAGTTAACATATCTTACTTAACTCCAAAAGCCAAAAAGATATCTCTCGCGGAGGCGCGGAGAACGTAGCGAAAAATTAAATATGAATGCATTGCTCGGTGAGCTCTGCGCCTCTGCGAGGAAATGATTTGGTCTTATCTTGCGCACCGATTGTCGTTCATTTTTATGAAAGTTATCGCTTCCTTCAGATCAAGGGAACCGCTGTAAATGGCCTTGCCCGTGATCACGCCGGAAACGCCGGAGTATCTCACGGCAAGCAGGTTTTCAATGTCCTTCATCGTGTGTACCCCGCCCGATGCGATGACCGGGATGCGGATCGCTTCGGCGAGCGCTTTTGTCGCCTCGATGTTCGGGCCCGAAAGCATGCCGTCGCGCTTGATGTCCGTGTAGATGATGGCGATAACACCGTGGTCCTGCATCTGCTTCGCCAGGTCAACGGCCTTCACCTTCGTCACTTCGGCCCAGCCTTTGATCGCCACCATGCCCTCTTTCGCATCGATGCCGACAATGATCCTACCGGGGAACTTTTCGCAGGCCTCCCTGCACGAAGGCGGGGTTCTCGATGGCCGCGGTGCCGAGGATGATCCGGTCGATGCCGATCTTGACCAGTGTTTCGATCGTGGCCGTGTCCCGGATGCCGCCGCCCACCTCGATGGGGATCTTGATGGCGCCGCGGATCGCCTTGATGGCGTCGAGATTCTTCGGCGCGCCGGCAAAAGCGCCGTTCAAATCGACGACGTGCAAAAGCTCGGCGCCTTGCGCCTCCCAATGTTTCGCCGTGATCGCGGGGTCATCGGAGTAGACCGTGGCCTTGTTCATGAGCCCCTGTTCGAGGCGCACGCACTTGCCTTCTTTTAGATCGATTGCAGGAATGATTAACATAAAGGATTGTCTCTCGCAAAGCTCGCAAAGAACGCAAAGGGAATCATATCTTTAAAACCTGACGCCCTTTGCGTCTTGGCGAGAAAATGGTTTTATGATTTTTGCTCTCCGAATTTCTTTAGGATCGATAAACCCAAAGACTGGCTTTTCTCGGGATGAAACTGGACCGCAAAAATATTGTCCTTCCAGACGCTCGAAACGAATTCGATCCCGTACGGCGTTGTTGTCGCGATCACTCCCTTGTCTTCAGGAACCACGTGAAAGGAGTGTACGAAGTACACATGACTGTTGTCCGGAACGTCCCTGAGCGCCGGGGCCCGGCGCTTGATCGATATCGAGTTCCAGCCCATGTGGGGAATCTTGAGACCTGAAAATTCAGGCCCTTTAAACCGGACCACGCGGCCTTTGATTATGTCCAGGCCCTTTGATATGCCGAACTCCTCGCTTTCCGTAAAGAGCAGCTGCAGTCCCGAGGCAGATGCCGAGAAAGGGCTTGCCGGAACGGATGCTCTGCTGAACCGCGTCGATGAGGCCGTACTCGCGGAGGTTGCGCATGCAGTCCGGAAAGGCCCCTACGCCGGGCAGGACGACCTTGCTTGCGCTCAGGATCGTTTTGGCGTCGCTCGTGACCACGGCCTCGTGGCCCACGCGCTCAAAGCCCTTCTGAACGCTCCTGAGATTTCCCATTCCGTAATCGATGATCGCAATCATAAAAACCCCAACCACAGAGGTCACAGAGAGAGAAACACGAAAGTTGTTTTTCTTCAAGACCTTGCTTTTTCTCTGCGTGCTCTGTGGTGAATGACTAGATTTTGCCCTTGGTCGAGAGCACACCCTTGATCCTCGGATCGAGGCTTGTGGCCTGGTCCAGGGCGCGGCCGAAGGCCTTGAATATGGCTTCGAGCATGTGGTGGACGTCGCGGCCGTAATGGAGGCGGATGTGCAGGTTCATGCCGGCATGGTTCACAACGGACTGGAAGAAGTCCTCTGCCAGTCCGGGGTCGAAGTCCTTGAGCTTGTACTTCTTCGGCAAATCCACCTGGTATGCCAGGTAGGGCCTGCCGGACAGGTCCATCACCACCTGGGCCAGGGTCTCGTCCATGGGCACGGTCACATCTCCGTACCGGCGGATGCCTTTGCTGTCGCCGAGGGCTTTTTTGAGAGCCTGGCCGAAGGCGATGCCGAGGTCCTCGACCGTATGGTGGTCGTCGATCTCCGTGTCTCCCTTGGCCTTGAGCGTGAGGTCGAAAAAGCCGTGCCTGGCGATGTGAGAGAACATGTGGTCCATGAACGGCACGGACGTCCTGATGTTATATATGCCCGTCCCGTCGAGGTCCAGGGAAATTTTAATGTCCGTTTCCTTGGTCTTGCGTTCGATCGTCGCTTTGCGAGCCATCCGGCCCCCTTCTTCTGGTACCTTAATGAAGTATGGAGTTAAATGTCGCGAAGGTCACCGAAAACCTTCCCGCTCCTCAGCTCCCGAGCTGCTCTGCTACCGCTTCAAAATCTTATGGAGATGCTTGATGAACTCATTATTTTCTTCCGGCGTGCCCACGGTCACGCGCAGACAGTTCTTGAGCGGCCCGGGCCTGTTCAGGTCCTTGATGAGGATGCCCGCCTCTTTGAGCTTTTCATGGATGCGCGTAGCATCGGTCGAGGTCCTGAAGAGGATAAAATTGGTTTCCGATGGATAGGCCGTGATGCCTTTTATGCCAATCAATTCATTATATAGTCTTTGCCGCGACGAAATCAACAGGGAAATCTGCTGGTTCAGGACGTCCCTGCGTCCGAGCGCCGCCACCGCAGCCGCCTGGGAAAGGGTATTGATGTTATACGGCAGTCTGATCTTGTTGAGCTGGTCGATCACTTTCGCCGACGCCGTCAGCACGCCGATCCGAAGTCCCGCAAAGCCGATCTTCGAAAGCGTGCGCAGGATGATCATGTTCGGATACTCTCTCAGCACGGGAAGATAGGACTTGCCGGAAAAGCTGAAATAGGCTTCGTCAATGACCACGGCGGCGCTGGTCTTGTTCAATATTTTTTGCACGGCCTCATCCGCGAAACGGTTCCCGGTCGGGTTGTTGGGATTGGCGAGAAAAATGACCTTGGCCTTGGCCTCCTTCGCTTTTTTGAGCATCTTGTCCGCGTTGAGGCTGAAGTCTTTGCCGAGCGGGACAACGGCCACCTCCTGCGAGAGCGCCCGGGAGGAGATGTCGTACATGGCAAAGGTGGGCGCCGGGATGAGGACCGGGCCGCCGAAAGCGAGAATGATCATTTGAATAAGTTCATCCGAGCCGTTCCCGAGGATCATCCGCTTCGTGCCGATGCCCCACAGCTCGGCAATGGCCTCTTTCAGCTTTGCGGCGGAAGGGTCGGGATAGCGGTTGACGGCTGCACCCTTGACCGCATCCAGGATGTTCTGCCTCACGTCCTCGGGCAAGGAAAAGGGGTTTTCCATGGCATCGAGCTTGATGCGAAAAGGCGTTTCTTCCACAAAATAGGCCCTGAGCTTCCGCACCTCAGGCTTGACGAGCTTACTGATGTCCTTTGACTTTGGCGGCTTTCTCTGCATAATACGACGAATATACAAGAATCCGAAAAGATGTACAAGCAAAAATTACGCTGATTTCCGGGGACGAGTCCGTTTGCCGAGGCCGGAAAAGAGGTATCATGAAGTATGAAGAAGATCGCGGCGATCATTTGTTGCCTGATGCTGGCGTATCATTTCGCGGGGGCGTCGGAATTCCGCTTTTCGTCCCGGCCTAACAAAGCCGGCCTGGTCCAATGGCGGGCCTGGGGCCCGGAAACCCTTGAAGAGGCGCGCAAAAAGGACCGGCTCATTCTGCTTTCCCTGAGCGCGGTCTGGTGCCACTGGTGCCATGTGATGGACGAGACGACCTACTCGAACGAAGAGATCATCGCGTTCATCAATGAACACTTTATTCCGGTGAGGGTCGATGCCGACATGAGGCCCGACATCGACAGCCTCTATAACCAGGGAGGCTGGCCCAGCACGGCGATCCTGACGCCCCAGGGGGAGGTGATCAGCGGCGGCACCTATATCCCGCCCGGGGAAATGCTCGCACGGCTCAAAAGGGCCTCGGCGCTGTACAAAAGTGACCGCAAAACGATCGCCTCACGGATCGAAGACATGAAGACCAAGAAGGAGCAGGGCGACTTTGGGAACAAGACGATTTCCGGCCGGCCCGGGAAAGGCGATCTGGAGAACATCGTCCGGCTCGTCAAAGGCTCTTTTGATGAAAAAAACGGCGGGTTCGGAATCGGCCAGAAATTTCCGGCGCCAGAGACCGTGGATTTTCTCCTTTCAATGTATGTAAAGAACAGGGACCCGGAGATCGAAAAGATCATAACCCTCACGCTCGACCGCATGGGCAAAGGAGAGATCTTCGATGACCGCGAAGGCGGTTTTTTCCGCTATGCAACGAAGCCCGACTGGTCAAGGCCCCACTACGAAAAAATGCTCGAGGTGAACGCAGGCCTGATCAAAAACTATGCCGAGGCTTCGCTGGTGTTCGGAAGCAAGGAATACGGGAGGATCGCCGAGAAATGTCTGGGCTATATTCAGTCTACTCTATTCGATCCCGGGACCGGCGCTTTCTTTGGGAGCCAGGACGCTGATGAGGAGTATTACCGGGCGAAGGACCGGAAGCATATGAAACCGCCCAGTGTGGACAGGATCGCGTATACGGATTCCTCGTCTCTCATGGTGAGCGCTTTTGTTTCAGCCTACGGCGCCACCGGCAACAAGCATTATCTTGAAATGGCGAAGCGTGGGACTGAATTCATACTTCAGAAACTGTACGGAGGGAATAACGGTGTTTATCATTTTTACCGCGAGAAGACAAGGCGCCTGCCGGGGCTGTTGTCGGATAATGTTCTCTTCGGCTTGGCGCTTCTTGATCTTTATAATGCAACGGGCGAGGGACGGTATCTGAGGACAGCACAGGAGATCGGGCAGTTTATCGCGACCCGGTTCTATGATCACGGGGCGAAGCGCTTTCGCACTTCCCTTGATGCTTCGCTGAAAAAGCCGGTCACAGCCGGCATGCTGGCAGTTGTCAACGAAGACCTTGCAAATTACCGGGCCCTTCGCTTTCAGGCCAGGCTTGTATACAATGATGAATCCCTGAACGTAAAAGAGACCAGGGATGCTTCTGCAGCTTCCCTGGCCGGCGGCTATCAGCGTTTTTCGCCCTACGCCGCGGTATACGGCAGCGCGCTCCTGTGGGTCCTGTATGATCCGGTCCGGATAACAATCATTGCCGACGGTGCGGCCCGGCGAGACTATGTTGCGGCGGTCAATAGCGTCTATGTCCCGGAGAAGGTAGTCACCTTTCTGTCACTGTCGCAAGATGCCGAGCAGATCAGGAAGCTCAAATACGCAAAGAAGGAATCGGTGTATCTGTGCTCCGGGAGACGGTGTTCGAAGCCCATTTCAAAACCCGAACAGCTCAAAATAACGCTCAGGCAATTCATGGAAGTGTCGGTTGAACAGCCGGGTGGACAGCGCTGATTCTTCTCCCTATTAGAAAATTAAATCTCATTTACTGGAAGAGCCATCAAGCGGCCCCGATTTAAAAAATCCGCCAGCACAGCCGCGTGGCAGCAAAGCAGGCGCGGCCGGGGGGGCGCTGCGTCTTATGGCGGGCCGTTCACGAGCTTCACCGCCTTGCCATGAACTTCACGAACTCCTTCCGCGCCCGGTTGGCCTCTTTGCACGTCGTTACCTTCCTCAGTCTGATCCCGAACCGCGTTGCAATCGGCTCCAAAATCAATTTAGCTTCATCCTGGGCGACAAGAATTTCCATCGGCAGGAAGCCCGTTTTTTCCAGCGCCTCGATAAAACTATTCGCGAATTGAGTTGGGTATACATCCGGAGGGACCATGTGGTTGTGAAAAATGAAGCCGGTGTCATGGTCCGCGACGATAAGAAGACAAGGGAAAAAGGGGCGGCCTGTTTCCTTGATCGGGATATCAGCGAAGGCATAATCGAATTCCCAGATACCTTGCATTTTCAATTCCCGTGATTTAAGTCTTTGAACCCGGAGTTCATCGAAATGGACTGATAGCGGTTTCGGTTTGACCGGTGCCGGCTTCGTCCAGCAATCGCGCCAGGTGAGTGTGTCGCCATTAAGCTCGGGGGTCCGGACGAGATATTCGCCGCGCGCGGGAGGGTCGAGAAGTGTCCTTTGCTCTTTGAAGCGTAGACAAACATCTTCCGCCTGCATCAATGCCTGCGTGAGATAAACGGCTTCGTCGGCAGTGATGGACCAGGGCAAATAACCCGGCTTGAGGTTCTTGAAGATAGGATATGCGTTCCTGCCCCGTAAACTTAGCCCCAGTTGTTTGATGATCTCGTGCTCTTCCTTGTGAACGTACTTCCTGTCGTCGAAGGTTAGGCTCAGGCAATTATGAAGAAGAAGGCCTTCGATACTGCCGGGCGGTCTTCTTTTGGCCCTTAGTTTTCTGAAGCCTTCCAGTCCCTCGGAGCCCAGATATACGATCAGTCCGAAAACCTCGCCGAGGCTTCCGATTACGCAGCAATATCCGATTTCACCGGTTTTGGGGTCCTGGATTCCGAATAAGTTTTCCTCGATCATCCAGGTCCAGCACGCGAGCCGTTTGAACTGGAGCGCTTGCTCGTAAAGAGCTTTCCATTGAGGCAATGTCGGAGATTGTTCAGACATGTGAAAATTCCCCCGTCATGAATCAAAAAGCGGCCTTGTTGGCCGCCTTTTGATTTTACGGAATGACTTTATTCAGCGGGTACTCCACGATCCCCGATGCGCCGCGGCGCTTGAGCCGGGGGATGAGGTTGCGGGCCACTTTTTCGTCCAGGATGACCTCGAGGCTCACCCAGGCGGGGTCGGTCTGGTGCGAGATCGTGGGCGCGTGCATCGAGGGGAGGAGGCCGCAGATCTCTTTCAGGTTCGCCTTGGGCGCGTTCATCTTGAGGCCGACCTTTTCCTCGGCTGCGAGCGCGCCCTGGAGCAGCATGGCCATGCTCTCGATCTTTTTCCGTTTCCAGGGGTCGTTCCAGGCCTTTTTATTCGCGATGAGCCGCGTTGTGGACTCAAGCATGACCTCGACGATCCGGAGCTTGTTCGCTTTTAGGGAGCTGCCCGTCTCGGTCAGCTCCACGATGGCGTCGGCGAGCGTCGGCGGTTTCACTTCCGTGGCGCCCCAGGAGAACTCGATGTCGGCGGTGACCCCCTTGGATTTAAGATAACGCTTGGTGTAACCTACGAGCTCCGTAGCGATGCGCTTGCCTTTCAGGTCCTTGATGGACTTGATGGTCGAGTCTTCCGGCACGGCTACGACCCAGCGAACGGGATTCAGGCCGCCCTTTGCGTAGCGGAGCTCGGCGACCTCGACAACGTCGGCATTCTGCTCCAGGATCCAGTCTTTGCCCGTGAGGCCCACGTCGAAGATGCCGTTGTCCACGTACCGGGCCATCTCCTGGGCGCGGACCATGATGCACCCGATGTCGGGATCGTCGATGCTGGGGTAGTAGCTTCGCGAGCTTACCTGCACGCGGTAGCCGGCTTTGTTGAAGAGCTTGAAGGTCGCTTCCTGCAGGCTCCCCTTAGGCAGGCCGAGCTTCAGTTTTTGGCCCGCCGTGACGACGGCTTTCGATGATGCCTTCTTCGATTTCGTCGGCATGTGTTCTCCTCTGAAAAATACTTGACTGGATAACGGATAACCAATGAGACTGTAACATATCCCGTCGATCCTGTAAATCCCGTCAAAAAATTATTTTGCTATTTTTTCGCCATTCTCACCCGGATCGTGTTTCCATGCGCCTCAAGGCCTTCCACATCGGCAATTTGCATGATGGCTTCGCCGACCTTGTCCAGGCCCTCTTTCGTATAAAAGATCAGGCTGGATTTTTTCATGAAGCTGTCCGTGGACAGGGGGGAGAAAAACCGCGCAGTCCCGCCGGTGGGGAGCACGTGGTTTGGGCCGGCGATGTAGTCTCCCACGGACTCAGGCGTGTAGTGGCCGAGGAAGATGGCGCCGGCATTCCTGATCAATCCGAGGAGCTCGAAGGGTTTTTCCACGGCAAGCTCCAGGTGCTCCGGAGCGATGGAGTTCGATACCTCGGCCGCTTGCGGGAGGGTCCCGACGAGGACAATGGCCCCGAAGCGGTCAATGGCCTTGCGCGCGATCTCTTTTCTCGCGAGGTTGGCGAGCTGTCGCTCGACCTCAGCCCCCACCTTTTCAGCAAGGTCCCGTGATGTCGTCACAAGGATCGACGAGGCAAGCTCGTCATGCTCGGCCTGCGAGAGCAAATCAGAGGCGACGAACTCCGGGTCGGCGCTCTGGTCGGCAATGATGAGTATTTCGCTCGGCCCTGCGATCATGTCGATGTCAACCTGACCGAAGACGTAGCGCTTGGCAGTGGCAACATAAATGTTTCCAGGGCCCACGATCTTGTCAACCTTCGGGATGGTGGCGGTCCCATAGGCCATGGCAGCGATGGCCTGCGCTCCGCCGATCTTATAAATATCGCTTACTCCCGCGATGTCGGCCGCGACGAGAATGTAGGGGTTCATGTTGCCGCCCGGGGCCGGAGAACACATGATGAGCTGCTCCACGCCCGCCACCTTCGCCGGGATCACGTTCATCAGCACCGTCGAAGGGTAGCACGCCTTGCCGCCAGGCACGTAGACGCCTGCGCTCCTTATGGGCCGGGCAAGCTGGCCCAGGATAACGCCGTCCGCCTCCTGGCTGACCCAGGAACTGATCTTCTGCTTTTCGTGGAAGGCGCGGATCTTCTGCGCTGCAAGCTTGAGCGCTTCGACCTTCTTTGTGTCCACTTTGTTATAGGCGTCCCGGATCTCGTCAAGAGAAACCTTGATGTCCTTGAGCGTGAGCTTCACCTTGTCGAACTTCTCGGTGTATTCGAGGACCGCCGGATCTCCCTGCTTTCGCACCTGCTCAACGACGTCCTTGACCGCCGCGGCCACTTCCTCGGTCGCGGTTTCGCCGCGGTTCACGATCCGCTTTAATTCAGTTGCGATGTCTTTCTGCTGCGAGTCGATGACCTTCATGAAAACCCCTTACCTATTTCGAATTGCGGATTTTGGATTTCGCATGCCGCAATCTGTTTGCACCCGCGCTCACGAGTGCATAGCGCGAGTACAGGGTGCAATCCGCAAATCGTATCATACTCTCTTGATGTCCGCGCCCAAGGCAGAAAGCTTCTGCTCGATGTTCTCGTAGCCGCGGTCCAGGTGATAGATGCGCGACACCACGGTCTGGCCCTGGGCGGCGAGGCCCGCGAGAATGAGCGAGGCGCTTGCCCGGAGGTCAGTGGCCATCACCGGAGCGGCTGAAAGCTTCTGCACGCCTCTGACAACGGCGCTTCGGCCCTCGGTCTGGATGTCGGCGCCCATGCGCCTGAGCTCGGCCACGTGTGTAAACCGATTTTCGAAGATGGTTTCGTTGATCACGCTCGTGCCCTCGGCAAGTGCCATGAGGCTCATAAACTGCGCCTGCATGTCCGTGGGGAACCCGGGATACTCCAGCGTTTTGATGCCGACAGGTCTGATCTTGCGCTGGCCGATTACAAGGATGGTTCCATCGTCCACATTTATCTCTGCACCCGCTTCGGCCACCTTGGCAAGCACCGCATCCAGGTTTCCGGGATTACAGTCCTTGATCAAGACCGAGCCGCCGGTTATGGCAGCGGCGATAACGAAGGTCCCGGTCTCAATCCGGTCCGGCATGACCGTATAACTCATCGGATGGAGTCGCTCAACGCCCTGGATCTTGATGATGTCCGTGCCTGCGCCCTCGATCTTCGCGCCCATCTGCGCGAGGGCGTTTGCAAGATCAACCACTTCGGGCTCGCGTGCAGCGTTCTCGATCGTGGTCTCTCCCTCGGCAAGCACGGCGGCCATCATGATGTTTTCCGTGCCGGTCACGGTCACGGTGTCAAAATAGATATGGGCTCCCCGCAGCTTCCTGGCCTTTGCGCTGACATAACCATGTTCGATCTGGACGTCGGCGCCGAGTTTCTCAAGGCCCATGAGGTGGAGATTGATGGGCCGGGCCCCGATGGCGCATCCGCCCGGCATCGAGACACGCGCTTTGCCCATCCTCGCCACGAGAGGACCCAGCACGAGCACCGAGGCCCGCATGGTCCGAACGAGGTCATAGGGCGCCTCTGGGTTCGTAAGCCCGGTGGCGTCGAGGAGAATGTCGCGGCCTTGCCGTTCAAACGTCAGACCCATGTTCTGGAGGATCCTTCCCAGCGTAGTGACGTCGGCCAGGTGGGGGACGTTCGAGATCCGATGCTTCCCCTCGCACAAAAGCCCGGCCGCGATGATCGGGAGCGCGGCGTTCTTCGCCCCGCTGATCGTGACCTCACCGTTCAGTTTTTTACCGCCGTTAATGACAATAGTTTTCATGATATTCGCAGCCAAGGACGAGCAGGGTGTATCGCAGCTGCACGTTACTTTTTCTTTACGACGAGTGTCCGGTCGATTCCCGCCAGATCTTTGAGCATCTCCGGCTTGTCATAGGTCCCTGCCTCATCAACCATTCGCTTCAGTATCTCCGCCTGGCCCATGCCCAGCTCCATGATGAGCGTGCCATGCTTCTCTAAAAAATCTGACGCATGCTCGATGATTTTCTGCTGGACCTCCGTGCCCTCCCTGCCCGCTATGATAGCGAGCTCCGGTTCGTAGTCCCTTACCTCGCGTTGAAGCATCGGCAGGTCGCCTGACCGTATATACGGCGGATTTGCCGTGATGACGTCCACCAGGCCGCGGATGTCGAGTTCCTCCAGAGGTGCGTAAAGATCTCCCTCGAGGAACCGGATGCGGTCCGCTACGCCGTGCCTTTGCGAGTTTTCCCGGGCAACGACGAGCGCCTGACTTGACTTATCAACAGCAAAGATGTGTGTATCCCCGAGCTCTTTCGCCAGGCTTATAGCGATGCAGCCTGAGCCCGTGCAAAGATCAACGATCGTTGTCTGCCTGCCTGCATCCCGCAATATCCCGATTGCCGTCTCGACGACCAACTCCGTTTCAGGCCTGGGGATAAGGACATCGTGGGTCACCGTAAATTCAAGGCCCCAGAATTCTTGTCTGCCAATAATATACTGGAGAGGCTCCCGCCTGGACCTGCGATCGATTGCGTCTTCAAAGAGCTTATGTCTCTTGTTATCGAGACAGTCGTTATTATGGGTGATGAGCCAGACGCGGTCCCTCTCTAACAAATGGGAAAGAAGCACTTCCGCGTCGAACCTGGCGTTTTGTATTTCCGCTTGCACCAGGCGTTCAGTTGCGTACCGTATTGCATCGGCGATCTTCAATGGCAATATTTTTGATGACTGGATTCACGATAAAAATGAGCATGCAGGAACCATGCATCCTGCATCGAGCACTGTTACAGGTTTTTCAGTCGCTCGGCATTCGCCGCCGCAGTCAAGGCCTCGATGAATTCATCGAGATCGCCGTCGAGCACAGCATCGAGCCGGTAGAGAGAAAGCCCGACGCGGTGGTCGGTCACCCTGCTCTGCGGGAAGTTATAGGTCCTGATCTTTTCGCTCCGCTCGCCCGAGCCCACCTGGGATCTGCGGTCCTGGGCGGTCTCGGCCTCCTGTCGCTCCCGCTCCCGCTCGAGGAGGCGGGACTTGAGGATCTTCATGGCCTTCTCGCGGTTCTTAAGCTGCGAACGCTCGTCCTGGCAGGCAACAACTTCTCCCGTGGGGATATGGGTGATCCTGACGGCCGAGTAGGTCGTGTTCACGCTCTGGCCGCCGGGACCCGATGAACAGTACGTGTCGATGCGCAGGTCTTTCTGCTCGACCTGCACGTCCACATCGTCAGCCTCGGGCAATACCGCAACGGTGACCGTGGAGGTATGGATCCTGCCGGCGGCCTCGGTCGCGGGGACGCGCTGCACACGGTGCACACCGCTTTCGTACTTGAGCCTGCTGTACACTCCCTTGCCCTGGACCTGGGCGATGACTTCCTTTACGCCCCCCACACCGCTTGTGCTCATGTCGAGGAGCGTCACCTTCCATCGCTTTTTTTCAGCGTAACGCGAATACATGCGGAAAAGCTCGGCAGCGAAAAGCCCGGCTTCGTCCCCTCCGGCGCCGGCACGGATCTCAAGAAAGACGTTTCTCTCGTCCCTGGGGTCCTTCGGCACGAGCATCAGCCGGAGGTCCTGCTCCATCTGCGCGATGCGGGGCCGAAGCTCCTTGAGTTCGGAGTCGGCCATTTCACGCAGGTCGGCATCCACCTTTTTATCCTTGGTGATCTCCTCAGCCTCGCGGATTTGCTTCAGGATGTCCCGATAAGCGCGGTAGTTGGTCACCACGTCTTCTATCTCCGACCGCTCACGGGAGTATTTCTGATACTGCTGGTGGTTGCCGGCAACCGCGGGATCGGACAGAAGCCTGGTGAGTTCGTCGTATTTTTCCGCAACAGCGTCTAATTTTTTCAACATAAGAATACAGCCTAACCACAGAGGTCACGGAGAACAAAAGAAGCGACACGGTCTAATCTCTGTGCGCTCAGTGGTGAGAATTTTTTTCCAACAAAAAAACCCCGCTTCAGCGGGGTTCCATCGCGAGAGCCTCGTTCATCGCCCTGATGGCGACTTCAAGTTGATCATCCGAGGGTTCCCGTGTCGTGAGCCGCTGGAGCCAGAGCCCGGGCAGAATCAACAGTTCGATCAGCGGGTGACCGCGTTTTTTTGCGCTGTACTTGAGAAATTCGTATCCCAGCCCGGCGATCAGCGGCAGCAGTGCGATGCGCGAAAGGCCTTTTGCCCAGAGAGGCCAGAAACCAGGGATGAGCGAGAAGAGCATGATGGAAAGAGCCATCACGATAAGCAGGAAACTTGTGCCGCACCGCGGGTGGATACAGGAGTACGGTCTCGCGTTCTTCACAGTCAGTTCCATGCCGGCCTCGTATGCGGCTATCGTCTTATGTTCGGCGCCGTGGTATTCGAAGACCCGGCGAATGTCCTTCATGAATGAAATGCCGGACACATACCCCAGGAACAGGGCGACCCGGAACACGCCGTCGGTAAGGTTGAACAGAACGCTGTTTTTGCCCAGGGCTGCGTATTTCAGGCCGAGAAAGTTGGTGAGCAGGAGGGGGAGCGCCAGGAAGAGGCCGAGCGCGAAGGCTACGGCAACGATCATGGTCCCGGCCATGGCAAGCGGGCTTATCTCTTCCTTTTTCCCGTCCTCGCTTTCGAGCGCTTCATTGGCCGAGTAATTAAGCGCCCTGATCCCGAGCCACATCGCTTCAAAGAGCGCTGCCGAGCCCCGAATGATCTTTTTCTTGAACAGGGGAAACCGCTCTCCGAGCGGCTGGAGCTCCTGCTTGAAAATGGCGATCCCGGCTTCGGGCCTGCCGCCTTTTCGTACGGCCACCGTGAAGGCCCGCGGAGAGCGCATCATTACGCCTTCGAGCACGGCCTGGCCGCCTATGTTCAATTTTTCCGTCAAGGTGAGGACCTCGCGACAGAGCATGTCGCGGAGAGAAGCGACACTGGTCGGTTACGCCTTATTGTATTTTTTCCGGAATTTGTCGACGCGGCCTTCGGTATCGATGAGCTTCTGTTTGCCGGTGAAGAACGGGTGGCAATGGGAGCAGATGTCGAGCCTTATATTCTCTTTGGTGGACCGGGTCTGGTACTTTTCTCCGCAGGCGCAGTGGACCTCCGCCAATTTGTAGTCCGGATGAATTCCCTGTTTCATGTTCTGTTCTCCTTCTGATGGAAAAACCGCGCCACAGCTGATTGCCGTGGCTCGTATGGTTAAGGCCGGAATAATATACCAAATTACGCAAAAAGACAAGCAAAAAAAGAGACCTCTCATGCCAACCGCTTCGCTATGGTGCAAAGGGGCCGGAATGCCGGAGGGCGCTATTCTGTCTGATAGATATCGTTTCGATATACGGATAAGACCCTTCGCCGTGCCTCAGGGTGAAATTTTCGTCCTCAGAGACGAAAATTTCACTTGTTCATGGAGTCGAGGAAATCGCGGTTGGTCTTGGCCTGCTTGAGTTTTTCGAGCAGGAATTCCATGCTCTCCACGGTGGAGAGCGGGTTCAGGACCTTCCGGAGGACCCACATACGGTTCAGGTCGTCCTTGTCCACGAGCAGCTCTTCCTTGCGGGTTCCGGACGCATTAATGTCGATGGCCGGGAACACGCGCTTGTCCACGAGTTTCCTGTCGAGGTGGAGCTCCATGTTGCCCGTGCCCTTGAACTCCTCGAAGATCACATCATCCATGCGGCTGCCCGTGTCAACAAGGGCCGTAGCGAGGATAGTGAGGCTGCCGCCTCCTTCGATGCTCCGGGCAGCGCCGAAGAAGCGTTTGGGCCGTTGGAGCGCGTTGGCGTCCAGACCGCCGGAAAGCACTTTACCGGAGGCAGGGATGATGGCATTATGGGCCCGCGCAAGCCGGGTAATGCTGTCTAACAGAATAACGACATCCTTCTTGTGCTCCACGAGGCGTTTTGCGCGTTCGCTCACCATATCGGCCACCTGCACATGTCTTTGGGGCGGCTCGTCGAAGGTCGAGCTGATGATCTCAGCCTTGACCTGACGCTGCCAGTCCGTGACTTCCTCGGGCCGCT
Source organism: Nitrospirota bacterium (assembly GCA_963790205.1). Lineage (GTDB taxonomy): Bacteria > Nitrospirota > UBA9217 > UBA9217 > UBA9217 > CAWBNQ01. The sequence continues at coordinate 874,274 of CAWBNQ010000001.1, forward strand.
CGTCAATCAGGAGCACGATCAGTTTGATCTCCGGATGGTTCTTGATGATCGCCTTCGCAATTGACTGGAGCAGCATGGTCTTCCCGGTCCGTGGCGGCGCCACGATCATGCCGCGCTGGCCCATGCCGATGGGGGTGACAAGATCCATGGCGCGGGTCGTGTAGTCGGTAGGAGCATGTTCGAGCTTGATCTTTTTTTCGGGATAGTAAGGCGTGAGGTTGTCGAAGAGAATCTTGGTCCTGGATATTTCGGGATCTTCATAATTGATGGCGTCGACTTTGAGAAGTGCAAAATACCGTTCCCCCTCTTTCGGGGGCCGTATCTGGCCGGAGACGGTGTCCCCGGTGCGGATACTGAACCGCCTGATTTGCGAAGGGGAAACATAGATATCATCAGGGCCGGGGAGATAGTTATAGTCGGGCGCCCGAAGGAACCCGAAGCCATCGGGTAGTATTTCGAGCACGCCCTCGCCGAATATCATGCCGTTCTTTTCGGTCTGGGCCTGCAGGATGGCGAAGATCAACTCCTGCTTGCGCAGGCCACTAACGCCTTCGATCTTCAGCTCGTCTGCCATGGCGGTCAGCTCGGAGATGTCCTTGCCTTTAAGTTCTACTAAATTCATGCGGTTGCTCCTTGGCCCGTGGTTTCCCAGGGCAGATGGGGTCAGTGCCTTCTCGAGGGGTAGGTTTGGTGGTGTATGTTACTCCCGGCAGTTAAGGTCAAAAAGGAAATTGTCGTTACAAAAGGCGAGCAAGTTCCGTCGATTTCTAGTTTGCGTGCTGGCGGCAAAGCCGCCGTCCGGCTGCGGTTTACTCCGTTTTTGTGAAATTGCGGTTTGTTTTTATTCTACCTGGCTATTCTATTATGGTTAATCTGTTGGGTTTGATGATAACTGGGGTTATGGTCAGATATACGTAAAAACTATACCGCATATACAGTAGTTTGTCAATATTAATTTATTTTAGTTCGTTGTAAAGTTAACGTGTTCGCATAAAAATAAAACAACGCGTTGAAAATATACCGGAAGTCGTGGACGCGCGCCCCGAATCGAGAATTACGATTGACACTGCCCTTTGTTCTGGCGTAGTATAAAAAATGGAAAGAAGCCGAAGGGAATTCATCAAGAAGGCGCTCTACGGCATACTTGCGCTCCTCGGGCTTGGCTTTCTGGCTCCGGGTGTAAAAATGTTATCGCCCCTGAAAGAGCGCAAGAAGGAACTCATCTTTTTCCCGCTGGTTCCGGAGGAGGATATTCCCCGGTCGGGTGTAAAGAAGGGCGAACTCGTGTACACCGCTTCGGGCAGGGAGCGAAAAGCGCGGGTGTTCATTGTTTCATCTCACGAAAAACTGACGGTCCTTTCCGCTACTTGTTCGCACCTGGGATGTCTTGTTAACTACAGCAAGGAAAAAGGCCAGTTCATCTGCCCCTGTCATGGCGGGAGATATGATCTGAGCGGGAAAAACATCGCAGGGCCGCCGCCTGCCCCGCTGGGCCGCATTCCCGCAAAGATCGAGAATGGCATGGTGCTGGTCGGAATCAAGGTATGAGGAACTTGTGGCCAGAAAGGCGCCAAGAGACGGACAAGGGATAAATATAAGTTCTAAATCCGAAACTCGGGACCCTAGATGGTTATCGAATGCCGAAACACATAATTTAATACATTCGCATTTTGTAATTGTTTAGGGTTTAGTAATTCGCGCTTAGAATTTCATCGACCCTGTGTCTCAGTGGCGATAATGATGATTTATGCGAATCTTCGACTATCTCAATACCCGCCTGGGCTTCACGCGCAGGCATCGGGGCGTGATGGACAAGCCTGTGCCCGGATGGATCAACTATTTTTACTGCTTCGGCGGCATAACGTTTACGCTGTTTATCATGCTGCTCTTGACGGGTCTGCTCTTGTCCGTCTACTATACTCCTTCGGAAAGCGAGGCGTACCGGAGCATCCAGCGGCTGCAGGGCGAGGTGTCCCTCGGGATGATTGTCAGGGCTGTGCACCACTGGGCGGGCAACCTCATGGTGGTCATGATCGTGCTCCATATGCTCCGGGTCTTTGCAACCGGCTCGTATAAAAATCCGCGGGAGCTGCACTGGGTGGCGGGTTCCCTGCTCTTGCTCCTGACCCTTTCTTTCGGCTTCACGGGCTATCTTCTGCCCTGGGACCAGAAGGCGTACTGGGCCACGGTTATCGGCGCGAACATGGTCGGCTCGGTGCCCGTGATCGGCCCGTTCCTCGGCGGACTGGTCAGGGACGGCGCGGATGTGTCCGGACTGACGCTCCTCCGGTTCTACAGCATACACGTACTGTGGCTCCCGCTGCTCACCGGTGTGTTCCTCTGGCTTCATTTCCATATGATCCGGAGGACGGGGATCTCGGGAGGAATGTGATGAAGGGACGAATCTCGAATGCGGAATGACAATGAAAATGAGAAAAAATTCTTTCCCTATTACTTCTTCGAAGTAACAGTTGTGGTGCTGTTCACGGTCGAGATAGTGCTCCTGCTCGCGGTCATGTTCCCGCCATCGACCGGCAGGGAGATCGACTTCTCAGCCCAGTACAGCCCGCGGCCGGAGTGGTATTTTCTCTTTTTGTACCAGCTCACGAAGTATTTTCCCGGCAGGTGGACATTCGTCGGGGCGGTGCTGCTGCCGGGGCTCGCGTTCAGCATGCTCCTCCTGGCGCCGTTTTTGGACAGCGGCAAATCGACGTCGCTTCGGCAGCGTAAGGCCGCCGCGGCCGCCGGCTTCGGTCTCTTTGCGGCTGTCGTGGCGTTGACCATTGCCTCCCTGCTATGAGCAACAACGAGTACTGCTCAGGTCGGACGATCATCTCTGCGCCAGCGGCAAGCCGGCGAGAGGGAGTACGGTGTGTGGGGCAAGAACAAGGATTGAGCTGACGAAGCCCCAGCGCATAGCCTCCCGGCTTAAATTCCTCTCACCTGAAATGCCCCGTCTTTTTTACTTGTCATTGCGGATGAATGTATAGTACGCTCTTCCTGCGAGAGCCCGGGCATCCGGTCTGTACTGTAAAGGCTTCAAACCCCTCATGAGAAGGGATCTCACCGTGGGTTCGTCGTCATGGCCTGGGCAGGGCAGGACGCGAAAGACATTCTTTAGCCGTTCCAGCGGCGCAGGCCTTGCCAGTGCCCGGACCCCTGATTTGCGGAGAACCATGTGTCTGAAAAAGAAATAGTAAACAGCCTAGGAAGCAGCGATGAACGATTTCGAGCACTGTACGAAAATTCACCCCTCGGCATTGAATTATACGATGCCGAGGGGATCCTTGTCGATGTGAACCGTGCCTGTCTGGACATCTTCGGTATTGATGACGCTTCGGTGGTGAGAGGGTTCAGGCTGTTTGATGATCCGAACCTCAGCGAACAGCACAAAAGGGATCTGCGCGAGGGCAGGCCGGTTCAACAGGAGATCATCTTTGATTTTGATAAGGTAAGGGAACACCACCTCTATCCGACGTCAAAACAAGGGACACTTTATCTTGACCTGTACATATCGCCTCTCGTATCGTCCGGCAGGAAGGCGAATTCCGGCTACCTGGTTCATGTCCGCGACATCACTCAACGCAAAAATGTTGAATTAATGCTGCTGGAGCAGAAAAAGTTTGCCGAGAGCGCGATCGACAGTTCCGCGGTGGCCACCTTTGTTCTTGACCGCGACCATAAGGTAATTCTCTGGAACGGGGCATGCGAGGAACTCACCGGGGTCCGCGCCGGGGAGATGCTGGGCACCGGCGACCACTGGAGACCGTTTTACGATCACCGACGGCCGACACTCGCGGACATCATCATCGATAAAAAACACGGGCCGGTCCATACCTTATACGGGAAGAGCAGCCGGTCGACCCTCGTTCCGGACGGCATCCACGCGGAAGGCTGGTATCCGAACCTGAACGGAAAAGACCGCTACATTGTTTTTGACGCCGCGCCCATCTACGACACCAAGCATCAGCTCATCGTCGCCATCGAGACCCTGCAGGACATGACTGATTACAAGCGGGCCGAGGAGGAATTGGAAAGGAAGACGCAGGAACTCACGCGGTCGAACTCGGAACTTAAGCGCTTTGCCCATGTTGCGTCGCACGATCTGAAGGAGCCGCTGCTGTCCATCGGAGGGTTTGCCGAAGTATTAGACAAAAAATACGGGGACCGGCTCGATGATAAAGGCCGGATGTTTCTCTCACGCATTATCGAGGGAACGGCCCGCATGGAAGACTTGATTAACGATCTTCTGGCGTATGCCCAGGTGACCACGCGGTCCAGGCCCTTTGGGCGCGTACCGTGCAATGCCGTGGTCGGCGCGGTCCTTGCCAACCTCAAGTCGGCGATCGACGAAAGCCATGCCGTGGTCAGGGTTGGCGATCTCCCGGTTGTAACGGGTGACGAAACGCAGCTTGTGCAATTGTTCCAGAACCTGATCGGCAATGCAATCAAATACCGGCGCGACGCCCCTCCGGCCATCCGGGTCTCGGCCAAACCGGTTTCAGGGCCATCAGGCCCGGGGTCTCAAGCTGTTGATGAACAAGCGCCTGGCCGCGATCTCCCTGCCGACGCCGGAAGGGGATGGACTTTTTCCGTCTCGGACAACGGTATCGGCATCGCCCCGCTTTATTTCGAGCAGATATTCAAAGTTTTTCAGCGCGTCCCTTCGAATGAAAAAAGATACCCGGGAACGGGCATCGGCCTCGCCATCTGCGATAAAATCGTGGCGCGACACGGCGGCCGCATCTGGGTCGAGTCCGAGCTTGGCAAGGGCTCCACTTTTTATTTCACGATCCGGTGACCGTGAACGGCGCGAAAGGCCATGGCCGGGCATCGGCATCAAGAACGTTGTGAAAAAACTGGCCGTGGTCATCAGAGGGACAACTGAGCGGCCTTGCGAAGAAGCCCGGCGGCGACCACGGGGCCTGCGCGAAAGACCCTGTTCCCAGGAGAAAAATGCCTGCGAAGAAAATCTACATTATTTCCGACGCCACCGGCCAGAGCGGCCTGCATATCCTGAGGGCGGCCATCGTGCAGTTCGAGCATGCCCGAACAAAAATGATGCTTTTTCACGACATCGATTCAAGGGCCGCTTTAAAGAAAATCCTCGACCAGGCCAGGGCGGACAAGGCTCTCATCGCTTTTACCTTTGTCAGGAAGGTAATGAGGGACTACGCCAGTGAATACTGCCTAAAGCACAACATCTATCATCTCGACATCCTGGGTCCGCTCATAAGCAATCTCTCTTCCTACCTGGGTTTGGAACCGCTCGAAACACCGACCCTGCTCAGAAAGGTTGACGAACGGTATTTCAAGCGCATCGACGCGATCGAGTTCACGCTCGGGCACGACGACGGCAGGGGCGCCGAGCGCCTGGGAGACGCTGACATCGTTCTCGTCGGCCTCTCGCGGACCTCCAAGACGCCGACTTCGTTTTTTCTGGCCCAGGAGGGCTACAAGGTCGCGAACGTTCCCATCGTTCCGGGGATCCCCTTGCCTGAAGAGCTCTTTGAAATCGACCAGCACAAGATCGTCTGCCTCAACGTAGATCCCGAGGTCCTCCAAAAAGTGAGAAAGGTGCGCCAAAAACATTCCGGTTTGCAGCCGAGTTACAGCGACCTCAAAAAAATATTTGCCGAGGTCGAGTATGTCCGGGACCTTATCAGAAGGCACCGGAACTGGAAAGTCGTCGATACTACGAACAAATCCATCGAGGAGACCGCGTGGGAGGTCATTCACTACGTTTTTGGAGAAAAACACGAGGAGTATACTTAAGGTATGCAGGAATAAGCTTCTTCTTAAAATGGAAAGAGGTTTTTTACCGCTCATTTTCACGGATGAACATGAACAACTGCCAATGAAGCCGAAGGCTTTGGTGTTTTACCATTAACAACGCTCTTCGCAGTGACATCCAAAGGGTTTTTCAACAGCCTGAGAACAGGTCAGGCGCGTAGAGCGCCGGGACCGGTAAGGGCGAAACCCGCCCTTACCGTCGGGAGAATTATATAGCTGTTTGCTTGAAGGATCAATATGTCTGCTCGTTTTTCATGACCGTATCTGCCGTTACCCGTGAACGGAACACGCGGTAGACCCAAATCTTGTATGCGATCACGATCGGAACAAACACAAAGGCCACCACGGTCATGATCTTCAGCGTGTAGATGCTTGAAGACGAGTTGAAGATTGTCAGACTGTAAGCCGTATCCGTGCTGGAGGGGATCAGGTTCGGGAAGAGCCCGATCATACCGGTGAACACTATCATGACGATTGTTATGCACGATGAAGCAAAGGCCATGAGCATCCTGCCCTTCACGAGGAAGACCTTGATGCCGATCAGCGCGGCCACAGCCAGGAGCGGAACGACGAGAAGCGGCATCGTCGTCATATAATTGTTATAAAGCCTGGTCGCGAACGCGGTTGCAATAAGAAAAACCACGGCAACGAGCAGCAGGGCGGGCCAGAGCTTGTTCGCCGTTGCAGATGATTTGTCGCACAGATCACCTTCGGTCTTGACGCATGCATAGAGGCTGCCGTGAGTCAGGAACAGAAGGACGAACAGCGCGCCGGTCAGCAGCCCGTAAGGATTCAAGAGCGAAAGGAATGAGCCGTGATAACCCGCGGCGTCCATGGGGAGGCCGCTGAAGATGTTCCCGAAGGCCACTCCGAGCAGGAGCGCGGGAAGCGCGCTGCCGATGAAGATACCCAGGTCCCATGTTTTTTTCCACCCATCGTTGTTGATTTTTCCTCGAAATTCTATGGACACTCCGCGAATGATCAGCGAAAAAAGAAGGAGCAGCAGGGCCGAGTAAAGATAGCTGAACATCAGCGCATACGTCTTGGGGAATGCAGCAAAGGTTGCGCCGCCCGCGGTCACGAGCCATACCTCATTGCCGTCCCAGACCGGTCCGACCGTGTTGATCATGATTTTTTTATCCTGATCATTCCGTGCCAGATAATGGTGCAGCATGCCGGTGCCGAGCACGAATCCGTCCAGCATGAAATAGACCGCCCATAAAACGCCCCAGAGAATGAACCATATGATCTGAAATTCCATGATATGCCTCCTATTTCGTCGGTTTTAAGAGAGCCGAAAGGTCGTCATCGGGACCTTTTTTGGCGAACTTAGACAGCAGGTAAATATCGATCACGCCGAGCGCTCCGTAGAGGACGGTAAAGCCCAGAAGCGAAGCGTATACCTGAATAGTGCTGATGGACAGAGATACGGCGGCAGACGTTTTGAGCACGCCGTAGACGATCCATGGCTGTCTCCCCACCTCGGCCACTACCCATCCGAGCTGACCGGCAAGATAGGGCAGGGGAATGGAAAAAAGCATGAGCGTGAGGAAAAGACGATGCGCTTCCAGCGTGCGACGTTTTGAATAGATGACCGCCAGGAACGAGAGGAGCATCATTGCAAAACCGAGAAGGACCATCAGGCGAAAGCTCCAGAACGTCGGGAGTACCGGCGGACGCTCTTCTTTAGGAAAGGCCTTCAAGCCTTTTATTTCCGCCTCGGGAGTATGGAAGGCCAGGTAGCTCAGTAAACCCGGTACGCAGGGCCCTTCCAGCGTGTTGCATTCCTTTTTTGTATCGGGAATAATAAAAAGATTATACCCGACATTTTTTTGCGTTTCCCAGAGCGATTCCATGGCTGCAAACTTGGTGGGTTGCGTCCTGGCCACTTCCGCTGCGTGGAAATCTCCGATCGCCGCTACGAGGATCGTAGATGTTAGCCCGAAGACCGCGGCGATTTTAAATGAGCGGTTGAAAAATTCGAGCTGGTTCTTCTTCAACAAGTGGTAGGCCGACACGCCCATGACAAAGAAGGCCGCGACCACATATCCTGATGAGAGGGTATGGCCGAACTTGAGCCAGCCGTAGGGGTTCGTTAGGAGCGCCCCGAAATCCGTCATCTCCGCGCGTCCGTTGCGGAGCACGTACCCCACCGGCTTCTGCATCCAGCCGTTCGCCAGGAGGATCCAGAGGGCGGACAGGTTGGTCGCCAGAGCAACGAGCCAGATAGACAGGGCGTGCGTCTTTTTCGATATCTTGTTCCAGCCGAAGATCCAGACACCGATAAAGACGGACTCGAGAAAGAACGCCATGGTTGCTTCAATCGCAAGGGGCGCGCCGAAAATATCCCCCACATATTTTGAATACTCGGCCCAGTTCATGCCGAACTGGAACTCCATGGTGATGCCGGTCACGACACCGAGAGCGAAATTGACGAGGAAGAGTTTGCCCCAGAATTTCGTCATTCTGAGGTACAGCTCGTCTCCGCTTCTCACGTACCGTGTCTCCATATATGCCGTCAAAACGGAGAGCCCCAGGGTGAGCGGCACAAAGATCCAGTGAAACATGCTCGTGAGGGCAAATTGCAACCTGCTCAATGCGACAGTGTCCATAATTCAATCTCCTTTCACGATAGTAAAAAAGAGCGTATAAAAGTACGTAACGGACTAATTTCCTCAAATTATACCGCAAAAAAACGCTGGTCATAAAAGCTTCGCAATGGCACGCTTTTTCAGGGAGGGGGGCTTTTCGGGATTCACGATGAATGCGCCTCTCAGCGCATTTCCTGAAGGCTCGTCATGGACTCCGAAAAGACATGAGCGTTGCCGTGCGATTGGATTCCCATGGGATTTTCGGCTTTCTCAAGCATCTTCTCGTGTCGGTGCCGGGTGAGATGGACGAATTTGGTATCGGTGCTGACCGTAATGACGTCGGCCCCGGGTTCTTAAATTCCTCGTGCTGTTCTGCCAGAGCAGCGAACTCGGTTGCATGGACAAAGGTAACGTCAACAGGATACAAAAAAGATGATCCATTTTTTCGCAATTTTCTGTGCGGCAGGGCCGATTCCGCCGAAACCACCTTGTGTTGGTTCAAAAGTGTCGAGCTTGAAATCCGGAACACTCTGACCAACTTGCATGGCGCAGCAATCACTTGACATATTAAAACGTCGAGCGGCACGACGGACGCATCTGGGTCGAGTCCGACCCGGGCAAGGGATTTACCTTTTATTTTACGGTCCGGTAATAGCGGACAGCGAAGAAGACGCCGAACCTCATGTCTCGGGAGCAGATCACATCCTTGATACTAAAAGCATCGTTCAGGACCGGTGTCCAGCGGCCGATTTTTTGAATGCCGCTGCCTCACCATAATGGCGCTGCTATAAGTTGCTTGTGCTTGCCTATTACAACCGTAAATACGCCGGTTTCTTAGTTGCTAATATATGAAACGATAAAACGTGTGTTGACATGGTTCACCGTTTTTGCTAAGGTACTTTACCTGTCGGCACGACCATGTTTTTTCATTCTCGGCATTACGAACTTACCGGGGGGTGATGTCCTGACACAGTGATTGTACTGCGCTTCGATGTTCCTGTCTAATTCCGCCGAGCACGAAGCGGGCTGTTTACAGCGGCCTGCTCGAATCGTATCACCACTTTTACCGAAGGAGGAAACCAGTATGTCAGTCAAAACTGCGACACCAGATCAGATGTTGGACACGCTTGGAAGGGTCTGTCCCTATCCGCTGCTTCTAACAAAGAAGGCGCTCGAGAAACTGGGGAGCGGCCAGACGCTGAAGGTCCTCTGCGACGCCCCGGCATCGGCCGAGGACAGCATCCCGCGCTACTGCGAGAAGAACTGCTTCGCGTTCGAGGCCGTGAAGCTCGAAGACAAGGGCATGTGGGAGCTCTACGTCAAGAAACCGTAACGGATCATCGGGCGGGAAACGGTTGGACCCGCCGGTATCCGGTGCAAAAAATACGAAAGGTAAAACCATAAGGAGGGGGAGAGAATGGTTTCTACAATAGGGTTTATCATATCCGGCCTGCTCATCGGGCTGGCGTTCGGTTATGTTTTGCAGCGCGGTCGGTTCTGCGTGAACTCCGCGTTCCGGGAGGTGCTTTTTCAGGACTACACGATGCTTCGTGCGTATCTTCTTGCCGTGGCAATAACGATGATCGGCGCCAATCTGATCGAGGACATGGGCTGGCTCCAGCATGTCAGTGAGACCGGGGTCATGGTGACGGGAACGCTCTACCGCCAGGGCTTTGCGCCCTATGCGAACATCATCGGAGGATTCATCTTCGGCATGGGCATCGTGCTTGCCGGCGGCTGCGGGAGCGGCATCCTCTACCGCGTCGGAGAAGGGAACCTTGCCTATGTATTGGCAGTCTGCGGGTTCTTCTTCGGCATCGCCATAATGAGGTTTGGCTTTCTCAAACCTGTCTTTGACGCCCTGACGTCCTATCAGGTGTTCGTCGGCGGGGACCAGGTCCCGACGCTCTACAACGTCACCGGCATCAACAAGTGGATCATCATCGCAGTGGTCGCGGCGCCGATCTTCTATTTTGTGTTCCAGGGAAAACCGTTCCAGAAGGCCAAGAAGGGCTACTCGTGGTCGCTCGCCGGACTCCTGGTGGGCATCATCGCCGTGGCCGCGTTCTGGGCCTCGGACCATTTTACCGGAAGGGCGCGCGGGCTCTCGTTCACCGGACCGGTCCGCGAATTCTTCCTCGCTGTGTTATTCGGGAACTCCCAGGTCCCGGCTCCCGAGGCTCATACGTTCCTGGGCATCACGATGTCCTGGAGCGCGCTCTACGTGCTGACAGTGCCGATCGGCGCGTTTCTGAGCGGCAAGCTCTTGAACGAGGTCAAGCTCAAGGTCCCGCCGGCCGATGAACTTTTCAAGGTGCTCCTGGGCGGGTTCCTGATGGGGCTTGGTGCACAGCTGGGCGGAGGCTGCAACATCGGCCACAGCCTCACCGGCGTATCTACCCTCGCTGTCTCGAGCTGGGTGGCCAACATCTTTATTATCCTGGGTAATTGGATGATGGTGTATTTCCTGCTCATCAGGCCGATGAGAGATTTGGACGTATAAGCAAGACGTGCAGGCCGGGCAGGCCTACCTGCCCGGTTTTTTTTGACTCAAAAATAAATAAAACACTTGTTATAATGTTAAAAAAATGATAAGCTTCGGGCACCTGATCTCGTCAGGACAATAATAAGAATAAGTCGCTAATATTATTATTTATAAGGAGGTGATTTTCATGGCAACTGAGATGCTGGGTATCATGGTAACGAAGTACGAGAACCTGGACCATATCGCGGGCGTTGTGAAAGCGGCGCGGGCGGCGGGTAAGTCGGTGACGCTTTTCATGACCGACGCGGGCGTTCGCTTCACCACAGACCCGAAGTTTCTCGAACTGATGAAGGTAGGCGGCGTGGAGTTCTCCTGCTGCGACCACAGTTGCGAGCGGGTCGGGCTGCACGACAAGACCGAAGGCATATCATACGGCAGCCAGTACAACAACGCGGGCATGCTGCACGACAGCGCGAAAGTGCTGGTGTTCTAACAATCCAAAAGACAGGAGTATACCGATGGGTGATACCAAAAAAATAGCAGTCATTGTCAGGGACCGGCCGGGAGAAGCGCTCCGCGTTGCGGGGGGGCTCACGCTGGCCGACGACACGATCGAAGTCTTTGTTCTCGACGGTAAACTCGACAAGAACGATCCCGATGTCGCGACCCCGCTTGAACTGGTCGCCGAGCTCGACTTGAAAATATATTCCAATAACCCCGAAAACGGCTACGCCACGATGACCCTGGAGGAGATGTCGAAGAAACTCCTGGAGTATGATGTCGTGGTGCCGTACTAGGAGAGAGACGGAGGCCATCTCATGAAGATATTGCACATTTTGAAAAAAGCGCCGGACGCGAGCACCAGAAAGATCATTGAAGTCCATGCGGCGGGCAATCAGGTGAAAACCGTCGAGCTTTACAAGGGCGGGGTATCCTATGACAAACTCGTGGCCGATGTATTTGCTCATGACAAGGTTTTTTGCTGGTAGCGCGCTAAGAATTCCAAACCCGGCGTCGGGATTGCTGAACGCTGTATAGACAGGGGCCTCCCTGGCACCGGCAATAACATGCTGTTTTGCTCAAAAAACCGGTCCTGTTGAAGGACCGGTTTTTTCGTGTTCCCTGTATGGTTATGGTACGCGGGCTTAAATGAAAAGATTGATCTGAGAATCAGCCGCCACATCCAGCCACGTGGCCGCGCCGCCGAACTCAACGCCGTCGATGATGTTTTCCTGCTTGACGCCCATCACGTCCATGGTCATCTGACAGGCGATGAGCTTCACGCCGCTTTCCTTGGCAAGCTCAAGCAGCTGGCCGATCGTCGCAACGCCGTGCTTTTTGAACATGGACTTCATCATGGCACCGGCAAAAGCCTGCATGCCCGGCAACGCTGCAACGAGCGCTGGAACAGGCACCGGCATGGGCATGGCGGGATTTCCCAGGGGGGAGATTTTAAGACTGTCCGCGTTCCCTTTTTTAATCAGCTCAAGCCCGTAGAATGTAAAAAATATGGTCACGTCAAAGTCCATGGCTGCGGCCGTGGTGGCAAGGATCAGAGGAGGATAAGCCATGTCCAAGGCGCCCTTGGACGCGATAATCGTCATTTTTTTCTGTGCCATTGCGGATGATCTCCTTTATGCGGTCTTTTTAATGTAAAACGTGAACGTTCCCGAGCTTTCCTCCACACTCAAAATCTCATTCCCCGTTCTCTTTGCCCAGGACGCCATATCGTTCTTTGACCCCGGGTCCGTTGTTAAGACTTTTAAAACCTGGTCCTTTGCAAGCGCTTCCACGGCCTTCTTGGTTTTCAAAATCGGCAGCGGGCAGCTTAATCCCTTTGCATCGAGCACTTGATCGACTTTCATATCTGCTGACATATCAGTCACCTCCTTCGCAATAACTATTTCTTTCCCCCTGCGGCCTGCGTCAGGGCTTTACGGATCGCTTCGGGGCTCTTCATGATGTCCATGAAGCTGTGGCTTCCCATCATGGAAAGGTCCGGGAAACTGATGGCGATGCGGAACCGGGCATACAGCGCGTAGACCTTGTTGCCCGAAACCAGCATCTCATAGGGCAGGTGCGCAGTAGACCGGATGTCCTTGAAATCGATCACGCTCATGATGAACTTGTCGTCCATATACTTGTCAGCTTCGGTTGCGCCCTTCAGGGCCACCCCGAACACCGCCTCTTTCTTCCCGGGAACATCGATCCGGTACACCTTTGTCACGCCGCCCCGCCCCGCGGCAAGGCCTGCTTCAACGGCGGCAGCAGCTTCTTCGAAACTGCCGTATTCGGCCAGCACACTGGGCTCATTAAAATATTCCATTCCGAACATGTAGTGATAGGACCGAAGTTTTTTGGCCGTCAGACCCTTTGCGCCGAATTCCTCTTTTTTGCCGAGGGCCGCGGCAAGCTTTGCGGCAACGCCGGTCAGGTCGCCCTGCATGCGGTAAGCATTGGCCATGTAGACGGGGTTCGTGTACGCTACCTGCACTTCATTCTTCACCCGGGTAACCGAAACGCGGACTGCCGCCCCGAACCCGCCGAATTCGGATTTCTCCGCATTGCTCTTCAGTTCGTTATTCGTTGTAACGATGACAACGGCATCGGGATACGGCGTGTACTCCCCGGCTATGGTGAACCCCTGTTCCGTGAGGGCGGACTCGACGGCAGTTGCCTTTTCCGCCACCGTACCGGGGCCGAGGGACCCGAGAACAAACGGCTTCAGGAGCGCTTCATCAGCACCGGCGGAGCTCAATAAGAAGATCACAAGCAACGATGCCAACGTCAGTCTTTTCAATACCGTCTTCATGTTGCCTCCCTTGCGAAAAATTAAGGGCTATAGTTTCCCATAGCCCTTAATCTCATTATCATCAGCTGTTTCGGTTTATCGTTCTCACTTAGAACCGGTAACTGTACATCACCTGGGCATTGGTCTGGTAGTGTGATACCGTGATCCCATCAGGGGTTGTGTCATGGACTTTCGGCGCATAGGTGAACGAAGCGTCAACGCTCGACGCCTTGGTCAGCATATATCCCGCGCCGACCATATAGTGGTTCTTAATGGTAGCCGGGAAGAGCGCATTCAGATACGTATCAGGGATCGGGTTGCGGGAGAGGTTCGCGCCCGCGCGCACGGTGAAGGGCTCGGTCACCTTGTAGCCTAAGCCGAACTCATACACGGTCTGGTTCTTCCAGTTCTGCGGCAGAGCAAAGTTGATTGCCGTGGGAGCTCCGAATACTCCGCCCTCGTATTCCATCTTGAAGCTTTTCATGACGTCCTTCCATTCAATGAACTTGATGTCCGCGACGATCATGAGGTCCTTGGTGGCATTCCATGCCGCGCCGGCCCCATAGGTCGCGGGCCACTGAAAGTCCCGCACGATGATCGTGCCGTTTCCAACGAGGCCAGCGCCTGCTGCGCTCAAGTTAGCGCCGTTGCCCTTGGTCGTCAGATCGCTCAAGTCGGTCTTTGTATGGTACGTGGCGCCCACGGTCAAGTCAGGGGTGATCTTGTAGGTAGCCCCGATCTTCGCGGCCACGCCATCGCCCGTGGCCGCGCCGTTGAAATTGCCGCCGCCCGTAAAGTCGATACGCGCCCAAGGTGCGCCGGCCAAGGCGGGAAGAGCAGCGCATCCGGCGCCACCGCAACCGGTTACCATGCTCCCCAGTTGTTTGCCCGAGGCGGCCATCTCGAGATCAAGGGACGCCCAAACATAATCGATGCTGCCGCCGATGGTAAGGTTCGGCGTTGCGTTATAAGCGATCGGGAAAATGACCCGCCCGACACCGAGCTCCGAACGCACTTCCTGGCCCGAGCCCATTGCCATGAATGAATTCGCGTCATAATCCGTGCCCATGCCGCCCTGGGAAAACATGCCAACGCCATAGGTGACGTCCCCGGTCTTTTTCGCCAATCCGAATGCCGGCATGAAAAAAGCGTCTGCCGACGATTTGGCGTCTGGCGCTCCGGGCATGCTGGACGTGATGTGGGGTCCCAGGTATCCGAAATCCACGTCGAGCCGGTCGCCCTCGGGCATCAGGCCGAGCGTCGCGGGGTTATTCATCATCGCCGCTGTGCCGTTGTCATAGGCGAAGGACGCGCCGCCCATACCCGTCGCGACCGGACCGTACCCCTCGAGGTTCATACCGTTCGTCGCATGGACGGTTGAAGCAAAAAACAGAGACACAACTGCGAGAACCACCGGGTAAAACACTGCTAAATTCTTTTTTTTCATATCACCCTCCCCCCCTTATTTAGGAAACGTTCTCTTTGACAAGTTTCACAAAATACGGCCCTTGAGGACCGTCTCGTAGAGGTTTGTTAAGGAACTCCTCAGTCTGTTCCTGTTAACGAAGAGTCCCCCTCGGCACGGAATACTACTAATTCATAGGGTACGCGATTAATAAATATGATGTCATTAAACGACGCAATTATTTCCAAGTTACACGGTTAACAAGTTATGAAGGTACGCAATTATGTATTAAAGCTATTTTTTTGTCAAGGCCTTATTTTCACGCTAAAATTGTAATTTTACGTGTTGAGAGACACGCTGCAGGCCCGCTTGGTAACTTTCAGCATTTTGCCCGCCAACACGCGAAAATTCAGTTTATGCGACAACGTGCTTTGTAAGAACGCATTTGTCAGCAACTCGTAAAGGCTTTCGCGTTTCCTGGCCTTGACCAGAGAGATCGTGTTCAAGAAGATCGGAGAAAGCGCAGAATCTGCGGAGCGGGAAAGGCGGGCAGCTGCAATCTAAACCCGGAGGAGCGGGGACTATCCCGGCTCCTCCGGGCCATCGCAAGAGCCGTTATTTTTTCGCGGTGGGAGGAGACGGCACGTTCGAGCCGTGGCATTCCGTGCAATTCTGCTGTGCCGTGATCCCGACGCTTCCGGCGGGAGCCCAGTCGGCTTTTGAAACATACTTGCCGTCCTTCCAAACATTCAAATCCTGAACGAGCTTATAGGCAACACTTGCCGCGACCCGCGCACACCGGTCCTTCCGTTCCGGACTGGCAAGGGCATAGCCGGATGCTTTCATCCATTTACCGACCGATACATGGCAGAGAGGCGACTGGCTTGTCGTCTGTATGATCTTTGTTTTTTGTTTCGGCTCCTGGGGAGTATATACCGGAAGCGGTGTTCCCGAATACCACTGCAGCATTTCCGATCCGATCAAGGCCCCATTTTCGCACTCCGGTCCCGCGATACGGGGGCCGATGATCATATTGCTGACAATATTGGCGCCCGCATTGGAGCCGCATACCGTTCCCCATCCTACCATGCCGCCTTCCAGAAAAACGAAAGCGTCTCCCGGGAATGACTTATAGGGCTCGCCCACTTTTTCACGGAGCTGGCTGAACACGCTGTTGATGACTGCGGCTCCGCAGAACACGCGGTACCATTCATTGTAAGCGATGTCGCTGGTCTTCTGCGGGTCCAGTTTCACGTACGGCCACGGCCACTTCTCCGTCGGCCCGCCCAGGGCCTCCGCCCTTGGCACCAGCCCAGGCGCTACTGACGCGAGCGCGGCGAGCCCCGCTGCCCCGAGCGCGCATTTCCCCGCGCCGATAAGAAGACCTCTCCTGGTCAACTCCGAATCAACTTTCTTCTCGCATTTCATTTCGCGCACCTCCTCTAGGGTTTTTATTACTGTCCTGGAAAACCTGGACGCTGCAAAGAACCACGTGAAGACACGAGAGCTCTCTTGATACCCGCGACCTGAATTGATCATTGCTCCCTATTGACTATAGCAGATATTTTTGAGACAAAACGATACTTTTTGCACCGTCCGTGTCACGTTATCTAAAGAGCAATACAGCGATAAAAGCGCTTCAAACGGGCATAAGGCGTATATTTTTGTCCCTCACTGATCCCTAAGAAAATCAGGAGATAAAAAAATAGGAGCAAAGGCCGCAACCCCCGTCATAAACTCTCATTATGGCGCAATGAGAGATTTTAATAGGAACGGCGGCAGCGCGAGGACGGCCTGTCAAATAATTTTTTAACATCTGAAAAACGAGTATTGACACGCGAGATAGATTTTGCTAAGGTATTACCGCTATTGTTCGGAAGTCTATATACCCGTACCTGAGGAAGAATTGAGAAAGAACAGCCGTCGGGCGATAGGTTGTTGCGGCCGCGGCATGGACTCTCTTCCCGGCGTCCTTCTGCATTAAGGGAGTCGTGAAAGCGCCACACTATAATAATATATGGATCCTGTAACGGCAAACGGGTAAATTAGACGGCCCGAATTTGATATTCATTATAAGTGAGGAGGAACTATCATGGCATTGAAAGATGAAGCACCGAAAGAAACGCTGGATACTCTTGGAAGGGTCTGCCCTTATCCGCTCCTGTTGACCAAAAAGGCCCTGGAAAAACTCGGAAGCGGCCAAATGCTCAAGGTGCTCTGCGATGCCCCTGCGTCCGCAGAGGACAGCATCCCGCGGTACTGCGAGAAGAACAAATTTGCCTTCGAGTCCGTGAAGGTCGAAGACAAGGGTATGTGGGAGCTCTTTATCAAGAAAGCGTAGGCGCCACATCGAGGATCGCCGACTACGGCTTCCCCTGGTTCGCGTAACGTGCATACCGTTGGTCCTAGAAACGCAACCTGACCTTACGATAGCCAGGCAGATCAATTCTGCCCGGCTATCGTATCTGTGCGGCCCGCTGGGACGCTTCCCGTTCTTCAAGCAGCAGGCAGCCGACAGCTTGGGTGCGCCTGTTCATTCCCCACCCTTGTGTTTTCTCCTTCCGTTACTGTATCATATGCCGCAGCGCTTCCGTTTTACGTTGATAAATCCTTCCTCAAGTTTCTGATTTTCAGCACATTGCAGTTCTGGCAAGGGTATTGCTAATAAACAGGCGTACTCAGCGTGCCTGTCATTGGCGGGCCGCGGAGGTCTGAATGCCGGACCCCGCGCCTATAGGAACTTTCATTTGCTGCAGGGAGCTTCAATTATGCATTGCCCGGACTGCAACATTGTTAACGATCCCGATGCCCGCTCCTGTAGTGAGTGTGGAAGGACTGTTAGCGGGGACGAAAAAATCCCGTCCGCCATAACAACAAGAGCGTACTTTTTTGCGCTCCTCCTCATTCCCGCCGTCGCGCTGGCGTGCGGACTCGGCTATTACAAATTTATTTTACCCGAAGGCGTCGCTACCGTGGTCAACGGCGAGGAGATCAAACGCGCGGAGCTCGATTCGGCCGTTGCCCTAGCACAGGCGAAGAACGGCGAAGAGAACTTCAAGGACGACCATGCAGCGCAGCACGCCGGAAGGCTTCGGTACGAGGTCCTGAGCGGGCTTATCACGGAAAGGCTTGTGCTGCAGGAGGCGCGGAAAGCGGGAATAAGCGTCTCGCCCGTGGATGTTGCTTCAGCTGTGTCCCGTGCACAAACGTCCTCGGGCATGGATAAGGATAACCTTCATGCATTGGCCGGGCGGCGGTTTAGGGTCATTCCCTCGTTCGAAGAGAGGGTATGGTGCGAACTTATTATTGAACGACTTATCGCCAGGCAGGCCGTACCGCAGACCGTTGACGCGGTGAACGCGTGGTTGCGGGATCTGTCAGCGCACGCGTCGGTCCGGATCGCGCTTTCCGAACAATGGTCCGGAACGGGGTGCGGGTGCGGTGACCTGAGCAGGAACATAACAGACTCTACTATGAAGGAAGGAGCCAGAAGAAATGCGTTAAATGCGGCGCAGAGGTAAGAGCATGCTACATACTGCAAGGTCTGCGGATCAAGCCTCCCGGGAGCGGGCGCCTATACGAACCTTCACATGCGAGTCAGGGGCAAAAAATATTAAAACTCAAACAGTAAACCCCCAAAATAGCTCGTGCCGCCGAGATTGACGGAACTGCCTGAAACCGTGTCAACCATGGCGCGCGTGTATTTCGCTTCGAGGAAAAAATAGGTATGGTACACGCCGTTGTTCAGGTAGAGGCTGTTGGCCGCATCCTGATCGATGCCGTCCAGCAGGAATTGGAGCCCGGCCCTGGCGTGGTATCCGTTCGCTGCGCCTCGGGCCACCCCCTGCTTCTCAACTTCCTCCTCGTAGAAGACGCGGGTCCATCCTCCACCGACGTAGGGGACCACCCACTGCCTCTCGCTGAAAACTCCACGCGCTAGAACAAAAACGTTCACGGGATAGAGCTTGTAGGTGACCTTGCCGGCGGCTATATTATGGATCGGCGCCAGGCCTTGTCCTATGTCCTCTATATAGCTGCCCTCAATACCCACCTCAAGCGGTCTGAATACTTTATATGCCAGCGAACCGCCATACTCCCTGGTGTATCTTTTTCCATAGGACTGTGACCAGTTGTCGATATCAGGTATGAAATCGCCGCCTTTGACCTCGATGGACCAGTGAGGGCGCTCCGCAATCGGCTCCGCCGCAAGCAAAACGGTCGGCGAGATGATGAGGACAAAAATCAGGATGAATTTTTTCAACGCGCTCCTCCTGAATGCACGTGCTTTCGTCTCTGCATTAAAAAGCCTGCCAGTATGCCGGCCAGGATCAGAACGGCCAGCTTGGTGAGCAAAGAGGTCCTTGTCATGAACAACGCGCCTCCGACCGCGGGCAAAAGCGCGATCCGGACGACCGGCTTCAGCCACGCATGGGTGTTTATGAACTCCGCGCCGATCGGGCCGTAGCGGTAGTACCATTCGACGAAGGCCCTGCCCGGCGCGCTCGCCATGAGATATTGGTCCCGGAAGGCGCGCAGGGCCTGCACCTGTGGCGCGGAATAATACCCGTACGCGGCCGTGGCGATAAAGCAGCCTTTGTTCGGAAGGTTGGGGTTGGGAACGATGGCTTCCGGAAAATCCGTTACGACGGCTGAGTTGCCGCTTTCCAACATGGTGCCAACGACGACTGATGCCTGCGGCGAGTAAACGCTTTCATGCTCAATTCCGGAGTCGTAAGTCGGGCCAACATTGTCGAGAGCAGATACTGAGATAAGGTAGATCGGCACGGCATAAGCGGAGACCGCTATCTGGTACTTTTGCCCGTTGGTCAGTCCGAAAAGCGTATAACTGGTAGTGAATTTAACGTCAATTGTATTTTCACTCACCGACGCGATGCCATAATGGATTTTATACCCCGTTGCACCGTTCGAAGAGGTCCACGAAACATCAAGCGCACTGTCGCTGGGACTCGTCGATGTGATCGTCGGAACAGGGGGGATCGGAACTGTTGACGTCAGTCCGCTGAGGATCGTACTGGTTGCTGTGCTTGGAATGTTCACTGTGGTCGTAGCCGACGAAAAAATGTAACGAACATTATAGCTTCCCGGGTTCGACGGATCAGTCACCAAGTATGAATTATTGGGGTCCCAGCTTACCGATATAGATGTTGAAGTTGATGTCGGAGCGGACACCGGTTCTGGCACCGGGAAAGGGATGCTGTCGGCGTTCGGACCGCCATACGCTCCGATATCGCTTCTAGTCCCGTCAATCCCGTCTGTTATTGCCGGGTCACCCTGGTCAACACAGGGTGAGGGCGTCGGTGTTCTTAATTGAATATGGAAGTCTCCGTTAGCAGGTTTAACAAACAGCGGGTCAGGATTCACAAGCGCTGGTACAAGGGAGTTTGGTATAAAGTTCGTACCCGTGGGTCCATTTAGGGCTGGGAAAAAAAGGTTGTACGAAATACTGTTTTGCGTTATTCCGGCGCCTTGGTTGATCTGAACGGTATTGGCAGAATTATAAAAAATATTGTTGGTAATTGAGCCGGAATCGCTGTCCCGCATAATGGCGGTCCCGTTCTGATAAAAAGTATTGTTGACGATTGACGATGCTGGTGAATTCTGGATCTGCACTGCAATACTACTCGGTCCGGTCTGAAAAATATTGTTTGTAATGCTCACTGACGAATTTCCGGTTACCAGAATGCCTGTTGTGGCGTTTGTGATGGTAAAGTTCCTGAAGGAAACGCCGGTCACTCCATTCGCGGTCACTGCAGTACCAGTACCTCCGCCGGAAATAATTGTTCTCGCGGTCTCCCGTCCCGACACAGGTATGCTGCTTTTCAGCGTGATTCCACCGGCATAGGTGCCCGGCTCGACAAACACGGAATAACTGTTCCCGGGATTTAGTGACAGCTGTAATGCAGCATTGTCAATCGCCGGTTGTATGGTTGAAAAATCATGAGGAACGTTCAGTGTGACACTTGTTGCCAGCAGAGTTCTCGGGATAACTGTGAGGTAAAGAAGGACAATAAGAGTGGTGAAGAGTGCAACGTATTTTGTTCTCATTATGTTTCGCCCTCGCAGAAAGTAAGTGCCTTATTTACCTTGCACATTAACATAAATCAGATTCAAAAGTCAAACCAACGCCCATGCTGTCGACATCCTTTAAACACTAAAATATCTGTATGGAAAATTTTTAGTTGTATGTTTTGTATTTTGTGGTATTATGCTATTATTCAAAAAATATTAAAAAGCCGCCAGCCGTCATGCCGGCTAGCCGGAGCGGGGTGAGGCAGTAAACAACAGCTAAACCCGCCTGCCTTTATCCTGTTCGGTACGGAGGAGTTCGATGCCAAGATCCATGCGTTCTACCTCTATCCTGACCTTCCTTGCTTTCTTCTTCATTATTACAACAGCAGCCCAGGCCTACCAGCAGATCGAATTCGTCCGCGAGATCGGAGAAGTTGGGAAAAAGTTCGATCAGCGGCTGCTGCACGAACCGCGGGCGATAGCTCTTTTCGGGGAAAAGATTTACATCGCTGACACGGACGCCCACCGGGTGCTTGTGCTCGACCTGAACGGCAAGATCGTGCGCACCTGGGGCGCGAAAGGGGACAGGCCCGGACAGTTCAGGTCGCCTGCAGGAATTGCAGTTGACGAAACGGGCAGCGTATACGTTGCCGACACCGGAAATCACCGTATCCAGGTCTTCGACGGGGACGGGAAACTGGTCCGCAGCTTCGGCGTCAAGGGGAGCGACCCCCGGCAATTCAGCAGCCCTTCGGGGGTGGCCGCGCAGCAGGGGTTTTTGTACGTTGCCGACACCGGAAACAGCCGTGTGCAGGTCCTGACGTACGAAGGCATCTTCATGGGCCAGCTGACGGTAAAAACCGGTAAAGACGAGATGAAGGAGCCGGCTGCCGTGGCAACGGACGCGCAGAACAGGACTTATGTGCTCGATGCCGGCGGCAATAACATCAGGATCTTCGGCCCGGACGGGGTCCAGATCGAGCAGTTCGGCGTCAAGGGCAAAGGCCTCGAGGGTTTCTCCGACCCGCGGGGCCTGGCTGTCGACGGCCGCGGAAATATCTACGTAGCGGACACGGATAATTATAAGGTGAAGAAATTCGACCCGCGGGGAAGGCTTGTGGCTTCCCTCGGCATTGAAGGCGACGGGCCGGGCCAGTTCCGCGAGCCGGCCGGTCTGGCCGTCGACAACGACGGCAGGGTTTTTGTGGTCGATGCGAGCAAGCATACGCTCCAGATTTTCACGTGTGAATGCGGCGAAAGCCAGCCGCTTACGCCGGCTTCGCCGCGGCCCACCGTCGGGTTCGTGAAAGAGATGCCGGCTGAGGCGAGCGCAATCGCCGTCACCAAGCGGCCCTGGGCCATCGTGAACGATTCGATCTCGGCCGCGGGCGTGATCGCCGGCCGCACGATCGGGTCACGCGGCAGTGAGCCGGGGATGCTCAAAAACGCCCGCGGTTTGGCGCTGGACACGGCGGGAAAGTTCTGGGTGGCCGATACGGGCAACGACCGCCTGCAGAAGTTCAGTATTGAAGGCAACCTCCTCCAGGTGATCGGGAAGTCCGGGTCAGGGGAAGGAGAATTTGATTCACCTTCGGGCGTCGCGCTCAGCTTCAAGGGGAACCTCTACGTCGCCGATACCGGCAATAGACGGGTCGAGGTATTTAACGCCAAAGGAATGTTTCTCGGGGCGTTCGGCAAGTCCGGCAAACAGGCCGGTCGGTTCGCGGAGCCCGTTGACCTCGCCGTGGACCGTTCCGAAAACGTTTACATCGTCGACCGCGGGAACGACCGGATCTCAAAGTACGACAGCGACGGCACCCTCATCTGGGAAACCGGCAAGACGGGCAGGCAGGACGGGGAATTCAGCGAGCCGTCGAACATAGCGGTTTCACCCGACGGCGAGGTGTACGTGCTCGATACGGGAAACGAGCGCGTTCAGGTGTTCGACACGAACGGCAAGTTCGCCTGGAAGTTCGGGAGCGAAGGCAAAGGGCCGGGAGAGTTCAAGTCTCCCCAGGGGCTCGCCCTGGAGGGCCTGCAGCTCTACGTGGGGGACCGCGGCAACGGCAGGACGCAGGTGTTTTCCCTGCGGCAGACCCCCGCTGTCCCGAAGGGCCTCACGGTCCGGACGCGGGCCAATGAGGTGCAGTTGAGCTGGAAACACAACAGCGAGAGCTATCTGGAGCAGTATAAGATCTACCGCAGCGATTCCGCCGCGGGCCCGTTCACGCTTGCCGGAACTTCAGGCGATCCGTTCTTCAGGGACAAAGGCCTGCCGAGCAACCATACCTTTTACTACCGCGTAAGCAGTCTGGCAAAAGAGGGCAACGAGAGCGCGACCTCGGCGTCGGTCTCGGCGCTGACGCCGAAGCTCGTGCCCTCAATGCCCAGGAAGGTCAGGATCGAGGCCATTGAGAAGCAGATCACGCTCTCGTGGCTGCCGAATCCCGAGCCCTTTGTGAGTTATTACCGCATCTACCGCAGCAAGCAGCCCGCGGCGGGGTTCGAGCTGCTCGACAAGGAAGACAAGACCGTCTTCGTCGACAGGGCGCTTGCCGATGAAACGCTGTACTATTATGAGATCGCCGCTGTGGGCAAGGAAGGGGATGAGAGCCAGCACAGCGAGGTCGTGTTCGCTTCCACGCCCAAGGCGCCCGCCACGGCGCCGCCGCTCGAGATCAGCAAGATAGAGGTTGGCGAGATCTTCGCGGCTGCGTACAAGTATTACGAATCCCATGCCCTGGGAACGGTCGCCATCACGAACAATACCGACCGGGCCTACCCCAAGGTGAAGCTGAGCTTCAGGATCAAGGATTTCATGGATTATGCCACGGAGCTTGAGATCGAGGAACTCGGGCCGGGGCAGAGCGTCGAGCTTGAACTCAAGCCCGTTTTCAGCAATAAGATCCTGGAGGTGACCGAGAACACGCCGCTCCAGAGCGAGATCGCGCTTACCTACTATATTGACGGCGAGCCCAAGGTCATTACCAGAAGCTTCCCCGTGACGCTTTACAACCGGAATGCGATCCGGTGGGACCAGAAGGCGAAGGTGGGCTCGTTTATTACGCCGAAGGACCCGGTCGTGACGGAGTTCGCCCGCGCGGTGGTCCAGCCCTACGTGGAGGCCTATGCCAACCTTCCCCAACCGGTCGTCTATGCGCGGGCCCTCTATGACGCTCTCGGCGTGCTCGGGTTTGCCTACATCCTCGACCCCACGCCGTTCCAGGAATTTTCCGAAAACACCGCCATCGTGGATTACACCTCATATCCGCGCGAAACGCTTGCGAGACGGAGCGGCGACTGCGACGGCCTTTCAATGCTGTTCGCCGCTTTCGTGGAAAACATCGGAATGGGTGCCGCGCTCGTCGATGTGCCGGGCCACGTGTTCGTCATGTTCAATACCGGCGTGGCGGAAAAAGACCGGTCAACGCTGGGCTTTGCCGATGAGCTGCTCGTTTCTTATCAGGACACCGTATGGATACCGCTGGAAATGACCATGGTCGGATCGTCGTTCACCCGAGCGTGGCAGAAGGGCGCGGAGGAATACCGCGATTGGTCGGCCAAGGGGAAGCTCGAGCTCATCGATGTTCATAAGGCCTGGGAACTGTTCAAACCGGTAACGCTGCCGCCAACCGACAGCAGGCCGGTACGGGTGGCCAGGGAAGAAATAGAGGCAAAATACAAGGACGAACTTGAAACGCTGGGCAGACTGCGGCTTGCGGCCCTGTCAACGGACTATATCGAGGCGCTCAAGAAGGACCCGAAGGACATGGCTGCCCTGAGCCGGCTCGGCATCCTCTACGGCGAGAACGGCCTTTATGCCGAAGCCCTCGAGCAGTTCCAGAAGATACTCGCCATGGACAAGAACAGCTCCCTGGCGCTGAACAACATCGGCAATATCAACTATCTGCAGGAGCGTCTTGAAGACGCAAAGATCGCCTATGAAGCGTCCCTGAAGGCCGCGCCGGATGATACGGGGACCATGACGAACCTGGCTCGCGTCCTGCTCCGCACAGGAAAAAAGGAAGAAGCAAAGAAGCTCTTCCTGGAGGCGGTTTCCATAGACCCGCGGGTACTACGGCAATATGGGGACCTTGCCGCAAGCCTGGGAGTGGTGAAGTAATTCATTTCGGATTGTGGATTTCACCCTGCACTCGCGCATGACACTCGTAAACGCTGGGCGCGGGCGAATTGCGGAATAAAATCAAGCGTGCAATGCGATTTCAGGACTCATTCCGAATTCCGCATTTGAAGAAGGAGGTTTGATATGAAAAAAATATTTTCGCTGGTGTTGATGCTTTCTCTCTGCTGCACCGCGGCCATGGCGCAGGAGCAGGCAAAGAAAACAGGGTCCGGCATCTCCGAATGGCTGAGAAGGCTGCAGTATAAGATCGCGCAGATCATACCGAGGAAGACCCTCCCCATGACCACCAGCGTCGCCGGGGTCCGCGGCGCCAATGAAGGCGTCCAGGCCAAGCTCTACTGGAAAGGGAAAAAGGGCGAAGAGGCGGTGACCGAGGAAGAGATGGAAAAATTCAAGTCCGCCGTGGCCCTTGCCGAAAAAGGCGACAATGAGGGTTCGCTTAAACAGCTCGATGATTTCATGAAGCAGTACCCGGACAGCGCGCTCATACCAGACGCCAAAAAAACGTTCGACCTGGTGAAAGCGGAGCCGAAACCGGAAGAGAAGGTGGGAACGAAGACGGAGCAAAAACCTGAAGAAAAAATAGACACGAAGGCGGGGCAGACGCCGAACAAAAAAAAGGAAGAAGCTAAGTAGGCTGTGCGCCCCGAAACCATTCCAGGCGGGAGGCAAGACCCATTTTGAGTTTCCGGTGTAGAAGGCAGGGAGCATTTCCCTGCCTCTTTTTTATCTGGAAGTTTCTCGTCTAATCTGCTAGTTTACTTCGTTAGACAAAGCCGCCATCCTGATTGTTGAAGAATTTTTTTCTGACGGAGTTTGCCCGCATGAAAATTCAGCCCCCCGCCTCCCGCAATCCCTGGACGTTTTTGCCCACGCTCTATTTCGCCGAAGGCCTGCCTTACGTTCTGATCAACACCGTATCGGTCATTCTCTACAAACGGATGGGGATCGACAACGCGTCGATTGCCTTCTGGACCAGCTGGCTCTATTTGCCGTGGGTCATCAAGATGTTCTGGGGACCCTTCGTGGACGTGTATTCCACGAAACGGAAGTGGATCCTTGCCAGCCAGGCGGCTATGGGCCTCTGCATGTTCGTGATCGCCTTCTCGCTCAGGAGCTCGTCGTTCTTTTTTCTTTCCCTTGCCGCCTTCTGCGGGGGCGCGTTCATCTCCGCGACCTATGATATCGCCACCGACGGGTTCTACATGCTGGCGCTCTCCGAACAAGAGCAGGCGATGTTCGTGGGGCTCAGGGCGGCCTTTTACCGCCTGGCCATGATCTTCGGCACCGGCTTCCTCGTATACCTGGCCGGCATGTTCGAAACGTCGAGCAACGATATCGCCGGGAGCTGGTCAACAATCATGTCCGTTTCCGGGGTGATCTTCGCAAGCGCCTTCGTGTACCACACGTTCCTGCTGCCGTTTCCGGTCGCAGACAGCGTCCGTTCAGCCGGGCGGAAATACGACGGGGCGTCCTTTCTCGAAGTCATCAGGTCCTATCTGAGACAGGAAAAGGTCGGCGTGTTGCTGGCGTTCATTCTGTGCTACCGGCTGGGCGAGGCCATGCTTCTGAAACTCGTCACTCCCTTCCTGCTGGACACGAGAGCGGTCGGCGGGCTCGGTCTTACGACCGAGCAGGTCGGCCTGGTCTACGGCACCGTGGGGACGCTCTCCCTGGTGCTCGGCGGGGTCCTCGGCGGCTGGCTGATTTCGCGGTTCGGGTTCAGGCGGTGCGTCTGGCCTATGGTGCTTATCATGCACCTGCCCGACCTGTTCTTTGTGTATATGGCCTACAGGCAACCCGGCATCGGCCTTGTCTACCCGCTCGTGGCGCTCGAGCAGTTCGGTTACGGGCTGGGCTTCACCGTTTTCACCGTCTACCTCATGTCTTCGGCCAACGGGAAATATAAAACGTCGCACTACGCGATCTCAACGGGGATCATGGCGCTCGGCATGATGCTGCCGGGCTTTAAGAGCGGCGCACTCCAGCAGGCTGTCGGGTACCGGATGTTCTTTGTCATCGTATGTTTCATGACGGTCCCGGGCATGCTGACCATTCCGTTCCTGTCCAAGGAAAAGCTGGGGAAGAAGGCGGGAAGCTGAATACGATTCACGATACACGATGCATGATGACACCTCATCGTATCTCCTGCATCCTGTCTTGCCGAAGCCTTTTTCGATTGAGCTACTCCTTCAAGTGCCCTGAAAGAACGTACCCGATGATGACGCCGACAAGCGGGCCGATGGTTTCCTCACGAAGAATATTGAAAATGCCGAGGATGAGCAGCAGGGGCAGGACGAAGACGATCGCTAGGAATTGAGTGCTTTTAACCCCAATCGTCGCATTCTGCTTGATAACGAGATAATAAATGCCCCCGAGTCCTCCCGCCATGATGAGTACCGCAATAAATCCGATCCAGAATTGCCAGAACTGCATGATAGGTTCCCTCCCCGTGCTGAAAAGATTTGCCGACGTTGGCGCCGGTTTTTTCGGATGACGGCTATTATAGGGGAGCGTCGAAAGTTTGTCAAAGGCATTTCAAATCAACCTGTGACGCCGTGCTCAAACATTTTCTGGCAACTTCAGGGGAAAGCGGATAAAATAAATCATCCAATTCGGCTGGATACCGCAAAACTTGCTGCTATAATTTACAAAAGGAGCGGCTTATCAACAACGTCCTGTACTCATTCGGGTTGATCATTGCGGCGGGATATGGGTGGCGGTTTTTCAACCCCGGCGGGATCGACCGGCACCGGGCGCGCCATACATTAAGCGTCACCGTGCTTCATTTTTTCCTGCCGGCGCTGGCCTTCGGGCTGGTGGCAACAGCCCGGGTCGACAGGAGCTTCATCGCCGTTCCCCTGGCCGCTGCCGCGGTCACCCTGTCGGGGCTCGCGGCAGGGTTTGCGGCATACAAGCTGCTCCCGTGGTTCAGGACCATCGAGCGGCCGGTGTTCGGGGTGATGGTCCTTGCGGCGACCTTCGGCAACGTGACGTATCTCGGGCTTCCGGTCATCACGGAGATGCTCGGCTCGCAGCTCGGCTACGTGGCAATTCTCTATGACCTGCTTGCGGCGACGCCGATACTCCTTACGGCAGGGGTGTTCATCGCGTCGCGGTACGGAAGCGGGAAAGCGGTCTCGATAACCGCTTCTCTCAAGCGGGTGGTGAAGCTTCCCCCGCTCTGGGGTGTGGCTGCCGGCATGGCAGTGCACGCGGCCGGTATCGCGGTCCCGCAGATCGTTCTCGATACCGCGTCGCTGATGGGAAAGGCCGTGATCCCGGTCATGACTTTCACGGTGGGCTTGGCCCTCGACTTCCGTGATTTGAAGCGGTTGCCGATCGCCGTCCCTGCGCTCGTGCTCAAGCTGGTGGCCGCGCCGGTCCTGGCCTGGTGGGTGGGTTCGCGGCTCGGCCTGACGCCTGAAGCGCTCAAGGCGGTCACTATCGAGGGCGCCATGCCGGTGATGGTGCTCTCCCTCGTTATCGCCGACGAGTTTAATCTGGACGTGCCGCTGGCGGCCACGTGCATTGCGGTCTCGACCGTGGCCCTGTTTTTCACGATGCCGGTGATCATGAAAATACTTTTTTAATTTTAGCCGCGGAGATGGGGAGCCGGAACTGAAAATGGGAAGATGAGAAGATAGGAAGAGGAAGGCTGTCTTGCAGTATCTTCTTAACGCTCAACTTCTCAATTTCACGGCTATCGCAGAGAGGTGTCTTATGAACGACAAACACGAACACGCGGACACACATCACGAACACGGGCACCACAGCCACGGCCAAGAAGGGCACGAGCACGGCCTGGTGGACGTGACCATCCAGCTCGAGGACGAACATATCCCGGCGCTCGATGAGGTCGCTGCGGAGCTTACCAAGGAGCTGAAGCAGCCCTGGGACCGCGGGGCCGTTGTGCGGCTTGCCCTGAGCGAGTTCTTCTCGCGCAGAGGGAAGATAACGTAGAACCGCACTGCGAATTGCTTGGTGCAAAATGCAAAAGTAATGGATTTTAGATTTACCTTCTGCGCGATCACTTGAGGTCCCTATGGCCTATACAATGGTCGGGAACAAGCAGTACCTTATCGATATCCACGTGCACGGGGCGGATGATTATGATACCCGTACGAGAAGACAGGATGACGTCCTCCGTATTGCGGACATACACGGCGCGCGGGGCACCTCGGCGTTCCTTCCCACGGTCTATCCCGGCGCCATCAATGCCATGCGCGAGAACCTGGCGGCGATACACCGCGCCATGAGCGCCCAGCGCCAGGGCGCCGAGATACTGGGAGTGCACCTTGAGGGGCCCTTCCTGAACCCGGAGCGCGCCGGCGCTCTGGACCGGCAGAGTTTCATCGAGCCGTCACTCGAGACCCTTGAGCGTCTAGTCGAGGATTTCGAAGACATCATTAAAATCGTCACGGTGGCCCCGGAGCTGCCGGGGGCGCTCAAAGTGATCGAGGCATGCCGAACAAAAGGTTTTCTCGTGCACATGGGCCACAGCGACGCATCCTTTGAACAGGCCGAGGAAGGAAAGCGCGCCGGCGCCACGGGCATCACGCACCTGTTCAATGCCATGCGCGGTTTCCACCACCGCGAGCCCGGGCTCGCCGGGTTCGGGCTCATGGACGAGGATATTCACGTCGAAATAATCGCGGACATGGCCCATCTTCATCCGCAGAGCCTCAAGATGCTTTTTGATATGAAGTCGGCCGACAAGATCATCCTCATATCCGATTCGATCAAGGGGCCGGGCTGGGGCAGCGGGCCCATACGGGGGCCGGGGGGGACGCTGATGGGCAGCGGCATTGTTCTGGCGGACGCGATTAAAAATCTGATCTCGCTCGGCGTGCCGGCCGACCGCGCGCTTCAGTTCGCGTCGAGCAATCCGAGAAAGTACCTGGGGATGACGAACCGGTGATTTAATGCAGGTCGAGGATGAGGTCCAGATTGAGAAAAGCCTGTGCCTTAACCTCAGCCTCAACCTTACACTATGCAACCCATAAGCCTTCTCATATTCGACCTCGACGGCACGCTTGTCGACACACTGGAGGACATCGCAGCTTCCGTGAACCACACGCTTGCGCACCTCGGCCGAAACCCCATCAGCCGGGACGCCGTCAGACAGTTCGTGGGGGATGGAATCGAGGCCCTCATGGCCCGTGCGCTGGGCGGAAGATCGGACCTTCTTCCCGAGGCCGTGAACCTGTATAAGGAGCACCACCGCAAGAACCTCGTTGTTCGATCGGCAGTCTATCCTGCCGTGCGGGAGACGCTTGAACACTTTCGGGCGCTTCCCATGGCGGTCATCAGCAACAAGACCACGGAGTTCGTGGTGCCCCTCATCGAGCGTCTCAGCATTGCTCACTATTTCAAGATGGTCATCGGTGCGGATTACGGGCTGCCGCTCAAGCCCGCCCCCGATTCGGTGAAACGGATCATGACCGAATGGGGGGCGCAGAAAGAGCGGACCGCGATCGTGGGCGACGGGACCACGGATGTGCGCGCCGGTAAAGCGGCGGGGATCATCACCTGTTCCGTGACCTACGGCTTCCGGTCCGAGGACGAGCTGAGGAAAGCAGGGCCGGACTACGTCATTCATTCGCTGCTGGAATTGACAACCCTGTTTGCGCCGGAGGCCCGATAACCTTTCTTTGAATTTGGCCTTTACTATTCCCGCCTGATTGGTTAAAATACCCCTTACGCTGAACGCATGTATTGAAAATTGGAAATTTAAAATTGCAACTGCTTGATTGTTTATTTACTTTAAAATTTCCAATCTTCAATGAATCTTTCATAAAAGGAGTAATCATGTCCCATCCGCAAGCAACGAAGGCGCCCTACGGCCACCCCGCCAGCGCGGGAGCAGAAAAAAAATATCTCCCGCGGCTGATCGCCTGGGAGGTGACGCGCAGCTGCATTCTGAACTGCGTCCACTGCCGCGCCGCGGCCAAGTTCGGGCCTTATCCGGGCGAGCTTTCTACCGAGGAATGCTTCCGGTTCCTTGACGACGTCAAGTCCTTCAGCGACCCCATCATCATCCTCACCGGCGGCGAGCCGATGATGCGGCCCGACATCTATGACATCGCCAAGCACGGCACGAAGCTGGGACTCCGCATGGTCATGGCGCCCTGCGGCCTGCTCGTGACCGAGGAACTTGCCCAAAAGATCAAGGACTCGGGAGTCATGCGCGTGTCGCTCTCGATCGACGGCCTGGACGCAAAGAGCCACAACGCTTTCCGCCGCGTGGAAGGCGCCTTCGAGGGCGTGATGAAGGCGATCGAGAACTTCAAGAAGGTCGGCCTGGAGTTCCAGGTGAACACTACCATCACGAAACACAATGTTCAGGACCTGCCCAAGCTCCTGGAAATGGTGATCAAGCTCGGCGCCGTGGCCTACCACCCGTTCCTGCTCGTGCCCACGGGCCGGGGCAAGGAGCTTGCTGACCAGGAGATTCCGCCCGCGGAATACGAGAGCACGCTCAAGTGGTTCTACGAGATGCGCGACAAGTCGCCGATCCAGTTCAAGCCGACCTGCGCCCCCCATTATTACCGTATCATCCGCCAGGGCGAGAAGGCGAAGGGCAAGACCGTCACGCCCGAGTCCCACGGCCTGGACGCCATGACCAAGGGCTGCATGGGCGGCCAGAGTTTTGCTTTCGTGTCGCACGTGGGCAAGGTGCAGATCTGCGGGTTCCTCGAAGAAGAGGCCGGCGACATCAAGAAAGAGCCCTTCTCGAAGATCTGGAACACGTCGCGGCTTTTTAACGAGATGCGCGACCTCGACCACTATCACGGCAAGTGCGGCATCTGCGAATACCGCAGGGTCTGCGGCGGCTGCCGGGCCCGGGCCTTTGCCATCTCCGGCGATTACCTCGCGGCCGAGCCGTTCTGCACCTACGAGCCGCTCAAGGCGCGATAACAGAAGCGCTGCATTGTCCGGGGGATGATGAAGCCGTCATCCCCTTTTTATTTGCACAGAGGATATGAGCATGATGAAAAAATCGGAGCTTTCTCTGCAGGTCCTGACCAAGCTCGACCGGCTGCTCGATCATCACGTGGACGTCCTGCCCGGCGCGACGGACTTCACCAGGCACCAGGCATACCGCTGGGACGGCCGGAGGAAGGGCCTGCAGCCGATCAAGCGGACCGCGCGTATCGACCACGACGACCTGATCGGGATCGATGCGGCCAAACAAGAGGTCAATCAAAATACGAGGAACTTCCTCGCCGGCATCCGCGCCAATAATGTACTGCTGTGGGGAGAACGGGGCACGGGCAAGTCATCGCTTATAAAATCTCTGCTCACGACCTTTGAGGGCACGAACCTCAGGATGGTCCAGGTCTTCAAACACGATCTTTTGACCGTCCTGGAGATGTACGACCTTATTTCGGACAACCCGGCCTGCCGCTTCATTTTTTTCATCGACGACCTGTCCTTTGAAGAAGGCCAGACGGACTACCAGGAGATGAAGACCGTCATCGACGGCGGGCTCGAGGCGGTGCCGGACAACCTCCTCTTCTACGCGACGTCGAACCGCAAGCACCTGGTCCCCACGAAATTCTCGGATAACGAAAGCGACGAAGTCCGGCCGTCCGATGCGGTGGAGGAAAAGGTGTCTCTCGTCGAACGGTTCGGGCTCCGGTACGGGTTCTATCACTTTTCCCAGGACACCTATCTTGCGATCGTCGCTTCCTATGCGAAGAGGTACGGTCTCCGCATGAAGAAGGAACGACTCAGCCAACTCGCGCTCCAGTGGGCGCTCCGGGCCGGCGGCAGGAACGGCCGGATTGCGGAGCAGTTCGCGCGGACCGCGCTCGATGAAATTGCCGGCTGATCGCCGGATTTTGTGCTATCTTTTTCTCAGAGGAATTTATCGACGGTGAAATCATATCCAAGAGGAGGGAACGGCGTGAAAAAAGTGCTGATAGCGCTGGATGACTCGACAGCCGCCATGCAGGCGGTGGAATACGCGGGGCAGCAGTTTGGCGGGAATAGCGATATGGAGGTCGGCCTGGTGCACGTGCTGCCGAACCTTCCCGCCATATTCTGGGACGAAGGACATATCCTTTCCGAGGAAGAGAAGAAGGAGCGGAAGAAGGTCGTGGACAAGTGGATCGTCGACCGGAAGGCGAAGATGGAGCCGGTGTTCCGCAGGGCCGCCGAGGTCCTGGCGAAGAATGGCATAAAGGCCGGGCAGGTCCGGACCAAGTCTCTTTCCGATTCGACCGACGTGGCCCTGAGCATCCTCGAAGAGGCGAAGGACGCCGGGTATCAGACGATCATTGTAGGCCGGTGCGACCGTTCTTCAAAGCATCTTCTCGGGAGTGTTTCAGGAAAAATCGTCAATTTAGGCGCGGGAGTTGCCGTGACCGTTGTCGAGTAACAGGAAAGACGCAACTGTTTATCCGGCTGACTTCATTTAAGAAAGAAGTCGGCCTTTTTTGTTCCTCCTGTTGTATTCTAAAGGATGGCTGCCCGGAAAAGGCAGACAGGGAGGAGAGAGCATAGCTTCATCCCTTCATCAATTGATATGAGATATACGGCACGAACTCCCCCTCCGCAGGCTTTTTCCTCAGGCCTCCACATAACACAGGTCGTTGTCCCCGTACTGGCCACTCGCCGGGCAGCACGGCTTGCTCTCCGTGGCCTTTGATACCGCTCTTGACGGTCTGGAGCTCGCCGGCCTCGGGATGAAGCGTTGCCGCACAATCCCGTTCCAGGCCCTCATAACGCTCTTCTGACGCCTCCAGCGGTGCATCCATGTCGTTTTCAGCAAATCGCCGCGCCTGAACAAACACTTCCCTTCCTAATTCTTTCGAGGGGATTTTTCCTGACGCATACCTCCTTTCGCTTGTTTTTTCTTGTTCATATTAAAAGTATAACACTGATCGTCGCAAGGGAAGCAGAGGTGTGGAATAAAATACTCCTTTGATAAGAGTTTTTAAAACCTGCTATTTTGTCCGATCGACTTCGGAAAATGGGTGCGGCGCCAGGTGTGGACATCGTGGGCAAGCCTGTTGGAACCATCATCGAGGTCCCGGTACTGCTGAAAGGAATCCCCATGGCTCTTCTGTCCATGACAGGGACCTCGGGCCCCGCTTCAGCAAGAGGAGACAAGGGGAGTTTTGGACATCATTGAAAAGCTCCCCCCCCTTTTGCAAAGGGAGACAGGTAAATTGTTTTATGCCTTGCTTAGGAAAAAAAACCCATCGACAACGCTCATAACTTGTTCGCCCGCTTTTCTTGACAAGTGCTGACAAAAAAACTATAGTTAAACAGCACCGGAAAAGATCGCTTCTTACGGTCGGGCTCATTCCTTTTTCAGCAAACATCCGGAGTCAATGTCCATGACCTCTTCTCCTGGAAAGCAGCGGCTCGGCCTGGCCTTGAGCGGCGGCGGTACGCGCGGCCTGGCGCACATAGGCGTACTCCAGGCCTTCGAAGACAGCGGCATCCGGACCGATTATCTTTCAGGCACAAGCATCGGCGCGTTTGCCGCCGCGCTCTACGCTTTCGGCGTGTCTCTCGAGGAGATCCGCAGGATGGGACAGGGCATGTCGCCGGTCAATGTCTCGAAGCTCAAGCTCTCGCGCTTTGCCCTGTTTTCGAACGAAGAGCTGGCCCGGCTTATCCAGTCCAAGATCGGCAAGGCCCGGATTGAGGAGGCTCTGATTCCGCTCGCTATCATAGCCGTCGACATCGGCACCGGCGAGAAGTTCGTGCTGCGGCAGGGCGAGGTCGCTCCCGCAGTCATGGCGAGCAATGCCGTGCCGGGCATCTACCGGCCCGTGATCATCGACGGCCGGATGATGGTCGACGGGGGGATCATGGAGGATGTGCCCATATCGCCTCTCCGGCCCATGGGCGCCGACACGGTCGTTGCCGTGAACTTGAGCGCGGGCCGAAAATACCGGCCGCCTGAAGACATCATCGATATTCTCCTCAATGCCTTCGACATCGCCATCGATGAGGACACCAGGGCGCAGATCAAGGCGGCCGACGTGCTGATCGAGCCGCAGCTGTCCGATTTCCGCCGCATGGACGTGAGCCAGATCGATGCGCTTATTGCCGAAGGATACCGCGCCGCGGCAGCGAGCATTGAGAAGATCCGGGCGGCGCTGGCGCGTTCTTCCGAATAGTGATGCCGCCTCCGGCGCCATGCCGCACCGGTAAAGAAACCGTACTCCAGGGTCATTCATCCAAGGTCCCCTTTATGTCCCGAGGAGTTTTTCAACAGCCTGCAGAGGCTTTTTTCCTCGATCCCGGCGTCCTCTGCATGAGAACAAGCATGCTTCAAAAAAACGCCTGCGCTCTGAACTCACAGCTTCTGTCATCATTTTTTAAATTTGCCTTTTGGTCCTTCTTGCACTATCTTTAACCCATTGCCGGTCCGGAGCTCATGGTCCGCGGGAAGTCCCGGAATTCCGTACGGGGGTGCCTATGAAAACCTGCCAGCGCTTAACCATCCTGGTTGCCGTCGCTGCTCTGATAGTGTTCGCGGTCTACCTGGTGCGGCACGCGACTGTTCCGCAGAGCGCAAGCATAGCCAAAGAGGGAAACAGGCTTTATGCGTCGCTTGACAAGAAGCGCATGGCGGACGATCCGGTCTATGCGGGCGAGCTTGAAGACAAGCTGGCCTTGCTGGATTACCGGATGGCTGTCGCCTACAACAACGAAAAAAAACCTGATAAGGCCATTGCCATTTTGCAGCGCTTGATCAATGACGAAGAGGCCAGGGGAAAAAAGGGCAGCATACCCCGGCGCTCCCGCAGCTATCTGCGTGAGGCCGACTACTACGAGGCGTTGAAACAGTCCTTCGAGCTCAAGCATGAAGCGGCCGGGGCGAACAAATCGCTGGACCGGTACACGCAGCTCAAGATAAAGGCCGCGGAGTTGAGAAGGCTTGAAAGCAGGGAAGACGGCAAGTACGTGGGCACGCCCGCGGACTAGCTCCCGCGCGCACATATCACCGCATGCTGACTAAGAAAAAAACGACCCATGTCATGGGCGTGGACCTCGCGGGCAGTCCCGGGAGAAACACGGGAATCTGCCTGCTCAAGGGTATGACCGTGGCCTCTTTCGCGACCCTGCATGCCGATGAGGAAATCTTTGCCTTCATCGACCAGGCACGGCCGGACCTCGTTGCCATCGACGCCCCGCTCAGCCTGCCGCCCGGGAGAAGATCCATCGAAGAGAGGACCGGTGAGCATTTCCGGCCCTGCGACCGGGAACTTCTGAAGCGCGGCATACGGTTCTTCCCGATCACCCTTGGCCCCATGCGGTCCCTTACCACGCGCGGCATCAGGCTGAAGGAGACGCTCGTTCAGAGAGGATACGAAGTCATAGAAATATACCCCGGTGCTGCGCAGGACCTCTGGAAAATCGCGCGAAAGCAGGGCGGCCTCTTGAAACTGCGGCGCGGCCTGGAAAAGCTCGGGCTTAAAAAACTCGCCAAAGACATGAACGGCGATGAACTCGACGCGGCGACCGGAGCGCTCGTGGGACGGCTGTATCTTAAAGGAGAGGCCGAGGCGCTTGGAACCGTGAGCGAAGGCGCCATTATTGTCCCGAAGCCGGTAAAGCGCAGACCGCGGACCGGCGGTGTGAAAAGCCGGAAAATCCAGGCAGTGATATCAGCCGGGAAATCAGGCAAAGGCGCACGAAGTAAACGGCGGTGATGCACGACGAATACTTCACCCTCCCTTTGATCCCCTCCCATCTAGAGAGGGACAAAAATTAAGAACAGATACCCGCGGACGCCTATACGAACCTTCGTTTGCGCAGGGAGGATCATTCTGCGGTCCGGGCGCCGGGGCATCTTCCGGGTATTGACACCCGCCCGCCCCTGTGTTACCGTGAGGGCGCTGCTCAATCCCTCAGTGCATTTTTTCGGAGAGTCATTGAACAACAAAACGCTCATTAGCCTGTCCGTGATCTTTGCCGCTTTGGTCGTCCTTTTTCAGCTTTCCGCGAAGAAACAGCCCTCCGACGATGAGACGAACATGTTTGAGGCCGTGAGCCGCCCGCTCCAGTGGCAGGGAAAGCGTGCGCCGGACTTTGCCGTCGACTTCCTGAACGGAGAAAAATTTACGCTCTCTGAAGAGGTCGGCAAAAAAGTGATCATCCTTAACTTCTTCGCCACTTGGTGCGGCCCCTGCAAGGAGGAAATGCCGGAGTTCGTCCGGTATTTCGACAAGCACAAGGACGAGCCCTTTCTCATGATCGGCATCGATGCCGACGAACCCGAAAGCCCGGTCCGGGATTTCGTGCGCGATAACGGCGTGACCTACCCGGTCTCCATCGACCGGCACGGGAAACTGCAGAGGGCCTTCTCAATCAGGGCGTTCCCGACGACGGTGTTCATCGGGACCGACGGCGTCGTCCAGATCTACGAGGTCGGCCAGATCAGGAACGCGGACATAGCCTTTGATCCCCTGCTCGCGGCCGGCCTCGCTGCGGCGCGGGCGGGAACGGGCATTACGAAAGAGGCCTTCCTCGCGAAACAGGAGCAGAAGGGGAGCGAGGGGGCGCAAGCGGCCGAAGAGCAGTCGCCCCGGGAAAAGAACGAAGACGAGGGGCCGCAGCTTGCGGGGCGGGTCCGGACCATCGCTGAAAAGATGAATTGCCCCTGCGGGTGCACACACACCCTCATGGAGTGCACGTGCAAGACAGCCAAGGACATCAAAGAGCAGCTGGTAAAGCGCGACTGGTCCGCGATGAGCGATGAAGAAGTCATAAAAACCCTCAACCGGGAGTTCTGCATGAAATGATGATAACCGCCCAGAACCTATCGGTGTTTTTCGGCAGGGGTTTTTTTAAGCCGAAGATCCGGGCGCTCGACTCCTTCTCGCTCACGGTAGAGGAGGGGGACATCTTTGCCCTCCTCGGGCCGAACGGCGCGGGAAAGTCTACGGCCATGTACTGCTTCCTCGGCCTCGTACGCCCGGACAACGGCACCATCTCGGTGCTCGGCAAAAAGCCGGAGCCCGGCTCGCGCCTGTTCCGGGAGATCGCCTATCTTCCCGAAGAGCCGCACTATCATCTCTACCTGACCGTGGAAGAAGCGGTCACTTATTACGCCAGGCTGCACGGCAGCGGTGCGGGCAAGCAGGAGGTCAACAAGGCCATCGAGCGTGTCGGCATGACCGAGTTCAGGGACCTGCGGCTTTCGAAGTGTTCGAAGGGCATGAAGCAGAAGGTCGGGATCGCCCAGTGCCTCATCAACAAGCCCCGGCTCGTGTTTTTGGACGAGCCGACGCGCGGTCTCGATCCCATCGCGGTAAAAGAGTTCAGGGATATCCTGGTCGGGATGAACAGGGCCGGGACCACCATCGTCCTCAACTCGCACGTCCTCTCCGAGATCGAGATGGTCTGTAACCGCGCGGCGATCATGGACAGGGGCAAGGTCATTGTGCAGGATGAGATGAACCGCCTGCGCGGCACGGGCCTGGAGACCTACCTGGTAGAGTTCGACCTCATGGAGCCCGTGCCAGAGTGCGTGCGCGTCACGGTCAAGACGCCGACCACGGTCAAGGGCGAGGTTCCGGCGAAGCGGCTTGCGGAGTTCGTGCAGCAGGTGGACGGGTCGGGCAAACGGATCTATGAATGCTCGCTCAAGAGGCTTTCGCTCGAAGACTCGTTCTTCAAGATCCTGAAAGGAAAGCACGACCGTCAAAACATTTGAACCGCGAAGGCGTAGGCTGCAGGAGCGTAATCGCGGCCATAACGAAGGACGCGAAGGCTTTAAGTACTTTATTGCGTCACCTCTTGAATTTTGAGTTTTTGAAGAAAAAATTTGCCGCAAAAGGGCGCAAAAAGCGCAAAGGGAAATAAAAAATCATCCTGATTTTTTTGTGAACTTTGCGCTTCTTTGCGGCAAAAATGCTTTTTAATTTTGCCTTGTCCCCATAAGGCTAAGAATCAGAAAATCTTGTCGGTCAGAGGCAATGCCTCGTTAAGCTTTAAACCCGATAGAGAGCTTCCTTGGCACGCGGAGCCCGCCTCGAATGTCTTCATCGGGGGCGCCCTCGCGGTAACAAGCTTTTCAAAAGGAGATTGACGTGTACCAGCAGGTCCTCGCGAACATCCGGACGAACCTCATCTTCTACCGCAGGAACCGGCTCCTCATCGCGGCCGTGGTCTTCATCGTGCTGGTCCTGGGGCTCACGACCCTGTCGTCGTTCTTCTTCCTGTCCAATACCCAGCACTTGGAGCAACTGCGGCAGCTCTTCACCACGGTGAACAGATTCGCGCTGGTCCTGACCGGGGGGCTCGGCCTTGTCCTCATTTCACAGCACATCAGGGACCGCTCGATCAAGATGGTCTTCACCAAACCCTGCCTGCCCGAGACGTGGCTCCTGTCGAGCTATCTTTCGGCGGCGCTTGTGGCTTTCGTTCTCTATACCGGATCGTTTCTGATCGCCTCGGTCCTCTCCCTGGCCTGGAAGATCCCGTATCCCTCAGGCATCCTCTTCATCTCCGTCAATCAGTTCTTCCAGACCATAAGCCTCATGGCCTACGCCACGTTCCTCTCCGTCATCCTCCATCCCGCGCTCGCGGCCCTGGTCCTTCTCGTGTTCCGGGAAGGGCTTCTCTACACTCTCAAGATAATCCTGGCGAGCGGCATCAAGGCGGCAGGCGCCAAGCCGTTCGTGCCGTTCCTCAAGTTCGTGAAGCTGTTTGTGGACACAGCCTACCTGGTCCTTCCTACCTTCAACCCCTACGCGGAAAAGACCGCCCCGGTCTACTCGAGCCTCCGCGGCTCGGACGCGGACTGGAACTACCTTTTCCCGGCCATTGCCTATGCGCTCACGGTCTCGGCGCTGTTCTATTTCCTGACGGTGTACGCGCTCAAGAAGAAGAGATATGTGTGAAATAAAAAAAGGATGGATGCGCTGAGTGTTTCAGTTTGCGATCCGCGCTATTATGGAGATAGAGCTATCAGAGGCGATTGAAAACGCACCTGAACAGCGTATCAACCGGCATATGAGAAGAGAGGAGGCCCCATACATGGCAACCAGAATGAGCATCGCCGCTGTTGTGTTTGCGCTTTGCGTCTCGTACGCAATCGCCGGGGAACAGCTCGGCGTCGCTGTTTATCCGGGAGCGACCTACGATCAAGTCATGACGGAAGTGCTAAAAAAATCACCGGGGATTGAAGGGGCAGCGTACCGGACCGACGACACTCTGGCCCGCGTCGCGGAGTTTTACCGGAAGCAAGGACTGCTCCTCCTGCGGCTCGGCGACCCGACGAAAGAGCTCGCACGTTTCAAGAAGACCGATACGGGCGTTGATGTCATCGTACGGAACCCCTGGAAGGACCCGTACACGGGCGCGAAAATGAAGGGCACCCTCATCATGATCATTCAAAGCCGGGAGTAGAGAGTTCGGTCCGTTCGCAGGCAGGGCAGGAGAACGATTACGCCGAGCGTCGTTCCGGCAGTACCGGCGCTATGATCAGGAGCGCCATGGTCCTCAACCTCGCCGGAGACCTTAACGAGAAGGGAAGCCACGCTCCGGCCCCTGACGTTACTGATAACGCTCCCCTTGACGTTGAACCTGCATTCCGATATGATTCCTGTACGTTGATCCACGTCCCCTATTCCTATGCCGACAGACAAATCCATATTCGGTCTTCGCTTCGGGTCGAACGCAGAACTCCAGCCGACGCGGGAGGAGCTCAGGGTTTTTCTCAAGAGCCTGAAAACGGAAGGTAAGCGGGAACCGCACGGCGACGACCTGGCCTCCTATCGAGAGATGCTCGCCAGACTTGAAACGTTCGAGCGCGAGCGGCAGCTGGATGCGGCGCCGCAGAATTTCCGGGGGAAAATGTTCTACGGCGTGCTCGGTCAATCCTGCTTTTTCAACTCCTCGCTCAAGTCGGCGGTGGAGCAGTATGAATATCACCTTCGCGCCCTCATAACGCTCGATTTCAGGAAACCGACGGCCTTCATCAAGTCCGCCGAGGAAGAGCTGGGCAGGCTCAACCCGAAAAAAAAGGATGATGCAATCAAGCTGTCCAAACTTCAAGGCATGGTTGACGAGCGGAAGCGGGCGGTCGAGTTACTCAGAAAACGCCGGGCAATCCTGGCCGCGGAGCTTTGCGATATTGCGCGCTACATCAGGGACAACCTGGTCAAGATCGAGAAACTCTGTGAAGGGTCGATTGTCGTCCTCGTGGACGTTCAGCTCCGGCAAAAGAAGGAAAACCAGCTGATCGAGGACGTCAAAACGCAGTTCAAGGAGCGGCTCAGGGACTCCCTGCACCAGGGATCGATCACCCGTCAGGAGCTCGAGAGCGTTAAAGAGGACGTCAACCTGCTCTCGAAGGAGATATCGGCCCTTATCCGGGAGGACGTGTACGCCATGACGGGGTTGTTCGAGGCCATTCACGGCCACGCGAAAAAGATCGCCCGCGAGGTCGACACCCTGTTGGCGCAAACGGGCGGCGCAGGGAACAGAGGCTTTGAAGAGGAGGCCGGGCTTTTCGCGCAGATCGAACGCGCTCTGGTGTCGCTCGTTTCGGAATACCGCTTCGAGCTGAAGGCAGCGGAAATCCGCACCCAAACCGCGTACGAGGATATCTTCCTGGAAATAAGGAGGGGGATGCTCGCCTACCTCTTTGATCTGCTGGAAAAAGAACGCCGGCTTTCGGCTAATCGAAGATCGGCCGCGGACCGGAGGAGGTTCAACGCCCCGAACCGCAAGGGCTTGGAACGGAGAAGCGGAAAAGACAGAAGGTCCGGAAAGAACCGCAGAGATCAGTAACCCTTTCCCCGCGTTGTCGAGCGGGCGCCTGAGAGACGGATTTTTCTCAGAGCATCCCCGTGTTATCTTTCTTTCGAGCTTACCTGGAGGTCGGAACCGTTATAAATATAATCGGCGATTTCCTCCGCTGCGCGGTCGGAGATTTTGTCCTTGTCGAATTTCGGCATGACGGCAGGAGGGTTCCTTAAGACCCCCGGGATGTTTTTTACG
This sequence comes from Nitrospirota bacterium, assembly GCA_963790205.1. Classification (GTDB taxonomy): domain Bacteria; phylum Nitrospirota; class UBA9217; order UBA9217; family UBA9217; genus CAWBNQ01. The sequence continues at coordinate 916,493 of CAWBNQ010000001.1, forward strand.
GCTTTCAGTTTCGCGATGTCGCGATGACATGCGGAACAATGCCTCTTGAACAGCACCTCTCCCTGCGGTCCGCAGATGGACACGCCGGAGGGACTTGCCGCGATGTTTAACGCAAAGAATAGGAGAACGGCCGGGAGCGCCAACGATACGATTTTTTTCACGTTTTGATTCCTTATCAGGGAGTAGAATGCAGCAGCAACGTGCGCAGACTGATGCGACATCATAAACCGTCTCAATCGATGGAACGGTTCATCAGTTTGAGCGTCGCGTATAATACTAAAATATGAGACCTTTGGCAAGTAAATTTGACCTTCCGTGCTGCAATTATCCAGGAATATTCGCGGTGAAAAAAGCGCTGCGTTATCGTTGCCGGATCGATGCGCGTTGTGTCGGGAAAAGCCGCCGGCGATGAACTCCTCGCGCGTGTATCCGGTCACGTCCTCGACGGCTTTGTTCACATGTTCCACCCTAGCCGTTTCAGTTTCCATGATCACCACGAGGTCCGCGGCTTGCTCGACGGTAAGGGCGAGTTTTTAAAGCAGCTCTTCGGAGCGGTTCCGCTCGGTCACGTCGTGTGTGACGACGAAAAAGCCCCGGAGGCCGCTTTTTTATTTTGAGCGGGCACGTGCCGGAGCTTGTCTACCGTCTCCGTAATTGACAAGCGTTTTTCACGATGCTTGCAAATCCCCGGCAAAGACGTACCTTTCTCTTTATTTTTTCAGCCGTCTGCTGTATTATTCATTCACCATGAACAAGGCATCGCATCTCTCCCAGGAGGAATTGAAGTCTCTGGCAGCGAACGTGGGCAAGCTGTCGGCGCTGCTCACGAAAGAGCGCGAGAGCCTTCCCGCTGCGTACCTCAGGGACCCGGGGCTCCGGTCGGCCTACGTGCGTTATTATCTCCCGACGAACATGAAGAAGGTCCACCTGGCCCTGACGGACCTCTCGCTCCACGCGGAGTGGCTCCTGTCCAAGGACCGGCTCCGGGTCCTCGATCTCGGCGCGGGCCCGGGCACGGCCCTGCTCGGCCTGCTTGCGTTTTTCGCCCAGCGGCCGCAGCGTCCGGCCCTCGCGTGCGTGGCAGTGGACCGGGTGGCGGAGAACCTGCGCGTGGCGGAGGAGCTGTTCGCAGCGTACCGCGCCAACAAGGCGCTCGACGCCACGCTCACGGTTGCGCGCGCGGACCTCGAAGCTGCGGAACAGGTCGTCGAAGGGCCCTTCGATCTCATCCTGATCTCGAACGTACTGAATGAGTTGTATCCTTTCGACGAGGACCGGGTCGTCAAGCGGACCGCTCTCGTGCGGGCCGTCCTCACGCGGTTTCTTGCTGACAACGGGAGCTGCATCATCATCGAACCCGCCCTGCGCGAGACCGCGCGGGAACTGCACGATGTCAGGGACGGCCTCCTGGAGCAGGGCTTCCTTGTCTATTCCCCCTGTCTTGCCAGCACGCTCTGCCCGGCGCGCGAGAACCCCCGGGACTGGTGCCATGAAGACATTCCCTGGGACCCGCCCGCGCTGATCAAGGAGATCGACCGTCTTACCGGGCTCCGGAAGGACTCGCTCAAATTTTCCTATCTTGTGCTCCGGAAGGACGGACGCTCGCTGGCCGACCTGTTCGGCCGGGACTCGTTCCGCGTGGTGAGCGAACCGCTCGTGACCAAGGGCAAGATGGAATTCTACATCTGCGGCGCGAAAGGACGGAAGCTGGTAACGAGGCTCGACAAGAACAGGACCGAGGGGAACCGGTTCTTTGAGATGCTGAAGCGCGGCGCCATAGTCGGGTTTGAACGTCTGATCGATGAAGGGACGCGCTATAAGATAGAACCGACGACCGCGGTGATCATCCATAAGCATGCATCGTAAGCCGGACAAGCCGGGACCAAAGGCGTCTTACGCAAAGATGCCAAAGGCACGAAGGGGATGTGCAAAAAAAGGATCTTGAACTTACAAAACAGCTTTCAGGAAGTTCGTGCCCCTTTTTCTTTACCGCCATTCACGCTCTTGTCACCTTTTTTGCGTGCCCAAGAAAGGTGACCCAAAGAAGGGCACCCGGCGAAAATTTTTTACCGGCATGCTCGGTCGTCCTCGGTACATTTCGGAAACTCGCCCTTCGGGCTCAGACATCCGAAATGCTTAACCCTCGGACTCGGTCGCCTGCCTGAAATTTTTGCATGGGACTTTTCTGATAGTCATCTGGTGTTCTCCGCGCACTCCGCGCCTCCGCGAGAAAATATCTTTTCGTGATTGTTTCTTGCTTTCATCCTGCATTTCCCGTACTATTTCCCATCTATGAGCAGATACCGACCACCTCAAAAACCCGGATCGAAATACATCACCCCCGAAGGCCGGAAGCGGCTCTCCGACGAGTTCGAATTCCTCTGGCATACCAGGCGGCCGGAGGTGACGGCGGCGCTTGCCGCGGCCGCTGCGGAAGGCGACCGGTCCGAGAACGCCGAGTACATCTACCGCAAAAAGCAGCTCCGCGAGATCGACGCCCGGATGCACCACTTGAAGGAGCGGCTCGAGCATATCGTGGTCGTGGACAGCACGCCCGACGATCGGTCGCGGGTGTTCTTCGGCGCCTGGGTGCGGCTCGAGGACGAAGAGGGCAACGTCAGCGAGTACCGCATCGTGGGGCCCGACGAGTCCGACCATGCCAAAGGGCTCATCAGCATGGATTCTCCCATGGCGCGCGCCTTGATGAAAAAGACCGAAGGCGACGAGGTCATGGTGAAGCGGCCCAAGGGAGAAGCGGTGTTCACGATCGTAAAGGTGCAGTACAAGTCGTTTGAGTGCAAGCCGTGAGGAACTGAGATTTATCGCTGGCCCCGACCAAAGGAAAGCTGGGCGGAAAATAAAATGACCCCGCTCAACCTAGTATAAGTATCCGACGCATAACGTCGGACTTCGGTTAAGCAGGGTCAAAATCTACCTAATTTATACATTGCTTTTTAAAGGCTGTCAAATGATTTTGTGAAAAAGTTTCTCGTGTAAGCGAGAATAGCCCCGCCCGTGGCCCCCGACAAGAATAACCAATGAACCTCATTCTTCTCTTTAAAGACGATTTTATAGATGGCATGAACCGCGTGAGGCTTACCGGACGACGCCTGAGGCACGTGCTTGATGTGCATCGCGCTTCCGTGGGGGACGAACTCTGCGTGGGATTGGTGAATGACCGGATCGGCACAGGGAAGGTCATTGCTCTCAGTGAATCGGTCCTTGAAATCGACGTAAGCTTCGAGCGCATGCCGCCGCAGGCGCTTCCCGTCGTTCTCATCCTTGCCCTGCCGCGGCCCAAGGCGCTTCGGCGTGTGCTCCGCGCTGCAAGCAGCATGGGAGTAAAGAAAATGATCCTTCTCAACTCCTTCAGGGTCGAGAAAAGCTACTGGAGCAGTCCCGTGCTGGGCCCCGGGAGCATACACGAACAGCTTGTCCTTGGCCTTGAACAATCCCGCGATACCGTGCTGCCCGAGGTCCGGCTCCGGCCGCTGTTCAAGCCCTTTGTCGAGGATGAACTGCCGGATCTTGTAAAAGGAACGCTCGCTCTTGTCGCCCATCCGAATGCTTCTCCAGAATTCCCCCGTACTGTTGATCGCCCGGTGACGCTCGTTATCGGACCTGAAGGCGGGTTCATCCCCTATGAAATAGACAAGCTTATTGCCGCCGGATTTACGGCCGCGAGCGCGGGCGATCGGATCTTGAGCGTTGAGTCCGTGGTACCTGCCCTGCTTGCAAGGCTATTTTAAGAGATCGCCGCTTCGGGCGGCCCCCCATCGCGTCCCGCGCCCCCGGGTAACCTGAAAGAGGCTCTTAAAAAAAACAGTAAATTTTGGGCAGGAATTGGTGTATGATATAACCTTCGTTTCGAACAATCCTCCCTCAGGAGAGGCAAGTTTGAAGGATGAAGTTTGAAGGGTGAATTTAAGAGGAGGAAGGCCCGGGGACGAATGTACTCCCTGAACCACCCTGTTCTCTGGTGGTGGCTTTTGACAATACGTCCGGGGGCGCGCGAATGAAGATCATGAAGTGGAGTATTTTTTCACGGTTGATGACGGGGTATCTTGCCCCCCTGGTTCTGGCGACCGGCGTCAGCGCCTATGCCATCATCCAGCTCAGGCACGTGCGGGACGTAACGCAGTCCGTTATCCTGATCGACAATCCCCTCCTGGACCTCCACAAGAACCTGTCGGATGCGCTGCTCTCGGAGACGCGGTTCGAGAAGAAGTTCGTCATCACCCAGGACTCGGCGCTGTATGATGGTTTTTTAAAATCGAAAGAGGAGTTCGAACAGAACCTCCGCGACGCGATGCGGCTCGCCGATTCGGCCGACCTGCGGGCGCTGCTCAAGGGCGTGGCCGACCTTCACGCCGTCTACCAGGACCGGTTCGCCGAAGAGGCGGGGTATCTCAGGTCGGGCCGGAAATATTCCGCCGCCTGGTACAACGACGAAGAGGACAGGATCGTAAACGCCCTGCTCGATCAGCTTTTACAGGTGCGGGCCTTGAGCCAGAAGAGCATCGTCGACAAGGTCAAGCAGCTGCGCGAGGCCGGCACGCGGGCGACCAACGCGGCAATGGTAACGACCGCGGCCGCGATCGCGATCGGGGTCGTCCTGTCCATCCTCATAACCTGGAGCATCACGGTGCCGCTCGGCGCGATGAAGAAGAAGACGCGGGAGATCAGCAACGGCATTTACGAGGCGGACCTGAACATTACCTCCCCGCCGGAGATCGCCGCGCTCGGCCAGGCCTTCAATTTCATGTGCATCAAGCTGAAGGAAGTCGACAAGATGAAGTCCGATTTCTACGCGCTCATGTCCCACGAGCTGCGGACGCCGCTGACGTCCATCAAGGAAGGCACGAACCTTTTCCTCGAGGGCCTGGGAGGGGAGGTCACGGAAAAGCAAAAAAAGCTTCTCTCCATCATCGCCGAGGAAAGCAACCGGCTGATCGAGATCGTCAATTCCCTGCTCGATATCTCGAAGCTCGAGGCGGGCATGGTGGCGTACAATTTCGCGAGGGCCGACATCAACCCTCTGATCGCGAGGGCGCTCACCGAGATCGCGCCCCTGGCCGAATCGAAACGCATCAGGATCGATAAGGACCTGCGGGAACTGCCGGCGCTCTCCCTGGACACCGAGAGGATCCTCCAGGTGCTGCGGAACCTGATCGGGAACGCGCTGAAATTCACGCTCCGCGGCGGCGTGGTGACCGTTTCATCGCAGTTCGCCGAAGGAGGGGTCACGATATCGGTCAGGGACACGGGGCCCGGGATACCGAAAGAACACGCGGCGGTCATTTTCGACAAGTACCGTCAGGCGGTCGTCGCGGGCCCGCACAAGCTTCAGGGAACGGGCCTCGGCCTGGCGATCGTCAAACACATTGTTCAAGATCACGGAGGAAAGGTGTGGGTAGAGAGCGAAACAGGACGCGGCTGTACGTTTACCATGGTCTTGCCTGTATAATCTTGCTTGCCGGGTCCGCCTGCGCCCAGCTCAGGGCGGTGTTCCCGGGGCAGGAACGGCCCGCGCACCTGCAGCGGGTGAGGGAGAGCATAGACAGCGGCGATTTCGACGCCGCCGTGCGGCTCTATCAGAACGACCTTGCCCGTCCGGCCGGGAACCGGGAAGGGCGAGCGGACGAAGCGCTGTTCGACCTGGGGCTCCTGTACGCCCATTATGCGAACCCGAAGAAGGACTATCAAAAGGCGCTCGGGTGTTTCACGCGCCTGGTCAAAGAGTATCCCCGGAGCCCCCTGGCCGAAGAAGCCATGATATGGGCCAGCGTTCTCGAGAGCATGGAGAAGTCGAAGCGGGTCGACATAGAGATCGAAGAGATGAAGAAACTGACCAAGTAGGAGCGCTCACCATGACGGGGAAAATATTGATCGTCGACGACGACCGGAACCTTCTGGAACTGATGCGGATGCGGCTTGAATCCGCGAACTACGAGGTAACGCCGGCGCTCGACGAAGAAAAAGCAAAAGCACTGGCAGGCGATAATTCCTTCGATCTTGCCGTAATTGATCTTCAGCTCGTTCATCAGGACGGCATTTCGCTCATGGAGGAGCTTCGCCTCGCCCGCCCCGACATGCCGGTCATCATTCTCACGGCCCACGGGAGCATCGAGAGCGCCGTCGAAGCGATGCGGCGCGGCGCCTACACCTATTTGACAAAACCCTTCGACGCCCGGGAATTGCTCCTGCACATTCAGCGGGCGCTCGAGAACAGGGAGCTTTCGTCGGAGGTCAGCCGGCTCAAAGGGCTGCTGGCGGAGCGGTACGATTTCGACAACATCGTGGCGCGGAGCGCCATCATGCAGCGGGTGCTCGAGACCGTGTCGCGCATCGCGGCGACGGATTCCACGGTATATATTTACGGCGAAAGCGGCACCGGCAAGGAGCTCATTGCGCGGGCCATCCACCTTGCGAGCGGCAGAAAGGACAAGCCCTTTGTGGCTATCAATTGCGCCGCCCTGCCGGAGACGCTGCTCGAGAGCGAGCTCTTCGGCCACGAAAAGGGCGCTTTTACCGGCGCCGTCAAGAGTTCGCGGGGTCTCTTCGTGCAGGCGCAGGAGGGCACGATCTTCCTCGATGAGATCGGCGATATGCCTCTCTCGATACAGGCCAAGTTCCTCCGGGTGCTTCAGGAACGCCAGTTCCACCCTGTCGGCGGCGAAGGACCGGTGCAGGTGGACGTGCGGGTGATCGTGGCCACGAACAAGGACCTCGAAGAGGGGGTGAGACAGGGCATCTTTCGCGATGACCTCTATTACCGGATCCATGTCATTCCCATCGAGCTTCCGCCGCTCAGGGCGCGGAAAGAGGACATCCCGATGCTGGCCGGACATTTTCTGAAAAAGTACGGCGCGCAGATGAACAAAAAGGTAAGAGGCCTGGCTCCCGCCGCAATGCAGCGGCTGATGCTCCACGAATGGGGCGGCAACGTGCGGGAGCTCGAAAACACCATTGAGTATGCCGTCGCCATGACCCGTGAAGACATGATCTCCGAAGACCTCATCCTCCCGTCGAAATCCGATCCAGCGGGAACAACGATCAAGCCGCTCAAGGAGGCCAAAGACTCCTTTGAAAAAGGCTACCTGGTTCACCTTCTCGAGCTTACCAATGGGATCGTCAGCAGCGCCGCCAATCTCGCCGGGAAGTACCGGGCGGATTTTTATGCTCTCCTGAAAAAACACGGGATCAACCCCGGCGATTTCAAAAAACAGTCAAAAAACGACGTTGAACCTTAAAATAGAAGATATTTCTTTATCCTTTTTTCCGCAGCCAAAAGATGTCCTGCCTTTTCCGCACCTTTCCGATTTGTGAAGAAAAAACCATACACCGCCTTAATTCCTTGATTCTCCGTAATGTTACCTGTTCCCGAACCAATGAGAGGCGCGCAACCGCGTAGGAGAATTCATACACTTCCGGGGCTTCTCACAGGAACCCCGGCAAGCAACTATACGCGGTTTGTCCTGAATAATCAGCATGTTTCCCGCAAAGATCGATTATGGCATTGACCTTGCTTAAGACGATAAGCACAAGCGAACGCAATCTTTTAAATAATTTAAAACCATAGGCGGACTTTGCGTCGCTACAGCGGTAATCCGGAATAGTGAGGAGGCAGCGTGAGCATGAGCGTTTATCCATGCAGGAGCAAGATATTGAAGGAACTAGAGCAGTGTACATCGGTGGAAAAGCTGGAAACGTTGCTGAGCTTCTGCAGCGGTTGTATTTACCGGATATTCGAGGAGGCGCAGGGTATGAATAGCGTGACGATGACCTGCAGCAGGGCGGCAGACGCAGTACTGATAAACGGGATACGGCAGCTCGCGGACAGCGAGGAGCTTCTCAACCTCTTCCGAGTACCGGCAGTCAATGCGTAGGCCGCAACGAAGAGGAGGAATAACCATGATTCAAAAAGTAAGTCTCAGGACGGCGCCCGTACCGTTGATCGTTTTTCTGTTTGTCGTGCTTCTCCTGCTTCTCTGGAATGCCTCAGGAGTTTTCGCGGCTACGACCGGCATCCCGGCTGAGACCCGCCGCGCGGAATTCGGCGGCAGGAATGACAGCAGGAATGATATATCCAAGATCATGTCCGTTCTTGAAAGCCGGAGACCGGGCAAGAGGGTCCTGGAAAAAGCGGCCGGCAAGATGTCCGATATGAACGGGCGAAATCTCCGGCTGATGTCTTCGCTCTGCGACCGCATCACCGCGGACGCCGGCACTCCGGCCGCGGACGTCGCTTATTCGCTCCTGACGGCGCTAATCGTTCTGTCCTGACAGGGCGAAATGGCGGGCTACAGCCATCATGAAACAGTCCGTCAACTCAGAGGGGGCAATCATGGCCAAAAACATCACGCATATTTCGTATCATGTCGCCGTCGTTCTTTTGAGCGCCGCTTTGGCGCTCTCGATGCCCTCGCTTGTCAGCACCATGGCCGGAAATCTGCTGGCGTCCTGGGCACTCATTGAGAACGAGAAGGTATTTCTTGTCGCGCTTGAGATCTTCACGGCGATCGTGCTCATTGTTTTTTTCAATTTTATCAGGCATGCACTGCAAGACCGGAGAGTTTCGCGCATTGCGAAGAGCGCCGGCCTGGTCCTGGCAACCCCGTCCCGGGGCATATTCATATATAAAAGGAGGGTGAAAAATATGAAGAAAACACTAGGATTCGCACGGGAGATCATGATCATCGGTTCGACCGGATACCGCTCTTTCGCCGAACCGGAAGGAGATCTGCACGAGGCCGTTCAAAATTGCCGGGAGGCGAAGATCATGCTTCTCGATCCGCTGAAGCACGGAGCGATCGCGCGGGCAAGGAGCATCCCCGATCCGGAAATTACGCCGGAGGTGATCAGGGAGCAGATCATAAAAAGCATAGATTTTCTCAAAAGCCTGCGGGTTGCCCAAAAAACCGTCAGGCTGAAACTATATCCGGACATGCCGCTCCTCAAGATGGCGATCCTGGGAGATTATGCTTTCATCCGGCACTACCACACGGGCCTGAACGTGCGCCACATGCCCGAATTCGCGTTCAGGAACGAGCAGAAGCACGGGGGCCTCTACCTGCCGCTGTACCGGTATTTTCTTTCGAGGTGGCAGGACCCTGACATCCCCGAATATGACCTTGATACCGACGAGCTTGTATACCGCGATCACATGAACTACGAAGTGATGCGCGAACCGTTCAACGAGATCACGATGACCTACGATGCCAAGGAAAAGATATACAAGGACAACTTGTCACCGTATGTATTTCGCTGACGTCAGCCGCAGACCCGTGAGCCACCGGAGAAAGACGCACGCCTTGCCTTGCGGGTGAGCGGATACTGGGCGTGGAAACGGCAGTGCCGGCGTCGATAGCACGATTGTTCTGAACGTGAGGGATCGTCCAGGATCAGGCCGGTCATGCGGCGCACGAATCGTGCGGCCGGCCGATCGTCTTCTCCATTCTGAAATCGTCCATCACAAATCCTCCGCCGATATCCTGGACAGTCGGCCCGACATCGGTGAAACCCCTTCGCCGATACCATGCAATGGATCGAGCATTGTTCTTGTTGACGGTGAGCCGGATCATCGCGATGCCGCACTGCCGGCAGAGCTCTTCTACAAATCCGAGAGCTTCTTCTCCCAGCCCGCGACCGCGCTGCTGCTTCCGGATGTAAATCTTGCTGAGCAGGAGCTTCGATTCGCCGGTATCGGGCACTACGCCTATATAGCCTGCGCTCTGCCCATGATCAAGAACCAGGAAATACTCGTATTCCCGCGCAAGCTGTTCTGCTATTGCGCGTATGCTCTGGAATTTCTCGAGCATGTAGTCCACCTGCTCGCGCCCGATGATCGGGATGTAATGCTCCTGCCAGATCTCACGGGCAAGGCGCGCGACTTCCGCGATATCTTCTTCTGATATAACTTTCCTGAATTCCGCCATCAGGCCTCCCTGCTCCTGTTGCCGTGTTTTAGGATCATTCCCACCGGAAGATGAGCGAACCGATCGAAAGAAAGACCGCAGTCATGAGAACGAGGACCGCGAGGTGCGGCGCGATGTCCGCAAGGCCCGCGCCCTCGGTCATGATCGCCCGGGCTCCGTCGACCAGGTGCGTCAGGGGCAGGAACTGGGCGATCTTCCGGACGATGGGGTTCGTGCCTTCGAGGGAGAACCAGACGCCGGAAAGGAGCATCATGGGCCAGGTGATGAGGTTCAGGATGCCGCCGGCCAACTCCTCGCTCGAAAGCCGCGCCGCCACGAGCAGGCCGAGGGAGATCAGGCAGATCGCGCCCAAGAGGGAGATGAGGAACAGGTTCGCGTAGGAGCCGCGCATCTGGAAGTGGATGAAGTAATTGCAGCCTGCGTAGACAAGGACCGTGATGATCTGGATCAGGAGAAGCCGCGACACCATCTGGGCAAGCAGAAACTCGAAGGGCCGAAGCGGGGTCGCCTTGAGGCGCTTCAAGAACCCGTTCTTGCGGTACCGTACGATCACGTAGCCCACGCCGAAGAGGCAGGAAAACATCATGTTCATGGCGAGGATGCCGGGGACCACCCAGTCCACGTAGCGGATCTCGTGTCCCGTGACCGCGTTTCTCTGGTATGCGGTCTTCCCTTCGGCCCCGAGCATCCGTTCAAGCACGTAGCCGTTCGGCGAGTTTGTATTGATCCAGTAGCGCTGGCCCTGTGCGCAGGTCCACCAGCATGTCGAGCTGGAAGTGTTCCACCTTGTCGATGCCCTTGGCCTGGTCATCGACCGGGATGAACTGCACGTACTTCGTTTGAAAGAACGCGGCTTCCGCCTGCTTCAGCGTCGACTGGATCGCCCATGACGCCGACCTTGAACAGGGGCTTCGGCTCCCCGGTGAAGACCACGGCGAAGCCGACGACGAGCAGGAGCGGGAAGAGGATGTTCCAGCCCAAAGACGACTTGTCGCGGATGAACTCCATGTTCCGGGCGTGCAGGATGGCGAGAAATCTTTTCATTGCTTACCTCGAGTACCCAGGCCATTCGAAAAAAACTATCTCGCGCGGAGGCGCGGAGGCCGCGGAGAACAACGATGAAAAACGTTAAATCTTAAACTCTGCAGTCCTCCGCGTCTCCGCGTGGAACATTTTTCTGCTTTGAATGGGATTTGGTGATCAACAATCTAACTTCTCAGGTCTTTTCCCGTGAGCGCAATGAACAGGTCCTCAAGGCTCCAGGACCGTATGTTCATCCGGTTGAGGGACACGCCGCGCTCCAGAAGCGTTCTGATCGTGGTATCAACGTCGTGGGTCTGTATCTCACACCATTCGCGCTGCTCGGAGGCGCAGAGGCCCAGGCCCTCGAGCTTGCCGTCAACGTCTTCAACCGGAAATTGCAGGACCACGTCGCCGAAATGCTCCTTGAGCAGGTGCTCGGGCGTGCCTTGCGCGACGATCCTGCCGCGGTCCATGATCGCGATCTCGTCGCAGAGCGTGTAGGCCTCGTCCATGTAGTGCGTGGTCAGAACGATCGTCTTATCACGGGACTTGATGAGGTTGATGAGGTCCCAGAAATTCCGGCGCGACTGCGGGTCCAGCCCGGTCGTGGGCTCGTCGAGAAAGAGCACCTCCGGGTCGTTGATGATCGCCAGGGCCATCAAAAGCCTCTGCCGCTGGCCCCCTGAAAGCTTTCGCGTGTCGCGGTCGAGGAACTCCTCGAGCGCGCAGAGGCGGATGACCTCGTCCAGGCCCAGGGTCCGGGGATAGAAGTTCCTGAACAGCCGCAGGGTCTCCCGTACGGTCAGAAATTCCTGGAGCGAGGTGACCTGGAACTGGATGCCCGCCTCTTTCCTGAAGCGGGCGCCCACGGGCGCTCCCTTGTAGAGCGTGCCGCCGGAGTCCGGCGGCCGGATCCCTTCGACGATCTCGATGAGCGTGGTCTTGCCGGCGCCGTTCGGGCCGAGCAGACCGAAACAGATGCCCTGCTCGATCGTCAGGCTCACGTTGTCCACGGCCTTGACGCCGGGGAACGTCTTGACCAGGTCCTTTACTTCGATAACAGGCGCCATGAACTCAAAGTACCATGGGGGGGCCTCTCTGTCAAGGGAACGAAGTAAGGATCGTGCGAACAAGGACGGACGCCCCTGATGGTTTCACTTGAGTCAGAATGGATATTCGTGTAAAGTATCCTCATGATCCCGATAGCGAAAAATATATCTCTTAATGAGAGCGAGATCGAGCTCCGCTTCGTCCGCGCTTCGGGGCCGGGCGGGCAGAACGTGAACAAGGTGTCCACGGCCGTCCAGCTCCGCTTCGATGTGGGGAATTCCCCCTCGCTCCCCGGGGACGTGCGCACGCGCCTCATCCGCCTGGCAGGCAGGCGCATCACCCAGGACGGCATCCTCCTCATCGAAGCCCGCCAGTTCCGCACCCAGGAGCGGAACCGCGAGGACGCAATCGAGCGTCTCGTGGAGCTGATCCGCCAGGCCACGCAGCGGCCCAAGCCGCGGAAAAAGACGAAGCCGTCCCGGGCGGCAAAGGAACGCCGGATCGAGGGCAAGAAGCAGAGAGGCAAGGTCAAGCAGATGCGGGGAGCGGCGAATCCGGATTGATCCTTCTGCAAAGATTACATCATGATCGTGATTTTTTTTGGGTAGTTCGTCGCACCGTTGTGTGGACGTGCGTGGGTTGGGCAGAGCTTCAAGCTTTTGCTTTTCCAGAGGCCCCTGCATCCCGCGAACAGGGACGCGCATTACATGCCCGGCAGAGAAGCCCGGTGAACCAAAATCACGCATGCGCGTGCGAAGCGTAAGCGCTCATGGGCTGACGTATCGACAAGTAAAGACAGAAGACACCCTTGCATGTCTGCGCGGACCCGTGAGCGACGGTGCAGAAAAAATAAAAGGATCGTGAGCTTCCTGAAGGAGTATTTTTTGGCCCAGCCGTGGCAGACAATAGACAAGGCGGACACCGCTGACGGCGCGCTCGAACTGCGAAAGCGGGGCGAGCGGGACTTCCTGATCCTTATCAACAACCGCGTGCTCATGAACAGCAGCGCGAACCGGTCCGAGCTTGCTCTTGGCGAGCTTGCCTGCCGGGAGGTCGCCGCCCGTCCGCGGCCTCGTGTGCTCATCGGCGGCCTGGGCATGGGGCTGACCCTGCGGGCTGCCCTCGATTCACTTCCCGCGACCGCGCAGGTCGTTGTTGCCGAGATCAACCCTGTTGTCGTCACGTGGTGCCGCGGACCCCTCGCGGAACTGAGCAGAAAAGCAGCGGACGATCCCCGGGTCCTGGTCGTTAATGATGATGTTGTTGCCGTGATCGCAAAGGCGGGGCCGGGAGGGGAGCGTTATGACGCCATCATCATCGACCTTTACGAAGGACCGCATGCCGGCACGGACGCATCGAATGATCCGTTCTATGGAAGCCGCGCTTTGAAGAAGACGGTTGCAGCCCTTTCTTCGGGCGGCGTTTTTGCCGTATGGGGTGAGGCACCTGACGCTGTTTTTGAAAAGCGCCTGAGAACTGCGGGATTTACGGTTACTGCGCAGCGCCCGGGCAGGGGCGGGTTACGGCATGTGGTGTATGTGGCGCGGATACCGGCTGCCAGGCCGTAAAAAAGGAAAAAGGTTATTAGTGATTACGGGTAACGTTAAGGATCCTGCCTCTTCCCATTCGACCAATGCGCATTACGCCTGTAATGATTTGATACGGATATAAAAATTGCATAACTTGCAATCACCGATCTTTTTTGCCATCACGCCCTGAACCGTTCCTCCGCACAGGGCTCCCGCAACGCGCCAGCATGATCTCCCCGCGTTCCGCGTAAAAGCCGAACACGTGTGCCGCCGTTCCTCAGGGCACGTATAAAACGCCAGCAATTCAGGCGTCGCATGCGGCGTACCTCGTTTCACCGTTTGTTAAAGAACCACCAGTATTTAATTCCGCTTCCGCACTCAATTCAATACTCCAGTCAGAGTATTTTGCCGGTACTGATATTTCCTCCATGATGTGTGCGTCAGGGTCTGCCGTTGCCGGGAAAACCACGATTTCGGTTGCAATCCGGCACGGCCCGGAGTACATTGGCCGATGCGAAAAGTCAGGCGCGAACGAGGTAATGCATGGCATTAGTCAGTTTACAGAGTGTGAACGTCAGCTTCGGCGGGCCGCTTCTGCTCGAAGGGGTTGATCTCTCCATCGACCGCGGCGAGCGCGTTTGTCTTGTCGGCAGGAACGGCACGGGAAAGTCCACGATCATGCGGCTCATCACCGGCGAGGTGAAGCCCGATGCCGGCAAGATCGTTTTTCAGCAGGGCGTGAAGATCACGCTCCTCACCCAGGAGGTCCCCCAGGCGCTTTTCGGCAGCGTGTTCGACATCGTCTCAAGCGCGTTCGGCGAGCAGGGGAAACTTCTCGCCGCGTACCACCACGTGAGCGGCAAGCTGGCCCATGAGCACAGCGAGAAGCTGATGGCCGAACTCGAAGATGTGCAGCACAGGTTCGAGGCGGCCGGCGGCTGGCAGATGCAGCAGCGGGTCGAGACCATCCTGACGCGGCTGTCAGCTTCCCGAGGACGCGGAGTTCTCCGAGCTCTCGGGCGGGCTCAAGCGGCGCGTCCTGCTCGCAAAGGCCCTGGCAAGCGAGCCGGACCTTTTGCTCCTTGATGAACCGACGAACCATCTTGACATCGATTCCATAGCCTGGCTCGAAGAATTTTTGCTGTCCTTCGGCGGAACGCTGCTGTTCGTGACCCACGACCGGGCGCTGCTCCAGAAGCTCGCGACCAGGATCATCGATCTCGACCGCGGCAGGCTCACGAGCTGGCCCGGGAGCTACCAGGCCTATCTCGAGCTCAAACAGGCCGCGCTCGACGCCGAGGCAACGGAGAACGCGAAGTTCGACAAGAAGCTTGCCGCTGAAGAGGTCTGGATCCGGCAGGGGGTCAAGGCGCGTCGGACGCGGAACGAAGGCCGGGTGCGCGCGCTCAAGGAACTCAGGAGGACCAGGAGCGAGCGGCGGGAGGTGACGGGCACGGCGCGGATGCAGATGCAGGAAACGGAGCGCACCGGCAAACTCGTGATCGAGGCGGCCAAGGTAAGCCACAGTTACAATGGACAGCCGGTCATCCGCGATTTTTCCACGACCATTATCCGCGGCGACAAGGTAGGCATCATCGGGCCGAACGGTTCGGGCAAGACCACGCTGCTCAAAATCCTGCTCGGCGAGCTGAAACCTCAAAAGGGGATCGTGAAGCACGGCACCAATCTCGAAGTGGCTTACCTCGACCAGCACCGGGAGCAGCTCGATGATGAAAAGACCGTGCAGGACAACGTCGCCTATGGCAGCGATCACGTGACCATCAACGGCAACCGGCGGCATGTGATCGGTTATCTCCAGGATTTTCTGTTCTCTCCCGCGCGCGCGCGCAGTCCCGTGAAGGTTCTCTCCGGCGGAGAACGGAACCGGCTGCTTCTCGCCAAGCTCTTTACCAAACCTTCGAACGTGCTCGTGCTCGACGAGCCCACGAACGACCTCGATATCGAGACCCTCGACCTGCTTGAGGAGCTTTTGATGGACTATCCCGGCACCGTGCTCCTCGTGAGCCATGACCGGGCGTTCATCAACAACGTGGTCACGAGCACGCTGGCGCTTGAAGGCGAAGGCAGCGTGAATGAATATGTCGGGGGGTATGACGACTGGCTGCGCCAGGGTAAGCGAAAGAACGAGACTCCGGCCGTACAGGTCAAACCTGAAGAGAAAAAGGAAACGCCCGCTCCATCAAAAGAGAAGCCGCGCAAGCTGACCTTTAAGGAGCAGAAGGAGCTTGATATCCTGCCGAAGCGCATCGAAGAGCTCGAAGCGGAACAACAGCAGCTCCAGGCGACCATGGCTGCCCCGGCCTTTTATCGCGAAAGCGGAAAAAAGGTCACTGAGTACAAGGCGCGGCTTGTGGTATTGGAGAAAGAACTGGCTGAAGTGTATAAGCGATGGGATGAGCTTGAGGCGCTGAAGGGATAAATATTTATGGAGACGACGGCGTTTCCAAGCGTTCCCGCGTCTCCATGCGGATGAAAAAAATACACCGGCACGGGCCTCGGCATCGCCATCCACAAAAAAATCGTGGAGCGGCACGGAGGCCGCATTCGGGTTCATCCCGCACTGGCCTGGGCGCTACGTTTTATTTCACGACCTCATGCACCCGGTTACGTGCCGCGCCCGTAAAGACCGTATCTCAGTCCGTTTTCCTGTCGGTCGTAATGATGATTTTCCCGTCGGTTTCAGCCTGGCGATACAGGGGGCACATCTTGTGTTGGTCCCGCCTGCAGAATTCATCCAGTTCGAACATGCTTGGGATGTAGCTCTCCTTGACAGCAGTGCAGCAGATCATATATTTACCCTTTAGGAGCATACATTTCATGGTTGTCTCCCCCATGCGCCTGGCAGAATCAAGAGGCGAAAAAATGTATTCTTATCCCGGGCCTGGTCCGCAGTCCTGGCCCTCCTCGTTTATTAAAACCGTTCAAAGTCCGCATCGTTATTACCATTGCCGTTGTTACCGTCGGCGCCACTATCGCTCATATTCAGGGCCACGCCGGCGGGTTTAAAACGCGCCCGCGTTAAAACGGGTTTCCGCGCTTTCGCGCCCCCGTGGGCGACGAGAGCGGTCTGGATCTTGCGGACAGGTTTGCCGGGATTTTGTTTTTCTTCTGTCAATGGCTTTGCCGCTTTTCGATCGATATCGGCAACCTTAAAGAATGAAATCGTGCCCTGGAGCTGTTCGGCTTGTGATGAAAGTTCCTCGGCTGTCGATGCCATTTCCTCCGCCCCTCCGGCGTTGTGCTGAATCACCTGATTCAGCTGCTGGATAGCGGCATCGATCTGGTTGGAGCCGCTCGCCTGCTCTTTGCTTGCCGCACTGATCTCCTGCACCAGTTCCGCGGTCTTGTGAATGTCCGGCACGAGCTTGGAGAGCATGGAGCCCGCCCGCTCTGCTATCTCGACGCTCGTGGTCGACAGCTTGCCGATCTCACCGGCAGCCGCCTGGCTTCTCTCCGCAAGTTTCCTCACCTCCGACGCGACAACGGCAAAACCTTTACCGTGTTCGCCGGCCCGTGCCGCCTCGATGGCGGCATTCAGCGCCAGAAGGTTCGTCTGGCGCGCAATCTCTTCAATGATCGAAATCTTTCCCGCGATGTCCTTCATGGCGGCCACGGCCTCGATCACGGCCTTCCCGCTCTCCGTGGCATCCGCCGACGACTGGATCGCGATCTTCTCTGTCTGGAAGGCATTGTCGGCATTCTGTTTGATCGTTGCGTTCATCTCCTCGATGGACGAAGACGCCTGCTCGGCGGCCGCGGCCTGCTCGGTCGTGCCCTGGGAGAGCTGCTCGGAACCGGCTGATAACTGCTGGCTCCCGGAGGCCACGTTGTCGGCCGCATCCTGTACGGAGGTGACGATGTCCTTCAACTGTATGACGGTTTTATTGACTGTTTCGACCAAAAGCCCTATCTCGTCATCACGCTCAGCCTGCAACTCGATCGTCAGGTCGCCGTTGCTCAGCCTGCCCAGATTTTCCACGAGCATGTTTACCTGTCGTTCGAGGTACTCTTTCTGCTCGACGGCATCCTTCTGCAGGCGCTTCACCTCACTGATGTCGATGATGACCTCCATCCCGCCGTAGGGTGTGCCGTCCTCGTTCAGGAGCGCCGAGCATGCCGCCTGAATATGAAATTTCCGGCCGTCGCGCGTCTCGGCCGTGGTCTCGCCGACGATGTTTTCTCCGCTCCGCATGCAGTTCTTCAGGGTGCAGTTCGCCGTGCCGCACAAAGGGGTCTTCGACAGGTGCGCGCAGGTCATTTTCCCGACCACTTCGTCCCGGTTGTATCCCATGAACTTCAAGGCGGCATCGTTGACGGAGGTGACGACCAGGTTTTTATCCACGACGAACATCGGCGCAGCAATAGAGGCAAGGATATTCTCCGTTTCCCGTCTGGCCCGCACCACTTCCGTCTGGTCGCTGATCACCTCAATGCCGCCCTGTATGTTTCCCTGCGGGTCCACAATAGGCGAACAGGCGGCCCTGATTGGGAACTTTCTTCCGTCCCTGGTTTGCGCGATGCGTGTCTCCGACGATCGTCTCACCGGTACGCATGCAGTTCTTGAGGGTGCAGCTAGCTGTGCCGCACAAGAGCGTTTTTTGAAACTCGGCACAGGTCATCTTCCCCACCACTTCGTCGCGGTGGTAGCCCATTGTTTTAAGGGCGGCATCATTGACGGAGGTGATGATCAGATTCCTGTCCACCACCACCATCGGCGCGGCGATAGAAGCAAGCTCGTTTTTTAATACGGTTATAGAACCTTGCAATCTGGCATTTTCCTCAAGTACATCCTTTTTTAAGAATTCAAACATGGTATACCCCCTTTTGAGAAATCCCCATTGGCTACAGGAAAGTACGATTTGCTGATCATAACTGAAGCATTTTGAACTCATCAGAGGACGCCAGCCGTGTATAGTGCCAAAGCCTGAAGCGGTCCTTGCGTCATCATAATGGGATAATGAGCATCGTTGCTCACCTTAACTATCATCGGCTGTGGATTATTCCTCTCATGAGAAAAAATCAGGTGTTAAAAAAACTGTTTCATGTCCGGATGCGCCTGGTTTTTTACTGCAGATAGATACAAACAATATAAATAAATGTTTAATTATTATTCAATATAAAGATATAATTTGCATTATTTATGCCCGAAATACATTTAAATGCATTCTTTTAAATATCAATTGGTTATTTTATAGTGTTTTATGTGTATTGATTGGAAAGGCTACACAGACGGAATTTTGACACCAAAACAATGGCAGTAATATATACGAGGCTTATGGAAGGACAGGGTTCTGCGGTTGGGTGCCGGGTATCTCCGCCGCACCAGTTTTTTCTAGCAATAAATATCTTACAACTTGAACTTATTAAGAGATTGGAGGGGCGCAGCACGTTTGAGAAGTTACTGCAATGGAGAGACTGCCGAAATAACCCCGGATTTCCTGCTCCACGTTTTCAGCCAGCGGGAGATGATTAATTCTCGTCCGAAATTCCGCACCGCCCGGCAGGCCTTTCGTGTACCAGCAGAGGTGCTTGCGCATCTCGCGCACGCCGATATTTTCTCCCAGCACAGTAACCATATCATTCAGATGCCGGAGCATGACGGCTTGCCGTTCCTCGAGTGTCGGAGGGGCAGGCACAACGCCCGTCTCAAGGTACTGCTTCGCCTCGCGGAAGATCCAGGGGTTGCCCTGGACCGCCCTTCCAATCATGACGCCGTCGCAGCCGGTCTCGTCCTTCATCCGTTTTGCATCCTGCGCTGTACGCACATCGCCGTTCCCGATCACCGGAATGGCGACGGATTTTTTTACAACCTTGATCATGCCCCAGTCCGCCTGGCCCGAGAAGCCCTGTGCCTTCGTCCTGCCGTGCACAGTCACCGCGACGATACCGACGGCTTCAGCCGCCTGGGCGAGATCCACGGCAACGATACTTTTTGCATCCCAGCCAAGGCGGATCTTTATTGTCACGGGAACCTTCGAATATTGCACAACCGCGGACATGATGTCTTTTGCGAGCCCGATATCGCGAAGCAGCGCCGAACCAGCGCCGGACTTCAGGATCTTCGGCACGGGACAGCCCATATTGATGTCGATGAAATCCACTTCTCCCTGCGACACGATATGCGCAGCTTCGGCCATGGACGCGGGCTTAGAGCCGAATATCTGGAACACCACCGGCCGCTCTGCCGGGTCCGTATGGAGCATGCCGTGGGTACGCTTATGCTCCCGGATCAGCGCCTCGACGCTCACCATCTCGGAGAATACGAGCCCGGCCCCGAGGTCCCTGCAGATCATGCGGAAGGGGAAATCAGTTATCCCCGCCATGGGGGCGAGCACGAGGGGGGCCGTTTTGAGAAGGTCGCCGATATTCACGAGGGCATTATAAGGGATTTTGCGAAGACTTCCAAGGATGAAAAGAGGCCGCAAGAAGAAATATCCGCTGTTCCAGCAATGCCTTGACCGGCAGCTGGTCCCTTCCCGGTCCAAATGAATTAAACGGCCCCATCACTTTGGCGGTGCGGAATGATAAAATCTGCTCCGATGCGACGCAAACCCGAGGAGGAACTGCTGCAGGTTCAAGGAAAATCAGGTGAGTTTCCCCGCTGGGACCGGATGCCGACGGTCGTGCTCGGTTTCCTAAAAAAAAGCCTGTTAGCGGCCCGGCTACCCGCTGATTTTCATCGCTTGGATGCACCGGGGGAAATCCCGCCGAATCTCATGGACAGGAGAAAATCCTTGACAATAAGGGGCTTATCTTATATATTCTATATTCTTTGCCAAACGGGTGCCTTCGTATGTTCGACTCCCTGACGGGTAAATTAGAGTCTGTTTTCAAGAAGCTTCGCGGCAGGGGCGTCCTCAAGGAGGATGATGTCAAAGAGGCCATGCGCGAGGTGCGCCTGGCTCTGCTTGAGGCCGATGTAAACTTCAAGGTCGTCAAGGACTTCGTCGGCCGGGTCCAGGAGCGGGCCGTCGGGCAGGAAATCCTTTCGAGCCTCACCCCGGGCCAGCAGGTCATCAAGATCGTGCACGAAGAACTCGTGGCGCTTCTCGGCGGCACCCAGGCGAAGCTCCACCTGGCGCCCAACCCGCCTACCGTTATTATGATGGTGGGATTGCAGGGCTCGGGCAAGACCACTACCGCGGGCAAGCTCGCGAAGTCCTTTAAGAAAGACGGCAGGCGGGTCATGCTCGTACCGGCTGATACGCGAAGACCGGCCGCAATCCAGCAACTTGTCACTCTCGCGAAGCAGGTCGGGGTTGACGCCTATTCGTCGGACGAGAAGGACCCGGTTACCATCTGCCGCGGGGCGGTGAAACAAGCGGCTTCGTCCTTGTACGAGGTCGTGATCCTCGATACCGCGGGCAGGCTCCAGATCGACGAGCCGCTCATGGAAGAGCTCCGGCAGATCAAGGCCGGGGTACAGCCGCACGAGACGTTGTTCGTGGCCGATGCCATGACGGGCCAGGAAGCCGTTCACATCGCGGAGAAGTTCAATTCTTCTCTCGGGTTCGACGGCGTCGTTCTTACAAAACTCGACGGCGACGCCCGGGGCGGCGCTGCGCTCTCCGTCAGGGCTGTTACCGGCAAGCCGCTCAAGTTCGTTGGTATGGGCGAGAAGCTCGATGCCCTCGAGCCGTTCCATCCGGACCGCATGGCCTCGCGCATCCTGGGCATGGGCGACGTGATGTCGCTCATCGAGAAGGCCCAGGAGACCGTTGACCAGGAAGAAGCGCTTAAGCTCGCGAAGAAACTCAAGAAGAACTCCTTCGACCTGGAAGACTTCCGCAGCCAGCTGAAGCAGGTGAAGAAGCTCGGCGGGCTGGAATCGATCATGGGCATGATCCCCGGGATGGGCAAGATGAAGCTCCCGGATGCGCAGGTCAATGAAAAAGAGCTGACCAAGGTTGACGCGATCATCAGCTCCATGACCCCGAAAGAGCGGGCCGACTATATGGTCATCAACGGGAGCCGGAGGGCCCGCATCGCCAAGGGAAGCGGCACCCAGGTGCAGGACGTGAACCGGCTCCTGAAGCAGTTCGCCGAGATGCGCAAGATGATGAAGGCAATGTCAAGCGGCAAGATGGGGAAGATGGGCAGGATGTTGGGCGGCAGGATGTCGTTTTAGCGACAAGCTCCAAATAACAAGCACCAAATGACAAATACATTCCAAATCTCAAACATCAAATTACAAACGCGTTGGAAATTGAAATTTGGGATTTGAATATTATTTGGGATTTGTTATTTGAAGTTTGGAATTTTCTTTTAACGAAAGAGGTGAACACATGGCCGTAAAGATCAGACTTAAAAGAATGGGGACCCACAAGAAGCCGTACTATCGGCTTGTGGTTGCAGATTCCCGGTCGCCGAGAGACGGCCGCTTCATCGAGATG
The DNA here is from genome assembly GCA_963790205.1 of Nitrospirota bacterium. Classification (GTDB taxonomy): domain Bacteria; phylum Nitrospirota; class UBA9217; order UBA9217; family UBA9217; genus CAWBNQ01. Next base: position 938,447 of record CAWBNQ010000001.1, read on the forward strand.
GTCGGCACCTACGACCCGCTCAAGAAGCCGGCGGAGATCAAGATCGACCAGACCAAGGCGCTCGACTGGCTCAAGAAGGGCGCGATTCCCTCCGATACGGCGAGGACCCTGCTCTCCAAGGTCGGCATCATGAAGCAGTTCGTCGAAGCGGCGAAATAAACCAGTGCGGAGCGGCGAGTGCGGAATGAAAGCGCAAGCCCGCATAGCAGCCGTAAAAACGGCACTCATGCTCATAACGATCGGTAAAGCGGTCAAACCCTTCGGCGTCAAAGGCGAGATGAAGATCGAGCCCATGACGGATTTCCCGGAACGGTTCAAGGATTTGCGCCGCGTGTATCTGGTCTCTCCCGCGGGTACAGAGCTTGTCTGCGAGGTCCAATCATTACGGTATGCCGGCGGGGTTCCTTTTCTTCTCTTCAGCGGCTATGATTCGCCGGAGAAGGCAAAGACGCTGAACGGGTGGTTCCTCAAAGTCCCCGAGGAAGAGTCGGTCCCGCTTCCGGAAGGAAGCTATTACTGGTTCGAACTCGTCGGCATGGAGGTTGTTTCCGAAGGCGGCGAGAAGCTCGGCACGATCACTGAAGTCTTTGAGACGGGCAGCAACGATGTCTATGTTATGAAGCAGGGCGGGAAAGAGGTATACCTTCCCGCCACGAAAGAGATCGTGAAACACATTGACCGGAAGGCGAAACGGATGGTCATCCATCTCGTAGACGGTCTCATGGATTGATATCAGGCTGACGGCACAAGGGCAATGCAAATTGAAAATTTCAAGGTTTTTCGGCCATTGCCGGATTTTGCATTTTGAACGTTGCGCTTTTCACTTTTTGCATTTTATTCTTCGGTTCTTCGTGATGCGGTCTGAGCTATGAGAACATTGAACTTCGATGTGCTCACCCTGTTCCCGGGTATGCTTGAGGGACCGCTGAACGAGAGCATCCTCAAGCGCGGCCGGGAAAAAGGGCTCTTGAACGTAACGGTCCGGAACATCCGGGACTATACGGAAGACAAACACAAGACCGCCGACGACAGTCCCTACGGAGGCGGCGCGGGCATGGTGCTCAAGCCCGAACCGATCTTCAAAGCGTTCGAGACGTTGAAAACCGAGCGTCCCGGAGAAGAGCTTCTGGCGATCCTGCTTTCCCCCCAGGGAAGGCTTTTTCATCAGCGTCGGGCGGAAGAGCTTTCCGAGGAAAAGCGAAGGATTGTTCTGCTCTGCGGCCACTACGAGGCCATCGATGAGCGCGTCATCGATACGCTCGTGGATGAAGAGCTCTCGATCGGCGACTATGTGCTTACCGGCGGGGAGCTGGCGGCACTGGTCGTGATCGATGCCGTAACCCGGCTTCTGCCGGGAGTCCTGGGTGATGAGGAGTCGGCCTATCGCGATTCTTTCGGCGACGGGTTGCTCGACCATCCGCATTATACGCGGCCTGCCGAGTTCCGGGGCATGAAGGTGCCGGACGTTCTGCTTTCCGGGAACCACGCGGAGATCGAGAAGTGGCGGCGGCGCGAGGCGCTCAAGGCAACGCTGGGAAAGAGACCGGAGCTTCTCGAAACCGCGGACTTGGCCGATGAGGACCGGAAGATACTGGAAGAGCTGAAATGAGAGATGAACAAAACATAAGCACCAATAGTCAAGCACCAAATGACAAATAAGTTCCAAATTCCAAATTCAAATGGTTGGTAATTTGGTCATTGTGTTTTTTGGATTTATTTGAGATTTGGGATTTGTAATTTGGAATTTATTCAGTAACGGGAGGTTTGCAATGAACATCATACAATCGTTGGAAAAGGCGCAGTTGAAAGAAGGGATTCCGAGCTTCCGCGTGGGCGACACCGTCCGCGTTCATGCGAAGGTCGTCGAAGGCGACAAGGAAAGGATCCAGGTCTACGAAGGCGTGGTGATCGGCCGCCAGGGCGAAGGCGCGCGCGAAGTCATCCGGGTCCGGAAACTCTCCTACGGCGTGGGCGTTGAGAGGCTCTTTCCGCTCCACTCGCCGATGATCGACAAGATCGAGCTTGCCAAACAGGGCAAGGTCCGGAGAGCGAAGCTGTACTTCCTCAGAGAGCTGCGCGGCAAGGCCGCCAGGATCAAAGAGAAGGAGCGCGCCCTGGCATCGGTAGCCGGCGCAACCCAGGCGGACGCAGCGGAACAGAAGTAGCCGGACAAGCTCGAAGCACGAAGCTCGAAATCCTAAACAGGTGTACGGCCGGAACCGTCTTTGTTTAGGATTTCGTGTTTAGAAATTCGAATTTACCTTCGATAGAGGTCCCTATGCCCCGTGGCCGGTCCCGCCCGGGGGCGCATCCAGCCAAGACCGGCGACCTGTTCGGCAGCGAGCTGAAGTGCGATCCCCTGTTCTTCGAAGCCCGCGCGCGCGCGTCCGGCTTCACCTGCATCGCGGGATTGGACGAGGCCGGCAGGGGACCGCTGGCCGGACCGGTGGTGGCCGCCGCCGTGGTGCTTCCGGAGGGCCTTCTGATCCCGGGGCTCACCGATTCCAAGCAGGTTCCGGAGCAGGAGCGGGAACGCCTCTTCGTTGTTATACAGGAACAAGCGGTCTGTTACGGCATCGGCGTTGTTGACGAGCAAACGATCGACGAGGTGAACATCCTTCAGGCGACGATCATCGCCATGGAACGGGCCCTCGCACCTCTCGATCCCCGGCCTGATTACCTGCTGCTCGATGCGATCACCCTTCCGCGCATCCCGCTTCCGCAGAACCCTCTCATTAAAGGCGATAGCCGCAGTCACAGCATTTCAGCGGCCTCGATCCTCGCCAAGGTGACCCGGGACCGGTTGATGCTGAAACTCCACGAGAAATATCCCCAATACAATTTTCGGAAACATAAAGGGTACGGGACCAGCGAGCACCTTGCCCTGCTGCGGGAGCATGGGCCCTGCGACGCGCACCGGAAGACCTTTAATCCCGTTGCACGGATGCTGCGAGGCGGGGTTCGATGAGCCTCTTCAAAAAAAAGCTCGGGAGGGAGGGCGAGGACCGTGCCGCACAGTTTTTGGCCAAGCAAGGCTATAAAATCCTGGAACGGAATTACAGCACCCGCAGCGGCGAGATCGACCTCGTTGCCTTGCACAACGGGGAAGTGGTCTTCGTCGAGGTGAAAACAAGATCGAGCGATGCCTACGGCGCGCCGGAGCTTGCGGTCAATCCGCAAAAACAACGACGGATGGTCAAGGCGGCGCTCGGCTATATCAAATATAAAAAGCTTCACCAGATGCCGTGCCGGTTCGACGTGGTGGCCATCACCGCCGCGGCCGAGAACGGGGTGGAACTCATTCAGAACGCGTTCGAGATAGACCGGACGAATCTTTAGTACGGCAAACGTTAAATAACAGTCCATTCCAATTATCAGAATCAAATTTCAAACAATCGGAATTGATCATCGCAGAGTGACTAAAAAGTAGGTTTTTGTCAGCATTCGTCCTATGAAATGTGATGCAATCATATTTTGCATTGTCAAAGCCGCCATGATCGTGGTATAGTGTTTCTTATGGAAACAACGCTTACCTACAGAATAATGCTTCGACCTGAACCGGAGGGCGGTTATACGGTCATTGTGCCCACTCTTCCCGGATGCGTGACCTATGGCGCAACAAAGGAAGAAGCGAACAGAATGGCGGAAGACGCCATACGGGCTTATCTCGAAAGTATGAAAAAGCACGGCGAGGAGATTGTGGACGATTCCGAAACCGACGAAAGCTTTATCAACTTGAAATATGCCTAAACTGTCCGTGCTTACGTCAGAAGGGGTCATAAAACTCCTTTTGGAAAATGGCTTCGAACTTGATCATCAAACAGGCAGTCATAAAGTCTATTACAATCCGTCAACGAAGAAAAGAGCTGTGGTGCCTTACCACAAAAGAGACCTCCCCAAAGGAACCTTGTCGTCTATCCTCAAACAGGCAGGTTTGAGGGACTGATTAAACTCCCTCGCGCTCTCTTGTGTATTCTCCTGCATTATGAAACCGGTAGTGGCAAAGAAAACGTATAAAATAGGAATGGTCAGCCTGGGGTGCCCTAAGAACCAGGTGGATGCCGAGCAGATGCTCGGTGTGCTTTCGAGCTCGGGTTTCGAGATCACCCCGGACCAGGGCGAAGCGGACGTGATCGTGGTGAATACCTGCGGGTTCATCGAGTCCGCCAAGGAAGAATCCATAGAAGCGATCCTTGACGCGGCGAAGATGAAGGGCCGGGGCCGCCGCGCAAAGGTAATTGTGACGGGCTGCCTGGCCCAGCGGTATAAGGGCGAGCTCCTGAAAGAGCTTCCCGAGGCCGACGCCGTGATCGGCACGGGCGAGATCGCACGCATCGGAGAAATCTGCGAGCGTGCGCTGTCGGGCGCGGAACGCATGCTGGATGTTTCAGCGCCGGCCCTGGTCTACGGCCTCCCCCGGGTGAGCACGACGCCCCGTCATTACCGCTATCTCAAGATCGCTGAAGGATGCAGCAACCGATGCTCATACTGCGCGATCCCGATCATCCGCGGGAATTTCAAGAGCAGGCCCTATGAATCGATCCTTGAAGAAGCGCGCAGGCTCGCTGGCGAGGGCGCAAAGGAACTCATCCTTCTGGCCCAGGATTCTACGGCGTACCGTGACGGCGAGGCCGACCTTCCCCTGCTTCTGAAGGCGCTGACGCGGCTCCGCGGTATCGAGTGGGTGCGCCTCATGTATGCCTACCCCGGCAGGATCAGCGAGACGCTCATGGCCGTCATGGCGGAAGAAGAAAAGATCTGCAAGTATCTTGACATTCCGATCCAGCATTTCGACGACAAGGTGCTCAAAGCAATGAACCGGCGCGGGACGTCTGAAGATATCAGGAAGACCATCGAACAGCTGCGAAAACGCGTGCCCGGCATTGCGCTTCGCACGTCGCTCATCGTCGGGTTCCCCGGAGAGACCGAAGCGGCGTTCAAGAGGATGCTCTCGTTCATTCAAGAAACGGAATTCGAACACCTCGGCGTTTTTCCCTATTCCGCGGAAGAGGGGACGGCGGCATGCGGGCTCAAAGCGCTGGTCCCGGCCGAAACCGCAGCCGACCGGCTGGACCGCATCATGAAGGCCCAGGCAAAGATCTCGCTCAGGAAGAACCGCGCGCTCATCGGGTCGCAGCAGCGCGTGCTGATCGACGGCATGGAGGACCTGGCCTTGATCGGCAGGCTCCAGGCGCAGGCGCCGGAGATCGACGGCGTGGTGTATCTTTCCGAGACCGAGGCGGAGTCCGGGGAATTCGTGGACGTGACGATCACCGATGCGACGGAGTATGACCTGATGGGGAAGGTATAAGAAGTAAGCACCAAATTTCAAGAACCAAATAACAAATAAGCTCCAAGCACCAATAACGAAATTCAAAGCGTTTCGGTACTTGTGATTTTGAATTTGGATATTATTTGAAATCTGTTATTTGTAATTTGGAATTTTCTCAAGGAAGGGACTTTTATGGATATCGACAACCACGCAACGGAAGAAGCAAACAGCGAAGAGAACTTCGCGGAAATGTTCGAGAAGAGCTTCAAAAAGCAGGGACGGCTCGAGCCGGGCCAGATGGTCGAGGCGATGATCGTCAAGATCTCGGGAGAATGGATCTTCCTCGATCTCGGCGGAAAGGGAGAGGGCTATCTCGACCGGAAAGAGCTGGCCGACGAGTCGGGGACGCTGACCGTGAAAGAGGGCGACACGGTCCGCGCCTACTTCGCGTCTTCGGAAAACAACGAGATGCATTTTACGACCAAGATCGGATCGGGCCCCGGGAAACAGACGCAGATCGAAGACGCCTGGAACAACGGGATCCCGGTCGACGGCACGGTGGTGAAGGAAATGAAGGGCGGGTTCGAGATCAAGATCGGCGGCAGCGTGCGCGCCTTCTGCCCCTTTTCCCAGATGGGAACCCGGCGGGAGGAGCAGCCGTCCGAGTATATCGGACGGTCCCTGACCTTCAAGATCATCGAGTACGGCGAGAACGGCAGGAACATCGTTCTTTCGCGGAGGCCCATTCTCGATGAAGAAAAGAGGAACAAAAAAGAAGCATTGAAAGAAACGCTCAAAGAGGGGATGAAGGTCAGGGGAAAAGTGACCTCTCTTCAGAAATTCGGCGCTTTCGTGGATATCGGCGGCGTCGAGGGCCTGCTTCCCATCTCCGAGATCGCCTGGACCAGGACCGAGAAGGTGGGCGACATCCTCTCCGTGGGGCAGGAAGTCGAAGTGATCATCAAGAAGATTGATTGGGAGCATGACCGGTTTTCCTTCAGCCTGAAGGACGCCCTGCCCGATCCGTGGGCCAGCGCTGCGGAGATTTTTTCGGTCGGTTCCTATCACATGGGGACCGTTTCCCGCCTTGCTCCCTTCGGCGCCTTCGTAACGCTGAAGGAAGGAGTGGACGGCCTTATCCATATTTCCAAACTGGGCGCAGGCCGGCGGATCAATCATCCGCGCGAGGTCGTCAAAGAGGGTCAGACCGTCGAGGTGCAGGTGGAAGCTGTTGACCCGGCGAACAGAAAGCTTTCGCTCTCGCTGGCCGAGATCAGCCGTGCAGAGGAAGAGGAAGCCGCCACGCTGAAGGAGTATAAGCAGCAAGCGGCATCAGAGCCCAAGAACATGGGCACCCTGGGTGATCTTCTGAAGGCAAAGGGCGGGGATAAAGAGGAAAAATAGCTCAGCTCGGCGATGACATGCCGATCGGATCTAGCAATCATTCAGGCTCCCTCCTCGTTCTTTATAAAAAGGATTAACACCTTATCCGTCAGACGGATCTACTCTCCCCCCGCGATCATGAAAAATCACGGTTAGCTCCTTCGGTCTTAACAATTCATGATAGACTTATTGCCATGGACAGAGATGCCGAGATAGAGGCAAAGACCCGGGAGGCGGGACGGGAGATCCATGCCGCGATGAGCGGCGCCCCTCCGGCGTTCGACTCCGCGAGGTGGCTCGGTCGCATCATGGACTGGGCCATTAAGAACGACGACTTCAAGCTGAGGCTCTTCCGTTTTATCGATGTCCTGCCTTCGCTCAAGACCGACGAACTGACCGTCAGAATCCTGCATGAATATTTCTCCGGCGAAACTGAGATCCCCAAGATCATTAGCAGCGGCATCGGAATGCTCTCGAAGGCAGGCCTTATCCCGCACCTGGCCGTTCCGCTGATACGAAAAAGCGTCGAATCCGTTGCCCGTGAGTTCATCGCGGGGAAGGGCGCCGAAGATGCCCTGGCAGCGCTCGACGATCTCCGAAAAGACGGGACCGATTTCAGCATCGACCTTCTGGGCGAGGTCGTGGTGAGCGAGAAGGAGGCCCGCATGTACGCCGGCCGCTACCACTCGCTTCTCGATGTGCTTCGTGCACGGTTCTCCACCGGGGCCCGCCCCGATGTTTCGATCAAGGTTTCTTCCTTTTATTCCCAGCTCGATCCCATTGACTGGTCAGGCTCGATCGAAAAGGCCACGGAAGGGCTGCATCCGCTCTTCCGAAAAGCGAAGGACCTCGGGATCTCGATCACCTTCGACATGGAACACTACTACTATAAAGGGCTCATTATTGCAATCCTGAAAAACCTCCTCGAGAAAGAGGAATTCCGGGAATTCCCGTCCATCGGCATTGCGCTTCAAGCGTATTTGAAAGACACGGCAAACGATGTCACGGAATTGATAGACTGGGCGCGAGCACAAGGGAGGAGGATCGCCATCCGCCTCGTAAAAGGCGCCTACTGGGACTACGAGGTCGTCGTGAACCGCCAGAAGGGGTGGCCGGAGCCTGTGTTCCTGAACAAGGAAGAAACAGACGGCTCCTTTGAACGGCTCACGAGGTTTCTCTTCGAGAATATCGACACGGTCCGTCCGGCCATTGCATCGCATAATCTTCGAAGTATCAGCCACGCGATCGCCTGTGCCGAGGCCCTGAACGTTCCGAAAGAATCATTCGAATTCCAGATGCTCTATGGCATGGCCGAGCCGCTCCGCAAGGCAGTGCGTGAGCGCGGCTTCAACGTGAGAGTATACGCCCCGGTGGGAGATTTGATCCCGGGTATGGCCTATCTCGTCAGAAGGCTCCTCGAAAATACCTCGAACGAATCATTCCTCAGAAAATCCTTCGGTGAGCAGTTGCCCCTTGAAGAGCTGATCGAGGCGCCGCAGGCGGGCAGGGTGTCCTCCGGCGAAGGTGCTGTCGACGCGCAGTTCCGGAACGAACCCCTTCTTGATTTTTCGATAGCCCGAAACCGTCATGACATGGAGCAGGCGCTTCGGGCGGTCAAAGAGCGCAGGGACAGGAAATACCCGCTTTACATCGGCGAGCGCGAGGTCACGACGGAAAGAGACATCGTCCCTCGTAATCCCGCCCGTCCACGTGAGATCATCGGCCGGGTGTCGTCCGCGTCGAAAAAAGAGGCTGATGCCGCGATCGAGGGAGCGCTCAGGGCCCGTGAACCATGGCGAAAGACGACCCCGGAAAAGCGGGCCGACTATCTCCTAAGAGCCGCACACGAGATGAGAAAAAAGCGCATCGAGCTTGCGGCGCACGAGGTCATGGAGGTCGGCAAAACATGGAAAGATGCCGACGGAGACGTTTGCGAGGCGATCGATTATCTTGAATATTACGGCCGCGAGATGCTGAGGCTCGGAGTTCCCGCGGCTCTCGGAAGCTACCCGGGCGAGGAAAACGAATATCGCTATGAACCAAGGGGTATCGGCGTCGTCATTTCCCCGTGGAATTTCCCTCTTGCAATCGCGACGGGAATGACCTCCGCGGCGATCGTGACCGGGAACTGCGTGATCTTTAAGCCCTCGGGGCTCTCTCCAATCATCGGACACAGGCTCTGCGAAATTTTCAAGTCAGCCGGGCTCCCTGCCGGAGTATTCCAATTTCTTCCGGGACCGGGAAGCGAGACCGGGGAATATCTCGTTTCCCATCCATCCGTAGATTTCATAGCCTTTACCGGTTCAAAGGAGATGGGTCTCAGGATCGTACAGCGTGCGGGCGAGACCGTGGAGGGACAGCGGAACGTCAAAAAAGTCATCGCAGAGATGGGCGGAAAGAACGCTATCATCGTGGACGAGACAGCCGACCTCGACGAAGCCGTAAAAAGCATCGTGGAATCGGCATTCGGGTACCAGGGTCAGAAGTGTTCCGCCTGTTCGCGGGTGATCGTTGTCGGCGATATATTCCAAGATCTTTGTGACCGGCTTGCTGAAGCGGCCAAAAGCATCAGGATCGGCCCGCCGGAAGAGCCTGGAACGGTCCTGGGGCCGGTCATTGACGAGGTTGCAATGAAAAAGATCAGGACATATATCGGGATCGGGAAAAAGGAAGGCGCGGTGATCCTCGAAAGGAATGCTGCAACAGAAGAAGGATGCTTCGTCGGCCCGGTCATATTCGTTGACGTGAAGCCCGGGTCCCGTATCGCAACCGATGAGATTTTCGGGCCTGTGCTTACGATCACGAGGGCAAAGGGCATCGACGAGGCCATCGGCCTGGCGAACAGCAGTATCTACGCACTGACCGGAGGCCTTTTCTCGCGTAGTCCCGCCAACATCCAAAGAGTGAAAGAGGATTTCCGCGCAGGCAACCTTTATATCAACAGGAAAATCACCGGCGCTCTCGTCGGCAGGCAACCGTTTGGCGGTTTCGGCATGTCGGGGACCGGGTCAAAAGCAGGGGGGCCGGATTATCTTCTTCAGTTCATGAATCCCGTCAGCATCGGCGAAAACACCATGAGGAGGGGATTCGCGCCGCTCAAGAAGGCTGGTATGTCACCGGTTATACGATGGAAATGAAAGGCAGGTCTTTTTCTATGGCATAATGTTTGGAACATCACTACCCAATAGGACCAAGACTTTCATAGATTCCTCCTTTTTGGCTGCAACAAGGTCTTTGATTTCCACCACGTTGTTGTGGCCGTACCTGTTAATAAGCACTGCTTTCATGTCTCTCCTCCTGAGATTCTTTTTTCAATAAGCAACTCATACCATAATTCTATCATCGCTGGTTTCGTGCGTTCAGCGGCGCATGCTCCTTTAGTTTGACCGCATTTCAAATTAGTTCCACCAGTAACCCGTCACCGCGTCTCCTGTCAGAAATGTCTCCTTAATTCCCCGGGTCTCCTGTACCGGTTCCTCCCTGCCGCGCTATAATCGAAGTATCGAGGGAACTTTGCCTTGGGAAAGGAGCGGGGACATGAGCTACTATTTCAGCAAGACAGTGCAGACGACCTTCGACGATGCGGTGAGCCGGGTCACTGAGGAACTGAAGAAGGAAGGTTTCGGCGTGCTGACGGAGATTGATGTGCAAGAGACCCTGAAGAAGAAACTGAATGTCGACTTCAGGAAGTACCGCATCCTCGGCGCCTGCAACCCGCAGTACGCGTACAAGGCCCTGGAAGCGGAGGACAAGATCGGCACCATGCTCCCCTGCAATGTCATCGTGCAGGAAATAGCGGGCGTGGGCGCTGAGATCGCGGCCATCGACCCGGCTGCTTCCATGCTGGCGGTCAAGAACCCGGAACTCGAGAAGATCGCCGGCCAGGTGAGGGATAAGCTCAGGTCCGTCATCGAAAGATTGTAGTAAAAATTTTTCGTAGGCGGAAGGAACCACTTTTTACGCTGAATGCCTTGTAGATACACAATGAAGCATCTGCAGGAGGAAACCATGCAGGTAATAGAGCAAGAAGGACTGAAAATGAACGTTGACGAAGACGGGTTCCTTGTAAGACTCGAGGACTGGACGGAACAGGTTGCGCGCGTTCTTGCCGCACGGGAAGGTATCAGGGATTTGACGGAAGACAAGCTCGATATCCTGAGGTTTATGAGGGAGTATTACCTGAAGCATCACTTCTTTCCGATCGTGCGTTACGTATGCAAAAATGTCCACCAGCCGAACAACTGTGTCACGGAACAGTTTCTGGACCCGGTCAAGGCTTGGAAGATCGCCGGTCTGCCGAACCCCGGCGAGGAAGTGATCATGTTCAAGGCCTGGGAGCCGCTCGGGTTTTAACGGAGTCATGGAGCCAGTTTTGCGAGCGAAGCGAGGCAATCTCGGTTGTAAAAAAATCAAGGATGTCGAGATTGCCCGTCGGAAAAACGCTCTTTGCAATGATAAAAAGGGCTGGCAACATGAGCGCACAGAGCGGGAGGCTGATCAAAGACGCAGTATGTTTTTAGCATTCAAAAATTTCACGAGGCGGGCTCTGTAGTTAAAGTTTTACAATACATTGATCATGATGGGGAGGAAGCAATGATAACGAAAGGCATCAAACAGGTCATCGCGGTAAGCGTGCTGGTCGCGTTCACGTCCTGCGCGACGAGCTACGTCGCAAAGCCCCTGCCGTTCAAACTGCCGAGCGCATACTCGAACGCGCAGGAGGCGGGCGGCGCCGTGATCGGCGCGAGGGCGTACGCGGATGTGAAAGAGGCAAAGGAAAATTTCGGGTTTGACATCATCAACGCCGGCATGCTGCCCGTCGAGATCGTGATCGACAACAAAGGGCCGCATCCGCTCGAGATCAACGGGGCGCAAACGTTCCTCGAGGACAGACAGAGCAACCTGTGGCCGGTGCTGAACCGGGACCTGGCGTACGACCGGGCAACGAAGTATGCGCAGACCAAGGAAACCTTCAGTGAAGGGGCTCGTACGGGCTTTCTGGGGGCAGCAGCGGGGGCGGTTATCGGCGCCGCAATCGGCATCCTTTCCGGTCAGAACGTGGCTGAAACAGCAGGCAGGGGCGCGGCTGTGGGCGGCGCAGGCGGGGCCGTGATGGGCGGAGCGAATGCGTACAATGCCGACGACGCGCGGCATGCCGTAATCTCCGACCTGAAGTCAAAATCGCTCCAGGCAAAGTCGATCGCTCCCAATGCGCTTGCTTACGGGTTTATTTTCTTCCCGGCTGAAGCGAAGACGGCAAAATCGCTGCGACTGCAAGTCGTTGAAAAAGACACGGGCAAGTCTTTCGTCCTGTCCTTCAGCTTGTAACTGCCGTTGAAGAAATGCGGCAGGTACGAGGGTGCTCTCTGAAGAAGCAACAAGAGGGGCCGAACTGGTTGATGATAAAGCCGTCGCGAAGGGAGGGCTACACCTTATACTTTACCGAGTGAACGGTAATCACGGGGATTGATGCATTCAAGATCGTTTCTCGGGCCGTGCTTCCAAAATAGGCATTGAGCAGTGCATTCCTTCCGTGGGTCCCCATGACCACGAACGAAAAGCCTCTTTCACCCTCTTGATAAATTGCGCACGAGGACGCTATCGGCTTATCATCGACTTTGTAGTAACAGGGAACGCCGTGTTTCTCAAAGAAACGGACTTTCCGTTCAATGGTTTCGATGGCATCCTCCCGGATCCCGTCCAGAATTTCGTCGAGATTGAAGGGCACCCATCCTGAGACCATACTGCTGTCTCTCACAATCCTCCTGAAACTTTCGCCAAGACAATGAAACAAAACAACCCCCGCTCCCATGCGCTTTGCAAGGGAAAGCGCATAGTGCTCGGCAGCGCGGCTGTTTTTGCCGAGATCGGTTGCAACGAGAATCTTCAACTGCTTCTTGCCGTTAAAATTCCGGCCATTTTCCTGGGCCGCGGGTCCGATCACCATCACGGGTCTTTTCGAGTGGCGGATCACTTCTTCAGCAACGCTTCCTATCAGCAAACGCTTCAAGCCTTGCCGGCCCTGCGTCCCCACGACGACAAGCTCCGGGGCGGCCTTGGACCGTACAGCCTTCAGGATCCGCTCGGCGGGCGGGCCGCCTTTTAAGGAACGGATAACGGGGACTTGAAACCGACGGCTCATCTCCTCCAGTCTTTTCTGATGTCGGGAATGCCATGCCCGGATGCGGAGTGAGTCGAACCGGTCATGCCGGTACGCGTTTATATCCTCCACATAAAGGAGTTCGATGCCGGTATTGAGCCGCTTTGCCAAAAAAGAGGCGGCGCTGTATATCGCTTGCGAGCGTCTTTTCCCGGACTCGGTCTGGTTTTCGATGTCATCTGCAACTAACATTGAACGCTGCGGCATATTCATTCTCCCCGAGATATCGCTGTGTTTCGCATTACATTGCAATTATATACAATTTCTTCCACGTCGACCGATAACAATCAACAAATTGCTTTATATCTTGCTAGAAGATAGCACTTAGATCATAGTTTATCAAGTCAAACACCCCGACGTCACGACCAAAGAGCGCAAAAGACCGAGCAGCGCATCCGCTTTTAATCGGTGAGCATGAAGGGGTGCTATAATTTGCTTAATCGTTCGCCCTTGCTCACGTAGCACGCTGCATAAAAGGAGGACAGCAGTGAAAGGGATACTCAAAATCGCATATAAGCTGTTGGTGAATGACAAGGGCAAATTCGCTGCTTTGCTCATGGGCATAACATTCGCGGTCTTTTTGATGATCATGATGACCTCGATGTTCGCCGGCCTGCTGCACCGGTCATGTGCCACGGTTCTCAACATAGGCGCTAAGGTGTGGGTAATGGATCCTGCTGTCAATACCCCGGCGAACAGCATCCCAATGCCGGATTATGTATTATCCGCGGTGCGGAGCATTAGCGGAGTCAAATACGCAGTACCGCTCTATTACGGCGGGGCGCTCGTGAGGCTGCGTAGCGGCGTCTATCAAGCGGTGACGGTCCTTGGGTTGGACGACTCCAGCCTATATGGCAGGCCTGAGCTCATCGAGGGAAATATTGATGACATCTATGCGGAAAATGGCTTTGTTGTGGTTAAGGATGCAGAATTTCACAAGCTAGAAAATCCCCGGGTCGGCACCGAATTTGAGATAAACGATCACCGGGGTATCATCGTCGGCATTGCAAAAGTCACTACCAGCGGCCTGTTTGGCGTGCCTACCCTTTATACCACCTTTAACAGGGCCGTCACGTATATCCCCTCCACGAGATTTACCGACGCTTTCATTCTCGTCGATCCGAAGAGCAGCGACGCCGTGCCGTACATCAAGGAGCAGGTAGCGAAGCTCGGATACCTGGCACTAACGAAAGACGAGTTTATCCAGAAGACTTCCGATTTTTATACCTACCAGACGGGTATGGGCACCAATGTGCTCATTATGACGGTGATCAGTTTCATCGTTGGATTATCCATTTCAGGCCAGACCTTTTACACCTTTATCCTGGAGAATCTGGATAAATTCGGCGCTTTAAAAGCGATCGGAGCAAAGGGGAAGGAACTGGTCTTTATGATCCTGTTCCAGGCGACATTTACATCTCTTACCGGCTACGGCCTGGGTATCGGCCTCGCCTCCCTCATTATAACGATCGCCAGACTAAGACTTCCCAGCTACGCAGCCAGAATAACCTTTGGAAATATCGGTTTCGCCTTTGTCATGGTCGTGATCATTGCCAGCATTTCAAGCTATATCGGCGTCAGGAAAGTGCTCAAGATAGAGCCCTTCGACATTTTCAGAGGATAATATGGCCAAACTGGCGGTAAAAGCCAACGAACTGAACAAGTGGTTCGGTGAGGGGGAAGCAAAAACGCATGCCGTCAGAGACGTCAGTTTCGAAGCCGACTATGGGGAAATGTTTTACATTGAGGGCCCTTCAGGGAGCGGAAAAACAACCTTGCTCAGTCTGATCTCGGGAATTCTCAGGCCGAATTCAGGCTCGGTGCAGGTTGAGGACAAGGATATCTGGAACATGGCAAGCGACCAGATCGCCGATTTCAGGTTGAATAAGATTGGATTCGTTTTCCAAGATTACCACCTCTTTCCACGGCTGACAACGGTCGAAAACGTGGCGATCCCTCTTATCCTGAAAAGGCATGATTGGAATGAATCTATTAATGAGGCCATGAAGTATCTTGAAATAGTAGGCATTAAAGATCGTGCATATCTCCCGCCGGTAAAATTGAGCGGCGGCGAGCAGCAACGGGTGGCCATTGCACGGGCGATCGCGAGCCGCCCCGATATCCTGGTATTCGACGAGCCGACCGCATCGCTTGACGGTGACACCGGGAGAAAAATCGTGGATTTTGTCAAGAAGAATATCCTGAATGAGAAGCGGTGCATCATCATCGTTACCCACGACAGCAGGATATTCGAATACGCCGACAGGATCATGAAAATGGAGGATGGCAGAATCCTCGGCATCGAAAAAGGAGGACCCCGTGAGGAATAAGATCAT
The DNA here is from genome assembly GCA_963790205.1 of Nitrospirota bacterium. Lineage (GTDB taxonomy): Bacteria > Nitrospirota > UBA9217 > UBA9217 > UBA9217 > CAWBNQ01. Next base: position 953,598 of record CAWBNQ010000001.1, read on the forward strand.
ATTCATAGCTGCGATCATAGGCCTGCTAATCGGCATCGTGGCCTCCTACATATCCGGCATAGAGAAAAAGCCGCAGCCGCCGGCATTCAATCCGGCAACCAATCCCTACACTAAGGGCATCTATGCCGAAGGCATCGTCGAAAGTTATCAACAAAACGGCGCGAACATTAATATCTATCCCGAGGTCCCGGGAACGATCAAACGAATCCCGGTTTCCGAGGGGGAGATCGTAAAAAAAGGCCGTCCGCTGATCTTGATCGACGATTCCGTCCAGAGGGCAACTGTCGAGCAGCAGAAAGCCCAGATAGAGTTAGCAAGTGCAAGTCTCAAAAGCTCTGAGGACCAGTTGAACAAGCTAAGGAAATCATATGACATGGACCCGAGGTCGGTGAGTAAGAACGACCTTGATAATGCGGAAAACACGGTCAACGTGGCAAAGGCAAATGTGGAAGTAATGCGAAAACAACACGAACTCGCCCAAACGCTGCTGTCCAAGTACACCATACTGGCGCCCATGGATGGCGCGGTCCTGTCGATCAATGCCGCGGTCGGCGGCTACGTGTCCGCGCAAGGCTCGTACGACACCTATTCGCAGGGATTTATGCCCATTCTTGTCATGGGGAGTTCGCAAACCTATATCGGTGTCAGATGTTATATCGACGAGATCCTCATATCCAGGCTGCCTCAAGAGTCGCAAATGCACGCGCAAATGTTTATTCGGGGCACGAATATCGTCGTTCCTCTCGAATATGTGCGGGTACAGCCTTATGTATCGCCTAAAATTGAATTGTCGAGTGAAAGGACGGAAAGAGTGGATGTCAGAGTATTGCCGGTAATATTCAAATGCGAGAGGCCCAAAAATATTTCTCTTTATCCCGGTCAGTTGGTCGATGTCTATATTGGAGAAACGGGTTCTGAAACAAGAAGTACCGGCACACAGCAGTGACCGCGGGAAATTTATCTCGAAAAGGCGAATGTCATTGTATCGAAAAAAACCGACAAACGGCGGGGAAACATCGAGAAAGATCATGACAGCGAGGATGCCTGCGCTCCCCGGGCTGTGCGCCGTATTGCTATGCGGTATATACAGCTGCGCAGTGGGGCCGAATTTTGAGCGTCCCAAACCGCCGGAGATCGAGCGCTACACAACCGGGCCGACAACGACTGCGACCATAACCGCGGATGGCAAGGAGCAGCGATTTGAACCGGGCGCAAAGATCGTTTCGGACTGGTGGCGGCTTTTTAACTCGTCCGGGCTCGATGCAGCGGTAAAGGAGGCGCTGGAGAACAACCAAAACCTGCAGGCGGCGCAGGCCAGTCTGCGACAAAGCCGGGATCTTCTCCGCGTGGGCTACGGAGTATTTTACCCCGAGGTCAATGCCGGTTTCGACGCATCGCGCCAAAAGACCTCTTCAGCTGCAACGGGAGGGAATACCCCCAGCAGCATCTTTAATCTGTTCACTCTTTCGGCCACGGTGAGCTATGCTCTCAATGTTTTCGGCGGGGAACGCCGCGCCGTGGAAAGTCTCGGCGCCCAGGTGGATTTTCAACATGCCCAGGTCATGGCCACCTACATAACCCTGTCCGGCAATGTTGTGAACGCAATGATCGCCAGGGCCGCCTATCAGGAGCAGATCAAGGCTACCGAAGAATTGATCAAATTGCAGCAGGAACAGGTCAGACTGACCGAAGTGCAGGCGCAAGCGGGAACGGTCCCGTATGTAAACGTACTCAGTCTTCAGAGTCAGCTTGCCTCGCTTGAAGCAACGCTCCCGCCGCTCCGGCAGAAAATAAACCAGACCGAGCATTTGCTTGCTGCCCTGGCAGGCCGCACGCCAGCGGAGTGGGCCCCGCAGCAGGTCGCATTGGCGGACCTGACCCTGCCTGCTGAGCTGCCCATAACTCTGCCCTCGCAGCTCGTTCGCCAGCGTCCCGACATTCTCGCGGCCGAGGCGCAGCTCCACAGTGCCAGCGCGGAAATAGGAGTGGCTACCGCGGCATTGTTCCCCAGCTTTACGTTGAACGGCGCCTACGGTACGGGAAGCAATACTTCCGGCAACCTTTTTAAAAGCAACAGCAGCTTCTGGAACATGGGCGCAAGCATAAGCGCCCCGCTGTTCCGCGGCGGAACGTTGTGGTTCGGACGGCAGGCCGCACTCGATGCCTATCAGCTTTCTTTGGCAAATTACCGCCAAACCGTTCTGAGCGCTTTTGCCCAGGTTGCCGATACTCTGCGCGCGCTGGAACACGACGCTGAGTTGGCGCATGCCCAGTCTCAAGCGCTTACTGCGGCGGAGGAAGCGCTGCGGTTGATCCAGGCGAATTACCAGGCTGGCACGGCCAACTATGTTCAGGTCCTCGTCATAGACGGCCAGTACCAGCAGGCAAAGATCGGTTATCTCCAGGCCCTGGCCCAGCGTTATCAGGATACGGCCGCTCTCTTTGTGGCTCTCGGCGGAGGCTGGTGGAACACTGATGAAAATGTCACAAGCTCAAGCAAAGACAAGTAACACTGTTCCCGTAATAGTCTGTTCACTGCCTTTTTGACTTGTCAGCGGCATGAGATATATTTAATTCATTGCACGTGAAATTTCCTGCAAAGAGAAAGGGAGGATGTCATGGTAAAACGAGACCGCATGTTCAAATTCCTGATCTGCGCCTGGTTGACAGCCTTATGCCTTGGGTGCGCAGCCACGCAGGAACACGAAAGTACCGGCCAGTATATCGATGACTCAGTGATCACGGCCAAGGTAAAAGCCGCAATCCTGGACGAACCCTCACTGAAAGTGTTCCAGATCAATGTCGAGACGTACCAAGGGGTGGTTCAACTAAGCGGTTTTGTCGATTCGGCACAGAGCGTCAAAAAAGCAGGAGAGGTTGCCGGCAGCGTCGCGGGCGTCAAAGAGGTAAAAAACGACCTGGTTGTAAAATAGGTGCGTTACCTCAACTGGTGTGACGACCGGCTCCGGCAGTTTTGTTTATCGATTCTGTCAAACGTTTTTACCACGGCCCAATTCAGGAGGTGGTTGCCCTGAAGGACAAAAGAAAAGCGTATGAAGAAAAGCTTGATGCGCAGATGAGGGAATGGAACGCGCAGATCGCACTGCTCAGGGCAAGGGCGGACAAGGCCAAGGCTGAGGCGAAGATCGAATACTACAAAACCATCGAAGTTTTGCAGCGCAAGCAGAATGACGCCGAGGCGAAGCTGCGGGAGTTGAAGACCGCCGGCGATGAGGCATGGGAAGACCTCAAGACAGGTGCGGAAAAAGCCTGGGCTGAAGTGAAGACCGCCTACCACGACGCGAGCTCGAGGTTCAAATGAGCAGGGGCGGGAAAATGGCAGAAAGAATGTCCCAAACTCGTCAATGACCTAAGCGGTGTGAAGAGCGTAAAGAACCGGAAGGCCATGGGTAGTTGAGTTCAGGTACGCATAGATTGCCGGACCGATGAGCGCGTGTGCAACGGGCTTGAGCGGAAGGAGGACCAAATGTTGTGGACGATCGCTGTGGTACTGTTAATTCTGTGGCTGCTGGGGTTGGTGAGCAGTTACACGATGGGAGGGTTCATCCATATTTTGCTGGTAATCGCAATCGTTGTGGTGTTGATCAGGATCATTCAGGGACGAAAACCTTTGTAAATGATTTGTCGATTATTAATTTCCCGTAGTTACATTTATTAACATTGCAATCAGATGATTGCACATCTAAAGACAGGAGGAGAGCATTGAAGAAGGTTCTTTTGTTGTCAGTACAGGGAAATCAGGAGTGTGAAACCCGTGAAGAGCCTCTTGCAGGTGGAAGAGAAAAAGCAGATGGATTAGGAGCATTGTCATGAAAGCACTGCTCATTTATCCTGAATTCCCGGATACTTTCTGGAGTTTCCGGTATGCCCTGAAATTCATTCACCGAAAGGCGAGCAGTCCACCCCTCGGTTTATTGACCATTGCAGCGATGCTTCCTGAAGAGTGGGAGAAAAGACTGGTCGACATGAATGTGGAAAGCCTGCATGACGACGACCTGAGATGGGCTGATCTCGTCTTTGTGAGCGCAATGTCTGTTCAGAAGGAGTCCGTGAAAGGAGTGATTGCGAGATGCAAGGCAGCCGGTGTCAGGATTGTCGCCGGCGGTCCTCTTTTCACGACCGGATATGAGACGTTCGGGGACGTAGACCACCTGGTGCTGAACGAGGCCGAAATCACCATGCGTCGTTTCCTGGAAGATTTGCGGAATGGAGCTGCAGGCCATATCTATGCCACTGATCAGTGGGCAGACATGCGGGAGACACCCATTCCCCTCTGGGGGCTGATCAATATGAAGCACTATGCCTCGATCAATATCCAGTATTCCCGGGGCTGCCCCTTCAACTGCGAGTTTTGCGATATCACCTTGATCTGCGGCCGCACGCCGCGCACAAAAGATAAAGACCAGATCATTAGAGAGCTTGAGAGTGTCTACTCGTCAGGGTTCAGGGGCCAGGTCTTCCTTGTTGACGACAATTTTATCGGGAACAAGAAAAAGCTGAAGGAGGAGGTCCTCCCTGCCGTCATCGAATGGATGAAGAGGAAAGGGCGCCCCTTCTCCTTTAATACGCAGGCCTCCATAGAACTGTCCGATCACAAAGACCTCATGGAGATGATGGTCAGGGCAGGATTCGATGTCGTCTTCATCGGCATCGAGACCCCCCATGAGCAGAGCCTGGCGGAATGCAGCAAATTCCAGAACAAGAACCGCGATCTTCTCGCCAGTGTCAGGAATATCCAGAAGTCCGGCCTCGAGGTCCAGGGAGGATTCATTGTCGGTTTCGACAGCGACCCCCCTTCGATCTTCGACACCCAGATCAGGTTCATCCAGGCGAGCGGGGTCGTAACGGCCATGGTCGGCATTCTCATCGCCCTTCCGGGCACGAAGCTCTACAAGAGACTCAAAAAGGAACACCGGCTGCTGAAAGAGACCTCGGGGAACAATACGGATTTCGCGACCAATTTTATCCCCAAAATGGACTATGACCTGCTGGTCAACGGCTACAAAAAGGTCCTCAGCACCCTCTATTCGCCCAGACACTACTATGAAAGGGTCAGGACATTTCTGACTGAATATGTCCCCCAAAAAGGAAAAAAGATGCCCTTTCGATTTCGGCCCAGCTACCTGACCGCATTTATCAGATCGATCATTGTTCTCGGGATCATCGGGAAAGAGAGGTTCCATTATTGGAGGCTTCTGTCCTGGACCCTGTTCAGACGTCCCAGCCTCTTTCCGCAGGCCGTCACCCTCTCGATCTACGGTTATCATTTCCGCAAGGTATTTGAGAAGCACCTTCGTTAAAGGTGGAAGGGAAAAACTAAAAAGGGGATAAAAAGTATGGACGCTACAGGACGGTGGAATCGGATGACCATCGAGTAGTTGAGTTCAGGTACGCATAGACTGCGATCGGGATCTTTGGGAAAACAGCCGTTGCCGGGATCCTGAAGACGACTTCCGGCTATCTTGATGTCCTCGGCTTTGCCGCCGATCAGGCGCATGGTTCTTATGTGTATGCTTGGGTTCGCTTCATAACATGGGAGACAAAACAGTGATGTGTGCAGGAGGCAACAAAATGAGTAATCCGAGTCCAAGATCAAAGAGACTACCGGATCCGCTGCCGGCTGGGCGGGAATGCGCCGGCCGGTAGTGAATCTAAAGCAAATTGAAAGGAGGATCATATGTTGTGGACGATCGCTGTAATACTGGTAATTCTGTGGGCACTCGGGCTGGTGAGCAGCTATACGATGGGTGGGTTCATCCATATTTTGCTTGTGATCGCAATTGTTGTGGTGTTGATCAGAGTCATTCAGGGGCGTAAAATCCTTTAGCCGATGAGAAGTCATAAGCCCGACCCGGATGAGACCGCTTGTGCGCGCATGAGAGGGTATTATTAAGGGGTCTATCCTTGACAGGCTGTTGAAAAACACTGAAAAACACCACTTCAGCTAACCACTGTTCTTTCGCGCACCAATGATCGAGGAGAACTTTGTCCATGACTGACCAGAGCAATTCTCAACGGGGAATCCGCTTCCTCGTCATCATCGCTGCGCTCGTGATCATCATCTGGGGCATCAATCAGGCGCAGTCGGTCCTGGTGTCGTTCCTCGTCGCCGTTTTCCTCGCCGTCATCGGGACGCCGCCGGTACTCTGGCTCGAGCGGAAACGCATTCCTTCCGTTGTTGCGGTGCTCCTCGTGATGGCCGGCATGATCACCATCCTGCTGATCATCGGCGGTCTTGTAGGCACGTCCCTCAACAGCTTTATCAATGCCCTGCCTTCATATCAACAACGCATCCAGGAACAAGTCTCGGCACTCAAAGCGCTGCTGGCAAAGAAAGGCCTCCAGCTCACGGACAAGATGCTGCTCGAGTATGTCAATCCGAGCGCTGTGATGAGGCTGGTTGTCGGCATGCTCGGGGGTTTGGGCTCCGCGCTCTCGAACATTATCCTGATCCTGCTCACCGTAACGTTTATCCTGCTCGAGGCCTCAAGCTTCCCGGTCAAGCTCCGCGCTGTCCTCGGCGATCCTCAGCAGGCATTTCCCCAGTTCACGAGGTTCGTTGATGATATTAAGCGTTATATGATCATCAAGACGGGGATCAGCCTGACCGCGGGTATCCTGATCGGGATATGGCTCTCCATCCTCGGCGTGGATTCTCCTGTTCTCTGGGGTTTCCTGGCCTTTCTGCTCCACTATGTACCCAATGTCGGCTTTATCATCGCCGCGGTCCCCGCGGTTATTCTCACCCTTGTCCAACTCGGGATTGGCCGTGCCGCGCTCACCGCTGCCGGATATCTAGCCGTTAGTTTCATGCTCGGCAACGTGGTCGAACCGAGGCTCATGGGGCGGAGGCTCGGCCTGTCCACGCTGGTCGTATTTCTTTCGTTGATCATTTGGGGAAGCCTGCTAGGTCTGATCGGTGTGGTTCTGTGCATACCATTTACCATGACGCTGAAGTTCGCATGTGAGAATAATGAAAGCACACGATGGATCGCCGTTTTGCTCGGGCCTGAGGCGGCCGCTGAAAACCTTCCACCAGTGTCGAAAAAAGGAAACGGTCCTGAGATCTGAACAAAGTTTGAGGAGGCCTGATAGAAAAGTAAACGCGTTGTAATGTTGGATTGACCCGTCGCCCGGGACATCTTTCCGAGGAAGGGGGCAAGGAAAACACGCGAGAAGGTTAAACATGACTCTCAAGAGAAAAAAAGTCTTCTTCATAACAACGGGCGTAGTCACCCTTGTCGTCTTTGCGATCTTCCTCGCTCTCCTGCTGAACGTACAAGCCTTTAAACCGCGAATCGAGGTAGCGGCATCGAGTGCTCTGGGAATGGATGTCCGGATCAAAGGCAGGTTGGGCATCGATCTCCTTCCGGGTTTCGGCATATCGCTGAGGAACGTCAGCGTGCAGAAGAAGGGAGCGGATGTCGTTACCGCAGAAAAGATGAGGATAGGGCTGAGGCTTATCCCTCTTGCGAGGCGTGAAGTCCGGCTCAGCCGGGTCGGGCTTATCAAACCGGTCTTCTCCATAGTCCGGTATAAAAACGGGATGTTCAATTTTGAAAAACCGGGACGCACACTATTGGAAAGGCTCCTTACTGTGAACAAGATATCCATCTCGGAGGGGAGACTTATTTATACTGATGAAGGATCCGGCGAGAGGATCGAAGTGGACGGCTTTGATGCGACCATACGAAACCTTTCATACGGAAGGACGGAAGGCGCGGAACCATTCAAGAACGTCTCATTCGACGGGGATATCAGATGCAAGACGCTCACGATCAACAACCTCACCCTGACAAACCTCGCGATAAGAACAGCTGCTGAAAACGGGATACTCGATATAAACCCGGTCAGTATGCACATTTTCGGAGGGACCGGGAAGGGAAGCGTTCATGTGGACGTGACAAGGGCGTCGCCTCATTACCGGCTCATCACAACTCTTAACCGGTTCAGGATCGAGGAGCTGATCCAGGCGTACTCGCCCGGGAACCCCCGCCAGAAAAGCATGGAAGGGACGGCCAACTTTTCCTCGGACCTGACGGCAACGGGGAAGAGCGTAGATGAGGTGAAGAGATCGCTCAACGGAGACGTTTCCTTGAGCGGGGAGAACCTTATGCTCACCGGCATCGATATCGATGCCCTTATCTCGAAGTACGAACGAAGCCAAAACTTCAACCTCGTGGACGTAGGTGCGTACTTCCTCGCGGGCCCCTTCGGGCCGGTACTCACCAAGAGCTACAATTTTGGAAGCCTGTACGAAGAGTCGCGAGGCGGACAAGGGATCATCAGGGAACTCGTCTCGATCTGGAAAGTAAAAAACGGCATTGCCGGGGCGACGGATGTAGCCCTTGCTACAAAAAAATACCGGATCGCCATGAAGGGTGGATTGAATTTCAACAACGACCAATTTGTCGATGTCACCGTCGCGGTCCTCGATAAACGAGGGTGCGCCGTTTACAGCCAGAAAGTGCACGGGCCGTTCCATAAGGCGAAGATCGAGAAGATAAGTATTTTTAAGTCAATTACGGGATCCGTGTCGAACGCACTGAAAGATGCATGGAAATTCGTTGGTGGAGAGTGCACGCCATTTTATTCAGGTTCGGTAGCGCAGCCGGAGGGGTAAAACATGATCTATGATAATGCAGATCCCTCAGCGAGCGGGACACATTTTATATTTTCCGAATGCTCTTTATCAAAGGAATACTGAACAGCGCAAGAACAGCGGCATCCACGCCGACATTGAACCAGACGCCGAGATATGCTGAAAACAAAACTTAGACAACAAGCCACACCGCGAGCCCGTACAACAATGTTTTCAGCAGATCGGGGTCGTTCCTTCTGAAAGCGAGGCGTCCAACAAAGAAAAGCGTTGTTCCCCAGCCCATCATAAGTGCGCCGTAGATCGCGCTCTCCTATTGCAATAAGACATCCCTCCGGACCGGCAGGATGCCGAGCCCAAGGAAAGCGAACACGATCCCTGCGAGGATGAGCATGGTGGAAACGATGCTGAACCACACCTTGTTTGCGATGATCTTTTTTTCAACTGACATCCGGCGACCTTCTTAAGAAAAGCCTGTTGCCCAACCCAATCGCTTCCTCACGGCACTCTTCTTTCCAAAAAAGAAAAAGAGGAGAAGCGATCACTGGATGCGCTTCTCCTCTCGATCCGGGCTTACGTTCATGCTCTCTCGCCTTCACTCACTTCATTGAATGAAGCGCCAGCCTGTTCCCCTCCGTGTCCTCGTACTGTGCGATGAACCCGTACTGTCCGATAGCTGTTTTCGGCATCAGCGTCTTTCCGCCGTTCGCATTTATCCTGCGCAAGGTCTCCAGGATATCCTCAACGCTGAAATAAACGACCGACCCTTCATGGGACGGCTCATAGGATTCTCCCTCTACGAGCGTACCCGGAGCACCCGGAGCATTCTGCGTAAAGGGAAACATGGCCATTTTCATGCCGCCCATGTCCTCGCGGGACAACTTCACATCGAACACTTTTTCATAGAATCTCGTGGCTCTATCCAGGTCCCTGACCGGGATCTCGAACCAGTTTGCTATATGGGTCTTTACTGCGACTGTTGCCATAGGCGCCTTCTTTCACCTGGATCCTCCTCCCGCTCGCGAAGAATCGGGACGAAAATCATATTCAGGCCTTGCTCGTTTTCCGGAATAAATCTTCCGTCAGCCGGTGCATCCACCGGCTTTTGATTAAAATATAGCACCGTTTCCGGCAGTGCATTCACCCCTCCGACCATCGTAGCAGAACGATGCGCCTCTCTCTCGATCGTTACCCGCGCGAGGTCAAATGCATCGGTTCCCGGGACACTACGACGCGGTGTCGCTTTACGCTGCCCGTGCTTTCTCGGCCATGGCCTTGCCGCGCTTGGCCAGGTTGAGGGCAATGCCCGTACCGCGCTTCCCCATGTAGCCGAACCAGATGTTCAGCATGCCCATGGGTTCGAGGTAGCGCGCGTTGGCGAGCGGCCCCGCGTCGACGGCATCGAAGCCCATGCTCACGATAAGCTGATGCACGGTTTTCCGGGCGGCCTCGTCGTCGCCGCAGTAGAATGCAGATGCGCGAAGACCCTTGCCGAAGTCCGGCCCCTCGTTCAATACCTGGGCGAACACCGTGTTGAATGCCTTCACGATCTTCACGCCCGGGAACGCCTTCGCGAGTTCCTCTGCAAAGGAAGTCGTAAGCCCGACGCTCAATCCCGACATGTCGGGATTGAGCGGGTTGGCAATGTCGATGACGACCTTGCCCTTCAGGTCCCCGCAGCTTTTCAGCGCGTTCACCTGCTCTCCTGCCGGCGTCGCTGCGATCAAGACGTCCACTCCCTTCGCGATCTCCGCGGGAGACACGACTTTTACCCGCGGCCCGATCTGCTGCGCGGTCTTTTCAGCATCATTGAGGTCCCTGGCCGTCATGAACACATCATGCCCGGCAAGCGTGATGCGGCGGGCGAGCCCGGAACCCATGTTTCCTGATCCGATGATCCCTATTTTCATGGCAGTATCCTCCTCATTTTTCATAGTACCTTCTATTTCAACTTGTAGCTCCAGTGCGGGGGGATTGTCAAGGTGTTGAGCTTCCGGGAGGCCCGATAGTATGAGCGACAAAAGGATGACACGGGTTTACGTTTCACGATTGCCGGTGAAAAGAAAATAGCGCAAAAGAATGGATATGTTTACTAACCCTTAACAAGAACAAAGTCTGACATTATAGACATAGACCTGATCATAAAAGATCCGCAGGTAAAGTAAAACCGCAACGTTATTGTTTATTGGCATATACCCCAACAATACCCCGTCCGGGGTATTGTTTATGCGGGGGTCTTCGTGTATAAGTAAACTAATAAAACTAGTCAAAACAAATAAAATAAGTATTTCCGGCTTACGGGAGGGATATAATGACGAAAATTCAAGCATATGTGGAGTCAATGCATCAGGAAACGGGGATAGGATGCAGCCAGAAGACGCTTATTGTCACCGGTGACGAGGACCTGAGGGGTATGCTCCAGTATGCCCTGGACTCCTACGGTATGCAGGTTTTGTTCTGTCAAGGCGGCGCGGAAGTCTTGGCGTTTTCGAGGATCGATCCCTTCGATTGCATCATCATAGATTGCGATACGCCCGGCATGGACGGCATTGACCTTATCAGGCGACTTCGCGAGCAATTCGTATGTGCCGTCATTATTGGTCTGTGCAAGGAAGATAGGGGAGTAGAGTATCTTCAGGCAGGAGCGAACGACTTTCTCCAAAAACCTTTTGTCCCCTACAGGCTCGTAATGATGCTGCACGGCGGAGACATCCTTGCCTGACACGGCACGTATCGTGAGCATTGGTATGGCCCAAGGGACCCATAGGTTCAGATCTTGAAATATCACTTTTCCTCAAAATATCTTTCGAGGAGGTTTTTCGGCGAGATGACCCCGTTAGAGAACCATTAGAAAAGCCAAGCCTTCAATCAACACCTTGACGCACAATCGCCGATGGACAAGCAATAACCCGCAGCCGCCCAGTTGGTCGCAGAAAGCGCGATCGTAAATGCGAGGAAACCCCTCGGTCACAGGATGTCGGCAGGATCATTTTCGAACGGGTAATCACAAGGCAAGCTCGGACACAATTTCCCCAAACATGTCCTGCTCAGAAGCGGAATTGCTATCATAAGAATGCTGCGCAACGGGCGCAACAACATCCCCTCGTCTTTCCCCGTCCAGCGTTTCCATGCATTTTTTGAAAAAGCAAAGTCAAACACGAGAGACCCGGCCCTAAAAGTTCTGTCAAATGACCATTCTCCTGCTGTCGGCTGGACGTATTGCCATATCTTAACCACAAAACGCACAGGCAGTGCAGGGGAACAATCATCATGCGCAATCAGAAATGTTCTTCCTCACGGTTTTCGGTCCGTTCGGCCCGTTTCATGCCGATTTGATTACCCCAGGCGCTGATTTGCCAGTTGTCCCTGCCGGCCTCCGGCATCCAGGGCGGCACGGACAGCCGCAGGCGAAGGGAAAGCGAATGAACGTAGGGTTCATACATCCGCCGCAGCTCGTTAAGGCGGGAGGATACCTCCGTGTCATCCCGGAGCTGCATGCTTTCTGTTGCGAGCGCCGCGCGCATCGAAGCGAGCTTTTGCAATGGCAGCCGGTCGACCAGCGGTTCCTCGGGCGCGACGTGCAGCACGAGCGCGAGGTCCACGATCGCATGACGGGCCATGGCAAAGGTCAATTGCGCCTGTCGCACGCAGGTTCCCTGGAGATTGGTCATGACAAAGGCGCAGGCATCGAGGATTGCGGTCAGCGCAGCAAGCCATGATTGATTATCGTGCTGGGAACGGAAATACACGAGGACCGGAAAGGAGAGATGACTTTCAAGCAATTCCGCGGACCATCGCTCCCATTCGTGGAGGAGCCGCGTCAGCGATTCGGTGGAGGGGTCCTGCGATTGGCGCCGCAGCATTTCAACGGCCGTGGGAGGAGAGCCCGCACGCGCATCCAGGAGCGAGATGTTGACTTCTCTTTTCGAAAAGGACAGATTGAGCGCCGGCAGATAGCTGATGACGATGGCCAAAAAGCCGAAGCCCATACCCGCTTCGAGCACGATAAGGGCCCGAGCAAAGGGAGTATACGGCACGATATCTCCCAGTCCGAGCGTAAAAAAGGTCGTGCCGCTGAAATAGAGGCAGGCGCCGAACGTTACGAAGCCCTCGGGAGTTTTCAGGGCATGACCCGGCGCCCAGTAAAGAAGCGCGAAACCCGCGATCAGGACGCCGGCCCAAAATCCCAAAAGCAGCGGCAGCGAAAGCGGGCCAAAGTAGCTCAGGTAATTTTCCTGGCGTTTTCCTTTCGAAAGCACATGGACCAGCGCAGTCCAGAGCCGCCACGTGGTCCGATAGAAGAGACGCACAAGCCGTATGCGCCTGGTCACGCGACGCGGGAAAACCACGGTTTCAAAGGCATCCGCCAGCACAATAATGATCAGGGCGACGCCCGTAATGAGTGCGAGGATCGACATGGCGATTCCACCCCCTTCACCTGCGGCATCGAAGCATGCCTGCCGGACGTGGTGATATTCCCATTATATCACCGCAATTTCCTGCTTTTTTTTGGAGAGGGCGTGTTTTACCCGAAAATAGTTCTTTCCCGAGTAACCCTTGCATTTAACAAAAAAAACGGTATAATAAGCATATAAACCGTCAACGGGGCAAGACCCTCTCGTTTTGGATCGAGAGGTCGTCCGCGCCTCATCATCGATCACTGACTCTTCCTGCTCTCACCTTTTTTCACGTAAAAAGCGACGGCATAGCTGGGTGGCGAACGATGAGGTTTTGCGGACTCCGCGCGGGTCCGCGCCCCCCCCTTTTTTTGGAACCGGCATGATTGCGGAGAAGACGTAAACGCGCTGTGCGGCAACGACCGCCAGCGTGAACTTGAAGCCACACAAGGAGGCAACATGGCAAAGAAACTGTATGTCGGAAATTTGTCGTATAACACACACGAAGAGGATTTGCGGGAGGCATTCTCGAAGATCGGCGAGGTCCTGTCCGCCACGCTGATCGTCGATCAGACGAGCGGCAGGTCCAAAGGGTTCGGTTTCGTGGAGATGGCGACGGACGAGGACGCGGCTAAGGCGATCTCTTCCATGAATGGCACATCGTTCATGGACCGGACAATCACGGTAAACGAGGCCAAGCCCAAGACTGAGCGCTCTGGTTCCGGCGGTAGGGGTGATCGCGGCGGATACGGCGGCGGAGGAGGAAAATCGTGGAGATAAGGGTCCAGTCCCAGAACATCGAAAAGGCCCTGCGGGACTTGAAGAAGAAGCTCCAGCTGGACGGCCTCATGGGAGAACTGAAGAAGCGGCGTCATTACGAAAAGCCCTCGGTGAAAAAAAAGAACAAGCAGTTGGAGGCGGAGAAGCGACGGCGGAAGCTCCTCAAGCGCGCGCGGCCATCCGGTTCGGGACCGAGACCGGGAAGGCCGTCGCACTCGCCCGCTGCATCGAATACCCCGGCCCGAACCTGACGCGGGAATAATCAGAGACCCTCGTAAAAAAGGAGGTGATGAGGCATGGCAGCTTCACAGCACGGTGCAAAGAAGGAAGTAAAAAAACCGAAGAGCAAAAAGAAATAATCTTCTCGTCTAGCCGCAAGAGCTGACCCGAGAGGTTCTCGGATAGGTGACCTGACCCTCAGGTTCCCCTGCATCCGCCTAACAATTCCGAATTTTGCAGTCGCATTCCGAAATTTCAGCACGGTGCGTCTTTGAGGAACGGCTTTAACAGGAGAGCTACATTCTTACTTGACAGACTTTTTCACAGGTGACCATGAATGCTCCTCTTGCGGGCGACCCGCTAGAGTACCAGCGGGAGATAGGCGTTGAAAGAGCTGCCGTGTCCAGGCCGGCTTGTTACCGTAACATAACCTTCATGTTCCTTGACGATGTCGTAAACCATTGATAGGCCAATCCCGTTTCCCTTCCAGTCTCCCCGCGACATGAAGAACGGCTCAAAGATCCTCTCCTGCTCCGCCGGGTCAATGACTTCCCCGGTATCGCTCACGGAGACAGTGGCATACGTTCCAACCCGTCCATAGCCAGTCCGCCGGATAAAATCGGCATCGATCATGGCGCTGCCCGTAGCCACGGTTACCCCTCCCCCTCGCGGCATCCGGTCCCTCGCGTTGATCACGAGGTTCATGAGCGCGCGCTCTATTTTGATCGGATCGGCCATGACCTTCAGTGATTCTGATGAAGATCGCATCACGAGTTCATACTTCCCGGTCAGCAGCGCAGCCAGAATCTGGTGTCTTTTCCCGACAAGAGCGTTGATGTCCTGAACGGTCCGCTTCGTCTTTTCGTGTGTGCTGAAGTCCTTCAGGGTCCGGACCAGGATTTCCACCTGCTCCACCGTGAACATGATTTTCCGCGCCAGTGCGGAGTGATGATGGCCGATCTCGCCGTGTTCCTGAAGTTTTGTGACATGGCGTATGTCTTTCACCAGCCTTTCGAGATCGCCGGAAAGGTATGTCGCCATTCTTCCGACCGCGTCCCGTATCTGCTCATAGCGAAGCCTGCCCTCGGTCCGTTTGTATTCCGTTATATCAAAAAGGATCCAAAGGGCGGCCGCCCGCTCTCCGTATTCAACGACCGACGACGTCATGACAGCCCACCGATCATTCCCGTTCTGCTGGCGCACCCGCACTTCCTTCTCCGCATCGCATCTCTGCGGCTCGACCCCTTCGAGGCCGTTCGTCCGAACCACGGTCCGGTACTCCGGCAGGATAATGTCGTGTATATGCATCGTCATCAGCTGTTTCGAAGGATATCCCGTCATTTCCTCAGCCGCGCTATTTGCATAGACGATAGAGGCTCCTCGATGTATAAAGACCGCAGCAGGCATCCTCTGAGCAAGCGTCATAAAGCGTTCTTCGCTCTCCTGCAACGAGGATCGTATCTTGCGAGCGATATCATTAAGCCGGGCATTTTCGAGTGCGATCGCAGCGTGCGCGGCCAGCGTTTCGAGAAACCCGACATCGCTTTGTACGAACATCTCGCCGCTCACTTTCGCACCGAGAACCAGCGCCCCCTGCAGCCTTCCCTGAAATAAAAGCGGCACGAGCGCCTCGGCTCCGATCCCCCGCATGTAGGTTTTGAGGAGAAACGTCTCCGGATCCTCTCCCGCCCCAGCCATCACCGCCAGGATAAGCGACCGGTTCGTCTCCTGCAGTTTCTTCACCGCGATATCCGCAAGGGAGCGCTGATTCTTCATGCCTAAGAAGAGACCGCGCCCCTGTCGCATGACAAAGCCGTCCTCAGCGTGATAAAGGTAAATCCCCCCATCCCTGATGCCCGGCCCGGCGCACGCCGTCTCGATCAAATAATCGATCAGCTCATGTTCTTCCTTTTTCGCGTTCAGGGCTACGATTGCCTCACGCATCAACGGCTCGTAATTATAACGGTCGCCGATGATGAGACTGTTGACGAGGGACTGTATCTTTCTGCTCACCGGTGTTCCGAACAGAAAGAAACCAAGGAGCGATAGAGAAATGAAGCTCGACAGCGCTGTTCCGAAAGCGGGCTCGATCGCCGTCAGCATGGACACCTGAATTCCCGAGCAGACGAGGATCAAAATAAGGGCGCTCAGTGTCCGCGAGACGATGGTGCGCATCTCAAAGAGACTGTGCCGGACGATGGCATAAAAAGTGAGGACCACCCACGGCAGGCTGAAATAGGACCCCAGTCCCGGCTCGACCCTAAAACCTCCCGCCGCCGGCATAATGCCCGCGATCGTCACCCCGCCGAACGCGAAGATCAATAAACCGTAAAAAAAATAATCGAGTTGGAACTTCTTAATCCCGGTCACATGGCGTCTGGTACGCACTATTTCGACGATCAGCCAGAGGATCATGAGCGAGCCGGCGATGCGCGCGGGAACTTCAAGGGGGCCCGGATGATTTATGTAGGGTATCAGCGAATACCGGGGCGTGACGATCATATCGGTGAACAGGCAGAGCGCCAGAATGGCCGCCCAATAGGGGTAGAGAATATATCCTACCATGCGCGCGACCCGGCTCGCTTCGGACCTGAGGTAAAAAAGGAATTGCAGACCGGCGGGAATGGCGAACCACCCGATCCAGTTCAGCCTGGCGAAGAAAATAAAATTGTATCCCCGGGAGGCCATGAGATACATGACCGCGGTATTCATCGAGTATGCAGAGGAAAAAAATGCGATTGCGGCGACGGATCTGTGCACAGGGTTGCTTCGCCGGTTCTGGATCAGCAGGAGGAATCCCAGAAGAAGCTCCATCGCAGAGATCGGCAAGAGAAGGTAAGCGATGATTTTAAGACTGCTCATCCGTCAAGTGCTCCTCGCTCGGGCCGTTATAGGTTTGTACCATGAGAGGACCTGCTCGGAACGCAGGCCGCAGAGACAAAAATTATAGCATATCTGGGCCCTTACGTGCAATAAGGCAATTCGCATACATCTTATTATTTATGCTTTGATCCTGTTCTTATAAGAGCATGAGGGCATTCGTAGGAAGGGCTCAGGGGCCGTTGTGTTGAACAATCTGTTCAACCAGAGCACGGAGAAACGCTTCAATGAGTCCTGGTGATGTTTTTTTTGCTTTTGCCGCTTCTGCATCTTATGGTATACTCGCATGCATGATAAACGATATCATACCGCTTGACCAGGTGCTCCAAAAGCGGGCGACCCTGACGCCGCGCGCGATTTTTGTGAAGTTCGAGGGCACGAAATTCTCCTACCGGGAAATGGACCGGCTGGCAACGGTGTTTGCCGCGGAGCTGGTCAAGCGCGGCATGAAGCAGGGCGACCGCGTTGCCCTGCTGTGCCATAATTGCCCGCATTACATTGCCGCCTATTTCGGGATCATCAAGGGCGGCGGCATTGTGCTGCCGCTGAACAATCTTCTGACCGCCGAGGAGATCGATTTTATCCTGAATGACGCCGGCGTCGTGATATGCCTGCACGACGCTGATTGCGCAGGCACGGCCCAAAAGCTGGCCCGCACTCCCGGGCGCTCCTTGTTCACGCTTTCGGAGCTCGCCCTTGCAAAGGCCGGCACGGGATCCTTCGTGTCGCCGCCCCATACGGCTGACGATGTTTCGACCATCCTGTATACCTCCGGCACCACGGGCCGGCCCAAGGGGGCCCTCCTGACCCACCGGAACTTTCTCGCGAATGCCCAGGCTGCAACAGAGGTCATTCACATCACCCACAAGGACCGGTTCGTCGTGTTCCTGCCGCTGTTCCATTCGTTCACCTACACGGTTTGCGTAATTCTCCCGCTCATTACGGGCGCGATGATCTCCCTCCTGCCCTCGGTACGGCCTTTCGGCCGGGTCGTGAGAAGCCTCATCATGGACCGGATCACGCTTTTCGTCGCCATCCCCACGGTCTACAAGATCCTGGCCGAAAGGAACATGCCCTTTTTCGTGAAGCTGCTCTTGAATCTGAGGCTCTGCGTATCAGGCGCGGCCCCGCTGCCCGTCAAGGTGATCCATGACTTCGAAACCGCGTTCAAGGTCCCGCTGCTGGAGGGATACGGCCTGACCGAAGCGGCGCCCGTGGTTTCGTTCAACCCGCTGGACAAGACAAAAAGGAAGCCCGGCACCGTGGGCCTGCCGCTCCCCGGGATCTCCGTCAAGGTCGTCGACGACAGCGGGACGCAGTGCCCGCCGGGAATAGCCGGCGAGCTGCTCGTGAAGGGGCCGAATGTGATGCGGGGCTATTTGAACAAACAGGAGGATACGGCCAAAACCATCAGGGACGGCTGGCTCTATACCGGCGATGTGGCCTCAATCGACCAGTCGGGGCACATCAGGATCATAGACCGGAAAAAAGACATGATCATCGTTGACGGATTGAATGTGTATCCCTATGAAGTCGAGGAAGTGCTCTGCCGTCACGAAGCGATCAAAGACTGTTCCATGATCGGCGTTCCTCATGAACATGAGGAGGGAAAAGAGCTGGCGATCATGTACACGGTCATCAAAGAAGGCGCACAGGTAACACCCAAGGCGCTCCGGGAATACCTCACCGGGCACGTCGCGCATTACAAGATACCCCGCCGGTTCATCTTCACCGAAGAACTGCCGCGGACCGCTACCGGCAAGATCATGAAAAAAGAGTTGAGAAAGCAGTACCGGGAAAAGGGCCTTTAGGGTCGGGACTCCTTTAACGTCATTTCACGTTCCTTCGTTTATGTGATGATGGACCAACATACCCGCCTCCCATGAACAAAGGCCCGCAAAACTTCGCGGGCCTTTGTTACGTCGAGCATCAGCGGGCCTCGAGACCGTTCACTGGCCGAATTGGTAATACACCATACTATTCTCGCCGTTTACGCCGATGGCCTGGAGGGAGATGATCGCGATCTTGACCGGCAGAGAGGCGCAGGTCGTCGGGAACGTAATCTGGGCCGTGGTCGAGGCTATGCCGAGGGTCGGCCCGATCTTTTTGCATACCTTGGTCGTCTGGTCGTACGTAGGTCCGGTGAACGTCTCTAAATCCATCCAGACTTGGGCGATCGCGTAGGTCTTGGGCAGCGTCCAGCTCACGGTCAGCGGGTGCCCGAGGTTGGCGTCAGTGATGGCCGTCCCCGCAGGACTTGTGATGCTGATCGGTTCATTGGTGAACGTATTGAGCGTCTCCGTATAGGTCGCGGTCGGTGCGCTTAGCGGCGGGGTCACCACGACCGTGAATGGCGTGCCAGCTGGAACAGGCTGTCCCGAGAAGTCCATCAGCTCATAACCCTCCATATTCATCCCGGAATCCATCGATACCCCCTGCCATGTCAACGGCGTAGCAATGGTCCAGGTACCTCCGGAAATAACAGCGCCTGCCACGATGCCCTGGGGTGCGATGACATCCGCCTCGATCACCGGCCCGCTGCTCATTCCGAACGGTCCCTGGTTCGTGTTCATCATTGCGCGGACCTGGATCTCCGCCAGGCGGCCGTTGCCGGATATGAGCCAGGCACCGCTCACCTGCTTGAACGAGAAGTCATAGGCCATGAAAGAGGTCAGGCCCCCCTGGCTTACGGCGAGCTGGAACACCACATCCGCAAGGCCGTTTGTTGTGTCGATCGAGTTGATGCTGAGCACGGAAGTAGACAATGTCCTTCCGGCAAGGTACGAGGCAAAGAAGGTCGCGAGCTGGGTCCGGTTAAACCCGTTATGGAGCAGCGCGAGGTCCAGGTAGGGCAGCAGGTCGCTCCCGCTCAGTGAGGCGCCTTTGATAGTGACGGTATGCGCGAAATTCCCCATCAGGGCGGTGATGCTGTCCAGCGCTGTTTGCTCCGCCGGCAGCGTCGGCACGACCGTGGCGTTGCTGCTGCTGCTGGTCCCGTTCGTGTTCGTGGTCGTGGTGGAGACGGTGACGGAGCTGTCGAGCGTCGACACAATCAGCGTTGAATTCTGGGTTGTGGTCCCGTCCGAGACCAGGACCGCGCCCGTGCCGGGATCGATTGAGACCTGGTCAAGCACTGCGTCGACGCCGGTCCCGCCGGCGCTGAAGGGAGTGGAGATGAGGTTGAAATTGCTTGCGGTCACACCGGCCTGGTTAAGCCAGAGCTGCATCATGTTCTGGACCGCGGTGCCGAGCACCGCTACCGCAGTGGGAGGAGGAGCAGGATACGTTACCGGATTGGCGAAGGCCGTGTCCATGGAATCGCCTTGTGCCCCATACCAGGACCGGATGATGAGGTCCGTGAGCGGGGTAATGTTCACGGTCGTTGCCGCTGCGGCGTCGGCGCTTACGCTATAGAAGGTTGATCCGGTGCCGGTCGTCGCGAGCAGCAAAAAGGGCGGCGTGAGGCCGGTCGTTTCAATGCCATAGGCGCCGTTGCCTGCCGTGACCGCTGTCTGGCTGATCCCGTGAATGTCCGTGACCGTGACCGTGGCGCCCGAGATCGGCGCGCCGGAGGCCACCGTGCCTCTTGCGGTATGGGTGGCCGTTGCGATGAAGTTGAGACTGGCGATGTTCGCGCCCGTTATGGTCTTGGTCGCATTCGCCGGAGAGAATGCGCACCCGAACTTGCTCGGTGTAATGGTGTAGGTGCCGCCGCTCTTGAGCCCCTTGATGAGGTAGTTGCCGACGGCATCTGTTATGCCTGCAGCCGCGGGATCCCCGGCCACGCTGATCAGGACCCCGGGCAGGGCCGCGCTGTTCAAAGTTGCCTTGCCCGAGATGCTGTAGGTGGCGCCGGCGCTCTGTGATGCCAGGAAATCTACTCCCGTGACATCGGCGGCGCTCAGAATAACTCCTCTGCTCAGGGGGCCGAACGTGTACCCCGTCTTGCCCGGCGTCACGCTGTAGTTGCCCAGGGGCAGCTTGCCGAAGGAGTATGTTCCGTCCACGGCGGTCTGGACGCTGCCGCCCACTATGCCGGCCAGGGTCACGGTCACACCGGTAACGGTTGCTCCGCTCACCGTGCCGGAAAGGGTGTACACGGGGTCCGAGGACGCCGTGGCTTTGAAGTTCGCGGTCGTAATGTTCGCGGTGGTGACGGCCAGGGCCGTGCTCGCGGGATTGAAGTAATAACCAGCCTTGGCGGCCGATATTGTGTAGTTCCCTTTGAGGAGCGTCTTAAAGGAGTACTTCCCAAGGGAGTCGGTCGTGGTTGTGTTGCTGTCGTCTCCGCCCAGCGTCATGGTGACGCTGGTGACGGTTGCTCCGCTCACCGTGCCGGAGATGGTGAAAACGGGAAGGATCGTGAAGTTGGCGTCGCTCGTGTCCGTGGCGAGCACAACGCCGGATTTGCTCTTGATCACAACCTTTACCTTGGCGTTCTTGACAGCGGTTACGGCAGGCACTTGCCAATCCCACGTGTACGTTCCGGGGGTAATGGCGCTGCCGCCCGAGATTATGCCGATCACGGGCCAGGAAGAGCCGCCGTTGATGGTGTACGAGACGGTCGCGCTCGCGGAAGTGTTGGTCAAACCGGAAACGAGAAACCCGATCGTGTACGTGCCGGTCTTGGCGCTCATGAGCTCTCCGCCGTTCGGCGCGGTCACCTTGAGCACTTGCATGGTAAAGGGCGCATCGGAGATGTCCGTGCCGATCATGCTGGAACCATTGTAGGCGACGATCTTCACCTTGCACGCGGTCATATTGCCCGCGGGAGGCACGGGCAGCGGCGACCACATATGGTCGGTGCCGGTCGCATTCGTCGCAAGAGAGGTCCACGTTGTTCCGTTGTTCAGGGTGTAGTAAAGATTGAAGCTTGTCGCCGTGGCGGTCGAGTCCCAGGTGATGTCAAACGAGCCGCCTGCCGCGAGGACATTGCTGCCGTTCGGGGAGGTCAGCCGGACGTTGTTGACGGCAAAGACCTTGTCCGACATATCGGTTCCCACGACGACGCCTGCGTTATTTTTCGCGACAACTTTTACCTTGCAGGCGGTCATGTTGCTCTTCGGCACCGGCCAGGTCCAGGGATACGTGATGCCCATAAAACCCGGGCCGGTATAATTGCTTGCAATGGACGTCCAGGTCGTGCCGTTGTTCGTCGTGAAGTACAGATCGTATTTCTCGGCGGCAGCGGGGGCGTTCCACGTGATGTTTACCGGGGCGCCGGCTATCAGGTTCTCCCCTCCGTTGGGGTACGTGACCTTGAGCGCCGTATTCGGGCTCACCACGACCTTGTCGAGCCAGGCAGCGTCGCTGCCTCCGTTTATCGTGAGATTCTTGGCGTATTTCCAGACGAGCGTATGGGTCCCGGTCGGAAGCGTAAAGAGCTTCTGCTGCCAGTTGACCGAGCCGCTGATCGTGCTCTTTACCGAGCCGTCGAGGGAGAAGGTCAATTTGTCATAGGTGAGCTGCGAGGACACCTTCTGATAGAACGAGAGGGAGGCCGGCCCGGTCACGGTCGTCGTGATCGAGGAATACGCCCCTCCGCCGATGGCGCCGCTCTGGGCAACAGTGCCGGAACCGCCGTTGTACAGCGTCGCAGTCACCGCGGACCAGGGCGCGGCCCCGTCCGGGGTAAACGCCAGAGGCGTCACGCCGTCCGTCTGAACGGGATTGTCGAGCGCGCCGGCGATTCCAATGCTTGCATGACCTGAGGCGGGGAGAAAAAAGCTCAATATGAGCAATGCGCATACATGACCGATAAATACCAGATATCTCATCCGTGACATAGTGTTCTCCTTCGACATAGACATATGTAATGAGCTACCGTTAAATTATAAGTGTTAACGTTCAAAGTTCACAAGTGCACTCGAAAGCGACAGCAACTGCCTATGCTCAGCCCTTTCCGCCTTCGCGCCTGCGAGAGGGAGCTGCTTCAATTCGGTCGGAATGAGGAATGAAGTGTTTAACGCTATCCTGATTAAAGAATGGGAGCTATCATGGACAGGTGCTTCATTATACGGCTATGCAACTTATTGTCAACAAAGAAAGGCCACACTACCCAATCGGGGAGGTGAGGCGGGCTAGGTTGGAAATATGAAGTGAACACAGTGCGGAGTGTCGAGTGCGGAATGGATGACGTAAGTTCTGAATCCGGAGTGGGTAAGACTTGCAGTCACCGGGTACGTTACGAGTCAGCTTGCAAAACGATTGAAGTGCCATAAAATGCACTGTAAGGAACAACGGATGGGTCCAAAAGCGACCAGCTTTCTACCCTACGCTGATGAGACTCGAAACGAACTTGACCAAACCCGGCACTCTAACGGCGATCTCTACGATCACCGCGATCTCCATGATCATCATGATCACCGCGGTCGTGTCCTCGATGGCCGCCGTCCACAGGTACAAAAATGGGAAAACAACCGCTTAATACGACCAACAGAATCCCGATTACCATTAATCTTATTTTTTTCATCATTGTCTTGTCATCCCTCTTTTGTTCTTCGGATCGTCTCAGTTTCCTGACCAAAGATGCCGCGGTTCTTCCGGCAATACTCGATTGAATCCTGGAGCGAGCGGACTCCCGCGGATGCCTATACGAGCCTTCATTTGCTGCAAAAAATTTCACATTCACATTATAGCATCGGTTATTTCAAGACGCAAGCGGCAGGGGTAACCCAGCCCCTCCCCAGGTTGCAGCCTTCCGGCGGGTGTCAGACCTTGCGGTATCAATCATGTTCGGTCTTACTTAAAGGTGACCGATGCGTGCTCATCAAAGGGATTTGTCCTTACGGCAAGAGAGAACAGATACGGATATTCCTTCTTGAGGTGCTTCATATAGCTGAGCCATTCGCTGATCAGGATTATATAGGCCCTCCTGACGTCTCCCGCGAGATGTTCCCGGTCTGAAGCCGGGAGATGCGCCAGGTCGGTCCGGGCCTCAAGCTCTTCCGTCAGGTGAAAAATCGCCCAGAGCAGTTCCGTAAACGTCTCGTGCTCGAGCAGGCTCTGGTTTTCGAGAAGCCTCAGGAGAAAATCGCGTTTCTTGCTCAGAAAAAGCCCGAGCGCTCCCAGATCGTTTTTCTGCACGTCTATATGGTAATCGTACTTTTGAAGATCCGTCATGACCTGGGCAAACTGCCGGTCGCTCCAGTCCCTGTTCACGAGCAGTTCCGGCCTGATGCGGTCAACATGGTGATCAAAACCCGAGAACGACTTCAGCAGATGAGTGCCTGCCTCGCTGAAAAAAGCACCGATGACCATGTTCAGCTTGTTCAGCATCGCCGTTTTTTCCCGCAACCGCAGCACTTGATCGATGATCACCGTTACGATCAGTATCTGGATCGGAACGAAAGCCAGGTCCTGAAGGAGATAAAATAAGGTGTCGCGTCCGGCACGGAAGAGCCGTATCTGAATAAAATACGTCAGCGCGGAAAGCATGACCAAACCAATGCCGAATGCTATCTGTCTTCGCAGATTCTTCATGTTTTCTTTCCCGTCACGATGACGGTCTCCCCAAGCGCCTTTGTACTGATGGCCTTGAATCCCGCCTTTGCGAGCCATCCTCTCAGCTCCCGGACCGTGTAGGACCGGCCGTCCGCGGTATTGACGAGCATATTGACGGAGAAGAGGGCGGCGGGGACAGGATGGGCACGGTCCTTTTCGAGCAGAAACTCATGGATGACGATCCGGCCCTTTGGCCCCAGTGCATCGCGCGACTTCTCGATGAGCGCTTGGGCTTCCTCGATCGAGAGGGAATGCACGATCTGGCTGATGAAGACCAGATCGTAGCCGCTCCCGATATCATCAATATGAAAATCTCCGGCCGCGAAATTGATATTTTCGATGCTCTGTTCGCTCACGAGCTCTTTCGCAATGACGATTGCTTCCGGAAGGTCGAAGAGGGTGACATCGATCTTTTTTGCGGCAAGCTCCATGCTGTATGTTCCCGGGCCGCCGCCCAGGTCGAGCGCGCGCCCGACGCCTTTGAGGTCGATCGCCGATATGACACCTTTTGCCCGGATTACGGCATTGTTATGCATGGCCCTGATAAAAGAGCTGTAATCGCGCCCTCCTGATCGGTTCGGCAAGCCGGTCTGAACGACCTCGTCCAGCCCGGACCAGCTCTTCCAAAGACTGTCAGCATGGCGCAGCATGTCCCCCTGATACAGGGGGCTGTCCTGTACCAGGAACTTCCGCGCAGTTTCAGTATTGCGATATTTGCCGCCTGATTTTTTGAGCAGTCCCACGGAGGTCACGGCATCGAGCAGGATCTCAATGGCCCGCGGGTCAGCGCTTACGGCACGGGCGATGTCCCCGGCGGTCTTCGCGGCCTTCAGATGGTCGAAGATCCGGTAATTGTTGGCGGTGAGGACCACGCGGGAAGCCCTGAACCCTCCCCAGAGCCTCGCAAATTCCTGAAGCTGTTTTACAAGGTTTTTACTCATAATGTCTTCCTCCTCTTGCTGCACGGGACCAGCTCATCATAGGCAAAAAGACCGCGAAAGTCAAAACGAATCAGGGTGTGGATGCGGGGAAACGATTCGAGTGCGGAATTCCCAGTCTAAGACATGTACATTTCTGCGGCTTGCCGGCGGACCACGGGTTCCGTAACTTCGCCGGCCTTTCCAGCTGCAACCTTTGTACCAAAATCGCAGTACGATGCTGACGGGCATCATTGACGCCCGCCCTATTCGGTGCTATTTTTTAAATAGGATTTAACTTGTCCCTTTTCGCTGCAACGGATTTCGCCGAAACAGGGCCATGAGAAGGACCGCGGAGGATCTACGATGGCAGGAGCAACGATCTGGAAAGGGTATATCCATTTTGGGGATACGGACGTGCCGGTGAAGCTGCATTCCGCGGTCAGGGAAGAGCGGGTCCAGTTCCACCTCCTTCACGCGCGCGACCGGGTGAGACTTCGCCAGCAGATGATCTGTGCATATGAAAAACAACCGGTGCCCGTGGAAGAACAGACCAAAGGGTTTGAAGTGGAGGACGGGAAATATATACTCGTCGATCCGGAGGAGCTCGAACAGACCGTACCTGAAAGCAACCGGGTGATCGAGGTCCATGAATTCGTCAAAACGGAACAGATCGACCCCATCTTCGTTGATCGCGCCTACTACCTGGAGCCGGACAGTACGAACATTCAGGGAAAAGGATACAGCGCGCTGGCCAGGGCTTTGAAGGATATGGATGTGGAAGGCATCTGCACCTGGACCATGAGAAAGCGGTCTTATCTCGGGGCCTTGCAGGCGAGCGGGAAGATCCTTCGCCTGAATACGCTTCGGTATGCCGACGAAGTGGCCTCGGTGAAATCACTTGGCCTGCAGGACGTTCCCTTGTCGGAAAAAGAACTCACGATCGGGAGTGAATTGATCGAGAAGTTGACCGCTCCTTTCGAGCCGCGGAAGTTCGAAAACGAACACCAGAAGAAGCTGCAGCAAATGATCGAAATGAAGGCCCGCGGAGAGAACATCGCGGTCCTGGCCCCCAGGCGCCTGAAACCCACGGAATCAGACCAGCTGCTTCAGGCCCTTGAAGCGAGCCTGAAGGAAGCCGCGTGAGGACACAATCTTCAGCTTTCTGATTTTTGGAGAAACAACATGGCAGTTCAGGGAATATGGAGCGGGACGATCAGTTTCAGCCTGGTGGCGATACCGGTACGGTTGGTCACGGCAGTCAAGCCGGGCCGCGTCTCTTTTCACCTGCTCCACAGCAAGGATTACTCCCGCCTCGCGCGAAGACTGTTCTGTCCGGAAGAAAAAACCATGGTCGCCCCGGATGAGATCGTCAGGGGATACGAGATCGTACCGGACAAATACGCTCTGATGACGGACGAGGAACTCGAATCCCTGTCCCCGGAGCGAAGCCGTACGATCGAGATCCTCGAGTTCATCGATATAAAGGAAGTGGACCCGATCTATTATGATCACCCCTATTATCTCGTTCCTTCGAAAGGGGGCGAAAAAGCGTATCAACTGCTGGTCGAGGTGATGCGCCGGACGAACAAGGCCGGGCTCGCGAAATTTGTGCTGGCCGAACGTGAGTATCTGGTGGCGATCAAAAGCAGGGAGGGAGCGCTGGAGCTGGTCACACTTCATTACAGCGACGAAATCCTCCCCGATGAGGACATCTCACCGAAGAAAGGAAAGATTGGGGCCGAAGAGGAAGTCCGGATGAAAAAAAGCATCGAGCGGATGATCGAAGACTTTGATCCGGGAAAGTACGCGGACGAGCGCCGGAGAAAGCTCATGGATCTCCTGGCCGCGAAGGTGAAAGAAAAAGCCTTGGTGGAGGCCCCCGCACGAGAGGAGGCAGAGGGAGAAGGTCCGGCCGATCTGGTCGCCGCGCTGGAGGAGAGCATGAGGAAAGTAAAGGAGGGCCGGTGAGCAGAACCTACGTCGATATGGCCGAGAGAAGACTTTCGTTATCGAACCTTGAAAAGGATCTCTATCCCTCTTATGGTTTCACGAAGGCCAATATCCTGGAATACTACCGCGGGATCGCACCATTCATCCTGCCCCATTTGAAAGATAGGGCACTCACCTTGAAGCGCTATCCCGAAGGAGTGGAAAGGGATTTCTTTTTCGAGAAGCGATGCCCTTCTCACCGCCCGGAGTGGGTGAAAACAGCGGAAGTCTCCCAAGACGGCGGAGAGCCGATGACATTCTGCCTGGTCAACGATCTGGAAACACTGATATGGGTGGAGAACCTTGCATCTCTTGAACTTCATGTGCCCCTGGCCAGGGCCGGATTTTCTCAGACGCCCGATTCCATGGTCTTCGACCTGGATCCCGGCGATCCTGCAAATATTCTCGATTGTAGCCGGGTGGCGCTGATCCTTCGGGACCTGCTCTCCCGGATGGGGCTTATGAGCTACGTAAAAACCTCGGGTCAAAAAGGGCTTCATGTGTTTGTTCCTTTGAACCGCAAGGAGACGACCTTTGAGGATACCAAGACATTTTCGAAAGCCGTGGCAGAGATCATGCAAAAGCATTATCCGGACCTGGTGACTTCGAGAATGGCAAAGCAAGAGCGGAAGGCAAAAGTCTTTATCAACTGGTCCCAGAACGACGCTTCGAAGACAATGATCTGCGTTTATTCCCTGCGCGCCCGGGAAAAACCGTTTGTTTCATTTCCGCTCGAATGGAGGGAAATGGAGAATCTGGCCGGGCTTGGCGACCCGGAAAAGATGCAGGTCCTGCATTCGGAGGCTGTGAGGAGAATAGAAATACAAGGCGATCTCTTTCGAGAGGTACTCGTGAAGGAACAGAAGCTGCCGCATCTATAAACGTGACAAGAACCGAAAGGCGTCTCTCGCGGAGCACGGGAAGTACGCAGAGTTAAATTAAGACATTTGAGGCTTGGTTTCAACTCAGAATAGTTATTGAGTTTCTCTCTGCGCCACTGCGAGAAAAATTGCGTGTAATGCTATGGGACTAAAAGAATACGCAGCAAAGCGGAAATTCGAGAAAACGCCGGAACCGACACCGGAGCTTCGCAGGCATGAGAACGGTCTCCTGTTTGTCATTCATAAGCACGCGGCCCGGGCACTTCATTACGATCTCAGGCTGGAGTTGGAGGGCGTGCTCAAAAGTTGGGCCGTGCCGAGGGGGCCCACGCTGGACCCTTCTGTGAAAAGGCTGGCCGTCATGGTCGAAGACCACCCCTTTGATTACAAGGATTTCGAGGGCGTTATCCCGGAGCACAATTACGGCGCAGGAAGCGTCATCATTTGGGACAAGGGTTTTTATCACCACCCTTCCGCAAAAGACAAAGAGGTCAGCGAGAAACTCCTTCTGGAGGGATTAAAAAAAGGAGACCTGAAATTCATACTCGATGGAGAAAAACTCCATGGTGAATTCGCGCTGGTAAGGATGGGAACGGACGGGAAGTCGTGGCTTCTCTTGAAGAAAAAAGACCGGAATGCTGCCAAAGAAGATATTCTCAAGGAGAACCGCTCCGTCGTGTCTTATAAGACGCTGGAGGAGATGCTCGAGACCAACACGGCGAAATCTTTCCGGCAAAAGAAATCAAACCAGATCCGTGTTCACGAAGCGCTGGAAAGCGAAGACTTGAAGGATGCGCGCGTTATACCGATGCCCAGGGCCGTACAGCCGATGCTCGCGACCGTGGTCAAGGAGCCCTTTGATCATCCCGATTGGATCTTCGAGGTGAAATGGGACGGTTACCGGGCCGTTGCCGAGGTCCGGGACCGCGGGGTTTCGCTTTATTCCAGGAACCTGATCTCATTCAATAAAAAGTTTTCTCCTGTTGTGGACGCGCTTCGCAAATTCGAATTCGACGCTGTCCTGGACGGCGAAATAGTTGTCGTGGATGATCAGGGACGCCCTGATTTCCAGATGCTGCAGCATTACCAGGCCGCGGGAAGCGGTCATTTGCTCTATTACGTGTTCGACCTCCTCTACTTCCGGGGACATGATCTGACAGGCCTGCCCCTCCTCAGGAGGAAAGAACTCTTAAAAAAAATCCTCCCCTCTTCCCCGAGAATAAAGTTCAGCGATCACGTAGTGCAGGAGGGCGTCTTGTTCTACAACGTCGTCAAAGAAAAGGGATTGGAAGGGATCATTGCAAAACATTCCCAAAGCGTATACGAAACGGGCAAAAGGAGCCGGCAGTGGCTGAAAGTGAAGACCCTGCTCACGCAGGAGGCCGTGATCGCGGGATTCACGGAACCGGGAGGAGACAGAAAATATTTCGGCGCCCTTGTACTTGGTGTGTTCGAAGGGGAACAGTTGATGTACATCGGCCATGTGGGGGGCGGATTCGCGGAGAAAGATCTGAAGGATATCCGCGAAAGAGCGGAGTCCCTGGTCCAGAAAGAATGCCCCTTTAAAGTGCAACCGGAGACCAATGCCCCTGTCACCTGGGTCAAGCCGGAGCTGGTCTGCGAGGTCAGCTTAGCCGGCTGGACCGACGAAAACGTCATGAGGCAGCCCGTGTTCTTGCGGCTGCGCGATGACAAAACCGCCCGCGAAGTGGTGCGCGAAAAGGTCGAGGAAGAGAGCTAATGATACCTGAATCATGCAATCAACCCCAACAGTCCATAACCACAGGGGGCGCTGAGAAATTGTGAGAGTAAATTCTGTGTTTCCCAGATAAGACTCTGCATTCTCTCTGGTTCAAGTTGAGATAACAGATTTAACTCTGAGTCCTCTGCGGTTAGACGTTGTTAGGTGATAAAGAAAACAAAGAACGGCGGTGATGGATTATGAAGATACATGTCGGTACAAGCGGCTTTGCCCATAAAGAATGGAAGGGAAAATTCTATCCTGAAAAGATCCCGCCCAAGGACATGCTTCGCTTCTATGCCGAACGCCTCAACACAGTAGAGATCAATAATACCTTTTATCACATGCCCAAAGAGAGCGTGCTCTTGTCCTGGGCGGGACAGGTCCCTGATGATTTTATTTTCGCGCTCAAGGCGCCCCAGGTCATAACGCATATGAAGCAGCTCCGAAACGTGTTCGAGGAGACCGAGTATCTCTTCAAATCGCTGTCGGCCCTGGACGGAAAACTGGGGCCGGTCCTTTTTCAGTTTCCCAAGAGTTTTCGTGCGAACATGCCCGCGCTGGAGGATTTTCTCCCTCTGATCCCCGGCGATGTGGCCTGTACGTTCGATTTTCGCAGCCCGACCTGGCTCGAGGGCGGCGTTCCGGACCTCCTTCGTAAAAAGGGATGCAGCTGGTGTATCGAGGATACTGACGAGAGCCCGACACAGGAGATCATCAGTACAGCTCCATGGGGGTACCTGCGCTTGCGCCGTTCCGATTACGCGGATGCCGATTTGTCACAATGGGCGGAAAGGATCCTTTCGCAAAAATGGGAGAGGGCCTTCGTTTTCTTTAAACATGAGGACGAGGCCAGAGGGGCTGAACTGGCGATGCGTTTTCAGGAGCTCGTCGGTTCAAGATTCAATGGAGGGGAAATCAAGACTGGAAGGACAAGTAGTAAAGCCCGTTAGGAAGGAAGTGATCGATTATGAGACCTGTAGATATACTGGAATGGACCATGGGGTGGGCATGGCCTATTATGAGTGGCATCGTGGTCCTGATGGCCTGGGGCGTAGAGCGGATCATGACCTGGGATAAGCAGGAGGTGTCCGGGGAACAGTCAGCCGGTCCGATTCCGGGCAAACACTGTGTTTGTCGGTGCGACTGACCGTGCGCCTATCGTAGGATCGATCATTCCGGCGTCCCGGCCTCGGAAGGCATAACGGTGATTTCGATACGTTCCTGCACGCGGAGCACGGACACTTTGACCGGCTTGCCGATGGGCCAGTCTGCAAGAAATTTCTGGAGCAGGTCCACCGTCGTGATATCGGTCCCGTTCATGGCCACGATAAGGTCGCCTTTCCGTATTCCACTCTGCGCGGCCGGGCTGCCTCGCGTCACCGAGAGGACTTCCACGGAAGACGACTGCGTCAAGTTAAAAAAGCGGACTGTCCTCCGGCTGAGGGGACGCTGTTGCGCGGCAATGCCCAAATATCCGCGGCGCATCCTTCCGAGCGTGAGAAGCTGGGACACGACCCATTTTGCAGTATCGGAGGGGATGGAGAAGCCGATGCCCTGTGCGCCCATGATGATCGCCGTGTTCAGTCCCACGATCCTGCCCCGCGAATCCACCAGCGGGCCTCCTGAATTACCCGGATTGAGCGGAGCGGTATGCTGGATGATGTTCTCGATGAGCCGTCCTTCCCTGCTCCGCAGCGCCCTGCCGAGAGCGCTCACCACGCCGGTAGATACGGTGGACTGGAACCCGAAGGGATTGCCGATGGCGATCACGAGTTGCCCGGCGCGAAGTGATGCGGATTCGCCAAGTGTTGCAAAGGGCAGGTTGGCCGAGTCGGCGCGGATCACGGCAAGATCGGTGGCGGGGTCCGTACCCACGATGGCCGCCGCGTGCGTCGTTCCGTTCGTCAGCGACACGGCCAGCGATTTCGAGCCGTGCACGACATGATCGTTCGTCAGGACATACCCGTCCGGCGCGATGATGACGCCCGATCCGGCACCGCCTGCATAGGGTTCAGCGTTATTCGACCGCGTTCCGGTTGAGATGCTCACGACAGCAGGACCAACAGCATCCACCACGGTTATGACCGCCCGGGAGTAGGCATCCAGGAGCTCAACTTCGGATTTCTCGGCACTGCCCATTTCGCAGGGACGGGGGGGATTTTGTCCCCCGCTTGCGTTATTGATCAGCTTGAGCGTTCTTTGGGTCACGTCGTCCATATCCGTGAGTTCCTTCGATGACGAAACAGCCGATTCGCCTCTCAATAAACTCTACCACAATCTCCCCGCGAAGTCCAAGGCACACCAAGTCATGCGAGGGTCATGTCATTACGGGTTGTTGAAAGCGTTTAAAGGTTCTGTGCGGGCAAAGCGAAGCAATCCTGTTTTTCAACAAAAAAGCAAGAACTGATGGGACAAGGCTTCGAAGTGGTCGTAGGACAAAGGGCGGCAAGCGCCCGGAAGAGGGTAACCTCTTATGCTTTTCCAATTTCCCCGCCGAACAGTTCCGCGACCTTCTTTACCAGAGCAGGCAGCGACGGGTCCCGCGCGCCCATGAGAAGAACGCAGTCCCCCGTGTTCGCACCGGCTTTTAATTTGGCCAATAGCTCATCGCGATCGCTGAGCGCTTGTGCTGTGAAAGCTACAGGACCGAGGCCATTGATGATGTCGTTCGAGGATATGTTCTTTTGCGCAGTTCCGCCGGCATAATAGATCGGCAAAAGATAAAGTAAGTCGTTGTTCCGGAAGATCGTCCGAAAGGTCGCGATGTATTCATCTCTGAGGAACCGGGTCGGGCCGAAGCCATGCGGCTGGTATACGGCAATAATGCGGCCGGACAGGCCCCGCGCTGCGCGAACAACAGCCGCTATCTTTGCCGGATTATGAGCGAAGTCATCGACCACGTGCACATTCCGGTTCGTCCGTGTTACAGAAAAACGCCGGGCCACCCCCTCATAATTCCTTACCGCTTCGGCAAGCGGCACCGGCTCGCATCCGAAATGCTCGCAAACGCAGAGCGCTGCGCACAAATTTTCAAGATTGTGTTCCCCCGGAAGGGGCAGATGATATTCCGTGCCTCCGCGAACAAGCTTGACCGAAGCCGGCAGGAGCTCTGCACGATCCGGCCGCCACGAGCCCGAACCATTCCGTCCGAAGCGCACGCTCGCAGGAAGGGAAGCAAGGACCGGGTCGTCGGCATTGGAAGCCGTCCAGGGAGATCGGGTGGCCAGTGTTTCGAAAAGCGTTTTTATCTCGTCAATGGTTTTGTGGTCCTTGGAAATGTTCAGGATGACCGCGGCCTCGGGACGGTATTTGACAAGCGTTCCGTCGCTTTCGTCCGCCTCCACGACCAGGAGCTCGGAGCCGCCGCTGTAGGCGTTGCCGATAAGCCCTTCCTTTTCGAGCCTGCGGAGCCCGGCGCCGCTTATGAGAGAGGGCGATTTTCCGCAGGCGGTCAGAAATTCGAATATCATCGCGGTCACCGTGGACTTTCCGCTGGTGCCGGCCACGGCGATCGTCCTTTTCATGGCGATGAGAACGGCGAGCAGATCGGAGCGATGGATGATGGGGATGCCCCGCTCGCGCGCGGCAGCGATGTCGGGATTCGAGTCTTCTATTGCGGTCGAGACGCAGACGATGTCGGTATCCGCGCTGATTCCGGAACCGTCCTGCTGGGCAATGGCGCACCAGAGCCCTTCAAGCGATCTCCGGATAACTGCCGTATCATCGCTCGCATGAAAGCGATCGGAGCCCGAGACCGTGATCCCCTGAAAGCGCAGGTACTGCGCCAGCGCGCTCATGCCGCTGCCGAAGATCCCGGTAAAATGGACGCTGCGGCATTTATTCTCGTTGATGACAAGCGGCGGAGGGTCGATGTACACGAGCGTGCCTTCCTTGACCGTTTCGAACAAACGAATGACGTCGTGATTGCGCATGCACACGCACCCGTGCGAAAGGGGAGTGCCGATGAGGTCCTCCCGGCCGGTGCCGTGGATATAGATGTAGCGCTCGTAGGAATCCACGCCCGCGCCCTTGTTGATCCCTTCCTCAAGGCCTTCGAGCCGCAGGATGCGGGTCAGGATCAGATTGTCCCCGGTCTGGCTGTGATCCCAGTGCTCTCCCGTGTCCTCGCGGTCCCTGAAAACGCGTCCCGGGGGCGCGCCGGCCCCGAACTTCTCCTTGATCCGGTGAACACCGAGCGGCGTTTTGAGCGAGTTCTCCCGGTTGCCGGTGCCGTAACGGGACGTGGAGGCGTTGTATCGCTCGACGATCGTATTGTTTCTGCAGACGAGGAGCGTTTGCGTCTCTATGGACACTACGAGATAACGCTCTCCCGGGTCGGGCAGATGCTTCTTGAGGATCTCGTAAATACGATGCAAGCGAGGAGTTGTCATATGCCATTGACATAATAATGGCTGCTTCGGCGCATGTCAAGACGATAGGTGGCATATTTTTTTTAGATGGTGTAAAATGATCACGAGGTGAAAAGAATGATCATCCGTTACCCAAGAACCGCTGACAAAGATGGGCCTGGGAAAGAGAAAAAAAACGGGGAACATCACACGGGACATCAAGGAGAGGCAGGCAACGACGCCTGCAGGTGCAAGGAGGTCTCGAAAATGACGCCCCGGCAGCTTCTCGGGACCATGTTCAGCGACCTGGCTTTCTGGAAGAAATCGAAAAAGTAACCAATTAATTCGTCATGCCCGTGAAAACGGGCATCCAGCAAAAGAAACCGGAAACCCTGGGTTCCCGCTTTCGCGGGAATGACGGGAGGGAAGAAGCAATGGGTGAGAAACAGGTATTCCAGCCTCTTACGAGGGAAGATACAATAACGGTCGTGCTCTACCGCATAGGTATTATTCTGTCCGCTGTTATCATGATCGGGTTGGCGTTTGTCCTGGCAACTGCATCTTCCAGCTCCGGCACGCCGCTCTATGCGGATATTCTCCTGTACGGCCTCTATGCATCCGTCGGGATGAGCGTATTCTTCATCCATCTGTACATCGGCAAATTCAAAAGTTTCCTGAAAAACCTGTATTACATCGGCCTTGTCTGTTTTGCCGTACTCCTCTTCATGGGGAAGGGATCACCCGCGGCCGCGCTCCTTCGCGAACCCTCCGGCGCGCTGTTCCTCCTGCCGCTTTCCGGATGCCTCGGATTCGTGACCGCGAAAGAGGCCTTCTGCTTTCAGCTCTTCGAGGGATATCTCCTGGCCATGATCATGCCGATCTACCTGCTGCTGGTCTCCGGCAGCATCCTCACTCGCGCGGGCGTGTCCTCCGGTCTGGTCCTGATCGCCGTCATGCTCGTCGTCTTCACGCTGCGAAAAGCATTCATGCCCCTCGCTTTTGATATCGGCGACAAATCCGCGTATCGCTAGAACAGCAAGCTTGAGTATTGCTATTTGCCTTTCAATCGCCCTAAGAACCTCTTGAACTCTTCCCGATCGTGCGTTACGTGTGCAAGAATATTCACCAACCGAGCGATTGTATAACGGAAAAATTCATAGACCCGGTCAAGGCCTGGAAGATCTCTGGCCTGCCGAACCCCGGCGAGGAAGTGATCATGTTCAAGGCCTGGGAGCCGCTCGGGTATTGACATACGATCTGCCGCTTAAGCTTCCCCCATTTCCACGCAATTAACCTATCCTTTACATTTCAATCGATTTGTAATATCCTCGTCGTTGGCGCCTCATTGTTGAAGCGCTGTTTTTGCGAGTTTTAAGGCAATTACTAGAATAACCCGTTTCAATAGAAAGATAACTTAATGGCGATCAAGAAAAGCGAACTCTACAGTTCCCTCTGGGCAAGCTGTGACGAGTTGCGCGGCGGCATGGATGCCAGCCAGTACAAGGACTACGTCCTGGTGCTGTTGTTCATCAAATATGTTAGCGACAAGTACGCTGGTCAGCCCTACGCGCCGATCACCATTCCCAAGGGTGCGAGCTTCAAAGATATGGTGGCCTTCAAGGGCAAGAGCGACATCGGCGACAAAATCAACAAGAAGATCATCGGCCCGCTGGCCAATGCAAACAAACTATCCGATATGCCGGATTTTAACGACGTTAACAAACTCGGCAGCGGCAAAGAGATGGTGGACCGGCTCACCAACCTCATTGCCATCTTCGAGAACAAGGCGCTCGACTTCTCGATGAACCGCGCAGACGGCGACGACATCCTGGGCGACGCCTATGAATACCTCATGCGCCACTTCGCCACCGAGAGCGGCAAGAGCAAGGGCCAGTTCTACACCCCGGCAGAGGTCAGCCGCATCATGGCGCAGATCAGCGGCATCAAGAGCGCAAAGACCAGCGCCCGCACTACCGTCTATGACCCCACCTGCGGCTCGGGCTCATTGCTCCTCAAGGTGGGCGACGAGGCCGGCACTCCGGTCACGCTCTACGGGCAGGAGAAGGATGCCGCCACCAGCGGCCTCGCGCGGATGAACATGATTCTGCACAACAACCCGACCGCCCTGATCAAGCAGGGCAACACGCTGGCCAATCCGCTTTTTACAAATGATGACGGCCAGCTCAAGACCTTCGACTACGTTGTCGCCAATCCGCCGTTCTCCGACAAACGCTGGAGCACCGGCATCGATCCGCTTAACGACCCGCACGAGCGCTTCCAGTCCTTTGGCACGCCGCCCGCCAAGCAGGGCGATTACGCCTACCTGCTGCACATCGTCCGCTCGCTCAAGAGCACCGGCAAGGGCGCGTGCATTCTGCCGCACGGCGTGCTGTTCCGCGGCAACGCCGAAGCGGACATTCGCAAGAACCTCATCCGTAAGGGGTACATCAAGGGCATCATCGGTTTGCCCGCCAATCTCTTTTACGGCACCGGCATTCCCGCCTGCATCGTCGTCATCGACAAACAGGATTCCCAGGCCCGCAAGGGTATCTTCATGATCGACGCCAGCGCAGGCTTTATGAAGGACGGCCCCAAGAATCGTTTGCGCAGCCAGGATATCCACAGGATCGTCGATGTGTTCAACCGCCAGCTCGAGGCGCCCCACTTTGCGCGCATGGTCGGCGTTGCCGAGATTGAGAAGAACGAATTCAATCTCAACTTGCCGCGCTACATCGACAGCCAGACACCAGAGGATATTCAGGACATCGCCGGCCATTTGCAAGGCGGAATTCCTTCTGCCGATGTGGAGGCGCTGGCGCCTTACTGGGCGGTCTGCCCCGCGCTCAAGGCCGGCTTGTTCAAGAATAACCGCAAGGGCTACCTCAACCTCAAGGTGGACAAGGCGACTATAAAGACCACCATTTACGAACACCCGGAGTTCGCCGACTTCATCACCAAAATGAACGCGCACTTCGCCGCGTGGCGCAAAAAGAGCGCTGCCACGCTTAAAACGCTCAAGGCCGGTTTCCACCCCAAGGAACTGATCATCACGCTGTCGGAGGGGCTTCTTGCCCACTATGCAGATAAACCGCTCATCGACGCCTATGACGTCTACCAACACCTCATGGATTACTGGGCGGAAACCATGCAGGACGACGCGTACCTCATCGCTGTCGATGGATGGAAGGCGACAACTTACCGGGTGATCGAAACCAAGAAGGGCAAGGACGGAAAACCCGGCAAAGAAGTGGACAAGGGCTGGGCCTGCGACCTCGTACCCAAGCCCCTCATCGTTGCGCGCTACTATGCCAAGGAGCAGGCTGCCATCGACCAACTCACCGTTGATCTGGACAGCGTCATTGCCAAGCTCGTTGAGCTGGAGGAAGAACAAGGCGGTGAGGAGGGTGCGTTCTCGGAGCTCGACAAGGTGAACAAGGCGAGCATCACTGCAAGGCTGAGAGAGATTGATCTGACGGAGCAGGCTAATGGGACGGAACGGAAGGCGCTGCAGGAATGGCTGCAACTGAGCAACGAAGAAGCTGACCTCAAGAAGCGCCTGAAAGACGCCGAGGCCGCGCTCGATGCCAGGGCGCTCGCGCACTACCCCAAGCTCACGGAGGCCGAGGTCAAGACGCTGGCGGTGGACGACAAATGGCTCGCCGCACTCGATGCCGCCATCCACGGCGAGATGGACCGCGTGAGCCAGCAGCTCACGACGCGCGTGAAGGAACTGGCCGAGCGCTACGAGACGCCGCTGCCACAGGTGACGAGCCGTGTGGCTGAGCTGGAAAAAAGAGTGAACCGCCACCTGGCGAAGATGGGGTTCTCATGGAAGTGAAGCGCGGATATAAGCAGACCGAGGTTGGGGTGATTCCGGAGGATTGGGAGGCTGTTGCTGTTGGCAGTCTCGCCT
Organism: Nitrospirota bacterium; assembly: GCA_963790205.1. Classification (GTDB taxonomy): domain Bacteria; phylum Nitrospirota; class UBA9217; order UBA9217; family UBA9217; genus CAWBNQ01. The sequence continues at coordinate 991,793 of CAWBNQ010000001.1, forward strand.
CTTTCACTTCCGGTAGCGGTATCAGTGTGGCGGCTCTCCGTCGCGAGTCTTCTGACGCTCCCGTGCCCGTCTTCGGTGGCAACGGTATTGCTGGGTACACGACCAGGTTCACCGTAAGGGAACCGATTGTTGTTGTGGGGCGTGTTGGTCAAAAGTGCGGAGAGGTGTACCTTACCACCGGACCAGCGTGGATTACCGATAATGCGCTCTACCCCCGAACGCTGTCTCGGTCGCTTGATGTCCGATTTCTTGCTTTAGCGCTAAAGGCCGCAGGATTGAACGATGTCAAGAACCGAAACGATCTGCCACTGGTCACGCAATCCATTCTCCATGCGGTGCGCATCGCATGGCCCTCGAATATCGCTGAACAACGCACCATTGCCGAGGCGCTTTCCGATGCGGATGCCCTCATCGAATCCCTGGAGCAACTCCTCGTCAAGAAGCGCCACCTCAAACAAGGCGCCATGCAGGAACTGCTCACCGGCAACAAGCGCTTGCCGGGGTTCAGCGGGGAGTGGGAGGTGAAGCGGTTGGGGGTGGTTGGTAATTGCCTGCGAGGCGTAACGTATAAAGGTGACAGAGACCTCTCACCATACGACACGCCACATACGAAACGTCTACTTCGCTCAAACAACGTTCAAAACGCCACAATTGTGGTCACGGACATTCAATTCGTGAATGACGCACGGGTGTCTGAGAACCAGTTGCTCAGAGACGAAGACATTCTCATCTGCATGGCTAATGGAAGTAAGGCTCTGGTAGGCAAAGCAGGATTGTTTAAGGTGAGTGATGGCTACGAATATACATTTGGGGCGTTTATGGGTTGTTTCCGTTCCAATTCCGTAGAGTCCAATTCTACGTTCGTCTTTTTCCTGTTTCAGACAGGGCGCTACCGAAACTACATCAATAATCTGCTTGCCGGTTCCAGCATCAACAACCTTAGCCCGAGTAGCATCGAGTCTCTTGAGTTTCCAATTCCAGCACATCCCGAACAAACCGCCATCGCCGCCATTCTCTCCGACATGGACGCCGAGCTTGCCGCGCTGGAAACCAAGCTTGCCAAGGCCCGCAAGGTTAAGCAGGGCATGATGCAGGAATTGTTGACCGGGAGAATTCGGCTGGTATGAGCGAAAAGAAACCTGACGGAGCGGACGGCGTGCATAGGACTGAGCGGCCTGATCAGCAGGATCAGACGGATCGGACGGGAGCACTTGCCCGCCCGAGAAGAATCCGTCCGAGCGGCGGGTACCGGAAGCTGCGCTCCTTTCAGACCACCACGGTGATCTACGACGCCACAGTGTCGTTCTGCGAACGGTTCATGGACAAGCGTTCGCGCACGGTCGACCAGATGGTGCAGGCGGCGCGGAGCGGGCGGCAGAACATCGCCGAGGGCAGCCGGGCGACAGCGACCTCTTCGCAGACCGAGCTGCGGCTGATCAATGTCGCCCGGGCCAGCCTTGACGAACTGCTGTTGGACTTCGAGGATTTTCTCCGTCAGCGCGGGCTGCGGCAATGGGGCAAGGACGATCCGGAGGCGCGGGAAGTGCGGGCGGTGGGTCAAAAGAAAGATCGGTCGGATCAGGCGGATCGGACGGATGGTGAGGCTTACTCTCGCTGGCTTGCCGGCAAAGACCCGGCAGTGGTCGCGAACACGGTCATCTGCCTGATCCACCAGGCCAATTATCTGCTGGACCAGCAGATCGCCGGACTGGAGCGGCAGTTTGTCGAGGGCGGCGGCTACAGCGAACAATTGGCAAAGGCGAGGATTGAGAAGCGGGAAAAAGATCGGACCGATCCGACGGATAGAAAAGCCTTAGTCTGCCCGCTCTGCGGGAAGTTGATGGCCCTGCGGACCGCCCGGAAGGGCAAGAGCGTTGGCTCGCAGTTCTGGGGCTGCACGGGTTACCCGGAGTGCAAAGGGACTATGAGATTGGACGGATCAGGCCGATCTGACCGATCGGACGGAGAAAAGCATGCATGATGTCGGCAAACCCGAGCGCGCTACGCAGAACCGCATCATCGCTCTTTTTCGCGATGAGCTGGGCTATCGCTATCTTGGCGACTGGACGGACCGCGAAGGCAACAGCAACGTCGAGGAAGCGCTGCTCACGGCCTGCCTGAACAAGCACGGCTACACGCCGGCGCAGATCAGCGTGGCTTTGCACAAGCTGCGCACTGAGGCGGGCCATCACAGCCGCACTCTCTACGGCAACAATCAGGCGGTTTACAGCCTGCTGCGCTACGGCGTGCCGGTGAAGATAGAGGCGGGCAAGGTCACGGAAACGGTCCACCTCATCAATTGGGGCGAACCGGAGAAGAACGACTTCGCCATTGCCGAAGAAGTGACGCTCCAGGGCAACCAGGAGCGGCGGCCGGACCTCGTCCTGTATGTGAACGGCATTGCCGTCGGCGTACTGGAGCTGAAGAACAGCCGCGTCACCATCGGCGACGGCATCCGGCAATTGCTCTCCAACCAGCAGAAAGAGTTCAACGAGTGGTTCTTCTCAACCGTCCAGATCATTTTCGCGGGAAACGATTCGGAGGGGCTGCAATACGGCGCCATCGGCACACCGGAGAAGATGTTCCTCAAGTGGAAAGAGGATGAGCAGGACAACACCGGCTTCAAGCTCGATAAGTACCTGCGGAAGATCTGCTCCAAGTCGCGGCTCATCGAGTTGATGCACGACTTTGTGCTGTTCGATGGCGGCATGAAAAAATTGCCGCGCGTGCACCAGTACTTCGGCATCAAGGCTGCGCAGGAGCATGTGCATCAGAAAAAGGGCGGTATCATCTGGCACACCCAAGGCAGCGGCAAGAGCATCGTGATGGTGCTGCTCGCCAAGTGGATCCTTGAAAATAATCCGCATGCCCGCGTCGCTATCATAACCGACCGCGACGAGCTCGACAAACAGATCGAACGCGTCTTCACCGAGGCGGGCGAGCCGATTAAGCGCACGAGCAGCGGGCGCGACCTGATGAAACAGCTTGGCCAGACCACACCGCGCCTTTTGTGCTCGCTGGTGCACAAGTTCGGGCGCAAGGACGTGGACGACTTCGAAGCCTTCATCAAGGAGCTGCAAGCGCGGCCCAGTCCAACGGTGGGCGAGGTGTTCGTTTTCGTGGACGAATGCCACCGCACGCAGAGCGGCAAACTGCACCGGGTGATGAAAGCGATGATGCCTAATGCGGTATTCATCGGATTCACCGGTACGCCGCTTTTGCTGCAGGACAAAGCAACGAGCCTTGAAGTGTTCGGCAGATACATCCATACCTACAAGTTCAGCGAGGGCGTGGAAGACGGAGTCGTGCTGGACCTCGTTTATGAGGCGCGGGACATCGACCAGCAGCTCGGTTCCAAAGAAAAGATCGACGCTTGGTTCGAGGCCAAGACCAAAGGCCTCAACGACTGGCAGAAAGATGAACTGAAGAAAAAATGGGGCACCATGCAGAGCGTGCTCAGCTCCAAGGCGCGCATGGACCGGGTGGTCGCCGACATTGTCTTCGATTTCAGCGTGAAGCCGCGCTTGTCGAGCGAGCGAGGCAACGCCATCCTTGTGGCCTCCAGCATCTACGAGGCCTGCAAGTATTTCGCTCTGTTCCAGAAGACGCCGTTCAAAAACAAGTGCGCGGTGGTTACGTCTTACAACCCGCTAGCGAGCGACGTGACGCTTGAGGAGACGGGGGCCAACTCCGAGACCGATAAGCAGTTTATCTATAGCACCTACACCGAGCTGCTGAAGGATGTCGATGCCAAACCGGGAATGTCGAAAACAGAGACCTACGAGGACCGGGCCAAGGCGCTGTTCACCAAGGAACCAATGAACATGAAACTCCTGGTGGTGGTGGACAAGCTCCTCACCGGCTTCGACGCGCCGCCTTGCACCTACCTTTACATAGACAAGTCGATGCAGGACCACGGCCTTTTCCAGGCTATTTGCCGCGTAAACCGGCTCGATGGCGAGGATAAGGATTTCGGCTTCATCGTAGACTACAAGGACCTGTTCAAGAAGCTTGTGAACGAAAAGGGGACCGGCGCCTTGCAGGTTTACTCCTCGGAGCTGGACCACAGCGCCGGCGGGGTCGCCCCGGAGGTGCTGATGCAGGATCGCCTTCATAAGGGCAGGGAGCGCCTTGACACTGCCATTGAAGCGCTTGTCCTGCTCTGTGAATCGGTCAAGCCGCCTAAGGGCGAGCTGGAGCATATCCACTACTTCTGCGGCAACACGGAGATCCCCACCGATCTGGAGCAGCGTGAGCCGCAGCGCGCCGCGCTCTACAAGGCGACAGTCGCGCTGGTGCGAGCCTACGCAAACATCGCTGACGATCTGGAGCCTGCAGGCTACGGCAGTGTCGACATCGGCCGTATCAAGAAACAGCTCGAACACTACCTGAACGTACGCGAGATCATCCGCAAGGCGAGCGGCGAGACGCTCGACCTTAAAGCCTACGAGGCCGATATGCGGCACTTGATCGACACCTACATCGAGGCCGCCGAACCGAGGAAGATTTCGCCTTTCGACAACATGGGCCTGCTGGAGCTGATCGTAAAGACCGGCATAGCCGATGCCATTGCCCGGCAACTCGGCGGACTGAAAGGCAATAAGAACGCCATCGCCGAGACCATCGAGAACAATGTCCGCAGCAAGATTATCAAGGAACACCTGAGCGATCCCGCATTCTATGAGAAGATGTCGGCGCAGTTGCAGGAAATTATCGAGCTGCGGAAGGCCAAGGCAATCGAATATGAGGAATATCTGAGGCGCATCGCTGAATTGGCGAAGAGGGTGGGGGCCGGGCATGCCGGGGATATACCTGATCAGCTAAAGAACAGTCCAGCCCTCCGTGCGCTTTACAACAATTTGAAAGTAACTGGTGGATTGGCTGCAAAGGCTGAGCGAGCGGCAGAAGCGTCAGCTGAGGGGATGGTATCGAAAGATCCGCTGTTGGTGTTGGCGCTAAAGATCGATGAAGTTGTTAAACGGGACCGCCCGGACGGCTGGCGAGGCGTTCAGGCCCGTGAGCAGGTTATCAAACAGTCATTGTATAATATATTGGAAGATGTGGCCGAGGTTGAGCGTATCTTCCTGATTGTCAAAGCGCAGGGCGAATATTGATGGCGACGAAGCTTCAGCTTGGTGACATAGCGGTGGATGTGGTGCTGAAGGACATCAAGAACATCCATCTCAGCGTTAACCCCCCAACAGGCCGGGTGCGGATTTCCGCGCCATCACGCATGAGCCTCGACACGATCCGGGTGTTCGCCATTTCCAAGCTTGACTGGATCAGACAACAGCAGCGGAAGCTCCGCGAGCAGGAACGAGAAACGCCCCGCGAATATCTAGACAGGGAGAGCCATTATGTCTGGGGAAAGCGTTATCTGCTCAAGGTGATTGAATGGGATGAGGCGCCCGCGGTAGAACTCAAACACAGGCAAATACACTTGCGAGTCCGTCCGCGCAGCAGTGACGAAAAGAAGCAGGCCATTGTCGAAGAATGGTATCGCATGCAGATCAAGCAGACTGTGCCCAAGCTGATTGCCAAGTGGGAGCCGCTCCTTCGCGTGAAGGTAGCGCGGTTCTTTGTCCAAAAGATGAAAACGAAATGGGGAAGCTGCAGCCCCGAGGCAAAGAGTATCCGTCTCAATACTGACCTGGCAAAAAAACCGCCAGAATGTCTTGAATACATTGTTGCGCATGAGATGATTCATTTGCTGGAGCCGACGCATAATAGCCGCTTCATGACTTTGATGGAGCAGTTTATGCCTAATGGGCGGTTTTACCGCGCCGAGTTAAATAGATTGCCGGTTAGGCACGAGGATTGGCATTATTGAAAAATCAGGGTCCACAGCGGGGCTGATGACAAGAGGCTATATCTTGGGGCCAAGTTTATAATCGTAGATTTTGTCTTTTCGCGGGAGATTGCGGGGGACCTGGGGTCACGCGGAGGGGCGTTTCGTTGTCCCTGACGTAGTTATCGCGTGCATGACCTGGCGCATAGGGAGTTGATGAAAGGCAGAGAAGCATGCTAAGGCTTGCCGACAGGCTCCGGCTTATCTTTTTTCTTATTTGCCAGTTCCATAAAGGAAATGGTGGGCAGCATCATTGGCGACCAGGGGCCGCGACCCATGAGGGTCAGCAAAAACTCTCGCGCTGCGCTGTAGAGGATCGATGAGCCCGTTACTCTGACCATGTCGGCCGCGGGTATCGTCGTCATGGATGGATCAACGTCAAAGAACCCCACCAGTATTAAAGATATGTCATAGGGGAGAGGCCGCTCGTCGAGCGGCTCCGTTTTAATATCGAGCGTGACCTGAAATTTATGCGGATTTTCCTTATGCGTTCCGTCCCGCGTACAATCGTTTTGCGCACTAGGTCGATTTCCGGGGGACCGCGGGTTTCTTTTCCTTTTTGGCGGCATCAGGTCGCCTAACATCGACATTATCGGCGACGACGTGGATGTGTACCTTTCCGTTGAGCGCTCTGGTGAGACGGACCATGGAATCGATAGTGAAATTGACATCGCCTTTAAAGACTTTTGTCACGTACGCCTGACTGTTTTTAAGAGCGCGTGCCACGTCCGCTTTGGTCTTACCCCGTTGTTTCATGAGTTGAAAGAGGTCAGAGGTAAACTCCAGTATCGCCTTGCTTGTCCAGTAGGTGTCTTTTGTTTTCGCTGATTCAAACAGCGCGTCGAGAGATTTCTTTTTCATCGTTTTATTCCCCATCATTAATCGGTACATTATATTAACCTATAGGTTAATAGTCAAGGGGAATTACGCGTTTATTTTTTATAGCCTGGAACTCCTCTACTTCATACGGCTTTAGGAAAAACACGGTAAATGACGAGATTTTTTTAGGCCGGGAAAAAATTCATCGGGGTTTGTAACGGGTGCGTCTCGGATCGCAACGTCATAGCGAACATCGCTATTCGCCTCTCAATCCCTCGAAAAATTTCCTGAACTCTTCCCGTTCATCGGTGATCCGGCACTTCGGGATCGATTTCAGGAACCACTTTCCGTAATTCTTCGTCATGATGCGCGAATCGAGCACGGCAACCGCTCCACGATCGGTTTTCGTGCGGATGAGCCTGCCGAAGCCCTGCCGGAAGAGGAGCGTTGCCTGCGGGACTTGATACTCGAAGAACGGGTTTTTCAAGAGCTCCATCCGCGCCTCGACGATGGGGTCGTCGGGCACGGCGAACGGAAGTTTGGCAATGACCACACATTGCAGCGCGTCGCCGGGGATATCGATGCCCTGCCAGAACGACGCGGTCCCCAGAAGGACCGTGTTCGGGACCGCTTTAAACTGTTCGACCAAACGATACGCCGGCATCTCGCCCTGGCAGAGAACGCCGAGCCCGGGCAGCTGCTGCCTCAGCGTCTCGGCGCTTTTCCTGAGCTGGCCGTAGCTCGTAAAGAGCACAAGCGTCCTTCCCTTGGCGATGGACAGCACTGCCTTTAGTTCCCCGTCGAAATTTTCCTGGTATCCGGAGGCTTGCTGGTCTTCAAGCCCCGAAGCGATGTAGAGCATGGCCTGCTCCTCGAAATCAAAGGGCGAGTCGAGGAGCAGCTCCGTGGGCGCGTCGAGCCCGAGTCTGTTCCTGATGTACGTGAACGTTCCCGCGGACGAGAGTGTGGCGGAGGTGAGCACCACAGTGTCCTTGCCCCCGAAGAGGTTTTTCCGCAGCGTCTCTGCCACGTCGATGGGCGAAGCAACGAGGCGATAGCGCGTATTCTCGCGCTCGGCCCAGTACACGAAGCCCTCTTCCTTCTGGCCGAGGTTCATGCGCACCGCGCCGGCGAACGCCTGGGCCCGCGAGGCGAAGGCCTTCACCTCGAGCTCTTCTTCATGCGTCTCCACCTCGAGTTCGAGGAGCGCGTCCCGGAGCTCAAGCAAAGGATCGCTCAGGAGGTCGGGGACGATGTTCGCCTTCCTCACCCGGAGCACGGGCTCCTTTTGCACGAAGGGGTGAAGGTTCAGGAAAAAATTGTCCGCAATGACCCGCAGCCCGTCGACCATGCCGCGGATGAGCTGCACCTCGTGCCCCTGCGACCTGACGCGCGTGAGCATGCCCTTGCGCGTACGTTGGGAGAGGAGCGTGTCGAGAAGGTAGCGCACCGAGGCATTCGAGACCTCGACGCCGAGGTAGTCCGTGGCCACGTCTTCGACCTGGTGCGCCTCGTCGAAGACCACGGCTTTGTGAACGGGGAGGACGTTCCCTCCGGTGGCCATGTCCGCGAAAAAAAGATGGTGGTTTGCCACGAGGATGTGGGCCTGCTGCTCCACTGATTTGGCCTTCAGGTAGAAACAGTCCCTGTAATACGAGCAGTCCCTGCCGAAGCAGAGGTCCGCCTGGCGGCAGGCCTTGGCCCAGAGAGCGGGTGACGGCTCGATATCGAGGTCGCTCCGGAGTCCGGTGCGCGTCTTTGTGGACCATTCGAAGATCCGGTTCAGCGCTCCTACCTCGTTCTGTTCGTAGAGGTCGGCCATGCGGAGCTGGTCGAACCTCCTGAGGCAGAGGTAGTTCTCGCCGCCCACGCAGAGGGCGTAGCGGAAATCGCCGAGCACTTTTTTCAGAAACGGCAGGTCCTTGTCCACGAGCTGCTGCTGGAGCGCTTTCGTGTACGTAGCGACCACCACGCGCTGGTTCTCGTTGCGCGCCCAGACAATTGCGGGCACGAGATAGGCCAGGCTCTTGCCCACGCCGGTGCCGGCCTCAACAATGAGATGGGCCTTCGCGCCAAGGGCCTTCTCCACGGCCCCGGCCATTTCGATCTGCTGGGGACGGTGCTCGTAGGCGACGCGCATGGCCTGCGCGATCATGCCCGTTTCGCCGAAGATCTTGAGTGCATTCATCAGGTTGACAGATTAACACAGCAGGGGCCGGAAAGCAAATGTCAGGTTCATTCATGAAAAAATTCGGGAGACAATATATCACTATGGCCGCAGAGACAGGGACGAAAGTTAAAATTTCAAAATCAAAATGTCAAATCAAACCTCAATCGGCCAATGCCATCTGATTTGCAAAGCTTTGTCATTTATTCTCCGTGTTGCTGCAGGCTTTGCCAACAAATTATATTTCTAACCGGGTGAACCGCCGTGGTTGCATAACACGACAACACCGGGTTTCAAGCAACTCGAACTTGTATTACCCGGTTTTTTTTGGGTTTTTCCCGCCTTTTCCTTGCGCAAATCTTGTTGTTGTGTTACTATAACACCTCGTATGCGGACGGTGATTAAGCTCATTATTTTGTGTCTCCTGATGCTGCCCGCACCGGCCTTGCCCGCGGAAAATGGACTGACGGTCAAGGGGGTGCGGTATTTTTCCTATGCCTCCTTTACCCGTATTGTATTCGAGGTCGAGGCGGCCGCGCCCTACGTCCTTACCAGGGCCACGGATGGCCAGAGCCTCCTGCTCTCCGCCTACGATGGGACCTTTACGCTCAAGTCACCGCTGCCGTCGGTCCGGGACAGTGTAGTGAGCGGCGTGGAAAAGAAAGAAGACGCCGGCAGGACCGTTGTCGTCATCCGCCTTGACGCGACTGCCGGCGAAGTGAAGGATTTCGTGCTCCGCGGACCGGACCGGATCGTGGTGGATATCGCCAACGGCGCGGCCCTTGCTCCCGTACCGCAGCCGGGCAGGCCCGTGGTGGTCGCACTCGATGCCGGCCACGGAGGGAACGACACGGGCATTGTAACGGCGCAGGGCCAGGAGAAGACGATCACGCTGGAACTGGCGCAGGCAATAAAAAAAATCCTGCAGAAGGACCCCCGCGTGCAAGTGGTCCTGACCAGGGAAAAAGACCTGGCGCTTTCGCTCAACGAGCGCGCAGCTGCCGCGAACATTGCGGGGGCGTCGGTTTTTGTGAGCATCCACGTTGCTCCGGGAACGAACGACCGGATCTACATTCAGGACCCCGGCGAAGACATGGGTGCGCAGGCAGTGCAGCCCATGAGCAGAAATTTCCTCAGCTTCGAAGCCGGCAACGAACAGCGGGAGATGCTCTGGGGCAGACAGCAGGCCGCGCATGCCCAGGAGAGCAACGCACTCGGCCGCCAGCTCGCGCGGCAACTCAACGGCAAGGACAACGCGCAGCCCTTGCAGGCGCCGCTCGCGGGCTTGAAGGCAGTTGATGCGGCGGCGGTCATGATCGAGGTCGGGGCGGGGTGCGACCGCGCAAAGGCCGTTGAGGCCGCTGCAAAAGGGATCGAGCAGTATGTCCGAGAGAATCGATAGAAGGATCAATGGCAGCCGGTCGCTGATCTGGTTGCTTGTCGCGATTTTCGCTGTTGCCGCTGCCGGGGTTTTCGTCTGGCTGCGTCTGAACGCACCGAACCCGCAGCAGAATCAGACGGCGCAGGCACCATCGTTGCTCGCGCAGCCGGCACGTCCCGCTGAGCCGCTTACCATAACGCTCTACTATCCCGCGGACGGCGCGCTCGCAACGGGAACTGCCGCGGTCACGCGACAGCCCGACCCGCAGGCGCAGGCGCGCGAGGCGTTGGGTGCCGCGCTCGCGGACCCGCGCGTGCTGCAGACTGCGGTGTTCAGGGAACTGAAGATCAGAGAGCTCTTTCTCGACGCCTCAGGCACTGCTTATGTCGATCTCTCTTCCGCCCAGCAGAACGGCGTAACGGCATCGGCCTGGGAAGAGCTCCTGGCGATCTATTCCATGGTAAACACGCTCAGGCAGAATTTCGAGGAGATCAAGCAGGTCCGCTTTCTGCTCGAGGGCAAAGAGGCGCAGACGCTCGCGGGACATATGGACCTGTCGAGAAAGTTCGACAAGCGGATGGATCTGGTGAAGCAATAAACCTGAGACCGGAAACCGGTCTCAGAAACTCTCAGCACCAAGCGCGAAATCCTAAATAATTATCAAATTCTCATGTGATAAAGAATTTCGGACTTATTTTATTTGATAGTATTCAGGGTGTCGAATTCCGGATTTAGAATTTCAGGGACTATGCAAAAAGCAATCGGCATATTCGATTCCGGCATCGGCGGGCTCACGGTGCTCAAGGAGATCGTGGCGACGCTGCCCCGGGAGAACATCATCTATCTCGGGGACACGGCGCGCGTTCCCTATGGCATCCGTTCGCCCGAGACCGTCACGCGCTACAGCTTCGAGAACACGCAGTTCCTGCTTTCCCAGGAGATCAAGATGCTTGTCGTCGCCTGCAACACCGCATCGGCTGTCAGTCTCGGAGCGGTGAAGAAGGAGTACCCCCTTCCGGTCGTCGGCGTGCTCGAGCCCGGGGCGCGGGCCGCGGTGGCGGCCACGAAGACCCGGAAGGTGGGCGTGATCGGCACGGAGGCCACGATCAACAGCGGCGCCTATGCGAAGGAGATCAAACGGCTGGCGCCCGATATCGAGGTCCATAGCCTTGCATGCCCGCTTTTCGTCTCGCTGGCCGAAGAGGGGTGGACGGACAACGACGTGGCTGCGCTCGTGGCCGGGAAGTATCTCGCGCCGCTGCGGGGCACGGGCATCGACACGCTGGTGCTCGGCTGCACGCATTATCCTTTGCTCAAGGCGGTGATCAGCAGGGCCGTGGGCCCGGAAATAGTCTTGATCGATTCGGCGACTGAAACAGCCAAAGAAGTTGCGGACGTGCTCGAAAAGCTCAAGTGGCGGGGGAACGGCCGGGGCGAGGGTTTGCGGAAATTCTACGTGACCGATTCGCCGGCGCGCTTCGAGACCATCGGAAAGCGGTTCCTCGGCGATCCCTCGCTTCGCGCCGAGCAGGTCAAGGTTGGGGGGGTGTAATGGACCGGATGCGAATTGAACATGATCCACACCACAAGACAAGCAGTCATAAGCTTGATAAGGCGAGCTCCATGAAAAAGGAATGCGCCACTACCAGGAAGTCGCTGCGCAAATACCTGCACGGACATTTGTTTAAGCTCCAGAAGATCAGGGTGGAACGGCACCTGAAGACCTGCGTGGTCTGCTCCTCCGAGTACCAGGCGCTCAAACAGGAAAGCGAAACCCGTCAGATACTGAAGGACATTACCCCGCCCGAGGGCCTGGTACAGCAATTGAAAGAGGGCGCGTCCGCGCTGGCAAAGCTCAAGAAACTTTTGTACCGGCCGCTCTGGCTTGCGGCGATCGTCGGCATCGTCGCCCTTGTCTCCGTAAACCTCGCGTCCCGCCACAGGGACCTGGAAATCGAGAACCTCGAGAAGTCCTTGCCGCCTCCTGCTGCGCCTTTAGCGGCGGTCGCGTCGGCGCCGACCGTGACGCATGCTGCCATGCCTGTGCAGCCGGCTCCCGTACGTCCGGCTGCGGCACCGCCATCCGCTCACAGGCCTGTTTCGGAAGCACCGGCCGTCGAACCCCTCGTGATCACGGTCACGCCTGAGAACGAACAAACCGCCATACCGCGTATCAATGAGGTCATGAGGCGGCACGGTTCGCTCCGGAAGCTCCAGTTCAGCGATACCGTTCGGGAGATTTCCGGGAGTCTGACGGGGAAAGAAATGGCTACGTTCTTTAACCGGATCGAATCAGCCGGGAAGGTGACGTATAGCCGGAAGAAATCCGAATTTATTCAGAGCGTGCACCCCATCCCTTTTATCATGAAGCTGAAGCCCGCTTCCAAAATCGCCGGGCCGTCGTCGACCCAGGCCGCACCGATGGAGTATAAACCCGCGGAAACGTCGGCAGAGCCCGCATCAACTTCTACGCCAACGTCCCTCCCGTAAGCGACCGGGGAGGGGAAGACAAAAAATGAAACGGATTGCATACGAGTATGCCCCCTGACAGTTCATACCGGGAAACCATCGAGTATCTCTACGCGCTCCAGAAGCACGGCATCAAGCTCGCTCTTTCCAACAGCGTGACGCTCATGGAAGTCATGGGCAATCCGCACCGGAAGTTCCGCTCCGTGCATGTTGCCGGTACAAACGGCAAAGGATCGACTTCAGCGTTCATGGCGAGCATGCTTCGCGCCGCCGGATACCGCGTCGGGCTCTACACCTCGCCGCACCTGGTCAGCTTTACCGAGCGGATCAGGATCAACAACGTGCCGATCACCGAGGCAAGGACGGTGGAGCTGGCGCAAAGAGTCCGCGAGGGGTATCAACGGCCCTCAACCGGCGGGACCGCGGCGCTCAATCCGACGTTCTTCGAGGTGACGACGGCGATGGCGTTCACCTGTTTTGCCGAAGAAGGCGTGGATATCGCCGTGGTCGAAACGGGAATGGGCGGCCGGCTCGATGCGACGAACGTGATCACGCCGCTCGTAACGGTGATCACGAACGTCGACCTCGAGCATACCGAGTTCCTCGGCGACACGCTTGAGCTGATCGCCGGTGAGAAGGCCGGCATCATCAAGTCCGGCGTGCCCGTGGTCACCGGAGCGGTGCAGCCTGCGGTCATTCGCGTTATAATGCGCGAGGCCGCGGCCCGGCAGGCCCCGGTCTACCGGCTGCCTGACGATTTCAATTGCGAGCGTATTTCATCGGGGCGCGAGCAGCGGTTTCATTACCGCGGCATCAAGGCTGCCTGCGATGGACTTACGATCACCCTGCCCGGCAGCTATCAGGTGGACAATGCCTGTCTCGCCCTGGCCTCGATAGAATGCCTGCGCGAAACGGGCATCCCGGTCGATGAACACGCGCTGCGTTTCGGCCTCGAGCAGGCGCTATGGGAAGGCCGCTTGGAACGGGTCGCGCACAAGCCGGACCTTTATCTCGACGGAGCGCATAATCCCGCATCGGCACGGATGCTTGCGGACGCTGTACGCGATATGAAGCGTGCATACCAACGCCTCGTCCTGGTTATCGGGATACTCGGAGACAAGGATTACCGGGGGATCGTATCCGAGCTTGTTCCGCTTGCTGACCACGTGATCGTCACCAAGCCGGAGTATTCGAGGGCCATGGACGTCGCCGCACTCTCCTCGGAAGTGCGGACACTGCACGGTTCTGTGGAGACGGCGGAGACCGTGAGCAAGGCGATCGTTGCGGCGCAAGCAATAGCCGCTCCGGACGACCTGATCCTGATCACCGGATCGCTGTACGTCGTGGGAGATGCCCGGGCGGCAATCGTTGAGCACGATCGAAAGGCGCAGGCACTCTCGGGCTTGAAGGGATGAGATAAGGCAATGCCCCGGCAGAATTTGTCCGGACGGCGCTCTGCCGCGTAAAACGTAGAGCAGAGTTGAAAGCCTTCTGTACATGCGAAGCATGGTAACTGCCCAGGGAAGCTACTTCGCCCCGGCGCAAGGCGCGCTTGTTTGTACCTGTGCTCAACTCCGGCCTGAGTAATTGCGAAACATGATGGTTTTCGATTTCTAACGAGGTGACCGGAATGCGGAGTGAAAAAGTAATGATATGACGCGCGGCACCGTGCTCATTCTGATAGTTCTTTTATTCACCGGCTTAGTGGCCGGTCTGCCCCTGCACGCCCGCGCCGATGAAATCCCGAAGAAGATCCTCGTCACCGTGAATGCCGACAAGCTCGACTATGACCGGGCCAATGACGTGTATGTTGCCGTGGGACACGTGCGGGTCGAACAGGAAGGGATGAGGGTAGAAGCGGACAAGATCGTCCTGAACAATAAGACCGGTGAGGCCGTGGCCGAAGGCAAGGTGTACCTCCAGGAAAAGGGGGACATTATCCGCGCCGACAAATTGCAGATCAACATCAATACCAAGTCGGGGGTAATCTACAACGGCGACCTGTTCATGAGCAAGGATAATCTGCACATCAAGGGCGAGAAGATCGAAAGGAAATCCGAGACCGAGTACCATGTGGAGAAGGGTACGTTCACGACCTGCGATGAGGGCGAGTGGTACCTCAAGGCGGACATAATCGACCTGGACATGGACCGGTATGCAACCGGCAGGGGCGTCTCGTTCAACATGGGCGGAGTCCCCGTTCTTTACACTCCCTATCTCCTCTTCCCGGTGCGGAGGCAGACCGGTCTCCTGATTCCCGAAGCCGGGTACAGCAGCAGCGAGGGGTTCCTGATGAAGAACTCCTTTTTCTGGGCCCTATCGGACTCCCAGGACATGACCTTCTATTCGGACTATCGTGCCCGGCACGGGCTCGGTACGGGCGTTGAATATCGTTACATCAACTCCCGTGATTCCAGCGGCAAGGTCTTTTATAACTACTTCGACACCTTCAGCCGGTTCCGGGACCTCAATACCCCCGGTACCCCGAATGACCGCTGGCAGTTCTCGTTCGAGCACCATGAGGAGATCGCCGAGGACCTTTCCGTCCGGGCCGATATCAATCTGGTAAGCGATTTCTCCTACTTCACCGACATCGAGACGAAGAGTCTCGAGCTGCGGTCCCGGCCCTACCTCGACTCGAACCTTTTTTATATCGAGCGATGGGACACGTCGTCGCTCAATCTCCTGGGACAGTACGCCATTGATCTCACACAAAAAAGCAATGAAAACACGATCCAGAAACTGCCTGAACTGCGCTACAATATTTTTGAAGAAAAAATCGCCGGACCGGTTTACTTGAACTTCGACGGCTCGGCGGCCAATTTTTCCGCGCCGGCCGGGGTGAGCGTCATGCGCGCCGATTTCAACCCCAGGCTTTCGGCAACCTTCGGCAGCGGCTTGACGTTCACGCCGCGCGCGGGCGTGCGGGCTACCTATTACGACCGGAGCCTCACTTCGTCGGAACCCGCGGAGCGCAAGTTCTATTACGCGGGCGCCGATTTGAACGCACGGTTCTCCCGCGTCTACGGCACGGACAGCGACCTGGGGATCGGGCGCGTCAGGCACTCGGTCGAGCCGAGCATCTCCTATAACTACATACCCGAGTTCGACCAGACGAGCATACCGCAGCTGGACGTCGTCGATACCGTCACTCCGCAGAACCTCGCCAGCGTCTCGCTCATCAACCGACTGACCGCGCATTATAAAGATGCCGCGGGATCGAGGTCCTTTGACCTGATGGTATTCAGGCTTTCGGAGTCCTACGATCTCAGTAAAGCGAGGAGCGCCGATGCCGCAGCCGCGCAGCCACGCTCGGAGCTTCGCGGAGAACTCTACATTAAAACTCCTAAACTGTTGACCCTTTCGGCTATAGCGAACTATAATACTTATACCCGTGAAGTTGTTTCGTCCTCCGAGGGCGTGAGTATCGCCACCGACCCGGTGAAGTTTAATGTCACCCACCAGTATCTTCGCGAGCCGGAAACAGAATATCTGATCGGCAGCACGGATATCAAACTCGGGAAATGGGACGTCCTCGGGCAGATATGGCGCGATCTGGTGCTGGAAAGGAACACCCAGCAGGAGTATCAACTCCACTACGCCTCCCAATGCTGGGGCCTCGGCATCATGTACGTCGCCAAGCCGGGAGAGAAGCAGTATCTGCTGACGCTCGATCTCAAGGGGCTGGGAGCGCTGAAGTTTTAATCGTCACTCCGGGTTGAATTCCCCGCCGCTTGCGGCGTAATGGGTTTTGATACGGTTCTTAATACCCCGCTGCTTGCGGCGAGGAAGTTTATTTGTTGGATAGTATCCGGTATTTTCGGTTCCGGATTATGAAAGCACGCAGTTTCAGGAGGAGACATGGCGGAGGAGATCATCGTATTGATAACGGCGAGTTCCAGCGAGGAGGCGGCAACAATTGCCGGGGCCCTCGTGAACGAGCATATTGCGGCCTGCGTGAATATCGTGCCTGAGGTGCGTTCCCTGTTTTTCTGGGAGGGAAAGACGCAGAACGCGGGCGAGGTGCTCCTCATCTGCAAGAGCAGACAGCCTCTCCTGGAAAAACTCATCGGTCGCGTGAAGGCGCTCCACTCCTATGCAGTACCCGAGGTCATTGCCCTCCCGATTATTGCTGGCTCCCGGGAGTACCTCGACTGGGTCAGGGAGAGCACAAAGGGATGATTCGATTGCGAATTCTTCTCACATTCCGTTCATCCCTTTTGACGCCAACAGCTGGTAAAATATTTTTTGAATCACACAACATATTGTAAACAAATTAAATTTTTATAAAAAAATATATTATGACCTTGACATTGAATAAGGCTTTATGTTACGCTTTGTAAGTCGTATGGGCTTTTTTTGGAGGTAGGATGAGGGCACGAAAGTCAAGAAATACCAAGAAAAAAGAGTACTTTACCTTCATGTTCCTGCCCGGTCCCAACGAGCGGGTCAGAACTTTAAGCATTTCCAAGTCCGTCATCAAGTCAGTTCTTATTGCTCTTGCGGCAGTAGCCGTTCTCTCATTTTATCTTGTTTACGAATACAATGACGTGAAAGGCAAGGTGGGAGAACTGCAGTCCATGCGCGAGGAGCTCATGCAGCAGAAAGCACAGGTGCAGAACTTTGCGCTCAACCTCCTCGATTATAAGCGCCAGATGTTCCTCCTCCGCGACCTCGATACGAAACTCCGCCGTGCCGTAAGCCTCGGGCCTCGGGACAAGGCGCAGCAGGTGCTCGGCATCGGCGGCCCTGATGAGCTCGGCCTCCAGAACCTGACCGCCATGGGAGAAAAGAAGCAGGATGAGGCGCTCAAAGAAATGCATCAGGAGTTGACGCAGCTCAAGGGCGCGGCGACCAGGCAGGAGACCAGCCTCCAGATGCTTATCGAGTATTTCGAGGACAAGCGTTCGCTCTATGCCTCCACCCCTTCGGTTTGGCCCGTCCGGGGATGGGTGACCTCGCCCTTCGGCAACAGGACCTCGCCGTTCACCGGCATTCCCACATTTCATGAAGGTATGGACATCGCCGCTCAGACCGGCACTCCCGTCGTGTCGCCCGCCGACGGAGTCGTGATAAGGGCCGGCTTTGGCACGGGATACGGAAACATGGTGGAGATCAGTCATGGCTACGGCGTCAAGACTATCTATGCCCACAATTCGCGGCTGAATGTCAAAGCGGGTCAGCGGGTCAAGCGCGGTGACGTGATCTCTTACGTGGGAGATACCGGATCGAGCACCGGTCCTCATCTGCACTACGAAGTACGGGTGAACGGGTTGCCCGTGAATCCTGTCAGATATCTTAATTAAGAGGTCCCTACGGTAATCAAATCCACCCTCAATTCTATCTTGCCTATGTCTTCTCATCCTTTCTCATATAAATATAAAAGGAAATGTCTATTGGCCGGGAAAAGGGCGTGGGGGAGTGACTGGCTCTTTCCCTTTGTACTAAAACCGTGTACCGCCATGAGGTGACCGCGATACAGAGCCGGCATCCGACGACAGCGGACACAAGTCAAGGAGGGAGTAAGCATTATGTCTACCGGGAAAGTGAAGTGGTTCAACGAATCGAAGGGGTACGGTTTTATCGAGCCGGAAGGCGGCGGAAGGGACGTCTTCGTGCACTATTCGGCGATCCAGGGAGAAGGATATAAGACGCTTTCCGAGGGGCAGTTTGTGGAGTTCGAGATCACGCAGGGTGAAAAAGGCCCTCAGGCAGCCAATGTAATGAAAGCAGCAGCATCCTGAAAAATGATCACCCCGCAGCTCCTCCGCGAGGTTGAAAAATGTTTTAAGCGCGATAATGACCCCGGGACCCCCCAGCCCGGGTTTTTATTTGGCTCGCTCAGGCTCTGTCATGGTTCAGGTGAGAAAATTATCCAGCTCTAGCCCCGGAGTCCACCCCGCTAGCAATAGTATTATCCAACGGGGCCGGCAGAGATACGGAAAGTGAAATTCCAGATGACAAAGCCCTAAGTTCCAAGGAATATCAAAACGATAAAAATGTCTACTGGTATTTGATTTGGCATCTGGATTTTAAAATTTAAACTCAGAATTTATCAGTAAGTATATTCCTCTGAACAAATAAAAAAAAGAGGGGCTGGGGCCGCCCCTCTTTTGTGTCCGTTTACCGGAGCTTAGAACAGAACGTCGAAGGTCAGATAGAGGTCCTTCGCGTCCTTGAGCGGTGCCAGCATCTGCTGCGTTGCCGGATTCGTTGTACTCAGGTCGGAAATTTTTACCGGCGCTCCGACCCAGTTGTTGCTGCCGGTATAGTCAAACTTGTAATATTGGTAGCCGAGCCGAACGAATGCCTTGCCTTTTTTCGAAATAGGCTTTCTATTCAGCTCCTGGATGAGATAGACCTCGTAGACGCTGCCGCGGGTCCCGAGTTTGCTCGTCCAGATGTCATCGCCTGCCGGGACCATGCCGACCCAGAACTCTGAACCCCGGTTATACTCGGCGCCGATCTTTGTGCCTGAAGAGTTGAAATCATAGCGGCCGCCCAGATACATGGCGAACCCTGTCTGCCTTTCGGCAGGGCTGCCGGCATTAAAGAGGAGGCCTGCCTGGCCGCCGCTCAACTGGCCGTTGGGATAGGCTGTGCTCTGCGCGGCAGACAAAAAGAGATTGAGACCGCCCATCTTGCCCATTGCAACGCCGCCGATCCAGTCTATGTTGCCCAGATTCGCGGATACCGGCAAGTTCTCAGTCGTATTCGCACCACCTCCTGCCGGCACCGTCATGTTGATGCCGTCAGAGGGGCGGTCGAAGATGTTCACGCCTTTTTGATATTGCAGTTCGATATGTGCATTCTCGGTGTCGATAAGCGCCATATTGATGCCGTAGAAATCGGTGTTATTGAGCGTGGCCCCGGGATCCTGAAAGCCGGTATCAAAGCCGCGGCCGTAGCAAAGCTTTGCAAACGCGCCCGGTAAGGCCTCGATATACGGAGCATAACCGAGGGTCGCACCGTCAAAAGCGTAATCAACCAGAATGTTCGGTATGCCGGCCGTCCCGATCTTTTCCCGGTCCTGCCGGATGTTGCCGGGAATGCCGCTTGTGGACGGCCGGCGTCCGATAGAGAACCAGGCGGGAGCGCCGAAAAGATTGCTTACCGTGGCATAAGCATAATCGACCCGCAGGGTGCTGTCCTGCGGCACGTGGCCTACGGTGCCGTCGTTCGTGCCTCCGAACCGGTCAGCAAAGAAATTTCCCAATGCAGCATTGGGAGTTTCTTGGCCCCATACCTTATACATAACGAAGCGTGCTTTTACACTCACATCCTCAAGGGCATCTGCCCTTAAATTCAGTCCAAAACGGTTGAGGAGCAGGGAGCCATTTTTTACCGCATATTCAGGAGTAGCAACACCGGATGGTGTGCCATCTGCCTGTACATAATCATGCACCGTACCCCTGAGCGAGTCAAACCTGAAGCGGTAGTCGCCGCCGATCTGCAGCCAGGAAGCCTCATCAGCTGCCGCCATGCCCGGTCAGGAAAAGCATCGAGAGAACTACCGGAAGGACCTTCTTCATTACAGAATACCTCCTTTTAAATGTGGTGTCGTGATTCGAAAGCGTCTTAAATTAAGTCCCTGATGAACTGTTAGATTGTTGAAACTATGCGGGCAAAAAAAGAGAGGTATAAAATGTTCCGTGAAGACTTATCTATACCCCGGAGATCGCTTTTTTCTTGGCGGCGTGTTGCTCGAAGAGAACTTCTTTCATCAAGGAGCAGGCCTCGATGACCTTCGGGTTCGATACGCGGTAATAGATGTTGACCCCGGCCCTTCTCGTCGACAGAATGCCCTTATGCCGCATTACAGCAAGGTGTTGGGATACGTTGGCCTTGGACGCCCCCAGAGCGGCCACGAGTTCGGTCACGGTTTTTTCCTCGGTTCTGAGGGTATTGAGGATTTCGATGCGTTTGGGGTTGGTGAGGGTTTTGCAGATCTCAGCCTGCATTTCGAAAATCGATTTGTCGGTCAAGATGGTCTTCATGTCTTTTTGTACACTTAACGCCATTTTTTGTCAAGCAAGAAATGGTGCACCATCTGGCACCTTTTCGCTGTTCTTATTTGGAATAGCCCGGCAACGCGAAAGCAGAAGGAACGCGTCCTGCTCCATCGCGACCTCGGCGGCATGATCGCAAAGCGTGTTTGTATCCGAGCTATCGCTGAAAAAGGCTTCGGCCGTAAAAGCGTTCGGCACGGAGACTGTGGCGCACCGTGGCAGAACAGCATTCGTAAACAGCAATATCCGGTGGCTTCGGAAGATTATTTTCTTGAATTCCTGCATAAAAATGATAATATGAAAAACCATGAAAAAGTCAGCGTGCTCTGTTCGATCGTAAGAGAACGCTGCTGATCAATATACAATACACGATACACGTTTGAGAACTCCGTTCTCTGACGAAGTTTACCGCAGGTGGAGATGAACCAGATGATCGGTATGATCCTGAAAAAAGTATTCGGAACCGCGAACGACCGGGAATTGAAACGCATCCAGGTGCTGGTTGATAAGATCAACGCGCACGAGACCGCAGTGTCCGGGCTCCCTGACTCCGGCCTGCGGGCCAAGACGGACGAGTTCAAGGGGCGGCTGGAGCAGGGCGAGACGCTCGACGATATCCTTCCCGAGGCCTTCGCCGTGGTGCGCGAGGCATCGAAGCGGACGCTCGGGATGCGCCATTTCGACGTGCAGCTCATCGGCGGCATCGTGCTCCACAGCGGCAGGATCTCCGAGATGAAGACCGGCGAGGGCAAGACCCTCGTTGCCACGCTCCCGGTGTACCTGAACAGTCTCAGCGGCAAGGGCGTCCATGTGGTCACGGTGAACGATTACCTCGCCCGGCGCGACGCGCAATGGATGAGTCCCGTCTATACCTTTCTCGGCCTGACCGTGGGCGTCATCGTTCACGGCCTCACCGATGAAGAGCGGCAGCAGGCCTACGGCGCGGACGTGACCTACGGAACGAACAACGAGTTCGGCTTCGACTATCTCCGCGACAACATGAAGTTCGACCTCAAGGAATATGTCCAGCGCGAGCTCAATTACGCCATCGTGGACGAGGTGGACTCGATCCTGATCGACGAGGCCCGCACCCCGCTTATCATCTCGGGCCCCACGGAAGACTCCACGGACAAGTATTACAAGATCAACCGCATCATTCCGAGCCTCAAAAAGGAGGAGGACTACACCATCGAGGAAAAGACCAAGACCGCGGCCCTGACCGAGGAGGGAAACGTCAAGGTCGAGAAGATGCTCGGCGCGGGCAACCTGTACGACCCGTCGAACGTCGACCTCGTGCACCACGTACACCAGGCCCTGAAGGCCCACGCCCTGTTCCATCGCGACGTAGACTACGTGGTCAAGGACAACCAGGTCATGATCGTCGATGAGTTCACGGGCAGGCTCATGCCCGGCAGGCGCTGGAGCGACGGCCTGCACCAGGCCATCGAGGCGAAAGAGGGCGTCAAGATCGAGAACGAGAACCAGACCCTGGCCTCGATCACGTTCCAGAACTATTTCCGGCTTTACGGCAAACTCGCGGGCATGACCGGCACGGCCGAGACCGAGGCGGCCGAATTCGCGAAGATCTACAACCTCGACGTCGTCATCGTCCCCACCCACCAGCCGATGATCCGCATCGACAATCCCGATTTTATTTACAAGAACGAGCAGGCCAAGTTCAACTCGGCGATCAAAGAGATCGAGGAGCGGCACAAAAAAGGCCAGCCCGTGCTCGTGGGAACCATCTCGATCGTCAAATCCGAGACGCTGGCGTCCATGCTCAAAAAAAAGGGCATCAGGCATTCTGTGCTGAACGCCAAGTATCACGAGATGGAGGCCGAGATCGTGGCCCAGGCCGGCCGCTACGGCGCGGTAACGATCGCGACGAACATGGCGGGCCGCGGCACCGATATCGTCCTGGGCGGCAACCCCGAGGGGCTCACGCGCCAGGCGCTCAAGAGCAAAGAACATTCAAAGGAAGAATGGAACAAGACCTTGGAGCAGTTTAAGGCGCTCTGCGCCGGTGAAAAGGAGAAGGTCATTGGGGCGGGCGGCCTTCACATCCTCGGCACGGAACGGCATGAAGCGCGCCGGATCGACAACCAGCTCCGCGGACGCTCGGGCAGGCAGGGCGACCCCGGCTCGTCGCGGTTCTACCTTTCGCTTGAAGACGATCTTTTGAGGATCTTCGGCTCAGACCGCATTTCAGGCCTCATGGGCAAGCTCGGCATGGAAGAAGACGTCCCCATCGAGCACCGCATGGTGTCCCGCGCCATCGAGAACGCGCAGAAGAAGGTGGAAGAGCACAACTTCGAGATGCGCAAACACATCCTCGAATACGACGATGTCATGAACCAGCAGCGGAAAGTAATTTACGAGCAGCGCCGGCAGATCCTGGCGGGGGAAGACCTCAAGGACGATGTGCTCGACCTGGCCGAAGACATGTGCGACGGCATCCTCGATTTCTATTGCCCCGAGAGCGCCTATCCCGAGACCTGGGACGTTACGGGCCTCAAAGACGCGCTTGCGGCCAAGTTCTCCTTTCGCCTGACCGATATCGACCCGCAATCCCTCCCGCGGGAGGATTTCCGCGAAAAGCTCTGGGGAGCCCTGCAACAGAGCTATAATGACAAGGAGAAGGAGATCGGCCCCGAGCTCATGCGCCACCTCGAGAAGGTGTTCATGCTTCAGGCCGTGGACAACCAGTGGAAAGACCACCTCCTGGCCATGGACCATTTAAAGGAAGGCATCGGGCTCAGGGGCTACGGCCAGAAAGACCCCCTCATCGAATACAAAAAAGAAGGGTTCGACATGTTCGAGGAGATGAAGCTCCGCATTGTCGAAACGACCGTCGAGAACCTGTTCAGGATCAAGGTCGCGGCAAAAGACCAGGGAGAACAGATCGAGCGGCGTCAACGTCGCCAGATGGAGAAGCTCAGCTTTGCCGGGGCCGGCGCAGCAGCGGCGGTCCCCGCGCCCGTGCACGCGGCACAGAAGGTCGGCAGAAACGATCCCTGTCCGTGCGGAAGCGGGCTCAAGTACAAGAAGTGCCACGGGAAATAATCAACAACGCGGAGACAAAGAGACACGGCGAAGAGGATACGTGCGAACGCAGATTCATGATTTAAGGTCCCCCCTGTCTCCTGTTCACTAAGTCTGATAAACTATGCGAATAGCGGGCATACAGATAAGCGCCGGTCCGGACCTCGAGCGGAACATCCGGCGCGCCATTGAGATGGCGGAGGTGGCTGCTGAAAAGGCCGCGAAGATCATCTGCTATCCCGAGCTCTTTCTTACGCACTGGTTCCCGAAGAACGAAAACAAGTCATCCTTCTCTTTGGCATTAAGTTCGCTGAGCGGTACGTTAAGCCGGTTCCAGCAAGTTTCGGAGAACACCAGGACTGTACTGCTCGTCCCTTTCTTCGAATCCCTGGGCGGAAAATATTACAACAGCACGGCAATGTACGACTCCGGCAAACTGCTCGGGGTCTACCGCAAGATCCACCTGCCCGATATCCCGCTCTACCGTGAACGTTACTACTTTTCACCCGGCGATACCGGCCTTCCCGTTTTTGACACGTCGCAGGGGAAGATCGGCATTCAGATCTGCTGGGATAACCTGTTCCCCGAGGGCAGCCGCGTTCTGGCGCTCAAGGGCGCCGAGATCGTGTTCGCCCCTACGGCTGCCGCGCTCAACAACCACCGTCATTGGGAAACTGCTATTTCGGCAAATGCCTTCGCCAACAACATATTCATTTTCCGGGTGAACCGTGTGGGCAAGGAGGACGGCATCTCGTTCTACGGCCGGAGCTTCTGCGTCGATCCCTGGGGTGAACTGGTCTCTGAGCTTGCCGGCGGCAAAGAAGCGATCGTCCTCGCGGACATCGATCTTTCCGAGCGCGTGGCGGCCTCCGAGACCTGGGGTTTCCTCAAGCACCGTAGGCCGGAAGAATACGGGGACCTGGCGAAATAGCGGTTCCACGATGCTTCCCTCTCAATAATCTGATCGTTTCGTTCTCTTCGGCACAAGGCCTCTTCGCAAACGCCAACACGAGGTGAAGTACATGAAAGCCATGGTGTTGAGGAAAACCGCCAGCCTCTCTGAAAATAAATCACCCCTTGAATCCGCCGATCTTCCTATCCCGGTTCCGCAAGAAAAAGAAATCCTGATAAAAGTCTCGGTCTGCGGCGTGTGCCACACGGAACTTGACGAGATCGAAGGAAGGCTGCTGCCGTCGAAATATCCGATCATTCTTGGTCACCAGATCGTCGGCCGTGTGGAGCAACCGGGGAAGAACGCGGACAGGTTCAGGATCGGCGACCGGGTCGGCATTGCCTGGATTCATTCAGCCTGCGGGAAGTGCAAATACTGTCGCCATGGCATGGAAAATCTCTGCAACGAGTTCAAGGCAACGGGCAGGGACGCTGATGGTGGTTATGCGGAATATACGACCGCGCCTGAGGACTATGCGTACAAGATTCCGGATGTATTTTTCGATGCCGAAGCAGCGCCGCTTTTATGCGCCGGCGCGATCGGATATCGTTCGCTGCGGTTGACGAACCTGAAGGACGGCGAGAACCTTGGGTTAACCGGGTTCGGCGCCTCCGCTCATCTGGTGCTCACGATGGTGAAACATCGGTACCCTCGCGCGAAAATTTTCGTTTTTTCAAGGACCGGGGCGGAGCAAGTGTTCGCCAAAGAGCTCGGCGCTGTCTGGGCGGGCAATACCGATGAAACAACGCCCGAGAAGCTCCATGCGATCATCGATACGACTCCGGCATGGGACCCGATGAAGGAGGCTCTCAAGAACCTCGAGCCGGGCGGACGGCTTGTGATCAACGCGATACGAAAAGAGGAAGCGGACAAGGGCGCCCTGCTCAAGGTCGATTATTCCCGCGACCTCTGGATGGAAAAGGAGCTCAAGAGCGTGGCGAATATTACACGAAGGGACGTAGAAGAGTTTCTTCGCATGGCCGCGGAGATCCCGATCAGGCCCGAGGTCCAGGAATACCGGCTTGAAGAAGCAAACACCGCTCTGCTTGAACTGAAAGAACGAAAGATCCGCGGGGCGAAGGTATTGAGAATCGGATAGGCCCATTTTAATAATGCCCATGACCGTCATGATTGTACTTATACTGGCGTCCCTGATTTTGTTGGTATGCTATGTTGCCCGCAATGAGGAACGGGAAGAACTCTCCGATAGTGTGAGAATAAAAGCCCCGGGAAAATTCGTACGGCTGCCGGACGGATCCGTGCACTATGAACTGGCAGGTCCCGCGGACGGGGAGACGGTAGTTCTGGTGCACGGCTTCTCCACCTGGTCCTTTACCTGGGACGCCACGTTTCATGCGCTTGTCGACTCAGGATTCCGCGTATTGCGCTACGACCTCTACGGCCGGGGCTACTCCGAACGGCCCGCCGTCGTCTATGATAAAGACCTCTTCGACCGTCAACTCTACGGACTCCTTGCTGTTCTTGATATCCATGGCCGGGTCGACTTCGTCGGCAACTCCATGGGGGGCCTCATCACTACGACCTTTGCGGCCCGCCATCCTGAAAAGGTCAGGACGCTGACACTGATCGATCCGGCCTTTTTCTTTCTCGAACGCGTACCGTTTCCCCTCGGGATGCCGCACATCGGAGATTACGTGGGGCGTGTGTACGTTGTTCCTTTTATTGCAAAGGCCCAGACAAAGGACTTTAAACACCCGGAGCGATTCTCTGAGTATGATCGCATTTACCGGATCCAGATACGGTATAAAGGTTTTTCGCGCGCGATCTTGTCGACGATCCGAAGCTTGCCGCGCTGGAATGCCGCGGAGGACCTCAAACGAGTAAGCCAGACAAACACCCCGGTACTCTTGGTATGGGGCAGGGAGGACAGGACCGTTCCGCTTGCCGTGAGCGACAAGGTGAGGGCGATCGCGCCCCGCGCGGAATTTCACGTGATCGATGACGCGGCCCACATGCCCCACTACGAACGGCCTGAGATTGTCAACCCCGTCATCATTCGATTTCTGGCTTCAAAATGAAGGAGGACATTCGCTGATCATGGACTTGCTCGAAGGGATCTATACGCGCCGGAGCATCCGGCGTTATACCAACCAGACGATCGGACGGGAGCAATTGCTCGAGGTCATCAGGGCCGGGATGTGGGCGCCATCGGGCCTCAATAACCAGCCGTGGCGGTTCGTCATCGTGACGAATGAAGAAGTTCGAACGAAGCTCGCACAGCAGACGAGATATGACTTCATCATCAAGAAAGCCCCGGCATGCATCGCCGTGTTCCTGGATAAAAGCGCGATGTATCATGAGGTCAAGGACCATCTGGCAATGGGCGCCTGCATAGAGAACATGCTGCTCGCGGCCCATGCACTCGGGCTGGGGGCGGTATGGCTCGGCGAAATATTGAAAAACGCCGATGCCGTAAGAAGGCTCCTCGGAGTTCCGGAAACAATGGAGCTCATGGCGATCGTGGCCCTGGGCCATCCTGAGGCGCGGAATCGGACATCGATCCGAAAAGAAATTTCCGAGGCAGTACTCAGGGAATTGTAGTTTCTCTCTGCGGCAGCTTCCCAACGCATTCGATAATAGCGATTCACCCTCTCACTCCAAGCCCTCAAGCGACGCACGTTACCGCACGGTATTCGAAAATCGAATACTTTTTTTCGATAATCAAATAAGAACCCCCGGTCTCCGACCCATCCACATTGCTCCGTCTAACCACAAGCATTTGTATCAAAAAGACATTTCTCTCATCAGTTCCGGTTCTATTCATATAATTTTGCTTTGGCATGACGGATGCACTGTAATGGCTCGATGAGATTAAACAGAGTATTCGTTTGGCAAAGCAGGAGCCGGTCATGATACCTGAGTCGATAAGCTGTCTAAAAAAGATCATGGGTGTAAAAGAAGAGCAGAAGACAAAAACAGTGAGTCATGAGAAACCCGGCGAAGCGAGCCGGGTGCTTCAGCCAGCATATACGTTGAGGCTCAAACCTGAGTCGGAGGCACAGGCGGCGTCCGCTGAAACCGTGCAAACAACAGAAGCCCGGACTGTTCCTCTGAACATCTCGTGGAACGGCTGCACGGCGATCGGTATGATGAGAGACCATAACGAGGACAATTATGCTTACCTTCTTTTCGGAGAAAAATCGCTCTTTGTGGTCGCGGACGGCATGGGGGGGCACGACGCCGGAGAAGTTGCGAGCAGGATAGCGGTGGAGACCGTGTGCGAGGAAATGAGAAAAGGAGCGAAGACGGACCGCGATCCGCAGGGGCTTGTCGAGCTCGCCGTTCAGCGGGCCAATAATGAGGTGCGGCGCGAAGGCGCAAGCAAAAAGTCGGACATGGGCACAACGTTGAGCGTCGCACTGATCGCCGATAATACCGCGTATATAGCGAATGTCGGGGACAGCAGGGTCTACTGGATAGAAAATGGATCGATCACCCAGATAACCGAAGACCATTCCCTGGTGGCGAAACTGGTCGCCGTGGGAAAGCTGACGCGGGAAGAGGCCAGGGGCCACCCCCGATCGAACCTGCTCTACCGCACCATCGGAAACGATGAGACCGTCAAGGTGGATACATTTCAAGTGGCGCTGAAAAAGGGCGGCAGCCTCCTGCTCTGTACCGACGGGTTGTGGGGAGAGGTGGCCGATCAAGAAATTCACAAAGTTTTCGCTGCGGGAAGCGATGCAAAGACCGCCTGCGCCACGCTGGTGCAGATGGCAAACGAGAACGGCGGGAAGGACAATATTACGGCAATGGTGGTGAAAGTATTTTGAGATGCAGGATATAACCAACTCCAGCATGCAGCATGGATCATGAGGTATTGATAGAAGGAGGAATCAAAATGAAAAGCGATCTGGATGTACGAAGCGTTATGAGCAAGGACTCGCTGTTGACCGTGGGTACCGAACAGGCGGTCTATGCACTGGTGAAGATCCGCCCCGGGGGCGGAACCGCGCTCGGCGAGATGCCGGCGAATTTCGCCCTGGTCCTGGACCGGAGCGGTTCCATGGACGGCGAGAAGATGGACAATGTAAAGGAGGCGGTTGGATACGTGGTGGACCACCTGAACGATACGGACCGTGTCTCGATCACGATCTTCGACGATCAGGTGGAGACGCTGGTACCGAGCCGGTCCGCGAAGGACCGGGAAGAGATCAAAGGCAAAGTCGCCGCCGTGATCGCGCGCGGCGGCACCCAGATATCGGACGGCCTCAAGGCAGGCCTGGCGGAGGTGAGAAAGGGATACGCGAAGGACCGCGTCAACCGGATACTCTTGCTCACGGACGGCCAGACGTGGGACGATGAAGACGCCTGTATGAAGCTTGCCGACGAAGCGGGGAAGGAAGGCATCGCGGTCACGAGCATCGGCATCGGCGAGGAGTGGAACGAGAAGCTCCTGCTCCAGATCGCCGAACGATCGCACGGCGACTCGCACTGGATCGAGAGCCCTCTCTCCATCCTCGACGCCTTCCGGCAGGAGGTGGAGGGCATGCAGTCCGTAACGGCTACGAACCTCAAGGTCACGGCCCGCATGAGTCCCGGGGTGAAGCCGGTAAAGGTGTACGCCACGGTCCCGATGATCGTTGATGTGAGCAAAAAGGCCGTGAGCGGAAGCAGCGTCGCAGTGGACCTGGGAGCTTTCGACGGTAAGAAGGGCCAGGCAGTGCTGATCGAGGCGCGCATCGCGCCGCAGAAAGAGGGCAGGTTCCGCCTGGGTCAGGTGGAAGCAACCTATGACGTCCCGTCGCAGGGCGCCATCGGACTGAGCGTGAAGTCGGACCTCTTTGTAACAATGACCGGCGACGCAGCGGCCGCAGCGAAGGTGAACGCCGAGGTGATGAACCTCGTGGAGAAAGTGAGCGCGTTCAAGCTGCAGACCAGGGCGCTCACCGAAGCAGAGGCAGGGAACATCGCGGCAGCCACGCAGAAGCTGCAGGCTGCGGCCACGGTATTTCTGAACATGGGAGAGGATGACCTCGCGGAAGCGGCGGAGCAGGAGATCCTCTCGCTCAAGAAGACCGGCTCGCTCACCGCTGCGGGCACCAAGAAGCTTGAATACGGCACGAGGAAGCTGACCCGGGCGATGACGGAGAACATGAAAAAAACCGCATGAGCAAAGGACAGAACGTCCTGTGCGGACCACCCCTCATCACTGCCCTCCTCTGAGAGGAGGAAGGGGAGAGGGAACGTGAAAAAAAAGGAGAATATTGCCATGAAATGCAAAGAATGTCAGATGGAAAACATCGAAGGAGCGCTCTTCTGTGAAGAGTGCGGAGCAAGGTTGACGGAAGAACCGGAGGTCCTCGATACCGGCGTCGAACCGGAGGTCGAGCATATGGTTCTTGCGACTTCTGACGGAAGCACGCTGGAGATCCCGGCCAAGGACGAGGTCGTGATCGGCAGAGAAGATCCGATCAGCGAAGTGTTCCCTGATGTGGACCTCACGGGCCTGGGCGGCATGGAGAACGGCGTTTCCCGGAAACACGCGGTCATTCACCGCACGGGCGCGGACTATACCGTCGAGGACATGGGTTCCACGAACGGTACTTACATCAACAGGAAGAAGCTCCAGCCCCACGCGCCGCAGGCCATCAAGCCTGGCGACGAATTGAGGTTCGGAAAGTTGTCGCTGAAGCTAAAGGCGGCGTAGGGAATCAACGAAAGGACGATGACGACGGGAGTTGCAACGTCGTCTCTCGTCAGCGCGAGCAGGGCGCACGCTCGTCTATCGTCCCTCGTTCAAGGAAGGGAGGCAACCATGCCCAGAACATCAAAAATAGTATTCTACGCCCTCGCGGGCGCTTTCGGCGGGGCCGCGGCGTGGGTGTTCGTGCTGTTCCTGTCAAGCGTCTCCGAAGGAGGGCTCCGAACAGAGGTCCTGCTCGGCGCCCTTTCGGGCATGTTCATAGGCGCGTTCATCTGGAGCCATGAGATGATCACAGGAAGGCAATTCAAAGCCGCGGTCAAACGCGCCGGTTTCGGCGCCGCAGCAGGGATCCTCGGCGGAGCCCTGGGTGCGGCACTGGGCAATACGATCTTCACGGCCCTCGGCAAATTCGTTGCCGATGCCGGAGGAATCCGGGCCTCAGCGGGCCTGGCCCTTGCGGTAGGCCTCGGCTGGTCCGTCCTCGGCGCAACCGTGGGCCTCTCCGGGGGTCTGATGGTGCGTTCCCGGGAACGTACCCTCTATGGACTGGCAGGCGGCTCGCTCGGCGGGCTTATCGGCGGGCTCGTGTTCTACGGCCTGTCGGCAACCTCGCTCTGGTCGTCCCTGGCAGGCTTGTTCCTGCTCGGAATGTCGATCGGGGCTTTCATCAGTCTCGTTGAAGAGGCGTTCGTATCGGCAAAGGTGAAGGTTATCAAGGGAAGGCACATCAACAGGGAGTTCCCGCTTTTGAAGGAATTAAACGTCGTGGGCAGGGACGACCGTTCCGACGTCTGTCTCTCGGGCGCGGAAGGGGTCGGCATGCACCATGCGATCATCAAACGGACGAACGGTCATTTTGCCGTCGAAAGCGACGAGGAGGGAAAGGTCGTGTACGTGAACCAGAAAATGACAACCAGCAGCAGCCTTCGTGACGGCGATGTGATCCGCGTCGGCAGCATCCTCCTTATGTTCAACGCAGTAAGGAAGGCCGCGGCAGTCGCGATCGCCGCCGGTATCCTGTTCATCGGCCTGAACAGCTCGACTGCGGGAGAGCCGGCCCGGATGCAGATCACCCAGTTCGACCTTTCGGGCTTTCCCACGGTCAAGGCTTACGTATCCATCCTGGACAAGGACGGCAAGCCCGTGCGCGGGCTCGACCAGCGCATCCTGTCCCTCAAGGAGAACGGTCTTCACGCGGACATCCGCGATATGAGCATGGCGGGGATCAACGGACAAAAAAAAGAGCCGCTGTCAATAGCCCTGGTGATCGACCGGAGCGGTTCGATGGCAGGAGAAAAGCTGGCCCGGGCAAAGGAGTCAGTCATCAGGTTCCTTTCGCTCATGGAAAAAGGCGACCGGGCGGCCCTTTTCGCGTTCAGTGACCGGGTGACGGAACTCGTGCCGCTCACCGACAATGTCGAGTCGCTGAAGACCTCGGTGTCCGCCATCGAGGCGGACGGTCATACGGCGCTCTATGACGCCATTTCCCAGGGCGTGGATTCCCTCAAGGCGGAACCGGGCCGCAAGGCAGTGATCGTGCTCACCGACGGGATCGCGAACCGGGGCGTGATCGACATCGCCCAGGCGATCACGGCCGGGTTCAAGTCCTACGTCTCGGTCTACACCATCGGCATCGGCGAGGACGTCCGGACGGACCGGCTCGAGCGGATCGCGGAAGAGACCGGCGGCACGTATTTCTTCACACCGTCGCCCGACAGGCTGGTATCGATCTATGAAACCATCAGCCACCGGATCAAAAACGAGTACGCGATTACGTACGGCACGGACCGGCGCAAAGAGTTCCTCCGGACGGTATCGCTCGAACTGAAGGGCGGGCCTGTTGCCGAGCGGGCATACTTCCAGCCGCAATCGTCGCTTTTCGGCGCGGCCGGAAAACCGCCCCGGTGGGCATATGGTGTTCCCCTTTTGGGACTCCTGGGACTCGTTGCCCTGTCGCTCAGAAAGATCGAGCAGGAGTATGAGACCGCCCACTTAAGTCTCGTGCGCGGCAGGGGAACGAGAAAGGACATCGACATCAGGGACACGGTGACCATCGGCAGGGACGAACGAAACACCATCGGACTTTTTAAGGACGACCTTATCGCGCAGCAGCATGCCGAGTTCATCAATGAGAACGGACGCACTGTTGTCGCGGACAAGGGGTCCGCAACCGGCACGTTCGTGAACAAGAAAAAGGTAACGGGCAGGCAGGCGCTCAAGGACGGCGACGTCATTGACGTTGGAAAGGCCACGATCGTGTTCAGCGAGGGAAGCACGAGGACCTGCAAGGACTGCGGAGAGCCGGTAAGGGAAGGGGCGAAGTTCTGCCCAAAGTGCGGGGTGAAGGCGGCGTAGCTTTTTGCCACGAAGGCACCAAGTTAAATGAATTTGAGTTTCTTCGTGTCTTTGTAGCTCAAGTATTTTACCATGAAAAAGCTTCTCAAAAAAAGATACGAGATCAAGGGCGTGCTCGGCAGGGGCGGGATGGGGTGCGTGTACAAGGTCGTGGACCGTTCCGAGAGAGGAAGGGTTCTGGCAGTCAAAGAGCTCCAGGTCGGAACTATCAGCACGGAAAAGCTCCAGGAAGCCGTCACTCAGTTTCAGACCGAGGCAAGAATCCTTGCGCGGCTCACGCATCCGAACATCCCGAAGGTCTATGATTACTTCTCGCTCCGCGGCGCGTACTATATCGTCATGGAATATATCGAAGGCACGACGCTGGAACAGCTCCTTGCAGCGCGGCAGGGCAAACCGGTCAATGAGCGTCTGGCGCTTTCGTGGGCGCTTCAGATCTGCCGTGCCATGCACTTTTTGAGCGTGCAGAAGCCGCAGCCGATCGTTTTCCGGGACCTGAAGCCTTCGAATATCATGATCAGCCGCGACGGGAGGGTGAAACTGATCGACTTCGGCATCGCCCGCTTCTTTAAAGAGGAAAAGCTCGAGGACACGTTCGTGTACGGCACGCCGGGCTATGCCTCGCCCGAGCAGTACGGTTCCGGCCAGACCGACGCGCGCTCGGACATCTTCTCTCTGGGCGCGACGCTCCATCACGCTCTCACCGGAAGGAGCCCGTCATTGAGCCCCCTGGATTTTCCGGACCCGCGGGAATTGAATCCGAAGCTGAGCCGGGAGACATCGGCCATTATCAGGAAGGCGCTCTCGCCGCATATGGAAAAACGATATCAGAGCGCGTTGGAAATGAAAATGGCTGTCCAGAAAGTACTGCTCGCCTTACCTGCTACGGTAAAGGGAACAAAAAAGATCATTTACGCCAGACCGGGGAAAATGGTCAAGCTTCCGTGGTGGAGAAAGGTCTCCTGGGTGAGCGTGCCGGTGATGACGCTCGGCTTGAGCGGGACCACGGGGACCCTCACGACGGACGATCTGTGGATAAAGCCAAGGATGGGAGACTTCGGCCCGTCCGCAGCGCGGCTGCTGTTTCGCGTGGAGACCGGCATGCTGAAACCGGGCAGGCAGTACCGGCCCCACATCACGATACGGACCGACGCGGGGACCATCCGGCCCCAGCTCCTGTTCAGAAAGCCGTGGCCGTGGTCCCTTATCGGAGCAGCAGTGGGAGCAGCAGTGATCGCAGTGGCGCTCGCGCTTGCCGCCATGATGAAATAAGAAAATGTCTTCTGTTCCCTGCATCTTCTTGTGCGCAGTTTCCGCGGGCCCTCTTTATTTTTCCCCTTGTCTTTTCCCGCTGCTTATAGTAGTTTCTTTGAAAAGAACGGTTCTCCGAACGCTACATTTAAAAATGGAAAACGAAAGGAGATTGGACGTGTCTCATCGAAGAAAATTTACGGCAATAGCAATACTGTGTTTTGTGTTTGCGAGCGCGGAAAGCGGTTTCGCCGAAGAATTAAAGAAATATACAGGGGAAGTAGGACCCGAGATATCGTATTTTGCATATGAGGAACCTCATTTTGCGGAAACCAGGGGTTTTCTCGCGGGAATAGCCGGTTCCTTCACGTATCATGATAAGCTCATGCTAAAGGCGGAGGGCCGGTTCAGTTTCGGCAGCCTCTATTACACTTCTCCCGACAGCGGAACGATGGAAAACATACCGGATTATATAGGGGAGTTCAGGGGGTTAAGCGGTTATGATTTTTCGCTCCAGTCCGGATCCATCCTTACGCCGTATCTGGGTCTAGGATATCGATACTTGAATGACGACAGCTCCGGGAAGGTCACTTCCCTGGGCGCTCTTGGATATGAACGGGAATCAAATTATTATTACAGCCCCGTAGGAGTAAAGTTTACTACCAATACAAAGACCGGCTGGTCGACCGAGGCAACGGCCGAGTATGACATTTTCTGGTGGGGAAAACAGATAAGTCATCTGAGCGACGCCAATCCCGGTCTGAATGACCCTAAAAACCGCCAAAAACGGGGTTACGGTTTGAGAGGCTCGGTAGCGTTTCGAACGAAGGTCGATGATTTTGCTTATTCGATAGAGCCTTTCATACGATATTGGAACATCAAGGACTCCGAACTCGCTACCTTGACCTATTTGGGCTCAATAGCCGGCGTGGGGTTTGAGCCGGCAAATCACTCCGCAGAATACGGTGTCAACTTTTTGGTTCGGTTCTGAACCCGTGAGAGGCTGCTGGAAAACTTTTTGAACGTCATTGAGCGGCGCCTTTTTACGACGAGGCAATCGTGAAGCGATCGTCTTCATGAACAGAACGATTGCGTCGCTTCTCCCGCAAAAACACCTTTCCCGGCTTTTCACGGGAGATCAAGATTAAGGGAAACATCTTAGTCCCTCATCCCGTACTTCTTTATCTTTTCATACAGGGTGGAATAGGCAATGCCGAGGACCTTCGCTGCTTCGGTCTTGTTTCCGGAGACCGACCTGAGCGTAGCGTGGATCGCGGCCTTTTCGATCTCCTCGAGCGTTTTACCGCTCAGGCCTTCGAGGGTGTCCGTTTTCCTCCCCTGGGACAGGAAGAGGTCCCTGACCTCGATCCGGCTGCCGTTGCTCAAAGCCGCTGCGCGACCGAGGACGTTCTTGAGCTCGCGCACGTTGCCCGGCCACGGGTACGCGCGAAGCGCTTCCGCGGCTTCCGGCGAGAGTCCCTGAAGTCTCTTGCCCGTGTCGGCAAATATCCCGTCAAGCAGCTGCTCGGCGATCGGCTCGATGTCTTCCTTATGTTTTCGGAGGGGGAGGAGAGAGACGCTGACGGCGGAGAGACGGTAAAAAAGGTCTTCGCGAAAACGACCGGCCTTTACTTCTTTTTCCAGATCGCGGTTGGTGGCCGCGACCACCCTCACGTTCACCTTGAGCGCCTGATCGGCGCCGACCCGCTTCACTTCGTGCTGATCAAGGGCGCGAAGAAGCTTGGGCTGAAGGGCCGGCGTAAGCTCGCCGATCTCGTCCAGGAACAAGGTGCCGCCATCAGCCAGTTCGATGGCCCCCTGGCGGGACTTGACCGCGTCGGTGAAAGCCCCCTTTTCGTGGCCGAACAGTTCGCTCTCGATCAGGGTCGGGGCCACGGCGCCGCAGTCGAACACGACAAACGGCTTGTCGGCCCTGCGGCTGCTGCTGTGGATGGCCCGCGCCGCGAGCTCTTTTCCCGTACCGGTCTCTCCTTGGATGAGCACGGCGATGTCCGTGGGCGCTACGCGTTCGAGGATGCCGAAG
Source organism: Nitrospirota bacterium (assembly GCA_963790205.1). Classification (GTDB taxonomy): domain Bacteria; phylum Nitrospirota; class UBA9217; order UBA9217; family UBA9217; genus CAWBNQ01. The sequence continues at coordinate 1,027,798 of CAWBNQ010000001.1, forward strand.
ATCTCCCGCATGGGCAGTGACGGGCCGATAAGATCGCCGAAGCGGTCCGCGGAGCTTTGCACGGTCTCGATCCGTTCCTCCAGAGGAGAAAAAGCTATATCCGTCTCTCCCAGTCGGATCGCGGAGCCCGCGGCCAGATATCCTTCCCGTATCCGCGCGCCCTCGAGGAACGTGCCGTTGGTGCTGCCCAGGTCGCGCAGAACGTAGCCATCGGCTTTTTCTTCAACTACAGCATGATGTCGGGAAATCGTGGGATCGGTGAGCACGAGGTCGTTCTCGGGAAGCGTGCCGATCGTGACAAGTGGTTTCTGGAGCACGATCTCCTTGCCCTTGTCCTTACCCCTGGTCACAACGAAGCGCGCCTTTTTCAGGATCAGCGGCCTCTGGATGGCCGCGGGCAGGAGTCGGGTCTGGTCACGGTCCTTCCCGGAGGTATCGCTTTTTTCGCTCTGTTTGGCCATGTCACAATTGTATCATACTGGGCCGGAGAGAACAAACTGTTCCTGGCGTCATTTTTTGCGGCGAATTGGAGGGAACCGATAATATCTCTTGACATGAACGGCAATTCAATTAAACTATTGTCAATTGTCCTAGCGACCAGTTTATGATAACAAGGATTTGAGGAAATAGGGTGACACTCCAAAGTTAGGTTTTGAAAGGAGTGTCATCATGAAACCAGAAAAGAGTATACAGCAAGTAGGCAGGAAAAGGAAGTTCCCGAAACGAAGCAAGCGGTATGGACCGGATTTCAAGCTTCAAGTCGTCAAAAAGTTTGTTGAAGAAAGCGTCCCTGCTTCGGTGATTCGGCAGGAATGCGGATTGAGCAGTGGGACGGTCGGGCGCTGGGTGCGCGACTATCGTCGTCATGGCGAAGCGGGGCTCGCAACGCATTACAGAGGTAAGGGGCGCAGTCTTCCTTCTCCGGTAAGGCAGAAGATCGTCGAGGTAAAAGAAGCCAACCCGCTCTTCGGCATCAAGCGCATTTCACAGGTTTTAAAGAGGGCGTTTTTTCTTTCCGCCAGCCCTGAAACAGTCCGCAAGACCCTTCACGATTCATCCCTCATCAAGTCCCCGCCTAAGAAGCGTCAGCGTAATATCACCCGTCCCCGTTTTTTCGAACGATCAACGCCGAACCAGCTGTGGCAAACGGACATCTTCACGTTCCGTCTTGGCGGCCACTATGCGTACCTGATCGGCTACATCGATGATTACTCCCGCTACATCACGGGGCTCGAGCTTTTCCGCACTCAGACGGGCCAGAACGTTATCGAGGTATACCGCCGGGCGTCCTCCGAGTACAACCCGCCGAAAGAGATGCTCACGGATAACGGGCGGCAGTATACGAGCTGGCGCGGGCACAGCCGTTTTGAGCTGGAGCTCAAGAAAGACAAGATCCACCACATCAAATCCCAACCACACCACCCTATGACCCTGGGCAAAATCGAACGGTTCTGGAAGACGATCTACCTGGAGTTTCTTGTCAGAGCGCAGTTCGATAGCTTCGAGGACGCCGCCGAGCGGATACGGCAGTGGGTGAAGTATTACAACCACAAACGACCGCACCAGGGGATCGGCGGCCTGTGTCCCGCGGACCGGTATTTTGAGATCCAGAGCGAGCTCAGGAAGACGATCGAGCATGGCATCCAGGAGAATCTCCTCGAGATGGCGCTCCGCGGGAAGCCCAAGCTGCCGTTCTACATGGTGGGCCGCATGGAGGGGCAGTCGGTAGTGCTGCGGGCGGAAAAGGGCAAGCTGCGTCTATCGGTTGACGATGAAGAGGATGACACCACGCAGGAAGTAGTCTACAATCTAAACGAAGAAGGGGCCGGCCATGGAAAAAACGGAGAAGATAAAAAGCGAGAAGAAGCGGCAGATGACAAACCACGGGGCGATGGAGAAATGCCGGGCGGTTCTCTCAATATGGACGGAGCGGCGGAGGCCGGCGGAAGTATGCCGGGAGATGGGGATACCGTGGATGGTGCTCTCCCAGTGGCAGAAACGGGCGATGGAGGGAATGCTCCAGGCTCTGGAACCCCGGGTGATCCTGGACAAGGGGCCGGCGCTCAGCCCGCGGCTGCAGACGATGCTGGAGAAAAAGCGCCTGATGCTCCCGGTACAGAACAGGCTGGAAAAGACGCTGTCGAAGGCGCAGGAAGCAAGGAAACCGGAGAAGCTAAAGGACCTGAAGCCCGAAAGCTCCCCCCTGCGCAAGGCTGAGACCCCATAACGGAAAGGTCGGTGTGCATGAGCGACTCAGAAGACAAGGAGCTTGCCCGAAAGCGGACTGCGGTGGTGTTTGCAGTGCGCAGCGGCCAGATCACGGCCGAGGAAGGCGCACGGAGGCTCGGCGTGTCGCGGAAGACCTACTACGAGTGGGAGCGCCGGGCATTACAGGCGATGACCGAGGCCATGGAGGATAAATCCCCTGGAAGGCCGAGTATACCGCAGGACGAGGAGAAACAGCGTTTACAGGAGCAAATCGCTGAGCTCCAGAACAAGCTCTTTGTCGCTAAGAAAACGGTAGAAGTGCGGGACATGCTGCACGCGTATGAACTCCACAATGCCCGTGTGAAAAAAAGAGCTGACGAGTCGGAGGAAAAAAAACGAAAGCGAAGGAAGAAATGATAACCAGTATGCTTGCCGTTGTTGACCGGATGAGAGAGAAAACCGGTATGCACTACCAGGAGATCTGCAGTGCCGTGAGGCTCCCCTACCCGAGCTTTATCCGTTGGCGTCTGCGACAGAAGAACGCCACGCCCCTCGTGCGGCAACCGGGTCCTCCCAAGGTCAAGCCTCCGGATCTTGAGGGGATTACAGGGGATATCGCAAAGCTGTCTCACGGGCAGAGCCGCACGCAGGGCACGGGCGCATTATACGGGAGCCACGCGTCCTCTGTGTCACGGCGAGACCTGCAGAGCATCGCTATGGCGAGGCATGACCTCAATACACTCCATCGTCAGAATCTGCGGCGGATCAGCTGGAACGTGCCAAACGTCGCGTGGTCAATGGACCCCTGTGAATACAAACATCGTGACACAGACGGTGGCAAGGTGTACCTGAACCATATGCAGGACCTCGCGTCTCGCTACAAGTTCACTCCTATGACGGGAGATGTGCCCTGCGGCGAAGAGATATCCGGCTATCTCGCAGCGACCTTCGATCGCTTCGGTGCGCCTCTGTTCCTCAAGCGCGACAATGGCGCGAACCTGAATCATGCAGCGGTCAATGCTGTGCTCGCCGACTACTTCGTCCTGCCGTTGAACAGTCCAGTCCATTATCCGCCCTACAACGGCGCGATCGAAGAGGCACAAACCGAGCTGAAGAACGGGCTTGCTGCAAAACTCTTGTATAAGTCCAGTTGTCCGCGCGAGCACATGGAGGCATATGCATCGACGGTTGAACATGACCTTAACCACCAACCCCGTCCGTGCCTGCATGGCGGCAACGCCTGCCAAGTGTACTTCACGAACAAAAAAACGTTTACCAAATGGGAAAGGAGCGCTGCCTATGACTGGATGACAAACTTGCAAGGTGATATACTATGCAGTGATGGTAGTGTTCAGTCGCAAGCAGCCTGGCGGATCGCCGTCGAGGCCTGGCTGAGGATGAAAGGGTTTATTACCGTTACGATCAACGGAAAAGTGTCACCCAATTTTCTCTAGGATTTTTATCATAAACTGCTAGCGTGCACATGGTCACGGCACTCATTTTTGCACTCTGTTGGCTCGGGGAAATATGTTTTGCAGGTTTTTAAAGAAAGCGAGAGTTTTACGTCTTAGTCAGTTGGTTGTGCAAGCGAAAAAATGACGGATGAATGTCTACAAGTCAAAAAATTATTTAAAGAATTGTGCGCACAACCTGTGTTGCCCTTCCCTCAGGCCCGCAAGCAAGTGGAGGCACCATCAAAGCCAGGCGTTTACATCATTCGCAAGGATGGTGCTGTTCTCCATGTCGGAAGAACTCTGCGCGGGAAAGGCGGACTCTTTCAGCGTCTCATGGACCACCTCTATGGTGCATCTTCATTCACAAATGAGTATCTTAAAGGCAGGGGAAAGACTCTCCGGAGGAAAGGATATACCTATCAGTTTCTCGCACTAAATAATCCAAGGGTGCGAGCATTTCTCGAAGCCTACGCTGTGGGAACACTCTGCCCCAAGCACATCGGCCTAGGCGAGGCGAGTCACAATAAGTCGTCCCACCGGACTTGGTCACGTCTGCAAGCTTGACCTTTAGCATGTTTCAGTCAGCATTTCGCAACATTTTCTCTGAAGCGCCACTGCACATATTACACAAGCAGGCTGCGATAAACTGCATCTCCACTACGATATTACTTCTCCTCTCGCACCATCTCCGCTACGCATTCTATGTGGTACGTGTAGGGGAACATATCCACGGGCTGGAGGCGGTCGAGGCGGAACCCGAAAAGGTGAAAAAATTTCAGATCACGCGCGAGCGTGGAGGGATTGCACGAGACGTAGACGATCTTCCGGGGCACAAAGGCGAGCACGCGCTCGAGCGTTTTGAGGGTGGCGCCGGCCCGCGGCGGGTCGAGGACGATCAACGTCGGCGCGCATCTTTCTCTGGATCAGGGTCTTCAGACCTTTCTGCAGGTCGTCGGCGATAAACTCCGCGTTCTCGATCCCGTTCAACAGTGCATTTGCTTTCGCGTCTTCGATCGCCGAATAGCCGGACTCGATCCCGATGACCGTACCGGCTTTTTTTGCAAGCGGCAGCGAGAAGTTGCCGATGCCGCAGTAGAGGTCGAGCACGGTCTCCGTTCCCCGTGAGCGCGGCGAAATCCAGTACGGTACGCACCATGTTCCTGTTCTGCTCCCAGTTGACCTGAAAGAAGTTGCCTTCCGTAGCGCGGAGCGCAAGGCCTTCAACCTCGAGCGAAAGCCGGTTCCTGCCGAGGGAAAAAACTTTTTTTCTCCCGGCGAAACCGGTCAGGCCGATGACTTCCGGGGCGAGGTTTCTGAGCTTTGCGAAAAAGGTTTCCATGGGCGGAAGCGGGCTCTGTTCACTGAACAAGAGGATGTGCGCCTCGCCGGCGGGCGAGGCATTGATATGGATTTCCGTGAGCAACGGGAGCTCGTTTGAAAGAGACCTGATGCCTTTCAACACCTTGTCGATAAGCGGGTGGATCAGGAACGCCTGCTCCACTTCGATCAGATCATAGGAGCCCTGACGAAAAAAACCGATCCGCTGTACGCCGTCTTTCACCCGAACGTTGAACTGCGTGCGGAGGCGGTAGTGGTCAGTGCGCGGAGAGGGAAGGATCGGAAGGGGACGAGCCGGCTCCATGCCGCCGATCCGTTTGAGCGTGTCCAGGAGGATTTCCTGTTTGTATCTGAGCTGGGCCGGATAGGAGATGTGCGGCCAGGTGGCGCCGGTACACTGTTTCTCACCGAGGCAGGGAGGGGCGATACGGTCCGCGGACGGGGAAATAATTTCAACGAGCTCGGCCTGGAGAAACCCTTTTTTCCTTCTCTTGATCTCGACGGCGACCAGCTCTCCCGGGATGCACGCCGGGCACGAAAACCGCCTGGCCATTATCGAGCCTTGCCAGGCCGCTGCCGCCATGGACGAGTTTTTCTATCAGGACTTCCGTTCGTTCGCTCATCCGAGGATCTTCTTTATCGTCTCACGAAGCAGCGACGTGTCCGCTGATTTCACGACATAGGCGTCCGAGCACCAGCTTCCGAAATCGTGCTTGTATTCCTCATAGGCCGTGCAGATGACGATGGGCAGCGTGCTGTCCTTTTCCTTCATCTTGCGCAGGGTCTCGATGCCGTCTATGTCAGGCATGCGCATGTCGAGGGTGACGAGATCGAATTTCGCGGTGTCGATCACGGCGAGCGCTTCGGCGCCGTCGGCGACCGTGGTCACCTCGTAGCCCATGTCCTCGAGCTCTTCCCGGTAGAGTTCTCGGATATTCGCTTCATCGTCTACTACAAGGATCTTTTTCATCGTTGCCTCCCGTGCAGTGTGTGCATCCCGCGGACTGTTTTTTTCAACTACGATCACGCGCAGAGCGCATAAAAAAATCCGGGGATCATCCTGCGGCCTGCTCCTATCTTATACCGCCCTTCGCTCCGTACGGCAGCTTTATCGTAAACGCCGCGCCGCCGCCCTCTTTGTTCCGCATCTCGATCCTGCCTTTGTGGGCCTTCACGATCCTGTTCGTGATCGGCAGCCCCAGCCCCGTGCCGCGCGGTTTCGTCGTGTAGTAGGGGTTGAAGATGTTGTGCATCGCCTTGGCGGAAATGCCGGGGCCCGTATCGCTTATTTCGATCGCGGTCTCGCCGGTCTCGGGAACGTCATACGTCCTGAGCGTGAGCGTCCCGCCGTTCTCCATGGCCTCCATCGCGTTCTTCAGGATATTGATCACCGCCTGCTTCATCTGCTGTCCGTCGAACGCCTGCCGCGGCAGGGACCGGCTCAGGTCCTTCTCAGTCCGGATGCCGCGCTGCGCCAGCTCGTCCTCATAGAGCGTGAGAATGTCCTGGAGCACCGCGTTGATATCTCCTTCGGTCATCTGAGGGGCGATTTCCTTGATGTACGAAAGGTTGTCGTGGATGATCCCTTCGAGCCTGCCGACCTCGCTCAGAATGATGTCGATGTATTTTTTGTCCTCGGCGTTTTGAAGCTTTTTGGCCAGCCGCCGCGTGAACCCGCCGATGGAAACGAGCGGGTTCCTGATCTCGTGGGTGATCTCGGCGATCATGGCGCCGAGGGCCGCCATCTTTTCGGACTGGACGAGCTGCTCGTGCATGGCGCGCATGTCCTTGTTCATGGTCTCGAGGTTCGAGTGAATGATGGCGTTCTCGATGGCGAGGGCCGCCTGGTGCGCGAACATGGTGAGGAACCGCATGTCTCCGTCGGTGATGGGCCGCTGGTTGAACATATTGTCGACCAGGATGACCCCGATGACCCGGTCCTTTGCCACGAGCGGAACAGTGGCGAAGCTGTCCACCCGAAGCGTGTCGCGAAGCCATCGTGGCACGATCGGGTCCGAGGCGGCATTGATGATATTGTACGGCTGTTTATCAAGCAGCGGTGAGCGCAAGCACGCCTGCAGCCCGCTCCAGGGACACCCTGATCCCCTTCGCGAGCGTGTTGAGCGCCGAATCCCTGTGCTCAAAAAGCTCGCCGGTCTGGATCCACTCCATCAGGCTCTTGTGCTTCATTGCGACCTCGCTCCAGGCGCGGGACGCTTCTTCCCAGCTTGCGGGGCCGATGCCCATCATGCCCTGGAGCGTATTGGTGCGATCGTTCGTGAGCAGGAGAATGGCCCGGTTGAACCCCAGGCCGCTGCCCCCCATGGTGGCCGCCGTCAGGATGATCCTGAGCAGGCGGTCCAGGTTGAGGGTCGTGCTCATGGCCGCGCCGATGTCGTAGAGGATCGAGAGCTCCTGCGCGCGGGTGCGCGCCTCGTTTGCCAGTTTCTCCATGCGTTCGAACAGGGCGGCGTTCTCCACGGCCACCGCCGCGCCGCTGGCCACGGTCGCAAGGAACTGGAGATCGTCTTCTGTGAACAGGTGCTCTTCCCGCTTGTTGTACAGCGTGATGACGCCGATCACGCGGTCATGGAATATCAGCGGAACGCTCATGAGCGAGCCGGCGGACAACCCGTTGCCCTTCGGCAGAGAGGGCTCCTTCGTCACATCGTGGATGAGCAGCGGTTTTTTATCCCGCGCCACGCGTTCCGCGATCGTTTCCCCGATCACCGCGTCCAGGTTTCCGATGAGGTCGCCGATGAGGCTGAACGATGAATAGGTCTTGCCCGACACGATCTCGGGCTGGTTCATGAGCCGGATGGCGCAGCCCTGCGCGCGGAGCGACTGGGTGCTGTTTTTGGCGATGAGCGCAAGGAGCTGCTCAAGATCCAGCGTGGAAGTGAGCGCCATGCCGATCTCGTAAATGGTGGCGAGCTCGGACAAGCGCTCCTGAATCTTCTGGAACAGTTGTGCATTCTTGATAACGCCGCTCAACTGGTTGGCCGTGGTCGTCAGCAGCGTGAGCTCCGAAGACGCGGCGCTCCAGGCCGAAAGCGAGAGCACGAAGATGACGCCGAGGCAGCGGTCTTCGTCCATGATCGGCGCCGCCACGAGTGATTTGAATTTCTCGATGCCCGACTCGGGAACGTACTGAAAGCGCGGGTCCGTGTAAGGGTCCTCGAGCGCGAGGGGCACTTTCTGCTCCGCTACCCAGCCCGCGATGCCCATGCCGAGGGGAAAGCTCATCTTTCCGATAGACTCCTGGTTGAGGCCGACAGCTGCGGCCAGCGTGACCGTCTTGCCGGAGCGGTCGATGAGGAACACGGACGCGCCGTCCTTCCCCATGCCTTTCGCCACGACCTCGACGATGCGCCGGAGCTTTTCAGGCAGGTCGATGTACGAGTTCGAGATCCGGCTGATCTCGCTCAGGATGCCCAGTTCTGTTTTTTCGATCGCTTCCATAGATAAATTCAGTAAGACAGGAGACAGAAGTGAGAAGACAGATAAGCAGATAAGGCGTTCGCTCTCGCCGTTCTCTGACTTCATGTCCTCCGCTGCTGTGTACTCTGCTATTTTTTTCTCATCGCTTTCCGGTACACCTTGACGTATTCCCCGGCCGAGCGTTTCCAGGAAAAATCCTGCTTCATGCCGGATTGCATCAGTCGTTTCCATTTCTTCCCGTTGCCGTACAGCGCGAGGGCCCGTTTAAGACACTCGACGAGCGACGATGCAGTATAGTCCTCGAACACGAAGCCGGTCCCGCGGCTGGTCCGCCCATTGTAATCCTGCACCGTGTCAACGAGGCCGCCGGTCTTCCTGACGACCGGGACCGTGCCGTACCGGAGCGCGATCAGCTGGCCCAGGCCGCAGGGCTCGTACTGCGAGGGCATGAGGAACAGGTCGCACCCGGCGTAGATGCGTTTGGCGAGCCGGTCGTCATACCGGAGCAGCACGCGCATCTGTCGCGGATACAGGGCGGCCGCTTCGGTGAGGATGCGATGATACTGCTCCTCGCCCGTGCCCAGGACCACAAGCTGTACGCCCAGGGCCATCATCTCCGGCAGGGAGTCGGCGAGGATATCAAGCCCTTTCTGCGTCACAAGGCGCGTCACCATGCCGATGAGCGGCGCGTCGCACGGCCGGCAGGCCGACGGTCTTCAGGAGCTCTTTTTTACAGGCTGCTTTACCCGCGGGCCTCAAAGCGCTGTACTTCTTTGCGATCGATGCGTCGCGGGCCGGGTCCCATTCCGCGTAGTCGATCCCGTTCACGATACCATAGAGGTCCCCGGCCCGCTTCGCGAGCACGCCCTCGAGTCCGTGGCCATAATATTCCGAGGTCTGGATCTCCCGGCTGTAGGTCTTGCTCACGGTCGTAATGACGTCGGAGTACACGAGGCCGGCCTTCAGGAAGCTGATCTTGCCCCAGAACTCGATGCCCTCGGGCGTAAAATGCTCCCAGCCTATGCCGAGATAGCGCATGTCCCAATGCCAGAACGTGCCCTGGTATCCGAGGTTATGCACCGTAAAAACGCTCTTCGTTCGTTCAAAGGGGGCCTTTCCCCCGTAAAGCGTTTTTAGAAAAAAAGGCACCAGGCCTGTTTGCCAGTCGTTGCAGTGCACGATCTCGGGGCTGAAGTCCAGCTCCCGGCAGAGCTCAAGCACTGCCCGCGAAAAAAAGGTAAACCGCTCGGCGTTGTCCGGGTAGTCGGCCTGCGCCGTACGATAGAGCTCCGGCCGGTCGTAGTAAATGTCCTTGTCGATGAAATAGACCGTGACGTTCTTTCCCATCCGGCCCTGTAGAACATCGCAGCGCTCCTGCCACGACCCGAGCGGGACATTAAAGGTCGCGACCTGCTTCAGGTCGAAACCTTCCGGGTCCGCGCTGCGGTAGCGCGGCATGACCACGCGCACATCGTGGCCGAGGGCGGCGAGGGCGAGGGGGAGGCTCCCGGCGACGTCGGCCAGCCCCCCGGTTTTCGCGAAGGGGACCGCCTCAGATGCCGCGAATAATATTTTCATGATTCGATAAACCCATAAAAGCGGTTTCACCACAGAGGCACGGAGAGGAACAAGAAAGTACGAACTTGAGAAGGTGAGAAATTGGGAAAATTCAATTCACACCTTCTTAATTACTCGTTTCTTTTTTTCAAGATTTTCTCCGTATCTCAGCCTGTGCCCAGCGCCTACGAGGTCCCTGATTCCCGTCTCGCGATTTTCAGCGAGATGGTACGACAATGAGTCTAAGCCTTGTGCTCTGCGCGAGTACAGGGTATGTCTCCGTGGCGGACGTTAATTTTTTACGGCTGCTCACAATTTGATTTCGCGGAGGAACTTCGCCGCTTCCTCCGGCGGCGTGGGGTTGATGTAAAATCCGGAACCCCACTCGAACCCGGCGACGTTCGTGAGCTTGGGCATGAACTCGATATGCCAATGGTAGTACTCGTTGCGCTCGTCCCTGAAGGGCGACGTATGGACGACATAGTTGTAGGGAGGGTTCGAGAGCGCTTTGTCGGTCCTCTTCAAGAGGTTCTGCAGCATGCCGGCAAGGTCCCGGTAGTCCTCGTTCGTAGAGCAGGCGTAGCAGGAAACGTGCTTTTTCGGCATGATCCATGTCTCGAAGGGGAAACGGGGCGCGTAAGGCGCCAGTGCGATGAACAGCGGCGTCTCGAGGACCACGCGCGTTCCGGTATGGAGCTCCTGCCGGATGATATCGCAGAAGATGCACCGCTCCTTGAGCTCGTAGTGACGTTTGCAGCCGTCGAGCTCCTCCTGCACCTGGATCGGCACGATGGGCAGGGCGATGAGCTGCGAATGGGTGTGCTCGAGCGTAGCTCCCGCGGTCAGCCCCTCGTTCTTGAAGATCAGCGTGTACTGGAACCGGGTGTCTTTCTTCAGGTCTTCCATGCGGTCCCGGTACGCCCAGAGCACCTCTTCCACGGCCTTCTGGGGAAGGCTCGCGAGCGTGGCGTTGTGGTCCGGGCTTTCGATGATCACCTCGTGGGCGCCGATGCCGTTCATCTTGTCGAAGATGCCTTCGCCCTGCTTGTCCAGGCTGCCCTCGATCTGGAGCGCGGGGAACTTGTTCGGCACGACCCGCAGCCTCCAGCCCGGTCCGTTCGGCCGATCGCGCTTCCGTCGCGATACGCGAGCACTTCGTTCGGCGTCGTGCGCTCGTTGCCCGCGTCGAAGGGACAGAAGCCCCCCCGTTTTTTGCCGCGCTGGTCCTGAAAGTCCGTCGGCCTTTTGCCGCGCTCGGACGAGATAATGACCCAGCGGCCGGTGATCGGATCTTTTCGCAATTCTGGCATAGACGAGCTCCTCTGTCCGCAATCACGGTGAAAACGCAGGTTCTTTTATTATATCCGGCTTGTTCTCTGTTGTCAAAAGAAGTCTTGATATGCTAAGATGATCCATGGCGAAGAAGCTGGACAAACTGTCCTCCACGCTCGGGAGCATGCTGAAGGCCCGCGGCCTTCAGGGCCATCTCAGCGAGTACCGCATCTTCGGGCAATGGGAGCAGACCGTCGGCGCCGTGATCGCGCGCCATGCCCAGCCGCAGGCCGTGCGGGGCAAGAAGCTTTTTCTGTCCGTGGACAGTCCGGCCTGGATGCAGCAGCTCTCGCTCTGAAGCCCGAGCTCATCGAGAAAGTGAACAGGAGCCTCGGGAAGGACGCCATCAAGGAGATCGCGCTCAAGCTTGGCGAGATCGTTTCGACGAAGGGACCTCAGGCGGAAGAGGCGCCGGCCCGGCTGCCTCTTAATGCTGAGGAACGGGAGAAAATAGAACAGTACGTGCAGCATGTCCAGGATCCCGACGTCAGAGCTGCCATACGTCGGGTGATCGAGAAGGATTTTCAGATCAAAAAGGGGGCTGCGGGGAAGGGGACAAAGAAATAAAACTGCAACCTACAGGCTTCGTAGCCAATCTAAGGCATTTTGTTCTTTAGTAAAAAAGTACTCACTTTCAGAAGCCTTGCCGTTCGTGCAACGCAACGCGTGTAGCAATGTTCCGAAAGTGAACGAAGATTATTTAAAACTTAAAGCAGCTTTATTCAATTCACGTGCTAAACGAATCACATGGCCGACGCTATTATCATTTCTTTGTTCCTCCGCCAGCCATGTACTTGCTTTTTTGATATACTCTAAAGATTTTTTGTCACGATATTTATGCCAGTATTGGAGCGAATGATCTGCATATGTCATCGCATGAAATGTCTTTCTAATGTCGGATGAGTAACATTCCTCTAGCGAATTCATACTTTCATCCAGTGCTTTGCGTACTTCAGCACTATTCTCTCTGCTGATATTGGCTCGAAATTTAATAATAGCATATGAATTTTTGATTGACCAATTCTTAGACCCTGCTGTGGAAATTGCCTCGTCAATCACTTTAAAGGCATCCTGATGGTCGCCACGACGGCTTAAATATAGAGCCTTTTGTTGTAAATTGAAAGGCGATTGATGTTTTTTATAAATAACATCATAAACCCGGGCACCATCTTTAACATTCGGAAATGCTCGTTCAAAAAGCCTCGCATCATATGCTCTTCTTTTGAAAGCTTCAAAATTGGGGATACTATATCTGCTTACATTATTATAAAAAGTAGTAAGCATTTTTGCTAAATCTTCAGCAGGTGCGATCTTATATATCAAATCTGCAAGCATATTCGACCTTATATTGAAATAGTCTTGATCCTGCTCTACAAGTTCACCTGCATATTCAGTGATACTACTGCCTAGAATATCTATAAGATCGTAAATATCTTTATAGTTTTTTGCCGAGGTCGAAAAATAACTTAATAGTATATCCATTGATGCAATGCTTCGTGAGGTATGTAAATAACAAATAAGTAAAAATAAACTTACAAGGTCATCATTTTTGGACCTAAGATCTTTCATTACGCTGCTAAACCTGCTTTTGATGTTAGGTGATTTACAGTTTTTTTCTATTAATTCGAATAGTGAATCTCCTTCACTAAATTTATGAATATTATTCGCTTTAATGTCTGATGGAATATTGCCAATTATCTTCTGGGCGTCTGCTTCATCTAGTTCAGTCACATCGTAAACTGACATTGACTTAGACAAAAAAGGGCTACTTGATGAAGAGAGGTATGCATAATCTCTTTCGGAAATAACTAATCTAATGTTTTCTTTTTTTGAAAGTATCTCTAGTGCGTCAATCGATGACTGGAACTCATCTACAAATAAGATTGCAGGGGCTAGGCCAATTCCAGATGCAATAGTCTGTGCTTTCTCTTTAGAGATAGCTTTTATGAATAATTTAAACCCTGCAAAGTCATAAAAGGCTGCTAATACAAACGCACTAAGTAATGTTACAAAGTCGCCTGACTTTGTGCTTTGACCACGAGTCAAGCGTCCTTTGGACCGTTGCCCAGATTGCGTCAAGGTTATCGAACCACCGGTTGGTAGTTGATTCATAGCGAATCTGGCGCCATATGCGCTCCTGCATATTCAAGGCAGGCTGATATGGTGGTAAGTACACAATCCGGAGTCGTTTATGCTTTCTGAGAAACTCCCGGATTGGGTCACCCCTATGCCAACGAGCTCGGTCAACATACAGCCAGATAGTGTAGCCACGAAGCTGGCTATAAAGGTGCCGCAGCACTTTGAGAAAACCTTCTCGGTTGCCACGTTCCGTTTGGATGACGCCGGCACGAGCCAGAAGAGGAGCCACCCAGCCGGAAACATTCAAACGTTTCTGATGCTGGCTGGTTGTCGGCACTTTCAACCGTTTCCCGATGAGCGCCCAGCCGCGGCCAAGCCGAGGGTGCAGAGTAAAACCGCATTCGTCCTGAAAAACCACAGTTTCTTTAGGACCCAGCGTTTTGAGTTTTTTTTAGGCTCCTGGCAAACTTCTTCGCGTCTTCTGCCTTTGCCTGGAGATAAACGTGATTGGCTCGCTTTAACCGATACCCAAGTTGATGCATCCAGTATTGGGCCTGACGGACTTTCAGCTTTATCCCGAACTGGCGCTGTAAATGAGTTGCCAAAGTGGGGCCATCCCATCGAATACGATTTAAGCCGAACTTCTGGGGCGATTCCTCCAGTTGAAGCTCTAGCTGAGCTACGATCTTAGGAGTCATCCGAACTGGACGGCCTGACTGCTTTTTCGGGACAAGGGCTTCTACTCCGTCCTTGTTTACCGCCCGCGTCCAGCGGTTTACGTTCATCCGGGTCTGGCCTAGGACTTCTGAGATCCACCCCGGTCGTTGACCCTCCATTACCAAGAGGAGGGTAGCTATCTTTATGCCGATCCAAGCTCCTGGCACCTTCTCTGCGAGGGCCAGCAATTGCTCTTTGGACACCTTTATTGGGCTTGCAGGGGATGTTTTCATGCCCCCAGAATAACATAAAGTATGGTTAAAGTGTAACAATATTTACTGCGTTTGTATTAGTTGCATCAATAAAGTAGTCTTTCCTATTGCAGGTCCACCCGTTATTAAAATATTTTTATTGCTATTTATTTTTTCTACTATTTTATCGTAGAATCGTACTCTGCATACTCTTGGAGAGTAAATGTCACTCCAGGTTGGGGACGCGCCTTGAAAATAGTCTTGAATTGATCTATGTTCGACGGCAGAATTGCTGGGAATGGAGTATTCGGGATATGGGTGTTGAGGGTGCCCTGTCGATTCTTTATCGCTGATTTTACTACTTTTAAATTTTTCAAGGTATTTAAGGAATTCCGCGGTATCTGCTTTAATTATGTTTAGACCGAGTGATTTATAATAATCTATTTCTCCGTCGACTATATATTTTGGAGCAAGAATTATCCACGATTCCTTATGATTATGTTCCTTTAAAGCATTGGCAAAGACTTGTAATGTCCCTGCATCTTTTAAAGCATAGCCCCAAAACAATGTTGGGAAACGACTCATCAAAGATGTTAAATAATTCCATCTCGCTGGGTCACGGGAAAAAGCACTCGCAATATCTAAATCACCAAATACTAAAGGCGACCCTTTGTCTAAAACTGAACCATGCATATAATAAAAATCAATGGCTTGTTTGTCTTGAAAGCTTGCGCCATTAAGGTTCGCATCATTAATATATTTAGAGGGGCTTGATTCAAATATCTTCTGAAAGAGATTGTCTATGTTAGTGGTAAATACATTTTTTATCGAGACATATTCAATATTATTGTAAAGACTGTCGAAAGTACATACAGAAAACCTATTGTGCAAGTAATTATAAAGCTCTTCTTTTTTTGTTCGCGATATTAAAGTGCATAATTGGGGTAACTCTAAGGCATTCGGTGCTCCTGGAAATGCTGCAATGAGCTCAGTCTTCAATGCACTTCCTGCAGGTAAGATTCTTTCTGAACAATCTTTTGCAAGAACAGAAAAACCAGCGCCTGTAAACAGATTTATGCCCGATTGCAGACGTTTTTCAAAGGTATTAATAAATTCGATTTCCATAAGTTCTCCTAACGAGTCCAACTTGTCTAATACGGGTAACAAAGAATCAGGCGTGCAGGCTACTTACGCAATCCTTGGGACATTACTTTATTAAGCCAGTACATTTAATCATGTTTATCTTTGCATGTCAATGTTTATGACTTACAACGCGCAGGCGCGGGCGACTGTCGCCCGCGTAGCCGGGATGCCCCTGGGGATGTTGTTGTTGAAATTGCGGCACTGCTTAGTCACGCAACACGTGCAACAGCGTCCCTCTGGATTTATTTTTAAAAATCACGGTGGCAGGCAAGATTTCAGAATTAGTTTTAAATTATCTACCTGTTTCAATCCTATGTCAACGCCGTTGAACGGGAATGATTTGCAGGGTGTAAGCCAACAAATTCAGAATGAATTTTTATGAATTTTAGGGAATGGAAACAATAACGACTTCAGAAGCATTGCCTCAATAAGACACTCTATTTCGATGCGGATGTCCCTTATCGAGATGCTTTTTAACAGCGGCAATTATGTCATCCAGTCTTGTTGGCTTAGTGATAAATTCTGCGGCACCAAGTTTCATTGCCTGTTTATATAAACTTTCCGAACCATAAGCAGTATAAATAATGACGGGAATTCTCGAATTGATTTTTTTTATTTCAGTCATCAGCTCTATTCCGCTTATTCCAGGCATCATAACATCAGTTATTACAAGATCGAATTTATCTAATTTAAAAAGGTCAAGACCTTCTTCCCCGCTGCTTGCACAAGTGACAAATTGATCTTCATTGCTAAGGATTTCTTTAAAAATATCTCGATTTAATTCCTCATCATCAACAAATAATATATTTCTTTGCTTTTCTTGGGTTCCTGCAAGTTTTTTTTGATGCTTCCAAAGCGGTTTCCAAAATATCATATTTTTCTAAAAATCATTCAGATTCAAATGAACATAATTATTTTGGCACATTATACTCGACTAAAATTTTATGAATCGCAGAGACGATCAAGTCTAGTTGAATTGCTACGTGCCCAAGAAGAGAAGAATCATTTGAATCTTTAAATTTCGAATAAGTAAATTCCGCATTTATACTTGCTGCGGAAGCCTGCGCTTTTAGGTCGTGACATGCCAATCTAACATTTCGGTCATCGATTAATTTAGTTGCAAACATATATTTTTGAGCCGATATTATAAGTTGATTGAGCAATCTTATTGATCGCTCAAATTCGCTATGTCGATAAAGGATAGAGTGATCAGACCTGAATGGTAATCGATAAGCCTTGAAATATAAGCGAGACATTTCTGACCACGCTTCGAACAATTCCTTTTTTACGGATTTTTTTGAAATGGTTTCAAGAGTAAGCTTGGTATGGGTTTTCGTTAAAACTGCAAAGTATCCACCCTTTAGGGGCAAGGGTAGCGATTCATAATCTACTTTAGAAAAGAGAGGATGGCTTTTGAGTTCAATTGAGAGCAAGTCTAAAAATTTATTTTCAGAAAGAGGAATCAAGGAAAGACTATTTCGTGCAACGTCTGTATATATGATTTCTAAACCGGAAAGCGCTTCTTCATATCTCGGTAGTTCGTCCTTGGATAAAGTAATTTTAGTTGCGTCCCTTCTACTTTCCTTCTTTAACTTCTCATTTTGTAGTTGTAAATTTCTAATATGAAATAAGTTCTTTAAAAGAGCTATAAGACCTGAAACTGCAAGAGCAGAAGCGGTCAATAATGCCCAGTGTCCAACTATATATTTTTTAAAATCGAATAAAGTCATTTTGAAAAGAACAAATTGCATCAATTACGAGGCGTAATCTGTAGCAGCAACTTATAGCCACCCCGCAAACTTCAGGAGGAAGAATAAAAACGAATGATGCTTGAACTCTTCATCCTTTATTTCTGTGCTTACTTAGTCGGTATGTTTAAAAAAGTGATTTTCACGAAACATGCGTATTTTATTTAACCATGTTTATCTGTGTATGTCAATGTTAAATAGTGGAATATAGGGTTGAGCAGAACAATTGCACGATTTTCTACTAAGAGGGACGGAGGCATTGCCCTTGGGTTTATCTATATTAACTATATCTGCAACGAATTTGTATTTCCGTTTATGCGGAAGTTGAATATAACAGTATTTGTTAAAACAAGAAGTTATTTGAAACTTGATGGGGTAGGTAGGAGGGGCCAGATGTTTGCTTCTATCTCTTCGGATAAGTGATGGTCAGGCCGCGTACCTCGGCAAAGGCAGTGAGCTTGTGTTCTTTCACCGACGTCTTGCTCATGATGTCCATCACAACGATCTTGCGCGCGAGCAGGGCATCGCCGATGAGGGAGCGGTGGCAGCGCCAGGGAACTGCCTCGGCGCACATGATCGCCGTGGGTTTCATTTTCGCCTTTTCGATTAGTGCGCTCAAACTATTTTCAAACTCCTCTGTCTGCATGTAGTCCGCAAAACCACGGAACGAAGCATTTTCCCAGGCTGTATTAACTGAATCTTTCTTCGCATGGCGAAGCCCTCCGAGGCCGGGCATATGCTCATAGCTGATAGCGCGTTCGTGCAGCGCCGCAGCCAGGGTGTCGCTGTTATATCGGGGGTTACGACGGGATTTCGGAATGGTCCTTACATCAGCGACGAATTCAATACCATGGGCTTTCAAGATATCCACAAACTTTTCGATCGGATGCGTGGAATGTCCGATCGTAAAGATCGTTACGTTGGATTTCGTGCGCTCTTCTGCCATGGGGAGGTCTGGCCCCGAAGACACAGCGGAAACAAAAGTTCTTTCTGCCGCATTGAAGCTGCCGTCATTTGGCCGTGAATGTCTTTAAAAGCTCGATCACCGCTTTTTTGGCTTTCTTCGATTTTATACGCCGGTACAACTGCAAGAGCACGGCCTCGTCTCCCGGCGTTTTTTCGTATGCTGCCGGGGCCTCCGCCACGGTTTCCACCGCCGGGAAAAACAGCGTGATCGGCACATTGACGGCCTTTGCGATCTGCTTCAGCCGCTCCACGCTGATATTGCCGCTGCCCTTCTCATACTTCTGCACCTGCTGATACGAGACGCCTATCAGCTCCGATAATTCCATCTGGGTCAGGCTGCGCGTTTTTCTGGCTTCTTTGATGAGCTGCCCGATGCGCTTGCTTTCGCTTTTCATGAGTGTACTTTAGAAAAGATCGCCGAAAAAGTCTATCAACTGTAGGTTGTATTTTAATCTTGACCATAACAACCAAAAGTAGCATAATACGCTGTCCTTATCAGCATCACGGAAGGGGCCGGTCTCTCGCAGGAGAGTACAAGCCGTCAGCATAAGGGGGTCGCTTCACCACGGCGTTCCCTCAAGTCCGGTTCTTACTCCGAAGGAGGGAAGAGATGGAAGGCAAAAGGACCGTTCTGTTTATTGAAGACGCTACGCCTCTCAGAAAGACCCTGTGCGACCTGCTGCAGGCCGACGGGTTTCATATGCGCGGCTGCAATGACGGGACATCTGCCCTGGAAGCCTCGGCGGAAAAGGATTTTCACATCATCATCATCGATTACAGTCTGCCGGACATGAACGGCGCGGACGTGACAAAGCGCCTTCGCAAGCGGTTCCCCTCGGCGATCATCATTGGGATCAGCTTGAGCGACAGAAGAGCGGCTTTTCTCGCGGCGGGCGCGAACACTTTTTTGGAGAAACCGTTTGAGTACGACGAGCTCGTAAAACTGTTGAACGAGGGCCCTTCAAACCTTCAGCCGTAACATTAGAGCGCAATCATCAGGTTGGCCGATCGGAAGTTACAGAGACGGTGCTTTCCTTCGCTTGGGAAGAGGTTCGTGGGCGGATTCAGCTGATTCCGTCTTGGGATAGGTTATCGTTGTTCCCATGACATGGGCCCAGGGCGTCATCGTATGGGCCTTCGCCGACGTCTTACTCATGATATCCATGACGATTAACCCGCGTGCGAGCAGGGCATCGCCGATGAGCGAGCGGTGGCAGCGCCATGGCACCGCTTCAGCGCACATGATCACGGTCTTCTGCTTCCCCGCAATATCGATCAGCTGCATCAGGCCTGCCTCGAATTCTTCTGTTTGCATATAATCGGCGAATCCCCGGAACGAAGCATTTTCCCAGGCGGTATTGACCGAATCCTTCTTCGCATGGCGGAGCCCTCCGAGGCCGGGCATGTGCTCATAGCCGATAGCGCGATCGTGTAACGACGCAGCCAGGGTGTCGCTGTTAAATTGAGGGTTATGACGGGATTTCGGAATGGTCCTTACATCAACGACGAATTCAATGCCATGGGTGTTCAAGATCTCCACGAATTCTTCGATCGGATGCGTGGAATGTCCGATCGTGAAGATCGTCGCACTGGTTTTTGCGTGGTCTTTTGCCATGGGAAGGACCCGTATGCCTGAAGGTCTTGAGCATGCGTGTATATAAAAAGAATGCCTGTGAAGCTTTGTTTCTTCACAGGCACGATATAACGTTCTTCAGGCTCCTACAGCATTACCTTAGACCGCCTTCTTCATCACTCCTGGGAACTGTTCAAGCCGGTTCTCCACCATGGCCCAGTTGACGTTTTTCATGAACGCTTCGATATACTCTGCCCGTTTAAGCCCATAGTCCGTCAAATAGGCGTGCTCGAAGACATCCATAACAAGGAGCGGATTGCAGCCCGCGGGGTGCGACACGTCGTGCTCGTTGATCCAGAAATTGATAAGCCTGCTGTCCGCGGTGTCCTGGTACAAGACGCACCAGCCGATGCCGCGCATGGAGCCCGTGGCCTTGAAGTCCTTTTCCCAGTTTTCGATGCTTCCAAAATTATCAATCAGCTTCTGAACGAGCTTGCCGTTCTTATTCAGCGGCGACTTGCCTCCGAGGTTGTCGAAATAGAGTTCATGGAGCCTCATGCCGTTGAACTCCCAGCCGAGCCTCCGTTTGAGTTCGGCGTACTCCGGATTTCCCATCTTCCCGTCCTTGAGCATCTGGCTGAGAATGTCCAGCACTTTGTTCGTGTTCGTCACGTAACCCTGGTAGAGCGTGAAATGGTTTTTCAAGAGCGTTTCGCTGAAGCCCTGTATTCCTATCAGTTTCGAATAGTCTCTGGCGACGTACGGCATGGCTGATACCTCCTTTATTGTTATCGGCATTCATGGTGTGTAATTTTGTAAATAAAAAAGTTTTTCCCTTCTGCTCTCTCGGGAGCAGCAGTCAACCTGTTTTGTCCGTCATCACCTCCTCATGATGGCTAATGACTGAGCACCTCCTTCAGGACGACAGCGTTGGCATGTTCGCTATCCTTTGCCGCGAACACAAGGGTTACGGTTCCTTTTTTTGCATCCTGCCGGAGTTGTTCGACGAGCTCCTGCTTGGTCCTCAATTCGCGAATGTAACGGTTCCTGAATTCCCTCCATTTCGACGGCTCATGGCCGAACCAGGTGCGCAACTCGTTGCTCGGCGCGATATCCTTTACCCACGAGTCGACGCAGGCTTGCTCTTTTTTTATCCCCCGCGGCCACAAACGGTCGATCAATATCCGCTTCCCATCGTCCGGGGCAGGAGGGTCATAGACTCGCTTTATCTTTATCATGAGGAACTGCTCCCTTCTTGAATGGTGAAATGCTGCATCAATTACTGCGTGCGAGTGGACGACATTCGGATGACTTGCGGATAAGCAAGCTGGATGCGATCCGCACCTATCCTCCCATCATACGAAAAAGGTCGCAACGCGCCCCTTCCGCCCTCTTATCACTCTGCAAGTCTTCATGATATTTATGCTGAGGAAGGAACTATTTAAACATAGCACCGCTTCAACAGTTGTCAATATCCTGAAAGTATTATGCAGCGGTGCTAATTCTCGTGCGATCAGGCGGGTTACGCGATAGTTTATACCGCGACCTCTCTGCAGCGCCGGCTATACCTCGGGCCTCTGTCGTGTGACGATGGAGAGGAATTCGTTGCGGGTCGAGGGATTGTCGCGGAACACGCCAAGCACCGACGACGTCACGAACAGGGAATTCTGTTTCTCGACGCCCCGCATCATCATGCAGAGATGCCGCGCCTCGATCATGACACCCACGCCGTCCGCGTTGATCGAATCCTTGATGGCATAAGCGATCTGCTCCGTCAGGCGTTCCTGGATCTGGAGCCGTCTCGCATACATATCGACAAGGCGGGCCAGCTTGCTGATGCCGAAGACCCTTCCCCGGGGGATATACCCGATATGGCAGCGGCCGTAGAAGGGAAGCAGGTGATGTTCGCAGAGGCTGTAGACCTCGATGTCCTTTACTACTACCATGCTGGTCGTTTCCTGCGCGAAGCAGGCATTATTGATCAACTTCTCAACGTCGGCCCGGTAGCCGGACGTCAAATAGCCCAGGGATTCGGCGACTCTTTTTGGCGTTTTGTCCAACCCCTCCCGGTCGGGGTCCTCGCCAATCTCGATCAAAAGCTCCCGGACCAGTTTTTCGACTTTTTCAGCATTCATGACGTGATCTCCCGTATCAATCGACTGGTATAAGCTACAAGCGGCTTCATACCGCCTCGCATTCGCGCCGCGATTTTCGCTATCGGCTCCTTCGAATCAGGCATGATCAGATTCGGCGCCAGCTCGTAGAGAGGTCCGGCGAGAAAAGGCCGGTTTCGTATCTCCGGGTCGGGAAGGGTGAGTTCTTCGCTCTTTATGACAAGGTTCTCGTAGAAAACCAGGTCGAGATCGATGGTGCGCGGCGAAAACCGGTCCTTGCCCCGGTCCCTCCCCATCCCGTCCTCAATAGGGCGAAGTATTGTGTGTTTTAATTCCAACGGGGGGAGGGGCGTATCGATTGCGATGACGCAATTGTAGTAGGCCGGCTGATCAGGCCGTTCTACGGGCTCCGTTAAGTATACCGTGGAAATTCCGACGATGCGGACCTGCCTCTTGAGAAGCCCGACTGCCTTACTTACATTCTCCTCGGGGTCTATGTTCGACCCCACGCTTACGAACGCTTGCGCCATCATCAAACCTTTCGGCCGCGTGTAATCTCAACGCCCACGCTGCGCGCGAAGCGAAGCGCCAGGGGTTTCTCCACCCGTACCCGCACCTGCGCCACGGCCGGGTGTTCAAGGCACAGAGAGGCCACGGCCTCGGCCAGGGCTTCCACAAGGGAGAACCGCGAGTTTTCAGCAAGCGCCATTACCCGTTTTTTAAGATCACGGTAATCGACAGCGTCCTCGAAGCGGTCGCTTTTGCCGGCCTTTCCGAGGTCCGTCGAGATCGACAGGTTGATCACTACGTCCTGCTTTTCGCGCCTCTCGTCCTCGTTCACGCCGATGATGCAGCGCACGAGCAAATCACTGATCAGGATCCGGTCCATTACCGCCCTCCAGAAGGTGCCGGCCGCCGTCAACGTAGATGACCTGGCCGGTCACGAAATCGCTCTTGAGAAGATAGAGGACCGCGTCCGCTATGTCCCCGGGCCCCCCGTGGCGCTTGAGCGGGATCGATTGCGCCAATTGGTTCAGATACGCCTCGTCCTTTCCCGACGGCGGAAGGATAAGTCCCGGCGCGACTGCGTTCACCGTGATGTCCGGCGCGAACTCGAGCGCGCACATGGCGGTAAGAACCGAGAGCATCTGTTTGCTCAGGATGTAAGCCACGTGCTGCCGGTCATAGCCGGTGATCTTCGTATCGAGGAGATTGATGATCTTTCCCCGGCCCGCGAGCCGGGAAAACGCGCGGCTGATCACAAAAGGCGCCCAGGCGTTCACCTGAACATGCTGCGTCAAGCCCGAGAAATCGACGTCTTTGAGCGTGTTCGGGCGAAAAACGGAAGCGTTGTTGATCACGATGTCGAGGGCTCCCGCCGTGGTCAGCGCCCTGCTTACCAGCGTCTCGTATTCCTCCGGCTTTTCCAGATCGGCAATGACTTTCCACGCTTTCGCGCCGCAGCCGGCAACCTCCTCGCAGACCTTGGTCGTCTCCGTTTCCAGGGCGCGGCGATCATGGGCTACAATATGAACACCCTCTTCTGCGAGCGCGATGGCGATGGCGCGGCCTATGCGCCTGCCGGCGCCTGTGACCAAGGCGATCTTGCCCTCTAAATCAGGCTGGATTGCATTCCGGGTCTCGGTATGGTGTGTCATAGGGACATGTCCGTGGTGTTCGTTATGCCGCCAGGAGGTCTATTTTCGCGGCCAGGATAAAGTCGTTCAGGGACAGCCCGCCGATCTTGTGCGTTGAAAGAGTGAGTTGCACGGTGTTATAGAAGATGCCAATATCGGGGTGGTGGTCCTGCTCGTTCGCGGCCGCGGCGATCTTATTGACGAAAATCATGGCCTCGCGAAAGTCCTTGAACCGGAGCTCTCGCCGTATCTCTTTTTCACCGAGCGACCATGCGGGAATTTGCGACATCAAAGCCTCCGCCTCCATATGCGAAAGAGGCGGGGTGCCCTGTTTGATGGGGTTACAGGTCATTTCCGCGAGTTTCATGATGTGAACCTCCGTGGTGTTTTTTCCTAACCTAGCCCGGACAAGCCGGAACCAAAAGGGCAAAGGAAAAGGCGTCTCTCGCAAAGGACGCAAAGAGAAGCAATGCGATACAAGAAAGCAAAGCCTTTGGTTTTTCTTAAGACTAAGATTTAAGCTTTCTTTTGCGCCCTTTGCGAGAAAAATTCTTTCCGACTTGAGAAGAATTCGATTCCGTAGTCGCTAATGAATCAATCCGCGCAATCTTTCTTTCGTCACCTGCTCGCCTCTGCGGATCAGCTCGCGCGCGGCCTCCACTTTTTCCCACACGTTGCACATCATCGCGCCCCTGACCTTGCCGTCCCTGAGGTAGTATATCACGCCCATGTCGTTCTCTTTCTGCCAGTCCGCGAACGTTTCGAGCCGCGAATCGATCTCTCCCACGGCCTCGTACCCGAACTCGAAGAGGTCCGAAAAGAAGTACGGCATGTGCGTGTAGGGTTCATGCGCCCCGGCCATGTTCCTCCCCGCCTGTTTGCCCTGGCTCAGCGCGTTGTCCCAGTGCTCTACCCTTGTCTGCTTCCCGAGCGCCTGATAGGGGAAGAAGGCGTTGTCACCCGCCGCAAATATGCCGGGAAGCGACGCCTGGAGATATTCATCGACGATTATTCCGTTGGCCGTCTGGAGGCCCGCTTTCCGCGCCAGTTCGAGGGACAGGGCGATGCCGATGCCCACGATCACCATGTCCGATTCGATCTCCTTGCCGCTTTCCGTGCGCGTGACGAACCTTCCGTTCCTTTTCGCAAAAGAGGCAGGTTTTTCACCGTTCAGAATAGTAATGCCGCGCTCCCGGTAATGCCGCTGCAAGGACATTCCCAGGCTCTCCGGGAAGATCCGGCCCACGAGGTAAAGATCGGGGAACATCATCATTACCTTGACGTTGTTGATGGCGAGCGCGGCGGCGATCTCAGAACCGATGAACCCGCCGCCTACCACCACGGCTGACTTGCCCGCGGACGCCTCCTGTCTCATCCGCAGGTAATCGTCGAGGTACCGGTAGTAGTAAATGCCCTCGAGATCCCCTCCGGGGATCGGACAGGACCCTGGGCGCGCCGCCGGTGGCCAGCAGGAGCTTCTCGTAGCGATAGGTCCTGCCGTTGTCGGCGGTCACGGTCCTGTTTTTTGCATCCACCGTTTTGGCGGTAACGCCGGAGGCAAATATGACGTTGTTCTGCCTGTAAAAATCCTGGTCATGAAGAAAGATTTCCTCGACCTTCTTTTTGCCGAACCAGAGCTTTTTCGTAAGGGGCGGCCGGTCGTAGGGCAAGTGCTTTTCAGCGCCGAGCAGGAGAATCGGGCCTTTTTTGTCGAGCTCCCTGATACCTTCGATTGCGGACGACCCCGCCAGTCCGGCGCCGACGATGATGTAAGTGTACTGTTCTGCCATGGCAGTCCTCCTTCCGGGATCACGACGCGCGAAACCTTTGGCGCGCATGATGTTTGGTCGAGTCCGACTGTTTGTCGACAACTACCTCAAATATATCACAAGTTATCCGGGGGGTGTGGCGGAGAATCCTCAGCTTTAAGGAAGGTCGTAGATTCGTCGCATCTCTTCGGTATATATGCCATCATTCTTATGAATGACGAGAGGGGGCAGGACTTCAAGGCCGATGCCTGACGCCTTGACCGCTTCCATCAATACGAGCGAAGCAGGCTTGTCAGCGTGAGGATGAACGAGACGGAGGCATTTAGGCTCGAGTTTGCGAGAGCGGAGTGACGAGATCAGCTCCGCCAGCCGGTCGGAAGGAAAGACCATTACATAACGACCCTTATTCTTGAGAAAGACCTGAAGGTCGAGCCAGACCTTGAGGTCTCCGAGCAGGTCATGACGCGCGGACAAACGCCCGGCATGAGGACTCTCTTTGCCCGTACCGGACCGTGTATAGGGCGGGTTGGCAACAATGACATCGAAGGTCGAAGGCTTCAGGACCCTTGCCAATGTCCTGATATCATTCTCGAAAAAAAGAACACGACTGTCAAGACCGTTGTCCAGGATGTTCTGACGACAGAGTGCCGCAGCCGCCGGCTGAGTCTCCACGGCAACAACGGCGGCTTCGGGGAACTTTTTTGCGAGGAGAAGGGAGATGATGCCGGTTCCGGCCCCCGGTTCGAGAATCGTATCCTGCGATTTAACACGGCAAAAGTCCGCGAGGAGGAGGCTGTCAACGGTGAAACGGGCGCCTTCTTTCTGCTGGCTGATGGTCACGATGCCGGCGCCGCGGAGCGAGATGCTGTCGTGGGTAGTTACTGTCATACGTTTCTCGCAAAGCTCGCAAAGCAAACCAGGGCTATAAACCATTTACAATACGAACAATGCCGTCCTTTATGAATTCAGAGTTAAAATTGACGAGTAAGCCGAGTTTTATTCCGGAAAGCCTGAGATAGGTCAGCAGTTGTTTCTTGTGAATAGGTAAGATGTTTTCTAAGGATTTCAATTCAATGATAACTTTTTTTGCTACAATAACGTCTGCCTTAAAGCCGATACCCATGCTGATATTTTCATATAGTACCGGAATTTCAACCTGCCTCTCGCAGGCGAGGTTCTTTTTGCTGAGTTCGTAACATAAGACCTCTTCATACACGGACTCGAATAAACCAGGGCCTAACTTCTTATGGATTTGATAGAAGCAATCAACAATAATTTTGGATAGCTCATTTTCATCCATGTTTTTTTCTCTTTGCGGGCTTTGCGAGAAACAAGGCTATTTGACCTTTTCCACGTACTCGTTTGTCAGGCGCTTGGGCCTGCCGCTTGCGTCCACGTACACGACCTTGGCCCTGCACTCCACAAAAACGCGTTGTGATGTCTTTTCCCGCATGACATGTTCGAACATCATCGTAGCTCGTGTCACGTCCCGTACCCAGGTCTCGATTTCTATGATGTCGCCGTACCTGGCCGGGGACTTGTAGTCGATCTCAACGCGGAGCACCATGAAGATGGTGCCCTCGTCCATGAGCTTTTTGACGGAATATCCCCGGCTTGCCAGGTATTCGGTCCGCGCGTGCTCCATATAGCGAAGGTAGTTGGCATAGTACACCACGCCGCCGCAGTCCGTGTCCTCGTAGTATATCTTGATGTCCATGGTATGATTCATGATGCTACCCCTTTAATATCTTCTCGGCTGCCACCTGCGCCTCATGCACGCAGTCGCCGATGCCGATACCTTTGTACGAGCAGCCGATGAGGTGGAGGCCCGGATGGGTGGAAAGCATCCTGTCCAGAAGGGTGATCCGGTCGAGATGTCCTACGGTATATTTCGGCATTCCCTTGTTCCAGCGGTAGACTTTTGAGAATTGCGCGTTCGCCTTGAGGCCCACAATCGCATCGAGCTCTTCGAGGACCATCTTGACCATGCCGCTGTCGTCGAGGTCGTGCACAAGCTCCTCGTGATGTCCGCCTCCGACAAAAACGCGGGCCATGATCGTATCGTCGGGCGCGCGAAAGGACCACTTGATGGAGCTGTAGGTGGCCGCATTGACGCGCCTTCCCTCGACACGGGGGACGATAAAGCCGAAGCCTCTGAGCGGGACCTTCACATCTTCTTTCTTGAACGCGACAGAGACCGTGGCGGACGAAGACCATTCGATCTTGTTCATCTGCGCAGCGAGCGTTTCATCGAACCCCTTGACCATCGCGGCGGCATCATAGGCCGCAGAAGCGATCATAACATGGTCCGTATCAAGGGTTTCTCCGCTCTCGAGGATCACGGCATATCCCTTGCCTTTCGGCTCGACGGCCTTGACCCCGGCCCCGAGGCGGATCGACTCTTTGCCGATGTAATCGGCGCATGCCTGCGACAGGGTCTGCATGCCGTTCTTGAAGCTCATGAAGTAGGTCATTTTCGTCGCGCCGGGTTTTGGGGGCGGGCCGGAGAGCGTGGCATGGGGACGGTTCTTCATGGCGGCGAGCATGCCGAGGATCAGGCTGCCGCTTTTCTGCTCCATCTGCACAAAGCGCGGGAAGGTTGCCAGCACGCTCATATTGTCAGGGTTCGAAGTGTGGATGCCCGCTACGAGCGGTTCGGCGATCTTCTCAAGGCATTCGCGGCCGAGGCGGCGCGTGACAAAGGAGGCGAGGCTCTCGTCCTCGACGAACTTGCGCTTCGGCATGAAGACTTCCATGCCCATCCGGAGCTTGCCGGGCCAGGAGATGAGGTGTGATTTTGCCATGGGCCAGAACGATGTCGGGACCATGAGCATCACGCCCTCGGGCAGGGAGTGGAGCTTATTTTTCGAGTAGATGAAGGTGCCTTTGAACTCGTCGTTCGAGGGAAGCATCTCGGGCCCGAGGCCGAGATGCTTTGCAAGGTTTACGGTCCAGACCTTCTCCGGAAGAAAACTGTCCGGTCCGCCTTCGATGAGGTATTTATCGTGCTTTTCGGTAAGGATTTTACCGCCAAGACGGCCGTTCTTTTCGAGCAGCAGAACGTCAACGTTTTTGCCGTGGGCCTTGGCCCCTGCCTTGAGATGGACGGCCGCGGCAAGGCCGGCGATACCGCCGCCTATAATGATGATTTTCGGCATATGGAACCCCTTTTAAGAAAGCCGAGTGACGATGGACGATTGTTCGCTGCGCTCACGTGGACGACGGACGCAAGGATTTTTCGTCCCTCGTCTCTCTTCCTTTGTCTCTCACCTGTCTGCTTTTTTAACGATGTCCGCCAACGCCTTGATAAAGAGGGGCGAAGTATTGAGCGAACTTACCCGCTCGAAGATGAGCCCCAGTCCCGTGGCATATTTCCGGTGCACGATGTCGATGTCGTAGAGCGTCTCCAGGTGATCGCACGTGAACCCGATGGGGACCTCCAGGATATAGCCGAATTTTTCCGCTGAGGCCCTATCGAGGACCCTTTCCACCTCGGGTTCGAGCCACGGCTCCGTCGCGCGCGTCCCCTTGCTCTGCCAGGCAATGCGCCATCCTTTTATGTCGATTCCCTCGGCAACGAGTTTTACCGTTTCCTCAACCTGCTTCTGATAGGGATCGCCGGCAGTGACGTATCGCAGAGGAATGCTGTGACTCGTGAAAATAACGACAGCATATTTTCTCTGCGTCTCACGAAAGCGCTTCTGAGCGTCGTTCACCTTCTCTTGCCACGCGCTGATAAAGAGTGGATTGTCGTGCCAGCTCGGGATGAAGATTTTTTTAATGTTCTCCCCGCCGAGCGCTTCGAACGCGCTCCGGTAGGCGCCGGTCGTGACTTCCGTAGCAAAAGGAGACATGGAGAGACCGATGACGCGGTTTGCACCTTCCCGGACCGCCCTATCGAAGGACTCCCCGATAGAGGGCGAAGAGTATCGGAATCCCGCGTAAACGCGGAAGCCGTGGCCGAGTTTTTTGGCCAGGGCGTCAGCCTGCGCTTGTACGAGGTCGGGCAAAGGTGATTTTCCGCCGATCAGTTCGTAGCGCTCGATCACGGCTTGGACAACAGGAGGCGGCGCGGGCCTTCCCATGAAGGCGGTCATGAACGGGCCGACCTCGTCGGGGGAGTGCGGCCCGCCCAAGGCGATAAGAATTATTGCTGTATGAGACATTCCAGTAAATTCCAAACTCCAAATTACAAATCCCAAATAAATTCCAAATTCAAAATTCGAATTTTTAAAATGTTTGGAATTTGGCGTTTGGTCATTGGTGCTTATTTGTGATTTGGTGCTTGCGATTTGTGCTTATTATCTTCTGCTCAGTTCATGCGTCGCATTGATGAACTCCGCGGCGTTTTCGAGCGGCGTCTGCTGCAGGATGCCGTGTCCCAGGTTCATGATGTGGCCGCTCCTGCCGCCGGCGCGGTCGAGGATTTCCTTGGTGCGCTTCCGGATGAACTCTTTCGAGCCGAAGAGCGAGACGGGATCCAGGTTACCCTGCACGGCCTTGTCAAAACCCACGCGCTTCCAGGCTTGGTCGAGGTCGCAGCGCCAGTCAAGTCCGATTACATCGCCGCCGGCTTCTGAAACCATTTCGAGGAGGTGCGTTGCGCCGTGTGCGAAGTGGATGAGGGGCACGGTCTTCTTGATACCGGCGATCACCTGCTTCTGGTGCGGGAGCACGAACTCGCGGTAGTCGCTCGGGCCCAGGGCGCCGACCCAGGAGTCGAAAAGCTGAACGACCTGCACGCCGGTATCGATCTGGGCGTTCAGATAATTGATGATGACGCCGGTGAGGTGTTCCATGAGCTTGTGCCAGGTCTTGGGTTCCGCGAACATCATGGCCTTGGCATGCTCGTAATTGCGCGACCCGCCACCTTCAATAATATAGGATGCAAGCGTAAAGGGCGCGCCCGAGAAGCCGATCAGCGGCACCGTGCCGTTCAGTTCCTTGAGCACGATCCTGATGGCCTTCATGAGATACTCGATCTGCGTTGCCGCGTCAATCGGCTTGAGCTTCTGAACGTCGGCCATCGTACGCACCGGGTTATGGATCACCGGGCCCTCGCCCTTGGCGAACTCGAGGCCGATGCCCATCGGCTCGAGCGGCAGCAGGATGTCCGCGAAGATGATGGCCGTGTCGATCTCGAAGCGCCGTACGGGCTGGATTGTCACCTCGGCCGCGACTTCCGGCGTCTTGCACATCTCAAGGAACGTATGCTTCGCCCGGATCTCGCGGTATTCCGGCAAATATCTCCCCGCCTGGCGCATCATCCATACCGGCGTGCAGTCAACCTGCTCCCGCCTGCATGCCTTTACAAACCTGTCTGCTCTGGACATCGATGGTCTCCTGACGTGTTTAAAAGTTTCGACGCAAGGCCCATAATAGTATTTTATGCTGGAAAACTCAAGGGAATTTTCTTGTGACCCGCGGTTCTGCTTACTCTTTTTTCCTGAATGAGAGCGCCGCGAGGGTGAGCATGATAATGGATATGGCCGTGACGATGAAAAGATCCAGGGAGAGCGAAAATTCCGGACCGAGGGGAGGCGTGGCGTTTTGAAGCAGCACATGCTTGAACGCGTCGACGCCGTAGGTAAGGGGATTGATCTGGGTAAGATGCCGCAGCGCAGGAGGCATGGACGTTACCGGGTACATGGCGCCGGAGAGGAACAGCATGGGCATCACGAGGAAGTTCATGATGATGTTGAACCCGTCAAAGGATGTGAGCCGAGCGGCGATCAGAATTCCCAGCGAAGTGATGCAGAACGAGACCAGCACGGCCACGGCAACAACCTCGACAAACTGCATGATCGTGAGGTGGATGCCGAGGAACGGGGTAAGAATAAGGATTATGATCGCCTGAGCGACCGATATGAATGTGCCGGATATGGCCTTGCCTACGACGATGGACATGCGCGAAATGGGAGCCACGAGCATCTCTTTCATGAATCCGAACTCCCTGTCCCACACGATGGAGATAGATGAGAAGATCGATGAAAAAAGAATCGTCATGCCGATCATGCCGGGGAAGATGAACTGCAGATACGAGAAGCCCACATGGGGCTTGATGAGAGAGTTCATGCCGTTCCCGACCACGAAGAGCCAGAGCACGGGCCGGGCCAGGGTGCCCAGGAGGCGGCTTTTCTCGCGGAAGAACTTGATAAACTCCCGGATACAGATGACGTAAATGGGTCGGATCTGGATCATCGCTGCGCCCTCCGGTGGCTTCGGACGAACTCCCGCGTGACCTCCTTGCCGTTCTGGAGCCCTTCGTCCCTGATGGTCCTGCCGGTGAGCCGGAGAAAGACGTCGTTCAGGGTCGGTTTTTTGAGGCTTACGGAAAGGGTCCGGACCGGAAGTCCGTGTATCAATTTGGGAATGAGCTCATCTCCCCGCTCAACTTCGAGCGACAGGCCGCCGTTCTCCTCGTGCGCGGCGATATTGAACGTCTTTCGTATCTCCTCACGGGCGAGCTTATTGTCGGCGGTCACGAGGTGGATGATGTCCCCGTGGACGGTCCCCTTGAGACGCGCCGGAGTATCCAGGGCGATGATCCTGCCGTGGTCCATGATGGCGATGCGGTCGCAGTTCTCGGCCTCTTCCATATAATGCGTGGTCATGAACACGGTGATCTTCTCTTTTTTCCTGAGCATGTTGATGAAGTCCCAGATCGTATTTCGCGTCTGCGGGTCGAGGCCGATGGTGGGCTCATCCAGAAAGAGCACGCGGGGATAATGGAGGAGTCCGCGGGCGATCTCGAGGCGCCGTTTCATGCCGCCGGAGAACGTCTTTATAAGGTCATGCTTCCGGCCCTGGAGTTCCATGACGCCCAGCATCTCATCGATCCTTCGCTCGGTGAGCCTGTGGTCGAGGTTGTAGAGGTAAGCATGGAATTTGAGGTTCTCGTAGGCCGTGAGCCCCGCATCGAGCGTTGTGTCCTGGAAGATGAGGCCGATAGCGGTTCGGACCTCATCCGGGCTTTTCGCGCAATCGTATCCGGCGATCTCCGCTCTTCCTCCGGTCGGGGACAGGAGCGTGCAGAGGATGTTGATGGTCGTGGTCTTGCCGGCCCCGTTCGGCCCGAGAAAACCGAAGACCTCGCCTTCGCTCACGGTGAACGATATCCCGTCAATGGCCTTGAGTGCCTTAAACTGCTTAGAAAGATTTTGTACGTTAATGATGGGCATAATCGGATTTCTCGATGCTCAATTCGAAATCTTGAACAATATCGAATGTAGAATATCGAAAGACCGGTGTCTTAAACTGGTTTTCCTTTCTTATTCTCATTTTGAATGTGTTCAGGATTTCTCTGTTGGCGTTTCGTGCCTCTGCGTTAGTTTACCATTCCATCCTGTCCTTCGGCACGTACCAGTGGATAAAGTTGTACATGATGCCGAGCGGGGCGGGTTCGATGCCCTTGAACCGCTTGTGCACGATCGGCAGGGCATCGGGCACATAGAGGAATGCATAGGGCTGTTCCTCGGCCAGGATCTCGTGAATGCGATAGTAGATCCTTTTCCTCTTTTCGATGTCGAAAGTCCTGCGTCCCTCTACAAGAAGCCTGTCGACCTCTGCGTTCTTGTATCCGATGAAATTGTATTCTCCCTTTTTCGTCTTGCTCGAATGCCAGATGTCATAAAGGTCCGGGTCCCGGCCCATGCTCCAGCCCAGGATGATGGCCTCGAAGGAGCGTTTGTCTATCTGATCCAGGAACGCCTGCCATTCCATGACCCTGATGCTCACGTCGATCCCCACTGCCCGCAGGTTCTGCTGAATGATCTCGGCGGTGCGGATGCGTTCAGTGTTCCCCTGGTTCGTCAGGATCGTGAAATGGAACGGCTTGCCGTTTTTCTCGAGGATGCCGCCTCTGTTTTGGCTCTTCCAGCCCTCCTCGGCGAGCATCTTTCTAGCGAGCTCAGGATCATAGTTATAGCTCATTGCTCTGGGATTGTACGCCCAGGACACATAAGAGAACGGCCCGGTGCATGGTTTCCCGAGCCCGAGCAGGATGCCGTCGATAATGCTTTGCCGGTCGATTGCGTAGGACAGCGCCTGGCGAACTTTGACGTCGCTAAAGAGCGGGTTCGTCAGGTTATAGCCCATATAGGTGTAGGCATTCGCGGGATAGCGGAACTTGCGGTAATTCTCCCTGATCCGCCGCGTCTCGCTCTTTCTGAGATACTGGAGCGGTGTCAGGCCCATCATGTCAACGCCGCCCGAGAGCAGCTCCTGGAACATCGTGGAGCTGTCGGGAATGATGCGGTAAATGAACTGATCGATGTTCGGCCTGCCTTCGAAGTAGTTGTCGTTTGCCTCGAGAACGATCTTCTGGCCTGCGATCCATTCCTTGAACTTGTACGGCCCGGTCCCGATGGGGTGCCGGTTGAACTGGTCCGTGTTAATGTCCTTGCCGTCCAGGAGATGCTTCGGTATCATGCCCGTGCTCCAGCTCTCGAGCGCCGGCGAAAAGGGTTCCTTATAGGTCACCCGGAAGGTATACTTGTTTACGGCCTCCGCTTTCAAAATATCCATGTAAGAGCTGCTGTACGGAGTGGCCACCTTCGGATCGATGAACTTCTGGTAGGTGAACAGACAATCATCGGCGGTAAACTCTACGCCATCGTGCCACTTCACGCCCTTGCGCAGATGAAACGTTATGGTCTTGCCGCCGTTCGAGATGTCCCAGCGTTCAGCCAGGTCGCCGATGAGCTTGATGTCCTTGTCGTATTTCACGAGTCCGTTGAAGACCTGGTCGTTGATCGTCCCCGACGCCGAATCGTTCGCGATCACCGGGTTCAGCCGCCTGGCGTCGCCGATCGAGCTCTCGACGAAGCTGTTCGGGTTCCGCTCGGCCTTCTGGCCGCAGGCGGCCAGAAGGCCGAGCATAACAATGATCAACCACAGAGGGCACAAAGAAGAGGAAAGAACCTTTGAACGGAGCAACCGTTTGTCCCTCTCTTTCGGGGACTCCTGTGGTGAAGGCATTCCCTCTGGTCTTTTGATGATCTTCATATCGAAAAAATAAAGGGGTAGGCAAGGCCTACCCCGAGAATCAGCGCATCAACATCAATGCATGGCTCAATTATTTTCCCGGCGCCGGCGCGGGAGCCGGCTGAGTAGGCGGCATGAGAGGAACACCAGGGGCCGGCTGGGCCTGCTCCTGCTTTACCCCTTCCATGACCGAGCTCTTTCTCGACGAGGTGATCGCGAGGCTGAGCGATGTGATCATGAACACCACGGCGGCGCCCGTTGTGAGCTTGGACAGGAAGCTCTGCGCCCCGCGAGGGCCGAAGACCGTCTGGGAAGCGCCGCCGAAGGCAGCGCCGATATCCGCGCCCTTGCCTTTCTGTAAGAGAACCATCCCTATCAGGATGGCGGAGACGATGACATGAAGTGATATCAAGAATATACGCATTTACTACCTCCTCTGAATTGCACAGCAGTTTAAACCGTTCAAACAGTTTAAGCGGATCAAACTGTTTCTTACTTGAAATTCACCAGCGCCGCGAACGATTCCGGCTTCAGGCTCGCGCCGCCCACAAGGGCGCCGTCGATGTCCGGCATCGCCATGAGCGCCGACACGTTTTCCGGTGTTACGCTCCCGCCGTATTGTATGCGGAGTGAATCAGCAACTTCCTTGCCGTAGGCGATCTCAACTTTCTTCCTGATAGAGCGGTGGACCTCGTTGGCCTGTTCCGGCGTCGCGGTTTTGCCGGTGCCGATGGCCCACACGGGTTCATAGGCAATGACGATTTTTTGCATTTCCGACGCTGTTACACCTTTGAGCGCTCCGGTGATCTGGCGTTCGATCACCTCGTTCGCTTTTCCTGCCTCTCGTTCCTTGAGGGTCTCGCCGACGCAGACGATGGGGAGCAGCCCTTTGTTCAGGGCCTGACGAAGCTTTTTGTTGACGCTCTCGTCGGTTTCCCCGAAGTACTGCCTGCGCTCACTGTGGCCAATGATAACATATTTGCAGCCTAAAGCCAACAGCATTTCCGCCGAAATCTCGCCCGTAAAAGCGCCCTTGTCCTCCCAATGCATGTTCTGGGCCGAGAGGCCGATGGACGTCCCCTTGATCGCCTCTGCGGTTGCCTGTATCGCTGTGAACGGGGGGGCGAGCACGATGTCCCGGCCTGCGACGCTTGACACGAGAGGGACCAGCTTCTGAGCCAGGTCGCGCGCCTCGGCAGTCGTTTTGTTCATTTTCCAGTTGCCTGCGATAATGGGCCGTCTTTGTGATTTCATAGAAGACCTTCTTTCTTTCGAAGCATTCACCGCAGAGCTCGCTGAGAAAAAATTTAAGATCCAAAGCTCATGGATTAAATCTTTTCACTCTGCAGTTAAAAAAGAATCTCTACTCGGTATCGTCCATGAGCGCCGAGAGGCCCGGCAGTTCCTTGCCCTCGAGGAGTTCGAGCGATGCGCCGCCGCCCGTGGAGATGAACGAAATACTGTCGGACACCCCCGCTTTGTGCACTGCCACGTCGGTATCGCCTCCTCCGACGATGGTGAGGGCGTAGGCATCTGCCACGGCCCGTGCAATGGCGAATGTCCCTCGGGAATAGGCGTCCTTTTCGAACATCCCCATGGGACCGTTCCAGATGATGGTCTTGGCGTCCTGGAGCGCTTCGATGAAGAGCCTCGTTGTTGCCGGACCGATATCAAGCCCTACCCAGCCGTGAGGGATCTCTTGGGACGTGACGATCTTGGTCTCAGCCCCGTCATTCATGTTCTCGGCCACGACAAAGTCCACGGGCAAGTAAAATTTAACGCCTTTTTCGCGGACGATCCTTCTGATGCGCTGGGCCACATCGACCATCTCCTGCTCCACGAGGGAACTGCCGACCTCCTGGCCCCGAGATTTAATGAAGGTGAAGGCCATGGCGCCGCCTACGATCACCTTGTCAACCTTGTCCTTGAGGTTTTCGATCACTCCGATTTTTCCCGATACCTTGGCCCCGCCGAGGATAGCGACAAAGGGCCGAACGGGATTGGCAACGGTCTTCTGGAGGTAGTCGATCTCCTTTTTCATAAGAAAGCCGGCCACCGAATACTTTACATGCCTGGTGATGCCGTATGTCGATGCGTGCGCACGGTGGGCCGTGCCGAAGGCGTCGTTCACATATACGTCGGTAAGGACAGCCAGCGCTTTTGAAAAAACTTCATCGTTCTTTTCTTCCTCGGGGTGGAACCGGAGGTTCTCGAGCAGGACCACGTCGCCGGGCCTCATACCCTGTATCGCGTGCTCGACATCGGGGCCGATGCAGTCGCTCAGAAACTTTACCTCTTTGCTCAGGAGGCGATTGAGCCGTTTTGCCACCGGCGCCAGGCTGTATTTCGGATTGGGCTTCCCCTTGGGACGGCCGAGATGGGAGGCGAGGATCACTTTTGCCCCTTCGTCAATGGCGTAGTTGATGGTCGGGAGCGTCGAGCGGATCCTGCCGTCGTCGGTGATATTGCCGTTCTCGTCGATAGGCACATTGAAGTCGGCCCTGATGAAAACCCGCTTGCCCTTGAGATCAACCTTCTCTATGGTTTTTTTATCCATGATGAACCCCTGTAATCCAGTTTAAGCCGTTCAAGCCGTTCAAGCTGTTTAAACGGATATTAGAGTCCTTTCTTCGCCATCAGGATCGCGAGGTCGCGGAGCCGGGAAGAGTAACCCCACTCGTTGTCGTACCAGGAGATGATCTTCACCATGGTGCCGTCCATGACCGCGGTGAGGGCCGCGTCTACGATCGAGGAGTGTGCATTGCCTTTGAAATCGACGGAGACGAGGGGCGCCTCCTCGAACTGGAGTATGCCTTTCATCTTGCCGTTAGCAGCGTCCTTGAGGGCCGCATTTACTTCTTCCCTGGTCGTCTTGCGGGAGACTTCTACGGCGAGATCAACGACCGAAACGGTTGGGGTGGGTACGCGGAGAGAAATACCGTCCAGTTTTCCCTTCAGCTCGGGCAGGACCAGCGATACCGCCTTTGCAGCGCCGGTTGACGTCGGAATTATCGACAATGCGGCTGCACGCGCTCTCCGGAGGTCCTTATGCGGCAGGTCGAGAAGCTGCTGATCGTTGGTATAAGAATGAATCGTGTTCATGAGGCCGTGCACGATGCCGAAGTTCTGATGAAGCACTTTAGCGACGGGAGCAAGGCAGTTGGTCGTGCAGGAGGCGTTTGACACGATATGGTGCTTGGCCGGGTCATAGGTCTCATCATTTACCCCGAGAACAAACGTTGCGTCGGGGTCCTTGGCCGGGGCCGAGATGATTACCTTTTTTGCCCCTGCCTTGATATGCTTTTCCGCATTCGGCCGGTCCACGAAACGGCCTGTCGACTCGATGGCTATGTCGATCTTGAGGTCTTTCCAGGGGAGTTCTGAAGGATCGCGATGGGCAACGACAGTTATCTCTTTGCCGCCTACGATCAGCTTTCCGTCGCCGGCCTTCACTTCAACCGGGAACGCCCCGAACATTGAGTCATATTTCAAAAGATGAGCAAGCGTTTTGGCATCGGTGAGGTCATTGAGCGCAACGATCTCGATGTCTTTATTGTTGAGTGATGCGCGGAACATGTTTCTTCCGATCCTGCCGAATCCGTTGATAGCAACTCTTACCGCCATGGTAGCCTCCTTAGAGAACGACGAATTTTAAGATGCAAAATGAGTTTCATACAAGAATGCTGTTATTCTACCATATTGAACTTTGCATTTTACTGTTTGGACTTTGCATTACTCTATCTTGTGCACCACCAGCCCCGTCAGGAGCTTGGGGTAAAAGTAGGTGGCCTTCTGCGGCATGCGTTCGCCCGCGGCAGCAATTTCCTTCACTTCATTCACCTTTGTCGGGTTCATGAAGAAGACTATCTCAGCAGCGCCGTCATGGACCCGTTTGTCCGCTTCGTCGGCGTCTTTGATGTATTCGATGTTCAATCCGAGCTTATGGGTCTCCATCCTGATCCCGAGCAGCTTGTCGATGACCAGGTGGTGGAGGATCGAAACGTCCAGTCTGCGGTACGCAGCGGATTTGCCGGGGAGCAGGGCATCCATGTCCGCTTCGTTCCTGAGGGTCAGAAGGTAGTAACTATGCTCCCCCTTGACCCGCATCCCGAATACATGGGAGTGGTCAGCACGGTGCGCCATGGTTTCCAGGACCGTTCGCCGGTCCTTAGACTCCGTTTTTTTGTCGAAATCGATCCGCTCGATATTAAAGTACCGGTTAAGGTCGTCCTCAAAACGCCGAGGATGGAAGTCTGTCAGATTGAACAGCGCGCGATGCGCCGGGAGGATGGTGAGTCCCGGGTCTTCTATCCGAGCCAGGTACATGGCCACATAATTGTAGGGTTCGTCTCCGGCAAATGCTCCCGCGGACTTTCGCCGCTCGTTCCGGTAGTTGAGCGCAGTATCATAGCGGTGATGGCCATCGGCTATAAAAAAGGGTTTGTCCGACACTTCCCGAACGATGACCTCGATATCGTTCGGGTCGCTCAAGGTCCAAACGCGGTGAGTGACCCCGTCACTGTTCTTTACTTCCATGTCCGGCCGGCGGGCGGACTTGGCGAGAACGTCCGATACATTCCCCTCGGGGTCGGAAAAAAGCGAAAATATCTGGCTGAAACTCGCCTTGCATGCGCGAAGCAGGTTCAGGCGGTCAGTCTTGGGACCGGAGAGCGTTGTCTCGTGGGGCTTGACAATGCCTGAGTCGTAATCCTCGATCCTGACTAGGCATATGAGCCCCCGGAGCTTTTTTGTTGCGCTCCCCGTGGGATATTCCATCTCATAAACATACAGGGCAGGGGTTTCGCTCTGCCGCAAAACGTCCGCCTTAAACCACTCATCCAGAAGCGCAGCTGCGCGGGTATACCGGTTGTCTTCCGGGGTATCGCCGGGGCTCTCGAGTCCATATTCGAGCCGGACGACGTTATGCGGGTTTTTTCTATAAAGTTCCTGCTGTTCCGCCGGCGAGATGATATCGTACGGCGGACAGACAAGGCTGCTGATACTGCCCGCTTTTGCTTGGTTATATACTATTCCCTTGAAGGAGGTTATTGTTGCCATTCGTTGAATCCTTGCCCGAATCTTGCCGCAAATAAGCTCCAAAAGACTTCTTTTATAGCATAGCGCCTGATTTATTGTCAATATATTTTGCGCGACCGGGTTGGCCCGGAGCTGCCTTAACGCGCAAACCCTGGGGAATCAGGGGCGCCGGAGCGCTGCCGGGGTTGACAATTTTATTCCATTGTGCGATTATCCCACCGCGTATGAGAATTGTGAGAGGTGTCAAGAATTTTACCGAGAGGCTTCCGAACCCGGTGCTGACTCTCGGAAACTTCGATGGGGTGCACCTGGGGCACCAGGCTATCTTCAAGAAGGTGGTGGAACGAGCAAGGGAGATCAGTGGGACAAGCGTTGCCTTCACGTTCGAGCCGCACCCGCTCAAGGTTCTGGCGCCTGAGCGCTCACCCCAGCTTCTCAACACGTTCCATGGCAAGTTGCGGCTTTTTGAGACCGTAGGCATTGAGGTCGTCATTTGCGCGAACTTTACCCGGGTCTTTGCCGACCAGCATCCTGAGGACTTCGCCCGTGATGTGCTCCATAAGCAGATCGGCGTTAAAGAGGTATACGTCGGGTATGACTACGCCTTCGGCAAAGGGCGCGAGGGAAGCATCGAGTCCTTCAAGCGAATGGGAGAAACCTACGGGTTCAAAGTCGGCGTCATAGAACCGGTGCGGGTAGACGGGGTAGTGGTCAGCAGTTCAACGGTCAGGGACCTCATTTCGAATGGCCGTGTTGCGGAAGCCGCGCGTCTTCTCGGCAGGACCTATACGATAGAAGGCGAGGTAGTGCACGGTTCACACCGGGGCCACGAACTGGGCTTTCCCACCGCCAACTTGAAAACGTCCAATGAGCTTATTCCCGCCTTCGGCGTCTACGCTGTGCTTGCGCGGGTAGGGGGCAGAACACTCAAGGGTGTTGCGTCGATCGGGATCCGGCCGACCTTCGACAACGGGCCGGTCTCTGTGGAAGTCTTTCTGTTTGAATTCCACGAGGATCTTTACGGCAGTGAGATGGAGGTCGCTTTTGTCGAGCGCCTGCGCGGAGAAGAAAAGTTTTCCGGAGTCGAGGCGCTCGTGCGCCAGATCCAAAGGGATGTTCAGAATGCGCGCGAAGCGCTGAAAGCTCTCTAAACCTGTCAAGCACGGAGGCGGTATGGCGAACGTCGTGATCTTACTCGTTATCGTTGCCGTTGTTGCGGTTATTTCCGTTCAGAATGCGACACCGGTGGTGATTGCGTTTCTTTTCTGGAAATTCGAGACAAACCTTGCGGTGGTCATATTCCTTTCTCTATTGGCAGGGCTCCTGATGGCGGCAGCTATCGTGCTGTCAGGTCATATGAAGCGATTTCTCAAAAAGAAAGATCCCAAGCCCGGACCAAGTGGCAGCGGCCATACATGAGCGCGAGGGGGTGATGAACGATGGCGTGTGGAAAGAAATGCGGGACGAAGAAGGTGGTCAAAAAGAAAACGGCAAAGAAAAAATAGCGAAAGGCATACGGTGGGTGCCGTTGCCCACCCTTTTTACTCCGTTAGAGAAAGACGCCGACTTTTGTTGGTGTACATAAGGAGCAATGACGGCTGCATAAGGACGCACTCTGAGATCGTTAGAGGATGTATTCTCTAACGAAGTTTGTTTTGTACCTTCCAAAATGTATTCTCCACTGCGTGGATCTTTTGTATGCCATAATGTTCATGATGCCATTGATTTTGCATGGAATGTTTTACCCACCCCGTGTCTTTTTTGGGCCACTATTAAATTGACTTTTTCAGCAGCCTATGATAAAAACGTCAGTCTTGCACGACTCAAGGAGCTGGAGTGAAGACAGCCGTAATAATTCTGGGGCACGGGAGCAGAAGCGGGGCCGCGGATGACGCGATCAAGCGCATCGTGACCGGAGTCAAGAAGAGCGGCGGATACGAGATCGTGGAACATGCATTTCTGCAGTATGTACAGCCCCCTCCCCACAAGGCGTTGGAGAATTGCATCAGGCAGCATGCTGAAAAGATCGTGATCGTCCCTTTCTTCATGCAGCCAGGCACCCATGTGACGAAAGACATTCCCGCATTCGTTGAAAAGGCAAGAAAACAGCATCCGAACATCGAAATAATGGTGACTGATTTTGCTGGTTCTCATCTTCTTATGACGGAGATCGTGCTCGACCTTGTTGGAAAAGCGAAGTAGCCTTGTGAGGAGTAAGCCGTAAAGGCTGTAGAAAACCGACTTCCTGCACAAAACGTATCACGCCTGACGCCGTACGGAGATTCTTTAAAAATGCTTTCGGCCAAAGAACAACTTGATATCATAAAGCGCGGAGCGGTGGAGATCATTGTAGAAGCCGATCTCTTGAAGAGGCTTGAGAAGTCTGTCGCGAAAGGGCAGCCGCTTCGGGTGAAGGCGGGGTTCGATCCCACTGCCCCGGACATTCATCTTGGCCACACGGTTCTCCTGAACAAGATGCGCCAGTTCCAGGAACTCGGCCACGAGGTTATTTTCCTCATCGGCGATTTCACCGGCATGATCGGCGATCCCACGGGAAAGTCCGAGACCAGAAAAAATCTTACAAAAGAAGAAGTTGCCGAGAACGCAAAGACCTACCAGGCACAAATATATAAAATACTCAATCCGGCAAAGACAAAGATAGCGTTCAACAGCGAGTGGATGTCGAAGATGACTGCCGAGCAAATGGTTCAGCTCGCGGCAAAGCTTACGGTCGCGCGCATGCTCGAGCGCGAGGATTTCAAGAAGCGATATCAGTCTGAGCAGCCTATCAGCATCCATGAATTTCTCTACCCCCTTATCCAGGGTTATGACTCCGTGGCGCTCAAGGCCGACGTGGAGCTTGGCGGCACGGACCAGAAATTTAACCTTCTTATGGGCCGTGAGCTTCAAAAGGAATACGGTCAGGAGCCACAGTGCATCGTCATGATGCCGCTTCTCGAAGGCCTGGACGGCGTCAATAAGATGAGCAAAAGTCTGAGTAATTACATCGGAATCACCGAGCCGGCGAAAGAAATTTTCGGCAAGGTGATGTCGGTGAGCGACAAGCTCATGATCAGATACTATGAGCTTGTGAGCACGGTGTCACTTGAGAAACTTCAGCAGATCAAGAACGAAACCTGGGCGGTCGCAAATCCTATGGAGGTAAAAAAACAACTGGCTGCTGAGCTTACGGACCGCTTTGCGGGCAATGGTGAGGGACAGAAGGCCCGGGAGGATTTCGAGAAGATATTCAGCAGTAAGAAACTTCCTGATGAGATTCCAGTGACCGAGATCGCATGGGAAGGGGAGCGGATGAAGCTTGCCAAGATCATGGTGGCCGCCTGGGTCGCAAGGAGCAACTCTGAAGCTCGCAGGCTTATACAACAGGGCGCTGTTGAAGTGAATGAAACGCCGGTAAAAGACATTGACGCCGAGTTACAGGCTTCAGGCGAGCACATTTTGAGGATAGGAAAGAAGCGATTTGTGAAGGTGGTACCGAAGAAATAAAAAAAGTGCATTCACTGCGAAAAAAGTCTTGACACTGGATATGCTCTGTGATAAATTGCGCCCTCGTTCGTCGGAAAACCTCGGGCAAAACCTCGAAGTTCTGTTAATACCCAACGAGCATTAAGTATTAAATAATTTTTTAAAAGTTAAATAAATTTCTTGACAGATTAAGTTCATTCGGTTATTATTAATATTCTGCGAAGTATGCAGAAACATGGTCTTTGAAAACTAAATAGGTGCATAGATTCGGAGTCGCGCAAGCGATTTCGAATTGGCGGGTTTTTGAAACAAACAGTCAAGTTACTTTGAGTAACATTGCATAAGGATCAGATTTTTTTGGAGAGTTTGATCCTGGCTCAGAACGAACGCTGGCGGCGTGCTTAACACATGCAAGTCGAACGAGAAGTACGTAGCAATACGTATTGTAAAGTGGCGCACGGGTGAGTAACACGTGGGTAATCTGCCCTTGAGTTTGGGATAACCCCGCGAAAGCGGGGCTAATACCGAATAAGACCACGGGGACCAAAGTCCCTGAGGTAAAAGGTGGCCTCTATTTATAAGCTACCACTTGAGGATGAGCCCGCGGCCCATTAGCTAGTTGGCAGGGTAACGGCCTACCAAGGCTATGATGGGTAGCTGGTCTGAGAGGACGATCAGCCACACTGGAACTGAGACACGGTCCAGACTCCTACGGGAGGCAGCAGTGGGGAATATTGCGCAATGGGCGAAAGCCTGACGCAGCAACGCCGCGTGGGGGATGAAGGTTTTCGGATTGTAAACCCCTTTCGATCGGAACGAATCTCCTCTTGGTAAATAATCAGGAGGATCGACGGTACCGAGAGAAGAAGCCACGGCTAACTCTGTGCCAGCAGCCGCGGTAAGACAGAGGTGGCGAGCGTTGTTCGGATTTATTGGGCGTAAAGCGAACGCAGGTGGTTTGGTAAGTCAGGGGTGAAAGTCCGCAGCTTAACTGCGGCACTGCCTTTGATACTGCCTTTCTTGAGTGCATGAGGGGGAAGCGGAATTCCGAGTGTAGAGGTGAAATTCGTAGATATTCGGAGGAACACCGGTGGCGAAGGCGGCTTCCTGGCATGTAACTGACACTCATGTTCGAAAGCGTGGGTAGCAAACAGGATTAGATACCCTGGTAGTCCACGCCCTAAACGATGGGCACTAGGTGTGGGAGGTATCGACCCCTTCCGTGCCGCAGCTAACG
Source organism: Nitrospirota bacterium (assembly GCA_963790205.1). Taxonomy (GTDB): domain Bacteria; phylum Nitrospirota; class UBA9217; order UBA9217; family UBA9217; genus CAWBNQ01. The sequence goes on from CAWBNQ010000001.1 coordinate 1,071,810, forward strand.
CATTAAGTGCCCCGCCTGGGGAGTACGGCCGCAAGGTTGAAACTCAAAGGAATTGACGGGGGCCCGCACAAGCGGTGGTGCATGTGGTTTAATTCGACGCAACGCGAAGAACCTTACCTAGGCTTGACATCCCTGGAATCTCCTTGAAAGAGGGGAGTGCCCGCAAGGGAGCCAGGAGACAGGTGCTGCATGGCTGTCGTCAGCTCGTGTCGTGAGATGTTGGGTTAAGTCCCGCAACGAGCGCAACCCTCACCCTCAGTTGCCACCGGGTCATGCCGGGCACTCAGAGGGAACTGCCCAGGATAACTGGGAGGAAGGTGGGGATGACGTCAAGTCCTCATGGCCTTTATGCCTAGGGCTACACACGTGCAACAATGGCCGGTACAAAGGGCTGCAATCCCGCGAGGGGGAGCCAATCCCAGAAAACCGGCCTCAGTTCGGATCGGAGTCTGCAACTCGACTCCGTGAAGTCGGAATCGCTAGTAATCGCGGATCAGAACGCCGCGGTGAATACGTTCCCGGGCCTTGTACACACCGCCCGTCACACCACGAAAGCCTATTGTACCTTAAGTCGCTGCGTCAACCCGCAAGGGGGACAGGCGCCCACGGTATGATCGGTGATTGGGGTGAAGTCGTAACAAGGTAGCCGTAGGAGAACCTGCGGCTGGATCACCTCCTTTCTAAGGATGAA
>CAWBNQ010000001.1:1077500-1195559 GCA_963790205.1 Nitrospirota bacterium
GCGATGCTGTCTGCCCCGAGGACTCTCGCTAGCAGAACAAAAGCCGCTGAAGAAGACCACCGTTGTTTTCGTACGCGCGTTGACAGCACATCCGCGAGAGGCCTTAAATGACTTGCTTCTTGAAAGCCGTGTGTGTATCATTGCAGCACCGTCGAAAGCCGGTTTGCAAGATACCCATCAAATAACATGGCAGAGAATAAAACAGATACCACAGTAGCGACAAACCGAAAAGCATATCACGACTACTTCGTAGAAGAGACCTTCGAGGCAGGGATTGCGCTCCAGGGCACGGAGGTAAAGTCCCTGCGCCTCGGTCTCGCCAACCTCACCGACAGCTACGCCATCGTCAGGAACAACGAGGTGTTTCTCTTTAACGCCAACATCAGCCCCTACCCTCACGGCAATATCATGAACCACGAGCCCCTCCGCACGCGCAAGCTTCTGCTCCACCGCGAAGAGATCCGCAAGCTCATCGGCAAGATCACGATGAAGGGCTTCACCCTCATTCCGCTCAAGATATACTTCGTCCGCGGCAAGGCAAAAGTTCTTATCGGCCTTGCAAAAGGCAAGAAATCCTTTGATAAGCGCGAAACGATCAAGCAAAAAGAATCGAAGCGGGAAGTGGAGCGTGTGGTGAAGGAACGGAGCCGGTAGTCCCCTTTTTCCTCTCCTTTTGCTACAATAAAGACAAAACCGTAATGCTGTGTATGAAAGAGGACGGTACTGCCCACGGTTTTCACATCAGTGATGAAAATCTTGAGGCAGAAGATGTCAATGCATCTTTAGTCGCACAACATTTTATCAAGGAGGCAACTATGAGACGGTTAGTCCTATTTCTGGTGAGCGTGATTGTGGTAGTGGCAGCCAGCTTGACACCGGCACAGGCTAAGGTTGTCGGAAAGACGGTCGAGTATAAAGCAGAGGGCGTGGTCCTGAAGGGATACCTTGCCTACAATAACAGCACCAAGGACAAACGTCCCGGCGTCCTCGTGGTCCACGAGTGGTGGGGTTTGAACGATTACGCCCGCAGGCGAGCACGCATGCTGGCAGAGCTCGGATACACGGCGCTAGCGCTCGATATGTACGGAGAAGGTAAACAGGCCAAACACCCTGACGACGCGGGGAAGTTCGCAACGGAGTTGATGAAGAACTTCGATGTCGCCAAGGCGCGGTTTACGGCCGGCGAGGATTTTTTGAAGAAACAACCCACGGTCGATCCCGACCGAATCGCGGCCATCGGCTATTGCTTCGGCGGTGGCGTGGTTTTGAACATGGCCCGTCAGGGAGCGGATCTGAAGGGAGTCGTTAGTTTCCACGGTAGTCTGGCGGCGGTCAAGCCGGCCGAGCCCGGAATGGTCAAGGCGAAGATCCTGGTGCTCCACGGTGGTGACGACAAGTTTACTACGCCTGAACAGATAGAATCCTTCAAAAAGGAGATGACGACCGCCGGTGCCGACTACAAGTTTATCGTCTATCCCGGCGCGATGCACAGCTTCACCAATCCCGATGCAACGGCTCTCGGAAAGAAGTTCAATCTCCCGCTGGCATACAACAAAAAAGCTGACAAAGAGTCGTGGGCGGAGATGAAGAAGTTCCTTGACGATATTTTAAAGAAATAGGGTGACAACTGAGAGCGTAGGAAATATCGCACATCCTACGCCTTTTGCTCCTCTGATCGTTCTTCGCTTATATATTTTGAGAGCTCGATCCTGGCTACATGACATCCTCAATGACCGCACGGGAAATTCAAAATAAACTTTTAAAACTCGCGGACAAGGCGAAGGCGAAAACCCTCCAGGGTTTTTTCAAGACCGGGCCTGGGCAGTACGGCGAGAGAGATATATTTCTCGGGATAACCGTTCCCGTGCTCCGTAAGGTGGTGAAAGAATGTGGCGCCACGTCCCTTCCCGAGTCTCTTCAACTGCTCAGGTCCGCGATTCATGAAGAGCGTCTCCTTGCACTCCTGTTGCTTATCCATGCTTACGCCAATGCTCACGATTCATTGAAGAAAAAAATCTATAATATCTATCTCAAAAACACCCGCTACATTAATAATTGGGACCTCGTGGACCTGTCAGCGCCGAATATCGTGGGTAACTTCCTCATGGATAAAAACAGGGAGCCCCTTTATGTACTCGCGCGCTCACGCGGCCTGTGGAAAAAGCGGATAGCGATCCTGGCGACCTTTCACTTCGTCAGACAGAACGATTTTACGGATACGCTGCAAATTTCTGAAATCCTGCTCAATGACGCCCATGACTTGATCCACAAGGCCGTGGGCTGGATGCTGCGCGAAGTTGGCAAGCGCGACCTTCAGACAGAAGAAAAATTCCTGCGGCAGCATTGCAAAAAAATGCCGAGAACCATGCTGCGTTATGCCATCGAACGGTTCCCGGAAACGAAGAGGCGGAAGTATCTGCATGGCAGGATCTGAGAATAAAGGGTCGTCTCAAACAGAATTATCATTGCCTGCGACTGAAGGTGTCCGTCAATGCGGACACAAAGTGAGACTGCGGAGCCTGTTCCGAATGAAGTGGAGAATCTGCTTCGAGTTCCTTCGCTGCGTTCAGGACCGCCTTGCTCTTCGCAATGAGGTATTTTTTGTTGATCCGTGGTTATTCTTCCCTTTGGAAAAGGGGCTGAAGTAATTTGCGGTGAAAGGGGAGATGCCATTGATGTCCGGTAAAAATTAAAAAGGCATGGCCTGCGAACCTCTTTTGTTAAATAATAGAATTCTCCCAAACCCTATTGTCACAAGGAGGAACAAGCCATGCGCAAGTTGGAAACGATCTTCAGAGAACTGCTGAAACTTGTACCGAGATATCAGTTCGAAAAAGCTGTAAAGCAGTACCAAGGGGACCGATATGTCAAGTCCTATACGACGTGGCACCAGTATGTCACGATCCTGTTCTCCCAGGTCAAGCAAAAAGACAGTATCCGGGACATCGTAACGGGACTGGAGGCTAATGAGTCCCGATGGTATCATCTGGGGCTCACCGGCGTTCATCGGAGCACCTTCTCGGACGCCAACAATAAGCGGAGCTTTCAGATATTTGAGAATTTGTTTTATCATCTTTTTTCTCGCTGCAATGATGGAAGAGTGCTCAAGAAATATGCCAAGAGTTTTACAGTCGAATCACCTGTCGTCGTCATTGATGAAGCAGGAAGCGGTACAGAACACCGTATTGCCGTTGCCGACCTTAAGGCGATATTCCTTATCAAGTCCTTCGAGGGCAATAAAAAGTATCGAGAAAAAAAAGCCTTCGGCGCCAGTACGCATGATGGACATAAGGTGTACGTCAAATTCAATGATCAGGAGTCTCTGGTGGGCTTTGTCGAAGGTGAGATCCCCTGGGACAAGGGGTTTTTTGTATCCAGAGACGGCAGCAAGGTAAAAGGCTTTTTTTTTGATCCCTGTGGACCGCGACAGCAATAATGTGAAAGTGTTCGTTGTCGAAACGTCGGTCGAAGATGTGACGATCATAATGAAGGTAAAGGTCCCGACGTGAAGAACGGGGCTGGGGCCGGCTGAGCCGAGAAGTGGAATAAGAGCGCCGACAGCATCACAACTAACCTAAACTCATTCAAACCCGGCTGTTGAAAAAAAAAGCCCGGGCTTTTTTATTGTGCGCCGATATTTTTGACCTTGTCCGTAGCCTTGAACGGAGGCGTTGGCTGCGAAAGATTGTCCTTTCCGGATGTCTGCTGGTCCGGCGCCGGTTCAGCAGGTTGGGATGGCGCTGCGGGGGCAGGCGACGGCTCAGGTTCAGTTGATTTCGGCTCCTGCTTCGCTTCACCTGCTTCGGCCGGTTTGAACCTGCTCGGAGTGAAACCGGGGTTCAGCTCGTAGGCTTTATCAAAGCACTCGACCGATTTTTTTCTGCTCTCCGCGTCACCTTTTCTGCCCTTCATATAATAAGCGTAACCCAGGTAATAATATGCCTCTGCATCAGGATTGATTGTAACAGCCTCCTCAAGCTCCTTGATGGCGGCGTCATATTTTTTTTCCTTGAGATGGGCGATGCCTTTTTCGATGTGGGGGGCCGCGGCTTTGACGTCGAAAAGCTCTTCCTCGGCATAAGCGAGCTGCGCGCCCGCAAGAACGACTACACTCACCAGCAGTATGACCAGGGTTCTTCGCATCGTCCCTCCTAAAACAATAGACTTATCTAACCATATCATAGACCTGCGATAGATGTCAACAAGACTGTCGCTGGTGAAGGACGTGGGGGATAAAATTGTCGAATGCTTAAAAGACGCATGAACACCGGTGAATATATATTATTCTTGAATAATGGGCGGTTCGGCTTCGACAAAATATTCCTCATTCTCAGGCCCCCCCTTTGCCGTACGCTGGAAAACCCCGTAATAACAGTATGTTGCTTTTTGGCATGCCGATTGAATATAGAATGAGCCTAAGCATGAACGATGGGCACTGTCACCCCCCCCTATCTCCCTACCCCGGAGATATATCCCTGACAGTGCCCATTGTTCGGCTTTTCTGAAAGAAAAAGGTCAGCGGAACGAGGGGGCAGTAAAAGGAGCAAGCAATGTTATACAACAATTCTAGTGTCGAAAACATCAGCCCTGATCAATTGAACGAGAAAAGGGAGCCGGGAGATGATTTTTTTCTTCTCGACGTAAGGACTCCTGCGGAGCATGCTCAACAGGCAATCCCCGGCTCTTATCACATCCCGCTCCAGGAACTAGGACATCGGATGCGCGATTTGCCGAAGGACAAGGAGATTGTCGTGTACTGCAGGGTCGGAACCCGCAGCGCCTATGCCTGTGCCTTTCTTGCAAAACAGGGCTACAAAGTAAAAAATCTTGAAGGCGGAATCATGCTATGGAATATGGCTGGAAATGTTTCAATGATGAGAGCGTAACGATGAAGACGGAGCATTGTAAACTCACGGTTATCGCCGTCACTATCGTGCTGGTTATCCTGCTGACGCTCGTCGTGGCGGCGTACAGCTACGCGGCCGAGAACCTCACGCTGGAGCAGGCGGTGGACACGGCGCTCAGGAACAACCCCGGCCTCAAAGCCGCTGACGCGCAGGTCGAGGCGGCTGACGCCGGCGTGCTCAGGTCCGCATCAGGGTTCCTGCCGAAGGTGAATCTTTCGGAAACGTGGAGCAAGACCGACAATCCGCTCATGGTCCTGGGAACGAAGCTGAACCAGGAAATCGTAACGCCGGCGGACTTCAATCCCACGGTGATAAACCATCCGGAGCCGCTGTCGAACTACAACACGCGGCTGTCGGTCATGCAGCCCCTGTTCAACGGCGGCAAAGAATACCTCGGCAGGGAGCAGGCAAAGCTCGGCCGGGACGCTTCAATCCAGGACCGGGAACGGGCGCGGCAGGAGACGGTCTACAACGTCATCAAGGCCTATTACGGGCTGCTGCTTGCGAAGGAATACAACAAGGTCGCGGTCCAGTCCCTCGAAACGAGCGCGGCGAACGTGAAGCTCGCCGAGGCGCGGTTCAAGGCTGGAGCGGTGCTTCAGTCCGATCTGCTTCGGGCCAAGGTGCAGTTTGCCGAAGTAAAAGATATGGCGAGCCGGTCGGAGAACAACATCAAACTCGCAGCGGCAAACCTCAACTTTTCCATGGGAGTTCCCCAGGCCTCGGAGCACGAGATTTCCGGCTCGCTCACCGAGCAGGGCTTCGCTGCCGATATAAACAACGTGATCAGCGAGGCCGAAGCCAAACGGCCCGATCTCATAGCCATGAACCTGAACCTCAAAAACTCGGAAAAATCGGTAAGTCAGGCCCGCGCCGATTACCTGCCGAGCCTTAATTTCATGGGGCAGGTGGATTGGAACAGCAACGCGGTCGCGGGCGACGACGCCAAGAGCTGGGCCGTCATGGCCGTGCTCCAGTGGAACCTCTTTGACGGCATGGTCACCCGCTCCAGGGTCAAGGAGGCGCTGGCCACGAGCAGCAGAATGAACGCGCTGGAAAAGCAGACACGCGAGGGGGTCGAGCTCCAGGTCAGGCAGGCCTATTACAATGTAACCGCTTCCCGCGACCGCATCGCGGCGACGGCCTCGTCGGTACAGGAGGCGGAAGAAGGTCTGCGCATCGTGCAGAGGCGCTATGAAACGGGAATGACCACCTTTGTTGATGTGCTTGGCGCAGAAAACGCGCTGATCAGAGCCAGGACGAACGCGCTCCAGGCGCTCTACGACAACAACACGGCTCAGGCAGAGCTCAAACTGGCAGTAGGAACGCTTTGAAATGCGGAATTAAAGTCAAAATACAATCTGCCCGATGATGGGGGTGGATGTTAAAGAAATAAGAAGGAGAACGTTATGGATATTGAAATCGTGAAAAAAAAGATCAAAAACTTGAACAAGAAGGTTCTCTACGGATTATCTGTCACTGCCATCATCACGGTGCTGGGTGCGGGCTATGTCCTCTTCGGAAAAGACACAAGCTATGCAGGCGTGCCGAAGCCGGAAGCTCCGTTGCAGGTTTCGACAATTTCCATCGAACCCAGTACCATCGACGCTGTGGTGTCCGCCGCAGGGGCAGTGGGCTCCAGGAACACGTCGGTACTCTCGAGCAAGATCATGGGCAAAGTAACGGCCTTGACCGTGAATGAGGGAGACTTCGTCAAACAGGGCAAGCTGCTTCTGCGGATCGAAAGCGGCGAGATCAGCGCCCAGGCCTACCAGGCCCAGGCGGCCTACAACAACGCCAAGCTTCAATACGACCGCATCAAGACCCTCTTTGACGAAAAAGCGGCCACCCAGATGGAGATGGACCAGGCAACGCTGGGAATCGAGTCTGCCAAGGCGGGGTTGAACGCTGCCAAGGCCATGGAGAGCTACACGACGATCACGGCGCCGATCGACGGCCGGATCGTCGAGAAACGGATCAACCTGGGCGAGATGGCGCTTCCGGGCCAGCCGGTCCTCAAAATTGAAGACAACAAACACCTGCGGCTTGAAGTGACCATGCGGGAGCAGGACATTCGCTTCGTGGAGCCCGGCAAGTCCGTGACGGTCCGCATCGACGCCCTGCCCGGAAAAGAGATCAAAGCGCGTGTGGCCCAGGTGGTCCCTGCTTCGGACCTGCGGACCCATTCGTTCGTCGTCAAGATAGACATCCCGGCGGACAAGGGGCTGATCACCGGCATGTACGGCAAGGCATATTTCAGCACCGGAACGCGTCAGGCGCTCCTGGTTCCAAAGACCGCCCTGGTCACGCTGTCGGGCCTTACCGGCGTGTACATTGTCTCGCCAGACGGCAACGCACAGTTCCAGATGATCCAGCCCGGCGACGCCTACGGCGACAGTGTCGAGGCCCTCACTGGGCTCAAGGCCGGCGATAGCGTGGTCGTGAACAAACAGGAAGCAAGGATCGACGGGAGAAAAGTCGTCATGGCGCAGAAGTAATTGCGGAATGCGAATTGCGGATTAAATTCAAGAACAGCCCGAACTTATCTGCGTATATCTGCGTCATCTGCGGATAAAAAAGGTATTATATAGAATGAAACTGAATATCAGCGGAAAGATAACTCAATACTTCATCAACTCCCAGCTTACCGTACTTCTGATGGCGGCCACCGCGATTCTGGGAATCTTTGCGCTCACCTTTACGCCGCGCGAGGAAAACCCCCATATCACCGTGCCTGCGGCGAACGTGATGGTGATGCTCCCGGGGGCCTCGGCAAAAGAGGTTGAGGAACTGGTCTCGAAAAAACTTGAAGCAAAGCTCTGGGAGATCCCGGGAGTGGAGGACGTCTATTCGGTCTCGATGAACTCGATGTCCATGGTGACCGTCAAGTTCTATGTGGGCCAGGACAAGGAGCGGTCGATGGTCAAGCTCTACGACAAGCTCATGTCCAACATGGATGTCGCTCCTCCCGGCGCGTCCCAACCCCTCGTAAAGCCCATCGACGTGGATGACGTGCCGATCGTGGCGATAACGCTTTCGGCCGCGCCGGGATCGACCTATGACGACGCACAGCTCAGACTCGTGGCGGACCACGTGCTGGACGAACTCCGGAGGGCCCCCGGCGTGGGCAACACCGTCGTGATCGGCGGCAGGAGCCGCCAGGTACGGGTGACGCTCGATCCGCAGAAAATGGCGGGGTACGGCCTCTCGCCGCTCCAGATCGCCGGGGTCATCAATGCATCGAACGCCAATCTGTTGTCCGGAGACCTCGACCAGGGCGGCAAAAAGCTGGCCCTCGAGACGGGCGGGTTTTTCGAGAAGGCGGACGACGTAAAGAACGCCGTAGTCGGCGTGTCGAACGGAAGGCCGGTGTATCTGGGCGATGTGGCCGACGTGACCGACGGCTTCGAGGAAACGGTGAAGCTTACGCGCATCGCCTTCGGTGCGGGGCACGCTCAGCATGCCGCGGTGCAGGACGCGTCGAGCGCCGGCCTCGAGCGGCCTGCGGTCACCATCGCGCTGGCAAAGCGGCAGAAGCTCAATGCCGTGAAGATATCGAACGAAATCCTGAAGAAGCTCGATGAACTGAAGAAAACGCAGATCCCTCCGGGGATCGCGGTTACCGTTACGAGGAACGATGGGAAGACCGCCAACGACGCCGTGAACGAACTCGTGTTCCATCTGGCGGTCTCGATCATTGTTGTGATCGCCCTGCTGTTCTTCACCCTCGGCTGGCGCGAAGCGGCGATCGTGGCCCTGGCCATCCCGCTCACGCTGTTCATCACTCTTGCCGTGGGCATGGTGCTGGGCCAGACCATCAACAGGATCACGCTCTTTGCCCTGATCCTGTCGCTCGGTCTGCTTGTGGACGACGCCATCGTGGTGGTCGAGAACATCCATCGTCATTACAAACTGCAGCAGCATTCGCGGCTCCAGAGCGCGATCATGGCTGTGAACGAGATCGGCATGCCCACCATCCTGGCGACCCTGACCGTGGTGCTTGCCTTCCTCCCCATGGCCTTTGTGACCGGGATGATGGGGCCGTACATGATGCCCATACCCTTTAACGTGCCCGTGGCGATGATCGTTTCGCTCATGGTGGCCTTTGTTGTCACACCTTGGGCGAGCTACCGGTTGATGAAGGCCGGCCATCGTGACGAGAAGGTACAGCCGCTCGAAGATACGAGGACCTACCTCCTGTATAAGAGGGTGCTTGCGCCGCTGCTCGTGAACCCGAAAAAGCGCAAGGTCTTCCTCGGCATTATCATGACCGTGTTCGTGATCGCCATGACCTTCCCTTTGTTCCAATTGGTGAAGTTCCGCATGCTGCCCAAGGCGAACAAAAACACGTTCCTCGTTTCCATTGATATGCCGGCAGGCACGGTGATCGAGAACACGGACCGTGTGGCGCGCGCCGTGGGCGACTATGTCCGGCACATTCCCGAGGTCAAGGACTACGAGACCTTTGTCGGAACTGGTTCGGTCATGGATTTTAACGGCTTGCTCAGGGGCGGCGCGTTTCGCGAGGCAAGCCACTTCGCCGATATCCGCGTGAACCTCGTGGACAAAGAGGAGCGGAAGATCACGAGCGAAAAGCTGGTGCTCAAGATCAGGCCCGATATCGATAAACTCGGACAGGAGTACGGCGCCAATATCAAGCTCGTGGAGGACCCGCCGGGGCCGCCGGTCCGCGCCACGGTGGTGGCCGAGATCTATGGACCGGATTACAACCGGCAGCGCACAATCGCCCAGGACATCAAGGCGCTCTTCGCGAGAACCGACCAAGTCGTCGACATCGACGACTCGGTCAAGGAGAAGCAGGACAAGTACCAGCTCCTGGTGGACAAGGAAAAGGCGGCGCTCACGGGCGTATCGACGGAGCAGATCGTCCAGGTCCTGCGGATGTCGGTGGCAGGCATGGCCGTTTCGACCCTCCATGTCCCGGCGGCCAAGACCCCCGTGGCGATCATGCTGCGGCTTCCCAAGGGAGACCGCACGGGCATCAGCGTCATGGACAGGGTATACCTGACCGGCGCCCAGGGCAACCAGGTGCCGCTCTCGTCCCTCATAAAGGTCGTGCCGTCTGAGATGGACAAAGCCATCTATCACAAGAACCTCGAGCCCGTGACCTACGTGTACGGCGAAATGGGGAACCGGAGCCAGGTTTACGCGGTCCTCGATATGATGCAGTATCTCTGGAAGCACCCGCTGCCCGAAGGCTACCGGATCAACTGGGACGGAGAGATGAAACTCACCCTCGACGTGTTCCGGGACCTGGGCGCGGCCATGGGCGTGGCGCTCATCGCCATCTATCTGCTGCTCGTAGGCCGCTTCCGCTCCTTCACGATCCCAATGATCATCATGGCGGCGATTCCGCTCTCGATGATCGGCATCATGCCGGGCTTTGCGATGACGGGCGTGTACTTCAGCGCCACCTCGATGATCGGCGTCATCGCCCTGGCAGGCATCGTGGTCAGAAACTCGATCGTGCTTCTGGAATTCATCCTGGACAAGAAGCAGGAAGGCATGCCGCTTGAGCAGGCGCTGATCGAGGCGGGGGCCATCCGCACCAGGCCTATCGTGCTCACTGCCGCGGCCGCCATCCTGGGCTCCGCCGTGATCGTGCGTGATCCGGTCTGGTCGGGCCTGGCCTTGGCCCTGATATTCGGCATGCTGGCTTCGACGGCGCTCACGCTCGTGGTGATCCCGGTGTTTTACTATATCGTGGAGAAGAAGCACTGGGAAGCAGCCTAATGTGGAATTAAAGAAGGACAAGCCGTTGCCGTGTTTTTGTTCCGCATTTTCGAATTTCGAAAAGGAGTCAACAATGTCAAACTCATCCATCACCGTCACCTGCAAAGACTGGATCAGCACTGTGACGATCGATAATCCGCCGGACAATGTTCTGGACAAGGATATCCTGGCAAAACTGAACAGGACCGTGAGCGAGGTGCACGGCCAGCAGGCCGAGCTCCGTGTGGTCCTGTTCACGGCAAAAGGAAATAGCTTCTCCGCCGGCATCGATTACGGAACCTTCGCAAGGATGTCCAAGGAAGAAGCGGGCCATTTCGCGGACATAGGCTATCACCTGCTCAGGAACATTGAAGCGCTGCCCGTCCCGGTGATCGCCGCGCTCCGGGGAGAGACGACCGGCGCGGGCCTCGGCCTGGCCCTGGCCGCAGACATCAGGATCGCCTCATCGGACGCGGTCTTCTCCTTCCCCGAGGCCAGAATAGGCGTACCGCCCATCTTCGGCTCCTCTCAGCGATTGTACAAGACCGTGGGTGTTGGCCGGGCAAAGGAGCTGCTCTTTACCGGCAGGACCGTGGATGCCCAGGAGGCGCTACAGATCGGCCTGGTGAACAAGGTGGTTCCCGTAGACGCCCTTGACGAAGAAGCGCAACGACTCGCCGTCCAGATCGGCGGAAACAGCCTCTCGTCGCTTCGCTCGATCAAGATGCTTGTGAACTTCGGGCTGAACGAAGGCTACGACGTGGGGCTCAGGCAGGAGGTTACGGCCTTCAGCGAAGCGTTCAACCCGGACACGAAACAGTGGGAACGGGTATAACGAAAGGGTCATGGTCCCATGAAAAGAAACTTCACGCGGACGCATGGGTTCAGAACCAAATCGCATCCATGGTTTATACATGGTATAATATTATAGAAGTCTTTCGACAGTAAAATATACAAGGGGGTAAAAGAGAATGGGGATCTGTGCATGGCATATCATGCGGGAGAAGATCAGTGTGCGGCCCGATGCAACGGCTCGCGAGGTGGCGATGAAGATCATCTCCTCGGGCCTGGCTGCGATGCCGGTCGTGGGCGACAGCCATGAGATACTGGGTGTTGTGTCGGAGAACGCTATTCTGGACGCGATCCGGGAAGACCAGGACCTGGAGGGCATTCCAGCGTCAAAGATCATGGTGCCTGCGCCGGTCATTGCTGATGCCGGCGCCTCGACCGACGAGCTTATTAAACTGCTCCTGAAGAGCTGCTGTTCCGTCGTCATGGTAGTTAAGGACAAGAAGTACGTGGGTGTGGTGAGCAGGCACATGCTGATGGATATCTTCACCTCCCCCCACTATGCGCGGTTCGCTGCAAAGGAGCGGAAGGCGCCGTTTGCCTGCAAATAAAAAAGCAGGGTCAGGGGGAGCGAGTCAGGGTCGAAAAATCATATGCCTGAAAGCTTTTTACGCCCCGGTCCTGCCCGGCCCTTGCCACTCTTTTATTAAGGAAGGGGAAAATGTACATCGCAAATACGAAAACATGGTATCTAGAAAGGTTCATCCGGCTTTTTGCCGGCATCTTCGTGTTCGGAAGCGTGCTCCTGGGACAGCTTGTCCATCCCGGATGGTTCTATTTCACGGGCTTTGTCGGCATTATGATGACGATTTTGTCAGTACCACTAAATAATGAGACTGAATATATCTCCCTCCAAAGACAAACTAGCTGAATAATAAAGAAAAAATCAGCTCACGGATTTTCCCTCTCCCGCGCAAAAAATACCAATATAAAACGAGAATTATCAATATAAAATGACTTAAAAATCAAATTATCAAAATAAAATAATATAACCTTGCTACCTTGCGCATTTCTCATTTGGCGGCTATACTTTGAGCATGCCAAGACGTAAAATTCCAAGGAATTACAGGTCAGAAACCGGGCGGTTTCCGAGTATCATAAACGGTCGCTCCGTGGCGTACGAATCGTCGCTTGAGCGAGATTACTTCCACTGGCTAGAATTCGAGGACGACGTCCTATCCTACGAAGAACAGCCGTTGCATATTACTAAAAAGAAAGGCCGAAAAACCATCCAGCATTATCCGGACTGTCGTGTCTGCTATAAAGAAGCCAGCGGAAGAAAGCCAATGATAGTGGAGGTCAAGTACAAAAAGGAGCTGGAAAAGAAGGAAGAAAAGCTGGAGGAAAAGCTGGCCATGACCAAGGAGTTCGCACGTGAGAACGGAGAAGATTTCACGGTTATAACGGAGGACGATATCCGCGGCGTATATCTCGAAAACCTGAAGTTTATATACAAGTACGCCAAACCGTATCCCGCTTTTCATCAACACAAGGCGTTCATTTTGGAAAACAAGGTTGTAGACGGGCCGTTGAAGGTAAGCGAGCTGTTGAGCACCTTGACCACCGACAGGTTAAGGCAAGCGGAGTTGCTTCGGGCTATTTGGCACATGGTGTTCACAAAAGAGGTTGCAATCGATTTACATGAGAAAGTGACGATGGATTCCATCGTGGAGATACGCTGCAGCGCATAAAAATCCTATTAGCCCAGGTAGAGCAAATGCAAAAGGAGCCAACGACATGTCTATTGTGAATTATAAAGCTGGCAATATCGTCTACCTGGGTAATGATCAATACGAAATCCTCAAACCGGTCAGCCTGAGGGACGTGCTCGCAAAGAGCGTCGCCACCGGCGTGCAAAAGGTCCTGCCTGTTTTAAGCCTCCGGTCCGCCCCCCTATCCGTAGAAAACGGCGATACCAAGACGCCGGTCGAACACGTGGACGAGGATCATTGGGACGTGGCTGTGCACCGTCACAAGATAATAAAACCGCTCCTTGAGGCGCCGCACCTTACAAGGGCAATGGTCATCAAGGTTGCCAAGCAATGGGGCTTATCGCCTTCCACAGTTTATCGACACCTCAGCATGTTTAAGACAACCGGAACGGTAAGCGCCCTGGTTCCCAAGTTCGACTTAAGGGGGAAAGGTACGTCCAAACTCCCTCCGGGTACGCTTGCGATCGTAGAAGACATGAAAGATAACTTCTACCTCAATCCGACGAAGGAACATCCGAAGCCTACGATTAAGGAGTCCTACTCTGAGATCAAGCAGCGTTGCAAAACGGCCGGCGTGAGGATCCCCGCCAAGGGAACCGTCTACTCCCTATTCGGGAAGATACCGGCGAGTGACCTGGCGAAACGCAGGGAAGGGAAGTCGGACAGCGGAAACAAGTTTTTGGCCAAACCTGGAAAGTTCCCGGGCGGCAATTACCCACTTGACGTTATCCAGATAGACCATACCCCTTTAAATGTGATGGTCGTCGATGAAATCTACAGGGAGTCGATCAAGCGACCTTATCTCACCGTCGCAATCGACGTCAACTCGAGAATGGTGTACGGCTACTATATAGCGCTGGAAAAACCCAGCTATTATTCCGTGTCCCAATGCATTACGATCGGGATCCTGCCGAAGGATCAGTTCCTCCGATCCATAAGCGTTGAAGGGCAATGGGACATTTGGGGGAAGCCAAGGCTTATTTTAGCTGACAACGCTTGGGAATTTCAGGGCCAGGAGATGACCCGGGTCTGCGCGGATCACGACATTATTCTTGAGTGGACGCCGGTGAAAAAGCCAGAGTACAAAGCCCACATAGAGCGACTCTGCGGAACGCTAAGCGAGAAAATCCGCAGGCTGCAAGGAGCCACGTTCGCTTCGATAGAGGAGAGAGGCTCGTATGATTCGGAAGAAGAAGCCGTCATGACCATGGCAGAACTCGAGAAGTGGTTCGGCAACATGGTGGTGAACGAGTACCACAACGATATACACACTGGCATCGGCATGACCCCGAAACGAAAATACGAGATGGGCATCCTTGGAGACGGGACAACGCCCGGGGTCGGCCTCCCCTCCGCGATCGAGGACGAGGATCAGCTTCGCATCAGCCTTTTACCCTTCGAGGAAAGAGTCGTCCAAAAGACCGGTCTATGGATAGAATGCATCCAATATTGGAGTGATACTCTCAAAGATTGGGCCAACGTTAAAAACAAAAAAAGTAAGAACGGCAAGTATATCATCAAAATAAACCCGAAGAGCATGAAAATAGTTCATTTTTACGACCCGGAACTGAAGAGATATTTTCCTGTGCCTTACAGGGACATAAGCAAGCCGGACATGACGATTTGGGAATTAAGGGACGCCAAGGCGTACCTTAAAAAACAGGGCATCGAACACTATGACGAAGCGAAGATATTCGAAGCCGTCACAATAGGCAAGAAGATTGCTGCAGAAGCTACGGATAAAACGAAACAGGCGAGACGCAAGGCGGCAGCGAAGAATTTCCACGACAGGAAACTCAAGGATGAGCGAAGCAGCGTGGCCGCATCGCGTGGGAAAGATGAAAGCGGCATCGCCGCAGCGACCCCGGAGGAAAAGGCCATCGAATTAAGTCTCGATGATCTTTATAGGGATATCAAGCCTTTTACGGGAATCAAAGTTATACCTAAAAAAGAGGATGACAAAAAATGACGACGATTACTGATACACATATTGATACGCTTCTTCCTGAAACGAGACAGGTACTCGATCAAGACGATAAGGAACGGATTACGTACATCGAACAAGTGAAGTGGATTCCCTACCCTCAGGCAAATGGAATTTTGGACAAGATGGAAGAGCTTTTAACCATACCCAAAAGGACGCGCATGCCATCTTTTTTACTAACAGCGGACAGTCACATGGGGAAGACGAGCATAGCGAAGGAGTTTGTTAGAAGGCATCCTCCTTCAAACGGCCTGCACGCGGATGCTCACCCCGTTATTTTAGTCGATGCTCCGGACGGACCAGATACTGGCTGGTTTTATGACAAGATATTCGAGTATCTGTCCGTGCCAGTGAGGACGAGGGACAAGGTCTCAAAAAAAGAAGCCGAGGTGAATTATTACTTTAAGAAGCTAGACGTTAAAATGCTCATGGTCGACGAAATACACAATATCCTGAGCGGGCCTAGGACCAGGCAGAGCCTGTTTATGAATGCCTTGAAGGGAATGAACAACCGGTTGGAGATACCCATCGTCTTGATCGGCACACAAGACGCCAGGAGGGCGATCACTACCGACAACCAAATCAGCAGTAGATTCCCTCCTATTACCCTTTCCCGGTGGAAGATAGACAGGGATTATCTTTCGATGCTCGCAAGCATAGAGGTGACGCTGCCGCTCCGTAAGCCGTCTGTATTGGCCTCGCAGGACCTGGCGCCGGATATCCACGACCTCGCCGAGGGACTGACGGGAGAGATATTCTCTTTGATCAATCAAGCGGCGATTATTGCCATTAAAAGGAAAACTGAAAGAATTACGTACGCCGAAATCAAGGCATGTAACTTTATAAAACCGTCGCAACGAATTGCGGAGTCCACGTTGGCAGGGGTAAGTGAGTGATGTGATGCGTGGCGTTTATCACGACCGGATTGCGGAGGGTAGATTTATTATTAGGTTGGACCCTCTCGAAGACGAGTTGCTGAGCTCGTGGCTGGTGCGCGAGGCTTATGCCCACATAACCAGCCCGTTCACGTTTGTTAACCGGCACTTCCCTAAATTAAGTTATGTTTTTTGGACCAGGGATATTGACCTCTCAGCGGCTGACGAAATGCTCGATGTTTTATCGTTCAAGAGCGGCGTCAGCCGCGAATTACTTTATAAGCTCACCTTGAGATCGTATGAGAGGTATCTCGACGAACATATCGCAACTCATGCGGCCAACCACCTTATTCAACCCCTGGGTTACCTAAGCTACTATAAAGGAGCAAAGGCGAAACACGGGTTGAGTTTCTGTCCAATCTGCCTTCGTGAAGACGAAACGCCATATTTCAGAAAAAAATGGAGACTCACGTTTTCTACCGCGTGCATCATTCATGGCTGTTTCTTGATGGATCGTTGCCAGAAATGCGGCTCGCCGGTGAAGTTTTACAGGAGTTACTTTGATGGGAGTTTTTCCTATTGTCATAGGTGTGGAGAGGATTACAGGAAAGCTATTCCGGAGCTTGTAGGACCTGATACGCAGGGGCTGCAAGCT
Source organism: Nitrospirota bacterium (assembly GCA_963790205.1). Classification (GTDB taxonomy): domain Bacteria; phylum Nitrospirota; class UBA9217; order UBA9217; family UBA9217; genus CAWBNQ01. Next base: position 1,094,216 of record CAWBNQ010000001.1, read on the forward strand.
ATCAAGCAATTGTACAACATATTAGATTCAGGATGTTTTCAATTTGCAGACCGTTATATGTATTCGCCTCTCTTCTTCGATATATTGCGGCAGATTATTAAAATCGCTTGTCATCGGAAGAAAGGTCGGGTTATTTTTGATAAAGATATAAGCACGGTTACTGGGGAACAAATTGGAAACCATTGCAGATGTAAATATATTTTTGACTATCCGTCAACAATACGCCATTCTATCTTTGCTGCGGCGATGAATGTGCTGCACCGATTCCCGGAAAGTCTTGCAAACTTTTTCGAGGCCAACGGCTTGAAAAAGACTGATATCCTCAAGGACCTTAAGTATGTTCCTTATGAGTATTCCGCGATCGCAGATCAATTTGACTATGATGAAAAACCTATTGTGTTCGATGAAGTCAAAAGCGCGATCGGATACCTTAAAAGAAGAAATAAAAACGTTCACAAGCAGCAGGTTGATGAGTTAATGGGAGTGCGTCTTCATTTAAAAGGTCAAAGAAAAGATATTAGGAAGCTATTCAAGAAAAAAGGACGTTACCGCATTGCAGCGTGACCTTTTTTACAGTAAATGCTGGCTCCATCACGGGCGTTTCTGAAAGGGTCACGCGTATCAGTCATGCATATCCGCAATCGTTCCGCTGTTTTTCCGATCCTGAATGTATTTCTCCACTTTTTATCCACTCCAAGAGTATTGGTATCGCACCTTCGTGCTACCAAAAATCTCCGTCACATATTTGCTTTCTTCTAACGATGACCATACGGTGGTCTTATTGTATTAAGGAACCTTTATATCAAACAAGAAGGCACGGTTTTTATCTTCTTCTAATCAGAGCTACGATTTTGGAATTAACTTGCTGATAGGTAAACTATAGGTTTTATTTAATAAAGAGAAACAGGCAGGTGGTTAGATGTTTATCCAAGGAGCATAAAAAAATGATACTTGACAATTAGACGTAAATCGTACTATTATAGTATAAATAAATACAAAAAAGAGAATTAATAATGGATAATAAAATACAAAAAATAGTACATTTAGGTACAGAAAAACTGCAGGGAAGTAATCGGGTGCAATTGCCTGGCCCAGTTCTAAAAAATTTAGATCTTCAACATAAGCAGAAAATCGAGTTTTATTTGAATACAGCCACATGGGAAGTCATACTTAAGCCGGTTAAAAGAAGCGGAAATAACAATGACAAAGCAAAAAAAAATAAATAAACAGCATTTGGCAAGCGATCACACATGGAAAAACTCGTATCTGCTCTGTCCTTGGATAAGCCTGACCTGTAAAACGAGGCAATCATTATGATAAAAATTGATCAGGAAAGTATCCAGTTGTTATCGAATGCTATTCATGATGTGCAGCCCGTAGGCGGCCTTACGCATTCGTTCTACAGGTATCCAGCTAGATTTTCTCCTCTTTTTGTGCGGGCTGCTATAAGGATATTTAGCAAGCCTGGTGAGGTTGTTTATGACCCCTTTATGGGAGGAGGGACTACAATTGTAGAAGCCGTAGCCTCTGGTCGACGCGCCATTGGAACTGACATAAATAGTCTAGCTGTATTTATTGCGAAGGTTAAAACGACACCGATAACGGATGACGACCTTTCGATAATGCGCTCTTGGCTTTTAAACTGTCAGGAGGGGCTTAATTTACATCGAGCGGCAATACGCGCGTCTGAATGGATTGAACTCGGATATCAAAGAAACATTAGTGGGAAAAAAACTTGGCCAATTAGGAAGATACTTGAACTGGCCTTAGCACAAATAAGCATCTTGCCAAAAACTAGCCAGCAGAACTTTGTGAGGTGCGTATTGCTGCGAACGGCACAGTGGGCGATTGATTGTAAAGAGGAACTGCCTTCTGCAAGTGAATTTCGACGAAAGTGTCTTCAGTTTTTTGAAGAAATGGCGGATGCTGCGAGCGAGCTTCGGCAATTAATTAAAAAAGGCAGAAAAGATTCGAACGGCTTAGCTTTTGAAAAGCCAATATGTTTGAATAGATCTGCCGCGGGGATTGAGACGGTGAAGAGCGTTAAAAAATATATACCACCACGATTAATATTAACATCACCACCTTATCCCGGCGTTCATGTTCTCTATCATCGCTGGCAAGTTAATGGTCGAAAAGAAACACCCGCTCCATACTGGATTGCGGGCTCTTTAGATGGGAATGGTGCTGCTTATTATACTTTTGGAAGTAGAAGGGAAGAATATCTTCAGACATATTATAATCAAGCACGAACTGTATATTCCTCACTTGCTAAAATTGCGGATAAAAAAACAACATTGATTCAACTTGTTGCTTTTTCTGATCCTTCCTGGCAGTTGCCAGCTTTCCTTGAAGTATTGCAACAAGCAGGATTTTGTGAAATACAAGTACCTAATAATTTAAAAGATAATGACGAGCATGTTTGGCGCCAAGTGCCCAATCGCAAATTCTATGCAAGCCAAAAAGGTAGCATTACTGCAAGCAAGGAATTATTATTGATTCATAGACTTCGCTATTAATGGTCTCATAATCGACTCGACTCATCACGAGTTGAATATCGTTATTCTTGCGGCGATTCTGAGCGTGAAGCCAGCCTTCGTCATGCGTAATCTGCATTCCAGATAGGAACGGTCGGTAATAACGGCCGATGATATGTACAAACAATTGTGAGAATATTAATAGGCGTATTGTCCTTTATGTGGCTTCACCTGAAACATTTTTTGGGAGGCTACTTTCCAAATCCAAATCACCAAGTGAGTCAATCATGGGAACAATAATTGGAGCAATTGCCTTGCTAACCATTTCAACTCTTTGCTCAATACTTTCCTGTGGAGAACGCTCTCTAGTTGTCTCCTTGTCGGCTTCAGTTTTTTTCCTATCTTGAACGTCTTGCTGTAATAGCGCGAGGCCAACAAGTACTAGACCATATTTAAAGCGCGCTCTAATAATCTCGGGCTCTTCCTGCCCTGCGGATTTTAATTCCGTTTTTAAATATAAATTATCCATGTTAATAAAAAAATCATAGATATCAGGTCCGTCAGGATCATCTTCTGCCGCATCTTGTTTACCTGCATTTACGATTCTTAGTGCTGAATATTGGTCGAAATTATATTGAGACCATTCGGCTTCAAAAATTGGTATAATATTTGGCATTTGTATGCCAGAAGGGATCTCTCGCTCTTGTCCTTCCTTGTTACTCGGCGGCTTTGGGGGCCGAGGATTGCTAGGTTTAGGTAGCTTGTCAAGTTCCTCTAGTACGTTAACCGAGAACTTATTAATAAATGGTTCGATACGCGATGGATCGTTAACCCTAGATACAAACTGTAAAACTTGTCCAACGTAAACTCCCTCTGGTTGTTTAAAACTGAGAGTTGCAATGCCATTTTGAAGATTAACAATGCGATTATGGACTGGAACTGAAATATCCTCGCTTTGATCTAAAAGTGATAACTCAAATTCACCGGTATCTACATCACGGCTAAAGTAGTCATTTTTGGCATCCGTCTCGAACAAAATTCTACAACGCATATTTATATGACACCCTCGTTCTAATTCGACGGTGTAATTTTTCCCCTTAAATTTGAAATAAGATGGAAATTTTTTTCCTTCATAAGGTTTTTCCTCAGACTGACTCTTTAACGTCTTAAAAGGGATAGAGAGACGCTTTCCTTGTAGAAACAGCGCTGAGAGGATGGGGGAGTGTTGTAAAAGATTTTCAAGAATATTCTCAAGAGGCTTTGAATCGTCGAGTTTAGCGGCTATCTCTTCCCGACGTCGGCGCTCTTTAAGCTCACGAAGACCATCATGGCTTTTAAGCAAGTCTTCAAGTGACTGTTCGATTTCGCTTTTTAGTTCCACACCGCTAAGACGATCTCGGCTATTCATAAAGAGATCTTCACGTGAACGTCCACTCAACTTGCTGCAATCGATAGTAACGAGTAATGAATCGGCAAGATATGAAAGGCCAACTTTTTTTCTAATAAAAAAATCCGTCGTTAAATGACCATGAGTTTGTCCGTTCATCACGAAAATAATGCCTTCATTTTTTCGATAAGTTTCGGCCCGCCCCTTTTTAAATGCATAAATCGTCACCATCATTTCTTCACCCATAACATTCATTTGTGCCGATGCTGGAAAGTCGGGTTCGAGATTTTCAGCCTTATCATCCTCCAACCTAACCTTAATTCCGGTCAGTGTTGTGTCAAAACTGCCTGTATGGCCGGCGTACGCTCGGCATTCATGCAAACGAATTGGCAATGCAATATCTGGTAATAGGAGATCTATGCGGTATAAGATTCCGTCTTTCCGAAGGATATGAGATTTATAATATCCAGTCGCGGCATATTCAAATAATTTTATTAACGTACCCCAGGACGATTCTCGTGAATAGGCGTTTTGTCCATCAGGGAAAATGGGTAAAGATTTTGACTCGAAAGATAATATATTACCCCTATTAGAGCATTTATCGGCATCTATGGGGGCAAGATAGGTATAAGTTGAACTACGACGATTTCCTTCCGGATCTTCTCTTCTAACGATTGTAAACCCCCACTGCATATCTCTAGACGTGCACGAATCGGTATTTAATAAGGCGGGATTGCGTTTGCTTACAATTAATTCTAAATTGCGTTTTCCACAAAACTTCAAGACGCCCGTACCACCCATGTTGAATTTGCCTTGAACAAACGGAATTCTAAGCTTGTTAGAGCGATTAAGAGAAAGAAGCGTGTTTGGCATAGCGTCTGGAGTTTGCCCTTCACCACTGTCAGAAATAGTAAAGCAAAGATTGCCTACCTTCGCAGTAGCACCTGTTGCAGCAAGTGTAATTCCACGTGAAATCTCTGTACGTTTCGACGGAGACCATTCTCTTATTAGTCCCGCATGTGCTGCGATCGGATTTATTGCCGATTCGAAGAAGAGAGCAACAGCCTCTCGTATTGTATGCGGGGCTTTTGACCCCTCAGGGTCTATTTTATGGACGAGACATTCATTCATGAGTCTAGCGTCTACGCTGTTTACTAGTTTTTCAACAAGTGCAGCGTCAGGCTTGCTTTGCTGATTGCCCATCGTGTTATAGTTACTTTCATAGTCCCCGTAGAAACGCCAACATTCATGTCTATCCCAAAAACCTGCCTTTTGCAGAAGAGCAATAACTTCCGTTTCAGAATCAGACGTTATCAGCGTCAAACAAAGGGTTTTAAGTTCTTCGTTGTTCATAATTTGTTTCTCCTTTTATGAGTAAACAATATCTTTACAATTCAAACTCGATTTTCTCATCCTGTCCCTTTCTTTCAAATCTTGCCTTAACATCATTAATAGCATTAGAAAGTGCTTTGTAAATTTTTCTGGCGTCCTCGTCAGTATAGCTATAATTACTTCTATTTGATAAGTTTCCGATTAGTCTAATGTCATTTAATGCCCGTCTGACCCTCTTTTGTGCTAAATCTACAAACTTTTTTCTATCTCTTTCTTTACTCATAATATCCTCCAATTATGTAAGTAGTACATATTATAAATGTACTATGCATAAATGTCAACTATAAAGTAATATATATTTAATAAATGCAATTACGGCATATTACTGAATTCTGAGCTGTATCCATAAATGGCTCTCATTGAGGCTTTATTATTTTGACAGCAGCGTTTTAAACTGATAAAGTCTCTGCGTATTCTATGCATAGCTGTCCTAAGGGAGATATAGTAATTGGGACTAGGTGAACTATATTCACAAAACGTTTTTGCAGTCGCTCAAGAACTTAAGAAAAAGTATAAAGATTTTCAACATTATAATAAAAAAAATCCTCTTGATGAGTTAATTTTTATTCTTTGTAGCATAAAGCGCAGTGAGCGAGTTTACTGTCGAGCCTTTAAATCTTTAAAGCAAGCGTATCCTTCATTCGCAAAACTTAGTCAAGCGTCTGAAGGAGAACTTGTCACACAGGTATCATGGGGCGGCTTGCAGAATTATAAAGCAAAGACACTTAGAGGTCTTATGAACGCAATAACTGTGAAATTCGGTCGGCCGACCCTTGCACCACTTTTCAACATGACGCAAGCTGAGTGCGAAAACTTTCTCTGTTCTCTTCCAGGCGTAGGGAAAAAAGTTGCCAGATGTGTAATGTTGTATTCACTCAATATGAAAGTTTATCCCGTGGATACACATTGCTGTAGAGTTTCACGGAGGATAGGCTGGCTAAAGTCCACAACGAAAAATAAGTTCTGCTCATCTGTTGAGATGGACTCGCTACAAGAAATGATCCCTCCGAAATTGCGACTTTCATTGCATGTTAACATGATTTCGTTAGGTAGAGATAAATGCTTAGCCCAATTTCCAAAATGTAGTAGTTGCCCAATATCAAGATACTGCCTTGAAGTTAGTACTTCTTAATATATGCAATATGAAAAAACCAATGAATTAATTAGGAGTACTCTATTAAGATAGTCTATTATGAATCGAATCAGATATCATCAATGTGAGTATCAGGATATTCTGACAGAAATTACATATAGGGGTGGACTATGTGGCAGATAGAAGTCCGGCATGATGGTCTCAATAAATATCGTGTTATTAGAGGGAACGACAAATACATTGTTGATCAAAAAGCGGAAGCCCAGAAAGCAGTCTGGGACGAGATGTGGCAGAAGAGGGTTGTGAGGGAACAACAGGCTCGCAAAACACAGTCGAAGCTTGACGAAGCTGAGGCCAGAACCAAGAATGCTTCCGATGCTATTGCAGCACTCACTAATACAAACGCACTAAGTAATGTTACAAAGTCGCCTGACTTTGTGCTTTGACCACGAGTCAAGCGTCCTTTGGACCGTTGCCCAGATTGCGTCAAGGTTATCGAACCACCGGTTGGTAGTTGATTCATAGCGAATCTGGCGCCATATGCGTTCCTGCATATTCAAGGCAGGCTGATATGGTGGTAAGTACACAATCCGGAGTCGTTTATGCTTTCTGAGAAACTCCCGGATTGGGTCACCCCTATGCCAACGAGCTCGGTCAACATACAGCCAGATAGTGTAGCCACGAAGCTGGCTATAAAGGTGCCGCAGCACTTTGAGAAAACCTTCTCGGTTGCCACGTTCCGTTTGGATGACGCCGGCACGAGCCAGAAGAGGAGCCACCCAGCCGGAAACATTCAAACGTTTCTGATGCTGGCTGGTTGTCGGCACTTTCAACCGTTTCCCGATGAGCGCCCAGCCGCGGCCAAGCCGAGGGTGCAGAGTAAAACCGCATTCGTCCTGAAAAACCACAGTTTCTTTAGGACCCAGCGTTTTGAGTTTTTTTTAGGCTCCTGGCAAACTTCTTCGCGTCTTCTGCCTTTGCCTGGAGATAAACGTGATTGGCTCGCTTTAACCGATACCCAAGTTGATGCATCCAGTATTGGGCCTGACGGACTTTCAGCTTTATCCCGAACTGGCGCTGTAAATGAGTTGCCAAAGTGGGGCCATCCCATCGAATACGATTTAAGCCGAACTTCTGGGGCGATTCCTCCAGTTGAAGCTCTAGCTGAGCTACGATCTTAGGAGTCATCCGAACTGGACGGCCTGACTGCTTTTTCGGGACAAGGGCTTCTACTCCGTCCTTGTTTACCGCCCGCGTCCAGCGGTTTACGTTCATCCGGGTCTGGCCTAGGACTTCTGAGATCCACCCCGGTCGTTGACCCTCCATTACCAAGAGGAGGGTAGCTATCTTTATGCCGATCCAAGCTCCTGGCACCTTCTCTGCGAGGGCCAGCAATTGCTCTTTGGACACCTTTATTGGGCTTGCAGGGGATGTTTTCATGCCCCCAGAATAACATAAAGTATGGTTAAAGTGTAACAATATTTACTGCGTTTGTATTAATATATTAAAACATGGCCTGAAAGTTGACGACGCGATCAAATGGGAATCCCTCAAGGACAGGTCCAATTTTCCAAAACCCAAGCCGGATTCTCCTGCCCCGTTGAATCCTCGTCCGGTACCTAAAGAAACAGATCCGCAATTACGACCAAGGATCGGTTTTTTCGAACGGTTTATAGCGTCCAGGCGTGAGAAGCGAATCAACGAGGCCAAGCAGCGTTTCACTAATACAAACGCACTAAGTAATGTTACAAAGTCGCCTGACTTTGTGCTTTGACCACGAGTCAAGCGTCCTTTGGACCGTTGCCCAGATTGCGTCAAGGTTATCGAACCACCGGTTGGTGGTTGATTCGTAGCGAATCTGTCGCCATATCCGTTCCTGCATATTCAAAGCAGGCTGATAGGGAGGTAAGTACACAACCCGGAGTCGTTTATGCTTTCGGAGGAACTCCCGGATCGGATCACCCCTATGCCAACGAGCTCGGTCAACATACAGCCAGATAGTGTAGCCACGAAGCTGGCTATAAAGGTGCCGCAGCGCTTTGAGAAAGCCTTCTCGGTTGCCGCGTTCCGTTTGGATCACTCCGGCACGACCCAGAAGAGGAGCCACCCAGCCGGAAACATTCAAACGTTTCTGATGCTGGCTGGTTGTCGGAACTTTGTGTCGTTTTCCGATAAGCGCCCAGACGCGCCCAAGTCGAGGGTGCAGAGTAAAGCCGCATTCGTCCTGAAAAACCACGGTTTCTTTAGGACCCAGCGTTTTGAGTTTTTTTTAGGCTCCTGGCGAATTTCTTCGCGTCTTCTGCCTTCGCCTGGAGATAAACGTGATTTGCACGTTTTAACCGATACCCAAGTTGATGCATCCAGTATTGGGCCTGACGGACTTTCAGCTTTATCCCGAACCGGCGCTGTAAATGGGTTGCCAAAGTGGGGCCATCCCATCGAACACGATTTAAGCCGAACTTCTGGGGCGATTCCTCCAGTTGAAGCTCTAGCTGAGCTACAATCTTAGGGGTCATCCGAACTGGACGGCCTGACTGCTTTTTCGGGACAAGGGCTTCTACTCCGTCCTTGTTTACCGCCCGCGTCCAGCGGTTTACGTTCATCCGGGTCTGGCCGAGGACCTCTGAGATCCACCCCGGTCGTTGCCCTTCCAGCACCAAGAGAAGGGTTGCTATCTTAATGCCGATCCAAGCTCCTGGCACCTTCTCTGCAAGTGCCAGTAATTGCTCTTTGGACACCTTGATTGGGCTTATAGGGGCTGTTTTCATGCCCCCAGCATAACATAAACGAAGATTAAAGTGTAACAATATTTACTGCGTTTGTATTAGTAATTACGCAGCTTGGGTGAAAGAAAAGGAAAAAGTCGATCACGAGAATACGGACCGAGAAAAAACCTACCAAGGCTATTTAGAAAAATGGGAATCTGAGAAAAAAGCGTTTCTTGAAAAACAAAGGGAAACTAACAATGCTGTCGATAAGCGGAAGGAATTGTATAACAGCAAGGCACCGGACGCGGTTGTCGACTACTGCGAGCTCGTTTTATCCAATTCCGAATATCCTGACTATTTCCCCAAAGAGTTCGATTTGGACTACAATACTGAGACAAAGATCCTGATCGTAGAGTACTCTCTTCCTTCGGTTGATGACATCCCGAAAGTCAAAGAGGCCAAATACGTCAAATCCCGGAATGAGCTTGTTGAATCTTTACTATCGGAATCGGTCGTTAATAAAATATACGATAGTCTGATTTATCAAATTGCTCTGCGGACAATACATGAGCTTTATGAGGCAGATACTGTGACAGCTCTACCCTCCATTGTTTTTAATGGCTGGGTAGAATCTATTGACAAAGCTACCGGGAAAAAAGTAAACGCATGTATCATCTCCGTACAGGCTATGCGAGAAGAATTTCTTGCCATCAACTTGGATAATGTCGATCCAAAGGCGTGTTTTAAGATTCTCAAGGGAGTCGGCAGCTCCAAGCTCCATAGTTTGACTCCGATCGCGCCGATCTTGAATATCAACCGCGACGACAAACGGTTTATTTCCTCGTATCCGGTGGTCGATGGTCTGGACGAGTCAAGCAATTTAGCGGCAATGGATTGGGAGGATTTTGAGCATCTGATTCGTGAGGTATTCGAAAAAGAGTTTTCACAGTCCGGCGGAGAAGTAAAAGTGACGCAGGCGAGTCGAGACGGAGGGGTCGATGCAATCGCGTTCGACCCTGACCCTATCCGCGGGGGGAAAATCGTGATCCAAGCCAAGCGTTACACGAATACGGTCGGCGTTTCAGCGGTACGCGATCTTTACGGGACTGTTATGAACGAAGGAGCAACCAAGGGTATTCTTGTGACTACGGCGGATTATGGTCCGGATGCTTATGATTTTGCAAAAAGTAAACCGCTGACCTTACTTAACGGCAGCAACCTTTTGCACTTACTAGAAAAGCATGGCCACAAAGCCACTATCAACTTGAAAGCTGCCAAACAGATACTCGCGGAACAGGAGAAGGCGAATTGAGTAAGCAATTGACATTTGGTCATTCATCGTTAAAACTTGCGATGAATGACTCAGTAAATATATTAGGGGGAATAGGCTTACTATCGCACAATTAGGTTGAGAGAGGAGTCCTGCCATGTCTGATGAAGAGAATAAGTTAGTCGGACCAAAAACGTTTGCACCGCCAGCAAAGGGCGATGATGAAATAGATTTCTCATCATTTTTCCAATATTTGCAAAGTCAGCAGGGACATGAGATGGCCTCTCGCGTGATCGGTTTGATAGAAGATGTTAAAAAGGCGGCAGTCGATAAGAGCTACTCAAATGTAAAGTTTAATCGCTGGATGGAAGCTGGCATCATTGTCGTTGTTATTACAGCCACGGTTTTGCTGAGCATTCTAGATAAGCTCACACCTACCGTTGGTATTTTGTTCGGTTCTATTGTCGGATATTTCTTTGGTAAAAATAAATAGAGAATTGACCTTATGCCCATTAATTCTACAGCTCAAATACAGTTCTTATCGGATATTCTTCTCAACAGCTCTTCGCACCATCTGACATAGAAATTATCTTCTTTTGAGGATGGATGTATTTTTGTGTCAAATGTTATTCCTATTTCTTTGAGGTCATTAATGGTATCCTCATGCTGTACTTCATCTACAAACCTTTTAACCACCATCATCGCATGCTTCTGGGGATGGGGCAATTGCTCATCTGCAAATAGTAAATACGTACCGGGGCCATTCGGAAGTCCAGTGTGATCAATTTCAACCAGACAGATATTTTTGCCAGAGTAATTAAAAATCGTTGTTACAAACGTGCGTCTGCTGTCATGACTTTTATTATAACTTTCCTTGAGAGACAGTAATCCTCTCGCCTTCCGGGTTTTTTTCAATGGGATATCTCGGATGAGAGACATCTCAAAGTTGTGGACATCTGCATGCTCGTTGAGAAATCCTGTCATATAAAAAAAATCTGCGATGTAGAAATCTTCTCTGCTTCCATTGTTTGGTTCAGTCTGCTTATCTGAGACATCCTTATCTAGTTCATTTTCTCTTTGATCATTCTCCTGCGATTCCATAGATGCCGGCCTAGTGTCGCTAGCTCCATCAGTGCCTTGCCCGATAACACTTATCTCGACAGCCGGCCCCATGAGCCTGATAATGGGGAGAACCTCATTCTTGACGGTCGGTTGCTTTCCCTCTACAGTTCCATCGATGATTTTCATTCGCAAGATATGTGTATTTGTAATTTTTGTCGAAGGTTTAATCGAAATGGGACTTAAGCGTGAGGTCGGTTTTTTATCGTTTAGTTGTTTCTTTGTAGCCCTTTTTTTAATTACGACTACATTACCGTCGCTGTTTTGTTGTTTGTCTGGGTTTGTTTTCTTAGGGAAAGAGATCGTGTCAAAATCAAATTGGCTGTCATCGTCCAGGATTTCGAATACGAGTACTTTGTCTTTGCGTAGAGCGGTGTCTTGTAACCAAAGTCCTCTGATTTGCATATGGATTGTTTGCCAAATAGGAAAATCGATTTCGAGGGGAACGATATTTGACAAGTCGCCCTGTAGCTCCATATTTTTTTTCATTGCCAAAAGGCTTTTATGAACGGCGAGCCACCTTGCGTATGCAAATGGATTCTCTTTAAATCTGACAATATGCGGCGCGTCACTTTTGGAGGCGCCTGGCTTCAAATGAACGAAAGCAGTACGTTTTTTGCGATCAAGCTTGATGTCCTCATAAAGACCGTCAAGTTTCATCGAAAAAATCTGCCTTCTCATTGAGCTGGAAGTGAAATAATAACATGCGCCGATGACGGCGCATGGAAAAATAATCAGTTGGTAGTCGTCTTCGAATACAACACAACGCTGGTTCTTATTATACTTTGAAAAATCAAAGTAGCCGTTCATTGTGCGAAACCATTGATTGAGTTTATATTCGTCGTCTGATAAAACATCCGATATTTTAACAATATGGTTATTATCAGTGGCTTCTATGGTAATGGGATGAATTTCGCCGAGAGGAGGGATTGATTTTACCAGTTTTGTGTCCTTGTAATGTTGGCCGATAGCATAATGTCCGTGAAGAAATTCCGGGAAAATGTCCTCGGTTAAGTATATCCCCGAGTCTATATCTTGAAACAATACCTTGTAAAAGTTGTTGCCTGCGGTCGCATTGATTCCCTGAATACAAAGAAGACGGAATGTCCGATGCTTATGCTTATCACTGGACATCTTGGGGGTTTTTATGGAATCCAGGTCGATTTGAGTCATAATTGAAAAAATTGGTTTTCGGTGGGCATATTATAATAATATTGTAGCCATTGTAGCTAGTTTATTATCAGAAATTTTATCGTTATTACAAAATCACTTTTTTTAAATAATCAACCGAATTAAATGAATAAGTCTTCGTAATATATTAGAAGAATCATTGACACAATAGACCGATACTTGCTTCCGTACTTTAAACCCATCTTCAATGCTTCCTCTTGTACATTTATGCTCGCCTACTTTTCCCAAGGTTGGTTTAAGGCAAGGAGGATCACAATTAAAGAAATATACTATTATGTGCAATAAAAGTGCGCCGAATGTAGTTAAATAAAATCCTATGAAGAACCAAAGAATTAGGCAATAATAAAATATGTCGTGTTTGAAGCCATAATGGCGTGCACAGCAAATATATATGCATAGGCAAATAACACCAATACAACAATCGACCCACTTAGGATACTTTAAATAATCATCACCTTCGTTTGTATAAATAATGAAACCGCTTTTTTCAAAAAGCTTTCTGGTTTTCCATAAATAATAATGCAGTAATTTCTTTACAAAAAAAGCGCTTGTCAGAATAAATATCGGGAAACTAAATTCCCAATTGGCCGAAAGCGTGGATTGATCCAATTCAAAAAAATGATGTACTACGAAAAACCCGAATATTGAGTTTAGTACCATTAGCCATATAGATGCCCAATATAGCGGTCCGAATTGGTCGGGAATCACCAGGTCGGGATCTAACTTATTATTAAGGCCGATATATTCTTCTTTGACAAAAGAATCATGAATAAGGTTTTGATATTTGTCTTTAAAGACCTTAAGATTGTTGTCGCCACTGTTAAATATTTTTTCAATCACTGCCGCTCTACCTTGAATGTACCTAAAAAGGAATCCATGCGATAAAATGTATTCGGATAACAGCCAGAGGATTATGTTACCTACAACACAAATAGCGAAGGCAAAATAGACCTCATTGCCGTCTATATGTAAAGACGTTAACGCCGACGAAAAATTGTAGTCTCCAATTAATGGAAATGTGCCGAAATTAGTTAGCCGTTTGAAGTCCTCAATAATGAATTTATAGGCTAGTGCAATAGCTGAAATTGCTACAATGAAATGCCATTTTGCTTTGAGTAGGTCGTCACTTATCTTGTTTAAATCATCCAGTAAACTTTTATGTTCGCTGATTAAAAATTCTCCAGACTTATCCCACATTTTATTCTCCGACATTTGATCGACACTTTCCTGATAGCGATAATTCAGTCATTGTAAAATGTTATTTCCCCCGATTCAGTAACACGGGGGACTGAAAATACGTTCTTAGCATATACTGGCCTGCATATATACTTATAAGTGGGCGTTCTCACCGTCTTGGCCGAGCCTCTCGGTCGCTGCTGCACAACGTTATTGCTCAAACACGATCAAGCCAGTTCAGGTCGAAAAGGACGGGAAACCCGCAGGACTGGATCGAGCAGAAGATCGGGAAGTCCTTCTCCGGGCAGAACACGAAAAGAACCTCCCTATGCTTGAATGAGAAGTCGCCCGGATAGCGCCACTCTCGTTCGTGCGTCGCATCGAAGCTCTCGGTAATGATGTTCACGAACGGCTGCAGATTATAAGGAATGAAGTTGTATACCCTGCGTTCAAATCGCTCGCCGGCAAATGTAACTTTCTCCTTGAGCAGGGATTCTCTGATGTTAAGGCACGGGTTTGCGCCACGCTCAAACAAGAAGTCCCGGTCAAATGCAAGCCCATACTGCGCATGGAAGACATCTCGGTGCGCCTTCAGCCCTGACAGGGTACTTTCAGTAAAGCAGACTGCATGCGAGTCGATCGGACCGTCAAACTCACCAGTTTCGGGGTCGAACACGTTGGGGTTCACCCTGCTGTACCACCCCACTGCGGATGCCCCGAGGTAGGGCCTTGGGGGGGTGCTCCCTATGGCCAAGATTGAAAGAAGGTCGCTCTTGGCCTCTGCGTCGCTTAGGCCTTCGTTCTGACGGATCAGATGCGTCAGTAGAAAGGAGCAGTCGGAGCTAAGGCGAGCCAGTTCTTGAGCGGTTGCTGCATTGGTCTTCGACATGACCTGGAGCCCTCCAATCGTTTGCTACCATTCTTTTTCTTTGCGGACAGTGATTTTCAGGAAGCAGTCTCTACTGCAAAACTATAGCATAAAAAGGTGATTTCATAAAGGATTCATCGATAATCACTTAGCTGCGGAGCCTTGCAAATAACGGCTTTAGTGAACACCACGAGTTGATTTTGATTGCAGGGACTTCTCGACTACCAGAACTGCGCAGAAAACAATCCAGTTCCGCATGCTATAATGAGGTTACGACGAAGACGACTATGCTAAAAAGGCTATCATGGGACGGACATCTATAGACATACGGGAGCTTAAGCGCCGATTGAGCCATTACTTGCGGCTGGTCAAGGCAGGGGAGTCCGTAGAAGTCAGCGACCGCGGGACGCCGATCGGCTGCATTATTCCGATGGCTTTACCAATAGCAGACCGTATAAAAGCATTGGATAAAGCCGGTCTACTACAGTGGAATAACCACAAACTCAAGCCTATGACGCCTATCGCGCTGACCCGGGGTAAGCGCACTGTTGCTGATCTACTGATTGAGAATCGTAAATGATCGAGCATCATTGGTGTCTGAAACAGATGCATAAAGCTATTTTCCCATGTAATTGCAAGGCGTTGTGCATTATTTAACTTCAATTATTGGATTTCAATAATTGAAATCCAATAAAATCACTTCATCAAGGGGTTCACACCCGCGACCACCAAGTTAACAGCCGAATCCAACTCATCAAGCTCGTATTCCACTTGCTCCATTCGTCTTCAGTAGTAAACAAAAGTAAACCAAATGAACACTGGAAAAACTCAGGGCTTTATTGCCACTATCACTTTATTTTAGGATTAGTCTCATTATATTTTGTACAGTCTCATTTTATTTTGGAACTGACAAATTTTTGCCTTGACAGGTTTCTGCCCCATGAGTATTATACTGTACGTTTTCGGGGCACGAGAGCGGTGTAAATGATGGTTCTATGTAGATTGTTGCAGAAAGGGGTTTAATACAATGCCGTTTTATGAATATGTATGCGAGTCGTGCGGCAAGGATTTCGTGCTTTTGCAGTCCATGACCGCTAAAACAGAGGACACGGTTTGCCCGTATTGCAGCGAAAAAAAATCAAAAAAAATGGTTTCCAAGTTTTCGTCGCCCGGCGGCGAGCATGCCAGTTGCAGTACCGGGAGTTCCTGGGGCGGCGGCTGAGGCGTCTAAAGAGTCCGCCGTGAGCGGATCAAAAAATTCAGGCCTGAGAATCAATAGATTCTCAGGCTTTTTTGTGCAACTTTAAAAGCAAGCGCCAAATAACAAGCACGAAATTTCAAATAAACTCCAAATCTCAAGTACGAAATATCAAACGTTTGGATCATTGGTATCTGGAGCTTTGATATTATTTGGGATTTGTAATCTGGAAGTTCAAAAAATTATGTCCACCGGTTCCCTCAAAACGTTCCTCCAGCCCCGGTACTGGTATGCATGGCTGATCCTGGGATTCGTCCGGGTCGCGAGCTGGCTTCCGAGGCGCGTCCTCTGGGTCCTGGGCAACGCCCTGGGACTTATCTTTTTTCTGTTCCCCTCGCCGGCCCGCCGAATCGCCGCCAGGAATATCGAATTGTGTTTTCCGGATATGGGGCCGCGCGAGCGGCGCAAGCTGGCGCTTCGCCATTTCCGGTTGAGCGGATATGCCGTGGTCAGCCTCGCGGTCGCCTGGTGGGCCCCGAAATGGAGGGTCCGCTCGTTCATCAAATTCCGCGATCAACATCATCTCGACGACGCGCTGGCGAGCGGAAAGAACGTCATCCTGCTCGCCCCTCACTTCATCGGGCTGGACATGGGCGGCATCCGGCTGTCGCTGGAACGAAAGGCCGTCAGCATGTACCGGCAGTCGAGGAACCCCTTCCTTGAGTATATTTTTCAACGAAGGTCCCGGTTCGACGGCGTGGTCGTTGAGCGCATGGGCAATTTGAAAGCGCTGCTTCGCCACATCCGCCAGGGGCTGCCGTTCTACTATCTCCCGGACCAGGACATGGGCGAGCGCGCAAGCGTGTTCGCGCCATTTTTCGGCGTTCCCGCCGCGACCGTGACGGCCTTGAGCCGCATCGCGCACAGCACGAACGCGGCGGTCATTCCCTGCATCACCCGCGTACTGGGCAGCGGCAGAGGGTACGAGATGTGTTTGTATCCGCCGTTGAAAAATTTTCCGAGCGATGATCCCCTGGCGGATGCGAAGCGGATGAACGAAGAGGTCGAGAAGTGGGTCCGCGAGATGCCCGAGCAGTACATGTGGTCCTACCGCCGGTTCAAGACAAGGCCGAACAACGAACCGTCGCTGTACAGCAAAAAATAGCACGTTACCATCCTCCCCGCTCCCCTTGCATAGTCCCCATTTCACTTGCGCGGACCGTTTCCTTTCCTGTATCATGCGTCATGCATCCTGTCTGGCACTATATTGATTCCGGTTCAAACATCGGCGCCTACAATATGGCTGTTGACGAAGAACTGCTCGCTCGTGCGCAGGCGGGGGAGGCCATGCCCGTGCTTCGGTTCTACGGGTGGGATCCTCCTGCCGTGTCGATCGGCAGGTTTCAGCACATTGAGTCGGCGGTAAATGCCGATGCGTGCAGGAAGCGCGGCTTCGACATCGTACGAAGGATCACCGGCGGCAGGGCCGTGCTCCATCATCGCGAGCTTACCTACAGCATCATTGCGCGTATCGATAATCCGCTCTTCCCTTCGAGCGTGCTCGGCACATACAAGGTGATAGCCGCGGGTCTTCTCGCCGGCCTCAAGAACCTCGGCATCGACGCTGAGATGGTCTCGCGCGGCGGCCGGCATGCAGCACTCGTAGAAAAGAAATCGAAAGACCAGGCCTGCTTTTCCTCTCCTTCGTGGTATGAAATTCTCGCGAAGGGGAAGAAGATCGCGGGCAGCGCCCAGCGCAGGATGAGGGGGGCCTTCCTCCAGCACGGCTCGATCCTCATCGGGTATGATCCGACGTTAGAAGCCTCGGTAATCCCCGGGGGTTTCAACGGTGATGTCGTCACCTGTATCGAGCGAGAACTGGGCCGCGGTGCCCCACTCGAGGCAGTGAAGCAGGCGTTCGTGAAGGGGTTCTCGGAAGAATTGGGAATTGAATTCAGAGTCTAATATCTGTCACGGAAACCAAGAGTTCAAACAACGCAACGTTTCCCTGCCTTGACTCGGGTAGCCGTTCTCTCTAAGGGACCGATGTTTATTACCGGCCCACGTCAGTTGCGTACTGTTTCGCGTATGGGGTGAATGATGAAAGCAGTCGTTTTCAATAAATACGGCGGCAATGACGTTGTGGATGTCAGGGACGTGCCCGTGCCGGTTCCCGGCCCGGATGAAGTGCTGATCAAGATCCGTGCCGCGAGCGTCAATCCGGTGGACTGGAAGATGCGTTCCGGCATGCTCAGGATCGTCACGGGCGGCAGGTTCCCCAAGATCCTCGGCAGGGAGTGTGCCGGAAAGGTCATCGCAACCGGCAACAAGGTGACGAGGTTCAAGACGGGAGATCAGGCCGTCATGCTTCCGGCGATCAGAAGCATGGGCGCTTTTGCCGAATACGCCTGCGCTCCTGAGAAGACGACCTATCTCAAATCACGAACGATGTCTTTTGAAGAAGCTGCGTGTATCCCCATCGCCGGTCTTACCGCACTCCAGGCGCTCCGGGACAAGGGCAGGATAGCGCCCGGCCAGAAGGTCCTGATCAACGGAGCTTCGGGCGGGGTGGGGCACTTCGCCGTCCAGATCGGCAAGATATTCGGCGCGGACGTCACCGGGGTCTGCAGCGAAGCGAATAGCGGTTTCGTTAAGGGCCTCGGCGCGGACAGCGTGATCGATTATACAAAAGAGGATTTCACCAAGGGCCGCGAGCAATATGATATTATCTTCGATGCCGTGGCGAAACGCTCCTTCGGCGCGTGCAAGGATGTCCTCGTTGAACGCGGCAGGTACGTAAGCACCCTGCCGTCTCCTGCCGTCCTCCTGAACAGATATCTCACCGGCTTCCTGACGCGGAAGAAGGCCACGGACATCTGGGTCAAGCCGAACGCGGCAGACATCGAATGGATGCAGAATCAGATCGAATCGGGCAGGATCAGGATCGCCATTGACAAGATATACCCCTTGGACCGGGCGAAGGAAGCCCTGGCGTACAGCGAGACCGGGAAGGCAAGGGGAAAGATCGTGCTCACAATCAGTTCATAGTTCAGAGTACACAGTACAGAGTAAAATCCATGGTGAACGCATCGATAATCGGGCAGAAAGACCATGACTACGACTTCATAATCGTCGGATCAGGATTCGGCGGCTCCGTGTCCGCGCTTCGGCTCGCTGAGAAGGGCTGCAAGGTTATGGTCCTCGAAAAAGGGAAGCGGCTCACGGGGAAGGATTTCCCCAAAAGGAACTGGAACCTGAGGAAATGGTTCTGGCTGCCGGCGTTCAGGTTCTTCGGATTTTTTAAAATCACCTGGTTCCGCCACGTCACGATCCTGTCCGGCGTGGGCGTGGGAGGCGGCTCGCTGGTTTACGCCAACACGCTCCCGGTCCCGAAGCCGGAATTCTTTAAGGCTGCGAGTTGGGCCCATCTCGCGGACTGGGAAGAGGAAATCAAGGGATTCTATCCCCTGGCGACGAAGATGCTCGGATCGGTCCAATGTCCGCGTTTGGAGACCGGGGACCGAGCGCTCAAGACCCTGGCAGAACAGATCGGCAAGGCAGAGGGCTTCGAACCCACGAAGGTCGCTGTTTTTTTCGGAGAGCCGGAGAAGACCGTTCCTGACCCATATTTTAACGGCAAGGGGCCGGAGCGCGCGGGCTGCGTTTTCTGCGGCGGGTGCATGGTCGGCTGCCGGTATAACGCGAAGAACACGCTGGACAAGAACTACCTTTATTTAGCGGAACAACTGGGAACCACGATCCAACCGGAGTCGGAAGTGTACGACGTCGTCCCGCTGGGCAAGGCTGACGGATCGGAAGGCTATCGGGTGAAATGGAGGTCGTCAACAGCGCTGCTTAAAAAAAGAGGGGACTACACCTGCCAAGGCATTATCTTTTCCGGAGGAGTGCTCGGCACCGTATCGCTTCTTCTGAAACTCAAAGAGGCGTCGCTTCCGAACCTATCCGATATGATCGGGGCGCATGTGCGTACGAACTCCGAAAGTTTGATTGGAATAACGACCTTTGACAAACAAGCGGTCTTCTCCGACGGTATCGCGATCAGTTCCATTCTCCATACCGACACGCACAGCCATTTGGAGCCGGTACGCTATCCAGCGGGCTCCGGGTTCTGGCGGCTTTTGGGAGCGCCCCTTGCCCAGGGAAGAAATGTCATGGTCAGAGTAGCCAAGGTCATTGTCGATCTTGTTCGTCATCCCGCGAAGAACCTGAAAGTTTTTTTCATCGACGATTGGGCCAAGAGAACGCAGATCCTGCTCTCCATGCGCACGCTCGACAGCACCTTTCGCTTCTGCCGGGGCCTATTCGGCATGAAGACCGTGGCAGAGATGGGGGAGCGGCCGACGGCCTTTGTTCCCGAAGCAGGAGATCTTGCGAAACGGTACGCTAAAATCGTAAACGGAAAACCCATGGTGCTCCTTACGGAAACGCTTTTCGGCATCCCCACGACCGCGCATATCCTGGGAGGGTGCGTCATGGGAAAGGACCGGAACGAAGGCGTGATCGACAAGGACAATCGCGTTTTCGGGTACCGGAATATGTACATCTGCGACGGCTCCATGATATCGGCCAACCCGGGTGTGAACCCCTCGCTCACGATCACGGCGCTCACGGAGCGGGCGATGAGCAAAATTGCGGAGAAGGGCGGCAACTCCCCCCAGTTTTAACAATGTGTCGCCGTGGTCCAATCCTGCCACCCGTATTAATAATAACTCCGAACTGTGAACTCTGAACCGCAGTCAGCCTTTCCGCGTCTTCAAATTCCTTGACAAAATAAAGGCGAGTACTATAATCGTGAACGTGCAATCACAAAGGACAAATAGGCCGCGCATGCGGGCGTCGGAGGAGAGCATGACTACTTTTTGCAAGGACGGATCCATGACGCCGGGAGCGTCTGCGGCCGGGAAGGTGTTCACCCTATGGGCGCTCTTTGGCGCGCTCATTGTCCCTCTCATCGTTTCATGCGGTCTGCGGGTTCCGCAGGAGGGCGGCGACCTGAGAGACAAAATTTTCAATGCCTACGGAGGCAGAGAACGTCTCTCGCAGATCCATTCGATAGCCGCGGAGGGGAAGATAACCGCACTGGTCAGGGGAGACCGCGGCGTTTACCGTCGCGCCCTGCGCAGGGACGGCAAATTGTTCGTGGACATCCAATACGCCCGGTCCCGGGAAACGCGCATCCTGAACGGGACCCGCGCGCTCCGCGGCATCGATGGAAAGATCGAGGAGGCCAGCGGCCCCGGCTATCGTGCCATGGTATACCAGTACAACGAGCTGAGCATGCCCTTTGCGCTGCTCGACAACTCCTTCGAGGTGAGCGACGAGGGCCACGATTCCGTGAACGGCGCCGTTGTCAGCGTTCTCCGATGCACGGACCGGGCGGGGAACAGCATTGATGTGTTCGTTGACGATGCGACGTATCGGATCGTCAAAACGTCCGGCATTTTTTCGATGGGGGACCAGTCGACGATGCTGAGCGCCGTGTTCGGCGATTTCAGGTTCTTCGAAGGCGTGCTCATGCCCTTCAAGATCATCAATTACGCGGGAGACACGAAGATCAGCGAAACGATCATCGATGATTATCTCTTCAACGCGCGCCTGAGCGATGCGCTGTTTGATCCCCATGCGCATATTCAGGACCATCCGAAAGATTGAGGCCGACACCCGAGGCGACGATCTGGGTCAACACGCGCCGCGCACGATCATTACGCTTGCCGGGCGGGCGATGAACAGGATGCCTGAGAAGGCGCGGCAGCTCACCACAGGTTTAACAGCGTATCACTGCGGTCGTCTCCTGCCATCCGTATTAATAATAACTCTGAACTGTGAACTCTGAACTTTGAACTGCAGTCAGCCATGATCTGGAACAACCATCGCGGAGCAGTTAATCAGGCGGCATGCGTGCTTGGAGCGTTTCGCCGTGAATATTCTGACGCGCGCGGCGCTCAAAAGACAACACCAGAACTTGTACAACGGGCAATTGACTGCGCTGTATTCATTATTTGGAGCATCGGCAGCTTGCTCTGAACAATTGTAGGGAATGTTGAGAGGATCGTCATGCCTCTTCACATCAAGAATCCAACGGTGATCAAAGCCGCGGGCAACAAGCCGAAGATCATAGAGGAGTTCGTCGGCCGCGTGAATTCGAAAACAGCGGCCGTGAGCATCGCGCGTATGAAAAGCCCCTCGGGCTGGACCGAGCCGGGCCAGACACCGAAGTTCGACGAGTACACGCTCGTGCTTAAGGGCAGGCTGCGGGTCTTGACGAAAAACGGGAGCTACGATGTCAAAGCCGGCGAAGCAATCATAACCAACAAAGGTGAATGGGTGCAGTACAGTACTCCCGGCCCGGAGGGTGCCGAGTACATTGCCGTTTGCCTTCCTGCGTTCACGCCTGAGAGCGTTCACCGGGATGGGTAAAAATTCAAAGTTCGGAGTTGGAGTACTGAGTTCATCGTTCAGAAGAATATTTAAATTTCCCCCCTCTGTTCCTTCTGATATAATGAATCCGTAAGCAGTAAAATCCATTGTGATCGTCATTTCCCGACGCCAGGTGATTCCATGTCCGGTTCCCAGACTGCTGAAACGCACAAAGCTATCTACCTCAAAGATTACCGTCCGCCCGATTACCGGATCGAGACCGTAAACCTCGAATTCGACCTCGACGAAACGCGGACGCGCGTCAAATCGCTCATGACCGTGGCCTGCAACCACGACCGGTGCGAAGGCATCCATCCCCTGGTCCTGAACGGCCGGGATCTCGCGCTCAAGGCCATCAGGCTCGACGGGCAGCCCTTGGGCGAGCACGACTACAAGCTCGATGAGACGTCGCTCTTGATCCTGCCGGTCCCGGACCGGTTTACCCTCGAGATAGAGACCGAGATCGATCCAAAAAACAATACGGAACTTTCAGGCCTGTACATGTCGGCGAGCGGCTTCTACACCCAGTGCGAGGCCGAAGGCTTCCGCAAGATCACCTTTTATCCCGACCGTCCCGATGTCATGGCGCAGTTCTTCACCACCATCGTGGGGGACAAAAAGAAATATCCCGTGCTGCTCTCGAACGGGAACCTCATCGGCTCGGGCGTGATGAAGGACGGCCGACACTTTGCCAAGTGGCACGATCCCTTCCCCAAGCCGGCGTATCTCTTTGCCCTCGTGGCCGGGGACCTCGCCCGCGTCGAAGACAGGTTTATGACGATGTCCGGCCGGGACGTGACGCTCCACATCTATGTTCAGCATCACAACATTGACAAGTGCGCCCACGCCATGGAGTCGCTCAAGCTGGCCATGAAATGGGACGAGGAGACCTACGGCAGGGAGTACGACCTGGACCTCTTCATGATCGTTGCGACCGACGACTTCAACATGGGCGCCATGGAGAACAAGGGCCTGAACATCTTCAATTCAAAGTACGTGCTCGCAAGACCGGATACCGCCACGGACGCGGACTTCCAGGGCATCATGGGCGTCGTGGGCCATGAGTACTTCCACAACTGGTCCGGCGACCGCGTCACCTGCCGCGACTGGTTCCAGCTCTCGCTCAAAGAAGGCTTTACCGTGTTCCGGGACCAGCAGTTCATGGAGGACATGACCTCGCGCGGCGTGAAGCGCATCAGCGACGTGAATATCCTGCGCACCCATCAGTTCCGCGAAGACAGCGGGCCCATGGCCCACCCGGTGCGGCCCGAGTCCTACGTCGAGATCAACAATTTCTACACCCTCACGGTCTACAACAAGGGCGCCGAGGTGATCCGCATGATGAGGACGCTCCTTGGAACGGAGGGATTCCGCAAAGGCACGGACCTTTACTTCTCGCGCCACGACCACAAGGCCGTCACGACCGACGATTTCGTCAAGGCCATGGAAGACGCAACCGGCGTGGACCTTTCCCAGTTCAAGCTTTGGTACTCCCAGGCAGGCACGCCCGAGCTTCACGTGGCGCGCGATTATGATGCGAAGTCGAAAACCTATACGCTCACGATCAAACAGACCTGCCCGCCCACGCCGGGGCAGCCGGAGAAAGGGCCCTTCCATATTCCCGTCGCCGTAGGATTGATAGGCGAGGAGGGGAGGGACCTTCCGTTAACGCTTGACGGGGCAACGGGGGGGCGGGGCGACGAGGTGACGAAAATACTCGAGATAAAAAAACAAAAAGAAACGTTCATTTTCAGAAATATCCCTCATGAGCCTGTTCCGTCGGTCCTGCGTCACTTCTCGGCGCCCGTCAAGGTAAAGCTCGAGCTTACCGGCAAGGAGCGCCTGTTCCTCATGGCGCACGACAGCGACGAATTCAATCGCTGGGACGCGGGCCAGCAGCTCGAGGTAAAGCTCATCCTGGACTTGATCAAGGATTTTCAACAGGGCAGGACGCTCAAGCTCGACCGTTCCTTTATGAGCGCGTTCAGCGCGACGCTTGAAAGCAAAATGCAGGACCAGGCATTCCAGGCTTTCGCTCTCTCGCTTCCCGCCGAGCAGTATCTTTCGGATTTCATGGACGTGATCGACCCCACGGCTGTTCATGAGGCGCGGAGATACATGCAGAAGACGCTGGCCGCGGAACTGAAGGAAACCTTCCACGCCGTGTATTACACCAACCAGGACACGGGCCCCTACCGCATCGACCAGGCGTCCGTCGGACGCCGGAGCCTCAAGAATATCTGCCTTGCCTATCTCATGGAACTGGATGAGCCCGGCATTCGAAAGCTTTGCTTGGAACAGTATCGGACCGCCGGAAACATGACCGACGCCATTACGGCACTGGCAAATCTCGCGAATACCGATTGCCCGGAGAGGCAGGAGGCGCTTGCCGCGTTCTATGAAAAATGGAAGGACGATCCCCTTGTGCTGGACAAGTGGCTTTCCATCCAAGCGCTGTCGCGCTTGCCGGACGCGCTCGAGGCCGTGAAGGCGCTCACGCGCCATCCTTCCTTCAATATCAAGAACCCCAACAAGGTGCGCGCCCTTATCGGGGCCTTTTCAGCCAACACGGTGCGGTTCCATGACCCGGGCGGCGAAGGGTATGCGTTCCTTGCGGACCAGGTCCTCGCTCTCGACCTCATGAATCCCCAGATCGCGGCGCGGCTCGTCTCGGCATTCACCTTGTGGAAGAGGTATGACGAGAAACGGAAAGCCTTAATGAAAACACAGCTCGAAAGGATACTGAATGCGCCGAAGCTGTCGAAAGACGTGCACGAGATTGTGTCAAAAAGCCTGGCGTAGAGTCACCATGACACCGGTCCGTATCCGATGAAGCCTCCTCTCTTCCGGCAGGCGCTGCCGGGGTCTGCCATCGTGCTCATTGTTGATGACGAACCCTCCACCCGAGAAGCCTCCTTCTATGATGTATGCTCCGGACCGCAGGGTATGTTGTTCTCGAGGCCTCGTCCGGTCCCGAGGCCCTGGAAGAGCGCCGGGCAGCAGTGCAAGATCGATATTCTCCTGACGATATCATCATGACCGGCCGCATGCTGGCCGAGATCCTCAGTACCCGGTTATCGGTCTGGATATGATCTTCATGTCATGATACATCGATGACTCGCGCAGTGAGACCATGGAGCAGGGCCTCCATTACATCCAGCAGCCGTTGAACTGGAAGAAACTGGAGGATATAACATGATTTACAGGGAAAAAGGGAAAAGGGAACCTGAACCCCCTCCAGCCGATTAGCAACCCCCCCCCTAATCCGCATTTGACCAACCCTCAGGACCGGTCCAAAAGACCGCCGGGCAGGCGATTGGGCTAGAACTGATGCAATGCAAAACCGTAACTTTAGGTTGATTTTTCAGCCGGCTCCAGGTTAAAAATAGTATACTCTTTTTCGGCTTGGCTTCGGGTAAAACAGAATGGCATACATCAACGATTCCGACAAAGGAATCAGAAAAATCTATACAATAATAGCGTACACAAGCACATCCGTTACCGCAGTTTTCGGGATTGCGGGTCTTGCAGCCTGGTGGCTCGTTCATCCGCGCTCCGACAGTCTTTTGATGGCCCCGGCAACGGCCGTGTCGTTCATGATGCTGGGCAGTGCCTTGCTGCTCAAGGCCGGAGGGGGCAGCCGTCCTTTCGTTCGGCAGTCGGCCCGGGGCATTACGATCGCGGTGACCTTCTTTTCCATCCTGGTCGTATTGCAGGCTGTCGCGGGCATCGTGCTCGGGATGGAAATATTCTTCCCCCGCGCCGATGGAGCTTCCCCGCAGGTTCCGATCGACCGCATGCACGCTGTTACCGCCGCAATTTTTTCATTGTCAGGGCTTTCCGCCATACCGCTTTTTTTCAAGAGCGTCTCAAAAATCCCCATAAAATATGTCTCGGTTGCGATGTCCTCACTGTTGTTCACCGCAGGCGCTCTTCTTGCGGCTTCCTGCTGGGAGGGGACGCCGCTTCTCTATAACGGCAACACCATATTGGTAAACTTGTCCACGGCGCTCGGCTTTCTCACGCTCGGGCTCGGAGTTCATTCATTGTCAGCCCTGCAGAGTCCCTCCGAGAAGTGTGAAGACGACCTTGAACGCCATTCTCTGAGAAGAGAGCTTCCGGCGGTCCTCACTCTGAGTACTGGAATTGCCTTGGCTGTTGTATTCTTCACCATTGTGCACCGGCTGGAATTTAAGGCAATTCAGAATGAATTCAACCGTGACACCGAAAACTTCTCGGTGGCGCTTGAGAGGGGTGTTGAAGGGAAACTGAACGCACTCCGCGACCTCGAGGGTTTTTACGGATCTTCCGCTCACGTGACAAGGGCCGCTTTCCATACCTATGTGAACAACGTATTATCGCACAATGCCGGTATTTATGCTCTTCAATGGATGCCTCGCGTCGCGGGCGCAGAGCGAAGCGCCTACGAGGCCGCCGCGACCAGGAACGGTTTTTCACAATTCCGCTTTACGAAGCTGAACGCGCAAAGGCAGGTCGTCACTGCCGATGAGCGGGATGAGTACTTTCCCGTCTACTATACGGAGCCATACCGGGAAAACAGGATGACGCTCGGTCTGGACCTCGCATCGATTCCCGCCCGCAAGCTACTTCTCGATAAGGCACGGGATACGGGAGCGGCGGTAGCCACTGGCAGGCTCAGGTTGCTCCAGGAAAAAGGCGACAAATACGCCTTTCTCGCAATACAGCCCGTCTATCGCACTGGTTTGCCTCATTATACGCTTAAAGACCGTCGAAGGAATCTGATCGGCTTTGTTTCCGGAGTTTTTTATATCGGAGAACTGGCCGAAGCTGCATTAAAAGGAATTAATCTGGAAGGAATTAAAATCTCCCTGGTTGACGATTCCGCTCCGCCGGATGAGGCCGCGCTCTACTCAAATCTCACACAAGAGAATTCCGCAGGCAGCATTTTATACTTTCTCACAACACTGAATATCGCGGACCGAAAATGGGCGGTGGAATTCTACCCGACAGATCAGTACCTGTCGGCGCATAAGACCCCCTACTCATGGGCGATTCTCGGCTGTGGGTTCGGTTTTACCATTCTGCTTACCTTATACGCTTCCAAGAGAGAACGATATGCTTCGGAAATCGAGCGATCAAACAAAATCATCGGAACTGTCCTGAACAGCATAGACGCAGCTATCTCTATCATCGGTTCAAAAGATTTGAAGATACTGGCGTGCAACAAGGTGTTCATGCAAGAGGCAGGAGTGGAGGAGGAGATCGTTGGCAAGCCGTGCCACGAGGTGCTGTATAAGAGAGTACCAACCTGTCGCGAGGAATGCATCGTGAGACGCGCGATGGAAACAGGGGAGCATGCCGTCCGCGAGCATCTCCATTACACCCCTGACGGAGCAGAAAGACATCGCGAGGTCAGCGTTTTTCCGGTCAAAGACGCTACGGGAAGCGTGATACAGATAGTACATGTTTCACAGGACATAACCGAGCGCAAGCAGGTGGAGCAGGCGCGGCTTCAGGAGCAGGAAATGCGCCGGCTGTCCGCGGAACGGCAGGTCGTCGAAGCGCAGCTCCGTATCCTGCAGGCCCAGATAGAGCCCCATTTCCTGTTCAATACCCTTGCAAACATAGTCAGTCTTGTTGACAACGAACCGGCAGCCGCCAAGCAAATGCTCCAATATTTCACGACCTATTTGCGCCAGTCGCTGCAGCAGTCCAGGAAGGACAGTTCCACGCTGGGCCAGGAGGCGGACCTGCTCAAGGGCTACCTCAGCATCTTCAAGCTGCGGCTCGGTCCGCGATTGCAATTCAAAATAGATATTCCCGAAGGATTGCGCGAATTGCCGGTCCCTCCGATGCTCTTGCAGCCTCTGGTGGAAAACTCGATTATCCATGGCATCGAACCGAAGGTCGAGGGCGGCACGATAACAGTCGCGGCAGAAAGACATGAGACACTTCTTCGGCTGGTGATCTCGGACACCGGCCTTGGCTTCACGGACCTGGTAAAAGCGAACGGCATGGGCATCAATAATGTGAAATCGCGCCTCCAGGCGCTCTACGCAGATCGCGCCGGTCTTGTTCTCGACGAGAACACCCCCTGCGGTGTAACCGCGGTCCTTGAGGTGCCGTTATGAGCGTACGGGTTTTGATCGCCGATGATGAACCAAAACTGGCAAAGTATCTTGCCGAACGTCTGGTCGCACTCTGGCCCGGCGTCGAAGTCTGCGACACCGCAGCAAACGGCGACGAAGCGCTCGCAAAAATACAGGAGCGGAAACCCGACGTGGCCTTCCTCGATATCAAGATGCCGGGGATGTCCGGGCTGGAGGTCGCCAGAAAGATCAGCCATCCCTGTCTGGTGGTCTTTGTGACGGCATACCATAAGTATGCCGTGGACGCATTCGAGGAGGAGGCAGTCGATTACCTGCTCAAACCGGTGAACGATGAGCGGCTCAAAAGGACGATAACCCGCATACAAGAACGCCAGGCCGGCAAGGGCGGGGACCGGAACCTGGAAACGCTCTTGTCCAAGCTCGCCCAGACGATGGAACGCAAGGATGATTATGTGCGCTACTTCCGCGCGACCTCGGGCAAGGTCACCCGCCTCATCTCCGCCAGCGACGTCCTCTTTATACGGGCACACTCGAAATATACGCTCGTTATTACGAAGGAAGGAGAGTTTTTGATGCGCCTTTCCCTGAGCCAGCTCATCAAGCAGCTCAATCCTGAACAGTTCTGGCAAATCCATCGTTCCACGATCGTAAACGCTTCCAAGGTCATTTCCGTAATGCAAACAGGCCGCGAAGAGCACGTGCTCCGTATCTGTGATCATGAGGCACTTCTGCCGGTGAGCAGGTCGTTTCTCCATTTGTTTAAACAGATGTGAAGGCAAAACAGGCGCTGCCGTATCGCCTTCAAGGATCATGATACTTTATTATCAATTTTCAAAGCCCTTCCCCTCCGAATAAGCGTCGTTATTCATTCCCTGTGGTCGTATTTCAATCCCTGGAATTCTTCTTTGGTCGCAAAGTAGTTGCAAGAGAGGTTGTCGCCCTATAATATTGTACCCATTCTAAAATAATCCATTTTGTGTGAAGGGGTTCAGATTTCCGTTTTTTGGTGCTATACTTAGCCCTATATACCAAGAGGTTGAATCCGTATGTTTGGCAAAAAAATGGTCAATGGTCAGATGGGAAAGAAGATCAAAACGAAGACCGACAGTATGCTTACAGGTATGTCTTCGACCATCCCTATGCAGTGGTCACCGATGCCTCGGGCAAGTTCTTCATAAAAGATATCCCGCGGAGATCTATACTATCGAAGCCCGGCACGAGGCGCTGGGAAACGAAAAAATCGCCGACGTAAACATCGAAAGTGGAAAGCCATCACCATAAGGCTGAAATATACCAAGAAACAATAATTCTCTGATCAAGAAGGAGGTACATGATGCGAAAAGGTAGTATTTTTCTCAGTGTCTTTGCAGTAATGTTTTCTTTGTCCTCGGTTTCCTTTGCCTATGAAACAATCGAGGTCAAAAATGGAGGAAGCATTGAGGGAGTAGTGGAGTTTGCAGGAGCCAATGTTCCGAAGGACCCGATACTCCACCTCAGCTCGGAGACGAAATACTGCGGGAAAAGCCTTCCCGCGGAAAAATATATGATCAAGGACCGGAAGATCGAAAATGTGATCGTGTATCTCGTGGATGTCAAGTCCGGGAAGGCCGTTCCGACCACGCCCATCACCCTGACCAACATAAAATGCGCGTTTGAACCCCACGTTGCCGTGGGCTTCAAGGGTGGCAAGATCACCCAGCGGAACGATGATCCCATCTTCCACAATATCCATACCTATTTGAACGGAAGGACGATGTACAACATCGGTCTTCCTGAAAAAGGTTCTTCGGTCACGAAACCGCTGCTCCGGGACGGACTCTTGGAAGTGACCTGCGACAGCCATCCCTGGATGCACGGCTTCGTCCAGATACTCGACAATCCCTATGGCGCAACCACCAATGCAAAAGGTGAATTTACGATCAAGGACATACCCGCCGGCACGTATACGGTTGAAGCCTGGCATGAAGCGCTGGGCAAAGTCAAGGAAGCGAACGTCAAGGTTGAAAGCGGAAAGACCACTAAGATCAAGATAGAATACAAAAAATAAAGGCGGTGCCATTCTAACAACTACATCTAAGGAGGAGGTCATGAAAAAAGGAATTTTTTTATCGGTCCTGTCACTGCTGCTCGCTGTCATCCTGATGCCGCTCGAGTCCCAGGCTGTTCCATCCTATGCCCGGCAGGTCAAGAAGCCCTGCACCGCCTGCCACACCGTCTGGGGGAACCTGAACCAGTACGGCAGGCAGTTCAAGGTCAAGGCCTACACGGACGTGAGCCCCGACTGGGAGATGATCAACAAGGACAACATGAACCTGCCCGTGACCGCCCCGTTTTCCACGAGGGTCGTCATGGAGCCTCTGGTACATGAGAGCGGTCTCTCAACCCCGGGCTCGAGTGATGTAAACCAGGTCGCGATCTTCATGGCGGGCAGGGTTTTTGACTACGCCGGCATATTTACGAGCGCCGAGGCTGATGGTTTTGGCTCTACGGGCGGCACTTTTTCCATACCGACAGTTAAAGTGGCCTTCCAGTATCCGCTGGGAGAGGGGAATACCATCGGCCTGGTCTCCTTCGCAGGGCTTGCTGCGTCAGCAGACCCTTTTAACAGCATCGGGGGCAGGGACCGGGACCTGCTTTTTGATGACGGGACGCCCTTTATCCTGAACACCGGCTGGACGTTCAACTTCTGGAGCCCGAACAACTTCGGTGAAGTTCTTCACGGTTATTTCATCGGGAACCGTCTCTATGCAGCCGTCGGCGTGATGAGAGGCGGAAGCGCAGGGGACGGTATCGGCGGCCTGGCGAATAATGATAAGTCGGACCCCAATGATATGTACTCGCGCATCGCCTGGGACCAGAAGCTTCCGAACGGCGCGGTCACCGTCGGGCTTGTTAACTATAACGGCACCCAGCGGATGCTTGACATCGCCGGTAACCCTGCGTACGATTCCAAGGTCAAGAGGACCTATGCCGACCTGTCGCTGGAGCAGAATTACGGAGAGGACCACCTCGTCGAAGTGCAGGCCATCTACGGAGGCGGCAAGGACGAGGACGCCTTCGGCAACAGCACGGACAGAAAGTTCAACGGCTCCTATCTTGAGGCCGATTATTATTATGACAGGACCTTCGGGGTGATCGGCGCCATCAACAACATCACCTATAAGGATGTCGTTCTCGGGGTCGACCCGAATCCGATGGATACGCAAAAGCAGTGGATGGCCGGTTTCAATTACCTGCCCTGGCTGAACACGAAATTAGCCCTTCAATTCAGCAGCACCAAAACGACGCTTGTGGACGGCACGAGCTCGACCGACAGGATAAGCAAGGTCATTCTGGATCTGCTGTTCTAACATTTATGTGAGCCCCCCGGGGGACGGACCCGCCCCCCGGGGTTTCCCCTACAAAAGCAGGAGGTAGCGATGGCGGAAGCCGGCGTAAGCAAGGGCATCCTCAAAGGCATTATAAAGTTTACTGCCATACTCGGCGCAGGGTTCGTACTCCTTGCCGTATTGAAAAAAGTGCTGCCCCTGCCCACGGAAGACGGGTACCGGTTTTTCCCCCTGATCGGCAGCAGGGACTGGATCTGGATCGTGGCCCAGCTCCACTTGAATTTTGCCGCTTTTGTCCTCGGGGTCCCCATCTTCGCCGTGACCATGGAGTACCTCGGATGGAAAAAGGGAGAAGCGAGACTGGACCGGATCGCTTATGATTTCACCAAGCTCTTCACGCTCGCCTATACCGTGACGGCGGTGCTGGGCTCGGTCTTCCTCGTGAGCCTTCCGCTCCTCTACCCGAAATTCATCGATTACATGATGAAGATCCTCGGGCCCACTTGGTGGCTGTACCTCATCGTGATGTATGGCGAGGTGTTTGTCTGCTATTATTATTTCTATTCCTGGCAAAAAATGAAGGGCCGGAAGGGCCTGCATGTGCTCCTGGGCGTGCTGTTAAACGTCCTGGGCGCGACGCTTTTGTTGATCACGAGCGCCTGGGTCGGGTTCATGACTACCCCGGCCGGCGTGAGCCCGGACGGCGAGCTTTTGAGCAGGTGGGCCGCGATCCATACGCACATGTGGATCCCTCTGTTCCTGCACCGGTTCGTGGCCAATATCGTGTTCGGGGCCGGCATCGCGGCGGCCTATGCCGCGTTCCGGTTCATTACGGCCAGGACGCCCGAAGAAAAGGCGTACTATGACTGGATGGGATACACCTCCGCGATCATCTCGATCGGGGCCTCTCTTCTGCTTCCCGGAGTCGGCTATCTTCTCGGCGTTGAAATTTATTCCTTCAACGAGCAGATGGGTATCCAGCTTATGGGCGGGTTCTTTGCGTGGCTCTGGGTCATGCAGGCGATCATGATCGGGGCGATCCTGTTTTTTATCAACTATTATCTCTGGATATCGCTCCAGAAGATGCCGGGCGGGGAGCGGTATTACAAGTACGTGAAATTCCTGTTCATCGTTCTTCTTCTCGGATACGCCGTATGGATCACGCCGCACGACGTGGCGCTGAGCCTGGAAGAGGCGCGGCGCACGGGCACGTACCACCCGGCCCTCGGGAAACTCGGCGTGATGGCGGCCAAGAATACGGCGGTCATCCTGTCCTACCTCGCGACATTCCTGAGCTTCGCCATTTTCCGGATGAGCAATAAGGAACCGACCGTGTCCTGGGCAAAGACCGGTCACCGGGCGCGCGCGATCATCATAGTCGTCTCGGCCGCGGGCGTGCTGGCGCTCGGCATCTACAGCTACCTGGTTCCGGCCGCGGTACGGGTGAAGGTGCTTTCGCCCATCCAGTTCGGACTCTTCTTTGTCGGCCTTGCCGCACTCTACATCCTGGACAACTACATGTACAAGGGCGCGAAGATAATCGGTGAGCCGCGGTGGGGCAGGATGCCAGAGCGGTCGCAGTATGCGCTCATCGCGATCACCGTGACCTTTACCTGGCTCATGGGGATGCTGGGCTACATGAGGGCGGGCGCCAGGCAGTACTGGCATGTGTACGGGATCATGAAGAACACGAGCCCCGACGCCTTTCTGCCCACCCACGGCTATGCATCGGTCGTGGTCACGATCGTAACGTTGCTCTTCTTTGTGCTCATCTCCCTGGTGTTCTGGAGCATCATGAAGCTCGAGCAAGTCGCTGAAAAAAGGAGGGGGCACTGATGAAAAAAGGCATCCTGAAGCTCGCGGGCATCATCGTGGGCCTGAACTTCTTGTTCATGTACATCGGCCTCGAATTTCTGCCCCAGTCCGAGTCCCGGCCGCCGAAGGTCATCAAGATCGAGGAAGGCATCTCCCAGGACGATCTCATCCATGTGGGTGAAGAGATCGTGTTCGGGAAAGGCCAGTGCATGGTCTGTCATCCGGTAAAACCGGAAGCGGGCATGAGGGCCCCGGCAATGTCCACCATCGGGGCGGAGATCGAAAAGGAGGCGAAGGAGCGGGGGATCACACCGGAAGAGCATGCCTTCGAGGCGCTCGTGAACCCGTCCAAATACATCGTGAAGGGCTTCGAAGACATCATGTCGCCCGTGCACACGCCCCCGACGTCCTTGACCGACGGAGAGATCATCGCGGTGGTCGCTTATCTGCAGAGCCAGGGTGGAAAAGTGACGGTATCCTATCCCGGGTCCGTTCCGGTCCTGAAAGACCAGATATCGAAAGCAGGAGGGAAGTAAGATGCAATTCATATTTCCCATCATCACCATACTGGGCGTGGCGATCGCGATCGCCTCCAGCCGGAAAAGCGCCCCGTTCTTTCAGTTCATCGGCATCCTTGCCGCCATCTACGCCGGATTAAAGAGCGTGTCGCTCGTGATGCCCCCGCTGCCGGGGCAGGTCGTCCACATGTTCATGATCATGTCCTTTTTTTCGTTCCTCGTCTATTTCTCGATCCAGGACGAAACGCTCAAGGCCTTTCTCGAGCCCATGCGGGCGGTGCTTGCCGACGACGACAAAAAAATCCCGAGGATCGTCATCGTCTACATCCTCATCCCCGTGCTGGCCGGATATTTCACCTACGCCGCGGTAAAGCCCGCCTTTGAACCGCCGCTCTCGCCGAGGATCACGCATCCCGAGCCGCCGTCGCAGATCGACTTCAAAGGAAATACCATAAATATTCTCGGACTGGAAAACCCCTTGCGCAAGGATACGGCCAATTTCACGGCTAATGTACAAGAGGGGAAAGTCATTTACTTTCAGAACTGCTTCTTCTGCCACGGCGCAGACCTCGACGGGCGGGGACAGTTCGCCCAGGCGTTCAACCCGCCGCCCCCTCCCTTCCGGGGCACGGATACGATCGCGCAATTGCCGGAGTCGTATGTTTTCTGGCGCATTGCAAAAGGATGGAGGGGCCTTCCGCCGGGCGCGACCCCGTGGGATTCAGCCATGCCCTCATTCGAGGATATGCTGACCCAGGATCAAATATGGAAGGCAATTCTCTACATTTACGACGCTACCGGCAACAAACCGAGGACGTGGTGACATGCGAAAGGGAGATTTTACCATGAGGCTGCTTATAGCCATTATCCTGCTGGCGTTAATTCCCATTGCCGCTTTCCCCGAAGAGAAGGGAAAGGCCATCTATGACCAGTGGTGCTCGTCGTGCCACGGCGAAAAAGGGGACGGGAAGGGCCCTGCTGCCGATTTCGTGTGGCCGAAACCGAGAGACTTTACCAAAGGTACGTTCAAGTTCAAATCGACCGGGTCCGGCGAGCCTCCCCTCGATTCTGACATCATGCGCACGATCCGGGAGGGGAACCCCGGCACCTCGATGCCGGCTTGGAAGCGGTTCAGCGATGACGAGGTAAAGTCGCTGGTGGCGTATATCAAAGCGTTTTCGCCCGATACCTTTTCGATACAGGGCACCCCTTTCAAGATCGGAAGCCCTTCGGGCAGCAAAGACAAGATGACGGCACTGGGGAAGGAGATGTACCAGACCGCGAAGTGCTGGGAATGCCACGGCAAGGCGGGAAGGGGCGACGGCGAGAAGGGCTGGCAGGAAAAGTTCAAGGACGATTGGGGGAACAGGATCTATCCCGCCGACCAGACCCACCCCTGGGAATACCGGGCCGGCAGCGATCTGAAGGACGTGTTCAAGACGATTTCCGTGGGTTTTGATGGAACGCCCATGACCTCCTACGGGGACACGGTCCCGGATGAGAAAAGATGGGCCCTTGCGTATTACGTGCTGTCGCAGCAGCAGATAAGGAACCTCGGCCCGGCATTGCGGGTAAAGAAGGTGAAAGACCTCCCCGCTGCAACGGACGACCCGGTCTGGAAGAGCGTGGACTACCTCGACCTTCCGATGGCCGGGCAGGTGATCTTCGACCCGCGTGATTTTACGGCCCTCATAACGAACGCGAGGGTGCGCGGCGTCTACACCGGTTCGGAGCTGGCGGTGATGGTCGAATGGACCGACAAGCAGCAGAATCCGGCCAAGGGCGACGGCAGCCTCCCTCCTGATGCCGCGCGCATACAGTTCCCCACGAAGATGACGGAAGGCGCCCGGCCGTATTTTTTCATGGGAGACAAGAAACTCGGGGTCAACGTCTGGCAGTGGAAGGCATCGGACAATCTCGCGAACGAATTCATCGCAGCGGGACCGGATGAGGTCACGCAGCAGGAAAAACAGGATGTAAAGGTCGTTCCAACATATACCGAGGGGCAATACAGGATTCTCTTCACGAGGCCGCTCAATACGGGCGACGAGAAACATACGGTCTTCGAGATCGGAAAGTTCATGCCTTTTTCAGTTACCCTGTATGACGGCAGGAATCATGAGGCGGACAAGAAGGGCGCGATCTCCGCGTGGTACTATATGATGCTGGAACCCCCGACGCCGGCAACCGTGTATATTTTCCCGCCGATAGTATTCTTGATTTTCCTGGGAATCGGGCTGCTGCTGCATAAAACAGTGAAGAACAGAGAATAGGCGCGGTAATATGTATAAAAAAATATTCATTCCCATCGATAATTCGAAATATTCCCGTTTTTGCACGGACATCGGCGTGTCCCTGGCAGCGCGGTTCGGCTCGGAACTGACCGGCAGCCACGTGTACAGCGCGGCGCTGCACGACAAGCGGTTCCGGGACATGGAGGTGGGACTTCCCGGGCACTACCAGGAGGAAGAAAGGCTGAAGAAATCAAGACAGGTCCATGATTCCCTGATCGGGGACGGCCTTAAGATGATCTCGGACGCCTATCTCGAATCCTTTAAAAAGGAATGCCGGGATTCCGCGGTGCCTTTCAACTGTAAAATGATGGAGGGGAAGAACTGGTCGGAGCTCGTAAAAGATGTTCGAAGCAGCGGGTATGATCTGGTGATCATGGGGATCCTCGGCCTGGGTGCGATGAACGGCAACCTCATTGGAAGCGTGTGCGAACGGGTCGTGCGAAAAGTTGACGCCGACATCCTGGTGATTAAAAACGGCGCGCCTCTGAGCGGCAGACTGGTCGTGGCGATCGACGGGAGCGATCATTCCTTTTCCGCTTTGAAAAAAGCGCTGGCCCTCTGCAAGCGATTTCATGCGAAGATCGAAGCCGTATCCGTCTACGACCCCTATTTTCACCGGCGTGCTTTTCAGGCGCTTGTGGGGGTGCTTTCCGACGAAGCGGGAAAGATGTTTCGGTTCAAGGAGCAGGAAAAGCTCCACGATGAGATCATAGACGACGGGTTGGGCAAAATATACCAGGGCTACCTTGAACAAGCCGTTCAGATGGGGTCCGCTGAAGGGGTAGCAGTGAAAAGCACCCTTCTCGCAGGAAAGGCTTATGACGAAATACATAAGCACCTGGAAAAAGAT
Source organism: Nitrospirota bacterium (assembly GCA_963790205.1). Classification (GTDB taxonomy): domain Bacteria; phylum Nitrospirota; class UBA9217; order UBA9217; family UBA9217; genus CAWBNQ01. The sequence continues at coordinate 1,131,431 of CAWBNQ010000001.1, forward strand.
CCGCCGTCTCTTCTCATCGTAAGCCGCTTCGGCGCCCACAGGACCGACGAACAGGACATCGGCAATACCGCGGAGAACCTGCTCCGCCTCGCGCCGTGCAATCTGCTCATCACCGGCAGTTCTCATGCTGAGTAGCTCCTGACCGGATGCTGGAAAAAACCTCGCCCCCAAAGGAGATTATGCCGGCTGCTCTTCCCTCCGCGTCCTCTGCGAGCCCTGTGGCACATAGGTTTTTTATGAACGACCTTCACGTCATATCCTGGAACGTTACCAGGCGGTGCAATCTCGAATGCGCCCACTGCTACCTTCCCGCGACCACCAGAAAAGAGCGTCCCGGACTCTCATCCGCAGACGAACTCACCACGCAGGAGGCCTTTCAGCTTATCGACCGGATCGCATCCGTCAATCCCGAGGTCATGCTGATCCTTTCCGGGGGCGAGCCCCTCCTGCGGGAGGACATTTTTGAGCTGTCGACGTATGCATCGGGCAAGGGAATGATGGTCGTTTTGGGGTCCAACGGCCTCCTTATCAATGAAGCCGCGGCCCGCATGATGAAACAGAGCGGGGTGTCCGGGATAAGCATCAGTCTCGATTCCGTCAACCCCGAAATTCACGATGCCGTTCGCTCGCACACGGGCGCGTGGGAAAAGGCGGTTTCGGCAATCACGATCTGTAAAAAGGAAGGGCTGTCAGTCCAGATCAATACGGTCGTTACCGGAAAGAACCATGACGAGCTGCCGCAATTGATCGCCTATGCCCGCGACCTCGGGGCGAAGGTCTTCAGTCCTTTTTTCCTGGTCTGCACCGGCAGGGGAGAAGAGATGACGGACCTCTCTCCGCTGCAATATGAAAAAGTCCTGTCGTTGATCGCCGAAGCGCAGGAGAAGCGCGATGATATCATGATACGGACACGGTGCGCACCCACGGTAAGACGGATCCTGCATCAGAAAAAACCCGGGTCGCGTCTTCTCACGATGGGCGCGGGCCGCTGTCTTGCGGGACGATCCTATTGCAGGATCACGCCCGAAGGGGACGTTACCCCTTGCCCGTATTTGCCCCTTTCAACGGGGAATATCCGGGAGCAGGACTTCGGCGACATCTGGCAAAATTCCGCGGTCTTTAATTCCCTGAGAAACCCCTCGCTCAAGGGCAAATGCAAAAAATGCGCATACCGGCTTCTCTGCGGCGGCTGCAGGGCGAGGGCGTACGCCGCCGGTCATAACGATTACCTGGGAGAAGATCCGTGGTGCGACTACCTGCCTCAAGGAGGAACTGTGATAAAATCGCCGACCTTTGAAACGAATGCGGAAGCAGCAGAGTCCGCGACATCAACACCCCTCTGGACCGCAGAGGCGGAGGAGCGCCTGAAAAAGGTCCCCTCGTTCGTCCGAAATATGGTGCGAGGCGCCGTCGTGCGCTATGCGGTCGAACATAAATGCCGGGAAATCACCCCGCAATTGATGGATGAAGTCCGGAAAAAGTCAGGAATGGGAGGAATGCATGGACATTGACGGTCTCTTAACAGAACAGGAAAAAACGTTTTTCCACCGAGTGGCAAAGCGGAAAATGCTTTTCCTGGCGTCAAGCATTGCGACGGTCGTCGTTGCCGCATCAATCCTTGTATATCACGGCCTGGTCGCTCACGACATGAACGACCTCCGGTTCGCCATCATAATCATCCTCCTGCTCTCCGGCCGCGCATATATGAGGCTTTATAAGAGCGCCGTGATCTTCAGCAAGCTGAAACCCGGGCCGGTCACAGAACAGTCGAAACACGTTTGATGCATTCCTGAAAAGCACGTTTGCCACGGAGACACACCCTGCTGTTGCCAAAACGCGGGTGCAGGCAGAGACACGGGGTCCCTCTACAGATTCCCCGCGCTCTCTTCTCGCCGCCGCCCGCTGTAAAATTCTATCAGAGCAACAATGATGAGAAAGCCGATCATAGCCATAGTGGCAGTTTCGCTCGTCATCGCCGGCGTCTATTATCTTCACCGCGGTCCAAGCGCGGTGCCGGACGATAAGAAGGGAAAGATAGAAAAATTCATAAGAGCACTGGCTGCCGATACCTTGGAACAGGATTACCGAAGTCACGGCATCACTATTACTGTTCTGGTAACCAACGTAACGATCGACCGTATAACAAAAAAAGAAACAGAGCAGGACAATGTGTATTTTGCCCAGGGGAAAATCTCTTATATCATAAAAGGGAAACGAACGTGGCGGGACAAGGAGGGGAACCTTATACAGCTTGGACCCGAGCAGGAGATCACCCACTGGTACACCTGCGGCGTTCTTGAAGACAGGTATCTCGGCGCTCTCTTCAAAGACGACAGAAATCGTCTCCAGTTTTACGCCGACAATCCCATGCAGTGATATATTCTCCTCCATTCCGCAATCCGAAATCGCCAATCCGCAATCGAATAAATCCCCATCGAATTGCTTGACAAAAACAGGCCGTATACTATAATCGATCAGAACTACCCACGAAAGAAGAATTACTTTCCCCTGGATTTGAAAGTATTGATGCTGGGAGAGCGAAAATTGCTGGTCCCGAATGCTGAAAAGGTGAACATCACAAGGGACACCCTCACCGTTGACTTGAGCGACGGAAGGACCATTTCCGTTCCGCTCGCATGGTTCCCTAGACTGCTCCATGCCACGAACCAGGAACGCAAGCATTGGAAGCTTATCGGCAAGGGGCAGGGCATCCACTGGGAGGACATCGACGAGGACATCAGCGTCGGAGGACTGCTTACGGGAAGGCCGTCAGGGGAAACGCAAGAATCTTTCAAGAAGTGGCTGGAGCGGCGACAAACCAAGCGCAGGGCGCATTGACGCAAGTCTGAGTCAGGTGAGACGATGCTGCGATTTCAAAGACCGCCGGATGCTGTGTTTCAGGCTATACTGCGCGATAGCATGGATTTTTCAATCGACTTTATCCATATTCTGATTGAGAATAACGAATACGACGAGTCGCGCGCGAGAGAAGACATGAAGTCGGATTGCCCCGCGATGGCAAAAGTATTCACTCCGTCGCTTGCCCGGACCACGCTGCTGAAATTAAGAAAGTGTCTGGACAGGCCTGAAATATATTCTCTGAATAACTACCATTATCTCCTCCTCTTTGACGCAATTGCTTATTATGCCGACATACACAATGATATGATTCCAATGGCGGAAAGCAGGGGAGAGAGAAAAGAAGCGTCCTTTGTGGACCCATTTTACATTGAAACAATTGACGTGGACGGCCTTCTTGGGTTGTATTTTTTTGACACGGATTTTTTAACCGACGCGGAAACGATGCTGAATGTTCCGGACTGGTTTAGAGCTTCATACAGCCCGGAAACGTTTGGTTTGTCTCTGGGAATGTTGCCGCATGACGAGGAATTGGAACTGAAAATCGATACGGATGAAGATGCGGGCTTGTATAAGGTGACTCCGTCCGATTACTTCGGCCCGAAATCAAAGGTATATCCTGATTTTGATTATTGCCATGACCAGCATCCTGAAAAATAAAGCTCATGCGGCGTTTGGCCCCTTTAGAATCCTTTGACGATAAAGACCGCGCGCCCTTCTTGACAATATCATTTAAATGATATAATATTGCGAATGCGGTAACAAGGAGGCCCCATGCCGGTGATAAAACCCATTTCCGACCTGCGCAACAAGGCGAACGAGATCTCGGACCTCGCCCACAAGCTGAATGAACCCATCTTTATAACCAAAAACGGCGAGGGCGACATGGTCGTTATGTCCATGGCGCGATACGCGCAGTTTCAGTTGAAGCTCGACCTTTTCAGCAAACTTGCCGTGGCCCAAAACCAGATCGCCTCCGGCGACAAGGGGAGAACGCTCAAGCAGGTCATGACGGACCTCAGGAAAAGGCTTCATGAGCCCGCGTAAGCTTGCGGTCAAGCTCCTCAGGATCGCGGAAGACGATCTCGCCGAAATCATCACGTTTATTGCGGAGGATGACATAGTCGCCGCCGAAAAGCTTGCCGACAAAATTGAGACCCGGCTTGCACGGCTCGCGGACCATCCCGCTCTTGGCAGAATCCCGGCTGAAGAGGAGCTCGCCCGGCTTGGCTACCGCTATCTTGTCGTTGACAATTATCTTGTTTTCTATACCGTGAGCGCACAGACAGTCCTTATCCACCGGGTCATTCACGGCGCGAGAGACTACGTCAATCTGCTTTAGCGGGGCGCTGGAAATATTCCGCATTCCGCATGACAGTCGTCTTGCGTTTGAGCTTCCTGCACTCTGAACTCTGAACTTTGAACTGCAATTAGCCAATCTGCAATCCGAAATCGCCAATCCGCAATCGAATAAATCCCATCGAATCTCTTGACAAAAGCAGGCCGTGTACTATAATCGACCAGAATTGCATTGGGAGGTAAGTTCATGAAGATCGACATTACTCAGCTTGCCGAGGATGAACTCATTGATCTCCACCGCCGAATCACCGAACGCTTGCGTTTTCTGAGTCAAACACGGGCGCACCATAAGATGCTGGAATTCAAGGTGGGAGATCGGGTGAGCTTCAAACCGGACGACCGTCCTGCGCTTTGTGGCGTGCTGACCAAGTATAACAAAAAAACAGTCACGATCATTACCGACAACGGGGAGCACTGGAACGTCGCATCGGGGCTCCTGACGTTGGCGAAGGAAGTGAAAGCTTCGGAAAGTAAGCAGTCAAACGTCATTCAAATGCCCAAGCGGTAAGGAGTGAGCGCAACGCGTGCAACAACGGGTTGCCCCGATATACTTTTCTGAAATACACAACAGTTCATACTGAAGCTTGTGAATTACCTTTGATCAGGCTACAATTCTAATGGGAATTAAATTGCATGAACTGTTAATTAACAAGGATTCATCAAGCGTAAAAGCATATCTGCAGGAATTGCCCTCGCACGAAAAGGGGGATGCATTCGAAAAACTCCTCGCCGAGCTTTACCGGGGCAATGGCTGGCTCGTTTCGGTCCAGGGCGGTCGGGGCGACGAAGGCGCGGACATTCTTCTCTATCATCCCAAGTCTCCTCAGACCGTTTCCTTCATCGTTCAAGCCAAGAACCACGCAAAACCTCTCACCCTGGACCAGACTCGCATCGAGCTCATTAAATTTGAACAACAGGCGGCACCCCGCTACAAGTGTCAGCAGTTCCGTATCGTCGCGATTAACGGTTTCGTTCAAGAGGCAGACAAACTGGGACAATTCAATATTCTGCTCGACTCCTGGAGCTATGTAGAATCTCTGCATAAACGTTACGACCCGGGCATGAACGCAGAGCCCAAAATTGAGTTGTACGCTCACAACCGCGCAACATATGAGAATATCCAGGACCTTTGGCAGGATAATGATCATGTCGCAGTAATACAGGCCACCGGCACAGGCAAGAGCTTTCTGATCGCGCAGCCTTTGGCCGACTTCCAGGGTAAACGCAAGATCGTCCTCGCCCCGTCTCATTTCATACTCGACCAGCAGAAATCCAAGGCGCCTTGGGCCAATGAAAAAACTACATACTGGACCTATGCGGGCCTTGCGCAAAAGAGTGAAACTGCGGTTAAAGCCCTCAAGTGCGCCCTTATCGTGCTCGATGAGTTTCATCGGTGTGGTGCCGATGTGTGGGGCAAGAGTGTTCAGATGCTGCTCGATACTCATCCTGATGCAAAGGTCCTCGGTACAACAGCAACACCCATCCGCTACCTGGATGAGAACCGGAACATGGCTGAAGAGCTTTTCGACGGTGTGGTGGCAACAGAGCTTTCCCTTGCCGAAGCTATCGTCAAGCGTATCCTGCCAGCCCCGACGTACATTAGTGCCCTTTATACAATGGAAGAGGAGGTTCGCAATCTTCTCACTGATATAGAGGCAAGCAAAAGACCTGAAGAAGAAAAGGTGGCGCTTAGGGCTGAGATACAAGCTCTCAAAGTCGATTGGGAAAAGACCTCGGGTATACCCGAGATACTAAAAAAACATCTGCCCTCTGGCATCAATAAACTGATAGTTTTTTGCAGAGACCAGCAGCATCTCGACGAGATGGAGATTGAGGTGCAGAAGTGGTTCCAGAAGGCCGGGGTGCACCATTTTAGGGAAAAGTATCGGGTCATTAGTGCAGACCCGGCGAGTAAGAAAAACCTGCAATGTTTCAAGGATGCTGACGACAAGGATACTGTACATCTACTCTTCGCCATCGATATGCTGAACGAGGGTTTGCATATACCTGAAGTCGGCGCAGTTATCCTCCTCAGGCCCACAGTGAGCCCTATAATATTCTACCAGCAGATCGGTAGATGCATCGAGGTAGGCAAGGACCACACGCCGATTATTTTCGATTTGGTCAATAACTTCCAGAACCTCAGGGTGACGGATTTTCTTGTAGATCTTCAAATAGCAAAAGAGGAAGAGAAGCGGAAGCGGTCAGCATTCGATTTGGAAGATTATGCTCCTGGAATCCACATAGAAGAACTTACCCGGCCGATCGAAGCGATATTCGAGTCTATTTACGAGCGCCTTAGCCCATGGGAGACGCAATTTGCCGCGCTGCTAACATTCAAGGAAAAGCACGGACACTGCAATGTTCCTCAGTCCTATGCCGATAATCCTGCTCTCGGTACATGGGTTAATAATCAGCGTGCATTGAAGAAAAAGAATCGTTTGCCAAATGACCGCATACACCGATTAGAGACAATCGGCTTCGTCTGGGGTCCGCTTGCTGATACTTGGGAGCAGATGTTTGTGATGCTTCTCGCATTCAAGGAAAAGCACGGACACTGCAATGTCCCTCAGTCCTATACCGATAATCCTGCTCTGGGTCCGTGGGTTAATACGCAACGTGCATATAAGAAAAATAATCGATTGCCAGAAGACCGCTTGCAACGGTTGGAGAAAACCGGCTTTATTTGGGATCTGCTCGATGACGCTTGGGAGCAAATGTTTTCTGAGCTCCACAAATTTAAGGAAAAACATGGGCACTGCAATGTTCCTCAGACGTATGATGATAATCCTGCTCTCGGGACATGGAGCAACAATCAGCGTACATTGAAGAAAAAGAATCGATTGCCAGAAGGTCGTGTGCATCGTTTGGAGGAAATCGGCTTCATCTGGGGTCCGCGCGATGATGTTTGGGAGCAAATGTTTGCTGCACTTCGCGCATTTAAGCAAAAACTGGGACACTGCAATGTTCCGACGGTTTATAACGATAATCCCGTTCTCGGCAGATGGGTTGATATGCAGCGCCAGATGAAGAAAAAGAATCGATTGCCAGAAGAACGTGTTCAGCTGTTGGAAAAAATCGGCTTCATTTGGGATCCGTACGATGACGCTTGGGAACAAATGTTTGCGGCACTTCGCACTTTTAAGGAAGAACATGGACACTGCAAGGTTTCTAAGTCCTATGCCGAGAATCCTGCTCTTGGTACCTGGGTGGGTACGCAGCGTGTGCGAAAGAAACGACTGCCAGAAGACCGCGTACAGCGATTGGAGGAAATCGGCTTCATCTGGAATCCGTACGATGACGCATGGGAGCAAATGTTTGTTGCGCTTCGCACGTTTAAGCAAAAACAGGGACACTGCAATGTTCCTGCGGTTTATGACGATAATCCTGTTCTCGGTAGATGGGTTAATACTCAGCGTTCGATGAAGAAAAAAAATCAACTGTCAGAAGACTACATGCGGAGACTGGAAGACATCGGCTTCATTTGGGATCTGCTAGATGACGCCTGGGAGCAGATGTTTGCTGCACTTAGCACGTTTAAAAAAAATAATCGACACTGTAATGTTCCGGCTTTGTATACCGACAATCCTGTTCTCGGTTCATGGGTTAATAGGCAACGTTCGATGAAGAAAAAGAATCGATTGCCAGAAGACCGCGTTCAGCGACTGGAGGAAATAGGATTTGCTTGGACTCTGCGAGAAATAAGTAAGAAGACGTGACACGTTCGATAAAGGTTTACGTTTAAGTAAAATGAAAAAGCCGGGCATAGTGCCCGGCTTTAAATTAGATGGTTCAATGTAGAAATTTCTTCTTAGACCATAGGAGAAAAATAATTGTTATCAACGATGCCAATATTTTGATGCTATAATCCTCATTTTCAAAAATCGTTAAAAAGGCAATATGTTCTGCTTTATAAATGTACAGAGCCAAGTTCAGGAGAAGAACTCCTATCATTGTTCTCCTGAGATCATCCGTCGAGGCAAATTCTATGCCCCAACCTTGGCCCCAATAAATCAAAATAACAAACAATTTGATCGATTGAGGCCGCCTTATCATGGATTAACCTCTTGCCCATGTAGGCGGCAGTAGTCTTTGAACCATTTTTGTGCCTCCCTAGTTTTTGAATTAAACTTAAGGAAGTATTGTCAGCGATTCCAAATGACCACTTATATGGTCAATGCATGTTCACCCCCTTTTCTGCGACAGAATATACTTCATTAAGAATTGCAACCACTATAAAGCAGAATCGTCATCTTGTCAATTTTTTAAGTTTATTTAAGCTTTAAGATAAAATGGCAATAGTTACATGAAGATATGATTGGTGTCATCTTTCATTTATCATAAGCTGGTCTGCTTTCCGTTGTTCCGAAAATCAAGTCCGACCTTGCTTTTTCAACGATTTTAAGGTACTGTCTTTTCACCGAAAACGATTCATTTATTAGAGAAAACACCATGTCCATCGAAAAGAAATTCGACATATCGTTCATCTCATCCCTTGCCCTGCGTGAAAAACAGATACAGCAGAATTACCGGCCCATCATCGCCGTGCATAAGTGGTTTGCGCGGAGGCCGGGGACGTTGTTTCGCGGGCTGATTCTTTCCGAGTTCGGAGACAAACCTCTCCGGGATACGTTCTATTCGTCCAACAATCTCTCCGGTCTTACGATACTCGATCCCTTCATGGGTGGCGGCACTCCTCTTCTTGAAGCGAACCGTCTTGGCTGTGATGTGATTGGCTATGACATCAATCCCATGGCGTATTGGATTGTGCGGCAGGAGATCGAGCATCTGGACTTGCAGGCTTATCGCAAGGCGGCGGATGATCTCATCAAAGGGCTGGAGCTGGAGGTCGGGAGTTATTACAAAACGACCTGCCTTGAGTGCGGATCGAGAGCAGCCGATGTTAAGTACTTTCTCTGGGTAAAGCAACATACCTGCACTAGCTGCGGCAAGGCGAACGATCTCTTCCCTGGTTATCTTCTTTCTGAAGACAGACGGCATACGGAGAATGTGTATGTGTGCGCAGCCTGCGGCGAGCTTCACGGCGCAAAGGACCGGGCCAAACCGGGCAAATGCAAGTCCTGCGGAGAACGGATCGTCATCGAAGGTCCGGCGAAAAGAAGCAAATATGAATGCAAGCACTGCGGCAAAGCAAACTCATATTCATTCAAGCCTGAGCATCCGCCGATTCACCGGATGTATGCCATGGAGTATCACTGTAAAAAATGCAAATCGCAGCACGAGGGAAGGTTTTTTAAGAAGCCTTCGCGGATGGATCTGGCCAAATATACGGTGGCCTCAAACCGGTTGAGCAGTATGAAGACCTTGTTTGTGCCCGATGATGTGATATTGGGGGGCGATGAGACAGCACGGCTCCATCGATGGGGGTACCAGAAATATAATGAGATGTTCAATGCGCGTCAGCTTCTCGGGCTGGAGCTGAGCTGCCGTGTAATTGCGAAAATTACAAATGAGCGCGTGCGTAATGCGGTTGCTACCAATCTTTCGGACTTGCTTCGATATCAGAACATGCTTTGCAGGTATGATTCAATGGCGCTTAAGTCCCTCGATATCTTTTCGGTCCACGGTTTCCCCGTCGGGCTTGTGCAGTGCGAGTCGAACATTCTTGGGATCGTTAACGGCGGCGGGGTGAACATCGGGAGCGGCGGGTGGGGCAACATCATCGACAAGTATTATAAGGCCAAAGCATATTGCGATGCGCCTTTTGAGATACGGCACGAAGGGGGACGCAAGATCCAGGTCCCTATCCCTGATGAATGGATCGGGGACCGGCGTAATGGGACTGTCCCTCTGAGCAAACGTCATGCCCGGCTTCATAGCCAAAGCTCCATGGAGGCGGACATTCAACCTGGGTCAGTAGATGCTGTCTTTACCGATCCGCCTTATTACGGGAACGTGCAGTATGCTGAGCTGATGGATTTTTGTTACGTCTGGCTCCGGAAACTTATTGACGATCCTGCATTTAAACACCACACGACACGGGACCAGCAGGAGCTTACCGGCAACGTTAACATGGAACGGGGGCTCGATCATTTCACCGAAGGACTGTCAAACGTGTTCCAGAAAATGGCCCTGGCCTTAAAGCCCGGCCACCCTTTAGCGTTCACCTATCATCACAACACTCTCGAAGCCTACTATCCGATCGCTATTGCCATGCTCGATTCAGGCCTGGTCTGTTCCGCGTCCCTGCCGTGCCCGGCCGAGATGGGGGCTTCGATCCATATCAGCGGGACGGGATCATCCATTGTCGATACGGTCTTCGTTTGCCGGAGCACAGGCTCTGTGCCTTCCCAATGGCTCGCAAAGACCGCGGGCGCCCTTGCCGGGTTGGTGAAAGACGATATCGAAAAGCTGCGGAAAGCGGGTCTGAAAGAAACACGCGGCGATGTTCGGTGCATTATCTACGGACACCTTATCCGACTTGCTGTCTGGGACCTGCGCCACGGATGGGACAAGACGAAACCAACAAAGGAAAAAACAGCGGCAATCGCAGCGCAGATACAAGAGTTCGGAGGGTTATTAGCGGTCGAAGAGTCTTTAAGCGAGGGTATGGAGCAGCCGGCCTTGGTACGAACTTCCGCTGTCAGGGAAGAAACTCAAAAGTATGGAGCGAGCGACGATGAAATTTCCTTTTGAAGTTCCTTTCGAGGAAGTGCAGGCGGACCTGGACCAGTATGTAACAGCCGTGTTCTCCGGGCTGGAATCGGAATTTCTGACCATGCCCAAGGGGGCCGGGTTCATCGATTATCCGGTATTCGAGCAAGGCTATGAGGCCCTCAAGCAGGCGACAGCAGGGTTCCGCAACTTCACGCCCGAGGCTGTGAAGAGTTGTGTGCTCTCGAATCCCATATCCCTGATCGTCATTCGCACCATGCTGGGCTTTACTCCGCCGGAGTGGGCTTATGTGGCCTCGCAGCATGCGAAAATAGACGTGCCCCAGAATTTCGTCCGCACTCTGGACAGGAAAGTCCGCGTGACCCCTCTCTCGCCGCTCAAGGCCAAGGGCGCGACAGCTGAGCGGCTGGAAGCATTGGTGAACGTGGCGTGTTCATTGCTCTCGGCAGGCGTTCCATCCACGAGCCCTGACAGGCTTCATCGACTCGACAAGGCGGACACCAGGTCGGGGCTGGACAGCATCAGGGCCATGGCGGATTTGGGCGCGCCTTATGCTATGCTCCTCTATGAGCGGTTCCTCGGCAGGCCCTTTGCCGGACATCGAGATTCGGTGAGCGAACTGATCGGCGACATTCTCGAATCGGCAATCGAGAACGTATTGCACAAAGCAGGCATTACGGCCAGGAAAACGAAGCGGGCTGAAAAAATCCAGGGCTTTGATCAGTCTCCGGATTTCATCATCCCGAGCGAGTTCAACCCGCAAATCATTATCGAAGCGAAGATCACAGAAGACGATGGAACGGCCCGCGATAAAGTTACGCGCATCCAGCATTTGGGCGAGCTGAGCATGGCAGGCCAGCCGAAGGGAAAACCGAAATATGAAGTCATCGCCTGCATAGCGGGCCGAGGGTTCGGGGTCCGCAGGGAAGACATGAAAAAGATGCTTCTCGCCACGCGAGGGAAGGTATTCACGCTGCAGAACCTGGATAAGCTTGTGGAATGTACAAGGCTGAAGGAATTCAAAACAAAGTAAGGTGGCTGATAAGCCCTTCGCTCCGGCTCATCAGTTTTCAATTGCGTTATTCGTGCATTTATAGTAGTCTCACTTCACACGGGAGGCCCTTCTTTAGAGCAAGAGCGGTTTTACCGGCACGTCTTCCTCCTCCCCTTGCATGACCGCTTTACCCGATTTTTCTTTAAGAACGACCAGGAAGCACTACCCGGTTTTTCGCGAATTCTGCTGCAGCTTTTTTGTCTCATCGTTGACTGATGGAAGAGGAGCGTGTCGCAATGGCGAAAGGCATAGTGGTCGGAGACGGGGCGAGGCTCGATTATGCGACCCTGCGCTTTCTGGACGATCCCGCGGTCGAGCGGGCCTTCCTCGACGACTATTACCGCAGGTCCATCAACCAGATGCGGATCGCCATTGTTCTGGCGATCGTGCTCACCGCGGCCTTCGGGTTCCGCGACGTGTGGATCACGCCGGCGGTGAAAGAGAGGCTCTGGTTCGTCCGCTACGCGGTCATGTGTCCGTTCTTCCTTGCCGTGCTTCTCTTTTCATTTTCATCCTTTGCGAGACGTTTCATGCAGCTCGGCATCTCGCTCGGCATGCTTGTATGCGGCCTCGGGATCATTGCGATGATCGTCATCGCTCCCGCCCCGGGGAATTACCTGTATTATGCCGGCTTGCTCATGATACCCATGTTCCCCCCGACCATCAGGGTGCGGTTCATCTATTCAGCGGCCATATCGTGGACGATTATCGCAGCCTATGAGATTGCGGCGATCCGGTTCACCGACACCTCTCTGCCGGTTCTCATCAACAATAATTTCTTTTTGCTTACGTCCACGGCCATCGGCATGATCACCAACTATATGCTCGAACTGTATGCGCGCAAGAATTTCATCCAGCAGATCCAGCTCGAAGAAGAGCGGGAAAAGTCCGAGCGTTTGCTGCTGAACATTCTGCCCGCCTCCATCGCCGAGCGGCTCAAGCAAAAGCAGGAGACCATCGCCGACGGGTTCGCCGAGGCCACGGTCCTGTTCGCCGACATCGCGGGGTTTACCCGGCTGGCAGCGAGCCGGTCTCCCCGGGAGGTCGTCGGCATGCTGAACGACATCTTCTCCGAATTCGACCGCCTTGCCGAAAAACACGGCGTCGAGAAGATCAAGACCATCGGGGACGCGTACATGGCGGTTGCCGGGCTGCCGGTCAACACGCCGGACCACGCGGCGGCAATCGTCGAGCTCGCGCTCGACATGCAAGACGCGGTCGCCCGGCGCGGCGCCGTTGGGGACGGGCCGATCTCTCTCCGCATCGGGATCAACACGGGCCCCGTCGTGGCCGGCGTCATCGGAACGAAAAAATTCATCTACGACGTGTGGGGTGATACGGTGAATACCGCAAGCCGGATGGAGTCCCACGGGGTGGAGGGAGGGATACAGGTCACCGAAGAGACCTACCGGAGACTGAAGCACGCGTATCGTCTGGAGGAGCGGGGGCCCTTGAAGATAAAAGGCAAGGGAGAGATGCGCACCTACCTGCTCTCCGGGAGAATGGGCTCGGCATAAGCGCATGCTTGCCGCTGTTTTTATTCTGTGAACGGTGAAAACCCAGGGGGCGGGGCTGGGGTATGAGCAGGAGTACGGCGATACTCGAAGCAATTTTCAGTTTACAATTTATTGTCCCGGCTCGTCCGAGTCGGGTTGACACCTGGGCTTCATAACTATTTGACTTTTAAGGCCGTTGGCTATACTCTTTCGGGGTCTCAGCTTCATCCGCGGTGCGGGCTGCCTGCCATGATAAAAAAAGGAGCTGTCATGCTTTCCTCGGAACGTCTCGTCACTGCCGTTCATGATCTTCTTCGCATTGCCCTCGTATCAATCCCCGCCCTGCTTCTGTCCTGCTCTTCCCAACAGGAGAGCGAACAGATGTTCACCATCACGGCCGAAGAGCTGCAAACGCAGAAGCTCGCCTATTATTCAGATTACTTTTCCTTTATCGGCAGCGACGACCGGGGGATGGTCGCCTTTGCGCTGGACAACAACCGGGGACGGGACGGCGACTCGTGGCAGGCCGAGCACTTTGTGGCGCTGCACGATGAGAAGACGGGGTGGCAGGCCGTCACCGGCAGCGGCCCCTATTATAATGTTACGAGACAGCTCGAAACCATTCCTAACTCACCCGATTTTTCATTCGAGGGGACCGCAAACACCGGGCTGAAGATCCTCAGCGGAACGAATGTGCTCGAACTCAAGATCGCGCCGGAGAAGGTCCAGATCGCCGAGAAAAGGGGCCTGGCTGAATACCGTCTTGGTTCGGCGGAGGCGACCCTTCTCTGGAGGGAGCGAACGCTCACGGGCCGCGTCATTCACGAATATCTCTTCGTGCCCGCCTTTAACCGCCTGACCCGGAAATACGCCGGCGAGTTCAGCGATTTTCACGGCATCTATGCCTCGATTCAGAATGTCGGCGACCTGTATATTCATACGCAGAAAAGCAGGTTCTTTTCGCCCCTGATCGCGAGGCAGGAAGGGTTCCTGTTCCTCAACGGGCGGGGATACCGTTTGTCGTCACTGGGCGTGAGCGTTCGAAAAACGTCCTTTGCCCCGGGATTCTACCGGTGGCCGGCAGGGTGGGAGGGCAGTTTTGCGGCAGGTCTCGATCATTATGCGTTCACCGGCCGGATCACGGACAGAAAGACGATCAGCAACTGGGTGACCGGCGGCTTCGCCATGGGGATCGTGAAAGGGAGCCTGGTTTCCGCTCACGAGACATGGACGCTGTACGGTTTGGGAGAGCTGATCATGTAATCATCGCCTTTTGAATTTCCCCCACTCCGCCGGGAGATGGCCGGGTCGGGGACTGTTTTACCTTCGCATTGCGAAGGCAGGTTGTCATGATGCCCGGGAATTTAAGGAGAGGTCCTGATTCCTTGATTTAAATCGAGCGCCTTTTCCGGAGAGAGCAGCCATGGGAGTTATTGACTATTTCAAACCCGTTGAAACGATGACCGCTGAGGAAGTGCGGGAATTCCTCCGGAGCCGGGACCCCCGCGAGTACAATCTCATTGACGTTCGCCAGCCCGGGGAGTACGAGCAGGGCCATATCCCCGGCGCGAGACTCATCCCCGTGGCCGAGCTTCCGGGCAGGCTCGCGGAGCTGGACCCCGGCAAGCCAGTCATAACGTACTGAGGATCGGGCATGCGCAGCCGTGCCGCTGCGTCAATGCTCCAGACCGCGGGGTTCGCGACCGCCCGCAGCATGCTGGGCGGCATCCGGGCCTGGGAGGGGCTGACTGCGCCGGGCCAGCCCGAGGCGGGCATGGCGTACTTTACGATAGCGGCGCGAGCGGAGGAACTCACGGCCCTCGCGTGGCTTTTGGAGGAAGGCTCCCGCAGGTTCTACGAAGAGGCACAACGGTCCCGTGCGGACAGCGACGTTCAAAAGCTCCTTTCCGGCCTTGTCTCGGCGGAAAAGCATCACAAGGCATCCCTGGAAAATCTCTATCAGACACTCACCGGCTCCCGGCCGGGACAGGGATTCCCCTCGTCGCTTTTGCCCGATGCGATGCCGGGAGACTACCTGGAAGGCGGCGTGCGGGTGAGCGAGGCGCTCGCGTGGGCAAAGGGAAAAAGCACAAAGGAATTCCTGGAACTGGCGATGTCCCTTGAGGCGGCTTCCTACGACCTGTACATAAAAATGGAGCGGCGCGTTGAAGGGGAAAACTCTAAAAAGGTCTTCGGCCTCCTCGCCAATGAAGAGAAGATGCACCTCGAGAGCCTCGCGTCGCTCCTGGACAGGAAGGTTTGAGGAAGATCGAAGAGGGGGCGCCGTGGGTTTCAAGGAAACAAGGCCCGGGCTGCTTGCGGACAATCCGTTCACGGGACGCCCGTCCCTGCGGGTACGACGGCGTCCTTCAAGGTCATGACGGGGACCTCTTATGGCGCTCTTGCCATTTCCGGGAATATCTTTTGCGCTTCGTAAGAACCTGCAGTGTTCATCAGGCAATGCCCGCGAAAGCATCCGGGACAAGAACGCCCGAACGCCCGCGCCGGGGGAATGACCTCACTCCTTTGCCGATCTCCTGCTATAATTCAAGGAGAGAGAAGTCATACCGCTGCCCAATACAGGCGAGCTTCCCATAATCCGGATTATGGAGGTCCCCGATGGCTGAAACCAGAAAGATCCGAAAAGTGATCAAGGGCAAACCCACACTCGAAGGCGCGGGTGTGCATCTCAGGCGCGTATTCGGGAACAGCGAAGTCCCGTTGTTCGATCCCTTCCTGCTGTTCGACGATTTCCGCAACACCGATCCCTACCAATACATTAAAGGCTTCCCCTGGCACCCGCATCGGGGGATCGAGACGATCACCTACGTGCTCAAGGGCGATGTCGAACACGGAGACAGCATGGGAAACAAAGGAGTCATCTCCTCGGGCGACACCCAATGGATGACCGCGGGGAGCGGCATCATCCACCAGGAGATGCCGAAGGGAGACGATGAGGGCGTGATGGAGGGCTTTCAGCTCTGGGCCAATCTCCCGAAGTCCCGCAAGATGATGGGCCCCCGGTACCGCGACATACAAAGCTCGCAGGTCCCGGAGGTGGTGACGAAGAGCGGCGCGAAGATCAAGGTCATCTGCGGGACCGTGGAGGGGACGCAGGGCCCGGTCAGGGACATCGTCATCGACCCGGAGTATCTCGATGTCACGCTGCCGGCCCTCTCGGAGTTCGTCCATAGGACCACGCGGGGCCACACCGTGTTTGCCTACGTCATCGGCGGCAAGGGCGTCTTCTGCAACGAGAAGGACCCCTTCGCCTACGACGCCGGGGGGGTGAACTACTTCGACATGGAGCGCGATGCCTACATCCGCAACGGGACGGCGGTCCTCTTCGACGACGGCGACCAGGTAACGGTCGCGGCGCAGGGTGAACCGGTCCGCTTCCTGCTCATCTCCGGCAAACCCATTGGCGAGCCCGTGGCCTGGTACGGCCCGATCGTGATGAATACGGAGGAGGAACTGCGGATAGCGTTTGAGGAGTACCGGGCCGGCACGTTCATCAAGTACAAAAAACAGTAAACTCAAGGTCAGAACACAAGGCAGCCCCGTCGGCTACGGCGTACGGAGAACGATCACAAATTTTTTTTATGGAGTTTCCCGGCCGGCGTTGCGGCAATAATTTCAAACTCTGCCTGTCAGCCTTTTTTGACATTGCCTTATTGCGGCGGCCTGCGTGTCTTTGTTCGGAAGATCAGGCCCATCCTTTTTCTCACCGGGCCCATGAGGTCCCGTCCTCGCCGTCAGGTCCTCCCCTGGTCCCCCCGGAAATATCCTCTTGATTTTAGAAAAGAATCAATGGTACTATCGCCCATTGTGCGAACGGAACACGCCTTGAGGGCCCCCATGCAAAACAATCGTACGCGCCGGAAGACGGAGATGCCGGACTTCCCCTTGAGGTCGATCTGTTTGCCCTTGCTCTTCGCAGTGCTCCCGCTGTTGTTTTTTTGCCCGTCGAAAGCGCATGCCGCTGATTATCTTACCGTGAGCGGGTGTTCCATAAGCAATGTAGGCTATTTGACCGATCTTGCCGATGAATATGAAAGACGAACAGGCGTAAAGATATTCGTCAGGGGGGGCGGCAGCGTCGTGGGCATAGAGGACCTCAGGAGCGGCAAGATCGATTTTGCCGCGTCGTGCAGGCCCAGGGCCGCGGGAGATCCCGCGGACATCACGTACATCCAGGTCGCCTGGGACGCGCTGGCCTTCATCGTCCATAAGTCCAATCCGGTGGAAAACGTCACGCTCGGCGAGGTGCGGTCGATCTATGCCGGCAAGGTGACCAATTGGAAGCAGCTCAAGGGCCGCGATGCCCCGATACAAGTATTCATTTCCCGGACGGGGAAAGGCCTCTCCGGCGTGGAAGCGTCCACCAAACAACTGGTCCTGAACGGGAAGGAACCCCGGGGGTCCGCGAACACCGTTTTTGTCGCGTCCTCGGGCATTGTCGAGCAGATGGTGGAAGAAAGCCCCGAAGGCTTTGCCACCACGGGCGTCACGAGCGCCAGGAAACGGAACGTAAAGATCCTGAAGGTAAACGGCGTCACCCCCACGAACAAGGCCATTATCGATAACCGGTATTCCCTGAAGCGGCCGCTCTTCATCCTCATGCCGAAAAACCCCAAGCCGGAGGTGAAAAAGTTCGTTGATTTCACCCTGAGCAAAGCGGGACAGCGGTTCATACAATCGTTGAACGTCATATCGATTCTGGACGTTAAATGAATTCCTCACTGCACAAAAGGGTAACGATATTCATAACGCTGGTAATCTTCATGAGCGGCGCCCTCAGCACGTATCTCTTTACCTCGGCCTTCAGCCGCAGCAAGGAACGGGGACTCATTCTCCGGGGTACGACGCTCTGCACTTCGCTCTCCAAGGCCGCGGAGGAGGGCCTTGCCAAAGAAGACCTCAGCCTCATTAAAAAAGCCTCCCATATCATACAAGCGCCGGACGTCACCCTGGCACAGGTGTATTCGAACATTTGGGAGCCGCTCGATTCCTACCCCGTCAGCAGCTGGAAAAATCCCCCGCTTGCGGAGGCCGTCAGTCATTTCAAAGCCGGCTCAGCGCCGTTCCACACGAAGATTGCCGGCGGGTATGACTTTTACAGCCCGATCTTGTTCAGCGCTTTTGAGGAATCACCGCCCACCACCATCGGCTATGTCCGGGTCACCCTGTCGTCCGCCGCGTTTCACAGGGAGGTGAGGACGCTCGCCGCCATCAATATCGCGGTTTCGATCGTCATCATGTTCTTCGCGATCCTGTCGCTCAACATCCTTATCCAGCGCTTTGTGGTAAGGCCCGTCATGGCCCTCCACCAGTCGATCTCGCGGTTTAAGAGCGGCGCCCCGGCCGGGGACGCGATCATCCCCGGGGGGACCACAGGTGAGATCCGCGAACTTGCCCTGGAATTCAACCGGATGTGCGCAACGGTCAAGGAAAATGAGAATAAGCTCGTTGAGTCGGACCGGCGCATACGGTCGCTCTTTGACCGGGTCGAACATGCCATTTTCAGGACCGACAAGGACGGCGAGATCGTGGAAGCGAACAGCAGGTTCCGCAGGATGTTCGGCAAGGTGACGGGGCTGTGCGACATCATGATCGGAGACCTGAACGCCGCCACCTGCCTCAGAAAAGCGGCCTCGGAAAAGGCGCTTCATATCGAAGACAAGGCCGCCGCGTGGAACGGGGAAGAGCTCGTTATCTCGCTGTCCTTGTATCCCGAGCGGGACGACGGCGGCGACGTCAAGGGTTTTGACGGATATATCATCGATATCACGGAAAAGAAGAGGCTGGAAGAACGGCTGATGCGGTCCCAAAAGCTGGAAGCGGTCGGCACCCTTGCGGCCGGCATGGCCCATGACTTCAACAACCTCCTGACGGCCATACTCGGCTATTCCGGGATCCTGCTGAAAATGGTAAAGGAGGGCGACCCGTTCTACAAGCCGACCTCCGTGATCCACGCTGCCGCGAAGCGGGGCGCGGAACTGGGAAGAAAGATCCTCGCCGTCACCCGCAAGGAGAAAATGGCGACAAAGCCGGTGAACATCAACGACATCATCCTGCACTCCATGGACCTGCTCCAGAGAAGCCTCCCCAAGGACATCGAGATCGTCATGAAGCTCAAGGACGCCCTCCCGATGACGAACGCGGACCCGTCGCAAATGCAGCAGGTGATCATCAATCTGGCGGTAAACGCCCGCGATGCCATGCCCGGCGGGGGCAAGCTGATCATAGAGACCTCGGTGGCCGGCCCGGCGAACGGTACAGGCGACCATGCCGGCGCGGACGGGTCCGGGTTCATCAAGCTGTCCGTGTCGGACACGGGCGAGGGCATCGATTCCGAGACGCAGGCAAAGATCTTCGATCCGTTTTTTACGACCAAAGAGGTTGGAAAAGGCACGGGACTCGGCCTCTATATCGTGCACTCCATCGTAAACAACCACGGCGGATACATCAATCTCTACAGCGAACCGCAGAAGGGAACGCGGTTCAACATCTATCTTCCCATCGCGAAAGGCGACGCAGTGGAAGCGCCGCCTGAGGCCGTGGACGTGAGGGGCGCCGGGACGATCCTCGTTATCGACGACGAGCCCGATGTCAGGGAACTGTGTAAAGACGTACTGGCCCCCCTCGGCTACACGGTCCTGCTTGCGGAAAATGCCGGCGCGGGCATCAACCTTTACCGGGAAAAGCAGAACGAAATCGCCCTGGTCATTCTGGACATGATCATGCCCAGAATGGGGGGCACCGAGGTGTTCCACGCGCTCCGGACGATCAACAGGAACGTCAAGGTCCTCCTGTACTCGGGCTACGGCCACGTCAATTTTGCCGGGATCGACGAACTGCTGAAACAAGGCGCAAACGGATTCATCCAGAAACCGTTCTCAGCCCAGGACATCGGCATTGCCATAAAAAACGTTCTCTCGGAATAAGTCCGAGCAGCGCCCCGAAGGAAGATCGAGGTTCTTTGCTCCTGGTTTCCCCATAGTGCTATTCACTTCAGAGTGGATGGAACATCACACCACAATCAAACTTGGCTCATCAAGATACATGATGGACGTTTATTTCTTTTTTCAATTTTTCATTACTGGTCTTCTTACAAGTGCATTCGCGAGAAACTTTTCGAGGTGAAATGAATCTAACCTGTCGTTCCTTACGCCGACCGCTTCGCGGCGTGTGAACTCATCGTTAGCCTTCTGACATTGATACACGCGACAGCTGAAAAAAATGGTGACCTCCGCGTACATATTCTTCGGTTTAATCGGCTTCGCTCTATTCGCCGGCGCCACATGGCGCTTCTCTTCCCGTCGTCATTCACTCCCCTGTCCCTCGTGGTTGCGCTGGCTTGTCGAATTGGACAATCCTTTCACTAAGACCAATCGGGCGGCGTTTATCGTCCAGCATTTGGACCTTGAACAGGGCATGGCCGTATTGGATGTCGGCTGCGGTCCCGGGCGGCTGACCATCCCGGTCGCCAAACGTGTCGGCCCGCGGGGCGCAGTGGTGGCTATGGATATCCAGCCCGGCATGCTTTCCCTGGCTCGGGGAAAAGCACAGGCTGCGAATCTGGCTAATATTCGATTTCTTCAGGCCGGGGCGGGCGAAGGCGCATTGGGGCGTAATCAGTTTGACCGGGCGCTGCTCGTGACGGTATTAGGCGAGATTCCGGATAGGAAAACCGCGCTGAAAGAGATTTTTGATGCCTTAAATCCCGGCGGCATACTGTCCGTGACGGAAATCATATTTGATCCCCATTTCCAGGGCCGCCCCACAGTAGTGCGCCTTGCTGGCGAGGCAGGGTTTCGAGAGAAAATGTTCTTTGGGAATCGTATTGCGTTTACTGTGAACTTTGAGAAACCGCAGAGCGTCTAACAACGCCATCGACTCGGAGAGGAAGAAGCTGCGCTCCCTCGTGGAGCCGCTCTCGATGCGGTTATGGCGGACGTTATCCGCCACCATCTACTATAGATAATCCTCCCGCCTTATGACGCCGGCGACCGGGTCCCCTTTTAAAAACCGTTTTATGTTTTCAGCAGCCCTGCGCGCGCCATCGTCGCTTATACCGGGGACCATGGCCGAATTATGCGGTGAGCCCAGGACGTTGGGCAGCGCAAAAAAAGGGTGGTTTATGCGGAACTCGCCATACTTGAACGGTTCGATCCACCAAGCGTCGATGCCTGCCGCAAAATCAGGATGACTGGCGAGATGCTCGTAGAGAGCGCGTTCGTCGACGATATCTCCCCGCGCAACATTTATGAGGATCGCGTCCGGCTTCATCCACTCGAGTTCGCGTTTCCCGATCAGCCCGCGCGTCGCCTTGGCCAGCGGAAGCGAAATGACCACGACGTCCGATACGGAGAGGACCTGCTTCATATCTTTGAGCGTGCCGATAAATTCCACCGGCTCGTCAGTCCTGCCGCTGGTGTTCACGGCATGGATGCGGACGCCGAAGTTCCTCATCAGGCGGGCAACAGCGCGGCCGATGCCACCGAAGCCGAGAATGCCGCAGACCGAACCGCGCAGCATACGATTGAGCCTTGCCTGGTTGAACTCGCCCCGCGCCATTTTTTGATGCTCCCGGAAAAGGCCTTTTGCCAGGGCGAGCGCCATGGCGAGGACGTGCTCCGCCATGGGCTCCGCATAGGCGCCGGCGTTGCTTGCGATCATGATGTCCCGGGGCAAACCGGCGAACGGCACCTGGTCCGCGCCCGCGGACAGGAGCTGGATCAGGCGGACGTTCCGGAGCAGGCCGAACTCGCTCGGCCCCAGCTCTTTTGGCGGGTTCCACGACAGAAGGATGGTTGCTTCGATGAGTGTTTGCTCCCGGAGCCCCGACGGCATATCAGCAAGAAAGGAAAGCCTCGCCTCCCCGCCGAAGAGCCCTTGCAGCTGCGCTCGTCTTGCTTCCCCGGCGGCAGGGGTGACGACGATGTGATGGTTTTTCATGGTTTTTCTCCAGGGCGTTCATTATGAAGTGCCGAGCGTTTATACCGTATATTATAGGACAATTATGAGAAGGATGTGGACAAGACAACGGCTGTGGGCTGGTTAACGACACCGTCAAGGTGACGCTCTCTGAAAAAATCGAGTGTTGAATCCCTCAAGAAAAAGGCCGAGCAGCATCACACGTCGCATCAAAAAATGATACGCCAGCTTGTTGACCGGCACGCCTCCGTCATCAGAAAGGCGCCTGGCAAATCAATGTCGTTGGGTCGGAAAAACGCAGCGCAGCCGCCCCTTGCGGCCGGTTTCTTTCTTTACATTCACACCTCGATGTGCTAATAAATTCCCATGAAATCGTTCGGCCTCATGGCGGCGGCTTTGTGTCTAGTGCTTCTTGCAAGGCCCGTCCCGTCCTTCTCTTCTCAATTCTCCGGCCTGCCTATAACCCAAGTCGTGATCCAGGACGACGAGGGGCGTCCCTGGCCCCACCCCGAGCAGCTTGCGCCGCTCCTCAACGTGAGGCCCGGCGATACGTTCTCGAGCGAAACCATCGGGAACGGCATATCATACCTCTACCTGAAGGGACTGTTTAAGGACATTCGCGTTGACGGATTTCCCGACAACGGCGGCGTCAAGCTCGTGTACACCTTGTTCCCCATCACCGTGGTGGAGAAGGTCGTGATCGAGGGCAACCATGCCCTGTCGGAATCGAAGATCAGGGACGCGATTCCCCGGGTCGAAGGCAAGGAGCTGCGTGAGAACAGGTTCCCAGACTACCAGTCCGCGATCACGGCGCTGTACCAGTCCGACGGATACTACGATACGACCATGGACTTCCGGGTGGAGAAGCTCCCGGAACCCCATCGCGTGGCCCTCCGCATCGATATCCATGAGCCTCGGCCCCTGGTCATTGGAGCGATCGTTTTCCCGGGCAACACCGTATTCACGGAGAGGCAACTGCAAGGGGTGATGAAAAACAAAGCAGGGAAGCCGTTCAGGAGGGACGTGCTCCTTGATGCGGACCTGGAGGCAATCCTCGAAAAATATACCGGGGCCGGGTATCCGGCGGCAAAGGCGGGGCCGGTGGACGTCAGCTTCCGGGCCGGCAAGGCTTATGTCAGCGTTCCCATTGCCGAAGGGCCGAACGTGACGGCCCGGTTCTCCGGGAACCACGCATTCAGCGACAGCGCGCTCCGGAAGCAGGTCCTGATCTGGTCCGAGCACGATATCTCGGATGCCATCATCGACAGCAGCGCGGACAAGATCAAGAACCTCTATAAGGACAACGGGTACGCGAATGTCACGGTAACGGTGAAGAAGACCGAGGCGCCCGGCAGGCTCGAGCTGGCCTTCGATGTCCGTGAAGGGCAGCGGATAACGGTGAAGAAAATCATCGTCCGCGGCAATACGTACTTTACGTCGAAACAGATCAAGGCCGAAATGTCCCTGCGGGAGCCGGGCTGGTTCACGTCGAGCCCCTACCGGGAAGACCTGCTCGACAAGGACGTGGAATATATCCATGACCGCTACGAGAGCGAGGGGTTCCTCGATGCGAGCGTGAAGAAGAAGGTCGATTATGCGGACAACGGCGTCAAGGCCCTGATCGAGGTCGATATCGACGAGGGGCCGCAGACCCGGGTGGGGCAGGTGGCCTTTGAAGGCAACGCGGCCTTTACAACAGAGCAGTTGACCGCCATGCTCAGCCTGAAGCCCGGCGCCCCCTATAGCGAGCAGCTGGCGGACGAAGACCGCTACCGCATCCTGTCCGCCTATTCGAACAAGGGGTACCTCTACGCCCGGGTGGAGGTTGAGAAGAAAATCACCGATGCGAGCGCCAGCATCAAATACAAAATAACCGAGGACCGGCAGGTCAGGATCGGCAGGATCATCCTGCGCGGGAACGAGCGCACGAAAGACAGCGTGATCATGCGCGAACTGCTCTTGAAGCCCGGCGATCCTTATGACTACGGCAAGATACTGATGAGCCAGCAGCGGATCTACCATCTCGGCTACTTCGGACAGGCGAAGTTCGAGCCGGTCCATCCCGGCGAGAAGGAGTACGTGAAGGACATGCTTCTATCCGTCGAAGAGCGGCCCGCGGGCGCCGTGGAAGTCGGCGTGGGGTACGGCGACTTCGACCACGCGCGGGGCTTTGCCGAAGTGTCCTACCGCAACCTCTGGGGCCGCGCAGAGCGTGCGAGCGTGAGAGTGGAGGAGAGCGGCATCGTCAAGCGCGCTGTCTTCAATTACCACCAGCCCTGGTTCCTGGGCTATAAAGTCGAGAGCAATCTCGGCATCGAGTGGTCCAACTTGAAGCGGCTGAACCAGGACACCCGCGAGATCTATTATCAGACTCGCAGGACCGCCGTTTCCTACGGCCTCGAGAAGACGATCAACAGGCTCAAAACATCGCTCACCTACCAGTTCGAAAACGTAAACAACCATGACGTGCTGCCCCAGGCGATCCTGTCGCCCGATGACGTAGGTCGTGTGCGGGTGAGCAGCCTCACGCCCGCCCTGGTCTGGGACCTCCGGGATGACATCTTCAACCCCCGTAAAGGATCGCTCCACGGGATCGCGCTGAAAGAGGCGCTGTCCGAACTGGGCTCCCAGGCGGATTTCACCAAGCTTACGGCCCAGAGCAGCTGGTATGTCCCCATAAGCGCCGGCATCCTCACTGCGCTGTCCGCCCGGGCAGGCATGACCTGGCCCCATCGGGAGACCAGCGAGGTCCCGATCCACGAGCGGTTCTATCTGGGCGGCAGCACCACCATCCGGGGCTATACCCAGGATTCGGTCGGGCCGAGTTCCATCGGGCCCGACGGCCAGCCGATCCCCCTGGGCGGGGCGAGCATGGCCGTGTTCAACGCCGAACTGCGCCTGAACCCGAGCGAGGGGTTCGGCTTTGTGCTGTTTAGCGACGCGGGCAACGTGTGGAGCGGCCAGGAGATACTGCTTGACGACCTGCGCGCTTCCTTCGGCGCCGGGATCCGCTACGGTACTCCCGTCGGCCCGCTCCGCATCGACTACGGCCAAAAGATCCACCGCCGGCCCGGCGAAAGTCCGGGCGAGCTCCACTTCAATATCGGCCATGCGTTCTGACACGCCGGCCGCTCAAATGCAGGTCCCTCCCGGGCGTACGCTAAAATTTACTGCCGGTCTCTCTGGACGGATATCGCTATCAGTGGTATCATTGCTTAATGGCACGATAGCAAACCGGTCCATTCTCTAGAAATAAGGGCCAGGTCAGGCCTGCTCAACTGAGGTGTCAGCGCGTCCGGTTTCTACCTTTAGCGCCGGCTCCAAGAGAGTTCATGAAAATACAGAAAAGGCTCATAGCGCTGGTAGGACTCGGGATGCTGCTCATCATGACGATCACGGTCTTATCGCTCCTGGACATCGCTTCCTCATTCTCCCGTACCACGAGGGACGTCAGGCAGGTCTCCACCGAGTTCCAGCGAATTTGGGACATCGAGAAGAACATCAATGACATGTCCGTCGCCGTGCATAACTACCTTGAGAACGGCGGTAACGGCGGGTACCGGCAATCCTACGAAACATCGCGAATCGCGGTGCATAAGACGCTGAACGAGCTCGCCAGCCTCGACCTCGACCGGAAAGAGACGGCCCTTATCAATTCCGTGACCGGCGACCTGGACCAGATGGAGAAGAAAGCAGGACGCATATTTTACCTGCGGTCTCCCGCCGGCAGGGACAAGGCGCTGGCTACCGACCTCGTGACCGAACTGGACAGCCTCCTCGTCTGGATGGGTCGTGACATCGAAAAATATCAGCAAGAGAACGCGAACGAGATGGACTCGGTCCTGAACAAACTTTTAAAGCACAAGGCGATGACCAATGTTTTTTTTCTCATAACGCTGATCACCTCCGTCAGTTTTCTTCTCGCTTTCGGCCTGTACATTCACCGCAAGGTCTCTGTTCCGCTGAACGACCTCTGGGCCGGCACCGAGGCGATCAGCCGGGGCAATCTCGATTTTCAAATGCAGGTGCACGGTGATGGCGATATTGCGCGGCTCGGAGAACGATTCAATGAGATGGCCCAAAGGCTCAAACAATCTTATGCCGAGCTCGAACTGAGGCTGTTCGACCGCACCCGGGAGCTGGCCGCGCTCGATGCGGTGGCGCTTACCTTGAGCCAGGCCGGCACTCTCAAGGACGTGCTCGACAAATCGTTGGCGAAGATCCTCGACAGCCTGGCGGGTATCGAGCCCAAGGGGGGCGTGTTCCTCTGCGATCCGGGCGGGGAAACCCTGCACCTGACGGCGCACAATGGGCTTTCACCGGAGTTCGTGGAGAACGAGGCCGTGATCAAAATGGGAGAGTGTCTCTGCGGCATGGTGGCTCAGAGCGGGGAGCTGCTGTTTACGGAGAACAGCTGCGACGTTCCAGCCCATACCCGCGGCCCCCGGGGAGAAGGACATTCGCACATCATTATCCCGATCAAGTCACGAGGCATCGTGCTCGGCGTCATCTTCGTTTATCCCCGGAAAGACTTCAAACTCAAGCCGTCGGACGTTCAGATGCTCGATGCGATCGGCGTCCAGCTCGGCATGGCCGTCGAGAACTTCCGCTTCTACGCGGAAGTGAAGGAGTCCAGCGAAAAGTTCTGGGATCTCTTTGAGAACTCCCGTGACATTCTCTTTACGACGGACAGTTCGGGCAAGCTGACCGCGGTAAACAAGGAAACAGAGAAATTTACCGGCTACTCCAAGGTCGAGCTCTTCGGCAAAAGCATCCTCGATTTTCTCGCGCCTGACGGCGCCGAGCGCGCCAAAGAGATGCTCGCCGGCAGGGGGAAGGGCGGGACGAGCAGGCTTCCATGGGCCGAGTTCGAGATCGTCAAGCGCGACGGCAGCCGGGCCTTCATCGAGGTGAGGGCGCGGCAGATCATGAAAGGACGGGGAACTGGCGGGCTTCCAGGTTTCGGCCCGGGACATGACGGAGCGGAAAAACCTCCGTGAGCTTCTGGTCAAGGCCGAGCGCCTCGGCGCCATCGGCCAGGTAGGGGTCGCCGTTCGGCACGAGATCAACAACCCCCTTACGACGGTCATCGGCAATATCGAGCTGTTGATAGAGCGCTACGAGGACAAGGACGGGAACTGACGGCGCGGCTCGGGACGGTCCTCAACAATGCCCTCAGGATCAGCGAGATCGTCAAACGGCTCCAAGACATCAAGCAGGAGAAGATCGTGGACTATCTCAAAGGCGTCAAAATGACGGACCTGAAGTAGGGAACATGCGACGATTGCGGATTTCAAATCGCGGATTGCGGAATGAGACACGGAAAACAAAGGGAAGCGTCGGGGGCCTGACGGGGATTGCCCTTCTTCTGGCCATGCTCATCTCTCCTGCGGCTGCGCGCGCGGAGCTCGTTGACCGCATCGTCGCGTCGGTCAACAACGAGGTGATCACGTTGAGCGAGCTCGATCGGGCAGTGAGCTTCAACCTCGCGTTCGGCGGTAAAAACGGGGACAAGCTCAGGAACGAGACGCTCGAAGGGCTGATCAACCGGCATCTGCTCATCCAGGAGGCGTACCGCCTCAAGTTTGTCGAAGTGTCCGACCAGGACATCAATGCGGAAATAGAAAAACTCAA
Source organism: Nitrospirota bacterium (assembly GCA_963790205.1). Classification (GTDB taxonomy): domain Bacteria; phylum Nitrospirota; class UBA9217; order UBA9217; family UBA9217; genus CAWBNQ01. Next base: position 1,159,409 of record CAWBNQ010000001.1, read on the forward strand.
AACGCGGCTCGGATCGGACGAGGCCTTTGCCGGTTTTTTGGCGCGGCTGGACATCACCAGGGAGCAGCTGGGCCGCATGCTCGGCGAGCGGCTTCTCGTGGAGAAGTTCATCGAGAAAAAAATAGGACTGTACGTTCGCGTAAGCCGCGACGAAGCGCGGGACTATTTCAACAACCATCCCGCGGAGTTCAAGGATAAACGCTTTCAGGAAGCGCAAAAGACGATAACGGCCATGCTCACGGACCAGAAGCTCGAACAACAGGTGGCACAGTATCTCGCCGAGTTGAGGAGTAAAGCCGACATTCGGCTGGACCCCTGAGGGGTTTGAATGCGGAGTGTCGAATGCGGAATGGGTAAAACAGAAATGAAGACGGGAAACGGAGGAGACGATGAAGACAATTATTCAAATTTTTTTAACTGTTCTACTGCTGACCGGCCTCTCCGCTTGCTTCGTCATCAAGGTAAACCTCGCACCGGAGACCCAGCCCCTTGAAGAGCAGGCGATTGAGGGCAAGGGAAAAGACAAGATCGTGCTCATGGACATAACGGGCGTCATTTCGAGTGAAGATGCCGGTTCGGTCCTGGGCGGCAGGAAAGAGCCGGGAATGCTCGCCCGGGTGCGGGAACAGCTCGACCGTGCGCGTCTCGACAAGAACGTAAAGGCACTGGTGATCCGGATCAACAGCCCCGGCGGCGGGGTGACCGCCTCGGACACGCTTTACCACGAGATCAAAAAATACAAGGAAGAAACGGGGGTCAAGATCGTCGCCCACTTTCTTGACACGGGAACATCCGGCGCGTATTATGCGGCGCTTGCCGCGGACCGGATCACGGCGCAGCCCACGAGCATCACCGGCAGCATCGGCGTCACCATGCTCCGCATAGACGCAACGGGGCTGATGCAGAAAATAGGCGTGCAGGCCCTCGAGATATCATCCGGCGCGGAGAAGGGCATGGGCTCGCCGTTCCGCCCGGTCTCTGTCGAGGAGAGAAAAATATTTCAGGGAATGATCGACAGCATGTACGGCCGCTTCGTGGGTGTTGTCGCCGAGGAGCGAAAGATGGACCCGGAGCGGGTGCGGCAGCTTGCCGACGGCCGCATCTACACAAGCCAGGAAGCGCGGGAAGCGGGACTCATTGACGGGATCGGCTATCTTGAGGACGCTTTCAAACAGGCGAAGATTCTGGCGAACCTTGATCAGGCAACGATCGTCACCTATCTGAGACCGGGCGAATACCGGTCTAACATCTACTCCCTGAACCTGGTCAACATCAATTTCGGCGACCTCGCCGGCCCCGGGGTCAGGTTCGCCTATCTGTGGCTGCCGTAAGGAGCTGTGAATTCCGGAGTGAGCGCATTCCCCGCGTATGCCTGTGAACAACCCAAGGCGTTTACCCGTGCAGTGAAGGCGTTCGTAAAGAACTGGTGAAGAAGCTAAAACAGTTTTGTCTCGCCCCGGTAAGTGCGGCATTTGCAGAAAGACTTTATTTTTAAGATGGTTAGCTCTGCGTGCGCTGCAGCAATTCTATTTTTTTCGTTCTCTCGTGTCGCAGCCCCCAGCTTTTTTTCAAAGATAGTTCTTGAACAAGTCCCCTTGTTGTGGTAAATTTGCTACAGTTTCGCCGGGGAGGTAGTATGGGAAAAAGTCTTTTGGTTTTATTTCTCATTATGCTCCTGTCATGCAGTTCGTCATACGCGTCGAACACCTCAGCCGCTTCCCGGGATTACCGCATGGCGAACAATCTGTATGCTTCCGACCAGTTCCAAGACGCCATCAGCCTGTATCAGAAGCTTCTTGCTTCTCCGCCTCACGGTGTTACCGCAAGCGAAATTCATACCAGGATCGGAGACAGCTATTTCCATCTTGGCTCTTTTAACAACGCACTTGACGCGTACCGCGCTGCGCTCAGGGACCAGAAGGAATCAGAGCGGCCGGTGACCCAGTACTGGATCGGGTTCTGCTGTTTTCTTCTCGGCAGGGATGCCGAGGCGGTGACTGAATTTTTGAAAATACCGCAACGCTATCCCGGGGCGGGGATGTGGGTCGGCACGGCATATTACTGGGCAGGCAGGGCCAGCGAACGCATGGGAAAGACCGAAGAGGCCTCGAGATATTACCGCAAGGCGGGAGGGAACGGCCGCTCCACGCAGGGCAAGTTCGCGTTCAAGAAAGCCGCGGCAGTCAAAAGGCCGTGAGGGGTCAGGCGTAAGGGGTGAGGAGAGCAGGTTTTCCCCTTCCGCCTGCGTCTCACGCCACACGGATTGAATCTCCCAGCAGCAAATGAAGGTTCGAATAGGCATCTGCAGGGAATCTCGATTCTTAAGGGTAGAACATAATTGTATTCGCTCGCGAACCCCGCAACAAATGAAGGTTCGTATAGGCATCCGCGGGGAATACGCTCACTCCAGAATTCAAAGATGCTGAAAGAACTAAACATCAAAAACTTTGCCATTATCGACCAGCTCCGCGTTGAATTCACGGCGGGACTGAACGTGTTCACCGGCGAGACCGGCGCGGGCAAGTCCATCGTTGTTGACGCGCTGAACCTCGCGCTCGGCGAGCGCGCGAGCGCCGACCTCATCCGCACGGGTTGCCTGGAGGCGGTGGTGGAGGCCGCCTTTGAACTCAACGGCCGCGGTACTGCGGACGTGACGGCATTGCTTTCCGGACAGGGCATCGAGATGAATCCCGGCGAGGACCTGATCGTGCGCAGGGTGCTCTCCTCAGCGGGAAAGAACAAGGTCTACATCAACGGGAGCCTGGCGAACCTGGCGACGCTCTCGGCGCTCGGCGCGAGCCTCGCCGACATCCACGGTCAGCACGAGCACCAGTCCCTCCTTTCGCTTGAACGCCAGATGGAGATGCTTGATTCCTTCGGCGGACTCGGGCCGCTTCACGACGCCTTTTCTCATGCATACCACCGGCTCCAGGAAGTCCGGAAGGAATTGGGCGAGCTTGAGGCGGGCGAGCGGGACCGGGCGCATCGCGAAGACATGCTCCGCTTCCAGAAGAACGAGATCGAGGCGGCGATGCTCAAGCCCGGTGAGGACGCCGGGCTCGCGAACGAGCAGAAACTCCTGGCCAATTCGGAAAAGATCGCCGGGCTTTCGCGGGCCGCGGACGAAGCACTCTATTCAGCGGACAATTCCGTCCTGTCCGGGCTCAAAAAGGCCATAACGGGCATGAAAGAGATCGCGGCCATCGACAACCGGCTTATGCCGGCGCTCGAACTGTGTGAAGCGGGCAGGGCGCAGATCGAAGAGGTTGCGCGCGAGATGTCGGCCTATGCCGATCGCGTGGAGTTCGATCCCGACCGGCTTGAACAGATCGGGGACCGGCTCGACCTTATCCAGAAGCTCAAGAAGAAGTACGGCAGCACCATCGAGGAGATCATCGAATTCGGCGCCAAAGCGGCGGCCGGGCTCGAGCGCATGGAACGGAGCACCGAGGAGATCGAGCGGCTTAACAAGGAGATTCAAGCCGTCAAGTCCGGGCTGACCGCTGGCGCGCAGGAGCTTACGAAGAAGCGGGCGGTTGCTGCGCGGGAGCTCGAAAAAAAGATCGAGACCGAGCTCGCTCACCTCGGTATGGCGAAAACGACCTTTATCGTGAAGATCACGCAGGAACCGGGCGACGACACCCTCGACGGCCATAAACTCGGGCCGCGCGGCGTGGACCGTGTTGAATTCCTTATTTCGCCGAATCCGGGCGAGGACCCGAAGTCTCTTGCGAAGATCGCCTCCGGGGGAGAGCTTTCCCGCATCATGCTTGCGCTCAAGACGATCCTCGTGGAAGGCGACAACATTCCCACGCTTGTTTTCGACGAGGTGGATGCCGGCATCGGGGGCGCGGTCGCGGAAGAGGTCGGCAAGAAGCTCAAGCGGGTAGCGGTCAAGCGGCAGGTCTTTTGCATCACCCATCTGCCTCAGATCGCGAGCATGGCAACGAGCCACTACGGCGTCTCAAAGTCGGTGAAGAAGGAGCGGACGAACACTGAAGTGCGGCTGCTCGGAACGAAAGAACGTATGAACGAGATCGCGCGCATGCTTGGTGGAAAAATTATTACCGAGGCGACACTCAGGCATGCCGAAGAGATGATCAATCGGGGAACTGCATAATTACGGAATTCGCCCTGCACTCGCGCTGAACACAATACTTAAACCCATTGTCGTACCATCTCGCCGGGAATCGCGAGACGGGAATCAAGGGCCTCATAAACGCTGTGTGCAGGCGGATCGCGGAACACGGAATGAAAGAAAGAAGGCAGGTCGCAGAGATGGGCAAAGTCGTCATCAGGAGAGAATACTGCAAGGGGTGCGAGCTCTGCACTACAGCGTGCGCAAAGAAGCTTTTGAAGATCGGCACGGAGTTCAACAAGAGCGGGTATTATACCGTCGAGTACTGCGGCGAGGAGGGCGCGTGCACGGGCTGCGCGCTCTGCGCCGAGATGTGCCCTGATATCGCGATTGAGGTGTGGAAGTGAGGAGCGCGAGACACATAAGAACGATCGCAACATAAATTTCAAAACTCCGGATTTCGACCATTTGAACAGTTTGTTTTTTGAGTGTTGGCACTTCGGGTTTGTTCGAGATGCGGTGTCTGTGAATTGAGAATTGAGGAAGAAGGCAGCGCGGGTTTTTAGCCCGTGTGAGTTTATCATACGCCAGAGGGAACGAAAGAATGTCCAAACTGCTCATCACCGGAAATGAAGCACTGGCCGAGGCCGCTGTACGCGCAGGCTGCCGCCGTTATTTCGGCTACCCGATCACGCCGCAGAACGAGATACCGGAATACCTCTCCCGCCGTCTGCCCGAGGTCGGCGGGACCTTTGTCCAGGCCGAGAGCGAGATCGCTGCGATCAATATGGTTTACGGCGCCGTAGCCGTGGGGGAGCGCGCCATGACCTCCTCATCCAGCCCCGGCATCAGCCTCATGCAGGAGGCCCTCTCGTTCATGGCCGCGTCGGAGCTCCCGGCGGTCATTGTGAACATGCAGCGCGGCGGGCCGGGGCTCGGCAATATCTCGCCGTCCCAGGCCGATTATTTTCAGGCCGTGAAAGGCGGCGGCCACGGGGATTACAAGCTGCTCGTCTATGCTCCGTCGACCATCCAGGAGATCGTGGACCTGACCGTGCGCGCCTTTGAGAAGGCGGACGAGTACCGCAACCCGGTGATGATCCTCGGCGACGGCGTGCTGGGACAGATGATGGAGCCCGTGGAACTTCCCGACATCAAGCCCAAGCAGGTGGACAAGCCCTGGGCGCTGACGGGCGCTGCGGGCAGGCCGGGCAAGGTCATCCGTTCGCTCTACATGCTGCCCGGCGAAGAAGGCGGACTCGAGCGGCAGAACTATAAGCTGAAGGCCAAGTACGAGCGTATGGCAGAGCACGAAGTAATGTATGAGACCGTCCTGACCGATGATGCCGAGATCGTGGTGGTGGCCTTCGGCACGTCGGCGCGCATCGCGAAAACAGCAGTGAACCTCGCGCGGAATGAGGGGATCAAGGCCGGGTTGATCCGGCCGATCACGCTTTTCCCGTTCCCGGAAAAGATCATCGCAAGCATTGCCGAGCGCGTTGAGCGATTCCTTGTTGTGGAGATGAATATGGGCCAGATGGTCGAAGACGTCCGGCTCGCGGTGAACGGCAAAGCACCCGTTTCGTTCTACGGCAGGCCGGGCGGCGCCATGCTCGCGGTCGAAGATATCCTGAGCGCCGTCCATAATTGTGTCCGCGGGGACGCGCCGCAGCCGATTCACGCCGGTTCCGAATAAGTCGGGGACACTCCGGGAAGAGGAGCCTCTTATGCCGAAGGTAAAAAACATACTCGATCTGATAGGGAACACGCCGATGCTGAAGCTCACCAAGCTAACGGCGGAAGACCATGCCGAGGTCTGGGCGAAGCTCGAGGGGTTCAATCCCGGCGGGAGCGTGAAGGACCGGCCGGCGCTCGCGATGATCGAGGATGCCGAGAAAAAGGGCAAGCTCAAAAAGGGCATGAAGATCGTGGAGCCCACGAGCGGCAATACCGGCATCGGCCTCGCCATGGTCGCCTCGGTCAAGGGCTATCCCGTCATCCTCACGATGCCCGAGTCCATGACCCTTGAGCGGCGCAGACTGCTCCAGGCCTACGGCGCAGAACTCGTGCTCACACCCGCGGACAAAGGCATGAAGGGCGCCATTGCAAAGGCCGACGAGATCGTCGCGTCAGGCACGGAATATTTCAAGCCCGACCAGTTCGGGAACCCCGCGAATCCGGCGGTGCACCGCAAGGTGACGGCAAAAGAGATCATGAAACAGATGGGCGCGAAAAAAATAGACGCCTTCGTCTCGGGCGTGGGCACCGGCGGCACGATCACGGGCGTGGGCGAGGCGCTGAGGAAAAAATTCAAAAACATTAAAATATTCGCCGTAGAACCCGCTGCCTCGCCGGTCCTTTCCGGCGGCCAGCCCGGACCGCACATCATCCAGGGCATCGGCGCCGGTTTTGTTCCAACGATCCTGAACACGAAGGTATACGACGAGGTCATCCAGGTGACGAACGACCAGGCCGCTGAGACGGCGCGGCGCCTGGCCCACGAAGAAGGCCTGCTGGTGGGAGTCTCTTCCGGGGCCGCCTGCTGGGCGGCGCTTCAGGTGGCCGCGCGGCTCGGAAAGGGCAAGAGGATCGTGACCGTGTTCCCCGACGGCGGCGAACGCTACCTGACCACCGGAGTGTTCGAGCGAAAGAGCGGGGCATGAGCGAGTATTTTTTTTGAATCCAGGAGTGAGCGTATTCCCGGCAGCCTGTCACAAGGAGCGTCAAAGAAAGCATTCATGAAATCCCTCCTGCTTCGTGCAAAAAATATTCTCATTCGTCCCCGGGAAGAATGGCTGGTGATCAAGGAAGAGCCGGCAACGTATTCGGGCATCATCTTCCGCTACGTCGGTGTTCTTGCCGCGCTCCCGCCGGCAGCAGCCGTGGCGGGCAGGTTTATATTCGACAGAAATATTCAGGACAACAAGGTCGCTTTTTCTTTCACGTACGTTCTGCTTACGGACCTGCTCTGGTACTGCATGTATGTCCTCAATGTTATGATAACCGGGGCAATCGTCACCGCGATTGTGACAGCTCCTGCTTCTCGATTGAACGGCATCCAGGGGCTGAAGATCGCCGCCTACTCGTTCACGCCGCTTGTCTTCGCAGGCTTTATCGCGGTTATCCCGGGGACGGGCTGGATTTTTGATGTCGCTATCGTATACAGCATGTATCTCCTGTATCTCGGCATTGTCTCTCTGGCGTCAATAGGGAAAAAGCAGGCGGCATGGTATGCGGTCGCTTCATTTCTTTCCGCGGGGGTCATTGTCGGCGTTATGGATATGCTGGAATATTTTTTTGAATCCCTCATCATGAACAGGATCGTATCCTGATGAAACCCGTCTATCTCGATTATAACGCAAGCACGCCGGTCGCCCCAAAGGTGCTCGATGAGATGCTGCCGTACCTGAAAGACAGATTCGGCAACCCGTCGAGCGCTCACCCGTTCGGCGTCGCGTGCCGGGCCGGCATAGAGCAGGCGCGGGAGCGGATGGCGATGCTTCTCGGGTGCGAGGCCTCGGAGCTCATATTCACGAGCGGGGCCACGGAATCGAACAATATGGTGATCAAGGGGATCGCCAAGGCGGCAGGAAAAGGAAAGCATTTCATCACCTCCCTGATCGAGCACCCGGCGGTGCTGGAACCGTGCCGCCATCTCGAACGCTTCGGATACCGGGTGACCTATCTGCCGGTTGACCGGTTTGGAATGGTGGATCCCGCTGATCTCGAGAATGCCATCACGCCGGACACCGCGCTCGTGACGATCATGCACTCGAACAACGAGGTCGGGACGATCCAGGACATTGCCGAGCTTGCCCGGATAGCATTGTCCCGCGGAGTGCTGTTCCACACGGATGCCGCGCAGAGCGTTGGCAAAGTGCGTGTCCAAGTGAAGGACCTCGGCGTGGACTTCCTGACCGTGGCTGGCCACAAGTTCTATGCGCCGAAAGGGATCGGCGCTCTGTACATCAAGAACGGCCGCAAACTCCTGCCGATGCTGCACGGCGCCGGACATGAACATGGCCTGCGGCCCGGGACGGAGAATGCCGCCTTCATCGTTGGACTCGGCGCAGCGGCAATGATCGCGGCGCCGATCCTCGATACCGAAGGCTCGCGCCAGATGAAGCTGGGGAAGAGGCTGTTCGAGGGATTGCAAAAGGCCGGACTGAAAGTGCATCTGAACGGCCATCCCGAAAAGAAGCTCCCGAACACCTGGAACATCAGCTTTGAAGGATTTACCGCGATGGACGTGATGGATGCCCTCGGCAGAGAGATAGCTGTTTCTCCTGGCGCAGCCTGCCACGGCGACCTCGTGGAACCATCGCATGTTCTTGTTGCCATGGGAATTGATCCTTCTCTCGCACGTGGGGCCATTCGCTTCAGTTTCGGCAGAGAGACGACGGAAGCTGAAATTGATACTGTTGTGCAGACGGTGAAAAACAGTCTGCGTTAGGTGAGCTTCCGATATGACTTCTCGCATTTTAGCGTGATATCAAGGTTTGCTCAATTAGTTATCTTCGCACAAATATGAAAACTAATTCTTTTAAAACCATTTTCTTGATTAGCCTTCTTGGCGCATTTGTAACAGCAGCCGCATACGTACTTGCGATATACCTTCGGATGCCGTCTTCAGACGGTGCTTATCAAATTGGATTTCATAAATTACTCGGCGATCCGTTTGTCATGACGATAGCTCTAACTTTTGCTATTCTCATTGGCCTCGTCGTTTCTCCAATCCTATATTTCTTTTTACGTCAGAAGAATCTGAAAATAGCGTATCCTGTCATTCAACTTCTCGTGGTTATCGCGATATTTATTATTCCTGATAACGGCAAAGACGTGATCATAGGCGCATGCATAGCTATGATAAGCTCGGCATTTATATTATGGCTTAGTCCAATTGCAAAATTGAATCCTCCGAGCTGATATCAACACGATAACAACTCCGTCGAGCGGGTCGCTGAAAAACGCGCCTCACGTCGGCGTTCTATTTGTAAGTTATAAACCCCTTGTTGATATGAGAACGTAAGGAAATAATATGTCCGGAGAAACCATACTCATAGTTGACGACGAGGAAAGCGTGCGCAAGAGCCTTGCCGGTGTCATGCGGGACGAGGGGTACGAGGTCGTGACCGCGGCTTCGGGCAAAGAGGGGATCGAGCTGCTCTCTGAGGCGCAGCCGTCGATCGCCCTGCTCGATATCGCCATGCCCGACATGGACGGGATCGCGACGCTGCAGAAGATCCGGGAGCTCAAGCCGGACCTGCCGGTGATCATGGTCACGGGGCACGGGACCATCGAGACCGCGGTCAAGACCACGAAGATGGGCGCGTACGATTTCATTGTGAAGCCGCCGGCGCTGGAGCACCTCGCGCTGGTGGTGAAGCACGGGCTCGAGGAATCGCGGCTGCGCGAGGAGAATGAGTCGCTCAGGAAAAGCATCGAGCGGCACAGCGAGCTCGTGGGCGAGAGCGGGAAGATCAAGGAGCTCAAGCGCCAGATCTCCCTCGCGGGACCCACGAACGGATGGGTACTGATCCACGGCGAGAGCGGCACGGGCAAGGAGCTCGTGGCGCGAGCCATCCACCGCGCAAGCAAACGGGAGGGCGGCCCCTTCGTGGAGGTGAACTGCGCCGCCATCCCCCAGGAACTTATCGAAAGCGAGCTGTTCGGACACGAGAGGGGATCTTTCACCGGCGCGACCGGCATGAAGCGGGGCAAGTTCGAGCTCGCCCACAACGGGACCATATTCCTCGATGAGATCGCGGACATGAGCATGGCCACGCAAGCCAAAGTGCTTCGCGTGCTCGAAGGGCAGGAATTCCAGCGTGTGGGCGGGGTTAAGACGCTCAAGGCCGATGTGCGGGTGATCGCCGCATCGAACAAGAACCTTGCCGATGAGATCAGGAGAGGCACGTTCCGCGAAGACCTCTATTACCGCCTCAACGTGATCCCCCTGGAGGTCCCCCCGCTCCGCGAACGGAAAGACGACATCCCCCGGCTGGTGCACTATTTTCTGCAGGAGTTCTCGACCGAGTACGGACAGAAGTCGAAGACCATCGACGATGATGCCCTCGCCTTCTTTGTCCGGTATCGGTGGCCGGGCAACGTGCGTGAGCTGAGAAACATCATCGAACGGCTGATCATCATGGTCCCCGGCCCCGTGCTCAGGGCCCAGGACGTGCCGCCTCCCCTCAGCTCGCTCCCGCAGGAAGGCCGTGCCCCGGTCCTTTCGAACGGAGGCCGGGCCGGTCACGACCATGCCACGCTCAAGGACGCCCGCGCGGAGTTCGAGCGGGAGTTCATCGCACAGAAGCTCAAGGAATACGGCGGCAACGTGAGCAGGACCGCCGACGCCATCGGCGTGGAGCGCAGCAACCTGCACCGAAAGATCAAGGCGCTGGGGATAGAGCTGGAAGACTGAGGGAAAGCAGGTGAAGCAGGCTGAGGTTAAGGGTAAGCCTGATAAGTTTTCAACCTAAACCTTAGCCTCAGCCTGCATTCATCCCTGACACAATACACCCGTGATCGAGACCACCAACCTCACCAAATACTTCGGATCCCTCGGCGCCGTCCAGTCCGTCAGCTTCACCGTCGGCAAGGGAGAGGTCTTCGGGCTTCTCGGCCCGAACGGCGCGGGCAAGACAACGACGATCCGCATGCTGACCACGCTGCTGTCGCCGACGTCCGGCAGTGCGCGTGTTGCGGGACACGACGTGCTTTCGGACCAGCTCGGGGTCAAACGCTCGATCGGCGTGGTGCCGCAGATGCTGAACCTTGACATCGACCTCACCTGCGCCGAAAATCTCGAATACCACGGCAGGCTCCACAAGATGACGCCGCCGGACAGGAAAGCGAGGATCGAGGAACTTCTCCGGTTCGCCGGCCTGTGGGAAAAAAAAGACACGCCCGTGGAGCATCTCTCGGGCGGCATGCGCCGCAGGCTTCTGATCGCCCGGGGCTTGATGCATCGTCCTGCTGTTGTTTTCATGGACGAACCCACCGTCGGCCTGGATCCGCAGGCGCGGCGGCTTATCTGGGGCCTGATCGGGGAACTCAAACGGAGCGGGATCACCATCCTGCTCACGACGCATTACATTGAAGAGGCCGACGCGCTTTGCGACCGCGTGGCGATCATGCGGCAGGGCCAGATCATAGCTCTCGATACGCCGGCAGCGCTCAAGGCAGGCGTGGGAAAATTTTCGCTTGAATGCATCGGTAACCGCGATGTCCCGCGGAAGTTCTTCCAGACGCGGGAAGAAGCGATCGACGCGGGCCGCGCTACCGGCTGCGACCTGCTGGTCCGCGAGTCGACGCTCGAGGATGCGTTCATCAGTCTGACCGGAGAAAGAATAGAAACATAAGTTATAGGTTGAGGATGAGGTTAAGGTTTAGCGAAGACCTTAGAAATCCTCCCTCCTCAGCCTGAAACCTTAGCCTAAGGTCCTTTATGAATTTTTATCCGATCATTTGGAAAGAGATGCTGCTTATCCGCAAGAAGCCCTGGCGGTTCCTCGCGTCGAGCCTGGTCATGCCGGTCCTCTATCTCGTGACCTTCGGCTGGGGGCTGGGCCGCGGGATGAACGTGAGCGGCGGAAGGTATCTGGAATTCGTCCTGCCCGGCATCCTCGCGCTCTCGGCCATGAACAACAGCTTCGGCCCTGTTTCGACGTCGCTCAATATCAGCAAGCTCTATACCAAGACGCTGGAGGAGGTGCTTGTCTCGCCCGTGAGCCCCTGGGACATCACGCTGGGCAGGACCCTCACGGGGCTTGCGCGGGGAATGTTCTCGGCGCTCATGCTGATGCTGGTCGGGCTCGCGTCGGGAGTGCATTTGCATTATTCTCCGGGCTTCTTTATCGTACTCGCGCTCACCGCGGCCTGCTTCGGAGCCGCAGGCGTGGCCGCGGCCATGCTCGCCCGTACGCACGAGGACATGGCGAATTTCAACAGCTTCTTCATCATTCCCATGTCGTTTCTGGCGGGGACGTTCTTTTCGCCTGACCGCCTCCCGGAGCCGTTCATGAGCCTCGTCCTGGCCTATCCGCTCACGCACGCGAGCCTGCTCTTGCGGGCGCTTGCTTCCGGCGGCAATCCGTCCACGGGCTCTATGCTCGTGCTCGCGGCGTATACGGTCGTATTTTTTTACCTCGCGGGAAGACTGGTGAGGAGGTCTTAGGTTCAGGCTTAGGTTCAGGCTTAGGTTAAGGTTGAGGTTCAGGCTTCTCTCAACCTTTCCCTTGACCTCAAACTTTTTAAACTCATGGCATCTGCATTCACTCATATATTTTTCGGAGAAGCCCTCGGCAAGATCTACACCGAAGAGAGGATGCCTGCGAAGTTCTGGGTCCTGGCAGGGGCATGCTCCGTCGTTCCCGATCTCGATATCATCGCTTTCTATCTGCGGGTCCCCTACAGCCATGTGTTCGGACATCGGGGATTTACACACTCCCTCCTGTTTGCGGCGATCGCGGGAATGCTGACGGCCCTCCTTGCATTCCGCGATGTGCCCCGCTGGTCCGGGAAGTGGTGGAGGCTCACGCTCTTCTTTTTCCTTGTCACCGCGTCCCACGGCATTCTCGACGCCATGACGAACGGCGGGTACGGCATCGGGTTCTTCATCCCCTTTGACACCACGCGCTACTTTCTGCCTTGGCGGCCGCTCGTGGTCTCGCCCATCGGCGTCCACGGCTTCTTCAGCCGGTGGGGCTGGGACGTGATGAAGAGCGAGTTCATCTGGGTCTGGCTGCCGATGACCGCGCTTTCTGCCTGGGTGATCGTTTTCCGGAAAAAGAAGAAAAACAATCTCTCTTCCTGACCGCCTTCTCTCTGCACCCGCATTTGTCGTGATCACCCTGCATGAAAGCCCTCTTTTCCTGTTTTCGATTGACTTTTCGCGGCCAGGGGGCTAATATTTCAGTCTGTATTCCCGTCAAACCATCAGGAAACTCAAGGGTTCCGGACCAATGCCCAAAGTACAATTCATCTTTGCGATCCATAATCACCAGCCGGTCGGGAATTTCGATTTTGTCGCGGAAGAAGCGTACCAGAAATCCTACCTTCCGTTCGTCAAGCTTCTGGAGAAGCATTCGAAGATCAAGATCACGCTGCACTACACGGGTATTCTCTACCATTTTTTCGAGCGGCACCATCCTGATTTCATCGATATGCTCAAGAGGCTGGTGGCCGAAGGCAGGGCGGAGATCCTGTCCGGCGGGTTCTATGAGCCGATCCTCGCGGTGCTGCCCGATGACGACAAGGTCGGCCAGATCAGGATGCTTACGGACTACGTCCGCCGGACGCTGGGCTACGATGCCGGGGGCATGTGGCTCGCGGAGCGGGTCTGGGAGCCGCACCTGCCGAAGTCCATTGTCGCGGCGGGCATCAACCACGTGGTGGTCGATGACTTTCACTTCAAGATGGCCGGGCTCCGCGACGACGAGCTCGACGGTTACTACCTCACCGAGGAGCAGGACGGTGTCCTCCGCATCTTTCCCGGGAGCGAGCGGCTCCGGTATCTGATCCCCTTCCGCCGGCCTGAGGAAACGGTCGAGCTTCTCGCCTCCCTGCGGTCGACGGAGCGGAACAGGCTCGCGGTCATGGCCGATGACGGAGAAAAGTTCGGTGTCTGGCCCGAGACGTATCGCACCGTGTATGAAGAAGGGTGGCTCGACCGGTTCTTTACGCTGATCGAACAGAACCACGAGTGGCTCGAGACCACGACCTTTTCCGAATATCTGAAAAAAGAGCCGCCCCGCGGCAGGGTCTACCTTCCCACGGCGTCCTATATGGAGATGGGCGAATGGTCTCTTCCGACGCGGGCCATGAAGGAATACGACGAGGCCCTGGCAAAGGTGAAGAATTCGCCTGAGTTCGACGGTCTGCGGCCGTTCATCAAGGGCGGGTTCTGGAGAAACTTTCTCGCGAAGTATTCCGAGAGCAACCACATGCACAAGCGGATGGTGATGGTAAGCCGCAAGGTCCGCGAGGCCCTGGACGCTCCTGAAGGCCCGGGCGCCGGAAAGACCGTGCCGACGTCGCGTATGGTCGACCACCTCTATCAATCACAGTGCAACGACTCCTACTGGCATGGGGTCTTCGGGGGGCTCTATCTTCCGCACCTTCGCTCTGCGGTGTACGAGCACCTGATCCAGGCGGAGTACCTGGCGGATACGATACTGAACCGACGAGGGACGAGGGACGAAGGACGAGGAAAAAAAAAGAATAATAATTCGGCATCCTGGCTGGAAATTGAAACGGGCGATTTTGACTGTGACGGAAGCGAAGAAGTGATGCTCAACTCCGAGCTCCTGAACATATTCATCGATCCGGCGGAGGGCGGCAGGATCTCCGAACTCGACTGGAAGCCCCGTTCGTTCAACCTTACGAACACGCTTACGCGCAGACGCGAAGTCTATCACGAAAAAATTCTTCAGATGGTCAAGGACCAGTCGGCCGTTTTCACGGAAGGCGGGGCGAAGACGATTCACGAACGGGTGGCGGTGAAGGAGGATGGTCTGCAGTATCACCTCCTCTACGACTGGTACACGCGCGGATCGCTGCTCGACCATTTCCTGGGATCGGGCGTGGACCTGGCGAGCTTTATGCGGTCCGAATACTATGAGGCGGGAGATTTCGTCCTCGGCGCTTACGGCGTGAAGAAAAACAGGGCGAACGGGCGGGCGGGCGTTATCCTTGAGCGCAGTGGAAACGTGGCCGGGCTCGGCGTGAAGCTGCAGAAGGAGCTGTCCCTGCGCAGCGCTCTGCCCGGTTTTACGGTCAAGTATGCGATCACGAACCTGAGCGCTGAAGAGCTGAACACCTCCTTCGGACCCGAGTTCAATTTTTCGCTCCTTGCGGGCGATGCTCATGACCGGTACTACGACATCCCCGGCCATGTTCTGGACAGGAGAAACCTTGCGTCGATCGGTGAGACGAACAACGTGAACCAGGTGGGCCTCGTCGACGAGTGGCTCAAACTCAGGCTCTCTCTCGTCTTCAGCCAGCCCGCGGTGCTCTGGCGCGCGCCGGTCGAAACGGTCTCCCAGTCCGAAGCGGGCTTCGAGCGGGTGTATCAGAGCTCGATGGTGATGCCGATCTGGCGCATTTCGCTCGGGCCGGGAGCGTCCTGGCAAGCCGAGATCACGGTGAAGGTCGAATAGATATTGAAAATTGTTGGATGCTTGCAGAGAGAAAAGGGGTCAACGAATACATGAAAAAAACAATCGCGATGTTCCTGCTGGTATTGTCATTCGGCGCTTCCGCCGTTTCCGCTGAAAAGCCGCTGGGTATCGACGAGTTCAATTCCGTCGACGAACTCGCGGGCGCCATTGCAGCGTACTTTCCCAAGGTACAGGGGGTGGTAACGGCCATACAGAATGACAAGCTCACGCTTACCCTCAGCAATAAGGATGGACTGACACCCGGGATGGAACTCACGCTCTGGAGGGACGGCAAGGAAATCCTCCACCCCGTTACCGGCGCGGTGATCGGCCACATGGAGGACGAGGTGGGCTCGGTCGAAGTGGTCTCCGTCAACGACACGTCATCCACGGCCGTTGTGAGGAAAAAACTGCGGGAACCGAAGCCGGGCGACAAGGCGAGGATCACGCCGAAGAAGATCAACCTGGCGATCGTTCCGCTGACAGCGGCGCGCCCGGAGGTCGTGCAGGGACTGTCCGATCGGCTGACCGACTACGGCCGTTTCACGGTGCTCGACAAGGAAAAGGTCGCCGGGTTCCTCAAAGACAGGAAACAGCGCGACACCTCGCTGATCAGGGAGATGGGCCGGCAATTTAACCTCGACGCCGTCGCGACGCTCGGCATTTATCCTACCGAGGGCAAGGTTCTGGTGGTGGCCAGGATTTTTTACGCCGCGGACGCCAGCCCGCTCGATACGATCATTGCCACGATCGAGCTGAAATCCAAAAAAGACACGCTCGGCGAGATCAAGCCGTTCTTCATGCCGGCGAAGGAAGAAAAGAGCATCACGCCGGAGCTTCCCTTCGACGCCCGGTATTTTACGGCGGCTGATTTCGAGGGGGACGGCAGGCTCGAGTACGCCTTTTCCGACGGGTCGAAACTGCATGTGTACCGCCACGAGCCCGCCGGATGGCGCGAGGTTTGGACAGAGACCGTTCCGTCCGCATCAGAAGGCATACAACACATCAATATCGACTCAGCGGACATCAACGGTAACGGCAAACCGGAGATTTTTGTGACCGCCATGCTGAACGGGAGCGTGTTTTCCTATGTTGTCGAGTTTCAGGACGGCTCATTTCGCCGCATTGCCGACGTCCCGGGGTTCCTCAGGGTCGTCAGCTATCCCGGCAAAAATCCGATGCTTCTGGGCCAGGCCTACGATCCGAAAACGTTCTATACCGGCCAGCCCCGGCTCTATTCATGGCAGGACGGGAAATACGTCCCCGGTGCCGAATTCCCCCTTCCCAAGGGAGTGGTACTGTACGGGTTTACCTTTGCCTCGCTCGGGGAAGAGCGGCCGCTCCTCGTTGCATTCGATGATGATGACTACCTTCTCGTCTATTCAAAAGACGCTGTCATCTGGAAAAGCGGGGAAAAGTACGCGGCTGCGGTCACCTCTGTTTACAAGCCCCCGACCGGCATAGGCGCCGTCCTGTCCAAGGATGCGATCCAGGGAGACAAGTCCCTGCGGGTGCGGATACCGGGCAGGGTCGTTGCTGCCGACATCAACGGCGACGGCAGGGACGAGATCATCGTCCCGAAGAACATCGGGGACACGTTCCTGGGCATCGGCGCAATCAAAGAGGCAGAGGTGGTAAGCCTGAACTGGACCGGGGCGCGGCTCGAGCAGCGTTGGAACATCAAAGACATTCCCGGCGCCGTGCTCGACTTTCAACTCCTGCGGACGGACAAGGGCGGGACACAGATTCTCACCCTCGTGCGGACCAAGGGCAGTCTCTTCACCAAGGACCGGCAGCAGGTGATGAGCTATTCAATGCGGTAAGAGCGGCGCTGCTTCATGCCGTGAACAAAAAACCGCCCAGACCGTCGGGGGCGGCGTAAACCGTTCTGCAGAGGGCGCTTTGACTCCGGCGTTTCTTGTCCCTGCCCGGCCTCCTGTGCGTTGTTACGAAGTGGAGAAACGAAAGAGCATGAAGAGTAAAAATACGACTGTTGAAGAACTCCGCGCGAGCGTTGAGAGGAACAATATCCCGAAACACGTCGCCATCATCATGGACGGCAACGGAAGGTGGGCGCTCCGGAGGGGATTGCCTCGGATCGCCGGACACAAGAGGGGCGCAGACACCGCACGGCGCGTGACGGAGCACTGCAGAAAGCTCGGTGTCCCGGTGTTGACCCTTTACGCTTTCTCCGACGAAAACTGGGGCAGGCCGAAGGAAGAAGTGGGCTTCCTCATGGACATGCTGGGGTCCTTCCTGAAGGCCGAGATCGCGGCGATGAAAGCGAATGGCATCAGGTTCCGCACGATCGGCAGGATCGAGCGTTTCCCCTCGTCGGTGCGAAGGTGGATCGAAAAAGCGGTGTCCGAGACCGCGGACAATGGGGGGCTGGTCCTGAACCTCGCGCTTTCCTACGGGGGCAGGGGAGAAATCCTGGAAGCGATCAAACGCATGAACCTGGCGAAGGGAGCCGCGGACAAGCTTACCGAAGAGGTCTTTTCGTCGTATCTCGATACTGCGGACCTGCCGGACCCCGACCTGATCATCCGTACGAGCGGCGAAAAACGCATCAGCAACTTCCTCCTCTGGCAGGCCGCGTATGCCGAGCTCTATTTCACCGATACCCTCTGGCCGGACTTTGAAGAAAAGGACCTCCTCGCCGCCATCCTCGATTACCAGGGGCGTCATCGCCGTTTCGGCCTGACGCAGGAGCAGCTCGCCCATACGAACGGACGGCGATAGCCAGGGAACCAGGCCATTATTGCCATTACTTATGAAGAACAACCTTTACATACGGATCATTACAGGACTCCTGTTCCTCCCCATTTTTTATTTCGTCGCGTGGAAGCTCCCGATGGCCTATTTCACGGCGCTGGTGATGGCAGCCGCAGCCGTCGGACAGTACGAGTTCTACCGCATGGCGTACATGCGGGGTTTTCATCCGAACAAGGCGCTCGGCATGGTGCTTGGCGCGCTGGTTGTCATGGAGTTCTATCACCGGCTGGCGTCTGGCCCGGGCCCGGTCCTTTCGATCACCGCATCCACGATCCTGGTCCTGATCGCACGGCTGTTATCTTCCCGCCCCGTCGATGGCGCGATCGAGGACATCTCATCGACGTTGTCGGGGATATTCTACGTGGCCTTGCTGTTTGCCTTCCAGGTATCGATCCGCGCCGGGATGCACGGCAGGCAGTGGCTCGTATTCCTCTACTTTGTAATTTGGGCATCGGACATCGGCGCTTACTCCATCGGCATCCCTTTCGGCAAGCACCGGCTGTACGAGAAAATAAGCCCGAAGAAGAGCATTGAAGGGCTTATCGGCGCCCTGGCCGCGGCCGCGGGCATGGCGCTTCTCTGCAGGAGCTGGTTCATGCCTCCGGTCAGTACGGGGGAGGCGATTGCGCTGGGGCTTGTATTGGCCTCTGTCGGCACGCTCGGCGACCTTGCGGAGTCGCTCTTCAAACGCGCGGCCGGAGTCAAGGATTCGGGCGGCATTATCCCCGGCCACGGCGGGATCCTCGACCGCATGGACAGCATGCTGTTTGCCGCGCCGGTTTTGTACTTCTATCTCGGGATAAGATAACCCGATGCGGAATTCTGGATTCGGAGTGCGGAGTTATCAGGATTGAAGAACATTTCCATACTGGGATCTACAGGCTCGATCGGGCAATCGACGCTTTCCGTGGTCGAGATGTTTCCCGACCGCTTCAAGGTCGTAGCGCTTGCAGCGGGGAATAACGTCGACATCCTTGAAAGACAGGTACGGCAGTTCAGGCCCGCGATGGTCTCCGTTGTGAGCCCCCTTGCCGCCGAGAACCTCAAAAAACGCTGCGCCGACGTGAACCTCCGCGTCCTCTCCGGCGTTGAAGGCATGATCCAGGTGGCGGCGGCGGAAGAAGCCCAGATAACCGTCTCCGCCATTGTCGGGACCGCCGGGCTCGTGCCGACCCTGGCCGCGATCCGCGCGGGGAAGACGATAGCGCTTGCAAATAAGGAAGTCCTGGTGACCGCCGGCGAGCTCGTCATGGCCGAATGCAAGAGCCGGGGGGTCAAGCTCCTCCCGGTGGACAGCGAGCACAGTGCAATATTTCAGTGTTTGAGCGCAGGTGCGAACAAGGACATCCGCAAGCTGATCCTGACGGCCTCGGGTGGACCGTTCCGGAGCTTTTCAAAAAAGGACCTCGCAAAAGCGACCCTGGCGCAGGCGCTCAAGCATCCGAACTGGAGCATGGGCAGGAAGATAACCATCGATTCCGCCACGCTTGTGAACAAGGGACTCGAGGTGATCGAAGCCCGGTGGCTTTTCGACATGAAACCGGAAATGATCAAGGTGCTCGTGCACCCGCAGAGCATCGTCCATTCCATGGTGGAATATGCCGATGGCGCGGTCATGGCGCAGCTCGGCATGCCCGACATGAAAGGGCCGATCGCCTATGCGCTCTCGTATCCCGAGCGGCTCGACAAGGTTTCGCCGGCGCTCGACCTCGCCGCCGTGGGCACGCTCACTTTTGAGGAACCCGACCTGGAGCGGTTCCCCTGTCTGTCCTATGCCTTTCACGCGCTCGGGGCGGGGGGCAGCATGCCGGCGGCGCTGTCGGCGGCAAACGAAGTGGCGGTTAAATATTTTCTGGACGGAAAGATCGACTATACGGACATCGCCCGGGTGATCAAAGCAACGATGGACGCCCATACGCCGTCGCCGATCAGGACCGTTGAGGATGCGCTCAAGGCGGACCTCTGGGCGCGGCAGGAAGCGGAGAGAGTGATTGCGGAAGTGGTGAGTGGAAAGTAAGAAGTACGAAGTAATGAAGTACGAAATAGCTGTTACTGTCCAGTTTTTACATTTTACGATTCTGAAGGAGTCAACATGACGTTAATTTATTTTCTCATCGTGATCGGCATCCTCGTATTCGTGCACGAGTTCGGTCACTTTATCATGGCAAAACGGGCAGGTGTGCGCATCGAGAAATTCTCGCTCGGCATGGGGCCGAAGCTCTTCGGCTACAAGAAAGGCGATACGGAGTACGTCATCTCGGCGCTCCCGCTCGGCGGCTACGTAAAGATGGCCGGTGAAAACCCCGATGAGGAGCCGACGGGCTCGCCGGACGAGTTCCAGTCGAAGACCGTGTGGCAGCGCGCAAAGATCGCTTTCACCGGGCCTCTCACGAACATTGTGCTCGCTTTTCTCGTGATGCCGATCGTTTTCATGGTCGGGACCTATACCATGGGGCCGGCGGTGGTGGGGTTCGTGGAAAAGGGGTCGCCGGCTGAACTGTCCGGTATCAGGGTCGGCGACGTCATTGAGAAGATCAACGGAAGAACCATCGTCGACTGGGAAAAGGCCGAGATGCTGATTGCCGTCAATCCCAACACGGACATCAAGGTCGTGATCGATCGAAACGGCGAAAAGAAGATACTGATTCTGCGGCCGAAGCTCGATCCCCAACACAATATCGGGACGTCCGGGCTGTACCCGGATATTCCCGTGGAAGTCGGCAAGCTGAAAGCGGGGTTCCCCGCAGAGAAGGCGGGTTTAAAGGTCAACGACAAAGTCCTGTCCGTGGACGGCCGGACGGTATATTACTGGAACCAGTTTTCCTCCCTCATAAAAGACAGCCGGGGGAAAAAGCTCGAGCTTATGGTTGAGCGCGACGGAAAGCGTTTGCCGATCTTCGTTGTCCCGGTCATGGACAACGGACGATACGTCATCGGCGTCGAGCCGGTCGTACGGATGATCTTCAAAAAGTACGGGTTTGTCGAGTCACTGGGCCTGGGGTTCGATAAGACCATCGAGTTTATCGATCTTACGTTTATCACGCTCAAGAAATTGCTGACGTTCAACCTTTCGATCAAGACGCTCGGCGGCCCGGTGCTGATCGCGCAGATGTCGGGTCAGGCGGCCTCAGCCGGGCTTTCGTCCTTTCTGTCGTTCCTGGCCATGATCAGCATCTCGCTCGGCATTCTGAACCTGATGCCCATTCCGGTCCTGGACGGGGGGCTTATTTTGTTCCTTATTATTGAGGCGATCAGGAAAAAGCCCTTGAAGCGTAAAACCATGGAAATAGCGCAGAGCATCGGCGCAGCGGCGCTGATCACGCTGATCGGGGTGGTGTCCTACAATGACGTTATGAGGATGTTCTTCAGTAAATGATGTTTCCCCTCACCTCGGTCCTCTCCCCGGCGGGGAGGGGAGGCCGATTGCGCCCTCGCCCAAAGAGGAGAGGGAAGGGTGAGGGGGATTTCTCAATGAACGTGAGCAATACAATAGTACGAAAAAATACGAGACAGATAACCCTCGGGACCGCCAGGATCGGCGGCACCGCGCCCGTGGTCGTCCAGTCCATGTGCAATACGGACACTCGCGATGCAACGAGGACGCTCGAACAGATCAGCCGTCTCGAACAGGCGGGCTGCGAGATCGTGCGCCTGGCGGTCCCTGATGAAGCAGCAGCGAAGGCGCTGGGCTCGATCAGGAAGGGAACGAGGATCCCGCTGATCGCCGATATCCATTTCGACTATCGTCTTGCGCTCGAAGCCGTAAAGCAGGGCGTTGACGGACTCAGGATCAATCCCGGCAACATCGGCGGAAAGAGCAAAGTTTCAGAAGTGGTGCGCGCGTGTAAGGACCGGGGCATCCCGATCCGTATCGGCGTGAACGCGGGTTCGCTCGAAAAGGACCTGCTCGAAAAGTATCAGCCATCCTACACCCGAGGCCATTGTCGAGAGCGCCTTCGGGCATATCAGAATTCTCGAAGACCTGAATTTTACGGACCTCAAAGTTTCGCTCAAAGCCTCGGACGTGCTCACCACGGTTGCGTCCTACCGGTTATTCTCGGAGAAATCGGACTATCCGCTCCACATCGGCATCTCGGAGGCAGGCACGCTCTTTTCCGGCACGATCAAGTCGAGCGTGGGACTCGGGATACTTCTTGCCGAAGGCATCGGCGATACGATGCGGGTATCGCTCACCGCTGACCCCGTCGAAGAAGTGCGTGTCGCATGCGAGATCCTGAAGTCGCTCAAGGTCCGCCAGCGCGGAGTGAACATCATCTCCTG
The DNA here is from genome assembly GCA_963790205.1 of Nitrospirota bacterium. Classification (GTDB taxonomy): domain Bacteria; phylum Nitrospirota; class UBA9217; order UBA9217; family UBA9217; genus CAWBNQ01. The sequence goes on from CAWBNQ010000001.1 coordinate 1,181,705, forward strand.
TCCGACCTGCGGCAGGACCGAGATCGACATCATCGGTCTTGCCCAGGAAGTGGAGAAGCGGCTTGCGCACATCAAGGAGCCGATCACCGTCGCGGTCATGGGCTGCGTGGTGAACGGGCCGGGCGAGGCGCGCGAGGCGGACGTGGGCATCGCCGGCGGTAAGGGCGTGGGCCTTTTGTTCAAGCACGGCGATATTCTCAAAAAGTTCGACGAGAAGGAACTGGCTGACGTGCTGGTGAAGGAAGTGGAAGAGATCGTACATAAGCAAGTAAACAGCAAGAAGTAGGGAGTAAACAGCGAGGCAAATTTATTTGCCTACTGCCTACTGCGTACTTCATACTGTATTTTACTCGACCGGAGGTTAATAGTGCGCTATTCCCATCTCTTCATTCCGACCTTGAAGGAGGCTCCGTCCGAGGCCGAGGCGGTGTCGCACAAGCTCATGGTGCGCGCGGGCTATGTGCGCCAGCTTGCGGCGGGGCTTTATATCTATCTGCCCTTAGGCCAGCGGGTTATGCACAAGATCAACCAGATCATCCGGGAGGAGATGAACGCCATCGGCGGCCAGGAAGTGACCATGCCGGTGCTGAACCCCGCCGAGGTCTGGCAGCAGACCGGGCGGTGGGACGCGATCGGCGACGAGATGTTCAGGCTCAAGGACCGCGGCGACCGCGACATGTGCCTTGCCATGACGCATGAGGAGACCATGACGTGGCTGGCGGCGCACGATCTCCGGTCTTACCGCGACCTGCCGCAGATCTGGTACCAGGTCCAGACCAAGCTTCGGGACGAGGCGCGGCCCAAGAGCGGCATCCTGCGCACCCGCGAGTTCACCATGAAAGACTCATACAGCTTCGATTGCGACGAAGCGGGTCTCGATAAGTCCTATCAGCTCCACCTCGAAGCGTACAAAAAGATTTACAGCCGGTGCGGCATCAAGTTCTACGTGGTCCAGAGCGACACCGGCATGATGGGCGGCTCCATGGCGCACGAGTACATGGCGCCCTCCCCGGCCGGCGAGGATGACGTGGCGCTGTGCGACGGCTGCGGCTACGCGGCGAACGTGGAACTGGCGTTGTCCGTGCCGAACTTGCCGAATGTTCCCGATTGGAAGTATGAAGAAGTCGCGACACCGGAAAAACGGACCATCGAGGAGGTGACGCGCTTCTTAAAGGTCGACGCCCGACCTTTTGATCAAGTCCATCCTTGTGATAAGCGATAACGGACCCGTCCTTGCTCTGGTGCGCGGCGACCAGATGCTTCATGAGAAAAAACTGTCGAAGCTCATCGGCCCTCACCGCCCGGCGCAGAAAGAAGAAGTGAAGGAACACCTCGGCGTGCCTGCCGGTTTCATCGGCCCCATGGGCCACACGATCAGAAAGATCGCCGATCCATCCCTCAAGGAAGGGTCCTTCATCGCCGGCGCAAACAAGGAGGGCTATCACGTAAAGGGCGTGAGCGCGGACAAGCATTTTGCGGACGCCGAATTTGCCGATATCCATGTTGCGGCCGCGGGCGACGCCTGCGCTCAGTGCGGCAAGCCGCTCCGGATCGAGCGCGTGATCGAGATCGGCAATATCTTCAAGCTCGGGACGAAGTATTCCGTTCCCCTCAAGGCGAATTATCTCGACGAGAACGGCGCGGAGAAGCCGATCATCATGGGCAGCTACGGCATCGGGCCGGCCCGGATCGCGGCCGCGGCCATCGAGCAGGGGAACGACGAGAACGGCATGATCTGGCCGCTTGCGATCGCGCCCTATCAGGTGATGGTCCTGCCGGTGAACGTGAAGGACGCGAAGTCCATGGATATCGCGGAAGAGCTGTATGCCGCCCTGGAAGAAAAAGGCTTCGAGGTCCTGATGGACGACCGCGACGAGCGCGCGGGCATCAAGTTCAAGGACGCGGACCTTATCGGCATCCCCTACCGCATCATCATCGGCGAGAAGAACCTGAAGGAGGGCCTGGTGGAGGTGAAGGAGCGAAAGACGGGCCGGGTCGAAAAGATAAGGATCGAAGAGGCTGTTGAGAAAATGGCGAAGACGCTGGTGCTGGAAGGATAAAAAAGTCAGGAGTTCAGAGTCCATAGTTCGTAGCACAGCGGCATAGAGGGCGTGCGGGCTGGCAGCTTAATTTCGCTGGGAGGAACAGATAATTGTGGTTGATAAAAAATCCGTACTATGCTCTCGAAATAAAAGAACTTGAATTTAGCCTGGAAAGCTCCTATAATGCGAGTTTATGGAGGGTTCGCTTAATGGAAGAGATCGTCAAACTTGCCCTGACCCCGCATCAGACTGCAGAAATTAAAAAACAGATCGGATTTGAGCTCCGGGAAATCTATCTTACGAAGCGCTCCCTCAATAAGCTTCGGGTTTTTCGTCTCCGTTTGAATGAAGAACAGCAGCAGGTCATGGAAGAGCAGCTTGGCCAGAAGGTCAAGGAGCTAACGGTGACCCGCTCGGTGGCGACGAGGATCCTCTAGGGGCCCCGGCCACATTTTTTATAAATAAGAACGCGGTTCCTTCTGGTTTGCTTTGCACATTATTATATGCCCGAAAGGAGGTGAATATTCATGAAAAGATATATTGCAATCATTTTGGCCCTCGTATTTGCATTCACGGTCGCCCTCGTTGGCTGCGAGAAAAAGCAGGAAGCCCCGAAACCCGCTGAACAGCCCGCGATGACGCCGCCGGCGCCTGCGCCAGCCCCGACCCCGGCAGTTCCTGCACCGGCCCCGACCCCGGAAAAGCCGGCCAAGAAGTAAGTTTATGGTCCTCAGAAACACGAAATATATCGACACATGGCCCCCTTTTGAGGGGGCCTTTTATTTGGGACCAAAAGGCTTCATGCATTATCCTCAGCAGCGCTGTGCCGCGACGAGGAGATTTTTTTGCTTAAAATTGCGCTTTAATCTATGATAATCCCATATGACTAAGCTCACGACGGACTTTCTCTGCGAAATCCTGCTCAAGGCGGGGAAACTATCCCCTGAGCAGGTCCGCGAGACAAGGGCCAAACAGGACGTACAGCGGATGAAGCTTCTCAAGGCGAGAGGCGAGACCCTGCGCCGAGGAAGGATGCACATCGAAGACGAAGTATCGGCCATCGAAGTCGCCGCGTCGCTTGATTTTGAGGTCCCGGGCGCTCCCGGCCAGATCCTGACTGAAGACGTCATCACCGAGACCGTGGCAAAATTTGCGGGCCTGCCGTTCAAAAAGATAGATCCGCTCAAGCTTAACCCGGAAGTCACCACCCAGGTCCTTTCGCGGGCCTTTGCGCGCAGGAGCGTTTCGGTCCCCATCGAGCGGGATGACGACAAGCTTACGCTTGCTGTCGCGGATCCCTATAATATAGAAGTGGTCGAGAACATCGAGCACATGGGTTACAAGGTCTCCCGGGTGGTCACGCCCAAGACCGACATTCTCAAGATCATCACCGAGTTCTACGGGTTCCACTCTTCGGTGACCGCTGCCGCCAGGGAGATGACCTCCGAGGTCGATCTCGGAAACCTCGAACAATTCGTCAAGATGAAGTCCGTGTCCGAGATCGAGGCCACGGACAAGCACATTGTGAATGCCGTGGAGTTCCTCTTCCGCTATGCTTTCGACCAGCGTGCCAGCGACATCCATATCGAGCCCAAGCGGGAGGCGGGCGAAGTGCGGCTTCGGATCGACGGCATGCTCCACACCATCCACATGATACCCAAGGCGGTCCACCCGGCGTTCGTATCGCGCATCAAGATGCTCTCGCGCATGGACATAGCCGAAAAGCGGCGGCCCCAGGACGGGCGGATCAAGACGGAATACAAGGGCCGCGAGGTCGAGCTCCGGGTCTCCACCATGCCGACGGCCTTCGGGGAGAAAGTGGTGGTCAGGATCTTCGACCCCGACATCCTTCTCCAGGACCTCGAGGAGATCGGGTTTGCGTTGAGGGAATACGAGCTCTTCCGTTCCTTCATCGCCAGGCCGCACGGCATCGTGTTGGTGACCGGCCCCACGGGGAGCGGCAAGACCACGACGCTGTACTCGGCGCTCAAGACCGTTGCCACGCCCGAAGTGAACGTGGTGACCATCGAAGATCCCATAGAAATGGTCCACGACCGTTTCAACCAGGTGAGCGTCCAGCCGCAGATCGGCGTTACCTTCGGCAGCGCGCTCAGGACGATCCTCCGCCAGGACCCCGACATCATCATGGTGGGCGAGATCCGCGACCTTGAAACGGCCGAGAACGCGGTCCAGGCCGCGCTCACCGGCCACCTCGTTTTCTCAACACTGCACACGAACGATGCGGCGAGCTCCATGACGAGGCTCCTCGACCTCGGCGTGGCGCCGTACCTTATTTCCTCGACGATCATCGGCGTGATGGCCCAGCGTCTTGTGAGAAAGATCTGCAAGCACTGCGAGAAGACCTACGAACTGCTGCCCGAAGAGGGCCAGGCCGTGGGACTCGCCTCGGACCGGAGCCGGAAAATTGTGGTAAAATACGGCGAGGGGTGTCCCCAATGCCGGGGTACGGGCTACCTGGGCAGGACGGGCATCTTCGAGGTCATGGAAGTGAACGAGAAGATCAGGTCGATCATCAAAGAGAAGGCCGATGCGGACCTCATTGGAAAAGCGGCGATAGCCGACGGCATGGTCGTCCTGCGCGAGGCCGCGGTCAGGAAGATGTTGAACGGCGAGACGACCTTCGATGAAGTGATCCGGGTGACGGGAGAGAAAAGCTGAATTTCGGATTTCGGATTGCAGATTTCTGATTTTAATCCGCAATTCGCAATCTGCAATCTGCAATCGACACATGAACACCTTTTTGTCATTCATAGCCGACTACTGGCCGCTGCTCGGTCTGTCCGGCGTAAGCGTGCTCCTTGCGGCGTTCTTTGCCGCGTCGGAGACGGCTATTGTGTTCGCGAACAAGGCGCACCTTCGCGAGATGGCCGAAGCCGGAAATCAGCGCGCCGTCGTTGCGCTCAGCCTCCTTGAGGAACGGGGCGGCTTGCACAGTACGCTGCTGCTCGCTGAGAACTTTTTCATTGTGCTCGCCGCAGCGCTCGGTACGGTGACTGCCATGCGGCTCTTCGCTGACACGATCGTTGCCGTGATCGTTTCGACGGTCGTCTCGAGCGTGCTCGTGGTGCTCGTGTCCAAGCTCGCTCCCAAGGGGCTCGCAGCCAGGAACCCCGATCGGCTTGCGCTTATCGTGGCCCATCCCATGCGGTTCGTCATGCGGCTTATCTCCCCTGTTGCCCGTCTGCTCGCCGTTGTGGCGGATTTCGTTGCCGGCCCCGGGCCGCAGGGTATGTCCTGTACGGCCGTGGTCACCGAAGAGGACATCAAAGCCATGATCAATCTCGGAGAAGAGGGCGGCTCGCTCAAGGAGGAAGAGAAGGAGCTGCTTCACAAGGTGTTCGAGTTCGGCGATACCCTCTCGGCGGAAGCCATGCGGCCGCGGACCGAGATCGTCAGCGTGCCGTCGAATGCAACGCTCCAGGACGTGTTCAGCCTCGTATCCGAGTTCGGGTATTCGCGCTACCCGGTGATCGAAGACACCATCGATACGGTCATCGGCATCCTGTACATCAAGGACATACTGGTCGCCATGTCGGCCGGCGAAGTGAAGCGCGGGGACGGCATCCAACGGTTCATCAGGCCGGCGTACTTCATCCCGGAGAACAAGCGGGTGAGCGAGCTTCTTTCCGAAATGCAGCGGGAGCGGTTCCAGATCGCCATCGTCATCGACGAGTACGGCGGGACTGCGGGGCTCGTGACGCTCGAGGACCTGATCGAAGAGATCGTCGGAAGTATCCACGACGAACTTGAAACAACGGAGAAGGAAGTCGAGATCGTTGATGAGAAGAACTTTATGGTCTCCGGCCAGTCGGCCCTCGATGAAGTGAATGAGCTGCTCGGCACGAACCTTCAATCCAAGGATTTTAACACGCTGGGCGGCTTTGTATTCGGGCTCTTCGGCAGGATGCCGAAGGTCGGGGAGCAGCTCAAGTACAAGAACCTCAAGCTCGAGGTCCTGGAGCTCGAGGGACGAAAGATCGACAAGGTGAAGATAACGAAGCTGTAGTGAAATACGGTTCAAACTGTTCAATCGGTTTAAACCGTTCAAACCGCTTAAACGGCTTGAACATTATCCTTGGAGGTGTTGCAGTGCGGAAGAAAGTAACGGTAGTGGGAGCGGGCCATGTCGGCGCGACCCTGGCGCAGCGGATCGCCGAGGCCGAGCTGGCGGACGTGGTTCTCGTCGATGTCGTGGAAGGCGTGCCGCAGGGCAAGGGGCTCGATCTCCTGGAGGCGGGACCGGTGCTCGGATACGATTCCCGGATCACGGGTTCGAACGGGTATGACGAAACAACAGGGTCGGACATTATCGTGATCACGGCGGGTCTGGCGCGCAAGCCCGGCATGAGCCGCGATGACCTGCTCGCGGCGAACGGCGACATCGTGAAAAAGGTCGCCCAGGAGACCGGGCGCCGCTCTCCACATGCGATCATGATCGTGGTCACGAACCCCATGGACGTCATGGCCTTCGTGGCCTTGAAAGCGAGCGGGTTCAAACGAGAGAAGGTCATCGGCATGGGCGGGGTGCTCGATTCCGCCCGGTTCAGGGCCTTTATCGCCCTGGAGCTCGGCGTCTCCGTGGAGAACACCCATGCTTTCGTGCTCGGCGGGCATGGGGACAGCATGGTGCCGCTGCCTCGTTACTCCACGGTGGCCGGCATTCCCATCACGGAACTCATGAGCGCGGACCGGATCAGTCGGCTCGTCGAGCGCACGCGGAACGGCGGCGCCGAGATCGTCGCCCTGCTCAAGACGGGAAGCGCCTACTATGCGCCGTCGGCGGCAACGCTCGAGATGGTCGAGGCCCTGCTCCTGGACAAGAAAAAGATCCTTCCCTGCTCCACCTGGCTCGAGGGGGAATACGGCGTCAAGGGCGCCTTTGCCGGCGTACCGGTGAAACTCGGCGCCTCGGGCGTTCTGCAGGTGATCGAGATCCAACTGGGGGTTGATGAGCAGGCGGCGTTCATGAAGTCCGTGGACGCAGTGAGGGCGGGATGCGCGAAATTCATGTAGAAGAGATCAGGGACCACGTCGCCCAGATCTGCATCGATGCGGCGTACAACCTGAGCGACGACGTGCTCACGGCCTTTGACCGCGCGATCGAGACCGAGACCGCGCCGGGGGCCAGGGAGATCATCGAACTCCTGAAAGAGAACGCCCGCATCGCAAAAGAAGACCATATTCCGATCTGCCAGGACACGGGTGTTGCCATTTTTTTCGTCGAGATCGGCCAGGACCTCAGGATCAGGAACGGTTTCATCGTAGACGCCATCAACGACGGCGTGCGCAAGGGATACAAGGAAGGCCATCTCAGGAAATCCGTTGTGGATCCCCTCACGAGAAAAAATACCGGCGACAACACGCCGGCCATCATCTATACCGAGCTTGTGCCCGGGGACAAGCTCAAGATATCCTTTATGCCCAAAGGCGCGGGGAGCGAGAACATGAGCGTGATCCGCATGCTGCGGCCCACCGAGGGCGTGGAAGGGATCAGGAACTTTGTGCTCGAGTGCGTGCAGAAGGCCGGCGCAAACCCCTGCCCGCCGGTGGTCATCGGCGTGGGCATCGGGGGCGATTTCGAAAAGGCCGCGCTCATTTCGAAGAAGGCGCTTCTGCGGCCCATCGGCAACCCGAACCCGAAGCTGGAACTCGCCTCCCTTGAAGAGATGCTGCTCAAGGCCGTGAACAAGACCGGCATCGGCCCCGAAGGTCTCGGCGGAAAAGTGACGGCCATGGCCGTGCACGTCGAGAGCTTCCCGTGCCACATCGCGAGCCTGCCCGTGGCGGTGAACATCAACTGCCACGCGGCGAGACACAAGACGATCATTCTTTGAAATTCGAAGTTGGAATTTCGAAGCACTCAATAAATTTTGAAATTGCAAATTCGAATTTATTTCTGATTTCGATATTGGAAATTAGAAATTAAAGGTGCTATCGTCATGACCGAACCGATTAAACTGACACCTCCTCTGACGGATGAAGTCGTCATGAAGCTCAAAGCCGGCGACCGAGTGGTCATCACCGGCGTGATCTACACAGGCAGGGACATGGCGCACAAGTATATGGTCGAGGGACATTTGAAGGGCGAGAAGCTTCCCTTCGAGCTCAAAGGCCAGATCCTGTACTACACCGGTCCTACGCCTGCGCCTCCGGGCAAGCCCATCGGCTCGGCCGGGCCGACGACGAGCTACCGCATGGATAAGTACACGCCAACCCTGCTTGAGCTGGGGCTCAAGGGTATGATCGGCAAGGGACCGCGCGGCCAGGAAGTGAAGGACGCGATCAAGAAATATAAGGCCGTCTACTTCGCGGCCATCGGCGGCGCGGGCGCGCTCATCTCGAAAACGATCAGAAAGGCCGAGGTGCTCGCCTATCCCGAGCTCGGGACCGAAGCGGTGATGCGCCTGGAGGTCGAGGACTTCCCCGCCGTGGTCGTGAATGACGTGCACGGCGCGGACCTGTACCGGATCGGGGTGGAGCAGTACAGGGAAGCAGGGGCTGTTGAGGACGAGTCCTGCTGAAAACATGAGAACATTTTCACCGCAGAAGACGCAGAGGTTTTACCCTTTGTAGGCGCGGTCCTGCGTGGCCGCCCATTTCAGGGCAACCACGCAGGGTTGCCCCTCCGTTAGAAAATTGAAGGAGAGAAACATGCCGATCAAGTCGAAGATCAGGACCATTCCCGATTACCCCAAGAAGGGCATCTTGTTCCGCGATATCACCACGCTGATCAAGGACCCCGTAGGCTTCCGGCTGGTGGTCGACACGCTGACCCAGCGGTATATTCATGCCAGTTATAAATTCGATACGATAGTCGGCATCGAGTCGAGGGGCTTCATCATCGGCGCCGCGATGTCATATGCGCTCGGGAAGGGCTTCATCCCCATTCGCAAAAAAGGCAAGCTCCCCGCGGCCGTGGAATTTCAGGAATACGCGCTTGAGTACGGCACGGACAGGATCGAGATCCATAAGGACGCGTTGAAAAAGGGCGAGCGGGTGCTGCTCGTGGACGACCTTCTCGCCACCGGCGGCACGGCAATGGCCGCGGCCGCACTCATCGAGAAACTCGGAGGCGTGGTCGTGGAGATGGCGTTCATTGTGGACCTGCCGGAAGTAGGGGGGCGGAAGAAGCTGGAGAGTAAAGGCTACAAGGTTTTCTCCCTCACGGAGTTTGAAGGGGAATAGCGTCTGGGAGAAAGAGACTGTTGCTGAAAAAGGCATTGTCTATTGGCAATGCCTTTTTTGTTTAGTTCTACAAGCTTGCATCACAACCGATAAATAAAGGGTGCAAAATACCGGTAGTAACTTGGTACACATGAACGCCAAGGGTCAGGCGCGCTGTTAAGCGTCGCCTGCACCCTCTTGTTAGTTTTCGTTTTATCGCCGCCCTGTCAGAAGCTCTCGAAGACGTTTATGCTACGATCAGGCGAGGTCGAAACGGTCAAGGTTCATCACCTTGTTCCATGCCGCCACAAAGTCCTGGACAAACTTCGCCTGCGCGTCTGAGCTCCCGTAGACCTCGGCCAAGGCCCGGAGCTGGGAGTTGGAACCGAAGATGAGATCGACACGCGTGCCGGTCCACTTCAGTTCACCCGTCTTTCGATCGCGCCCTTCGAACACGTCCTTGGCGTCCGATACCGCCTTCCACTCCGTGCCCATGTCGAGCAGATTCACGAAGAAGTCGTTGGTAAGCGCCTCCGGCCGCTTGGTGAAGACACCATGTTGGGACTTCCCGAAGTTGGCATTCAGAACGCGCATCCCGCCAACGAGAACCGTCATCTCCGGCGCCGTCAGCGTCAGCAATTGCGCCTTGTCGACCAGCAAAGCCTCAACCGGAACGGTGTACTTGCCCTTGAGGTAGTTGCGGAAGCCATCCGCGATCGGTTCGAGCACGGCGAATGAGACTGCATCGGTTTGCTCCTGTAAGGCGTCCATACGTCCCGGCGTGAAGGGAACCTTCACGCCGGGACCGGCCTTCTTCGCGGCTTGCTCGACGCCCGCGCAACCGGCCAGAACGATCAGGTCGGCGAGCGAGATCTTCTTGCCGCCAAGGGCCGCGCTGCTGAACTCGCTCCGGATACCCTCCAGCGTCTTGAGCACTTTCGCCAGTTCGGCCGGCTGGTTGACTGGCCAATCCTTCTGGGGCGCGAGGCGAATGCGCGCGCCGTTTGAGCCGCCGCGCTTGTCGGAACCACGGAAGGTGGACGCCGACGCCCAGGCGGTCGAAACCAGTTGCGAGACCGACAGCCCTGAAGCTAGGATCTTGCCCTTGAGGGAGGCAATGTCCTTCTCATCAATCAACTTGTGATTGACCGCGGGGATGGGGTCTTGCCAGATGAGCTCTTCGGCAGGCACCTCTGGGCCGAGATAGCGTGCGCGAGGACCCATGTCGCGGTGCGTCAGCTTGAACCACGCACGGGCGAAAGCGTCCGCGAATTGATCCGGATTCCCGTAGAAGCGTCTCGAGATCTTTTCGTAGGCTGGGTCGAAGCGCAGCGAGAGGTCCGTGGTCAGCATGGAAGGCGCGATGCGCTTCGACGAGTCGTGGGCATGCGGCACCGTTCCGGCGCCCGCGCCACCCTTCGGCGTCCACTGATGCGCACCTGCCGGGCTCTTCGTCAGCTCCCATTCGTAGCCGAACAGGTTCTGGAAGAAGTTGTTGCTCCACCTCGTCGGCGTCGTGCTCCAGGTGACTTCCAGACCGCTGGTGATCGCGTCAGCGCCCTTGCCCGTGCCAAAGCTGCTCTTCCAGCCGAGGCCCTGCTCCTCGATGGGGGCCGCTTCCGGCTCGGGACCCACATGGGAAGCAGGGCCGGCGCCGTGGGTCTTGCCGAAGGTGTGTCCTCCAGCAATGAGCGCAACCGTCTCTTCGTCGTTCATGGCCATGCGAGCAAAAGTCTCGCGGATATCCTTGGTCGCCGCGATCGGATCCGGGTTGCCGTTCGGGCCTTCCGGGTTGACATAGATCAGGCCCATCTGGACCGCAGCGAGCGGATTCTCGAGATCCCGCTCTCCAGAATAGCGCTTGTCGTCCAGCCACTTGTTCTCGGAGCCCCAGTAGACATCCTCCTGCGGCTCCCAGACGTCCTCGCGCCCACCGCCAAAGCCGAACGTCTTGAATCCCATCGATTCCAGGGCGACGTTGCCGGCAAGGATCATGAGGTCGGCCCATGAGATCTTCCGGCCGTACTTCTGCTTGATCGGCCAAAGCAGCCGGCGCGCCTTGTCGAGGCTGGCGTTGTCGGGCCAACTGTTGATGGGCGCGAAGCGCTGCTGGCCGGCTCCGGCGCCGCCGCGACCGTCACCGGTGCGATACGTGCCGGCGCTGTGCCATGCCATGCGGATGAACAAAGGCCCGTAGTGTCCGAAGTCCGCCGGCCACCAGTCCTGCGAGTCGGTCATCAGGGCGCGAAGGTCTTTCTTCACGGCCTCCAGATCGAGGCTCTTGAACTCGTCAGCGTAGTTGAAGCTCTCGCCCATTGGATTGGACAGGGAGGAATGCCGGCGCAGGATATCCAGCCGCAATTGGTTCGGCCACCAGTCACGGTTCGACGTGCCTCTGCCGGCCATGTGTTTGTGAGTCCCGCCCGCTACCGAACCCTTGCTATCGTCATTCATAATGTTTACTCCTTTCGTTGTGTGACTTGTTGAACTGCGCTACTTATGTGTCTCCGACTGCTGCCGAAAAAGTCTCAACTACCTCATATATTCCGGGCTCGAACTTGGCGAGTGCGAGGGCCTGCTGCAGGTAAGGTAGAGGAGCAGGATTCTCACGCATGGCTCGATAGTCCTCGATACTGCGCCATTGAGCATACATCGCGACCTTGGTGCCATCTAGGCTGCGATGAAGGCTGGCGGAAATAAAACCTGGCACATGGCGCACAGAGGTTTCAGTCGCACGGGCAAGCAAATCAAGAAGTTGTTGCTGGTTTGCGGGCTCAACGGTGAAAACGTTGATGAGCGTAACAAGCCTGTTACTCTTGGAGATCGTTATCATAAGCAGTCCTGCAGATTGTGATAGTTTGAAAACATTCGATCAATGCAGCCACGACTGATTAGTTTTTCTCGAGAAAGGATTAGATGCCTACCACGTTATTGAAGAGTTTCTCTACTGCTTTTGATATTATATCAGAAAGGATGAAATACATTAGGCCAATAATGTCGAGTTAATATTCTAAGCAGTAGAAATTAACAGATTCCGAATGAAAAGTGCAATAATTCGAATAGTCGAAACTACCACAACTTCAGAAAGAAATTGCAACTTCGGCACTGTCTCAACTGTAGTGTTCTACCTTTTGATCCTGGGGAGCTCCCTCATAGGCCACTCCTATAAAGCAGAAACACACCAACAGAAGCACATACACAATATATTCCGAATAGATGCCAGCGGCCGCGCTCCAGCCAATTGGAAAGCCACGTAAGAGCTAAAATTCCAGAAGCAAAGCTCAGCACCATACCCAACAGGCTGGGATAAAAGAGACCCATCATGCTCGTCACATTACCTGAAGATACAGGGTGTGCCTTCAGCAATCGTAAGACTTCTCGGACGATGACAGGCGGGGTAAGAACAACGGCAAGGGCGAAACTAAATTCCTCGACCCTTTGTTTGGCTACCCCCAAAAGAAGTCCGGTGGATATAGTTGCCCCGGAACGCGAAAATCCTCGAAACGGCAGGCAGATCCCCTGCACAGCTCCGATCCAGCAAGATTCCCTTATGCCCAACGTGACTTTCTTACCGGGACGACGGCTTTTCCAACCAGCGAAAATGATTAAAAGACCAACTGCTGCAAGGGCTGCTGAGATCAAAATCATGTTGCCAAAGAGAAGTTCAATCTCCGCATGGGGGACATCCCCTAATGCAAATTTCTCAATAAAATATTTCAGCAATAAACCTATAATACCCGTCAGAAAGGTAGCTGCTGCAATAAGCTTTACTGAATGCCAAATAATTTTTCGTGAAGAAAAAAAGGTTATTTTCCACGATTTCCAAAAAAAGAAGATGACCGCAAACATAGTGCCCGTGTGAAGCATCACCAGAAGAAGCGTCATCTCCGGACTGGTTGGGTCGAGTCCCATCAATTTTTCTGCTACGATAACATGGGCGGAACTTGAGATTGGCAGCAGCTCAGCAGCCCCCTGGACTATAGCGAGAATGAGAATTTTAAATATGGTCATAGAATTAAACCTCTGAGTAATCTGCGAAGTGATGGGAAGCCCCGTTTCTGAAAGACCGCCTCCCTGAAGAGGGTACTCTAAGGGAACAATCATTGCAAGAACTTTGGCACGGTTTGTCAATGATGTCGAATGAGTCTTTTATGGGTAGCCGCCAACGAATATAGGTTGATAATTAGTGAGTTTATGAGAACGGAAACTACAAAAGAAACAGGAAGCAATCAACTCCAGATATTTCGTTTCCGAAATAACCGCTCTCTCAGGTGAGTGATGATGTATTTTTTTGATAAACCGTCGCTCTGATTACTTTCAGGATGTAATCATATCCGTCTTCAGTGTGGGGAAGAACACAACTCGAACAATCTTTGATCTCATTCTTCATCGTGAAATTTCCACCACAATCGAGCAGATAAAGCGGACACCAGCAAAAAAGACATGATTTCCATTCCTGAAGATCATGGCAGGGGAAAAAACTGCACTCATGGTGAATAAAATACTTATAGTTCATCGACCAACTCCTCCCGCGGGGATTTAACATTGTTTTTGACAGGTCTTCCGGCTCAGGGCTTGATCCTGCTTGCCCGACTTTAAAACCGTCATTCCTGCGAAGGCAGGAATCT
>CAWBNQ010000002.1:0-236501 GCA_963790205.1 Nitrospirota bacterium
CGGTCAAGCATGTTCGGCCCAGAGAGCAAAAGCCCTGTAGCCATGCGGCTTTTATGGATCAAGCTATTGATACGACACCTCGCCGTTTTCAGCCTTTTTTTGATGAAGCGTATTCGTAGAAGGTTGCACCATTAAACCATTGATCACGGCGCAAGTCAAGCGGTTAAGAGAGAAAATCAGCATTGCCCGCGATGGCTCACGGATAGCCCCGCAGGATCGCTGTGACCGCGTTTTACGGCTACCGCTCGGGCGCTTGCAGGACCGACGCTGCGGAGTTCTGTTGTCACTCAACAAGCCCGTTCGATGCTCTTTTTGGGCTCTATTCGTACGCGCCATTCAGGTAATGCGCTACGCGGGCGTCGTCTATCACACACCACTCAACGATGTTGAGCGGCGTGTAAAACGCGAGGATGAGAAACGCTGTCTTTGTGCTTTGGTGTCGCGGCGTTCGCGGTTTAACGCCGCGTTTAACGCTGGGCTTCTTTTCCGGCGACGTTCCTCAGTCTTTTCATGGTAAAACGTGGTTTAACGTCTGAAGTTGATATGATATCACATCATCTTTTTGATATCATATCATTCTTCTTTCGCGGTCGGCCGAGGATCGCCGGGAGAGCCGGCAGGCCCCGGAGCGAGAGACGCGCACCGGCGTGCGGCGCTGGACGCGGAGCAACCACAGCGCTAAGGCGGAGCGTGCGCGAGCGGAAGCGTAGCAGGGTTCGCGCGACCAGGCGCGAGACACCGACGCGCACGTGGCACGCTTGCGCGGCCGAGCGAAGCGGGCCTGGCGGCGCGTACGCGCGTGTGCATGCACGATCGTGACTGCGATGACATCTGTCCTTCCTCTCCCCTCTCCCCTTTTTTTCTTTAACTGCCGGGGAGCCCTATTAGGGCGGATGGGAGCGCGGGAGAGTGTGCTGGAGCGTTTCACAGCGCAGGCACTCTCTCACGCGCGGGGGCGGGCGGGTGCGAGGGCGCGCGACGTGCGCCGCTCTTGCACGGCGCGTGACCGAGCTATAAAACGGGCTTGACGCCGCAGCGAAGCGAAGGCGTGAAGCCGATTCCACTGTCAGTTCGTCTTTTACTCTTTTTGTCTTTTGATCCTGGGCGCCCCCTTTGGGGGCAGACGGGAGCGAAGCAGGGGCAGAGGTTTGCAAGCGCCGTGACCCGAAGGGCGCGGGGAGGGTCGGCCCCGCGCAGCATCCTCCCCCCTAAGGCGCTCCAACATGTGCGCCTAGAGAGCCCTCCCCCTTTGGGAGTTCCGATGATGGAGGGGGGTGCCAGGGAGGGGGTTTCCAAAGGGGGAGGGCTCGGCGGGGGGAGGGCTGGCGCGGCGCTTGCCTCTGCCCCTGTTTCGCGGGGCGGGCGGGGGTAAAATCATGCCGCAGGGTTTGCGGGGCGATCCATCCCGCAAGCCCGGAGGCCTCCGCTATTCCTTGTCACTGGCACTGGCACTGCGCTGTCACTGTCCCTCGCCGCTGTTACTGCCTCTCGCGTCCCCCGTCCATCGTCCCCTCGTCCCTCATTCTTTATCCTTCTCCCTCGGATGGCACTTGCTGTGCACTTCTTTCAAGTCCGTGATGCTCACGTGCGCGTACACCTGCGTTGACTCAAGCGAGGCATGGCCGAGCAGCTCCTGGAGGTGCCTGATATTCGCCTTGTTCCTGAGCATGTGCGTGGCGCACGTGTGCCGGAAAGTGTGGGGCGAGACGGTCTTTTTGATCTTCGCTTTCTTCGTATGCTTCTTCACGATGTCCTCGATAGCGCTGAAGGAAGGCGTGGTCCCTCGCATGGTAATGAAGAGATGGTTGTTGCCCGGGTCCCGGACCAGCATGGGCCGGACCTGCTTGACGTAGTTCTCGAGGTACCGGCAGGCGATCTTGCCGATCGGGACCACCCGGTCCTTGTCCCCTTTTCCGCTGTTCACCCTGACGAAGCCCTCGTGATAGTCCACGTCCTGGAGGGTGAGAGAGACAAGCTCTTTTCTCCGGACCCCGGTCGAGTACAGGACCTCCAGGATCGTCCGGTCCCGGTATCCGAGCGCGGTCCTGGTGTTCGGCGCGTGGATCACCTTCTTTGTTTCCGACCCGGAGAGGATCGAGCGGGGCAGCCGCTTCGGGGTCTTTGCGTACGTGACGTCCCGAGCAGGATCGTGGGCAAGGTAGTCGTTCTCCCAGAGGAAGCGGAAGAAGGATTTGACGATGCTCAAGGTCTGGTTCTGGCTCCGTGGGCTGTTCGGCTCGCCCCGTTTGTTTATCTGTTCGTAAAGATGCGTCTGGTAGTCCCTGACAAGGTCTTTCGTGACTGCGGTGACCTCGAAGATACCGCGAGCCTCAAGCCAGGCAAGGAAGCGGTTAAGATAGAAGGCGTGGCTTTGGGTGGTGCGCTCTGCGTAATTTACGGTGAGGAGATGCTGTTGGTACTTTTCCGTGAAGTTGCTAAGGGTGCTCATGGTCCGGCCTCTTTTTCCAACGACGCTCTTTGATCTTGGCGATATCGGGTTCGGCCTCTTCGCTCGTCTCTTTGTCTTTCTCTCTCGGGTGGCTCATCGTATGGGTGTTCTTGACCTCGATGCCGGCGACGCGGATATAGACGTGGGTGCTTTTAAGATCAACGTGGCCGAGCATCTTCGAGACGGCGGTGATGTCCGCGCCGTTTCTGATCAGGTCCGTTGCGAAGGTGTGACGGAAGACGTGCGGGGTCACTTGCTTGTCGATCTTCGCTCGTCTGGCGTACCGTCTGACCATGAGCTCGACCACCTGCTTGGACAAGGCCCGGCCCCACTGGTTCACGAAGAGGGTCCGGAGCTGCTTGTTGCTTTTGGTGTGTTGGGGCCGGACGCTCGTGATGTACTCTTTTAAGAACCTGACCGCGTGCTTGCCTAGACGGGACGACGCGGTCCTTGGAGAACTTGCCCTTGACCCGGAGCAAGCCGCCCTGGAGGTCGCAATCGAAGATGGTGAGGGTTGTCAGCTCTTCAAGACGGATGCCGGTCGAGTAGAAGACTTCGAGCACGCATCGATCCCGGATGCCGACGAGCGTGGACAGATTCGGCTGGTCGAAGATCTTCCGGACCTCGTCTTCGGAGAGAACGACGCGGGGCAGTCGCGTTTCTTTCTTCGGCTCCTTGATGTGCTCGGCGGGATTGATCAGGATCGTCCCGATATCTTCGAGATACTCGAAGAAGCGCTTGACGGCCCGGACTTTCATCGAGATAGTTCCCACGGCGTAGCCCGTGCCCTTGAGACCGGGAAGCTCGGCGATCTTCTGCTGGTAGTCCTTGAGCACGTCGCGGGTGACGCGCTTGATGTCGGTGATACCGTTCTCCGTGAGATGATCGAGGAAGAGCCGGAGGTGGCCGCTGTAAGCAGCTACGCTCTGAGGCGAGTAGTTCTTTACCTTGAGATGCTCGGTGAAGCTCGCGTGTAGCTCGTTAAACTCGCTCATGATCAGCCTCTTGTACTATAACTATGATTCACGATTTTCCCGCATCCGGTATATGTGCTTTTCTTAAAAACCGTCCAAGCTCTGTAAAAAGATGAGGCAAGGCCGCTGCCATCAAGGGCTTTATGAGATTCGACCCGACCGGACTAGTGCCGGACTAGTGGGGTCCAAGTAGGGTCCAAGTTGCCTTTTTTGCCGTCCAAGTTGACGCCAGGCGTCATCCTGAGCGAAGCGAAGGATCATCATTCCTCGACCACGTTGAACGGAAGGTCCGTGATAATGAGGTCGTCACGATCTCTCGCCTGGACCTCGATCCCGCTGCCGTCGCCGAAGCAGACCGACGCGGAAGTGAAGCAGCGGAAGTCGCTTTCGACAACAAAGCCGCACATGACGTGCGGAAGATTGTACTTGCGCCAGTTCTTTACGATGGCGATTTTAGTGTTGTCCATTGCGTTCTCCTTTCTTCTGTGCCGCGATCTTCTTCTTTAGCTCCTCGATGCTGGTGAGACCCATCAGGAAGGGCTTGCCGTCCTCGCCGCCTCCTGGATAGAGAAGCTCGTACACGTACTCCTTGCCCTTCTTCCCGGCGACCGAGTAAAGGTACTCCAGGTCTTCGAGCTGCTGGATGTGGCGCTTGATCTGCGAGTCGCTCCACCGGCTCCACTCGCGGATGTCGCGGCGGTTGAAGTGATAGTTCTTCGGCTCGCTGTCTTTGCAGCGGGCCTCGACCATCTCGCGGATCATCTTGAGCAAGAGGCGCGACGGCGGGGCGAGCTCGTCAAGCGTGCGGCCCAGGATCTCGGCCGCGAGCGTGTTCGCCTTCTCGATATCGTCCAAGATCACCTCGACATATTGAAGGAGATCGCCGTTATCCTGGACCGTCTTTATCTCGCGTTGATACTGGCGCAGGAAGGCGATGGCCAGGATAAGGCCCAGGTACTTCATATTGTCGCGCCGAGCGCGCAGCGTCTCGGCGGGATAGGTGAGCAGCTCTGCAAAGGGATTGATCACGCGAAGAGGCCGGAGAAGTCGTTGCGCGTTGTGGTGACGTTTGGTGATCCGCTCGGTCTCGACCTTCTTGAGAAGACCGGCCAGAGTCTGCCTCTCGCGCTGCTTCTGGAGGATACGTTCGGTCATCTCTTTTGATTCATCGATGGTGAGGGTAACGAAACGATTGGCAGTCTCATAATCAAGCTCGACTTCCGTTGTCGTAATCATGAGCGCCACGGGACCTTTTACCTTGTACTCTTCTGTCCGGAGCTTTCCGGTTGCCGGGTCTTTGCCGGTCGCAGCGATGGAGAGATACTTTGATGATTGGATGTTCCTGATCGAGTACGATGCGTCACGGGCTCCGTGCTCTTCCTCGATGGCAAGGAGCTTGTGGACCAGGCTGTCTTCTTCCTTGTAGAAAAGCGCCTGGCCGGTGATGCGAGTATACTTGATGTAATCCTCGTCGGGGATCAGCGAGAGCACGGCGTCTTGAAGCGTGCTCTTGCCGGCAGCGCTCCGGGACTGAACCAGGACGGATAAGGGTTCATCGAGCTTGCGGCTCGTGGCCGAGAGATAGCCCATGAGCTTGTTTGCGTCCTCGCCGGTGATGCCGACCGTCTCGAAGTCAACGAGGATTTGGGAGAAGAGCTCCGGGTCTTTCAGGAAGTCCAGGGCCTCGTCTTCTTCGGCCTTCGTCATCTTCGGAGTGGCCGACGTTTCTTTATTCTCCGGTTGCCAGGACTCGGCCAGGTCGATGAGCTTGGTAATATCTTCCGTGATGATCTCTTCCTTTTCGGAGAAGAGAACCGCGCAGGCCTTGGCGAAGAAGAGACGGCTACGATTGGAGTAAAGATCGACCGTGTCCAGGTGGAACCGCTGCGCTGCCTTCTCTCCCCGAACCGCCTTGATCGTTGCCTTGAGCTTCACGCCCTCGCGCACGATCCCGCGCACGTCGTAGCGCCGGTCGCCGTACTGGACAATAAGGCCGGTGTCGGTCTTGTCGTAGGATTTCTGCTCGTGCTTCACGATCTTGTCGGATCGGATCGAGGCGCGGTGATTGGATTCTTTGAGGAGCTTTTCGAAGATCGCGGAAGCGTCGGCGGTTAAGAGGAAAAAGGTGTTGATGTCCACCTTATCCACGCCAGGCGGCAGCGGGATCGCCGGGAGCTGCACAATATAGGATTCTATGCCTTTCTCTTTTAACTGCCCGGCGATCTTCTCCGCGCCTTCCTTCCCGGCGTCGTCAAGGTCGAAACAGATGTAAACCTCTTTGACCTGGCTGCGAGTGAGAAGGTCGAGCAGGTCACGCGTGAAGCCGTTCACACCGTAGCACGGGATCACGTCACGGAAGCCGGCGTTGTATAACGTCACAGCATCGATAATCTTTTCGGTGAGGATGATTGATTTGCTTCGTTTGGCAGCCTGGAAGTTCCAGACGCCGCGGCGGGGACCGGGAAGATAGAAGTGGGCCGTTTCTCCGTCCGTGATTCTGCGGCCGTAGATGCCGACAGCGTCTTTGTTCTCATCGAAGATCGGAAAGACCGCGCAGCCGTAAAACATCTCGTTGCCGCGTTCGTTCAGTATGCCGATCTCCTTGAGTGCCTCGCGGATATCGCCTTCGTCGGGGATGGTGTTCAATAAGGTTCCGTTGCTGTAGCCGATCGTGAAGTCTGAGAAGAGAGCGTTGTCCGCGATCCCGCGCGTATGCATGTACTCACGCGCGCGAGGATCTTCGCAGAAGGTTTTATGGTAGAAGGATACGACGCGGTTTAATAGATGAGTGCGATTGATAGATGATTCCGGAGCGGAGCTTTCCTTTGCCTTCTTCTCCGGCTTCTGTTCTCGGCGTTCTGGCTTCCGGCCCCCGAGCTTCTCCATCGCCTCCTTGAAGCCAAGCCCCTCTTTCTTGCAGATGAAGTTGATCACGTCGCCGCCGGCGTTGCAGCCGAAGCAGTGGTAAAGGTTGGTCTTGGGATTCACGGTAAAGGACGGAGTTTTCTCTTTATGGAAGGGACAGAGGCCGACGTAGTTGGTGCCCTTCTTCTTGAGCGTGACGCCGTAGGACTCGATGACCGCCTTGAGGTCATGGGTTTGCTTGATCGTTTCGATCTCCTCCTTTGAAACCCTCATTTCGGCCCCCTTTGAAAAAACTTGTCAAGCGGATTCTAAATGGTATAATGTGGTGTCAAGAATATACGGTTTTCGTATATCCATGTCAAGGAGTTTTTAAATGCGTGATATTATGCTGTTCATGAAAAGGACAACTGTCACTGCGAAGGACTTCGGGAAAAGGCTGGCGAGCTTACGGAAGGAACTGGGGCTGACCCAGACCGATCTGGGCGAAAAGGTCGGGGTCTCCTGCAGGGTGATCGCCTACTACGAGGGAGAGACGCACTATCCCCCGGCGCACCTGATCGAGCCGCTGGCGAAAGCGCTCAAGGTGTCGACCGACGAGCTGCTCGGCGTGAAGCTCATCAAGCAGCAACGCGATCCGCAGCACGCGGCGTTGTGGCGGCGGTTAAAAAAGATAGAGAGCCTTCCGAAAAGGGACCAGAAGGCTCTTTTGCATTATCTCGATGCGCTGGTTCAAAAGAACGTAGCGGCGGGGTGAAAAGGGTTAATGACGCGCCTCTTTTGGATAATAAATAGCAAGCATCTCTAAGCTGCATGATTTGATTTGATACATAATATCGCTGCTACCTTGCGTATTTTGCTTCACTCTATACTGAAGCCAATAGCGGATAATATTACCCTCCGGGTCTGCGAAATCTTCCGTCCAACGATAAAGATCGTGCGCTTCCTTTTCATCAACAATATGCGACCATAGGCCCGAGCCTCTTTTGTGATTCAGCTTCAATCCTGGATTTAAAAAGTCAGTGTCTTGGCGAATCCATCCTAAACGGCTCATTTTATCGACCAATTCATTGACGAAATCATGGGCGGGAAAGCAAATGCTATCTTCATACTTAACCTGATGTGTTTCGCCTACCTTTGTATACTTAATGTTTTTAGCAGTCTCAGGTATCCATACATTTTTTTTCAGGACATCAGGCAATTTACCCGTTGAGCAACCGAAAGCTGATATGCATAACATCACAGTCAGAAGATTTAATAATTGGCTATTTGTTATTTTCATACTTACACTCCGCGTGCACATTTAATTACCGTCAGGATCAAGACAATGACAGCCGTTGTCAGTCCATGTCCCCTTCGTTTGAGCAGTAAGATTGGCGATTACGGGATACTCCGGTACAACCCATTCCCCAAATTCTCGACCCTGTCTAGTTCGCGTTACGGTATAAGTGGTTTCTTTACCGCATTTCTTCTTTTTCTTACACTTGAATTGAGCTTGTTCAGTAAAGCATCTTTCAGTATATACTCTTTCAACACTAATCAATTTCCAATAGCAAAGACAATTCATCAAACCATCTTGTTGATAACCATCGGGCGCCCATTTGCTTCTTAAAGAGCTTGCACCACAGGTTGATATTGAGTTTGAGTTCTTTAGGACCGGTATTTCGTTCCAATCAGTAACTTGTTCGCATGGCTCAAGGCCTCTTAAATCAGTAAAAGCACCTGGATTTTGACGCGCATAGATGTAAAGGTTATTGCCGCCTCGCAGCCCAATCGGATCCGCCTCTATATATCGTCCAATCGCCGGGTTATAGTCTCTGAAGTAATTATAATTCAGCCCCGTCTCCGCATCGAAGTATTGTCCAGGGAATCTCAGATTGTTTGTGATCGTCGAAACGGTGATCGTCGCTTCTCCGAACGGATTGTAGTCAGCAGCCCAGACGACCGCGCCGGTGCTGTCCGTCATCTTCTGCGGAGTGCCCAAGGCGTCATTATGATAATAATAAACGCTCGTTCCTTCTATCTTCGCCAACGGCTGACCATTCAAGTATACATAAACCGCAGTGAATGCGCCGGCGGCATTTGACTCCGCGATGAGCTGACCCCGCTGATCGTAATGGAAGATCGTCGTTGTTCCGTTCACGATTTTCTTGACTCGCTGCCCGTTGCCGTTGTAGGTGTAAGTCGCGGTCATCGCGCCGTCTACGACCTGGGCCAAGCGTTGGTTCTGGTTGTACGTGTACTGCCGCGCGCCCTGGCTCGTGGTGTTGCCGTTGTTGTCGAAACCGTAAGAGAGACCGTTCGCGCTGCTCAACTTATTTGTGCCTGTGTTGTATGTGTAGCTGTTCGAGTTCTCCGCCTGCCTGTTGCCGACGCCGTCGTAGGTCCAGGAGAGCGAACCCCATATCCCGGAAGCTGTGGCCGTAGAGAGCCGGTCGAGGGCATCGTAGGTGAAGGACTTGTTCTTCGTGGGATCGAGCGCGTTGTTGATCGCCATAATGTTCCCGTTCGCGTCGTAAGTCGGATAGCTAAGATTCATCACGGACCCGGCAGTGATCCCGGTGACACGGTACTGGTTATCGTAGCTGATCGATCCGGCAACGCCGTTGCCGTAGGAGAGCGAAGAGATCCCGCCGAACGGTTTGTAATTGATGCTTGTCGCAAGATTCGCGGCGTTGTCCAGCACGCTGATCGCTTTATCGTTTGAGTAGTTGTACGTGATGACTTCGCCCGTGGGCTCGGTTTGCGTTTTCAAGTTTCCGTTCTGATCATACGAGTATTGGGTGACGTATTGAATACTATCGATGGTCCGCGTTTCTTTTTTGATCTGACCTTTCGCGGAGTATTCGTAAGCAGTCGTGCCGCTCGCGTCCGTCATCGAGCACAGCCGACCTTTTCCATTCACACAGCTATCATATGCGTAGACGACATCGCCGTCTGACGGGAAGTGGATTCGTGTCAATCGATTGGCTGCATCATACGTATTTGAAACTGTTATTCCCTTCGCGTCGGTCTTTGAGACCAGATTTCCTGCCGGGTCATACCAGTAAGTCATCGTCCCGGTGTCCGGGGAGATGACCTGATAGACCCTGCCTTTGTCGTCATACTTGTACGTTGTCGTATTATTGTTCGCATCAATCACGCTCGTCAGGTTATTGCCCGAGCTGTAGCCATAGGATGTCGTAACGCTGCCTGGTTGAACCACCGAAGTCAGCCGACTTAAAGCATCATAGCTGTAGGCGCTGATTGCCGATTTCGGGTTTTGGATTGAAACTCGATTGCCACGTGAATCATAAGCGTACTGTGTAAACGTATTGTCGGGATTTACGATTTTCGTCAGCCGATCAAGCGCATCGTACTGATAGCTGAGCGTCTTCTGGAGACTGCCCGTGCTGTCATTGATCTGCTCGGTCAGTTTGTTGCCTTCGGAGTCATAGGTATAGTTGATCGTATTGTTCAGGCTGTCTTTGATCGTGGCGAGGTTCCCCATTGTGTCGTAAGTATACCAGATTGTGTTGCCTTCGGGAAGGGTGATGTGGTCTATCTTGTTCGCCCCGCTGCAGGACGGGCAGCTCCCGCCGCCGGACACATAAAAATACTGCGTTGCTGCCGTGTCACCGGGAGCCTTGACGGTAAGCACCCTCCCGAGGGTATCGTAGGTATAGGCCGTGCTGTTCCCGTTCGGGTCGGTGACCGTCTGGGGGTTGCCCAGCGGGTCGAAGCTGGAATACGTCGTTGAACCGATGATCGGCTGGGTCACGGAGGCGAGATAGCCCGTCGTTGAATCATAGTTATAGGTCGTAACATCCTGTACATCGGTCCTGGGACCATCGATACTAGCAATTCTTCCGTTAGCATCATAACCATAGGTCGTGGTGTATGAATAAGCCGTACTGTCTCCCAAAAGCCCCGTCTCGGTTGTTGTCAGGAGATTTCCGTTGTTGTCGTAGCTATTGGTCGTGACCTTGTTCTGCGCCGGATTGACGACGCTTGTTATCGTTTCGGTCAGGACCTTGCTGAACACGGGATCGTAGGTCCAGGTGGTCGTCTTTTCAATGCTCGTCCCCTGCGCTTCGGTTTTGGTGAGCACGTTACCCTTGCTGTCATAGGTATATGCGGTGGTCGTTGTACCACCCGATACGATGTCCGTATGTCCTTCCTGAAGTATCCAGGTGGTATTGTTGTCCCGCACATACGTTGTTATATTGCCGAAGGTGTCGGTGACCTTTACCGGCATGCCGTTGGTGTCGAACTCTACGGTACGGGTCTGGGTGTTCAGAAGATTGCCTGAACTGTCTTTGATGGAAGTGGTCATGATGGTCTTTTGGTACGGTATGGTATACGCGAAATTGATGATGCCGGTCCCGTGGGCCTGGCTCGTGACCCTCCCTGTTGAGTCATAGCTGTTGATATATGCCCCGCTCCCTTCGTCGATGCTGGTGATAAGGTGCTTTCTGGTGGCGTCGGTATATCCATAGGTGGAGCTTCCATTTGGTCCTGAAGCTGAGGTAAGGTTGCCGATAGTGTCATGGGTGTAACTCACCGTCCGGCCGATGCTGTCCTGGATATCCGTGAGCCTGCCGGTCGTGCTGTCGTATTGGAGCTCAACCCAGTTGCCGGTGAGGTTGCCCGCGGCGTTTTTTTCTTCGATCTTGCTCAGGTGGTAGTCGGAGGAGTCGATGATGGGGTTCGTTTGATCGATGTTATACGGCAGAAGGCCCCAGAGAAACTCCCTTGTCGATAAACTGTAGCTAAAAACCAGGGAGTTGCCCGTGGCATCGGCCATGCTCACGACCCTGCCCTGGGGGTCGTACTTTTCCGTCTCGCCGTTTTTGTCGGTGTAAGTGTAAGAGCCGTCGGGGTTCTGGACGAGGATGCCGGTGTCGCTTGTTGAACCGGTGTACCCGGAAATGCTCCAGGTAAACCGCTTCTTCCCGCCGCATTCTCTCCTGACCGTGATGGAGCCGTCAGGATAGGTGTACAGGCGCTTGTCGTAATTTAGTCCCCAGCCGTAACCGAGCGGGCTGTCGTAGGAGGTGCGGCTGTTGTAGCTGCGCGTAACGTTAATGGGGTAAAAGCGCCCGAGGGTGAGGTCCGTGCTCGGCGCGTAGGTCTCCATGCCTGAAAGCAGGCTTATGGGCTTGCCGCCGAAAGCGGGGTTGTTGCCGCTTTTGCTACCCGCAATGCAGAAAAGATCGGGCGGGTTGTCTTCATCATACGCGGCGTATGCGGGTACTGCGAACGAAATAAAGAGTATGACGAACAGTAATTTATATAATACCCGATGCATGAAGACCTCCGTAAGAACTGAAAAAGCTTAATTGTAAAAGGACATTATTTTCTCAGCCAAAAATCTGCTATTTACCTCCACCCCCATTGCTGGGGTCGCAGCAACGATCCGTGACCCCGCAGCAGGGGTCCTTGCTGTCACAGCAGGGATTACCTGCATCGATGCAGCAAGGAGCACTCGGATTTGGGCAGCATGGGTCAGTCGGATCACAAGGTGTAGGTGTGCAAAACCAAATAGCACTTTCATCAGAGCACTCAGGGCTACTTTTGCCAGGGGGGGTAACTTCGAACTTAGCATACACCAAGCCAACAGCTGTGCATGGCCATCCCTTCGGATCCCAATAAACAGTATCCGTACCGCAATTTGTTGGCCAATATGAGTTTATAAAATCTATCGATTCGTACGCACTCTCGCAGCACCATGCGCTGTAGCCCATAGCTGAACATCCCCAAACACACTCAGCTTGAACTTTTTGGGAAATGAGAGAGAGACAAAATACTAAGAACACTAATAATCCCTTTTTTAAGGTAGACATGGATAACCCCCCTTGCAACGATACTTGTATTGATAAATTTTCAGCACCTGTTCCATCTCGGTAGTACAGTTCTCATGACTGTAACCGTTCTCAGACCAAAGACTGCATGTTGCATACGCTGATTTTAGCGGAACAGACAGGCACAGCAATATCCAGAGCAGGAAAAGGACGCTTTTTCGCCGGAGATGTCTAGGCATGAATGAATCAAGCATATCTTTTATCCGTAGTGCCATGAAAACTCCGGTTCATATTTAATTGAAGCAGCAGCACCGACATAATACAAGATGCTATTAATTCCCGATCATCAAATTTCCTCTTATTGTCGAATTCGACCCGGTAACGGGGTTCACGGCCGTGACCGTGACCATGTAGTTGCCTTCCCCGGAAAACAGGGCTTTCATTCCGTTGGTATCCGCCGGGTCCAAATCGTTCCAGTCAAGCTCCTGCGGACCGGCCGTCTGAAGCTGGGTATTAGCCACGGTAATCGCCGACCCGGAAGGCGAGACGAGTTGTATCGTGACATTCGAGTCCCGCGAGAGCGTATACTCGATTCGCGTAAACTGGCCGTAGGACAGGCTCATTGCGTAAGGATCGGTCTTGAGTGCGCTTATCACGGGGGTATCCCCGGTCGTGATGATATGGTTCTCCTCAAGAAGAGACGCAATCGAGCACGAGGCGCCTGCACCGTAATCCAGAAGTTGACCGCTCGGGTTCCTGACGTCCCAGACGTAGCTATGGCTCCCGGGCGTTGCCGGGAAGGCGGTCAGGACATTGAAGTTCTGCGACCCCCAGGATATGCTGACAGTCACCCGTGAAGGCAATGACGGCGTGTAAGTTATCGTCATGGGCTGATTGGTCAAAGGATCGGCGCCCGACGACTGCGAGCAGGTCACGCTCCCAGTCCCCGTTGGCGCGGGCGGGCTGTAACTGTCTGACTTAACGCCGTCCGATGCCCCTAACACGTAGAGATACGCCTCATCCGGTACAACCTTGCCCGTGTTGTCCGTACCGTTCCAAGTGAAAGAATACGCGCCTGCCGCATAGGCTTGAGAAGCCTGGTATACCGGCGTGCCGGTCGGACCCTGCTTTTCAGGTATGATCGATAGCGTAACGGTTGCCGGCTCGTTGATGGTGAAGGATATGGCACTGGATTCGGAGTTGTTGGTATTAAGCGTATGACTGCTTGCTCCGATGTTCGAGAGAATCAGGTTGTCCGTGCTTACCGGGACTATTGATATGGAACTGTTGCCTGCCTTGTCCGTTGCAGTGAGTCTCAAGGCATAGCCGCCGTTCTGGACCAGGACCGCGTTCGTCTGGTCGTTCGTGACCCAGGTGGCGAGCGTTCCGCCGCTGACCGGTGTTGTTGCGCCGGATATAAGGGTCCAGGGGCCGGCTCCTGCTGCGAGCCCGTATTCCAGCCGGTAATTATCGAGGTTCGTATCGGACGCCGTGCCCAGAACCTGCACAATATCGCGGAGCACTGCGCTCGCGACCGGAGAGGATATGGCGGCCATGGGCGGCGTAGTATCCACGATGATGTTTCCGGTCATCGAGACGGCCTGTACGCTGGTTTCGGTGCTCGTTGCATCGATCCGGTAGGTATACGTTCCATCCGGCACGACGGTCCCGGTGCTGTCATTGCCGTCCCAAGACTGGGCCATTGAAGTCCCCGTGCCGGTATACGTCCTGACAGTTGCCGCCGAGGAGTCGTTGATGGTGATGGTCCACGCGCTCAGGTAGGTGAAGGCAGCACTGATTGTCGTCGTGTCTTTTATATTGTCTCCGTTGGGCGATATATAGCCTTCAGAAGCTGCCGCATTCTGCGTCCAAAGAAGCCGTACGCGCGCTGTGTCTACAACCACATTCCCGGCGTTGTCCGTGACCGTTAGCCGGAGCGTGTACATGCCGCTGGTAAGTGACGTCGTGTCCCAGGCGTAGATCAGGCCGTCCGTGACCGGCGTGGTCGATGTTTTGAGTGTCGTCCAGGAAGCCGGGTCCCCGCCGACGCCGTAATCGAGGGTATAGGTCTTGAGTCCGTTGGGGTCCGAGGCCGTGCCGGTTACGCTGATCAAAGCGCCGCCCTGGAACATCTGATCGTCAGCAGGCGGGTCCATGTAGACGATCGGAACCACGCTCGAAACCATGATCATGCCCTGGGGCGATGACGCGGTGTTGCCGTTTGTTGGGTCAACGGCGTTAATCTGATAAAAGTACGCCCCGTCGGCCACTTTTACCGCCTGACTGTTCGTGCCGTACCATTTCTGTTTGATGGCCGTACCGGTCCCGGTAAAGGCATTTACCGCGTTGTTGTTTGCGTCGGTGATCGTGATGGTCCAGGTGGCGGAACTCGATATGGAGGCCGTAAAAGTAACGTAGCCGCCGTTGGGGTTCAGCGATATGGGCATGGCCCTCGCCTCGGTGATGCTTAAGACCGTACCCGGAGCCTGGCCGAGCCAAGGGTTGTACAGTACGTGATCGTTGATGGCATCCCCTCTACCGCCTGCGTTGCCTACGGTGTATGTCGGCCCGCTCGCTACTCCCCACCAGTTGTCGCGAGCGTCGACGTCGGGAGAGGTCGATGCGTTCCAGGCGCCGGCCGTGGTGTTGGAGTAAATTTTCGTGTTGGTGATGTACGGATTGGAGCCGGTGGAGTAAACGCCCCATTTGTTTCCCGTGAGCTCGCTGTCCATGATCACGGGATAGTTCGTCGAGCCCGTCACGTAAACGCCGCTTCCGGCGCTGTTTCTGATAAGGCAGTTTCTGAGGATTGGAGCGGAAGAGCTAATGGTGAGATCGGCGTTGTTATAATTTGCTCCGGAACCCGCGTATTCAATGGTCGTGTATTCAATGTCGCTTGCTGAAGAAGCTCCTCCAGAGAGCGTGACGCCATACCAATTCCCGGGTGCGGGTGTGGTCTGGCTTGAGGTGAAGAGGATGCTATTGCCTGCCGCGCCTTTGGCGATAAGCGCGCCCATAGAGGAGCCGCTGCCGATTTGCATGCTTGTACCGGTGTTAAATTTTATCACGGCGCCGGAGTCGATAGTGAGGGTGGCTGTTGTTGTCGTATCTTTATAGACATAAATTGTACCTAATACGACATATGGCGCCGTCCACTTTTGCCAGTGAGTGTTCTGATTTATGGTTTCGCCTACAACCTCGATCCTGCCCGCGGAGGTCATGTTGTTTACCGTGTTGTTGTTCAAAATCTGACCGATGATGTTCGCCCCGGAATGGATCGGAGAGTTGTCTGCGTTCGTGAAGGTGTTGCCGGTGATGGTCGGCGTGATGCCGGTTGAGCCGATGTACAAGCCATTGGCAATGGCTGAATTGGTAACAGACAGCACGGACGAAGTAGAAGATAAATATAATCCGTAATGGGCCGCTGTATTTACAATGGAGACATTGTAGTTTGAGATGACTGGCGAGCCGTTCCCGTAAATCCCATACCCTGTCGCACTTGAGTTCGTCAGGCTGCCATTGGTTATGGTCGGAGAGGAGGATGAAAGATATATGCCATAGGCCCCGTTGTTCGTGATCGTCACCGTGTCCAATACCGGATTCGAGGAGCTTAAATTTAGTCCGTAGCCTGTGACATTTGTGATCGTGCTGTTCCTGATCGTCGGCGAGGCCGAGGTCATAGATACCCCGGTGCTGTACTGAATATCCACATATTCGAGGTCCGTTGTTCCGTCAATCGTGCCGTCGTTAAAGATAAGACCTGACCAGGTCCCGCTCGTTCCGCTCCGAGTGAACATGATGTGATTCGCCGCTGTTCCCTGCGCTACGAGCGCGCCCTGGCTCGCGCCGTTGCCGACCTGCAAACCGCTGCTGGAAGCAAACTTGACGGTCACTCCCGGATCGATGGTGAGCGTGGCGGGTCCCGTCGTGTCCTTGTAGACTTGGACCGTACCCGAGACCACATACGGCGCAGGCCATACCGTCCAGTGGGCATCCTGTTTCACCTGCTCGCCCACGATCTGGATCTGCCCTGCCGAGGTCATACCGTTTATGGTATTGCTGCTCAATATCTGCGCGATGATGTTCGCTCCAGCATGGATCGGCGAGGTATCCACGTTCGTGAAGGTGTTGCCGGTGATGGTCGGAGTGATGCCGGTTGAGCCGATGTAAATGCCGTTCCCGATCGTGGAATTGGTGATGGACATCGCCGAGGTTGCGCTACTCATGTATACGCCGTAATAGTTGGCGGTATTGACGATGGAGACATTATAGTTCGAGATGACCGGCGAGCCGCTTCCGTAAATCCCGTGACCGGTTGGGCTCGAGTTCGTAAGGCTGCCGTTTGTGATGACAGGTGAGGATGAATTAAGATTAATTCCGTAGGTCCCGGCGCAAGAAATGGTCACGGTATTCAAAACGGGGTTCGAGGAGTTTAAAGTTAGCCCATAGCCGGTCACATTCGTGATGGTGCTGTTCCTGATGGTGGGCGAGGCCGAGTTCATGGTTACCCCGGTGCTGTACTGAATGTCCACATATTCGAGGTCCGTCGTACCGGCTATGGTCCCGGCCTGGAAGTTGAGCCCATACCAGTTCCCGCTCGTGCCGCTCCGGGTGAACGTGATATGGTTCGCAGCAGTTCCCTGCGCCACAAGCGCTCCCTGACTTGCGCTGTAGCCGATTTGAAGGCTCGAGTATGAGTTGAACTGCACGGTGACCCCCGGATCGATCGTAAGCGTTGCCGGCCCCGTCGTGTCCTTGTAGACTTGAACCGTGCCCGAGACTACGACGTACGGTGCAGGCCATACCGTCCAGTGGGCGTCCTGCTTTACCTGCTCGCCCACGACCTGGATCTGCCCCGCCGAGGTCATACCGTTTATGGTGTTGCTGCTCAATATCTGCGCGATGATGTTCGCGCCGGCATGCATCGGCGAGTTGTCTACGTTCGTGAAAGTGTTGCCGGTGATGGTCGGCGCAATCCCGGTCGAGCCGATGTACAAGCCGTTGGCAATCGTGGAGCTTGTCAGGGAAAACGCCGATGTTGTGCTGCTCATGTATACGCCATAGTTAGCGGTGTTGCCAACGGAGACCGAGTAATTTGAAATTATCGGCGCGCCACTTCCGTAAATACCGTACCCTGTCGCGCTTGAGTTCGTCAGGCTGCCATTGGTGATCACAGGTGATGAGGAGGATGAAAGATATATACCGTAGGTTCCGGCGCAAGAAATGGTCACGGTATCCAAAACAGGGTTCGAGGAGTTGAAAGTCAGCCCATTGCCGGTCACATTTGTGATCGTGCTGTTCCTGATAGTGGGCGAGGCCGAGGTCATAGATACCCCGGTGCTGTACTGAACGTCCACATATTCGAGGTCCGTTGTACTGGCTGTGGTCCCGGCTTGGAAGTTGAGCCCGTACCAGTTCCCGCTCGTGCCGCTCCGGGTGAAGGTAATGTGGCTTGCTGCCGTTCCCCGCGCCACGAGCGCTCCCTGGCTCGTGCTGGTGCCGACCTGCAAATTGCTGCTCGAAGCAAACTTGACCGTCACTCCGGGATCGATAGTAAGCGTTGCGGGTCCCGTTGTGTCCTTGTACACGGAGACTGTGCCCGAGACGACAACATACGGCGCAGGCCATACCGTCCAGTGGGCATCCTGATTCACTTGCTCGCCCACGACCTCGATCCTGCCCGCAGAGGTCATTCCATTGATCGTGTTGCTGTTCAGTATAGGGATTATGATGTTTGCCCCGGCATGCATCGGTGAACTGTCTACGTTCGTGAAGGTGTTACCGGTGATCGTCGGTGCGATTCCAGTTTGATTAATATACAAACCGTTCGCGACGGTGGAGCTCGTCAGGGAGAGCGCCGATGTCGTGCTGCTCAAGTAGAAGCCGTAGTAATTAGTTGCATTGACGATGGAAACGTTGTAGTTCGAGATGACCGGCGAGCCAGTCCCGTAAATCCCGTGGCCGGTCGGACTGGAATTCGTAAGGCTGCCGTTGGTTATGGTCGGGGAAGATGATGAAAGGTAGATGCCGTAGGTGCTGGTGTTTGCTATGGTGACGGTGTCGAGCGTGGGATTTGAACTGCTGAGACTGACGTAGCCGGTCAGGTTGGTTATGGTACTGTTCCTGATCGTCGGCGAGGCCGAGGTCATGGTTACCCCGGTGCTGTACTGGACATCGGCATATGCTAGTATCGTCATACTGCTCACCGTGCCGCTGTTGAAAGTGACACCGGACCACGTCCCGCTTGTCCCGCTCCGGGTAAAGGTGATGTGATTCGCCGCTGTTCCCTGCGCCGCGAGCGCGCCCTGGCTCGTGCCGTTGCCGACCGTCAAGCCGCTGCCTGAAGCAAACTTGACCGTCACACCGGGATCAATGGTGAGCGTGGCTGGGCCCGTCGTGTCCTTGTAGACCTGGACCGTGCCAGAGACCACGACATACGGCGCAGGCCATACCGTCCAGTGGGCGTCCTGCTTCATCTGCTCGCCCACGATCTCAATCTGCCCTGCCGGGGTGATGCCGTTTATGGTATTGCCGCTCAATATCTGCGCGATGATGTTCGCGCCCGCATGCATGTGTGAACTGTCAACGTTCGTGAAGGTGTTGCCGGTGATGGTCGGAGTGATGACGGTTGAGCCGATGTAAATGCCGTTCCCGATCGTGGAATTGGTGATGGACATCGCCGACGTCGTGCTGCTCATGTAGACGCCGTAATAGCTGGCGGTATTTACGATAGAAACAGAATAGTTCGAGATGACCGGCGAGCCGCTTCCGTAGATCCCGTGGCCGGTTGGGCTTGAGTTTGTTAGGCTGCCCCCCGTGATGGTTGGCGAGGAGGACGAGAGATAAATGCCATAGCTTCCAGTGTTGGTAATAGTCACGGTATCGAGCGTGGGGTTTGAACTGCTGAGACTGACGTAGCCGCTGAGGCTGGTTATGGTGCTGTTCCTGATCGTCGGCGAGGCCGAGGTCATGGTTACCCCGGTGCTGTACTGAACGTCCACATATTCCAGGTCCGTCGTACTATCTATTGTCCCGTCTTGGAAGTTGAGACCGTTCCAAGTCCCGCTCGTTCCGCTCCGGGTGAAGGTGATGTGGTTCGCTGCTGTTCCCTGCGCCGCGAGCGCGCCCTGGCTCGTGCCGTTGCCGATTTGAAGGCTCGTGCCGGAGTTAAACTTCACCACGACGCCCGGCTCGATTGTGAGCGTTACGGGGGATGTGGAAGTACCGTAAACCTGTACTGTCGAGGTAACGACATAAGGACTGTTCGCAAACGTCCAGGCAGTGTCGGAAGATATCCGGCCGCCGACGCTGGTGTCGGCAAAGGAAGGTGTATTATAAAACACGAGCGCAAAGAAGAATAATAAGGTGATCCCGAACCTGCTTCTGATTCTTATGGTTTCACCGCCATCCGGCCGGAACCTGCTTGCGCATCTGCCCATGTGACATTGTCCACCCATATATCCTCCCCGGGGAAAGATCATGAAGCTGAATGCCTTTTGCTGCCAGACGTCGGGTAGCGCGTGTTTGTTCTATCAAGGAATCGGAGATGTGCCTGTGAACTGGATGGCTTTTATTCGAACTGATTTTTCGGTGTGAACACTGCGATATTTCAAGTATGCACAATTGTTATGAGATAGCATCTCTACACAAGAATGTCAATTAGGAAAATCCCAAGTCGAAATCCCTAAGGGTCATTAGGAAAAACCTAATGCGCTTTTATAAGCCACCTTTACTCAATCAACTGTTTTTATTGAGATCTTACTTGACTTTGTCCGGATCAATCCATATACTCGCTGATAGGGAAGCTGCTTTTTGTCCTCGACTGACAAGCAGTCCCTATTCTTGTAATGAAGAGATCGGTCTTTCAAAAGGTCACCTGGTTTACACTTTCCGGACTACATCTAGGAGGGGAACAGGATGAGCACGAAGATCCTTCTTGCGGACGATCACAAGCTGATGCGTGAAGGGATACGCTCTCTCATCACGGAACGTGCAGATATGTCCGTGATCGGAGAAGCAGAGGATGGGGAAACGGCCGTGCGGATGGCTTCCGCGTTATCGCCGGACGTCATACTCATGGACATCTCCATGCCCGGCCTGAGCGGCATAGAAGCGACCCGCCGGATCCTGGCCGACGGCACGCGCTCCAAGGTAATCGCGCTGTCGATGAATCTCGAAAAGAGAATCATCCTTAATATGCTGAGCGCCGGGGCGTCGGGCTATCTTTTAAAAGACTGCGCCTTTGAGGAAGTGATCCATGCCATACGCGCCGTGGCTTCGTCGGGAGACGTCTATCTCAGCCCGAAGATAACAGGCAGTGTTCTGGGCGATGTGGTCAAGTGCGCGGCCAAAAACGAAGGCCTTGGAAGCGTGAGCCTCACATCGAAGGAGCGCGAGACTCTGCGGCTCTTGGCCGAGGGGAGAAGCGCAAAGGAAATTGCTTCCCTTCTCATGTGCAGTGTCAAATCGGCGGAATACTATCGAAAACAAATCATGAAAAAACTCTGCATCAACAACAATGCTGATCTGATAAAGTTCGCCATCCGCGAAGGATTAGTCCCGCTTTAGTATTAATCCATTCATTCTTTCACTTGCCGCGCAATTTCGCAAAGTCAAAAAACTCATCGCCTTCGGTGGTGATATTATGCTGCCCCCCAAGCCTCTCTTGATATTGAATATCATGGTCGCGCTTTTGCCCAGATGGTGGCAGTGGAAAAGGGAAAGGCAACACATTGACTCTTGCCTGGTGGTTAGAACCGATAAATATGTGGTCTGGACGAAGTTGTTTTAGATATTTTGCCTAAAGATTTCCGGATGAACTCTGCAATTCCCAAATATTGAAACTGTTGCAGAGTTCAGGAAGTAGGATGGGTTCTATTATGGAACAATTTATTGGATGATTCAATCAGAATTGTGGATAGTTGATACGCTGTAAAGAATCATCCGACAATATGCTGTATTTTGATTATGCAGGCTTTTTCATGTCCGAAACAGGTCGGACAACGGTGTCCGATTTCAAATGGGATATCCGCCCGATGCCGATCGGAATCTGAACGGATATGACTCAGTCCGCTGGCGGCTGCGTGAACGGCTGCGAAATTCCGAGATCGACGCCCTGGTCCTGCGTGCCGCGGCTTTCTCTATCCATTAAGCAGCATCCCTTTCATCCGACCCGTACCGTCTTCGCGGTCCACTATCGCATTTCTCTTCGTAACCGCTATTGCGGCGCGGGGCCGAGCGTGACCTGGACAAAGTCCGCGGGCCGTATCCATTTCGCGAACGCGTCCCTTACCTGCTCCGCAGTGAGGTCGAGATAGCGGCGCGCGGCCCGCAGCGGTTCATCGAGCGGCAGGTCGTCGTGCGCGAGCGAGAGGAGGTCCCCGGCAATGTCCTCCATGCTCGACCTCTCGAGCGGGACCTGCCTGATCAGGAGCGCCTTGGCCTGCCGCAGCTCATGGGCCGTCACGGGCGTGGTCTGCATTGCGCGGAGGTCGCCTTCGATGAGCGTCCGTGCCTTTGACACATTCGGAGGGTCGCAGGCGTAAAAGACGCCGAAGAGGGAGCGCGTCTTGCCGATCTCCATGAAGGACTCGACCGTGTACACGAGGCCGGTCCTTTCGCGCAGGTCGCGGTAAAGACGCGTGGCGTAAAAGGCGCCGGACAGAACATGATTGCCGAGCTGGAGCGCGTAGTAGTCGGGGTCCGCCCGCGTGAGCCCGAGGGTTTCCGCGAGCTGTACTTCGACCTGCACTCTGCTCGCGTCGGGCACCATGGCGGCCGAGGGCTTGTTCAGCGGCACCGGCGGGAGCTCGGTCTGCGGCTTCGGGCCTGAGGCTTTCCAGCCGCCGAAATATTTTTCAACGACCGCACGGGCCTGTTGCGGCGTCACGCGGCCTATGATCACGATGGTCGTCATGTCCGGCCTGAACACCCGGCGATAGTAGGCCTTGACGTCGTCGAGCTTGAGCGCTGATACCGATTCGGGTGTCGCCTCGCGAAGCGTCGAGTCTTTGCCCGGAACGAGGGCGGCATGGAGCGCTTGCATCATCCGGAACGAAGGGCTGTTCTTCTCGCCCTTCAGCGCCAGCGCCGTTTCCCGCTGCACGATTGCGAACGCCTGCGCGGGAAAGGCCGGGTGCAGCAGGTTCTCGGCCAGGAGCTTGACCCCCCGGTCGAAACGGTCGGCCAGGATGCGGAGCGAGAAACTCGTGCCCGCCGTGAGGTCGGCGCCGATATCGTCCATTGCCTGCTGGAACGCAAGGCGATCGAGCGTGGTCGTCCCGTAGTCAAACAATGAGTCCATGACGCGCGCAACGCCTTCCTGCCCCGCCGGCTGCTGGAGATGCGGATTATTCTTCACTTGACCGTAAACGCCGACGGTGGCGCTGATCGTTGAAGGCTGAACGATGAGCCGCAGGCCGCTCGGCAGCATCGTATCGATGGGTTTTTCAGCGGGCGCCGGAAGCACCGGGGGGGCCAGGGCCTTTTCCGCCCATGCGGGAAGTTCCACGGGCTTGACCAGCTTCGGGGTAAAGGATTCGGGGCCCCTGAATTCCTTTGCCGATACGGCAGCTCCCGACGGTTTTGGCGTGAGGACCGCGGCGATGGCCCGATCAGGGGTGAGGTATTCCCGGGCCACGCGTTCCACGTCCTCCACCGTGACCTTTTTCACGGCCTCGATGTCCTCGTCAGGCGACCCGTGTCCCTCGACGGCCAGCGTCGTCGACCACAGGGCGGCCAGGCCGGGCACGGAGTTCTTCTGGAACTCCGCATCGGAGAGCTCATGCCGCTTTGCCGCCTCCACGAGCGCGGGGGGCACGCCGTCCTTCACATACCCGGTGATGATGTTCTTGATCCTATCAATGAGCGCCGGACCGTCGCCGCCCTGGGGGAACGAGGCGCTTGCGTATCCGGAAGCCGCTTTGGGCAGCGCGTCGCTGTCGAACCCCGTCGAAAGCGCCCTGCCCTCGATGACCAGATTGTAGAGCCTGCCCCGTTTGCTGTCCAGGACATCGGCGAGGATCTGTCCGGCGATGAAGTCCGGGCTGTCGATACCGGGGAGCCGATAGGCCACGATCGCCACACCGTAGGGCAGATCGGTCTCCAGGCGGAGGGTGTCGGGTTTGATCGGCCGGAGCTTGACCTCGGGCCGGGCCGGCACCGCGCGGCTTGGGATGGACTCGAACAGTTCACGGACCTTCGCAAGGGTGCCGCGCGGATCGATGTCCCCCACGATCACGAGAATGGCGTTGTTCGGCGCATACCAGGTATCGTAGAATCTCTTGATCATGGCGCCCGTTGTTTTCTGAAAGGACTCGCGCGTACCCAGGGCGTCATGGGCATAGGGAGTATCGGCATATAACTCCCGGAGCAGCCGCGTGGAGAACACATAGCTCGGGTTCGAGAGGTCCTGGGCCACTTCCTGCTCGATGGCCCCGTGCTCATCTTTCCACAGTTCGTCGGTGTCGAGGACCCCGCGCATGCGCGTCGCTTCGATGTTCAGCGCGATATCGAGGTCTTCGGAAGGAACGGTAAGGAAGTATTGCGTCACCGTTTGCTGGGTATCGGCGTTGAATTCGCCTCCCAATGAGGCGATGATGGATGAAAGCTGGTCGGCCGAAAGCCCGGGGCTGCCGCGGAACATCATGTGCTCCTGAGCATGGGCCATGCCGGGGAAGCCCTCGGGGGCCTCGTCGGACCCGACGAGATAGTTGACCTCGGTGGTCACCACCGGGGCAAGGGTGTTCTTTACGATAACGACGCGGAGTCCGTTTTTCAAAGTCGCCCGGACAATGTCGTCCGCGGCAGGGGCGGGATGAGAAAAGATCCCGGTGAATAGCACCGCGATGAGAATTAGACAGGTTGTTCTGGCGATCTTTTTCATGATGCCTCCGGATTAAAAGTACTTTACAAACCAGGACCTATAATTGTAGCAAAGTTTTTGAATTCTGGAGTGAGCGTCTTTCCCGCAGTGACTCGACTGAGCTCGCCGAAGTCTTGCCGCAAGGAGCTTCAATCAAAGATAAAATCAATTTTCACACGAAGGCACGAAGACACGAAGGAATATAAAAAACGATTCATTGTTCTCTTTTCTTTGTGGCTTTGTGGCTTCGTGTGAGGATCGTTTTTTATTTCATGTTTCACTAGTCTGAGGCTTGCCTCGTCCTTACCAGCCGTTGCGAATGTCGACGATCTCCTGGATGAGCGCCGAGACCTGCCTGGCCTTTTTCTGCGGCCCGCTGTTCATGGCATCGAGGAGCGCGCCGCAGAAATACGAGGTGCACCTCCAGGGCCGGAGCCAGCGGGGACGAACACAACCTTCCGCGCCCATGAACTGGCAGGGCCCGTCAAGCGGCAGTCCCGGCTCGTACGAGGGAAGAGGAGCTTTAAGCGCGGACAGGAAGCGCATATCCTGTTCATTCATGATGCTGTGGCGTTGCCTGCAGCAGACGTCCCGGCAGTCCGGGCAGACCCGCGCGGTATACTCTTCGATCAGCGGCGACAGGTCGATGAGAACCTGCCTGAGCCTTTCTGCGGCAACAGCGGTGTTCTGAATCATTGCAGGCGGCCTACTATCTTCTCCATGGACAATAAGGACATGACGATAAAGATAAAGATATTCAGATGTCGGAAAGCGGCGAG
Source organism: Nitrospirota bacterium (assembly GCA_963790205.1). Taxonomy (GTDB): domain Bacteria; phylum Nitrospirota; class UBA9217; order UBA9217; family UBA9217; genus CAWBNQ01. The sequence continues at coordinate 24,711 of CAWBNQ010000002.1, forward strand.
CGCAGGGGCCGGTGCCCGTCGCGCGGTCACCAGCTTTACGCCCGTCACCATCATCCAGACCGCGGCGATAAGAAGCGGACAGTACAGGAGGGGAGACGTTAGATTGCCGTAAAGCGGGAGCAGCAGGCTTGCCACTGCCGTAGAGCAAATCCAGACAAAGGTGATCCGGGCGATCTGCCTCTTGTCCAGCACCTTCGTAAGAGAGGGAAGTCCCGCCTGCTCATACTCCTCCCCGTGATGAAGGACCTGGAGCCAGAAGTGGGGGACCTGCCACAGGAAAAAGAGGAAGGAGATGACGAAAAGCCGCGGGTCCGTGACCGCTCCGCCCGCTGCGCCCCAGCCGATGGCCGGGGGAACCATGCCAACCACCGCACCCGGGACCGCGGCAAAGGCCGTGAGCCGCTTGAGCCGGGTATAGACGCCGTTGTACCAGAGGACCGCAAAAACGCCCAGCACCACGGCCGTCAGGCTCCCCGTGAAGGCGAGAACGAATTCTCCTCCCGCTATAAGCAATGCCGAGCTTGCGAGTGCCTGCCGCGGGCTGATGATGCCCGACGGGAGCGGCCTGCTCCGTGTCCGCTCCATTTTTGCGTCTACGTCCTGTTCCTGGTATTGGTTCAGGGCCGAGGCTCCGCAGGCGAGCAGAAACACCGCCGCCGGCGGCAGAAGGGCTTGGACTGCGAAATGGTGCGGGCCGAGGAGGAAGCCGGTCCCCGCGGAGCAGGCGGCAAAAAGGGAGAGGGGCGTGCGGCAGAGCCGAGCGTATGATCGCAAGCGTTCCATAGTATTACTTGAGCGTTTTGATGTATTCGGTGATCGCCCTGATCTGGTCGTCCGTCAGTTGACCCTGCTGCGACGGCATAAGGGGCGGAAAGCCCTTGACCCGGTCGATTTCAGGATGAAGGAGCGTCTGCTTGATGAACGCTTCGTCCACCGTGATCTCCCGTTCCTGCCCGTTGTGGATCACGGTTTCTTTTTTGCCGAATACGCCTTTGAACGTCGGTCCGATCTTGGGGGTCCCGTCCGCGGTGTGGCAGGCAATGCAGCCTTTCACCTGGAGGAGCTCCGCTCCTTCATGGGCGAGCGTCGTCGCTTCGGGGGCCTTCCTGACCGTTTTTCTTGCGCCCTCTTCTTTTACGCTCTTTTCCCCGGCTTGCTCATTTTTTCCCGAGTACCAGGCGTCGAAGTCCTGCTGCGTCATGACATCCACCTTGGTGATCATGGAGGAATGCCCCACACCGCAGTATTCGGTGCAGAAAAGGTCGTAGGAGCCGAGCTGGTCCGGCAGGAACCAAAGGTGCGTTTCCATGCCGGGCACGCAGTCCTCTTTTATGCGGTACGCGGGGATGAAGAGACTGTGCAGCACGTCGGCCGAGGTCATCAGGAGCTTGATCGGCTTTCTGACCGGCACATAGAGGACGTTGCTCTCCTTGCCGTTCGCGTAGTCGAAGGTCCACGACCACTGCCGGGCCGTGACGTGTATGACCATGGCGTCGGGAGGAGCGGTGCGCATGTACACGAAACCCTTCCAACCCACGAAGAAAATCGCCAGGACGAGGATGGTGGGAATGACCGTCCAGAGGATTTCGAGCGGAACGTTCTCCTTCACTTCCTCCGCCTGGGGATGGCGCTTCCTGCTGAACCGGAACACGAAGTAGAGCATGACCCCCGTGTTCAGGGCCAGGAGCGTCACCGAAATGCCCAGGATGAAGAAGAACGTATCATCCGCGGGGTTGGACAGGTTGGGCCAGCCGGTCACCATAAGAACCTCTTGTTTAAAATTTCAAAGCGCAAGCGAAAGCGAAAGCATCAAATAACAAATAAGCTCCAAGCACGAAATGTTAAGCGCCAAACGTTTTGAACATTGGAACTTTGAATTTGGATATTATTTGTGATCCGTAATTTGTCATTTGGAATTTTTCTCTCACCGGTACCAAATATCGAAAAACGTCAGCCCGATGATGATCGAGATCGTTATCAGCGGCACGAAGATCAGCAGCTTGAACAGGCGTTTTTCCTGCCTGAGATGCATGAAGAACCAGAGCACGAGGCCCGCCTTGGCCGAGGCAATGGCGATGTTGGCGACCATGCTCCATTCCCCCATTTTCATCTGAGCCGCCTTGATCGTCAAACCCGTGAGACAAAGCAGGGCTATCCAGACGATGATATAGGTCTTCGCGGCGTCGCTCTGGCTTTTGTTTTCTTCCATACGTCCTCGAAAAGCTTTACAGGATCAGGTAGAACAGCGGGAACAGGTATATCCAGATGACATCGACAAGGTGCCAGAAGAGCCCCGCGTTCTCCAGCTTGATGTAATCGTCGCTCGTCACGGTGCCGCGAAGCGTCATCACCAGGATGAACGTAATAACGCTCATGCCGATGATGACGTGCAGCGCGTGGATGCCCGTCATGACGTAGTACAACCCGAAGAAGAGTATCTTGCCGTGGCCCATGGCCAAAAGCTGCGGCGAGTCGGGATAGAAGCCGTGGCGGATATGGCCGCTCCATTCGAAGTACTTGTTCACCAGAAAAGCGGTCCCCAGGAGGAGCGTTGCCGCCTGGAACAGGACAGAGCTCTTCTTCGCCCCCTTTTTGATCGCCGAGATCGATAGCGCCATGGTGAGGCTGCTGGTCAACAGGATGATGGTATTGATCGCCCCGATGACCACGTTCATTTCCATGCCCGCTTCATGAAATTCGGCCGTGTTCACCTGCCGGTAGACGGAGTAGACCAGGAACATCCCGCCGAAGAGGAGTATCTCGGTGAACAGGAAGAGCCACATGCCGAGCTTGGCGCCGATGTAGTCGCGGTGTTCCGTGTGGGCGAGTTCAGTCATGGTGAATGATAAATCCCAAATTCGAATGCTGAAATCTGAAACAATGCCGAGTGACCAAAGCGGCTACTTCACCGGTTTGTAGCAGGTGCGTGTTTGGCGTTTCGTGCTTCGGGATTCGTGCGCGCTTTACCGAAACTCATAGGGGCCTTTTGTAACCACGGGCTGCTCTGCGAAATTTTCCTTTGGCGGCGGCGACGTGGTCTGCCATTCGAGCGAAGCCGCCTCCCAAGGGTTGTCACCGGCCTCTTTGCCCGCAAAGAGCGAATGGATCAGGTTGTAGAACATGACGATCAAGCCCATGGCCAGGATCCAGGATCCTATGGTGGAGACCAGGTTCGGGCCGTTGAATTTCGGAAGGTAGTCGTAATACCTGCGGGGCATCCCTTCCCAACCGAGGACGAACATGGAAAAGTAGAGCATGTTGAACCCGATGAAAAGAAACACCCAGGCGAGCTTTGCCAGGTGCTCTTCGTACAGTTTGCCGAACATCTTGGGGAACCAGTAGTGGAGGCCGGCGAAGAACCCCATGGCCGCGCCGCCGAACATCACGTAATGGAAGTGGCCGACGATGAAGTAGGTGCCGTGGACGTGGACGTTCGTGGCCAGGGCGCCCTGGACGAGGCCGGTCAGACCGCCGATGGAGAAGAGGAAAATGAACCCCAGGGTGTACAGGAACGGCGCGTTCATCCTGATCGAGCCCTTGTACATGCTCGCGATCCAGCTGAAGACCTTGACCCCGCTCGGGACGGCCACGAGGAAGGTGAGAAGCGAGAAAATGACCCGCGCCGTGTCGCTCATGCCGCTGGTGAACATGTGGTGGCCCCAGACGAGGTAGCCCACGAAGGCGATGGTCAGGCTCGAGGCGGCGATGGCCGTGTAGCCGAAGATGTTCTTGCGGCTGAACACCGGGATGATATCGGTTACGGCGCCCATGGCCGGCAGGATCATGATGTAGACCGCCGGGTGGGAGTAGATCCAGAACATGTGCTCGAAGAGGATCGGGTCACCCCCCTTTGCCGGATCGAAAAAACCCACGCCGAAGAACCGCTCGAGGATGATGAGCAAAAGCGTGATGGCCAGGACCGGCGTGGCCAGGAGCTGGACCCAGGAAGTGGCGTAGATGGCCCAGGTGAACAGGGTCATCCTTTTCCAGGTCATGCCGGGCGCCCGGAGCCGGTGGATCGTGGTGAGGAAGTTCATGCCCGTCAGCGTGGAGGAAAGGCCGATCAGGAACACCCCGAAGACCGCCAGCGATATGTTCGTTCCGGTCCTGACGCTGTAGGGGACATAGAAGGTCCAGCCCGTGTCCGGCGGCCCGCCGCCGGTAAAGAGCGCCGTGATCGCGCAGGCCGCGCCGCTCATGAAGAGCCACCACGACAGGATGTTGATCTTCGGGAACGCCACGTCGCGCGCGCCGATCTGGAGCGGCATGATGAAGTTCCCGAGCGACGCCGGGATGCCGGGGATGATGAAGAGAAAGATCATGATTACGCCGTGGAGCGTGAAGATTGCGTTGTAGGTCTGGGCGCTGAAGAAATGCATGCCCGAGCGGATGAGCTCGAGCCGCATGGTGAGGCCGAGGCACACCCCGACGAAAAAGAAGGAGAGCGTTGAGATAAGGTAGAGCAGGCCGATCCGCTTGTGGTCGGTCGTGAATATCCATCCGAAGATGCCGGGGTATTTAGTCTCTGCTTGATAAAAGCTCACTTCCATATTAGTGCTCTCCGAAACGCAGTTTCATGTTGAGTCAAAACGTCTTTCCCAGAGCGGTCACGCCGAGGGCGGCGAAGAATCCCGCGTTTCCGGTCCCTTGCAAGACCCTTCACGGGGCCTGCCCTGGGCAAGATTCCTCACGAAGTTTATCCTGAGACTCTTCGCTTCGCTCAGAGCGTCCGTCGAAGGACCACGCTCCGTTCAGAATGGCTGCGAAGGGTTCAGGGTGACAATGAAGTAGCGGGTCGGACCCACTCCATGGTTTTAGACCGATCCCCGCTTCTTTTTCGTCGAGATCATCAGGTATGCGAAGAAGGCCGCAACGAACAGCACGATCACGGTCCCCGTTACCTTCAAGACATTGAACACGTAGGATTTCTTCAAAGGGTCGTAGCTGAAGCAATACATGAGCGCGCTGCGAGCCGGCGAGCCGACCCTGCCCTGGGCGGCCTCGGTCAGGGCCATGGTCACCTCGAAGGGCAGGAACGTGAAGCCTTCGAGGTAGCGGACGATCTTTCTGTCCGGCGACACGACGACAAGCGTGATGGGATGCGAGAACTCGTCGCCGTCCCTCTGGAATTTAAAGCCGATGGAGTCCGTGAATTTCCTGATGTTCGTTGCATCGCCGGTCAGGAACTTCCAGGCATCCGCCGGAAAGGGCTTGCCGATGGCCTTGAGGTAATCCCCTTTTTTTTCGCGGGCGATGGCCGGCGTGTCTTTATCGTCGAAGCTGAGCGTTATTACCGTAAAATCTTTGCCGGGTTTTACGAGCTCAATGTTGCCCAGGACCTGGGCAAGACCGCTGAGGAGCATGGGACACTCGTGCGTGCAGCCCAGGTAGACCGGCGCAATGACCGTCGGTTTGTTGATCAAGTCCTTCAGACTTGTTTTTTTCCCGTTCTCATCGGTAAAAACGGCGTCCGCGGGAAGATACTGCCCGAGCTTTTCTTCGAGCGCAATGTCCGCCTTCGCGGCGCCGGTCCCGTGTGCGAAGGAGGCGTCAGCAGCAAGGAATGAGGCGAACAGGGAAATAACGAGGAAGACAGGTCTCACAAATCGTCTCCATGCAGGATATCGATCCAGAAACAAGGTGGTTTAAGCATAGCGTAGAATCAAGAAAAAAGTCAAGCGATTAGGACGATTTTATTTCATAGAAGGACCAGGTCATCTTCTTTATGCTATAGTTAAAAAAACATGAACAATGCCCTGTTTTCCTTGAATGCCCGCGGGGAAAATCATGAAGATCCCGGTCATCAGCAGGGCGGATAATCGTTATTTCCGGAGAAAACGGTATGCAACGACTTCCCTTTAACGCCTGCGATTACCGGTGCGACCGATGCCTGGAAACGGCGGAATGCGCCGTGTTCCAGAAGCTGCAAGAGCGGTCATTGCAGAACTGGACCGGGAGCAGCGACGGGAACGATTCTTCCGCCCTCCTTCGCGATATCCGGGAATCATTCCGGGAAACGGAAGCGCGGATCAAGCAGAAGGCCCGTGATTTCGGGATCGACCTCGACGGGATCGCCGGCATGCCTTCGACGGAAGAGGTCCAAGGGCAGTTGGGAAGCGCCATGGATGATCCGCTGTACAGGCGCACCTATGATTTCACCATGCAGACCCACGAATTTCTCCGGGCCGCGGAGCGCCTGGTTGACGGAGAGGCAAAAGAATACTTCGACGATATCGCCTGGCATCATACGGTGGTCGTTGCCAAGGTCTACCGGACCGTGGGGTGGAAAACGCATGAGGAAGGGGCAACCGATGCAAAAAAATCGGCGGCAGTGGCCATAAAATCCTTGACCATTTGCACTATGGCGTTCGATTACCTGGCTTCGCAGTGTCCCGTTCTGTCGCAGGAATGCGGCAGGCTGTCAGCCGTTGCCCGGCAGATAAAAGAAGAGCTCCGAGAGCGGGTCAAGCCGGCCCGCGCCGCTTGATGTCCCCCCTCGCGGAGGTTCGCATCCTCTTCCCTGGTTACCCCCGTCGCGCTTGCCTTGAATCAAAGCCGCCAACCGGGTATAATGGGCACTATGGCAAACCCTCACCGTACCGAAAACTGCATGGTCTGCGGTTCTTCTCTCGAATACCTGGACCGTGCCCGGGATCTTGTCTGCACCTATTGCGGGAAGATTGCGGAGGGGCACATCAAATGTCCGGAAGGCCATTTTATCTGCGATGCCTGCCATCGCGGAGACGCCCTGTCGATGATCGAGACCGTTTCCCTTGCCACGAAGGCAAAGGACCCGGTCCAGCTGGCAGAGCTCATGATGGCCCATCCCTCGCTTCCCATGCTCGGCTGCGAGCACGCCTTTATCGCGGCGGGCGCGTTCATGGCGGCGCTCAGGAACTCTCCCTACGGGAACGGTAAGATCAGCGATCAGGATATCCGGGAAGTTTTCGCCAGAACGGCGAAACAGGCCGTAGGCGGCTATTGCGGACTCACGGGTGTCTGCGGCGTCGTGCCCGCCGTGGGCGCTTGTTTTTCGCTGTTCCTCGGCGCGCGGTGCGGCTCGGACACAGAGCAGAAAATCACGATGGATGCCGTTACGAGGGTGTCGCAGGCGATCGCGGACCTGACCGGGCCGAGCTGCTGCAAGGCCTATGTGCGCAGGTCGCTCGATGTCGTTGTGAACATTTTTGCCGAACGGTTCGGCATTGTGCTCCCCGCCGGGAAGTCGCCGATCATCTGCGGACACAGCGGAAAGCATCCGCACGGATGCCGGGAAGAGAAGTGTCCCTATTATAAAAAGGAAGAAACCGAAGATATCTACAGCGATTCCATCCACCTGCCGGTCACGGCCTGTCACTCCTGAAAGCCGGTATGGTAAACCGTCCGGTCGGACGGCAAAAGAACCATACATTCATCGCGCAGATGACGCATCCAACTGTTCTTTTCCCTGACGCCGTTCGATATTCTTCGGGAATCATTTACTGCGGATAGCAGCTGCGAGGCGTCTGCCCGAATCGTTCTCTGCAGTTGCTGCTTCCCCGGTCATCGTTTATCGTTCGGCATCCAGGACCTCCCGTATTTTCAACAGAAGGGTCGTGGGCGAGGCAGGTTTCGGGAGGAAGAAGCGCCCCGGCTCCATGACACCCTTTTGGCTGACGAAATCGGCGGTATACCCGCTGGTAAAAAGGACCATGATCTCCGGCGCCATCTTTTTGATCTCATCGTAGGCATCCTTGCCGTTTTTCCTGGGCATGATCACATCGAGGACAAGAAGCCGGATGTCATCCTTATGGTCCCTGAACAGGCGTACCGCTTCCTCTCCGTCCCGGGCGACAATGACCCGGTATCCGTACTCCTCGAGCACCGCCCGGTTCAGCCTTCTCAGATACTCATCGTCCTCGGCCATCAGGATCGTCTCAGACCCTTTTTTCGCGGGCATTACAACGGCAGGCTCGACCTCATCGGCGGGCGACAGGATCAGGGGAAGATAGATGTTGAACCTCGCGCCTTTGCCGGGCTCGCTGATGCAGTCGACATAGCCGTTGTTCTGCTTCACGATCCCGTACACGATGGACAGGCCCAGCCCGGTCCCCTTGCCCGTCTCCTTGGTGGTGAAAAAGGGCTCGAAGATCCGCTCCCGGGTATGCCTCTCCATGCCGGTGCCGGTATCGGTCACCGCTATGACCGCGTACGGCCCCGGCTTCCCGTAGCCGTGAAGTCTCAAAAAGGCATCGTCGATGATCGTTGACTTCGTCCGGATCGTCAGCGCGCCGCCTTCCGGCATGGCATCGCGGGCGTTTGTTGCCAGGTTGAGGAGCACCTGTTCCATCTGCCCGCGGTCCGCCATGACCGTCAATTTTTCCTCGGCATAGGAGGTCTTGAACTCGATGTCCTCCCCGATGACCCGCAGCAGCAGTTTCTCGATGTTCCCGATCACGTCGTTCAGGACGAGCGGCTTGGGATCGATGATCTGCTTCCGGCTGAACGCGAGGAGGCTTTTGGTGAGGTTCGCGGCCCGGTTCGCCGCGGCAAGGACTTCGATCGTGTAATGGCTGAGTTGCGCGTCGCTGCCGGTCTTTTCCCTGATCAGCGATCCGTATCCGATAATGGCCGAGAGGATGTTGTTGAAATCGTGGGCGATACCGCCGGCGAGGAGCCCCACCGCTTCCATTTTCTGAGAGTGGAGCAGTTGCTCTTCGAGCTTCTTTTTCTCGGTAACGTTATTAATGATCTCGATGGCCGCGGTCACGGCCCCCGACGCGTCCCGCAGGGGAAAGCTCCTGGTCTCCACATTGAGCGGCTCGCCCTTGCTGTTCCGGTGAACATGGACCTCCGCGTGCGGCCCGCCCGTTTCGAACGTGCGCTTTACCGCGCAGGCGTGATCTGTACTATCTCCCGCGAAACAGGGCAGGGGGCTGGAGTGGGAGACCTCGTGGCACTTCCTGCCGAGGATATCATCATGGCTGATCCCCACCTGGGCACAGTATGCCTTGTTCGCGGAGATGATCTGGTAGTCGCGGTCGATGACGATGAACCCCTCATCTATGGTCTCGAGGATGTTCCGGATGAAGGCCTCGGCGTTCTTCCGCTTGGTGATGTCCCGGAAGGTCCCGTAGATCACCCGCTTCCCGTGCAGGCTGAGCTCCTGGTCGTAGAGCTCCACCGGGACCTCGGCGCCGTCGGAGCGCAGCACGACGGATTCCACGGGAGGGCCGCTGTTCTGCGTGGCTGCCCTCTCGATGTGTTCGAGGAACCTGTCATCGAACCCTTGCTTCAACCGCGGAGAATGCAGCTGCTTCTGATGGAGCCCGATGATGCGTTCGCGCGGCATGAGCAAAAGCCGGCTTGCCGCCGGATTGGCGTCGATAATGACGCCCGTCTCGGCGTCGATGAGGAAAGCCGCGTCAAGAGCGCTCGCAAACAGGGCACGGAACCGTTCCTCGCTCTCCTGCAGCGAGAGCTCAACAGCATGAAGTCGCTCGTTCACGTTCATATGATGGATATGACTTTCAATGGGCTATGATAGTGCATGTGATAGTGATGACAACAATCCATGACAGATTGGTGTGGACCCTAAGCTATACTACCAAAATAGTATAAAAAAATCCAACAAAATTTTGCACAAAACAACCGTTTTGTGATTAGTTTACAAGTTTTAAATGTGTGCAACAAGGTCATGGTGAAAGGAAAAGGTGAGAGTATTGCTCGCTGATGTAATCGTCGAACAACGTTGCTTTTGATGTGGTCCGGTCCAGAACCGGTTGCCGGGTTATACTTTTATATTCAGCATCGGCAGGCCCAAACGCTGTCTTTTGTTTTCTCCCGTAAATAAACTTTCCCTTCTCGCCGGAACATCGCCGCGCCCGCCCTCGTGCTGGGCCTGCAGTTTCACGGGCAGGCTTGCGGCATGCTGGACCGCGTGTTTGCCGAACTTCCCGGACAGCTCGTCCACACAGTCATAGATCCTGGCCATCTTTTCGATCTTCGCCGTGTCGTCGAACAGGGAGTACTGCATGCCTGCCTCGGGCACGATGCCCGCGAGCACGACCCCCGTTTGGCGGTAGAGCGTGCGGGGCAGGAAGAGCTGTTGAAAGCCTTCCCGACGCGGGCCGAAGAGCTCTCCGGGATAGGCAGTTGGACGGCTGAGTTTTATCTCGACGCCGCTGCCCGTAAAATCCTGCTTTCGTAAAAAGACCACGAGCCGCGAGGCGGCCAGCTTGTAGCGCCGCGCCTTGAAGCAGGCATTCTCGAGGTTCTTCGAGACCTGGGCGAATAGAAAGGTCTCGTCCTGCGAGGGAGGGGTGAAGGTCTTTGCCTTGCTGATGGACTGGTAGGTGTTCTTCGATTCAACGACAACGGGGTACATGCTCCTGCCGTTCAACTCGTGCCAGATCTCGCGGTACGGCTTGGAAAGGTTCTGTTCGATGAACCGTTCATCCTTGCGCGCGAACTGCAGGGCGGTCCTGATCCCGTGCTTATCGAGGAAGGCTGCCGTGTTCGGACCGATGCCCCAGACCTTTTCCACGGGAAGTTTTTCGAGATAGAGATGGATGTCCAGGCCCGGGATCACGGTGAGGCCGTTCGGCTTTTTGTGCTTGGAGCCGATCTTGGCAAGGACCTTGGAGAGGCTCACCCCGGCGGACACGGTGATCCCCAGCTCGGTCTCGATGGTCCTGCGCATCTTCTCAGCGATCATGGAGTAGGGTCCGTGAAAGCACCGCCTGAGGCCCGTGAGATCGACAAAGGCCTCGTCAATGGAGTATTCTTCCACGTCCGGAGAGAAGCGCCTGAGGATCTCGAACATGCGGACCGAAAAGAGGCTGTAGGTCTCGTAATCCGAGGGGAGGATGACGGCGTCGGGACAGATCCTCTTCACGTCCGAGAGCCTCACCCCGCGCGAGACGCCGCGGGCCTTGGCCTCGTAGCTCGCCGCGGCCACGATCCCGCGCTCCTTGCCGCAGATTACCGGTCTGCCCTTGAGCTCGGGATGGATCGCCTGTTCGCAGGACGCGAAGAACGCGTCGGCGTCGATGTGGAGGATGGCCTGGGGCCAGGAAGAGATCGTCAAAGGCTGAGTGTTCATGTGGTTCACACGGAGATACGAAGAAGGTCAGGTTATGCACGGTGCATTCGCAGCTTTTTTACAGTTTTTTTCGTCATTCCTGCCCCGGCCTCAATCATGCTGGGGCAGGCTTAAGTAAACGCCGTATACTAATACAAACGCACTAAGTAATGTTACAAAGTCGCCTGACTTTGTGCTTTGACCACGAGTCAAGCGTCCTTTGGACCGTTGCCCAGATTGCGTCAAGGTTATCGAACCACCGGTTGGTAGTTGATTCATAGCGAATCTGGCGCCATATGCGTTCCTGCATATTCAAGGCAGGCTGATATGGTGGTAAGTACACAATCCGGAGTCGTTTATGCTTTCTGAGAAACTCCCGGATTGGGTCACCCCTATGCCAACGAGCTCGGTCAACATACAGCCAGATAGTGTAGCCACGAAGCTGGCTATAAAGGTGCCGCAGCACTTTGAGAAAACCTTCTCGGTTGCCACGTTCCGTTTGGATGACGCCGGCACGAGCCAGAAGAGGAGCCACCCAGCCGGAAACATTCAAACGTTTCTGATGCTGGCTGGTTGTCGGCACTTTCAACCGTTTCCCGATGAGCGCCCAGCCGCGGCCAAGCCGAGGGTGCAGAGTAAAACCGCATTCGTCCTGAAAAACCACAGTTTCTTTAGGACCCAGCGTTTTGAGTTTTTTTTAGGCTCCTGGCAAACTTCTTCGCGTCTTCTGCCTTTGCCTGGAGATAAACGTGATTGGCTCGCTTTAACCGATACCCAAGTTGATGCATCCAGTATTGGGCCTGACGGACTTTCAGCTTTATCCCGAACTGGCGCTGTAAATGAGTTGCCAAAGTGGGGCCATCCCATCGAATACGATTTAAGCCGAACTTCTGGGGCGATTCCTCCAGTTGAAGCTCTAGCTGAGCTACGATCTTAGGAGTCATCCGAACTGGACGGCCTGACTGCTTTTTCGGGACAAGGGCTTCTACTCCGTCCTTGTTTACCGCCCGCGTCCAGCGGTTTACGTTCATCCGGGTCTGGCCTAGGACTTCTGAGATCCACCCCGGTCGTTGACCCTCCATTACCAAGAGGAGGGTAGCTATCTTTATGCCGATCCAAGCTCCTGGCACCTTCTCTGCGAGGGCCAGCAATTGCTCTTTGGACACCTTTATTGGGCTTGCAGGGGATGTTTTCATGCCCCCAGAATAACATAAAGTATGGTTAAAGTGTAACAATATTTACTGCGTTTGTATTAGTAATGCCTTATGCCGTCATTCCGGACTTGATCCGGAATCCAGCGCCTTTTTATGCAAATTCTGGATTCCTGCCTTCGCAGGAATGACATACGTGAAGGTGTACAGATTATTATGAGACCAGTGATAACATGCAGGCTGAGCGTTATTCCTGCCGATCTTGGAGCCGGTCAAGCCGGTCCTGATAGAAAGAACGGCAGTCTTCGTTCAGCTCTTCGATCTTCAATATTCCTCCTGCCAGGGCAAGCATGACCGCCATGTCCGGGTCGCCGGTCGCATATTGTTTATACAGCTCTCTCGCCGTACCGTTATGATACTCATGGATGCGCTCGTCAAGATCGAAGGGACCCATCCCGCCTTGTTTCCATTTTTGGAACGACGCGAGCAGCTTGTCCAGGGCCGCGGCCAGCTCCCGTCCGTACGCCACGCCCGCCATTTCCCGGATGTGTTTTTTTTGCTTCTTCGTCAGTTCATCCCAATGGCGCATAGGACGGCCCCGGTGCTTAGATCATTTTATTCTGTCGAGCAGTTTTATGAGATTCCTCTTCTGCTTGTGCGCTACTCGCACTCCGAGCAGATAGTCAGCGAACTCTTTGTCCTGTTTCAAACGATTCATCAGGCCCTGTATCTTCCGGAGCAGCGTTGCCGCTTCTTCGTAGGCCCGGTTGTCTTTCCTGTTGACGATGGGGTCGATCCGTTTCCGGTAAACCTCGATTGCCTCAGCAGGATGGTCCTTTTCCCTGCCCGCGGCAAGCTTCATCCAGAGCCGCTCGGAACAGCCGCCCTCTTTTGCCTCGCGCCATGCGGCATCAGGGTCCTTCTCCCACAGAAAAATCTCGACCAGAAGGGAATGGTCAGGCGCGAAGGCCCAGGATTTTGAGGCGCGCTTCTGTTTTTCCTTCGCGATCGCTACCCTGATAAAAGAGATCGCCTTTTCCCGCCACGCGGGCCATTGGCCGGGCCGGTCCGCGTGACTCTTCAGGTCGCGGTAGGTTTCCAAAACGGCATGTTCCGCGAAGTTCAGCCATATGAGTTTCATGGCATCGTCGTGACGTTTTCCCCGGTGATACTCGGAAGCCAGGAAGTCCCGAAGACGGGAATCCGTTCGCGTGGGAAAGGCCTTCAGTCCCGCCTCGGCCCATTCCAGTGCTTTATCATGCTTGCCTGACTTCTTGTACAGCTCGGCAATCTGGAGATAATGGTAAGCATAAGAGAGGTCCTTTTCCCTGACCTCCACCATGGCCTCAACGTCGCCGGTCAACTCCGCAAGGGTCTCCATGATATGGGTGATGTTGAAACGGCGATGAGAACGCTCTCCCTCCTCCTTTCCCGGGCCGAGCTGTTTGAGCTTTTTCCATTTCTCCTCCGCCAAGTCGCGATAAACAGCCAGCCCTTTTTCGCCGAGCAGGGAAGCATACGTCTTGGCCGCGCCGTAAAACGCCTCCCAGTCGCTGTTCACTTCTTTTTCGAACAGCCGCTTTGCCAGCTGTACCGGATCGGGCCTAGCCTTGCTGCAGGCGGCAAGATGGAGCTCGTGCAGCCGATAGAGGATATCGCCCATCTCGCCGTTCGAATCATCAACCGATTGGAGCGCGGCCTCAACTCCCTCGATGGCGTATTCGGCAAGCTCGATGACGTCCGCTGCCTGACCGTCTTTTATCATGCTTTCCAGCGTGTCAAGGACGTTGTCGACATTCCCTGCGTACTCCCGCATGGAGTAGTAGTCGATGAAGCCTCCGGGATCGATCGCGTTCGCGATGATTTTTTTTATTGCATGGAGGTTTCGTCCGCCTTGCATCTTTTTCGCGGCCTGCATGAACAGCTTTTCACGCAGAAGGTCGTCATCCTGCGCCCGCTGCATGATCATGTTGATGAGCGTGTCCTTGTCAAGGGATTCGAGATGGCCCTTCACGTCTTTCATTGACACTTCAGCAGGAGAGCCCTTTCGCTTTATTGTTCCCTTGCTGTTGTTCCCCGTTTCGAGCCACGCAAGCCCGACCGCCACGCAGTGTTTGCAGAATATGTCTTCATCGCCCATCGGACAGGTGCAGGAGTGTTCGAGCGCGCCATCGTTCTGCCGGAGTTTAACACTATACGTATGGGTCCCCTTGACCTTAGCCGTGATCGTTCCCTCGTACTCGGACAGAGACCGGACCAGTCCACGGGTGAAATACTGTTCGCCGCGGTCAAAGGACCGCGGATCGGCGAGACGGCGGAGGGTAGTAAGGGTAATCGATTTCATGAAATTCCTTTAACGGGCAAGGGGATAAGCCAAAGATTAACACGCGGCTGACGCGCCGCCTTCTGGCGCGTCGCTGTCGAGCCGCAGGTTGAAATCACTTTTTGGGAACTCCTTCAGGGTAGTCAAGGAGCAGTAAGGCGATATTGCAAATACTGAATAGCAAGTAACGTATTTCATGGACATCCGGTGATGATTTGCCGTGACCTGCTTCGTCTCCGCGATGTGCCGATAGCTTTATCATCGTGTCATGAATGGTCGGATGAAGTAAAGAATAATATTTTTTTAGAAAAGTTCTATCAAATTTAAAATTACTATCTCCCGTCAATGCTCGTGCTATTTCTTCAAGACTTTTAAACGCCGATATAAAAACGCTATCTAAGCTGTCACCAGTTAACGTTCTATGATAAGAATCTACGAGTTCTGTTGCCCGTTCTGGATACAACTTATAGAGACGAGGCAAGAGATTATTGATTACGGCATCGCGTAATAACGGCTCTTCCATCGGAATAATCTCAGGTGGCATTCCTTGTATGTCTAGAAGAAGGCTCGCCTCAGCAAAAAAACGCCTGATGTCACTTATGAGATCGGCAACCCATTCTGAATGGTTTAGCGATATTAGTATTGATTCAAGGACTGTTAGACGGTCTCTATAAATTTCAGAATAATACAAGTGTGCTCTTTTTTGGGTAACGTCTTTTAATTCTGTCTCTGCATCTCGAACGTTTTGATCTAATTCGTTTAGTTCGTCGTCTTTATTTTTAGCCGTACGTGCGATATTGAATTTCAGCATTTTTTGTGAGCTTATCAACTGATTGAACTTTGTTTGGGCATCCTTTATTGCTTTGTCGCTCTGTAATTGAGTTGAGCATTCATTAATGATTGCATTTTTCGCAAAGTATATTTTAAGTTGCAATGCCAAGCCTAGTTTTCTTTCATGACGAAACCGCTGAAAACTTTTTGTTTCCAGCATATCCCCATAGTGCATCAAATTCGCGAGGCCCGATTCGTATAGAAAAAATCGCTCAAGCCGTTGTGAAACGCGATCAAAAAATAGTGTGAAGTCGCCGAGTATGTTGATTTCCTTATTACGCAGAAACCACGGAACATAATTTCCCCAGCGTGGATCTGTTAAGTCGATTCTTTGTTCATTCATGGTTATGCACCCGATAGTTGATCATAATTACTTTTCGAACCAACAAGTTATTGACTAGACGGAAACTGCTATCTACATATATATAGAAATATCTACCGCTATATACATCCATCTACCCGTAGATATCTGCGATATATCTACGGGTAGATGGTTTTTCAGTTTATCAGGAACTCTGCGACATATCTACCTGTATATGCTTTTCCAGTGGCGTGCCCGCGATTTTTCCGTATTTCACGAACCAGAGTTTCTTCTCAGGATTCCATCTGCCGCCTGCCGCTTTGGCCTGGAACCGCATCGGCATGTCGGAGGCATCGATGCGCAGGGACACAAGCGTGTCCGCGGTATAGTGCGAAGGGGGCGGCGTCCAGTCGGCCCTTTCGACGACCAGCTCGACCGTTTTGAGCCGCTGCCGCAGCTTCTCGTCATACCGGAAGCGGACGCACAACAGGGCGTCACCATACTTCTTCTCCAGGCTTTTCGTACCAGGCCGCCCCGGTTTTAGGATCAGTCGTGTTTTCACCGTGCCTCCGCCGCTATCGTGTTCGCTTCACGCTCGCGCAGCTACTTCGCTTGCCCCGTTTGCACAATAACGCATGCCGATTCGATTATTCTCCGGAAATTCTCCTGTGTCTCCGCCCAGTCCACGATATCCACCTTGAACGGCAGATCGGATTCTCTGAAGGCATCCTTTAAATCTGCCAGTATCGAGGCGGGCATGGATTCGCTGCCCATGACTGCGAGGTCCAGGTCGGAGAAGGGTTTGACCTTTCCGGCTACCCGGGAGCCGAAGGCCCGTACTTCCCGGTCGGGAATATAACGGCGGAGGATTGCCTGGACCTCTTTCAGATCAGCGGGTTTTATGTTGAGCTCAGGCACGGTTGCGTCGCTCCAGTTCCGCCAGCAGCTGGCGGACATCGTTCCGAAAATCCTTCAGAACGCTCACAATCTGTTCGGCTTTTGCCTGATCGTAGGTGTGGCTGGTGATGTTGCGTTTCTCCCGATAGTCCCGGTACCGCGCGATGTCCGCGATCAATCCGGCTTCCGCGCCGGTCCTGATCACGTCCATATAGCCCATGGTATCTATGGCCGCCGGGTCGGCGGACATTTGTTCGAGCTGTCGTTTCAGCATTTTGAACGCCAATTCGTGGGTGAATTCGAAGGCCTGGATCGCGGCGGCGCGGAATTGCTCGCGCAGATCAGGGTCCTTTGCCAGGTCCGATGCGAGAAATTTCAAGCTCTTTTCCAGGGCTGTCAGTGCATTGCGCAAGGATGATACATCAAGCGTCATAGGTATTCCTCCAGGTGAAGGTCGTGAGGGGGAGAATGCGTTTTTTGAGCCGCGTCCGCATCGTAATCAGCTTATCATCGTTCAATCTTTTCCGCAAGATGGAACTTTTCATTTCCGGTTAAAACAAAAATGAAGCGTCTCGCGCAAAGCCGTATCAAGAACAAAATCTTATATTCTCACACGAAGGCACGAAGCCACGAAGAGGGGAAGTGCTTTTTCCCCGGTCCTATTTGACCTGTCCATTCAAAACGCGGGATATACCATCTTTCATCATGCCTTTACCAAAATTAAGGAGGTATCCTAGTTTTTTCCCAGTTAATTTCAGATAAGTAAGAACTTGCTTCTTGTGCGCCTTGTTGGCACTTTCAACCGCCTTCACCTCCAGAATGACCTTGTCTTCCACGATGATATCTGCGCGGAAACCTTCGTCGAATTGAATTCCATGGAATTGTACAGGGATGGGGATCTGTCTCTCGACTTTCAAGCCGGCTTCTTGAAGCAAATGCGCAAGAAGTACCTCATATACGGTTTCAAGCAGTCCCGGTCCCAGTTCCATGTGAAGGCGCACTGCACAGTCCACAATGATTTTGCCGATCTCATTCTCGGTCATTTCTTGTTGTGATGTCATTTGGCATCCGCCTTTCTTTGTGGCTTTGTGGCTTCGTGTGAAGACCGTTGTTGTCTTGCTCTTCTTATGTATATTTCCTCACCACCGCCGTCACCACTCCGGCGATCTTGAGCTCGCTCTTCGGTTTAATGGGCTTATACTTGGGGTTCGCCGGCAGGAGCGTGACGTTGTCGCCCCGTTTCCGCAGGTATTTCATGGTCCACTGGCCGTCCACCTCGGCGATGACGATGTCTCCGCTCCTGGGCGTTTGCCCCTTGTCCACGATCACCATGTCTCCGGGGAGGATGCCCGCGCCGGACATGGAATCGCCGGACACTTTGAGCAGGAACGTGGCCTCGCGGTTCTGGATCAAAAGATCGTCGAGAGACAGGGTGTCGATCAGCTCTTCCTCCGCAGGGCTCGGGAACCCGGCCTCGACAATGCCGAGGACCCGCACGGGGGACGCGATGGAGCCGGGGACGAGCCTGCCTTTTTTGTCCCGGCCGAGGACTTTGAGCTTTTCGAGCCTGCCGACAAGCTTGGATACGGCGTTCTTCGACTTGAGGCCCGTCATTGCTCCGATCTCGGAAAAGCTCGGCATCCTGGCGTTTTTTTTTAAAGAACTGAGCAATGTCTCTGGTCCGGGATTGCAGCTTATCTTCCGATAGGTCTCGTGCCATGGCCCCATTATAGGTGAACGTTCGTTCACTATCAAGAGGGATCTCCTCCTCTCAGACAAGCACCGCTATGATGTGTGTCATGGCAGGTTGAGCATGACTGGTCCTATACTCGTACCAGGACCGTGATACGCTATATATAGAAGAGGATGTGCAGCCGGAGAAGCGGATAAACCGGAGATGCGAAATGAAACCACACCCTGCACTCGCGCCGAGCACTCGTAAACGCCGGGTGCGGGCAGAGACACGGAAGAATTCCTGGTTAATACATGAACGTATTATTTTGATTTTCCAATAAGATTCTCCGTGCTCTCAAGGAAAAAAGCGACGAGAAATAAATAAAGACGGCTGGTAACATGAGGGCACAGAGTGGGAGGATGATCAAGGATGCATTTTGCCTTTAAAATTCAGAATCTCTCTGCGTGCTTTGTGGTTAATATTGACATTACGACAAGCGGAGAGAGGAGGCGCCATGAAAGAACTGGACGTTACGACCATTGCACCGAAGGACAGGCACCCGCTGATCTTCAGGACCTTTGACGAACTTAAGAAAGGCGAGGTGTTTGTCCTGGTCAACGACCACGACCCGAAGCCGCTTTATTACAGCTTTTTGCACGAGCGGGAAGGTCGGTTTGACTGGGAATACATTGAGCAGGGACCGACGACGTGGAAAGTAAAGATATCAAAAAAATGAGCCGGGATCGATCTGAAGATAAGGGGGCAAGAAGCCCTTCAAAAGCGAGGAGTGTTATGTTCCTGAATATTGATTACAGCCTGTGCCAGGGATGCGGCGGGTGCGCCGAGGCCTATCCTCAGTTCTTCGAGATGCGCGATGACAAGGCCTGGGTCATCAATGCCGAAAAGTTCAAGACGGAAGAGCACAAGGACATCCTCCTGGTTTGTCCCTATTATGCTATATCGATAGAACAGGGGTGAGCGGTAGAGCGTCCCTTCCCTCGTCCTAGTCGGTCTTCATGCGCATATTACCGCTCCGTTTTTTCACGTCCCGCGGCGGGGTAACGGTATCGAGCAGCTTTAAAAAAAGCCCCCGTGCCTCTTCGCTCGATAGGGAACCGAGGTGCGTCTCGTTCAGTCCGAAAATCTTGACGGCGTCCGCTTGCACCCAGGGCGGAAGCTGGGAGCGCAGCGTGACGGTTCCGTCGCTGCTCTCACCCAGTTTGAACGTTGACGGATCATTGTAGGTGAAGAAGAGGTAGAAAGGCAGCGTGTTCGGGAACTGCCGGCGGGCGAGGTCCTGGAGAAAAACGCTTCCCGCCGCGAGGTCTCGCCATACGGGTACGACGACGGGAGCGCCCTCTGCGCCAATCCGGGCGTCCTCACTGCCGGCGTAGGGAGTCGAAAAAGAGCAGTACATTTTCAGGGATGCGGGGAAGCCCTCTGCAGAGAGTTTGTTGATCGCCGATAACGCAACAAGGCCTCCCATGCTGTGGGCCGCCAGCACGATCTTATGCCCGCTGTTCTTCGAATACTTGTCGATGGTTTCAATCATCTCCGCGAGCAAGGCCCCCATTTTGTCCAGCGGCAGACCGGACGGATAAAAAAAGAAGAACGGCTGAAAGCGGCTTCGGTCCAGACCCTCCACCATATACTTCCAGTCCCTCGGCGTTCCCGAAATGCCGTGGACAAAGAGGACGGTGGTCTTTTCCTCGTTGTAATTCTCGATGCCGAAGAAGAAGCCCTGTGTATGGGCTATTAACTCCGTAGGATTGTAGAGACCCATGGTGCCGTATTTCGGGTCGAAAAACCCGTCATCGAGGGACTTATAGACGTAGCTGGTGGGTCGAACGGTTTCGCTCAGATGGAAGTCTACCTTGCCGGGATGATCGAAATTCACGGTGATCGGCGGGCCCTCAACAATCGCTCCGTCTTTGGAATGTTGGGCGTTGACGGTCACCTTCGCCCGGCCGATAAGCTCATTCCCCTCGAAGTCCCCGTTCTTATCCAGGTCCGCGAAAATAAAAAGCTCGTAATCTCCCCTGGGGAGGAACGCCATGTAGTAGGTATCCATCTGAAGTTGCACGACCGCAACTTTCTCGTTCTGCTGATATCGCTGGCTGACTGCCACGAGCAGCAGGGGCTTCTCCCTCTGCTGAAGCTTGATGACGGGTCCGGCAAGGATGAGGGAGTCCTCGGGCGCGAATTTGTTCAACGCCGACATGCTGGGTATGTACCGGAAGGTCTGGCGCCAGTGCGTCTGGCGAGCATAGAAGCCGCCGTAGCTGCAGCCGGACAGGATCAGAGCGATGGATAGAAAAAGGGGAATGATGATCGGACCATGGATGAGCCGCAAGCGGAGATCACGCTGAACCATAGGGTATCCATTCTCCTTTATCAGGGCGATAGGGGGGCTTAATCAGATCCGGTTTACCGGTAAAATGTTTTTCCTTGTAGTGCCATCTCGACCAACAGGGGAGGAGGGGTGAAGCGGTCTCCCTGTTTTTTTGCGTACCCTTCGAGCTTCCCGACAATGACCTTGATGCCGGTCGTGTCCGCGTACTTGAGCAGACCGCCGCGAAAAGGAGGAAAGCCGATGCCGAAGATGAGGGCCGCATCGAGCAGGTCCGGTCTTTCGACGATCTTCTCTTCGAGACAGAGCGCAGCCTCTTTTACCATGAGCAGGACAGTCCGGTCCACGATCTCTTCGGGAAGAACCTTTTTTTTGCTCCCGGCAGCGATCTTTCCGTAGATCGAACTGTCCGGCCCTCCCCGTTTTTTACCGTGATAGAGGTAAAACCCCTTCCTGTTCTTCTTGCCGTAGTATCCTTCCCGGTATAAGGCGCCGAGCAGCGGCGACGGTTTTACGCGCGCGCCCAAACCCTGGTAAATGATCTCCGAGACCTTATGCGCGATGTCGATGCCGGTTTCGTCGAGAAGAATAAAAGCGCCCATGGGCATGCCGAACTGAAGGAGTGTCCGGTCGATCTCGTCGATCGTTCCGCCCTCCTCGAGCAGGGCGACCGCTTCGCCGAGGTAAGGCATCAGGATGCGGTTCACGAGAAAACCGGGTCCATCGTTCACAACCACCGGAAGCTTGCCTATTTTACGCGAGAGCGTTGAGATTGCCGCGACGGTTTCCTCCGAGGTTTTTCCGCCGCGTACGATCTCAACGAGCGGCATCTTCTCCACGGGATTAAAAAAATGCATGCCGACGACCCTGCCCGGACGGCTCGACGCTGTTGCCATCTCGGTGATCGAGAGGGACGATGTATTCGATGCGAAGATCGCGTTTTCGCCGGCCTCGGTCTCAAAATCCCGGAGCACGGATTTTTTGACGTCCATGTTCTCGACCACGGCCTCGACGGCCACGTCGGCTTTCCTGAAGCCTGAATAATCCGTGGTGCCGGTGATCCGGTCAAAGCCGTCCCGCGCCTGGATCGCTGTCAGGACCCCCTTTTTTGCTCTCTTGCTGAAAATGTCCCAGGCTTCCCTGAGTCCTGCTCCGACGGCCCTGGTATTGATGTCTTTTACTCTGACCGTGATGCCCCTCTCGGCAAAGAGCTGGGCAATGCCGCCGCCCATGACGCCGGCGCCGAGCACTCCGGCATTGACGATCTTCACAGGCGAGGGGCGGGGATCTTTTCTCAGCGCTTCGTTCAAATAAAAGACGGAGATCAGGTTCTTCGACACCTCGGTCGGTGCGAGCCGGCCAAGAAGCCTTGCTTCGTTTGCAAATCCTGCCTCTCTGCTGTAGGTCATTCCAGAGCGTACGGACTCCAGTGCCGCGAGCGGTGCGGGATAGTTGCCGTGCGTTTCTTTGAGGATGTTCTTTTTCGCTGTCCGATATATGAGGGTCCTCGTGAGTGGATTTCCTTCTATCAGCTTGATGATGAGCGGTCTTTTTGCCCGGATAGCTGTTTTTTTCGGCTTTCCGATCGCTGTCTTTGCCATGACAAGGGCCCTTTGCACGAGGATTTCTTTATAGGTCACCTCGTCGGCGAGGCCGATCTTTCGTGCTTTCCTGGCGTAGACGGACTTGCCGGTGAGGATCATGTCGAGGGCGTTCGTGAGCCCAATCAGGCGCGGCAGACGCTGCGTGCCGCCAAAGCCGGGAATGATGCCGAGTTTTACTTCGGGAAGGGCGAGGGCTGTTTTCTGGTCGTTGCTGATGATCCGATAAGCGCAGGCCAGGGCAAGCTCCATTCCGCCGCCCATGCAGGGACCGTGGATGGCGGCCACGGTGGGAAAGGGCAGGGACTCGAGCTTGCTGAAGACCGCCTGACCCTTGCGGGCGAGCTGCTCGCCGGCTTCAGGGTCCGTGATGTTCCTTATTTCAGCGATGTCCGCGCCGACAATGAAGTTTGCGTCCTTGCCGCTCCTGAACACGAGCGCTTTGATCTCCTTTTTGGCCCCAAGTTCATCGAGCAACGCGCTGAACTCTTCCATAACGGATGTTGTGAGCTTGTTTACCTTTTCACCGGGCAGGTCGAAGGTAAGAATCGCGATGCCGTCTTGCCCGATTTCATATGTGAACGCCGCCATGTGTTGTCTCCGCTGGAAATCCCAAAATACAAATACCAAATTTCAATGACGCAACGACGCAACGTTTTGAATTTTGCGCATTGGCGCTTGGAGGTTGTTTGTCATTTAGTGCCTGATATCTGGTATTTATCTTCTCTCCACGATCACGGCCCCGCCCTGGCCGCCGCCGATGCAAAGGGTCGCAAGGCCGGTGGAGAGTCCGCGCCGCTCCATCTCTTTAAGGAGCGTGATCACGATCCTGATGCCCGATGATCCCACGGGATGGCCGACCGCAATGGCGCCGCCGTTCACGTTCATGATGTCCCGCCTGAACTCGCCGATCGGCTCCTCGCCGGGGAGGTGTTTTGCAAAGTATTCCTTCGATACCGCGGCCCGTTCGACAGCGATGATCTGGGCCGCAAAAGCCTCGTTCAATTCGACCAACTCGATATCTTTCATCTTCATACCGGCAAGCTTAAGCGCCTTGTGAGACGCGTAGAGCGGACTGATGCCCATGCGCGAAGGGTCGAATCCGGCAAAGGCGACCGTTTTCATAAAGCCGAGGGGCTTAAGCCCGAGTTTGTTCGCCTTTTCAGCGCTCATCACGAGCGCCGCTGCGGCGCCGTCGGTGATGGGCGACGAATTCCCGGCCGTCACGGTCCCGTACCGTTTATCAAAGTAAGGGCGCAATTTTTCGAGCGCTTCCATGGTCTGGTTTTTACGCGGTCCGCTGTCCTCTTCCACGGCATCGAGCTTTGGCGGCACGTAGAACGGTATTATTTCGTTCTTGAACTTGCCGGCCTCGTTCGCAGCGGCCCAGCGGCGGTGGCTCGCGAGCGCCAGCTCGTCCTGCTCGCGGCGGGTGATGCCGAAGTCGCGCACGAGCACTTCGGCGGTCTCGCCCATGATCAGGCCGGAGATCGGATCGGTGAGCCCTTGAATGAGGCCCGCCACCGGGAGGAAGTCACGCGGCCGGAGAGAGAGAATCGCTTTGACCTTGGCGCCGAAAGCCTTTGATCGCCGGACCGCCGTAATGGCACTCTGGAGCTTCTTCGACATCAGGAAGCCGTAGTTCGACATGGATTCCACGCCGCCGACGAGCACCACTTCGCTCATACCTGCCAGGATCTGCGTGTACGCGCTCGCCGCTGCCTGCATGCCGGAGGCGCAGTTCCGCTGTACGCTGTACGCCGGGATATGCTCCGGGAGGCCCGCACGGAGCGCGATGACGCGGGCGATGTTTGCGGCTTCCGCCGGCATGCCGGCGTTGCCGACGATCACCTCATCGATGAGATCCTTGTCGATGCCGGTGCGTGCGATGAGCTCTTTCACCACGGCAGCGCCAAGGTCTACGGCAGGCACATCCTTGAAGGCCGTGCCTGCCTTGGCGTAGGGGGTGCGAAAACCGTCTATGATGACGACATCTTTCATGATTCCCTCAAATGGCGGTACCTGTTCGAAGTACGAATATCTAAATCCGAAATAAACTCGGATCGCTCAATTTAAAACTTGAATTGCCGGCGTTTCGATATGGTTTAGAGCTTAGGATTTAGGATTTTGAGTCCGTTCCTTCTTCATCTCCTCGTCCCTGAGCACTCTTCTCAGCACCTTGCCCACGAGCGTCTTCGGCAGCTCCTTGCGGAACTCGACCTCCTTCGGCACCTTGAACTTGGAGAGCTGCTCCCGGCAGAACTGGATGATCTCCGCGGCGGTCGCGGTCTCGCCCTCCTTGAGCACTATGTACGCCTTGATCTCCTCGCCCAGAAATTCCTGGGGAATGCCGACGACGACGGCATCCTTCACCTTGGGGTGCATGAACAGCACTTCCTCGACTTCGCGCGGATAGACGTTCTCGCCCACGGTCTTGATCATGTCCTTGATCCTGTCTACGATATAGAAATAGCCGTCTTCGTCCATTTTTGCGATATCGCCGGTATGGAGCCATCCGCCGCGCAAAGCATGGGCCGTCTCCCGGGGCTTGTTCCAGTATTCCTTCATTACTTGGGGGCCTTTGACCACCAGTTCTCCGGCTTCGCCCACGGGAAGTACCTTTTCGCCAGTCTCGATGTCCACGATTCGCGCTTCGGTGTCCGGCCAGGGAAGTCCGATGCTGCCGACCTTGCGCTTGCCGAAGATGGGGTTGGCGTGGGTTACCGGCGATGCCTCGGACAGGCCGTAGCCCTCGACGATCCGCGCCGCGGTCAGGTGCTCGAACCGCTCCTGTACCTCGTGCATGAGCGGGCCCGCGCCGCTGATCGCGACCTTGAGCGATGTCAGGTCGTACTTATTGATCTTCGAATAGTTGCCGATTGCGAGGTACATTGCCTGGATGCCGGGGAATATTTCCGCCCGGTATTTCTGGATGGAATGGAGGACCTCTTTCGTATGAAACTTCGGAAGGAGGACCAGCGACGCTCCGATAAGGACCCCGAGGTTCATGGCCGTGGTCATGCCGTATACATGGAAGAAGGGGATGACCGCAAGGATGACCGCTTCTCCTTCATTCCTCAGGGTGAGCCAGGTTTTGCACTGCACCGCATTCACCACGAGGTTGCGGTGGGTCAGGACCGCTCCCTTGGGTATGCCCGTCGTACCGCCGGTGTACTGCAGGAGGGCGACGTCGTCGGCTGAAACGGACAGGTCAGCCGGAGCGGGCGACTCTTGCTTGATGAGATCAAGAAAATCGTATATCGGCGGCACGCGTTTGACGCTTACCCACTGCTTCTCGATCTTCGCCTTGAGGGGGTAGAGAAGGTTTTTCGGGAACGGCAGAAAGTCCTTGATGCCGCAAAGGATCAGGTTCCTGACGTCCGTCCGGGGAAGAACGCGGGAGATGACGGGATAGAACATATCCACGGCCACGAGCGTCTCAGCTCCGCTGTCCTTGAGCTGTATCTCCAGTTCGTGCTCATGGTAGAGAGGGTTGGTCGGCACGGCAACGGCGCCGGACCGAAGCGTTCCGTAGTAGGCGATGACCATCTGCGGGATGTTCGGAAGCATGAGCGCCACACGATCGCCTTTTTCGACCCCGAGACCGGTGAGGGCGCGGGCGAACTGGTTCGCCAGGCGATCGAGTTCGCCATAGGTTATCTTCTTTCCGTAAAACAGGAGCGCGGAATGGTCGGAGAACTTCGATGCGGTCTGGGACAGGACTCCTCCCAGCGTGCTATCAGGATAGTTCACGCCGGCGGGAACGCCGGCTTCGTAGAACTTGGTCCAGGGATGCTCGGTATATGACAGGACAGCGTCCATAAAATGCCTTCCGAAGAGGACAGCATAGAATAATAATTAATTCCCGGCTTCTCGTCAACAGCCGGAGAAGTATTTAAGACATAAATTGTCCTCGATACTTCTTAATTCAATTATACCACATCCCTAGTACTCCGGTATGACGGGTTATTCTTCCGGAACGCTTCGCGTACACTCACGGTTCCTGTCACGAACCGATCAATTACGAGACGCAGTTATCATTTGGCGAGTCGCCTTGTTATTATGAATGAAATTTATCGTTTCACGCGGGAGCGGAAACGGCTTTTGTCCTGACTGGGGTGGCGGAGGGCAAGGCGCTCTTTGTCGCTTCGTTGTTTTTCTTCGTGAGTTCTCCGGATTTCCCGGACATACATGCTTTCTTCGGCCCATGCGACAGGGATCTTCTGGCCGATATATTTTTCTATCTCTTCGAGCGAATAAACGTATTCCTCATCGGCCAGCGAAATGGCCTTGCCGGCTGCGCCGGCGCGGCCCGTGCGGCCGATGCGGTGCACATAGTCTTCGGCGTCCTGCGGCAGGTCCAGGTTGATGACGTGGGTCACGCCCTCGACATGAATGCCGCGGCTGGCGACGTCGGTGGCCACCAGGATCGGGAGTTTGCCATCCTTGAAATCCGCGAGGATCCGGAGCCGCTTTTTCTGAATGATGTCGCCGGTGATGGCCTCCACTTTCCATCCGTTTCGATTCAGGCGTTCGACCACCATGTCGGCGGCGCGGCGCGTGTTCACGAAGATGAGGGCGCGCTCCGGGGCTTCCCGCTTGAGGAGGCCGAGCAGAAGCGGGATCTTCTCGTGCTTCCCCACATGGTAGAGGACCTGCTCGACCTGCTCGACGGTGACCTTCTCGGGCGTGATCGAAATCTTTTCCGGCAGGTTCATGTGCTCGTAGGCAAGTTCCATCACGCGATAGGAGAGCGTGGCGGAAAAGAGCATGGACTGGCGTTTGGAATAAGGCGGCATCTTCTTGATGAGGTAGCGAAGGTCGTCGATGAACCCCATGTCGAACATGCGGTCCGCCTCGTCGATGATCAGATACCGGGTTTTCTTGAGGCTGTACACGTGCTGCTTGTAGTAGTCGATGAGCCTGCCGGGCGTCCCGATAAGAACATCGACGCCTTTTTGCAGCGTGTCCATTTGTTTCTGATAGTCGACGCCGCCGTATACGGCGAGAAACCGGAAGCCCGTGAACTTGCCGAGCCGTTCAGCCTCGTGGTAAATCTGGTCCGCGAGTTCGCGCGTAGGCGCTATGATCAATGCCTGCGGCGAGTTCTCGCAATCCTGGGCCGGGACCCGTATCATTCTCGTAAAGAGCGAAATGAGGAAGGCAGCCGTCTTGCCGGTGCCGGTCTGCGCCTGCGCTGCAACATCTTCGCCGCGAACAGCACGCGGGATAACCGCTTCCTGAACCGGCGTGCAGGCCGTGAAGCCAACATGCTCGATGCCCTGCTGTACTTCGTAGGGAAGGTCTAGTTCACTAAAGTTCATACATCTCCGATCGTTGTTGAAGACATTACGTCAACAAATTATTTTATGTAGTATACCATAACTGCACTCATGAGAGAAGGGGAAAATTCAGGCAGTTCGACGATTGCCGCGCCGCCGAGGCAAGAGGATTGACTTTTTAGACTCACGCAAAAGAGAAAAAAATCAGACATCGAGAGCGCTTCACGGTGTTATGGGATTCCGTTCATGGATTCGTTCGAAGAAGGCGAGAGGCCGCTTCGAAATATTTCCTCTGTTTGTGCGGAATTTCGAGTCAAAAAGCAATTTATGATGTCACCCTATATTTTTAACGCGGTTCTCGCCGGATTTTAAGGCGCTTCTTAGCGGAGAATGTTATAACAATAAAATTGGTAAAAATGTAATTTAACCATTATTTTTTGTACTTTTTTTGTTTGTGCAAAAAACGGTGTTGATAAATTGTCTAACATACGGAAAACTAATTTCTTAATCTTTTTTGTTGACAAAACGTACACTCTTGTTGTATATTTGTCTACGAGGTGAACAAAACGTGCTGACAAAACTCTTCTCTTCCACGAGAGCGGAGCTTTTAGGCCTGTTCTTTAACAATCCGGATGACAAGTTCTACTTGAGAGAGATCGCACGCCACATCGGAAAAGATGCAGCGGGGATCAAGCGGGAGCTTGACAATCTGGTTAGGATAGGGCTCCTGGCAAAAGAGAAACGGGGTGTACAAAAATACTACTTCGCGAACAAAAACTCCCCCATCTTCTCGGAAATGAAAGGTCTCATATTCAAGACCACGGGAGCGCAGGGGGCGATGAAGGCATCGCTCTCCCGGCTGAAAGGGGTCCAGGCGGCCTTCATATACGGGTCCTATGCCAAGGGCACCGAAAAAGAGGACAGCAACATCAACCTCATGGTCATCGGCCAGGCGAACATCACGGAACTGAACGACATGGTGATGAACCTGGAGGAGAAGCTGCAGCGGGAGATCGATTATCTGGTCTTCGACGAGCAGGAATACCGGAAGCGCAAAGAATCGAAGGACCCGTTCATCCGGGAGTTGCTGAAAGGCAAGAAGATATTTCTGGTAGGCAAGGAAGATGAATTATAGTGCGCTCAAAGAAATGGGGATCGTCGAGGAGCGGACCGCGGAAATTGCCGAGGTCATCGCGCTGGTGACCAGGGCGGAACGGGACCTCTCGACGAGCAAACTTCTGCAGGATAAAGATGAAGAGTGGGCGTTTGCCGCGGCCTACCAGGCGATGGCCCGTTCGGCAAGGGCGCTTATCCTCTCCGAAGGGTTCCGGCCCAAGGGGGTCCGCGGCAGGGACACCCATAAGACGGTGGTCACGGCATCGGGCATCATCCTCGGTGAACAGTATAAGAGCATGATCAATAAGTTCGACCGTATGCGGAGAAAATATCAGAACTTCATGGAAGAGGCCGGCAGGATCATCTCCCGCTACGAGGCGGACCAGGCCAACAAGGACGCAGAAGAGTTTCTGAAGATCGTGAACGGCAGGATCCGGGAGAAGTACTCGCAGATGTCACTGCTGAATGATGTTCCTCAGCTTGTTTCAAGATAAGGCCGCTTAGGTCCGAACGCGGTATGCCGAAAGGGGGTGGACAACTAATGGCAGCCAAGAAGAAGGCCAAGAAGAAGGCGAAGAAGAAAGCCAAAAAGAAGTAGTTTTGTAAGGTGTCCCCGGAGTGGGGCCCGCCGGGGGCTTGAATGCCCCCGGCGTATTTCATCGGATTAATCGGGTACGTTCCCTCTCCGGGACGAAATTCATGCAATCCGGCATTTCGGCTTTATACGCGCATCATGACGAATCAATCCTATGATGAAAGGGGGTGAAGATTATAATGGCGACCAAGAAAGCCCCGGCAAAAAAAGCGAAAAAGACCACGAAAAAGAAATAACTCATTCAGCCATGGGATATTTCTCTATCCATAGCCATGAATCTCTACCACGAAGAAGATCTTCGTGGTTTTGTTTTTAGCCACCCGTTAGGCGGCAGGCAAGGCATATCCTCAGGCAGGACGGGTCCCCGGGCCGGAGTAGTGTGCATCATGCGTAAACGAAACTATATGAAGGTTGACCGGAGTTCCAATGCAGCGCGCTGGAAGAAAGTGTTTCTCGGAATCGGCTTTCTTCTCGGGATGTACTTTCTCGCGTCGTTCACGCTGGGAGAAATGGGACTGGTAAAGTATTTTCGCATGAAGGCGCAATATCATGCCCTCATCGAAGAGATCGCGCAACTGAAGCAGGACAATGCAAAGCTTACGCAGGACGTTCATTCCCTCAGATCCGACCCTGCCTGCATCGAACGGATTGCACGGGACAAACTGGGGCTTGCGCGTCCGGGCGAGATAGTGTACTATTATGGAAAACCCTGACGAATCAAGCCTGAAATTCTGAATCCTCAAGTCTCAACAGGAGCAAAACAAGAAATTCAAATGTTCAAAACAGTTTTCTGTTTCGATCAGAGAATTTTTTGAGTGTTGAGCCTGGGATTTGATTTTATCCTTCTATACATGGCCGACCAACCCCTGTACATAGCCTTTGTCTGGCACATGCACCAGCCCTATTATAAGGACGATATCACGGGCTCTTACATCCTTCCCTGGGTACGGATGCACGGGATCAAGGACTACTACGACATGCCCGCGCTCCTGACCGATTTCCCCGACATCCACCAGACATTCAATCTCGTGCCTTCCCTCCTGAAGCAGATACAGGATTACGTGGAGAACGGCGCCACGGACAAGTTTCTAGCCCTCACGCTGAAGCCCGCCGCCGAGCTCGACCAGGAAGACAAACTGTTCCTGCTCAAGAACTCCTTTATGGCGAACTGGGACACCATGATCAAGCCCTACCCTGCCTATTGGCAATTGCTCGACCGCAGGGGCTACAGTGTTTCTCCCAACGACCTGCAGAACGCGACGCGTTACTATACTACGCAGGACTATCTCGATCTTCAGGTCTGGTTCAACCTGACCTGGTTCGATCCGCTCTTTAAGAATAACGATCCCTTTCTCAAAGGGCTCATCCGGAAAGGATCGGGATTTACCGAGAACGAGAAGACGCTCCTCGATTCAGAAGCAGCGCGAGGTGATGGCGCTTATCATCCCTGAGTACCGGAAGCTTTCCGAGATGGGCAGGATCGAACTCACGACCACGCCCTTTTACCATCCGATCCTGCCGCTTCTCTACGACACGGACCTCGCCAAGGTGGCCTCGCCGGATATCCATCTGCCGTCCAACCGTTTTGCTCATCCCGAAGATGCCAGGGCCCAGATCGGGAGGGCCGTCGAATATCACGAAAAGCTGTTCGGTTCGCGCCCCGCCGGCATGTGGCCGGCCGAGGGTTCGGTGGCCGAGGAGATCATCCCGCTTATCGCCGACGCCGGCATCAAGTGGATCGGTACGGACGAGGGCGTGCTTGCCCGGTCGCTCGGCATTCACATCGAGCGCGACTTCGCCGGGGTGATGAAGAACCCCGAGGTGCTCTATAAACCCTACCTGGCCGGCAAGAACGACAAACGAGTGTCCGTCGTGTTCCGTGACCATACGCTCTCGGACCTCGTCGGTTTCGTGTACTCCAAATGGGATTATAAGAACGCCGTGCATGACCTCATCGACCGGCTTCACCGGGTGCGCCGGAGCGTCGTTGACGGGTCCCATCTGGTCTCGATCATCCTGGACGGAGAGAACGCCTGGGAGTATTACCAGAACGACGGCAGGGATTTTTTCCTTTATCTCTATGAAAAACTGAGCCGGGAGCAGGGGCTCAAATGCGTGTCCGTCGGCGAGTATCTGAAAGAGCATCCGGCACAGACGCCGATCGAACGGCTTCACGCGGGTTCGTGGATCAACGCGAATTACCGGATTTGGATCGGGCATGAGGAGGACAACCGGGCCTGGGACCTCCTCGCGCAGACGCGCGACGCGCTCGTCGAATACGCGTCGAGGAACGGCGATCCGGAAAAGACCTCGGCGAGCTCAGTCGAGGCGCTCGCCAAGGCCTGGGAAGAGATCTACATCGCCGAAGGGAGCGACTGGTGCTGGTGGTACGGCGACGACCACTTTTCCGAGAACGACGAGGAATTCGACCTCCTGTTCCGGACGCACCTCATGAATGTTTACCGCATCATCGGCCTCGACGTGCCGGACGAACTCCAGATTTCCATTCTTCGCGAAGACCGCCAGGCGTTGCCGACGGTCGAGCTCACGGCCTTCATCACGCCGGTGATCGACGGCCAGGTGACGAATTATTTCGAGTGGCTTCCCGCCGGGTTCTACGACGTGAGCCAGGGTGGCGGCGCCATGCATCGCAGCGCCACCATCATCACGCACATCTACTATGGGTTCGACCTGAAGAACCTGTTCATCCGCCTCGACCCGAGCGGAAGTCTCAAGGACGAGAAGGTCGCGGACCTCGCTTTTTTCATTAATTTCTTGAATCCCAAGGGTCTGGATGTGGAGATTCGCGTCCTGCCCCAGGAACGGCGCGTGAGCGCGGCCCTCTTCCGGGGAGAGAACGGCGCGAGGACGCAGGCGGGGGAGATCAATACCGTGGCTGCGAATGAGATCATCGAGCTTGCGGTCCCCTTCGACCTGCTCGGCGTTAAACCGAACGACGAGGTGCAGATATTCGTGACGGTGGAGCGCTCGGGCTCGGAGGTCGAAAAATGGCCCTACCGCGGCTATATCCAGTTCAAGGTCCCCACCGACGACTTCGAGGCAATGATGTGGCAGGTGTAATGCAGACCCTGTCGGGCTGGCCATTTTAATCCGTTCCGAAGCTCTTTTTCTCCTCGCTTCATAATTATATTTTATGCCTCTATTATCAGAATAAAATCCGATATTTTCTTGACAACATAAGGGTTTTTTGTATAATAGCACTCTATTTTTCTATCTTTCCGGGCTTTTCCATGCAGGGGTAATCATTGACATTTCAGGAATTGATACTTACCTTACAGCAGTTCTGGGCCTCGAAGGGCTGTATCATTCACCAACCCTATGATACCGAGGTAGGGGCAGGGACCTTCCATCCTGCCACGTTTCTCCGCGTTCTCGGCCCTGAGCCGTGGAAAGCGGCGTACGTCCAGCCCTCCCGCAGGCCTACCGACGGCCGTTACGGCGAGAATCCCAACCGCCTGCAGCACTACTACCAGTTCCAGGTGATCCTGAAACCCCATCCGGAAAACGTCCAGGAAATATATCTTGAGAGCCTCGTTCAACTGGGGATCAATCCCCTGAAGCATGATATCCGTTTTGTAGAAGATGACTGGGAATCCCCGACCCTCGGCGCCTGGGGGCTCGGGTGGGAGATCTGGCTCGACGGCATGGAGATCACCCAGTTCACCTACTTCCAGCAGGTGGGGGGCATCGACCTGAAGCCTGTTTCCGCCGAACTCACCTACGGGATCGAGCGGCTCGCCATGTACCTTCAGGGCGTGAACAATGTCTACGATCTCGAGTGGACCAAGGGTGTGAAGTACGGAGACATCCACCATGATACCGAAGTGCAGTTCTCGAAGTATAATTTTGAGCTTTCGGACCGGGACATGCTTTTCCGGCAGTTCGAATCCTATGAGCAAGAATGCGGGAAGCTCATCAAGGCGGGCGTCGTGCTGCCGGCATACGACTACTGCCTCAAGTGCTCGCATACCTTCAATCTCCTCGATGCCGCAGGCGCGATCAGCGTGACCGAGCGGACCGGCTATATCGCCCGCGTGAGGAAGCTGGCGCGCCTTTGCGCCCATGCGTACCTGGCGCTGCGGGAAGGGAAGGGTTTCCCGATGCTGAAGAAGCAGGAGTCACTAGGCAGTAAACAGTAGACAGGGGAAAAACGAAATCGTACCAACGGATGATCACAGAATAAAGTAAAACAAGCTCGCGATTTAATCCGTGTTTATCCGTGTTCATCTGTGGTTAATCTAGTTTTAGGAGTTTTGTTTGGCTAAAGAATTCTTATTAGAGATCGGCACTGAAGAGATCCCGTCGAGCTTTATCAATCCGGCGCTTGAGAAGATGAAGGAGCTCTTTGCCGCGCTCGCGGCTTCGGGCCGTGTCGCAATCGAGGACGGGCAGGTCCAGGCCTTCGGCACGCCGCGGCGGCTTGTTCTCTTTGCTCCCCAGCTCGCCGAGCAACAGCAGGACATTTCAAAAGAGGTCGTCGGTCCGCCGAAGAAGGTCTCTTTCGACTCCGAAGGCAAGCCGACCAAAGCGGCCTTGGTCTTTGCGGAGAAGAATGGCGTGTCCGTTGACGCGCTCACCATGAGGTCCACGGACAAGGGCGAATACGTGGTCGCCCGGATCGATGAAAAAGGCGGCGATACCGTTGACTGGCTCAGACAGGCGCTGCCGGGGTTCATCCTTTCCATCCCGTTCCAGAAGACCATGCGCTGGATGGACAAGGACATCCGATTTGCCCGCCCCATTCACTGGCTCCTGGCGCTCTGGGGCGGCTCGGTGGTGGATTTTGAGTTGAACGGCATCAGGAGCGGAAACCTCTCGCGCGGACACCGGTTTATGAGCCCCGGGGCGTTCATGGTAAAGGACTTCAAGTCCTATATTCAGCAGGCGGAGCCGAACAGCGTCATCATCGATCCCCAGGCGCGAAAGCAGCGGATCGAGAAGCAGATTAGGGAACTGGCGCAGGCGAAAGGCGGCGTTGTGCTCGACGACCCGGGCCTGGTGGAGGAAGTGGCGAATCTCGTTGAATATCCGGTCGCGGTGATGGGGTCCTTTGACAAGGATTATCTCCGCGTGCCGAAAGAGGTCCTGATCACTGCCATGCGCGAGCACCAGCGGTACTTCAGCGTGGTGGGAGCCGACGGCGGGCTTTTGCCCTGTTTCATCACCATCAGCAACACCCGCGCCGAGGACATGAACGTGGTCCGCGGCGGCAATGAGCGCGTGCTCGCGGCGCGACTTGCGGATGCGGCCTATTTCTTCGATCATGACGTGAAGGTCCCCCTGGCGGAGCGGGTAGCGGGGCTTAAGAAAGTCACGTACCAGGAAAAGCTCGGCACGGTCTATGATAAGCTTGAGAGGGTGAAGACGCTTGCGGTCGCCCTCGCCGGCATTCTCAAGGCCGATACGAAGACCGTCGAGCGGGCGGCGTATCTTTGCAAGGCGGACCTGATCACGGGTGTCGTGGGCGAGTTTCCCAAGCTCCAGGGAGTGATGGGCAGGCACTATGCGCTTATTTCCGGCGAGGACCCGAAGGTCGCGGACGCTATTGTCGAACATTACCTGCCGCGCTTTGCCGGTGACAAACTGCCCGTTTCGCTCGAGGGTATGTGCGTGGGGATCGCCGACCGGATCGACACGATCACCGGATGTTTCTACGCGGGACTCATCCCGAGCGGGTCCGAGGACCCCTACGGCCTGCGCCGGCAGTCCATGGCCATCCTGAACATGCTGATCGAGCGCGGCCAGCGGCTGTCACTTGCGGAGCTTATCGCCGAGACCTGTAAAGGATACGGCATCAAGAAGAATGACAAGATGAAGGTCGGGAGCGACACGCTCGATTTCTTCCGCCAGCGGCTTGCAGGGATACTCGCATCCGACGGCTTCCGCTCCGACATTGTTGATGCCGCGCTGTCCGTCGATTTTGACGATCCGCTCATCGCACGAGAGAAGGTACGGGCGCTCGAGGCCCTGAGGACGTCGGAAGATTATCAGCCGCTCGTTACGGCGCTCAAACGGGCCGGAAACATTCTGCCGAAGCAGTTCGAGGGAACGGTCAAAAAGGGCCTTCTCAAGGAGGATGCGGAAAAGGCGCTCTATACGGCGTATAGCGAGATCAAGGACCGGGCGGTAGAAAAGACCGCGAAGCTCGACTTCCGCGGCGCGCTCGCCGACATCGCATCGCTCAGGAAACCGGTTGACGCCTTCTTCGATACGGTCATGGTTATGGATAAGGATGAGGAGGTAAAGAGCAATCGCCTGTCGCTCCTGGCGGGAATCACCGGGCTCTTCTCCCGGATCGCGGATTTCTCGCGGCTGGTGCTGGGTATGGAGAGCGAACTGAAGAACTGAAACGGTGAAACGGAGAAACGGCGAATCGGAGAAGAGGAGGTTGTTCCCGATCCGGGCATTTCCGGTTCATAAATTTCCTTTTCAAAAAAATGGGAGGATAGTCACATGGCTACGGGGAAAAAATATATTTACTTTTTCGGAAGCGGAAAAGCCGACGGGACCGGGACGATGAAGGACCAGCTCGGCGGGAAAGGCGCGGGTCTTGCCGAGATGACGAACGCCGGGGTGCCGGTGCCGCCGGGGTTCACGATCACGACCGAGGTCTGCAACCTGTTCTACGAGCTCGGGAAGCGCGTGCCGGAAGGGCTCGATGCCGAGATGCGCGGGTACATGAAGAAGGTCGAGGACGCGCTGGGCAACAGCTTCCTGTTCGGCGACGTGGACCGGCCGCTGCTCGTGTCCGTGCGCTCAGGCTCGAAGTTCTCCATGCCGGGCATGATGGATACCGTGTTGAACCTGGGGCTCAACGACCGGACGATCCAGGGTCTCATCCGCAGGACCGGCAATGAACGGTTTGCCTGGGACGCCTACCGCCGGTTCATCCAGATGTTCGGCAACGTGGTGATGGGCATCGAGAAGGAAGTGTTCGAACATATCATCCATGAGATAAAGAAGAAGAAGAAGGTAAGCCTCGATCTCGAGCTCACCGCCGGGGACCTCAAGGGCCTCGTTGAAAAGTTTAAAGCGAAAGTAAAGCAGGTCATGAAGCGCGAGTTTCCCCAGGACCCCTGGGAGCAGCTCTTGATGGCCCGCGACGCGGTCTTCGGCTCCTGGAACAACCCGCGCGCGATCACCTACCGCAGGCTGAACGACATCCCCGGCAACCTCGGCACGGCCGTGAACGTCCAGGCCATGGTCTTCGGCAACATGGGAGACACATCGGCAACGGGCGTGGGCTTCACGCGGGACCCGTCCACCGGCGCCAAGGATTTCTACGGCGAGTATCTGACGAACGCCCAGGGCGAGGACGTGGTGGCCGGCATCCGCACGCCGCACCCGATCGCGGACCTTCAGAAGGAAATGCCCCAGGTATACCGCCAGCTCCGCGATATCACGAACAAGCTTGAACAGCATTACCGCGACGTGCAGGACTTCGAGTTCACGGTGCAGGAAGGAGCGCTCTATATGCTCCAGACCCGCACGGGCAAACGCACGGCCCATGCCGCGGTCAAGATCGCCGTGGACATGGTGGCCGAAAAGCTGATCTCCAAGGAAGAGGCGGTGCTCCGCGTCGAGCCGGCGTCGCTGGACCAGCTTTTGCATCCCATCATCGACCCCAAGGCCAAGATCCAGGTGATTGCCAAGGGCCTCCCGGCGTCTCCGGGCGCAGCTTCGGGCAAGGTCGTGTTTACCGCAGACGATGCCGTGAAGCAGGCGAAGAAGGAAAAAGTCATTCTCGTCAGACCGGAGACTACGCCCGATGATATCCACGGCATGGATGCTGCCAAGGGCATCCTCACGGCCCGCGGCGGCATGACGTCCCACGCGGCCGTGGTGGCGCGCGGCATGGGCAAGCCCTGCGTTGCAGGCTGCGAAACCATCAAGGTCGACCTCAAGGCGGAGAAGTTCACGGTCAACAACGTGACCGTCAAGGGTGGCGACTTCATCACCATCGACGGCGGCACAGGCCGCGTGATTCTCGGCAAGGTCCCGACGGTGGAACCCACGGTAAGCGGCGATTTTGGTACGCTCATGACGTGGGCGGACGAGGTCCGCACCATGGGGGTCCGCGCGAACGCCGACATCCCGCGCGACGCAAAGATGGCGCGGCAGTTCGGGGCCGAGGGCATCGGCCTCTGCCGCACCGAGCATATGTTCTTTGCGTCCGACCGGCTGCCGATCGTGCAGCAGATGATCCTCGCCAACGAGACCGAGGCGCGCGAGAAGGCGCTTGCCAAGCTCCTTCCGATGCAGCGCTCCGACTTCAGAGGTCTCTTCGAGGCCATGGCGGGGTTCCCGGTGACCATCCGGCTTCTGGACCCGCCGCTCCATGAATTCCTGCCCAAGCGCGAAGAGCTCATGGTCGAGATCGCCGTAATGCAGGCAAAGAGGGAGCCCAAGGCATCGATCGCGAAGAAGGAAAAGCTCCTTCACCGCGTGGAAGATTTGCATGAGTTCAACCCCATGCTCGGCCACCGGGGCTGCCGCCTCGGCATCGTCTATCCCGAGATCACGCGCATGCAGACCAGGGCCATCATCGAGGCGGCCTGCGAGCTGGCTAAGAAGGGTAAGAAGGTTATCCCCGAGATCATGGTGCCGCTCGTCGGTATCAAGAAAGAGCTTCAGAACCAGAAGGACCTCATCAAGGCGACTGCTGAAGAGGTGATGAAGAAGAAGGGCGTGAAGGTCGAATACCTGATCGGGACGATGATCGAGCTGCCGCGCGCCGCCCTCATTGCCGACGAGATCGCGAAAGAGGCCGAGTTCTTCTCCTTCGGCACGAACGATCTGACGCAGACAACCTTCGGTTTCAGCCGCGACGACGCAGGCAAGTTCATCGGCTACTATACTGAAAATGGCATCCTCGAGAAAGACCCCTTCCAGACCCTGGACCAGGAGGGCGTGGGTCAGCTGGTGAAGATGGGCGTGACCAAGGGCCGTTCCACGAGGCCGAACCTCAAGGTCGGCATCTGCGGCGAGCACGGCGGCGACCCGGCAAGTGTGGAGTTCTGCTGCAAGACGGGGCTCAATTACGTAAGCTGTTCGCCCTACCGCGTGCCCATCGCGCGGCTCGCGGCGGCGCACGCCAAGCTCAAGGAAAAGGGCGTGGGCGGGTCAGGGACGAAGTAACCTTTGATCCAACTTTGACGAGGGCGGCGAAAGCCGCCCTTTTTGTCGGTGTCCGCTTTTTAAAAAATATCTATAGCGACATGAGGTCAAGAACTTTATCCAGACGTCTTATCGCATGATGGGCGGGGAGGGACTCTCGTTTTACAAGGATTATTTTGTCTGCACAATGGACCCGCCGCTCTTTTTAAGAGAATCGAGAATCGTGTCGACGACGACCGTGGGGTCTTTTAACGGCCCCGAGCCCGCGAGTTTTTCCTGGATGCTCTGCTCTTCATCCGGGGAAAGGGGCGCGAACTTGATCCCTCCCCGGTACTTGTTCCCGAGCTGCTTGCTCCACATGAGCAAACCGCCTTTTCGGCCGCAAACCGTGTCGAAAAACCATACGAAACCGGGGTCTATTCGACTCTCCGCCTCGACCCCGGCCCCCTGGGGGCTCATGTCGACGACACTCACGACAAAGTCTGTCCAGTCCAGTCGTTTGAAGCTGATCACGCTCATCGAATAGTCTTTTTTATCCATGACGGGCTGCCTCGGCATAAGTCTCATTTCGGTCATCATGATGTCACCTCTGGTTGTTAGAAGATCGGCTAACCTCTTCTTTTAGTTTATCGCATTAACAGCGGAAGTAAAAACGCATCTTTTGCATTAAACTGTTTCTCCGCCTTAAGCATGATAACCGTGCATGAATACAGCGTCCCGGTACGATCAGTAAACTCCGTTAGGCCGTGCTTGGTCCGACTAACAGTGTGAACCCTAATCTCAAGAACAATGATGCCTTTGCCCGCGGGAACCGGCGGCTTTTTTCATGGAGTAAAGATACTATTGCCATGCGGGGTCATCTTTGCTATATTCTCCTATCCGTGGGTTGGACGGAAGACGTATGAATGATCTTGACATAAAATATATGCGTATGGCGCTTCGGCTGGCGTCGAAGGCCAGAGGG
The DNA here is from genome assembly GCA_963790205.1 of Nitrospirota bacterium. GTDB lineage: Bacteria > Nitrospirota > UBA9217 > UBA9217 > UBA9217 > CAWBNQ01. The sequence goes on from CAWBNQ010000002.1 coordinate 63,997, forward strand.
CGGACGAGTCCCAACCCCATGGTCGGCGCCGTCGTTGTAAAGGGCGGGGAAATCATCGGACGGGGGTATCATCGGCGCGCCGGCGAGCCGCATGCCGAAGCGATCGCGCTCAAGAAGGCGGGCAGGGCCGCAAAAGGGGCCACGCTCTACGTGACGCTGGAGCCTTGCTCCCATACGGACAAACGAACGCCTCCCTGCACACCGCTTGTCATGCAGAGCGGGGTGCAGAGAGTTGTCGTGGCCATGATCGACCCCAATCCCCGCGTTTCCGGCAGAGGCATCAAAGCGCTGAGCTCGGCAGGGATCGCGGTGGCGACCGGCGTTTTGGATGCTGAAGCAAAAAAAATAAACGAGGCTTTCATCAAACATATCACCAGAGGCGTGCCTTTCGTGACGCTCAAGATAGCCCAGACCCTGGACGGGAAGATCGCGACGTCATCGGGAGCGTCAAAGTGGATCACGGGAGAGAAGGCGCGCGAAGAAGCGCACCGGCTTCGTGATTCTCATGACGCCATCCTCGCCGGCATCAACACGGTCCTCATGGATAATCCGTCGCTTACCACAAGGATCCCCGGGGGCAGAGACCCGGTCCGCGTGATCGTTGACGGCAGATTGCGGCTCCCCGTCAACGCGAAGGTTGTGACTCAGAGCTCCCCGGCAAGAACGATGGTCGCAACGCTGAAGGGCGTGCCGAAAAGGAAAATCAAAAAACTTCAGGACGCCGGCGTGGAAGTGCTCACGATCAAGAGCACGCATGGCCGGGTGGATTTGCGGGACCTCATGAAGGAACTCGGGAAGAGGGATATCATGTCCGTGCTTATCGAAGGCGGCGCGGAAATAAACGCATCGGCTTTGAAGGCAGGGCTGGTGGATAAGGTCGTGATGTTTCTCGCCCCCTTGCTCATGACCGGCACGGATTCGCTCTGCTCGATCGGCGGGTCATCACCGGCCAGGCTCAGCCAGGCGCTCAAACTGCAGGATGTAACGGCAGAGTTTATCGGGAAGGATTTGATGGTCAAAGGGTATATAAGGTAATTTCCCCGCTTTGAATCCCCGATCATTTCCCCATCAGCGTGAATATCCCGGTCCTCATCATCTTCACGGCAAAGGCCGCCAGGATCAGTGATATGACCTTGGCAAAGGCGCGCGAACCGCTGATTCCGATGATGCTGATGATTCGCTCCGCCTGCGCCAGAATGAGCCAGGCGAGCAGCAGGTTTACGATGAGGGCAAGGAAGACGGGGAAGTAACCGTGGTTGCCGACCAGGACCAGGGCGGTCGTAATCATGGCAGGCCCGGCAATGAGCGGCGTACCCATCGGCACCACGCCGAATTCGGCGCTCCGCGGCATTTTCTTCTCGCCGGCCTGGAGAATGTCGTTGATGGCGATGATCAGGAGGATCACGCCGCCGGCGATCATGAAGTCCTCGACCAGGATGCCGAGGGCCTTGAATACGGCCCTCCCCAGCAGGACAAAGCCGACGGTCACCAGAAACGCCGTCAGAATGGACTGGCGGACGACCTTCCGGCGCTCCTGCTTTTTCATCCCCTCGGTCATTCCCACATAGAGCGGCAGGGTACCCGGCGCATCCAGCGCGACCATGATGGGGATCAAACTCATTAGAAACGATTGCAGGCTGTCCATATGCGTTTCTCCCGAGAAAAGTATAGTCGATATCCACCGGCATGTCCAGCCTTAAGTATCTTGCCTTGAGCGGCGGATGAACACAAGGAAGATATCAAAAGATGTGCAGGACACAAATGCAGCCTGATCTTTGCCGACAGCAGCGGCGGATTCTTTGAGGTTGTTCCGCGAATACCGGAAGTCTGCTCTGATTCCGGCACGTCGGCATCATGCTCTTCTAAACGAAAGAGAGGCGTCCCTGCAGGACGCCTCTCTTTCGTTGTTTATTGATCAGGGACATCAAATATCGATGGTCATCACGGCGGCCAGGAATGACAGGTGCCATTGCAGTGGGGACCGCTCAGACCGTTCCATACGTCGACGGTCAGCGAGGGCAGCCCGTGGCAATAACCATTCTGACACAGGAGCGTTCCGTTGGCAGCAGCGTAGGCCATACTGGGATCGTCGACAGAGGAGCCGGTGCCCCACGAAAGGATATGAACACTCGTCGGGCCCTCCATGTGACAATTAATGCAGGCGATATGGGAGCCGCCCCCCAGGTAGTCGGCGCCGTGACATTTTGCGCAGTTGGTCCCCGAAAGAAAATCAGTCTTGTGATAGGGGGCGGTTGATGTCGCCGAGAGCGGCACCACCCATCCGGGATTCGGATGGTTCAGCCCCGGGCCGTTATGGCAATCGTAGCAGGAAACCACGGCGATACCGTTGCGGTAGTTCTGGCCGTGGCACTCTTTGCAGACGCTGAAATCCTGCTCGGCAACGACCCCGTGTACGATCGGCGACCCCGACATCCAGTTCGCGGCATGTTTTCCCGTGTCGGGATCGATCAATGAATCCGAATTCGGACTGCTGCAGCCGAAGAGAACTATGCATGCCCCAAGCGAAACGTTCAGGAGGGCCATCTTCTTAGTTATCGGTGACATACTTTGCACCTCTCATTGTTCTGACGGCCGTGGCAGGGAAAGCATGAGGCGGGGTTGAGCCTGCCGTCGATCTTGTGCTGGGTGATGTAGTCCCCCCGGTGGGGCATGGCCATCTCAGGGGAATCCTTATACTTGTCGCTCGGCTTGAGCTCTTCCTTGTTCGCGTGGCAATCGGCGCAGAAGGATTCCTGGTGGCAGAGCAGGCACGTTTGTCTCCTTTGAGAAGCGTAGAACCGGTGACGCGTGCCGTAGTCCGCGGTATGACTGAGCGCCGAGCGCCAGTCCGTATGGCAGTTGCTGCAGAGAGGCATTTTCCCCACTTCCACCGGATGCTTTGTCGCCATGCTCGCCGTCTGAGCGCAGGCGAAGATCGCGAGACTGAACGCGCCTGCGAGCAGGACCAGTGCAAGGAGCTTATGATAGCCGTTGTTCATGGTTTGTTCCCTCCCGCGGCCGGGGGCAGATAGTCGAAATTGTAGACAAGCTTCACGAGCCCCCGCACGTCCTTGGTGAAATAAGGATCCTTCAAATACTCCACATCAGCGCCGATCTTGAGCTTCCTCGTCAGAGAATAGCCACCGGCGAACGAAGCTGAGTATGCGTTCTTTACGTCGTTTATCTCGGCATCGTAGGTAACGGTGAGAAGGTCGACGGCAACATCGGTTTTCTCGAATTTTTTATAGGCATACGCCCGGTACTCATAGTACCGCAACTTGTCCGTCTGGCCGTCCATGCGGTGGGCCGCGGCGCCGGCGCCCACGCCGGATGAGCCGGCATAGGCAAGCCTGCCGCCGTAATAGTCGGCATCGCCTTCGATAAGGTAACGGTACTTCTTGTAGTCCGCTGAAAAAACGAGCGCGCCGAAAGCGAGCGAGGCCTCTTCGCCGATGGTGGTGAGCTTGTCATTCGGATCAACGGGCCCCCCCGGTTGGAGCTGGAAGGCGCTCACGGTGGGTGACGTGAAGAAATCCTTGTACTGTATTTTCGTAAACTCGGTGCGAAGCGTGAGTATGCCGAAAGGACCGAGAATGAGATTGTAAGCGTGCCGCGCGACCGAGGAGGTGGTCGCATTGTAGAGCGTTGTCCCGATCAGTTCGACCTTGTCCAGGGGCCGGAACCAGAGGTCGAGCCCCTCTTCCTTTCTGAAGTCCGTTCTGTCGTTTCGCTCCCGAAGGTACGACACTCCGATGCAGTATATGCCGTACGCTCCCTGGCTGATTCGTCCTCCGTATACGGAATCGCCGGTCCGCGTGTCGAACGCGGTCTCGACGGGGACGCCTCCGAAGGCCGATATGCCGAACCCGTATTTGAGGTCCATGCCCGCGGACGCGCCGTCCACCTGTTCGAATGCGACGCCCTGGTTCACCGCCACCCTGCCGAGATTGAGGAACGCATTGGCAATGTCCGCGCGGTAGCCGAGGTATGCATACTGAAGGTCGCCCGTCGATTTGGTGCCGAAGCTCTCGTTCTTAAGATCGTGCCGGTACCAGCCGCCGAAATGGAAAGACAGGTTCTTGCTGCCGAGGTCGTCGGCATTGAAGTTGAGGTACTCGAAGAGCGGCATGAGCCGCGTCGAGTCGAATTCCTGGCGGGACTGGAGATACGTGGCGGATTGCCCCGATACGTCGAGGGCCAGTGCCTCCGTCGAAAAACAGGGCAGGAGCATCGCAAACACCGGGAGAGTTAGTCGGAAGATTCGCATGAAGGTCTCCTTGGCCAGGAATTGGTGAAAAGTCTTGCTGGATTTAACTACTATGCTTGGAGTGCTGAAAATGAAAAAAGGTACTGTGATTTTTACTGCAGTGAGAACTTACCCCGTTGCTCTTTCGGATCAGGTTTTTTCGAGTACGCGATGGCCACGAAAAACTGCGTCAGTTATATCATAGCAAGGAGATCTCCTGCGGGCAGGAGAAAACCTGCTAGGACTCTATCTGGTCCAGCACCTTCGTTATCCGGTGGAGCTCCTTCCAGCGCTGGTACCGTTTTTCCGCGCCTGCATTCTGCCTCGGCGTAACAATCTCGACGGGCAGCGCCATCCTTTTGATGTCCGCCGGGGTCCATGCGCCCTGCGACAGGCCCGCGAGCAGCGCCGCGCCGAGGGCCGAGACTTCCTGTTCAGCGCCTGCCAGCAGTTCCTTGCCGAGGATGTCGGCTTGTATTTGCGCCAGATAGCTGAGCGAGGAGAGGCCCCCGGAAATCGCAAAAGAAGCGGGCTCGAATCCCGCGGCCCGGATCTCGTCCGCGATGTCTTTCATGAAGAACGCAATGTTTTCCACGGTTCCGCGGATGATATCTCCGAACGTGCTTGCCGCCGTCAGGCCGTGGAGAGAGGTCGAGATCGCGCTCTCCCAGTGCGGCGCGCCGGTGCCGTTCAACCCGATGAACGCCACGACGTCGGTGCTCGCCTCCCAGCAGAGATCGTCAAGTTCGGCGTAATCTGAAAAGAGGCGTATTTTATTCCTGAGCCACTCGAACGCGTCACCGACTGCGTTCACGCTTCCCTCGAGCAGATAATGCCGTGCCGTCTCGGTAGAATAGTGCAGGGACGCCATTAACCCCTTCGCAGGCGAGAGCCTTGGCCCCGTGTTCACCATGAGGAACCCGCCGGTGCCGTAGTTGATGCCGCCGTCGCCCTGTGCCACGACGCCGCGGCCGAGCATCGCGGCCTGCTGGTCGCCGATACAAGCCAGGAGGGGCACCTCGCCTGCCGCGGTTTGAACGACGCCGAAATTCATCGCCGTCGGACGGAGTTCGGGAAGCCTGATGCCGGAAAGTCCGAAGAGCTCCAGGAGCTTCGGGTCCCAGTCGAGCGAACGGATGTTCATGAGCTGCGTGCGCGCGGCGTTGGTATGGTCGATCGTTGCGCGGCGGCTTCCGGTAACACGCTGCGTCAGGAAACTGCTGAGCGTGCCGAATACGACCGGGGCTGTTCGCGCTTCGGGAACAGTGTCCTTGAGCCAGCGGAACTTCGATGCCGAATAGTAGGGGGTGAGCGGGAGGCCCGTGGCCTCGAAAACGGCTGCCGCGTCCGAGGCCCGCTGCTGCACGAGCTCGAGCCCCCGCGTGTCCCGCCAGCTTAAGACCGGGGACAGCGGCTCGCCGGTGGCTTCGTTCCAGATAAGACAGGAGGAACGCTGACAGGACAGCCCCATGCCGCGGGGAGTGAAGCCCGACGCTTGCAGGGACAGGACAGCTTCGTTCAGCGCGTCCTGGACGCTCTTCAGGATCTCAAGAGGGTCATGCTCGATGCGGGCCCCGTCCCGGATCGGGGAGAGGAGCGCTTTTTTTGTCCGGAACAGGACCTGTCCCTCCGTGCTCATGACGAGCGCCTTGGTCGAGCTGCTGCCCTGGTCAATGCCTATAAAGCAATCATCGGACATCGTTTCACCTGTCTGTTCTTCACTCGATCCGTCTGAACGGGCGGGCATGAAAGCCAATGCTTATAGTGTACACGCTCGCCTGGCTGACGTCAAATACCGGACCGCAGGGGCGGGACAATTGCTGTTCTGTCTGATAGAATATTCCTATCTATCCCGTTTGACCCCATTGTTATTAGCAATTTGACTCACTTCACGGTACGCGGTATTCTCTGAAAAAAGGGAACGACCAGGGCCGGTCAGGCAAGCGCGTTTGCGCCTGTGCCCGGCCCGGACCAGAGCAAATACGAAAAAACGAAGCAGGAGGAGATGTTCATGGCAGGAGAAAAAGAATTGCGGGAGGGTTTCAAGCTGACATCGATGAGCCACGGCGCCGGCTGAGCCTGCAAGCTGGGGCCAAAGGTTTTGGCCCAAATCCTCGAGTCGCTGCCCGCCATAACCGATCCCCGGGTGCTGACCGGGACCGAAGACGATGCCGGGGTCTACAAGCTCACCGACGATATTGCCATGGTGCAGACCGTGGATTTTTTTACTCCCATTGTCGATGATCCGTACGACTTCGGGGCAATTGCGGCGGCAAACGCTCTGTCCGACATTTACGCTATGGGCGCCAAACCCCTGACTGCCTTGAACCTCGTGGCTTTTCCCAAGGACGGGCCCATCGAATTCCTGGGTGAGATCATGCGCGGCGGTGCGGAAAAGGCGCGGGAAGCGGGCGTGAGCATCATCGGCGGGCACTCGATCGACGACAGGGAACCCAAGTACGGGATGGCCGTGACCGGCATCATCCATCCCGACAAAATCGTGCAGAAGAACGGCGCGCGGGCCGGCAACGCGCTTGTACTGACCAAGCCGCTCGGAACCGGCATCATCTCGACCGCGATCAAGATGGGCAGGGCCTCTAACGAAATGATCGCGATCGCGACGGGCGCCATGAAGACCCTGAACAAAGGGGCCTCCGATGCCATGGCCGAGGCCGGGGTCAGGGGCGCGACGGACATTACCGGGTTCGGCCTGCTGGGCCACCTGCACGAGATGCTCCATCGAAGTTGCGTGAGCGGACGCCTGAAATTGTCGGAGGTCCCCTTTATTCCCGGCGTGCGCGAGCTGGCACAATTCAGCGTTCCCGGCGGCACGAGGGCGAACCTCAGGCACGTGAACGATAAGGCGGTCTGGGGCGAGGGGATCACCGAGGACGATAAGCTGATGCTCAGCGACGCGCAGACCTCGGGCGGACTCCTGATCGCCGTTTCTCCGGACAAACTCGACGCGCTCCTGGCAGGGCTCAAAGCGCATGGCGTGGAGACCCGGGCAGTGATCGGCGAAGTCATTGCGGGCGAGGCCGGCAAGATCTTCGTCGAACGATAGGGGTATTCGGAACGACAGGGAACACAAAAAAATACAGGATCATGAACTTGCAAAAAGACGTATCAGGAAACCAGGGATACTTTTCTTTTTCCGCACCGCCGCTTACAGGTCCCCGTGCAGGCATGCCACTGAGGTCCATTCCGAATATCGAATCTCTCAATACGAAGTTTGTTTAGGATTTCGTTATTTGGATCTGCGGTCTGATCGGGATGCAGGGGGGCTGGGGGGAAAATACTGGATCTTGAATCGAGGAGCAAGGCGGCAGCCGTTCCGAATGAGGTTACAGGTCCTTCTTCCTGGCTTTGAGGTTCTTGATCTGGCGGTTGGAGGGATTGTCGGTAAAAAGCAGCGCGCCGTCTGCGCCGTAACCCATGTAGATGGTATATCGCGGGACGAACGACCCGTTCCCGTTGTTGTAAATCCTCAATATCCGCTTTACGTAGTTCTGCGTTTCCTTGAAGGGCGGGACCGTGCCCCACCGTTTGACCGCTGTCTCGCCCGAGTTGTATGCCGCCAGCGCGAGGGACAGGTTGCCCTCGTACCGGTCGATCAAATACCGCAGATATTTGACCCCGCCGTCGATGTTCTCGGCAGGATTGAACGAATTTTTGATGTTCATGTTCACCGCGGTCTGCGGCATGAGCTGCATCAAACCCTTGGCGCCTTTCCGGGACAGGGCATAGGGGTTAAAGTCCGACTCCACCTTGACGATGGCGTGCACGAGGGAGGGATCAATGCCGTGGCGATTGCAGGCGCTGTTGATGATGTCGAGGTAGGCAGCGGGGATGTTCATCGAGGATGACGGGGCGGACGCCGCCGGTGCGGCCTTCGGCAGAGCCGCGGCTTCGCGGTGTCTCTCCGGCTCCGGGCTGACCCGCTTGTGGTTTTTGCCGCCGACGTTCACATTGGTGAAGTGCAGCACGCCGTTCTCGTCGATGTACTGGTAGATGTCCGCCTTGGCAGGCAGAACGGGAACGCAAACGAACAGAGCAAGCGCCAGAATAATCGTTATTTCGCGTTTCATTCACGACCTCGCGGGCTTTCCAGCATATCCTCTGAAACCTTAGTATAAGTATATATTAATTAAAAAGACCTTGTCAACAGAAGATTGATTTTCGACGCGCCTGGGGGAAAAGACCGCCTGACCCACAAAAGAATAAGTATTGACAGGAATAGGCTGTTCTGCTACTCTCTAGCTTCGTATATCTCTGTGAAATCAAGGGGGAATATTCAATGGTACGTCGCACCGCGCTTATTCTAGCAGTCATTTTATGTTTACCGACAGGTTTCGCATTGTCCGCTGTCAAGAAAACAAGCGGCCACCCGAAGAGGGCAGCCGTTGATAGGCGGCCTCCCGTGGTGGACGTCAGCTCCAGCCTGGTTCCGGCGAACGGAGGCCTGATAAATAACTCTAGGCCGGCGATCTCCGCCGAGTATGTGGATGAGGGCATCGGCGTCAGCACGACGGATACCAAATTGTATGTTGACGAGCAGGATGTCTCCTCATCCGCGCAGATCACGTCAAGCAAGATTATATATACCCCGGCCAACCCGCTCGCGGACGGCACACACAAGATCAAGCTCAATGTGACGGACAAGGCGGGCAACGCATCGACGATCCAGTGGTCCTTCACCATCCGCACCCAGCCTCCGCAGGTAAAGATCACGTCGCACAAGCCGAACCAGTTTGTGAACAAATCGCCGGTTGTGGTCAGCGGTACGGTAAACGATCCGCGGGCCCGCATCGTGGTGAACGGCATCAACGCCTCCGTTTCCGGGGGCGCCTTTACCGCCCGGGTCAACCTTGTTGAAGGCAATAACGTGATCACGGCAACCGCTACCGACGTATTCGGCAACACGGGCACTGACGCGGTCACGATCATTGTGGATACCAAGCCGCCGATGGTGGACATCACCTCGCCCTCGGCGGGCAGCCTCCTCAACACCAGACTGGTGACGGTCACCGGTCTTACCGACAAGAACACGGGGTCGGTAGTGGTCAGCACGCGGGGAGGGGAGAGCACGACGGCCGTCTTAAACGCCGGCAGCTTTACCGCCAAGGACGTTAAACTCCAGGAAGGCCCGAACATCATCACCGTGCGGGCACTGAGCCAGGCCGGCAACGCGGGCACGGCATTGGTCAGGGTGACGGTGGACTCTGTTGCGCCGAAGCTCGCGATCACGGCGCCCAGGGACATGACGGTCACGAACAAAAAGATGATTGCCGTGAGCGGCAGGGTGGACAAGCCGTCGGCCCTCGTAAAGGTCAACAACACGCCGGTACATGTATCAAGGGGCCTATTCACGCTTTCGAGCCTGAACCTGTCCGAGGGGAACAATACCATCACGGTGACCGCCGTTGACCGCGCCGGAAACGAGGCGAAACAGGCCGTCGTTACGGTGGTGCTCGATACCACGCCGCCTGCGCCGCCTTCCCTGGCCCCGCTGCCGCCGCTTACGAGGAATTCTCCGGTAACTGTTTCGGGCAGCACTGAACCAGGCGCAAAGGTGGAGATTTTCGTGAACAGCACGGTACAGGGGTCGCTCAAGGCCGATGAAAAGGGCGCTTTCTCATACAAGATCGGCCTGACCGAGGGCAACAATGCGATATCGGCAGTGGCCTACGATGCGCCAGGCAACGCCAGCGCCTCGTCAGCGGTCGTGAACGTGTTTTTGGATACGAAGCCGCCGAGGATTCTCTAGGAACGAGGAAAATTTCCTTGACATCGGGGTGGTTGTGCTTTAGTATGCATTTCTCATCGCGGGGTGGAGCAGTCCGGTAGCTCGTCGGGCTCATAACCCGAAGGTCGTCGGTTCAAATCCGGCCCCCGCTACCAACCTACTCCAAGGGGCTGCAGACAAACTGCAGCCCCTTTTTCTATTTCTCTGGTTCCCGGGCGCGTTCCTGGGCAGGGGAGCGGCATGGTTGCCGACATTCCAGGCAGGACGAGGAGCAGGAGCATGGACCTTTTCGAGGCCATTCAAACCAGGAAAAGCATTCGCCGGTATAAACAGACATCGGTGCCGGATGAAGATATAAGAACAATCCTCGATGCGGGCAGATGGGCGCCCTCCGCAAACAACACCCAGCCGTGGAGCTTCATCGTCATCAAGGACCGCGAACTACTGAAGGGTATGGCCGCTGCTGTGCGGGAAATGATCGACCGGATGGTGCCCTATGCCGAGAGCGAGAAGCAGGCCCAGCGGCTCGCGGCATACAAGAACAACTACTACACCTTCTTCGAGCATGCTCCGGTCGCGATCGCCGTTTGCATGGAGGCCTATGACGCGGGCATGGACCGCTTGCTTGCGAAGATGGGATATTCGGCGGAGGATATCAAAAGGCTCAGGCCCCTGCCCGGACTCCAGAGCGTCGCTGCGGCGATCCAGAACATGCTCCTGGCAATACACTCCCTGGGCTACGGCTCCTGCTGGATGACCGGGCCCCTTGTGGCGCAGGAGGCGTTCGGGAAGCTCCTGGGTTTTGGAAAAGAAAAGTCCATTGCCGCGCTCCTGCCTGTCGGCGTGCCCGATGAAAATCCTCCGTTGAGGCCGAGGAAGCCGGTAGAGGAGACGATGAGAATCGTAGAGTGAAAAAACAAGTAAGAAGCAGGAAGGAAGAATAAAAAAGCAGCCCCTCTTAATTCATACTTCTTACCTTAGCTCTTAGAGAGGTCCAGGGATGATCGTGAAAAAAGAAACTGACAGGAACGAGGGAAAACAAGAACCAGGGCAAGACAATCTCTGGCTGAATATCGGGAAGACGATTTTTCTCATCGTGGTGCTGGTCGCCGCGTGGTTTATTCTGGAAAAGTTGATAGGAAAATAGTCAAAAACAATCAGAAGCAGGAAGGTAGAAGGAAGAAATAAAGGCTTGCCTTCTTAATTCTAGCTTCTTAACTTGTGTCTAACCTCTTCCTTGAATCTTAATTCTAACTTGGCAGAGCTTCCCGATATACCGCCCGCGTCCCCGCGCGAGGTCAAGATTGTTTTTGCCGGCCTGATGCTGGCGCTCATGCTGGCGTCGCTCGACCAGAACATCGTCGGCGTCGCGCTGCCCCGGATCGTGGGCGACCTGGGCGGCCTTAACCATTTGTCATGGGTCGTCACGTCGTTTATGCTCACCTCAACGGCAACCACGCCGCTCTACGGGAAGCTGAGCGACCTGTACGGTCGGAAGCCGCTCTTTATCGCGGCCATTCTCATATTCCTCGTCGGCTCCAGCCTCTGCGGGCTGTCCGGCTCCATGACCCAGCTCGTTCTTTTTCGCGGCATCCAGGGGCTCGGCGCGGGCGGTCTCATGACGCTTGCGATGACGACCGTGGCCGACCTCGTCGCGCCGCGTGAGCGCGGCCGCTATCAGGGCTATTTCGGCGCGGTCTTCGCCTTCTCCAGCATCGCGGGACCGCTTTTGGGCGGGTTCATTACCGACGCCCTGTCCTGGCGCTGGATCTTCTACATCAATCTGCCGGTCGGCGCTCTCGCCCTTGTTTTTTTCATTTTCGGATTTCACCGCCCCCATCGCGTCGTTGTTCACCGGATCGACTACGCGGGAGCGCTCCTGCTCGCCGCTGTTACGGTCGCGCTGCTTTTGGTGCTGACGTGGGGCGGGGTGCAGTACGCCTGGTCGTCGCCGCTCATTACGGGCCTGGCCGCATCGGCCATCGTCCTGTGCGCGCTCCTGGTGCATACGGAGCGTCGTTCCGCGGAGCCCGTGCTCGCCCCGCACATCCTTCACAACCGGGTCTTCCTGATATCCACGGGCGTCATGTTCCTTACGTTCATGGGCCTGTTCGGAGCGTCAATCTTCCTGCCGCTCTTTTTTCAGCTGGTTCTCGGGTATGCGCCGGCGCAGGCCGGGCTCATGCTCGCGCCCATGACCGGAGGAGTGGTTGTTGCGTCATTTATCGGAGGACGCCTCGTGACCCGCACCGGACGGTATAAGATCTTCCCGGTTCTGGGCCTGGCCGCGGCAACGCTTGCCTTTCTCGCGGTCATGTGGGCGACCGCAGCGAGAGTGAGCATCGGGTTTCTCGAGGCCTCGCTCATCATCTTCGGCATGGGCTTCGGCCTCGTCATGCCGAACCTCATGGTCGCCATTCAGAACGCCGTTCTTCCCGTGGAGCTGGGCTCCGCAACTGCGGCCACTGCCTACTTCCGTTCGCTCGGCGGCACCTTCGGCGTCGCGGTCTCCGGCGCTATCATGACGGCGCAACTGCAGGCGCTGCATGCGGAGAAGTGGACGGGAATGGCGAGGGGGGCCCGGTCTCTGCTCGAACAGGGGATCCAGCAGATCAAGCAACTGCCCGCGGCGCAGAAAGACATCGTCATCGGAGCATACCGGCATGCGATCGGCACCACGTTCCTGCTCGGCTCGATCGTCATCGCGCTCGCGTTCGTCCTGGTGCTCTTTCTCCCCGAGCATCCGCTCAGGACCTCGAACAAGTAAGAAGAAAGAAGTAAGAAAAAACAAGTAAGGAGTTAAGAATTAAGTAAGGATGGAATAAAGGCCGGGGGAAAAGGTACTTTCTCAGTCCCCCTTTTTTTTCATACATACTTCTTAATTCTTACTTGTTTTATCTTCACTTCATTTTATTGATTGCAGCCTCGATCGCCGTCTTGACAGCGGGCTCGATGTTCGTAAACCTGATGCCGTAGAGATACATATCGGTCCGGGCGGCGACCCGGGCGGCCCGTGTAATTTCACCGTAGCCGCTGGCGTGTGTGCCGTCGGTGAGAAAGAACGAGAAAAAAATCCCGTCGCCTTTCGCAAGAGGTTCCTCAGACCTGATGAGCATCCCCTTGGCGCTGATATTTTCCGTAGTGAACGGACGCGGCTTATCCTTGAATTTGCCCTGAATGGCCACGGCCAGCGCGGCGCGGTAGGATCTCCGGGGCGCAACGTTCAGAAACTGCCGCATCTTGTTTTGAAGCAGAATGTCATCGACGGGCATGGTGAAGACCGCGTTGGCGCGGCACCGCTTGTATTGTTCGCGGTGGGCAAGCGTGTCCTCGCAGATGATGATGGTGGAAACCCGGCGCAGCTCCTCGCTTTCCCGGATCGTCTCAAAGAATTCTTCGCCCTTCATGTCGGGCATGTTGAGCTCTGTAACGATGAGGTCGACCCCTTCCTTCCGGTGAATCTTCAGCATCCGAGCGTAGGTGTATGCGGTGTATACCGCAATGTCTGCACGCTCAAGAAAACCGCCTTTCCCGGCGAAAAGGGCCTTCAGGTTATCAGCCAGCAGTACTTTTTTCATAATCTGCCTCGTTTCCGTCGTTGCAACAGCGTTGGAGGTCCCCACTCCGCATTTTGAACTCTTACTACTTAATTATTTACAGGATGTTTTAATATCAGCCTATATTATTATATCAGGTCAAGCGGAATAAAGAAAAAAATAGAAGAGCCGCCTGTACCGTGCGGCCTGTATCCTGAATCTGGAATCCTGCGTCCCGCAGTACCATTCCGCACTCGCCACGCCGCACTCTAATCGTTTCCCCGTCTGGTTTCACCCATTCCGCATTTGGTGAAAATCCCCCGTCTCTTTTTATTGCCATTTACCATCGGCTTGTAGTACTGTCTTCCATGTATATATATTATTATATAGAACCGTATATAATATAATCATCTTTTTTACTTCTTACTTTTTCCTTCTAATTTTGTGATGCGGAGGACCGGCATGTACAAAATATACCTCTCCACCATGCTTCTTTTCATGCCGTCCACAATGTCAGCGAACGCGGAGGAGCGGTTCCAATCCGACGTGATCGGGACACCGGCGGGCGACTTGAAGATCATGTTCATCGGCCACGCATCGCTCATCTTCTTCTTTAACAACAAAACATTCTATGCCGATCCGTACAGCAAGCTCGCGGATTATTCATTGCTCCCGAAAGCCGATGCTATCGTCATCACCCATGAGCACCGGGACCACCTTGATCTTGCCGCGATCAAGAAGGTCCGGACGGAAAAGACAGGGGTTGTGCTGACCGAGGCCGGCGCAAGGCAGCTCTTGGGCGGCATTGTCATGAAGAACGGAGACGTGCAGATCGTCGAAGGCGTCACGATCGAGGCCGTGCCGGCCTACAATATCGTCCACAAACGCGACACCGGGGAGTCTTTTCATCCCAAGGGCGCGGGGAACGGGTACATCATGACCTTCGGCGACAAGCGGGTGTATGTGGCAGGGGACACGGAGAACATCCCCGAGATGGCGGGGCTCAAGAACATAGACATCGCGTTCCTGCCGATGAACCTGCCGTACACCATGACCCCGGAAATGACCGCCGCCGCCGCGAAGATGGTCCAGCCGAAGATCCTTTACCCTTACCATTACGGGTCCACCGATACGTCCCTGCTCACGGCGCTGCTAAAGGACCAGAAGGGGATCGAGGTGCGTATTCGGAAGATGGAATAGTGCGGCGAAGTAAGAAGGAAAAAGGCAAACCGGTCACAATTTGTGACCGGTTCAAAGAAGAATTCGACAATTTGGAGTGCTATTTTGAAACATCAAGTCGGGGCGGGAAGCGGCGAATGTCGAGAGAAAAGCCTGACTCTATGGAGCGCTTGACCTTTCCTTGATAATTGCGGAGAATACATGAACTCTCTCGTACTAATCGAAGTAATTGAGAAAAAGATATTATTGATCGGCGGTCAGAAGGCCATGCTGGACAGCGACCTTGCAGCTCTTTACGGCGTGACTACCAAACGGCTGAACGAACAGGTCCGCCATAATTTGAAGCGATTTCCATAGATTTCATGTACCAGCTGTCTCAAGAGGAAATTGAATCTTTGAAGTCGCATTTTGCGATTTCAAGTTTGTGGGGCGGCAGACGGAGCCTGAAGCCGGAGTGAAAGGGGCATTGGAAGGGGCATAACTCAATTTTTGAGTCTGGTTAGAAATGTGGTACCCGGGCGTTTAAGTCAGGAGATTTGATGAAATCGATCATATCGACAGCGCAAATAACTATCAGGAAGAACGACTTGACCTTACAGGTCTGCTAAAGGTTCCCGGATTTTACTTCAGTGCTCCGCGTGGTCTTTGTTCTCACCACAACGGTCTCGGCCACCATATCGCCTAACCGCTGCCACTTGAGCGTCCCCGCCATGCAGACCGCGCCTACCAGATAATAGAAGAACGCATCAACGATCCGAAGCAGATTCCGGAGAAATCCGGCAGCGACGCTGCAGGGCGTGAAGTCCTGCTTCAGGACCCGTATGCCGCAGATCCTCTTTCCCAGGGTCGCGCCGTACAGGCCTTCGAGCAGGGACTGGTAGAGGAAGCCGCCGACAAAATAAAAAACGAACGTGGCGAGGACCATGAGCACAACAGGGAGGGGGTTCCGGGGAAAACCTTCCACGACCACGAACAGAGCGACCACGACCGAGGGCGGGATGATGAGGAACAAATTATCGAGGAGGTACGCGATGAACCTCCTGAACAGGCTGGCAAACTCATACTGCGTCTCGCCCGCTGTCCAGTGACGGTCCTTGAAATGACGGAAGAGCGCCGAGAGGCCGAAGATGGAAAGGAATAACGCGAGGTTCATGCCGAGCACGATCGCGGACATGCTTCCCAGCATGCGGGCCGGGCTGAACGCGGAGTCGAGACGGACGGGGTTTGCGAGTGTCCCCTTCTCTATGGTGTAGAGCGTCCGTGAAAGGCCCTGCTGCACGAGGAGCATGGGTTTTCCCTTCTGCATGAAGACGTCCCAGTCATGAAACCCGTTCAAGACCGGAAGACGCGTTGGTCCGGTCCATTCGTTGTTCTCGAACACATACAGGCTGAGCATGCGGTTGTTGCCGGAGCCTTCTCGGTGGAAGAAATAGAGCCGGTCTCCGCCGGCAATGACCTGAAAGCCGCCGGAGAGCGGCGACATTGCCGCGGGCAGCCAGGACGAGCCGTTCCAGATGGTCCAGGATATGGCGTTGTCCCCGGGCCAGAACAGGCAGAGCCGTCCCTGGTACCAGGCGAGCTGCGTGCAATGGCACGAACTCTCCTTCCAGTCGCGGAGGAACTGCTCCGGTAGGGGAAGGGACGTGACGGTCGTGTCCGTGATGCGGTTCAGGCGCGCCGTGTCGCCAAAGCCGCTCACGACGTATAGGCCGTCGGGCGTTATGAGCCCGGTGGGCTCATGACCGATGCCGTCCGTTTTTACCACGGTCCATCCGGTCCCGTCAAAGGAGCGGTACATGCCGTCGCTGAAAAGGACAATGCGGTTGTTCGAGCCGCTGACGGAGTCATGGGGCGGTATCTCCTGGGGTGTCGACAGTTTCGTCCCTTCCAGGACGGCGAGGAAGTGCTTTTCCCGGGGCTCCTGCTTCTCTTTGAATGAAAGTTTGCTCAGGTCGGCCGTCCGGGTAAGAAGATAGGTCCGGTTGCCGTCGGAGAGGGCCGCCGTGGTGAAGGATTGCGCCGGCATCATGCCGAAGAACAGGCCGGGCTTCAGGAGCATGACGAGGAAGAACAGAACATAAAAGGCGCCGAACGCTCCCACGCCAAGCACGCCTACGCCGATGGCAAGCTGCTGATTGGTCTTCTTCCGTTTTTCGAGGTCAACAGCTTCGCTCATGACCGTTCCTCCGGGGCAATGCGTTCCGTGCATTGTTTTGTTAGAGTATATAGACAGGCCGTTCTTTGTCAAGAAATTTGAGGCCGGGAACATCCGGGGGCCTGAAAAAAAGTCTGCCAAAGGGGAGGCCGTTCTCCTGTTGAAGCTGTTCTTCAAGGGCCGCGGTAATTAAATCTCGGAATGTGGATTCGTAAAAGCGGGAGCAGGGGACCCGGGGGGGCGGGTCAGTCTCTATCCGTACCAGCTGAGAACCTCTTAGACATAATGGTTGACAGTTGAAAATCAAGTGACCTGCCCCTTGCAACGTGGGTTATACTTGGGAACCCGGTTCCCAAATACAGAGCCACAACCAAGGAGGCAGGTCATGAAACATTCTATCATTTTTGTCGGACTCGATGTACATAAAGATTCTATTGATATCGCCCTGGCCGATGACGGCAGAAACGGAGAGATCAGATTCTACGGCACCATCGGTGGCGATCTGACGTCGCTCGACAAGGCGATCCGTAAATTCCGCCGTTCTGGTACTGAGCTTCGCTTCGTCTATGAAGCAGGCCCCTGTGGCTATGAGATCTATCGACATCTGACCGCTCAAGGGTTCCGCTGCGATGTTATCGCGCCTTCGATGACACCGAAGAAGAGCGGCGATCGTATCAAAACCGACCGACGGGATGCATTGTCCCTGGCCCGACTCTACCGGGCGGGCGAATTGACGCCAGTTTACGTTCCCCGCGAGGATGACGAAGCCATGCGTGATCTCGTTCGTGGCCGGGGGGACGCCGTAAACGCAACACGGAAGGCCCGGCAACGCTTGAGCGCTTTCATTCTCCGCCATGGCTTCCGATATTCGGGCAGAAATGCCT
Source organism: Nitrospirota bacterium (assembly GCA_963790205.1). Classification (GTDB taxonomy): domain Bacteria; phylum Nitrospirota; class UBA9217; order UBA9217; family UBA9217; genus CAWBNQ01. Next base: position 81,743 of record CAWBNQ010000002.1, read on the forward strand.
GGAGCGTAGTCCATCTGCGGTGGCTTGCGGATATCAAGATGCCGCATCCGGCCCAGCAAATCACGCTTCAGGAGTACATCAACAGCATCGAAGAGAGTTCTGAGCGTGTTGACCGCTTGACCGATCAGATATTGAACCTGATTCCGGCATGGCGCATGGCACCGGTCGTGGCTGCTCTCCAATCTCTTCGGGGCGTGGCACCCATCGTTGCAACAACTATGGTGGTCGAGATCGGAGACCTCCGACGATTCGATAATCCCCGGCAGCTCATGGCCTATCTGGGATTGGTACCCTCAGAAAACTCCAGCGGCCAGACCACCAAGCGGGGCGGCATCACGAAAACGGGCAATAGCCATGCTCGGCGAGCCTTGATCGAAGCAGCACAGACATATAGTTTCCCTGCCAAGGTCAGCAGGGTGCTCCTCAAGCGTCAAGAAGGCTTGCCACGCGAGATTAAGGAGATCTCCTGGAAAGCCCAAGTGCGGCTCTGTGGACGATTCCGCAAACTCATGGCCAAGGGAAAAAGCAGAAACGGGACCATAACCGCGATCGCGCGAGAACTTTCCGGGTTTATGTGGGCCATTGCCAAGGAAGTACCCATGCCTGCATAAGACCAGAAACACTTTCAAAGAACGTGACAGCTATTAAGGAGAACTGACAAGATCAGATACAACTATCTAGAGCATCACCAGAGACGCGACCACGATCAGGAGAACTCTCGTTGACCCTATGGAATAAGGCCTAGCCGAACTTCCGCTCTTAGAGCGAGACAGCTCCGCGATGCAGACAAGTCATGCGGTCAAATCCGCGAATATCAGAGTGATCAATCGTCGCCGATAGGTCCCGTCTCTGGTTATGCCCTAGAGCAATAACTAACATCATCCTTTTACACAAAGGGGCGGGGAAACTGTTTTCTCCTTGACAACTGTCAACCATATCAGGGTCAGGGCGTTCATTTTGACATTTTCCCTTTCCCCCGGCTCGCGGAGTCCCTGAGAGGGGACAGGCTGCGTTTCTGACAGCACGGCTATTGCGCCGTCTTTTGGATAGCAGGGTTTTTGCGAACGCGGCATGCATCGCCACGGCTGTGTTTGTGCTATTGTATAAGTATGCACCCAAGCAACACGAATATCTCAGGGTCATGGTGCTGCTGTTGCCCCCCCGCTTTAAACGGGATGAATTTACCTATGATCGTTGCAAGATACAGGGTCCGTCGTATCAGAATGGCTATCGGCATTCTGCTGGCAATTGCCGCTGCAGGCTGCGCCGCGGGCATCACCCGTGCGGAGCTCCTGGAGCAGATGCAGGCGGGAAATCCGCCTCTGATCGTTGACGTCCGGTCCCAGGGCGAGTATGATCGGGACCATGTGCCGGGGGCGGTGCACATTCCCTTTTATGCGATCGGCTCCGGTTTGAATGCATTGGGATTTTCGAAACGGGCGCCTGTCGTGCTCTATTGCGAACACGGCCCGCGGGCGAGTATCGCCGGATTCGCGCTGTTCCTGTCGGGGTACGACAAGGTGTATTCCCTTGAGGGCCACATGAAGGGCTGGAGAAATAACGGATTCCCCCTTGAAATAATTTCATCACCGCGAAAGTGAATGCATGTACAGTGCAACGGCGGCGGTCCGGTTCCCCGAAAATTTCGGGGACATTGATACCCAGCGGACTGACCGGGGGCGTTGCTGTTGAAATTGTGTGAAGAGAAAAAATCGGGAGGAAAATATGTTTTTTCCTCCTCAGGAAAGCAAGCTCCGCGGGCTTTTCCGCATACACCCTGTTAGGGCGCTGACCTGGCTGCTGCTCCGTGCTTCCCGCCAACCTTGGCGATCATCACCAAAGCAACGTTACCCTCCACAGAACAATTAATACCCCATGGCACTCACCATACAGACTCGATAAATTGAGCAGTTGTGTTGTATGGTAACTTGCAGGATCTTTTTGTGCGGTTCTTAACCGGGGTTGCCGCTGCAGGAGATGCTACTATCCAAAAAAAGCCCGGGAGACAAATCCTGGGCCTCTTTTCAAGACCGATCCGGGTTAATTCAGGATGCAGGTAGCCGCGACTATTGCGTGGGCTTCTTGCTTGCTCATATCGTCCGTCTGATAATAGATATAGTCATCAACCATATCGCAAAGCTCTTTGCGGGGAATATCCGGCATCAATTCGCGGACTTCCTCTTGAAATAACTTCGCAGCGTCGGAAGCTGTTTCTTTCTTCTCTATCCTGTTCATAATGCCTCCCTTCTGGCCCGGAGACCGGGTGTCTGCGAGACCCCTTGCGGGCTCTCTGAGGGAAAGAGGTCTATTCCTGTCTTCATTATACCACAATATCACACTTCCCGTTATCTTCTTCCGGGACGTAACAGGGAAGCGAACCTCAAGCACGGCGCAGATGAAAAAACAGCATTAAGAAAGATTTTCTGATTACCTCTGATATGCTTAAAAAAGCATCGGCGTCGCAGCCTGGATAACGCCGGGGCGGTTTCCTGAGAAGGAGGTATTATTGTGCTCGCAGGCGGCATCGTGCTGCCGGGTTATGGGAAGCAAGAAAGGCTAAAGGGAGGCAAACAACGATGTGTGAAAGAGGCAACAAAATGAAAAAGTTGTTTTTCGGAACATTGCTTTTGGCGTTGGTAATTGCAGCTCCTATTCCAACGATGGCAGGGGTAGATGTAAACATCAGTATTGGCCTGCCGCCGCCCATCGTATTTCCCACACCACCGGAGTTGATAGTGCTGCCTGAGACGTACGTCTTGACGCAGACGTGGACATTTTCTTCTACAATGGTTGGTGGTGGCGTCCGTGGGAAGGACGCTGGTATCGCTCGCGGTACTACGACTCAGGTTGGGCCTATTATTCTATTATTATAGAAGCGTTCCGTATTTTTATACACGGATACCCTCAGGCTGGAGGAATGACTACAGGGAGCATCGTTGGAAAGGGCATCAGTGGAACTATCAACGAATACCTCACCAACAAGTTCAAAGGAACTGGAGAGACTGGGAAAAGAGCAGGCATTGGGAGAAGCAACGAACGTGGGGTGTCCAGGGTCTGCAACCCAGAACACGATCACAACAACCGTCTCGAGAGGCGCAACCACGACAGTCCCGACCGCAATTAAGAGAGGTCAAACCGGAGCGGTCACGACAGCGCCGGGAGGCAGGTCCACTATTCCGGGACGGCCAACCACGGCACCCACGGAAACAAAAAGGCGAGCATGAAAGAGGGGAAGGAGAAAAACAGGATAGAAGATAAGAAGGAGTGGGGAAAAATAAGAGTGCAGAGTTCGAAGGGGGAAGCAAAAGGGCGGCTCTTTAAAAAAAGGCAGAACGGATGAACCGTCCTGCCCGGTTTGAGGAGTTGTCGAACTACGCGGTCACTTCGGTTGCCTCAACGCATTCCGCTTTGGTCTTGGACCAGCAGGGGCCGAGAATTTCCTCAAGGTCGGCCTCCGGCGTTGATGCGATCGGCTTGATGCTGAAATTCTTCACGAGCACATCGAGCACATTCGGCGTGATGAACGCCGGGAGCGACGGTCCGAGACGGATGTCCTTGATCCCGAGATGGAGCAGCGAGAGCAGGATGGCAACGGCCTTCTGCTCGTACCAGGAGAGGACCAGCGAGAGAGGCAGATCGTTCACGCCCACATTGAACGCCTTGGACAAGGCAACGGCGATCTGGACCGCCGAATAAGCATCGTTGCACTGGCCGATGTCGAGCAGCCTCGGGATGCCGCCGATGTCTCCCAGCTCCTTGTCAAAGAACCGGAACTTGCCGCAGGCAAGGGTCAGCACCACCGTGTCCTTGGGCGCCTTTTCCACGAACTCGGTATAGTAGTTTCTGCCGGGTTTTGCGCCGTCGCAGCCGCCCACGAGAAAGAAGTGACGGATCTTTCCCGCCTTGACCGCAGCGATCACCTTATCGGCCACGCCGAGCACCGTATTTCGCCCAAAGCCCGCAAAGACTTCCTTCCCCGGCATATCTTCGGCGAATCCCGGAAGGGCAAGCGCCCTGTCGATTGCCGGCGTGAAGTCGCTGCCAACGATGTGCTTCACATCGGGCCAGCCCACGAGCCCGCAGGTGAAGATGTTCGCCTTATACGACTCGTGCGGTTTCTGGATGCAGTTCGTGGTCATCACGATTGCGCCCGGGAAATGCGCGAATTCCTTGTGCTGGTTCTGCCAGGCCGTGCCGTAATGTCCGTAGAAGTGCGCGTACTTCTTGAGGTTCGGATAACCGTGGGCAGGCAGCATTTCCCCATGGGTGTAGACGTTGATTCCCTTGCCCTCGGTCTGCTTCAGGATTGTTTCGAGGTCCTTCAGATCGTGCCCGGACACCAGGAGCGCTTTGCCCTTTTTCGCGCCCAGCGGGACCTTGGTCGGGATGGGGTGGCCGTAGGCGCCGGTGTTGCCCGCGTCAAGGAGTTCCATGGTTTTGAGGTTGACCTCCCCGCACTTCAGGACAAGACCGATCCAGTCTTCGAGGCCGCGCTCCGTCCCGGTCATGGAAGCCAGGGCTTCGCTCATGAACGCATACACGGAATCATCGGTTTTCCCGAGGATCTGCGCGTGATCTGCATACGCGGCAACGCCTTTCAGTCCGAAGAGCAGAATATCCTGGAGCGATTGAACGTCGGGGTTGACCACCACGTCGGGGACGTGCTCACGGACCGCTCTTCCCTGCTTGACGAGACCCTCGATCGTGGACTCCGGTCTAAAAGAAGCGCTCGCGTGGGCAAAATCCGTTTTGCCGTCCGACTGGCGTATTTTTGCGCCGAGCTGGTCGCGAAGTTCCACGCTCTTTTTGATCAGCTTTTCGAACCGCTTGGGATCGAAATCGACATTGGTGAGCGTTGAAAAAAGCGCCTTCGTCAAAAAAACGTTCACGTCCTGGTCCTTGACGCCGACCTTTCTTCCCTCCACGGCATAGAGCGACAGCCCCTTTAAGCTGTAGATCAAAAGGTCCTGCAAAGCAGCAACCTCCGGGTCCTTGCCGCATACGCCGATCCTGGTGCAGCCCTTTCCATTGGCTGCCTGCTCGCATTGATAACAAAACATGGTGTATCCTCCTTGTAAGATAAAGAAATGTGGGTCGTCATCATTAACGTGCGCCGATTATACCTGACTCAAGGCAGAGCGCATATGATGGGGATCATAAGAGCATCGCAGGGTATTTTATTTTGACATTTCTTCTTTTCTCTGCTAACGTCCCTGCATGCCACCCCCCTCCGCATAAAGTACGCCGGTATTGTCAATCACATTACCTCTTTGCGTGCTATCATCTTCTTATTGAGACCCCGGACGGCAACCTTGTCCTCGTTATGAGGCAGCTGAACGATGTCTACGCAATAGTAAAGACCTTAATGGTCTTCTTAAGGTTCTTGAAGCAGTGTATCGTTGAGACAACCTCCCCGTTCGAGGAGTGTACGTCGTGGAAGACTTGCCGCTTGATCAGGAACTGCACCACGAGATCTTCGGTTCCATCCTGGACAGGACCGAAATGACGCCCTTTCTGCTCCTGCCCGCACGGGACTATGCCGCTGCCCTCAAACAGGCGGCCAGGATGATGGCCAACCGCGGCTTCGACACGCTTGAAGGCGACGGGCTGGGAGAGAGCGAGCGCGAGCGCGCAGGGCACTACATCCGGCGCGCATACGTCACTATTTTCGGCGGACTCTTCCCGTTTGTGACGAAGCAGCTGGAAGGGCTTGTTGCCCTGCGGTCTTCGAACGCAGGCCTCTACCAGAACTGCCTGCGCGCTCTCGCCGAGGCGCAAGCGGTGCTGCAGGACCCGGCCTTCCAACGCATCGTGGACGAGGACCCCCGCCACCTCTTTCTGCTTGCCTCCTCCCGGAAATACCCCCGTGTCTTTTCCGGGTATCAGGGGAAATCGCTTGACGTGCCCTCAACCTGGCAGCAGGCCGCCTGCTGCCTCCTCAAGATGGTGCATCTGATAAAATCCGTGGAAGAGGACAGCCAGGACATCAACGACTACGTCCAACTGGGCTTTTTTCTGGAACAGCAGGGCCAGCGCCTCGATGAGCTCTTCCAGTACGACTGGGAGCACCCGGCGCACATCCCGGACAATGAGCCCGCTCAGCGGGCTTTTGTAAAGATCTCCGCGTTCTTTCGCCGGCTGCGGGAGTCGCTGGTCTTTGACCGATCAAAAGGATGTCTCGTCTTCAACAGCGGGGACGGCGTGGACGTCGACATCGCCGAGATCAAGGCGCGGCTCAAGAGTCCGGAAAGTATGGTCACCAAGCTGGGCAAGAATGTGGAAGGGGAAGCCTACGACATCAGGGACATCCTCGCGATCACGTTCATCCTCACGAACATCGATGACACGCTGAAGCTGTTCCATGCCCTCCAGAAGCGGGGAGTGATCCTCCAGGAGAACACGGCTTCGCACTCCATCACCCAGACGCTCTTTGGCGGGCCGGAGGACATGAAAGAGGCGATACGCAGGCTGATGATCAGCCTCTCCCGAAGCGGGGGAGGCAATGCCATGCCCCGGGAAGAGCAGCTGCTCGCGCACGCGAGGACCTTCTATGAGGCGCTGGGGATGAACACGGACAAAAACGTCCATTCCTCCCGGGGACACAGGAAGTTCCAGTGCAAGATCGCCTTTTCCCTGCCGATCCATCGCGCCTTGGAAACGAACGAGATCATGATCCCCGGCACGCCGCTTTACGAGAGCAGGGACAAGGTCAGCAAGAAGACGGAGCAGCACACGCTGGGGGTTGAGCTGCGCATCTCCGACGTGGAGAGTTGGCGGACCTCCGAGCGCACCGGTGATTCACACCATGATGCATACAAATTCCGCCAGCTGGTCTTTGTGATGAACCGGGTCTTCAAAAACGTATTCCACTTTCCGGAAGAGGGCTTTCCTCAGCTCCGAAAGGATCAGACCGCCCTCTTCCCGTAAGATCGGGGGAGACCGGGAGGGTCTTTTCCGTTGTCGTTTCCTCTTATAAAGGCATTCGCGGCATTGTACTGCTGGTCCAGGGATATGTAAGGAATGGTTATACGCAGAAGTACGAAAACTGCCAGCGTGGCGGAAAGCACGGAAATGGATTACACCGCGAAAGACGGAAGTACGCGCTTTCAGAAGGAAGGAACCATGAGAACCCGATTTTTGAAAAGAGCCGATTTGATCGTCGTGATGCTCCTGCTGACAGCTTGTTCTGGTTGCACTGCCCGGACCGCCTATGAGAGCCTTCACTATAATCGGGAATTGGATTGCCAGAAAATGCTCGGGACTGCTGACAGGGAAGAGTGCTTAAAAAGGTCCGGAATGAGTTATGATGAATATCAACATCGGTTAAACAAGGACCGGAACAAGTGACGATGGCCGGGCAGTGACCTTATCAGAAATGAAGATCCGAGAGAGAGAAGCAAAAAGCATCCTGGCAAAGGCACAGATTTATGATTATGCCCTGCCGTTTCCCTGCCCGGAGCAAGAGCGGCATGCCCCGGCCGCAGATGCGCTATACTTGAAGCATTCCCGCGTCACGGGGGCCTTACCGCTCGACCCGGCTGTCTCGGTCGTCGAGCCGAACTCGGGGGAGGATAGCCCCGAGACCTCGAAGGTCCATTCCTTCAAGGAGCACGATCCGGAGAACCTCAGGGCCCCCGCGTCGTGATAGATTACAAGAGGCGACCATGCACGACGACAAGACAGACGGCAACCGCTGGGTCGAACTGGCAAGCCGGGCCATGCCGTTTCGAAAGTGGTGGCCTGAAGTAACGAAACGAAATTTCCGGTCGGACCTGGTCGCAGGCCTGACCGGCGCGATCATTGTTTTGCCGCAGGGCGTCGCGTTCGCCATGATCGCCGGCCTGCCGCCAGAATACGGGCTCTATACCGCGATCGTTCCGGCGATCATCGCTGCCCTGTTCGGATCGTCGCACCACCTCGTTTCCGGTCCTACGACCGCGATCTCCATCGTGCTGTTTACGACGATCAGTCCTCTTACGCCGCCTGGCACCTTTGCGTATGTCGAGATGGTCCTGGCGCTCACGTTTATGGCCGGCCTGTTTCAGTTCGCCCTCGGCATGGCCAGGCTCGGGGCATTGGTCAACTTTGTTTCCCATTCCGTGGTCGTGGGGTTCACCGCAGGCGCTGCCGTGCTGATCGGCACGAGCCAGATGAACAACCTGCTCGGCATAGCGGGCTCGAAACGCCACGCATTCATTCACGTGTGGACGGATCTGCTGCACAATATCACCAGCACCAACCTCATCGTGGTCGTCATCGCCCTGGTCACGTTGATCGTCGCCCTCGTGATCAGGACCTATGCGCCGAAACTCCCCGGTCTGCTGATCGCCATGATCGCGGGGGGAGTCCTCTCCCTGGCAATGCACGGCAAGGAGCACGGGGTACGGCTTGTCGGAGCCCTGCCCGCGCATCTGCCGCCGCTCTCGGTTCCCGATCTGTCCACCGCGAATATCCGTGACCTTGCGCCGGCTGCGCTCGCGGTCGCGATGCTGGGGCTTGCCGAGGCAGTGTCCATTGCCCGGGCGGTAGCCACGCGATCGCTCCAGCGCATCGACAGCAACCAGGAGTTCATCGGCCAGGGCCTGGCCAACATGATCGGCAGCTTCTTTTCGAGTTATGCGTCTTCAGGCTCGTTCACGCGCACGGGCGTGAATTACGATGCAGGCGCCCGGACGCCTCTCGCCGCCGTGGTCGCGGCAGTCGCGCTCGCGCTCATCCTGCTCTTGATCGCGCCGCTCACCGCATATCTTCCGATCCCGGCCATGGCGGGTATCCTGCTTTTGGTCGCCTGGAACCTTGTCGATTTTCATCATATCAGGACCATTATCAGAACCAGCCGCCAGGAAGCAGCGGTGTTGGCGATCACGTTTCTTGCGACCCTGCTGGTGGAGCTGGAGTTCGCAATTTACGTCGGAGTGATGCTCTCGTTGCTGCTGTACCTGAACAGGACGTCGCATCCCGGATTCGTGACCCTGGTTGCCGATCATGAAGGATTGCATCAGCGGTTCATAAATGTCGAAAAAAAGGACCTTCCCGAGTGCCCGCAGCTCAAGATCCTGCGTGTGGACGGGTCTCTTTTCTTCGGTGCGGTGAACCATTTTGCGGAAGAGTTGAGCGCGATCACGCGCCACAGCCCCGAACAGGCCCATATTCTGATCGTCGGCGGAGGGATCAACTTCATCGATGTCGCGGGCGCGGAGACCCTGGCAAACGAGGCGCACCGGCTGCACCGAGAGGGCAGGAAGCTGTATTTGTGCTCCTTGAAAGGCGACGTTGTGGAGACGCTGCATCGCGGCGGTTACACTGAGCGCATCGGTGAGGAAAATATCCTGGGATCGAAAACAGCGGCGATCCGGAAACTGGTCCCGCGGCTCGATCCGGAACGCTGCAGAGTCTGCATACTCAGGGTCTTCGATGAGTGCTCGCTGATGCCGGGCGCGTGAACCGTCCTTTGTTCAGGCTTCTGAGCCCTTCCCGTCTAAAAGCTGCCGCGAGTTTGAATGCTTTTTTCTCGCCATATTTGTTTACCGAGAAAGATTTCACACTATGTCTGTATTTCCGGGGATAGTATGTGCCGACGTAGAATTTATTCCGGGAACCGTCCTTGTAAGTCTTTATCACATAATGAACGCCAACAATGCCTGTCCGGCTCTTTATGGACGGATTTTTGTGATGCCCTTTCGGTTTTCGGCCGATGGGAAGCCCCTTTCGGGCGCGGTCGCGCAGGCAGGCGTCCCTGAATTTTATTGCCGCCTTAAGCGATTTCGCTTTTGAACCATGGGCAATATCGCTGAATGCTTTTTGTATTTCGGCGAACCGGAGTCTTACCCACCAGCCGTGGCTAGACCGGTAATGCAATCGCGTTATATATTTGATCTTCATCCGGATCTCCGGCGGGTTGAGATAGAGCGGCGCTTGATGATTTTCTGGGTCAGGTCCCGCCCCGCGTTTCGTTCAGAGAGCGCTTCGCCCGGTTTTTCAGGGCTCAACCCCGGGGCCTGGCCCGTTCGTACTGGATCGGCCAGGGGATCTCCGCTCTCAGCGCCCGCGCAGCCATCAAGGGCCAGTAAGGATCTCGCAGCAGCTCCCGCGCCAGGATGACCGCGTCGGCAAGGCCCGTGGCAACGATCTGCTCCGCCTGCGCCGGCTCGGTGATGAACCCCACCGTTGCCGTTGCCATGTCCGTCTTTTGGCGGATCGCCGTGGCAAAAGGCGTCTGGTAGCCCGGCCCCGCGGGGATGGCGGTCTCAGGCAGCACAACCAAGCCCCCGCTCGAACAGTCGATGAGGTCGATGCCGATGTCCTTCAACCGAAGACAGAGCTCCACGGACTGGTCCAGGCCCCAGCCTCCCTCCGCCCAGTCGGTCGCCGAAATGCGCACGAAGACCGGCCATTTCGCGGGCCAGATTTCCCGGACCGTCCGGGCCACGGCAAGAGGAAAGCGCATTCGGTTCTCGAGGCTCCCGCCGTATTCGTCGGTCCTCTTGTTCGCGAGGGGCGACAGGAACTCGTGCAACAGATAGCCGTGGGCCATGTGGATCTCCGCCACTTCGAAGCCCGCCATGAGCGCCCGTGCGGCCCCGCCGCGGAACTGCTTGAGGATACGTTCCCGGTCTTCGGCCGTGGCTTCGCGCGGCACGGGATGGGCCGGAGAAAACGGCGCGGCGCTCGGCGCGATCGGCGTCCATCCCCGCTTGTCCGGCCCCAGGGGCCCGCCCCCGCGCCAGGGGAGATCGGTAGAAGCCTTGCGGCCCGCGTGGGCCAGCTGAATGCCCGCGACGGCTCCCTGCCCGCGGATGAACCGAGTGATCCGTTCAAAGGCCTCCGCATGGCCGTCGCTCCAGATGCCGCTGTCGTCGGGGCTGATCCTGCCTTCGGGACTGACGGCAGTAGCCTCGACCATGACCAGGCCCGCACCGCCCACGGCCCTGCTTCCCAGGTGCACCAGGTGCCAGTCCGTAGGCATGCCGTCCTGGCTCGAATACTGGCACATGGGTGAAACGAAAATACGGTTTCGGAAGGTCAGGTCGCGCAATTTCAAGGGGGAGAACAAACGACTCATGGATGACTTCCTCCTTTAATATAGATAGACGGATCAGTTTTCGCAGCTTTTAGTCCCTCGTTCTTAGTTTTCAGTTCTCAGTTCGGCAACCGCTTTTTAAAAGTGAGCATGAGCAGCCCGGCAAGGACCAGGGAACAGGCCAGATAGAGCCACGCGCCGGTGAACGAGCCCGTTCTCTCCTTGATGAAGCCGGTGATGGAGGGGCCGACAAACCCTCCCACGTTGCCGAAGGAGTTGATCAGGCCGATCGCGCCCGCGGCGGCCGTTCCCGAGAGGAACGTCGTGGGATAGGACCACCAGACGCCGAAGGGAGCGTAGACGCCCACCGCGGCGAGGATCACGAAAAAGAAGGCGGCCCAGGGGTCCTTCATCACCACGCCTGCGCCCAGGCCGATCGCGCCGATGAACAGTCCAACGGCCCCGTGCCACCGTATCTCGTTCCGTTTCGACGAAGAATGGCCGATGGCGAGCATGGCGATAAGAGAGGCCGTCATGGGGACAGCCGTGAGCAAGCCGATGGCCAGGTTGGACCAGCCTGAGAGGGCCTTGAGGACCTGCGGCATCCAGTAGTTGAAACCCCAGAAACCGCTGATCCAGAGAAAATAGGCGGCGCAGAGTTTGAGCACTTCGGGCTCCCGGAAGGCTTCCAGGACGGTGTAACGCTGTACCGCTGTTTTCGCGCTCACCTCTTTTTGATACTGATCGTCCAGGAAATCCTTCTCTTCTTCGGTGAGCCAGGCAGCATCCGCCGGCCGGTCCGCCATCCACCATACAATGACGAAGGCGAACAGGAGCGCCGGGGCCGCCTCAAGGAGGAAAAGGCCCCGCCACCCCCGAAGCCCGAAAAGCGGCACGCCGAGCATCCAGCCCGCCAGGGGCGCGCCCACGATGCCGGAAACCTGGAGCGAGGTCAGGAGGAGGGCGATCGCCCGGGCCCGGTCCTTCGCGCCGAACCAGCGCGGTATGCAGGTAGCGTAGATGACGGGATAGAGGCTCGCCTCGGCCGCGCCCAGAAGAAAGCGCAGCACGTAGAAGTGCCACGTCGTGGTCATGAAGGCCATGAGACCGGAGACGAGGCCCCACGTGAGCATGATCCGCGCGAGCCAGATTTTTGCGCTGTATCGTTCCGCGATCAACGCCCCGGGAATCTCGAACAGAATATAGCCGGCGAAAAAAATGCCCGCCCCCAGGCCGAACATCCGGGCTGAAAGTCCGAGATCGTCGTTCATGGTCAGCGCCGCGTACCCGATATTCACCCGGTCGAGATAGGCGATGACGGAGGTGAAGAACAACGGCAGCACGATGTTCAGATAGGCCTTGCGTTTCGCGCTGCGCGCAACAGCGTATGGGTCCATCGCCCTGTCTCCTGGATAGAAATCGAAGTCGGTCCGTGCGACCATCCTGAGCGTATCACAATGAAGGCGCGATGTCCAGAGTGGGTACGAGAAAGCGGGTGCAAGCAGCCGAGCTGCTCGATTCATCACCTGACGCTGAGGACCGGCACCATGTCTATGTATAATCAATTATGGAAATCAGGCGAAAGAGTCAATCTGACGAAAGGATGATGGCAGACACAAGCAAGTGGCATCAACTCTGAGTTCTTAGGCCGTAGTTTTTAGCTCAATTCAAACAATCTTTCTCGCCGAGCTGTTACGTTATTTATGGTCTTTCCAACCGCCTCTGTTATAATCTAACGTAGGAACGATTGTTAAACTATGGGTCATGACCAACACTATAAGCATAAGCGCGAGGCGACGCATGAAGATACGTAAACTGGGAAATTCCGATCTATCCATCACTCCCGTCGGGTACGGGGCCTGGGCCATCGGCGGCGCGGGATGGGAATACGGCTGGGGAGTGCAGAAGGACGAGGATTCCATCTCCGCGATTATGAAGGCGCTTGAACTGGGGGTGAACTGGATCGATACGGCCGCTGTCTACGGTCTCGGCCATTCCGAGGCGGTCGTGGCTCGGGCGATCGCGGACTGGCCGGGGCACCGACCATACGTTTTTACCAAATGCGGGCTTCGCTGGGACGCGGAGGGGAAGGTCCGCCGCGTGCTCACCGCGGACTCGATACGCCGTGAATGCGAAGAAAGCCTGCACAGACTCAAGGTCGATGCCATCGACCTCTATCAGGTCCACTGGCCGCCGGAGAATGACGGCGTCGAGCTTGAAGAAGGGTGGGCCGCCATGGCCACCCTCCAGCGGGAAGGAAAGGCGCGCTGGATCGGCGTGTCGAACTTCAACGCGGCGCAGATTGAGCGCGCCCGGGTCATCGCGCCCGTTACCTCGCTCCAGCCTCCTTACTCGCTTATCCGGCGCGATATCGAATCCGGGGTCCTTCCTTTTTGCCGGCAGGCGGGGATCGGCGTGATCGCGTACGCGCCGATGGCGTTGGGACTGCTCACCGGCGCCATGACGCGGGAGCGCGCGGCTCGTCTTCCGGCTGACGATTGGCGTAGCCGCAGCCCCGAGTTCAACGAGCCCAACCTTTCCCGGAACCTCGCCCTGGTCGAGCGGCTCCGGGTGGTGGGCAAACGCCACGGCCGCTCAGCCGGAGAAGTCGCAGTCGCCTGGACGCTCAGGCACCCGGCGGTGACCGGCGCCATCGTCGGCGCGCGGAACGCGGCCCAGGCGGAAGGCGTGATGGGAGCAGGAGAATTCACGCTGAGCGCGGAGGACATCGCCGAGATCGAGGGGCGGGCCGAATAAAGCTGAGGCGTTCGGTCGTAATCCCTCAGAGACGCCTTCTGAGCGGGAAGCCGGGAAGGATATCTTAATGCTGGAAGCGAAAGATTTTGTTATAGGTTGCCTGTCGATACTATTATGCGCAGTTTTAGTCCCCCTCTTTTTTCTGGTCTTCAAGTTGACCCTTTTTCTTGCTGTCTTCCTTGCAATCATTACCGGCATTATCTTAGGGATAACTGTTTTAGGGAGAATAGTGAGACTCTTTTTCACGGGGAAATGATCACGGGACTTTAAACATCCCGGGAGCAGTCCATACTGTTTGGCTTTCCCCATGACCTTCCCGGTTGTTGTCATACAGGCTCTGGAACTATCGTGGTTGATATCAGTTCAGCGTTCGGAGTTCGAAGTCAAAGCATTCGTACAGCCAGATCGAGCAATTCTGAGCAATGCTGCAGAAAGACCGGGGAATGCGTACGTGAGGCGATGCAGGTGTTGTATAATAGAAGCAGCAGCGGTGTATCTTCTGTGCGGCACATCTGAGCTGCCGCGCTCCGGCGAGGTGCGATATGACGACCTTTCTGATCATCGTGGCCATTGTTGCGGCAATCTACATCTATGCAGCTATCGCCTACTACTACGGGTTCAAGAACTGGTACCCCCTGTGCGGCTGCAAAGGGGCAAAATGCGATCCTAAGAGACCCTTGTAGACTGGACGGCGCGAGGGTCGCCCGTGAAAAAATATGCCGGGTCGATGAAAGATTCAGCTTCATGTTTCAATCAGAAGAGCTGTTCCAGAAGAGCTGTTCCCGCCCGAATTCAGCAACCCGGGATCCGCAATTGAATTCCGGAGCGGGCACTAGCGAGCGAATGCGATAGTGTTCCAACCTTAAGAATCGAGCTCCTCCATCCGGAAGGAGCTTCAATAATTCCGCGGTCGGCAGTCGCCGCGCTGCACTGGCCGTTCCGCACTCTGAACTGGACTTGATCCCCCGTTCTATGCTATTCTCCAGCCGGTATCGCCCATTACACACGCGAAGCGAGCTTTAGCGGGAAACGATTCGGGCCGCCGGAACAGGACCAATGGAACGACTGTCAAAAAATGATGTATTGGCCCTGGCCAGGACGAGCGGCGATGTATCTCTTTCCGACCTTTCCGGTTTGAACCTCCGAGGGGTGGAGCTGCTCGGCATGCGTTTCGACGGGTCGAATCTCAAAGGCGCGGACCTGTCGAGCTCCAACCTGAGCGGGTCGAGCTTCAGGAATGCCGATCTCTCAGGCTGCAACCTGGGCAACTCCAATTTTACCGGTTGCTTGTTCACACAAGCGTGTCTCGACAAGGCAGACCTTACTCATGCCAGCTTTGTCGGCGCCGATTTTACGGGGGCCACCCTCCTGGAAGCAAATTTCACAAACGCGAATATCTCCGGCGCCGTCTTCGAGAAGGCCGATCTCACGCGGGCCAATATCCAGATGACAGACGGGGCGATGATCCGGTGCAGCGGGGCGGCCATGGTGAAGATCAACGCACGGAGCGCAAGCCTGATCGGCGCGGTCCTCTCCGGGTGCGATCTGCGCGGCGCGAACCTCCACGGCACGGACCTCAGCAACGCGAACCTTTCCTCCGCTGACCTGCGGGAAGCGGACATCCTCGATGCGACGCTGACGGCGGCCGACCTCACGAATGCCGACATCCGCCAGGCCCGTTTGAAGCGGACCGACCTTACGCGTGCAAAATCCGACGGCCTGAAGCACGATGAAGAGCTGCGGGAACTCCTGGCCCGCTTTACCCGACAGAAATCGAAAGCGTCGTAGAATATCAAGTTCCGCATTCCGCATTCCGAATTTGAAAGGACCGTTCGTGCCATCCCTTACTGAAAGCAGAAGACAAACACAACTCCAGGTCCGAGATCTCAGTATCTCTCCGCCCCTGCTTCTGGCGCCGATGGCAGGCCTTACCCACACCGCTCTCCGGCAGATCATCTCCGGCTTCGGCGGGGCCGGTCTTTTATCAACGGAAATGCTCGGGGCGAAAAGACTGCCCGTGGAAAATCCCGGGATCTCTCCGTATCTGATCAGGACGGCTTCGGAAAAACCGCTTTCCTACCAGCTCCTGGTCGCGGACGCCGGCGAGCTCGCGCGGGCCATCGACGCGCTTCACGCGTTCAAGGCCGATGCTGTTGATCTGAACATGGGCTGCCCGGCCCCGGCCGTGCGCCGGCTTGGTGCGGGAGCCAGCCTGATGGAGCAGCCGGAGGATGTCCGCCACATCGTGGCCGAGGCACGGAAGCGCACCGTCCTGCCCCTGAGCGCAAAGATCAGGCTCGGCAGCGAACCCGACGAGCGGAAATTAAATGCCTTCTGCGCCATGCTCGAGGACGAGGGCATTGATATGCTTTCCATCCATGCCCGGTTCACAAAAGAGTCCTTTGCCCGAAGGCCGCGATGGGAGTGTATCGCAGGAGTAAAGGAGCGGCTCGGAATTCCCGTCATCGCCAACGGCGGGATCTTTTCCGTCCAGGATGCGGAAGAGTGTCTGCGCGTCTCAGGCGCGGACGGACTGATGCTCGGACGCGGGGCGGCGATAAAGCCGTGGCTCTTTGCGGAAATTGCCCGGGACGTGTACGGCTGCGCCACGACGGTACCGGCAGTGTCCCTGCCGGCGGTGTACGCTGACTTTGTCGACCATCTTTCCGGACTGTTTCGGCCGGAATATCGGCTGGGCAGGCTCAAGGAGTTCACCCATTATTTCGCCCGGAATTACAAGTTCGGACACTACCTGGCATCCCGGGTCCAGTCCAGCAGCAGTCTGGATGAAGCGCGGGAACGGGCTGCTCTTTTTTTTGAAAACGGCATGGAATGAAACATCCTAGGTCTCTCCTGTTGAATGGTATACTCAAACTTTCTAGGAGAAAGAAAATTACAGGAAGAGCTTGAAAGCGCTATGACATCGGCATCAACATGGCTCCCCTCCGCGAGTACGCGCCTGAACGAAGGCTGCGAATACCGCGAACGGCTCGGCTTTGGTGCCGAGGCCCGGATGTTGCTGGCTTATCTCAGTCAACGCTATGGTCACTCCTCCGAGGCAGAGTGGGCGGCGCGCATTGAGTCCGGTCACGTGCTCATCGACGACCAGCCGGCGCATTCCGAAAGCGTATTACGAAAGGGATGCGAGCTTGTTTGGCAGCGCCCGCCATGGATCGAACCCGATGCGCCCAGGTCATTTACGGTCCTTTACGAAGATGAGGATGTGCTCGCAGTGGCCAAGCCGGCCGGGTTGCCGACGCTTCCGGGCGCTAATTTCCTGAACGCAACGCTCTTGTATCTGGTACGCGCCTATGCGCCTGACGCCGCCCCGCTCCATCGTTTGGGGCGGTGGACATCGGGCCTGGTGCTGTGTGCCCGAAACCATAAGGCCCGGACAGAATTGATGCGGCAGTGGTCAGCGAAAGAAGTCGGCAAACGCTACCGCGCGCTTGCCAGCGGGCTTCCTGATCTCGATGAGATGACGATCTCCACGCCCATCGGCCCAGTGCCGCACGCCTTGCTCGGTTCGCTTCATGCCGCCTCTCCGAAAGGCAAGCCCTCCTTGTCCCAGGTGATCGTCCTCGAACGCCGCGCAGATTCCTTCCTTTGTGACGTGCGTATTGCGACAGGCCGGCCTCACCAGATCCGGATCCACCTGGCAGCGGCAGGACACCCTCTGGTTGGCGATCCGCTTTATGGCGCGAGCGGTCTCTTCGCGCCGGACACGCGTGCTTTGCCGGGCGATCCAGGCTACCTTCTTCATTCCGCAGAACTGAGCTTTCGCCATCCCACCACCGGGCGCGAGGTCGTCATCGAGTGCGAGCCCCCATCGCTGTTGCGTCTTTCAACAGAAGCGTGAATGGTGCGACCCTCCTTTGGCGATAGTACTCTTCCCAACAGGACTCCTCATCCATCATTAGGAAAAAACCGTAAGAGTTCATCGCATTCCTTGAAGGATAGACCGCAGCACGTTATTTCTCAAGAAAGAGACATCTCTTCCAAAAAAAACCTTTCCCTGTTTTTTCCTCAGACGCACCCCTGGGTGCTATACTTGTATCAACTCGATCATTTGTGGCTCCAAGCCGGTCCCAACACGTGTAAACGAACCGGATCTGAACATCCGGAGTTGTTTGTCGGGAACAAAGATTGCTCTCCTGTATTTTACCGTAAAAAAAATGCCGTCATACGTGAGGTTCTGACGCTTCCTGCGGCAGCGGGGCTATGCTGCCCCGAGGAAAACCGAGGGGAACTTTGCTGAATAACCTGCCCAAAAAACAGAATACATTATCGCAGGGAATACCGCCGCAGCCGGCTTGCGTGGGCGTGAACATCGGCGCCATAACGGTGAAGGTGGTGGCCCTGCGAGAGGACGATGTCTTCTCCAGGATGAGGACCCATCAGGGCCGTCCCCTGGAGACGCTTGAGGAGATGCTCGCCGAAAAGGAGCTTAGCGGCGCCGAATATTTCGGGGTGTCCGGCCGCCGGGGCCACATCACCGAGGTTGCCGCCATAGAGCGGGCTTTGGCTGAGCTGGGGTGCGATTTTGATGCTGTCGCTTCGCTGGGCGGCGAGTCCTTCCTGGTTTACCTCCTGGCAAACAACAGGATCACGAATGTGCTTTCGCACAATAAATGCGCTGCCGGAAGCGGCGAGTTCTTTGTGCAGCAGATCACACGGATGAGGCTCACTATTGAGGAAGCAATAGAGCGCTCGTTCATGGGGAAGGTCGTGCCCCTGGCAAGCCGGTGCTCGGTCCACTGCAAATCGGACATCACCCACAAGCTCAACCGGAATGAGGCGAGCCCCCAAGACATCCTGCACACGCTGCATGACAGCATGGCCGACAAGGTGGTCTCGCTGCTCGAAAAGGGACAGCAACAGCTCAAACGGATTCTCGTCATCGGGGGCGTATCCCAAAACGCCGCCCTCTTGTCTGCTTTGCGAAAGAAGCTACCCTCCACGGAAATCGTCGTTGTTCCCGAGAGCCTTTGCTTCGAGGCCCGGGGGTGCGCGTTGCTCACCCGGGATGATCCTCGTTACCGTTCTCCGAAGATCTCGCTCCAGCCGGTCCTGGAGAGCTTTCCGCCGCTTCATTGCCAGGCGGGCAGGGTGCAGGTCATATCGCCGATGCCGCTACAGGCCCCTCCGGATGGTTCGCTGGTCCTTGGTCTTGATGCGGGATCGACGACGACCAAGGCTATTCTGCTCGATCCTTCCACAAGGGGTGTGGTCGCATCGCACTATACCCGTACGCGAAGCGATCCCGTGGCAGCGACGCGCGAGTGCCTCAGGGCCGTCGCGCAAGAGGCCGGCAACCTTAGGGTCGGACTGGCTGGGACCACCGGCTCGGCCCGCGAACTGGTTGGTGCCTACCTGGGCACCTCCCACGTATACAATGAGATCTCGGCTCATGCGACAGGGGCGACCCATTTCGACCCTGACGTGGACACCATCTTCGAGATCGGCGGCCAGGACTCCAAGTACATCCGTCTCAGGAACGGCGTGCCTGTTGATTACGCGATGAACAACGCTTGCTCAGCCGGCACCGGCTCTTTTCTGGAAGAGAGCGCCCAGGGCGACCTCGGCATCACAGTGTCGGAGATCGCCGGGGCCGCGCTCTCCGCAGCGTCTCCAGTGCAGTTAAAGGCAACCTGCGCAGCGTTCATCAATTCCGACATCCGCATCGCATTCCAGCAGGGCCAGTCGCGCGAGAACATCGTTGCCGGGCTGGTTTACGCGATTGCCGCAAACTATCTCACCAAGGTCAAAGGGCCGCGCGTCGTGGGCAAGAAGGTGTTCCTGCAGGGCGGCGTTGCCTTGAACCGCGCCGTGGGCCACGCCTTTGCCCAGAGCGTGGACCGCACGGTCGTGGTCCCCCCGAGCCCCGAACTGATGGGAGCACTGGGCGTCGCGCTTCTGGCCCTTACGCGGTCCCGCGGCGAGTTTGATCTGGCTACGGACCTGCTTTCCCTGGCCAAGGCGGAGATGGCGTCCCCGGGGCGCTTCATTTGCAAGGCATGCCGGATGCACTGCAGCATCGACCGCTTCGAGGTGGCCGGCCGGCGCTTCCCCTTTGGCGGGCGCTGCAGCCTGTACGAAAATATATGGAAGAGAAACGCCCGCGTTGTTGCTGCGCCTGACCTGGTCGGACAACGGGCCGAAATGATTTTTGGAACTACCGACGATCAGGTCGAAGGGCTGGCGATGGATCGCGGTCAGCCGGCCATAGGAATTCCGAGAGCGCTCTTAACGCACTCGCTCTACCCTCTCTATTCGACCTTCTTCTTAAGCCTGGGACTGGATGTGGTCCTGTCCGGCCTCGACCCCCGCGGCGAACTCAAGTCCTATTCCGGCTTTTGCTTTCCCGCGCAGACAGCGCACGGGGCAATTCTGGATCTTGTCAAACGAGGCGTGAACCTGGTCTTTATGCCCCATGTGAAACGTATGCCCCGGCCCGGCCAGTGCCGTGATTCCTTCCTCTGCCCGATCACCCAGGCCAGCCCCTTTTTCCTTGGCGCGGCATTTTCAGACGTCCGCTTTCTTTCCCCCGTCCTGGATTTCAGCCGCGGCTACGAATGCGGTCCGAACCTGGAGGAGATAGTTGCTCGCGAGTTCGGGATCGGACGCGAACGGGTCCACCGGGCCTGGGAAGCGGCAAGGGGAGCTCAGATGGGTGTCGAACGCGCCATGCGAGAGCTTGGACAGCATGCCCTCGCCCGTGCGCTGTTCGAAGGAAAGCCGACGATCGTGCTTGCCGGCCGCAGCTACAACGCTTATGCAGCCGAGGCTTCTCAATCAATCGGCAGGAAACTCTCGAGCATGGGCGTGGCGACTATCCCGGCTGATTGCCTGGAGCCGATAGAAGAGGGGCCCCTTGCATGGCACTTCTCCAACCAGGTCCTGAACGCCATGGCCCTGGCCAAAAAACATCCCACCCTGTTTCTGGTCTGCATCAGCAATTTTAGCTGCACCGTGGACGCCTTTACCCACGCCAGGGTCGCGTCCGAGATGGGTTCCAAGCCGTACCTGATTCTCGAAATCGACGCGCACACTGCCGACGCAGGGATCCAGACCCGCCTTGAAGCGTTCCTGGACATCGTTCATAACTATCATGCTGCGCCCGCCATACAAAGTGAAAAGTTCTCTTTGTGCCGGGTCGGCGAAGGCAATACGGTCATCCGTTCGCAGGGCGAGGCCGTGTCAATGCACGATCAGCGGGTAAAGTTTTATTTTCCCAATTTTTCCGAAGTCCATACGCAGGCGATGGCCATGGCATTCCGCTGGATGGGCCTGCATACCGGCGAGACCGCTCCGCTCGGCAGGGGCCAGCTCGAACGGGGCCTCCAGTTCACGTCGGGACGCGAGTGCCTTCCCCTGCCGCTCTGCATCGGACAACTGCTCACGATCAACGAAGAGCGCGGGCAGGGCGAGATCGCGGGATTTTACATGCTGGAAGGCGGCGCGCCCTGCGTGTTGGACGCCTACCTGGACTACCTCAGGCGTTTTATCGTTGAGCAGCAATTGCCGGACCTTTTTCTGTTCGTCCCGACCGAAGAGAACGGCCAAAGCGCGCCCGACAAAGTAACCCTCGCAAAGAACACAG
This sequence comes from Nitrospirota bacterium, assembly GCA_963790205.1. Classification (GTDB taxonomy): domain Bacteria; phylum Nitrospirota; class UBA9217; order UBA9217; family UBA9217; genus CAWBNQ01. Next base: position 103,123 of record CAWBNQ010000002.1, read on the forward strand.
CGCTCACGCTCCTGGTGGCGGACCTCCTTGTGGAAATAGAGCACGTTCTCCGGGTCGTCGGCGTTCGAGGCAGCGTGGACCAACTCAGGCAGGAGTGGCAGCGGTTTGTCGCAGCAGCGGACTCGGAGGCCCGGTTCAAAGCCGGGCTGGCCGAGTTCGTCGGGCGGATCGCAGCGCTTCCGCGCACGCGGGAACCGCAGGCCTGCCCGCGGGTCGTAGTCATCGGTGACTTTTTCACCCGGTTCAGCCCGTTCTTCATGGACGGGGTCCAGGACCTCTATTCCGGGCAAGGTATCATCCTGAAGCCCGTGGACATGACCGATCTCCTGCTCTACCACACCTATTACGGGGTAGCTGAAACTGCCCGCGCATGGGGCATGAAACCGGGCGGCCAGGCTTTGGCCAAAGCCTGTTCGAGGATTTTCCAGAGAGACGGAAAGCAGTATCTGCAGCACTTGCTTGCCTATAAGGTGGAGAGGTGGATTGAGGAAGGCCATCGGAGGCTGTTTGCGAAGACCGGCCTGCTCGTGGCCGGCCCAAATGACGCGGCTTCCCTGTTCGAGAAGGCGTCTGATCATGTGCCACCGGGGATCTACGGCGAGATTGTCCCGACCGTAGGCCGGGGACTGGAGGCCGAGGCTGAGGGCTATGACGGGATCATCATCATCGGACCATTCAACTGCCTCCCGTTCCGCATCTCGGAGGCGATCCTGAAACCGCTCAGCATCCGGCACGGGATGCCTATTCTTACTTATGAGAGCGACGGATACGCGGTCTCGCCGTCGGTCATCCGGCAGGTGGAAGTCCACATCCAGCAGGTCCTTGAGCACGCAGCCAGGCGACCATCCGAAGCGACATTGGGCGGGAGCGAAAATGTATGAAGACAAACGCGATCTTGGAATTTCTCGACAAGATGCCGAAATCGATCATGACGCTCCTCAGCGCGCCGCTGGCGCTCGTCATTGGTTATCTCGACCGGATCACCGGCGCTTAGAGTTCCCTGTCCTTTTTCTATGTCTTGCTGTCTGATTCCGTGCCTTTATTTTTGAGCAGGTCGTCAAGCGAACCGGTATTCTCATCCGCTTTTTCTGTCTTCCGTAAAACCGTGGCAGAACATCGGCCCGTCACACCCGCTCGTCCGCTATCGCAGCGGCCCGCGCCCCTTCCGAGATTTCCGTTCCTTTCGCGATCACGACAATGCCCGAAGGCGTTACATGGTAGCGTTTCTGGTCATTCTCCAGGTCGTACCCGATCTCGGTTCCCGGCGGGATGACCACGTCCTTGTCGATGATGGCTCGGCGGATGCGGCAATGCCTGCCGATGTCCACATTTTCCATGAGAATTGAATCGCGCACCTCAGTGTAGCTGTTCACGCGCACGTTCGGCGAGAGCACGGAGTTCTGCACCCTGCCGCCGCTTACGATGCATCCGTGCGCTACGATGGAGTCCAGCGCGATACCGAGCCTGCCGCCCTTCTTCTCCTGGGCGAAGACGAACTTGGCCGGCGGGTTCTGGGCCTGGTACGTGCGGATGGGCCAGGCCTTGTCATAGAGGTTCAGCAAGGGATCCACGCTCACGAGGTCCATGTTGGCTTCCCAGTAGGCGTCGATGGTCCCTACGTCGCGCCAGTACTTGGCCTCCTTCTTGTTCTCGTCCTTGAAATTGTAGGCGCAGACGCGGGCATTCTTCATCATTTGAGGAATGATGTTCTTCCCGAAGTCATGGGCCGTATCCTGGAGCGCGTCGGACTTCAAGTGCTCGATCACGGTCCTGGTATTGAACAGGTAGATGCCCATGGATGCGAAGGCAAGGTCGGGCCTGCCGGGAATGTGCTTCGGCTCCCTCGGTTTCTCCTCGAACCCGATTATCTTGCCGTCATCCTCCACTTCGATCACGCCGAATTCATTTGCGATCTTGCGCGGGACCTCGATGGCCGCCACGGTCGCGTCCGCCTTCTGCTCTTTGTGGAACCGGAACATCTCGGCATAGTCCATTTTATAAATGTGGTCGCCGGCGAGCACGAGCACGTGGTCAGGCGCGTCTTTTTCGATCATATAGATGTTCTGGTAGATGGCGTCCGCCGTTCCCTGGTACCATTTGTCCCCGACGCGCTGCTGGGGCGGCACGGAGATGATGTATTCGTTCAATTCTCCGGAGAAGAAGTTCCACGCGAGCCTGAGGTGCTTGTCGAGAGAGAGCGATTTGTACTGGGGCAGCACGGCGATCTTGCGGATGCCGGAGTTGATGCAGTTTGAAAGCGTAAAGTCGATGATCCGGTAGATGCCGCCGAAAGGGACCGCGGGTTTTGCCCGGTGGATGGTGAGGGGATGGAGCCGTTCGCCCTTGCCGCCGGCAAGGATCATCGCCAGTATTCCCATGAACGAATGTCTCCTTCAGTTACTCAAGAATCAAATTCTGCGCAAAAGGAAAAGAAAAAAAGCAACCTCTTTGACACGGATGCACACGGATTAACTTTATGAAGCATCATGATTTTTCGCAGGTTTTAATCATTGGCAGTGTCAACGTTTTTGGTTTTGTTTTTCTTGTCCCGGTTTGTGGGTCAGGATGTACGTGATATTTCAGATAATAGCAGGAGGACGGGGGCGTGTCAAACGGGAATGCTGCGGCAATCTCCCGGGCTTTTAGCGACTACCATGGTCAGTAAGTCGGCCTTGGCGCAAGTTGTCCGGGATGCCTTGTGTCAGATATGACGATCAGCCATGAAAGATAGAGAATAATAATTTTCATATGAAATTTTTTAATAGTATTTTTTCTTGATTTTTTGATGTGCGGTTGTTAATATGAATTCCCTTTTTAACAACAGGATATTTATTGATGCGCTTCACAGGTTACAATAAGTAACGAAGTAGATGTTTCTTTGGTAACACTACGGCAGCACCTTAATGGCAGTCCTTATCTTACCGGTTTCATTGCCATTTTTCGTCAGTGTCAGTCATTATGTGCAGGAGGTTTCCAACGTGCTCCAGAACGAAGAAATAAAGAACATCAATGCAGTCCTCGATAATGCTGAGGGCCAGCGCGGGGTCCTGATTGCCGTGCTCCAGCGGGTGCAGGAAAAGGTGGGCTACCTTCCCGAGGATGCCATGAAGATGATCGCCGAGCGGTTCTCGCTTTCACTGACCAACGTCTACGGCGTGGCTTCATTCTACAAACATTTCCATTTCAAGCCCCGGGGCAAGAATGTGGTCAAGGTCTGCATGGGCACTGCATGCCACGTGCGGGGCGGCAAGGCCGTTCTTACCGAGATGGAAAAACAGCTCGGGATCAAAGAGGGCGAGACCACGAAGGACCTCTCGGTCACGCTCGAGACCGTGGGCTGCGTCGGGTGCTGCGCCCTGGCCCCTGTTGCCACGGTGAACGACCAGGACCTGTACGGAGAACTCACGCCGAAGATGGTGGATGATATCATTGCAGTGGTGAGGAGTGAACATGGAACTCACGTTTAAACGGCTGAACAGCGCGGCCGAACTCGATGCACTCCGCGCCACGCTCAAGAAAGAGCGCAAGGAAAAAGATACTCACCGTGTCCGTGTCTGCTGCGGCACCGCGTGCCAGGCCTCGGGCTCGAACAAGCTGGTGAAGAAATTCGAGGAAGAGGCGGCGGCGAAGGGAGTAGACCTGGAGATCGTCAAGACGGGCTGCCAGGGCTTCTGCCAGCGCGGCCCGGTCATGATCCAGGAGCCCCAGGAGACCTTTTACCAAAAGGTAAAAATGTCCGACATCCCCGAACTGTTCTCCGGCTCGGTGCTGAACGGCGTTCCCTACCGCAAGCAGCTCTATCGCGAATTTGCGCTCTCCGAGCCGAACACGGCCATGCAGGACATCCCGTTCTATAAAAAGCAAAAGCGCGTGGCCCTGCACCGGAACGGGTTTGTCGATCCCTGCAATATCTACGACGCCATCCGCGAGGAAGGCTACGCGGGCCTGGCCAAGGTCCTCTCCGAAATTAAGCCCGACGAGGTCATCGACATCGTCAAGAAGTCCGGTCTTCGCGGCCGCGGTGGCGCAGGCTTCCCGGCAGGCCTCAAGTGGGAGCATACCAAAAAGTCGGGAGCGAAAATCAAGGCAGTCGTGTGCAACGGCGACGAAGGAGACCCGGGCGCGTTCATGGACCGCGCGCTCATGGAGGGCGATCCCCATTCCGTGATCGAAGGCATGATCATCAATGCCTATGCCATCGGCGCGCAGCACGGCTACATCTACGTGCGGCACGAGTATCCGCTTGCCGTGAAAAATCTGGGCGTTGCCATCAAGCAGGCCGAGGCGCTGGGGCTCCTCGGGAAGAACATCCTGGGCTCCGGTCTCGACTTCGACATGGAGATCAAGGAAGGCGCGGGCGCATTCGTGTGCGGTGAGTCCACAGCGCTCGTGGCCTCGATCGAGGGCCAGCGCGGCATGCCGCGGCCCCGTCCTCCGCGGCTCTCTGAGGCGGCAGGCGGTCTCTGGAACATGCCCACAAATTTGAATAACGTCGAGACCTTCGCCAATGTCCCAACGATCATCACCAAGGGGCTCGATTACTACACCAAGATAGGGACCGAGAAATCGAAGGGCACGAAAGTGTTCGCCCTGACCGGCAAGATCAAGAACACGGGCCTCATCGAAGTTCCCATGGGCATTACCCTCCGGGAGATCATCTTTGACATCGGCGGAGGCATGCTGAACCCGGACCGGAAGTTCAAGGCGGTCCAGACCGGCGGCCCCTCGGGCGGCTGCATTCCCGAACAATTCCTCGACATGCCCGCGGACTTCGACACCCTGGCCAGCGTGGGCTCGATCATGGGCTCGGGCGGCATGGTGGTCCTGGACGAGGACGACTGCATGGTGGACGTGGCCAAGTTCTTTCTCTCCTTTACCAAGAGCGAGTCCTGCGGCAAGTGCCCGCCCTGCCGGGTCGGCACGTGGCAGATGTACGAGATCCTCGAAAAAATCACCTCGGGCAAAGGAGAAGAGGGCGACATCGAGTTGCTCGAGAAGATGGGCAAGCTGGTCGTGGCCGGTTCACTCTGCGGTCTGGGGAACAGCGCTCCCAACCCGGTCCTTTCCACCATTAAATATTTCCGCGAGGAATACGAAGAGCACGTCCGGGACAAGTACTGCCGGGCCAAACGCTGCCAGGGGCTGGGCGCCTTCCGCATCCGACCCGAGCACTGCATTCTCTGCGGCCTGTGCAAGCAGGCATGCGCATTCGACGCGGTTGTCGAGCTCCGGGATAAGTTCTTTATCGACCAGGATTACTGCACCAAATGCAAGGCCTGCTATTCGGTCTGTCCTACCCAGGCCGTCGTGATCGAAAAAGGAGGGGCCCATGTCGCAGCAGGAAAGTAAATGCCCGGTCAACCAGACGAGGGTCCGGCTCCACGAGTTCTACTATTCCACCGACCCTAAGACCATGATGTGCTCAAAGTGCCATCCCTGCAAGCTCGGCATCTTCGACGCCATCAAGATCTTTGAGGCGATCCAGGCAGGGAAGGGCCGGGACAAAGACATCGTTCAGCTCAAACGGATTGCCGAGGACGTGAAGGACGGCGGCATGTGTAAAAAGGGCAAGGACCATGCCGACATTCTTACCGCATTCCTTGCGGCCAATGCCGCGGACCTCGAACGCCATATTAAAGGGGTCTGCACCCACCGTGAATGTAAACAACTCGTCCGCTACGAGATCGACCCGAAGCTTTGCACTATGTGCGACAAGTGTGCTGCGGTCTGTCCGTCCTTCGCTGTCGAGGGCCAGAAAATAGTTCCGGGCAAAACGGGGTTCACGCCCTACCGCATCCGGCAGCGGCGCTGTACTCATTGCGGGGAATGTATCAAGGTCTGTCCGGAGAAGGCTGTTATCATCGTAGAGCAGGACCGCGAAGCTCCGACTAAAGAGCCGGTGCGCACCCTCGTCTGCACCTGCGATGTGAGCAACAAGACGACCGGCCATGTTCCGGCCTGCTCGATTCATGACATGGCGGGAGCGGCGAAATAGATAAAAGATCGTGCAGCTTCAAACGCATGATGCTCGACTAACTGAACGACGTTCGAAATTTGCTTGATTAAGTTTTTTTGGAGGCTTTTATGACGACCAAGATGGTGAATATGGAAATTAACGGAAAGGCCGTGTCGGTCCCGGAGGGGATGACCCTTGTTGACGCGGCCGCGACCGTGGGGGTACACATCCCGAACCTGTGCCATATCAAGGAGCTCAGGGGCGTGGGCGCCTGCCGCATGTGCATGGTGGAGATCGAGGGCATGAAGGCGCCGATGACAGCCTGCACCACCCGGACCAAGGAAGGCATGAAGGTCCAGACCAGCACCCCGAAGGTTGAGGAGATCAGAAAATTCGTGACCGACCTGGTGCTCTCCTTCCATCCGCTCGACTGCATGACCTGCCCCAAGGCCGGCGCCTGCGACCTCCAGCGGTATGCGGCGGACCTCGGCATCCGCGAATCATCCTTTGGACGGAAAAGTTTCAATTATGAATTAAACGACAAGAGCCCTTTCATCACCATCGACAACAACTACTGCATCCTCTGTGGACGGTGCGTGCGGGTCTGCAAGGAACAGGGCACGAACGTGCTCGATTTCATGGGCCGCGGCATCACGACCAAGGTCTCGACGGCGCTCGACAAGCCGCTCCATGAATCCGGCTGCACGTTCTGCGGCTCCTGCGTAGAGGCTTGCCCGGTGAACACGATCATGGAGCGGGACCGCTGGCAGCACGGCCGGGAGTGGGACCTCGAAAAGCATGAGTCAGTCTGCACTGCCTGCGGCTCGGGCTGCAGCGTCGTGGTGAGCAAGAAAGACGGCCGTATCGTCAAGGTGAACACAAAGGAAGAAAACGGTTATATCTGCGCCATCGGCCGTTTCGGGTTCGATTCCCTGAATGCCGGGAACCGCATCACCACGCCGATGAAAAAACAGGGTGGCAAGCTCGTACCCGCTACCTGGGAAGAAGCCTCGAAGCTTGCGGCCGACGCGCTCAAGAAGGCGGGGGCCAATGCCGGGTTCATCGCCTCGGGCTCGCTCACGAACGAAGAGGCCATGGCAGTCCAGTCGCTTGCCCGCGACGTCGTTGGAAGCGCGAATATCGACACTCCCGCGTCAGCCTATGCAGGCGGCGCCATTGCCGCGCTTCGCGCGGTCTACGGCGATGCCGGTCTCGCTATTGCATCCCAGGCGGACCTCAAATCGGCTGATTGTGTCGTGGTGATCGGGGCGGACCCGACCCAGAAAGGCCAGTCGCTCCAGGAAATCGACGTCATGATCCGTAGACGCGCCCAGGCAGGGGCCAAGATCATTGTGGTCAATCCCGACAAGATCGGGCTCACGACCCATGCGAATGCCGTTCATCTGGAGCTCAAGCCCGGGACCGATGCGGCGCTTCTTGCCGGCGTGATGTCGGCGGCCTTCGCTGAAGGTCTTACCGCGGGCCAGAAGGGGCTCGACGGATTAAAGAAATCGCTCATAAGCGCTGAGGAAGCGGCAAAGATCTCGGGCGTGGCCGCGGAGAAGATCGCGGAAGCAGCCAAGGCCTTTGCAGCGTCAAAGCAGCCGGTGGTCATTTTCGGCACGGGAATATCCGCAAATGAAGATGCGTCGCTCCAGGCCCTGAACCTGGCGCTTCTGAAAAACGCCGGCGTCATGCCGCTCATGCTCGAGGCGAACGCGCTCGGCGTGACGCAGATGGGCTGTCTGTCCGACAAGAAAGGCAAGGGCTACAGCGAAATGAAGTCGGGCATGAAAGCGCTCTATATAGCCGGCAGCGTTCCGGATTTGGACTTCAAGGCTGACTTCCTCATCGTTCAGGCGAGCCATGCGAACGCTCTAACGGAGAAGGCCGACCTCGTGCTCCCGATGGCCGCTTTGTATGAAAGGCACGGCGCGATCGTCAATACCTACGGCGCGCATAAGGCATTCGCCCGGGCGCAGCAGCCTGCGGGCGAGATCAAAGACGGCACGGAAATTACCGCTGAAATTTCAGCGGCGGTCAGCAAGACCAAGGCGTTCAAGGCCAAGGACATCGCTTCGCTGGTTAAGAAAGTTAAAATCGGCAAGCTCGGCGCGGGAGCATTCAACCCGGTGAAAGCCGCGGCTGCGAAACCCTACGGCATCTCGGGCGCGGCGCTGCTTCTGGCCATGAACCGGGGCCTGCTCTCCGGATCGGCGGTGATCAAGGTCATCGAGGTTCGTGAAACAGTGACCTCGCGATAGGAAACAAGAAGCAGTTTTAGCGGCGCTTCCATTCCGGGGCAGCCGGAACCCTTGGTTCCGGCCCCGGTTTTCGTACGATAAACCCAAAAACTTCTTGTAGTTTTTTTCGTGCACTTTCTGTATAATGCACGCTGCCAAGAAGGGGGAGCCTCTGCGCTCCGCGCGAAAGGAGTCTGTCACTTATGAGAGAAGACCTTAAATCCGTTGATCCGGCCGCACAGGCATTGCTGAAAGCAGCCGGTGAGAAAAAAATATCCACGGCCTTCGAACGTGCCGAGAAATTGAAGCCTTGTCCGATAGGACACCAGGGGGCCTGTTGCAAGATGTGCCACATGGGCCCCTGCCGTCTGGTAGGCAAGGAAGAAGAGGCCGAGGGCGTCTGCGGCGCAACGCTGCCGGTGGTGACAGCGCGGAACTTCGCGCGCATGGTGGCCGCCGGGACCGCGGCGCATTCAGACCATGCCCGAGACCTTGCCAATACCCTGCTCGCTGTGGCGCGCGGCGAGGCGAAGGACTTCCAGATCAAGGATGTTCGCAAGCTGAACCGCGTGGCCGGATACCTCGGCATCAATATCGAGGGCAAGCCCGTGAACAAGGTGGCGGAAGAGGTCGCGCTCAAGTTCATCGAGCAGTTCGGACAGCAGAAGGGCGAGCTCGTGTATCTCTCCCGCGCGCCGAAAAAGCGGCAGGAGATCTGGCGCAAGCTCGGCATTGCGCCACGGGGGATCGACCGCGAAGTGGTGGAAATGCTGCATCGAACGCCACATGGGCGTGGACCAGGAGCCGAACAACATCATGCTTGGCGCCATGCGCGCGTCGCTGGCCGACGGCTGGGGCGGCTCCATGATCGGCACGGACATCTCGGACATCCTGTTCGGCACTCCCGCGCCGGTAAAGACGAAAGCCGGCCTCGATATCTTCAAGGACGATTACGTGAACCTCGTGGTCCACGGCCATGAACCCTCATTTGCCGAGATGCTCGTCGTGGCGGTGGACGACCCTGAAATCACGGCATATGCCAAGACCAAGGGGGCCAAGGGAGTGAATCTCGTGGGCATGTGCTGCACGGCCAACGAAATCCTCGTCCGGCACGGCATCCCCACGGCAGGAGGCTTCCTGCAGCAGGAGCTCGGCCTTATGACCGGCATGGTCGAGGCCATGGTGGTGGACGTGCAGTGCATCATGCCGGCCATCTCACAGCTGTCGAAGAAGTTCCATACCAAGATCGTCACCACGACGCCCAAGGGGAAAATGACGGACGCCGTTCACGTTGAATACGACGAGCACCGCGGCCTGGAGATCGCCAAGAACGTGGTCAGAATGGCGATCGACAATTTCCCGAACCGGAAAAAAGAGGACGTAACGCACGCAAACGTGAAACCGGCCGATGTGATAGCAGGGTTCTCCGACGAGTACATCGAGTATATGCAGGGAGGGCGGTACCGGGGTTCATACCGGCCCCTGAACGACGCCATCATCGCCGGCCGCATCCGCGGGGTGGTGGGGCTTGCGGGCTGCAACAACCCGCGCATCAGCCAGGACAGCCTTCACAACTTCCTCACCCGGGAGTTCATCAAGAACGACATTCTTGTCGTCCAGACCGGCTGCTCGGCTCATGCCTCGGCCAAGGCCGGTTATATGACGCCTGAGAATGCCCTGGAGAACGCCGGTCCGGGCCTCCGCGAAGTGTGCGAAGCCATCGGCATTCCGCCGGTGCTTCACCTGGGCTCTTGTGTCGATAACTCGCGGATCCTGACCATCGCGGCCCATATCGCCGAGGAAGGCGGGCTCGGCGACGATATTGGCGGGCTTCCGGCGGTGGGCATCGCTCCCGAATGGATGAGCGAGAAAGCCATCGCCATCGGAACGTACTTCGCGGCCTCGGGCGTGCCGATCATCTTCGGGGCCGGTTCTCCGGTCAGCGCCAGCAAGACGCTCAAGGACATCATGGAGAACAAATGGTGGGACATGGTGACCGCGGGCTTCTATTTCGAGGAAGATCCCGGGAAGATCGTCGAGCTGACCCTGAAGCTCATCGACACGGCGCGGGAAAAACTGAAGATCCGCAAGTACGAATCAGGCAGGTTCGGAACCGAGCGCGTACTCATGGATATGGCCGCACGGCGGGCGGGTACGTTCGCTACGCCGCATGGAGCGGATGTGTCGTAATCCCGGTATAAGTTGATTTTAGCGAAGGAGAGGTCCTCGGGGCCTCTCCTTTTTTGTTCCCGGCGCAGGGAAGTTCCTGATCAAGCATTCATCGACGAAAGCGATGGTGTATAATTCAGGGGAAGGGATGGTTTCCCTGCAAAAGCCTGAGGAGGAATTGGAGGGGCAAGCGCATGTATAAGGGAGAATGGGTGAACAGCATCAGCCATTTGATCGGCGCAAGCCTCGCGCTTGCCGGGCTGGCGGTCCTCGTGGTGCTTGCAAGCCTGAAGGGCGATCCCTGGAAGATCGTCAGCTTCAGCATTTACGGCGTAACGCTGGTCGCGCTGTACCTTTTTTCCACGCTCTACCACAGTGTCCGGGGAGCCTCGAAGAAGGTATTCCAGAAAATCGATCACAGCGCAATCTATCTGCTCATCGCCGGCTCCTACACCCCTTTTGCCCTCGTGACCCTGCGCGGCGCCTGGGGATGGTCCCTTTTCGGGGTCATCTGGGGGCTCGCGCTCTTCGGCATTATTCAGGACACCCTCGCCCCGGGGAGACGGATACTCTCCGTCGTAATCTATCTCCTCATGGGCTGGCTTGCGCTTGTCGCTCTACGCCCGCTCGCACATGCGCTCCCCGGCGCGGGCATGGCCTGGCTGGTCGCCGGGGGAGTTTTCTACACCACCGGGGTCCTCTTTTACGCCCTGGACAAGAAAATGTCCTTTGGCCACGAGATCTTTCATCTCTTCGTGCTGGCCGGCAGCGTTTGTCATTACCTCACGATCCTGCTATACGTGGCCTGACGCGGCGCCCCCTCCCCGGCCAAGCCCTCTTCTCTTCAGTCGAAAAAAACCGCTTAAACAAAAAAAATATCTTGACATTTGATACTTTTTCAGTATTCTAGTAACTATACTTACTATAACTATTAGCACTAGCCTATCCAGTGAGGGAGCAATGGTTACCCGCAAAAATCCGAGAAAGTATAAAACAAAAGAGATTTGCGACCGTTTCGACATATCGCGGGCGACGCTTTTTCGGTGGGAGAGCGAAGGGGTGCTCGTGGGGGTCGGACGCGACTGGCGCGGCTGGCGGATTTATGATGAGCACAATGTCATGGCAATCGAGAGGATCATTAAAAATAAGAACGCCCTTTAACTTGCAATTCCCCGTAGCTTGCTACGGGGTCACCTTATAGAGGGAAGAGTTTGAGAAACCGCAGGTTGCTCAAAAGATAATCGTCTTCCTTTTTATAGATACCCCGCAGCTTGCTGCGGGGAGGTTCATTGGCGCGATATTCTGCCGGAGTAAAAATGCTTTTTTCAAAAAAATCAGATCCGATTGCCCTTGATATCGGGTCCACGTTCATCAAATTGGTGCAACTGAAGGGGGCGAAGGGACATTACCAACTCGTCAAATTCGGCATGATCCCCCTGCCTCCCGAAGTCATCGTTGAGGGCGCGGTCATGGACGCCGGGCGCGTTGTCGATGCCATCAAGGAACTCCTGGCGGCCCAGCAGGTCAAGACCAGGGAAGTGGTGATCTCGGTCTCCGGCAGCTCGGTCATCATCAAACGCATATCCGTCGCCGATATGTCCGAGGAAGAGCTTGCCGAGTCCATCAAATGGGAGGCGGAACAGTACATCCCCTTTTCCATTGACGACGTGAACGTCGATTTTCAAAAACTCGGCCCGGGCGCGCAGGAGGGACAGGCGGACGTGCTCCTTGTGGCGGTCAAAAAAGACAAGATCAACGACTACATCAATCTCGTGAAAGAGGCGGGGCTTGAACCGGTCGTCCTGGATGTGGACGCCTTTGCCCTTGCGAACATGTACGAGCACAACTATGATCTGGAAGCCGGCATTATCGCGCTCCTCAATATCGGCGCGTCGGTGATGAACATTAATATCCTCAAGGACGGCATGTCGATCTTTACGCGCGATATCACGGTGGGCGGCAACCGCTATACCGAGGCGCTGCAGCGGGAGTTCGGCCTTACCTATGAGGACGCCGAAAAGGTGAAGCGGGGTGAGGCCGTCGAGGGCCAGGACAGGGAGCAGATCGCGGGCGTGATGTCCGCCGTTACGGAAGACATCGTGGGCGAAACACAGCGGTCGTTCGATTTTTTCCGGTCCACAACCGGGAGCGACCAAGTCACGCGCGTGCTGGTCTCGGGCGGCTGCGCCAGAATAGCGAATTTTACCCCCGTCCTCTCCCAGCGCATTGAAATCCCCGTGGAGATCACGAACCCCTTCAAAAATATCAAGATAGACCCGAAGCGCTTTGATCCGGCGTTTTTGCAGGAAGTCGGGCCCCAGTCCGCGGTTGCGGTAGGGCTTGCGATCAGGAGGCCGGGGGACCGATGATCAAGATAAATCTCCTGCCCACCAAGAAAAAGCCGCCCAGGAAGGTCACTGAGCTTCAGCAGCAGTTGATCCTCGGCGGGCTCATCCTGGCCCTGGCGGGGGGCGGGATGTGGGCATACTGGAACAGCCTGAGCTCCAAGATAGACGACCTTCAGGGGACGAAGGCGGCGGCGAACCGCGAGGGTCCGGGAGCAGGACAGCATGCTCAAGGAAGTCAAATCGGTCGAAGGCGAACGCAAACAGGTCAACGACAAGATCGCCATTATTGAACAACTGAAAAAAAACCAGGGTCTTCTCGTGCATCTCCTCGATGAGATCAGTAAAGCGCTGCCGCAGGGAGTGAACCTTACGTCGCTCTCCGAAAACAGCGGACAGATCGCCCTGGAGGGTATGGCGTTCACGAATAACGACATAGTTCATTTTGTCGATAACCTCAAGGCCTCCCCGTATTGCACCGACGTGTTTTTGCAGGAAACAGCGCAGAGTGCGGTGGAGGGGGTTGATGTTTATAAATACAAACTGCAGTTTACCTTTAAGGGAATATAATGGCGTCTTTTGCCGCTAACATTGCATCAAAGATACAGAAGATCCCGACCAAGACGAGGTTATACGGATTTGGCGCCCTTGTCCTCGTTATCGGGGTATTGTTCATCTATTTTGTTCACATCCCCATGACCACCCAGATCAAGCAGCTCGAGAAGGATATTTCCAGCCTCCAGACGACCATTCAAACGAATGATGAAAAGATAAAAAAGCTCGCGGAGCTGCGGGCCGAGGTAAAGACGCTTGAAGAGCGGCTGCGCCTGCTTACCGAACAGCTCCCGCCGGGCTCCGAAGTTTCCGGTCTCCTGGGGCAAATCCAGAACCTCGTGAGCCAGTCGGGGCTTACCCTTAAGCTCTGGCGGCCGGACAAACGAAAGGCGCATCCGAGCGGCTTGTACGAGGAGATACCGATTGTCATGGAACTCACCGGCGGGTACCATGACGTAGCGCTCTTTTTTGACCGGGTGAGCAAACTGACCCGCATCGTGAATATGCGGAACCTCAAGATGACCGGGGCGACCATGAACAAGGCCGGGGGCATGGACATCAAGATCAACTGTACGGCCATGACCTTCGCGGCGGTGGAGAAAAAACCTGATGCAACACCAGTGGCAAAAAAGACAAACTAGACCGCGGTTCTTCTTTACGCTGGCGCTTCCGGTGCTGGTGGCAATGCTCGCGGGTTGTTCTAATTCGCCGAAGGCGCCGGCGCCCGCAGCGGCCCCCGGCGCCTCAGCCTCAACGCAAAGACAGCCCATCGCCTCCGCGCCTACCGGTACGGCCCTTCTCAAGACCGGGGAAAAGCCGGTCGAGGAATTTTCCTACCGACCCGTCAGCAGGCGGGACCCCTTTGCCCCTATTGTCATGAAGCAGGAGAAGAAGGCGAGTATGGGCGACCGGCCCCCCTTGGAACGATACAATATCAGCGAATTCAAGCTGAGCGGCATCGTATGGGGCGGTTTCGGGTACAATGCCATGCTCGAAGGCCCTGATGGAAAAGGGTATTTTATCCGTGTCGGCACTATTCTCGGCCCGAACCGGGGTGTCGTCAAAAAAATCACCCAGAATATGATCGTCATCGAGGAAAAATTCAAGAACATGATGGGCGAAACCGAACGCAAGGAAATTACCGTCCAACTCCGGAAAAAAGAGGAGGAGAAACCATGAAACACTTTCAACCACGCGCCATACTCAGGTTGATGGTCCTGATCTTTCTTACCGCGGGGGTGTTCCATGGTTGCGCCGCCACGTCGCCGACAACCGGCAAAGAGCCCGGCGCACTGGTCCCCATCAGCAACATCGAGCCCCGCGAGACGGACGGCAAGACCGAGATCGTAGTCGAAGGCGCCGGGCCTCTCCAGCAATACACTTCTTTCCAGCTAACCGAACCGCTCCGGCTGGTTGTCGACATCACGGATGCCGACATCAGAAAATTCCAGGAGAAGATACCGGTGGGCAAGGGAGCCATTCTCGATATCACGCCGAGCCAAGTGGACAACATCGCCCGGCTGGAGATCGGCCTCAGCCAGGAGGCGGACACCAAACTCTACCAGGAGAACGGCAAGCTCGTGATAGAGATCGCCAAACCCTCGGAAGAAGCGAAGCAGGCGGCACCCGAGTCGCTCAAATCCGCTGGTACGCCCACGACGCCGCCGGCTGGAGGAGCGGAGCAGGCCGGAGTTAAAAAACCAGTCAAGAGGCCCGCGTCAGTGGTCACCGCCGTGCAGGCGACCGCAGGCACGGGCGGGGCCAAAGTGGTCATCACTGCCAACGGGACCATGACGCCCAATACCTTCATGCTTGAGGGCAAAAAACTGGTCATTGATATCCCCGGGACCCGAAGCAGGGTTAAACCGAAAGTCATTCCGGTAAGGAAAGGCGGCCTCGACAAGGTGCGCGTTGGGCAGTTTACGGCCCAGACAGTCCGTGTTGTGCTGGATCTTACCAAGCCCATGACCTACACGGCCACGCCTGAGGGCAATAAAGTTATCATTGCCATGAGCGAAGCAGCGCCGGCCAAGGCCGAAGAAACAGCCCCTCAGGAAAAAACAGCGGCGTCAGAAGCGGAAAAAGCGCAGGCCGTAGTGCAGGAAAAGCCCGCGCCCCCGGCGCACGGGGCCCCGGCTGTTCCTCCGGCCCCGGCCGCTCCGGCACCGGCAAAAATCGAGAGGGCGGGCGCGGCGAAACAGACTCCGGGACCGCTGGAGGCAAGCGCGCTCATCGGCGGGGGCAAGTATTCCGGGCGAAGAATATCGCTGGACCTTCAAGACGCCGATTTGGTCAACGTATTGCGGCTTTTTGCCGATGTGGCTGACCTGAACATCATCATCGCCCCCGACGTAAAAGGCAGGGTGACCGTGCGCATGGTCAATATTCCCTGGGACCAGGCCATGGACATCATCCTCAAAATGAACGGACTCGGGTTCATCCTCGAAGACAACGTCCTCAGGGTCGCGTCGGTGGCGGCCCTTACGAAAGAGGCTGAGGATGAATCCAGGGCCAAGGACGCGAAAAAGAAGGCGGAAGACCTTGTCACGCGTATGGTCTCGATAAACTACGCCACGGCGAGCGCCATTAACGGCACGCTCAAAAAGTCCCTGTCTTCCCGGGGAGAGACCGTGGTCGATGAAAGGACCAATACCATCATCATTACCGACATAGCGAAGAATGTGAACGATATCCTGGCCCTTATCAAGGTGCTGGACAAGGCGATCCCGCAGGTCATGATCGAGGCGCGGATCGTGCAAGCGTCAACCACCTTCAGCCGCGACATCGGCGTGCAGTGGGGCGGAACGTACATAGCGGACGCGGCGCACGGGAACCCGCCCGGCTTTAACTTCCCGAACACCATAACGACCACCGGCGGGCCCACCCAGGGGACGACGCAATTCGGCGCAGGCAACTACCTGGTGAACCTGCCCGCGGCCGTGGGCGCGGGTTCCGGCGGGTCCATCGGGTTCAACTTCGGCTCGCTGTCCAAGGCCCTGAACCTCGATCTCGCGCTTTCAGCCATGGAGTCCACGGGCGAAGGCAAGGTGATCTCCACGCCGCGGATAAGCGCGCTCGACAACAAGGAGGCCAAGATCGAGCAGGGGTCGTCGATCCCCTATACCACGACTTCATCATCGGGCACGCAGGTTCAGTTTATCGACGCCAAGCTTTCCCTGACCGTGACGCCGCACGTCACGCCGGACAACAAGATATTCATGAAGATCCAGGCGACCAAGAATGCGCCGGATACGTCCCTCCTGGGAGCGGGCGGACAGCCTTCGATCAGCACAAGCTCGGCAACCACGGAAATCCTGCTTACCGACGGAGAGACAGCCGTCATCGGCGGCATCCTCATCATCGACCGTGGTTATACGATTCAGAAGGTGCCCTTTTTCGGCGACCTGCCGCTCATCGGTTGGCTGTTCAGGGAAAAGACTCTGAAAAACAACAAGACGGAGCTGCTTATCTTTATAACGCCGCGGCTTGTGAGGCAGGATACAATTTGAGCAAGCGGGAAGCGATCTGACTTGAATGCCAGCCGGGGCCGGGAAGACTGAAGGAGTATGAAAGCGCGGCATCAGTAAAAATGACGCATCACTGGGAAACAGATTCCATGATTATGGATAAGCGCGACAATGCGACGGCATCAGAAGCCGCCGTAGCGAAAGCGCAATAATGGAAAAACAACAGGTTATCCGGTGCCGGACCTTGGCGCGGCATTTGCAGATTATTGAATGGCATAATAAAGTTCTGAGCCAAAAGGAGGTCGTTGATTGATGGGCACGATCGTTAAAATAAAGAAGCTTTCACGAATGTCTGTGCTGCTTCTTGTCGCATTCTCCGTCATAGTGCTCTCGGGGTGTGGAAAATCAGGCACGCCACCGCCCGGCGCGACGCTCACCATAGCGACACAAGGTCCGTTAATTAGCGATACGACAATCACATCCGGTATTACAACTCAAAAGTATCGCGTAATGGTCGTTGACACGGCCGGTATTCCGCTTCAAGGAGTAAAGGTGGATATTCAAGCTACGTTTACGACTGGCGATAATATTGCGTTCAATGGTCTACCTGGGGCCATCAACACCTCACCTCAAATGCTTATTACCAGCGTTGAGACAGGCGATCTTGGGTTCTTTGATTTCCCTATCAGCGCACCCACGTTTTCGTTTGGTACGCTCGCCACCCCACTTGCAACAGGCGCCAGTGCGTTAGCGAGCGGCGGTACCCTTACTGTTGGTATGTTTCAATATCAGATCACGGCTACTGATGCTGCCACACCACCAGGTGAAACTTTGCCATCCAGTATCGTCTCTGCACCCACTACAACATCAAACAGCAGCGTTACAATAACCTGGCAAGCAGTATCAAGGGCATCGGGTTATAATATTTACGGCGATGAAGGGACCGGCACAATAGGAAAACTGACAGTGACGCCGCTTACTGCTTCGTCGGTTTGTAATGCGCTCACACTGGTTTGTACATTTACCGACAAAGGTTTAGTGACAACCCCCGGGGCCGCTCCACCTTTGGTAGGTAACAGCGGGCAAGGCGCCAATCCCGTCAAAGGCTCGATGACGGCGACTACAGGGGCACTTTCAGCTTCAATGGATATAGCACAGTAGACAGACCAGCTTTGCGAAGCAGCAGCACGCCATCGAATGCGCCCTCAGGGGCGCTTTCTTTTTTAGGACGGGATGAAGCTCGATTTTTTTATGTGGTGTGCTATATCCTTCCATAAGGTCTTTCAATACGACTTATACTGACGCGACATGTCTCAACCTCTAAAAAAAACAATTCACCACGCCCTTGAGACAAATGATCTCGATGCCGTGGTGTCGCTTGCGAAAGAAAATCGAAGGGTCCTGAGCCTGCTGGTGCGCATTGCCTACGACAAGGACACGCTCGTCGGGTGGCGGGCGATCAAGGCAATCGGATTTTCTGCAAAAGCGCTCGTCAAGACCGATTATGACTTCCTTCGAGAGACGGTACGAAGGCTTCTCTGGTCTCTTACCGACGAATCAGGCGGCATCGGGTGGGCCGCGCCCGAGCTTCTGGGGGAGATCGTGAGCGCGGACCCTCACAGATTCAGCGATATTGTCCCGCTTATTGCCGGGGTTTATGATATAGAGGAAGAGGTGTTCAGGCCCGGGGTCCTCTATGCGCTGGGCAGGATTGCTCAGGCTGATCCCGCATTGATGATCCCCTATAAAGACCTCATCAAACGCGTGCTTTCCGACGATGGTCCATTGTCGCGTGTCTACGCGCTTGATTTATTGAAGACGCTCAAAAGCCGGATGAGTGGAAAAGAACTGGACATTTTCAGGAAAATGGCAACGAACCTGTTGTCAGATCATTCTGAGGCGTGGGTCTACACCAATGACGGATTCGTAAATATGGAAGTACGGGAAGCCGCACGAGCAGCTATTGAAGATTAATATTATATGTGTGGGGTGACAACATAATATATTGACTATTCCGCGAGTAATTGTGGGATAGTGATATGGTTTTTTATGGCCAATAAATAGTGCGCTTGAATCTGTGATGCAAGCGTTTTATTTTTATCCATAAACTTGACAAAGATAGACTCATATTTTATAATGTAAAAATTGAAATGTTTTGAGAGGTATTATGGCTACTGATACGAAAAGAGATTATTACGAGGTTCTCGGGGTCAAAAAGGACGCTTCCCAGGCGGACATCAAGAAAGCTTTCAGAAAGCTTGCGAGGAAGTATCATCCCGATGTAAACCCGGGAAACAAGACCGCTGAGCAGAATTTCAAGGAAATGAGCGAAGCCTACGAGGTCCTCTCCGACGCCGGGAAAAGGCAGCAGTACGATCAGTTCGGCCACGCGGCCTTTGGCGGAGGGTACGGCCCCGGTCCGGAAGCGGGGCCGGGGTTCGGAGGGCAGCGGCCCGGCGCTGAACACTTCCGCAGCGGCAATTTCGAGGGGTTCGGGGACATCTTCGGCGACCTCTTCGGCGAGAGGGCCAGGCCCCGCGGCCCGCACAAGGGAGAGGACACGACCTACGCCGTTGAAGTTGACCTCGAAGACGCCATATACGGCAGGACCATGCAGGTCGATCTGCGGCGCGAAGCGACCTGCGCAACGTGCGGCGGCTCGGGCGCCCAGCCGGGCACGTCCCGTCGGACCTGTCCCACGTGCATGGGCTCGGGCAGCGTGTCCCAGGGCAGGGGGTTCATGCAGATCGCCCAGCCCTGTCCTACGTGCGGCGGCGAAGGGACGATCAACCCGAACCCGTGCAGGACCTGCGGCGGGAGGGGCGTTGTTCCCAGGTCGGAGCGCATCAATGTGAAGATCCCGCCGGGCGTGGACAACGGCTCAAAGATACGGGTCGCGGGCATGGGCGGCCCGGGTGAACAGGGAGGCCCTCCAGGAGACGTCTATATCATAACGAAGGTGAGGCCCCATCCGTACTTCGAACGCAAGGGCGACAACCTGTACTCGGAAGCAAAAATCACGGTGAGAGAGGCGGCGCTGGGAGATAAGATCGAGATCCCGACGGTGGACGGCATGGTCTCGCTGACCGTCCCGCCGGGCGTTCAGACCGGGCAGCAGCTCAAACTGAAGGGCAAGGGCGTGCCGCATCTGGGCGGAGGAGGAGTGGGCGACCACTATGTGACGCTTAAAGTGGTCACTCCAACGGGGCTTGGCGACCGCGAAAAGGAGCTGCTGCGGGAACTCGACAGGCTCCATCCCTCTGACCCCAGGCGGGACATGGTATTCAGGGGGTTTAGGAAGAGAACTTGAAGTGCGAAGTTCGAAGTGTGAAGTGCGAAGAAAATTCGTAAAACCTGCATTAGTATCTCATTCGGTTTTCGCACTTGCCACTCCGCACTGAACATGGGGTGAAAGATGGCCGCACGTGAACACAGGCTGTTTATGATCAGCGTGGTCTCGGAAATGCTCGGGATCCACCCGCAAACGCTGAGACTGTACGAGCGCGAAGGATTCATCAAGCCCAGGCGAAGCGGGGGAAACACCCGTCTCTATTCCGAGGAGGACGTGGAGAAGCTCGAGCTGGTCCTGAGGCTCACACGTGAACTCGGCGTCAACCTGGCCGGGGTGGAAGTGATCCTCTCCATGCGGGAGAAGATGGAGCAAATGCAGCGGGAGATGGAAGAGACGATCGGGCAGCTTCGCAAGGAGCTTGCCCGTGAGATCCGCCGGCGGGAGGAGATGAGAAGCGCCCTGGTGCCGGTGAGAAGGATCATGGTGCGGAGAGAGTGAAGGCGGAAGATGAGAAAGTGGGAAGTTGGGACGGTAGGGAAAAGGAGCAGGCGAAAGACGGGCTGATTCTCATCATCCCAACTTCGTAGCTTCGCAACTTCATATTTGCAGCGGAGGTTCATATGGCACGGTTTGATAAATTTACTCTTAAGGCGCAGGAGGCGGTGCAGGCTGCGCAGGAGGCGGCGGGCAAGCTTCATCACCAGCACATCGAAGCGGAACACCTCCTGCTCGCGCTCCTGGAACAGACGGACGGCGTTGTCCTGCCGCTGCTTAAGAAACTCGGCGCAGACCCCGGGAGGATCAAGGACGACCTCGAAGAGGCCTTGGGGAGGCTGCCGAAGGTCGAGGGGCTGGTGCAGACCTATCTTTCGCCGCGCCTCGGCAAGCTGTTCGAACGCGCGGAACAGGAGGCTGACCGGCTCAAGGACGAGTACACCAGCACCGAACACCTGCTGATCGCCGCCGCCGACGGAGACGGAGCGGCCCGTGAAATCCTCGCGCGCCACGGTGTTACGAAAGAAAAGATATTCACGGTCCTCGTCGACATCCGGGGCAGCCAGCGCGTGACGGACCAGAACCCGGAAGGCAAGTATCAGGCCTTGACGCGCTACGGCCGGGACCTGACCGACCTGGCGCGACGCGGCAAGCTCGATCCCGTTATCGGCAGGGACGAGGAGATCCGGCGCGTGGTCCAGGTGCTGTCGAGGCGGACGAAGAACAACCCGGTTCTTATCGGAGAGCCGGGCGTGGGCAAGACCGCCATTGCCGAGGGACTGGCTCAGCGGATCGTCTCCGGCGACGTGCCCGAAGGCCTGAAGAACAAGCGCGTGGTGGCCCTGGATATGGGGGCGCTCATCGCCGGCGCCAAGTACCGCGGCGAGTTCGAGGACCGGCTCAAGGCCGTGCTCAAGGAAGTGACCGAGGCGAGCGGCGACGTGGTCCTCTTCATCGACGAGCTCCATACCGTGGTCGGCGCGGGCGCCGCGGAGGGCGCCATGGACGCATCGAACATGCTCAAGCCGGCCCTGGCCCGAGGCGAACTCCGGTGCGTTGGGGCGACCACGCTGAACGAGTACCGGAAATACATCGAGAAGGACCCCGCCCTGGAGCGGCGCTTCCAGCCCGTGCTGGTGCGTGAGCCGTCGGTGGAGGATACCGTATCGATCTTGCGCGGCCTGAAGGAGCGCTACGAGATCCACCACGGCGTCAAGATCAAGGACTCGGCGCTTGTGAGCGCTGCGCTCCTCTCCCACCGCTACATCGCCGATCGGTTCCTGCCGGACAAGGCCATCGATTTGATCGATGAAGCGGCCTCGCGGCTCCGCATGGAAATCGACAGTATGCCCGTCGAGCTTGATGAAGTGGAACGCAGGATCAGGCAGCTCGAGATCGAGCGTGAGGCCGTGAAAAAAGAGCAGGATGCCGCGTCGCGCGAGCGGCTCGTGAAAATCGATAAGGAGATCGCCGGGCTCGCCGAAAAGCGCAGAGGTCTCAGGGTGCAGTGGCAATCCGAGAAAGAGGGCATCCAGAAGATCAGGACCATTAAAGAGCGGATCGAACAGGCCAAGATCGAGGCCGAGAAGGCGGAGCGTGAAGGCAACCTCGGACGCGCGGCCGAGCTGCGTTACGGCAAGCTCCTTGAACTCCAGAAACAGCTCGACCGGGAGTCGGGAAAACTGAGCGCAGTGCAATCCCAGACAAAAATACTCAAGGAAGAGGTTGATGAGGAGGACGTGGCCGAAATCGTTTCCAAGTGGACCGGCATCCCGGTGAGCAAAATGCTGGAAGGCGAGATGCAGAAGCTTTTGCACATGGAAGACCGGCTTCGCCTGCGCGTGGTCGGCCAGGATGAGGCCATTACCGTGGTGTCCGACGCCGTGCGCAGGGCGCGGGCCGGCATCCAGGACCCGGACCGGCCCATCGGGAGCTTTATCTTCATGGGGCCCACGGGCGTGGGCAAGACCGAGCTCGCGCGGGCCCTTGCCGAGTTCCTGTTCGATGACGAGCAGGCCATGGTCCGCATCGATATGTCCGAATACCAGGAGCGCCACACCGTCTCGCGCCTGATCGGCGCGCCTCCGGGGTATGTCGGCTACGAGGAAGGAGGGCAGCTCACCGAAGCGGTCCGGCGGAGACCCTACGCGGTGGTCCTCTTCGACGAGATAGAAAAGGCGCACCCCGAGGTGTTCAACGTGCTGCTCCAGCTCCTTGACGACGGCCGGCTGACCGACGGCCAGGGCCGCACCGTTGATTTCAAAAACACGGTTGTCATCATGACCTCGAACATCGGGAGCCAGTACATCCAGGATCTCCGGAACGATGAAGAGGAGATGCGGCGGCGCGTGACCGAAGCCATGCGCCAGCACTTCAGGCCTGAATTCCTGAACCGCGTCGACGATATGGTGATCTTCCATTCGCTTGACGCCGAGGTGCTCAAACAGATCGTCACGATCCAGGTCGGTCTCGTGCAGAAGCGCCTTGCGGACAAGAAGATCGAGATCGAGCTCACTGACGGCGCCAAAGAACTTATGGCAGAGGAAGGTTTCGACCCGGTTTACGGCGCCCGGCCCCTCAAACGGGCGATCCAGCGGGACGTGCTGAACCCCCTTGCGTCCAAGATCCTCTCGGGAGAGATCAAGGAAGGATCCCGGGTGGTGGTGGACCGGGACAACCGGCGGCTGATCTTCAGGGCGGCGCAGGCGGTGGGCGCCCGGTAACAACGGGCACCTTGTCCTCCTTAAGCGGACCGTTATAAAAATGACGATTTATAACGTCGCTATTTGCGGCGGATTATTTTGTGGTTGCAAATAGGATTGTATGGTATAGTAGCGACTTAGGACAGACCCATCCATAAAACAAACAGGTTGGATGATGCCTAAACAAAAAACCGCTAAAGGAAAAGGGGCCGCAAAGTCAGGTTCGGAGCGGGACTTTAAGACTCTTTTCTATCGAAAACTTACCGAGACCCACCTGTTCTACGAGGTCGGCCGGATTGTCGCTTCCGAGCTTGAGCCTTCGGACCTTATCCAAAAAATCGTGATCTCCCTGGGAAAGGCGATCAATTTTGACGATGCATCGGTCTATCTGGTCAAGAAAGACTTGACCGGCATGGACCCGTTGTACTACCATCAATCGTCGCTCCCTGAGAAGGGGACCGGCACGATCTATTTCGAAAACGGAGCGCCCGGCGAGATCGCCGCGAGCGGAGAACCGCTCTTTATCGACGATACCAGGCTCTACGAAAGCTTCATCCACCAGCCGGACGAGGTAAAAAAGCCCGGCAGCTACATCGGCGTCCCGCTCAAGAACGAGAACCGGATCGTCGGCGTCATGGGGTTCAGCCACGGCCGGATCTCTGCCTTCCGGGTGGAGGATTTCGATCTGCTCCGGACGCTTTCTCACCTTGTTTCCGCGGGTCTTGAAAAGGCGGAGCTCTTTAAAAAAACGCTCGAGCTCTCGCGCGTTGACGAGTTGACGGGGATGCTCAACTATCGCGTGCTGCTCGAGAAGCTTGAAGAGGAAATCCGCAGGCAGGTGCGCACCGGCAGGGAATTTTGCTTTGTCATGATCGATATCGACGACTTCAAGCGCATCAACGACCGCTACGGCCATCTCGAGGGGAGCAGATTGATAGCGCAGATGGGCCCGCTGCTGAAAGCGGCGTGCCGGACGGGCAGCACGGACACCTGCTTTCGCTACGGCGGGGAGGAATTCTCGGTTTTACTCGCGGAGACCGATCTGCAGGAGGCGCTCGTAGTCGCCGAGCGCGTGCGGAAGGCGGTGGAAGAGTATCCGTTCTCCGTGAAGGTCGCACATCCCTCTGAAAGGGTGACGGTGAGCCTCGGCGTCTCTTTGGTGGTCCATGACGCCGGCAAGGCCATCCCCGAAATAATAAATGAGGCGGACATCGCCCTCTATCATGCCAAGGCCTCCGGCAAAAACAAAGTCGTCTGCTTCAACGAAGCCTGCACCATGCCCGTCGCCCCATCCGAACGGGGACCAGGCGGTCCGCCCCACCCTTAAAAACAGCCCAGCTGGCACGCCGAGATCTTGATCTTCAGTTCGTTGCACAGCCCGCCGAGTTCCTGAAGCGTCACGTTCAATTCTTTAGCCAGGGCATGCGCCTGTTCGCACGTAAGCCGGTTGCCGGCCGATGAGGCCAGCAGCGCTTCAACTATCTTCTCCCGAGTCATGTCTTCCTCCACGAGTACCTTATCTATAATACACGATGCACGACGGATTATGCAACATCGGGACAAGTACCTGCTTTCCGATGTTGACTTGTCAAGAGCTCTCGGATAAAATGAACTATTCCAATAAATAAAAGCAGAGAGGCATCCCTGAACAGCAAGGAGGAGGCAGACATGGCGCAATTTTATGACGCAATAATCATCGGGTCGGGCCCCGCCGGGCTTACGGCGGCGCTCTATCTCGGGAGGGCAGGCCAGAAGAGCATTGTGCTCGAAAAGGATTTTGTAGGAGGCTACACCGCGAAGATCGCCCATATCGAGAACTACCCGGGTTACGAAACCATCAACGGCATGGACCTGACGCAGATCATGGCCAGACAGGCCGAGAAGTTCGGGGCGACGATCGTCTATCCCGTGGAGGTTGTGGCGATGGAGCTGCAGGGAGAGGTCAAACGCGTGCGTACGCGCGAGGACGTCTATGAAGCCCATGTCGTCATCATCGCCATCGGAGTGGCCAGGAAAAAGCTCGAGGTCCCGGGCGCCAAGGAATTCCTCGGGAAAGGCGTGTCCTATTGCGCCACGTGCGACGGCAATTTTTTCAAGGGAAGGAAGGTGGCCGTGGTCGGCTCGGACGATGAGGCCGCCGAGGAGGCCCTCCATCTCGCCGATCTTGCCGAGAAAGTGACCATGGTACCGCACAAGGAGCTCGACGTCGTGACCTCTGTCATGGACCGGCTCAAGTCCAGGACGAACGTGGAGATCCATCCGGTGGCGAAAATACATTCTGTCGTCGGAGACGAACTGGTCACGGGGCTGAAGATCATCCATGATAGCACCGAGAAAGTGATTCCCCTCGAAGGCGTGTTCATCGCCATGGGGTCCACACCGATTGCCCAGCTCATTCTGAATGCGGGCGGCCGGGCCGACGACCGCGGCTGTCTGATCGTGGACAAGCACATGCGGATGAACCTCGAAGGCGTGTTCGCCGCCGGGGACTGCACCTGCGGCGGCATGCAGATCGTTGCCGCGGCGGGCGAGGGCGCGGTTGCGGGCATGCGCGCCGCGTCGTACGTGCGCAAGCTCAAGGCCAAGGCAGCAGGAAAGTAGCAAACTCCAAATCGCAAATTACAAATCCTGAATAAGCTCTAAATTTAAAATTCGAAAACGTTTCGGATATTTGAAATTTGGCAATTGAATATTATTTAGGATTTGGTGCTTGCGATTTGAAAATTTCCTATTGGGGTATTCATGATCATCAAGGACATGCTGGGCCGTACCGGCGTTATTTCAAGGGAAGGGGCGCTGAAAACGCTTGAGACGCATCTTACGGTCCTGCCTCCTGCCGCCGAAAAAATTCATATAAGCCAGTCTCTCGGCAGGGTCGTTGCCGGGGAAATACTCTCGCCTGAAGAGCTCCCTGAATTCGACCGCTCCACCATGGACGGCTACGCGGTCCGGAGCGCTGATACGTTCGGCGCTGCCGAGTCGCTCCCTGCGTTGCTCAAAGTCACGGGCGATATCCTCATGGGGACCATGCCCGAGCGCGGTATCGCGAAAGGCGAGGCCATGAAGATCGCGACCGGCGGCGCGTTGCCGTCCGGGGCGGATGCGGTGGTCATGTTCGAGCAGACCCAGCCCGTAGATACCGTAACCATTGAAGTGGTCAAACCTGTCGCCCCCCTCGAGAACGTGGTCCAGGCCGGAGACGATATAAAAAAGGGAGAGGTCATCCTTGCCCGCGGACACCGGATCCGGCCCCAGGACATGGCGGCCCTTGCCGGTGTGGGTATCACCGGCATCGAGGTTTTTGAAAGGCCGAAGGTCGCCGTCATATCCACGGGAAACGAGATCGTTCCCGCGGACAGCGTTCCCGCGCCCGGCCGGATTCGGGACAGCAATTCTTATAATCTTGAAGGCCTGATCTCTCAGTCAGGCGGAGTTCCTGTAAAGATGGGCATCATCCCTGATGAGTACGGCCGTTTGCGTGAAACTTTTGCAACTGCAATCAAGGACAGTGTGCTTGTTCTCATGACCGGCGGCAGCTCTGTCGGCACCGCGGATCTGACCGCGAAGGTAATCAATGATACGGGACGGCCAGGCGTGCTGGTGCACGGCGTTTCGATCAAGCCGGGAAAGCCGCTTATTATCGGTATGGTCGGAACCCCCGGCAGGCAGGTGCCGGTATTCGGGTTGCCGGGCCATCCGGCCGCGGTCAGCATCTGTTTCGATCTCTTTGTGAAGCCGATCCTCGTTCGTTTGACCGGAGCAGTCCCTCATCCCGCGCTTGAGGGCATTCCGTCCAATCGCGTGGTAAGGGCCCGCCTTGCCCGGAGCATTGCATCCAGTCCGGGCCGGGAAGACCACGTGCGCGTGGTGCTTGAAAAAAGGGATGACGGGCTCTGGGCCAGGCCTGTCTTCGGCGCGTCGGGGCTCATCAGCACGCTGGTCAAAGCTCTCGGCACGGTCGTGGTCCCGGTCAACAAGATAGGGGTCGAGGCAGGCGAGGAAGTGGAAGTGAGGTTGTTCGCATGAGCGCGGAGTGCGCCCCGCACTCGCGCCAGGCACGATACTTAGACCCATTGTCGTACCATCTCGCTGAGAATCGCGAGACGGGAATCAAGGGCCTCATAAACCCGGGCGCAGGCGGGATGCGGAATAAAGAACGGCAGGATTGAGCGAAGGAATACGCATCGATCGACACCAGATAATCCTATGGCATTCAAACAAAAAAAATATCTCGATAACCGGCCTCTTGCTGATGCAATTCAGAAATACAGCGACGCATTGAAGGCGGCCGACATCGGCGGGCCGCTCCCGGGAGAACGCATCCTGATCGGCGACGCCCTGGGCCGGGTTACGTCCGAGGCGGTGATCGCGAAGATCTCGTCTCCCTTTTATCATTCCGCGGCCATGGACGGGTATGCTGTCCGGTTCATCGACACCTTTGGCGCATCGGACACGAAACCCAAGCGTCTCCCGGCCCCTTCGCAGGCCATTGCGATAGATACCGGCGACCCCATGCCCGATGGTTTCAATGCCGTGATCATGATCGAGGACGTGGAAAAGATCTCCGAGGCCGAGATCGAGATATTGAAACCCGCGACCCCGTGGCAGCACGTGCGCCTGGTGGGCGAGGACATCGTTGCCACGGAGCTCATCATTTCCGAGAACCACGTGGTCCGTCCCGTTGACCTGGCGGCGATGATCGCGAGCGGTCACGCCGGGGTCTGGGTGCGCAAGAGACCGGTGGTCTCCATCATTCCCACCGGGACCGAGCTCGTGGAACCCGGAAGCGATCCGAAAAAAGGCGATATCATCGATTTCAACTCGACCATGCTCGCGGCAATGGCCACGGAGTACGGCGCCCACGCAGTACGAAAGAACATCGTGCGGGACAATGCCGACCAACTCCGGAAGACCATCCTGGAGGCTCTTTCCGGCTCCGATATCGTCGTGATCAACGCGGGGTCATCCGCAGGCAGGGAGGATTTTACCGCTGATACGATCTCCTCGCTCGGCGAGGTCATTGTGCACGGCGTAGCGATCAAGCCGGGCAAGCCCGTGATTCTCGGCATTGTGAAGAACAAACCGGTGATCGGGATCCCGGGTTACCCGGTCTCCGCGGCGCTCACGTTCAACCTTTTTGTCAAACCGCTCGTCTCTTCGCTCCTGGGCCTGAAATTTCCTGCCCCGGAAACGATTGCGGCAAAGCTCAGCAGGCAGGTGGCCTCTTCGCTCGGGCAGGAGGAGTTCATCCGCGTGAAACTCGGGAGCGTATCGGGAAGTCTCATTGCCACGCCCGTGACCAGGGGCGCGGGCGCACTGATGTCGCTCGTCCGGGCCGACGGCTTTATCCGCGTACCGTCGGCCAGCGAGGGGATAGCGGCAGGCCAGGAGGTGACGGTCGAGCTTCTGCGGAATGCACGCGAGATCGAGAACACCATCGTCTGCATCGGTTCTCATGACAATGCTCTTGACGTGCTCGCAAATTTTCTCAAGAAAAAACATCCCGAGTTTTCGCTCTCATCGGCCCACGTGGGCAGCATGGGCGGACTCCTTGCCTTGAAGCGCGGAGAGGCGCACCTTGCCGGGACCCATCTGCTCGATGAAGCGACGGGTGAATATAATGTCAGCTACATCAAGAAACTGCTTCCCGGGATGCCTGTGGTGCTCGTGAACCTCGTGTACCGGACGCAGGGGTTCATCGTTCCCAAAGGCAATCCCAAGGGCATCAGGGGGTTTGAAGACCTGACGAAGCCCAATGTCGTTTTCGTGAACCGTCAGGCCGGCGCCGGCACGAGGCTGCTCACGGACCTGTATCTGAAAAAATTGCAGATTGACCCGGAGCGCGTAAACGGGTATGATCACGAGGAATATACGCACATGGCCGTGGCGGCGGCGGTGCTTTCGGGCGCGGCGGACACCGGGCTTGCGGTGCTTTCCGCGGCCCAGGCGCTCAACCTCGATTTTATTCCTGTCGCGCAGGAACGGTATGACCTTGCGATCCCGCAGAAGTTCTACGATATTCCGATGATGCAGGTCCTGCTGGGGATCATTCGGGAAGACAGGGCGTTCCGCGACCGGATTGTCGGCATGGGCGGATATGACGCGAGCGAAATGGGGAACGTTATCGGCGTCTATTGACGCCGGATTGGAAATTTCCAATATTCAATTTACCATCGGTTACGGAGGTATTGTACATGTTCGCAATAGCAGTGATGCCCGGATCGGGCATGGGAGCACTCGGTCTTTTCGGGGAGACCGGGTTGGTCGGCAAGGGGATCGTGATCATTCTCCTTGGTTTTTCCGTCGTGTCCTGGGCCATGATCCTGCTCAAGTATCAATTTTTACGGAGGGCCGAGAAGGAGTCGCATGCCTTCCTCGCGGCATACCGGAAGACCAAGAACATCGAAGACCTCACCAGGCATGCGGAATCGAAGAAGTACAGCCCCCTTGCCACGCTCTTCATCGAAGGCCTCCGGGAGGCCGAGACGATCATAAAAACCCTGCCCGATGGTCGCGTGAGCGAGGAAGAGCGGCCGCTCATCTCCCAGGAGATCGAGCGCTCGCTCAAGATCACGACGCAGGACGAGATCGTGTATATGGAGCGATACCTGGCGTTCCTCGGGACGACGGGGACCGTGGGGCCGCTCCTCGGGCTCTTCGGCACGGTCTGGGGAATCATGGACGCTTTTTACGGTATCGGGCTCAAGGGCGCCGGCGACATCGGCGCGTTGGCGCCGGGGCTGGCGGCCGCGCTCATCAACACGATCTCCGGTCTCTTCGTGGCCATCCCCGCCGTGATCGCCTACAATTATTTCGCCGACAAGATCCGCGACATCGCGATCCGGTGCGATTCATTCTCCATGGAGTTTCTGAGCTATCTTGAGCGGAACCTGCTCCGGAGGAAGCCATGAGCTTTGAGCGAAGGGAGAGGCACATCATCCGGGAGCTCAATCTCGTGCCGCTCATCGACGTGCTGCTGACCGTGCTCTTCTTCTACATGATCGTCTCGCCCATGATGAGCCGCGGTCTCGACGTGAACCTGCCCAAGTCCGAGGCCAATACGGTAAAACCCGAAGACCGGATCGTGCTTACGGTGACCCGCAACCAGGAGCTCTTTGTGGAGAAAGAGCGCGTGGACATCTCGAAGCTCAAGGGTGTGCTCGCTTCCATCAGGAGAGCAAAACCGCAGGTCAACGTCTACCTCCGGGCCGACCGCGACGCGCCCTACGGCGCCGTGGTGCAGGTCATGGACGTCGTAAAACGCGCCGGGATCGACCGGCTCGGCATGGTGACCGAGCCCGCGACGGAGGGCGTGTCCGGCAAATGAAACTGTCCTCCGGAAAGAGGATCGGTCAGTCCGGCAGGGAACTCGCGGCAGCGGCTTTCTTTTCTTTTTTTCTTCATGGGATCCTTCTTGCCGCCGCCCTTCTCTACCTGCACGCAACTCCGAAGACGCACCTGCCGCCGTTCTATGATGTAAAGCTTGTAGGCCAGCCGGCGGCGCCCGCGGAACTTCCTCAAACGCCTCCGCGGGCGGGTCAGCCCGCGCCTTCGAAACAGGTGGCAAAGGCCTCGCCGAAAAAAGGGAAAAAATCCGCCCCGAAAGCGTACAAGGCGCAGGCAAAAAAGAGCGTCCTTCCGAAAGTGTTCAAGGCGCAGGCAAACAAGGGCGCCCTGCCGGAGTTGGCGAAGCCGCAACAGAAACCCGCGGAAATGGCACGGGAGCAGCCGCCGCAACCGGCGGGCGGGACCCCAAGCGGAGCAACAGGGACCGGGGCGAAGGGCGAGAATGTTGAGGTGACCGCATCTCAGCAGAACTTCAAGGACGCCTGGTATCTCTTGCTCGTTCGCGATAAGATAGGGCAAAACTGGAGGCCGCCGCCGGATGCTAAAGATGCCAAGGTAAGGGTCATATTTACAATCAATAGATCCGGCTGGACAAGTCCCAGTGATGTAAATATCGATGAAAAAAATTCCACCGGCACGTATGGATTTAAGCTGGCGGCAGTGCGGGCGATACTTTCATCCAAGCCATTTCCCCAGCTTCCTGACGACTTTCCGAAACAGACGTTAGAGCTGAGCGTGGATTTGATGGCGGAGTAAGTAAAGCGCCAGTTTGTCGTTGATGGCCCCTCCGTACCGGCATTTGCCGCGAACGATGGGCTGCGACCGCTTTGTTGAACCAGGAGCCAAGAGCTGTTTTCTGCCATGCGGAAATATATACTATCAATCATAGTCATCCTTGCGCTGCTCCTGACCGCCGGTGCGGCACGCTCCCAATACTACCTCGGCGTTATCCAGGGGGAGGCCAGGAAAATACCGGTCACCGTGCTCGATATCTCCAATGAGACGGGCAATCCAAAACTCCGGACGCAGGCCCTTGAGATACTGCAGGCGGACCTGCGCCGCTCCCAGATCTTCGAAGTCATGGACCCGGCGAAGCTCGATCTTGCCTATGCGCAGAGGGGCGAGCCGGCCGAAGAGGTGATCAAGCGCGCCGGGACCTTCGGCGTCACCGGAGTTGTCTGGGCGTCCCTTCAGCGGAAAGGAGGCGAACTCATGCTGGCCGGAAGGCTTTATGACGCCGCCTCGGGCATGAAAATGACGAGCAAGGACTATCTCGGCAACGAGGACACCTTCCGGAGGATGATCCATTCTTTTGCCGACGAGATCGTGTCCCGTTACACCGGCGAGAAGGGCATTGCGCGGACCCGTATCGCTTACGTATCGGACAAGACCGGGTACAAGGAACTCTATATCATGGACTATGACGGTTCGAACCCCCTGAAGGTCACCGCCGACCGGTCCATCTGTCTCTCCCCGGCCTGGAAACCTGACGGTAAGGAGCTTGTTTACGTGTCCTATCGCGACCGAAACCCCGATCTCTACGGCCTGGACATGGAAACCGGCAAACGCTGGAAAATATCGGGGCACGAAGGTCTGAACATCTCGCCGGCGTGGTCTCCGAACGGAAAGCGCCTGGCCCTTGCGCTGAGCAAAGACGGCAGCGCCGAGATCTATACCATGGGCAGCAACGGCAACGATCTGGAGAGGCTTACCTACGGCGATTACGACAATGTTTCGCCTGCCTGGGCGCCGAACGGCAGGGAGATCGTCTTCAACTCGGGCCGGGCAGGGACGCCGCAGCTCTATATCATGAACGCCGACGGGACGGACGTGCGCCGTATCACGTTCGACGGAGCATATAACGCCTCCCCGGACTGGTCGCCGCGGGGGGATAAGATCGTATTTGTTTCGCAGGTGCGAGGGCTGTTCAAAATCGCGACCGTGAACCCCGACGGATCGGATTTTCGGCTGCTTACGGACGGTCCGGGGAACGACGAAAACCCCTCGTGGTCGCCCTCCGGCAGGCAGATCGTGTTCAGCTCGAACCGTGCAGGCAGGTCCGGCGTCTACATCATGAACGCCGACGGCACGGACATCGAGCGTATCACGCCGAATGACGCGAATTACACCTCGCCAGCCTGGTCGCCCTGAAAGACTTGTCCACGCAAAGGACCCTGTCCGGCGCCGCAGTGGCCTCCTTGGTTGTGGCAGGAACGGAGCGCGGAACATGGCGACGACGTGGAAAGGCTCCTCAATAAAGCCGACCGCGCCATGTATCGCGTCAAGGAAAGCGGCAGCGGCGGCTATGGCTCTGCGGCGACCTCAGGAATGCCTCGTCCCATTGATAACCCTCTGAGCTCTCATCCGCCTTTTGTATTATTCCTCGCCTTCACCTCTTTTCATCAAATGCTCGCAGCGTCATGGTATACTACTAATAACAGATTCACCAATGCGATTGCCGCAGCATGATATGGTATATTTTCGTGGAAGAAGCGGCCTGCGCCAGTGAAGGCAGCATAGATCGGGCGGATGAATATGCCTCATTTCGGGCTGATGGACGAAGAAGCTCTTGGCCCCGTTCGTGGCCCTTTGCAGCGCGCACGGCTCCACATCCGGGGAGGCAGGCGCCGTCTCCGGCAGGGCAAGATCTCAGCGGGGATCGTGACGCTTTATGACGCGCTGGAAGGGGCCATGCGGTCCTATATAGGGGATCCCGCACGCCTTGCAAAGCTCGCAGTCGGAAACAATGACGACCTGAACAACGATAAAGCGTTATATGCTGTGCTCGTCCGCGCGGGAGTGATCAACGGCAAGTTCGATTTTGAAGCTTTCGACCGGTTGTTAGAGCGCGCTTTGCGCGAGGAGATGCCCGAATATGATTACCGGGAACTGCTATCCGGCATCGAGGCGGTGATGACCCAACTCGGCGTGATGCCCTTTGATGAGACCCTTCTCCCACCCGAAGATCCCAAGACGTTTTAAATTTTGGAAGAGAGCAGCATGACGAAACACAGAGGACCGTCAAAATTCCAAATTCGAAACTCTAAATCCCGAACAATTTCAAGTTTGAAAAATTCTGACATCCGGGTTTCGAGGTTGTTTTGAGTCTGGAATTTCGTGTTTCGAGCGTTAAGCCCAATTATGAACCGTCTCTCTAACGAACAATCCGCTTACCTCAGACATGCCGCAAGCCAGAAGATAGACTGGCGCCCGTGGTCCGAGGAGGCCTTTGAGCTGGCGCGGCGCGAGGACAAGCCGGTCTTCCTGAGCACCGGC
Organism: Nitrospirota bacterium; assembly: GCA_963790205.1. Classification (GTDB taxonomy): domain Bacteria; phylum Nitrospirota; class UBA9217; order UBA9217; family UBA9217; genus CAWBNQ01. The sequence continues at coordinate 136,970 of CAWBNQ010000002.1, forward strand.
GCGGCGTGGTGCCACTGGTGCCACGTGATGGCCAGGGAGTCCTTCGAAGACGCCGATACCGCGCAGCTCATGAACGAGCTCTTCGTTAATATCAAGCTCGACCGCGACGAGCGGCCGGACATCGACCGGCGCTACCAGCAGGCCGTTGCTGCCATGGGCGGGGGGAGCGGATGGCCGCTCTCTGTTTTTTTGACATCCGACGGGGAACCCTTCTACGGCGGCACCTATTTTCCGCCCGACGACCGGCAGGGCAGGCCCGCGTTCAAGAGCGTGCTTAAGTCGGTCAGCGCGTTTTACAAAACAAGGAAAGGCGATGCGCGGACGTATGCGGGTCGCGTCAGGGAGGCGCTGAAGCCGGAGCCGCTTTCCGCCGGGGTCCTCAGTGACGTGCTGGTGCGTGAAGGGGAAAAAAAGATGCTGGCCGTTTTTGATTCGCAAAACGGCGGGTTCGGCAGCTCCCCCAAATTCTCCATGCCCGGCGCGCTGGAGTTTCTCATCTCCCGGTCCGCGGCGAGCGGGGACCCGTCAATCGGCCGGGCGGCACGCATGACGCTGGAGGCCATGGCGCGGGGAGGGCTTCACGACCAGCTCGGGGGCGGGTTCCACCGGTATTCAACGGATGAGGCGTGGATCGTCCCTCATTTTGAGAAAATGGCCGACGACAACGCCGGGCTTCTCAAGAACTACGTTGACGGATACGCGGTCTTCGGGGACGAGCAATTTCGGGATGTTGCGCTGGGCATTCTTACGTTCACGAGAAAGGTGCTGTCCGATCCCCGCGGAGGCTTCTACGCGAGCCAGGACGCGGACGTGACGCCCGATGACGAAGGCGGCTACTTCACGTGGACGGATGATGATTTCAGAAAGACCCTCGCTGCCGGGGAGTACGAGGCGCTTTCCCGGCTCCTGCTTCATGAGCGGGCGGCCATGCATCATGATCCGCAAAAAAAGGTTCTGTTTCAGGCGCTGTCTCCGGACGAAGTCGCCGTCTCGCTCGGCAAGCCGGCCGATGAGGTCCGGCGCATCATAAGCAGGGGGAAGGAGAAGCTCCTTTCTGAGCGCGAAAGGCGAGAAGCCCCGTTCATCGATACAACGCTCTATACCTCCCTGAACGGCATGCTCATTTCATCCTATCTTCACGCTTCCGCCGTGCTCGGCGACGAACAAGCAAAAACCTTCGCCTTGCAAAGCCTCGAACGGGTCCTGCGCCTGCGTCTGGTGAACGGGGAACTTTTCCATGCAGATAAGGTCCCGGCGTTGCACGATGATTATGTCAATCTTGTCGATGCCTTGACCAATGCGTACGAAGTTACGGCTGAACCGCGGTATCTTCGGCAGGCCGACGAACTCATGGCATGCTGCCTGACAAAGTTTTACGATAACCACGTTGGCGGTTTTTTCGACACCGAAAAAGAGGTCCTGGGTATGCGAATGAAAAGCATCGAAGACATACCCCACCCTTCGGCCAACGCGATTGCGGTCATGCTGCTCTTGAAGCTCCACCACCTGACCGGTAAGGACGAGTATCGCAACGCGGCGGAGCAAACGCTCGGTATATTCGCCGATTTGGCGCTCGAACTAGGCGTTCATGGAGGCGCATATTTCTGCGCGCTCGACGCCTGGTCTCGCATGCTGCGGCTTACCGTGGAGGCAAGGCCCGGGAGCCTGCTTGCGCGCGCAGCGCTCGCCCTTGCGCGCGGCCCAGCCGTGATCGTATACGGGGAGGACCACGGCAGAATCGTTCCCTGCCTGAACACCGTATGCTATGAACCTGTTGACGATGCAGAAGGACTGAGAAACTTTTTCAAAAACCTGCCGAATCCATAACTCTTTAACTCTTGTCCCTTTTCATTCCTTGCGTCAATGATCGTATTAGGCCTTGTGTTTTTAATTTCTTATAATACTTTTTTAGTAGTAAAATGTATTTCAATGTATAATGTTGATATAAAATGCATGATGCTGATATAATACCCAGCATATTTGCCGATCGGGGCAGAGAGAATGAAAGATCCTCTATCAGCGGAGGCCTCACCGACCGATGTAGTACAAGGCAAAACCGTTCAGGTAACGGATAAAGGCGAGCAAATATAAATAATGACTATCTCTCTATTCATAATCAGTCTCTCTATTACACTGCAGCTGCTTTCGGTATTCGTGGCCTTGCGTTTGATGGCATTCCGCGGGAAACGGGCAGTCGGAGCATTGATGCTCCTGGCGGCCTCACTCATGTCCTTTCGGCGGTTTATCTCCTTGCAGGGGATGATCGCCGGGGGCGAAATAAAAACTGATCTTTTCGCCGAGATCGAAGGATGCATAGTATCGTTCATACTGCTGGCCGGGTTTCTCTATTTGAGCAGGCTTATTGCGTCTCATCAACGGGAAATGAACGAACGTAAACGCGCAGCCGAGACCATTGAACTGCTGAACCACCACAACGAGATGGTTCTGAAATCGGCCGGCGAGGGCATTTGCGGCATCGATCTTGACGGCGCCATAACCTTCGCCAATCCCGCCGCGACAAGGTTGACGGGATGGAGCGTCGACGAACTCATCGGAAAATCGCAGCACGAGTTTCTGCATCACTCGAGGCCGGACGGTACCCCGCATCCCCGGGAAGAATGCAAGATCTATGCGCCATTGAGGGACGGCATCGTTCGCCGGATCGCGGATGAAGTGTTCAGGAGGAAGGACGGCACGAACTTCCCGGTCGAATACGTGAGCACCCCTATACAGGAGGGCGGCAGGATCGTCGGGGCGGTTGTTGTGTTCAATGACATCTCCGAACGGATATTCATCGAGGATGCGCTGAGGGCGATGACGAGACGGGAGAGGGAGGAAAAGGCCAAGACAGAGGCGATCATTGCGGCCATCGGAGACGGCATAAGCATCCATGATACCAATTATAAAATTTTATATCAGAACAAGGTTGCGCAGGGTTTTTACGGGATGCGTGTCGGAGAACACTGTTACAAGGCATACCAGAACAGGGAGCAGGTCTGCGAACGATGCCATCTTACCATGGCCTTCGCGGACGGCATGATCCACAAACGTGAGCAGAAAAGGACCACGGACAGGGGAGTGTTCTATTATGAAATCACCGCCTCCCCCGTAAGGGACGCTTCGGGAAATATCGTGGCCGGTATCGAGCTCATCAGAGAGATCACCGAGCGGAAGGCCGCTGAAGAGGTCCTGCGATCGAACGAAGAGCGACTGTCAAGGGCCCAGCAGATAGCGCATGTAGGCGACTGGCAATGGGATATTGCAACCAACAGGGTCACGTGGTCCGATGAGTTGTACCGTATTTATGGGTACAAACCCCATGAAATCGCGCCTCATCACGAGCTTGTCGTCAACGCTCTACACCCGAAAAGCAAAGACGAGTTTGATGACAACGTCAATGCCGCCCTCAAGGGGGAACGGTCCTTCGAGATGGATTATGTCTTTTTCCGGCAGGACGGCTCGGTGGCGGTCCTCCATACAATAGGACAGGTCATGCGCAATAATGAGGGGACCCCTGTTCGGATGGTGGGAGTCGTCCAGGATATTACGGAGCGCAAGCAAGCGGAGGAGTCGTTACTGCTCTTCAGGAATTTGCTCAACCACACGGAAGACGCGATATTCGTCAATGATCCAGCAACGGGCCGTTTCCTCATGGTCAATAACCGGACATGCAGCAATCTGGGATACGGCAGCGATACGCTGCTCCTGATGAAGACCCTGGATATCGAAGCAACTTTCCCGGACCAGGCCTCATGGGATGCTCATGTCAATGAAGTGAGAAGCAAGGGGAATATGATTCTGGAAGGCGTGCATAAACGGCATGACGGCACGGCATATCCCGTGGAAGTAAACGTCACGTACATGACGGTAGGAGAAAAGGATTACATGGTGGCTGTGGCCCGCGATATCACTGAACGCAAGTTGTCGGAGCAGGCCCTTCGCCTCAGTGAAGAACGCCTGTCCAGGGCGCAGAAGATGGCCCATGTGGGGAATTGGGTAAAGAACTTAGTCACTGATGAACTGTACTGGTCTGAGGAAGTGTATCGTATCTATGGCGTAGACCCCGTGCAATTTACCCCCACCTCTGAGGCGTTCAAAAAAGCCATGCATCCCGATGATCTGGAACCATTCATCAAAGCCTTGAATGCGGCTCTCTATGAACGAAAACATCTTGATAGAGATTACCGGATAATCCGTCCTGACGGAACAATAAGAACCATTCATACCATCGGCGAGGTGACCTATGACCCGGCCGGCAAGCCGCTCAGTCATTCGGGCACGGTCCAGGATGTCACCGAGCGCAGACAGGTCGCAGAAGCGCTCCGGAGAAGCGAAGCCATGCTGCAGGCGATTATCGATACCGAGCCGGAGTGCGTCAAGCTTCTCGATGCCGAAGCGCGGCTGATCATGATGAACCGGGCGGGCCTGGAAATGATCGAGGTTGACTCGCTTGAGCAGGTTAAGGGTCAGTGCATAAGTCCGATGGTTACCTCCGAATATCGGGAACCCTTTATGGAACTCACGAGGAACGTTTTTCAGGGACAGTCCGGGAAACTGCTCTTCGAGATGGTCGGCGCGAAGGGAACCCGCCGCTGGCTTGAAACCCATGCCGTTCCCTTCCGCAACGAAAAGGATGAGATCGTCGCCCTGCTGGGCATTACCCGCGATGTGACCGACCGCAAGCGCTCGGAGGAGGCGCTCAAAAAGACAAATACACAACTCCAAGCGTTGATTCATACTATTCCGGACATGGTCGTATTTAAGGACGTCGCGGGGCGGCATGTGATCGTGAATAGGGCGGTCGAGGAAATCACTGGCCACAGCAAGGACGAGATCACGGGAAAGACCATTGAGGACATTCTGCCTCCCGCTCTGGCCGCAGCCTGCAGAAAGAGCGACGAGGAGGCGATGCAGCGGAGCGTGCCGACACACGCCCAGGAGCGGGTAGTCCGGGAGGACGGCAGGGAGACCTATTTCGACATGGTCAAGGCCCCCATGGTAGATCCGGAGGGCAACGTCATCGGAATGGTGGCCATTGGCCGCGACATCACCGAGCGCAGGGCGGCCGAAGAGGCGATCAGGGAAAGTGAACAGCGGTACCGCTCTCTCATCGATCTGGCGACGGACGGTATCCTTCTGTTGTCGCCCCAGCAGGATGGCGTCCCAATCATCGTCGATGTGAACACTGCTGCATGCATGATGAACGGATATGCAAGGGCGGAATTGATCGGGAAGCCCATTACGTTCCTGGAGAGGTCCGAAAAGGAAGGGGATATCTCCGCCATTGTTGAACGGATAAAGGAAGATAACACGACATTTGAAAGAAACCACGTACGCAAAGACGGATCGGTTTTCCCGGTCGAGGTCTCTTCCCGGCTGGTTCACATCGGAGGGAAACCCTTCATTCTTGCTATCGACCGCAACATCACCGAGCGCAAGAAGGTGGAAGAGGCGCTTAATGCGGCGGTGCTGAAGGCGAATGCAGAAAAGGTCAAAACGGAAGCGGTCATTTCCGCCATAGGCGACTTTATGATTATTCTTGACCCCGAATTCAAGATCATCTATCAAAACAAGGTCGCCGTTGACAGTATCGGGGACCACGTCGGTGAAACCTGCTATAAAGCGTTCGAAAACAAGGGCGTTGCCTGTGAAGGCTGCCCTGTCGAGACGTCGTTTCGGGATGGGCTGGTTCATCGGGGTGAAAGAACCGCTGCGTCGGTCATCGGCACCATGCACCTGGATATTACGGCGTCTCCCCTGAAGGACGTTTCCGGGAAGGTCACCGCGGTCATCGAGATGGTCAAGGACGTCACTGAACGGCGGCGGGCGGAAGCGCTGGTCCGGGAGTCCCAGGAGAAATACAAGAATCTCGTCGAATTGTCGGCGGACATTATCTATCTCTCGGACAAAGACGGGAACCAGGTGTTCATGAACGACCAGGCGTTCAAGACATTGGAGTATTCTCCCGAGGACGTGATCGGCAGGCCGTGGTCGTTCCTGATCCATCCCGACGACAAGGGGACGTCCGCCGCGGTATTTACGGCGATGATCGAGCAGGAGGTCGATATCTTCAACTTCGAGAACCGATACGTGACGAAGAGCGGCAGCGTGATCAACGTGCTGCACAACGTGAGGATCCTCCGCAATGAGAAAGGGGAAATCGTCGGTACCCAGGGGATCGCGAGAGACATCACCCAACGCAAGCAGGTAGAGGACAGGCTGAAGCTGTTTTCGCGTGCCATGGAAGAGGCCACGGACGGTGTCCAGATCGTCGAGCTGGAGGGCCGCATCGTGTATTCGAACAAGGCCCTGGAAGAGATGTACGGTTATTCCTCCGGCGAACTCACGGGGAAGCACGTTAATGAAATGAGTGTAGAGCAGGAATTTTCCAGCAGGGTGATCATCCCGGAAATGATGCAAACGGGAAGCTGGAATGGAGAGATCATGAACGTTCGGAAGGACGGGAGCCGGTTCCCTATCTGGCTGTCCACGGCCCTGGTGAAGAACGATAAGGGAGAGCCGATCGCCATGATCGGGATCATACGTGATATCACCGAGCGCAGGCGGGCCGAGACGGCATTGCGCAAATCGCACGTTGAACTGGAGGTCCTGGTGCATGAGCGGACGGCGGAATTGCGGATGATCAACGAGCAGCTGAGCAAGTTCTCTTCGTATCTGCAGGAGGCCAGGGAAAAAGAGAGGACGGCCATTGCGCGCGAGATCCATGACGAGCTGGGGCAGGCACTGACGGCCTTGAAAATGGACCTGTCCTGGCTGAAGAAGAGGCTGCCGAAAAACCAGAAACCGCTCCTCGAGAAAGAGGCGTCCATGTCCGAGCTTGTCGAAGCGACCATCCAGACCGTGAAAAAGATTTCCACGGAATTGAGGCCGGGGATCCTGGACCACCTGGGCCTTACGGCGGCCATTGAATGGCAGGCGGAAGAGTTCCAGAAGAGGACCGGGATCCCCTGCGGCGTTTCCATCGTGCCCGAAGAGATCGTTCCGGACAAGGACCGCTCCACGACGATATTCCGCATCTTTCAGGAAACGCTGACCAACATCACCCGCCACGCGAAGGCGACAAAGGTCTCGATCAGGCTGGAAAAAGAGGACAACAGTCTTATTCTTGAGGTCAGGGACAATGGGAAGGGCATTACTGAAAAACAGCTCTCCGATTCGAAGTCCCTGGGGCTTATGGGAATACGGGAGCGGGCGGCCTACTGGGGCGGCCACGTGAACATGAAGGGTGTCCGCAACAGCGGTACCACGGTAATCGTACAGATACCCCTCGATCGAACAGGAGGCGTTGCATGAAGATACGGCTGCTGATCGGGGATGACCATGCCGTGGTCAGGAAAGGCATGAAGCAGATCCTCGCCGAAACGAAAGACATCGTTGTTGCCGACGAGGCCGGCAACGGGCGGGAAGTGCTGGAGAAAGTGCAGAAGAACGACTTCGATATGGTCCTTCTCGACATTTCCATGCCCGGAAGGGACGGTCTCGAGGTCCTGAAGGAATTGAAAAGCCTGAGGCCCAAGCTGCCCGTTCTCATGTTGAGCATGTATCCTGAGGAGCAATATGCCGTGCGCTCGCTCCGGTCCGGGGCTTCAGGGTATCTGACGAAGGACAGCGCCCCCGATGAACTGATATCCGCCATCCGAAAAGTGTCCTCGGGCGGGAAATATGTAAGCGCGTCTTTGGCCGAGAAACTGGCCCATAAGCTGGGGACCGACGTGGAGAAGCCCCTCCATGAGGCGCTTTCGGACCGCGAGTACCAGGTCATGTGCATGATCGCCTCAGGGAAAACGGTCAAAGAGATGGGGGAGGAACTGTCACTCAGTGTAAAAACGGTCAGCACGTACCGCAGCCGCATTCTCAATAAAATGCGCTTGAAGGGCAATGCGGAGTTGACCCGGTACGCAATTGATAATAAACTTGTGTCCTGACAGTGTCCAACCGTTTCGAAACGGCCGCAGAAAGTAAACTTACCCGGTCTCAGTTTGCCGCAATAACTCCCGCTCATCCTCAGTTGTGAATCCGGAAAATCCTCTGCGCGATTTCCACCTCCCCGTGTAGGACGAACACGTACAGCAAAATCGGCGTATTCCTACGAAAGATTAAGATGGCGGCCGATACCCATTTTCCCACTTGAAGAGTAAGATTTATCATACTAAAGACGGGCGACGTCATTGATCTTTCACGGCCGGAGGAACTCATCATGAAATGTCCTTCTATAACAGGAAAGTACAGATTAACCTGCACCGCGCATGAGAATGCGGACGTCTATGTTCCAAGTCTTTTCGAACTTGAAGAATACTGCACAAATACCCGCCACAGCAGGTGTCCGTTACGTGATCAAAAGTATGAGGGGCGGCGTCCAGGCGACGATAGGGCGCGAAACCAGAGTGTCCGCCGATGGTGAGGTCAGACCATGCGGGGCGACCAGGTGAAGGTCCTGATTGAAAAGGATGAGAAATAATGTCCCCAGGCGGTAAAAAATGGATCCTCGTTATGGATGAGGATGTGGCCATGAGGACCGAGATACGCCGGATGCTCGAGAAGTCCGGTTACAGCGTCTATTCGGCCGGAAGCATTGAGGACGCAGTCGAGTGTTATAAAGTGGCCCGGGTTTGCGGATATCCTTTTGCAGCCGTGATCATGGACTCGTGCGTTATCAACGCTGCGGGAGGTGGTGATGCGGTCAAGAGGCTCCGCGCTATCGACCCGGACGCAAGTGTGATCGTAGCCGGCGGGGACGGAGAACATCCGGCGACAGAGCATTTCAAAGAAGGCGGGTTCCAGGGCGTGCTGAGCAAGCCGTTCACACACGAAGAACTTGAGCGGACGCTGCACAGGGCGCTTTACAACAGCACGGAGGGCGCATGAAGAACATCCTCCTTATCGACGATAGCAAGCCCATCCTGGATTCGCTTTCCGCATACTTGAGCCATTTTTTTCGGAATTGCACGGTTCGGACCGCAGAGAACGGCAGGATGGCGGTGGAAATCATGCGCTCCGTGCCTATAGACGTTATCCTGACCGACCTCGAAATGCCGTTCATGAACGGGTTCGAACTGGTGGCATATGCGAAGACGCATTACCCGGCGATACCCGTGCTCGTTATGACCGGCCGTCACAGCCCTGAAACGGAGAAAAGGGCCATGTCGATAGGCGCGTCCCGGTACATTGTAAAACCCTTTGATGTGGATGCAATCAAGAATTTGATCGCGACCCAACTCGAACCAGGCTCTCTTGACTCATAAAAGAAATGACGCCGGACCCTTATCCGGCGCTCTGTCAGGTTTCGCCACGAAGGGGGTAGATTATGAATAGTTCGATGACAATTGACAGAGAGTGCGAAATAGAAGAGCTTCCGGACAGTAATGGTGACGTAAAGAATCGGGATGGCCGGGAGGAGGCGCGCGATGCCGAGGGAGGGCGGCCGGCCCAAACCGGGCTCGATGCAATCAAGTATTATCTCAAGGAAATACGGAAAATACCCCTTCTTACCTTCGAGCAGGAGCAGGACCTGGGAAAGAGGACGGCCCAGGGCGACCAGGAAGCCCGGGCCCGGATGATAGAATCCAACCTCCGTCTTGTTGTCGCCATCGGCAAAAAGTACATCAACAGGGGACTGCAGTTTTCGGACATCATCGAAGAAGGCAACCTCGGCCTGATCAGGGCCGTGGAAAAATTCCAGTATGAACGGGGATTTAAATTCAGCACGTATGCTTCCTGGTGGATCAGGCAGGCCATCGAGCGGGCGATCGTCAACCAGTCAAGGACCATCCGCCTCCCGGTCCATATTGCCGAGATCGTCCACGCCTATATGCGCGCCGTACGGCAGCTGACGCAGGAACTCGGGCGTGAACCCCATATCGAAGAGATCGCTGAAAAAATAGGATCGCCCATCGAAAAGGTGAGGGGCATTTCTCAGGTCGTACGAGAGACCTATTCCCTGGACATGCTCGTCGGGGACCAGGAGGAAGACACTCTCAAAGAAGTGCTTCAGGACACGAAAGCCGTCTCGCCGGCCAGTTTTTCCGATGACATCAGCAGGAAGAAACAGATCAATACATGGCTGGCGCAGCTTTCGGTGAGCGAGCACAAGGTCATCGAGATGCGGTTCGGCCTGACAGGCGGCGATGCCCAGACCCTGGACAGTATCGGGAAGGAATTCGGGATCACCAGGGAACGGGTAAGACAGATCGAGGTCCAAGCGCTTAGGAAATTGAGGGCTATCACGAAACTCAAGAAAATCAGCCTCGAAGTCATGCTGTGAGGCCTGAGCGGGTCTTCCCTCGCGAGCGGACAGACGGACAGCGCGTCCACGACAGATCAAGACCGGGTTTTTGGTCTTGATTTTTTTTTGTTTAGTGATATAGTTTTCCCTGCGCTCCGCCCCCCCTTGACATCTCTATCTTTTAGAGGGAACCATTGAGTCCTGAACCGGCCAAAATAAAGAACATTCTTGTTATCGACGATGATAGGATTTACGGTGACACGGTTAAAGACTACTTCGCACGGGATTCGATGCGGGTGTTCGTCACCCATACGGCGAAGGAAGGGCTGGAAACCTGTTCCCGGGAGCGGATCGATGTGGTCCTCCTCGACCAGCAGCTCCCTGATGCTGAGGGGTATACCCTCTGCCCCGCCATCCTCAAGCACAACGAAGCAACCAAGATCATCTTCGCGACCGCGTATCCGAGCTTCGAGAACGCGGTCAAGGCGCTCAAGGCTGGCGCCCATGATTATCTTACCAAGCCGTTCGGGCTCGAGGAGCTGGGGCTGACCGTGGAGCGGGCCATCAGGACCGCGGAGCTCGAAGGGATCGAGCAGATCCAAGCCTATCAGCGGGAAAAGGAAAGCGAGGAGGCGGCCCTCGTCGTCGGCGCCGGGCTGGCCGAAGTCGAACGACTCGCGGGGCTTGCGGCCGCAGCCGATTCGCCGGTGCTCATAACCGGGGAGACGGGGACGGGCAAGACGCTGGTCGCGAAAGCGATCCATTACCGGAGCGGGATTGCCGGCGCCCCCTTTGTCGGGATCAACTGTGCCGCCCTGCCGGAAAATCTTATCGAGGCCGAACTGTTCGGATACGACAAAGGCGCCTATACCGGTGCGGTGGCCGCGAGGAAGGGCATCTTCGAAATGGCTGAGGGCGGGACCTTGTTTCTCGATGAAATCGGGGAGATGCCCCTGGCATTGCAGTCAAAACTGCTGAGCGTCCTCGAAGACAAAACCGTAAGGCGGCTCGGCAGTGAATCCTTTCGCCGCGTCAATGTCCGCATCATTGCCGCCACAGGCATTGACCTGAAGCGGACGCTGGGCGCTGCCTTCAGAAAAGACCTCTATTATCGCCTGAGCGTGATCCGGATCCATCTGCCGCCTCTGCGGGAGCGGCGTCAGGATATACCGGAACTCTGCAGCTATCTGCTCAAGCACATGGGGTACCGCCCTGCCGATCTTTCCGAAGCCGAACAGACAACCTTGATGAAGTATGATTGGCCGGGAAACGTCCGGGAACTCAAGAACATCCTGGAGCGGGCGCTCCTTCTTCAGCACGGATCGGAGTTGAGGCCGTCCCTGCTCCTTGAAACAACGCTCGGCATCGCGCCGACCGCGCCCGCTTGTCCACCCCCGCTTGCCGGCGACGACATGGCCACCCTCGCTGAGATGGAAGAACGCCATATCCGGCGGACGCTCGATAAACTCAGGGGCAACCTCACCCAGACGGCCAGGGCGCTCGACATTTCTCTTTCGACGCTCAAGAGAAAGATCAAGGAATACGGATTAAAATGAACTGCCGGCTCAAAATGAACCGCTCAAATTGAGTTTACTTCGTTATAGAACAAAAGGTTTCTTCCTGAAAAACACTCCAACCCCCTGATTCTGCTGGCTCCTTTGCCGGACGTGCGTCCTGGCATCTTCCTTGCTTTAACAATAAGCATTTATGAAAAATATTCTTCTCATCGATGATGACCTCGGCTTTCTTAAGACCCTTGAAGAAGAATTAAGCGACTACAGCGAAGGCTGGAATATTCTGACTGCGAAGAACGGAAAGCAGGGCATCGATCTCATTGCTTCTCATTCGGTTGACCTCGTCGTGACGGACCTCAGGATGCCGGTAATGGACGGCTACGAGCTGCTGGCCTGCCTCAGGGAAAAAAGGCCAAGTATACCGATCATCGTCATGACGGCTGACGATAGTCGCGAGGCCGGCCAGAGGCTGCGCTCGTTTGGCGTCGGGCAGTGTATCAGCAAACCGTGTCAATTTTCCGAAATAGTGCGCGCCATCTCAAGCCGGATCTCATGATGGACCGGTTTTAGGACCGTGCATGAAATGATGATGTTCCTTTTAATGAACGCCGGCGCACACCGCTGACCGGTGGCGGTTTTTACGGTGTTCGTCGATTCAGGAGGAGGCCTCTATGAACGAATGGCTGAAGCCGGTTGAGGGCCTGATGGTTGCGGACCGCTACGAACGTGACGTTGAAGCCGAAGCGATTTATCCCGCCGAGCGAGCGTATAATAATGCCGAAGAACGCGAGGAGCAGCGGGATGAAGAGGCCGGAGGCCGCGCCCGGGGAACAGGGGGGCAGAAGAGCGCTCCCGCTGATTCCTTAAAGTATTATCTCAAGGACATACGGAAGTCCCCGCTCCTCTCGTTTGCCGAGGAGCAGGAACTTGGCAAACGTACGGCAGCAGGCGACCCGGAGGCGCGGGCGAAGATGATAGAGTCCAACCTGCGCCTGGTCGTGGCCATTGCAAAAAAGTACGTAAACCGCGGCCTGTCCTTTTCCGACGTCATCGCAGAAGGCAACCTCGGCCTTATCCGGGCCGTTGAGAAGTTCGATTATCGCAAGGGGTTCAAATTCAGTACGTACGCTTCCTGGTGGATCAGGCAGTTCATCGAGCGGGCTTTTGTCAACCAGCTGAGCACCATCCGCCTGCCGGTACACGTTGCGGAGGTCGTCAATCACTACAGGCGCACGACGACATTCCTGACGCGGGAACTGGAAAGGGAACCGACCATGGACGAAATCGCGAAGCAGATGAAGATAAGCCTTGAAAAGGCGCGAGGCATCTCTCAGGTGGTGCGCGAGACCGTGTCCCTTGACACCATCATCGGCGAAAAAGACGAAGATACCCTTAAAGACGTACTGAAGGACGGCGACGCGGTCGCGCCTGACATTCATTCCGAGAGCATCCGCCGGCGCGAGCATGTCGAGAGATGGCTGTCGAAGCTTACCGAGAGCGAGCGCCAGGTGATCGAGCAGCGGTTCGGGTTGAATGACGGGGAGCCGATGACCCTCGATAAGATCGGCCGGCGGTGCAAGATCACGCGAGAGCGGGTCAGGCAGATCGAGAGCAAGGCGCTGAACAAATTGCGAAATATCACCAGGGAAGAGAACCTTGCGCTTGACCTGGTGCTGTAATGTGACGAGACGGCCCGGCCTCCCTGCTTACAGCTGAGAATGCCTATGCGCGGCCCCAGCAGAGAGCGCGGGAGCAGTACGACCCGCGCATCCACTCACATCCAGATGACCCTCCCGCGTCATGCAGCTCACCTTGACTTCACCCCGGCTTATGCTATTCTTTTATAAGAAGGTTTTGATGCGTTCGGAACGATAATGCATCAGGAAACGCGCGAGAATCTGCCGGGGCTTCTCTTTTTTCGCACGGTGTCCTTGCACCGGCAAGCGTGATACTTTTTACAGCAGCGAGGAAGGGAGGAAAACCATGAAGAAAAACGTCGGAGGCATCGACAGCATCATCCGGACCGCATTGGGAGCGGTCGCAGCGCTTGCGGGGTTTTTCGCACCCATGAGCATGGGACTGCGGATCGTCGCATTTGTGATCGCCGTTATCCTTCTCTTCACGGGGATCTACGGTTTTTGTCCGATCTGGTTCGCGCTCGGGATCAACACAAAAGAGAAAAAAACATGACAAGACCCGGATGCGCGCAGTACCGCGGTCGTCAGGAGCATTACGCCCGAGGACGAGTTCACATTGAAGGCGGAACGTACACAGCATGATGATAGCGATCGGAGCGGACCACGGCGGCTACTACCTGAAGAACGTGCTCGTCAACTACTTGTACCAGCTGGGGCATACGGTAAACGACTTCGGCACGTACGGCGAGGAAGCGGTTGATTATCCCGATTATGCCCGCTCCGTGGCCGGAGCCGTGCTCGACGGCAAGGCCGAGCGGGGCATCCTGATCTGCGGCAGCGGGGTGGGCGCCGGCGTGGCCGCGAACAAGTTCCCGGGCGTCCGGGCGGCGGTCTGCCACGATACGTTCTCGGCGCATCAGGGGGTGGAGGACGACAACATGAACGTTCTCTGTCTCGGGGCGCGTGTTGTGGGGACGGAACTCGCAAAGGAAATCGTCCGCACGTTTTTGCGCGCGTCATTCTCACAAGCCGAGCGACATGTAAGGCGATTGGGAAAGGTTTCAGATATCGAGAGGGAGTTCATGAAAAAATAGGAGTCTACGCCGTTCAGCCACTTCACTTCGGCGCAAGGAGCATCAGGCTGTTTTGCGCCGTCTTTAAACGCATAAGCGCATTAACCTGCAGCATTTTGCCATGCACGAGTTGTTTTGGCCGGAGTTCATTCATTAACCCGAGTCTCGACCGGGAACTCGAAACTTCCGAAGGAGATGTCGCTATGAAACTCGGTTACATCGGCTTGGGCAAGATGGGCTACAATATGGTCGAATTGCTCCTCGACAAGGGGCACCAGGTCGTTGCCTACAACAGGACCTCAGTGTCCGTTCAAAAGATCGCGCAGCGCGGGGCGCAGCCCGCAGACTCGATCAGCGCTCTCGTGGCAGCGCTGACGCCGCCTCGGCTTGTCTGGCTCATGGTTCCCCATCAGGCAGTCGACGATGTCCTTAAGGATATCGTACCGCTCCTCACGAAGAATGATGTCGTGATCGACGGCGGGAACTCGCCGTATAAGGAATCGATTCGGCGCGCTGCGGAGCTGAAAAAGAAGGGCATAGATTTCATTGATGCGGGTACCAGCGGGGGGCCGGGCGGCGCGCGCACCGGAGCGTGCATCATGGTCGGCGGCAACAAGGAAGTGTTCCTGAAGTATGAGCAGCTCTTTCGTGATTTATCCGCCGAGAACGGGTACGCGTACCTGGGAAAGTCCGGCGCAGGCCATTTTGTGAAGATGGTCCACAACGGCATAGAGTACGGTATGATGCAGGCCCTGGCCGAAGGGTTTTCGGTCATGAAGGCGTCGTCCTATGACCTGGACATGGTAGAGGTTGCCGACCTCTATAATCACCGAAGCGTTATCGAATCACGGCTGGTAAGCTGGCTCAAGGCCGCTTTTGAGCAGTACGGCACGGAATTGAAGGGTATCTCCGGCTCCGCTGCGCAGAGCGGCGAAGGGATGTGGACCATCGAGGCCGCAAAAGAGCTCGGTATCCCGGTGCCGGTCATCGAGGGGGCGCTTGAGTTCCGTCTTGCGTCGCAGAAAAACCCGAGTTATGCCGGACAGGTCGTCTCGGCCCTCCGGCACCAGTTCGGCGGCCACGAGGTGATGACGGAAGTAAGAAGTAAGAAGTAAGAAGGTGATGATGAGACCTCAAAACCTGAAGACGCGAATATTCCTTGACGGCGGGAACACCGACGAGACGAGGGAAATCATTAAACTACTCGGCTTTCTCGACGGCCAGACCACGAACCCCACGCTTATCTCAAAAAATCCCGAGGCCCACAGACGGCTCGAAAGCGGCGAGAAATTCAGCACGGACGAGATATACGATTTTTACCGCGGCGTGGTCAAGACCCTTTCCGGGTTGATCCCGCTGGGATCGGTTTCCATTGAAGTGTATGCCGATGCCGCGACGAAAGCAGGTTCCATGCTGAAGCAGGGCCATGAGATGTTCTCCTGGATCCCCAACGCGCATATAAAATTCCCCACATCGCGGGAAGGACTCAAAGCGGCGGCACAGGCCATACAAGAAGGTCTTCGCGTGAACATGACCCTCTGCTTCTCCCAGGAGCAGGCCGCGGCCGTGCATGCGGCGACGCAGGGTGCAAAGAAGGGGGAGGTATTCGTTTCGCCTTTCATCGGCAGGCTTGACGACCGCGGTGAAAACGGCATGGATGTGATCGCCAACATCATCAGGATGTACCGGAAAGGCGACGGGCATGTGGAGGTCCTGACCGCGAGCGTGAGGAACCGCGACCACTTTCTGTATGCGCTCAAGCTCGGCTCGGACATCATTACCGCGCCGTATGAAGTATTAAAAGCCTGGGGAGAACAGGGGATGCCGGTGCCCGGGAATGATTATCGCTATGACGCAAAGTCGCTGAAGCCTATAGCCTATAGGGAGCTTGATCTCAACAGCAGCTGGGAAGAGCTCGACATTCGTCACGAACTGACGGAAACGGGCATGGAACGATTCTCTGCGGACTGGAACGCCTTGATTAAAACGGAAAAAAGGAAGATAGCCTAACCTATGGATGCTCCCCTTGCTCAAGAGAAAATAACGCAGACGGAAACGATCCTGGCGCCGGAGTACCGGACCATTGAGAACTGCGAGATCGAAGTGCCGCGGGCGGCCGCCCTGATCATCTTCGGCGCATCAGGCGACCTTGCGCATCGAAAGCTCCTCCCCTCGCTGTACCGTCTTTTTAAAAACCGGATGCTCACCGAGGAGTTTTTTATCCTCGGGACGAGCCGGATCGAGATGACCACGGAGCAGTTTCGCGCGTCCATGCTCGAATCGGTCAAGGAAGCGCATCCGAACGAGTTCGACCAGCCGGTCTGGGACGCGCTCGCAGCCAGAATCTACTACTCCACCTTCGATTACGGCGCCCCGGAGTCTTACGCCGTCAAACTCAAAGACATCCTGCCCAAACTCGAGAACAAACATCGGACCAGAGGGAACCGCATATATTACCTGGCCATACCGCCTACGGTCTTTGAAGAGGTCATTCATAACCTGGGAGCCGCGGGCCTGTCGCGCGAGGACAACGGTTGCAGCCACGTCGTGATCGAAAAGCCTTTCGGCAGCGATCTTGCCACGGCCCGGAAGCTGAACAGGCTGGTACATACCTATTATAAGGAGAGCCAGATCTTTCGCATCGACCACTACCTGGCCAAGGAGACGGTGCAGAACATTCTTATGTTCCGTTTCGCCAACTCCATCTTCGAGCCGCTCTGGAACAGGCGCTACGTGGACCATGTGCAGATCACCGCGGCCGAGACCCTCGGCGTGGAGCACCGGGCCGGTTACTACGAAACAGCGGGCGTGCTCCGCGACATGTTCCAAAACCACATGTTTCAACTCCTGTCCCTTACGGCCATGGAGCCGCCCGCGGCGTTCATCGCCGACCGGGTGAGGGACGAGAAGGCAAAGGTCCTTCGTTCCGTGCGGAGGTTGTCCTCCGAAACGCTAGCTGACCATCTGGTAGTCGGCCAGTACGCGCGGGGGACCATCGACGGGCGGGAAGTCCGAGGATACCGGGAAGAGGAGGGGGTCGATCAACGCTCGACGACGCCGACCTTCGCCGCAATGAAACTCTTCATCGACAACTGGCGCTGGCAGGGCGTTCCTTTCTACCTCCGTTCCGGCAAGTGTCTTGCCAGCAGGCAGACCGAGATCTCAATTCATTTCAGGCAGGTGCCGCACTCCCTGTTTCCTGATTCCGTCGGGGACCCGATCGAGGCGAACACCCTCGTATTGAAGATCCAGCCCGGCGAAGGCATGGGCCTCATGTTCCAGACCAAGGAGCCGGGAACAAAGATCTGTCTGAACCCCGTGGAGATGACCTATTCCTACCCCCGCGGGGTATCGCTCGATGCCTACGAATGGGTCCTGCTCGAATGCATGCTCGGCGATCAAATGCTGTTTATGCGGGAGGACAGTGTTGAGCTTGCGTGGTCCGTGCTGACCCCGGTCCTCGATGCTTTGGAAACGGGCGTGCGCGCGCCGATCGCGCCCTACGCAGCGGGGTCGGCCGCGGGGCCCGCTGAGGCCGTGCGCCTGATAGAAAAGGATGGCCGCGCATGGAGGCCGTTGTGACCGGCAAACCGGACGAGCGCGTCCAGGTCTTTCAGGACCTGGAGGCGTTGAGCCATGCGGCCGCCGAATTATTTACTACCCGTGCAAAGCGACGTGTTGCCGCACAGGGCAGATTTACCGTCGCTCTCTCAGGCGGCGCCACGCCCCGCCGTCTGTACACGCTCCTCGGTTCAACTCCCTATCGTGAAAACGTTGAATGGAAACAAGCGCATGTTTTCTGGGCCGATGAACGATGCGTACCCGGAGACCATCCCGAGAGCAACTTCAAGCTTGCCGTTGATGCGTTCCTTTCCAGCGTCGCCATGCCGAAAGAGAACATTCACCGGATCAAGGGAGAAGAGGGTCCCGGGCGCGCTGCCCAGGACTATGAACAGGATATCCGCTCGTTTTTCGGGCCGGCCTTGTTTCCGCTTTTCGACCTCATTATTCTCGGCGCAGGCGAGGACGGTCATACGGCGTCGCTCTTCCCGGATTCAGCCTCCCTGCGCGAAAGGACGCGGCTTGCCCTGCCTGTGTATCTTGAACCCCCGAAGCTCAACCGGGTGACGCTCACGCTCCCAGTGCTGAATCATGCTGCTGAGGTACTCTTTCTTGCTTCGGGACGCGCCAAGGCCGGGGTCGTGCAGGCGATCGTAGAAAAGGGGAACCCGATGCGCTACCCGGCCGGACTGGTTCAGCCGGTGCAAGGCAGTATTACCTGGTTCATTGACAGGCAGGCCGCAGACTTATTGGCGGATCATGGCCATACGTAAGTATTCCATTGGCTGTAACCGGTTGGTCGAGGGACCGCAAGCCTTGTTTTTGTGGTATGATTACACTTATCCTGATCAGAGAGGAGGTGAAAACAGGATGAAGAAGTCAGTGAGCAGGGACGCTCTCGTCAAAGAGGCTGCCTACTGGATGGCCATGAAGCAATCGGCGAAGCAGAATCCTGGTACGGTATGCCGCAAATGAAAGGGTTGAAAGAGCTAAGTTGCTGGTCAGCAACGAAAACCGAAGCCGGCAGGTATGGCGCTCAGGGGTTGCCGTCAGGAAACGGCGCTGTTCGCCATATCTTCCGGCCTTCCTTGTACGTCATGAGGCCGGAAAGTTAAGAAATTGTGAAGTTGGAAGAAATTTTTACCTGTGCCATCTTCCATCTTTTTGCCTTCCCATAATTCTAAGCGCCTTCCCGCGGCCGGCGGGAGCGAAGAAGACCTGTTATCACGGCAGCATTCATGCGGCACGCTTATGGCGACCAACAAGCCTTTTGAATTTTTTATCCAGTGGCATCTTACCGAACGCTGCAACCTCCGGTGCAGACATTGCTACCAGGGCGAACGGAGCGCGGACGAGATGCCGCTCCCGGCAATACGAAACGTCATCATCGAAGTGTCGGATATGGTCAAAGACTGGTCGGAATCCTACGGCGTCTCTTTTTCTCCAAGCATGAACGTTACCGGAGGAGAACCGTTCCTGAGAAACGACCTTCTCGAAATCCTCGGCGAAATCAAAAAGCAGGGATTTAAAATTTACCTTCTCACGAACGGCACTCTCGTGGACAAAAAGAGGGCCCGCATGCTCGCGGACCTCGGCGTGGACGGGGTCCAGGTGAGCATGGAAGGACCGGAGGATGTGCATGATGCCATCCGCGGCGCCGGCAGTTATTCCGCGTCCGCAGCCGGCGTTGAGCAGCTGGTAGATGCCGGGATCGCGGTGACCCTGAATGTCACCGTCTCGAATATCAATGCGGGACAGGTGAACAGGATCATCACCTTCGCTTCCCATGCCGGAGTGAAGCGGGTGGGTTTTTCGCGACTGGTGCCTGCCGGCAGAGGGCGGGCGCTGCTGTCGCACATGCTCACCCGGGCGCAGGTCAAAGAACTCTACGAGGAGCTTCTTTCTCTGGAGCTCAAAGGCCTCGATGTTGTCACGGGCGATCCCGTGGCTGCGCAAATGAAAATGAAGGCCAAGAGGGATGCGGGAAGTACGGCAATCAGCGGCTGTGCCGCGGGTGTTTCGGGGTTGACGATACAGCCGAACGGCAACGTCACCCCCTGCAGGCGGTTGCCCCTTTCTCTCGGCAATGTACGGAGGGATTCTCTGCGTGAGATATGGGCCGCATCGCCCGTGCTTGAAGCGCTTCGGGACAGGAACAAATACAAGGGAAAATGCGGCGCCTGCACCCGGTGGGCGCGGTGCAGAGGCTGCAGGGCCATTGCCTACGCCTGGTCCCGTTCAAAGGGAGCTGACGATTTCCTTGCCGACGATCCGCAGTGTTTTATTGAGACAACAGCCTGAAGCCGAGGAGGTGACCATGGATGCACTGACCGCGATTTTTTCACGAAGAAGTGTGCGGATCTATACGACGAAGCCGGTGCCCCACGACACGGTGACCGACCTCGTGCGGGCCGCCATGTATGCGCCCTCGGCCGGGAATGAGCGGCCCTGGCACTTTATCGTCCTCACGGACCGCGCGCTCCTCGACGAGATCCCGAAGTTTCATCCCTATGCCGCCATGCTGAAGCACGCGTCCACGGCCGTTCTCGTCTGCGGCGACGTTTCCCTCGAGAAACACAAGGGCTACTGGGTGCTCGACTGCGCCGCAGCCACACAGACCCTGCTGCTCGCGGCGCATTCCAAAGGGCTGGGCGCAGTCTGGTGCGGCGTCTATCCCACCGAAGACCGCGTGGAGAACCTTCGGAAACTGCTGGAGTTGCCTGAGCACGTGGTCCCCTTTTCTCTCATCCCCCTCGGCTTTCCCGCCGAGGAAAAAACGCCGGTGGAGCGATTCGACGCGTCGAGAATTCATGACAACCGGTGGTAAATCGATCATGCGGCGGCCCGACGACATTGTGAAAAGCGAGTCATTCCTGCCCTTCAATAATTAATTCCGCGAACATCGTCTTTTATTGTCGAGGAAAAGGCCTGCACGCAGGGGACTGCGAGGATCCTTTCCCGTTGACAAGATTTTGGTTGTATGCTATCCTTATTTTCAGAATTAAAGAAGCGTTGTGTCCCGATTTCATGTCTGATTTTTCACATCGGCAACATTTTTTTTAACAAAACAACAACTAATACGAGGAGGCCCACCATGAAGATCAGGAGTTCATTATTGCTCGTAATTATTATTGTTTCCATCAGTATGCTTGCTCTTTGGGGATGTCCCAAAAAAGCAGAGGTGACCGCGACGCCGGAGGCGCAGAAGGAAGTGACGCCGGCAGCCCAAGAAGAGCAGAAGGCGGAGCAGAAGCCGGAAGCCGCAGTGACGGAAGAGGCGAAGCCAGAGGTAAAGGAGGAGACCACTGCCGCAGGGGCCGCGGGACTCCAGCCGATCTATTTCGACTTCGACCGGTCCTTTATCCGGGACGACGCCAGGCCTGTCATGAAGGCGAATGCCGAGTGGCTCAAGGCCAACCCCAAGGTAAAGATCAAGATCGAAGGAAATTGTGACGAACGCGGCACCAAGGAGTACAACCAGGCGCTGGGACAGCGTCGCGCTTCGAGTGCAAAAAAGTATCTTACCGACCTCGGCATAGCGGCCAAGCGCATCTCCCTTATCAGCTACGGCAAGGAAAAGCCGGTTTGTACCGAGCACAACGAGGAATGCTGGCAGAAAAACAGAAGGGATGACCTTGTAGCCGAGTAGGACATCGCGCACACGGCGCGGGGCAAGGAAAAGCCTGCCCTGCGCCGTTCCCCCCAACAACCATTATGAAGAAGATAAAACTCTCTCTTATCGTCGGTCTTATCCTGCTGTTTTCCGCCTGCGCACCGCAGGCCGCGCTCGTAAAGACCAGGTCCGAGCTGTCGGACCTGCGCGAGGACACGAAGGAGAACAAGGCCCGCAACGAGGACATACAGAAGCGTCTTTACCTGCTCGAAGCGAATGTCAAGGGCACGGTCGACGTGCAGAAGGTCATGGCCGATTACGGCGCAAAAACGGACCAGCTCGCCACGGACATCCAACTGCTTCAGGGAAAGCTCGAGGAAAACAACTTCCGCATCGCCGATCTCGCGCAGAAGCTGGATGATAAGAGCTTCAAAATCACGGAATTGTCGGCACGGGTCGACGAACTCAATGCCAAGATAAAAGCGCTCGCCGGGGGGCAGGGACTCTCCTCGGGTCCGAGCGGGACCTCGGCAGAGAAGGACAAAAAATCCGCGCCCAAGGAGGTGGAGCCGTCCGAAGCCTACCGCCTGGCCATGAACGATTACAACAGCGGCAATTTCGATCTGGCCCTTGCCGGGTTCCAGAACTACCTCGTTCAGTTCCCCAATACCAGCCAGGCGTCCAGCGCCCAGTACTGGGTGGGTCAATGTTACTACGCCAAGAAAGACTTCACCAAGGCCGTCGATTCCTTTATCAAATTCATAAAGACCTACCCCAAAAGCGAAAAGGTCCCCGGTGCGGCGCTTAAGATCGGCTACTCCTACCTGAGTGAAAATAATAATGCAAAGGCCAAGGTATGGCTGAACAGGGTTGTTAAGGAGTATCCCGGTACCGACGAGGCCGAGCATGCAAAAGCCAAGCTGCGCAAGATGGGGAAAAGTAAGTGACCTTTCTGCGGGCCCCGCATAACGTCCTTTCTCTTGAAACGTAGGGTGAAATTCCCCATCCGTCCCTGTCACCTGCGTCACCAGCTCTTCCCCAAAAGTATCCCCCTATTGCCCTGATGTCGCCGGAGGTTAAGCATGAATTCAATAAAATCCGGAAACAGTACGTTAAGCGAAAGCCTCCATGTCGCGAAGGGACTGGGGATCGTTCTCGTCGTACTGGGCCATATCGACATGCCGGATATCCAGCCTCGCGTCTGGACCCTGGCCCGCGAGGTCATATATACATTTCATATGCCGCTTTTTATGGTCGTATCGGGTGTCCTTTTTGCGATGACGCAGAAGCCTCTTCTCTCCTGGCGCGGGTACGTCGCTTTTATCAGAAAGAAGGCGGGACGGCTGCTGTTGCCCTACATGAGCATAACGCTGATATTGTTGCTGCTGAAGCTCGCGGCGGCGAAATTCTTTACTCTTTCCAGTCCCGTGGCGGGCGACATTCTTTATTATATATTCCTCAATCCCCTGGGCGGTTTTTCGAACATACTCTGGTTTGTTTATACTCTGTTCGTGATCTTCCTTCTGTTCCCGCTGCTCAGGTTGCTGGCGCGAAATGAGCTTCTTCTCTTCGCGGTGACGATCCTCCTGTCCTTTCTGCCGTGGCCCCACGTATTTTGTCTTGACCTGGCCTTTCAATATCTGCCGTTCTTTACCGCGGGTTGTCTTCTGCACAAAATGTCCTTTCTCGAGGAGGTCCGCCTGTCAACAGGCATCATCCTGCCGCTCTGCCTCTATGTCTTTTTTTTCGCGATGCGAACACACGTCTCAAGCTTCGCCTTTGCATCACAAATGATCTCGATCGCGCTCGGCGTGTCCGGCAGCCTTGTCTGCATCGCGGTTGCAGCGCTGATAGCCGGGCAGGCGCGCCCGGTGGAAAAGGTCGCGGCGCTGGGCAGGTACTCAAGCGGCATTTATCTTCTCCATACCATCTTCATGGGGGCGGCAAAGGTGTTGCTGACGCAGGTCATGCATCTGGGAACGTCGGAATTTGCAATGATCTCTCTTGTAATGATCTTTGCGGGCCTGGTCTTTCCGGTGGCCATGGAAAAATATATTATCAGGCGCTCGGCCGTCGCGTCGCGGTTCATCTTGGGAGTGGAAGCGCCGCCGCGGCATGATTGAAGCCGGGTCGGTCATTATCTTTGTATCAAATACTACACTCTCTTCAGCAGAGACTCCAATTTTCCCCAGTCTGTTTTTTCTATCGTTTTATCCTTCTGATTTTATGATAGAATTTATCCAGCCGTTTTGGCGCGGTCATTGCTACTATATATCATGGAGGCATGCGATGGGACGCGGGTTTTTTACATTCCTTTTTCTTCTATCCTTGGTCCTTATTACTCCGGCACTCGCCCGGGCCCAGGAAGTCGTCGTTACACTCAAAGACCTGGAGCAAGAGGCGCTTCAGAACAATCCCGAAATCGGGATGGCGGGGAAAAAAGCGGAGTCTGCCGAGGAAAAAAAGTCCCTGGCTGCTGCCATGCCCGACCCCATGATCGGCTACATGATCCAGAACGTAGGGGGGCTCGGCACGTCCACGGTGGGCAAGGAAGAGATGAGCATGCAGGGCTTCGTGGTGACCCAGGAGGTTCCCTTCCCGGGAAAGCTCTCGACCAGGGGGAACGCAGCGCGAAAAGCGGCTGAGCGGGAGGAAGACAACAGCCGTGGAACGAAACTCAAAGTCCTGAGCGACCTCAGGAACGCCTACTACGATTACTTCCTGTCCTACCGGACCCTGGAAATCCTCGACCAGACAAAAGAGCTCATGAAGAACTTCGAACGCATTGCGGAGACGCGCTATGCCACGGGCCAGGGCCTGCAGCAGGACGTGCTCCGGGCCCAGCTCGAAGTGTCGATGCTGATCGAACGGATTTCCATGGAAGAGCAGAAGCTCGATACCGAGCGGGCCAGGGTCAACAGCCTCGTGGGCCGGGACCCGCGCTCGTCTTTGGGCAGGCCCGGTGACCAGTTCGCAACGGCCTTCCCTATGGGGCTCGATCAGATGAGCGCGATGGCCCTGGAGCATTCTCCCATGCTTGAGGCCAAGAAGCGCATGGTGGAAGAGAACGAGTACGACCTCTCGCTGAGCAAACGGGAGTTTCTTCCCGACATGGTGGTCTCCGCGGGCCGGTTCACCAGGGGCGATTTCAAGGACGTATGGCAGGCAAGCGTCATGTTCAAGGTGCCGCTCTATTTCTGGAACAAGACCACGGGCGTAAAAGCGGCCCACGCGGACCTGAGCTCGGCCCGCTTCGACTATGAAGCGACGAAGCTGGCGATCCTCACCCGGGTCCAGGAGCTCTATTCCATGGCCAAGATGTCGGAGCACCACATCCACTTGTACGACTCCGGCATCATCCCCCAGGCCCGGCTGGCTCTCCAGTCCGCAACGTCCAACTACCAGGTCGGCAAGATCGATTTCCTGTCGCTCCTCGAAAGCGAGACCGTGCTGCTCAAGTACCAGATCGCGTATGAGGAGCAGCTCGTGAACCTGAACAAGACGATGGCCATGATGTCCGAAGTGACGGGAGAGCAGTAGCAGTGCGGAGTGCGGAATGGGCAGATCAAAGGCAGGGCATCGTGGCTGTGGCCATCAGCCTGTGTGAAAGGTGTTTCCTATGAAAATTTTCCCCAGAGTTTTTCAATCGTCAATCATCAATCTGCAATCTGCAATTGCGGCAGTATTGATTCTTTTCTCCGCTGCCGCTGCCCAGGAGCCTGCTCCTCCCGGGGGGAACGCGAAGCAGGAAGCACCCGTGGTCGTGCTCAGCCCGGACAAGGTGCAGCTGATCGGCGTGCGCACGGCCCTGGCCGGTTTCCGCTCCGTGGACCGGCAGGTGAGGACCGTGGGCAGGATCGAGCCGGACGAGACGAGGCTCGCCTTCGTAAATACGAAGATCGGGGGATGGGTGAAGAAGCTTTTCGTGAGCTACACCGGGGACCGGGTCGAGAAGGGCCAGCCCCTGCTCTCGCTTTACAGCCCCGACCTGGTGACGGCCCAGGAAGAGTACCTCCTGGCGCTCAAGGCCGCGCAGCCGGCCCATAACCATAACCACAGCGATCAAAGCCTCGAAGAAGTCGAGACCTCGCGCAAGGACCTCCTCGAGTCGGCAAGGCGCAGGCTTCTGCTCTGGGACATCACGCCCGGGCAGATCGAAGAGCTCGAAAAAACCGGCAAGCCGCAGACCGACATGATCATCACCGCCCCGCTGAGCGGGATCGTGCTCGATAAAATGGTGCTCGAGGGGACCTACATCACGCCGGGCATGAACCTCTACAAGGTCGCCGACCTCTCGGACGTCTGGGTCATGGCTGAGGTCTACGAATCGGAAGTGCCGATCGTAAAGGTCGGCCAGCAGGCCCGGGTCACGCTTCCCTACTATTCCGGCGAGGCCATGACCGCCAGGGTGGACTTCATCTATCCCGTGCTCGACCCCGTGTCGCGGACCGTCAAGGTGCGGCTCAGGATGCATAATCCCGGTCTTGCGCTCAAGCCCGACATGTTCGGCAACGTGGAGATCATGGCCTCCTCGGGCCGGAGGCTCGTGATCCCCCGGGAAGCCGTGCTCTTCTCGGGCCTCCGCCAGCTCGTCTACGTCGAAAAGAAGCCCGGCGTGTACGAACAGCGCCAGGTGACCCTGGGGCTCCGGGGCGAGGATTATGTGGAAGTGCTCAAGGGGATCAAGAAGGGCGAGCGGGTGGTCACCTCGGGGAACTTCCTGATCGATTCGGAAAGCCAGCTGAGGACGGGGCAGTAGAATTGCGATTTCGAATTGCGGATTGCGAATTAACGTCGAAAGGCGATGCGCAGAAAGATATTCAATCCGAAATCCGCACACCCTTCGCTCGCGCTTTGCACTCGTAATCGCTGGGTGCAGGCTCCGCAATCCGCAATGAGGTAATTCATGTTATCCAAAATAATCGAACTGTCGGCGCGCAATAAATTTCTGATCTTCCTGGCCGTGCTGTTTCTCACGGTCTGGGGCGTCTGGGCGGTCTACCATACGCCGCTCGACGCGATCCCCGACCTTTCGGATGCCCAGGTGATCGTGTACACCGAATGGATGGGCCGGAGCCCGGACCTGGTGGAGGACCAGATCACCTATCCCATTGTCTCGACCATGCTTGCCGCGCCCAAGGTGCGCGTGGTGCGCGGCAAGTCCTTCCTCGGGATTTCCTTCGTGTACGTGATTTTCGAGGACGGCACGGACCTCTACTGGGCCAGAAGCCGGGTCCTCGAATACCTCCAGGGCGTGGCGGGAAAGCTCCCTGCCGGCGTTACCCCGGTGCTCGGGCCTGACGCCACCGGCGTGGGCTGGGGCTTCCAGTACGCGCTGACCGACGAGACGGGGACGCAGGACCTCTCGCAGCTCCGGTCCCTCCAGGACTGGACCCTCAAGTACGCCATCGAATCGGTGCCCGGAGTTTCCGAGGTGGCCTCGGTGGGCGGGTTCGTGAAGCAGTACCAGATCATCATCGACCCCAACCGGCTCCTGGCCTACAAGCTTTCGCTCATGAAGGTGATGGAGGCGGTCCGCAGAAGCAACCGCGACGTGGAAGGCCGCGTCGTCGAATGGTCCGGCAGGGAGTACATGGTCCGGGGCCGGGGTTACATCAGAGACCAATCGGACATCGAGAAGATCAGCGTGGGCACCGATGGCAGGGGCACGCCCATCCTGCTCCGCGACATCGCCGAGGTCCAGCTCGGCCCGGAGATCAGGCGCGGGGCCGCCGACCTGGACGGCAAGGGCGAGGCCGTGGGCGGCATCGTGGTGGTCCGGTTCGGCGAGAACGTCCTCTCGGTCATCGACCGGGTGAAGCAGAAGCTCGCCGAACTGGCGCCGACCCTGCCCAAGGGCGTCAAGATCGTCACGACCTACGACCGGTCGGAGCTCATCCACCGTTCCGTGGACACGCTCAAGGCGGAGATCATCAAGCTCGGCCTGGCCGTGAGCGTCGTGTGCCTCGTGTTCCTGTTCCATCTGCCGAGCGCCTTCGTGGTGATCCTGACGCTCCCGATCGCGATCCTCATCTCCTTCATCTGCATGTACTATCTCGGGATCAGCTCGAATATCATGAGCCTTTCAGGGATAGCCATCGCCATCGGCGCCATGGTGGACGCCTCGATCATCATGGTCGAGAACGCACACAAGAAGCTCGAAGACTGGGAGCGGACCGGCAGGGCGCATGGGTCCCGGGTGGACGTGGTCATCGACGCAGCCAAGGAAGTCGGTCCATCGCTGTTCTTTTCCCTTTTGGTCATCACCGTCGGGTTCCTGCCCGTTTTTACGCTCGAAGAGCAGGCAGGCAGGCTCTTCAAGCCCCTGGCCTACACCAAGACTTTTTCCATGCTCTTTGCGAGCTTCCTCGCCATCACACTCACGCCGGTGCTCATGACGATCTTCATCAAGGGGAAGATCCGGCACGAGGACGACAACCCCGTGAGCCATTTCCTGATCAGGCTCTACCACCCGGTGGCCGAGTTTGCGCTCCGGTTCCGCAAGCTCGTGATCATCGCGGCGATCGTCATCGTGGCCGTCACCGTCGTCCCCTTCACCGAGCTGGGCTCGGAGTTCATGCCGCCGCTCTATGAAGGCACGCTCCTGTTCATGCCCTCGGCTCTTCCCGGGGCCTCGATCACCACCATGTCCGATGTGCTCCAGGCCGAGGACCGGATCATGAAGCAGTTCCCCGAGGTGGAGCGGGTCTTCGGCAAGGCGGGCCGCGCCGAGACGGCCACGGACCCGGCGCCCCTCGAAATGATCGAGACGAACGTGATCCTCAAGCCCGAGAGCCAGTGGCGGCCCCGGTTCAAGAAGTGGGAGGACCTGCGGGACGAGATGGATACGGCCCTCACGATCCCCGGCGTGGCCAACACCTGGACCATGCCGATCATCGGCAGGATCGACATGCTCGCTACGGGCATCAAGACGCCCCTGGGCCTCAAGATCTTCGGGCCCCATCTGGACGAGATCGAGCGGATCGGGCTGGACGTGGAGAAGACGCTCAAGGACGTGCCGGGCACGCGGCTGGCCTACGCCGAGCGGGCCAACACGGGCTATTTCCTCGACTTTACGGTGAACCGCGACGAGATCAGCCGCTACAACCTCGCTGTCGAGGACGTGCAGGAAGTGATCGAGTCGGCCATCGGCGGCATGAACCTGACGACCACGGTGGAAGGCCGCGAGCGCTATCCCGTGAACATCCGCTACGGCAGGGAGCTGCGGGACGACATCGAGAAGCTGAAGCGGGTGCTCGTCCCGGTCATGGACGGCGCCCAGGTGCCCGCTGGGGCAGCTCGCCGACATTAGGATAGTGCGCGGCCCGGGCATGGTCCAGAGCGAGGGCGGGAGGCTCACGGCGACGGTCACGCTCAATATCGAAGGGAGCGACTTCGGCGGCTACGTGAAGCGCGCCCAGCAGGCGATCGCCGAAAAGGTGAAGGTGCCGGCAGGCTACCAGGTCCAGTGGTCGGGCCAGTACGAGTACATGGAGAACGTGAAGGCAAAGCTCCTCTACGTTATCCCGCTCACGCTTCTCATCATCGTGGTGCTCATTTACCTCAACACGAACTCATGGCTCAAGACCGCGATCGTGCTTTTGGCAGTTCCCTTCTCGCTCGTGGGCACGGTCTGGCTCCTCTACTTCCTCGGCTACCACATGAGCATCGCGGTCTGGGTCGGCGTGATCGCCCTGGCCGGGCTCGATGCGGAGACCGGCATCGTGATGCTCCTCTACCTCGACCTGTCCTATAACCGCTGGCACCAGGAGGGAAGGATTAATTCGCTCCGGGACATCGAGGACTCGGTCATGGAAGGGGCGGTGAAACGCATCCGTCCCAAGATCATGACCGTGTCGGTGATCCTGGCGGGCCTGGTGCCGATCCTGTTCTCCACCGGGACGGGCGCGGACGTGATGAAACGCATCGCCGCGCCCATGGTCGGCGGCGTGGTCACGTCGACCATCCTCGAACTCGTCATCTATCCGGCGATCTATGTGATCTGGAAGGAGAGGGAACTGTTAAAGGCCGAAAGGCGCGAGGGGTAAGGGGAAAGAGGAGGCAGTCGACTATTTTTTTGGAGGGTTCATCGCGGCTTCGTAGCGCTTGAGATAGTCGCTGATCATGCGCTCTGATTCGTATCCCAGGGCCTTTGCGTAGAGACCGAGAAATCCCCGGAGGTAGGGGCGCGCAGGGAGTTTTGCGTAATTTTCTTCTTCGATGTACTCGAGATAACGGGAGCCTACCTTCGTCGTGTCGGCGATGTTCCGGATGGTCAGGCCGCGCTGCTCGCGCAGGACCTTGATGACAGGGCCTGTGAATTCAGCGATGAAGGGAGAGACCGGAGAAATCTCCTCCTGCGCGGGTTTGTCCGGAGCCGGTGCGGGTTGCGGGGGCGGCGCGTTTGCCCCGATGTAGCGATTTTCCGATTGCAGGGGGAGCGCCGGCTGTGCAGCCCTTGTCTGATATTTCGGTATTGATGGGGGCGGAGAGGCCGGTTCAGGCATCTCATTCCGGCTTCTTAGCATCGCATCGTACCGTCTACGGTTGTCTTCGTAAACAAGAGTGCGATAAGCCTCTTCTATCCGCTGGTGAATAATGGTCGTTTCTTCCGGCGTAAAGAGCGAGTACAGAGCTACGGAATTCGGTTCGTACACCCGCCGGACCCGTTCGTAAGCCCTATGGATCTCCTGTGCGGTCGCCGTGAGGCTCACCTCCAGCAACTCGTAATAGTTCAGGTCCTCTATTTTTTTGATCATGGCTGCTCCATTCAACTGTGCAAATAGTTTAAACCGTTCAAGCTGTTCTGTTCAAGCTATTTAAACTGCTGAAGCTGTTAGAACTGTTTGAATCGCTTAAACCATGTAACCGACAATCAATACAGCATGCTGAGCGTCAGCTGTTCCTTCCTGAGTAGGTTGTGTACGATACGTTCGAGGCAGCGCGACGGCCGCGAGTATGGGTATTCGATGGCGAGCGGCCGTTTGCTCCGGATGGACTGCCATACGCAGTCGTCGTATTCCACATACCCGAGGTATTCGAGGTTGATGCCGAAGTATTTCTGGCAGGCGCTTTTCATCGAGAAGCCTATCTGGATGTCGTTCTTGGTCCTCACCTGGTTCACAATAAGCTTGGGCTTGAATTTCAGCACTTCGAGCTCGAGGATCTCGCCCACTTCCCGCTCCATCTGCTTCACGCGCTCGATCAGATCATAGGGCGTGCGAATGCCCATGGTGTTTTTCTGATCCATGGCCGCATCAATGAGGTCCTTGATCCCCTGATTGGTCACGACCTTCTTGAATCGACGGTAGAAGGCGCTCTTGATAAAACGGTAGGCGTTTTCGATTGCGGTGGGCTCGGGCAGCACCACAAGGATGCCATGGTCCGAGAAGAGGAAAAAATCGAGGATATTAAATGACGTGCCCGCGCCAAGGTCCAGCAGGATATAGTCCGCGTCGAGCGTCTCAAGGTGCCTCAGAAGCCGCGCCTTTTGCGCGAAATTGGGATTGGCCGCGTCGAGGAAGTCCTGTGCCCCGCTGATCAGGCTGAGGTTCGGTATGCTCGTCTTGATGATCACGTCCTGGATTTTCTCCGCGCGCCGGTTCAGAAAATCGGAGAGCGTCATCTCAGGGACCCCGATGCCGAGGGTGGTGTGAAGGTTCGCGCCGCCCAGGTCCGCATCGACGAGCAGCACCTTCTTCTTGAGGTGCGCAAGGTGGATGCCGATATTGCCGGTGATCAGGCTTTTGCCGATCCCGCCTTTGCCGCCGCCGATGGCCCAGATCTCTTTTTTACGCAGGGCATCCTGAAGTTCTATCATTCCGTAGCGTTTCCCCCCGTAACGGCCGCGGTCGCCGGATCCTCAACCGCGGACTCTTTCTCCGCAACAGGTACCTTTCCCGCCGCCGGCGCATCGTCCGCTCCTTCGGCGGGGACTTCTTCCATGACCTCTTCGCCGGCCTCGAGCTCCTGGAACTCCCTGAGCGTCGGCAGGGCCGAAAGGTCTTTCAGCCCGAAGTACTGGAGAAATTCCAGCGTTGTGCCGTAGAGCATGGGTTTGCCCGGCACGTCTTTTTTGCCCACGATTTTCACGAGGCGGCGCTCCATGAGGTTGCGCATGATGCCGCCGATGTTTACGCCGCGGATGGCCTCCACTTCGGAGCGCGTGATGGGCTGCTTGTAGGCGACGATGGCGAGCGTTTCGAGCGCGGGTTTCGAGAGCCTGGCCGAGACCTTGACGGACCTGAACTTCCGGATCCAGGCGGCGTTCTCAGGCCTGGTTGCGAACTGATATCCGCCGGCCACTTCGGCCAGCATGATGCCCGCGTCGCGTTCGTCGTACTCCTGCCGGAGCGCCTGGAGCTGTGCTTCTATCTGTTCCGCTGTCGCCTCCTCAAAGATACCCTTGAGCCTGTCCGCGGACAGGGGATTGCCCGAGACGAAAAACAGAGCTTCGATTGCCGATTTTAATTCATTATCTTCCAAATACAGTACCTCTCGATAAAATCAGGTTGAGGATAAGGTTCAGGTTGAGAACTTCTTAACCTCAGTCTCGACCTTAGTCTGTCTTGCATTACATCCCCGTCGGGTCTCCGAGTCTCCCTAGGGCCACTTTGGCGTTCATCTTAATGTCGATGTCCGTCGCGGTCTCCATGATCTTCCGGATCTTCGGTACGGCGTCCTTGACGAGCTCGGGGTTCGAGCTGCCGATGTTTCCGAGCGCCGCTACGGCGTTCTTGACCGCGTTCGGGTGTCCGCTGTCCAAATAGCGCATCAGCCGCGGCACCAGGCTCGGCCACTTCCTTGGGGTAGTGGAGGCCGATCGCGCCCAATGCGAAGAGTACGCCGCCGCAGGTGGCCTCTTTTGAGAATTCGAGCACCTCCACGAGCTTGGGCAGGATCCCGCGGATCAACTCCGGCGCGTTGATGCCGACCTTGCCCAGGGCGTGCGCCGCGGCCTCGCGCTCGTCGTCATCGCCCTGCTCGAGCATTTGGATCAGGCGCGGGACCGCGTCCCGTACGAGGTCGGTATGGGCAAAGCCGATGTTCCCGAGGGCGTAGGCTGCTTCCTGCCGTACCAGACTTTGCTCATGAGCGAGCATGGCCTTCAATTTCGGAGCCGCCTGCGCGGCCGAGTCCTTGAAGGTAAAGCCCAGGTTTCCCACGGCGTTCGCCGCGTCGATCTTGACGAACATGTCGGGATCGTCCAGGAGCGCGATCAGGGTCGGCAGGTGCGGCCGCGTGTCGTTCGGGTAATCGAAGCCCACCCGCGACAGCAGGTTCAGTACGCCCGAGCGCACGTCGCCGTTTTTTTCGCTGAGGAGCCCGACGAGGTCGCCGATAAGCGCGCGGTCCGCGTAGACCGCGGTCTCGATGTCGCCGAATTTTTTCGCCTCGGCAAGCGTCTTGATATCGGGTTTCATGGTTTGTGATAACAGTTTAAGCGGTTCAAACGGTTCAAGCAGTTTAAACGGCTTGAACGGATTAAACAGTTTGAACTTTTAGATTTCTATCCGAACAGGTTCCCGGTGGCCGTATCCTGGTCTTGCCGCTCTGTCACGGCCTTCATGATCCGGATGGCGCCGAACTGCTCGATCTGTACGGCCTTTATCACCCGCGTCTTGATCAGTTCCAGGAGGGCCAGGAACGTGCCGATCACCTGGATCTTCGAGGTGCTTCCTTCGAAGAGGTCGGCGAACAGCAGGCTGTCCACGGCCTCCAGCCGGGCCAGTATCTGCGAGATCTTCTCGGTGATGGACACGGTTTCGGCTGTGATCTCGAACCTGGCGTCGGGCACCCGCGCCATCACGTCCTTGAGCGCCGCGAGCAGGTCGAAGAGATGAAAGTCGAAGAGCAGGGGCTCGTCGTCCGCGTGAACGTCGGGCATCGCTTCGGCAGGCCGCGTGTACACCTTCGACCAGGCCTCCTCCTTGTCTTCGAGGGAGCCGGCGGCCTCCTTGAAGCTCTTGTACTCGAGGAGCCTCCGGATGAGCTCGGCCTGCGGGTCGACGCCGTCTTCATCGCCTTCGGGGTTCTCGGACGGCGGCAAGAGCATCCTGGACTTGATGTGGGTGAGCGTCGAGGCCATGACGAGGAAATCGCCCGCGATCTCCATGTCCAGGCTCTTCATGAGATCGAGGTATTCGAGGTACTGCTGGGTGATGAGCGCGATGGGGATGGAGTAGATATCGAGTTCGTGCTTCTTGATGAGATACAGGAGAAGGTCCATGGGACCTTCGAAAATCTCGAGTTTTATCTGGTACGACATGGGTGGCTTGAGCCCCTCCGTGCATGGGCCGTACGGGTCCGTGCCATGAAAAATTATTATAGGGAAATTAGCGTTATTTGCCCGAAAAGTCAAGGAAAAACGTTTTACGTTCATGGATTGTGGATTTCGGATTGTGGACCGGCGTTTTCCAGGGTTCTGTTTTTAAATCCGCATTCCGCAATCGACAATCCGCGATGGAAACAGTCTGGTATAATGAGAGTGGGGGAGAAGGAAGATGGCGGCAGACAACGGCGGCTACACGGAAAAAGAACTGCTGCGCATGATCCGCAAGTGGGTGCCGCGGGAACGGGTGCCCAAACGCGTGAAGATCAAGGACACGTCGGACTTTTTCCGCGTGGACTACGACGACGTGGTCGTGCTCGGCGGCATTCCCTATTTCGTCCGGAACAACGAGCGCGAGGGCAGGTTCGGCCTCGACGACGAGCAGAAGTTCTGGGTCAAGCGCGCCAGAAATCTCCTCACCGGCGACGTGAAGATCCTGAAATGGGTTTTCAAGGAACGGTTCGAGGCCAGGATCGGGAACTTCGTGTTCGAGTGCGTACGCAGTCCGCAGAAGGAGGCGCGGATCCTCGAACTGGTGCGCGGCAGGCCGGACTTCATGCAGGGCGAGACCGTGCTCGATTCCTCGGGGAACCAGCTCCGCATCCTGGATTATATCCGGGGCAAGACGCTCGGACAGCTTACACTCGAGATGGGGAAAGACCACGAAGATTTCTTTTACCACCATTATCCCCGGCTCCTCGATGAGTTCATCCGGATCGTCGAGTCCATCCGCTTTCTGCACGATAACAACGAGAAACACGGCGATATTCGGCGCGACCACATCATCAAGGACGCCGCGACCGGCGAGTACCGCTGGATCGACTTCGACTTCAGCTACCGCCACGGCGAGAGCCGCTTCGGCTTCGACCTCTTCGGCCTCGGCAACGTACTGCTCTTCATCACGGGCCGGGGCGACATCACGACGCAGCGACTCCTGCATGAGAGTCCGGAGTTATTGGACCGCCTGACCGAAGACGACGTGAACATCGTGTTCCATAACCGTGTGAACAACCTTAAAAAGATCTATCCCTACATCCCGGCGAAGCTGAACCGGGCGCTGATGCACTTCTCCCTGAGCGCGCAGGTGTACTACGAGGAAACGAAGGAACTGCTCGATGACCTCGGGGAGGCGAGGGAAGAACTGAACCGATAGCAGACAGAGTGACGGGGCGAATGGGCGACCAGGAGACAGGTCAATTCGCCCCTTCACCAAGTCCCTACGTCGCCGCGTCATGCATTCCAGAAAGGAGTTTAACCTTGAAGCCCGAAGACACCCCCCTGAAGGACAAGCATCTCCTGATTGCCGTCGACGAATCGGACAGCTCACGCCGCGCCGTGCTGTATGTGGCCGATTTACTCGGCGGGTTTCCCGGATTCACCGTAACGCTC
Source organism: Nitrospirota bacterium (assembly GCA_963790205.1). GTDB lineage: Bacteria > Nitrospirota > UBA9217 > UBA9217 > UBA9217 > CAWBNQ01. The sequence goes on from CAWBNQ010000002.1 coordinate 172,331, forward strand.
ATGAGGATTGTTCCCGAGCCCGAGGAGGACTTCTTCGACAGCAACGACGAGTTGAACTCCTGGATCAAGGGACAGATCGACAAATCGAACACGATGCTCGAGAACTACCGCCAAGTCCTGATCCAGTCCGGCTTCCCCGAGGACAAGGTCCGCTACCGCGCCTGCGTGGGCGAGGCCAAGTCGTTCGCCGAAGCCATCCTCGAGACCCGCTGCGATCTCACCTGCTGCACCGTGGTCGTCGGCCGCCACCATCACTCCAAGGCCGAAGAGTTCCTTTTCGGCAGCACATCGAGCAAGCTCATCCATGAGGCCAAGAACTGCGCAATATGGGTCGTGGAGTAAATCGGCTTACGGCTTGGGGCGGGACCCGTAGAACAGAACGATCCGTCCTTCCCGAGAAGTATGGGGTAATCTGGTAAATGGAACTATTCTTCTTTTACTCTTTATCTTATTGTTCAATTCCATTATACTTTCCGTAAACGATCCATGCATCTCTCCCGGAGATGCCCGGCGATGATATGCTTAACCGGATTTTCAGGATGTTCATTACCCTGAATGGTATGGACAGTTGCTCGACGGGTTCAGGATGTACGCAAGGATATGAACATGGTCAAATCGCATCAACGCCGCACTCGGAGGAAACTACCATGAAATCCTTCAGAAGCCTGTTCCCCAGGGAGGACCGCGTCTGCCCTTGGTGGCTGGCGTATTCGTTCGACAATCCTCTTCGCCGTTTCCTGCACGATCCCCAGGCCCTCCTCGGTCCTTTTGTCAGGGAAGGGATGACGGTCGCTGATATCGGATGCGGCATGGGATTTTTTTCGATCGCTATGGCGAGGATGGCGGGCGACAAAGGGACCGTTATTGCCGTGGACCTTCAGCAGGAGATGCTCGATAGAATGCAGAAGCGGGCGGAGAAGGCCGGCGTCGCCTCCCAAATCCGCTCTGTTCTTGGAACAGAGGAAGATATCGGTATCAAAGAACCGGTTGATTTCGTCCTGGCCTTCTGGATGGTTCACGAAGTGCCCGACATCCCGCAGTTTTTATCGCAGGTCAAGTCCGTCCTGAAGGGGTCTGGGAAATTTCTTATCGCTGAACCCAGGATGCACGTTCCGAATCGCAAGTTTCAGGAGACTCTCGAATATGCCCGGTCAGCGGGCTTTCAGATCAGTGCCGCGCCGGGCATCAGGATCAGCCGGGCTGTGATCTTGTCGAGGAATATTTAACGAAGCGTAGTTGTCAGCGTGCGTCAGCTTGGGTTTTGCTGTACGAGCGGCACCGCAGGATCGTTTTGCAAACGACCCTTGGACCCGTTGCAGTCCCCGTAGGGACCGCAACGGCGTGACCTTACGGGAGGCCGAAGAGCTTATGGAAATCCATCGCGTAAAGGAAAAGCGGACCAATCAGAGGCTCGCCATCGGGGTCGGCATCCTCGGTCTCGGGGCGGCTGCCGCGCTTTGTGTCCTCTTTTATATCGTGATGCTGACAAATCCGGGAATGCTCCTCGGCCTCCTGCCGGGTCCGTCCAGGACCACGACTGTCAGGTCCGACGGCAACCGGATTTATCTTTTTTCCAGCAAACTTGACATGAGCACGGTTTCCTTTAAAGAGAAACGGGAGGCAGAGGAAAAGACCTACTTCGCTGTTTTAGAGGGAACGGACCTTTCGAAGCCGCGAGAAATCCCGGCGTTCGTAACTGCGGGCGGCTGGGACGGCCGGATCGTCCTTTTCAATGACGGGGGATACCGCTCTTTTGACGGCACCCGCTGGACTGACGTGCGGACGGCCGGCATCGGGAATGGTCCAAAGGGGATCGCAACGCCCCAGGGATTGTACGTCATGAGCAGGTTTGCCGATGGGCTGCACATTACCCGGGTCCGGGACGACTCGTCAATAGACATCCCTCTTCCGGAGGAGTTTCTCCGCTCCGGCCCCGACTATGCGTTCCCCTTCTCAGAACTGGTCTGGTACCAGGGACAGCTTTGTTTATTCTGGTCAACGAACGACTCCATCAATTGGACGTGCTGGAACGGCGCGGCGTGGGCGCCGGCCGCCGCGTCGCCCTTCTCCGGAGCATTTCAGGTTACTGCAGACGAGAAGCGGCTGTATTTCATTCACCAGGAAGATGCGGGCCCTCAACGTACGCTCAGCTGCTATGTGTTCGAGAACAACGCATGGAGCGGCCCCTCTATCCTCCCCGTGCAGCACGGCTTCAATGACTGGGGAGTATTCGTACACCGGGGGAAACCCCTGCTCTTCGTACGGCGTTCTTTTTTCCAGACGCTCTACACGATCGAGAAAGGGACCCTTGCAAACCCGATCCGCCTCATAGACACGTTTCATCCGCTGCGTATCGCGGAAAGAATGGCCCTTATCGCGTTTTTCGCAAGCCTGGCGCTCCTCGTGTTCATCTTTGGCGTCTCGGCGCTCATCGGGACAAACAAGAACCGAAGCTGGCGGCAGGACAAGGAGCACTATGAGTTTGCCAGCCTGTTCAGGAGGTCCCTCGCGTATTTTATTGACACACTGGTCATCCTCATTCCGGCAGCACTCGTGATCGCGTGGTTTATTGCCATGGAGGAAATCCCCTGGAACCCCTTTCAGTTCATGCTCATGGTCCTGTTTACCGCGGCATGGTATCTGCTCGGCGGCTTCCTGTATCATACTCTGCTCGAAGGCCTGTTCGGTGCGACCCTGGGAAAGAAGATCTGCGATATTAGAGTGCTCAAGGCGGATTTCACCCCCTGCGGGATCGGCGCCGGGTTTCTCCGGAACCTGCTGCGGATCGTCGATAGTTTCCTTTATTATCTGGTGGGTGCAATTGCCCTGGCAGGAACGCTCAAGTGGCAGCGTCTCGGCGATAGGGCAGCCGGGACCGTCGTCGTGCGGCAGAAATGACACGGAGGGGGCTGAGGCTCACTGTCCACACAGGAAAGAGATGATTTGTGAAGAAAGAAGCATCGGATGGAAAAGCATGAACAACCGAAGAGACTGCTCGTTATTCTAGCCATTCTCGCGTCAATCTATCTCTTGAACGATCTTCTCTTCATGCGGGCGGCGGCCCTCTGGGGGCCTCCCGATGCTGGCGATGATCAGGGCCGGGTCGGCGGTGCGGTACCGGCCATGATCGTTCACTCTATTACAGACCTGGACCTGGTGAGCCTAGGGGGTTCGCTCCCGTGACCTGGTTCAAGTTTATGAAGTAAAAACCAGACCAAACCGCTCCTCGCGGGCCTCATTCGTAAATTCGGGAGGAGCTAAAGACAGGCCGCTGGCGCGGGGTTCCCAAGCCCTGCTCTCTTTCAGCCTTGTTTCATGCCCTCTTCAGAGCTAAAAATTATTACACCCGCGTGAAATTTGGACTAAATATGGTATAAGTTTTGGCTTGACAACACAACATGTTGTGTTATACTTCACAACAGTTTGCGAATTAATTCATAAGCCTTGCAGCACCCGTTTCAACCCGCATTACCTTGTTTGTCTTCAAAACTGAACACCCAAAAACGCGACAGGCGGTAAATCAGACATGATGCGGTGTTTGTGTTTTACGAATAACTTCTCAGTCGTAACATTCTGTTCTTCCGATCGGAAGAACAGAGAGCGATAAGGAGTACTGAAATCAGGGCGAGGACCTCGCCCTGATTTTGTTTTCATCTCAATCTTATTATACAGGAGGGGGTTTTTATGAAGAGCGCGGCTTCCGTCTCTGCTTCAGCATCCGGCAAGGGTCTCAACCTGAACGAAAATAGCCTCAAGGTCCTCGAAAAACGCTACCTCAAGCGCAATGAGGACGGGACCGTCATCGAGACGGCAGTGGACATGTTCACGCGCGTGGCCCGGACCATTGCCGAGGGCGACCGCGCCTACGGCAAGTCCGCCGCCGACGTGGAGCGGATTGCGACCGAGTTCTACCGCCTCATGACCTCCCTCGAATTCCTGCCGAACAGCCCCACGCTCATGAACGCAGGGCGCGAGCTCGGCCAGCTCTCGGCCTGCTTCGTGCTGCCCGTGGGCGATTCCATGGACGAGATCTTTGAGTCCGTGAAGCACGCCGCGCTCATCCACAAGTCCGGCGGCGGCACGGGCTTCTCCTTCTCGCGCATCCGTCCGAAGAACGACGTGGTGAAGTCTACCAAGGGTGTCTCCTCCGGTCCCATCTCGTTCATGACCGTGTTCGACGCGGCCACCGAGACGGTGAAGCAGGGTGGCACGCGCCGCGGCGCCAACATGGGCATCCTCTCGGTGGACCACCCGGATGTCCTCGATTTCGTCACCTGCAAGCAGCAGAACGACCGGCTCAACAACTTCAACATCTCCGTGGCCATGACCGATCCCTTCATGGATGCGGTGGAGAAGGACGGCGAGTACGACCTCGTCTCCCCCCGCAACAAGGGCGTGGTGAAGCGGCTCCAGGCCCGCAAGGTCTTCGACACCATCGTGAACATGGCCTGGAAGAACGGCGATCCCGGCATCATTTTCCTGGACCGCATCAATCAGTACAATCCTACGCCGCACGTGGGCAAGGTGGAATCCACGAACCCCTGCGGAGAGCAGCCGCTGCTCCCGTACGAGTCCTGCAACCTGGGCTCGATCAACCTCGCGAGAATGGTCGCACAGCACGGAAAAGCGGTCGATTTCGACAAACTCCGCCACACGGTGCGGCAGGCGGTCCACTTCCTCGATAACGTGATCGACGTGAACCGCTATCCCATCGACAAGATCCGCGAGATGACCCGGGCGAACCGCAAGATCGGCCTTGGCGTCATGGGCTTCGCCGACATGCTCCTTGAGATGGGCATACCATACAGCTCGGACGAAGCGGTCAAGCTCGGCGAAAAGGTCATGAAGTTCATCAGCGATGAAGGCCGCACCATGAGCGAGGAACTGGCCAGGGAGCGCGGGGCCTTTCCGAACTTCAAGGGCAGCATCTACGACAAACCGGGCCAAGCGCCGGTCAGGAACGCCACGGTGACGACGATCGCGCCGACTGGGACCCTTTCCATTATCGCCGGCTGTTCCTCCGGCATCGAGCCGCTTTTCGGGCTCACCTTCATCCGGAGGGTCATGGACGGCGCGGAACTCCTTGAAGTGAACCCCGTGTTCGAGCGGGTGGCGAAGGAGCGGGGGTTCTATTCCGACGAACTCATGAAGGAGATCGCCGAGCACGGCGGCTGCACGAACGTTGCGACCGTGCCCGAGGCCGTGCAGAAGGTCTTCGTCACGGCCCATGACATTACGCCCGAGTGGCACATCCGCATGCAGGCCGCGTTCCAGAAGTACACCGACAACGCGGTGTCCAAGACCGTGAACTTCCCGCACGACGCCACACAGAAGGACGTCGAGAAGGTGTATTTGCTGGCCTACAAACTCGGCTGCAAGGGCGTGACGATTTACCGGGACGGCTCCCGCGACGAGCAGGTGCTCAGTACGGGCGCCACGGAAAAGGCGCGCAAGGCCGCGGGCCAGCACGTGACCGTCGCCTCCGCCTCGCCCGAGCTGGCCGAGGAGAAGAAGCCGCGCCACCGGCCGCTCCTTACCCAGGGCGTCACCCAGAAAATCCCCACGGGCTGCGGCAATCTCTATATTACGATCAACGAGGACGAAGAAGGCATCTGCGAGGTCTTCTCGACCATGGGCAAGTCCGGCGGGTGCGCCGCCAGCCAGTCCGAGGCCGTCTCCCGCATGGTGTCCCTTGCGCTCCGGTCCGGCGTATCGATCGACTCTATCATCAAGCAGGTGAAAGGCATCCGTTGTCCCTCGCCGGCCTGGGGAGAAGGCGGCTCCATCCTGTCCTGCCCCGACGCCATCGGCCGGGCGCTCGAGCGCTACATGAAAGAGGGCGTGAACCATCGCTACCAGAAGCCCAAGACCGCTGCTGCTCCGCAGGCGACAGTCGGCTACGCTTCATCCGATTGCACTCAGGGCGGCAACAAGAACCACCTCGGTCTCTGCCCCGAATGCCCGGATTGCGGCGGTCTCCTGGAGTTCGGCGAAGGCTGCGCCTTCTGCCGGGGTTGCGGGTTCTCGAAGTGCGGGTAATTGCAATGCGGATAACCCCTCGCTTCTGATGGGGAGGGGGAATAAAAGTCCTCATTTTCGATAGTAATGACCTGGTTTCGATAGCATACCGGAGGCAGCGTGAGACAGCATCCCGTATCATCGCAGGACAATCTGAGACCGTCTGAATAACAAAAACCGGGAGTTTTTTCTCCCGGTTTTTTTGCAGGTGTAAAGGCTGACTTGTCAGCCAGGCCACCTATTTTGCACTAACTTTCTGTATTTAAAGGAGATTTTAATGAAGCTTGAGGAGGTCATTTACGAACTTTACCGGCTTGCCGAAACCAGGCAGTGGGATGGCAAAGCAACGGACGAAGCCCTTGCCTCTGCTATCGAGGGTATGGAGAAGATATGGGAGGTACAGCAGGCGGACAGGAGAAAGAGCGCCATGGTCAAAGCGAACAAGAAACAGCCGAGAATGTGGTCTTAATCGCTGAACCGGCATAAAAAAAACTTGACATTTGATTGATATGATTCTAAATTAATTTCTAAGAGCATTGCCGCACGACAGAATCGTGCGATTCTCGAAGTATTCTAAAAGCGCAGCTCAACAGAGTCGGTGTACGGCCATGAAGCCCGGAAAACGGGTTATCAGCTTAACCTAAGGAGGGGGACGCGTATGGGTATTGAGAGGATCATGCAGTATGAGTGCAGGGTCTGCGGCAGGAAGATAGATGTGACCAGGACCGGCGATGTGTATGAGGAGCCGGTGTATTGCTGCGGTCTGGAGGCCACAGAGGCCAGAGTACCGGCGGTGCCCGCTGCGCCTGCGGCAAAGAGGCCTGTAAAGAAAAAGGCTAAGAAGGCCGCTAGGAGGAAACCTGCTAAAAAGAAGGCCAAAAAGGCAGTAAAGAAAAAGGCAGGAAAGAAAGCTGCAAAGAAGAAGGCGGCCGGGAAAAAAGCGACTAAAAAGAAAGCGACCAGAAAAAAGGCTACCGGAAAAAAGAAAGCCGCGAAAAAGAGACGATAATTTTCGTCAAGACAGGCATAACGTTAAGGCACCCGGATATGCACCGGGTGCCTTTTTTGTTGCAAGGGTATTCATAAAACTGTTGACGAAGGGACTGCCAAACCGTAGGATTTACGCATGCGAACCGATGCCTACCATGAACGACGCATCCGGCGACTTGTGGGCCGGGCCATCAGCGACTTCGGGCTGATCGAAAACCGGGACCGGATACTTGTTGCGCTGTCGGGCGGCAAGGACAGCTGGACGCTGCTCCATATGCTGGAAAGCCTGAGACAACGGGCGCCTGTCCGGTTCTCGCTGGTCCCGGTGACCGTGCACCCGGGGTTTCCCGGTTTTGAGACCGGGCTGATGGAGGCGTATCTTCGTACGCGGGCCCCTGAATACCGCATCGTACGCGCGCCCATCCACGAGACCATGATCGAGAAACTTGCGCCCGACGATACGCCTTGTTCCCTCTGCGCCCGGATCCGCCGCGGCGTGCTGTACACCCAGGCAGTTGAACTCGGCTGCACGAAGATCGCCCTCGGTCATCACCGTGAGGATTTCATCGAGACGCTTCTGCTCAATCAATTTTATAACGGCAAGATCAAGGCCATGACGCCGCGCCTCACAGCCGATGACGGCCGGAACGTGGTGATCCGCCCGCTCGTCTATGTGGCCGAGGAAAATATCGTCCGGTTCGCCTCCGCTGCGGGTTTCCCCGTCACCTGCTGCGCCTGCCCCTCCTGCGGTGATCCGGACATGAAGCGCGTGAGGATAAAAAAGCTTCTCGCCGGCCTCGAGCGAGACCAGCCGGGCATAAAATCGAGCCTGCTTGCGGCGCTCTCCGACGTGGACCGGCGGCATCTGCCGTTAAAAACGGCGAAAAATATAGTATGTCGCGCGGGAAGTGACTCATGATGGAGGGGATGCCGGCGGATATCGGCGTACGGCGCGAAAAGGCGTTGGCGCGCCCATGACGAGGTATAGTATAATTGAACAAGCTCAGGATGTCCTGCACCCGGACTTCAAACTGATTGACAGCGTTTGCATGTATGGCTTATAATTCGAGCTGGTGCGCAAACGGAACGGGCGTCGCGAGCGGGGGAGATGTCGATGACCGAAAAAAAGAAGCTTGGCGATATCTTAAAGGAAACCGGGCTGATCGACGATTTCCAGCTCGAGTCGGCGCTGTCGCACCAGCGTAAATGGGGAGGGAAACTGGGGTCCATCATTGTGGAGTTCGGCTTCGTTCAGGAGTCGGAATTGGCAAGGGTGCTCGCGGAAAAGCTGAGCCTTCCCTATGTGAACCTGTTCGATCCCGAAATACCCGAGACAGTCACGAACCTGATCAAGCCGGAGATAGCGCGAAAGTACCACGTTATCCCCGTGAAAAAAGAGGGGAAGTCACTCGTGCTTGCGATGGCTGACCCGTTGGACCTTGAGGCGATGGACTCGATCCGGTTCGCCACCGGGAGCACCATAAAGCCGGCCCTGGCCATGGGGTCGGAAATCGAAAACGCAATTAAAAAATATTATGAGCATGAACAGGTCGCGTATAAGCTGCAATCGGCCGTTGCCGCGAATAAGGTCTCGTCGGGAAAGATGGAACTGATCCGAGGAAGCGAACTCAACATGCCGAAGGCCCCGGAGACCGACGCAGCGTCGCCTATCCTGTCCAGGGAAGACGCTGCGCAGCAGACGCAGGCGGACACCAAGGTGCGGCTCGACGCCCTGATCGCCGTGCTAATAGAAAAAGGGCTGGTCACGCGCGAAGAGCTTGTCAACATGATCTATCAGAAAAAGATGGGACTTTAGGGAGGGGCAACGGGCATGAAAGTCATAGCGATAAAAGGCATGGTTCTCTTTTTTCTTCTCGCGGCCGGCGCCGTGTCGGCCCGGGAGCTGAAAGGTCCCAGAATAGAGGTGAAGGAGGAGCAGTACAGCATGGGAAGCGTCGCGCAGGGGAAACAGGCCACGCACGTGTTCGAGGTCAGGAACGCGGGGACCGAACCCCTGGTTATCGACAGCCTTAAACCTTCCTGAGGGTGCACCGCTGCGGTGATTAGTTCTAATCGCCTGGAACCGGGGAGCGTGGGACAGATCAAAGTCACGGTGGATACGGACGGAAGAGTCGGACGCCTCGAAAAATATATTGCTGTCTATTCGAATGACCGGACAACTCCGGTGCTCACGCTTACGGTGACCCTGGATATTGTACAAAAGTGATGGGAAATGACGGATCGGGACCTGCGGAACGGCTCGTACTATTTTCTTGACAATTTTCCGCGGCTTATGCTACTCTCCTATGGTTTTGGCCTGAATTCTGGAGCGAGCACATTCCCGGAGCTTGCTGCGGGGAATGCGAGCGAATCGAGATGCCTGCAGATGCCTATTCGAACCTTCATTTGCTGCAGGGAGCTTCAATTATTCAAAGAGAGGCAGTACTCTATCGTGAAACAGCACAGACATCCGCAATATCCCAGCGACCTGCCAACCCCGGGCATAGGTCCCGCCCCGGCGGGACTATAATTTTTTTGTACAAACTCAAAGCGTTTCGATCTGTTCAGCTGTTTACGTTATACTAATCCGACTAAATACAGTAAAGAATTTTTGGAGGGTATCCCTATGCAGAAAAAATATCTTTTAGCCCCTGGCCCGACTCCCGTGCCGCCTGAGGCGCTCCTGGCCATGGCCATGCCGATCATTCATCACCGGGCGCCTGATTTTTTGCCCGTGCTCGATGCCGCGAAGAAGGGCCTCCAGTGGCTCTACCAGACCAGGAACGACGTGCTCATCCTCTGCGCCACAGGAACCGGCGGCATGGTGGGCTCGGTGACCAACTTCCTGAGCCCCGGCGACGACGTGCTCGTGATCAACGGCGGTAAGTTCGGCGAACGCTGGACCAAGATCTGTCAGGCCTACGGTATGAAGGTCGAGGAACTCATCGTGGAGTGGGGCCATGCGGTAAAGCCCGAGCAGGTGGATGCAGCGCTCAAGAAGAACCCGAAGATCAAGGCCGTGTTCGTTCAGGCGAACGAAACTTCGACCGGCGTGTACCACGATGTCAAGTCCGTTGCCGCTGTGGTCAGGAAAACCGGCGCACTCTTTGTCGTTGACGCGATTTCGGCCCTTGTGGCGCATGATATCAAGACCGACGAGTGGGGCATCGATGTGATGATCGGCGGCTCACAGAAGGGCGTGATGCTTCCTCCCGGCCTCGCTTTTGTATCGGTCAGCGACAAGGCGTGGAAAATGGCGGATACGGCCAAGACGCCGAAGTTCTATTTCAACTTCAAGAAGGAACGCGAGAACCTGGCCAAGAACCAGACGAACTTCACCTCGGCGGTGACGCTCATCATCGGTCTGAACGCCAGCATCAAGATGCTTCAGGAAGAAGGGCTGGAGAATGTGTTCAGCCGCCACGAGAGGCTCGCGCGGGCCACCCGCGCGGCGGCCGGCGCACTGGGCCTCAAGCTTTTCCCGAAAGAGAATCCGAGCAATGCGCTCACGGCCATCGAGGCGCCGGCCGGCGTCGACGGCCAGGCGATCTACAAAGATTTACGCGTGAAGTACGGCATCACCGGCGCCGGCGGCCAGGACAAGCTCAAGGGCAAGATCTTCCGCATTGCGCATCTGGGTTATGCAGATACGTTCGATGTGATCACCGCCGTGGCCGGCATCGAAATGGTTTTGAAGGGCCTGGGCCATCCGGTGAAACTCGGCACGGGCGTAGCCGCTGCGCAGGAAATTTTAATGAAATAAACTGCTTTTCACCACGAAGTCACGAAGACGCGAAGTGATATCTCATTTAGCTTTATGTTTTCTTCGAGCCTTTGTGCCTTTGTGACAAACGATTTTTGGAGGATTTCATGAAGGTTCTCATCAGCGACAACCTCTCCCCCGTCGGGGTGGAGATTTTGAAAAAGGCCGGGCTCGAAGTAGACGCCCGGAGCAAGACCTCGGTCGAGGAGATCGAGAAGATCATCGGCGATTACGACGCGCTCATCATCCGTTCAGCAACAAAAGTCACGAAGGACCTCCTGGACAAGGCGACAAAGCTCAAGGTCGTGGGCCGCGCCGGAAGCGGCCTTGACAACGTGGACATCCCCTCGGCGACCAAAAAGGGCGTGGTGGTCATGAATACGCCAGGCGGCAACACCGTCACCACGGCTGAGCACACCATCGGCATGATCTTCGCCTGCGCCCGAATGATTCCGCAGGCCTACTCCTCGCTCAAGGCGGGCAAGTGGGAAAAGAAGAAATTCGAAGGCGTCGAACTTTACGACAAGACCCTGGGTGTAATCGGCACAGGGGCCATCGGCGGCGTCGTGGCGAGCAGGGCGATCGGGCTCGGCATGAAGGTCCTGGCCTATGACCCCTTCATCTCTCCGGAAAAGGCGAAATCACTCGGGATCGAGCTCGCGGACCTGCCGACGATCTACAAGCGCTCTGACTTCATCACGATCCACACGCCCAAGACCAAGGAGACCGCGAACCTCATCAATAAGAATACGATCGCCCAGATGAAGGACAGCGTGCGCATCATCAACTGCGCCCGCGGCGGCATCGTAAACGAGCAGGACCTCTATGAGGCCTTGAAGAGCGGCAAGGTCGCGGCAGCGGCCTTTGACGTGTTCGAGAAGGAGCCGCCGGAGAACCACCCGCTGCTTACGCTCGACAACTTCATCGCCACGCCGCACCTCGGCGCATCCACGAGAGAGGCGCAGGAGAACGTGGCCGTGGCCGTGGCCGAGCAGATCGTGGACTATCTCATCGCAGGGACCGTGCGGAACGCGGTGAACGTGCCTTCGGTGCCGGCGGACCAGCTCCCGGCCTTGAGCCCCTACATCAACCTCGCCGAACGGATCGGGTCCTTCGAGGCGCAGCTCTACGAGGGCGGCCTGACGCAGGTGACGGTAGAGTACAGCGGCGAGGTGTCGAACCTCAAGCTCGAGCCGATCACGCTTGCGGCGCTTAAGGGACTCTTAACGCCTATCCTCAAGGAGAACGTGAACTACGTGAATGCGCCGCTCATCGCCAAGGACCGCGGCATCGAGGTCAAGGTATCGAAGACGAGCAGCGGTTCGGAGTACACCAGCCTGGTCACCGTGAGGGTCAAGGCGAGCGGCAGGGAAATGGCAATAGCGGGCACGCTGAACAGCAAGAAGGAGCCGCGCATCGTGCAGGTGGACAATTTCCCGATGGAGACGGTGCCGGAGGGCGACATGCTCGTGCTCATGAACAACGACAAGCCGGGCGTCATCGGCGGCATCGGCATGCTCCTCGGCCAGAACGGCGTCAACATCGCGCGCATGCAGTTCGGCCGCGAGAAGCAGGGCGGCCTGGCCATGTCGGTCGTCAGTATCGACAATCAGGTGTCCGATGGGCTCATGGCGAAGATCAGACAGCTGCCGAATGTGTTGTCAGTGAAGCAGATTAGAATCTAAGAAGCAGTCAGGAGTTCGGAGTGAGGAGTTCGGAGGGTGAATACAGAATTTTCACCTGACCACTTACACTTCACTTTTCACGGTTTCACAAGGAGACACCATGCCAGTATTGGTTGTAGTAGGCGCCCAGTGGGGCGATGAAGGCAAGGGAAAGATCATCGACCTGCTTACCGAGAAGGCGGACATCGTCGCGCGTTATCAGGGCGGCCATAATGCCGGCCATACCGTGGTAGTGGGTATGAACGAGTTCATCCTGCACCTGGTCCCTTCGGGCATTCTGCACAAGGGCAAGAAGTGCATCATCGGAAACGGCGTGGTCGTGGACCCCGCGGCGCTCCTCGAAGAGATGGATGCGATGGCCAAGCGGGGCGTCAAATTCGACGGCAGCCTGCTCATCAGCAAGAACGCGCACCTGATCATGCCCTACCACAAGGCCCTCGACATGGCGAGCGAGAAGCTCAAGGGGAACAAGAAGATCGGCACAACCGGCCGCGGCATCGGGCCCGCGTACGCCGACAAGATCAACCGCAAGGGTATCAGAATGGCCGATCTCCTGGACCCCGAAGCGTTCCGCGACAAGCTCGCGTGCAACACCGGCGAAGCGAATTTCCTGCTCGAGCGCTTCTACCATGCGCCGCTGGTACAATTGGACCAGGTATATGAAGAATATATGGCCTACGCCCGGCGGCTCAAAAAATACATTGCCGATACGACGCTCTTCCTCAACGAATCGATCGCCGGAAACAAGAAGATCCTGGCCGAGGGAGCTCAAGGCACCCACCTGGATGTGGACCACGGCACCTATCCCTTCGTGACCTCGTCAAGCCCCACGGCGGGGGGGGCCTGCACGGGCCTCGGCATCGGTCCGAATACGATCACCGAGGTAATAGGGATCGTCAAGGCCTATACCACGCGCGTGGGCAGCGGTCCGTTCCCGACCGAGCAGGAGAACAAGCTCGGAGAGCTGCTCCGCGCCCGGGGCAAGGAATACGGCGCCACGACCGGAAGGCCCCGGCGGTGCGGCTGGCTGGATACGCTCATCGTCCGCCATGCCGTGCGCGTGAACGGGCTGACGGGCGTTGCCATCACCAAGCTCGACGTGCTCGACACGCTCGATGAGCTCAAGATCTGCGTGGGCTACAAATACAAGGGCAAGCTCTATGAAGAGATGCCGTCCGAGCTTGCGGTGCTGGAGAAGGGCATGCCCCAGTACATCACCATGCCGGGCTGGAAGCAGACCACGATCGGCATCACGAAGTATGCTGACCTGCCCAAGAAGGCACGCGCCTATGTGGAGAAGGTCTGCAGGCTCTGCGGGGTGAAGCCCGCCATCATTTCAACCGGCGCGCGAAGGGACGAGACCATTATCCTTCAGCAGCCCTTCAAGAGGGCGGGGAAGAGATAAATTCCAAATTACAAGCACCAATAGCCAAGCACTAAACTCCAAACGTTTGGGTATTGTGATTTGCTGACTGGATCTTATCTGAATTTTGTGAATTGAAATGAGGAGCTTTCAGAGTTCGGCAGATTCTATTTGCAAAACTGCAAGAACTCTGATATTATACGCTTCTTTGAAAACCGCGAAAGCGGGCCGGTAGCTCAGTTGGTAGAGCACCGCCCTTTTAAGGCGGGTGTCCTGGGTCCGAATCCCAGCCGGCTCACCATTAAATCATTGCAGATTGAAGATTGCGGGATGCGGATTTGAAGGCATTTGAAGTGCGATCCGAATCCACGATCCGAAATCTGAAATAGTAAAACCGTCCCCATCGTCTAGTCCGGCCCAGGACACCGCCCTTTCACGGCGATAACAAGGGTTCGAATCCCTTTGGGGACGCCAATCAAATTCAGGGGTTACCGGTTTCCGGTAGCTCCTTTTCTTTTGACTGTGATAAAAATGTGATAATTTCCCCGTAGCTCTTCTCTAGCTGGCTGATTGCGCTGGCAAGGTGCTTCGGTCCGATGTGGGCATAACGCCGGGTCATGCGCGTGTCCTTGTGTCCCATGAGGTCGGCCAGAGTATCCAGATCCACTCCCGCCTGTCTGTTCCATGATGCGAAACAGTGCCGAAGATCGTGGAACCGGAAATTTTCAATCTTAGCCGCTTTCAGCGCCTTTTTGAAAGCCCTCTGCACCTGCATCGCCGTGTAGGGCTTTCCGTCCGCATGGCAAAAAACACGCGGATTATTGAGGCGTGTGACCTTCATCGCTTCTTTCAGGGCTTCATAAGCAAGAGTGGCGATCGGAATGATCAGGGGCTCCTCATTCTTCATTTCTGAGCTATCAAGTGAGATCGTCCGCGCGAAGATATTTACCTGATCCCGCCGCAGGCTGAGGATGTTTCCCTTCCGTAATCCTGTCCATGCCGCCACTGTCACGATACCCTTGAGCCACCCGTCGCATTCTTTCAGGAGCCTGTGGTATTCCTCATAGGAGAGATACCTGAGCCGCTTTGTATCGGCCTGCCGCTCCATCTCGATTGGTGGCACTTCCCTGAGCCACATCCAGCGTTTCTTTGCAAGGTTGAGCATACGCTTCAGGATGTTCAGCTTTCTAACGATCGTCGCCGGCTTGTCCTTCTCACCTTTGCGCTTTTGCCTGAATTCATCGATCACTGCGGGCGTAATTTGTGCCAGTGTTCGGGAGCCGAAGAACTCTTTCAGCTGCCGAAGGTAGCTTTCCACCGACCGCCAGCTTTTAAGCTCTTTGAACTCGGTCGCTTCATACTTAGCGACGAGCTCCTCGAAAGTCCTCTGACTGCCCTCGTCGATTTCGAGCCACTTGCCCTCTGCGATCTGCGTCATGACCTTGCGGTAAATCTTTGCGGCCAGCTTCTTGTCGTTTGTTTCCGTGGGTCTTCTCAGCTGCTTACCGTTGTATGTAAAACACATCCACCAGGCTTGGCCTCTTCTGTACAGTCCCATTAAACCTCCTTCCTGAGACCGTGATGTTGGCCTGGTTTCCCGTTGGATGGATTATACTCTTTACCCTTTGTGCCTTCAATAGCTCTTTTGACGATGGAGTCTATGTCTTGAGGATGTTTTTTCACGATGTAAAGTTCCTGTTTCTTCGGTTCTTTGCGTGAAGCCTTGACCCAGTTTTCGATTTCTACCATGTCGAAACGTATCAGCCCATTTAGCTTATGAAAAGGGATTAAGCCGGTATGCACCCATGAGTAAAGTGTTGATTCTTTGACTGTAAGGAATCTAGAAAGCTCTTTTACCGTTACAAACGTCATGGTTTCTTTTTCCATTATTCGTTCTGTCTTTTTGTTGGTATTTCGTGATAAAACGTAAAATAGATAACAATGCCGATCAGAGCAACCCAGCCGAGCGGCTTTATTTCCCATCCTGCTAAAAGGGGATCTCGCCGACCCCAACTCCACTCGCGAACTTCACCGTAGATTTTCCAATGTCAAATTCGATTGCAGTCATAGTCCCGCCTGTTTGATATGGTGTGGCGCACACCACACCATATGTTTCATGCTATTATGCTGCGTGAAATATTTATATACAGTATACTGTATACTATATATCAAAGTCAAGCTAAATATTGATTTACTGCTTTACACGGCTATTCAATGCGGTAAGGATCCGATTTCAAGCTTCAAGTAGTTAAGAAGCACCTTGAGGAGAGCATTTCTGTTTCGGTGACCCGGCAGGAACGCGGGCTGAGCGGTGAGAGCTAGCTTATCGTCGTGATGGTGAAGCAGGGCTTACCACAAACTACCGGGGAAAGGGCAGAAGTCTTCCCGCCCTGGTCAAACAGAAGATCGTCGAAGTAAAAGAAGCCAACCCGCTGTTCAGCCGCAGGCGGCCTGGCTGAGCATGAAGGCATTTATTCCAGATGCCGTCAACGGGAGAGCGTTACCCCATTTACTGATTCTGGTATTATAAACTGCTGGCGTGCACACCCTCGATTAAGACTGTAACTATATATCCTTTAACGCCATCTTACTTTAAGCGCTTTTCTTCCCACCGATGTTTCCAAAATTTATTATTACAATTGGCAATAGAAGAACCAATAAAATTATTGTAAAGACCGCCATGAACGATGAATTAAATTTCACAGACAAAACATAACCGACAAAAGAAGAACACCCCAGAATGATCAGCCACTTTTTACTTTTTCTCCAGTTGGCTTCGATCTGTTCTTTTTTTAAATGTTCGCGAAGGGGATAACCGCAGTCAGGGCAGGTAATCGCGGCGCGAGCCGGATTGTTATTGCATACCGGACATTTTGTTTTGTCGGGGTTCAGCGGCTGAGAGGCAGAACTGCTCTCGACATAATTAAGGAGATATTGTTTCAAATCATCTTTAAGCTCGCTTACGTTCTCTTCCTCCGAAGGCAACCGTCGACCTCTCTTGATTGCTTCTTCAGATAAGTTAATTATCTTGTTCGGCTTATTTTCAGTATCGTTCATGGACGTTCTTTACTACGCGGACCTTTTCGAATGCTTGACCACATCCGCGGCCCCGGTTTTTTTACTCTCGACCTTTTCCTTCATGAATTTACTGATCAAGTCTTTTTTCTTTTTGGGGGATAAATTGCTGTCAATTTCCGTCAAAAAACTATTGAGCAAATTGACCAGTTCTTCGGGCTCGCCGAAAATATCCACTTTTCTCGATTTGGAGACGGATACCGGGGTTTCTTCGAAAAAAACACGTCGCGCCTCATGTTCGTCCACATCATACGCCTTGCAGACCTTCAGAAGCGTATCATAGCTGGGTTTTAAAATTCCTCCACGCTCCATCTGGTTCAGCATCGACGGAGAAAGGCCGGTCTTATCCGCCATTTTGACAAGGCTGAAACCCAATTTATTTCTTCTTGCTGTAAGATACCCGCCGAATTCTGATCTATCCATACAGTGTATTATATACTACTTGAAGGGCTCTGTAAAGCAATATAACGCTTGACTTTAAAATATAATATACAGTATACTGTATAAAGTATGAATGAGACCATTGTCGATGAGCTGTACCTGCGGGAACACTTACGGCTTAGTGAGTCTTTTATAGCGAGACACAGCCGCAGTATGGGTTGTTTCGCGCGAAAGCCGCGAAGATTCTTTCTGGCTCAGGTCATGGCGCATCTCGAATTTCTGGCAGC
Organism: Nitrospirota bacterium; assembly: GCA_963790205.1. Classification (GTDB taxonomy): domain Bacteria; phylum Nitrospirota; class UBA9217; order UBA9217; family UBA9217; genus CAWBNQ01. The sequence goes on from CAWBNQ010000002.1 coordinate 189,893, forward strand.
AGAAGCACAGGCTAGGGCGCATGGCCGAAAGTCGGCGCAAACGACACAAATCCGCAACGTGCGACGGATGGCAGACCATGTTATCCAATCGAAATACAAAAAATTGAAAGACGGGGTAACGGATTTTGCCGAGTATTTCGCCCGACAATACGATGGCGAAGACGCCCCTGGTAAGACGAATCGCAAGAGATATAAGGGCATCCAGGGAGAACACAACACTAAGACGGACTTGCCGGCTGCGGAGACGGTGTGAAGAATAGAATTAATGATGATAGTGATGAGATAGTCATTATTGATGAAACCAACCGAGGATTCACCGTGGTCGCTCAATGGATTCTTGAGCTGCCGCTGCGTGCTACGCCGAAAATGGTATTTATCGCCCTTAAATCATTTTCCGGCTTTGCCGAGATCAGGCCGTCAATCAGAACAGTAGCACTGAGAGCGGGTTGCTCTCGCTCCACAGTAAAACGCTGTGTCCAGATATTGGAAAAGAAAAAGCTGGTTTACATAAAACAGGGAAAACGGCCAGATGGAGGAGACGGTGCCAATATTTACGTTCTACGAAATCCTGACGATAAGCCCCCGGTTCAAAATGAACCCGGGGTCAATATGAACCAGGCCCAGGGTCACAGTGGACCGGGGGCCAGGTTCAATGTGAACCCCCAAAAGAATAATAACAAACAATACATAAAAACACACATGGTCGATAGTGTGTCTGCTGAAGCTGTTGAAGAGATACTGTCAGGCAGGTTTTCAAGTGTTGACCGCAACTGGCTTATTTTGCAAATACGAAGGACCAAGCGGCCTGTAAAGGAAATATTACGAGACCTTGACCGTCTCTGCTGGCAGTACGGCAAGGCTAATGCCCAGGAAGTCAGGGCTCCAGAGGCATTGGTTCTAAAGGCAATCTGCGAAGGCTGGGCGGAACCGGATGGATTCGTGGCTGCTGAGGATCGTAAGCGAAGGTCTCAGGAGTCGGAATCTGCTGCTTCCCAGGCCGAGGCAGCAGAACGAGCACGTGAAGAAGCTGAGGCGCGACACTGGGAGGCGGCTAGGAAACAGTTTCGAAATTTGTCAGAAGCCGAGCAGCAAAGATATTTAACGAGGTATTCATGGATGCGCCATGAACGGCGTGAAGCGGCGGCCATCGGCGCATATATGCGGAAGACGGGCATATAACGCGAGAAGGGATTTAGCATCATGCTTTCTATCACGAATGTCTCCACTGCCCAAGCTGGTTCCTACTATCAAAAGGATTCATACTACGCCGCCGAGCCCGGCGAATGGCAGGGTAGGGGCGCGGATGCACTCGGCCTTCGGGGGGAAATAACTTACGACGATTTCAAAAGAGTGGTCCGGGGTTTCGATCCTCGCAATCCTGATATCGAGAAACCGTTTGTCGGTGACGGCGCCAACGGTACGCGGAGGGCCGGGACAGATTTAACTTTTTCCGCGGGAAAGGGGCTGTCCTTACAGGCACTTGTACATGGCGACATGAACATTACCCTGGCTCACCGCGAAGCCGTGTCCGCGACTCTGGATTACATTGAACAGCATTACGGACAGGTGCGTGAGATGACGGATGGCGTGTCCTCAAAAGTGTATACCGGTAACCTCGTCATCGCCAAGTTCGACCATTCTACCAGTCGCGAGCTGGACCCGCAGCTTCATACACACGCGCTCGTGCTTAATCTTTCGCAAAAAAAAGACGGCTCATGGAGAGCGCTGTCGAATGAGAAGCTATACGAAGCGAAGATGTTTATCGGTCAGTATTACAGAAGCGAAGTCGCCGCACGAATTGTGGAGCAAGGCTATGCCATAGAGACCCAATTGGGCGGGCTGTTCGATCTCCGGGGCGTGGACGAGAAATTGAAAGAAGTATTCTCATCCCGGTCTGAACAAATTGACAATAAAATGAACGAGCTCCGCAAGGACTATCCGAACGCCGCAGATCAGAAGCTCCGCGAGATGGCGGCCCTCGGTTCCCGCGTTGCAAAGCAGGACGTGGACATGAGCATTGTCCGAGAGTTATGGAATGCACGACTCAGTGAACTTGGATACTCGAGGGAGGGCATTGACCAGGCAGTGAAGAGTAAAGCTCGGCGGGCCGAGGCGGGAAAAGACATATCTCAGCAGATGAGCAGTTACGATGCAGTGCGCACAGCGACCCGAATCATTACCGAGCAAGAGTCGGTTTTCACAAAAGAAGAATTGCTAAGGACTGCCGGGGCTCTCACCCTGGGGACTTTCCGCATTTCTGAACTCGAACGCATAACCCGCGGCATGGAGAAAAATGGTGAATTGATCAAGATGGGCAACGAATACACCACGGTGGAGATGAAGCGTATTGAGGCTCTGAACGTTCGACTCATGAAAACGGGCCAGGGGCAAGAAACGTCTATCATGAGCGAGGGTGAGGCCAAATCGTTGATTCAATCCAATTACCCCTACCTCACTCATGGCCAAGCGTCGGCATTTACGAACATACTCACGACGCATGACCGGATCATCGGCGTCCAGGGCTACGCCGGAACAGGGAAAACAACGCTTTTCCACGCCATCCGGGAACAAGCGGAATCTCAAGGGTTGAAAATTCAGGGACTCAGCTTCACGGGTAAAGCAGCTGAAGAAATTCAAAAAAATTCCGGGATCACGAGCAGTACGATAGACTCTTTTTTTGCACGCGGCCAAAAGATGGAGTCTGACGCAATCTATGTCGTGGATGAGGCCAGCATGATCGGCAGCCGTCACGTAAACCGGCTTGAACGAATGGCGATCGAAAGCAAGGCTCGCCTGGTTCTCTCCGGGGATGCCAAACAGCTCCCGGCGATATCAGCAGGCTGTCCCTTCGCTGAATTGCAAAAAAATGGTATGAGCACCACGGTGATGGGGGAGATCGTCAGACAGAAGGATGGTGCCTATCGGGAGATCGTAAAGGACATCGTCGATGTAAAAATCGATAATGCCTTTGAAAAACTTGCCGCTCATGACAAGCTCAAAGTCATCCCGGACCGGGCCGAGCGGATCGAGGAGATAGTGAGAAGCTATACGAAAGACGAGGATTGGCGGAATACGATCATCACGACGCAATATAACGCAGACCGGGACGACCTGAACGGAAAAATACGTGAGACCTTGCAAGAACGCGGAGAACTCGGCAGGCATGAAATTCGGGTTGCTGCGAGAGTCCCGAAATCGCTCTCGCCCCTCGAACACCACTTCGCCCAGTCATATCAACGGGGCGATCATATTTTTGCAAGATTTTCCGGGAGCGGGATGAGGGCCGGGGCCGAGGGGCAGATCGTCGGCATAGACTCCCAGGCTCATACACTGTTCGTCGAGAAATCATTGTCAGGAGAAAAGGTCGAGATCGACCTCAAGACAGCGGGAGAGATGTTGACGGTATTTCAAGAGCAAAGGATCTCCCTTGCGCCCGGCGAGAAGGTCGTTTTTTTGAAAAACGACTCACAGCTCGGGCTTAAAAACGGGCAGACAGCTGAATTCAAGAAAGTTGATTCCGTGTCCGGGAAACTCATGTTCGAAAGAAACAGCGGAAGGGTCCAGTTTACCATCGAGGAATATAACTATCTGGACTATGGCTATGCCCGGACAGTTCATAAGGGACAGGGAGTAACCGAGCGCAATGTCATCGTCCATGCCCCCGCAAACGGTCAAAGTTATAACAGCTTCTATGTGGGCGTGACCCGAGGACAGTATAACGTAAAAGTCTTCACGGACGACCGCCAGGCACTTGAGGCAAGGGTGAGGGAGGAAATCGAGAAAACATCCTCTTACCGTGAGCGGGAACGAGAGCAGGAAACAGGCCTATCAGATGAGCGAAAGGCCGACAGTATCAAAAAGGATCAGGGCCTGGCGGGAGAAGATACCATGCGTATTGATTCTGACATTCCCCCCGATTCCTTTAAATCGGACGAAGCAGGAAAGGAGGCCTCAAAGTCCTCGGGAGGGGCTGAAAAGGGCACTATCGCTCTTTCCCGGGGCAGGGAAATCGAACTGGAGATGTAATCCGACGCGCTGTGCCGCAAGGAAGAAACAGTCCGATGGAGGTCAAAAAGAGGTAGCGCTTAGCGTTGTTTCTTTGCGCTCGTCTTGTTCACACCCAACGCAACCTGTCGTTGCCTTGGGCGTTTACAAACATCAAAATTACAGACAAAATCCTCGAATTATCAACAGATTTGGCGTATACGCTCTTGTATACGTTAGCTCGAGAAAAAAGCGGTTTCAGCCGCGCCAGTACAGGCGTTAACGGCGTTAACCAAAATTTGACGAAGCATAATAGCGTGAAACATGTGGTGTGGCGTGCACCACATCACACCACAACAAACAGGAGGGACTATGACTGCAATAGGAATTGACATGGGCAAATCTGCGGTGAAGTACGCAAGTGGAGCCGGGGTCGGGGAGATCCCCTCCTATGTTGCACGAGGGACTATTACCCGCGTTCTTCCGGCCCAAGGTAATGGGAACCGGTCGGTTTCGGTCAAAGTGGACGGTATCGATTGGCTGCTTGGAGAGGATGCGACAATGGGCACAAATTTCGTCTGGCAGACGGATGAAAACAAGGGAGGTGAAAGGAACCAGCTTTTCATGCTGGCGGTCTTGGGCATGCTCGGTCTCAGCGAAGCCGATGTGGTGGTCGGGCTACCCGTCAGTCTGGCTGAAAATGAAAAGGTACGTGAGGCGGCCAAGAAGGCTTTCTCAGGTGAGAGGCAAACGATTGTCAACGGACGGGAAATGACATTCCGAATCAATGCCCGTGTGGTTGCTGAGCCGCTTGGGACGTATTTCAGTTTGGTTTTGGACGAACAGGCCCGGCCCCTCACTTCATCGCCCTTTTACCGGGACCAGATGGCAGTAGTCGATATCGGCTTCAGGACTGTGGATATAGTCACGCTTCGCTCCGGTAGGCTGGCAGCAGCGAAGGATTCAACGCTTTCCGGAACCGTGACCCTTTTCGAAAAGGCATGGAAGCTCTTGGAGCAAAACCATGGCATGCTCAAGGCAAATGAACGCGTGAAGGTCTACGAAACAGCTACCAGAAACTTCGGAACATCTCATCTCAGCATTAACGGCGAATACGTATCGCAGGGTTTCTGGAGCGAGATCGTCAAACTGAAACGACAGCTTGCCCACGATATCGTGGATGAGGTCAGAGGTACTCTTGGCAATATCCGTCCCGATCACATTGTTGTGACCGGAGGAGGCGGTCTATTTCTGAAGGATGATCTGCTCGCTACTGAAAAGAGCCTGACAATACACCCAAACCCCAGGTTTGCAAATTCAATCGGTTTTTATCGCGCTGCGCTCGCCGGAGCCAGGAGGTAAGGGATGCCGGACCTGCGTTTCCTCAATGTCCGCTTCAACCTCGATGCCCCGGACGAACAAGCTATATTCAAAGCTTTAAACGCCTATCCAACCGGCGCAAGGAGTCAAGTGGTACGGAAGGCCCTGGCCGCATACTTGGGGATCGAGATCGGGACAGAGGAGAGCAGGGCAACTCAAATGCCTGCTCGTAAGTCCAAACCTTTGCAGACTCATGGTAGGGGAGGTACCAAGGCGCCAAAGACACATATCATTGAGCCGGCAGAGAGCTCAGGACCCGGTCAGGAAAAACATCGAGAAAAGCACCGTGAAGAACCGGCTCCTGAATCAGTGGTCGATTCTGCTCATGTCCAGGAAGGGGATGAAAGCGTTGACGAACGAGACGCGGTCAAAGGACTCCTTTCAATGTTGCATTGAAGAGGCGAGATGTAGGAAGAAGTAACGTTCTGGTTTGTGTTTCGTACTCTTGATGGGGATGTCAGACGAATCGAAGATGCCAATTACTTAAGATATGCTGAACCTTGTGGACATGGCTTCGCTTGACCGAGCCAGGGGACTTATCATATCACACATTGTGGCGTCGCTTAACGGGTCCATTCGCGGGCCATGGGAGTCGCAGGCTTGAATTGCATGAAAAAGGAGCTTAGATGAAGACGATTGGCGTAAGACTTGATGGAGAGGCAATACGAACTCTAAGAGACCGGGCTGTTGAGAACGGCCAGACGATATCTGAGACGGTCAGGTCAATCATCATGGATGCCCAGGAGCGCGAAAGATTGGAGTCGAGGCTGTCTACTATTGAGGTCAGACTCAATGGTCTGGTCGATGCTTTTCGGGAGATGGACGGCTTACGGCGCTTTCGGAGCCTCTACGCTCAAACAAAACGAACCACAATCGCCGTTGATGAACTTGTCCGCGCATTGCTTGGAGATCAGAAATACGCAGGCTGGAAGACGGTCGTGGACAAGGCTATGAAGGAAGCTGCTACCCAGGTAGTCTCAAAAATCGACAAATAGGAGGACAGGATAACATGAAACAGGCAACGGAAAAGTCCATAGAGGCGATGACCAGGTGGGAATTTGGTGAGCATCTCCGCGTGCTCAGGCAGAAAAAAGGACTGAGCATGAAGAAACAGGCGGAAAGTCTTGGTGTTTCGGCCCAACAGCTTCAGAACCTTGAACACGGTGGTGTGGTCCAGCCGAAATATGGCACTGTCGTGAAGCTTTCACGGGCGTTCAGGATCAGGGAGAAACAGATATTGAAGGTCTTTTTTCACAAGGATACAAAATGAGTAAATTAAACAAGCCAAAAGCTTTTGAAGGTTTTGAAACCTGGCGGAATGGCCTCAAGATGACACTCAAGATGGCTTGTTTGGCTACTTGGATTGTCCTGTTCATGCAGATACTGATTCTCGTTCTCTTGTTTTTGGCATTTTTTACGAGAGAAGAGATCAAAGGATTCGGACAATTTCTGATCAGCATATTGGTAAGCCAGCTCTGGCCGACTTTTGTTCTCCATTTTGTTACCTTTGGACATCACTGGAAGCCTCAGGCGGCAGAAGCGGAAGCCGTCCTCTCTAAGCTCTTGCGACCATTGATGCCGCGTGTCTGGACGGTTATCGGTACGTCGTTTATCACATGGTGCCTCTGGCCGGGTATTATCGGATGGTTCCGAAGGCGATCTGAAAAGCAAAGTGGGCGCCGGCACGTCCGCGGTGCTCAGCTCATCCTTGAACGGGATATGATCATAAATTTGCGTAAATCATGCGAGCCGCTTGACATTCCTTTTGGAAGTAAAGTGAAGATGCCCCGGAGCTCGGAGGTCAAGCACGTATTCATGTGCGGGCGGCCGGGTGTCGGGAAGACAACCCTTTATTTACAGGTGATCGAGCGGCTGATCGCACGCGGTGAAAAAATCATTATCTACGATTTTAAGGGCGATTATCTAACGCGCTTCTATAATGCTGATCGTGACCTCATATTCAACCCTCTTGATGCTCGGGGGATCAAATGGAGCATTATGAAGGAATTGAAGTCGATCATGGATATTGAGAGCGTGGCAACTTCGCTGATCCCCCAGTCCATGGGGCAGGATGCTTTTTGGGACACGGCGGCGCGCTCGGTATTCGCCGCATGTCTTCTCGACCTTCACCGGCAGGGCATGCGAAAGAACAGTGACATCTGGAAAGCGGTGAGCGCACCTGCCCTGGAGATCGAAAAACGGCTTCGCGCCCCGGGGTGCGAGCGCGGGTATAGATTTATTGAGGATGCAGACTCCAAGATGGCGAAAAGCGTGCTTGCCGTTCTCATGCAGTACGCGCAGACCTTTGAGCACATGGGCGACGACGAGGATGATTTTACCGTTGATGCGTGGCTCACGAATGGAAAAGGCGGATGCATCTTTGTTACATCTTATGCCGAGGTCCAGGATTCGCTCAGGCCGGTTCTCTCATTATTTGTCGATCTTTTTGGGAGGCGGCTTCTGAGCCTCCCCGATGACCCTAACCGAAGGGTGTTCATACTGCTTGACGAATTCGGGACACTCCAACGGCTCAGTACTATTGTCAGGCTACTCACGCTCAGCCGGTCCAAGGGCGGTTCTGTCTGGCTTGGCATCCAGGACATCGGCCAGATCGACAAGACTTATGGTGAAAAGCACCGGCAGGCAATTGTGAATGCCTGCGGGACCTCGGCACTCTTTAGTGTCGCTGATCCAGATACCGCTGAATATCTCAGCAGAAAAATCGGAGATGCCGAGTACCTCGAAGCCGAACGCACACACTCCATGGGTGTTGCCGATAATCGGGACGGTCTCAATATCTGTGACGTAAAACGACAAGAGCGTCTAGTGCTGCCGTCTGAACTTTCGCGGCTTCCCGATTTTAAGTTCTACTTCAGCCTGCCGGGACAGCAGATCGTGCAGACGGATACTGCACGAAATGACATTTCTTATAAAGCCGAGCCGTTTGTGATGAGGGCAGGCCTGTCTCTCGATGAAACCCAGGCTGAATATCTTCGCATCGTCGCATTAGCCGAAACAGTGCGCCGCAGCGGAGACAAGGAGGCAGAGAAGGGGGGTGCGCTGAAACTCAAGGTCGATCAAGATAAAGTGAGGGATGAAAGTCGGGATATATCGGATGTCGAGGAGATGGATTTTTGATGAAGCATGTATGAAATGCGACAGATTTCTTCGATGTTTCTCCAGTGGCTTATCCTACGATCGAGTTTATTTCTCATATCAGACCGCCTTTCGCGCCCATTCTCGTTCCTTTGCTACATGGTCATCTCCCACGTAGTTTTTCCATCTCTTCTCTGGACTTTTAAAGCTACTTATAGTAATGTTTTGAAATATTAGTAGAAGTATGCGCGGGGGGAGGAGCATGACTGCTTTCGAATCCATCCAGAAAAAGATCATCTCATTCCGGAACGAGCGTGATTGGCGGCAATTCCACGATCCCAAGAACCTCGCCGAAGCCCTTTCCATTGAAGCGGGGGAACTGCTTGAAAACTTCCTATGGAAGACGACCGAGCAGTCCCGCAACCTCACCGCAGAAGAACTCAAGAACGTAAAAGAAGAACTGGCTGATATTTTTATCTTTCTCACTTACCTTAGTGAAGAGTATAAAATCGATTTGATGGAAATGGTGGAAAAGAAAATAGCAAAGAATGAAGAAAAATATCCGGTTGAGAAGGCAAGGGGTTCAGCAAAGAAGTATACAGCATTTTCTTTGTAAGGTGCGATTTCCATATAATGATCATGATACTCAGTAGAGGAGGGTCTTAAGAGTGAATAACGCAAGTGACGTTGTTAAAAACGATGAGTCTGTTGTGGATGATGAAGCCGCAACGGATACTGCTGTCAAGCCAATTGTTTATAACATTACAAGCTATGGTGCTGACTATGATGTGCGTGGTCTTGTTGACAGACTTGTCAAAGGAGATATTATTGTACCTCCTTTTCAGCGGGCCTACGTATGGAAGCAAACGGATGCATCTTCTTTTATTGAATCATTGCTGCTCGGTTTGCCTGTTCCTGGCATTTTTCTTTCAACTGAAAAGGAAGCAAACAAGCTGTTAGTCATAGATGGTCAGCAAAGATTGCGGACTTTGCAATTTTTTTATAGCGGTTTTTTTGATCCAAAGCCGACTGAAGAAAAAAAGAAAATATTCAAATTGGTTGAGGTTCAGCCACAATTTGAGGGAAAAACATATGAGACATTGTCAGAAAAGGATAAAAGGCGTTTAGATAATGCAATACTTCATGCAACGATTATCAAGCAAGAAACACCGCTTGATGGTGACACTAGTATATATCACATTTTCTATAGATTGAATGCGGGTGGTATGATCCTGAAGCCACAGGAAATACGAAGGGCGGCTTTTCACGGGCCTCTGCTTGACAAAATAACAGAACTTAATAGTCATGCTGCGTGGAGAGAGATTTTTGGCAAGGTGAACAAAAGACTTAAAGACGAAGAGCTTATTTTGAGATTCATCGCGTTATATTTTGACGCCAATACATATACAAAACCAATGGAGGAATTCTTAAACAGCTTTGCATCAGGACATAACAAACCTCCAGTAGAATTCCTTAAAAATATAGAAAAAATATTTTTGGATACTATTGATATGGCTCATAAAACACTTGGAGCAAAATCGTTCCGTGTTGTACGGGCAATAAATGCTGCGGTTTTTGACTCGATCATGGTTGGCTTAGCGCGAAGATTGAATCAGGGACCTATTACTGACATTGCGAGTTTAAAAGATGCCTATGAAACGTTAATGAAGAATCCAGAGTATTTAAAAGCAACATCAAAAGGAACATCGGATGAGGCAACTGTGGCGTTTAGATTAGATCTGAGTACAAAGGCCTTTTCGCAAATAAAATGAAAAATCAGGAACTGTCGCGGCAATTACAGCGACTTGCTGGATTGATAGATAAAACTTCAATGGCCTGCAATGGCGATTTGGAACTTCAATCGCATTGGGCGAAGTATCTCTGTGTTTTATGCGCGGGTTTTCTCGAAAATGCATTGACAGAAACTTATTCGGAATATGCCAGGGTATCGGCTAATGAAGCAGTCTCAGGTTATGTTTCAAGACAACTCGATCGGATTCAAAACCCAAATATACAGAAAATACTTAGCACAACCTATCAGTTTAAAAAAGCCTGGGGTGATACTCTTGATGAATATATTTCACAAGACGGAAGAAAAGAGGCCATCGAGGCTATAATGAAAAATAGACACAAAATAGCCCATGGTGAAGATTCCGGTATTACTATCTTGAGGATTAAAGAGTATTTGCCGAAGATAGTCCAGGTCGTAGAATTTATGGAGTTACAGTGTTCGCCAAATACACCGGCTCAGTGTAGATGATATGAAACTCACAGACAATGATATAAGTTCCATCGTGAAACACCTAGAATCTGGCGAATCTTTGCCCGAAAAGTGGCGCAGCAAATTGTTTCCTGATAGCAGCCATTCGACTGAAATTGGCAAGGAATATCGGCTTGTCTATGAAGGCAAAATGCGTCGCGAGGAAGTCTTGGCTCAGACGCCAGCAGCACCCTGGCAGCTTGTGCGCCGTTTTTGTACCGATCGACCTCATCCAGACGGTTGGCACAATTTACTTGTTTGGGGTGACAATCTTCTTGCGCTACGTGAACTGTTTGCTGACCAGCAGGGACAGAACTGCTTCGGCACCCGCGATAAGATAAAGTTGATCTATATTGATCCGCCATTTGCTACGAAGCAGGATTTCATGAAGGATAAGGAAAAAGCCTACCGAGATAAAGTCCTTGGTTCGCAGTTCATTGAATTTCTCCGCAAAAGACTAATTCTCCTTCGTGAGCTTCTGGCCGATGACGGAATGATCTATGTTCATCTTGATTACAAAAAAAGCCACTATATCAAAACCGTTTTGGATGAAGTGTTTGGTGAGGAAAACTTTCAAAACGAGATCGTGTGGGAGCGAACGAATGCTCACAATATGCCGACGAAAACTTTCGCGAGAGCTCACGATTCCATATTCCTTTACTCGAAGTCGGATAAATTCTATTTTCACAAGCTACGAGAGGCTTACGGCGAAGCTCAGCTTAAGCGGTTCAAGCGTGACAAGGATGGAAGGCTTTACACGGGTAGAGACTTAACGTTTAGTGGCGAAAATCCGAAGCGGCGCGACGAATGGCGTGGTTCAAAACCACCGCGGGGTCGATCTTGGGGCTCCTCACTCGAACAGCGGGAAAAGTGGTGGGCCGATGGACTGATTCTTACAAAGAAAGACGGGACGCCACGGCTGGATGGTTTAAAAACGTATTTAGATGATCTCGAAGGAAAGCCGATCAATACAATCTGGAATGACCTTAGCCGTATAGGGAATACCTCAGGGGAGCGCACTGATTATCCAACTCAAAAGCCGGAGCAACTGCTTGAAAGAATTATCAGGGCGTCTTCAGATGTGGGCGACATTGTGCTGGATGGCTTTGCAGGTAGTGGTACGACAGCGGCCGTGGCAGAAAAATTAGGCCGCCGCTGGATCGCAATGGATTGCGGTAAGCTTGCAATCAATACCACACAAAAGCGGCTGTTCTCTCTTACTAATACTGTCGGCAATGTTAAAAAAGATGACCGCGATGAGCCGGCGCGTGTAGAAGATTGGGCAGCCCACTTGAAGAATGCGCCAGGTATATTTCTCATCACAGAAAAAGCGCGAAAAGGTGAATGTGATATCACTCTTGAGCTACTTGAAGATTGGGCTGCCTTGGTTAAGAAAAACGGCTTAATGAAGAAGGATTCGGCGTTTTCATTGGCCTGTCCGGAAGACAAACTGAAAATACCATCAACAAAGCTGGATGACACGGACGAGGGGCCGGGGGTTAAACAGATTAAGATCAAGGGGATTGAGTTTAGAATATCTTACATAGATCCAAAAGAGAAAACAGACAAGGAAAAGCCGCTTTCGGCAAAAGAGTTCGCTCTTTATCGCGCAGGTGTGTATGACATGGCGGCCATTAAAGAGATGCCATGGCAGGAGTACCGTCCATTTGTTCTCAAACTATTCAGCGTCCGCGAGCATCCACACGAACGTTATGGATTTTCGCTTGATGGATATGTGAACACGCATTCCACCTTGGTTTGGAACTATCCTGATTATAAAAAACTAACGATTGATCACGGCTATGTGGAAGACTTACACCGTACACTTCGAGGTCGTCCTGGAGACCGTTTCTATATTATTGCACCGGTAGTTGCTATGGCCTTTGCTGAAGATGAAGTGGTTCGCGAAAGTACGACGTATGTTTTCCTCAAGGTACCGCTTTCGGTACTTCTACGCCTGATTGAGAAGAAGGAGCCCGCCGCGTTTAAACAGCCGACCAAAGAAGCGGATGTGAACGAGGTAATAGACGCAATCGGTTTTGATTTTATCTCGCAGCCGCAAGTGAAGGTAAAGGCCAAGAAGGAAAAGCGAAAGGGGGATATGTTCCCCGATTGCGTGCTGGAAATCCGCGAGTTCCGAGCGCAAACACTTGCGACGGACGTTGAGGATTTCGCAAATTTCGAAACCTTCTCAATGGCTATGGTAGACCTTGATTACGATGGCGATGTATTTAAACTCGGCAAAGTCTTCTGGGCCGAAGATCTGTTAAAAGAAGCCGGTGGGTTGGAAAAAGCTGATCGGCTCACTGTACGTATCCCCGAGCAAGATTTTAACGGGAAAAAGATGATGGTAATTCTCTGTGACCGGTACGGAAACGAAAAGACGCTTGTATTCGACAAAAAGGAGTTCAGATGAGCCTGCAATTTCAAATAATGGATCAGGTACTTCTCCTTGATGACAAGCGCGATACGACTGATGCCATTGTCCATAAATACGACGCTTTTTTAAATCTGCTTTGTGGAGATCGCTACGCATTCCAACGTGATGCGGTGCGAGCCGCTTTTCGTTTCCTTGTCTCTGATAAATATCCGAACCTTGAACGTCTGGCAAGGGAGAACTGGAGCGACAGCGTCGCCCTCCACCAGCGTCACGACAACCTGGATGCATTTCTGGCCAAAATGCAGCTGCGTGATCGAAAGGCAGTGTCACTGGACCTTGCCACCGGCACCGGCAAGAGTTTTGTCATGTACGCATTGGCGGCTATAGCTTTAGCTGAAGGCCTTGTGGATCGTGTACTTGTGCTTTGCCCTTCGTTAACTATTGAGGAGGGCTTGCTGGGAAAATTCACAACTCTGGCCGGGAATTCTGAGCTTGCAGCTATCATGAAGGAACTGGGCGCGGTAGCCGCGATCCCTGGCATCAAGCGCGGGAATGAGACCGTAAATAAACACGACATCTGCATTGAAAACATTCATGCGGTTTATGAGAATGCTGGTTCGTCCATTGCGGACAGTTTTAGAGGTCACGGCGGGCGTACGCTCGTGTTGAACGACGAAGCCCATCACTTGTTTAGCCCGCAGGATAAAGGGCTCAAGGAATGGCTGAAGTTTCTACTCAAGGAAGACTATGGTTTCCGTTATATCGTGAATGTAACAGGGACACCCTATATTGGCAGCGATGGCAATGATTATTTCCCTGATATTATTTTCCGATACGGTTTGAAACAGGCTATTGCGGACAAAGTGGTAAAGAAACCGAACTATAAGCAAGCGGATACCTACAAGACGAACGATTGGCAGAAAACCTACAAAATCCACGAAGAGAATCGCAAGACATATGGCAAGCAGCTTAAACCGATTACGATCGTTATTACACAGGAAATCGCTCGTTGTGTGGAGGTATGGAGAGAGCTAGTTGATTTTCTGGCGAAGAAAGACAAAATAACGCGCGAAGAGGCTCAGAAAAAGGCTATTTGGGTCACGTCTGGTATTCCGACTGGCGCTGATAAAGCTCGTGTAGAAGCGGCATATATTCCACGTAATGATAAGGATTCACCGGAAAAGCAGAGAAGAGACAATGTTGCCATTCTTCGTCAAGTGGATGAATCATCGAACGAAGTAGAGTGGATCGTTTCTGTCAGCATGCTAACCGAGGGATGGGACGTAAAGAACGTTTTTCAAATTGTTCCCCACGATTCAAGGGCATTCTCATCGAAATTGCTCATTGCCCAGGTGCTTGGTAGGGGCTTGCGGGTTCCCCCGGGACTTAACAAAGAGCCATTGGTGACCATTAATAACCATGAGGCGTGGTCAGGCGAAATTGAAAACCTGCTCAAAGAAGTATTGGAAATTGAGAATACCCTTTCTTGGGGCTATGATCCACGTCGGAAGGACTTTGTCTTTCCGCTCCATAATCTGCGTTATGAGCCGGAGCAAAAGACAGTAGAGACGAAGCGTGAAAAGGCACGTGATCCGGAAGTAAAGTTCATGCCTCAAGACAGGAAGACTACGGAAATGTCCACTTTTTCCGAGACCGGCTTAATGTCAATCGAAATAGAGCATCAGGATCTCTATGATATAGATGATGCCGTTAAGATAATGCGACTTTTCTTGCGGGAAAAGGATCCGAAGATCGACGTTGCTTGGCCGAAGAATAGGTTGCGCGAGTTTATCATTGATGGGCTTCAAAAGGCCGGACAAGATACGAGCTTTATCAGTAAGCGAAATGTGCTGCTTCTCCAGCACAGTTTTGGTCCGATGTTTCGAGAACTGGATAAGGAGCATCCCCGTGTCAGCCAGACCTCGAAAGACGTGGTGTCTGTCGATCTGACTGCAGTACCACCGCAGTCTTTTTCGGAAAGCTCACTAAAAGCTCATGGCTCAATTTGGTATGTTGCAGAAAAGACACCGCCATTCAGCGGCCTGGAGGTTCATTTGTGGGAGCAATATCTTAAAGCGACGAAGGTAGCCGAAATTGATGCAAGCTTGCTCAGCGATGATGCGAAGAGTATTGCAGGTCGATTACATATAGCTGACGCGGCCTCTTTTAAATCACCATGGAACGTCCACTACGCCAGCTTCGAGCCAGAAAGAAAATTCTCCGAACTTCTTTTCGTCAATGCGGACCGCTTTGATGCTTTTGTAAAAATGCCTGATCGCGGCGTCTATTTTTTCCCCTATTCCTATAAGCCGGCAAAGACCGGTAAAACACATACGGCAAACGAAAATTTCAATCCTGACTATTTTATACGTTTACTAAACTCCAGCGATATTCTTGTGGTTGAAATAAAGGATGAAGGCGACGATTCAAACCGCAACCGTGCGAAGTACCGAGATGGGCAGAAGCACTTTGATACTCTCAATATCAGACTCTCTGAGATGAAGGAGCCGTGGCGATATCACTTCTATTTCCTATCGCCGGAAGACTATACCCATTTTTTTGAACAGGTTCGCAAAGGGACATATAAAGCGTGGAAATCTGGATTGATGCAGTCGTTAAGTTGAAATTATTGGATGTCGAAGAGATAGCGTAGATGGCGTCGCGCAGCAAAGGACGCTGTCTGTTCGACATGCCGAATCCGGGGGGGGCATTAGCACAAGTGGTAAAACCATAAAACAGAAATCAGGACCTTATCATTATGACACCTGAAAGTCCGAGCGAAGAGAGAAAACAGATATATGCAAGTACACGACAGGATCTCCTTGCTCGAAATTTGTCTAATTCTGAAAAGTACGATAATGCGATACTGACCTTATCTACCGGACTTTTGGGTGCATCATTGGCATTTATTAAGGATGTTGTGCCCTTGGATAGAGCCGAATATATTCCGTTGATTAAGTTGTCATGGTGGCTTTTCGGCGCGGCTATTGTTTCCACTTTGGTATCATTTGTCGTCAGCCAGCATGCCATTAAGCGGCAGCTGGAATATGCAGAAAAATATTACTTAGACGGAGATGAAAAATACTTAAGAGAAAAAAACGATCCTGCTACATGGACCGATTATATTAATTACACCTCAGGCGCATTCTTTATTGCAGGTATTATTGCAACTGTCATTTTCGTCTCTGTAAATATAAAAGGAGGGACAACTTCGTCTCTGTAAATATAAAAGGAGGGACAACCATGTCTAAGGATTCGAAGCAGCAGTTAAATGAAGGAGCGCCAGTGCCGAAACTACAGTGTCTTACCGGAATTCCTGAAAAGCAGGATACATCATTCCAACATGTACAAGGTGGAGCTCCGGTTCCGTCAATGCAAAAGATTGAGAGTGCTCCTGCAAAAAAGGGCGCGCCTGTACCCGCCATGCAGCCAGTTTCACAGCCGGCGCAGACGGGTCAACAAAACCAAGGTTCCCAAGGCAATCAGGTTGGTAACGCCGACAAGAAGTGAACATGCAATGCTGTACTGAAATATCATTGGACCTATGTCAAAACAGATTAAAGCTAAAATAACGCCTCAAGTTCTTATCTGGGCGCGGAATCTCTGCAACCTCTCGCTTGAAGATGCGGCCAACAGGGCGAAGATCTCAGACACTAAGTTACAAGCGTGGGAAGAGGGCAATGACTTACCCTCCGTACCGCAAGCTAGGAATCTTGCGGCTCTTTATCGTGTGCCACTAATTTCCCTTTGGCTAAATACGCCACCTACTGATATCAAAATCCCAAAGATACGTGACTTCAGAAGACTACCCGGAACTGCTTCAAAAGGGCTTTCTTATAATCTCACGATAGCAATTCGCGAGGCGATTAGCCGTCGCGAACTGGCGTTTGAGTTAGCTGAGAATGTAAAGAAAACGATACAGTCGTTCTCACTTCATTATCCTACAAGTGTAAGCGTTGATAGTATATCGCCAGAAGTGCGGCGGATTCTCGCTATTGACTGGGATGAACAGCGAAAGTGGAAAGATTCACGTATAGCATTCAATGCACTTAAGGAAAAGATAGAAAATGTAGGGGTCCTCGTATTTCAATATCCGAGAATATCGGTGACTGAATTCAGAGGGTTTTCAATTTATCATAAGCGTTTTCCAATAATCGGTATCAATAGAAAGGACAGCCCGGCAGCCAGATCATTTACCCTAATTCATGAGTTCATCCATCTCTTGCTTGGAGAATCAAGCGTATCCAATATATCGGAAATCGAAACAGGCTATGGTCCAGATGAGAAGATAGAAAGACTTTGCAATGAAGCGGCTGGGGCCGTTCTCGTGCCGGCGGTCGAACTACAAACAGAGCTAGGCTCATCTCGTGATTTCAGCTTGTCGCGACTGAACGCACTGTCAACAGTATTTGGTGTATCCAGAGAGTCAATTTCGGTTAGGCTGTATCAGCTGGGGATCATTGATCAGCGTCAACTTAACGTCCTGCTTGACATTATCAAAAAATCATACAAAAAAACCGGCAAGAAGGGTTTTGTCCAACCGCATCAGGATTTTGTCAGCAAGACTGGTAAGCCTATTACGCGGCTGCTTCTTGATAACTTGTCGCGCGGCCATATAACGGAAAACGATTTTTCAGATTATTCGGGCCTTAAGTTGAAGCAAATACCAAAGGTTGGGCAGGCTGTTTTGGTGTCTGGTGATTAATGGCAAAGCCGGAGAAGATATATGTCGTGGATACATGCTCTTTCACCACGTTGCACAAGACATATCCCCGCGATGTATTCCCCGGCGTTTGGGATAAGGTAACAGAATTGATTGAGTCCGGACGATTGATTTCTGTTGACGAAGTTCTGCACGAAATAACTCGTCAAGATGACCTTCTTGCAAAATGGGCAAAGACAAAAAAGGAAATATTTGTACCCTTAACCGAGGAAGTGCAGGATGCAGCGAAGTATATTGTTAATCGCTTTGTGAAAATCCTCGACTTCAAGAAGAACAAGTCAGGTGCAGATCCATTCGTTATAGGATTAGCACGGATTCGTCCAGAGGCGGTTGTCGTAACAGAGGAAAAATATAGTGGTGGACCGGATAAACACAAGATACCAGATATCTGTGATGCTCTGAATATACCTCATATGAATTTTCTTGCAATGATTAAGACTGAGGGGCTGAAGTTATAAATAGCGCACTGAATGTTCTGTATCTCTATTTGTATCTCTTCTTCTCCATCACAACGCCGACAATCCGGTACTCCTGGTCCTTGTTCAGAATGATGTCTTTATATTTGGGATTGAGAGGGTGGAGGATTCGCGTGTTGTCGTACTGCCTGTACTGCTTGAACGTTGCCTCTTCCTCGTTGTTCTTCGCAACAATATAGTCGCCGTTCCCGGCCTTCGCAGTAGGACTGACGATAAGAATATCCCCCTCGTTGAATTCCGGCTCCATGGAATCGCCCTTCACCCGCAGCGCGAAGTTGTGCTCGCCCTTGACATCGGAATCGATCCACTCTAACGCTTCTCCTTCATGGAACGACTCGCCGGTTTCAGCCCACTTGCCGGCAGCCACCCAGGATATGACCGGGATCTTCCGCATCTTGCCGAGAGCGGCGGGCTCCATGGGGAGTGAAGAGAGAGTACTTTTGTGGTTTCAAAGTGCTACGGCCGTAAGCCAGTCGGTATCTTACTTATTGCCGGATGTGCTGCGAAAGAACACGGGCATGCTATTTAAAATCAATTTTATAGAATCTCCTGATAAATTTTTCCTTGAATGCCGAAGGTATCAAATGCACACCGAGCGGGGCCAACCGCTCAAACAATGCACCTGATGAATAAAATGTCTTGGGCCGACGCTTTCGCAGGATGGAGTATATCTTTTTCGCAGTAACCTCAGGCATCGGCGCTGTTGAAATGTTTTTGTTGATGCTTTCCAATGCTATGCTGAACCATCGGCTATAAGGAGAGCCGGCAGGCTTCAAAACGACCATTCTATTCGGAAAATTGGTTTTCATGTGGCCTGGTCGTACTGCGGATACTTTGATCCCCATGCCGTGAAGTTCATGCCGTAGGCCCTCGGTGAAGGCGTCAACGGCATATTTCGTGGCGGAATAGTGTGTCTGATAGGGAATAACCATGCTGCTGCTTACGGAGCTGACCAGAACTATCCGACCGGAATTTCTCGCCCTCATGTGCGGTAACGCCGCCTTGACCGTTCGCAAGAGTCCGAACACGTTTACATCAAATTGTTTAAGGGTAAGATCATCGGGCATTTCCTCGATGCTGCCGCAAAGCCCAAATCCAGCATTACAAACCAGAACATCGATCTTGCCGTCCTTGTTTATAATATCATCGACGCCTTGTCTTATTGATTCTGCTTTGGTAACATCCATTTCCAGGAAATGCAGTTGATTCCCGAACCGGGTCCTCGCCTCGTTGACCACCTCCGCACAAGCCGTGAGGCTTCGAGTCGTGCCATAGACCCGATATCCCTTCGATGCGAGAATCTTTGCAGTTTCCCAACCGATCCCGGATGACGCACCGGTTATGAGAGCAATTTCCATTCTTTTCACCTCAGATAACAACTGTACTTTCTCTGCCTCCAATTTTCAAATCGGAATCCAGAACAGTTCTTACGACTGCGACAAACTCCGACGGTGCGAACGGTTTATGCAGTCTTTCGGAAACGTTTATGCCGTTTAACATCTGCTCAACTTTTTCATGATTGAATGCGGATATCACAATAACTTTGATTTCGGGTAGGACAGCGCGGACTTGCCTCACCAGATCGGCACCATTCATCTTGGGCATTGCCATATCAGTTATCAAAAGAGTAATGCTTCCCGCATCTCTTTGAATAATCCTGACAGCTTCTTCAGGCCTTGTAGTCGAAACGACATTATATCCTCTGGCTTCTAGCGCATCGGACATCATAGTGATCAGCGCTTCATCATCATCAACAAATAAAATATTGCCGGTCTTTTGCGGTATCAAACGATCCTGTCCGGGCGCCATTTCAATGGTCGCTTCCTGCAAAGATTCAGCGCTCTTTTCACGGGGAGTTCTTTCGGAAATGAGAGGGAAATATATTTTGAATTCACTACCCTTGCCTGGTTCGCTTTCGACAGTAATATGTCCTTTATGGTCGGCGACAATGCTATATACCATCGCCAGCCCGAGCCCTGTCCCTTTGCCTTGCTCCTTCGTGGTAAAAAAAGGTTCAAAAATGCGCTGCTTATTATCAGTTGTGATGCCAATACCTGTGTCTGAAATGGTCAAAACCGCGTATTCTCCATCCGTGATATTCTTGGGAATGACATTTTCCTTATAGGCAATAGTCAAAGCTTCTGTGGCAATAGTGATCCGACCTCCGTGGGGCATGGCGTCTCTCGCATTTAACACTAGATTCATAATGACAGTTTCAATTTGATTGATATTGCCGCGGATAATAAGATCATTCCGCCAAAGATGAGGAATAATCTCTATTTTTTCACCGATACTTGCAGCAATGATGTTGAGTGTATCACGCACAACATCATTGAGGCCGGCCTCAGCCAACGGTGTCTTGCTCTTTCTCGCGAAAGTCAGCAGTTGAGATATCATATTGCCGGCGTTAAGGATAGATTTATCCAAAAGATTTGTTCTATGGAGTGTCCGTTCTGATACTCCTTTGTCGTTCCTGACGATCTCGATATATGCGATCATCGAAGTAATAATATTCCGGACATCGTGCGCTATCCCGCCGGCAAATGTCGCGATAGATTCCATTTTCTGGCTCTGAGAAAGCTGTTCCTGAAACATCCTTTTTTCCGTAATGTTACGGGTTACCATCAAAATGTATTGGTCCTCGCCGATAAGAATGTTCTGGATGCTGATTTCCAGAAAGACGGTTTTTCCGCTTTCGATATTATAGGGCATTTCGAATACGATTGACCTGACGCGGAGCATCTTGTTGAATATCGATGTCATGTCGTCTTTCATTTCACTTTTGAACAGGTTGCCGACATGCATCCCGGTAAGTATGTTCCGGGTCGAATTGAACATTTTGCTGGCCATATCGTTTGCATTGGCGATAATGCCGTTCTTCGTAAGAATCAATATGCCGTCATTGGCATTTTCAAAAATCGAGCGGTGCCATTGTTCGGATTTGTTGAGTTCCGCCGTTCTCTCCTGGACAAGCCGATCCAACAGATTCTTTTCGTTTGTCAGGTCGCATTGCAGCCTGAGCTCGTTCTCAACGTTTTTGTTGCCAACGATTCTGATGATTGACGTGATAATGAGGACGGAAATCAGGTAGAGATTGTATAGAATAAATATGGATACGTCACGAATCGTATCAAGGAGAAGAATAGGCAAGACATAAATGAGATAGACAATTACCCCGAGGAAGAGCGACGCCAGCGCGCCCATCGGCAAGAGGGCGACGCCGACGATCATGATAGGGATCATTCCGGCATAGTAAGGAGCATTATGCCCGCCGGTCCTCATCGTCATGTACTCATTAAGCATTGCCGATGCAATAACGCCGCTATAACAAAGCGTGATTAAATACCATCTGGTTCGTTTAAGTTTCGTGAGGAAGTACAGCAGGATCGATAAAAGCGCCATCCCTGCGCGCAAGGGGATCAATTCTATAAAAAGATTATTTTCGGCATAGTAATCTGCAAGCCCAAACAAAGGCCAGGAAAACGCACTGATAAGAGCGGCGACCCCGGCCCATCGTTGCAGTCGCATGGTCAGTTGTTCTTCTCGATATGTTTCCTGTTTTCCCATAGGTTCCTTCAAAATAATAAGAGAAAACGACCATTCTTATATTATGCCGTCAGACCGTCAGAGACGCGTCGATTCCGGAAAACGGTAGGGGGAGATGGCGAACTGACGCTTAGCTCGATTGCCGGAGCTAAATAAGTTTTTTGCCGGTCGCTTTTTCATAAAGCTTGATAATAAATTTTTTTGTTTCTATGCCCATCTCTTCCGAAAAGGCGCGCAGTGCAAATTCTTTCAATGTTTTGTCTTTCCTGATCCGGTCAAGGATATTGTTAAGATGTCTGTGCTCATTTGCCGCATCTTCATCCTGGTCGCGATAATAGACGGCGAGTACTTCTTCTTCTTGTAATTTATAACCAATGACGATTTTATTTATTTTGTCGGAACCCGGTTGTTTGACCGCTCCCTGTTCCAACGAATTAATATAAGATTTTTTTAACCCGGTCTTCCGCTCCATTTCTTCTTGGCTCAGGCCGGCCTGCATCCGCACATTCGCCAGATAACGACCGAATTCGTGCCTGCTCATGGATGTTTTATTATTACTGTTCTTATGTTTTTTTATAGGCATTTTACAAATACGAATTTTTGGAATTTAAGACCGGTTATCCTTTTTCGCTATGAGCGTCACGGCAAGGGAAGTCGCTGATCACAAAAGCTTCTTATGGTAGATATTTTCATAAAGCCTGATGATCAACATTTTCGTGTTTTTCCCTAAATCCCCGTCTTCAAGAACGTCCTGGAGGAGGTCTCGAAGTTTAAGTTTTTCGTCGGCCGCTATTTGTTTCAATATGATGTCGATGTGCGCCATCTCTTCCGCTTCCTTCGCGCTGGCTTTGAACGCGCTTTTTACATTTTCAAGGGGGACCCTGTATGCTTTAGATATTTTCAGTATTTTGTCATATTTTGTCTTATCGATATTCCCGCGCTCCAACGCCGACAGGTAAGAAGCAGAAAGGCTGCCTGTTGCAGCCAATTCGACAAGACTTGTTTTTAATTCTTTTCTCCTTTTTTTGAGCAATCTGCCGAGCGCTTTTTTATCCAAAGACATTTCTCCGTTGCCGTCTTGATCCAACAAATAAACTGATCACAGGTAATACAGTTGAAAATCTTATCATTTCCCTTCATCGAATGCAATAAATTATTTGCGATATATTTAATTCTATGTTATTTTTATAGCCGGTTTTCTTGTCATATTCCCTGAAATGTGTTACTTTTTATTCGTTGTTCGTTGTCTGAATGCTAAATCCGTCGGAAGCAGCGTTCAGACTTTTAAATTCTCTTGGAAGAGGAGGTTGCAATACGCTAAATGAAAAAAGTTTTCGTTGCGGAGGATAACGAGCTTTTCGCGGCTGCAGTCACAGACCTGCTTGCATTCCATGGATACGAATTTAAAATGGCAGCGCAGGATGGTGATATTCTGAGTCAAATAAAAAAATACAGACCAAACGTCATCATTCTTGATATCATGATGCCGGCCGCAAACGGCTTGGAAATTTGTCGAAGCGTAAAAAGCGATCCAGGACTTCGTTCTGCTTATGTTATCATTCTGTCGTGCCTGGACACGGACGCAGAAATCCAGGCAGGTAAGGCAGCCGGCGCTAACGAATACATGGTAAAGCCTTTCTCGCCGGCGGAGGTGATAAAGATCATCAAGTCTGTCGGGTAGTCTGTTTGAAGCCTTTCTTCTGAGGAATGATTATATGACTTCCTCTTGCACATCTCCTGTTACAGCTCGCTGCTGAGACTCCCTGTCGCAGTTTGACCAAATTCCTCGAAGCCGTAGTCTTTTCAAGAGAAGGGAAGTACGCGGAGCGGGATGCCGCAGGCTCCACTAGCTTCTTTCTAAAGTCTCTCATCTCCGGCCGTTCCATCAGTAGCATCTTAGAGCTTTTCCCCATCATTATTATTCAGTTGACAACGACAAATCAATTATTTATAATTTGCAGTAAATAATTTACAGCAAATAAGATTAAACCCGTAATCTGCGGGACGTACCTGTTCGAAAGTCGGAAGGATATGTTTGCAACAATGAAAATTTCATTCGTAGTGGAATTACAAATAAAAATTCGACATGAATGCAGTGCTTGTCATAAATACAGATTACTTGAATATTAAGTAATGGACGAGAGGAACAACATGTTCAGCGTTTGTAAAGAATGCAAAGATGATTTAAAGCAAAAAGAAGGGTCTGAAGAGAAAGAATATGATGAGCTACGCCGCTAAATTCAACTCTATGAGTTAAAAGACTGAAACGGGAGGCACCTCAATGCGTTGTTGTATATTTTTATTGCTCGCAATTCTCATGTTCCCGTCTTTTGCTCATGCTGATGATAAAAGCATGCGCTTTGGACTTATGCCGATGTATTCTCGGTACGAAATTACCGATCCTATCAGTCGTACCCAGCCAGGGTCAGATTTTACCACTCTTAGCGGTGTAGCGATTTTCGACGCTGGCCGTGATGCCCGTATATTTGTTAATGCCTTCTATGCCGACTTTAATTTGACTCCATCCACAACTGACGTTGGCCAGATAGTGAAGCAAACCGGTGTAACTGCTTCTTATCAAATGATGTTCCGACTCACACGAAGCATAAAGCCCTGGCTTGGCATTGGGCTTGGCTACGAGTCGGAGCGTTATCAGAATCGATACCTTACGACTCCCGGAGGGTACCTTGCGCCGGGAAGCCCTTATCCGGAACGATCTGTAGTAAACTACCCGGTCGTACTGAATGCAAGCCACGAGTGGCAGTACAATAAAAATTTCGACATTGGTTTGCATTTACAATTTGAACAACCTATTTCATCCGATGGAGCTCGCGCGCTGCGTCTTGGAATCTACGTCGTTTATTAACATGGAGCATGTAAAACTTATGAGATTGACGGCTCTATATTTTTTATTATTTGTTCTCATCGGCTGCGGGAGAGGGTCTGGCGGCGGTACACCCGGCGTCACTCCAACGCCCTCTCTCGTTTCAATATCAATAAGTACAAATCTTGCGTTTATCGGGACTCAACGGCAGTTCACCGCCTCTGGTCTGTTTTCTGATGAAACAAAAACCGATATCACCAGTTTAGTGCTCTGGTCTTCAAATACACCGACTGTTGCTACAGTAACACCCTCTGGACTTGTAACCGGCGTTTCGGCAGGTCTTGCTACAATCACCGCGTCTGATGGCTCGATTGCCGACAATATATCGTTCAATGTCGAATATCCGTGGATTTTTGTTTCTGCCGGCAGTCTTTATTCTGCTGGCATCAAATCTGACGGTTCTCTCTGGACGTGGGGCTATAATGCCGATGGTGAACTTGGTGAATCACGAGCCAATACAAATATACCGACCAGGCTAGGAACCGGCACTTGGCTTGCCGTCTCTGCAGGCATCACCCACGTTCTCGCTATAAAATCCGATGGCACGCTGTGGGCCTGGGGCGATAATACTTATGGCGAGTTGGGAAACGGATCATACGGAACAACTTATAACCTGGCGCAACAGATAGGTTCAGATACAACGTGGGTATCTGTTTCTGCAGGTTACGAACATTCGCACGCCATTAAATCTAACGGTACGTTGTGGGCGTGGGGTAATAATGGCTGGGGTCAGCTTGGAGACGGTACCATTGTCGATAGGCACGTCCCGGTCCGGATCGGAGCGGCAACCGACTGGGCCTCTGTCTCGGCCGGAGCCTATCATTGTATTGGCCTTAAGAAAAACGGCGCGCTGTTCGCGTGGGGTGATAATGGCTGGGGTCAGCGGGGTGATGGTACAACCAACCTCGAACCCACACAAGGGCCTACGCAAATAGGCACATCAATCGGGTGGCTTTCCGCTCGCGCTGGATGGGCGCATTCGCTCGCCATTAAGTCCGACGGTACGCTGTGGGCCTGGGGTAACAATTTAGGTTATGTCTTCGGAAACGGTACTGATTTACAGAGCAACCCCACCCCTACGCAGATCGGCACATCGACGTTTCACGCGGCAGCTGGCGGCTCTCAACACTCTCTTGCAGTCAAGTCTGATGGTACGCTGTGGGGATGCGGTAGCAACCAATATGGTCAAGTTGGGGCGGGTACGTCTGGTTTAGGTGCAACTGAGAAGTCCTTTATACAAGTTAGCGCTGATACAACTTGGTGGTTAATTGCGCCAGGTTATTCACATTCGCTGGCGATCAAGTCAGACGGTACGCTATGGGTCTGGGGCGATAATACTTATGGTGAGCTAGGCGACGGTAACGCAGGCGGTTTTGCGATAGCGCCGGATCTTGTTTACTATTAAATATATTTATATAACTATATTTTTACATTTAACCTGCGGAGGTTACATCTATGAAGAAGCTATTGAGTATGATCTGTCTTTGCATATTTCTTTTCTCGTGCGGCGGGTCTGGCGGCAGTGGTAGTAGTGGTGCGCTTCCGCCTCCGATACCTACTGGAACCGTCAAGGGTACCGCGCACGATAATATTCTTGTCGGTTCCACTGTCACGGCTTATCAGTATACTAACGGAACAAGAGGCCAAGTCCTCGGAACAGCCACTACGGATAGCAATGGTAATTACTCATTAAGCGTTCAGGTTGAAACATGCCCCATTCTCCTTGAGGCAACTGGTGGATATTATAAAGAAGAGGCGACTAATCCACCTTATCAGGTGAATTTAAAAGCCGGCCAAGTGCTTGACGCTGTGATGAATTACACCACCGGAGGCAATATCAGCGTGCAGCTTACGCCTTTTACCCATATTGCGGCAGGCCTCGCAGCGTATCGCATATCTACGGGGACAAATGTCGCGACGGCGATCGATACGGCGAATCAGGATGTAAGCACGATGCTGGGTTTTAATATTCTCGATGTCACGCCCCTTGATGTTACCAATCCGCTTAATGCTTCTGCCTACGTTAGCAACGGGCTCGTCTACGGCTTCTTGAGCGCGGCAATATCCGACTGGACGTTATACGCCAGTATGAAAGTAGAGCCAGGTACACCCCATGCACACTTTAATTCAATTGCCCTGGCTCAGATAATGTATACGGATATCGTGGCAGACGGCGTCCTGGACGGTAAAGGATTAGATGCGACGGGGCAGCTTGTACCGCTTTCCTTTGGTGTCCTTCCGCTCGATGCGAATGTTTATAGTCATGCACTGGCGGCGCATATGATTCAGTTTGCCGATAGTTCACCAAATAACGCTACATCCCTTACGGGAGCGGACCTGCAAACCTTCGCGGCCGCATATGCCGGATATACCGGTGTTATCTTTGGCACAGTCGCGCCTTTACCTTTTGTGAACAACGGAGTGCCTGTTATTTCAAACCCGACTATAAGCGGACTTGCAACAAGCCCCACTGCTACGCCGCTTCTTGCCGGCTCCTGGATCGGCAACACAAAGACCATTTGCGCAACTGTAGCAAGCACAGGCGCATTAGATTCCGGCTCAATAACTCTTAATAATACACCAACGTATATATCAAGCTATGAGAGTTCAACTCAGCCCTGCTGGAATCTTGATTCGTCTGTTGCATCTGACGGTACTAACACCCTCTCTTTTAATGTGATAGACACTTACGGTATTGTATCGTCTCCTACGCTTACGATTGCCGTCAAAATCGACAATACCCGTCCTGCTATGACTGCCAAATACGCGTTTTATTCGGCTGACAATATTGTTATAGGCCCTGGTATAGGTCTGGTGTTTACTGTATCCGATTCCGGATCGGGCGTTTATTCAATTAAGAACTTGGATAACGGACATAAAGCATTTTCGCTTGCAGCTTATGGGTTTCCGGGTCAATGGGAGATTCTTTCACGAACTGCCTATTCCTTTGACGTACAAGCCACTTGGACCATACAGATAGAAGATTATGTTGCGAATTGCGGTACTTATTATGTTAAATCTTATCCTATCCAACCTTTCATGCAGGTTGAATTTCTTGCTCAAGTGACACTTCTGCCGGCGGGACCTTGTCATTAAATGAACTGAATGAACCCCGCGATGCAAGGTGGTGGGATGGCTAAATGATCAAATATGTTTTGAGAACCAAAAGGAACCCCAGTATTACAACACGGATGACCCGTCTCGTTGGTGGATAAGTTGAATCTTATGGAAGCACAGGGCACCGACATTGACGATAGTACCGTTATGGCTATTGATACAGAAAGGTATCCTCCAGTCATTCGAACTGCCAAAGAATTTTTGAAGAGGCACAGAATAAAATAACAGCATTAGAATTAACTTCTGCCATCATGATGAAGGGCTTATATTATGAAAATCGGCGGTTAAATTATTGTTTGTCCGGGCGCTCCGCAGGCTGCCAGAACTTCTTGAAACAAAGTTCGTGCTTCGAAGATTCCATAATAAGAAGCGAGTATTATAAAAAAGGAGAAACACAATGAAAAAAATCACGGCATGTATTCTTGGCATGTGGGCTATTGTTTATGCGCTATCAGCAGAAGCGGCGCTGCAGCTGCCGAATTATGCAGCGGGTGGCGCGAACCTTCAAGGGGACCTCGAATCAACAGGCAGCGCAATTACAAAGATCCTTCTCGGGTTGACTGTTATGATCGGAATCGCCGGGATAATATTTTCAGGGATGGCGTTTGCCGCCGGCGACGGTGAAAAGGGAAAGGAACGTCTGAAATACTCAGTTATCGGTCTGATCATCGCGGCAACGGCAGCGGGCATCGCGTCAATTGCGACGGGAAATCATTAATGGGCGCATTCAACCGAAGACTTGAACCAAAGGAAATAAACGGCATGCCGTTAGAGGGCATGGCGGCGCTTGTCATGGCGCTCATTTTCCTCTCGCTTACCTTAATAGCTCCCGGAATTGCCAAGATCATTCCGGGACTGTTGTTGACCGGATCGATTATCGCGGCCATAATCGCTTTTGCGTTTCGAGCGGAGCTTCCTTTTTTGGTCGTAATTCTTCAAGGCAGGTTCATTGAACCTCGTCGCGTTACGTCGGAAACACGGACGCGCTTATAACCTTATATGACAGACCTTTTACAGCTCAACCCGAGACAATACGCCGACCTCTTCACGTGGTCACATCCTCTCGGCGATCACGCCATGGCGCACACGGACGGCGCGGTATCTGTCATGATCGAGTGGGAAGGTTTGGATGCAGAGCTTCTCACTCCTGATCAGCGATCGGCGGCATGGGAAGGTTATTACACCATCCTTCACTCTATACCGGTCGGCTGGGTCGCCGAGTGGCACTGGTGGAGAGAGAAAGAAGAATCCCTTGCCGACGCGTATCTCGCACACAGTACAAAGATGTCCCGGCCGAGCGAGTTGGCAAACGTTATTCGCGTCGAGCAAGCCGACCATCTTCGTCGCATGTCCCGCAATAACGCGGTCGGCCTGGTCCTGACCGTACCGCCGAAAAAAAGGTTCTTTACCGGTGCGAAGCGGGCGTTAGTTGCCCAGTCCGACCTGGCGGATGCTCTGCTTGAAAAAGTACAGTCCATCATCACGAACTTAAAAGGCGCGCGAGTGTCGCCCGTCGCGGACTACGCGGCGCGTATCTGCCAAAGCAGCGACCGGGGAAAATTCAAACGCGGCCATCCCGTGGGGATCGATCCGCGATTCTTACTCAACGAGCAGCTGATACGCGTAGCGCCGGGACAGGACAAGAATCTCCTTGCCTTCGGTGATGTCTTTACCAAAGTACTTCTCTTGTATCTTTATCCTGACGCGCAGCCGGCATGGTTTTCCGGCATATCGTCACTTCCTATCGATATGCATGTGGTATCGATCCTGCGCCCGAAAGATACCCGCCAGGCGCTTAAAGCAAGCGAGAAAAAGACGGATTTCGCAGAGGGGTCCCTTGGCCGTCAGGGCCGAAGCCTTCAGGCCCGGGTCGTCCAGGACTTAAACGACTTTCAAAACTTCGTCGCGACAAATGCTTTATCGATTTTCGACAACTCGTATATTATTCATCTGCATGGCACGCGCGAAGAAGTAACGCGATACGCGCAGTCTATTACCGATTGGTGCGAGCCTGCCGGGGGACAGATTCGAGACGCCGATTATATGCAGTATCCGTATTTCCGGTCCGCGATGCCGGGCCAGGGCTACCGAGTGCCTCTGTTTCGGCCTGATCACTCCTGGCAGGTCGGCAATATGCTGCCGGTCCAGGTGAACCGGACCGGCGAGGCGGAGCCGGAGAGTCTTCGCCTGGGCGCTGCCGGCCAGCTGGTCGGTTTCGGGATCAGCACGCAGTCCGTGCCTCATTCCTTCACTGTTGCCATGACGGGCGGCGGCAAGGGCGTTGACAAGGTCGCCACGATTGCCGAAACATACCCCTTTGGCATCGATTGGTATATCGCCGAGATCGGTGGCAGCTACAAATGGATTGTCGAGGGGCTCGGGGGAGTATATTCGCGGATTGATCTGAGCGAGACGGTGGTAAATCCCTTGCCGCCGTTTTCGATTGCCGACCAGGCAGAGACCTATCCGTTAAATGCCGTTATCGCAGGCGGCACGGTGAACTCGCTTGCGTTCCTTCTTACAGACGGCAGCACGGTCCTCGATATCCATAAGCAGCGGGTAGCTGAAGATGCGCTACAGAGGTTGTACGCGGTGGCGGATTTAGCGCGGGAAGCGCCGACGCTCCCGGATTTCTTAGCCGAGCTTGAGCGCGCTGATTATCCCGATGAACCCGAGGAAGCAGCAGCGGCAAAGAGTATGAGCAGCAAGCTGCACTCGTTCCTTGAAACGACCGGGGGCCGGGTATTCACCCGACAGGACAACCTTGTTCTCTCCGAGGGGATCACCGGCGTGGACCTGAAAGACGTTGACCGGGCAAGCCCCAAGATGCTTAAATTCTACCTCGTGTTTCTGGCCCTCAGGTTCAGCCATCTTGCTTTTGCGCGGCGTAATCCGGCGCGCGTGCTTCTCGATGAAATGCACAAGTTCGTTAAAAGCTTTCCCGAGGTGATCGGCAAGCTGATTTCGGAACTTGCGAGAATGGGGCGGAAAGACGCTGCCGCCATTGATATCGTCACGCAAGGCATTGCGGAAATAGACTGTATAGAAAAAGAAGTGCTTAACTCAATGCCGCTGCGGTCGCTTTTATACCGGCCCGACGAACACGACACAATAGCCGAGCGTATTGCAATGCCCTCCGGAGCTCTCGCGATCTGGAAATCGTATCCCGACCCGACTAATTTTCCGTGGCGACCGGCTATGAGGTCCGTTGGAGGCGATTATTATAACCTGTATCTGACGTTTCCGAAGATTCTTCTGGATCTCGCCGCTACCGGCACGCGAGCCGGACAAATAGCCGATCTTGATCTCAAAGACGAAATCGGAAGCAAGATATCGGATCCCATCGAGAGACTTAAAGAGTTCAGGCGAAGGAGGCAAGCATGAAATCTAAATTTTTGTGTCTACTGTTTTTGTTTCTCGCTGTCTGCAGCACGCCGGCATATGCTTTTTGGGGTGTCGGTGATGTAACCTTTGATCCGACCACCTATGGGGAAGTGGCAAATTTATATAAGCAAACGGTGGACCTATGGAATACGGCAAAATCATCGTTAAATACCCTCAATCAAGTGCGGCAGACGTTGAATGACGCAAAAGCGGGTGTCGATGCGCTGAAAAATTTCAATTTAAAGCAGACCGCCGGCAACCTTACGGGCAACGGGAGCGCCGACAAAATAAATGCTTTGCGGGCTGAAATGTCGAATGTTGAAGGCGGTCTTTCGGGAAGTGCTTCGTATTTAAACTATCAGAGACAACGGATAACAAACCTGCAAAATCTTGAAAAACTGCGGGGGGAGTCCGCGAAAAATCTGTCGAAGGCGAGCGATACTACGAGCGCGGATGCTAATGGTAAGATTACCGCTCAGTCAACCTCGACAATGGCCGCGCTCGCGGCTGCGGAGAGTCAACGGAAAGAACAACAGGACATGGCTACTGCTCGTGATGCCGAGCAGCGCCGAAGCCTTGTTGGTGAGTCTAGTAAAATCTACGATGCGATAGGAAATGATTAGCCGTGTTTAACAGTATTGCATTATTCGCGAGCAATTTCGACGTGTCGTCTATACACCTGGCGGCAGGGGACATCGCAAAGGTTGTCGCGATGTATATATCGCCGACGCTGCTTATTTTGGCTATTTATACGCGCATACTTCAGGACAGCCTCGATACGTTTACCACGACGGGCTCGGGCGTCTGGGCTCGCGCGGTGCGCGATTTTATCGTATGGGGAATGGTCCTTGCATCCTATTTCGCAATAGGCAGTCTCATCATAAAATTTGCGAACGATATCTATCGCTGGGGCGATACGGTAGGCGGTCTGAAGCTGATCACCGGCGATATGAGTGCTGCCGCGAAATTTATTGACGAAAAAATGAAAAGCGATACCACTTCGAGCTCTTTAATCAGAGGTTTTGTTACCGGGGGCGGGACGCTTACGTTCATTACCGGTCTTTTCTATTATCTGTCGCTTTTGATTGCCTCGTTTCTTGTTGTCGCTCTTAAGATTGCTCACGCGCTTGTTTTCGGCCTCGCTTTCATATGGGGCCTTATTGCAATCCCTGTTTCCGTATCGAGGGGCATCAAGCTTTTGCGCGGTTGGGCGCTTCTTCTCGGTTTTGCCCTGGTCTGGCCCCTGATCCAGGCGCTTTTGTTGGCCATCATTCGCCCATCCTTCGTCAAAGCTTTAAATGCAATCATGACAAACAATACAAACTCAGGCGTTGACATGCTTTCTTCAGATCTTCTTATGACGGTTCTTAATCTCATATTTGCCGCTACCGTTGTCGCGGCGCCTTATGTTGCCTCTGCGCTTGTCAGTAACTCGCCGGCTGCGGCGGCTATGGTCACTCCGTTCGTCGCTGCCGCCATGACAGGGGTGTCGGGTGTCGTGGGCGGCGCGAGACTGGCCGGTGCGCGGCTTGCCGGCCGCGGGGGCGGGCAGGCCGCTGCCGCGGTAGCTAGAAAAGCTGCCGGCTCCTTTGGAATGGGCGGCGGCTCTTCTGGTGGAGGCACGTCAAAAGTAGAAAAGGGACCTTCCGGCTCGGCTCCGGCTGCGGTTACGCCGGGATCGCCGGGACCGTCCAGTGATTCAGTTGAGGCAAAGCAGAAGCAACAACGTCGGGGCGTTATCATAAACAATCTGAGGAAAAAATAAATGAGCAAACCTGATATTAAGCAAGAAGCAAGGCCGATTAAAGCGACCACAAATCCTTTGCTCCAACATGGGCTTACCGGCCAGCTTATTATGAGGTTGCAACGCTATGCGGTGTTGGGCTGGGGCCTGGCTATTTTAGTTATTGTTCTTCATTTTATTATTCTTGCGGTGGCTGCTACCGTTCCGCGGCCTGTCGTCGTCGTGGACCAGGGCGGCCGGGAGATCGGCAATATCGACTATCTCAAGGCAAGCTCGCGCTCTGATCAGGAAATCATTGCCGCCTCGATGCGTTATCTGACGCTCCGCTTAAGCCTTAACAGCGCCACCATATATAATGACCTGGCTGAAGCAATGAATATGGAATCCCCGCAAATGCAAGCAATTACAAAGGCTGCGATCACGGCAGATAACTATTTGCAAAGGGTCGAACAGGTCAAGTCTCGCTCGTGGCTCGATTTTTCCACCGCTTCTAAAGCTCCGGTCATTCTCGAACGCCGGGGCCTTGAGGCGCGCGTGCGCCTCAAGGGCAATATCAATGTCGATATGGGCGGGAAACATGCCGAGCCGAAACCGTTCGACGTTACTCTTTCCATCAGTTCGGCGGCGCGAAATACCATAAATACGGCGGGTATCCAAATCACGGATATGAGGGACAACTAAGATATGAATAAACTTTTACATTTCTGCATTATTACATTTTTATTGAGCGCGGTCCTTTTCCCGTTCAGCGCCAATGCCGAGCCGCGCGTGAAAACAGTAACCCTTGAGTCGCACACGTCGCTTACCGCTTACCTCATTCCGAATCTCGGTGTGCGCTTTATATTTCCTTTTATTCTCGACGAGTCGGATGATTTTATACCCTTTACGTCACAACTCACGAATCAATCTTTCAATTATAAGCGCGAACAAGGGCGTAACTCTTTCGTCGTCTGGATCACTCCCCAGGCCGGACAACAATGGGGCGACCTTTTCGTCACGGTAGCGGGATATCTCATCTCTATAGAAATTAAGACCACGAACGATGCGAGTTTGTTTTACAGTGACATCAATTTTACTCTCGGGACCGCCGAGCGTGAGGATATTATTCAGAAAAGCATAAAACAGCGAACCAAGGCCCTTGAAGCTGAGTATAAAAAGAAATTAGAGGACCTCGATAACCTTGCAGATCAGAAAGCTATCGCAAAAGTTGGTGTTCTCGCCATGACGGAACCATCGAGGACCAGAATCAAGGAGCAATCCTCGATTGATCTTCCCAATGGAGACAAGCTTACGCTATATGTTGACGAGGCCCTTCAATATGGTGCATACACTATGTTTACGTTCGAGCTCAGCACCGACAGCGACACAGAAGGCCTTTCGGTCATGGATGCGAAGCTTTTTTCTATCGATCCGAACACCAAACATGCCCGGCCTGTGGACGCTGCCAAGGATATTCCGAAACGGATTATGCCGAAAGAATCCTATCGTGCCGTATTGACAACGCTTGATGCAACGCTCAATCCCAAAGAGTTTCTCAATCTGCAGGTTCTCACTGATAAAGGGACTGTGGAGGCTAAATGGTAATCAGGCGGTTCATTATATCGCTGCTTCTTGTCTTGTTGCCCGTTCATCTTCTGTACGCTGTTACCGCAGACGATCTCCGCGCGCTCTCGGACGATAATGATCGCGATCTCCGGGCAAGTCAGGGTCGGGCCAAAGCAAGCAATCTGGATACCCTGATCGATCTAAACAACAATTCGGTGGATAAATCGAAAGATGATGATAAAATGGCGGCAAAGCGTTTCACGAAGAAGAAAAAGAAGAAAAAAAGAGCCTCTGCGGCCGGATCTGCGATAAAAAGCTTGTCTGGCGGTAACAAACCTAAAGAGAAGGCGCAACAGGTCGAAATGCCGCTGCCCCCGGTTCCAGGCAAGCAGACCATAGTTTCCGACGCCATTAAACCGTCAAGTGCTTTCGGCATCAGGCTCGGTACCTGGATGGAGGGAAGCATAAACCGGAACACCTCGAATGCCGAGCCGGGTCTTGTTGAAATAACTCTTACGGCCGAGGTTGTCGGAGCCAAAAAAACCCTTAAGCCAGGAACTTTGCTCTTTGCTGCGAAGCAGTTTAATCAAGCCACTAAACGCCTTGAGATGCAGGTTCAAAAGGGCATCACTCCTGACGGCAAGGAGTTTCAATTGACAGGCTTGGTTTTCGACACACAAAAAGTATCAGGTCTTTCGGGAATCGTTGACATGAATAATGCAGAGAGTGTTAAAAGTGGTGCCAGTAAGGGCCTTATCGCGGCTGCCAGCGCGGCGTCAAAGGTCGCTGGTGGTTCCTCGCCTGTTATTGGAAACGCGGCTAGTGCTACTGCCGACTCGATCCTGAATGACCAATCAAATATCGTTGAGCAGAATACCGCCCAGCAGCTTACCATTTATGTAAATCCTCAGCCGCTCTTAATACGTGTGGATGCGTCTTTCTAGGTTCATAGAAGGGATTCGGAGGATGAATGCTTAACAATAAGGCTTATGAACGCCTTGCACCATGGTTGTCAAGTAACGAGAAGTGAGTCCGCCAGGGCGCACAAATAACAGAGAGTCGTCATACTATTAATGCCATGAATAGCCTGGCGTGGCGAGAAGCAGTATGATAAATGGGACTGAAAGACTGAGGACTTTTTTATTCATATGGTCTTCATTCGGTAGCGTTACAATAACGCTCATCACTTAATGAGACGATATGGTCGGAAGGAGTATCTCAGAATAAATTTTATCAGTCAAGGGGATTTTGCAAGATTTCTCGACATTGTGATGGTCCTATCACAGATTCGAGTAGAAATCCGTAATTAATGTTACAACGGGAAATTGTTAGAATTCGGCTTCGCAATCGACATGAGAGACACCTCCCATGAATGGTGTTTTGTCAAGTGCTGTGCGCCAGGATTAAATTTTAGGCGCTATTATATCGCTGCATTTTTTTAGCATCATCGCCTCCCAAGTGTCCGGTTAAAAATCATCAGAGAATCAGCCATCCTCCCATTCGAGCTCGCCCTCTAGGTGGCTCACCTTACTGATGCTGATGGCACGCTCATTAATACTAAAGCGGGACTAATCCTTCGCGGATGGCGAACTTTATCAGATCAGCATTGTTGTTGATGCAGAGTTTTTTCATGATTTGTTTTCGATAGTATTCCGCCGATTTGACACTACACATGAGAAGGGAAGCAATTTCCTTCGCGCTTCTCCCCTCGGCCAAGAGCCGCAGAGTCTCGCGCTCCTTCGATGTGAGGCTCGCGCTTCCAAGGCCTTCGTTTTTGGCCGCGCGCTTGGCCACATCGCCCAGAACGATGCCCGTTATCATCGGGCTGAGATAGACGTCTTCCGACGAAGCCACGGCGCGTATGGCATGGACCACTTCCTCAAAGGCGCAGTCTTTCAAAAGATAGCCCGACGCCCCGGCGCTCAGTATGTTAAGGACGATTCTCTTTTCGAGATTCATCGACAGCGCGATCACCTTGGAGCGCGCGCCGTCGGCCAGGATCCGGCGGGTCGCTTCTATGCCGCTCAGGCCCGGCATGGAGATGTCCATGAGTATGACGTCCGGCGATAACGCGGAAGCCATCCGCACGGCCGTCTCCCCATCCTCTGCTTCTCCGATCACGGACATATCTGCACGTTCCGTGATGAGAGAGCGTATCCCTTCACGCATCAGCTTGTGATCGTCCGCAAGAAGGATCTTCGTGCTCATCCTGTTTCCCCTCCTAGATGAAGTCCGGAAAGTGTAAACCAGGTGACCTTTTGAAAGACCGATCTCTTCATTACAAGAATAGGGACTGCTTGTCAGTCGAGGACAAAAAGCAACAAAAAGCAGCTTCCCTATCAGCGAGTATATGGATTGATCCGGACAAAGTCAAGTAAGATTTCAATAAAAACAGTTGATTGAGTAAAGGTGGCTCATAAAAGCGCATTAGGTTTTTCCTAATGACCCTTAGGGATTTCGACTTGGGATTTTCCTAATTGACATTCTTGTGTAGAGATGCTATCTCATAAACAATTGTGCATACTTGAAATATCGCAGCGTTCACACCGAAAAATCAGTTCGAATAAAGCCATCCAGTTCACAGGCACATCTTGATTCCTTGATAGAACAAACACGCGCTACTCAACGTCTGGCAGCAAAAGGCATTCATCTTCATGATCTTTCCCCGGGGAGGATATATGGCTGGACAATGTCACATGGGCAGATGCGCAAGCAGGTTCCGGCCGGATGGCGGTGCAACTATGAGAATCAGAAACGCCTTCGGGACCGCATTATTATTCTTCTTTGCACTCACGTTTTATAATACACCTTCCCTGGCCGACACGACCGTAGGCGGCCGCATTTCCGCTGACACTACATGGAGCCTGGCGAACAGTCCTTATGTCGTTACCTCGACAGTGCAGGTTTACGGCACGGCCACGTCGCCCGTGACGCTCACGATCGAGCCGGGCGTCGTGGTGAAGTTTAACTCCGGCACGAGCCTTCAAATCGGCAACGGAACGAGCCAGGGAGCGCTCGCGGCGCAGGGAACAGCGGCGAATCATATCACCTTCACCCGGAGCGGAACGAGCGGGACCTGGAACGGCCTCAACTTCCAGGACGGGACAATAGATAGTACAACGGACCTCGAATATGTGGACGTTCAGTACAGCACAGGGGTAACCATGACCTCGGCCTCGCCGACGATCAGGAACAGCACCATAACCAGCCTCAGCGGCTACGTCAGTCTCAGCAGCTCAAATCCCACGCTCGATACCGTGACCATTGCCAACACCGGGAGCTATGGCATTTATCTCTCGTCCTCCTCGCCAATCATCACGGGGGGCAGCCTGACAAACTCAAGCCCAACCGGCCACGGGATCTACGGAAGCGGCTCGCCGGTCATCTCGAACTATAATGTCTCCATCGTCAATACCGCCAACTATTACGGCGTATACATGAGTAGCGCAACCTCCGCCTTATCCATAACCAATTCAGCCATCGCAAACGGCCTGTACATCGGGTCAACGGGTATAATGCCGATCATTACCGGCAACACCTTCACGAACGTGGATACCTCGCCGATCCATGCTGGAGCGAACATCATCGCGCAGATATTGAGCAGCAATACCATAAACGGTATGACCTCGGCAGGGCAGATCCAGATCGTGGGCGAGCAGGTGAAACAGGATGCCCACTGGACGGTATGGCCTGCACCGTATGTCGTGGTCTCGGGTACGGTCCAAGTCTATAAGGACACGACGGGACCCGCAACCCTCACGATTGATCCAGGGGTGACCGTCAAGTTTGCTTCGAGCAGCGGTTTGACGATCGGCAACGGCGCGAGCCAGGGCGCGCTCGTAGCGCAGGGAACAGCGGCGAATCATATCACCTTCACCCGGAGCGGAACGAGCGGGACCTGGTCGGGGCTTATCTTTAACGACGGCACGATTGACGGAACAACGGACCTCGAATATGTGGACATTCAGTACAGCACCGGGGTATCTATGACCTCGGCCTCGCCGACGATCAGGAACAGCACTATTACGAATGTCACAGGCTACGGACTAAGTTTAAGCTCCTCGAATCCAGTATTGGACACGGTTACCATCACAAACACCGGTACCTATGGCATATATCTTTCATCCTCCTCATCACCTGTGATCACTAATGGCAGTCTCACGAACTCAAGCACGACAGGCCACGGAATCTACGGAAGCGGCTCGCCGGTAATCTCGAACTACTCGGTCTCCATCGTAAACACCGCGGGTAAGTACGGTGTCTATCTATCCGGCGGTTCCACCTCCGCCTTATCCATAACTAATTCAACCATCGCAAACGGCCTGTTCATCGGGTCAACGGGTATAACGCCGACGATTACCGGCAATACCTTTACGAATGTTGACAATTCACACATGCATGCAGGCGCGAACATTATCGCACAGCTATTGAGCGGCAATACCATGAACGGCATGAGCTCAGCCGGACAGATCGAGGTCGTGGGCGAGCAGGTGGCGCAGGACGCTCACTGGACGGTATGGCCTGCACCCTATGTGGTCGTATCAGGCACGGTCTCTGTCTATAAGGACACGACGGGTCCTGCCACACTCACCATCGATCCGGGCGTTACAGTCAAATTCGCTTCAAGCACTGGTTTGCAGGTCGCCAACGGCACGAACCAGGGAGCGCTCGTGGCGCAGGGGACAGCGGCGAACCACATCACCTTTACCCGGAGCGGGACGAGCGGAGCCTGGTCAAGCCTTACCTTCAACGATGGAACGATTGACGGTACCACGGTTCTGCAATATGTCGACATCCAGTACAGCAGCGGCATAACAATGAATTCAGCCTCGCCCACTATCAGGAACAGCGCGATCACGAACGTAACGGGTTACGGCCTTAACCTCAACTCCTCCAATCCGACCCTAGATACAGACACGATCACAAACACCGGTACTTATGGCATCTATTTGTTGAACTCTTCCTCCCCGACCATCACCAACGGCAGCCTTACGAACTCAAGCGCAACAGGCCACGGGATCTACGGGAGCGGCTCGCCGATAATCTCGAGCTACACTGTCTCCATTGTAAATACGGCGGCCTATTATGGAGTATATTTATCTTCTAGTTCATCCACGCTGTCCGTTACCAATTCTATCATCGCAAATGGCATATACATCGGTACAAATGGGATTACCCCGACGATCACCGGCAACACCTTCACGAACGTGGATACCTCGCCGATCCACGCCGGCGCAAACATCATCGCGCAGATATTGACCAACAACACCATAAACAATATGACCTCTGCTGGCAGGATCGAAGTCGCGGGTGAGCAGGTGCGGCAGGATGCAGAGTGGAAACAATGGGCCGCTCCCTATGTGGTCGTCTCAGGCACAGTCTCCGTGTACAAGGACACGACGGGACCCGCAACCCTCACGATTGATCCAGGGGTGACCGTCAAGTTTGCTTCGAGCAGCGGTTTGACGATCGGCAACGGCGCGAGCCAGGGCGCGCTCGTAGCGCAGGGAACAGCGGCGAATCATATCACCTTCACCCGGAGCGGAACGAGCGGGAACTGGTATGGGCTCAACTTCCAGGCCGGGACCATAGCCGGTACGACGGACCTCGAATATGTGGACGTCCAGTACAGCACCGGGGTAACCATGACCTCGGCCTCGCCGACCATCAGGAACAGCACGATCACAAATGTCACAGGCTATGGGCTGACCCTAAACTCCTCGAACCCCGTTTTGGATACCGTGACTATTTCTAACACCGGGATCTACGGAATTAATCTTAATTCATCCTCACCTATCATCACAAACGGCAGCCTTACGAACTCGAGCCCAACCGGTCACGGGATTTACGGAAGCGGCTCGCCGGTCATCTCGAACTATAATGTCTCCATCGTCAATACCGCCAACTATTACGGCGTATACATGAGTAGCGCAACCTCGGCGATGTCCATCACCAATTCCACGATCGGGAACGGCATTTACATCGGCTCAACCGGCATCACTCCGACCATCACCGGCAACACCTTCACGAACGTGGATACCTCGCCGATCCATGCTGGAGCGAACATCATCGCGCAGATATTGAGCAGCAATACCATAAACGGTATGACCTCGGCAGGGCAGATCCAGATCGTGGGCGAGCAGGTGAAACAGGATGCCCACTGGACGGTATGGCCTGCGCCGTATGTGGTCTCGGGTACGGTCCAAGTCTACAAGGACACGACGGGACCCGCCACGCTCACCATCGATCCGGGAGTGACCGTCAAGTTTGCTTCCAGCAGCGGTTTGCAGGTCGGCAACGGCGCGAGCCAGGGCGCGCTCGTAGCGCAGGGAACAGCGGCGAATCACATCATGTTCACTCGGAGCGGAACGAGCGGGACCTGGTCAGGTCTTATCTTTAACGACGGCACGATTGACGGAACAACGGACCTCGAATATGTGGATATTCAGTACAGCACCGGGGTATCTATGACCTCGGCCTCGCCGACGATCAGGAACAGCACGATCACAAATGTCACAGGCTACGGACTAAATTTAAGCTCCTCGAATCCGGTATTGGACACGGTGACGATCACGAACAACGGGGCCTATGGCATATATCTTTCATCCTCCTCTCCGACCATAACCAATGGCAGCCTGACGAACTCAAGTGCGACAGGGTATGGGATTTACGGGAATGGCTCGCCAGTCATCTCAAACTACAATGTCTCCATTGTAAATACAGCGGCCTATTACGGATTATATTTATCTTCTACTTCGTCCGTGCTGTCTGTTACCAATTCAGCCATTGCCAATGGCTTGTACATCGGCTCAACCGGCATCACGCCGACCATCACCGGCAACACCTTCACGAACGCAGACAACTCTCCGATCCATTCCGGGGCGAACATCATCGGTCAGATTTTGAACAACAACACGGTAAACAACATGACCTCCGCGGGCAGGATCGAGGTTGTAGGCGAAACCATAAATCAGAACACTCACTGGCAAAAGTGGACGGCGCCATATGTCGTATTAGGTACAATTTATGTCTATAAAGATACGACAACAACAGCCACCCTCACTATCGACTCCGGCGCCGTGATAAAATTTAACACCGGTACAAGCATGCAAATCGGCAGCGGCTCCTCTATGGGCGCGCTTATCGCCAAAGGCGCGGCAGGCAATAGCATCCTCTTCACCTCAAGCCAGACCACACCCGCACCCGGGAATTGGTATGGCGTCACGCTCTCTGGAGGAGCTTCTTCAGCAAGCGACATTGAATACACGACCATTGAATACGCGGGTTCCGGAGCAAATTATAACAACGCCGATCTCACCATCAGCTCTTCCGCTCCAATCCTCAGAAACTGCCTTATCAGAAACAGCGCCGGAAGCGGCGTTTACGTGACGGGCTCGACGAACTATCCCGTGATCATGGACA
Source organism: Nitrospirota bacterium (assembly GCA_963790205.1). Lineage (GTDB taxonomy): Bacteria > Nitrospirota > UBA9217 > UBA9217 > UBA9217 > CAWBNQ01. The sequence continues at coordinate 231,834 of CAWBNQ010000002.1, forward strand.
GCGAACTCACGGGAAACAAATGGGGCGTTTACTCCACCGGCTCCAATCCGTACATCACCAACACGAAAATTTACTCCAACACCACGGCCGGCGCCTGGAACGCATCGACCTCTCCCGACGTCGACGCTCGCGACAACTGGTGGGGAGTAGCGAGCGGGCCGACATACACCGTAGGCAACGCAGGCGGTAGAGGGGATGCCATCAACGATCATGTACTGTACAACCCTTGGCTGGGTCAGGTTCCGGGTACGGTCTTAAGCATCACCGAGGCGAGGGCCATGCCCATATCGCTGAACCCCAACGGCGGCTACGTTACTTTTACGGCCTCCATATCGAGTTCCGCCACCTGGACCATCACGATCACCGACGCAAACAACAACGCGGTAAATGCCTTTACTGGGACCGGTACGGCCATCAAACAGAAATGGTACGGCACGAACAGTCAGGCGGTAAAAGTGGCCGACGGGGCGTACTTTTATCAGATTAACGCCGTTGACCCAACAAACGGCAATACCGCGTCATCGCCCCAGGGCATGATCATGGTTTCGAGCGTGGTCCCGATCGTCTACATGGACCCGCCTGTGGACGATCAGATGTTCCAGGGCGGCGCGTCGATCAGCGTAACCGGCACGGCATCGGATCCCAACGGACTCAAGACCTATACCCTCGATTACGGCGTGGGCGGGGATCCGGCTTCCTGGACGACACTCAAAACATCGACCACGCCGGTCACGGACGGCCTGATCTACGCCTGGGACACGACGTCACTTACCAGCGGCATGTACACGCTCCGGCTAACGGTCACGGACAACGCCGGGAATGTGGTTGTAGACACAGCGCGCGTACGGCTTCTTTGGACGCAGAATGCGGCAGCTTCTGAAGGCTATATATCGCCCAACGGAGACAATATAAAAGACACGACGACAATCAGTGCTGCCTTCACCTACCTGAGCGCGTGGACCATCACCATCAACGACTCCTCGGCGGCAACTGTCAGGACGTATACCGGCACGGGGACTTCAATGGCCCAGTCTTGGGACGGCAATGACAGCACCGGGACCGTCGTGCCGGATGGAACGTATACCTACCGGATCGATGCAACGAGCACCGAAACCAGCGTACAGGCCGCCTCAACGACCAGGAGCATCATCGTGGATACTACGCCGCCCACGGCCGTTATATCCTCCCCGGCCGCGAACGCGGTGCTCCGCGATATTGTGCAGGTTCTGGGCACGGCGTCCGATACGAACCTCGATAATTACCGGCTGGAATACGGGCTCGCAGCAGGAGCCGGCCCCTGGACCCTTATATCCGGCGCAACAACACCGGTCAGCGGCGGAACGCTCGCCACCTGGGTCACGAACGACCAGACGAACGCGGTCCTGGTCCAGAACGGCGGCTATGCCTTGAGACTCACTGCAACGGACAAGGCAGGCAACAGTTCCATATCAATAGTCCCGGTAAGCACGGACAACCTGATTCTCTCGAACATCGGAGCAAGCAGTCATACGCTTAATACCAACAACTCCGAATCCAGTGCCATATCCTTCACCATCAACGAGCCGGCAACCGTTACGCTATCGATCATACCTGAAAAGCAGGGTCCGACCGGCACGCCGGTATACCAGGCTTCTCAAGCCTATGCGGCAGGCGCGTATTCTTTCACCTGGAACGGTACGGACAACACGGGCAAGGTTGTACCGGATGAGGCGTATCTCTACGTGTTAGGGGCATCGGACGGCGTTAAGTCAGACAGTTACAGCCCGCCCGCGCCCACGGGGACTGGGAGCGTGACCTGCTCGCAGTCGTCGGGCGCCGATCCCTTGACCAATCAGCCCATGACAATCACCTACACGCCGACGCAACCTTCACGGGTGACTGTAAGCATCTCCTGGGCGGCGCAGAACTTCAATGTTCTGACCGCGGTCCCGGCAACACCGGGGAGCTACAGCTACGTCTGGGATGTCAGGAACCCGAGCGGTCAACCCCTGGATTACGGCGCAGGCGCCTCATGCTCTATTGCATCTCTGCTCCGGGAGAACTATATCATAACGAACGGAGATACCCCCGTGATAAGCGCACTCAAGACCGATCCTTATGCAATGAGTCTGTCCTATGGCCAGTTTACACGGATCGAGTATACGCTCTCGCGGGACTCGAATGTCACGATACAACTCGTCTCGCCTTCCGGGTCGGCAATTACCGTGGCAGGTACCCAGCTTCAGACGGCCGGTCCGCAGGAGCTTGACTGGAACGATTTGGACCCGGCGGATACAAACGGAATGAAAGCCCTGTTCTCCGGAGAAGGCAACTACATGGTCACGGTCACGGCCGTGAACCCCGTCACTGGATCTACCTCGATTGCGAGAGGAAATTTGATGATCGGGAATTAATACTCTCATAGTTGTGCACTATCGCAGCTTTAAGTTAGTATTTAACCGGAAGTTTTCATGATCAAGAGAATAAAAGATATGGGTTCATTCATGACAAAGCATTTTCCCAAAAGAGTTGTTTTCCTGCTCTGGGTATTGCTTTGCCTGTCCATTCCACTAAAATCAGCATATGCAACATGCAGTTATGTTCCCGTTGGGGAGATGGGCTACAATTACGGAGTCTGTACTACTGCGGCGGAAGCTGTAAATTATAGTCCTAACAGGAATTGTGTGGGCTGGACACTTTATTACGATAGCGATAGTAGTGGCGGGTTTGCCCTTTGTCACTGTTCTCCTGATGACCCGCCTACCGCTGGTTGTTGGGAAGTTTTTTTTGGCAACAGTGGTTGCACTAACGGCAAAACACAGTCCTGTACAACTAGCACGGGCTGTCCCGGCACCCAAACGTGCATCAGCGGCCAATGGGGAGTTTGTCAAAAAATCGATCCTTGCTGCAAAAGTCCGGACCCTTGCTGCGGGGTCACGGATCGTTGCTGTGACCCCAGAAATGGTGGTGTAGGTAAATAACAGATTTTTTGATGAGGGAATAATGTCCTTTTCTTGTTTACTTTTACCATACAGTTCGTCTCGCCGTCCGGATAGGCGATCTCCTTGACGAACAACCAGCTCCAGAGCGCGGGGCCCACAGGAGCTTGAGCGGCTATGTTATGTGTGAAAAATATCTTCAGGAGGAATTAGCCGTACCTTCGCAGGCACATATCCTGGGTGTTAACGGTGTTGACGAGTCATGTGCATATTGCGCGAGCGGCATGAGCGGCAACCATGACGGCGGTTGGGAAGAGAATAAAACATGAGCAAACAAATATATTTTTGCTACAGGGTTATTCTTAATGCAATTTTAAGTATTTCGTTAATGCTGGTTTGCTCCTCGCCAGTTTTGGGAAGTTGTACTGATAGTGCGGGTACGAATTCGGAAGGTCGCATTATTGCTTGTACTACTGCAGGAGAATGCTATAGTTATCTCTCTTCTGTTTTTAGTCATTATAACTATCCCTGCGGCATCCAATGGTATTGGGGATCCAATTCCAATGTAGTAAATACCAGTACATGTGAAGAAACTCCCGGTGGAGGTTGTAGCAATGTTTTGTGCGTTGCTGTTCTTGGGTGTTTATTTAACAACATTTGCACAAACGGCAATACACAGTCCTGCACCACGAGCAACGGCTGTTCCGGCACCCAAACTTGCAGCAGCGACCAGTGGGGAGCTTGTCAAAGTATTGATCCTTGCTGCAAAAGTCCGGACCCTTGCTGCGGGGTCGCGGACCGATGCTGCACCTCCGGCAATGGGTCTGGCGGCACATAACGATTTTTTGAAGTGGGAAGCTAGTTATTCGCCACCTCCAGAGCGCGGTGCCCGCAGGAGCATGAGCGGAAGAATAACTGATCGGTGTTACTGATAGTTCTGGTACGAATATTGTGTAATATATTACTCGCGGTTACCCTGTGTCAGCGGATGAACCCTTGATTCATGTCCATTTTCAGTTTATGTTTTTTTGCTGCAGATCACAACGAACGCCGACAGCATATTAGTCGGATGGGAGGTACTCATGGGCCAATGGCTCAAGAGCTTACGGTTCTCTTTGCGGCTGAAGCTTTTAGTAACTCATTGGAAAAATATTTTCTTTTCGCTCTGCTTAATATTTTGCATGTTTCTGTATCCCGAAAGGACTCATGCGGGATGTGGTGTGTCAGATCCTTTTACTTCTTGCCCCGTACACTATGTATGTGACACTCAGGCACAAGCCATCGATTATATTTACTCTATGTGGTCGACTGATCTTGCGGGAATTAATATAATTTATATGGATCCGGGGTACGGGGGGTACGTTCAGGCGTGCTTCAAGGAGTATCCGTCGTGTGGGGGTGGCGGCGTTTGTTTTGGTAGCGGCAGTTGCACTGGCAGTAATACACAGTCCTGCACCATTACCATTGGCAACACAAACTGTCCCGGCACCCAAACTTGCAGCAGCGGCCAGTGGGGAGCTTGTCAAAGTATTGATGCTTGCTGCGGAAGCAAGGACCGCTGCTGCGGGGTCGCGGATCGATGCTGCACCTCCGGCAATGGGTCTGGCGGCACATAACGATTTTTTGATGAGGGAATAATGTCCTTTAAGCAATCAAGCTTTATCAGTTCTCAGGGAGGTCTTCATGCTTCGGAAATCATATAAATTACTGCTCGTCATACTCGTTATCTTGTTCGCGGTACCTGCATATG
>CAWBNQ010000003.1:0-1087021 GCA_963790205.1 Nitrospirota bacterium
GCGGACGATCTCCTGAGCGCCTACCCCCCGCAGGCCGGAAACGATCGCAATGCCGTCGCCGACCTGAAGGACTTCCCCAATGTCAGCAAGATCTTCGACACGGAGCCGCGGCTCCGTGTTCTCGATGATCCGCGCCAGGTGCGCGGCCGTCTCCTCGATCGTCGTCAGGCCCTCTCGTTTTAGCGCCGCAAATTGTGATTCCAGGTCTTCCAGGAGTTTCCGCCGGAGATCGAGGTCGAGTTTTTTTTCTCTTCCTAAAATCAGCCTGGCGCCGACATCCAGACGCGGATTTACTTTCACGTCGATCGAGAGCTCTCTTCCCGCAACCGCCGACAGCTTTGCCTTGAGTTGATCGACGAGGAGAGGATCAAGGGGTATCTGGGTTTCGAGGAGAACAACGGGTTCGCGCAGGCCTATTAAGAGGGAGCCCAGGGCGGACTCTTCACGCTTATGCCGGTTCTGTTCCATGGTTGCAGTGCCCTTCACCTGTACTATGTCGTATGGTGCTCACTAACGGGATGCGGTGCCTTCCATCTCGTTCAGGCTGGCGAGAATGAGCTTTTGCGTCGCTGCCCGGCGCTCGCTTTCCGTCAGTGATTCTTCGATGAAGCGACGGGTGACGAGCGTGACCAGCGTGACCAGCTGTTCGGACGCCTCGCCGGCCACCCGTTCTTTTTCGGTCTCGATGGCTTGTCCGGCCTGGAGAAGGATCGCGTTGGCTTCCTGTTCCGCCCGGTCCAGCCCGGCCCGGCGCTCTTCCTGCGCGGCTGTCCTCGCTGCCTCGATGGTCCTCCCGGCTTCCGCACGGGCTGCGGCGACCAGTGCAGCGGCCTGTTGTCCGGCTTTCGCATATGCCGCCTCCGCTTGGTCGGCCTTTTCCACCTCGGCGGCAATGCGCTTGTGCCTTTCTTTCAGAGCGGTCCCCACGATCCGGGGAAGGAGAAATCGGATGATGAGGACGAGCAGAATAAATTGCACAAGCTCGACCGTAAACATCAACGGTTCCCCGGTGATCTGGCGGAACACTTCCTGGATCAGTTCCTTCATGGCTGCTTTGCCGCTCCTCTGGCCGTAAGAACCCGGTTGACTACCAGCCGGAGGGCCTCCTCGTCCACCGTGGGGATCATCTTGACCAGTGTCTGCTTGCTGCACGTCAGGAGATGCTCTTTCAGCCGGGTCTGTTCCAAGCCTTTGAGGCGCGCAATCTCTTCCCGTCCGCTGGCAAGGATTTTTCCCGCCTCGGCATTGGCCAGAGCGCGTTTTGATTCCCCTATCCCGGCTAGCTCTCTTCTGACGTCTTCGGAAAAGCGCTCTGCTGTCTCGGCTGCCTCAGCCGCGATCCTCGCAGCTTCCTCCCGCGCCTGCTCTGTCAATACGTCGGCTTCCTGATACCTCGCGCGCGATCTCTCCAGCTTGCCGGTCCTTTTTTCCATCACGTCGATCAAGGGGGTGAAAAGCACCGTTTTCAAGATAAAGAAGGTCACCAGAAAGATGGCCGCCATCGCCGCCATGGTGATCAGATTCAGTTGCTCCAAAGGATTGAGACTCATATGCTGACTCCTTCGGTCCCGGCAGGCTAGATCTTTGCCGCCACCATCAGCGCGATGACCAGGCAGTAGATCACCAGAGCTTCGACCAGGGCCATGGCGACAAGCATGGCGGTAAACAGCTGGGGTGCTATTTCCGGCTGTCTGGTCATGCCCTCGATGGCCGCATGAGAGATTTTTCTCATGGCCAGGGACGCGGCGATGGCGACAGGTACGATGGTCAGTGTCGGGATGAATATCATGAGGATCGCTTGCATTGTCATTCCCCTTTCTACGTGTAAGGTTCACTCCGTTCGAGAAGGCCGTTGGCTATGACCGATGGAAAACTTTGTTCTTTACCGGACCGGTTCTGATGACGGCTGTTCGATTGGCGAAACCTCCTGACGCTTTTCCTTTCGAGGCCGTTTCTCTTCGATATGGATGGCCTCGGCAAGAAAGTTCGTCGTCAGCAGCGTGAATACCAACGGCTGAATAAAGGCCGGTATCAACCCCAGGGCATGAATAATCAGGGGGATCCCGTAGGGGGCCGCTTTGGCAACCAGCAGGGCGACCATGAATTCACCGCCGATATTGCCGAATAGCCGGAGGGAGAGCGAAAGGGTATGGCCGACCTCGGAAATGATCTGGAGCGGATTGGGCCAGAAGAGGTGCTTGAGAGCGCTGAAAACGCCGTTGAGTCGGGCGCTGATGATCGTGATCCCGAGTATGGCGATAAGGGCCAGTGTCAGCGTCCCGCTGTAGTACGACGTCGGCGGGATGTTGATGATCGGGAACGGCAGGACAGACAAAAGATTGGAGCACAGGATGAACAGGAACAGACTGGCGAGGAACGGAGCGATTACCGGCACTCCGTCGGGGCGCATGTCTCGGGCCTGTTGCACAAACCACTCCAGGACATACTCAGCGACGTTCTGGATAGTATCGGGAACTTCAGACGGTTTCCGCCGGGTCGTTACGAAGGCCAGCGCGATCAAGACAAGCGCCACGAGAGCGAAATTGAAGATGACGATATAGGGCATCAAGTGCCGCATGGTCTCTGACATGGATCCGCCTCCGGCCCCCAATTACCATTCCTTCTTAAGCCTCATCATGTCACGGACAGCAAAACTAAAAGCGACCAGGATGCCGGCTCCGGTAATATACGGAAAGGTGGTGAGCCATTTATCCAAACCATATCCGATGGCGCCGCCCGCTGCAATGTAACTGGGGATGAGCGACCAAATGGCGACGATCTTAAGCAGCTTTGTCGAGATCAGGCCCTTCATGGCTCGTATGCTCCTTCTTTGCCGGCGTCAAAACCGGGACCGGTTCTTTTTCCTCATCTTTATTTCTTCCCCTGATCGGCATGTTCTGCCAGATCTTCACGATGATGAGACCCCCAACGAAAGCGGCCAGCGCATAAACCACAAACGGCATCAGCGCCGAGCTCGAAGCCTCGTATGCCTGAGGGCTGTTGCCCGCCATGAAGCTTAAGTAAACGGCTAAGCCGGGCAGCGTCAGCACGCCCAGCAAGCGCGAGATCCGCGCCCTGTTCTGGAGTGAGGACAAGACCCCGATGGCAAGGGAGATGCCCGCGAGGAACCCGAGCATACAGGGAAGGATGAATGTCGACCATCCGAGGAAGATGGTCAAGAGAATCAGCAGGCCGAGCAACGCCCCGAGGGTCAGCGACGTCCCCACCAGCTTCAGGGAGAAGGCCAGAAGATATCGGTTTCGCGTTTTTTCTCTGGCTTCATCGTCAAAAAAAGTGGTGCCTTCCATTGTGTTGCCTCCGGCCCGACTACTTTTTGACTAGCAAAAAACGCCTTCGGCTATGGACCATCTGATAAACTGTATCAGATCTCAAGATCAAGATTACGATGAGGCGCTCCATGAATGCCAAGTGTCTGAACTCGCTTCGCTTCCCCTCGTGTTCATTTACTTTTAATACAAGTATATCAACCGTCTTACGGTCGGTCAATGCAACGTTAGTTGTACGTGGCATGTGGCGGGAGTGCAAGTCGGGTAGGGGAACTGGATGCTTCTCTTATAATGAAGCAAGGCCGCATCAGTAGCGATTTTTTACGGTGATGGCGTCCGATGCTCATATCGTTGAACTCGAGTGCGTTGTAGTAACGCCCGATGATGGCATGAAGCTCCGGCGCAGATGTCAAATCGCACCTGTTCCGTGATTGATTTTCCGGAGAATATGGCTATAATCAGTACCAGAGAGGCAGGGGACCGTGATCCGACTGCGTGGGGAGCATGATTTCGAAACGTTCTGCACGGTCATCAACGACGCGTGTATGCCAAGGCGCGACCCCCGCGGATATCGTTTGCGTGTTCTCGCATCATCACTTCTTCTCATCGCTGAAGGGAGGAGCGTACGGACATGGACGGCATGCAGCGCATCCTGCAGGCAGTGACTGTGGCTATCAGCATTATGGGCGCGGTAATCGTAATCTGGGGCATAGCTGATTCTGTCCATGCTTTTTTCGTGATGAAGATCACTCGGTCTCTTCTTATTAAAGACGTGATCCAGGAGAGCGAGGCATCCGGCAACGGTTGGGGGCGCACCTGCTGCTGGGGCTCGAAATCTTTATTGCCGCCGGTATCATCAGTTCAGTAGCCAGCCCCGCGGGGGAACGCATAGGCATCCTGGCATCTATTGTCTGCGTTCGTACGGTCCTGAGCTATTTTCTGCGGATGGAGATGAAGCGGGGAGTCCATCAGCGCAACGGTAGTAAATAAGTACGATATGATCAAGGAGGCCTCATGAAGCACTCTGCCAGTGGGTTTATACTCACGACAATAATTGCTGTCATTGCTCTTCTGTCCGCGACCGGTTTTGCCGGGACGAGCTACTTCGACGTGGACCGCGAATTCTATCCCTACTATCCGTCCCTGGTGAAGTGGAACAAATCGAATGCTCCCTTCACGGAACCCGCGGTCTGCGCAGGGTGTCATCCGCAGCAGTACGAGGAGTGGACCGGTTCGGTGCATGCCCTGGCGTTCCAGGACCCGATCTACCAGGGGGAGCTGAACAAGGGGTTCAAGGCCGTGGGCCACGAGGTCACGCGCCAGTGCGAGGGCTGTCATTCACCCGCCGGCATGGCGACGGGCGAGATCAAAGGCCCCGGCCTCAAGGGCTTGAGCCCCCTGGCCCTGGCCGGCGTCTCGTGCGACATCTGTCACTCGGTGAGCGGCGTGACCCACTGGCAGACGCCGACCCACGAACCGGAAAACGGATCGTTGGTGCTCACACCCGGCGTGGAGACGAGCGAAGGCGTGAAACTGATCAAGCGAGGGCCGTGGAAACCTTCGGAGGGATGCGGCGGGGGGTTCCATGACTGCGTCGAGTCGCCGCTTCACCTGCAGGCCGACCTCTGCGCGTCCTGCCACGACGTCTACCACTATGACAAGCACTTCCCGCTCGAGGCGACCTATCTCGAGTGGAAGCACGGCCCCTATGCGCAGAAAGGGATCCTCTGCCAGGATTGCCACATGGTCGACACCGCGACGTTCATCCGCTCCGCTGATGCCTTCAAAAAACCCGAGCGCACTGAATATCGCCATACCTTCATCGGCGCGAATTATCTTCTCTTCTACCTCGCCGAGGCCGCCGCGCGCAAGGCCGGAGACGAAAAGCTCGCCGCCAACCTGCACCGGAAGTTCGAGGCCGCGGTGGAACGGCTCAAGGCCGCGGCAGCGCTCGAGCTCTTCCCCGTGTACCGTAAGGGCGCGCTCGCGGAGATCAAGGTCAGGGTGAAAAATATCCGCGCCGGGCATAACCTGCCTACGTCGCTTACGAATGTGCGCGAGATGTGGCTGGAAGTGAGCGCCAAGGACGCCGCCGGCAACCTTGTTGTGAGCAGCGGCGGCTTCGACAGTCCCGGGACGCTTTTCCCCGACACCCGTTTGTTCAATTCCGAGGGCATGGGCACGGACTTCCATTTTGCCGTTGATCCCTGGGTGGTAACGGCCTTTTCCCGGAACGATACGATCCCGCCCCGGGGGTATAAAGACGCGTACTTCGGCGTTGCCCCGGTGAAAAAAACGGGAATGGTCACGATCGAAGCGCGGCTCCGCTACCGCCAGGCAGACCAGAAAACGGCAATGAAGATCCTCGATGAGGTCCCGGAGGACATCAATCTGGAAAAGATCTACGGGATCAGGTACGCCCCGTCCCTGCCGATCGTTGAGATGGCAGTGAAAAAGGCGAGTTTCAAGAGCAGGCAGTGATGTCTGAAGTTAGAAGGGAGAAGTGTGAAGGGGGGGTGCTTCATGGATGCCATCGAGAAGAAGATCGGCAAAACGATTCTCCGGCTCGTCTCCGCGGACCTCACCGAGCGTGACGTGGACGCCGTTGTGAACGCTGCGAACAGCCGTCTCCAGCATGGCGGCGGTGTGGCGGGCGCGATCGTAAGAAAAGGCGGCAGGGTCATCCAGGAAGAGAGCGACAGGATCGGCCACGTGCCCGTGGGCGGCGCGGCCATCACGACCGGCGGCAAACTCAAGGCTCGCTACGTTATTCACGCCGTGGGTCCGAGAATGGGCGAAGGCGACGAGGACAACAAATTAAAAAGCGCGATCAACAGCGTGCTCAACCTCGCCTCGGAGAAACGGCTCAAGAGCATTTCCGTGCCCGCCATCAGCGCAGGCATCTTCGGCTTCCCCAAGGACCGGTGTGCGAAGATCCTTGTGAGCGAGGCCGCTGCATTTTTGAAAAGCACGCCCGATAGTTCGCTTGAAACGGTGGAATTCTGTATCTTCGACAGCGAGGCCTTCGAGTTCTTCAAAGCAGAGATTGAACCGTTTTGACGATCGTTGAATCCAGGAGCAAGTGGATTTTTCTTTAGATGACGTGAGGTGCGGTTTAGGTAACGTTAAGGATGACCCGTATGGTTTCCTTATAAGGGAGGGCGCGTTCATGAAAAACAGGGTATTTCTACCCGGAGGGGGTATCGCCGTATCAACCCTCATTGCAATTAGAAGGCCCCAGCAACTTGTCGGAGGACTTTCCCCGTTAAGACAATGACGAATAGCTACTACTCATATCGCAGCGCATCGATCGGGTTCAGCAGTGATGCTTTATAGGCGGGATAAAACCCGAAGAAAATACCGACAATTCCTGCAAGGCTGAACGCCAACAGGATGGAAAGGACCGTCACAACGATAGGCCAGCCCAGGACGGAGGAGAGGACCATTGATGCGGATACGCCGAAGACACTACCTATGACGCCCCCGATCAGAGACATCGTCAGCGCTTCGGCGATGAATTGCAGCCGGATGTCCCAAATCTTCGCTCCGGAGGCCATGCGGATCCCGATCTCTCGCGTGCGCTCCGTGACGGACACGAACATGATGTTCATGATGCCGATCCCGCCCACGAAGAGCGAGACGGACGCGATGGCCCCCAGGAGAAGGGTCATCACCCGTGTGGACTGCTCCTGAACTTGCATGATCTGGGTAAGGTTCCGTATGGTAAAATCGTTGTCCTGTTGCTGTCCGAGATGGTGCCGCTGCCTGAGGAGGTCATTAATCTGTTCCGCGGCTGCAGGCAGGTCTTCAATGCTCTTTGCCTTGACCATGATGAACCATACCATGCCGGGAAAGGTAGCACCGAACAGTTTTTTCAGCGCCGTAGTCACAGGGACAAAAATAACGTCATCCTGGTCCTGGCTTTGAGGCGACTGTCCCTTGACGGACAGTACGCCGATCACGGTAAAAGGAATGTTATTGATCCTGATCGTCCGGCCTACGGGGTCTTGCTCTCCGAAAAGACTATTAACCACGGTCTGGCCGAGCAGGGCGACCTTCGTCGCGTTCCTCGCGTCCTGCCCTGGCGGGTAGGGGCAACTTCCGCCACCGCCGGGCATTCTTTCAGGATGGCCTCTGCATCGCGCGTAGTGAGCCTCGGTAGTGTGCCTGCTCCCAGCCTCGCGCCTCCGGCCGTTGCGCTGCCGAGCTGGATGATGAGGAGGTTGCTCCCCATGCTCGATATTTGTTCGGCGATCCGCCAGCTTGCACCGGTGTCTACGGCTACCCTCGTGATCACGGCGGCGACGCCGATAATGATCCCGAGCATGGTCAGGGCAGAACGCATCTTGTTCACCAAAAGTGCCCGGAACGATATTTTTATGGTAGAAAAAATATTGAGCATAGGTATTTCAATTTAGAAAGTGACCCCCCAAGCTTACGGTCCGATGATCAGCTACCCGTCAAACAGATTTTTTAATAGAACGAATAACCTTAAGAGAATAGTATCAGGGGTTCACCGATATTGGATTTTCCCCCGAGCGCTTTTTCCCTTCTTTAAATATTATAATCAAATCCGCTTCAGATTTTTTGCCACATAATCCCTCAGTTACAATCAAAAGGGACAATTGCGTAGTATTGCTCAGCGTGATGTGAAAGATTGATGCATTCTGGCAGTCCATGCCTCATTATTCCCTCTGAGGTTCAACCAGACCCCAAAGTCAGCGCCCGCCATCAAAGAGGCACTGACACTAAAAAACTGAAAATACCAAACGTTGATAATCTGGATCGTCGCTCTCCACAAAGAATCGCAGCTGAGTCATGATCGTCACCGGACGGCATATTTAGTAATTTAAGAGTGTCTGAAGCGTCGGATGAGAGAAAAGAATCGCCGGAAGTGATTGAAAAAGAATGGTGCCGGTGGTCGGAAGCTCACGCGCTTTGCTTCACGAGGGGACCGGCCCCCTCGTGCGCTCCCCCCGAAGCATAGGGGAATTCCTTCCCCCATACCCCCTAGTTCGATTCCGTCCACCGAAAAAAAAAGATCGGTAACCCCGATCTTTTCATGGTCATTATTTGGTGCCGGTGGTCGGAATCGAACCGACATGGAGTTGCCCCCGGAGGATTTTGAGTCCTCTGCGTCTACCAGTTCCACCACACCGGCACGGGGTAAAATTACACTAACACCTTTCCGCTGTCAAGTAAAAACCCGGCATAATTCCTTTTCTGCGCAATACCTTTTAAAAAGGGTGTCTCTTCTCATGTCGGGAACGTTGTCCGCGAGCGAAGGCCCGGCCTTGATCGTCTCGCCGCCATTTTGAGGTTGCATCTTCCCCCCCTCCTTTGTATAATACCTTTTATGCTCACAGGCTACAATACGGACTTCAAATACCAGGGCAAGATCTACCACGTGCAGACGGAAGACGGCGGCGTCAACAGTCCCTCCATCACTTCTCTCCTGTACCATCAAGGGGCGATTCTCGCGTCACGCAAGACCAGCTATGCCGACATCCTCAAGGCGGATTGCCTCGATGACGTGGTGCGCGATCTTATGATGGAACAGCACAAGCAGATGATCCGCGACTTGATGCAGGGCAAGCTGGATCTGAACAACGCCCCCCATGAATCAACATATCGGCCGGCAATTGCTCCCAAGCCCGCCCCGGCAAAACAACAGGCGCTCGCCCCGAAAGCAGCGTCGCCCGCTCCTGTCCTCGCGCCTGCTCCCCCGGAGCCGGAAAAGGAAAAGAGCCTTGACGATATCATCCTCGATTTTCTTTCTCAGGAGCAGAAGGAAAAAAAATAGAAGTAATTATCATTCTTTACCTCGTGCAGCGAAGCGTTCGTGCGCGACTCTCGATAAACACCTGAACGGCTTAATGAGGAGGATTGTGCATGGCAGTTACTGAAGAACAATTAAAGGCACTTACCGACAAAGCGAGAAGGGTCCGGATCGACCTTCTGAAGATGCTGACGGAGTGCGGTTCCGGCCATACCGGCGGCAGCCTGTCCGCCGCTGATATCGCGACGGCGCTCTATTTCTACAAGATGAAGTACGATCCCAAAAAGCCCGGTTGGAACGGGCGGGACAATTTCATTCTTTCGAAAGGCCATGCGGCGCCGCTCCTGTACACCGTGCTCGCTCATGCAGGATTCATCGAGCATGCCGAGCTCTGCACACTCCGCAAACTCGGCTCCCGGCTCCAGGGCCATCCCGACAGCAAATACGTTCCGGGCGTCGAGATCTCGACCGGATCGCTCGGCCAGGGCCTGTCGGTGGCGAACGGCCTTGCGCTTGCGCACAAGCTCGACGGCGGAACAAACCGCGTGTACGCCTTGCTCGGTGACGGAGAACTTCAGGAAGGACAGGTCTGGGAGGCTGCCATGACCGCGGCGCACTACAAGCTCGACAATCTCTGCGCTCTCGTTGACAACAACGGCCTCCAGATCGACGGCCCCGTGGCAAAAGTGATGGGCGTGGAGCCGATCACGGACAAGTTCCGCGCTTTCGGCTGGGAAGTGCAGGACATCGACGGTCACGATATGTCGAAGATCGTCGCAGCGCTCGACAAGGCCGAGACCGTGAAGGGCAGGCCCACGGTCATCGTCTGTCGTACGGTCAAGGGCAAGGGCTCGAAGTGCTTCGAAGGCAAGGTGGAGTTCCACGGCACCACGCCGTCGAAGGAAGAGCTCGAGATCGCGATGAAGGAACTGTCCGAAGAAACAGTGTGTAAATAGCAAGCTCGAAACTCGAATATCGAAATACGAAACAAGTCTAAATTTCACAATGACGAAATCCAAAACGTTTAGGATTTAGAGATTAGGATTTCGAATTTGCCGTAACGGCGGGGGTAAACGTGACAAAGATCGCGACAAGAGATGCATACGGGGATGCGCTGGTCAGCCTCGGGAAAAAACGGAACGACGTGGTGGTGCTGGATGCCGACCTGTCGGGCTCGACCAAGACCTCGAAATTCGCCAAAGCCTTTCCAGACCGGTTCTTCAACATCGGCATTGCCGAGCAGGACATGATGGGCACCGCGGCGGGCCTTGCCATCGGAGGGAAGCTCCCCTTCGTGAGCACCTTCGCGGTCTTCGCCACCGGCCGGGCCTGGGAGCAGGTGCGGCAGTCCATCTGCTATCCGAACCTGAGCGTGAAGATCGTGGCAAGCCACGCGGGCGTCACCGTGGGCGAGGACGGCGGTTCGCACCAGTCCGTCGAGGACATCGCCGTGATGCGGGTGATCCCGCACATGACCGTGATCGTCCCCGCCGACGGGCCCGAGACCATGCAGGCCATCGAGGCCGCGGCCGAACACAAGGGCCCCTGCTACGTGCGCGTGGGGAGGAACAAGGTGCCGACGCTCTTTGGCGAGGACTATACATTCAAGATCGGCAAGGCCCATGTGTTCCATGAGGGAAAGGACGCGGCGATCATTGCAACAGGCATCATGGTTGCCGAGGCGCTCAAGGCGCGCGACCTCTTGAAGGCCGAGGGGATCGACGCGGGCGTGATCAACATGTCGACGATCAAGCCGCTCGATGCCGGCGCCGTGATTGCTGCGGCCAGACGATGCGGCGCGGTCGTGACCGCTGAAGAACACTCCATCATCGGGGGCCTGGGCGGCGCCGTGGCGGAAGTGCTCGCCGAGTCCGCGCCGGTACCCTTGGTGCGTATCGGCGTCAAGGACACCTTCGGCACGTCCGGCGACCAAGAGGGGCTCCTGAAGCACTACGGCCTTTCTGCAAATGATATCGCGAAGGCTGTAAAAGAAGTCATAAAAAAGAAGAAAGCGTGATGCAGGATGCATGATGCAAGCTGCAGTTTACGCCTTTTTTCCGCGTATCATGGATCCTGCATCAATGAATCAGTCTTATGATCCAGCTCCACCGGGTGACAAAGCAGTATGAAGGCGTTCCCGCCCTGCGCGAGGTCAGTTTTTCCGTGGCGAAGGGCGAGTTTGTCTTCGTCACCGGCCCGAGCGGAGCGGGCAAGACGACGCTGCTCAAGATCCTTTTCTGCGCCGAGCACGCGGACGAGGGGCAGATCATCATCCAGGGCATGAACACCTTCAGGCTCCACGCGTCGAGCATCCCCTATCTCCGGCGCAACATGGGGTTCGTGTTCCAGGACTACAAACTGTTGCCGCACAAGACCGTGTTCGAGAACATCGCGCTCGCCCTCAAGGTGGTCGGTGCGCCCTACGGGGATATCGAGCGGCGCGCGTACCAGGTGCTCAAGAAGGTCGGCATGGAAGCGAAGCGTCACCTGGTCCCTCCCAAGCTCTCGGGAGGGGAACAGCAGCGCGTGGCCATAGCGCGGGCGCTCGTAAACGAGCCCCTCGTGCTCCTTGCCGACGAGCCGACGGGCAACCTCGACCCCCAGAGCGGCCAGGAAGTGTTTCGTCTGTTCAGGGACATCAACATGAAAGGTACGACGGTGGTCGTGGCCACGCACGACTGGGAGACGGTCAGAAAAATGCAGCGCCGGATCATCATGATGGAGCGCGGCAGGGTCAGCGACGACGGCAGTCACGCGACGCAGCGCCCGCCGGCGGAGCGGACGAATCAAACAACGGGATAGCGGCCCGCGCGGGTTTTGAGGAACCATTGAAAGGGTACGGCCTCTTCTACTTTATATCCGAAGCGTTTCGCGGCCTCCGCGCCAACAGCCTCGTGAACCTGCTCGCCGTGGGTACGATCAGCATGGCCATGCTGATCGTGGGGTTTTTTCTGCTTGCCTTTATCAACCTGCATGCCGTCGTAAACACGCTGGGCGACCGGCTTGAGATCT
Source organism: Nitrospirota bacterium (assembly GCA_963790205.1). GTDB lineage: Bacteria > Nitrospirota > UBA9217 > UBA9217 > UBA9217 > CAWBNQ01. The sequence goes on from CAWBNQ010000003.1 coordinate 12,079, forward strand.
CCGTTTACCTCAAAGAGGGGACCACCGGTCACGAGAAGGACTTTTTGCTGGACCGGCTCAAGGCGGAACCGGGCGTCAAAAAGGTCACGTACCTTTCCAAGGCCGAGGCGCTGGCGCTTTTCAGGAAAGAGTTGAAGGGGCAGGAGCCATTGCTTCAGGGCCTGGGCGAGAACCCGCTCCCTGATTCTTATGAAATAAGCGTTGACCTCCGCTCCGCCGCCGACCGGATCGAGGCGATGGCCAAAAAATTCTCCGGCTATCCCGGCGTGGAGGACGTGTCCTACGGGAAAGAGGGGGCAAAAGTGCTGTCCGGCCTGTTCATGCTCGTCACGTACGGCGGCGCTGCGATCGCCGTCCTGCTCGGCGTGTCCGTGGTGTTCATTATCTCCAACTCGGTGCGGCTCGCCCTTTATTCCCGCGGGCAGGAGATCGAGCTCATGCAGTGGATCGGCGCCACCCGGGGGTTCATCCAGGGGCCCTTTCTTATCGAGGGGATGATGCTTGCGATGCTCGGCTCGGCGCTGGCCGTGGGCATCATAGCCGCGGTGTATTATGCCCTGCCGCAGGAGACCTTGCTTTTCCTCTCAAGGCCGAACGGGCTGGATTTTTTGCCGCCGTCGGTGGTACTATATATGATTATCGGCGGGAGCCTGCTCGGTCTGGCGGGCGCCCTGGTCTCCGTTACGAGGTTCCTGGAATAGAGGTGCTGTTTCGATCAGGATGCGAAAGAGCCCTGAATTCCGGAGTGAGCGCATTCCCCGCAGATACCGAGAGGACGAGAGGAGCCTTCATTTGCTGCGGGAAGCTTAATCCCCTGGTTTCTTCAGGCTCAAGCAGAGGTCCCGTTACCGCGTAAGCGGATTTGGCCGCGTCCGGGTTTCGTTCCATATCTTGGAGATGAAGAAAGGGCATGAGAAATCCCGTTATAGCCATTCTCGTCTTCGCGCTGGTCCTTTCCGCGGTCACGGGAGCCCGGCATGCCGCGGCCGGTGAGGCGGGTGGCAATAAAAAAGAGCTCCAGCGCATCAAGCGCGAGATGCGGGATAAGAAGAAGAAGATCAAGCGGGCGGACAAAAAAGCGCGTTCGATCCTCACTGAGCTCGACAGGATAGACCGGGGCATTCAGGCGGCCAAGGCCGAACTCGCAGGGCAGCAGATACAGCTGCGCGAAGCAGAAACGGCGCTCCAGGACATTGAAAAGAGCAATGCCCGGATCAACAGCGACCTCGTCGGCCTGAAGAAGTCATACGCCGGTCGGGTCAGGGCGCTTTACAAGATGAGCAGAAGCGGCTACGCAATGGCGGTGCTTGCCTCGGACAGCCTGGACGACGGGCTCAAGCGGATCAAGTATCTCGGCATCATTACTGAACGGGACCGCGCGCTCATGCGGGAGTACGGCAGCGCCCTGAACGCGCTGGCGGTCCGGCAGGCCGGGATCTCCGAAAAGAAGGAAGCGATCCTCGGGCACAAGCGGGCGATCGAAGCCCAGGAAGCGGAGCTCCAGTCCCGCAAGCGGAAGAAGGCGGTTCTCCTGGCGAGCGTGCGGGAAGAAAAAGGCCTGTACCAACAGACCCTCCGTGAGCTCGAAGAATCTTCGGTGAGCCTGTGGGCCATGATCAAGAAGGCCGAGCAGGAACGCAAAGCAGCGAAGGCCGTTCGCCTTTTTCCGCCGAAGGCGGCACGCGACGCAGGTCCCGGCACGGGCAGGCTTCCCTGGCCCGCGGACGGCCGGGTGCTTACCCGCTTCGGCATGCAGCGTCATCCGCAGTTCAATACCATGGTGTTTCGCCGGGGCATCGAGATCGCGGTCCGCGAAGGAGAGCCTGTCCGGGCCGTGAGCGATGGGCAGGTGGTGTACGCGGACTGGTACAAAGGATACGGGAAGCTCGTGATCATCGAGCACGGGCCGGGATTTTACACGCTCTACGGCAACCTCTCCAGGCTGGACCTGAACAAGGGAGACCCCGTGAGCAGGGGCCAGGTGCTCGGGCTTGCGGGGGATACGGGGAGCTTGAAGGGGGCGAAGTTGTATTTCGAGATACGCCGGAACGGGGAGGCGCAGGACCCCCTCGCCTGGCTGGCAAAGCGCTAAAATGACACAAACGGAGAGAACCGCATGAAGATATTCGTGGAGGAAGGCGACATGATCAAGATCAATAGAAAAAAATTCATTGTAACGGCGCTCGTACTGTTGCTGACCGGGACCTTTGTCCTGCTCACGACCGGGATTCTGATCGGGCAGGAGGCGGTCCAGGCAAGGTCCGGGACCTATGAGGAGCTCAAGGCGTTCACGCAGGCGCTCGAGCTCGTTCAGCGCAACTATGTGGAAAATCCCGACTCAAAGGAACTGGTCGAGGGGGCCATCCGCGGGATGATCGCGGGCCTCGATCCGCATTCATCGTACATGACCGAGCGGCAGTTCAAAGAGATGAGCCTGGACATCAAGGGCGAGTTCCAGGGCGTCGGCATCCAGATCGGCATGAAGAACTCCCAGCTTACGATCATCGCCCCGATCGAGGGGACCCCCGGCGACCGGGCGGGGCTTGCCGCGGGCGATAAGATCCTCAAGATCAACGACCAGTGGACCAAGGACCTGTCAATCGACCAGGCCGTGGACAAGATGCGCGGCCCCAAAGGCACCGACGTGCGGCTTCTCATCCTTCGCGAGGGATGGGACAAGCCCAGGGAGTTCAAGATCACCCGTGACACGATCAAGGTGCAGAGCGTCAAGTCGAAGATGCTCGATGACGGGATCGGCTACGTGAAGCTCATCCAGTTCCAGGGGCAGACGGCCTCCGAGCTCGAGACGGCCCTCAAAGGGCTCGAAGCCAAGGGAGTCAAGAAGCTCATCCTCGACATGCGAAACAATCCCGGCGGCATCCTCGACACCTCGGTGGACGTGAGCGGCAAGTTCCTGCCCAAGGACAAACTCGTGGTCTATCTTCAGGGCAGGCAGAAGACGGACCGGAAGGATTACCTGACCACGAGTTCGGAGCCGCCGCGCGAATATCCCATGGTCGTGCTCGTGAACGCGGGCAGCGCCAGCGCCTCGGAAATCGTCGCCGGCGCGCTCCAGGATTCGAAACGAGCGCTGATCCTGGGCACGCAGACCTTCGGCAAGGGTTCGGTCCAGACCGTGTTCCCTCTCGATGACGGCGGGGGCATCCGGCTCACGACGGCGAAGTACTACACGCCGAGCGGCCGCTCGATCCAGAACGTCGGTATTACGCCCGACGTTGAGGTGGATCTGCCGACGGTGAAAGAGCCGAAAGACGGCGAGCCGGTGCATATCATGGTGCGGGAGAAGGACCTCGAGCATCATCTCAAGAACGAGACCGTCAAGGAGAAAAAGGAGAAGCCTTCGAGCGAAGAGAATTTCCCCATGGAGGTGATGCCCAAGGACGACAAAGACGATATCCAGCTCCAGAAGGCGATCGAAATATTGAAAATGGCCACCAGGCCGGACGATGTATTTAAAAACATACCTGTTGCGGTGAAAAAGGAAAAATGATTTAATCTCTTTTATTGCAAACATTGTAAATTGTTAATCTATTGAAAAAGCAGGGCTTTATGCCCTGCTTTTCTTTTTTACCTATCTTTTGATAAAACATCAGCATTCCCTGGTATTTCCCGTAATTTCCGCTTATAAACAGGTTAAAATTGCCTAAAACAGCTTAAATTCAGGTTTGCAATTTTTTCAATCGGGCAATATATTAGCACTCGCCATAAATGAGTGCTAAAATAGAAAATACGGCAAATGTTCCTCATGAAAAAAATCAATATCAAACGAGAAAGGAGTAGAGAAGATGAGCGTTAAATTCAAGCCTTTAAAAGACAGGGTGTTCGTAAGCTATACCGCGGAGCTGGAAAAGACAGCAGGGGGCCTTTATATTCCCGACACCGCAAAAGAGAAGCCGCAGAGCGGCAAAGTGGAGGCCGTGGGCGACGAGGTGAAGTCCCTCAAAGTCGGGGACAAGGTCCTCTTCGACCGCTACTCGGGCTCGAAGATCAATCTCGACAACGTCGAGTACCTGATCGTCAAGGAAGAGGATGTTCTCGGGGTCCTGGCCTAGGAGATTTAACGACAAGGCGTCTCTCGCAAAGCACGCAAAGGGTTATACAATTTAAATTTAGTTTTTATTGGTTCGCTTGGCGCCTTTGCGAGAAACAGATTTTCAATATATTAAAGAAAGATTCCCCAAGGAGGAAAACGATATGGCAAAGCAACTTATGTTCAACCAGGACGCACGTGCGGCGATCCTGAAGGGCGTCAATATCCTGACCGACGCCGTGAAGGCCACGCTGGGGCCGAAGGGCCGCAACGTGATGATCGACAAGAAATTCGGCGCACCGAACATCACCAAGGACGGCGTGACCGTGGCAAAGGAGATCGAGCTCAAAGACCCCTATGAGAACATGGGCGCCCAACTCGTGCGCGAAGTGGCATCCAAGACCTCGGACGTGGCCGGCGACGGCACCACGACCGCAACGGTCCTGGCCCAAGCCATCTACCGCGAAGGCATGAAGAACGTGACCGCGGGCGCGAACCCCATGGACCTGAAGCGCGGCATCGAAAAGGCCGTGGAAGCGGTCATCGCGAACTTGAAGAAGATGACCAAGCTGATCGTTGATAAGAAGGAGATCGCCCAGGTCGGCAGCATCTCCGCGAACAGCGACACGACCATCGGCGACCTGATCGCCGAGGCAGTGGACAAGGTCGGCAAGGACGGTGTCATCACGGTGGAAGAGGCCAAGAGCATGACCACCAGCCTCGACGTGGTCGAGGGCATGCAGTTCGACCGCGGCTACATTTCTCCCTACTTCGTGACCAATGCCGAGAAGATGGAGGCCGTTCTCGAGAACGCGTACATCCTGCTCTCGGAGAAGAAGATCTCGACCATGAAGGACCTGCTCCCGATCCTGGAGCAGACCGCCAAGATGGGAGCGCCCATGGTGATCGTCGCCGAGGACGTCGAGGGCGAGGCCCTGGCGACCCTGGTGGTGAACAAGCTGCGCGGGACCCTGCAGATCTGCGCGGTGAAGGCGCCCGGCTTCGGCGACCGCCGCAAGGCAATGCTCGAAGACCTGGCGATCCTGACCGGCGGACAGGTTATCTCCGAAGACCTCGGCATCAAGCTCGAGAACGTGAAGATCACGGACCTCGGCCGGGCCAAGAAGATCACCGTGGACAAGGACAACACCACGGTCGTCGAGGGCGCGGGCAAGACCGACGCGATCCAGGGCCGGGTGAAGATGATCAAGGCGCAGATCGCCGAGACCACTTCCGATTACGACAAGGAGAAGCTCCAGGAGCGGCTGGCGAAGATCGTGGGCGGCGTGGCCGTCATCAACGTGGGCGCATCGACCGAGACGGAGATGAAGGAAAAGAAGGCACGTGTCGAGGACGCGCTCCATGCGACCCGCGCGGCCATGGAAGAAGGCATCGTGGCGGGCGGCGGCGTGGCTCTCCTCCGCTGCATCCCGGTGCTTGAGAAGCTGAAGCTCTCCGGCGACGAGCAGATCGGCGTGAACATCATCAAGAAGGCGCTCGAAGAACCGATCCGCCAGATCGTGAACAACGCCGGCCTCGAGCCGTCGGTGATCGTCGACAAGGTCAGGACGTCCGACAAGCCGAACTACGGCTTCGATGCGCAGAAGGAAGAGTACGTGGACATGCTCCAGGCCGGCATCATCGACCCGACCAAGGTCACGCGCTCCGCGCTCCAGAACGCTTCCTCCGTGGCGTCTTTGATGCTCACCACGGAAGTGATGATCACCGACATGCCCGAAGAGAAGGGCGCAGGCGGCATGGGCGGCGGTATGCCCGGCGGCATGGGCGGTATGGGCGGCATGGGCGGAATGTACTAAGAGACATGAACAAGTTTCCTTTCACGAGGAAGTGAAGCAACGAGGCCGGCAGAGAAACTATCTCTGCCGGTTTTTTTTGTGGCAATTGAGGAGTGTAGTATTTGACGCATTTGAACGGCGCAAGGCGTCATTGAAAATATAACTTTCCTTATTTTCAATAATATGATAAATTGCAAATATAATATTTCTTATTTTCAGGTCCCAAGCCATGCAAAACGTCTATAAATCGGGAACATACAAACAACAATACCAGTATAAGAGCTTCAGCCCCTCTTTTATCAATCAGGTGCTCGAATGGCGCGATCGAAAGATCAACGTCATGCTGGAGGATGCCATGAGGCTTGTCGGGGAATTAAATGCCTATTCCCTGCTCGTGCCGGACGTGGAATTCTTCATTCAAATGCATGTCGCCAAGGAAGCTACGACCTCGAGTCGTATCGAGGGCACCCAGACGGGCCTCGATGAGGCAATCCTGCCGAAGGAAGAGATCGAACCGGAACGCCGGGATGATTGGCGTGAGGTGCAGAACTACATAAAAGCACTGAACCATGCCATTACTGAATTAAAGAGCCTGCCGCTCTCCATGCGGTTGCTGAAGAATACGCATACGACACTGATGGCCGGTGTCCGAGGCGGCTATAAATCACCAGGTGAGATCCGCACAAGCCAGAACTGGATCGGGGGATCGAATCTGAAGGATGCTTTCTTTGTGCCCCCTCATCCCGACGAACTGCCCGCACTTTTAACAGATCTTGAGAAGTTCTGGCATAATGACAATCTCGATATGCCATTTCTAATCAAGGTCGCTTTGAGCCACTATCAGTTCGAAACGATTCATCCCTTTCTCGATGGGAACGGCAGGATTGGGAGACTTCTCATTGCGCTTCATCTGGTGGAGCGGAAGGTTCTGCAGAAGCCTACACTTTATCTGTCGGCATTTTTTGAGAAGCACAAAGGTTCGTATTACGATTCACTGACGCTTGTGCGAGCATCGAATGATATCGAACAGTGGATAAAATTCTTCCTGTCGGGTGTAATAGAAACGGCGGGGAATGGGATCGAGACGTTCGAGCGTATCATTGCACTTCGGCAGAAGTACGAGAAGAAGATCATGACGCTGGGAAGCCGAGCCGAAATGGGACAACGGTTGCTCCTGGCCCTGTTATCCCGGCCGTATATGAATGCTCACCGTATAGCAAAAGAGCTGGATGTTTCCTTCGCAACCAGCACAAGGATCATCAAGGATTTCCAGAGGCTGGGGATATTAAAGGAGATTACTGGCTTTTCCCGCAATCGGTATTTTTCGCTTGCGGAATATCTCGCGTTGTTTACGAAGTAGGAGCGATTAGATGAACCAGAGCGACGCAGTCCGCGCGCCAGAATGCAGCTTCAGTAGCGAGCCTCATGCTCACCACGGAAGTCATGATCGCCGATATGCCCGAAGAGAAGGGTGCAGGCGGCATGGGCGGTATGGGCGGAATGTACTAAGAGAAATGAACAAGTTTCCTTTCACGAGGGAATGAACCACGAAGGCCGGCAGAGAAACTATCTCTGCCGGCCTTTTCTTTTTAGAGGCAATGCAAGAAGAAGCACCTTTGGGAAATGATAACAAAGTAGACCTAAAACCTATCGAAAATCCAGAATCAATATTTATTGACAGTGGGGCTCATTAATGTCTCTTTCAAACATTTCATTACGTAAGCCTAAAAACTGGCAAGATTTCGAAGATAATACCCGTGTGCTGCTTGCATGCGTATTGAACAATCCCAAGACGCAGCAGAATGGCCGATCGGGCCAAAAACAAAGTGGTGTTGATGTTTACGGTTATAGAAGTGCTGATCAGCTTGTAGGCGTTCAATGTAAAAAGAAATATGAAAAAGAAGTAACGAGCGAAGAACTTTACGCCGAGGTAAATAAAGCGAAAACATTCAAGCCCAAACTGTCTGAGTTTATTCTTGTTACAACTGCACCGCGTGATCAACAAATACAGGAAGCGGCCCGACTTATAACAGAGGAGTTGGCTCGAACCGATCACCCAATGCACGTATCTGTGTGGGGGTGGGAAGATGTCGAGGCACATGCTTCAAAGCACGAGAAAGCATGGAAGGCATTTGATCCCACTTGGAATCCCTTCTCCCAAAAAGTTTTAGAAACAGTTCAAGAGCTGAAACAGTCTGTTGACCGTATGCAGAAAGAAATGAGATCACCCTCATCGGCGCCAACGGACTTACCATTAAATGAAAGTGATGAGAATACTCCTCGCCACGGACAAATAACTGCACTTCAGAAGTTTATTGATGAAGGCTTCGTTAAGGCAGCTCTCCCACAGCTTATAAAGTTAAAAAACGACGAGTGGGCAATTGCGAGTCGGTCGGAGCGCTATAGAATTTTAGTTGGTATCGCATCTGCGAAATTAAAACTCGGACATCAGAAGGAAGCAGGCAACCAACTATTAGATGCCTATAACGAATGTCCTGAGCATAAAAATGCACGCAAAAACAGAGCGACAGGTTTTTTGTTAACGGGCGATATCAAGAAAGCAGCTGAACTGGGACGTGAATTGTTGGTGGCTGACAGAAGCAATGCAGTCGCGGCCCGAATCCTGATTCAATCGCGGATTGACGATAGAACTTGTGAAAACCCGCTCGATGATGTTCCTGTCGAACTAATTGAGTCAGAAGATGTGTTAATCGCCCATATTCAATTTCTCTGGAGCAGGGACAATCCCGAATGGACAACGCTTGCAAAGTCGGCCTTTGCGAAATATCCCAACAGTCGGATGTTAAAACTTTTTTTTGCAGAAGCTGTACTGTACGGACTAGTTCGAACAGATCGGGATGCGATCGCAGGCGGAATTCTCCGCAACGTTACAACTGCTGAATTTGACGGAGCGGTCGAAACACTATATTTAGAGGCCCGCGCAGCTATCGATAAGGGGTATGCTCTAGTTCCATCCCTCGCCCACAATGCTGCATTGGCGATTCGATTTTCCAGTGACCATTCAAGAGCTAAAGAAATTTTAGATGTTTCGATAGAGCAATACCCGGACGATGAAAAGCTCCGGCTACAACGTGCGGTTATAGCTTTAGAAGAACACGATCGTGTTGGGGCGCTAAAGGTATTGCCAAACAAGCCAACAGATCCTGAAGTTATAGGTATCTTAGCCGAAGTACTAGCTGTCTCAGGGGAACAAGATAAAGCGCTTGCCTTAATCGACGGCTCAGACCAAGCTAAAATGCCGAAACATGTTAAAATCGGATTCCTAGCTGTCCGTGTGCGTACATACATAGCGAAAGGCGAGAAGCAACTTGCAATCGATGAAATTAAACGCCGGGTAACAGCGGAACCCAACGATCTTACTCTCAGACTCTTACTGATACATACCTTCAGTTCTTTGGGAGATAATGACAACGCAGAAATCGCTTTTAAAGAAGCGCTTTCATTAGTCAAAGATCAAGCTGGGCTGCCATCGCGCCTGGCGTTGAGTTTCGAGGCTCAGCAACTGGGCCATTATGATGCAATCATCGGGCTCTTGAAAGACCGTGTCGCAACGGATCGCGAAAGTGAAGGCCTGCACACTCTGATTGCAGCTTCAATTAATTCGGGTCATTGGGTTTTAGCCCGCTCAATACTAGATGCAATTTCTCCGAACCTTCGTGGACGAGAGTGGTTCCTTAAAGCAGATGCGATTCTTGCAATAAATACTGGCGACCAAACGACAGATGAAAAGATTGCAAAATATCTCACACACTACCCAAACGATGCAAGAATGATATTGGCGAGGATTGGAGTTTGGCAAAGAAGCGGACGGGATAGCGACATACGGAACTTGCTGCAACGTCTTACTCTTGCTGATTTGGTTGGTCAACCCACAGAGCGCATTCATGTTGCCACGTTGATGACCCATTATGGAGAAGCTTTGAAAGGCCTCGAATATGCCTACTCTGTCCTCATGAATAATTGGAATATTCCCGAGGCACATCTTGCATATCATGGCCTAATTTTGCTTAATGAAAACATTGCGTCAGTAATGCCTTCGGCGAATGTTGTTGCAGAGAATACAGTGGTCTGCCTTCGGGCTGACGACGGTGAAAGAAGGTACCGGATTGAGAAAGAGCCGTACGCATTTTTTGCGGACGAGCACATAACGTCAAATAGCGACCTCGCCATAGCCCTCCTCGGAAGGAAGCCGGGCGACAAAATTGACCTGCAAGATCGCATCGGTTCTAAACCCGTTGAAGTGAGTTGGATTAAGCCGATCTACATTGATGCCTTCCATCGCTCGCTAGAGCAATTTAATGTACGCTTCCCTCGCGCTAACGGATTACAAACATTTAAGTTCGACGCCAGTGCCCCTGACCCCTTGGAGGACATCCGAGCTATTACAAGGGCTCGCGCGGAGGCCGATCAGCGTATTCTCGCAGAGTATCAATCAAAGAATATTCCGCTTTCGTTCGCAGCCGCACTTATTGGGAAAGATCCTTTAGAAGCATGGGGTGCCTTACAGTCCGTCGATATACAGTTTCAGGTATGCCGTGGTACGCACCCAGAGCGTGAAGAGGCACTACAGATTATTCGAAAGAATAACCGGAAAGGATGTGTCTTGGATGCAATTACACTATCGGTGGTTCGCCGCTTAGGTGTTGAAAAAGCAGTCACTGAGGTATGCGGTCCAATCTATACGCCGCAGGCCGTCATGGATCTCCTGGCAGTCCGCGCATTGGAAGCAAAACATAACATTGGGAAAAAGCAAGGGTTCATGGCCTGGCGTGAGGATCGTTTGGTTTTTCAAGAATATTCTGATGAGGCCTTGAAGATTGCGTCTGACGAGTGTGAGAAAGAGATTGCTTGGGCGCGGAGCGCAGTCAGGATAGCGCCTACAATGCCAAAGAAAGATTTTTCAACAGAAGTTCGTAGAGCAATCGATATGGTAGGTAACATAGTCTGCGACCCAGCAGCTGCGGCTGATGGCAATGAACTTTTACTTTTATCAGAAGACATGGGCTTCCGAATTTGGTCCGCAGCGACCTTCAAGATTTCTACTACATGGTTGCAGCCCGTGCTGATCGCTGCGCGGGATCAAGGAATCCTTGCAGCAGATGAATACTGTAAAGCTATAAATATGCTCGCATTAGGCGGTCATACCTATATTTCCCTTGATCCCACATCTGTCCAAAATAGATTTTGAATAATTGAAGGGGAAGCCTCACTTCAGGTATAGTAGGTTTGTCGAGGACCTAACTTTACTGAAGGAGGACATCCCCGTGAACAAGTTTAGCAGTATCTTCGGACAGATTCTACAGATATTTTCGCACCAGGAGTTTTATCGTGCGGTGCGGGAGACACAGGCAGAGAAAGGCGTAAAAGGATTTGGTTGCTGGGGCCAGTTCGTGGCCATGCTATTCTGTCAGCTGGGACAAGCGCATTCGCTTCGAGAGATCTGCGGCGGATTGGCTACCTGCTTCGGCAAGCTCAAACATCTCGGGATAGATGCTGCTCCCAAGCGTTCCACCTTGGCGTATGCCAACGCGCATCGGCCATGGCAATTGTATCAGAAGGTTTTTTATCAGTTGTTGGCAAAGTGCCGAGTCCTGGCGCACGGAAAGAAGCCGTTCCGGTTTAAGAACAAGCTGTTCAGCCTCGATGCGACACTGATCGAACTCTGTGTGACCCTGTTTGACTGGGCAAAATACCGGCAGACAAAAGGAGCGGTCAAGCTTCACCTGTTATTGGATCATGAGGGATATCTTCCGGTTTTCGCTACGATGACTGAAGGGAATGTGCACGAAGTAAACATCGCGCACACGCTGAAGTTCCCCAAGGGTTCCATTTTGGCGATTGACCGCGGATATGTCGATTATGAACAATTCGCACGCTGGACGGAGACCGGGATATTCTTCGTAACGAAAGAGAAGGATAATGCCGCCTTCCGGATCATCGAAAGACGAGAGGTGCCCGAGAATCGGAACATCATCAAAGACCAGCTCATTGAGCTGACGGGCTACGAATCGATCAAGAAGTGCCCGCATACGTTGCGACGGGTAGAGGTCTGGGACGCAGAAAATGAACGTATTATCGTTCTGTGGACGAACCATCTCACCTTTGGCGCGACGACCATAGCGAGCATTTACAAGGACCGCTGGCAGATTGAGGTATTTTTCAAGACGATCAAGCAGAATCTGAAGATCAAAACATTCGTTGGGACGAGTCGGAACGCTTTATTGGTACAGATTTGGACAGCATTAATCGCTATCCTGGTGTTGAAGTACTTGAAGTTCCGATCCACACTCGGATGGTCGTTGTCGAATCTGGTTGCCATGCTTCGTTATAATCTCTTCACCTATAGGGATTTATGGACATGGTTGGATAATCCATTTGAAACGCCGCCTATTGTGCCATTTGCGGAGCAACTGGTAATGAGTTATCGGTAATTGGACAGCAGAATAAGGAACCTGAATCCGAGATGATGGATTTGTCTGTCTAAAAGCATTGATTGGCGGGGTGTGGATCAGGAAATTAGATTATCTTGGACAGCAATGCCTTGATCCCAATTGTTTGATACAGCAAGCTCGTAAAGACAGCTACGAAATAACCAAAGATTTATCTGTTCTTATTAGAGCGGTAGGAGGTCCGTCGGCAGACCTTCGCACAAACATTAGCGTTCTGTGCTCCTTTATGAATGAGGTTTTAAAAGAATGTAACGATGAAATAAAAGTCTTGAGAATCGCAAGCGAAGCTTTTTATTCGATAGCAAGAGGACGTCAAGAAGATCAACGACAACTTGTAGCGCTGGTACTCTCACTGATAGGGACAAAGAAATGGTTGATGTCTGAACATGCCATAAGCTGGCTTATAGGCCATTCGATGGGAATGCCATATTTCAATGAGCTGTTGCAGAGTCAGAAGGAAATCAATCAATCATCTTAGGACAGAGAACCTTTTAGGGTCCGGTCTTTACGGGCTGTTGCCCAAAGGACTTCCCGCGAACGATCAAGCGCCTTGATGCGTAAAGAGGTCTAAGCTAATGACGGGCAATATCGGTTCTGTCTCAAGGGAACATGCAAAATGAGCGATCCGAAAGCCTTTGCCACTGTTCTTTGAACAACGAGCAGCCGTACCGCAGCTGCTTTCTTCGGCTTGGAAGCATGCGCTATTAGCACTTGCATGTTCTGGATGGCACAGGTCATATATTCCTGGACCCGCATTCGCCAAAGGCCTCGCCAGCGTGCTTGATCGAAGCCGTATCGGGTGCCCCTGGCAAAGGATCGCTCCATCAGGTGTTGTCTGGTTTTGATGTCGTACCGTGCATTGGCTGATCGACTGATTGCACGCATGCGCTCCAGAACATTCTGCCGGAGATGACGCTTGATCGTTCGGCCGGACTTGTTTTTCGTGCATTGCTCTCTAAGCTGGCACGCTGCGCAGACTTTCCTGGGCGCTGCGTAATCCCGGCTTTGTCTGGCTATATGCAGCGACTTCGGCTTGAGCTGAGTTCCTGCCGGGCACATATAGGAGTCGGTGGCAGGATCATAGGAAAATCTATCTTCCATAAAGATGTCGGTTTTCGCTATGCGATTGATCGCCACGTCTCGTAAATCCGGGATATGCGCCTTTATGCCCTTGTCATGGCAGGCAAGGAAGTTGTCGATCGTTCCGTACTTACTGTCCGCAACAACCGTTTCGGCCTCGACTTCCGTTGTTGCGTGGTGTTGCTCAAGCAGCGAAAGCATCAGATGGGCTTCGTTCACATCGCCGGGCGCTACGTCGGTTGCAGTGATGATTTCTTTTTTACCGTCAACGGCCCGATGCACTTGGTAGGAAAGTTTGGATTTCCCCCGGTTCACCAGGGCCGCGTCCGGGTCGGTGGTGGAGATATAGCGGTTGTTCTTTTTTTCGTAGGTCCTGGAAGGATCAGTGCTTTCGGTGCGTTCTTCCAAGCGGGCTTCCAGCTTTTTATAATTTTTGTGCAACTGATGTTTCAGGTTCCGGGTATCGAGAACCGAACTGTTGGAGGCATTTGCATCCACCAGACTGGAGTCGACGAAGATCTTGCGGCCGTCAATAAGACCGGCTTCCGCGCACTGCAGAACAATACGTTCGAAGAACCTTTGAAAAACATCGAGGCCCCATTTTTTGCGGGCCTTGGATAGCACGCTATGGTTGGGAATTTCAGAATCAAGGTCATACCCGAGAAACCAGAGCCAATCCATACGCTCTGGCAGGGTGTCCATCAGCTCCCGCTCCGAGCGGACATTATAAAAGATCAGGAGTAGCATCAGTTTCAGGATAATTGGTGGTGGCACTGAAACGTTGCCGTTGTTGCCGTACAAGTCCTTGACTTCGTCATAGGCGAAGTTGAAATCGATCAGCGTATTGACTTTTCTCAAAGGATGGTTCTCACGAACCCGTTTTTCTATATTGATGCCGATATAGAACAAGCTGCTTTGAGGCGGTTGCTGCAATCCCATCATGGCTATTGGCTCCTGATGTCGTGATTGACGTCGCAGCAATATAGCATTACTGAGTGGCTTTCTCAATATCATTTGGGCAACAGCCCGTTTACTGTTGACATCCCGGCCCGCATAGCGAATTAAGCGTGATGACTGGTCGGCCTGCAGAATCTATAGGTTCACGTCTTGTATTTTGCCATCAGAACTTTGGGAGTACCATACAAAGTCCGCCCCGCCGCTTGCCTTTAGCCGCCGCTTTTGTTAGTATCCATCATGTTTTCCGTGTTGATGCTCTTCCTTATCCCCGTCGGGGGCGGCATACCGGCCGGGGTATTGCTTGCCCAGTCCAAGGGTCTGGCCTGGCCCGTGACCGCAGGGCTCTATCTGGTTTCCGATATGATGCTGGCCCTCGCATTCGAGCCGGTCCTTCAACTTCTCGCATGGTTAGGCGGAAAAGTCCCGTTTCTCGCCCGTATCAGCGCAAGGATGAAGGCTGCACTGGCCAACAGCGCGTCCCATGTAAGCGGCACAGGCGCGGGCCCCATGACGCTCGTTCTGATCTCCTTTGGCGCGGACCCGATGACCGGGCGGGCCTCGGCGATGGCCGTGGGCCATGGGTTCCTGATGGGCTGGGTCTTCGCGATCTCGGGCGATATGCTGTATTACGCCGTCATTGCAGTCACGACCCTGCGCCTGAACAGGTATTTTCGCGATCCGAATACGACGATGTGGATAGTTCTTGGCGCGATGATTGCCGTCCCCCTGATCGTCCGCTTGTTCCGGGCGCCCCACAGGGAGACGGTGGGAAATTGATGCATTGAGAGATCACCAGGGTCGCGTCCTGTATTTTGACAACTGCAGCATTTGTAATTCATGGGTGAACTGAACAAATGGAATACAGAAGGAAAGCCCGCAATGTCGGTCACGACCAAACTCACCCTTACTGATAATCTGCCGCTTACCTGTTCACGTTCAGGCACCCGCTGTCATGGCAAAACGGTCAGGCTGAACCGTGGGAACTGGCGTGTCTGGCTGAAGCAAAAGGACTGACCCCGAGGGCGTTTCGTGATCGATACTGTGATTTTGGCGGGATCCAATTGCGTTTCGATGGCGCACCCGGCTGGAGACAGCTGCCGGCGT
Organism: Nitrospirota bacterium; assembly: GCA_963790205.1. GTDB lineage: Bacteria > Nitrospirota > UBA9217 > UBA9217 > UBA9217 > CAWBNQ01. The sequence goes on from CAWBNQ010000003.1 coordinate 27,537, forward strand.
GCAGCCAGTATGTGCCTGATGTTGGATGCAGCGTGCATGGGGGTCGCCCCTTGGCCTGCCGGTTATATCCTCTTGGCCGCCAAAGGCAGGGCGAGGAACTGCACTACCTGTACCAAGGGAGTGATTTCCCCTGTCAGGGAAGGGTGTCCGGAAGTTTTAGATCTACCTCAAATGAGTGTCGCCGCCTACATTGAAGCACAGGCCGCGAAGCGCTTCGAAGTTGCTCAGGACGAGTATCTCGAACTGATGCAAAAATTAGCTGATAGCGCTTTCGCTTTTCTGCTGGAAAGTGGTTTGGCCGAATCGGGTGACCGTCAGACATTGCGTCTCTGGCGAGAGATGGGGAGAGAAAAGCCCCAACAATTGCAGGGCCGGCTTGGTCCCGAGTGGATCGACCTGCTGATGCTCCCTGACTTAACGGATGGCTTACATGATCCCGTAGCTTTTTCTCGCCGGCATCACGATCTCCTCCTCTTGAAAGCCCAAGAATCATTCGGCACGCTGGACAATGTCACCGATTTTTGCAAAGCATCGGAATTATTGATGGGACTGGCGCTGCACCTTGGCCGTGGTCTGGGCGCAAATCCTGCCGAACTGGCCGAACACTGGATCAAGACTGCAAAAGAACATGGGGCGCTCGACTAGCGGCAGCCACGTGAAGAGGGGTATCGATTGCTGAATGTTTTCGTAGATGCTGACGCATGCCCGGTGAAGCAAGAGGTCTACCGGGTTGCAGCCAGGTATCATCTAGGCGTCACCTTGGTGGCCAACTCCTGGATGCGCGTGCCCGCGGATGAGGGAATCGTACTTCACGTTGTCGGCAATGGGCCAGATGAGGCCGACAACTGGATTGTCGCCAATGTCACTCCCCACGACATCGTGGTCACGGGTGATATTCTTCTCGCGAGCCGATGCATCAAGGCAGGTGCGCATGCACTCGGCCCGACAGGGAAGGCCTTCACCGAGGAAAACATCGGAGATGCCGTCGCAACCCGTAACCTGCTTGCAGAACTGCGCGGGAACGGCGAGATCACCGGGGGGCCGGCGCCCTTCTCCAAACGCAACAGGTCGAGCTTTTTGCAGAAACTGGACCAGGTGATTCAGATGGTCCGGCGCGAACATCCGAGCAAAGCCGGCAGGACCTCATAGGTCAGGTCCTGAGCAACTTCTTAGAGTGTTTTTCGCTCTCGCGTAGAGCGGTGTAATGCGCTGTGAGCTTGAACGATCACGGCCGGGGTGAAATACTCTCCGGCCATTTTGTTTATTCTGGAACGCCCTTTCCCGTTTTTTAGTTGCGCAGAATTCAGATTTCTGATATTCTGAATTCAGAAAAATGGCCCCAGCCGTGCAATTGCCCGGCGCGGGCGAAAGGAGCAGCGTATGCAGGCAGCCAAGCCGTATACAGCAGAGATCAAGGCCCGGGGACAGCTGACCATCCCCAAGAAAATACGTAAGTTGGGACATCTCGAGGAGGGCCAGACCGTATCCCTGGTTCCCCTGGGAGACGTGGTCATCATCATGCCGCGAAGGCTCGAACTGGACGAAGCGAGAAGACGCATTGCAAAAATAGTGAAGGAGAGCGGGGTCTCGGCAGAGGATATGCTGGAAGGGCTGGTCCGGGAGCGGGAGGTCCTGTACAAGGAACGGTATGGCAAAAAAGCCCGTTAGGGTCTTTCTCGACTCCAACGTGATACTCTCCGGCCTGCTGTCCGACACGGGTGCGCCGCGGCTGATCCTGGACGTGCTGAGCATGGAGTTGCCCCACCTCGTTGCGGTGACCGGCCGGTACAATATCATCGAGCTGGAGCGGAACATCAGAAAAAAAGCCCCCAAAGCGCTGCCGGTCTATAACGAATATTTCCCCAAGCTGCGGATCGAGATCGTGCCCATGCCGTCACCCGCTGAGGTGGCAAAACACAGCGGCATCATAGCCGACAAGGACACGCCGGTCCTTGTTTCCGCAATCAAGGGCAAGGCGGACTTTTTGGTGACCGGGGACAAGAAGCACTTTGATAAGGTGAAGAAGTCCGGCGCATTCCCCTTTACCATAGCAAGCCCATCCGAGTTTCTAGAACTGTTCGCTGCGCTTTTGAAAGAAGAACGAGGGGTGAAGTGAAAAAAATGAGCAAGGACAAGAAGTACAAGGTCACGGTGAACAAGAAGTCCTATGATGTCATTCTTCATCCCGACACTGAGGGCGGCGGATTCTGGGTGGAATGTCCCTCACTCACCGGCTGCTCCTCGCAGGGCGATACAGTGGAAGAGGCGCTTGAGATGATCAAAGATGCCATTAAAGGGCATCTTGCCGTACAGGCCGAGAGAAAGAAAAAGAAGGCGGCAGTGTCCCCTACGGAGCAGGAACAGCACTTAATGAGGGATTCGCCCGTCCTGTACGAGGTCTCGGGCGTCCTATCCGGGAAGCAGGATGCCAGGAAACTGCGTGCAGAATATCAGAGGCGTCTCGCGGAGAAGTTCCGGTGAAGAGCGACATGTGGGGCGACAGTAGAAGAGGGGAGCCTTTGGGGAGGTTGGTTCTTAGAGTGCTTTCTGCAGCGAATTAAACGTGATGACCGGCCGCCCGGTGGGCGGCTTTTTTTATAGCCATTTCGAGCTTACTGACAAACACGTCCGGCTTAAAGTAACCTATCTTCCTGAATATTTCATTGCCTTCGGCGTCAAACACGAGTATCGCGGGTTTTGCGTGCACGTCGAATCTCATGAACTGCTCCGAATCCGCGCCGGATTCATACTTGATCGCGATGAAATGCTCGTGCACACATTCCTGGACGCATCCCGCAGTCAACGTGGATGTTTTCAATCTCGTGCACGACTCGCAGCAGGGATCGAAAAACGACGCAAGCACGAGCTTGTTCGTCTTTTTTGCCAGCGCCAGGGCGTTTCTGAAGCTTGTCTCCCAGACAATATCGTTATCGTTCGCCATGATGACTGTGGACCTCTCCCGCACGGACTGTCTTCTTTAAGTATATCATGGCCGGAAAGAAAGCTTTCAACCGAGAAGCGCTCTCTCGCGGAGACGCGGAGTATGCGGAGAAGGCAAAACCCTTTTTGTCCGCAGATGACGCAGACAGGGTAAGACTAAGACTCATCGTTGTACCATCTTGCTGAGAATAGCGAGACGAGAATCAAGGGTGTAGCTCCGTTGTCGTACCATCTCGCTTAGAATCGGGGATGGGAGTCATGAGACGGGACTCATTGAGGTATGATTCCTTTAATGTTTGACTACGACATGGCGTATTACATATTCTTAGTGGCATGTCACCAATGAAATAAAAAAAGGCCCGGGAATATCCCGGGCCTTTTTACGTGAGCACCATCAGATGACGTTGGAGGCAGGAGGAGAGCCTGCGGGGATCTATGACCGGGCGTCTTCCCTGACACTTGTCCCTTCCTTCACGAACGCAGCAGCGGCCGTGCGGTTCTCCACTCCCAATTTCTGATAGACCCTCTCCAGATGGACCTTCACGGTCCCGGGCGATATCTTCAGGATCCGGGCCGTTTCCGCGTTGGTCTTGCCTTGGGCCACCCAGGAGAGGACGTCCTCCTCCCGCTGCGTGAGCCCGTAGGACCTGAGCGGCCGCGCCTGATCTTCGACCACGGCGACGGCCTTGCGGACCATTGCATGGGCTTCGGCGTTCTTGTGGGCCTGGATGAGGTGCGGTCCGAGCAGGTCCAGGGTCAGCCGTTCGTCCTCGGAAAAATCGCGCTTGTCGCGGTTGATGGCGAGGTTCCTGTTCAGGGTCCGGCCGCAATGCAGGAAGAGGAGCATCTGGTACTCGATGCCGAGGTTGCGGTAGAACTCGTTGTACAGGCCGAGCTGGCGGAACTGGGCCTTCGTAAGGACATCATGGATCTTCACGGCCTTTCCGAGGTAAGCGTCCCTGTCCACTGAGGGATCGACGGGCCGGCCGGAGGCATAGCCGGGGTAGATGATGTGCATCAGGGGGTGGTCGGCAAGATTGGCTTCGAATGCCGCGACCTGGTCAGGGGAAAGGTAGGGGACAGGGCGGATGATGTTCTTCGAGAGCTCGATCTTTTCGAGATTCACTTCGGCATAACCCACGGACAGGGCCGGGACCAGCCGGGCGATGGCCGCGACCATGTTCTCGTGAAAGGTGTCGACATTCAGGTCGGAGTAGATCTCGAGGATGCAGTTCTGCAGGTTCTTCAGGTTGCGCGCGCTCAGACGTCCCATCAGTGAATTGCCTTTCTCCCCTCATGCCGACTATGCCGAACGGCATATACCTTTATTATTGTTTCGGGATTATTATCCCACATTCAAATTGAACTTGCAACTTTTTGTAGTTGTCCGGGGATCACCAAGGGAGGAGAAAGCTAATGAATAAGACATTCAAAGGAGCGGTCGTTCTTGGCCTGTCCATCGCGCTGTTCTGTGCTGGCTGCAGCAAAGGAGGGGGCCCCGCTATAGCCACAGCAGGAAAGATCACGGTGAGCGATACCGCAAACCCGCAGAACGACTCTGTGGTGTCCTTCGGGACCATCGCAGCAGGGTATTCCAGCATGGAAGCGGTGGTCGTGACCAACAACGGCAACGGGGCCCTCGCCATCGGCCGGATAGCCGCGAACGATGCTCTTGCCGCACCCTTCAGCATAGCCCTGGACACCTGCTCGGGCGCGATCCTCGCGCCGGGTTCGAAGTGCGATCTCATGCTCCGCTTCGCCCCTACCTCCTCGGGCCTGCTCACCGACACGTTCGACATACCGTCGAACGACCCCGATCATCCGGAAACGGCGGTGGGCGTCATGGGAACGGGAACCTATGCCGTGCCCGTGCCCCACATGGTGCTCACGGACTCTGTTGCTCCGGCTGACGACCACATCCTGCCCTTCGGGACCGTGAACCTCAGCACGGCAGCAACCCGCACAATCACGATCGGCAACGACGGCACGGTGAACCTCGTCATCGGCCAGATCGGCCAGGCCGAGGCGCTGATCGGCCCCTTCGCCATAACGGACACCTGCTCGGGAAAGAGCATTGCGCCGTCGCAGACCTGCGTCTTCACCGTGGAGTTCCATCCGGACATCACGGGCGATTTCTTCGGCGGGTTCGACATCCCTTCGAACGATCCCAACGGCAGCGTCGGTATCGGCGTTGCCGGAACGGGCGTAGATCTCCTCACCCCGGCGCGGCTGCAGTTCGGCAACGTGGCAACGAACCAGACCTCCGACCTCGCGGTCACGGTCACCAATAACGGGGCCACGGACCTCGTCATCGGCCAGATCGCGAATCTCGATCCTCTTGCCGCGCCCTTCAGCATCGTGAGCGACGGGTGCTCGGCCCAGACGCTTGCCCCGGCCGCCTCGTGCCAGGTGACCGTGCGCTTCGCGCCGACCGGCGACGGGTTCTATTCCGATACCTTCGATGTGCCGACGAGCGGCGACGTGACCGGCGACTTCTCTGTTGACCTGAGCGGCCTTTCCGGGTCCGGGACCGTTTCGGGTACGATCACGCTTCCTTCCGCGGTATCAGGGACCTGCTATGCCGTGGTGCTTACGCAGTCGTTCTCCCCGGCCAGTCCATTGCAGAACTCCGTTGCCGCCGCATCCGGTGCGACCGCCGGCACCCTGACGATCACCTACTCCTTCTCCAATGTCCCGCCCGGGCAGTACTACCTCTTTGCGGGAGTGGACAACGACGGAAACAACGCAAGCGCGCCTGCATGCTCCTTTACCACCGTGAACCTGACGCCTGGAGATTTTTACGGCTTCTACGGCGGCGGGTTCCCGGCCGCCCCGAACGTGACCGTGAACATTGGAGCCAACACATTCGATTTCACTCTGACGACATACTAATACGGGACCGAATCGGCCCGTCAGAAAAGGAGAAATTATGAAAAAAGCATTGTTCGCTGCAGCGGTTTCGATCCTGTTCGCATGTGCGGTCCTGCCGGGGTGCAGCGGGGGCGGGGGAGGAGTCCTGTTGCCCGCAAAGACAAGAATATCCCGCGCCTACGTCGTGAATGCGAACGAGGGAACGGTAGCGGCATTCACCATCGATCCTGCAAACGGGACCCTCACCAGCACCGGCACGATCACGGCGGGCGCGCTACCGAGTTCCGCTGCGACCGATCCCCAGGGCAGATTTCTTTATGTGGCGAACGGAGACACGACCCTCTCTGCGTTCACTATCGATGCCGCCACAGGCGCGCTCACCAGCGCGGGCACGGGCACGACAGGAGGATATGCTATCTACGTCAATGTCGACCCGCGCGCCCGGTTCCTTTACACCCCGAACTGGGATACCAATGATGTGGCCCTCTTTGCCATTGACCAGTCCAGCGGGGCGCTCGCGAGGACCGATTGCGGCGGCGGCGCTGGATGCAATGGCATGAATTTCGCGACCGGAATGAGCCCCTACTCCAATGTCGCCTTCGACCCAACGGGGAAATACGCCTATCTGGCCCTCCAGGGGGCCAATAAGGTGGCTCGATTCGTCATCGATCAGACAACGGGGGCGCTCAGCAGCTCGGTCACGGTCACTGCGGGGACCTCCCCGGGCTACGTGGTCCTAGACCCCCAAGGCAAGTTTGCTTACGCTGCCAACGCGACTTCCAACGACATTTCGGCATACCTTGTCAGCGCAACGACCGGAACGCTCTCGCAGATCGACTGCGGCGGCGGCGCGGGCTGCAACGGCAAGAACTTCTCCGCCGGAAGCTTCCCGAACACCCTCGCAATGGATCCTGCCGGCCAGTTCCTGTACGCCGCGAATGCCAACGACAATACGGTTTCCGCCTACACGATCAATGGCGCCACGGGCGCCCTCTCCCAAGTCGCGGGCTCGCCTTATTCCGTGGGGCCTGACGCCTGGGGGGACGAATCCGTTGCCGTTGACCCCTCGGGCAAATTCGTCTACGCCACCAGTGATCGGTCGAACAACGTCGCAAGCTTCTCCATAAACGGCGCGACCGGCCAGCTTACGCCGCTGACAGCCTCTCCAGTTGCTACAGGAGGGGAGGCGTACTTCATTACCACGACGGTCACCAGTTACTAGCAGGGAGAAAGAAAGACGCTCTTCCCCGGGAGGAACGAAAACACAAAGGCCCGGGAAACTCACGGGCCTTCGCGTTTTAGCCGTCCTTGCTTTTTTTGTCATATACTACCTACAGCCTACCATCTCCCGTCTACTGTCTCTCCGGTCGGTTTCGAGATCGGCGATGGGGCCGCTTCCCGGTAATTGGAGATGCACACCGATTCCAGGAAACCCTGCATTGCTGCGGGGTCCAATCCCACGCGGACCTTGACATCCGATTGGCAGGCAGTAAGGATCGTCTGGACGAGGTTTCGTGCGCTGAACTCGAGGATCTCCCGGACAGCCTCGGGAGACACGTCCTCGATCAGAAGATCATCCTCCTGATACCACCCATCCCCGTGATCGCCTGTCGAGCCTGAGGAAGTAGAGGCCTTCCTCGTCACAGTGCCCCGCTGCAGGGCAAAGTAGGACACATCGGCCCGAAGCTGCTGCAGGCCCTTGAATGCGGCGTTGGAGCAGATGCCGGTCCTTCCCCAGATGATGGGATTGAACTTGGGCAGGCTGAGGCCGCTCGTAAAGATGTAGCTCCCGGGGCGAAGCTCGGACTCACGAATTTTGATGGAGAAAAAATCGTTCTTGTACTCCAGTGAACCAATGGCTGTGGTCTGCATGATGGGCTCCCTCCTTTTGATGGAACTTATATAAAACCGTTTCTATCCTATTTAGATTCAGTATAGCCGATGTCAGGGCCGATTGCCAGTAAAAAATAATGATTCTAAACTGAAGCTGTGATTTGATATCTCTTGATAATGATCGAATGTGGGGGTGTTGTTGCACCCGTTGCGCAGCATTCGGGGGTTCTGGCCGGAGAGAAAGCTCTCCGGTTTTTTTGTTTAGGGGCGCGCCGAACCGGTGCGGGATGTGCTACTATTTTCATGAGAGGAAAAATAGAAGAATAAAACTGAGGAGGTAATGATATGAAGAAGGTTATGACAGTAACCGTCGTACTCCTTTTAGCCATAGCATTCGGCCCTATGACAGTCTTCTCAAGCGAGCAGATGGGCCCGCCGGTAACCCACTCCAAGGACTTCGAAAGAATGAAGGACCTGGTCGGGGCTTGGGAAGGGAAGGCGGACATGGGCAAGGGCATGGTGACGCTTCGGGTCACCTATGAGCTGACCTCGGCCGGCAACGCCATAGTGGAAAAATTCGCCGCGGGGCAGCCCCACGAGATGGTCACGGTCTATCACGATTTCGGCGGGAAGCTCGCCATGACCCACTACTGCTCCCTCGGGAACCAGCCGCACATGGAGCTCAAAAACCCCGGCGAGAGCACGATGATGTTCGTTCTGTCTGAAAAGAACCCCGGCATTGCGACGCTGACCGAGATGCACATGCACGCGCTCACGATCGTTGTTGATGGTAAAGACAGCATCACCGAGACCTGGTCGCTCTATGACAAGGGTGCCAAGAAATCCGACGTCACGGTGAAGCTCGCGCGGGTCAAAATGTAGCGATTTGAAAAAACTCGATCATTCATTCTACCAGCGTGATGCGAAAAAGCTCGCCCGGGACCTGATCGGGGCGGTCCTCGTTCGTCGCGTTCGCGACAGGGAATACCGGGCGCGCATCGTGGAGGCCGAAGCCTATGTCGGCCCTCATGACCTCGCATCCCATTCCTCCAAGGGCCGCACGAAACGTACGGAAGTCATGTTCGGTCCCGCGGGCCAGGCTTACGTTTACCTGATCTATGGGATGTACGAGATGTTCAATATCGTGGCGGGCAAGACCGGCAGCGGTCAGGCGGTGCTCATCCGGGCGGCCGAGCCCCTGGGCGACTGGAAGGCCGATCTCTCGGGCCCGGGCAAGCTCACGCGCTCGTTCAAGATCACCCGTGACCTGAACGGACTGGACCTGACCAAGGACACGCTGTACCTCATGCATGATCCTGCTTACCGGCCGCGGACCAGGAGGACGAAAAGGATCGGCGTGGAGTATGCAGGGGAATGGAAAAACGAACTGCTCCGCTTTTTTGATGAGAGGAGCAAGGCGGTTACCCATCGCTTCAAGCCTTGATCTTTTTTCCGTCCCGAATCTTTGCTATAATTACGCAGGATAATCCACGATCACCATTCTTAAGAACATGCAGGACATCGGTTCCTACGATAGTGCGAAGGGAGCGGGTCGCGGCATCCTGGAATGCAGTTAACAATGAACAGGAGGACATATGGGAGAGGTGCTGAGCCTGATATTTCAGATTGCGGGTTTGTGGCTGGGTGTTTACCGCATCTGGCCCGAGGCGGCGTATCTTCTCCGCGCGGCGCAGGAGGCGCGGTTGTTCTTTTCGCCCGCGCTTGAGGCGGGGGAGCGCGTCCTCCTCTATTTCACGCTCGTGCTTTTGCCTTTGATGCATCCCCTGAGGAAAGTATTAGGAAATAAACTCTCCAGCGCCCTGGCTGTGCTCGTGTTCTCGGGGCTCTGCGTGGTCCTGGCGCATGTTCTTCATGCCTCGATCATCGACGGCTATGTTTTCTCCATATCTGTGAAAAAGAACTGGGTTTCGCTCGCCCGGACTGCCGCTGTTTTTGTCATTGTCGCCGGCAACTGGCTTATTGCCTTTGCCGAGATGTACCGGACGGCCAAGGTCGCGGGGAAGTAACAGCATGTAGCGGCGGGCTGTTGTCGCACCCGTTGCGCAGCGTTTGAACGATCACAAGCCGGAGAAGAAATTCTCTCCGGCTTTTTTGTTTCAGAACGCCTTTCCGCATTTATCCCTGCGGGGCATACAATATGCAATCAGTATGTAATAAAGATGGTAGATCGTATCTGAACATTGTTTTAGACAGCGATAATGCGGCCTTTTCCATGAGCTTTCAGTTGTTGATCTGTGTCGATAATGCTTCATGGTGGCGATTCTTCCACACTACAAGGAGCATTACGATACTTTGGTCACCTGAGATAGAAAGTTGGAAAGGTTATGACCAGAGTTCGCAGAGGGGGAGGAAGTAGAACGTGAACGGTTTTGACCATACCATTTCGGGTCAAAGGAGGGCGCCATGGATATTGAAAAGGTCCTGGAGGAGTATCGCAATGGCGATGAGGGCAAGCGGCTGCATCTTTTTCTGGCTTTCCGCGATCTGCGGGATTATTTCAGCAGGATTGAGCAGGAGAGCCCGGGCGACGATTTCACCATTGTGAGGTTCCCCTGGAGCAGGAAGCATCACGTTCCGCGCGCTGCCTGACGGCGACTGTGAGCAGCGACGCATCCCTTCGATCATCCCCCACTTCGCGGTTGCGTTCCGGACAGAAACCCGGTACCATGCCGCATGACCCGGTTCAAGACCCCCCTCGAGATCTATGCGCTCCTGCCGAAGACGAACTGCGGCGATTGCGGTATGGCGACCTGCCTCGCCTTCGCGGCGTCGGCTCTTAAAGGAGAGAAGCGTCCCGCCGACTGCCCGCGCCTGTCCCCGGAACAGCTCGCCAGGCTTGCGGGAGGGATCGGCAGGCAGGTCAATATCGAGAGCATCCGGGATGAACAACTGAAGGAGCTGAGGAAGAAGATCGCGAAACGGGACATCGTCTCCCGGGCGGGGCTGATCGGCGCCGCGAGCGACGGCCGGTCCGTTACGATCAGGTGCCTGGGCAAGGATTTCGAAATCGACGGCCGGGGCGCGGTCGCGTCGCAGTGCCACACCCATGCGTGGTTCTCCCTGCCGCTGCTCGATTACCTTCTGCACTGCGAGGGAGCGGCGCCCTCCGGCAGGTGGGTGCCTTTCCGGGAGCTCCCGCGGGGGAAGACCTGGAACCCGCTCTTCGAACAGCGGTGCGAGAAACCTCTGAAACGGATCGCCGACAGCCATAACGAGCTGTTCGAGGCACTGGTGAGCATGTTCGGCGGGACCTCCGCCGCGCGCGCTTTCGACTCCGACATCGCCGTGGTCCTCTTTCCCCTGCCCCGGGTGCCGATGCTGGTCTGCTACTGGAAGCCGGAGGACGGCATGGAGTCGCAGCTTCACCTTTTTTTCGACGATACCGCCGAACGGAACCTCCCCGTGGAGTCGCTGTTCACCCTGGCGACCGGGATCGTGCGCATGCTCGAGCGGATCATGTTCCGGCACACGGACGGCAGGAGCGAACTGTCCTGACGCGAAACCAGGGGCCTGCCGGGAAACTTCGGAAGATACAGAGTGACGTTGTTGCACCCGTTGTGCGGTGTTTAAACGATCGGGGCCGGGGTAAAATTCTCTCCGGCCCTTTCCATTGACGACCGCTGATGAAGGCGGAGGTATTTCTGCCTTTTGAATGAAGAGAGCGGTTATCCTGAACGACTACCTTGGAGGAGGACCGTATTGTAATGTTTACTTCTTTTTTTTTGAAAATGCTGAACAGGGAAGCATCCTCCCGTCGGAGCAAGCCTGAGGAGATCCTCGAACAACTGCACATCCGGGAAGTGCAGGTAATTGCCGACATCGGGTCAGGGGGTGGGTATTTCACGCTCGCCTTTGCCAAGCGTGCAGGAACGGCCGGACGCGTCTACGCAGTTGACGTCAAGAAGAGGTACCTGGATTTCATCAAACAGCTGGCGGAACAGACGGGATTAGGCAACGTCATTTTCGTACTCGCTGCCGAAGGCAAGATGGACCTGCCGGAAGCGGGCCTCGATCTTGTTTTCGCAAGGAACGTATTTCACCATCTGCCTGAACCGGGAAACTTCTTCGCCAAGCTCAGAAGATATCTCAAACCGGGCGGCAAAGTCGCTATCATTGAGCATAAGAAAAAGGGCTTCGGCTTTGTCCCTCTCTTCGGCCACCATACGTCCCGTGAAACCATCATGCGGGATATGGCAACAGCGGGCTACTCTAAAACGAAGTCCTTCGATTTCCTGCCGGACCAGACCTTTACCCTGTTCGAAGTAACATGAGGAACTCTCGAAGACCGGCTGTATTTCTGCAGTTGGATCACTTTGGTAATTTCAAAGCAATCGCTTTATGCGACACTCATGACGCTCCCGATCGCTTCCGCACTGCCTTCCCCCTCTAAACCATTCCCTGCCTGTTGACTTTCGATGTTGACTTTCGATTGACTTTCCTCCCCCCGCCTGATACTCTCAATAATAATATGCAGCAACGGATCACGGGTCCAGACTCATGCTAATACAAACGCACTAAGTAATGTTACAAAGTCGCCTGACTTTGTGCTTTGACCACGAGTCAAGCGTCCTTTGGACCGTTGCCCAGATTGCGTCAAGGTTATCAAACCACCGGTTGGTAGTTGATTCATAGCGAATCTGGCGCCATATGCGTTCCTGCATATTCAAGGCAGGCTGATATGGTGGTAAGTACACAATCCGGAGTCGTTTATGCTTTCTGAGAAACTCCCGGATTGGGTCACCCCTATGCCAACGAGCTCGGTCAACATACAGCCAGATAGTGTAGCCACGAAGCTGGCTATAAAGGTGCCGCAGCACTTTGAGAAAACCTTCTCGGTTGCCACGTTCCGTTTGGATGACGCCGGCACGAGCCAGAAGAGGAGCCACCCAGCCGGAAACATTCAAACGTTTCTGATGCTGGCTGGTTGTCGGCACTTTCAACCGTTTCCCGATGAGCGCCCAGCCGCGGCCAAGCCGAGGGTGCAGAGTAAAACCGCATTCGTCCTGAAAAACCACAGTTTCTTTAGGACCCAGCGTTTTGAGTTTTTTTTAGGCTCCTGGCAAACTTCTTCGCGTCTTCTGCCTTTGCCTGGAGATAAACGTGATTGGCTCGCTTTAACCGATACCCAAGTTGATGCATCCAGTATTGGGCCTGACGGACTTTCAGCTTTATCCCGAACTGGCGCTGTAAATGAGTTGCCAAAGTGGGGCCATCCCATCGAATACGATTTAAGCCGAACTTCTGGGGCGATTCCTCCAGTTGAAGCTCTAGCTGAGCTACGATCTTAGGAGTCATCCGAACTGGACGGCCTGACTGCTTTTTCGGGACAAGGGCTTCTACTCCGTCCTTGTTTACCGCCCGCGTCCAGCGGTTTACGTTCATCCGGGTCTGGCCTAGGACTTCTGAGATCCACCCCGGTCGTTGACCCTCCATTACCAAGAGGAGGGTAGCTATCTTTATGCCGATCCAAGCTCCTGGCACCTTCTCTGCGAGGGCCAGCAATTGCTCTTTGGACACCTTTATTGGGCTTGCAGGGGATGTTTTCATGCCCCCAGAATAACATAAAGTATGGTTAAAGTGTAACAATATTTACTGCGTTTGTATTAGTTGAGATACAAGGGCGATAAACAGTAAAGATTCAAACCTGATAGGTTAGAGTGAATGCTCAGAAAAGGTCCGCGAGGTCGGGTCGCGGGGTTCAACGGCCGGTCATTATGGTGAAAGCAACTATCCTGCTCGTGCAAGACGCGCAAACTCAGGGAAACGGCACCAAGTACTTTCTTGACGACGCCGGCTACCACGTTATCTGGGTCGGGTCGGGCGTGTCGGCGCTTGCCGTTGCCACGCAACAGCCCCTCGACCTGATCCTCCTTGATGCCGCTCTTCCCGATATTGAAGGAGGCGACCTCTGCCGACGGTTCCGGTCGTGCGGTGAGACGAGCACCGTCCCGATCATTCTGCTCGTCGCGCCCGGGTACACGCCGGACCCGTCCGCCGGACAGGTTGATGGACCTGACGACTATCTTACAAAACCCTATACAGAGCGCGAGCTCAATGCCAGTATCTCCACTGCGCTGAAAACGAGGGTGCTCAAGAATGAACTCGAAGAGAAGAACCGTCTGCTGGCCGAACAGCGCTCGCAGGCCGGGCCGCCGGACATCATCGATCCGGCCACGGGACTGTTCAGCCGGCGACAATTCGAGGCAATGTTCTCGAAGGAATTCAAACGTGCTGTGCGTTTCAAACAGCAGATGAGCTGCATGCTGATCGACCTGGACGGCCGGAAGGTGGGGCGTACGGCGGACGAAGCAACGCTCAAGGCAATAGTGCGGCTTGTTCAGGACACGATCCGGGAGGTGGATACCGCCGCCTGGTGGTCCGGCGAAGCACTCATCATCCTGCTTCCGAACACCATACGGAATGACGCGGTGCTGGCGGCTGCGCGCATCCTTGAGGCCGTGGCGGACTACCCGTTCACGTGGTCCGATTCCTCGAAGGTCACGATGAGCATTGGCGTTGCGGGGCTGCCCGATAGGAGCATTGACACTGAACAAAAACTGATCGAAGCGGCTGCTTCGGCGTGCAAGCGGGCCCGGGAATTGATGCCCTCTTTCCGCCGCGAGAGCTGAGAGCCCCTAAGGGAAGTTGTTGCGCCCGCTGCGTTATGACCATCAGCAGAACTTTGCAGACATTAGTGCCGAAGATGCAGTCTGTAATTGCGGTCAAATTTTACGAAGAACAACCTGCGTTTTTTATAAAGCCGGTGCCCATCCAGGACCTGCAAAGGCCGTCCGCGATATCATCCGCAGGACCCGCACGAAGTCGTCGCATGAAGCTTTCCCGATACTCGGAACATCCTGAGGCCGGCCCGAAATCGGCAGTGTAGTATGCGAACGGTCAGTCACGATGAGCGATTTCAATGCCCTCGCGGGGTGTATACGCCGAGCTCTGAACTTGGAACCGTGATTCACATTCCGCATTTTCAACAATACCTTGGAAAAAAGAGATAGAGTACCATCTTCCCACGGGAGGTTCACTGAGAAAGCCATGAAAAAAGCACTGCTCGCAGACGATATCCACGCTCTCCTGGAACCGAACCACAGCTTTTTAAACCGGACGGACATCAAGGTGTTCACCGCGACAACGAACGATAAGGCGCTGAAGCTCCATCTTAAGGAGCGGGTCAACCTCATCATTACGCAGCTCGACATGCCCGGCATGCCGAGCGAGCAGTTCTGTTCCCTGATCCGGGAGGATGCGAACCTTCGCTCCACTTCGATGATCATGGTTTGCGAGAACACGCCGGCGGCGATCGAACAGAGCAGGCAGTGCAGGGTGAATGCGGTGCTGCCGCGTCCGGTCCATCCCATCGTGCTCATGGAAAAAGCGCAGCAGCTCCTGGATGTTGCCGCGAGGCAGACGCTCCGCGTGTTCCTGAGCGCCAGTGTAGAAAGTCATACCGGGGACGAATCGTTCTTCTGCCGCTGCCTGAATATCAGCGTTACGGGAATGCTGATCGAAACCGATAAGCTTCTTGCTGAAGGCGCCCGGCTGTTCAGCGTACTCTACCTCCCTGATGCAAAAAAAATACTGACGCATGGCAAGATCGTCAGGACCATTGCACGAGCTCCCGGAGGCACGGAATATCAATACGGTCTTATGTTTACGGAGATCAGCCCCGAGACCAGACGGCAGCTTTCGGAGTTTGTCGAAAATACGTCGCCTAAATCGCGTTCGGACGGCTTCGTAGCTTCGTAGTCCCCAGTCAGACTTCGCGGCCCGGCATCGGCCTCAACGGTTCCCGTTTTCCCAGCGGTTTAAAGGAAATAAAGCGACGTCGGCTCTTCGGATACTTCTGTGGATCGCCGCCACGTAGGAGTGCGAGCCTTCCCGTATTTCCTCCTTCTTCGGATCGCAGCCGGGCGACGCCTCTTTCCGAAAACCTTGACATTGCGGCCAATATCATGCATCATTGGTTGCCGGCACGCATTGCTGCGCCGGTACTCTGTACCTGACCTGAGTAGTTATTGTTTGCTTTGATTATTTTCCGCAGCACGGCATACCGAGGATCCAATGAACTCCGGAGAACGTCTTATAGAAAACCTGCAGAGACATCAGTTGATGGTCGCGGTCCGTACTGAAACCGCCGAAGACGCCTATCGTGCGGCAACGGCCTGCGTGGAAGGCGGGATCAGGTTCATCGAGATCACCTTCTCGGTGCCCGGGGCCGACGAGGTGATACGGCGGTTACGCGCAGACGAACGGGTTTTGGTGGGGGCCGGCACGGTCCTCTGCGTTCATGACGCGAGAAAGGCGCTGAAGGCCGGCGCCTCCTACCTGGTAAGCCCCGGCTTCGATGAAGACGTGGTGAAGTTCGCAAAAAAGGAAGGCCTTGTTTCGATTCCCGGCGCGGCCACGCCGACGGAAATATACCGGGCCCATAAAGCGGGCGCAGATATCATCAAGCTCTTCCCCTTTGTCGAGCTCGGCGGCCTCGGTTTTCTCAAGGCGGTCAGGGGACCGCTGCCCTTCGTGCGATACATGCTGTGCGGCGGGGCGAACCTCGACAATGTTTCCAAATATCTTGCTGCCGACGCAGCGGGCATCCTTATCGGGTCGGCCATCATCAGGCGCGAGCTCGTGGCAACAAAAGATTGGAATTCCATTACCGGGCTGGCGCAAAGTTTTGTCAGAAAGGTTGAGGATTCTGCGCGGAAACAGGTATGACTTCACAGGAACGCGGAAAACGTGTATAATTACCCGGTCTTTTCCCCGCACAACGGGAAGGATTAATTTCATTTCAGGAGGCATCACAAAATGTTTCGTCCTCAGATAAAGGTCCTCGACTGCACGGTCCGCGACGGCGGCTTGATCAACCAGTGGCAGTTCAGCGACGATTTCGTCCGGAAGGTCTTTATCGCCCTTTCGAAGGCGGGTGTCGACTATATGGAGATAGGATACAAGTCTTCGGAAAAATGCTTTTCCCGGAGTGAAAACGGCGCATGGAAGTTCTGCTCCGAGGATGACCTGAAGCGGGTCGTCGGCGGCCTCGACAGGACGATGAAATTGTCCGCCATGGCGGACATCGGCCGTATCGAGCACGAAGACATCCCCAAAAAGAGCGAGAGCGCCCTCGACATGATCAGGGTGGCCTGCTATGCGAAAGAGGTCGATAAGGCGATCAGCCTCGCACACCACTGCATGGAGAAGGGCTACGAGACGACGATCAACCTCATGGCGGTCTCGAAGGTCCTCGAAAAGGACCTCGATGACGCGCTCGCGGACCTCGCGAAAAGCGACGTGCCGGTCATCTATCTCGTCGACAGTTTCGGCGCGATGTATTCGGAGCAGGTCCAGTTTTTCGCGAAGAAATACCAGGCTGCGCTTCCGGGCAAAGAACTCGGCATCCATACCCACAATAATCAGCAGCTCGCCTTTTCGAACACGATCGACGGGATCGTCGCGGGGATCAACCGCCTCGACGCGACCATCTACGGAATGGGGCGCGGCGCCGGCAACTGTCCTCTGGAGCTTCTGCTCTCGTTCCTCAAAAACCCCAAGTTCGACATAACGCCCATCATCGAGATCATTCAGGAGATCTTCATCCCCATGAAGGCAAAGGTGGAGTGGGGGTACCATATCCCCTATATGATCACGGGGATCCTGAACGAACATCCCAGAAGCGGGATGAAGGCCATGTCCGCGAAGAAGCTTCCCGACCTCAAAAAGTTTTACGAAGATCTCAGGGACGGCACTCCCTTGGACTAAGAAGAAAAAAAATTCAGACAAAATAAATATTATTCTCAAAGAGCACATTGTATCCCGCGGTTCGAATACCCTCCCGCGGCCGGTGATATGCTTTAGTGAGAAGCTTAGTGCGTCTGAGGAGGTAAAAACCATGAAAGGATTCTCATGCGCAAACCGGGGGAAAACTGCACGGTGGTCTTGACGGCCCGAACGGAAGAGCGGCTTGTTGAACTGGCATCGCTCCATCTGCACGAAGTCCACGGGACGACGTCGCTTTCGCAGGAAAAGGTGGCCGATATCAGGAAGCACTTTGCAAGCCGGCCGACTGCGGACGTCGCCAGGGTCGTTGATCGCATCTTCGAGAAATACAACTGCAATGGAGAACCCGAGTGCAGCTGGCGGTACACAGCAGAAGCCGAGATTATCCTGAACGGCGGCAAGAGGGCTCACACGCGGAGCTCAAGGCAGACTGACGACCGCGCTCCGCGCGCCTGGACGGACTTGTCCAGCGCACAATTCCCCCTAACGTTCTTTAATAAAATAAGGCCGGCGGAAACGTTCCCGCCGGCCTTTCATCAGCATGGGGCCCCCCTGAGCTGCTTACCCGCCGAGATATCCGCCGGCAAAGTCGGGAGTCGATGTGTCGGCCGGACCCACTGAAACGGTGTTGTCCTCATACTCAGTCTCTGCCGAGCCTTTCCAGTCATAGGAACAGGCATGCGACAGGATCTGGATCTTCCAGTCGATCTGCTCGACAAGCTCGCCAAGATGCCGCTCGTAGAGCCCGGAAAGATTATCCTGCGCTTTGTAGGTGCGTGCGAGATCGTCCCGCAACGCTTCAATCCTTTTTTTCACGTCTGAAAGTCCGCTAAATACGTTATCACAAACACCCTTTTTTATGTCTTTAACAGCTGCCATAGTTGCCTCCTCACGTAAACGGTCGGCAGAGTGCATTTCCTCTCCGCCGCCACACTGTATCGTTTCATACTTATACTATAGCACCTTCCGGCACTCGCCGCGAAAAAAGAGGACCACAATGGTATTTTTTTATATGCGTTGCTCGTAGACCGGTCCTCCCGTCCCTTGTTATGAGACATCAGACAAAAGACTCAGGAACTCTTGTGTCTGATGATGGATAATGAAAGAAATCGGCATAATATGCCCGACCCAAGCCCGCAATAATGCTGCGATCTGAAAGGCCGTTTATTTTCGTCATCATCTTTTCGGGGACAAGGCCGTAGTAATCCATCAGGCGCTGTCGAAGCGTTTTGGGCTCAAGCGTCCGTTGTATCTCGACCAGATCGGTTGGCCGGCCGGAGAGTTCAGTCGTCCGGGCCTTGGGCGCGGCGGGCAGGAGAACAGCGCCTCGGCTGGCCTCGCGAAGGAGGAAACGGCGGTCAGCGCGCAGGGATAATTCGAGAGCGACTTGGCATGGAAGGCACGCATTCAGGATGCATTTCATGAGTATCTTCTCCTCTCTGTCGGTGCCAAGCATATCATGCGGCCGTCTTGACTTTTCCCGTTGATTATTCTTGCGACGGCAACGGAGGAATGGTATGCTGTGCCCGACGTCATCAAGTTGGTAACCACGAGGAGGAAGCATGAAACCCAGGTTGATCGCTTCAGTTGCAGTGATGCTGTTTTTTTCAATGACATCCCCCTGCTTTGCGGATGTCGACCTGTGCTCTCAGAATGCAGGGCTGGGGAGGACCGCTGACACTATTAAAGAATGCACCCGGCAGATCAACGGCAAGGTGAAAGCGGAAAATCTTGCGCGCTCCTATCTGTTCCGCGGACTAGCCTACCAGATCACCGGCCGGTTCGACGAGGCCCTGTCCGATTTCACCAAGGCCATCAAGCTGGCCCCGAAAGACGACAAAGCATACAATGACCGTGGGAGCACCTACCTGATCAAGGGCCGGCTTGACCAGGCCATCGCCGATTTCAACGAGGCGATCAGGCTGAATCCTAACAACGCGCACGCGTACTTCAACCGCGGAACCGTCAGCCAGGCACTGGGCCGGACCGACCAGGCCATCGGCGATTTCACCAGGGCGATTGAGCTGGACCCGGCGAATGCACGCGCATATTTGGGCCGTGGGACCGCCTATTTGTCAAATGACAGGACCGAGGAGGCCATCGCGGATTTCAGCAAGGCCATCGAGCTCAATCCGGGCTACGACGAGGCCTACAGCAACCGCGGTGCCGCCTATATGGCTAAGGGGCAGTTCGACCGGGCCATCCCTGAATTCAGCAAGGCCGTTGAGCTCAACCCGAACTACGACGAGGCCTACAGCAACCGCGGGGCCGCCTATATGGCCAAGGGGCAGTTCGACCGGGCCGCTGACGATTACAGTAAGGCCATCGAGCTGAACCCGAAAGACGCCTCGGCCTATTACAACATGGCCTGTCTTCATTCCGTGAGGGGAAATGTACAAGAATCCTGTACCTGGCTCCAGAAAGCCGTTGATAAGGGATACGACAAGTGGGAGCACATGAAGAAAGATCCTGATCTTAAGAATGTTCGCGAAGCCGCGTGCTATAAGAAGATTATGGAAGGCAAATGACTTTGAACACGCCCGGTCCGATCGTCGTTGCGAACGGAAAAGGCGTCTCCCCTGAGACAAGAAAAAGCCGGCACGGTTCACGTTCCTGCCGGCTTTTATTACCGCATATAAAAAAAGGCGTTGCTTCTGGACGCGTATTCAACCCCTCCGTTGCGCCTTCGAGAAGATAGTGCGATAAGCATCGCACTCATGTTCCCGGACCTGCGCTGCAGGCCCGGAAGGGCCGGCTTTCCTCACCGGCGTCTTCTTGGGCCTTGGGAACTCCCGCATTCCGGACTTTCGTCGTCGTGCGGCGGGGGATCCTTGCAGCCTTGCGGCTTTCGGTCCCCTCAGCTCGGGGATGACTCAAAGCCGGCGCTTAAAGTCCTCAACGGATATACATACGTGAACCTTTCGGTTTCCATCCGGCAACGCCTTTTTACTATCCTTTTAAATAAATTATACCACGGTTCCGGAATCATGAAATACTTCCTTAGGATTATTCTTATAGCGCATCAAGCTTACCCTATTCCTTCGAGGCTATAAAAAAAATATTTTGCGTTAAGAACGGAAGGAGGGCTGCCAGCACCGTGTCGATAAGGTTATAGGCGGAGCAGAACAGCCTGCTGTTCTTGATAAAATCCGGCAATCCGGAAAGCATGGTCCGGGGCACTGCACTGTACTGGCCGATTTCGAGCAGCCTGAAACCGGATTCGTCCAACAAATGAATGACGTCTCGCCTGGCATACAGATAGTTGTGGCGATACCGCGGCAATTTCAAGACGGTGACGAGATATTCTATCCATGAATATTTACTGGGCAGGTGAAAGCAAAATAATTTGCCCTTCGGTTTTAATACGCGCTTGAGCTCCCCCAAGGAGGCCAGCTCATTTCCGCCGGTATCCCTGACATGTTCCAAAACACCGACGGAAAAGACTGCGTCAAAGGTCTCCGGAGCAAAAGGCAAGGAGCAAGGGTCCGTGTGCAGGCGGTAATTAAATGTTGTCGGCCACTGTCTCCGCAGCTCCGATTCTATCTTAAGGTTGTCCTCGATACTGTAGGCGGTGACGTTCATCCCGTTTTTCAGCAAAAAATACGTAAAGCGTCCATCGCCGCTGCCCCAGTCCAGGACCGTGGATTGCTGCGGCAGGTTTGCCAGCGTTTTCTCGAAAACGCGGCGATATCCCGCCGCTGTAGTTATATTATCGAATAAACCGAGTTGCTTAAGGTCTTGATAAATAGTCATGGACCCTCTGTCTCCGAGAGTTTGTTTTATATTTACGGAGTGAAACAGCGTACTATAAAAAGGGTAAAATTGCAAGAATTTTAGCCGAATTTGGGGCGGGATCCGATTAAGACTTCTTTTACTTCGGGAAGAGGGGACGTCGTCCTTGAATGAGGCGGGCAACAAGTTTCAGTATCGGGGGAAACAAAAAAAGGCGCTGCCTGCGAACCGGTTTTTAAACATTCCGTCGGGCCATGGTTACTGAGCGGGTACTCAATGTTCGCTTCTACGGCTCCGCTGAACGGACCCTGCGAAGCTCATTGTCCTTTTGCCCGCTTTCACCGCTGGCTTTGGGGCTTTCGGCTCTTCCGGTCTTACGGCGACCTGTGCGGCAGCCGGAAGACCGGCCGCTCAACTTGCAGCCTCCTTTCCGGCTTCGGACGCCCGTGATTCCCGGTGCCTGATTCCCCTCATAACGGGTTTAAAATACATACACCTATCGGTGTTGGTTCGGCAACGCCCTGCGAACCTTTCTCTTACTTCACCACTTTCAAAGAACGATCACCATGCCGCTTATCTTTATCATCATTATACCACTTTTATGAATAAGCGGCCGGTATTTTTCGCGAGATTTATCTTGACCCCCCGGACAAATGCCTTTAAAATTTCAGCACTCATTATGACGTCGATACGTCCAACCAAAGAAGCATTTCTCGAAGCAACGGGACAAGGAACGATACTCCCGCTCTCGTTCGAGCTCGGACAGCCGGACCTGACGCCGGTCGCTGCGCTGGAGGCTGTCCGGGCCGCGGGCCATTCGGCGCTTCTCGAGAGCGCCCGCGTGAACGATAAGACCGGCAGGTATTCGTTCGTCACCGCTGATCCGTACCTGATATTCCGCTCAAAAGGTGACACGGTCGAGCTCAGTCTCCCCGCGACCCCCGCGGGCAGATACGGCAGGCGCGCAACGATGAAAAGGAGGCCGCTCCAAAAACTGCGCGAGCTCATGTCCAATTACCGGACCGCACAGAGACCGGACCTGCCGCCCTTCACCGGCGGCGCCATCGGTTTTTTTTCGTATGACTTTGTGCGCCAGTTCGAGAAGCTCCCGCGGAGGGCCGACGCGGATCTCGACATTCCCGAGGCCTGCTTTATCTTCGTGGACCTGGTAATCGCCTTCGACCATGTCCTGAACAAGGCCTGGGTGATCGTGAACCCCGGGGCCCGTGAACAGGAGATGGGCTTCCGCAGGCCCGATCCTGGCCAATGGGAGCGGTTCTATGATGAAGCAGCGGATAAGCTTATAGCGTACGGCTCGAAGCTCGCGGCAGCGGATAGGAAGGGCGATGTCCTGTTTTCGGGAAAAAGCGATCCCGAACGTTTCCGCCTCTCGCCGAACATGACAAAAGACCGCTTCGAGTCCATGGTCGCCCGCTGCAAGGAATATATCGCGGCAGGCGACATCTACCAGGCAAACCTCTCCCAGCGTCTCTCGGTGAACATCGGCGACGCGGACCCGCTCCGTTTGTACAGGATCCTCCGCGAAATCAACCCCTCTCCCTTCGCGGCTTATCTTGATTTCGGAGAGGTAACGCTCGTGAGCTCTTCGCCCGAGCGGCTCATCCGCCTGAGAAACGGTACGGCTGATACGCGTCCGATCGCGGGCACCCGCAGGCGCGGCAGGGACCGGGTTGAAACCGAGGAGCTTTCCGCCGAGCTTCTGGCGAATGAAAAGGAGCGCGCCGAGCACATCATGCTCCTGGACCTCGAGCGCAACGACCTGGGGAAGGTCTGCGATTACGGGTCGGTGCGGGTCGACGAGATGATGGTCGTCGAGGATTACTCGCACGTGATCCATATTGTTTCGAACGTGCGCGGCCTGCTCACGGCCGGGAGGGACGCCTTCGACCTCGTGCGGGCCGTGTTCCCGGGCGGCACGATCACGGGCGTGCCCAAGGTGCGCTGCATGGAGATCATCGACGAACTCGAGCCGGTGGCGCGCGGTCCCTATACCGGCTCCATCGGCTATATTTCAAACGCCGGCGACATGGACCTGAACATCATCATCAGGACCTTCGTGATCAAAGACGGAAGGGCGCACCTTCAGGTCGGCGCCGGCATTGTCGCCGATTCCGATCCGGAACGCGAGTACCATGAGACCCTGCAGAAGGCCGAGGCGCTGAGAACGGCCCTGGAGAGGCTCTAGCAGGGCTTTTTCCCGTTGCAACTTTAACCCACTTGCGCTATAGTGTCAAAATATTTAGGGAAAGGAGCGCTGTATGTTCATTGTGGAGCTTGTCATGCAGGGGGTGCGGGGTATCCGTGAGCTGGCCCGTCTCAGGTTCAAGAGCGGCTTCAATTTCGTCGCCGCCGGCAATGAATCGGGAAAAACCTCGTCAGTGGACTCAGTGCTGAGGCTCCTCTTTCCGAGCAACGAGCCGCAGGTGATCGATTCCCTCCTGTCGAAACACACTCCCGATGCGTCACGCGCGGCCCTCGTGGCGTATTCCGATGACGGGGCGTACTACCGGGTGATCGAGGACTTCTCGAAACGCGCGGTCAACCTGTCCCGGTATAATGCCTCCACCAAAGATTTTACCTTGATGCAAAAGGACTGGGATAACACGGCCCGGTTCATGACAGAACTTACCGGGGGAATTTCGGAAGGCGAATACAACAAGCTGTATGTCTTCCGGCGGGAACAGTACACGGTCCGGTCCGGCCGCGTTTCTTCGCCGGCCGCGCCGCCGCCCCCCACCCCTGCCAAACACGCCGCCCCGGCCCCGGCAAAGGGCAAGACGGCGGCGCTTGAAGCCCGGCTCGCCGAGCTTCGCGGAATGCTCCAGAAGGCGGAGGAAGCGGCGGACGCCGACTATAAGCTGCAGTCGGGCAAGCTCAGGCTTGAGGAAATCAGGAAAAAACTGGAGACGATCGAGGACATCAACAACCGCTTCGCGGACATCGACGCGAACGTCGAGGCGCTCAAAGGGTGCACGACGCTGCCCGAGGACCTTGGCGAAGTTCTCGCAGAGCACGAACGCCGTCAAGGCGAGAAGATGGCCCGGTCCGACGAATTGAACAAGGAAATCGCGGGGCTGCACGCGCAGATCGATTCCGTGCCGCGGGTGAACGTAGCGACCGATCCGCTGTTCCTCGCCGGCGCTGCCGTGGGGGCGCTCTCGGTCGTCGCCGCGCTGTTCCTGCTGTCCGAGGAGCAGAGGGATTATTTTCCCCTCGGCATCCTCGTTGCCCTCGTGTTTATCGCTGCTGCGTGGTACAAGGGATCGCGGAAGAGCACCGAGCGGAACATGCTGGCCAAAGAGGCGGAAGGGATAGAGGCCGAACTCGCTAATCTCGAAAAAAGTTTTGAACAGGGCGGGACCGCCATCGCGGCCTGCATGAAGGCAACCAACTCGTCCACCACGTCAGAGCTCAAGGAGAAGGCCGAAAATTACCGTTATTTTCTCTCGATGCGGGACGACATCGACGAACAGCGGAAACGCATGCTCGACGGCCGCTCGGCCGACGACCTGCAGGCGGAGTACGGCAAGCAGCAGCAGGAGGTTGTCGAGCTCGAAAAGGCCGCGGCCGCCCTTGCGCAGTACAATATAGATACCTATGCCATCAAGCAGGATATCGAGCGGGTGGAGTCCGAGATGTCCGGCGGGGCGACCGCGGATTTCAGCAACAGCGGACAGGA
Organism: Nitrospirota bacterium; assembly: GCA_963790205.1. Classification (GTDB taxonomy): domain Bacteria; phylum Nitrospirota; class UBA9217; order UBA9217; family UBA9217; genus CAWBNQ01. The sequence goes on from CAWBNQ010000003.1 coordinate 52,420, forward strand.
ACTTTCCGATAATTTCGTTTTTGCCGCACCGCTCCCCGCCGATGGGCCGGCCGGATTTCTCGCCGAGCTCGGCGTCGCGAGCCGGATCGGCGGCATCGAGCTGGAGACGCTCATCCCCGCGGTAGAGGCCGCTGCGCAGCGGAACCTTTCGGCGGCCACGGGCGGGAAGTACGTCCGGATCGAAGCGGGGCATGAAGGCGATCCCGTCGTGCATGCGCAGGACGATTCCCCGGTCCGGTATTCGGAACTGAGCCACGGGACGAAGGACCTGATCTATTTTTGCCTGAGGACGGGGCTCGTCGAAGCGCTCGCAGGCAAGCGCAGGCTGCCGTTCCTTCTGGACGATCCGCTCGCGGGGTTCGATCCCGCGCGGCAGCAGGCGGCATGCCAGATCCTTCGCGGTCTCGGCGCAAAGACCCAGGTGCTCCTGTTTACCTCGAACCCCGCGCTCAAGGCGGCCGGTGACGCCGCGGCGGAGCTCAAGTAAATGAAGGGGGTCTTCATCACGTTCGAAGGCATCGAAGGCTCCGGCAAGTCCACGCAGATCGTCCTGCTCGCGAATTACCTCGCCTCGCGCGTAAAAGGCGTAACGCTCACCCGGGAGCCCGGCGGCACGGAAATAGGCGACCAGATAAGAAAGATCCTGCTCGACCCCGCAAACAGCGCGCTCGATCCCGGGGCGGAACTGCTCCTCTATGCCGCGGCGCGGGCACAACACCTGGAAGAGCTGGTCCGTCCCGATCTCGAATCGGGCAGGATCGTCCTGTGCGACCGCTACTCGGACGCAACCCTCGCCTATCAGGGCTACGGACGGGGACTTGACGTGGACATGATCCGCGCACTCGACCGTATGGTGACTGCCGGACTGCGGCCTGACCTTACGGTCCTTCTCGACATCGATGCGGCCGCGGGGCTCGCGCGCGCACGGGGAAGAAACAACAGTTGCGGCCTTGAGGCGGAGGCGCGGTTCGAGAACGAAGACCTGGCCTTTCATGAGCGGGTGCGGCGGGGATATCTCACGCTCGCGAAGAACGAGCCGGACCGTTTTCGCGTGGTGGAGGCAAAAGCGGCCCCCGATGAAATACAGAACCGCATCAGGAAGATCGTTGACGACATCCTGAACGCATAAGCGCATTGGAAATTGAAGATTGAAAAATAAAAAATGAGAGGCCATCGCTCGACCGTGCAATTTGCAATTTCCAATTTTCAATTATGAACTTTGCGATGATCGAGGGCCATGAGCGGCCCATCACCATACTTAAGCGGGCACTGGCGAACAACACCCTTGCCCATGCCTACTTGTTTTCGGGCGAAGCGGGCATCGGCAAGAAAATGACGGCGTTCGCGCTTGCCGCCGCGGTGAATTGCATGAACAGCGGACCCGAGGGCGGGTGCGGTGCGTGCCCGTCGTGCCACAGGGTCGCCGCGCTTACCCATCCCGATGTCCATGTTGTGATGCCGGAGAGTGAGGACGCGCGGCTTCTCTCGACGTGGACCAGTAAAGAGGCCGCCAAGGCCAGCGATGAAATCAAGATCGATCAGATCAGGCAGGCCCAGGACCGTATTTCGCTGAAACCCTTCGAGGGCCGCAAGAATATTCTGATCGTGGACGGCGCGGAGACGTTGAACGCCGCCGCACAGAATGCTTTTCTCAAGACCCTGGAAGAGCCGCCGGGAGATGCTCTTATCATCCTCGTTACTTCGATGTCCCAAAGCCTGTTGCCCACCATCCGTTCACGGTGTCAGGAGATCAGGTTCCAACCGCTGCCGCGCCGCACGCTTGCCCGGGCATTGGTGAAAAAACGCGGATTGCCGGAAGGAGACGCCTGGTTCCTGGCGGCACTCGCGCAGGGGAGCATGGGCCGCGCGCTCGGGATGGACGTTGAACAGGAAAAGGCCGCGCGGGAGGAGCTCATGACGTTTTGGGACGGGTTGGGGCAGATGGGGCCCGGAGAGGTGCTTGCCCGGGCCGAGGCGCTCGGGAAAGACCGGGACCGTTTCGAAGGGCTGCTCGATATCGGAGTGGAAAGGCTCCGCGATGTACTGGTCTATCGCGCAACGAGCAACGAGGCGCTTCTCGTATACGGGCACGGAATGGACCGGCAGTGGGGTGCGCAGGTCCCGCTCCAGCGGCTGCTCGCGGACATGGAACTGTTTATAACGAGCAGGGGCCTGCTCAACCGCCGCGTGAGCGCTCAGCTGGTAGCGGAGAACCTGCTCTTGAAACTGGGAAGGTAAATTCATTGCGGATTTCACCCTGCACTCGCGCTGAGCACAATACTTAGACCCATTGTCGTACCCTCTCGCTGGGAATCGAGAGACGGGGATCAAGGGTAATACTTAGACCCGTTGTCATATCATCTCGCTGGGTAAGGCTTAGACTCTTTGTAGTACCCTCGCACTGAGAAACATGCGAGGGGAATCAATGACCGCAGAGACGGGAATCAAGGACCTCATAAACGCTGGGCACGGGCCGGGCGCAGGCGGAAGGCGGATTGCGGAATTAAAAACATGGAAGACAGAGAACAGAAGACCGATAATAATACGAAGAAATTAGCAGGCGTACGCTTTCGGGAAAACTGGAAGGTCTACGACTTTGACGCCGCCGGTATAGACGTTGTCGTGGGCGACCGGGTGATCGTCGATTCAGACCGGGGCCCCGGCTTCGCCCGTGTTGTACGGATCAGGAGGTCCCAGGCCCCGGCCGTCCTGGAAACGCACGTTGCCCCTGCCCCTGTTCCGGAAATTCCGGATGGAGTGGAGATCGATATCGACGATGTGGGGAAACAACCGGCGCCCGATGTTTCTCCTGCCAAGACCCACGCACCGAAAGGCGGGCGCAAGATCCTGCGTAAAGCCACGGACGACGATATTGCCAGGGAAGAAAAGAACCGGGAGCGCGAGGCAGAGGCGTTCAAAGCCGCCCAGGACATGATCACGGAGCGGGAACTGCCGATGAAGTTGATCCGCGTGGAGTACTCGTTCGACGCCTCGCGGGCGACTTTCTTTTTCTTTTCCGAGACCAGGATCGACTTCCGCGAGTTGGTGAAAGATCTTGCCTACAAGCTTAAGAGCCGCATCGAGATGCGTCAGGTCGGCGTGCGGGACGTGGCGCGCATGATCGGAGGCTTCGGACCCTGCGGCAGGGAACTTTGCTGCTCGTCGTTTTTAAAGAATTTTGAGCCTGTCTCGATCCGCATGGCGAAGAAACAGGACATGGTGCTCAACCCGGCGAAAATTTCGGGCGTCTGCGGCAGGCTGCTGTGCTGTCTCTCGTACGAATACGGGATGTACGATGAGATCAAGAAGGACCTTGCGGGTATGCGCGAGGCCGTGGTCCAGGAAAAGAGGGACGAAGAGGAGCGCCGGATCGCCGAGGAGCGGAAAGAGGAGGAGCGAAGGCTCGCCGAGGAAAAGAGGCGCCAGGATGAGCGCCGTCCGCAGCAGGACCAGCGACGGGACCGGCAGAGAGAAGGGCACAAGGGCGGCGGCAGGCCCGAGACGAAAAGGGACCAGCAGCAGGAAAAGAGGGCGCAGCCGCAGAAAATCGAACAGCCACGGGAGCGGCAGCAACAGCAGAAACAGGAAAGGCAACAGCCGACGGACCAGAAAGTCCAGCAAGTTCAGCAGGCCCAGCAGCAGAAGGCACAGCCGCAACAGGAAGGGGAGAAGTCCGGCAAGAAGAAAAAACGCAGGTTCTGGCGCCGGAAAAAGAAGGGGCAGCAGGGAGAGAACAAACCCCAGGGGCCGGCAGGTCCTCAGAATCAGGGATAGCCGGACAAATTTCAAGCACCAAATCACAAAGCACAAACAATATGGAATTCCGAACGTTCAAGAGCCAAACGACTTGGTTTTTGGCATTTGGAATTTATTTGAGATTTGGGATTTTCATTTTAGGATTTTATGATTATGTCGAAAAAGTTTTACATCACGACGCCCATCTACTACGTGAACGACGTGCCGCACATCGGGCACGCGTACACGACCATCGCCGCGGACACGCTCTCGCGCTACCACCGCCTGCGGGGCGACGCGGTGTTCTTTCTTACGGGCACCGACGAGCACGGCCAGAAGGTCGAAAAGGCCGCGCAGGAGCGGGGGCTCACGCCGAAGGCGCATGCCGACATGATGGTCCAGAACTTCCAGCAGCTCTGGAAAAAGCTCGAGATCTCCAACGACGCTTTTATCCGCACGACGGACCGGGAACATGTCGCCGTGGTGCAGGAATTGCTTCAGAAGCTCTACGACAAGGGCGAGATCGAGCGCCGGACCTACGAGGGCTGGTACTGCACGCCCGACGAGCGGTTCTGGACCGAGAAGGAGATCGTCGAAGGCAAGTGCCCTGACTGCGGCAGGCCCGTCGAACGCATCTCGGAAGACAATTACTTTTTCCTGATGAGCAAGTATCAGGACCGGCTCGTCAGGCATATCGAGGAGAACCCGGATTATATTCAGCCGGAGAGCAGGCGGAATGAAGTGCTTGGGTTTTTACGGACGCAGACCCTCGGTGACCTCTGCATCTCCCGTCCCAAGGCGCGGCTCTCGTGGGGCATCGAGCTGCCCTTTGACCGGGAGTTCGTGACCTACGTCTGGTTCGACGCGCTCGTGAATTATTTCTCGGCCACGCGCTATCTGAGCCCTTCCGTCGATGGATCAGCCGACCCCGCTGTTCGTGAAAAATTCTGGTGGCCCGCGGAGCATCACCTCGTGGGCAAGGACATCCTTACTACGCACAGCGTCTACTGGTCCACGATGCTCATGGCTTTGGGACTTAAGCTTCCCAAAAATATTTTCGCCCACGGCTGGTGGACGCAGGACGGGAAGAAGATGTCCAAATCGATCGGGAACGTAATCGATCCGAACGCGGTGGTGGACGCCTACGGTGCGGACGCCTTCCGGTATTTCGTGCTGCGCGAAGTGCCCTTCGGCCTTGACGGGGACTTTTCGACGGAGACGTTCATCACGCGCTTTAACACGGAGCTTGCGAACGACCTTGGGAACCTGCTTTCACGCGTGCTTACCATGATGGCCAGGTATTTTGACGGAAAGATCCCCCCGCCGGGTACGGAGCAGCCCCTTGACAGGGGTTTGCGTGAAACCGCGAGCTTGTTGCCGGCCAGGGTCGATGAAGACCTTTCGGCGCTTGCGTTTGCCCGATATATCCAGGACGCGTGGACGCTTGTGACGCGGGCCAACCGCTACGTGGAGGAAAATGCGCCCTGGACACTCGCGAAGAACAACACTATGGACCGGCTCGGCGCCGTGCTCTATAATCTTTCGGAATCGCTCAGACTGATAGCGCTGCACCTTTATCCGGTCATGCCGTCAACCGCTCAGAAGATATGGAACGCTATCGGCGTGGACAGGCAGATTGCCGCATGTCGCATGAACGAAGAAAAACAGTGGGGGAAACTGGCGGCAGGCATTGCTATTCAGCCCGGCGCGCAGCTTTTCCCGCGGATCGACTTAAAAAAGAACACGGAGAAGAAGATGGAAAAAACCGAAGAAATGCAAAAACCGGCGCCGAAGCCCGAAACTGCCGGGCCGGAGCTGATCGGCATTGAAGATTTCATGAAAGTCGACCTGCGGGTGGGAAAGATCGTTGCTGCCGAGCGCGTCGAGAAGTCCGAAAAACTGGTGAAGCTGCAGGTGGACATCGGCCATGAGACGCGCCAGGTGGTGGCCGGCATCGGGAAAAGCTATACGCCCGAGGAACTGGTCAACAAGACGGTCGTGATCGTCGCGAACCTGAAACCGGCCAAGCTCATGGGCATCGAATCGCAGGGCATGCTCCTGGCCGCGAGCAGCGGAGACGCCCTCGCCGTGGTCACCTTCGACCGGGAGATGAAGCCGGGGGCGAAAGTAAAGTAGTGTCGCGCTCCGCGCTTTATTGCAGAATGCGGAGAGCGGAATTAAGAGAATCCAAAAATTAGATATTGCACTGTTGCCACGGATTTAAACGGATGTACGCGGATGAAGATAAACCCGATCTCAAGATTTTTATCCGTGACTATCAGCGTCCCTCCGTGGCTTATATTTTTTGTTTGTTGAATTCAATAAGGCAGATTGAACCATGCTGATCGACACCCATGCGCACTTAGAGATGCGCGAGTTCAATGACGACCGCGAGGACGTGATCAAGCGCGCCCGCGAAGCGGGCGTCGAGTATATCATCACCATCGGAACGACCGTGGAATCGAGCCGCGACGCCGTGCTCCTCGCGGACAAGTACGATTTCATCTACGCCGCGATCGGCATCCATCCTCACGAGGTCAAGGACATCCTCCATCCGGCCTACGACATCATCAGGCACTTCGCCCAGCACAAAAAGGTCGTGGCCTACGGCGAGATCGGGCTCGATTACCACTACGAGCACTCGCCCCGGTCCGACCAGAAGAGAAAATTCCGCGACATGCTGCGCGAGGCGCGCGAGCTCGATTTGCCGGTGATTATCCATGACCGCGATGCCCACGAGGATACGCTTCAGATCCTCTCCGAGGAATGGTCGCCGGACCTCGGCGGGGTCATGCACTGCTTCTCGGGAGACATCGAGATGGCGAAAAAATTGATCGAGATGGGGTTCTCCCTCTCCGTCGCCGGCCCGGTCACGTTCCCGAAGGCGGAGGCCCTGCGCGAGGTCGTGCGCCAGGTTCCGATCGAATACCTGCTGGTCGAGACGGACGCCCCGTACCTGGCGCCCCAGCCCGTGCGCGGCAAGCGGAACGAGCCGGCCTACGTGCGCCATACGGCCGAGGCTGTCGCAAAGATCAAGGGACTTTCCTACGACGACGTGGCGCGGATCACGGGCTTCAACGCCATGCAGCTTTTCGGCATCGGCACGATGCCCGAACGCGGACAGATCGCCTATCCCATACGAAATTCGCTCTATCTCAATATCACGAACCGCTGCACCGCCGCCTGCACGTTTTGCGTGCGCTACCACACCGATTTCGTGAAGGGGCATAACCTCCGGCTCGGCGAAGAGCCCACTGCCGGGGAACTGATCGCGCAGATCGGCGATCCCGGAAGATATGCCGAGATCGTGTTCTGCGGCTACGGCGAGCCGCTCCTCAGGCTCGATGTGGTCAAGACCGTGGCCGCGGAGGTGAAGCGTCGCGGCGGGAAGGTGCGCATCGACACGAACGGCCACGCAAACCTCATCCATAAGCGGAACGTGCTGCCGGAGCTTGCCGGTCTTGTGGATGCCGTGAGCGTAAGCCTGAATGCCCAGAACGCGGAACTCTACGAAAAGATCAGCCAGCCGAAATTCGGAATCGAAACCTACGAGTCCATTAAGGAGTTCATCCGCGAGGCCAAAAAGTACATCCCCGATGTCACCGCTACGGTCGTGTCGCTCCCCGAGGTGGATGTCGACGCCTGCCGCAGGATCGCCGAGGAACTCGGCGCCAGGTTCCGTGTGCGCGAATATAACGTCGTAGGGTAACGAACACCCGGCAAAGACTGCTCTTACCTTTTTCAAAGCCTTCTCCTGGAATTCCCTTATCGTTAGCCATGCATGCCGAAGTCCACCCATACCCTTAAAATACCCTTCCAGGGCGATTTACTTTCACCATAAAACCCTGTACCGTAAACCTCACATATGCAGGAAGATTGCTGTTGAAGCTTGCCGTTATTGCATGGCCGGCTTGAGTGCTTGCGCCGGACTGCAGCGACCGTTTGCAGGAAAAGCGGAGGCCGGGGCTTCACCGGAACATAAGAACGCGGGGATAGATGAACTCATGGGTTTGAGACAGGGAACGGAATGGATCCTTATGGTAGAGAGAGATATCTCGGTTAACGATCTTGCCCGGGACATGTTTCGCAGGTATGGATACAGCGTTCTGAGCGCCGGTGACGCAGGGGAAGCCGTGAGGCTCTATCGTCAACACGCCGAAAAAATAGCCGTTGTGATGATCGATGCGCTTTCGGACCGTGCCCGAAGCCGGGACCTCTTCACCATGATACGCAAGATCAATCCCGGCGCGCGCGTCATAGCTACCAGCGATGTTCCCCAGGACCCCAGCGACCACAACATGCTGCCGCACAGGGTTGACGGCCATCTCCGGAAACCCTATCGCATGACCGACCTCCTGAACCTGGTGGGACGGCTGCTTGGCGGAGAAAGTCCTCCCGATGATGCAGCTTATCATTCATGACTTGACGCCGATGGCGGCTATAAACTATGGCAAATAAAAAACTCATTTTAGTGGTCGATGACGACCCCGGGATCCAGGTCTTGACCAGGGACATCCTTGAGCTCTACGGGCATTCGGTCCTGACCGCCGCAAGCCGTGGCGACGCGCTCGCGCTTTGCGAGCATCGCGGGAAGGAAATCTCGGTCGTACTCCTCGACGTGGGGGAACCGGAAACCGCCGCTTTCGACGTCTTTCAGCGGATACTGGAAGTCAACCCGGCTGCGAAAGTCATCATTACGAGCTCCGACAGTCACGACGGCGAGTCCCTCGGAATGTTCGGACGAGGTTCCGCGGGGTTCCTGAAAAAAAAGTACCGGATGATCGAGCTTCTCCGGATGGTCGAAGGAGTTCAAAAAATTTAGCAAGGTCGTCCGTGCGGCGATCACGCGGCAAATACCTGCCTGAGATGTTGCCGCGAAAGCGGTACGCAGCGAAAAACATCCTCCCTTATCCCCCTCCGGTTTCCGCAGGGTTTTCTTACCCGATCTCCTGTCTTTGATAACAGCGCGCAACGAAGGCTCAAAGCCCTGGACCCGGGGGCTTTAATTCATTGACATCCCCTGTTGTTTCGGTTAATATTTACTCCTAAATTCCGTAAAAATTATCGCTCTTCGGAGGCTGTATTGTGGGGAAAGTAACGCGCGCTCTGATCAGTGTCTCGCACAAGGAAGGCATTCTCGATTTCGCCAAAGGGATCGCGGGTCTCGGCATTGAAATCCTCTCGACCGGCGGCACGGCCAAGCTTTTGCGCGACGGCGGCGTCAAGGTCAAAGATGTATCGGAATTCACGGGCTTTCCCGAGATGCTCGACGGCAGGGTCAAGACCCTTCACCCCAAGGTCCACGGCGGCCTCCTCGGCAGGCGGAACGACCCCGAGCACGTCAGGCAGATGAAGCAGTACGGTATCGAGCCCATCGATCTTGTCGTCGTGAACCTCTATCCCTTCGAGCAGACCGTTGCCAAACCGGGATGCACGCTCGAAGAAGCAATCGAGAACATCGACATCGGCGGCCCGACCATGCTGCGTTCGGCTGCGAAGAACTACACCGATGTGGCTGTGGTGGTTTCGCCCCATGATTACGGCCGCGTGCTTGAAGAGCTCAGGAAGACCGGCGAGGTGTCCGCCAGGACCCGCTTCGAGCTCTGCCGTACCGTTTTTCATCACACCGCGCGCTACGACAGCGCGATCTCGGCCTGGCTCGACGGCCAGGCCCCGAAGGATCGCTCAACGGCCGAGAAGTGATCAAGGCGCCCGGCGAACACGGCCCGGCCGTGACCACGACCGGCGCCAGGCATTCAACAACGAAATGCAGGTCAATGCGTCCGGCACTTCAGGCGGGGAGAGGGCTCCTTCTCCTCCCCCCTCTGACCGCGCGTTTCCCCGCTCGTACACCGTGACGGCATGACCCGATCGGTTTCGCCGTGCGTCGGGACGGGACTGCAGGACAATGACCATGAAAAGCGTACTTGTTGCAGCATCGGTCTTCCTCGCGCTCTTCACAGGATGCCGGGACTCCGATGGTAAAAAGCCGGTTGTCGTTCCCACCGCCGCCGCGCACGCGCCGAAGTCCGAAACCCTTACTCCTTATTACTACGGGTTGATCGAAGAGTACCGGACGATCCTGGCGGAAGATCCAAACAATCTTGCGGCAGTCATGGCCCTGGGCAATGCGTACTTCGACAGCGGCCAATGGCATGAAGCGGTCCGGCTGTACGAGCGGGCGCTCGCGCTAAACCCCCGGAGCGCGGACGTGCTCACGGACATGGGGACCGCTTACCGGAACATGGGCAGGCCCGACCGTGCGCTTGTCGAGTACCGTCGCGCCCTTGCGCTCGATCCCGGGCACGTGGAGGCCCGCTACAACCTCGGGGTCGTCTATGCCTATGATGTCAAGGACTATACGCGGGCCATCAACGTATGGGAGCAGCTCCTCCGGCTCGCGCCGAACCATCCCCGTGCCGACATGATACGGATGGCCATCGCCGCGCTCAAAAAGAAGGCGCGAAAGAAGGACGACCAATGATTCGGAATCTCCTGGTTTTCATCGTCATCATCTTCGTTTATTATTCCCTCAAGACGGTGCTCCGCTCGGCGTTCAAGGCCTACCATGAGGAGCCCGACGCCCCGGCGCGGCTCAAAGGCGAGGAGATGGTGCTGGACCCGGAGTGCCGCACCTATGTGATCAAGGGCCGCGCCTTGACGCGGCGTATCCAGGGCAAGCTCCATTCTTTTTGCAGCGAGGCCTGCGCGCAGCGGTACGAAGAGAAGCATCGCGGCTGACGCGGGTGCAGGTCATGGAACGGATTGTCAAGAATATTTTCTTCTTCCTCAGGCTCATTATCTCGCTTTTGCTCTTGAGCTGCCTTTCTCCGGCGCCCGAGGCCCCGGGCGGCAAACCGTCCACCTTCGCCTCCCGGATCTCATCCCTCGCCGGCCCTCTCAGGCTCGTGATCTGGAAATCCCAGTATACCCTCACCCTCTATAAAGGAGACCGGCCTGTGAGGACCTATCACGCGGTGTTCGGCAAGGGGTTTCGCGACGGCGATAAGAGGATGACGGGGGACAAGCGGACGCCCGAAGGCGAGTTCTACATCTGCACCATGAACCACAGCAAACGTTTTTACAAGTTCATGGGGCTGAGTTACCCGGGTTTGAAACACGCTGAATACGGGCTTCAGTCCCGGATGATCTCGCCCGGCGAGTACCTGATGATCAAAAAGGCGATCGAAGAACGGCAGCCGCCGCCGTGGGACACGCGGCTCGGCGGCGCGGTGGGGATCCACGGCCGGATGCCGGACAACGCCGGTGCGTCGCATTTCTCTTCCGTGATGAATTGGACCGACGGCTGCATCGCCCTCGATAATGCCGATGTCGACGAGATCTACAGCGTCGTTTCTCTCGGTACGCCGGTGACGATCCTGCCATGAAATCATCAGTGCGGAGTTCGGAGCGCGGAGTGCGGAAAGAAAAATACCACGGCCCTTTGGAGCGCCATCGCGACGAGCTCTCCCGCTGCGTGAAATGCGGGTCGTGCGCCGCCGTCTGCCCTTCGTTCCTCCATGCACGCGCGGAGTCGTTCTCGGCGCGCGGCAGGATGGCCCTTCTCAAGGCCGTGCTGGACGGGCGGCTCGGCATGTCCGGTATCACCATCGACCGCCTGGAGACCTGCACAACCTGCCACGCCTGCGAGGCCTCCTGCGCGAGCGGGGTGCCTGTTACCAGGATCATCCAGGCCGCGAAGGAACAGGCATGGGAGGCGGCCGGGCCCATAAAAACGATCATCGCCGGTGTCCTGAAACACCCGGCCTTGTTCCGGGCTGTTGCATGGCTCGCGCCGCTGTCGCTCCATTATGCGGGGAAATCGTTTGAGCAGCGTGGGGCGCGTTCGGAGTTCCCCCGATACAAGCATTCGAGGGCAGGCTCCGTTCGGAGTTCAAGGAAAACCAAGGGCAGGAGACAGGGGTCAAAAGGCAGGATAATTTTTTTCCCGGGATGCGCTGTCGAGAACTTCCAGCCGGACCTTGGAAGGGCGGTGGTAGCGGTCCTGGACCGGCTCGGGTACGAGGTGATCGTGCCAGAGGGCCTGAAGTGCTGCGGCAGACCGCTGCTTTCCCTCGGCGACCGAAAAGGGGCCGAAGAGCTTGCGGCGCACAACAGCGCGCTCCTGGCCGGGTTTGAAGCGGACGCACTGGTCACGGCATGCGCTTCATGCGGCTTGACTTTTAAAAGGGAATATCCTAAACTGCACCCTTCCGGAGTGAAGCGACCGGCCATGCTCGACATCCATGAATTCCTCGTTGACAAGCTCGACGATATTCAGTTTACGCCGCTCAATAAAAGCATTACCGTGCACGACCCCTGTCACCTCGGACGGGGACAGGGATTATCGAACACGGTGAGGGACCTGCTGGGCAGGGTCCCCGGGATCACGCTCCTGGAGATGCAGAATGCCGACCGCTGCTGCGGGTTCGGCGGGGTGATGCGTCTGACCCATCGGAGGCTTTCCGACGGGATCGCGGAGGAAAAGGCCAAAAACATCATTGCCACGAGCGCGCCTGTAGTCGCGACCGGGTGCCCCGGCTGCCGCATGCAGATAGCCGATGCGCTCCAACGGGCGGGATCGGACGTTAGCGTGCTGCATCCGGTGCAGATTCTGGAACTCGCAATGAGTGACGAGTGAAAAGTAAGAAGTAAGAAGCATGACAGTTAGCATCTGCTTATGAAAACCAGAGACAGGTAAACCACAGAGGGCGCAGAGAAAACTGAGGATCAATCTCTGTGTTCTCAAGTAGTTTTGAAAAAACTCAAGATGACTAACTGAAGAGCCTAGAGAGGACGCAGAGGGGAGGGAAGAAATACTCCCGAGCTTATTAAGATCAAATGCATTTCTCTGAGTTCTCTGTGGTGGATTTTGACAATACTTTTAAGCTAAAAAGGAGAAAGCATGAAATTTTTTATCGACACAGCGAACGTGAAAGAGATCCGCGAGGCGGCGAGCCTCGGGGTGGTTGACGGCGTGACCACTAACCCCTCGCTTATCGCCAAGGAGGGCAGGGACTTCAAGCAGGTGATCGCCGAGATCTGCTCCATCGTGGACGGGCCGATCAGCGCGGAGGCGGTGAGCCTCAAAGCCGATGAGATGGTTGCCGAGGGCGAGGCCCTGGCAAAGCTCCATAAGAATATTGTGGTGAAACTCCCGATGACCAGGGACGGCCTCAAGGCCACGAAGGTGCTCGCCGGGAAAGGCATCAAGGTGAACATGACCCTGGTGTTTTCGGCCTCGCAGGCCCTGCTCGCCGCCAAGGTGGGAGCCGCCTATGTGAGCCCCTTTGTGGGCAGGCTTGACGACATCAGCCACTACGGCATGGACCTTGTGAACCAGATCATAACGATCTACGATAACTACGGCTATGACACCGAGGTGATCGTCGCCAGCGTGCGGAACCCGCTCCACGTGGTGGACGCGGCCCTTGCCGGCGCGCACATCGCCACGATCCCCTTCAGCGTCATCGACCAGCTCGTACAGCACCCGCTCACGGACATCGGGATCGAGAAGTTTTTGGCGGACTGGAAGAAACTGGAAAAGAAATAATCGCATTATGGAGCATAACGCAGGGTGAGGCCGGGGTTTAGGCTGGCATTACTCAACCTCAGCTTTACCCTTATGCCGGCGGGCTATTTGCGCTCGCCTGCGGAACTATTAATCCATGCCTATCTACGAATATCACTGCAAAGCCTGCAACGCCGTGTTCGAGAAACTGGTCTTCGGATCGAACCCCGAGGTCGCCTGCGAGAAGTGCGGGTCGAAGAAAACCGAGAAGCTCATGTCGCGCTTCGGCATGGGCAAGTCTTCGAGCGCGCCTTCGTCGGGCTCCTCAAGCGGCTCAAGCTGCGGCGGCTGCGCGTCCTCGTCCTGCGCGGGATGCCATTAACAGGTTGTTGCAGAACACCGATTACGTCATTTTGAGGAGCGCTTTCCGCATTGTGTAAAGCGCTCCTCAAAAAGCATCCCTCAAAAATACCCCATCAATTTTCTTGACAAGCGGACATACTTTCCTGAATAATCATCGTAACCATCAACGAGAATAATTTCTCCCTACGACGTCGGGGCAGCGAGGAACTAAAAGCCTCGTAACAAAGTACGGCGGTGCTCTGCTATATGTTCGTTTCCGAATATGATGCGAAGTCGCGTCAACGGTTGAAGACGGTCGAACTGATCGTCGAAAGGACGGAATGGACTCCACCTTCGCCACGCTATGCTCCGGACACTTTTGTTCCTCCGCACGTTAAAGCTACCAGCATGCCTTCGCGGGTGCAAGCCAAAGCGGCAGGGGGGAGATGGAATCCTGAGAAGCAGCTCTGGTTCGTGAAGTATGGTAAAATCGCGGGAACACCTTTGGGAAAGCATATTGGTAGAGCAAGCGTCTAACTGCTCAATAATCTGGTTGTAGAATGAACATATGCCCATCATCATTGCCATGGTTCTCGGATTAGCTGTTCTTCTCATCTATGCATTTACCAACATTGACAAGCTTGTGCAGATTGAATATAAGAAGTTCAAGGAGGAATGGACCAAGGACGGTAAACCACGAGGTTTTTTCTGGCGATCACCGGAGTGCTCCTGGTTTGCCAGTTCGATAGCTATGCAGAAATTATCATTCACATGGATTTTCAAAACACCCCAATGGATGCGAACCGACTTTGAAGCAAATAACCATTTAAGAAGACTTCGACTATTTGTTTTGCTGTTTAATAACGGTATAGTTGTTTGGTTTATGATCGCTATGATAATAATAAAAAATCCAACTTTGCCTGGCCACAGACATCAGAAAATAAATCCGCAGCAGATATCGTTTGGCATGAGACTGACCAAGATAAAGCAGAACGAGCCATTTTTTTGAAACAACTGTTGACGGGAATATGATCACAAGCGTTCGTTTCCCGGTAAGCCAAGGGGTTCGATCAGATATAAAACCAGAAAAAAGCAAAAGATATTTGCATATTCGCTTACTCTCAATAAGAAAGATGGTCGCAGCTTTAGAGGCGTCTCCAGTGGCGATATCCAAGGCAATATTTGGATGGTCGGACTGGAACCGAATGGTGTTATCTTCGGGATCTCTTGGGCCACGGGTAATAAAATCCTACTGAACACGCTGCATATTGCCACTATTGATAAGACGGAAACTTCAGAAATCGCTCCAGGGGGGTTTTTAAAAACGTATTGGACCTCAAAGAAATGATACAACGCGGCTTACCCGCGTTAGCCGGACCAACAACACAGGAGGTGACAGATGCTGAAAGACTTCAAAGAGTTTGCGATGCGTGGCAACGTTGTCGACATGGCAGTCGGAATCATCATTGGAGGAGCCTTCGGTACTATCGTCAAGAGTCTAGTCGACGACGTTCTCATGCCGCCCATCGGGCTTCTTCTGGGCGGTGTCGATTTCTCGAATTTGTTCTTGGTCCTGAAGGAGGGAGCAAGGCCTGGCCCCTACGCGGCGTTGGCCGATGCCAAGGCTGCGGGAGCGGTAAGCATCAACTTCGGTGTGTTCCTGAATGTTGTCATCAGTTTTCTGATTGTGGCCTTCGCGGTCTTTCTCCTGATCCGAGGCATCAGTGCTTTGCGTCGACAGGAAGAGGCCGCTACTCCGCCCAGTACCAAGGAATGTCAGTTTTGCGCGTCATCCATCCCCATAAGGGCGAGCCGATGCCCCCATTGCACCTCTCAAGTTGGATAAGTGGAAGCGCGGCCTAACAACGGCATTCAGCTGACGGCGCTTCGCGCCGCGGCTGATGCCGGAGGAGTTGGCACCGGATAAATTCTCCTTTGCCAGCCACAAGTCCGAGGCGGTCAGGCCGTTCAACGACTGAAAGGAAAAATGGAGGAAACACGAAAAAGAATCTCTTGATCTGTATCATTGTTGTGCTGTTCCTTGGCATCGGTTGCGCCAATACGTATCTCAAACCGACATCTGCCTGTCAACCGCTATCAGCTTTTGACACTCTCGTGGTCGCCCCGCTCAGCGGCGCCGCGGTTTTTATCGAAGAAGAGCGATACGGGAGCATTCCTCATGACATTGTCGTTGAGACCACCGAGGATTTAAAAGACGAGGTAGCAGAAAATAGCCGCTTGTTCAGTAAAGTAATTCAATCTCCAGATTGCCCAAAGCATGCCATAAAAATTGACGGCAAAATTTACCGTTTAATCCACCACAGAGGTTTTCATCCCCGCGTTCGAGGGTAAAGCATTGATTGCCAAACCGGCAAAAGCCTGTATAAATTCAGCAACGATGACGAACAAGATGATGACAGCTATAAATTGCCCGGACAAATTGCAGCGAAGCCTACCGACGGCATCAAAGCAAACATGACCTGTGTGAAACTCAAATAACAAAAGAACGACCAAGGAGATGAACACCCACGGTTGCTGCGAACGCGATGCGGATTTTACACGAAGCCCTGGAAGCGCATGGCGGGATGGATTACGGAACAGCATCGGGGCGCTCGAGATGGAACTTTCGGCCCGCAGATTCCTGTTCACGGCAAAGAGGCGGCTCGTTTTGCGCCGCGTCCGCATGCGGGCCTATACCAGCGAGCCGAGGTTTGCGTCTTTGATTTCCCGAAGCCCGGCCAGACTGCCGAACTCATCGGGAACGAAGAGGTCCGCAAAGACGGCAAAAAGACTTTTTTAACGGCCTTTAATGCCTCGAAGATTGTTGAAGAAGCGCGATACCATGAAGCAAACCAATCACCCCCTGGTCATGTCGCAGACCACTCCTTCGACACGCACTTCGATCACCCGCAGTCTTCATTAAAAATCATTGATCGCGTCGATCAGGCCCCTGAGCCTGCCGAAATCGTGTCGGTTAAAGTCCATAACGAGCCTCGGCAGGTCGATGACATCGGCATCCTCCTGTTCAGCCGGGAGCGCCCCGGACGGCGCAATGTCGCCCTGGGGCAGCAGGATGTCCTGAAACGTTTCCTTCAGGACCCGAATGTTGTTCGTACTGAGCGGTGAAGTGAGCCTGAAGACGAGCTGTCCGTTCACATAGCGCATGCTGTGATACCGGCTGTAGAAGCGGTTGATCTTCGCGACCGCCGCTTCCGCCGATTCGACGCGCTCGAAAAGAGCAAGGTCCGAGGGGCTTATCAGGTTCCGGGACAGCAGCTCGTTTTCCATGAACTCGATGAATTCCGTCCAGTACGAGCGGTCCGGGTCATCGATGAGCACCAGGGGCAGTGGATTGCGTTTGCCGGTCTGGACGAGGGTGAGCGTTTCCATGGCCTCATCGAGGGTGCCGAAGCCGCCGGGAAAGAGCGCGACCGCGTCCGCCTCCTTGAGAAAGGCCACTTTTCGGTTGAAGAAATATTTGTACGTGATGAGGCGCGGGTTCCCTTCAAGCACGGGGTTGGGGTGCTGTTCGAAGGGGAGGCGGATGTTTACGCCGAAGGAATGCTCGGGCCCGGCCCCTTCGTTCGCGGCCTGCATAATGCCGCCCCCGCCGCCGGTGATGACCATGTAGCCCGCCTGGGCGAGCTTCTGCCCGAAGAGCTTTGCCATCTCATAGCTCGGCTCGCGGGGCTGGGTCCGGGCCGACCCGAAAACCGTGACCTTCCGCTTGTTGCGGTAGGGGCCGAAGACCTTGGAGGTGAAGCGCATTTCCTTGAGCGTCGTGTTCATGAGCTTGAGGTCCGCGCTGTCGTCGTCCTCCTGGCCGGCCTTGAGGGCGGCCAGGATCATCTCGCGCACGTATTCCGGCCTGCGGATGCCGTCCGACAGCTCGATCAGTTTGTCGATGGCCTCGTCTACGCGGCCGTTCGTCCTGGTGAAGTGAAGTTGCATGGATTTTGCTTGCTCCTGTCGCGCTGATTTTGACGCATGGATACGTATAATAAGGCATTTGCTGATTTTTGTCGAGGGAAAGAAATTCAGGGCTCTTCTCCTCCTTTTGCTTTTTCAGAGACCCCCGCATCCCGTGAGCGGCGGTGCAGAACAAAAAAGGTTTTCTTCGTATCTTGGCGCCTTCGTGGCTGGACGCGGGGTTGGGAAAGGTTGCATTTGCTCCCCCTCTCTGCTACCATTGAGCATATGTACGTATAAATCGAAAGGGAGGTACGGGTATGAGAAAAAGCTTGATCAGTATATTTTTCGGCATTATCTTTGTCGCGACTGCGGTCTTGAACGCGCAGGCGCAACAGATGTGCGGTTGCATGGGCGAAAAGGGCGGGGGCATGCAAGAGGGCATGGGCATGATGCACGGCATGGGCGGCATGCCGGGCGGCGGAATGATGATGGATGGTGGCCACCCCCTGTGGAAGCATCTCATGAGCCTCGGCCTCGATGATAAGCAGCTGGATGCGCTCAAGGCGCTTCGCAGCAAGACGATGAAGGACATGATAAAAAAGAGGGCGGACAAGCAGATCGCCGGCATCGAGCTGAAAGACCTTCTCGACAAGGACCCGGTGGACATGAAGGCCGTTGAGGCATCGGTGAAAAAGAACGAGTCGCTCAAAACGGAGATGTTCCTTGCTCATATCAGGGCGCGCGAAGAGATGAAGGCCCTGCTGACGCCCGATCAGAGGAAACGGCTGAAGGAGATGATGGAAGCGGGCTGCGGCGCGGGCTGCGGCATGATGGGCGATGCGGAACACAAGGACATGCCGATGCACCAGCACATGCCCTAAAGAAACCAGGGATGCCCGCGCGACGGGAACGATATCCCCGGAGAGAGTGACATTACCCCGCCCGCTGCCGGGAGGCGGGGTTTTTTAATGGTTTTTTTCGGGGTCCGGGTCTATCCCGGCCCCGGTCTTTCTCCTCTGCCATGGTATCCCCGGAATCTCCTGAAAGGAACCGTCATGATCTCTTCCGCAAATGAGCGATATGAGATATAGCCGTATTGTTCATATGATAAAATCTATATGGTCAGTGAACACCGGATCAGGACAAAAGATGTTGTTCATCGGTGTTGTTGTCATTGCCTTGTGGCTTGTCGCCGCCTTCGTCCCTGCTGGCCTGCTGCAAGCGGGTGCGCCGGACGGCTTGTTGCCCGTCCGAAAACCTGTTGCGCCCGCGTTGCCCGGACCGGACCCCTTCACTGTTTCTTTGCCGGACAAGGGGAGTTTTCTCGTTGCCAGCCGCAGGCTCGTTGATCCCCGCTTCCAAGAGACCGTCGTCCTGCTCATCAGCTATGGCGCTGACGGTGCGACCGGCGTCATCATCAACCAACCCACCGAGGTGCGTCTTGTTGATCTACTCCCGTCCGTGCAGGGCCTGAAGGGCCGCGCCGACGTCGTGTACTACGGCGGGCCCGTCGAGGGCAACCGGATACTGATGCTCATCCGGTCCGGAGAAAAACCGGAAGACTCACGCCGCGTGTTCGGAGACGTATACTTCAGTTCGAGCAAGAACACGCTGGAGAGCCTGCTCAATGCGCACAAGACGGCAAAGCAGCTGCGGTTGTATGCCGGGTATGCGGGGTGGATGCCGCAGCAACTTGACGGAGAGGTGTCGCGCGGCGACTGGCTCATCGTTCACGCCGATGCGCGCTCGATCTTTGAAAAGAAGCCGTCCGAAATATGGCCCGAGCTCATTCGCCGGGGCGCAGAAATCCAGGTACGGGACGACAACAAACCGGATTTCGCGAAACGCTGACCATCATTTGCATCGGCTTTCCCCTTGGAGAAAGGCTTATGATTTCCACCGTTACAAAAGAATTGAAAATGAAGGTCTTTTAATCCCTGATGAATGGAAAACCCTCCAATATCGTTCTTATCGGCATGCCCGGCTCGGGAAAGAGCACCGTGGGCGTCATCCTGGCCAAGCTGAGCGGACGGGACTTCGTCGATACGGACGTCCTCCTCCAGAAAGAACAGGGCCGCTCCCTGCAGGACATCGTCGATCGGGACGGGTACCTTAAGCTGCGCGAGATCGAGGAAAAGACCATCTTAAAGCTCGAACGCCGCCGCCACGTTATCGCCACCGGCGGCAGCGCCGTGTACAGCCATGCGGCCATGATGCACTTAAAGTCCAGCGGCATCGTTGTTCTTCTCGAGGTGGACCTGCAGACCCTGGAAAAGAGAGTTCATGATTATGAGACCCGAGGTCTTGCAAAACATCCGGACCAGAGTTTCGCTGATCTGTTTACGGAACGCCGCGTGCTGTACAGGAAGTATGCTGACATGACCATTGCCGCCGGGAGCCTTACCCACGAAGAAATCTGCGCGAGGATCATCGAGGAGCTGAACGCAGGAAGACCGGTTGGGAAGTAGCAGGAATCCCGCCCCTGCAGCCCAGGCTTCAGCCTGCGCCGAGTGCGTTATTTATGCTATGGGGAAACTCAGGAAGGAAATGCTCTCCTCTTGTGGTTTAGTCTGCCATACCTGCCCCATCTACCTGGCAACAAGGGAAAAGGACAAGGAAGAGCAGTTGCGAATGAGGGCCGACATCGCCCGGTTGTGCAATGAGCGGTATGGCATGAAGTATGAGGCGAAAAATATCACTGACTGCGACGGTTGCCGGGCAGAAGGGAAAAGGCTCTTCATCGGATCTCAAAGCTGCGCTATTAGGAAGTGTGTGAGACAGAAGGGGCTTGTAACGTGCGCACAATGTGCTGATTACGTTTGCGAAAAGCTTGCGGCCTTTTATGCCACAGACCCGGAAGCAAAGGCCCGCCTAAATGAGAGGAGAGGCAGGTCTTCTTAGCGTCCACGTTCGAATCGCTCAGGTACCGACCACGTCAAGAAAAACCTGCCGCCGCGAAACTGATCGCCTGAGAATTCATCACTGATTGCCCTTGCCATAGCTTCCCGCATCCGGCATAATGTCTCATGCTCCTCATCTTTCCTCCTGTTGCGAAACCCTGCGAACCGCCTGCCGGCATAGCAAAACTTGCAGGCGCGCTCAAAGCCCACGGGATATCCTGCCGCGTCCTTGATGCGAATCTGGAGGGGCTTCTGTATCTCCTGGGGCAGCCGCAGGCAGTGAACGATACCTGGACCCGCAGGGCCGTCAAAAATATCTCAAAAAATATCGCCGCGCTGAAGGACCCCGGGACCTATCGGTCTCTTGATCGCTACAGCCGGGCTGTCAAGGACATTAACCGGGTGCTCGAAGCCCCTGCCGGGGCGCGCGGCGCGCTCCTGGGGCTTTCGGACTATCAGGACCAGCGGCTCTCTCCCGTGCGGAGCGCCGATTTGCTCCTTGCGGCGGAGCATCCGGAGCGAAACCCGTTCTATCCCTGGTTCAGAAAACGTTTGTCGGAACTGATTGAAAAAACATTTTCTTCGCGAAGGCGCCAAGGACGCGAAGGAAAGCGTGAAGACGAGGGAAGGGATAACACGACAGCGGAACATTTAATTGGCTTTTCTCTGAACTATCTGAGCCAGGCGCTGTGCGCGTTCGCCATGATCGGATTCGTCAGGAAAGAGTTCCCCGGGATGAAGATCATTCTCGGCGGCGGACTCGTGGGCTCATGGATGAAGAGGCCGGGATGGAAAAACCCGTTTATCGGACTCGTTGATCACCTTATCGCGGGTCCGGGAGAAGGGCCTCTTCTCGACCTTCTCGGCGCCGAAGAGGTGCAGCAGAAACGCACTTTGCCGGATTACGAAGCTCTGCCCATTCATGATTATCTCTCACCCGGCTTCATTCTTCCCTACAGCGGGTCGAGCGGATGCTATTGGAACAAATGTTCCTTTTGTCCCGAAACAGCCGAAGAGAACCCCTATGTCGCTGTTCCCGCCGAGAGGGCAATGGATGATCTGTACGCCCTTGTCGCAGAGCACAGGCCGGTCATGCTCCATTTGCTGGACAATTCCATAAGTCCCGCGCTCATGCGCGCGCTCTCGGAAAAGCCGCTCGAAATCCCCTGGTACGGTTTCGCGCGCATCGGCAAAGAGCTGATGGACATCGATCATTGTATGCGGCTCAAACGCTCGGGATGCGTGATGCTGAAGCTCGGGCTGGAGTCGGGAGACCAGAGCGTCCTTGATGCGATGCAGAAAGGGATCGACCTTGAGACCGCGTCGCAGGTCTTGAAGAACCTGCACCAGGCGGGCATCGCCGCTTATGCATACCTTCTTTTCGGCACGCCGGCTGAAACAATAGCCGAAGCCCGGAAGACGCTCGAGTTTGTCGTCAGGCACCGGGAGGCGATCACGTTCCTGAATCTTGCGATCTTCAATATGCCCCTCTGTGGAAAAGAGGCGGGGGAGTACGAGACCGAAGAGTTCTATGACGGTGACCTTTCGCTCTATACCGGCTTCAGGCATCCCCGAGGATGGGACCGGAAACTTGTAAGGCAGTTCCTGGACAGCGAGTTCAAGCGGCACAGCGCCGTATCCTTGATCCTGAAAAACGACCCCCCGGTGTTCACTTCCAACCACGCCGCGTTCTTTTTATCCCGTTCGGCATGAAAAACGCTGACGCAGAGCGTTATTTTCCGGAGCTCCGTTTCCAGCCATGAAGTGAAGCCGGGTTTTATTTTAATTGCCAATGTGGTATATTTGGATAAGTACGAACAGTCGAAATCCGGGAGATGGGGGGCTGAGGAGGTCTCGTTCGGGATTTAGGCAGACTTTTTCCCGGAGGTCCGGAAGGTATTTATGGATGTCAAGCCGATCAGCGTGCTGCTCATCGAGGATAGTCCCGATGACGCCGTTCTCATTCAATGGTACTTGTCCAATGCCATGAAGGTCCCGCATGAAGTGAAACATGCGGACCGGCTGAGCAAGGGCCTCGGGTTCCTGGGAAGCGGCGGCTTCGATGTGGTGCTCCTGGACCTCGGGCTGCCGGACGGACAGGGCCTCAGCACCTTTGAAAAGGTTCATGCGCACGCGCCCGGGGTCCCGATCATCGTGCTGACCGGTCACGACGATGACGATCTTGCCGTGGAGGCCGTTCAGAAAGGCGCGCAGGATTATCTCGTCAAGGGCAAGGTCGACGGCAGCCTCGTCGGCCGCTCCATACGCTACGCCATCGAACGCCAGAAACTGCTCACCCAGATCGAGCATTCCACGAGGGAAATTAAAACCCTCAGGGGGTTCCTGCCCATCTGCGCGGGCTGCAAAAAGATCCGCGACGACCAGGGCTATTGGACCCAGATCGAGACGTATATCAGCCAGCACTCGGACGCGGAATTCAGCCATGGCCTGTGCCCGGAGTGCGCATTGAGGCTCTACGGTCATGTCCTCGGGAAAAAAGCATGATGTTGCAGCGCTTCCGCCGCTTCCTCTCCTCACATAACGAGCCTTTGCTTTTTGCCCGCCATAAATCTCTTTCATAGGTGGTCATTCTGAGCGCAGCGAAGAATCTCGCATTTCCGGACCGTCGCAAGACCCTTCAGGGAGCCTACCCTGAGCAAGATTCTCCACTTCGCCGCGCTTCGTTCAGAATGACCGCGAAGGGTTCAGAGCTTGCCCTGAGCTTGTCGAAGGGGTGACCATTTAAGTAAAGAAGCGTTGGCAATGCAGAAAAAGAACAAGGACCCCGAACCTTCAGGAGAAGCTTTTTCGCAAGTTTTAAGTCCCTCGATCTTCTCCGTTCAATACCATTTTTTCACGTCTGTTATACTTTAAACAGCCTCTCCTCAGGGAATATGCATATGAAGAAATTATCGATCCTGTCCTTCGGGTTCCTGCTCCTGCTTTCCTTGCCTGCATTCGGCTCAGAGTGGCGCGATGTCTTGCCCGGAGACAGGGTGAACTTGCCGGAGGACCTGTACTTTCGGAAAGATTACCGGATACAATGGTGGTATTTCACCGGCCATCTCTTTGACGCCAACGGGAGGGAGTTCGGCTATGAGGTCACGTTCTTTGCCGCGGGCGTCCAGAAAAAAGCGTACCGGTCGAAATTCGGCGTGAATACCATATACCTTGCTCACATTGCGGTCACCGATGTTCAGGGGAAGCGCTATTATCATTTCAGCATTGCCGATGCGGGCGCATACGGTTTCGCGGGCGCTGATAGTAAGCGCCTGCATGTCTGGGTGGACAAAGACTTCGTGGAGGGGACGCCTAGGAAGATGCATGTCAGGGCCGTTGCAGAGGATATCGAGCTCGACCTGGTTCTCATCCCGGCAAAGCCGGCGGTCCTGAACGGCGAGCGGGGATATTCGCGCAAGTCCGAAGCATCGTCCCTGATCGCGTCCCGGTATTTTTCCTTTACCGACCTGGAAACACGAGGGACGATGAAAGTGGGCCCCTCTGTTTTTCCGGTAAACGGGAAGAGCTGGTTCGACCGCGAGATCTCGTCCCGGGGTTTGTCGAAGGACGAAGCGGGATGGGACTGGTTCGCCCTGCAGCTCGAGGACGGCCGGGAGATCATGCTCTATGACATACGAAAAAAAAACGGCTCCATCGGGGCCTACTCCTCGGGGACGCTTGTGTATAAAGACGGCAGATACCGGCGCCTTTCAAAGGGTGATTTTACGGTGAACGTGCTCGATCACTATACGTCGGAGCACACCGGAACGCGGTATCCATCGAAGTGGGAGGTGGACCTTCCATCGGAAAAGCTGAGACTCCTCGTGACCCCTCTCTTGCCAGACCAGGAATTCACGGCCGCGGACGCGATGGGGAACTCCTACTGGGAAGGAACGTGCGGCATCGAAGGCAGCGCGCGGGGAAGGGCATACGTGGAAATGACGGGATATCAGGCGGATTGAGCGGCGGCGCGGGAAGCGCCGCCCGGTGCGCGTTTGCTGGAAAGAGGATTTATGATTCAACTTCAGAACGTTGAAAAAAATTACGGGGCAAGGTCCGTTTTCCGCGGGATCAATCTTGTCGTCGGGAGCGGAGAATTTCTCGCGATCATGGGCAGCTCGGGGTCCGGCAAGTCCACGCTTTTAAACCTCATCGGCGGCATGGACGTCCCCGACCGGGGAAGGATCGTCGTGGATAAGGACGTCATCTCGTCCTTTGCCGAAGAGGAGCTTACCGCTTTTCGCCGGAAAAAGGTGGGCTTCATATTCCAGTTTTTCAACCTCCTGCCGAACATTACGGTCTATGAAAATATCGAGATGCCGCTGCTTTTGAACGGCCAGGAGGGATATGAAAAGAAAGTTTCCCAATATATACAAATGGTCGGTCTGCAGGGAAGGGAGAACGACTACCCCGCATCTCTTTCGGGCGGGGAACAGCAGCGGGTCGCCATTGTTCGCGCGCTTATTCACGACCCCGGGATCATCCTTGCCGACGAACCCACGGGGAACCTGGACAGCCGTACCGGCATGTCCATCGTTGAACTGATAAGGTCCGTGGCCGGAAGAAACGGGAAGACGGTGGTCCTGGTCACCCATAACCAGGCGGTCGCGGAACACGCGGACAGGACCATCAGGATCAAGGACGGGGCGCTTTTGCCATGAAATTTGCGAAACTCGTACAACGTATTGTGCTGAGGTCCGTGAAGGAGGAACGGTTCCTGACGCTGCTCTCCATGCTCGGGGTGGCCCTGGGCATCGGCCTGTTCATGGGAGTGAACGTTGCCGCGAACAGGGCGCAGCAATCCTTCGAAACGAACATGAGGGGCCTTGACCCGGCCTTTAATTACGAGGTCGTGGACTCCTCGGGCAGCGATTTCCCGGAACAGGTGTACGAGCCCGTCAAGGCCATCGCGGGAAAGGTGCTTCCGGTTTTGACCGTCAACGCGTATGTCCCTGATGCCGATGAGACAATAGAGATCAACGGGATCTACACGGTAAAGGCCCTCGCCTTCATCGACGCAACGCCGGGCGGAAGGACCGACATTGAAGATTTTTTCAAGGACCGAAACGGCGTTCTCATAACCAGGAGGTTTGCCCAGGCGCATCATATCAAACAAGGGGACACCCTGCGCGCGATCGCCTACAGCAAAGGGTATCGCCTCAAGATCGCTGGCGTCCTTGATGCGCCACTCCTCCCGGGGAACCGGGTATTCATGGACCTTGGAAACTTTCAGGATTATTTCGGAAAGACCGGCTCTCTCACCAGGATCGATATCGCCGCCGATGAGAAGACCGCGGAAGAGATCGGTCGAATACTTCCTCCAGGCCTTGAGATCGAACAGAAACAAAAGATGATCGAGAGCCAGAAGTCCCTGGTCGGCTCCTTCCGGTCCAACCTCAGGTTCGTTACCTTCCTTGCCGTTCTGGTCGGGGTCTTTCTCCTGTACAACACGGTATTCATCTCCGTGGTCAAGCGGAGGAAGGAGATTGGGATCCTCCGCGGGCTCGGCATGGACCGGAAGACCGCTGTGGCCCTTTTTTCGGCCCAGGGCATGGTCCTCGGTTTCGCCGGCACCCTCCTCGGCATTGTGTTCGGCCAGGTCTGCGCCTGGTTTTCCATCATGGCAATGGAAAAGACGATCACCCGTTTCTACGGCGCGTTAAACGTATCGGGTTTCCTGATAACCTGGCAGGAGGCCCTCAGGACCGTGATGCTGGGCCTCGGCGTCTCGCTGCTTGCTTCGATCGTGCCCGCGCTCGAGTCCGCACATATCAGGCCGAACGAAAGCTCGCAGGAAGGCACCGCTGAAAGGGCATACCAGGGCCGGCAGTGGATTTTTTCCGTCATCGGCATCCTCTTTATTCTTTGCGGGGGCATGATCAGTTATATCGACTTTCGCTTTGTGCCTTTTGATTTTCCCTGGCTGTCCTACGGAGGGATCGTGCTTCTGATCCTGGGATGCACGTTCAATGCGCCCGTTTACCTGGGAGCGTGCCTGAAGGCATTGAAGCGGCCGCTCTCTGCCCTGTTCAAGACCGGAGCGCGGATCGCCGTGGGTGACACCCGGGGAAACCGCTATCGCTTTTCCCTGGCGCTGATGAGCGTTGCGGTAAGCTCTGCCCTGATCGTGGCCACGGTCGCGTCGGTTCATTCCTTCAAAACCTCGTTCATCGACTGGATCGATACCTATATCACGGCCGATATGTACATAAAGCCGGCCTCCTGCACGTCGAACTTCTGCTTCCATCCCCTGCCGGGAGAGGTCGTACGGTCCATCGAGGGCCTTCCCGGAGTGGAAACTATAGGAAGGTTCCGGGCGCTCCTGGTCGATTTTCACGGGCAGAAGGTCGTTGCCGGGTTCGGGAATTCGTCATCCTTGTGGCAATACCGTCCCCGTATCAGCCGCAGCGAGAAGGAGCGGCTGCAGCGGCTTGCGCGATATCCCGAGCTTTCGATCTCGGATTACCTCGCGGTGAAGTATGGGCTGAAAAAGGGGGACATCGTCGAGCTCGCGACCCCGAAGGGCAAGGTTGCTTTCACCGTCAACAATACGTCCATCAGCTATTCGACGATGTCGGGTTTCCTGTACATGGACCGGCGATGGTTAAAGGAATACTGGGGGCTTGACGACGCGACCCAGCTGAGCGTGTACCTGGCGAAAGGGTGGGACACCGGGCAATTCAAAAAGGAGATCGAAAAATCGCTTGGCGGAAAATACGCGCTCGAGATAACGGACAACGCCGAGCTTCGCCGCGACGTACTCGGGATATTCGACAAGAGCTTCGCCCTCACCTACACCATAGAGCTTATTGCGATCGTCATCTCTCTCATCGGCGTGGTGAACGCTCTCCTGATCCTCGTCTTCGAAAGAAAACGCGAGATCGCAGTCCTGCGCTATCTCGGAGCGTCGTGGCGTCAGATCCGAAGCGTCATGGCCCTGACCGCGGGCATTCTCGGATCGGCCGGGACCGTGCTGGGCGCTGTCATGGGGTGGGCCATCAGTATCGTGATAACTCACGTGATCAATAAGATTTCTTTCGGATGGGAAGTGGCCCTCAGGGCGCCGCTGCTCACCCTTGCCGCGCTCATGGCGCTTCTCATCGTTGCCACGACTGCGGCGGGACTCGTACCCGCCTATCTTGCCCGGAAGATCGATCCAAAAGCGTTCATCAGCTTTGAATGACCGCCGCGGGCCGGTTGGCAGGTTGTTTACACCTGAGAATATCAAAGATGGATTTTTCAACAAACGCTAGGCTGGTTGCCGGGCCGCTTGCCGTACCTAGCCGCGCTCCCCGGCGATATCGTCAAGAGGGAGCGTGGCCAGGTCTTCAATGGCGAGCATATCGGCAGGGGTGGGGGAAAAGGAAGAAATGCCCTTGAGATAGCCCCTGCACTTGTCGCATGCCTCGATCCGCGTCTTCTCCCGGTTCCGTTCATCCGGCCGGCATCCGATATCGGCTCGCGCGACGACGCAGTCCACGGCAAAGGGATCCTCTGCGGCCGGCGCATTCCGGCGCCAGCAGCTATCATCAGCGCCGCCTACTGTATTGCATGTCAATATTGTGGCAAGGGTGAAGACTTCAGGTTGAAACATGCATATGAACCATTAGCAGAGATTCAATAAATTTATTGTATGTATTTCTCGAACGCTTTATCATTTACATCGTGAATTTTTGCCGCTGTCAGATACTGCAGCAGCAAAACAGTATCCGTTTATACGCTCAGAGTTTAACACCACGCACAGGCTATCCCAACTTCCCGAATGGACATACCGGATACCTGCACACGTCGCATTTCAGGCAGAGTCCGCCATGTCCAAGGGCCGCCACTTCTTTGCGTCCTATCCGATCTCCGGCAAGCACGCGGGGAAGGATGAGATCGAATATCGTGGTCTTTGCGTACATGCCGCAAGCGGGAATGCCGATAATGGGAACCGTTCCGAGATATGCGATGAGAAACATAGCACCGGGAAGGACCGCGGAGCCATAGATGATGTCTCCCGCGCCCAGTTCCCGAATCGCAAACCGCGTTACGTCATCGGGGTCCACAGACATGCCGCCCGTGGTGATCAGCAGGTCCGCCCCGGCTTTCAGCAGTTCCCGCAGCCTGTCCACGATGAACGCCTTATCATCCGGCGCATAGTAGACTCCGACAAGTTCCCCGCCGATATCCTCAATTTTCTTCGTAATGACCGGCGCGAAGGCGTCCTTGATTTTGCCGCTGTAGACTTCCTTCCCCGTGATCACAACGCCGACTTTCGGCTTTCTGATTTCCCGTACCCGGATGATCTTTCCAGCCCTTTCGCCGATAGTGACCGCCGTGTCCACGATAGTTTTCTTGATCACAAGAGGAATGGCCCTCGTCCCTGCGACTGTCTGCCCTTTCTTAACAAGCGTATTTGTGTGGAGCGTTGCAGCCATGACCTCGCCCAGCATATTGAATGCAAGCAGCGCGTCACGATCTATTGTGAGGAGGCCGTCGCGCTCGGCAACAATGCTGATCTTGCCCTCCTTGGGTTCGCCTTTTATCGCGACCCCTTCTCCCATGAGCGCAGTGGCAAGCGCATATGCCGCATCATTCTCGTGCATCTCGTCCTCGGCGACCTGGAGCACATAGAGATGCTCCTTGCCGAGCCGCTGGAGATGGCAGACATCTTCTTCTCGGATAAGGTGGCCTTTCTTGAAGGCGCGGCCCTTGAATTCGCCCGGCCTGATCTCGGTTATATCATGAGCCAGGACCGTGCCGACTGCCCGTGTCACCGGAATAGCTTTCATTGTCGGACCCTGGGATTCATGCATATCGTCACACATGGGAGGCTCCCCCGAATATTGACCTGAATCTCTTATCAACAATCGCTTGTACGCCTTTTTCAAGCGCTTCGTATTTCTTCAGGAACTTCCGGGCATCATCTGTCAATGTAGCGCCGCCGCCGTTCCTGCCGCCGGTTTGCCGCTTGACCAGCTGCACGTCCAGGCGTGCTTCCATGACCTTGATGTGGCCCCACGCTTTCCGGAAGGATATATCGACGCTTTTCGCCGCCCTGTTGATCGATCCGTGAGTGTCAATCGCTTCGAGCAGGAAGCGCCGTCCGCGTCCGAATACGGGTTCGCCGTCTACTTCGATCCATATTTTCGACCTGATGTCCAGCCCGTTATGACCTTTCTGCATAACGCACCCCCGAAAAAAAATCTTTCACTGCGTAATAGCCGCCCTGTGCGCAGGTTGCACACAATATCTTCCCCTCTTGGCAGACTTCTCTCTTGTCCTGAACATGCTCGCCGCAGGAATCACACTGCACTCTTTGCAGGGGCCTGCCCGGCATGTCCTCGGGACGCACGGTGACAGAAACCTCCATCACGTCGAAAAGCTCTGCGTCGGCCATGACCTTGTACGCCTCAAGTTGTCCCGCGTATTTGTTCTCAATGCCGGGGAAATATTCCTTCGCTTTCTCCCGCGATTCTTCCCTGGCGACGATCCTGACCGCCCTCCCTGTTTTGAGGTTCATGTAGGTCGCCGCCATCTTACCGTAGTCCATGAATTTCATCGTCCGGCGGCCGAGACTGCAACCGGTGACCGACTGGATGGCGTCCGTAGCGCACCGGTCCATCTCGACAAAAACAATGATGTTCTTCCGGTCCTTTTTTTTCGGGTCAAGAATGCCGATCTCCCGAAGGCCGAGCATGGACATGCGGACGCCCAGTACCTGGCCCGCGCAGAGGTGTCCGTGTATTTCGACGGCCTCTGAGAGAATCCGTTCAAAATCAAAAATGTCTATCTGCACGGGCTTTGTCCGCATTAGTAATCTCCTCTTACACAGTTTGCAGCTATCGATAATAATCGCAGCGTCGCGAAAAATGCAAATTCATAATAGTCATACCGTATGTGAATTCACTGCATGGGTAAATAGTGCCCGTCAGCAAGCGCAGCCTCACCAACCTGATTGCCTGGCAGCCCTGTCGAAGGTCCCCGTTCGGGGTGGAAACAGCCGGGGACCTGTGAAGCAAGGATCAGTGCGGCCTCCCGGGGTGAAACAACAGGTTCGGACCGCTTCGTGTCTTGCCCGCTTCGTTCATCAGCATGTCCAGGCCAAGAGCGGCCAGGTCGTCCGCCGTCGCTTCCATTTGCGGGTCTTTTCCCAGGTACAACAGTTTCAGGTAGGAGTTGCAGTCGTCGCAACTCTCGGCCTTGATCGCGCCGTTCGAGCCTTCCAGGATATGGTAGTCGATCCCCTGGGTGGATTCGCAGGTACTGCACTTGACCCGCACCATGTGCCACTGTGAGGAGCAGAGGGAGCAGGAAAGGTAACGCAGGCCCTGCTCTGCCCCGCCGCTCTTCACGATACCCACCGTCGGAGAGGAACCGCACACCGGGCATATCCCGCCCTGCTCCGATCTGCCGAACGTCTCTTCTCCCAAAGAGGACGTCATGTGCACCCAGTAGACCTGCAGGGCTGCGGCGACAAAGGGCAGCTCCTGAGGAGGAATATCGGCAAAATCTCCCGCTAATATGCTGTCTGCCGTCTCATCCAACCTGGTTTCACTCGCCTGCATCAAGCCGGCTACGGCCGCATTTGCGGCTGGTGGAAGAGCAACCTCTCTCATCTGCTGAAGAATCATTTTCAGCCCCGCCCGCCAGGCCGGGTTTCGGGGCCAGGACCGGGCGGCCAAAAGCGGCGTGCCATATTTGCGGCATGATGCCTGCTCCTTGGTATCGGGCAGGGGTATGGAGGGGAATCGGTTCAAGGCATCTTGCTGCGCGTTTGCAAGTTGCGCCAAAAAAGCCAGGTAATCTCCCAGGGGATGACCTTTGGACAGGAACCGCAGACGCTCGGCGCGGCATGCAAAAGTATTCCGTGAAGGGAGGAAGAGAAAACGGATCTCGCCCAGGGGTGTTTCCAACTGACCGGGCTCAAGGATGCGGACCTCTGTGTTCATTTGCCTCCTCCGGTCATCTCCCGGTACCATGCGGGGTGATGCTGTTTCGCCCAGGCGCGCCTGACCCGGCCGTACAGCATGGCCCCGATGCTCTCCTTCATCCAGATGGCGGCATAGATATGAAAGATGATCAGGGCGATCATGATCGCTGCTGCTGCGGCATGAACGACTGAGGCGAAGCGGATCAACCCAACCGGGAAGAGGAACGAGAAATAGGCGCGCCAGATGACGATGCCGGACAGGATGAGCAACGCCATGCATATGGCCAGCAGCCAGAACAGGAGTTTCTGACCGCCGTTGAACTTGCCCGCTTCCGGCATGTTCCGGTCATCGCCGCCGACCAATTGGCGGACACGGCTTAGCCATTCCCAGTCAGTCGGCGTCATGACATTCAGCTCCCGGTAATTGAAAAACTCTATGCCGAAAGAAACGGCCATCACCACCCCGAAGAAGGGATGAAGGATGCGGGTCCAGACGCCGCCGCCGAACAGCAGGGTCAGTGGGTAGTAGAGGGGCTGAAAGAAACTGAGCCCGGACAGCGCTGCCAGGAAAAAGAGTAATGCCGTCAGCCAGTGTTTGGCGCGCTCGAATGGTGTATATCGGAGTATTTTTTTCGGGTCATTTTTCATCTTTAAACTCCTTTTCGATCTCGTCTGAGACCTCATTGGGACCCTTGGTTACATAATGGAGAGCAGCACCGAGGACGCCAAGGCCAAGGGCCAGAGAGGCAAGCGGCTTGGCGCCGTCTTTCCATAGGGATACCATCGCACTGATAGAGGGGTCCTTGGGAAGGCCGCTGTAGATTTCCGGCTTGTCGGCATGCTGAAGCACATACATCACATGCGTGCCGCCGACCCCTTGAGGGTTATAGATCCCTGCCTCGGCAAACCCCCGGCTCTTTAGGTCAGCGACCCGTCCGTCTGCGTGGTGGAGCATATCATCCTTGGTGCCGAACACGATCGCCCCGGTGGGGCAGGTCTTGACACAGGCCGGCTCCAGGCCCACGGCCACCCGGTCGGAGCAGAGGGTGCACTTGTAGACCTTGCTGTCCTTCTTCGACAGCCGGGGTATGTTGAACGGGCATCCGGTGATGCAGTAGCCGCAGCCGATGCAGTTCTCCTCGTGGAAATCCACGATGCCGTTGCTGTACTGCACGATGGCGCCGGGCGCCGGGCAGGCCTTGAGGCAGCCCGGTTCTGCGCAGTGCATGCAGCCGTCCTTGCGGATCAACCATTCCAGGCCCCGGTCGGTTTGCACTTCGGCATAGCGCATCACGGTCCAGGAGTTTTCGGTCAGGTCCATCGGGTTGTCGAGAACGCCATGGTTGGTGCCGATTGCGTCGCGGGTGTCGTTCCACTCCATGCACGCCGCCTGGCAGGCCTTGCAGCCGATGCATTTCGATACGTCGATCAGCTTCACCACCTCCGGGTCTTTGCGCTGGCTGGGCGAAGGGGTGGTAGTGGCCGAACGTCGGGTGATGTCAAGTGATTGCAGTGCCATGATCCACCTCCTATGCCTTCTCAATGTTGACGAGGAAAGACTTGAACTCCGGTGTCTGGGTATTCGCATCGCCCACGAAAGGCGTCAGGGTGTTGGCCAGGTAACCGTTCTTGGCAATGCCCTTAAAACCCCAGTGGATCGGGATGCCCACGTGGTGCACGGTCTTGCCGTTCACCTGGAGCGGCTTGATGCGCTTGGTCACTACCGCCTTTGCCTTGATGAAGCCCCGGTTGGACCACACCTTGACCATGTCGCCTGCCTTGATGCCCTTCTCTTTGGCTAGTTCCTCGCCGAGCTCCACGAATTGCTCCGGCTGCAGGACGGAGGCGATGCGGGTGTGCTTGGTCCAGAAGTGGAAGTGCTCCGTCACGCGGTAGGAGGTGCCGGCGTAGGGAAAGTCCTTGCTCTTGCCGAAGGCCGACCGATCGTCCGGGAACACGCGCGCCGCCGGGTTGCTGATCACCTTCGGGTGCAGCGGGTTGGTGTCGATCGGCGTCTCGAAAGGCTCGTAGTGCTCGGGGAAAGGACCTTCCGCCATTTTGTCCAGGGCGAACAGCCGCCCCACGCCTTCCGGCTGCATGATGAAGGGGTTCATGCCTTCACTCGGAGCGGAATCGGGTTTGAAGTCCGGCACGTCCACGCCGGTCCACGCGGTCCCGTTCCAGCTGATCAGCTTTCGTTTCGGGTCCCAAGGCTTCCCCGACGGATCGCAGGACGCGCGGTTGTAGAGGATGCGCCGGTTGGCAGGCCAGGAGAACGCCCAGTTGAGCGTGTTGCCGAGGCCCGACGGATCGTAATTGTCCCGCCGCGCCATCATGTTGCCCTTTTCCGTCCACGAGCCCGAGAAGATCCAGCAGCCGCAGCTCGTGGAGCCGTCGTCCTTGAGCTGGGCAAAGCCGTCGAGCTGCTGGCCTTTTTTCAGGATGACCTTGGTCTTCTCCTTGGGGTCATGCAGGTCCGCAAGGGCCTTGCCGTTGTACTCCATCGCCAGTTCCTCGGGCGAAGGCGCATGGGGAATCTTGTAATCCCACGTAAGGTTCAGGATCGGGTCGGGGAAAGCGCCTTTCTCCTTCTGGTACAGCTCCCGCAGCTTGAGGAAGATGCCGGCGATGATGTCCGCGTCGGGCTTTGCGTCCCCGGGCGGATTGGCGCCCTTGTAGTGCCACTGCAGCCAGCGGCCGCTGTTCGTGAGCGACCCGTTCTCCTCGGCGAAGCAGGTCGAGGGGAGGCGGAAAACTTCGGTCTGGATCTTCGAGGGGTCCACGTCGTTGTATTCGCCGTGGTTCTCCCAGAAGCAGGAAGTTTCCGTTGCGAGAGGATCGATCACAACCAGATATTTGAGTTTGGACAGACCGTCTATCAGCTTGGCCTTGTTCGGGATCGAGGCCAGGGGGTTGAAGCCCTGGCAGAAGTAGCCGTTCAGCTTGCCCTGGTGCATCAGTTCGAACACCTGGAGCACGTCATATATCTTGTCCAGCTTGGGCAGCCAGTCAAAGCACCAGTTGTTCTCCTTCGTGGCGGCCTTGCCGAACCAGGCCTTCATCAGGCTGACATGGAACTTGGCGTAGTTCTGCCAATAGTCCAACTGGCCGGGCCGCAGGGGTTTGAGTGCCCGCGAGCCGATGTACGCCTTGTAGTCGGTCTCCTTGTCGCCCGGCAGGGTCATGTAGCCGGGCAGGAGGTTGGACAAAAGCCCCAGGTCGGTGAGCCCCTGGATGTTCGAGTGGCCCCGCAGGGCATTCACGCCGCCCCCTGCCATGCCCACGTTGCCCAGGAGAAGCTGCACCATGGCAGCGGTACGGATCATCTGCGATCCCACCGAATGCTGGGTCCAGCCCAGGGCGTACATGAAGGTGGTGGTGCGGTCAGGTACCGAGGTCGTCGCAATGATCTCGCACACCTTGAGGAATGTCTCCTTAGGAGTGCCGCAGATGTTGCTCACCACCTCAGGAGTGTAACGAGAGTAGTGCTTTTTGAGAAGCTGCAGCACAGAGCGGGGGTGTTGCATGGTCGCGTCGATCTTGGCGTATCCGTCCGATCCGAGCTCATAGCCCCAGGTCGATTTGTCGTACGTGCGCTTGGCATCATCGTAGCCCGAGAACAGGCCGTCCTCGAATTTATAGCCTTCCTTGATGATGAAGGGCGCGTTGGTGTAGGCCTTGACGTATTCGTGCTGGATTTTGTCGTGGGAGAGCAGGTAATTGATCACCCCGCCCAGGAAGGCGATGTCCGTGCCGGTGCGCAGGGGCGCATAAAGGTCCGCCACCGATGCCGAGCGGGTGAAGCGGGGATCGATCACGATGAACGTCGCTTTATTATGCGCTTTTGCCTCGGTAACCCATTTGAACCCGCAGGGGTGGGCCTCGGCGGCGTTCCCACCCATGACGATGATGACGTTGGCGTTCTTGATGTCAACCCAGTGGTTGGTCATCGCGCCGCGGCCGAACGTAGGGGCCAGACTGGCCACCGTGGGGCCGTGTCAGACGCGCGCCTGATTGTCGAAGGCCAGGATGCCGGTGCTGCGGACCGCCTTGTGGGTGATGTAGCCTGATTCGTTGCTGGACGCGGAGGCTGCCAAAAAGCCGGTGCTCAGCCAGCGGTTGACCGTGGCGCCGGCCGCGTTCTTTTTTATGAAGTTCTTGTCCCGGTCGTCCTTCATCAGCCGGGCGATCTTTGTAAACGCCTCGTCCCAGGAAATGCGCTTCCATTCATTGGAGCCCGGCGCTCGATACTCCGGGTACTTGAGCCGGTTGGGGCTGTGGATGAAGTCCACCAGGGAGGCGCCTTTCGGGCAGAGGGTGCCGCGGTTCACCGGATGGTCCGGGTCGCCCTCAATGTGGAAGATGGACAGCTCTGCGTTTTTCGCCTTGTCGCCCAGGCTGTGCATGATCAAGCCGCAGCTCACCGAGCAGTAAGGGCAGGTATTGCGGGTCTCGGTGCTGCCAATCAGCTTGAACTCGCGCACCTCTGCCAGCGCCTCGCCGGGCGAAAAGCCGAGGGCCGCGACGCTGGAAGCCCCCAGTCCGCCGACGGAAATCTTGAAAAACTGTCTCCGTGTCACGCGCATTTTTATACCTCCATGGTTTGCACAGGCATAGATGGCAATGTAATGCAGACTTTCGGCGACTGCTTACCGGTCTTGAGCGGGTTTTGCCCGCGCCGCAACCAGGGTCCGCGCCCAGGCTTACGGCCTCAGCGACAACACCGTGCTGAACGGACCCATTAATAAAAAAGGCTGATGCGGAAAGTCTAGCGCGACTGTTATGCCTTGTCAAATACTGCGATCTATTTATATCTTACTAAAGTGTTAATTATATGCGTTGGACTTTTTTTGATGGGGGCGATGGGCAGAGGTTGCCAGCTTATTGAATACGTTAAAAAAACCTGCGCTCCATCCCGTGTTCGGGATGACCTCCGGCCGCACGTCCCAGGTCGAAGAAAGACTGTGGAGGCTGTGTGTGTCTTTCTGTATTGAGAAGCCTTTTGATCTCTGCGAGGTCGCGTACAGGATCTTCAAATAACATCATCTTGCCGGGTTGCTTACTGCGCGGACAGGTTTGAGCAATTTTCTCTGATGGAGTAAAGTCCGGGCAGGTCAAGGGGCGCGGGAGAAAAGAAAAGCAGGCCCTGGTAAAGCAGGGCCTGCTCATGAGGTTTAGGCTTAGATACGTTTAGAGCTTTACGACGTTGGCTGCCTTGGGGCCCTTGGGCGAGTCGACAACGTCGAACTGCACTTGCTGGCCTTCGGCCAATGACTTGAAGCCGCTGTCCTGTATGTCGCCGAAATGGACGAATACATCTCCGCCATTTTCACGGGTAATGAATCCAAAACCTTTGGAATCATTGAACCATTTCACAGTGCCTGTTTCCATGATGAGCTACCTCCTTCTTGTGAATTGAAGCTGACGGAAAGGACAAAAAAAATCCGCAAAGCCTAACATGTCTTTGCGGTCACCCTACAAATACATCCGGAACTTCTGGAAAACATAATCGCACGTTGGCGCCGGGAAGTCAAGCATTATTTTTTAAAAAAGCGGCAGGTTCACGGACCTGTACGCGCGCCTCGGACCCGGGGCGGCGAAAAAGACTGTGCGCTCTTGTCCGCTCCGGTCATTTAGGCGTATACATCGTACGGACATCCCGGTATAATGGAGTTGCTGAACAAATATCTTCGCTTGAGAGGAGCAACCCGTTGGGAAAACCGAATTTCAGTTTCCAAAAGCACCAGAAAGAAATGGCAAAGAAAAAAAAGAACGAGGAAAAAAAACAGCGCAAGCTGGAAAAGAATACGGTCCAGACCGCGGAGGGACCGGCCCGGCCAGCTGACGACGGGGGAGAGGCCAAATAAATACCCCTGCCCGGCGCGCCTTCTGTCCTGTCCCAAGCCCGCAAAAAAAACAAAGGGAGCGGACCCGACCCCGTTGTTATTCTCCGCCGTTGCATGGACCGCCCCTGGCCGGACGGGTTTCGGGTAAATATCATCCTTCCTCCTAAAGTATTTGTCTTGGCAAACCGTAACCGGACGCCCCTTGATTTACGGGGCTTTCAGTTGTAAAATATGGATAGAAGAGAAAGAAAAAAAAGAAGGAGTATATGAAGGAGTATATTATGAGAAAGAGGCTGTCCATAATGCTGGCGGCCGGCTTACTCCTCTATCCTTTCGCGGCCTTTGCTGCAGACTACGGATCGCAACCATCGCAAACCCAACAAACTCCTCCGGTAGCCCAACCACTGGTACGTGAAGGCGATTTTGCAGTCAAGCTGGCAGCCACACTTGATTTAGGCACTCCGACCGACGAAGCGGTTGCCGAGGACATGCTGACCAGGGCAGGGGTCGCCCCGCTGAACGGGTGGCTCTCGGACTACCCGATGACGCCCGAGATCGCGGGACAGCTTCATGACTCGATTGCTAAGGCCGCAGGAAAGGGCAAGCTGCCGATGACCTCGGAAGAGGCGATACGGGGGCTTGATTATCTGACCGCGAAGATGAACCTGCCGACACCGGCGGGCCCGGGGACCGAGGCGGCTGAAGGGACGACGCCCCAGGCCGATCAATCCAACCCGACGGTCATCAACAACTACTACTATGACGAGGGCGCCCCGGTCATCACCTACTATCCGCCTCCCTATGATTATTTTTACCTCTATGACTGGGTGCCCTATCCGGTCTGGTGGTTCGGCTTCTGGTTCCCGGGCTTCTACATTTGCCACGATTTCACCACCACGGTGGTCGTGAGCAACCCCGTCTTCGTGAACAGGACGTTCGTGAACAGAACTGCCGTCGTGAGCAACCACGTGATCGATCCGGTCACGAGGACCGTTGTACGGGTCGACCCGGTCGGAAGAACGGGCGCGCGTAACGGGAAGCCCGTGACCATGCTCCGGACCGAGGGCGGAAGGACTTTCACGACCCTTAGGGAGTTGAGAAGGGTCGCCGCCGTTACCGGCCTGAACGCCGGGAGGCCGGGAAGTTTCGCGAGGGGCACGCTCCGGACCGAAGGATTCAATTCTCCTGCCGCCAGGAAGAGCGCGGAAGCCATCTACTCAAGGAGCATTGCCGGCGCGAGGTACGGCCGAAGGACCGAAGGGAGCTCATACCGCGGAGGAGGTCGTCGGACCGCCATCTCCGGCAGGCCGTACGGATCTCCGGCAACAACGAGGAGAAACAATGGATCCTTCAAGCCGTACGAAGGCCAAGGCAGGCCCGGAAGAACATATAATTATAACGGATATAACGGACCGGTCAGGGGCAATGAAAGACGGTATGCCGCGCCAGGCCCATCGGCAAGGCAGTACAGCGGCCCCCTGATGAGGGGCGGTTTTCAATCCATGAGGCCGATGTCCGGCAGCGGACGGCAAGGGGGCGGAAGTTACGGTCGAACCTACGCCTATCCGAGGCGGCAGTGAGAGAGGTAATTGCGGCCGCAGCGTAAGGTTGGCGCCATACAAGGCCACGGAGCATCGCGGGCGGAGCAAAGCAGTCGTTATTTTTTCGAGCGGAAAAGAACGATCGCTCGGCCGCTCCGCTCCTCGCGATGTGTTTATCGCGTTTTCAGGCATCGTTGCATTTCGCCGGTTTTCGGCAAAGGGACCCTTCCGGGCGTTGATTAAATTCTCCTACTACACCCTCTATCATATATCCGTAATGTCAAGAATTAACGGGCTGTTGCCCAAACTATTTTTTGTCACCCTGAGCAAAGTGAAGGGTCTGCAATCATATTGTAAATGCGAGATTCTTCGCTGCGCTCAGAATGACATTTTGGGCGCAAAGTGATTTGGGCAACAGCCCGTTAACCACAGACCACAGAGAAGGTCCTGAATGTATGGGGGTAACTTCCTCTGTGTCCTCCCTCCCCCTCAGCGTTTATTACCAGCTCCGTTTGTTTTGTCTTGTCAGTTAAACCATGAGAACACAGAGCATCTTATTGATAAATAAATTCAAAGTGCTTGGGCTTTACCCAGGCGTTACTCGGTGCCCTCTGTGGTTTGATGCTTTGCCTCTCTTCTTTCATGAAACTTTTGACAGTACCCACATATCACAACAGACCACACCACGAAGAGAGGGAAATTCGCGGCCGGCCCTTAACTCGAAGAATACAATAATGCGCGTTGTACGTTATAATTATAGGCAGGAGCGACCTTTGGAAGCGGCGCCGGCGTTTAAGCTCCTGCCGCGCACGCCCAGGCGCATGCGACGTGAGGCGGCGTAAGCTCAGGAGCCGTAGTGCGGGGAAGCGTCATGGGACAGACGGAAACCTATGAAGTAATCATTGCGGGAGGAGGGCCTGCAGGGCTCACCGCGGGACTGTATTGCAAAAGGGCCGGCTTGAAAACAATCCTCTTTGAGAAAGGATTGATCGGCGGCCAGATCGCCATTTCAAAAGAGGTGGAGAACTACCCGGGTGTTGAGGGCATTACCGGCTTCGACCTGGCTGAGAAACTGATCCATCATGCCCGGTCCTTCAACCTGCACGTTGTCCCGCGGGGCGTTTCGAAGATAACCGTGGGGTCCGATCTTCACTCGGTCCTGCTTGCCGACGGCGAGCTGCTCCAGACCGTTGCCCTGATCCTCGCCGTCGGCGGGACCGCGCGAAAGCTCGGCGTCCCCGGGGAAGCGGAATACCTCGGCATGGGCGTTTCCTACTGCGGCACCTGCGACGGGTTCTTCTTCAGGGACAAGACCGTCGTTGTCGTCGGAGGGGGAGACACGGCCGTGGAGGAGGCGCTCTATCTCTCGCGGCTGGCTGGCAAGGTCACTCTCGTGCACAGAAGGGATGCCTTGCGGGCAAGCAAAATACTCCAAAGCCGTCTTATGAACGAGCCGCGGATCAACGTGGTCTGGAACAGCGTTATTACGGAGATCAAGGGAGACGCGAGAGCGGTCCGCGCCGTTTCCGTGGAAAATACCGGGACCGGGAAACGGGGAGAAATACCGACGGACGGCGTTTTTATTTTTCTCGGCTATGTTCCCGATAACCGATTGGTCCCTCCCGCGGTGCGGACGAACGAACTGGGCTTCGTCATCACCAACGAGATGTGCGAGACGAGCGTTCCGGGCATCTTCGCGGCCGGCGATCTGCGGCAAAAGTTTGCCAACCAGATCGTGGTGGCGGCCGCGGACGGTTGTATCGCCGCACTGGGCGCCGCGCGGTACGTCGAGGTGCAGAAAGCCGGGGCCCGCGTGGTGTGATGAGGAGAACGCCCGGAGTGAGGCGTGATATGACGAAAGATGACTATCCGCATTGATGCAGGATACCGTGTAAATCCAAGCCCTCTCCCTCGTTTTAGATCCCCTTGATCAAACGGCTGAACCTAGAAACGGCATTTGACACATATCAATTCATTGTGACATTTATCGACAAGAAGCCGGGAAAAAAGCGAGGACGACACCAGGGCATCTGGTGCAGGGCTCGCGATATCCACTATTGCTATTGATAATTGCCAATTGGAATGATATAATGGCAATTATCAGGAGGTTGGCATGAAAACAACGCTGGACCGTTTCGGAAGAGTAGTGGTACCCAAGGACATCAGGGACCGGCTGGGACTGCGTCCGGGGGTAGAGATCGAGATAGACGAAAAAGAGAATGAAGTCGTACTGAAGCTCGTTGATCACGAACCCTCGCTCATGGTGAAAGGGGGCCTCCTTGTTTATTCCGGGAAAGCGATCGGAGACTTAAGGGGGGCTGTCAGCGCTCATCGTGACGAGCGGCTTCGCAAAGTCGCGTCCGGGAAGAAATCATGAAAGCGCTGCTCGACACATCGGTGCTCGTCGCCGCGCTCGTGGAACCGCACCCTGAACATCAGCGCGCCCTTCCCTGGCTCACAAAAGGGAAGTCTCGTACAAATGAGTTGGTGATATCGTCGCACAGCATCGCAGAGCTCTATGCCGTGCTCTCGACGCTGCCGGTCAGTCCACGGATATCTCCGGGCCTCGCATGGCGGCTTATCCACGAGAGTGTTGAGCCGAGGGTGTCCATTGTCCCGCTTTCCTCCTCCGATTATCTTGCAACGATCAAACACATGAGCGATATAGGGCTTTCCGGGGGAGCTGTGTACGACGCCCTTATCGTGAAGGCTGCACAGAAGAGCGGGGCCGACCGCATTGTGACCTTTAACTCGAACGATTTTAAGCGCGTATGGCCTGAAGGGGCGGACCGTATCGTCGCGCCGTGAAACCTGTTTTAAGGCAGCCGGTCATCTTTAGCCGTGGATTCTTTTACCCGCGAGTGCCGGACCCGGGAGATTGTCCGCTTGAATTTTCCCGCTCATCCGTGGTAAAGTGCCCCCTGTGACCGCCGCGCTTGTCATCTTCATCATCACCTATCTCTTCATCGGGCTCAGGCAGATCCCGCGGGTGCATATCGACCGGACCGCGGGCGCGCTCGTGGGCGCGGTGCTCATGATCGTCTTCGGCGTGCTGACCCTCGACCAGGCCTTTGCCGCCATCGACATGAACACCCTGCTTCTGCTGCTCGGCATGATGATCATCACCGTCTACCTCCGGACCGCGGGGTTCTTCGAGCTTATGGCAGACAAGATTCTTTCACTCTCGAAGACGCCGACTCAGCTCCTTATCTTCATTACACTCTCGTCGGGCCTGCTCTCCGCCCTGTTCGTGAACGACACGATCTGCCTGCTCTATACGCCGATCATTCTCGAAGTGACCGTCCAACTCGGCGTGAACCCCATGCCGTACCTGCTCGCGCTCGCCACGTCGTCGAATATCGGGAGCGTCATGACCGTCACGGGCAACCCGCAGAACATGCTCATCGGCATCTACTCGAAGATCCCCTATCTTTCTTTTTTCGGCGCGCTCTTTCCGGTGGCGCTCCTCGGGTTTGTCGTGATTGTCCTGGTGATCCGGTTCCTGTACCGCAAGGACATGAAGAAGGAGTGCTTTCTGAAGAGGCCGGCGGTGCCTGTCTACGAGGTCAACAAACCGCTGCTCACAAAGGCGCTCGTGATCTGCGCGGGGGTGCTCGTCGCGTTCTCGGCGGGATATCCCTATTCCCTGACCGCGGCAACGGGAGCGGTGGTCCTGATGCTCGTGGGCGGGGTACGCACGGAGCGGGTCCTCGAAGGCGTGGACTGGACGCTCCTGCTTTTCTTCTCCGGCCTCTTTGTGGTCATGCACGGCGTCGAGGCGTCGGGCCTTGCCCGCACGATGATCGGCTGGACCGGCGGAGTTACGGAAACGACGAGCGCGGGCAGGATCGCCGGGCTGTCGTTCATCTCCGCCCTGCTGTCCAATGTCGTCAGCAATGTGCCTGCGGTGATGCTGCTCAAACCCTTTGTAGAATCCCTCGGCGGAGACAGGACCGCATGGCTCGCGCTCGCTATGAGCAGCACCCTCGCGGGAAACCTCACTCTCATCGGTTCGGTCGCGAACCTGATCGTGGTACAGCAGGCGAGGCGGAAGGTGGAGATCGGGTTCATGGAATATTTCCGCGCGGGCGCCGTGATCACGGCCGCGACCATCGCCATCGGCATCCTGGTGCTCGCCCTGGAAGTGCGCGCGGCGCACGGCGCCGAGGCGGGGGTCCTGGAAAAGCAGATGACGGTGACCGTCGCCTCTCCCGGTACTGCCGCAGGAGCGCGGACCTTCCGGGTCGTGCTTGTGTGCGATACCATCCAAAAACGGGAACA
This sequence comes from Nitrospirota bacterium, assembly GCA_963790205.1. Lineage (GTDB taxonomy): Bacteria > Nitrospirota > UBA9217 > UBA9217 > UBA9217 > CAWBNQ01. Next base: position 95,403 of record CAWBNQ010000003.1, read on the forward strand.
AGGACTGCAGGGATTCCGGCCCTTGATGCCCGGCGAGGCCGCGCTCTTTGCGTTCGACAGGCCCGAGGCCGTTTCCTTCTGGATGGGCAGCGTCGCGTTTCCCATCGACATCATCTTCGTCTCTTCCGGGAAAGAGGTCGAGCGAGTTTATCCCTCCCTCAGGCCCGGAAGTTCTGGCCTGTATCCCTCGGGCGGGCCGGTCACCTGGGTGCTCGAGACCGCGGCAGGCTCGGGGGTCAGGGTGGGGGACAGGGTTGTTTTTTGATTGCGGATTGCCGATCTCGGATTGCGGACCGTGCAAATGCGGAATGAGAGGAGCGTTAATTGCGTTTTTAAATCCGAAATTCGTAATCCGTAATCCGAAATGGAGTCTATGGAACTGGGTTATCGAATAATCAGGCCTGACGATGTGGGAAAGTACCCCTTGCCTTTTGCTCAGATATCGCTCTGGCGCGAGGCGAACTGGGGTGTGGCCGCCGGAGAAGAGGCCGTTCGGCAGGCAATCGCTATCGCGCAGAGGTGCAAAACGCGCGGTATTCGGACGGTTTTTCATCCCCTCGAATATCCCCTGTCCAACGCGCACAATCCTCAAACCCTGGGCGTCATGCGGCGGCTGGCGGCGGCAAGCGACCTCGGCATCATCGTCCACGACGAGGGCAATGCGGACGGGAAGAGGCTTTCGGCGGGCGAGGCGGATCAGTATGAACGGGGAGTGAGAGAGACCGGCGCACTCTGCGCTGTTTCGATCGAAAACTCGTACAATTCCCGCGATATCATCCGGTTCTGGGAGCAATTCGTCGCTCCTGCCCCGGAGACCGTTTCCATAACCCTGGACATCGGCCATCTTGAGCTGGCGGGAGTCGATTCCATCGCCTTCGTACGGGACGTGCCGCAACACCTTATCGAACGAATGCAGTTCGTGCATATGCATCATTATGATGAAGGGTCACCCCACAGCGTGAAGGACCACAAACCGCTTGTGCCCGGCTGCCGGGAGATCGAGGCCCTGAAGCTGCTGCTGCGGCGAAAGAGCGGCCTCCGCGTTATCCTCGAGCTGGACGCGGCGGAAGACGGCATGGCGCGGAGCATCGAGCTGATAAGAAACTTATAAAAAAGTTTTCTCCTCCCTGAACAAACAAGTAAAACTCTTCCGAATATAAAGAGTCAGCTTTCTGTTCGATCATGATCGTAGTTTTCCGCGGCGATGCAAAAAATGAAAATGATCTCGAATATTATAGAAAATCACGATGCTTTTTTTGCACATCCCCTTCGCGTCCTGAGCGGAATTTTTGACCCGTTTAAGGCTACGTCCGCTTGCCGCGCAAACTCGGCCTGCGGCCTCGGACATGCGTGGTCGCCCTTGGGGACGCTTCCTTAGGCCAAGATGGGTGCCCAAAAATTTCGCTTGCACCCGGCGTTTACGAGTGGACCCGAGAGTGCAGGGTGGAGGGCCGCTCCGGAGACGTGCGGGGTTGGGTAAAGACTCAAGCTTTTCCAGAGGCCCCTGCATCCCGCGAACAAGGAAGCGTTTTACATGACCGGAGCAGCGCCGGTGAACCACAGATCATGCATGCGCGTGCGCAGCGTAAGCGATCACGGGCTGCCGTATTGTCCGGTAAAAGAGAAGACACCCTGTCATGTCTGCGCGGCGTTGTGAGTGGGGTGCAGAAAAAGAAAAGGATCGTGAGCTTCCTGAAAAGGAGTTTCTATAAACCATGATCATCACTCCTCTTGCAGCCGAATCGCTTGGCGTCCGGAGCGCGGCCTGTTTCGTCGAGACCGCGGACGTCAGGATCCTCATCGACCCCGGGGTGTCGCTTGCGCCGCGGCGTTTCGGCCTGCCGCCCCACCCGCTCGAGATCAAGGCCATGAACGAGAGCTGGCGTTCGATCAGGGAATTCGCGGCGCGCGCCGAGGTCCTTGTCATCACCCACTATCACTTCGATCACTTCGACCCCACCGAGCCGCTCGTGTTCAACGGGAAGACGCTCCTCGTAAAACACCCGAAGGAGAACATCAACGCGAGCCAGCGCGCCCGCGCGAGGGACCTGGTCCGGAACTTCAGGACCCTGCCGCGGAGGGTCGAATTCGCCGACAACGGCGAGTTCCGGTTCGGCAATACGGTGATACGTTTTTCACCGGCCGTGCCGCACGGCCCGGGAACCAAGGTCGGGTGGGTCGTCGAGGTCTCCATCCGGGAAGGGGAGTCCTGTTTTCTCCATACCTCGGACATCCAGGGCGCGAGCCTGCCGCAGCAGGTCGCGTTCATTCGCGCGGAAAGTCCCGATACGCTGTATCTCGACGGGCCTCTTACCTACATGATCGGGCAGGAGTTCAGCCCCGGCGATCTTCGCGCGTCGATCAGGAACATCTGCGATATTATCGAGACGACGAGAGTGCAGACCCTCATCATCGACCATCATCTGCTGAGAGACCAGAAATGGAAAGAGGAGATCAAAGAGGTCCTCGCAAGAGCGAAGAAGACCGGCAAGAAGGTGGTGACCGCAGCGGGATTCCTGGGAAAAGAAGAAGAAATTCTCGAAGCGCACCGCCGGCAGCTCTATGCCTGGAACCCCGACACCCCGGAGGAGCCGATCCGGCGGAGCGGGAATTTCCAACTCGTGAAAGAGCTGGAGAAGCAGGCCCGCTGAAAGATCTCATCCGGTCACGCCGCCGAAAGGACGCTGTGGCCTGTTCCATGCTGCGGACGATTTCTGCAAGTTCTCGCGCACGACCTGTCCCGGGCTTTCGGCGCCTTGTCTGCCCGGAATCATGGGCGCGCCACACGATTTTCGCGTTTCGATCACTGCGATGCGGAAAGTTCCGGCATTGGCATGGCTCTGTCCGCAGGGTGTCTGCTCCCGGCCAAATCCGGCTTTCTGTTCTTTGTTGCCCCATAAAACGCTTGTTTTTATTCTTTTCATTGTTTATAATGAAGTCCCTGAATTTATAACGATGCGCACGGGGGAGAATGTTCGGAGGTTGATGATATGCCGGTGTACGAATACGAGTGCGGCAGCTGCGGCGGTCGCTTTGAAATGATCAGGAAATTCAGCGATCCGGCGGTAACCGCCTGTACGCTCTGTAAAGCGGAAACCGTGCGGAAGGTGCTCTCGCCCACGGCATTCGTGCTCAAAGGCTCCGGGTGGTATGCCACGGACTACCCGTCGAACGAACGGAAAAAGGCGGGAGAGCCCGATAAACCCTGCAACGAGCCAAAACCGGAATCCGGGTGTCCCGCGGGCTCGTGCGCCCCGGGCGCCTGTGCGTCAAAAGGCTGAGCTTGATGGAGCCCGTCCATGTTCACATCCCCTATCCCAAGCTGAAAGATTTTTTCGAGATGATCCGGCTTCGCCGTTACGATCTCGAGATTTATTTTTCCGCCGCCGTCCTCGACCAGATCGAGCGTGAAGACCTGGAGAAGCTCAAGGCAAGCCTGGACTGGGCCCCCGCGCTTACGCTTCATGCGCCTTTCATGGACATGAACCCCGGAGCCGTGGACCCGATGATACGGTCAGTGACCCAGATGCGGTTCCGCCAGCTTTTGAACGTCGCGGCCATTCTCAGGCCCCGCGTTGCCGTGTTTCACGCCGCCTATGACAAGTGGCGCTACAGCGGCAGGAAGGACGTATGGCTCAACAACAGCGTCGAGACCTGGCACGCGGTCATGGACGCGGCCTCGAATATCGGCATGCGGGTGGCGGTCGAGAACGTGTTCGACGAGGACCCCGAGGCGCTCCGGTTGCTCATCGAGAAGATCGCCCGCCCGGGCTTCGGTTTCTGCTTCGACACGGGCCATTTTAATCTTTTCTCGGCCGTTCCCATGGAACAATGGTTCGAGGGCCTCGGGCGGCACCTTGTCGAGGTGCATTTGCACGACAACGACGGCACCGCGGACTCTCACTGGGCCATCGGGCGGGGGAGCGTGGATTTCGAAAAATTTTTCGGGCTCATGCGCAAGCATTCCGCCGCTCCCGTCTTCACCGTCGAGGCGCACGATAAGGAAGATATCGAGACAAGCCTTGGGCGCTTGAAGTCGCTTTTGAAGGAACGCGAATAACGGCCCTCGATTCGAGACTCGATTCGAGAGGCGTCCGCGTCCGCTCTCACCCGTTCAAGAAAGCCGCCGACCACCGCCGGCCGTGGAGATCTTTCCCGGGGAGCGCGGTATAACGCCGATATAAATAATCGAGAGAACGCGGTTCTCTCAGGGAGTTTGCCTTGACACTCCCCTGGGGTTGACTTAGACTAATACCTATGAAGAAAATCCTGATTGTATTCTTACTGATGCTTACTGTTGTTTCCTGCGCCACCTCGCCCGTCAAGATGCCTCAAGTGCAGGCCGAACGCATGGATTCCAAAGCGCGTGCGAAGGCCGACGCCTATTACCATTTTATAGTCGCCAATCTCCACGAGCAGGACGGGGAGTTTGACGCGGCCTTGGAGGAATACCGGGCCGCCTATCGCCTTGACCCCGGTTCCGCCGAGATCGCGCTGTCGCTCTCGTCCCTCTATCTTCGCAAGGGGCAGACGGAGCAGGCGGCGGCCCTCGCAAAAAGGGCCGCGGAACTTGCCCCGGACAAGACCGGAGCGCTCCTGCTCCTGGCCAATGTTTATACGAGCAGGAAGAAATACGACGAAGCGGCGGACCTCTACCGCAAAGTCATCGCGCTCAGCCCCAAAAAAGAAGACACCTATATATATCTCGGGTCGCTCTACGCCGCGTTGAAACGCTATGACGAGGCACTCGTGACGTTCAAGGCGCTCGAGAAGGTGAACCCGTCCTCCCTCATGTCGCCGTACTATCAGGGCAAGATCCAGATGGAGAGACAGCGGTACCCCGAGGCCCTGGCCGAATTCAGGCGTGCGATCGCGATCCGCGACGATTTCGAGCCCGCGTATACGAGCATGGGCATGGTGTACGAGCTTATGAACAGGCCCGGCGACGCCATCGAGTCGTATAAGAAGGCCCTTGCCGTCAACCCGCACGATCTCGAGATCATGGGGCACCTGGCGCAGCTCTACATCCAGCAGAACGCGCTCGATGACGCGCTGGAACAGTTCGAGCGGATCGTGGCCAATGATCCGGATAACTTTGATGCGTACGTCAAGATGGGGCTTATTCATGCCGAGAAAAAACAGTACGAGAAGGCCATGGAGTCTTTCCGTATCGTTGCGCGCGCCGAGCCGAACGACCTCCGGGTGAGGCGGTACCTGGCTTCGACACTGGTGGCCCTGGAACGCTATGATGAGGCGCTTAAGGAATACAAATCAATCCTTGCAGCTGCACCCGATGATACCGATGCCCTTCTCCAGATTTCCTATATCTATGCGCAGCAGAAGAAGGCGGAAGAAGCGGTCCCCCTGCTGGAAAAGGCGCTCAAGGAGCAGCCGGGCAAACCCGAGATCTACCTCTATCTCGCCAGCGCCTACATGGACGTGGAAAAGTACTCGGAGGCCAGGGACATTCTGAAGCGGGGCATCGAGCTTGCCCCGGACCGCGATGATCTTCAGTTCAGCCTTGCGATCGCCTACGAGAAGCTGGGCCGCCGCGACGAAATGATCGGGGCGCTCAAGAAGACGATCGAGCTCAAGCCCGACAATGCCGATGCGCTCAACTATCTCGGATACAGCTACGCGGAAAAAGGGGAGCACCTCGACGAGGCGATCCAGCTCATCAAGCGGGCGCTCCTCATCAAGCAGGACAACGGATATATTCTCGACAGCCTTGCCTGGGCCTATTACCAGAAGGGATTGCTGAACGAGTCCCTCGAGGTCATGAAAAAGGCGATGGCCAGTACCCCGGAGGACGACCCGGTCATGCGCGAGCACTTCGGCGACATCTATCTGAAGCTGTCCGACAAGGAGAATGCCCGCGAGCAGTGGCTGAAATCGCTCGAACTCGACCCGAAGAACCAGAAGCTCAGGGAAAAGTTCAAGGAAGCGGGATTCGGCAATCCCGACGTGCTGTTGAAAGACGTGAAACCGAGGAAGAAGAACAAGAAGTGAAGACGGCAAGCCTCGTTTGTCTCGCCATCATCCCGCTCCTGTTCGCGTGTTTCCCCAAAAAACCGGAAATTTCACTGCCCGAAGTCCCGGCTCTTCCGCTGATGCAGGCGCTTGAGCAGCGCCGGCAGATGTTCGCCGGGCTCAAGGCCGTGGCGAGCGTAGAAACAGTCAGGGCCGGCCGCAAACGCTCTTATGACACGGTCGGCATCGTGGTCGAGGACCAGCAACGGCTGCGCGTGGAAGCCTACGGGCCTTTGGGCCAGTCCCTGGTAACGCTCGTCTGGGACGGCACCGAGGTGCTGCTCCGTCTGGAGGACGGCAGGGTGCTCACGCCGGGTCCCGCGGGCCTGGAAAGGATGCTCGGCGTGGCCATGGACGCGGGAGAGCTTTGCGCCGTTCTGGCCGGCAACATTCCGGCAGCCGTTTCTTCGCAGGAAGCCAGGGCATTTCAGGAGCCGGATGGAAGCTTTGTGATCGAGCTCCGCGCGGGGGACCTTCTGCGGCGCTGGTACGTTTTGCTTTCCGACCCGGGCCCCGAACAGAGCATCCGGATCACCTCGAGTGAATTGTACCGGTCAGACAAGCTTGTATACCGGGCCCGGTACGAACAGACAGGGCCGATCTCGAAGTACCTGATGGCGAAGATCGTGCGTATCGAAAACCCCGGCAAAAAGGTATCGCTCACGGTCGAATACAATGAGATGGATGTGAACGTGCCTCTCGGCGATGATGCTTTCAAGCTGTCGGACGGCGCCGAGGCGGGCTCTCGATAAACAGACCGCGGAAAAGGCAAGGACCCGATGAAAGAGCTTACGATCCAGGCCCCGGCTAAGATCAACCTCTGTTTGTCCGTACTCGGCCGCAGGCCGGACGGCTACCATGAGGTCTCCATGCTGATGCAGATGGTGGGTCTCTACGACGAGGTGAGGGTCTCCCTGGGAGAAAAGGGTGTCAGCGTTACCTGCGATGACGATACAATACCCCCGGGAGAGGAGAACATCGCCTGGAAGGCGGCCGCAGCCATACTCAACCATGCCCGTCTCGATACCGGGCTTTGCGTAACGATCAAGAAGGCCATACCCGTGGCCGCCGGGCTCGGCGGAGGGAGCAGCGATGCCGCGGCAGTGCTCGCTGCGGCCAATATACTGCTCAAGACCGGGCTCGATCGCGGACAACTCTCCGAACGAGGCGCCGGGCTCGGCATGGACGTGCCCTTCTTTTTTCACGGGCCGCTGGCCCTGGCGCGGGGCAGGGGCGAGCTTCTCACGCGCATGGCGCCGCTGCCCGGGTTCTGGGTTTTGCTCGTCAATCCGGGCTTCGAGACCTCCACGGCCTGGGTGTATAAAAACCTAAATTTGAGGTTGACAAAAAATGTTGACTGTAATAAAATCGCAAGGCTTACGGTCCGAAACATGGCAGAGGGGCTCCACAATGACCTCGAGACCGTTACCGCGGCCGCGCACCCGGTGATCCGCAGGATCGAAGCAGCGCTCCTGGCCCACGGGGCCATGGGCGCGCGCATGAGCGGAAGCGGCCCCACGGTATTCGGCATTTTCGAGAACAAAGAAGGCTGCCGGGCTGCCGCGGCAAGCCTTTCCGGAGAAGGTTGGAAGCTCTATCCCGCTGAGGCATTGACGGCATCGCCTCTTGAGGTGTACCATACCAGTAGTATTTCGGGCAGCGCAAGCTGATTTCGACGCCGCCCCGAAAACCCGCGATTTGTACAACATGAGGGGGTATGAGTATGGAAATCACAGAGGTCAGGGTATTTCCGGTCAGCAATGAAGAGAGGCTCAAGGCCTACGCCACGATAACCATCGACAACGTGTTCCTCATCAGGGACCTCCGCGTGATCAACGGCAACGCCGGGCTGTTTGTGGCCATGCCGAGCAGGAAGATGAAGGACGGGACCTTCAAGGACATCGCCCATCCGCTGAACAGCGAGACCCGGCAGATGATCGAATCGAAAGTCCTCTCCGAGTACGAGCGGGAGCTGGCCAATCCCACGAAACGGGAACAGCCCTTGAAAGAGAAGGAATCCACATAGCGGGGCCGCCGCGCTGCTTTTAAGTTCTGCCGATTCTGCATCTGATGCGAGAGGATAGGCGTGCCAGCCTATCCTTTTCATGTTTACCCCGGCAGAACACGCCGCCGATTCCCCGGCGGCGGTTGACAAGCTGCATACACGGGTGGTCTTCGCCGGTACAGGGACGTTCGGTCTTATACGCTGTTCTCGAACAGGGTTTATCCGGCCGGCAGCCCGGTCCATTCAAATACGGCCGTTGCTCGGGGATCGTCTAATGGTAGGACAGAGGCCTTTGAAGCCTTTAATCGGGGTCCGACTCCCTGTCCCCGAACCAGTCAGTGAAACGAGGAATCGATGGTCATGGTGAGGAAACGGGAACTCAAGATATTCTCGGGAAATGCGAACCTCGGGCTGGCCAAGGACATCTGCGCGAAGATGGGCATCCAGCTCGGCAACGCGGTCGTCGGCAGGTTCTCCGACGGCGAGATCAACGTGCAGATCGTGGACAACGTGCGCGGCATGGATGTCTTCGTGGTGCAGCCCACGGCGAGCCCGGTGAACCGGCACCTCATGGAGCTGCTCATCATGATCGATGCGCTCAAGCGCGCCTCGGCAACCAGGATCACGGCCGTGCTGCCCTACTACGGGTACAGCAGGCAGGACCGCAAGGTGCAGCCCCGGGTGCCGATCACGTCCAAGCTGGTGGCGGACCTGATCACGGCCGCCGGGGCCAGCCGGGTGCTTACCGTGGACCTTCACGCGGGCCAGATCCAGGGGTTCTTCAACATCCCCGTGGACAATCTCTTCGCGTCGCCGGTGCTGCTCGATTATATCCGGGGGAAAAAGTTCAAGAACCTGACGGTGGTCTCGCCCGACGCCGGCGGCGTGGAGCGCGCGCGCGCGTTCGCGAAGCGGCTCGACGCGGCGCTCGCCATCATCGACAAGCGGCGGGACAAACCGAACGAGGCCCAGGTCATGCACATCATCGGCGATGTCAAGGGGCACGACTGCCTGCTTCTCGACGATATGGTGGACACCGCCGGCACCCTGACCGAAGGCGCGGCGGCGCTCAAGGCGAACGGAGCGGGAAAGATCTGCGCGGCCTGCACGCACGCGGTGCTCTCCGGCCCGGCCATCCAGCGTATCAATGAGTCCGCGCTCGACGAGCTGATCACGACGAACACCATCGCGCTCGACAGCAAGCAGCAGGAATGCAAAAAACTGACGGTCCTCTCCGTGGCGCCGCTTCTGGCAGAGGCGATCACGAGGATCCACGAGGAGACGTCGCTCAGTTCGCTCTTCGTATAAAAATTTGGCGGTTTAAACCGCTTAAACCGTTTGAACAGTTTAAACGGCTTCATCGGAGGAGAAATGGAAAAGATAGCATTATCAGCACAAGTAAGGGAAAAGGCGGGCAAGGGCGTTGCCCGGGGCCTGCGTCGGAACCAGATGGTGCCGGCGGTCCTGTACAGCCACGGCAAATCCACGCCGCTCGCCATGGGTGATAAAGAGGTCACCAAGGTGCTTAATACCGAAGGCGGCGAGCACGCGCTCATCAATCTCAAGCTCGAAGGGGCAAAGGGTGCGGCCGACCGCCTGGCCCTGATCAAGGACTACCAGGTGGACCCCATCAGCGGCAAGCTCATCCACGTGGACCTCATGGAAGTCGCGATGAATGAGAAGGTGAAGATCCAGGTGGCCGTGCATGTTACGGGCAGTTCTATCGGCGTCAAGGAAGGCGGCATCTTCCAGTACGGCCAGCGCCATCTCGAAGTCGAATGCCTGCCGGGCCAGATCCCCGATTTCATCGAGGTCGACATCTCGGCGCTCAAGATCAACGAGTCGCTCCACGTCCGGCACATCAAGGCCGGCGAAGGCATCAAGATCCTGACCGATCCGGATGCGACGGTCGCGACCATCCAGCCGCCGATGTCGGAGGCCAAGCTTGAGGAAATGCTGACCGCGACACCGGCAGCGGCAGCGGAGGGCGGCGAGCCCGAGCTCGTTAAGAAGCCCAAGAAAGAGGGCGAGGCTGAGGCGGCACCGGCTGCCGAAGCCAAGGGCGCGGGCGCTGGGAAAGAGGCGGCCGCTGCTCCCAAAGCCGCTGCTCCCAAGAAGGAAGCCGCACCGAAGAAGTAACAGTGAATACAAGCATCAAATAACAAATAAATCTCAAGCACCAAGGACCAGTTTTCAAACGTTTCGGAAATTTAAATTTCATACTTGGATATTATTTGAGATTTGTGATTTGAAATTTGGAGCTTGCATTTCGTGAAGATCATCGTCGGTCTCGGCAACCCGGGCAGAAAGTACGAACGCACGCGTCACAACGCGGGCTTCATGGCAGTTGACGAGCTTGCCGGCATCCTGCGCGCGGAGATTACGCAGGAAAAACACCACGCCCTGATCGGCCGGGCACGGATGGGTTCCGAAGAGGCCGTCCTGGTCAAGCCGCAGACGTATATGAACGAGAGCGGCAGGGCCGTGGCGGCGCTCCTCCGGTCCGCGTACGCGGAAGCGTCGGACCTTATCGTGCTCCATGACGAGCTGGACCTGGCGCTGGGAACCGTCCGCGTAAAGACCGGCGGGGGGCACGGCGGGCACAACGGGCTCCGCTCCATCATCGAACATATCGGGACCGCCGACTTTGTCCGTATTCGCATCGGGATCGGCAGGCCGGGGCCCGGCATCGATCCTGCCGATTATGTCTTGAGTCCCTTTCTCGTCGAGGAGCGGCGGGCAGTGCCGGAGATCATGGCGCGCGCAGCTGAAGCGGCCAGGGCGATCGTTGTGGAAGGCCCGGCGCGGGCCATGAATAGCATTAACAAGAAGTAATCGTTCAGAAGCCCGGACCTGAAGGACCATTCCGACAGCTCCGGGTTTTTTGTTGTCGAATCCGCGGCAGAGACAGGAGAAAAGACGTTTCTCGCGGAGGCGCGGAGTCCGCGGAGAGAACTCGGTAAGGCGCCAGATGTCAATCAGATCGGTCCCTTTCGAAAATTTCAGGCAGGCGACCGAGTTTGAGGGTGAAGCATTTCGGATATCTGAGCCCGAAGGGCGAGTTCCCGAAATGTACCGAGGACGACCGAGCATGCCGTTAAAGAATTTTCGTAGGGTGCCCTTTTTGGGGTCACCTCTTGGGCACGCAAGAAAGGTGACAAAGAGCGTGACTGGCGGTGCAGAAAAAGAAAAGCTTTTCTTGGTGTCTTTGTGGTGAACAAGGAGTAGAAAATGGGTTTTAACTGCGGCATCGTCGGCCTGCCGAACGTGGGCAAGTCGACCATCTTCAACGCGCTTACTTCCGCGGGCGCGCAGGCCTCGAACTATCCCTTTACCACCATCGACCCGAACGTGGGCGTGGTGGACATGCCGGACGAGCGTCTCGACAAGCTTGCCGAGATCTACGTGCCGAAGAAACTGACGCCAACGAGCATGGAGTTCGTGGACATCGCCGGGCTGGTGAAGGGCGCTTCCCAGGGCGAGGGGCTCGGGAACAAGTTCCTCGCCAATATCCGCGAGGTGGACGCCATCGCGCACGTGGTGCGCTGCTTCGAAGACCCGAACGTTATTCACGTTGCGAACAAGGTTGATCCGAAAGCGGACATCGAAGTGATCGAGGCGGAGCTCATGCTGGCCGACCTCGACGCGATCGAGAAGCGGCTGTACAAGGCCGAGAAGCTGGTCAGGACCGCGGACAAGAAGACCGTTGATGAAGTGGAGTTCATGCGGCGGCTCAAGGACATGCTCGCGAAGGGCGAGCCCATCCGCCGGGCGACCCATTCCGATGAAGAGACGCTGTGGCTCAAGACCTACGCACTTTTGTCCTCCAAGCCCGTGCTCTACGTGGCGAATGTTGCCGAGGACATGGTGGACAAGCCGAACCCGTTCGTGGACGCGGTCAAAGCGATCGCCGATATCGAGGGCGCCCGGGTCGTGGTCATCTCGGGCCAGGTTGAGGGCGAGATCGCCCAGCTCCCGAAAGAAGAGCGACAGGACTATTTAGCGGGCATGGGGCTCAAGGAATCGGGTCTGGATCGGATGATCCGGGCAGGCTATGAGCTCCTGGGCCTTATCACGTATTTTACTGCCGGCAAGGACGAAGTGCGCGCCTGGACCATCACAAAAGGGACCAGGGCGCCCCAGGCCGCGGGCAAGATCCACACCGACTTCGAGAAAGGCTTCATCCGCGCCGAGGTGTTCCATTACGACGATCTGATGAAGCTCAAGACCGAACAGGCGGTGAAAGCGGCCGGCCTGCTCCGCTCCGAGGGCAAGGACTACGTGGTCAAGGACGGGGACATCATGCTCTTCCGGTTCAACGTGTAAAACGCGCCGGACAGCTTCCATCCTCAATCATGCCTCCTGCAGTGCCATTCCTCACGTAATACCAACATTAACCTCAGAGTTCACGGAGAAATCCTCAGGTCTCAAAAGGTTAAAGGCCCGTTACGGCATACTGTGCCGGGCGGGACTGAAAAAATACTTATGATGATGAAGGATGGTGCCTGTTCAAAAGGGGGGACTGTTGATTCCGGGGGGCCCGCCCGAAGGCTTACGCCTTTTCGGCGTATACGACCTTCTGGAGCGCGTTTTTATTGATATAGCGGATCTTCCCGTCCATTTTGATGCTCAGGAACTGCTGCGGCAGGTTGAGACAGTCGGAAAGACGGGCCCGCTCCAAGGGCACTTCGGCCAGGAGCGCGCCGCTGACCGCGGCATCGTTCACAAGGACCACCGTGACCTCTACACTGTACATAAGGCTGAGGGCCAGGCTGTCTTTTTCCGCATCAGCGGAATAGGCAAGTTCGACGATCCTGACATTCTTCTTATTGATGAACTCGGTCGCGCCGCCCTTGTTCAGGCGCAATGGGAAAAAAGTGTTTCCAGTCTCGAGAAAGGCGGTGACTTTCTGGAGCAGTGTCAGCTCCGGCTGAGAGTATTCCAGAAAGATGGTCCCATCGAGCACGCCGCCGCCGCTCAGATGCACCGTCACGTCCTGCCTGTCTTTCGGTACCGCCAGCGCAGCTTGGTCGCTCATAAACCGTCCTGCCTATAGTTCGTTGATATTGCCCGTCAGATTCAACGCTATGTTCTTGCTCTTGAGCATGGTGACGAAGCCGGACTTATCAATGGCCTTGATGTAGGCTTCCTCCGGGGCCACCTGCTTGTCCGCGACGAGCTTGAACAGGGCATCGTTCAAGAGGCTCATTCCCTGCCCCTTCGCGGTCTGCATGATCGAGGGAATCTGGAAGATCTTTCCTTCCCGGATGAGGTTCGAAACCGCGCTGTTCACGAAGAGGATCTCCATGGCGGCCACCCTGCCTTTGGTGGTTTTTTTACACAGTGTCTGGGCGATGACCCCCTTGAGCGAGCTGGCGAGCATGGTCCGGATCTGGGCCTGCCGGTCCGCGGGGAACTGGTCGATGATGCGGTCCACGGTCGAGGCCGCCGTGGAAGTATGGAGCGTGCCGAACACGAGGTGTCCTGTTTCCGCCGTCTCGATGGCGATGGAGATCGTCTCGAGATCGCGCATCTCGCCCACGAGCACGATGTCCGGGTCTTCGCGGAGCGCGGCGCGGAGGGCATTGCTGAACGACTCGGTGTGGACGTGCACTTCGCGCTGGTTGATGAGACAGTTTTTCCTGTCATGCACGAACTCGATCGGGTCCTCGATCGTAATGATATGGTCCTTGCGGTGGCGGTTGATGTAATCTATGAGGGCGCAGAGGGTCGTGGACTTGCCCGAGCCGGTGGGGCCGGTGACGAGGACGAGGCCCTTGCTCAGGAAACAAAGGTCGAGCACTTCCTTGGAGAGGCCGAGTTTTTCCGCCGTCACGATCTCCATGGGTATCTGGCGGAAGACGGCGCCCATGCCGAAGCGGTCCATGAAAAAGTTCACCCGGAACCGGGCCAGGCCCTCGATCTCGTGCGCGAAGTCGGTGTCGTGGAGCTCTGCGAACTGGGTTGAGTTGTGTTCGGGCGTAATGGCGGCTAAAAGTTTTTTTATCCGCTCGGCTGTGATGACCGAATGGTCGGCGGACAGCTCCATCATGTCGCCATGGAGCCTGATCAGCGGTTTGTGGTTGGAGGTGAGGTGAAGATCGGAGGCGCCCATCTCGAACATTTTTCGGAGAAGGCCGTTGATCTCCGGCTCCTTCCCGAGCGCAGGTCTTGATTTGGCCGCAGCAGGGGATGCGGCAGCTGCTGAGGGGGCCGTTGGCCTTGCCTCTCCGACGGGGTCGGCATCCTGACCGGCCTTGATGGTATCTTCGAGAGCAACCTTATTTCCCGCATCAGTGATGGAGATTACGCTCCGCACCTGCTCGCCCTGGGTCATGAACGTGACCGTATGGCTCCTGCCGTTGTGGGTATATTCAAAGTTCGTCTGGCGCTTGGCCGCGATGTTTTCCTTGTGGACGCCGGCCGCTATTTCCGCGAGAAGACCGATGACCTGCGGGCTCGACAGCTTCTGGTTTACCATGACCCTGGTGCCCGCGTCCGTCCGCATCATGGGCTCTTTTCCGGTCTCGAGGAGAAGCTCCTGCTGGGGCTGTAGTCGTTCGATCAACTTGTCGAGCTGGCTCATCAGAACCGGTCCTTAATCGTGAGATTGATGTACGTGTAGGTACCCATGAAAAGGGAATAATGGGTAAGAGTTTTCCGGAGCGCCGCAACCCGGAGGAAGGTCAAGGCTGACCGGGCGTCGTCAGTCCTTCTGCTGGGTTTCGTGGAGGATCTTGGATATCTCCGCCTTCAGGTTAGTCGCAATTACTTCGCCATAGAACAGGCGGGCGGTTTTTTCCACGTCATCGAGGTGCTCCCAACAGTGTTCACCATACTTGGCGTGAAGGTCGTCGATTTTCTTGATCAAGGTCGTGGCCTTGGCCCCGAGCATCTGCTGCGCCAGCGCCGTGATGAGGTCCTTGCACTCGTGTGATACCTGGATGAAATTGCCGGCAAAGAGCCGCTGGAGAGCTTCTTCGAGGCCCTTGAGTCCCCGGAACATGGTCCGGATATCTTCTAGCGATTTTTTCCCGTCTATCTGCACAAGGATGTTTCTACAGATCGGGGTCAGATCCTTCGGCGCGTTCTCGACCGCGGAACGTCCCTTTTGCGTCAATACGGGAATTCCCGATTCCATGGTGCCCTCCGAGCTTCAGCATAACCATCGTGTCGTCGCGCTATACGAACAGTGTGACCGTGGCACCCATCCCGTATTCAAGGAACGTCGCCAGACCGCCGAATTCGATGCCGTCGATCAGGTCCTGCTTCTTCATGCCGAGCACATCCAAAGTCATCTGGCAGGCGACGAGTTTGACGCCGGAGTCCCGGGACATGTCCAGGAGCTCTTTGATGGTGGGCACGGCCTGCTTCTTAAACATACCCTTCATCATCATCGATGCCATGGAGGTCATCCCCGGCAGGGCACCGACCAGGTTCGGCACCGGCATCGGCATGGCGGGGTTGGCAAGGGGGGCGACCTTGAGGTTCGCGTTTTTCTTCAGGATGTTGACGCCGTACAGGGTGAAAAAGATCGAGGCTTCGATACCCATGCTCCGCGCGCCGGTAGCGAGCAGAAGCGGAGGGTATGCCATGTCGAGCGTCCCTTTCGACGCGATGATGGCCGCGCGGTTCTTGCGGGCTTTCAACTCCACTTCGTGGACCTTGCCCTCGACGGCCTTGATTTTCTTCGTTAACGAGTCATACACCTGGCGCGAGGCCTCAACGATGCGCTGGTCGATATATGCGTTCACCTGCGCCCGCAGCTTCGGATCAAACTCTTTATCCAGCTCTATCGCCATATCAGCCTCCCGCGCCGGTCAGTTCGTTCATAAGAATTTTGACTGAAATGATCTTGTCGACCCGCGAAGCGTTCGTGCCGACGGTGTAGAGAGCTTCTTCCTCGTTCGCGTTATATCCGCTGGAGCTCAACAGCCCGTTGCAGATACAGAAGTAGTTCTCATTGCTTTCCTTGGCCGGGCAAACGGAATATTTGCCCTCGGAATCCTTCATGAGCACGTAGCCCTTGTCGCACTTCGGCTTCCGCAGGCGCTGCAGCGCGGAGACGTACATGGGAGACTGCTTGATCACCCTGAAGGGCAGACCGCAGGGCGATCCCGGCCGATGGGCAACGACGATGTCCTCTTCCTTTGCCTGAAGTACGGCCTCTTTGTAGGCCGGGGTGGCGCTGCTTTCCTCGGTGGCGAGAAACCGCGTTCCCATCTGCACGCCGTCGGCGCCCATGCCCATGAATTTGACGATATCGGCATGCGTGTAGATCCCGCCGGCGACGATAACGGGGAAATCGCCGCACTTCATGGCCATCTCCTTGACCGGCGGCAGGAGGTTCTCGAGCCTGTTGGCCTCGAGTTCCACCTGGTCGATCCTGAAGCCCAGGTGCCCGCCGGCAAGCGGGCCTTCCAGAACAACGGCATCAGGCCGGTATCCCAGCTTCTCCCATTTTTTGCAGATGATATCGAGCGCCCGGGCCGATGAAACGATCGGGACCAGGGCCGTGTCCTTCGGCGGCTGAATGGCAGGCAGACCGATCGGCAGACCGGCGCCGGAGATGATCGCATCCGCCCCGGCGTCAAGCGCCCCTTTTACCGAATCGCTATAATCCCTGACGAGGGCGGCCATAATATTGATGCCGGCGAAGCCGGTTTCTCTTTTTGAGAGAGAGACCTCCTGATACGCCGCTTCGTAAGTGTTTACTTTTTTTCCGGTCCTTTTTGAAACAAGACGGTCAAGGCAGGCGCTCGATATGATCCCCAGACCGCCCTCGCGCGCAACCGCCTGCGCAAGGGGATGGAGCGACACCCCGACGCCCATGCCGCCCTGGATAATGGGCACCCGGATTTTTTTCCCTTTGATGACGAGCGGCTTCAATGCCGTGAGAGACTTCAAATGGCCCCCTCTAAAATTATTAAACGCAGACCGATGTTGAAAAATGTACCCTGGTTTTCGGCCTGCGCTTCCCAATGAAATCAACACCTAAAAACACGCAAAATTATACCATAACCCATGAGTTTATACAACCAAAGATTTTATGGCGAAGGTAAGATTAAACATATTGGATAAACTGCTCCCTCTACGAGATGCAGAACAAAAAAATGCGCCGTTTTTTCAGATAGCTGGAGGATTCCAGCTTTTTTCTCACGCGTTTATCGGCGAATATTTATCCGGCCTTCCGTTGTTTTTTGTTATTGACGTAAAGACGAATGAGAGTTATCATACCACCTGTTTGCATGTGCTGTTTGCATGTGCGCTTATTTCAACTGCCGCAGAGGGCTTGCGCCTCTGTGGAGAAGCGATCATTTCATAACTATCATGTTTTTTTCTTTCCTATTAGCAGCCGGGTTCCTATTGGTGCCGTCCGTGGTCTTTGCCTGGGGGCCGATGACCCATATGTATCTCGGCAATGAACTTCTGTCATGCGCGCCGATGATCCCCGCCGGCATCCTCGCTCTTCTCAAAAAGCATAAGCAGGACTATCTCTACGGCAATCTCATGGCTGACATCATTATCGGCAAGAAGTATCTCCCCGGCGATAAAAGTTCTCACTCGTGGGACGTGGGGTTGAAGCTCCTGGACCAGGCCAAATCGTGGCCCGAACGGGCCTTTGCCTACGGGTATCTGGGCCATCTTGCCGCCGATACCGTGGCCCATGAAACACTGACCGATGAAATGGGGAACATGGGGCACACCTGGGCCGAGCTGAAAGCCGACAGCCTGATAGACAAGGCTTACTGGCTCCAGACCGTCACGATCAGCAAGGCTGTTCGCAAGCGCAGCGACCTGCTTCTGGAGAACTCCCTTGACCGCTATGTCTTCTCCTTCAAGACCAACCGGCGGATATATAAAAGCATCGTTTTTCTCTCGTTCCTGAACAAGAAGAGAAGGCGCGGGGTGGACCGGATGCTTATCCACGAGCTTCACGAAGAGTCCCTGGCGCGCATGGTCGATCTGCTCAAGCACGGCACTGAATCTTCCGTACTCACCAAAAACCCGCTCTGATGTTTGTTCCGGCAAAGAATGCCGCCGGCCGCCGGCGGTGATCATTACCTCCTTGACAATCCAGGAGGAATACATTATAGATACTCATTATTTTACACGATACGTGCCGTCTCGCCCGTCCGGCCCCCGATCTGCGGGAACGACGCTGCAAGAGGAATTCAGCGCGGCCTCGTGATCGTGAGCGACGGCGATCGTGACCGAAGCCGCCTGCAAAGGTATTTGCCATGCTTTTCAACTCACTCGAGTTTTACCTGTTCTTCCCGGTTGTAACCATCCTCTATTTTTTGCTTCCTCATGCCTGGCGGTGGTTTCTCCTGCTCATCGCGAGCTGCGTTTTCTACATGGCGTTTATCCCGATATATATTCTCATCCTCTTCGTGACCATTACCGTTGACTTCACGGCGGGTATTCTCATCGAAAAAACACCCCCCGGGAGGCGTAAGCGGCTCACTCTCGTGAGCAGCCTCGCCGTCACGATCGCTATTCTCGGTTTTTTCAAATATTTCAACTTTGCGAACGAGAACATCGCGAATGTCGCCCGTTTTTTTCACTGGAACTACGGCATCGAGAGCCTGAGGATACTCCTCCCCATCGGCCTCTCCTTTCACACCTTTCAGAGCATGAGCTACGTCATCGAAGTGTACCGGGGGAACCAGAAAGCGGAACACCATTACGGCATCTTTGCGCTCTATGTCATGTTCTATCCCCAGCTTGTGGCGGGGCCCATTGAACGTCCGCAGAACCTCCTCCATCAATTCCGCGAGCCTCACGCCTTCGATTACGAACGGGTGACGGGCGGCCTGAAGCGCATGGCCTTCGGGCTTTTCAAAAAAGTGGTCATTGCCGATCAACTGGCGTTGCTGGTCGATCAGGTCTATAACCATCCGCATGACTACGCCGGTTTCCCGCTGATGTTTGCGACGATATGTTTTGCGTACCAGATCTATTGCGATTTCTCGGGATATTCCGACATCGCCCTCGGCGCGGCCCAGGTGATGGGCTTCCGGCTCATGGAAAACTTCGACCGTCCCTACACGGCCCGCTCCATCGCCGAATTCTGGCGGCGCTGGCACATATCCCTCACCTCGTGGTTCCGGGATTATGTCTATATCCCCCTTGGGGGAAACCGGGTGGCGAGACCCCGATGGTATGCGAACATCCTCGTCACCTTTCTCGTCAGCGGCCTCTGGCACGGCGCGAACTGGACCTTTATCCTGTGGGGCGCGCTTAACGGGATGTATCTCCTGCTGTCGCATTGGACCGCACCTCTGCGCGAGGCCGTTGTCCGGGCAACGCGCCTGGACCAGTCCCCCCGCATTCATCACGCGCTCCAGGTCGGCGCAACCTTTCTGCTGATCTGCTTCGCATGGATTCTTTTCAGGGCCAACAATATGGACGATGCCGGCTACATCATATCCCACCTGTTTGACGGCTTTACGGGCCTGGCACGGAGGGGCCGGTTCGCGTTCAACGGGTTCGTCCTGTTTTTCATCCTGTTCGCGGAATATATTCAGCACCTCCACCGGACGAGCGGGACGGACAATCTCTTCAGCGGGAGGCCCGTTCTGGTCCGCTGGTCCCTGTACTATCTGATGATAACGACCATCGTTATCTTCGGGTCCTACAGTGAGCAGCGGTTCATCTATTTTCAGTTTTAGGACGACATGAGAACACTGCTGATAAAAGGGTGCGTTCTGGCCGCTCTCGTCGTCGCGACGACCCTGGCGATCTTCCTGCTCCCGGTCCCCTACAGCCATCAACTCTCCGCCATTCTGAACAAGCTGGACATGGTTAAAGGGGCCGGGCAGGACCGCGTCATTTTTGTCGGGGGGAGCGGCTTGTTCGACGGGCTCGACAGCGCGAAGCTGGAGGCGCGCCTGCACCGGCCGGTCGTGAACCTGGGGTTATACGCCGGATTCGGCATCACCGCGCTCCTGCGGGAGATCAGGCCCTCTCTTCGCCCCGGCGACGTCGTCGTGATCGTTCCGGAATACAGCGTGGTCTTCGATTCCGTCGACGAGCAGGCGCGGAAATGGATTTTTGCTTTGGCGCCGGCCAGGAACCTTTCCTGGCTGTATGGAACGCTTCAGGACCCCGTGCGGGCGTTGGCCATCGATTTTGTAAGCCTGGTGCGGCTGAAAGTGCAGGCGCTCCCCAAGGCCGCGCAGGAAGCGCTGCGTGTCCGCCAGTGCCGCGCTTTCTTCGGCAGGGGCTATGTCTATTACCGGAAATATTTCACGCGCAACGGTGATTCGCTACGGACCATGCGGGCCGCGACGTCCCCCGAGATGATCGAACAGAGAGGCGAAGAGCTGTTTTCCGACCCGCGCTACCGGGGCCAATCGCTCGATGCCGTGAACGACTTTTGCCGGAGCGCGCTGCGGCAGGGGGTGCGGACGTACTTCCTGTTCCCGGCCTATCCCGAGGAAGAGTATCGCCGGCAGCAAGAGGGCATGCGGCGTTATGAGGCAAGGCTCCGGAAGGAACTGGACTGCCGCATTCTCGGCACCCCGGAGGATTTTTTGTATCCCTACGATTTTTTTACCAACACCGTCAATCACCTGAACGGCGAGGGCAAGCTGGTAAGGACTGAAAAGGTCATCACGCTCCTGCAGAAACCGCTGGCCCGGTCCCATCAGGCGCACGAATGAACGTCAGCCGGCTCCCGGTGTTTCCCGTCAGCTCCCGCACCTGAGCTCTGGTATACTATAGGCACCATAAAACCCGCAGGACAGGAGGCCTCTTATGGATACGAATGTCGTGACCGTGGCAATTCCCGAAGGGTGCAACTTCATCCTCGGCCAGACCCACTTCATCAAGACCGCCGAGGACCTTTACGAAATCATCGCCACGACGGTGCCGCAGGCAAAGTTCGGCGTCGCCTTCACCGAGGCGTCCGGACCCTGTCTCATACGGACCGAAGGAAATGACGATGGTCTCATCTCCGCCTGTGTCCAGACCCTCGAAGCGATCGGCGCGGGCCACGTTTTCTGCATCTTTCTGAAAGACGCATTCCCCATCAACATTCTTACCCAGATCAAAAACTGCCCCGAAGTATGCCGCATCTTCTGCGCCACGGCAAACCCGCTCGAAGTCGTCATCGCGTCCACGGCCCAGGGAAAGGGGGTCCTCGGCGTGATCGACGGCTTTCCTCCCCGGGGCGTCGAAACGACGGCGGACAGGGCGAAGCGAAAGGACTTTCTCAGGAAGATCGGTTACAAGCTGTGATACGAACAGCGCCATAAAAAAATCTTGCATATTTTCGGAGAAAGCAGTAAAGTGACGCTTGCGAAAAAAACAAACGCGTGCCGTGTTTCACAGGGGAACCCGACCGTGAACAGCGTCCGCACGAAGAAGGAGTCGATCATGAAGCGTTTATTGATGGCAGGGGGGGCATTTCTGGCGCTGGCCCTTTTTTGCGCAGGGGCCTTTGCCGCTCCTCAGCCGGCTGGCGCCGCACCTGGGGCGCGGGTACCGTCTGCTCAGGCCGGTGCAGCAGGGAACCCCGAGCTTTCGGGCAAAGTCGTGGAAACCATGAACGCCGGCGGCTATTCCTATGTTCTTATCGAGAAGAACGAGAAGAAGACATGGGTCGCCATACCGATGACCCAGGTCAAGGTCGGTCAGGAGCTCAAGTTTCTGCCCGGCGTGGAGATGGGGAAATTCACGAGCAAGTCCCTTCATCGGACATTCGAGAACATCATTTTCTCCGGCGGTCTCATGACCGAGGCGGGCCCGGGAGGAAGCGCTATGATGCAGGCGCCGCACCCCAGCGCCACCGCCGGGGACGCGCCGTCGACCGAGAAGATCAAGGTGGAGAAGGCCTCGGGACCCGATGCCTATACCGTGAGCGAAATTCATGAAAAAAAGGCAACGCTGAACGAAAAGACCGCGGTGGTCAAGGGGAAGGTGGTAAAGGTCTCCAAGGGCATCATGGGCAAGAACTGGATCCATTTGGAAGACGGCACCGGCAATGCACTCGCGGCCACGAACAAACTGGTCGTGACCTCCCAGGATCTTCCCTCGGTCGGAGACATCGTCACGATGAAGGGCACGATCTATAAGGACAAGGACTTCGGCTCCGGGTACAAATACGCTGTGATCATGGAGAAGGCCTCTGTCATAAAATAGTAAAACCTGAGCAAACAGGTATCTGAACGAGAGGGCCGGCGGGGAACAACCTGCCGGCCTTTCTATTGAAACAATGCTTGACAAATCCGGTGTTTTTAGAAATAATCATGCTCCCATATCGGAGCGGCGAAAAGCCGTTCGGAAAAAAGGTGCTATTGCATGAGCAAGACGATCCAGAAGCTCTTAATTGCGAACCGCGGTGTTCCCGCGGTGAGGGTGATGCACACGTGCAGGGACCGGAAGATCCCCACCGTTGCGGTCTACAGCGATCCGGACCGTCTGGCCCACCATGTATTCATGGCGGATGAGGCCGTGCATATCGGCGCTGCGCCGCCGGCCGAGTCCTACCTCAACATGGACAAGATGATCCAGGCCGCGCTCAAGAGCAAGGCCGACGCCATCCATCCGGGCTGGGGCTTTCTTGCCGAGAACGCCCAGTTCGCCCGAAAAGTGATCGACGCGGGACTCACCTGGATCGGTCCGTCCCCCGAGGTCATCAGCATGCTGGGGGACAAGATCGAGGCCAAGGCGTTGGCGAAGAAGGCCAATGTGCCGACCATTCCGGGCATCGATGCGGTCACTGAAGTCGAGCAGATAAAGACCTGGATGAAGCAGGACGATGTCGCCTACCCCATCATGATCAAGGCCGCATCGGGCGGAGGCGGTAAGGGCATGGTGAAGGTCGAGAGCGACGGGGAGCTCTCGCAGGCCCTGTCGCGCGCCCGGTCAGAGGCCAAGAAGTCCTTTGGCGACGACACCATCCTGGTCGAGAAATACATCGAGCGGGGACGGCATATCGAGGTCCAGATCGTGGCGGACAGCCACGGAAACGTGGTCCATCTGTACGAGCGCGAATGCACGCTCCAGAGAAGGAACCAGAAGATCATCGAGGAAGCGCCGTCGCCGAGCCTTGACGAGAACCTGCGGAACGAGATCTGCTACACCGCGACCAAGCTGATGCGCGAGATCGGCTATACCACGGCCGGGACGGTCGAGTATATTTTCGATTCAGCGACGCGAAAGTTCTATTTCCTCGAGGTGAATACCCGGCTCCAGGTGGAGCACGGCATCACCGAACTGATCACGGGCCTCGACATCGTCGGCATCATGATCGATGTGGCGCTCGGCAAGAAGCTGCCGTTCAAACAATCCGCGATCCGGCCGAACCGCTGGGCCCTCGAGGTCCGTCTGAACGCCGAGGACCCGAAGACCTTCAGCCCGTCCTTCGGCCCGATCACCCGGCTCCAGATCCCCATGGGCCCGAATGTGCGCGTTGCCTCGGGCGTGTACGAGGGCGGCGACATTCCGCCTTACTACGATTCGTTGTTCATGCTGCTCATGACCGCGGGCGCGGACCGGAACCATGCCATCAGCGTGATGGACCGGTCGCTCGGCAGGAACCTCCGGGTCGAGGGCATCAAGACGCTCCAGCCGCTCCTGCTCTCGATCATCCGGCACCCGTCGTTCGCCGCGGGCGAGTTCTCCACCCGGTTCATCGAGGAGCACATGGACGAGCTCATCTCGATGTTCCAGGAGAAGAACAGCGAGGATGAGGTGCTGAAGATCGCGCGGTATGTTGCCGAGACCTCTGCCCTGGGGCCGCAGAAGTGGATGTAGGTGTAGCGAAGTAAGAAGGCAGAATTAAGAATTAAGAAAACAGGAAAAGATCTTTTACCGCGAGGGCGCTAGGAACGCGAGGAAGTCGTAAATCCTGTATTAAAAGAAAGCCGTAAGCTTTTGCTTTCCTGGCGTCCTTCGCGCCTTCGCGGTTCCAAGGTTCTGATGTTGTTCTGATTCAGGAGAATTATGACAGACACTGTTTTCGTAAAACCCGGCATGTCGCCGAAAGAGATCGTAACAGCGGTCCGATCGCTCAAGGGCGTGTGCCTCACGTCCGTGGGCATGCGCGACGCGGGCCAGTCGGACTTCAAGAACCGCCACCGCATCTACGACCTCAAGACGCTTGCGCCGTACTATAACGGCATGGGTCTGTTCTCCGCAGAGACGCACGGCGGGGCGCGCTGGCATGTGGGCATCATGAACCGCAGGGAAAGCCCGTTCGAGGAAGTGGCTATCCTTCGGGAGCTGATGCCGAACGTGCTGCAGCAGACGCTGATCCGGGAGACGAACCTCTGGGGATACCGTCCGTATCCGAAGAACGTGATCGAGTATGCCGTTGCCCGGGTGGACATCGACGTGTGGCGCTGCTTCTCGTTCCTGAACGACGTGCGGAACATGCGCACGGTGGCGGAAACGGTCATGAAGCGGGGGCGCTTGTTCGAGCCCACGATCTCTTTCACGGTCGCGGACTGGGCCACGAACGAGTACTACCTCGGTGTCGTCCGGGAGATGGTGGACCTCTGCGGCGGGATCGACGAGATCGTGCTGTGCATCAAGGACATGGCCGGCGTGGGAGACGTGACCCGCATCGGGAACCTCATCGACGCCATCAAGCAGAAATATCCGAAGCTCGTGATCAACTACCACCGTCACATTACGGACGGTCTTGCCGTGCCGGCGTTCCTCTCCGCGGCCAAGGCCGGCGCCGCGATCTTTGACGTGGAAGAGGATTCGCTCGTCCGCTTCTACGGCCATTCTCCGATCCTGGCCATTCAATCCATATTCGAGGAGACCGGCATCCCCGTGCATTTGAACAGACCGGATGCCGAGGCCGCTGTCCGGAAGGTGCGCGAATGGATCGGCCATTACGAATGGGCGGAGTCGCCCTTCAAGGGCCTGGACCACACCGTGACCCGCCACCGCATGCCGGGCGGTGCGTTCCCGAGTTCCTTCGAGCAGGCGGACAAGGGGGACTTCCTGCATCTCATGCCCGCGATCCTCACGGCCATGTCGCTCTTCAACCGGATCGTCAAGTATTTCGACGTGACGCCCGGGTCCCAGGTCACCTGGGTCACGTGCAGCGGCATCGTGAACCGGTACGCAAAGGAGCAGGGCGACCGCGGGGTGAGGCATGTCATCGATCTTTTGACGAAGTTCGTCGAGGAAAAAAAGCAGGACTTCGAAGCCATGGACAAAGCGGAGCAGGACGAGCTCTTGCAGCTGTTCCGGACCGCGCCGGGCGATTTCAAGAACCTTCTGCTCGGGAACTACGGCAAACTGCCCGTGGGCTGGCCCGCGGAATGGGTTTACCAGAGCACGTTCGGCGAGGAGTGGGAGGAAAAGATCAGGGAGCGGAAGGAAATATCTCCGCTCGACTCCATGCCTCAGGACGACCTCGACAAGCTCCGGAAGGAGCTCCAGGAGAACGTGGGCAGGGACGTGACCGAAGAGGAGTTCATCCTCTATCTCATGCACCCCAAGGACGCGCTTGACTATATGGAGTTCCGCGGGAAGTTCGGCGAAGCGCCGCTCGTTCTTCCCACGAACGTCTGGAGAAAAGGCCTTACCCGGCCGGGAGACAGGGTGGATTTCGAGCACTGGGGCAAGCCCTACTCCATCGAGCTGGTGTCCATCGGGGCGGAGTACGAAGGCGTGATCCACGTGGTCATGCGCGTGAACAACAAGACCCGGGTCTACTCGGTCGCGACCCCGCGCGCCAAGAAGGCCGAGGTCCGCATGGCAAAGGGCCCGAACAACATCGGCGCGCCGATCAACGGCAACCTGTGGCGGATCGGCAACCCCGGCCGCGGACCCGTCAAGGCGGGAGATATCGTGCATAAGGGCGAGGAGATCGCGAACCTCGAAGCCATGAAAATGGAAAATGCCATCATCGCGCCTATGGACGGGCAGATCGTCGAGGTCTGCGTCAAGCTCAACGAGACGGTGCAGGAAGGGCAGCTTCTGTTCGTCATTGAGAAAGCATCGGTCAAGTCCGAGCCGAACGGAACCGGCGGGAGCATCGTGGTGTAAGAGGGAGTGTATGCGACGTCATCAAGGCCCGGCAGGGAGCATCCTGCCGGGCCTTTTTGTATTATGCATCCTGCATCCTGCATCTTGCATCCTGCATCCTGTGTCTTGCATCGTCTCACCGCCATACCCTGAAAATACCCCATCGAACTCCTTGCAATTTCCGAAACTCTGTACTATCCTCGTGACGTTGTAACTTTCTTTTATGCCTATGCAGGAACAGAAAATAGAACGCCAGGTCACAGTCGGCGTATATACCATGCCCTACGAGGCTGACCTCGTGTGGTCACTTCTCGAAGCTTTCGAAATACCGGTCTTCCCCGCGGACTATAACACCATATATATAGATTGGCTGTATTCCAACGCCCTGGGCGGAGTAAAACTTCGGGTCAGCGAACAGGACGCAGCCGATGCGCGAGAAGTCATTGCGGGTGCCCTTGCAGATGGCGAAAAACTCCATCCGACGTATAGCGAGGGCGCATGCCCGCACTGCGGCAATAGGGATACTGCTCCAGTGGTACGCGGTCGAAAATGGGCAATAATTACCTGGCTCATCTTTATGCCAATTGTCTGGCCTTGGACACGCCTACGATGCTTGTCATGTGGGCACACTTGGCGGGCATAGTTCGGCCGAATAATATTCTTGCTTGACAAAGAGTTAAGATGAGAGTAATTCAGAAGTAGGTGAATCAAGAAGGTAGAAGTCGTCGTGGAGCGTTGCAGCGTGCGGGGGGATTGGTGATGACAGATTCCTCGTAGCAACGGGTGCACAACGTCCCCCGCTGGGCTCCTTGACCTCAAATAATCAACGTAAGTAACATCGCAGCACCCGTCCCCAAAGTTCTTTGCGGGCTTGGGGCCGACTTAAGCGATAGGGACATCTAATGCCAAATAGAAATTGGGGCCTCATCACCTCCGGCGCTACTTTTGAGGCACTTGCAACGACCCTCATCTTCTTCGAGGATCCGAAAGCAGCACTTTTCGGCCGTCGAGGTAAAGATGGCGGACAGGATGCGCGCTCAGGCGATGGATTACGAGTATTTCAAGCTAAGCACCATGAAGATGGCTCAGCTACTAAGGCAATTGCAGACGCGAAGAGTGAAGCTGCCAAGATCGCAGAATATCGAAAACCAGGACACTTTCGATATCTCCAGTGGAAGGGAGTAACACACTGGCGCCTTGTTACCAATGCAGTATTCAATCCCACGGATAGGCAGAGGTGGGATGTCGAGGTTGTTCCTCTCTTCATGGCTCAAGGCTTGAACCCCGACTATTGGGAGCGGGCAAACTTAGATGGACTTCTTGACAAGCACCCTGAAGTAGATCGGTACTTCTTCCAGAATGAAACGCGTGTTCTTCTTTCTCTTCCAGAGATTCGCGAGCGCTTGCCACAGGAAGACCCTTTTCTAAGGCGTGAAACTCTCACAACATTCCGCGGCCGAGAGGCCGAAGCAAAGTATGTTCGTTCTTTCCTGTCATCGGATGCCCTGTTCCTGGTTGTTCACGGTGAAGGGGGTATCGGAAAAACACGTCTGCTTGTTGAGGCTGGAGATGAAATCGCATCCGAGGGAGAGTGGCAAGTCTTTTGGGCGAACGTTGCAAGTATGTCATCCTCATCCACCTGGTTCGACTCCATCGTCCCCGAACGCACTACCCTATTACTCGTTGATGAACCTGATGATCCGCAGTTGCTTCGCGTCTTATCGGAGCAATTAGGCTCCCGGTTCGGTCGTACGGCAAAATGGAAGGTTGCGGTTTCTGTCCGCTCACCCAAAAATCCAGTCCTGCGATATTTATTCTCTCCGAGGGTGAAGGAGCGCGTTCAGGAGCTGCCGATAGGTGAACTGTCAGATGGGGCAGCAGAAGAAATGTGTTTCGACCTTCTTAGCTCCGGCCCTCTCAACAGCAGTCCCAGTGATTGGCGCAAGGATGCTGCTCACAAACTTGCTGCGCGTTTTTCGAATCGCCCGATCTGGCTTACGCTTGCAGTTCATGTTCTCGAGGTGCACGGAGATCTTGCAAAAGTTCCGGACACGGCTGCAGATTTAGCAGACCAATATGTAACTGAAATTATCAAGCTTCAGCAGGATGCCAACGCAGATCAGGTTCTTATGTTGCTTCAGTATATAGCACTCCTCGGGACTATAAATCGAGAAGACAAAGCAACAATTGAACTGCTAAGAGGGGTCTGCAAAATTGAAAACGATACTGCACTTCTGAAATTATTAGCTGATCTAGTTAAACGACGTGGTCTCACGCAGCGCGGGGCGGTGCAACGGTTAGTTGAACTCAAACCCGACGTCTTACGGGATCACATACTTCTAAGCTGGCTGTCTGTCGATATCGGCTATGGTGCCGCTCCGATCCAGCCATCTGATGACGCAAAAAACATTGTAATTGGTGTTCGCGATGCTGTTCTAAAGGGGAGCATCAGCGCATTAGGGCGGACTATTCTCACGTCATTGGCGCGAACAGAGTTTCTCCTTAGATTGTCTGGAAAGACTGTTCCTCTGCTGGATCCTTTGTTTGCCGGTATCCTTGCTGGTCTTGCAGGAACGACCGCGAGCCAACGGCTTGTGATTGCGGAAGTCCTTCAAGATTTCGCCGCGTATCGCCCTGCCGATACTGTCGAAATTAGCCGTGCTCTTCGATCTTCAACTGTAACCAGTGAAAAGACTGAAAGTTATTTTGGTAGACGCGAGATAGGCCAGGATGACATCGTTATGGCGCTGGCATGGCCTATATTTCATGCTGCGATGGGCGCTCAGTCTCAGAGCGAGTGTGAAGTTGTACTGAAAGAACTTTGTTCTCTTGCTGAATTGGAGTCAGAAGTCGGATCGCATCGCAAAGGTGGCCTGCCTAACGATGGAAAACGAGCTGGTCAGTTAATAGGTCGTACAATAGGTGGTGGCCCACATTTTTCAGCTGATTTTACTGATGCCGCTAGCACACTTTCGTTTCAGCTGCTTGAAGATGTCGCTGCCGTACCCGCAACACCCGCTAAAGGATCAGTTATCAAAGAATTGTTGGAGCCTACACTTTCGATTGAACGACAGCAAACCTGGAGTGAAGGCTACACAGTTCATATCAGCAGGATCATCATTCATCCAAATCATTCGGCTTGGAAGAAGCGAGAAATGGTATTGAATCGAGTGAAAGCTATTTTAGCTTCGGAGCAAACACCACCAGCTTCGCGCAGTTTGTTATGGAGCATATTTGCTGAAGCTCACAGAACTGTTAATGTTGGCATTAAACAGATCAACTCAGTAGAAATTCAAAAACAATTACGCAAATTATCGCTTGACGATCTTGAGTGGGCCTACCCGGTGCTTGTTCCTCGTAAGGATGATCTGGCCGAACTGATGGCAGCGCGCGATTTATGGCACTGGCATTATCGATTTGACAGTGTTGCTGAATTCAAGGAAATAAGCAGCAAGCTAGAGGCTCTTTACGAGAGTAATAGCCTGTCAGGCGAATTTGAGCCACTCACAAGCCATGATAGATGGGAACAGCAAAGCGCTGCACATGCAGCTAAAGCAACGGCATTGGCAGCAGATGCTAGTTCATTGAGTATCGAAGATTTTCTATCTCGTGCCATAAATTATTATCGTGGTAATGAAAATGAACTCTACCACCTGTTTGGTGTCGCGGCAAACCTTGGTGCGCTTGCGGGCACACACAAAACAGTGCGAGATTTTGTACATAAGTTTCTGTCAGATGCGAACCATACTGCACGAACGGATTTTGCCATTGATGTTGCCGTAAGCTGGATTGCAACAGTGCGACGACAGGATTCTCCTCGTGCAGCTTATGATCTGATTCTCGAATTAATGAGAACATGCGGCAGTAATGATCAGAGAATTCGTCTAATACATCGACACTATAATGGGCTCCGTTTAGATTATAGACAAATTGAGGATGCAGAGCATGATCACCTGCGCTCACTCAGCACATTGTTCTTGGAACACAAGAAGGGGGCTGCATATATACAGGCAATCGGCTGGACATTGAATTACAAGTGGCCCGATCTCCAGGCACTCATCGAGAGGGTGTTAGACCATGTTGATCATGACCAGCTTGCAGTTTCTGTACGATGTCTTATTGAGACGGCATATTATGCAATTAGGCAAGACACATCACCCCAGCCACCTCCAGATGGTCTAGGGCAATGGCTCCTCGATCAAGTACTGCGCTTATCGAAGTTTGATGATCTCGGCTCCAGTATTGATTGGTACATTGAAGATTTGTTAAATAGGATTGGCAAGGTTCCTGTATCATGGCTTCCGGGAGCACTTGAAAAGCGGCGCGCTATGGAAGCTGCAGATGAATCACGTGTGGTAAGAGCACTTAGTTATCATCCAAAATTGAGTAGTTTTGTCCGCCCTATTACAGCAGCCGATAAAGATAACCCTGATGCAGCTAGGGCAGTTAAATCCCTTACCAACATGCTAATTGATAAAACCGTCTTAGGATATTACCTTCCCGAAATACTGCATGATGTTGATCCAGATGGCCTGCTTGTGCCGGACGAGATTGTTTCGCGTGTTGCAGCGGCAGCAAATCGTGATGAGGTATGGTCTTATGCTAGAGTTGCTGGAACGTACGAGGTTGGAAGCACAAGCTGGCGAACTATAGCGCGGCCAGTCGTCATCCGTGCAAATAAATCGGAGAAGGCTGAAGAACGACGTGATCTGTTCGTCATTATATTACATAAAGGCATGCGATCGTGGTCCGGCTCACCGGGCCAGGTTCCGCAATTGTTTATTGATGAAGTAAACACGGCTCGTAACCTTTTAGACTCTGAAACAGAACAATCATTTCGGCCGTTTTGGGAATGGAATTTGGCCATTGCAGAATCGGAACTAAAGGCGCAAGAAGAGCAGGCGAAGGAGATGCGTGGCGAATGAGCAAATCCCTTGAGCAACGACTGCAAGATTCAATACTCGAGTTTGATGAAATGCACCAGATGTTAAACCGGAAACCGGGGGAGGTACATGCAGATGTCGAAAATGTATTACGAAGTTTTGCCAATTTACGTGACGAAGTAGCTGGTTTGATTGAGCTTATTGAAATTCGTAAGTCGGCTTTTCGCTTTCTAGATTCTCTTGAAAAGAAAGTGGATGCAAATGATAATATTTCTCTCAATGACTTATCTCTAAAATATCACCATGTAAGATTAATCGGTGTGCAAGCTTATATTAGTACCAACTGGGCAATTGCTGACAGGATTACTGGAGTGGTCGGACGCTTACTATGCACTCCGGAGTCAGGCTCTAATGCATTGAGTCTGGCAAAAATGCCGACATTTGTTAAGCGGGATATTGCGAAGAAAGCGACCGCAGCCATTCTCGTCCAATCCGTTCGGCAAACCTTCGGGTGGCCGGTCGGGCTTTCATACGCAATTCGCAATCACTTTATTCATGACGGAGCTCAAAGTGGAGGAAAGGATTTTTTTGAAGGCACGTCTGCGGTATCAGCTTTTCGGATATCTGATGCCGGTTGGAAGCGGATCGAGGAAAAAGCGACAACTGAATATGGCGTTAGCGACTCCTGTCATCGTGCAGGAGCAAGATGGCCCGTTGCACCGAAAGATGATCTTCGAGTAACGTTGCAAGTTTTCGAGCAAGAAATGGATGATGCCCTAGGAGTTCTTTGGGGTTCCGCATGCCACTCATTACTTGGACATGTAGGTTTTATTCTGGGCGAGGACTAACATGGGGTGTCACTTCCAGGTCAGCTTGGGAGACGTTGATACTCAGACTACAAAACGATTGATGGAACCGTATAGGGTCGCGTCTTGAATGTTGTTGACAGAGCATAGATGTTGTAAGAACCCTGCACGAGTAATTATCTTATGCATGACACTCTTTTCACAATCGGTTATTCAAACCGGTCAAGCGATGATTTAATCGCCCTTCTCAAACAACACAAGATAACCGCGCTTTGTGACGTTCGATCCGCGCCCTACAGCAGCCGCAATCCGCAGTTCAACCGTGAGATATTCAAACAATCACTAAAACTTCATAATATCGAGTATGTATTCCTTGGTGAGGAACTCGGCGCACGGCCAAAAGACCCGTCATGCTACGTCTCGGGGAAGGCAATCTATGAAAAGATTGCAGGAACGACTTTATTTAAAAAAGGCCTGGAGCGCGTCAAGCTCGGACTTAAGAAAGGCTACACCCTTGCTCTAATGTGTGCAGAGAAAGACCCGATGACGTGTCATCGAACGATATTGGTATGCAGGAATCTCCGCGGACAAGGCGTTGATATTCAGCATATCATCGATGATCAAACCATAGAGACGCAAACTGATCTTGAGAAGCGTTTAATTGCACAATTAAAACTTCATCCCGATATGTTCAAGGACACCGAGCCAAATACGCTCATCGAACGCGCATATGACGTGCAGGGCGACCGGATTGCGTACGTGGAGAAGGGCGAACGGGAACCGGATGAAATAGCGGCGGATACGGTGAGAGAAGAGAATGAACACTATTAAGATATATACAATCGGATTCACCAAAAAATCAGCAGAGCAATTCTTCGGCATACTGATCAAAGCCGGTGTTAAGAAGGTCGTTGATGCGCGTTTGAACAATAGTTCCCAGCTTGCAGGCTTTGCGAAAAAGGAAGACTTGAGATATTTCTTAAAAGCGCTCGGAAATATCGATTATCATCATACGCCGATTATGGCGCCGACCGGAGAAATTCTTACTGAATATAAGAAGAATAAAGGTGACTGGCAAATTTACGAGAAGAAGTTTCTGGCGCTCATGGAAGAACGGCGGCTTGAGAATGTTGTAAATCCGGCAGAGCTTGATGGGGCATGTTTGCTGTGCAGCGAGGATTCACCGAAACAATGCCATCGCCGACTTGTGGCCGAATATCTGAAAAGCAAATGGGGTAACGTCGATATAGAACATCTTATTTGACAGGGAGGCCTAGCGTGGATATCATCGTTACGGATTTGACGAGATTCGCAAAGGATGATCTGGTTTGCATAGCGGGCATCGACGTAAAATCCAAGCAGTGTATAAGGCCATTGCCCTATATCAAGAAAGAGGTTTGCAAGAAGCTGAAGATATTGCCGGGCGCGATACTGGAGGCGAATTTTACAAAACCGCCGAATGTTAATAAACCGCATACCGAGGATAGGCACTACAATAAACTTTCATTTAAAGGACCATGCACCTCGGATGAATTTGAAAGTATATTGAAAAGCTCGCTTTATCCCTCGATCAACGAAGGTTTTAACGGCAAAGTGCCTGCTGGCGCCAAGGTGATCCCTCCTGACAGCCCTCCCTCCAGGTCCATTATCACGCTCAAACTGAAACCTACACAAATAGAGATCGTCAGAAATGCATTTGACGCCAAGAATCTGCGGCTGAACATTCTTGACAATGACGATCGGAAGTATTCCTATTTGTCGATCACCGATCTCGGTTTCCACAATTCATTCATTTCGAAAAAAACGGATCCCGATGAACTGAACGAATATGTTCAGGGCCAGAAGAAGCTCTACCTCAGAATTGGTTTGGGTCGTCGATATAAGAATCCCACGGACGGGCGAGACGGCTTCTGGATTCAGGTGAATGGGATATATACCTTCCCTGAATTCATGACAAAAGTAAGAACGTATTGAAAGGCGGCGTCATCGTTGATGTCGGGGGACGACTAGGGGCTGTTGTTGAAATTGCGTTGTGTATGCATATCAAGGCCGGAGAGAACCCTCTCGGCCTTTTGTTTTTCAGCGCCTGTTTTTGGCAGGGCGGGGGAGTGATATTCTTTACTTATCAACAGCAGCCGTCCGGTCGTTTCCGGGGTGATCCAATATGAATACAACAAGTGACAAGATGATCGAGATCATCGAATTTACCGATCCTGTCTGTACCTGGTGCTGGGGCAGCGAACCGGTGCTCCGGAAGCTCGAAACCAGGTTCGGCGAACAGGTAAAGATCAGCTACATCATGGGCGGGTTGGTCCAGGACATCACGTCATTCTACGACAGTTATAATGACATCGGCGGCGATCCGGACCGTTCCAATAAGAATATTGCCAAGCATTGGGTGGATGCGTCGGCACGTCACGGCATGCCGGTAAAGAGCGAGGGCTTCAAGCTCTTTTCCAAAGAACATCCCTCGACGTACCCGCAGAACATCGCCTATAAGGCCCACATCTTAGGGTCAGGTCTCTTTTGTTGCATGGAAGCTTGGCGGGGCATCCTTGAATCTGTAGTTATTTTTTAAGGCCGGAGGGTGTGCTCTCCGGCCTTTTGATTTTCAGAGCCTGCTTTCGGCATGACGGGGGAGTGATATACTTTATTCATCAACGGCAGCCGACTGGTCGTCTCCGGGGTATGACTCACTATGAATACAACAAGTGACAAGATGATCGAGATCATTGAATTTACCGATCCTGTCTGTACCTGGTGCTGGGGCAGCGAACCGGTGCTCCGGAAGCTCGAAACCAGGTTCGGCGAACAGGTAAAGATCAGCTACATCATGGGCGGGTTGGTCCAGGACATCATGTCATTCTATGACAGTTATAATGACATCGGCGGCGACCCGGAACGGTCGAACAAAAACATTGCCAAGCATTGGGTGGATGCGTCGGCACGTCACGGCATGCCGGTAAGGAGCGAGGGCTTCAAGCTCTTTTCCAAAGAACATCCCTCAACGTACCCGCAGAACATCGCGTATAAGGCCGCACAGCTGCAGGACCAGGCGCTCGCAAACAAGTTCCTTCGGCGTATCCGGGAAGCGTCGGCTGCCGAGGCGAGGCAGACGAACACGACCGAAGTGCTGCTGGAACTGGCATCGGAAACAGGGCTCGATATTGCCCGCTTCCTCGATGACTTTACCCGTGGTCCGGCGCAAAAGGCCTTTGAGCAGGACCTTGCGATCACGGCCAAATACGGGGCACGCGGGTTTCCTTCATTTTTACTCAAATATGGGGAGAAAGAAATGGTGATCCGCGGGTACAAGCGGTATGAAGAGTTCAAGGCGCTGATCGGGCATCTGTCGGGCGGAGAAATACAGGAACTACCGGTTTCGGCTGATGAAGGGTCCATCATGGCATTTATAATCCGGTATGGTTCCGTGGCGCTGATCGAGATCCGGATGACATTCGACCTCGGCGATGACGAACTGAAGACCGTGATCGACTCGCTCTTGAACAAGCAGCTGGTCCAAAAGCGACATCTTAGGGTCAGGTCTCTTTTGTTGCATGGAGGCTTGGCGGGGCATCCTTGAATCTGTAGTTATTTGCTAAGGCCGGAGGGCGCGCTCTCCGGCCTTTGATTTTCAGCACCTGCTTTTGGTAGGGCGGGAGAGTGATATACTTTATTTATCAAAGGCAGTTGCTGGCCGTCTCCGGGGTATGATTCACTATGAACAAATTAAGTGACAAGATAATCGAGATCATTGAATTTACCGATCCTGTCTGTACCTGGTGCTGGGGCAGCGAACCGGTGCTCCGGAAGCTCGAAACCAGGTTCGGCGAACAGGTAAAGATCAGCTACATCATGGGCGGGTTGGTCCAGGACATCACGTCGTTCTATGACAGTTTTAACGACATCGGCGGCGACCCGGACCGGTCGAACAAAAACATTGCCAAGCATTGGGTGGATGCGTCGGCACGTCACGGCATGCCGGTAAGGAGCGAGGGCTTCAAGCTCTTTTCCAAAGATCATCCCTCAACGTACCCGCAGAACATCGCGTATAAGGCCGCACAGATGCAGGACCAGGCGCTCGCGAACAAGTTCCTCCGGCGTATCCGGGAAGCGTCGGCTGCCGAGGCGAGGCAGACGAACACGACCGAAGTGCTGCTGGAACTGGCATCGGAAGTAGGGCTCGATATTGCCCGTTTCCTCGATGACTTTACCCATGGTCCGGCGCAAAGGGCCTTTGAACAGGTCCTCGCGCTCACGGCCAAATACGGGGCGCGCGGGTTTCCTTCTTTTTTACTGAAATATGGAGAGAAAGAAATGCTGATCCGCGGGTACAAGCGGTATGAAGAGTTCAAGGCGCTGATCGGGCATTTGTCGGGCGGGGAAATCCAGGAACGTCCGGTTTCCGTGGATGAAGGGTCCATCATGGCATTTATAACCCGGTACGGCTCCGTGGCGGTGATAGAGATCCAGATGACCTTCGACCTCGGCGATGATGAACTGAAGACCGTGATCGACTCGCTGCTGGGCAAGCAGCTGATCCAAAAGCGCGAAGCAGGCAACGGTTATTTCATCTCGGCAAAGGCCAGCGCCGCAGCGTGCGATCCCGCAACCGGCGTGTGTTCGATATAGGGTCGGAGCGTGCGCATCCCTCATGGCGTTTGCGGAATGCGTTTGCTTTTTCGCCGCTGAAGCAGTCCCATGCGAAAATTTAGGAGTGCGATTGAGTCCGAGGGTTAAGCATTTCGGATGTCCGAAGACCGCAGGTCAAGTTTCCGAAATGTACCGAGGACGATTGAGCACGACGTGAAGAATTTTCGCCGGGTGCCCTTCTTTCGGTTACCTTTCTTCGGGCAAGCAAGAAAGGTGACAAAGAGAATGTATGGAATTTTGAGGGGGCCGTCTAACCCACCTCCCCCAACCCTTCCTTGTCAAGGAGGAGAATCTTAGGGTCAGGTCTCTTTTGTTGCATTTTGTCGTTTTCTCTGCTATCCTTGCCTTATGTCCCGCCCCCTCCGCATAGAATACGCCGGCGCTGTCTACCATGTGACCTCCCGAGGCAACGAGAAGAAGCCGGTCTTCAAGGATGATCACGACCGGGAAGCGTTCCTCAACACCCTTCGACACGTCAACAAACGGTATAACTGGATCTGCCACGCCTATTGCCTCATGACCAATCATTACCACCTGCTCATCGAGACGCCGGAGGGAAATCTGTCCATCGGCATGCGGCAGCTCAACGGTGTGTACACGCAGCTCTTCAATAAGCAACACGGCAGGAACGGTCACTTGTTCCAAGGCCGCTACAAAGCGATCCTGATCCAGAAGGACAGCCACCTGCTGGAAGTATGCAGATATGTGGTGCTGAATCCGGTGCGGGCCAATATGGTGGAAGCACCGGAAGCATGGAAATGGTCCAGCTATCTTGCCACGGCGGGAAGGGCGAAGGCGCATCCCTCTCTCACGACGGAGTGGGTGCTCGGTCAGTTCAGCGGGAAGCAAGGAAAGGCGGAAAGCGAATACCGGCAGTTCGTCAAGTGGGGGATCGGTGAGCAGACGATCTGGACCGCTGTGCGGGGGCAGGCGCTTCTGGGCGAGGACGACTTTGTCGATACGCTGGTGGACCATCTCCAGAAGAAGAAGGACATCCCCGATATCCCGCGGAGCCAGCGATATGCAACACGACCGGACCTGCCAAAGCTGCTGCCCGATACAATAAAGAACGATCAGCGGAAGCTGAAGAAAAAGCTGCATGAAGCGGTGGAGAAATACGGTTACCATCAGAGCCAGCTTGCGCGGCACCTGGCGGTCCATCGGTCCACGATCAGTCGCTGGCTGCAGGAACAGGAGCGTGCAACAAAAGAGACCTGACCCTTGGAGGGGCGCATGGCGCGAATATTCATAACCGGTTCCGCCGACGGTCTTGGCCTCATGGAGGCGCGGCTGCTGGTCAGCCAGGGCCACCAGGTCGTGCTGCATGGACGGAGCCGACAGCGGGCAGATGAGGCGCTTTCCAAGGTCCCTGGTGCGCTCTCCG
This sequence comes from Nitrospirota bacterium, assembly GCA_963790205.1. Taxonomy (GTDB): domain Bacteria; phylum Nitrospirota; class UBA9217; order UBA9217; family UBA9217; genus CAWBNQ01. Next base: position 133,161 of record CAWBNQ010000003.1, read on the forward strand.
CGGTTGCGGGCGATCTGGCAAGCATCGCGGAAACGAAGTCCCTTGCGGACCGGGTGAACGAGCTGGGTCCTTTCGATGCCGTGATCCATAATGCAGGCGTCTATCTCGTGCCCCATGGCAGCCGGACCGTCGACGGCCTGCCGCAGATCTTTGCCGTGAACTCCCTGGCCCCCTATATCCTGACCTGCCTGATCAAGCGGCCGAAGCGCCTGATCTACACGAGCTCTGGTCTCCATCGAAGCGGCGATGCGAGCTTGAACGACCTGACGCGGGATGCATCGAGCGCCTACGCGGATTCGAAGCTGCACAACGTCATCCTTGCCTTTGCCGTTGCCCGCAAATGGCCCGACGTACTGTCCAATGCAGTGGACCCCGGCTGGGCAGCAACGAAGATGGGGGGGCGGGGAGCCCCGGTCAGTGTCGAGGAAGGGGCGCGGACGCAGGTGTGGCTGGCAGCGAGCCGGGACAAGGAAGCCCTGGTCTCGGGAAGATATTTCCATCATCTACAACCCGGGAGCTGTCACCCGGCTGCGGCGGATCGCGTGGTGCAGGAAAAGTATTTTTCAGAATGCGCCCGCTTGTCCGGGATCGCGTTCCCTGATTAGGGGGGAAATCTCACCGGGAACGTTGGTCAACCACTTTAGCCCTCTCCCAAAAGGGAGAGAGTTGGGTGAGGGGGGACTTTCCCGGGTGTAACAATATTTACTTCGTTCGTATCAGACCCAGGCGTCCGCCCCGAGACGGACGATCCCACAAAATACTCCGCTTTACTTTTTCCCGGCAATTGTGCATAATACAAATCCATTACTCATTAACGGACCGGTAAGGTTATCAGGAGGTTTCCCATGGCATCAGTGAACAGACTGCCCCGTTCGCCCTGGAGGGCGATGATCGAAAGCGCGTTTTACGCAAATTCGGTCCGAAAGACCAGCATGGCCGAGCTCTACAAGCTTGCGCTCAAACAGCCTGAGGTAATGGCCACGGCCCATCCTTTTTACAAGCCGTCCCAATACGGTTTGCCGAAGGACGCAAAAGTGCTCGTCTCGAACGACGGCGGAATCGTGGGCCGGACCGCCCGGGCCAGGAGGCTTGTGCGCGAGATGGGCAAGGACCGCGACAAATACCTTCGCATCCTGGGAGAAGTCACCTTTCAGCTCAACAAGCGCGAAAGCCTGTGGCTCGAGGCCATCGTAGGACTCCACAAAGACTTCATGGTCAAGGCCCATATCCTGAGCCCGGCCACGGACGCAAAGAACATGTTCGACTGGGGATGCAACTTCACACCCTGGATGAAGCCGTGGAGCGAGGCATATAAAAAATCGAAGAAGCTCGATGAACCGGACATCCTGGTGATAGCAGATCCCGAGTGGTCAGATCCGGAATTCCCGAGCGGGCTGGTGATCATCGACGAGGAGGAGAACTGCATCGCCATCCTCGGGCTGCGCTATTTCGGCGAGAGAAAGAAGGGCACCTTGACGCTCGCCTGGACCATCGGCGTGCGGCTCAACATGGTGGCCTGCCACGGCGGCATCAAGACCATCGGCAATTACCCGCCCGTGGCCGTGTTCGGGCTTTCCGGCTCCGGCAAGTCGTCACTTACGAACAGCCTCGACCACGACGGCCTGCTCAAGAAGAACGAAAAGGTCACCGTGATCCACGACGACGCGTTCCTGATCGGGCTTGATGAAAATCTGACGGTAGCGCTCGAGCCCTCCCTCTTCGACAAGACCGATGCCGTCAAATTCCGCGACCCCATCATCAAATACTTCTATTCGGCCCAGAACGTGGCGGTGACCGACGTCGGGAACGGCAAGCGAGAGATCGTCGGCGAGGACATCCGGAACGACAACGGCCGGTGCATCAAGTCCCGCGACATGTTCAGCATAGCCGATTCCTGCAGCCGGCCCGGACAGCTCATCTGGCTCCAGAAGGACCAGTCCCTGCCGCCGGTGATGAAGGTGGCCGACAAGGGCCTGGCGGTCGCCATGGGAGCGTCGCTCTCGACGCTTCGCGCCAAGGGCGTGGAAAACGTTCCCAAGGAGGAACTGGCGAAGCTCGTGATCGAGCCCTTTGCCAACCCCTTCCGGGTCCATCCGCTCATGGAGGACTGCCGCCAGTTCCTGAAGCTCTTCAAGCTCGGCACGGAGTGCTTCATCATGAACACGGGACACTTCGGCGTGCCCGGCGAGGAGCTCAAGGTCCCCAAGGAACTCTCCCTGTCCATCCTGACGCAGATGGTGCGCGGCAGGATCGAGTGGCGCGAGTGGAAGTCCTTCCCGGGTCTTTTCCTGCCCGCGAACGGCATCGACCTTTTCGGCTCGGACTACGACAAGAAATTCAAACCGTCCCGGAACCCCGAGTATCTCCAGTTCCTCCGCAACCGGATGCAGGACCGCATCACCTTCCTGTCGAACAAGCGCGACATCGAGCGCGACATGGAGAGCGCGTTCATCGACCCGCTCGTGGCCGCGAGGACGGTGATCGACAAGATATTGAACCCGATATAAACTTTTTGCCACAGAGGGCACCCCCGGTTCAAGCATTCGGGGGCAGGCGCCAAGAAAATCGAAAGGCCGGGGCGGTAAATGCTCCGGCCTTTTTTGCGTTTTCCTGCATAGACAAATGGTATCCTAGTTGGTATAATAGTGTTACAAAATACAAGGAGGTATGCCATGACTATATCAAAGGCTACCATTAAAGGACAAGTGCTTATTCCCGCCAGGCTCAGAAAAAAGTTTAATATTAAAAAAGGCACCCGCGTCGCCATATCGGAAGGGGAGGGGAACGTCATCCTGATAAAACCGGTCCCCGACGACCCGATCGAGGCGTCCCGGGGAATGCTGAAGGGCAAAACATCGATGACGAAGGCCCTGCTGAAGGACCGGCACGAGGAGGCGAAGCGTGGATAGTTCCTACGTCCTCGACAGCTATGCGCTCATTGCACACCTGGAGGACGAAGCCGGGGGAGAGCAGGTCAGAAAGATTCTTAGGGCAGCTAAGGCAGGGAAGACAAAACTCTATCTTTCAGCGATCAATCTCGGCGAGCTCTATTACAATACGTTCAGGGAGCGGGGCCGGGAAAAAGCGGACGAAGTGGTGTTCATCACGGAACAACTGCCCATTACTATTGTAAATGCCGATATGACTATTACCCTGGAAGCCGCGCGACTGAAGGGCAAGCATCCTGTCGCTTACGCGGACTGTTTTGCCGCGGCGCTCGGAGTTCAAAAAAAGGCCAAGGTGGTGACGGGCGATCCGGAATTCAAGAAGTACGGTGAGACCGTGTCTGTTGAATGGATCGGATGAAGACGCATCCCGACAGTTCATCCGGTTGGCCGGAATATGAGGCGATGAACCATACTTGGAGGGGATCGGACTGGTCGATCCGAGGACCCGCGAGCCCATCCGCTCGACATGGGATGGGCTTGAACGTTTCCACTGATTTTAAAATCGGTAAATAATTCGTTTTGTATGATGCGACGCAAACCATCTAACCATTCGTGTAAGTCACTTAAGCCGACGCCGCTTCGCGTCGCGGCTTATTTCAGGCGTTCTCAATTATGAAAGCGACCTTTCTCGGCACAAACGGCTGGTACGACACTGCAACCGGCAACACGGTCTGCATCCTGATCGAGACCGAACGGTACGACATCGTGCTCGACGCGGGAACCGGCATCCACAAGCTCGACAGCTACGCGTCCGGCCGGAAGCCCGTGTTCATTTTCCTGAGCCATTTTCATTTGGACCATATTGCGGGCCTTCACATCCTGGGAAAATTCAAGTTCGAACAGGTGCTTGTGATCTGCGGTCCAGAAGGTACGAAAAAAGTCCTCTCCATGCTCATCAATCAACCGTTTACCATGCCCTTTGCCCAGTTGGAGTATCGCACAGAGCTCCTTGAGCTTCCCGCTGAAATAAACAAACTTCCTTTCAATGTTGAGGCGCTGCCGCTCAAGCACGCTTCCTTCACGCTTGGTTACCGGTTCAGGATCGATGGGAAGATCGTTGCTTATTGCCCGGACACGGGTTTTTGCGAGAATGCCCTCAGGCTTGCCGCGGATGCCGATCTGCTTATCACCGAATGCGCGTACCGGCCGGGACAGACGGTCGAGAGCTGGCCGCATCTTAACCCCGAGACCGCTGCGCGGATCGCCGTAGAAGCGCGCGCCAAGCGGCTCCATCTCGTCCACTTTGATGCCAGCCTTTATCCCGCACTTGATGACAGAAGACTTGCCGAGGAAACCGCAAAGAAGATCTTTCCGAGGACCGTCGCATCGCTCGACGGCATGCAGGTCGAGATTTAAGCGTGATCCCTTTTCAGGAAGCTCAATATCCTCTGCACCGCCGCTCACAGGTCCGCGCAGGGGTCCTCGCCAGGCGGTGTCCACGTCGTTATTTATTTGCTACAATAATAAGAGACGCTGTATTCGGCCCGTGTTCATAATATGTATATGTACAACCGTGGTTACAGGATTATCGAGGTTGATCCATGAAAAACCAGCAGATAGCAAAGATATTCACCGAAATCGCCGACCTTCTTGAGCTCAAGGGCGAGAACGTGTTCCGTATCAGGGCCTATCGCAGGGCAGCACAGAACATCGACGGACTGTCCAGGGACGCGGCAACGCTTTCGGACAAGGACCTTACCGCGATCCCCGGCATTGGCCCGGACCTGGCCGCCAAGATCAAGGAATTTATCGCAACAGGACGGATAGCGGCGCATGAGAAGCTCAAAACAGAGATCCCCGAAGGCGTTCTCGCGCTCTTGAAAGTGCCCGGTCTCGGCCCGAAAAAGGCGAAGCAGTTTTATGATTTGCTCAAGATAAAGAGCATCGACGAACTCGAAGCAGCGATAAAAAAGGGCAAGCTCGCGGGTCTGCCGGGGGTCCAGAAAAAAACGGAGGAAAACATCCTGAAAGGGATCGAACTTTTGAAGCGGGGAACGGACCGGCGGCCGCTGGGCCGCGTGCTGCCGCTGGCAGAGGATATTATCGCTCGGATGAAGGATGGCGCGCCGGTGGGCAGGATCGAAGTCGCAGGAAGCATCAGGCGTTGGAAGGAGACGGTGAAAGACATCGACATTCTTACCACCTCGAAGAACGCCGGGAAAGTTATGGATGTTTTCGTGAAGCTCCCCCAGGTGAGCAGGGTGCTCGCGCATGGCGAGACCAAGTCATCGATCATCACCGATGAAGGCATCCAGGTGGACCTGCGGGTCGTGGAAGAAGACTCCTTTGGCGCGGCGCTCGCATATTTCACCGGGAGCAAGCAGCACAATATCAAGCTCAGGGAGATGGCGGTCCGGGCAGGCCTCAAGATCAACGAATACGGCGTGTTCAAGGGGCCGGGCGGGCAGAAGATCGGCGGCAAACAGGAGGAGGACGTTTACAAGGCGCTCAAGCTCCCCTTTATTCCGCCTGAACTGAGAGAAGACACCGGAGAGATCGATGCGGCCCTGGCGGGTAAGCTCCCGGATCTCGTGACCGTGGAAGACATCAAAGGCGATTTGCACGTGCATACGAAATGGTCGGATGGAAGCCACGACCTCGATACCGTGGTAGAAGCCGCAAAGAAGAAAGGCTATCAGTACATTGCCATCACGGACCATACCAAGGGCCTCGGGGTGGCACACGGGCTTGATGAGAAACGGCTCGCTGAGGAGATCATGCTCATTGATGAAGCGAATGCAAAACTTTCTGGATTCAAGATCCTAAAAGGCACGGAGATCGACATCCGTTCGGACGGCAGGCTCGATCTCCCCGACAAAACACTGGCCGGTCTCGATATCGTGGTGGCGTCGATCCATTCGGGCTTTAAGCAAACGGAGGAGCAGATCACGAAGCGGCTTCTCTCGGCCATCAGAAACCCTTATGTAAGCGTGATCGCCCATCCAACGGGACGGCTTCTCGGCGAGCGCGACGCCTATGCAATGGACATGCAGGCGGTGCTCAAGGAGGCCGCGAAGTACGGTGTCGCCATGGAGGTAAACGCCTATCCGCTCCGGCTCGATTTGAATGATCTTCATATCAAAATGGCAAAGCAGTACGGCGTCCCGATCGTGATCAATACCGATACCCATGTCACCAGTCAGTTCGACTTCATTACCTATGGCGTAGCAGTAGCCCGCAGAGGATGGGTGGAAAAGAAGGAGGTGTTGAATACATTGCCCTATGAACAGCTCATCGGGAGATTGAATGCGACGAGGGAGCGGAAGCTGAAAAAAGCGGCGCCGCGGAGCGCGCCGTGAGCAGCGGGAAAGAGGAAGGGGTGGAATCGATCATCGTTTCTACGAGCTTGTGCAAAGGAGGTCATCATGGCCAAGATGAAAAATAAATGCAGGGAGGTTCTGGATAAAGCGGAATGGATAGCGATTGCAACATCGGGTCATGACGGTCCCCATCTTGCAGGCACCTGGGGAGAATATGTCAGGGCCCTTGGCGTAAAGAACGACGAAGTCTTTCTCGTGCCTGCCGGCGGCCTGATAAAGACCGAGCAGAACCTCGCGGCTGATAAGAGAATCGAAATACTCTTCGGATCAAGACAGGTGCAGGGCACTCATGGCCCGGGAAAGGGATGCAAGATCAGGGGAACCGGCCAGCTTCAGACCTCCGGCGAGCTGTTCGACGCCGCCAGAAAAAAATTCCCCTGGGCAAGAGGCGTGCTTGTCATAAAGGCCGAAGAAGTGAGCGAACAACTCTGATTTCGAACACAAGAGAGGATGCTTTTCATAAAACGGGCGCCATTGGCGGAGGTTTTTACTGATGAAGTTTATCGTCTCGACAAACTTGCAAATTCCCATCGTTACCCCTTCCTGATCTGGCAGCTTTTGAGCGTTCCTTCTATTTCCGCCTTGAGGCTGTTGAAATTTCCCCTGCCTTTCGTCCTGATGACCACCTTCCGAAAGCCTTCTTTCACCCCTTCGTAGGAGGTGAGGATGCCCTGGAGGCGGAAATTGTGCTTTCGGACGATGTCCGCAACCTCCTTGATCGAACCTGGCCGGTCCTCGATGGTTACGCAGATCCGGTTCCCGCCGTGCCGGACTCCCGTAATGTCCACAAGTGCGCGAAAGATGTCCTTGTCCGAGATGATGCCGGCGAGGACTCCCTCATCGATCACCGGGAGGCAGCCAATATCGGAATCCATCATCACCATTGCCGCTTCTTCCACCGGCGTGTTGGAGATTGTCGTCATGACCTTTGTTGTCATGATCTCCCGGATCCTCGTTTTGGCGAGGATATAGTGCAGCTCATAAATATCGAGGGACGTGGCCTTTGACGGGCTGTACTCTTTGATGTCCCGGTCAGAGACGATACCTTTCAGTTTTCCGCCCTTGACGACAAGGACGTGTTTGATGCGCCTCTCTTTCATCAGCGTGAGCGCGTCGGAAAGATAAGCGTCAGGCTCGACACTCAACACCTTTTTCGTCATCCAGTCCGAAACGTACATAGTCACCTCCGTGTGATTCGAGAACTTGGGAAGTTGGGAAGACAGGGGTTGTGTGCTGCTCTCACCTTCTCACCTTCCTCTCTTCGCAATTTCCGTCTTTTCACATTCCCAGATACGCTTTCCTCACATGTTCGTTGCCAAGCAGCGCCCCACTCTTGTCCTCGAGCACGACCCTGCCCGTCTCCAGGACGTACCCCCGGTCCGCGATCTTCAGCGACTGAAACACGTTCTGCTCCACGAGCAGGACCGTGACCCCCTGGTTCCTGATCCCGGCAATGATCTCGAAGATGGATTTCACCAGGAGCGGCGAAAGGCCGAGCGACGGCTCGTCGAGCAGGAGCAGTTTCGGGTCCGCCATGAGTCCCCGCGCGATGGCCAGCATCTGCTGCTCGCCACCGGACAAAGTCCCGCCCAGCTGTTTTTCCCGCTCTTTGAGCCGCGGGAACATCGCGAAGACACGGTCCGTGTTCTCGCCTCTTTTTCTTCGCGCCCTTTTGATAAAGGACCCCATCCTGAGGTTTTCGATGACCGTCATCTGCGGAAATATTCTTCTGCCTTCAGGCACCTGGACAATGCCGAGTTCCACCACTTCATGCGCGGCGAGCTTCCCGAGGTCAATGCCGTTGAACGTGATGCTGCCGTGAGCGCGCGTCACGAGCCTCGAAATGTTCTTGAGGAGCGTTGATTTGCCCGCCCCGTTCGCCCCGACGACCGTGACGATCTCGTCTTTTTTTATCGCTACGTTCACGTCCCCGAGCACTTTCAGGTCGCCGTAGCTGAAATTCAGGTCCCTGATCTCAAGCATGGCTCTCCCCGAGATAGGCGCGAACGACCGCCTCGTTCGAGACGACCTCCCGAGGCGCGCCCTCGGCCAGTTTCTCGCCCGAGTTCAGGACCACGATCCGGTCCGAGATGCGCATGATCGCTTTCATGTTGTGCTCGATGACCATCTGGGTGATCCCGAGCTTTTTGATGTCGAGGATCAGGCCGATGATCTCCTCGCTTTCCGCGGGATTGAGGCCGCCCATGACCTCATCCAGGAGCAGCAGCCTGGGCCGTGTGGCCAGGACGCGCGCCACTTCGAGCTTCTTGCGCTCGCCGATGGGCAGGCTGCCGGCGCGGAAGTCCGCACGGCGCTCCAGGTGGACCACCCTGACCTGCTCCAGGGCCATTTCTCTCGCTGTTTTTATCGAGTTCGTGCGGCAAAGCGCGCCGACCATGACGTTGTCCACGACGCTCATTTTGGCGAGCGGCCGCGCCTTCTGCCAGGTGCGGGCCATGCCGAGCTTGCACACGGCGTCGGGATGCAGGCCGTTCATGCGCCTGTTGTCGAACAGCACCTCACCCCGGGAGGGAGGGTAATAGCCGGTGATGCAGTTGAACAGCGTGGTCTTCCCCGCGCCATTCGGGCCGATCAGACCCATGATCATCCCCTGGTTCACTTCGAAGGAGATCTCGGAATTGGCGGCCAGACCGCCGAAAAACTTGCTGACGCGTCTGATTTCGAGTAGCGCCATCAGGCCGCCTCCTTTCGTTTTTTTGTCGTGATCTTCTTGATGAAGCCGAGTATTCCCTCGGGCATGAACAGGATCACGACGACGAGAAGGATGCCGTAAATGAGCACATGGGCATGGGACAGCTGCTCCTTGAGAAAGGAACCCACTGCTGAATTCTCTTGTACCAGACCCGAATCGATCAGGGCCTGGGCGATCACGTTGCTGCGCAGGGCCTCGGAAAACGGGACCAGTACGGCTGCGCCGATCATGGGCCCGAAGATCGTGCCGATGCCGCCGATAATGCAGGTCATGACGATCTGGACCGACAGTCCCAGGTCCAGGACCGTGCCCGGATCGATGAATCCGACATAAAGTCCGTAGAGACTGCCAGCCAGGGAAGTAAAGATCGCGGAGAGCGACAGGGCGATGTTCTTGTACAGCGTCAGATTGATACCCAGTGAATGCGCCGCGTCCTGGTCCTCCCTGATCGCCTGAAAATAGTAGCCGAGCTTGGAATTCTGTACCAGCCATGTTACGAGGATGACAGCGAGCGCGATGACGAGCCCGGAATAGTAAAAGGGCACCTTGGACAGGAAATCGGTGACAACGGCATTGCCGATCTTGAGCGGCGGGATATCCGTAATAAGGATGCCTTCGGCGCCGTTCGTCAGGTCTTTCAGGTTGAGGGCCGAGACCCGGAAGATCTCGGCAACGGCGATGGACGCGAGGACGAAGTAGGGGCCGCGAAGACGGAAACAGATGGACCCGATGACCAGTCCGGTGGCCATTGCAACAGCGACGCCGGCCCAGATGCCGAACCAGGGAGCGATGTGCCGGTATTGCAGCAGGACCATCGTGGTGTACGCGCCCACGCCGAAGTACGCCGCATGGCCCACAGAGTACTGGCCGGTATAGCCTCCCAAAATGTTCCAGGCTGATCCTGTAATGACGCTGATGAAGATCAGGATCATGATGTGGAGCGCGTAGGTGCTCGTCACGAATTTCGGCAAAGCGAACAGCAGAGCGATGGCCGCGATGCCGAACAGGACCGGAAGAGCGCTGATACTTCGATTATTGTTTCGTAAGCTCTTCATGTGCGGATGACCGAATAGCATGGTGAACCACGAAGACCGCGAAGTCCGTGAAAAAGCGCACGGCAGGAGTTATTCCTGAGTTCCCTTGATTGTTTCACCTTCGTGCGCTTCGTGTCCTTCGCGGTAAAGAGTTTCCACTTCAATAAAGCAATCAATCCTTCGACGTGCCCAAAAGACCGGAGGGTCTGAACAGAAGGACCAGCAGGAAGAGGACGAACACGATAACGTCCTTCCAACCCGATCCGATATACACGCCGCCGACCGACTCTGCAACGCCGATGAGCACACCTCCGAGCGTCGCGCCGACGATACTGCCCATCCCGCCGAGCACGGTTATCACGAATGCTTTGAGCGTGAAGACGCTCCCCACCTGCGGAAAGATATAGTAGGTGGGAGATATCAGCGCGCCCGCCGTGCCGGCAAGGGCCGACCCGATCCCAAAGGCGATCATCGACATGCGCCTGACATTGATCCCCATAAGCTGCGCCGCCTCTCGGTCCTGGGCCGTGGCCCTGATGGCCTGGCCCATGTCGGTCCGGTACAGGAACCAGTACAGGGCCGCGGTGATGGCGATGGTGATGGCAAAGGAAACGACCAGCGGCTCGGAGACCGAGATGCTCAGGATGGTGACGCTGCTGGAGGAATAGGTCGTGGACAAGATCTTGTAATCCGATGTGAAGGCAAGCATGATCGTATTGCTCATGATCAGGCCCATACCGATGGTCAGCAGGATCTGGTTCTGGGGCAGCGCGTTGAGCGCGCGGTTAATGAAGACTTTCTGGAGAAATGCGCCGTACAGGAACATGAGCGGGATGGTAATGATGATGGAGACAAAGGGATCGATATGAAAAAAAGTGAACAAAAAATAAGTGCCGTACATGCCGATCATCAGGATGTCGCCGTGGGCGAAGTTGATCACCCGCATGACGCCGAAGATGATGGTCAGGCCGATACCGATCAGCGCGTATACGCCGCCGATCAGGATGCCGCTGATGAGAGATTGTAAGAAGACCGCCATAGATCTTTCAGCTTTGATAAACTCGGAACAAATATAAAACTATGACACGGATAAGATCGGATTAAACTTCCGGAAAAATCCGGACCCTTCCGGGTTTTATCCGTGAAAATCCGTGTCAAGGCAGTTAGTCTTTTAATTCAATTTCAAAAAAAAGAAGCGGGCCATAGGTCCGCTCCTCACGAAGCGTTATTTTTTCCAGCCCGGGAAGGGCCAGATGGGCTTCTTGACGGCATCTTTGAGAGGCCAGACCGTCTCGTATCGTCCGTTCTGCACCTGCTCGACGAGCATCTGGGCCTTTCTCTGGTTCCGGTATCCGTCGTAGTCCTGGAAACGGACCTCGCCGAGGATCCCGTTCCATTTTCCGCGCTGCAGCGCCTCACGCGTTTTTCCCCGATCGCCGCCTCCTGCCGCAGCGGCCTGTCCCAGGATCATCATCGACTCATAGGCGCAGGCCGCGTGATAGGTCGGCGGCTTGCCGAACTGTTTCACATAGCGTTGGTACCATGCCTTGGAGCCGGACCAGGGCGCGTCCTCGGTCCATTGGGTTGAGGAAAATACGCCGTGGCTGATGTCCTTCTCCTGCGCGAACTGGGCCACCGAGAAGCCTGCGCCTGCGCCGAGAAATGCCATGGGAGAGAGTCCGATCTCGCGCGATTGCCGCATCAGGAGGATGGCGTCAGCCGCATAGGAAACCATGAATACGAGGTCAGGGTTCGTCGCCTTCACCTTGGCGAGCGTGGAACGGTAGTCGGGAGAACCCTTGGAGTAGGCCTCCTCGAAGACCACCTTGATGCCTTTCTGCTCAGCGATCATCTTGGCGCTCTTTGCTCCTGAATTGCCGAAGTCCGTATTTTCATTCAGGATGGCAATGCTCCTGGGCTTGCCGAGGGTGGTGGCGAGATCGAGCAACACGCCTGCGTAGTCGCCCGTGGTGCCGGAAACGCGGAAGGTCCACTGGTAACCCTGCCGGGTGATCTCTTCTTTTGACGCTGCCGGCACAACCAGAGGGACCTTGTATCGTTCTGCAATCTTGGCGTCGGCGTTGGCCGTGGCAGAGGTGTATGGGCCTACAATGCCGACTACGTTATCGCGGGTGGCAAGCTTTTCGAAGGCGGCAAGTGATTTATCGGGTTTGCCCGTATCGTCCTCCTTGACCAGCTCCACGTCGATCCCCTTTTTCTTCAGGTCCTCGACGGCGAGGGTGACGCCGTTGGTCAGGTTCTCGCCGATGGGCGCTTCCGGTCCGGTGATCGAATTGATGAAACCGAGCTTCAGGCTTGCGGCCCGGGCAACGACGGGAATGGCAATAATCATTACCAAAATAACGATGAGCAATCGTTTCATGGTGACCTCCCTTGTAGTCCTCCTGTGGTTTGTGGCCATTGAAGCTGTTTAATCGGCTCACAGGGTAAAATTCCCCGCCGCTCGCGGCGGGGTAGTTTATTTCTAATCGCTAACCCCGCAGCAAGCTGCGGGGTTAGCGATTGCTTCTGGATTCATTGATACCTTGGCTCAATGTTGTCCGTTGCCGCACCCGCTTCCCGGCATCCGTGCTTTCAAAAATTCTCTATTCAATTTCGCGATAAACTTCACCTTGATACCCTTGGGGCATACAGACTCGCATTCGTAGTGATTGCCGCAGTTGCCGAAGCCCTGACGGAGCATCTCCTCGGTCATGACGCAGACGCGCCGGCCGGCCTCGATCTTCCCTTGCGGCAGCACGGCGAGGTGCGATACTTTAGCGGCAGTGAAGAGCATGGCCGAACCGTTGGGGCAGGCTGCAACGCAGGCTCCGCAGCCGATGCACTCGGCAGCGTCCATAGCCGTATCGGCATCGCGCTTGGGAATCAGGATGGCGTTGCCGTCTGGCACGCCGCCTGTGCGGACCGAGACATATCCGCCGGACTGAATGATCTTGTCTAAGGCGCTCCGGTCCACGATCAGGTCCTTGATCACGGGAAATGCCTTTGCGCGGAAGGGCTCGATGTAGATCGTGTCGCCGTCCTTGAAGTGGCGCATATGGAGCTGGCAGACCGTGGTTTTTTCCCGCGGGCCGTGGGGCACGCCGTTCACGACCTGGCCGCAGGTACCGCAGATGCCCTCGCGACAGTCGCTGTCGAACGCGACGGGCTCCTCGTCTTTTTTGACCAGGCCCTCGTTCACCACGTCGAGCATCTCGAGGAAGGACATGTCCTGCGAGATGCCCTGTGCGTCATAGCGTTCAAGTTTGCCCTTGTCCTTCGGCCCTTTCTGGCGCCAGACGTAGAGAGTAAGGTTCATATGGCATCCTGTCCGTCATTCCGGGCTTGACCCGGAATCCAGCGACTTTGCCGTGGTAAAGAAAAGCACTGGATTCCCGCATTCGCGGGAATGACGAAAAAATTACTTGTAGCTTCTCACCGCCAAACGCGCATGCTCGAACGCGAGCGGCTCCTTGTGGAGCTCCGGTTCCTTGCCCTCGCCTTTGTACTCCCAGGCAGAAACATAGCTGAAATTCTTATCATCACGGACTGCTTCTCCCTCAGGGGTCTGGTGCTCGATGCGGAAGTGCGCGCCGCAGGATTCATCCCGCTGCAAGGCGTCCCTCGTCATGAGCTCGGCAAAATCGAGGAAATCGGCGAGCCTTCCGGCCTTCTCCAGCTCCTGGTTCAGTTCCGCGCCGCTGCCGGGGATCGTGATGTTGTGCCAGAACTCGTCTCGCAATGCGGAAATGCGTTTCAATGCCTCCTTCAGGCCCGATCCGCTCCTGGTCATGCCCACGTTGTCCCACATGAGATTGCCCAGTTCGCGGTGAATTTCATGGACGGTCTTCTTTCCCTTGATGGAAAGGAGCCTCCTTGTGAACGCCTCGACCGCTTCCCGGGACCTCATGAATTCCGGATGTTCCGACCTCACTGCGCCCGGCTTTGTCCCTGCGAGGTAGTTTGCGATCGTATAGGGGATGATGAAATACCCGTCCGCCAGGCCCTGCATCATGGCGCTCGCGCCTAAGCGGTTGGCGCCGTGGTCGGAGTAGTTCGCCTCTCCGAGGACGAAGAGGCCGGGGACATTGCTCTCGAGGTTGTAATCCACCCAAAGCCCTCCCATGACGTAATGAGGGGCAGGATAGATGCGCATGGGCTGCTTATAGGCGTTCTCTGCGGTGATCCGTTCGTACATCTCGAAGAGGTTGCCGTACCGTTCGCGAATCGTATCCTCGCCCAAGCGATCGATCGCGTCGGAAAAATCGAGAAAAACCCCCCGGCCGCCGGGACCCACGCCCCTGCCTTCGTCGCAGACTTCCTTGGCTGCGCGTGAAGTGACGTCCCGGGCCGCGAGGTTCCCGAAGGCCGGATATTTTCTCTCAAGATAGTAGTCCCGTTCGGCTTCCGGTATGTCGTTCGGCGGCCGCCTGTCGCCCTTGGTCCTCGGTACCCACACCCTGCCGTCGTTCCTGAGCGATTCGGACATGAGCGTGAGCTTGGCCTGATGTTCTCCGGTTACCGGGATGCAAGTGGGGTGGATCTGGGTGAAGCAGGGGTTCGCAAAGTATGCGCCCTTTTTGTATGCCCGGTAGATTGCATTGGCACTCGACATGATGGAATTCGTGGTCAGGAAATAGACGTTGGAATAACCGCCCGAGCAAAGACAGACCGCGTCCGCTGCAAAGGCTTCGATCTTCCCGGTCACGAGATCGCGCACCGTAATGCCCTTGGCGTGGCCGTCCACGACCACGAGGTCGAGCATCTCCGTGCGGGGATGGAGCGTCACGCTCCCTGTCTTCACCTGGCGCGAGAGAGCGCCGTAAGCGCCGAGCAGAAGCTGCTGGCCGGTCTGGCCGCGAGCATAGAAGGTGCGGGAGACCTGTGCGCCGCCGAAGGACCTGGTTGCCAGGTAGCCCGCGTAATCCCTGGCGAACGGCACGCCCTGAGCCACGGCCTGGTCGATGATGTTCACGGAGAGCTGGGCCAGGCGGTACACGTTCGCTTCACGGGACCGGAAATCTCCCCCTTTGATCGTATCGTAGAACAGGCGCTCGATGCTGTCGCCGTCGTTCGGGTAGTTCTTGGCGGCATTGATGCCGCCCTGGGCCGCGATGCTGTGCGCCCTGCGCGGAGAATCCTGAAAACAGAAAACGTCGACATTGTAGCCCAGTTCGCCAAGAGACGCGGCCGCTGAAGCGCCGGCAAGGCCTGTGCCGATGACGATGACGCGGTAATGCCGCTTGTTCGCGGGGTTCACGAGCTTCATCTCCGCGAGACGCTTGTCCCACTTCTCATGAAGCGGTCCGGATGGTATTTTGCCGTCGAGGATCATAATGATTGAAGTTTTGAATTTAAGTTCTTCGATATTATTCGGAATTTAGGAATTCGTGCTTCGGATTTCTTTGTCACTTCAATATCCCCATCACAATCGAAATCGGTATTGTCGCATACCAGAGAAAGAGGATGATCGATGCGGTCATACCTGTTTTTTCCACCACCGGGAGCGTCCGGTCGTTGTTCAATCCCCAGGTCTGAATGGAGCTCTGTATCCCGTGGTAAAGATGCAAGAGCAGGGCGACGAGGGAAGCAACATAAACAAGCGAGATGTCGATGTGCCGGAAGCTCCGGACGACCATCATGAACACGTCGGGTCTGCCGAGACTGTCGGGATGCGCGTCCGCGGCGATAGAGGGGTTTGTGACCTGGAAAGTAAAGTGCAGAAGATGGTAGATGAGAAAGGTAATAAGGAAAGCGCCTGTCCAGATCATGTTCCGGCCGGCGAAGGTGGCGTTGAGGTAATGAGTGAGCGCGTACGCCTGAGGTTTTGCTGAATGGTTTTCGAGCTTCAACATCGTGCCATACCATATATGGAAGGCAAAGGCCGCGACCAGGACGGCGCGCCCCCCCCAGACAAAAACCGGCAGGCCGTACAGGCTGACGACATAGGCATTGAGCTTGTGAAAGAAAATGGAGGAGTTGCCGACAACGTGAAAGATGACGAAGATGACCAGTATCTGGCCGGTTATCGCCATGACGATCTTTCTGCCGACGGAGCTTTCAAGAAAGTGCGTCGCTCTGTTATACATATGATCCCACAGAAGCTGATAGCCGTCTTCGATACATCATTGCATGCGGCGCCATCATTTGTACGCTCATGAGGAAAGCCGATCCCCGGGAAGCCAACCGGAAGGTTGCATGG
Organism: Nitrospirota bacterium; assembly: GCA_963790205.1. Lineage (GTDB taxonomy): Bacteria > Nitrospirota > UBA9217 > UBA9217 > UBA9217 > CAWBNQ01. The sequence continues at coordinate 149,378 of CAWBNQ010000003.1, forward strand.
TATGGATCAAATTATACCTGCTTCGCCGTATTTTTGCATCAGGAATGTGCGAAGTCCTAAAAAGCATGACGTGCCGGCATTACTTCATTAGGAAAATCGCAAAATGTTCATGCATACCTTAGGTCGTAGTATGGTACAATAATAGTTAATTGCTGGACGGACCGCTTACATGACGGCTTACTGAGATCTGCAATGCGCTTATGAGAATTCCGGTTGTCTCTACGATACTTATTCTGCTCATCCTGGCAAATGGGGAGGTCGCGCTTTCTGCGACAGCCGCTCCCGTGGAAGTGGGGCCGATTCAGGTCGCTCCTAAGACCACGCTGGTCGGACAGCACCCGAGAATCACGGCAGAGGTCAAGCGAACCACGTTAGCGACCCCCCAGCAGTCCCTTGTAGTCAATGTCATCGCAGTCGTGGTTCTTCCTGACAACAGGACCAAATCGTGGATTTGGAAAAACGTGGTCCTGGCTCGCGGCGCAGCAAAGGAATTCTCTCCTCCCGATGAATATGACGTCACGCTTGCCGGGAAATACAAGATCGAGTTTCACGTCTACAGCGCCGATATGCGCCGTCGTTTCGGAACCCGCTCGACGACTTTTTCCGTGATCCCTCCTTCGCTCCCGGCTGAGCATAAGGTGCCGGCACGTGCGGAGGCTCCGCCGCACCGTGTCGCGGAACGGGGCTCCTTCGGCGTCGGACTCTATGGCAACATGCTGAACCCGGCCGGCGGGGCGACGCTCATGCTGTGGCCCTTTCAGAACGTCGGGTTGCAGGGAACGTACACGGTCGGGATCTTTACGACCTACGAGGCTCGACTGCTGGCGAAGCTCGAACTCCCTTCGAGATACAATCCCTATATCGGGGCGGGATATCTGAGCGTCTCCAAAGAGACGGACATCATCGGCATCACGACGGAATTCCGGGACAAAGGCGTCAGCGGCGTGATCGGCGTCGAGATTCCACTCGGCCGCAGCACATTCGGCTATGTTGAGGTAAGCGGAAATGCGATCCATCTGCAAAAGATCGTCACGAACGGAATGCAGACGGTGAAATCCACCGTGAAATATATTCCCGCTACCATCGGCGTTGGCATTGTCTATTACCTGTTCTGATGCGCCTCAGGCGCTTGACGCCATGGGTTATCAATGCTTTCCTTCGTCCCGTACGATTGTGACTTCGAGGCTTTTAATCCTCTCCAGCGCCCCCGGTCATTTTCTTCGGATCGAGGAGCCTGTCCAGTTCCTCTTTCGACAGATCCGTCATTTCTGCAGCGACATCTTTTAATGAACGTCCTGCCGCATAGGCCTTCTTCGCGATCTCTGCCGCCTGGTCGTAGCCGATAACGGGATTCAGGGCAGTGACAAGGATCGGGTTCTTATCCACCAAGCCGGCAATACGCTCCCGATTCACGGTGAAGCCCGCTATTGCCTTGTCGGCAAGGAGCCACGCGGCGTTGCCCAGGATCGTGATGGACTGGAGCAGGTTATGGGCGATGCAGGGGAGCATCACATTGAGCTCGAAATTGCCCTGCTGGTTGCAGGTTGTGATGGCAGTATCGTTTCCCGTCACCTGGGCCGAGACCATCATCACCATCTCGCACATGACAGGGTTCACCTTGCCGGGCATGATGCTCGAACCGGGTTGAAGAGCAGGGAGCCTGATCTCGCCGAACCCCGCGAGCGGTCCGCTGTTCATCAGCCGGAGGTCGTTGGCCATCTTCATAAACGACGATGCCGCGGTTTTGAGGTGCCCGGAGAGCTCCACCGCCGTGTCCATCGCGGCCTGGGCCGCGAAGTGATTATCCGTCTCAACAAAGGGGAACTGGGTGCGCTGCGAGATCTTGTCAGCAACACGCGCGCCGAACCCGGGAGGAGCATTGATGCCCGTGCCCACGGCTGTGCCGCCGAGCGCCAGCCTTGCCAGCCGCGGCAGGCAGGATTCGATGCGTTCGATAGCCTGCGCGACCTGGTAGGCCCAGCCGCTGATCTCCTGGCTCAAGCGGACCGGCGTGGCGTCCATCAAATGCGTCCGGCCTGTCTTGACGATATCGTGAAGCGCGGATTCCCGCTGCTTGAGCGTTTTGTGGAGGTGCTTCAATGACGGCAGCAGCACGTCGTTCACCTCGAGATAGGCGCTCACGTGGATCGCCGAAGGGATGACGTCGTTGGAGGACTGGCCCCTGTTCACATCGTTGTTCGGATGGACCTTCGCTCCTGCGGCGCCGAGGATCCGCATGGCGCGGCTGGCGATCACCTCGTTGGCATTCATGTTCGTGGACGTGGCCGATCCGGTCTGGAAGATGTCGAGCGGAAAGTGGTCGTCCCAGGCGCCGTCGGCAACTTCCTGGGCCGCCTGCCGGACCGCCTGCGCCGTCGCGGGAGCGAGCAGGCCCAGCTCCGCGTTCACTTCGGCCGCCGAGGCCTTGATGAGCCCGAGGGCCCTTATAAAGACGCGCGGAAAGCGCAGGCCGCTTACGGGGAAGTTGTCGATCGCCCGCTGTGTCTGCGCCCCGTAGAGCGCGTCCGACGGCACCTTTACTTCACCGAGGGAGTCTTGTTCGATGCGATAGTCGGTCATATTTTAATCCGGACGAGCCGGAAGAAATAGCGCTGAGAGCTCACCGGTCGTGCATTCTGGAGTGAGCGCATTCCCCGCTGATGCCTATTACGAACGAACCTTCATGTGCAGCAGGGAGCTTCAATTAAGTCTGAATAAGGAAGCTGTCAGCCATGAGCTACGAGCCGGTTGCCTTCTTGGAGTCCCGAGCGTGTCGGTGGCAGAAAAGTTTTTTAAGAATCATGGTTTCAATTATACCCGCAAAGGCCGGATTTTGCATTGTCTTTTTTTTATGAACTATCAAGTTTAAAATGCAGCAGGGAGGCGATTTCACCTCTTTTCCACGACCATGCCATTGACCAAAGCGGGAATTGACACTATAATGAAACAAGAATAATCACTCAAGAGGTTTGTTATGGAGGTTTGTGTGAACGGCGTCTGCAGTCCCAGCCCCAGTTACAGCATTACCATACGGGTGGAGATCGAGAACCGCATCGGCATGTTCGCGAGGATCGCCACGGCCATCGGCAGCGCGGGCGGCGATATGGGCGCAGTGGACATCGTGCGCGTGGAGAAAGGCAAGATCATCAGGGACATTACCGCGAATGCCCGCGATGAGGAGCATGAAAGGGACATCGTCAGGGCCATCAAGGCCGTGGGAGGTGTGAAAGTTCTCCGGGTCATGGACCGCACCTTCCTCTCGCACCAGGGCGGGAAGATCGAAATCAAAAACAAGCTGCCGGTGCGGGACCGGAACGACCTCTCCCAGGTCTACACGCCGGGTGTGGCGCGGGTGTGCATGGACATCCATCGCCATACCGAGCATGCGTACCGCTACACCATCAAGGGAAATTCCGTGGCCGTCGTGTCCGACGGGACCGCGGTACTCGGCCTGGGCGACATCGGGCCCGAGGCGGCCCTTCCGGTGATGGAAGGCAAGGCCATGATCTTCAAGGAGTTCGCCGGCATCGATGCTTTTCCGATCGTGCTCGCGACCCAGGATGTCGGCGAGATCGTGTCGACGGTAAAAAACATCGCACCCGCATTCGGCGGCATCAACCTCGAAGACATCTCCGCTCCCCGCTGCTTTGAGGTCGAAGCGCGGCTCCGGAAGCTCCTTCGCATCCCTGTTTTCCATGATGATCAGCACGGCACATCCGTGGTCGTCCTTTCCGCGCTCATCAATGTCTCGCGCCTGCTGAAGCGCGACCTCAGGAAGTTTAAGGTCGTTGTCGTGGGGGCTGGTGCTGCGGGAACGGCTACGGCGAAGATCCTCCTCGCTTCGGGGGTGAAGGACATCATCGTCTGCGACCGGGCAGGGGCGCTTTATGCAGGCAGGAAACAGGGTATGGACCCCGCCAAGCGCGAGCTTGCGAAACTGACGAATCCCCGCAGGGTAAAAGGGAGCATCGCCGAAGCGATGCGAGGGGCGCAGGTATTCATCGGCTTGTCCGCACCGAACGTGATCACCCCCGACGACATCCGGCGGATGGGCAAAGACCCGGTGGTCTTCGCGCTGGCCAATCCCGATCCCGAGATCTCGCCCGAGGAGGCCCAGTCGCTCGTTCGTATCATCGCGACAGGACGCTCCGACTATCCGAACCAGATCAACAACATGCTCGGCTTTCCCGGAATTTTCCGGGGCCTGCTCGACGTGCGGGCACAAGGCGTGAACGAGGCGGTGAAGCTCGCTGCCGCCCGCGCCATCGCCCATACGGTCGTGACCGGCGAGCTGCACGAAGACTACATCATTCCGAGCATCTTCGACCGTTCAGTCGTCGCCTCCGTGGCTGCAGCCGTTGCCGAAGCGGCGAGGAAAACAGGACTGGCGGAATAACAGGGGTCAGGGGACAGGGCTCAGGGTTCAGAAAATCAGACAACCTGGTTCTCTGTCCGGCGGGATTCATCCTGTACCCTGCCCCCCGTACCCTGAACCCGGATACGAGGTAATGCATGAACCGCGATCATGAACGCCTCCACCGCGACGAGAAAGACCTCCGCAGCCTCGGCATGACCGAGCTGCAGGAAATCTACGCCGACCTCGCCCTCTCGAGGGAAGAGCTCGACCTTCTGTCCGCCCCGCGCCGTTCCTTCACCGTGAGCTTCCCCGTGAAGATGCCCTCCGGGAGAACACAGATGTTCACGGGCCACCGGGTGCAGTACAACGACGCCCGCGGGCCGTCAAAGGGCGGCATCCGTTTTCATCCCGAGATGACCCTGGAGCACACGAGCGAGCTGGCCTTCCTCATGGCCCTCAAGTGCGCGGTAGTGAACATCCCCTTCGGCGGATCAAAGGGCGGCGTTGTCGTCGATCCCCTGAAACTGAGCCAGGGCGAGTTGGAGCTCGTGACGCGCGGCTACATCCGCGCGATCGCTGATTTCATCGGGCCGTTTAAGGACATTCCCGCGCCCGATGTCTACACCGACGAGCACATCATGGCATGGATCCTCGATGAATACGAACGCATTAAACGAGAGCACATCCCTGCCGTGGTGACGGGCAAGCCGCCCGAGCTGGGCGGCATCCATGTGCGGCGCTACTCCACCGCCCTGGGCGGCGTCCATGTGCTGGAGCAGGCCATGAAGGAGCGCGGCATGGAGGCCCGCGGTACGCGCGTGGCGGTGCAGGGCTTCGGGAACGTGGGCGAGAATGCAGCCCGCATCCTCCATCACTGGGGATACACCGTCGTTGCCGTAAGCGACGTGAACGGCGGCATCCTGAACCCGGAGGGCCTCGATATCACTTCGCTCAGGCGTTACAAGAACAAGACCGGAACCGTCGTCGGGTTCGAGGACACGAAAAGCATCACGAATGCCGAGCTTCTCACGAATGATTGCGATATCCTGATCCCTGCCGCCCTGTCGAACCAACTCAACGAAAACAACGCTGGGGCCGTCAAAGCAAAGATCGTTCTCGAGCTCGCCAACGCCCCCTCGACAGCTGCGGCGGACGATATTTTGTTTGGAAGGGACGTCATGGTCGTGCCCGACATACTCGCCAATGCCGGCGGCGTGGTGGTGAGCTATTTCGAATGGAGCCAGAACCTGAGCAATGATTACTGGACGGAGCCCAAGGTCCTCGAGAAACTGAAGCAGACCATGATCACCGCATTCAACGACGTTCACGCCCTCTGCAAGGAAACGCAGTGCAGGCTCAGGAAGGCCGCGTACCAGCTCGCCGTGAAACGCATCCTCTATGCCGAGCGGTTGCGGGGAAACCTGTAAGGATTTTCTCCCTCGGGGACGGCGGGGGTCGCAGGGCAATCCGCTGATTGTGGCAAAAAGGTAACAATCCTAACACCGGGGCCCGCATTTTGCCCGAAATCAATCCTGCCAAGGCATCTCATGCATGTTGTCAGCTTCGGGATTTTTTAACCGCACGTTGATATATCCTTCTGATAAATAAACAAATTAAGCAAGAACAATTCTTGTCCGCTCCTTTTTTGCCCGACATTCGTTTTGCAGGCACAAAAATTGCGTTATAATACTATAAGAATGTCTTATATCGGGCCGGAATACCCGGGGATCCCGGCATGTGCTGCTGTACGAAGTGTGCGCTCAGGAGGTAGAAATGGAAGATTATCTGAACAGCAAAGGTCTTTGCCATGTATGCAGAGAGGAACTGACGACGATCCATGTGGAGGCGGCTCCGGGGCTGGAGATCTTTGTCTGCGAGAAGTGTCTGGAGAGCGCGAAGCAGAACTTTATCTGGATCTGCATGCACTGCGGCAATGTGTACATCAGGCCGAAGTCGTCCGTGCTTAAGAGGCTCAGCGAGCCCGGGCTCAAGCAGGCCTACTATCAGTGCGAGGACCTGCAGATCATCCAGGGGATCGACCGGTGTATCGAATGCGGACCCGACGAGATCGTGGAATATGTTGCAGCGGCAAAGAGTGAAAAATGCGGCGGGCATTGCTGACGGGCGCGGAAGTCACTGCTCGGGAAACACACATGATCCGGCCCCCCATAAAAACAGGTTAATCCCTTTCGCCTCGGTCCTCTTCCCCGGTGGGGGAGAAGGCAGGGGTGAGCTGTATTTTCGGAAGGAAAGCGCAGGTGATGCGGTATGAAAAAAAGGCTGGCTGAACAGTTCAGCCGGGAAGTGGAGAGCTACCGGACGGCGCTTCTCTTTTGCGCAAGGAAAAACGACTGGGAAGAATTCAAAGCAAAGGCAGGGAAGCTGTTCGATTACGTGGAAACCATCGAACGCGTTGAACTCGAAAAAAGGTTCTTTTCGGTCTTCTCCGGCATTCTTGCCGCGCTGGTGCTGACCGTTATCGCCCTCTTCAGCGTAAACTTCGAGGTCAGCCCGGAATCGATGAGGCTGAAGAACACGGTACTGTTCACTGCCATCGCGGCGAGCACGTTAGAGCTGTACTTCTATATTAACTACCGTACATACGCCGGCGTCAGGACTTCTCTTTACAAGGAGCGGCGCGAGAACTTCATCAAGAACATCGAACAAGATTTCCGGAGTTTCGATCTCCAGAAACGAGGCGGCGAACTGACCCCTTAGAACGAGGAGACAGTTCTCGTCCGTCATGTTGTTTCAGCGTCAATCTGCCCAAAGATTCTTTCTCCTGGTCTTCCGGGTGCGGCTAGATTTCAGTTCTAAAAGCAGCACTCCTCCTCTCAGCAGCATTCTTCCCCATCAGCAGGTCTTGAGGCCCGAGCTCTTCTTAAAAATATATCCTCTTCTATGATACAATATACGTATGGAAAGACATGATGAACTGAAAAAGAAGACGAAGGCGGATCCCGTGTCGCCTGACCCGGTCGAGGAAATAATGCCTTCCGAATACCTGGGGGAAGTGAAGGACCATATCAAAAACGGGAAGCCTCTTCATGCCTACAGTCTCGCTACAGAGGCTGTTTCGAAGTATCCCGAGAACCCCCTCCTCCTTTCCTATTACGGTCATCTTCAGGCTCTGGCGGTCGCCAAGTATCGGACCGGCATTGAAACCTGCAAGAGGGCCATCGCGTTAGCAGGGGAGCGAGGATTGTTCGGGGAAGAGGCGCTTTATGCTGTGTTATATCTCAATCTCGGCAGGACATACCTTGCAGCGGGCATGAAGCAGGATGCGATCGATTCTTTCCGGAAGGGGCTCAAATTCAACAGCCAGAACATTGAGCTCCTGAAGGAATTGCGGGGAATGGGGACGAGGAAAGAAACGCCCGTGGCCTTTCTTGGCCGCTCGAACCCGATCAATAAATATCTCGGCAAGGTCCTTCACACGACAGGGAATAGACACTGGGGAGGGCAGAGAAGCAGGGGTCACGGTGCGCGGTGACAGGGAAGCGCAGTGACCGCGGAACATACAAACTAAAATCTCGCGTACGAATGACGCATGCAAAATACGAAATACTATTTATTGCCATAAGTCCCAACCCTTCCATGAACCCGCTCATGCCGCGTCAATAGGCAATCAAATATATTTCACGTATTACTCGTTCCTCTTGATATACTCTCCGAGAATCCCCCTGCTGTGCTCGTCTTCATGACAATAAATGCAGAGGTTCTCCCAGTTTGATCCGTCCGGTGGATTGTTGTTGTGGTCCCCGTCCTTATGGTGCACCGTAAGGAGGTTCCGGTTCATGGAATCGAATTCCCTTCCGCACTTGGCGCAGATCAGGCCGTGGATCCTGAGGGACTGCTCCCGGTAGTCGGCATTGGCCGCGGACAGCCCCTTCAGTTCCCGGACGATCTCTTCTGCGCTTTTCCCCTCGGCCGGCATGTGCGGCTGGGGTCTTCTGATCTTTATCCGTTGCCTGTTTCCCAAGGTATCCACCTCCCCGTATCACTTCAATTTATAGTATAGACATTCCTATGAACCATGTACACTGTCTTTTTAACCCAAACAGCCCAGCCCTTGAAAAAAACAACAATCCGTGTATACTTTCCTCCATGAAAACCAAAAAGAACTTGATCATCGTCGGAGATCGCGTCCTTATCGACCCTGACGAGCGAATGGATAAGACCCCCTCGGGACTCTATCTTCCCCCCACGGTCAAGGAAAAGGAAAAGATCCTGGGAGGGCATGTCGTGAAAACGGGCCCCGGGTATGCGATCCCGGAGACGACGCCGGATGAAGCCTGGAAATCCGGCAAGAAGGACGTGAAATACGTACCGCTGCAGGCGTCGGACGGCGATTACGCCATATTCCTCAAAGACGCTGCGATGGAGATCGAATTCGAGGACAAGAAGTACCTCATTGTTCCCCATTCCGCGATCCTCGCGCTGGTCCGCACGGAACTATCCGAGGATACCTGACGCGTCCCTTGTTCGCGCACTGACGCTCCAAACCGGCCAGCGCTGCATGCTTTCGGGCAAATCCGTATCATGGAAAATTGTGCTAAAATGTAAATAGAGACAAGCACATAGAAGTCGCACGGGGACCGCAAGTCTCTCAATATACGGGACAAATTATATCTAGATTGACCGTTGCCGGTCCGCTTTTTGAGCGTCACCAGCATTCAAGGGGAGAGATTGAAAAACATGCCGAAAAATCTGACGCACAAGATCCTTGAGGGCCACTTGGTCGAAGGGGAGCTCATCCCCGGCAAAGAGATCGGGGTCAGGATCGACCATACCCTTTTGCAGGACGCAACCGGAACGCTCGCCATGCTGGAGTTTGAATCGCTCGGGCTCGAGACGGTAAAGGCAGAGCTGGCCGCCCAGTACGTGGACCACAATCTTCTCCAGACGGACAACAAGAATGCCGACGACCACAAGTTTCTCCAGACGGCCGCGGCCCGGTATGGGGTCCATTTCAGCAAACCGGGCAACGGTGTTTCGCACCAGGTGCACATGGAGCGCTTCGGCGTTCCGGGCAAGACGCTCCTGGGTTCCGACAGCCACACGCCGGGAGCGGCAGGCGTGTCCATGCTCGGCATCGGGGCAGGCGGTCTCGACGTGGCTCTGGCCATGGCCGGGTATCCGTATCATCTTCCCTGTCCCAAAGTGCTCGGCGTCAAGCTCACGGGCAAGCTCCCCGACTGGGTGAGCGCCAAGGACGTGATCCTCGAGATGCTCCGCCGTTATGACGTCAAAGGCTGTGTCGGAAAGATCGTCGAATATTACGGCCCGGGAGTAAAGACCCTTTCGGCGACCGATCGCGAGACTATCGGCAACATGGGTACCGAGACCGGGGCCACGACCTCCCTATTCCCCTCCGACGAGAGGACGCGGGAGTATCTGATCGGGCAGGGACGGGGCGACGCCTGGGTCGCGCTTGCCGCGGACGAGGGCGCGACGTACGACGAGTATGCCGAGATAGACCTCTCGAAGCTCGAGCCGCTCATTGCCAAGCCGTCATCGCCCGGGAATGTGGTCCCGGTGCGCGAGGTGGCGGGGACCAAGGTAGACCAGGCCATCGTGGGTAGCAGCGTGAATTCATCGTTTCGGGACCTCATGATCTCGGCAAAGATGCTTGAGGGCAGACACGTTCATCCCGACACGTCGTTCCACGTGAACCCCGGAAGCCGCCAGGTGCTCGAGAACGTGTATCAGGCAGGCGGACTCCTTGCATTCCTCACCTCGGGCACACGCGTGCATGAACCCGGGTGCCAGGGCTGCATCGGCATGGGCCAGGCGCCGGGCACGGGAGAAGTGAGCCTTCGCACGTTCCCGCGGAACTTCCCGGGAAGAAGCGGGACCAAGGACGACAAGGTCTACCTCTGTTCGCCTGAGACGGCCACAGCGGCTGCTTTAAAGGGAGTGATCATCGATCCGCGGGACCTGTCCAGGGAAATGAAGTATCCGCATATCGACGATCCGAAACAATACCTCATCGACGAAAAATCCCTCATCTTCCCGTCTGAGAAACTCAGAAAGACCACGGTCGTGCGCGGCCCGAACATCAGACCACTACCGAAGCTCGAACCCCTTCCGGACACGCTCCAGGCTGAGGTGGTGCTCAAGGTCGGGGACAACATGTCCACGGACGGGATCATGCCGGCTGGCAACCGCGTGCTTCCGTTCCGCTCCAATATCGAGGCGCTCAGTGAGTTCGTGTTTTCCCAGATCGATCCCGATTTCGCAAAGAATTGCAAGGCGAAAGGAACGGTCGTGGTCGTGGGGGGCGAGAATTACGGCCAGGGGTCGAGCAGGGAACATGCTGCGCTGGCACCGAGGTATCTGGGCGTCCGGGCGAAAATCGTAAAGAGCTTTGCCCGCATTCACAAGTCCAATCTCTGCAATTTCGGCATCCTGCCGCTTACCTTCAAGGACCCGAAGGACTACGACCGCATTGCGCAGGGCGCGAGGATGGCGTTTCCCGATGTGCGCAAGCGCATCGAGAAAGGCGAGCGGGAGATCCCGGTCGAGGTTGACGGAAAAACGATCATGACGGCCCTGGATGTCTCGGACCGGCAAAGAAAGCATCTGCTCGCAGGAGGGACGCTCAATTTTGTGAAGAAAGAACTGCTCGTGGAGGTTTAGTTATCCAAACTTCGATTTGAAATCTGGATTTTGTGGTTTCCTCCAAAGGAAGGTTGTTTATGGCACTGAAAGCACAAATAAGAGAGCTCAGGCAGGAAAAGCCTGACGCCGATAATACTACAAAGAACAAAGGCCTGAGGGGAGTGACGGTAGCGGACACGAAGATCTCCGACGTGGACGGAGAGAACGGCGTCCTTATCTACCGCGGGTACCGGATCGAAGAGCTTGCGAAAAATTCGACCTTCGAGGAGACGGCGTATCTGCTTTTACACGACGCCTTGCCCACGGCAGGGCAGCTTGCGGAGTTCTCGCGCGGGCTCGTCGATGCCCGGCGTTTGCCGGGTTTTGTTCTCGAAATCCTCAAACGGCTGCCTGCGCAGGCCCGGCCCATGGATGTGCTCCAGGCATCGGTGCCGCTCTTGGCGACGGCCGACCCGGACCTGAGCCTGGAGACGCGCGAGGCGAACGTCGCAAAGGCCGTGCGGCTCATCGCTCGGGTCGCAGGGATTGTTTCTTCCTGGCACCGGGTCCGGAACGGCCTCGAACCGCTTCCCTCCGATGACGCGCTTGCTCATGCCGGAAACTTTCTCTGGCAGCTCACGGGAAAGAAGCCCGACGCTGAGACGGAGCGCGACCTGGACATCGCGCTGGTTCTCCATGCGGACCATTCCTTCAATGCCTCGACTTTCGCCTGCCGCGAGGTGGTTTCGACGCAAGCGCACATGTACGCGGGCGTGGCCGCGGGCGTGGGGGCGCTCTCCGGTAGCCTGCACGGCGGCGCGAATGCGCAGGTCATGAAGATGCTTACGGAGCTGCAGGATGAGAAGGACGTTTCCGGCTGGGTGAGAAAACAGCTCGACAGCGGCCAGAAGATCATGGGCATGGGCCACGCGGTGTACAAGACCACGGACCCCCGGGCGAAGTTTCTCAAGGAGATGGGCCTGAGACTTGGTCAGAAGTTGCGTGAAGAGCAGTGGTATCGCCTTTCAACCCAGATCGAGGAGACCGCGGTCTCCGAGCTCGAGAAGCGGGGCAAGACCACGATCAAGCCGAACGTCGACTTCTACAGCGCGCCGGTCTATCACTTGATGGGCATCCCGGGGGACCTCATGACCCCTGTCTTCGCCGTGGCGCGGGTCTCCGGCTGGACCGCCCATATTATCGAAGAGAAGTTCGGCGAGGCGCAGGAAAAGCCGGCGCTCTACCGTCCGTCGTCGGATTACATCGGCAACTACTGCGGCAAGACGGGATGCGTCTATGAACCGATAGAACAAAGGAAGTAAGAAAAATCTTGGGGGATGTTTTACCGCAGAGGACACAGAGTTTAAGATTGGGTATGCGGGAATGAAAGATTATAGAAATAAGCTTCAGGAGGATGCAGATGGCAACTAAAAAAGCAAAGGTCCAGGCACGCCGAGTGAAGAAAGGAGCAGCCCGTTCCAAACCGCGGCGTTCCGCGTCCTCCTCGCAGGGGGTGAAAAAAATGAAAGTCAGCTCATTGAAATCGTTTAAAGAAAAAAAGATGAAGATCCAGTCGATCAATCCCTTTACTGAAGAGGTGATGCAGGAGTTCACGCTCATGACGAAACCTGAGATCAACGAACAGGTCGAGAAGTCCCGCAAAGCGTTCAATAGCTGGAGGAACCTCTCTGTTTCCGAGAGGGCGATCATGATCAAGAATCTGGCCGCGCATCTGAGGGCCGAGAAGCGGAAATACGCCGAGTTCATGACCCGCGAGATGGGCAAGGCCGTCAAAGAGTCGCTGGCCGAGGTTGAGAAGTGCGCCTGGCTCTGCGACTACTATGCCGAGAACGCGGAGCGGTTCCTGAAACCCGAGGAGATCAAGACGGAAAATAAGAAGAGCTATGTCATGTTCCAGCCCCTCGGGGTGGTGCTCGCGATCATGCCCTGGAACTTCCCGTACTGGCAGGCCTTCCGGTTCGGCATCCCCGCGATCGCGGCCGGGAACGTGGTCCTGTTGAAGCATGCCTCGAACGTGCCGCAGACGGCGCTTTCCATCGAGGACGCCTTCAAGGCGGCAGGTTTTCCGGACAGCGTGTTCAAGACCCTGATCATCGATTCAAAGGAAGCGCTCAAGCTCATTGATAACGATCAGGTAGACGCCGTGTCGCTTACCGGCAGCAACAAGGCAGGCGAGGAAGTCGGCGCTCACTCAGGGAGAAAGATCAAGAAGGTCGTGCTCGAGCTCGGCGGCTCCGATCCCTTCATCGTGCTCGATGACGCCGACATTGAAAAGGCGGGCAGGATGGCGGTGAGCGCGCGGATGATCAACGCCGGCCAGAGCTGCATCGCGGCAAAGCGTTTTATCGTGATGGATAAGGTCGCCGAGGAGTTCAAAAAACATTTTATCGCGCGGCTTAAAGAGCTGAAGATCGGAGATCCCATGAATGAGACTACGGACGTCGGGCCGGTGGCGAGAAAGGACATCCTCGATTCCCTGAACGAGCAGCTTAAGGACGCGAAGGCCAAAGGCGCGGAGATCGTGCAGATAGACCACGTTTTTAAGAAAGGGCTGTTTTTCGCGCCCAGCGTCGTATATAATCCGAAGCGCAACATGAAGGTCCTGACCGAGGAGGTGTTCGGTCCGATCGCTCCGATCATCACCGTGAAGAATGAGGAGGAGGCTGTCAAGATAGCGAACGATACCGAGTACGGCCTTGGGTGCTCCATTTGGAGCAGCAACACGGAGCGGGCGGAAAGACTTGCCGCCAGGATCGAGACCGGGACCGTGGCCATCAACGACATGGTGAAATCCGATCCGCGGCTGCCCTTCGGCGGCGTCAAGAAGTCGGGCATCGGCCGCGAGCTGTCGCATTTCGGGCTGAGGGAGTTCGTGAACGTCAAGACTGTGGCGGTGAGAGAATGACAGAAGAAGCAGAGGACGAGGGACGAGAGACGAGAGACGAACGAGGCGATTGTTCGTCCGTCGTCCGAGCGAGCAACGCGAGCGGTCGTCCATCGTCCTTCGTTTGCTACGGGGAGTCAGCATGAAAGCATCCGACCTGTTCGTTCGTCAGCTGGAAGAGGAAGGAGTTGAATATATCTTCGGCCTTCCCGGCGAGGAGAACCTCGATTTCCTCGAATCGCTGCGCACGTCGAAGATCAAGCTGATCATCACGCGCCACGAGCAGACGGCGGCGTTCATGGCCGCTACCTACGGCAGGCTTACCGGAAAGGCGGGGGTCTGCTTCTCCACGCTCGGACCGGGGGCCACGAACCTCATGACGGGCGTGGCGCACGCGCAGCTCATCGGCGCGCCGTTCGTCTCCATTTCGGGACAGAAGGCGATCCGGGAGAACCGTCAGGCGCGGTTCCAGCTCATCGACGTCGTCAGCATGATGAGGCCGATCACCAAGGATGCGGTTTCCATCGTCGACCCCGGGACCATTCCGACGGTCCTCAGGAACGCATTCAAGCTCGCCCAGGCGGAGCGGCCGGGCGCAGTGCACGTGGAACTTCCCGAGGATGTCGCGGCGAGCCAGACCGACGCCACGATCCAGCAGCCGGGCCTCGTCCGGAGGCCCGCGCCCGATCCCAAGGCCCTCATCCGGGCGGCCAACCTGATCAACCGCTCGAAGAACCCGCTCGTCATCCTGTCGTCGGGCGCGAACCGGAATATGATCACGCGCCAGCTCATGCAGTTCATCGAAAACACGGGCATCTATGCCGTGCACACCCAGATGGGCAAAGGCGTGCTCTCCGACCTCTCCATGTACAGCCTCTATGCGGCCGGCATTCACGGCCGGGACTACGTCAACTGCGGCATCGATCGGGCGGACCTGATCATCACCATCGGGTACAACATCGTCGAATATCCCCCCTATGTCTGGAACCGGGGCCTCGACAAGAGGATCATCAACATCGACTTCGTCGAGGCGGAGGTCGACAAGTATTTCAACCCGGACATCGAAGTGGTCGGCGACATCGCCGGCTCGCTCCTGCAACTGGGAGAGCTGGTCGAGACCCGGAAAAACGGAGACATATTCAGGGCCATGCGCACGTTCCTGAACAAGAAGCTTTCCCTCGATACGAAGAAACACTATCCCTTGACGCCGAAGGAAGTCGTGTACCAGGTGCGTTCCGTGCTGTCTCATGAAGACATCGTGACCCTGGACAACGGCATTTATAAGCTGTGGTTCTCGAGGCTCTACCGGACCTACAAACCAAACACGTTTCTCCTGGACAACGCCCTGGCGACCATGGGAGCCGGGCTCCCGGCCGCCATTGCCGCGAAGATGGTTTGCCCCGACCGCAAAGTGCTTGCCGTGGTGGGTGACGGCGGATTCATGATGAACTCCCGGGAGATCGAGACGGCGCTTCGCTGCAACACGCCCGTGGTCGTCCTCATCCTGAACGACAATGCCTACGGGTTCATTAAATGGGAGCAGCAGGCCAAGGGGTTCGCGGATTTCGGGCTCGACTACAAGAACCCCGACTTTGTGAAGTACGCGGAGAGCTACGGGGCCGCGGGCATGAAGGTGGGGAAGGACGATTCGTTGTCGGAAGCGCTACGCAAGGCGTTTTCACTCGATACGGTCGTCCTGGTCGAATGTCCGATCGACTATTCCGTAAATTACGAAACCTTTTCACGCGAGTTGTCGAACATCGTTTGCGATATCTGAGGGTACAATTTTATCGGGAAATAATTAAGTCCTTACAGAATCTGCATCCGATGGGAAGAAATCGAGGCCCGGATTCTCCAGCAGCATGACTGCGATGATGACGAAGTCATCCCATTTTCGGACCAGCTATAATCTTTCCGTCGTCGGATCGCTCTTACGGACGATAACGTCGATCTGCATACCGCTCCGGTTTTCGTTCGCGATGATTTCATCCAGTTCCTGTCGCTCCTTTTTGAGAAGACGCCGGTAGTCCTTTTCCAGGTTCGGAAGCGGGATGTTCCGCCTTTCAATCCCGAAAGGATCATGTATTACGTGAATAACGGAAAGCTTGGCCCCATATCGTTTGGCCAATGATACGCCGTAATGCACGGCAACCTTACAGTATTTGGTCATTCTGCTCACGACAGGAACAGGTTTAACATCTTCCATGGCCTGCAACCTTTTTGATTTTTTATTCATGCCTTACAAAGATGAAGCTTAACGTTATCCTGGAATAGAGAATATCCGGATAGCAGCCGATGGCGCCCAGTCCGCCCACAATAGCACCTCTTCCAGTGCGTCAATTTTATTTGGATCAGTCGCAGGTCAGGCGCCGGATTTTTCCGGAGACCCTTTGTCCTTCGCTTCCGTAATGATGCGCTCGACCTCCGTTCTGCCGAGGACTTCTTCTTTCATGAGGGCCGCGGCAAGGGGGTCGAGGACATGCCTGTTCTTTGTGAGGAGGTCCATGGCCTTGCTTTCGGCCTCTTGCATCAGCCGCTGGATCTCCTGGTCCATGATCCAAGCCATTTCATCGCTGTAGCGTTTGGGCTGCGCGAGTTCCCGTCCCAGGAAGGGGTGTTCTTCCCCTCTGCCGAGGTTCATCGGACCGATTTTATCGCTCATGCCCCACTGGGCCACCATCTTCTCTGCAAGCGATGTTGCTTCCTTCAAATCACTCTGGGCTCCGCTGCTCACGTCGTTGAATACGATCTTCTCGGCGCACCTGCCGCCGAGCGCTACGCTCAGTTTGTTCATAAGATACGTACGGGGATAATAGTGCCGGTCCTCTTCCGGCAGGAGCTGGGTGACACCCATGGCCATTCCCCTCGGGATGATGCTCACCTTATAGATCGGGTCCGTGCCCGGCAATTCCCTAGCCACGAGCGCGTGCCCCGCTTCGTGATAGGCGGTAATCTTCTTTTCCGCATCGGTTATCGTCTCCTCACGCACGCTGCCCATGAGGATCGTGTCCCGGGCCTCCTCGAAGTCTCTCATATGGATGATACTCTCATCCTTTCTGAGAGCAACGAGCGCCGCTTCGTTCGCAAGGTTCTCGAGGTCCGCGCCGGTCATGCCCGGCGTACCGCGTGCAATGGTCTCGAGATTTACGTCCGCGTCAAGGACCTTTCCCTTTACATGGACTTCGAGAATGGCCTTGCGCTCTTTCCATCCCGGACGGTCGACCACGATATGCTTGTCGAACCTGCCCGGCCTCAGGAGCGCGGGGTCCAGAACATCGGGCCTGTTCGTCGCAGCCATGACGATGACTTCCTCGTGGGGATCGAACCCGTCCATTTCACTCAGAAGCTGGTTCAGCGTCTGCTCGCGCTCGTCGTGTCCGCCGCCGAGGCCCGTTCCCCGCGTACGGCCCACGGCATCGATCTCGTCGATGAAGATGATGCTCGGATGGGAATCGCGGGCTTTTTTAAACATATCCCGCACCCGGGAGGCGCCGACGCCGACGAACATCTCGATGAACTCCGAGGCACTGATGCTGTAGAACGGGACCCCTGCCTCGCCCGCCGAGGCCCTGGCGAGGAGCGTTTTCCCGGTACCCGGGGGGCCGATGAGCAGAACGCCCTTGGGGACCTTGGCGCCGATCTTTGCATACTTCGAGGAATCTTTCAGATACTCAATCGATTCCCTGAGCTCCTGCTTGACATTGTCCAGCCCCGCAACATCCTTGAACGTCACTTTTGGCCGCTTGACGTCATACAGTTTGGCTTTGCTCTGGCCGAAGGTAAAAAGCCCGCCCGCTCCGCCCTGGATCTGCTGCTGTGCGCGCCGCATCATGAAAAACCAGAACCCGAGTATGAGCACCCAAGGCAGCATGCTCAGCACAAAACCCCAGAACGGCGAACTCTCCTCCGGCGGCTCGATGGTGATGGCAACTTTTTTCGCGCTGAGCAGGTTCAAAAGCTCCTGACCTTGGAAGGTCGGGAGGTAAGTCACAACGTACTGAAACGAAACAGGTTTTGTCGAACCGGTGGGGACGAGGTTCGTTTTTTTCATGAGCTCGCCGTTCACCCGCAGTTTCTGGATGGATACGGATTTTATGTTTGATGCGTCAAGCTGCTCCATGAACTGGCTGTAGGAGATCGGAAAACGCTCGGGGCCGGTGGGAGTCGTATATTGCTGCCAAATGAAAAAGGCCACGCTAATGAGTATGATTGCAAGCAGTAGCCGGTTTTGGGGGCTCTTGAGCTGGCTTGCTTTGTCTTTTACGGAGTCCACCGGTCTATTATAGCACAGGCTTCAGGGCGTGCGGTGATGCCTTGTACTATATTTAACTTGCAATTCCCCGCAGCTTGCTGCGGGGTCACCTTATGTGTTAAGCTCGGAGCGTGAAAGAGCGAACTAAGGTAAACAAGGGAAACCACTGTGCTATTTGAATTTACGTTAGACGTCATTGTCTGCTAATTTAACGATTTTATTGTTCGGAGCAGAAAAAAGTAATAATTTTGATAGTATCTGACTTTTTTCGGGCTATAATTAAATCAAGAACTTAGGTTGTTGAATTGTAAAAACTTAATGGTCAGACGAAAAATTTGAAGAGCGAAGAAATCACCTATGACGAACCCATAAAAAAGTTAAATGTTCACGCGGAGGCACGGAGCACACGAAGAAAATCCTATTGATGATGACAGGTTATCTCTTGGTGACTTCGTGGCTTAGTGTGAGACAAGACTTTTCCCGACGTTATCAATTATAAACTCGTAAAAAGAGGGAGGTCAACATGATTACCGCATTCGTGCTCATTACCGTCCCCAGCAAGCGTTCCGGCGAGGTCGTGGAAGCGCTCCGCAAGCATCCCGAGGTCCAGGAAGCGGCCGCCGTCTACGGCGACACGGACATCATCGTCAAGGTACAAGCGCCCTCCCTGATCGAGCTTGACCAGGTGATCATGGACGGCATCCAAGGGAGCCCGGATGTGAAGACAACGCGCACCTATCTTGTTGTCGAAAAACTGCACTGGAAACGGTAGTCCCGCGCCCTTTCCTAGTCGGTCGAGTTCCACCTTCGACCTCAATTGGGAAGAAGGGAAGAGCCGCGCGGAGACACGAAGAACGACGGAAACATTGAAGCGTTCGCAGGAACAGGAACAGTCTCTGTCGAAAGCGAATGGTGGGTACAAATGTCATGGCGCTGATTCTTATCCGGTCTGCTGGCCCGGCGGTGCTAAAAAAACAAAGAGGAGAAGTAAATAGCGGTCCGCGAGTCAGCAGGGTATGTGCACCTGTCCTTAATCAGCATATAGTATATCCAGCCTGCCCCCTCAAAACAATTATCTCTTCCGGAACAGAGAAATATTTGAATCATGACCGGCGCCGTGCTATCATAATGCATCACCGAAGGGAGAGGAGCTTTTTCATGAAAACGGAAGAACGCAGGGATTTCGACAAAGAAGCCGCCGCCTGGGACGAGAACCCGGGCAGGGTCAGGCTCGCTCATGACGTGGCGGCTGCAATTATCAGGGAGGCCGGGCCAACCGGAGAAATGGACGTTTTGGACTTCGGCTGCGGGACCGGCCTGGTCACCCTGCGTCTCCAGCCCCTGGTCAGAACCATTACCGGCGCAGACAGTTCGAAGGGCATGCTCGGCGTGCTGGAAGGAAAGGTGGCGGCGCAGGGGCTTGCGAACGTACGGACGCGGGCGATCGATTTTGAGAAGGGCGAGCGCATCGACGGGAAATTCCATCTTGTGGTGAGCAGCATGACCATGCACCATGTGCCGGACACGGCCGCCCTGTTCAGGCAGTGGTACGACTTGCTCTACCCGGGCGGCATGCTGGCCGCAGCGGACCTCGATACCGAAGACGGCTCGTTTCATGGAGACAATACCGGCGTGTTTCATTTCGGCCTCGATCGTGAAAACCTGAAGGCGCTTCTGCTTAAGACCGGCTTTCATGACGTCCGCGCGGTCACTGCCGCGACGATGATGAGGGACGTCGCAGGCGGCGGGAAGCGGGAGTTCCCGGTGTTTTTGCTTGTGGGCAGGAAATAACCGTCCCCCTCGCCTCGGTCCTCTCTCCGGGAGGGAGGGAATAAAAAGTTCCCGTGCCCCAGGGGAGAAGGTCGGGATGATCGCCGATTTGCCGGTCATGTGCCCGGCCCAAGACAAAGATACCTATGCTCGAACCCATCATCTCACAGTTTTCCATTCCCGGAACGATGATCAAGACCGGACGCTTCGGCTCCGGGCTGATCAACGACACCTATCTCTGCGAGTTCAGCGAGGCGGATGAAACGCGCAAGTACATTCTTCAGCGCATCAATACCGCGGTGTTCAGGCGGCCGGAACAGGTGATGGAGAACGTGGACGTCGTGACGACCCATATCGCGGACCGGCTCCGCGCGCTGGGTGTGAGCGACCCCTACAGTGTCACGCCCGCGCTCATTCGCGCCCGCGACCACGCATCGTACCATCGGGACGCCTCGGGCGCGTACTGGAGGATGTTTCATTTTATCGAATCGGGCGTTGTCCTCGACAGCGTCACCGATGCCGGCCACGCTTACGAAGTAGGCCGCGGGCTCGGCAGGTTCCAGTTCCTGGTCTCGGACCTTGAGCCCGGGAAACTTCACGACACGCTTCCGGGCTTTCACCATACACCGGAATATCTCGTCGAATACGATGAGGCCCTCAAGAAGGACGGCAGGGGGCGGGCGTCGGAGGCGGGCGCTGAAGCGGCCTTCGTCTCGCGCAGGAAGGCCCTTGCGCCGCTTCTTACGGACCTCATGAACCGGGGAGAGCTCCCGCTTCGCGTCGTGCATAACGACCCCAAAGTCAATAATTTCATGATCCACAAGACTACGCGCGAAGCCCTGTGCATGCTCGATCTGGATACGGTGAAGCCCGGGATCGCGCTCTTCGACTTCGGCGATTGCGTGCGCTCGGCGGCAAATCCCGCCGGTGAGGACGCGAAAGACCTCAACACCGTGACGTTCGACCTGCCGCTCTTCGAGGCCGTGACGCGCGGGTATTTGCGCGAGGCCGGCGCGTTCCTCACAAAAAAAGAGATCGAGCTGCTCCCCGCGTCGGTCAAGGTCATTACCTTCGAGCTCGGGATCCGCTTTCTCGCCGACTACTTCCGAGGCGACACCTATTTCAAGATCAGGTATCCGGCCCACAACCTCCACCGCGCCAGGGTGCAGTTCAAGCTTCTCGAAAGCATCGAGGCGGCGGAAGAGCGGATGGTTTCCATTGTACGGGACATCGTGAGATACGAATCATAAGCGGCATCCGCCGGGGGCCTTTGCCTGCCGCAAACTCCTTCTGTCGGCCGCCGATTTTTAATGCCAATTCTCCCTTTACCTGCCCCGCCTCTCTGTGCTAATATACCTTCCCGTGAGTCCTATTCAACCAACGATCATTCCCCGCTCGGAACATGCCGTTTCCCGCAAGTGGATCAGCCCCAACGCCGTCCGCGTGCTCTACAAGCTTAAAGAAAAAGGCTACTTCTCCTACCTCGTGGGCGGCGGCGTGCGCGACCTGCTGCTCGGCCGGGAGCCCAAGGATTTCGATATCGCAACGGACGCCACGCCGAACGAGATCAAAAGAATATTCCGCAACTGCCGCCTCATCGGAAAGCGGTTCCGCCTTGCCCACATCCATTTCCATAACGAGATCATAGAGGTCGCCACGTTCCGGTCCTCGTCAACAGATGAACCTAATGCGGAGGTTAAGGCTGAGGTTAAGACGGCGGCACCGGAGCTTGTCCCGCTTTTGCCTGAAGGCGATGCCGCACCTGCCGGGACGCCGGCGGCAGTCGCCGTGGCGAGACCCCGCCCGCCGCGCATGCTCAAGACCGAGGACGGCATGATCCTCCGGGACAACGTTTTCGGCACGCCGGAGGAGGACGCTCTCAGGCGCGACTTCACGGTGAACGCGCTCTTTTACAGCATCGCGGATTACTCGGTGATCGATTATGTGGGCGGCATGCGGGACCTCCGAAGCGGGCTTATCCGCATCATCGGCGATCCCGTTGTCCGCTTCACCGAGGACCCGGTGCGGATGGTGCGCGCGGCGCGTTTCGCCGCCGTGCTCGGGTTCGAGATCGAGGAAGGCACGAGCCGCGCCCTTCTCGAACTGAAGGACCGGGTCGCCCTGGCATCGCCCTCCCGGATGTACGAAGAAGTGCTCAAGCTCTTCCTGCTCGGCGAGGGGGAAAAAACCTATCAGCTGCTCAGAAAGACCGGGCTCTTCGGCGTCATCTTCCCGCGGTTGAACGAATGGGTCGACACGGAGCGGGAAGGATTTCCGCATATCTGGATCGGCAAGGCGCTTGAGTGGGTGGATGCCTGCGTGCAGGCCGGCAGGCCGGCGCCGCCGCATATTCTCTTCTCGCTCCTGTTCGGGCAATATATCGAGGAAAAGGCCGCGGAGCTCAAGGCGTCGGGCGCGCCGGCGCTGGACGCCGCGACCAGGGCGGTGGCCGGGGTCCTCGCGGAGCAGGCGCAGCGGGTGCAGATACCGAAGAAGATAGGCCTTGCCATGCGCGACATCTACTGGAACCAGCAGCGGTTCACAAAGCGCGAAGGAAAATATCCCCGCTATTTCCTGCGCAGGCCGGGGTTTGCCGACGCCTGGGAGTATTTTCGCTTCACCAGCGAAGTGACCGGCGAAAACCAGGAACTCCGCGCCTGGTGGAAGGGGTTCATCAAGGCCAATCCGCTTACTCCGGGCGAGGAAAAAGAGGTCCAAAAGGGCGCTGAAAGAAAAGCGAGACCCAAGCGGCGCAGGCGGAGACGGGGCGGCAAGAGCGCCCCGGAAGTTCGAGGTCAGGGGAAAAAGGAATTTTCACCACAGGGTGGTGACCGGAATAAACCGGAAAACAAAACCTGAAGCACCTGAGATGTCTTGATCAACCCGTTCTATTTCTTTTGTCTCACCCCCGTGTTCTCTGTGGTTAAAAAGGTATCAGCTATGCCCAGATTCCCCCGATTTTTCATATCCCCCGAACAGGTGGTCGGCCCGTTGATCACCGTCTCCGGCGAGGACGTGCGCCATATCGGAGCGGTCCTTCGCATGAAGACAGGCGATGAACTTCTGCTCTGCGACGGTCAGGGGACCGAGTATTCGGTCAAGATCGCCCGCGTCGACCGGTCCGAGATCAAAACAGAGATTGTTAGCAGGACGCGGCGCGAGCTCGCCTATCCCCGCGTCACCCTCGGCCAGGGGTTGCCCAAGTCGGACAAGATGGACTGGATCGCGCAGAAGGCCACGGAACTCGGCGTTGCAACGATAACCCCGCTCGTTACGGAACGGACCATCGTCAAGGTCAAGGACGAGGAGAAACGCGTTTCCCGGTGGCAAAAGATCTGCCGCGAGGCGGCCATGCAGAGCAACAGACCTGATATCCCCTCTGTCGGGCATATCATTGCTTTCAATGATTTTCTCCGAACACCGAACTCTGAACTCCACACCCTGAAGCTCCTTCCTTGGGAAGAGG
This sequence comes from Nitrospirota bacterium, assembly GCA_963790205.1. Lineage (GTDB taxonomy): Bacteria > Nitrospirota > UBA9217 > UBA9217 > UBA9217 > CAWBNQ01. The sequence goes on from CAWBNQ010000003.1 coordinate 172,731, forward strand.
GAACAAAACCCATGAAAGACGTTCTCCGGGGAAGCGAAGGCATCAAACATATTAGCGTTCTTATCGGCCCCGAGGGAGGATTCTCCCCGGCTGAAGCGGAATTGGCGACGAGCAGGGGGTTCCATCCCGTGAGTCTCGGGCCGAATATTCTCCGCACCGAAACTGCGGCCGTGGCGGTTTTGAGTATGATCCTCTATGAAACAAGCACCAATGAGCAAATAACAAATATTAAATAAGAGATTTAAGATTAAGATCATCTCCAATGCGAGCGTGCTAAAAGACTTCTCAGGGAGCTCGGGATCCTTTGTTTTTTCTGCACCGCCGCTCACAGCTCCGCGCAGACATGCCAGGATATCTTCTATTTTACGTGTCAATGCGGCAATCCATGAGCGCTTACGCTACGCACGCGCATGCATAATTTGTGGTTCACCGGGTTTTTTGCCGGGCATGTAAAGCGCGTCCCTGTTCACGGGATGCAGGGGCCTCTGGAAAGGCAAAAGATTAAAGCTGTTGCCTTACCCCTGCGCCCAAAAAAATACAGGATCTTGAACATCCAGAAGGGTTTGTAAATTGTATCCCCCGGTATTTTCCTTGACACTAAAATAGGTGAGATGTTAATATCAACGTCTACGAAAGGCAGGCTTTCCCGTGAAACTGGCAATCGGCTGCGACCACGGCGGTTTTGAACTGAAGGAAGAAATCCTCAAATTCCTCAAGACCATCGCGAATATTCAGGTTTCCGACTTCGGGCCCGCGGGCAAGGACTCCGTTGACTATCCGGACTTCGGCGCGAAGGTTTCCGAGGCCGTGTCGAAAGGCGCCATGGACCGCGGCATCCTCATCTGCGGCACGGGCATCGGCATGTCGATCGTGGCCAACCGCTACCCCGGGGTGCGCGCCGCGCTCTGCCACGACCATTTCACTGCGCAGATGAGCCGGGAACACAACGACGCCAACGTCCTCGTCATGGGCGAACGGGTCATCGGCAAGGGCGTTGCGCTGGAGATCGTGAAGACCTGGCTCGATACGGAATTTGCGGGCGGCCGGCACCAAAAACGACTCGACAAGATACGGGAAATTGAAAAATCGATAAAGGGATAACACCATGTCAGAACTGAACCAGCAGGACCCGGAAGTCTATAACGCGATCAAAGGCGAGGAGGAGCGCGAACTCTCCAAGATCGTCCTTATTGCGTCGGAAAACTACGTGAGCCAGGCAGTGCTCGAAGCGCAGGGCTCGGTGTTCACGAACAAGTATGCGGAAGGATATCCCAACCGCCGCTACTACGGCGGGTGCGAGTTCGCCGATCAAGTGGAGACCCTGGCGATCGAGCGCGCGAAACAGCTCTTCGGCGCCGATCACGTGAACGTCCAGCCCCACTCGGGCTCTTCCGCGAACATGGCCGTCTACTTCAGCGTGCTCCAGCCGGGAGACACCATCCTCGGCATGGGGCTCCCGCACGGCGGGCACCTGACCCATGGGGCCAGCGTCAGCTTCTCGGGCCAGCTCTACAAGTCGTTTTCCTACGGCGTTGACAAGAAAACCGAACTCCTCGATTACGACGAAGTGGAGCGGCTCGCCGTCGAACACAAGCCCAGGATGATCGTATGCGGCTACAGCGCCTACTCCCGCGTCCTCGATTTCGCCCGGTTCCGCAAGATCTCGGACAAGGTCGGGGCATACCTCATGGCCGACATCGCGCACATCGCGGGTCTCGTCGCAGCGGGCGAGCACCCGAGCCCGGTGCCGTACGCCGACTTCGTGACCACGACCACCCACAAGACCCTGCGCGGACCGCGCGGCGGCATGATCATGTGCAGGGAGAAGTTCGGCAAGGCCGTGGACAAGGTCATCTTCCCCGGCATCCAGGGCGGACCGCTCGTGCACGTGATCGCGGCCAAGGCCGTATCGTTCAAGGAAGCGCTCCAGCCGGAGTTCAAGGACTACCAGCGCCAGGTCAAGAAGAACGCCCAGGCCCTGGCCAGGCGTCTCACCGAGGACGGGTTCCGGATCGTCTCGGGCACCACGGAAAACCATCTCATGCTCGTGGACCTGACCCCCAAGAATATTACCGGCAAGGACGCCGAGACGGCGCTCGACGCCGCGGGCATCACGGTGAACAAGAACAGCATTCCCTACGACCAGAAACCGCCGGTCACCACGAGCGGGATCCGCCTCGGCACGCCGATCGTGACCACGCGCGGCATGCGCGAGCCCGAGATGAAGGTCGTCGGCGACTTGATCTGCGAGACGCTGGCCAACGGCCATTCCCCGGAAAAGCTTGCTGCTCTCAGGGAGCGGACCAAGGCCTTCTGCAGCAAGTTCCCGCTGTTCGCGATGGAAAAAGCAAACGTATAGTATTGCCACAGAGTCACCGAGAGCATAGAGAAGAGCATACGGTTAAAAAAGATTCCTCTATGTCTCAGAGCCTCCGTGGCTGCTTTTAATTTTAAACGACATGACTAAACACACCCGCCCCTCGTGGGACGAATATTTTATGGAGATCGCGCACCTCGTGAAGAGGCGCGCCACGTGCCTCCGCCGGCAGGTCGGGGCCGTCCTCGTCAAGGACAGGAACATCCTCGCCACGGGCTACAACGGAGCGCCGTCCGGTATCGAGCACTGCCTCGAGCGGGGCTGCCTGCGCGAACAGCTCGGCATCCCCTCGGGCGAGCGGCACGAGATCTGCCGGGGCCTGCACGCCGAGCAGAACGCGATCATCCAGGCAGCCAAGCACGGCACCGGCATCGAGGGCTCCACGCTCTACTGCACGAACCAGCCCTGCGGCATCTGCGCCAAGATGATCATCAACGCGGGCGTGAAGCACATCATCTACGAGGACGGCTACCCGGACCAGCTGGCCGCGGAAATGCTGAACGAGTCCGGCATCAAGATAACGCACTATAAGAAATGAAGGTGGGAGATTGGGAAGATGGGAAGTTGTGAAGGGGAAACCCATCTTCTCAGCTTCTTAAGTTCCCAGCTTCCCACGGTAAAACCATGCGCTGCCCCTACTGCTCCAGCCTCGACAATAAAGTGGTGGATTCCCGGATCGGCAAGGAAGGCGATTCCATCCGGCGCCGCCGGGAGTGTCTCAAGTGCGAAGGGCGGTTCACCACGTACGAACGCGTCGAGGAAGTGCTCCCTTCGGTCATCAAGAAGGACGGCAGGCGCGAGCCCTACGACCGGATGAAGATCCTGAACGGGCTGAAAAAAGCCTGCGAGAAGCGGCCCGTCAGCGTCGAGGCGCTGGAAAAGACCGTGGCCGATATCGAGAAGTCCCTCCAGGATAAGGGCTTCAAGGAGATCCCGAGCACGGCGATCGGGGAAGAGGTCATGGGGCACCTCCACAAGCTCGATGAAGTCGCCTATGTCCGCTTCGCCTCGGTCTACCGCTCGTTCAAGGACATCAACGAGTTCATGAAAGAGCTCAAGGACATCCTGAGCAGCAAGGAAATGAAAGAATTAAAAGACTCGACGTAAAGATTCACGATGCAGGATGCAGGACGCATGACGATCCGGCAATTCAGTAAGAGGCGTCCGTCTTAGGTTTTTTATCGTGTATCGTGTATCCTGAATCGTTCCCCCATCTTTCCTCTAATCCTCATGCATAGCCTCGTCGCAGACATAGCCGTCGGCATATCCGTCCATAAAACTTTTCACTACCGTGTCCCTGAAGAGCTGCAGGGTCTTCTCGTGCCCGGCTCGCGGGTACTCGTGCCCTTCGGGAGCAGGAAGGTCGCGGGAACGGTGCTTGGGTTTCCCGAAACGGCCGAGGTCCCGGGCCTCAAGACCATTGCCGAAGTTCTCGACAACCCTCTTCCCGCCGAACTTCTCGAACTGGCCCGCTGGATGGCGGATTATTACATGCATCCCCTCGGCCAGACCATTGAAGCCGTCGTTCCCAGGGCGGTCTCCCGCGCAAAGCCAAAAAAGAAAAAGTATCTGCAGCTTGCCTTGGGGGACCACGACCTCGATTCTATCCGCGGGCCGAAGCAGAAGGAACTCATCTTGCTCCTGTGCGATCACCAGGTCATGAGCATCGAGGACCTTGGGAAATTTTCTTCGGGCACCATCAAGTCGCTCTGCGACGCGGGTATGGCGCATATCGTCGAAAAGGAAGCCGAAGGAAAACCGGCGCAAAAGGGATTTATTCCGAGCGATCCCCCGGGCCTCATGCCGGAGCAGACCGAGGCCGTGCGCCGGATCAGCGAGACCGTTTCAAACGGGAGCTTCGGAGTGTTTCTCCTGCACGGGGTGACCGGCAGCGGAAAGACGGAAGTGTATCTCCATGCCATCAAAGAGCTTTCGCGTGCGGGGAAAGGCTCCATTGTGCTCGCGCCCGAGATAGCGCTCACGCCGCAGCTTTTGTCGCGGTTCCGGCTGCGCTTCGGCGAGCGCGTGGCCGTTCTGCACAGCGGGCTCACGGACCGCGAGCGGGCGGACGAGTATCGCCGCATCCAGACGGGACAGGTGGACGTGGCCGTGGGCGCGCGGTCGGCCGTGTTCGCGCCCTTTAAAGACCTCGGGCTCATCATCGTGGACGAAGAGCACGAGAATTCCTATAAGCAGGACGAGGGCCTCCGCTACCACGCGCGGGACGTCGCGATCATGCGCGCGAAGTTCCAGAATGCCGTCGCCGTGCTCGGCTCGGCCACGCCGTCGCTCGAAAGCTATTACAACGCGAAGAACGGCAAGTATGAGTACCTCCGGCTCGCGGTCCGTGTGGACCACCGTCCCATGCCCGAGGTCGAGATCATCGACGTGAAGGCGCTCCCCAAGCAGGAGCTGTATTCGCCCCGGCTCCTTTCGGACATCAGGCTGCGGCTTGAGAAGAAGGAGCAGACGCTGCTGCTCCTGAACCGCAGGGGCTTTTCGTCGGTCCTGATCTGCCGCGAATGCGGCGCGGCGATCAAATGCCCGAGCTGCAGCGTGTCCCTCACCTATCACAAGTCGGAACAAAAACTCAAGTGCCACTACTGCGGATTTCTCACTCAGCCTCCTGATAAATGTCCGGCCTGCAACGGCATCGAGCTTGCCTTGATCGGTTCAGGCACGCAGAAGATCGAAGAAGAACTGCAAGCGCTTTTTCCCGCTGCACGGCTTAAGAGAATGGACAGCGACGCGGTGAAGGGCAGAGACGCTTATGACAAGCTGCTGCAGCAGGTCGACCGTCTGGAAGTGGATATCCTGCTCGGGACCCAGATGATCGCCAAGGGGCACGATTTCCCGGCGGTGACCCTCGTGGGCGTTGTTGACGCCGACGTGGGACTGAACCTGCCGGACTTCCGGTCCGCTGAAAAGACGTTCCAGCTCATCACCCAGGCCGCGGGCAGAGCGGGAAGGGGAGAGGCCGCGGGCGAGGTCATCATTCAGACCATGAACCCGAACCACTACTCGATCCAGCACAGCAGGACCCACGACTACGAGGGATTCTATAACGAAGAGCTCGTGTTCCGCACGGAACTCGGCTATCCCCCCATCGGGCGTATCATCAAGCTTGAATTCAAAAGCGCGCGTGAGTCTCTTGCAGCGGAAGCGGCAAAGACTGCGCAGAACCGCATCCGAAATCTCATGCGCGGAAAAGACACGATGCTCCTGGGGCCAGCTCCCGCCCCGATCTCGCGTTTGCGGGGCCAGTACCGTTTTCAACTGCTGTTACTTTCTCAGAAACGGGAGGCGATCAGACGGCTTGCAGTCGAAGGGAGGAATGTTGTGGAAGAGAAGTACGGCAGGAAGTGCAAAGTCATTATCGATGTCGACCCGGTAGACTTAATGTGATGGAATCGTCTCGCAGCGTTGCAAAGAATGCAGTGAATTTATTTTGATTACTTCTCGCCCGGACACACCGAACCAAAACGATTTGGCCGCAAAGATGCGCAAGATTCGCAAAAAAACAGACACTACTCTTATGCTTTTTGCCTGCACCCAGTGTTTACGAGTGCGTATGCGCGAGTGCAGGGCGCGCATTTTTGCGGCAAATTTCTTTTTGTTTTGAGAAGAATTTTATTCCTTAAGTTACTAACTCCGAGCTCTGAACATTGAACTCTGAACTTTTGTTATAGGTCATCCGCACTCCCAACTCCTAACTGTTGTTCACGCGTCTCCCGCCTGACTTCCTACGAGAAAAAGCTTCTTGGGCGAAAATAAGCGCTTGAAACCACCGGGATATCTCAGTATAATAATTTTATAGGCTGTGGCTGAAAAAACGGGAGGGAAACTGCATGAAACTGCACGTCAACATAGAAATCGATGAGTCGGGCTACTATGTGGCGGAGGTTCCCGCATTGCCGGGGTGCCTTTCACAAGGGAAAACGCATGACGAGGCGCTCGCAAACATCAAGGAAGCCATCGAGGGATGGTTTGAGGTCATGGAAGCGAAGGTTGTCCCGCCGCCTTCTCATCTCATAGAAGTAACCGTTTGATGGGAAGCGATCTGAAACTGGTTTCCGGCTTGGAGGCTGTAAAAAAGTTCCAACGAGCCGGGTGGACTGTCATGAGGCAGAAAGGCTCGCACGTCATGCTGACAAAGCCTGGATACCAGTGGACGCTTTCTATTCCACAACATGAGGAACTTGGTCCAGGGCTGCTGCGAAAGCTTCTCAAACAAGCCGAAATATCGGTAGAAGAATTTAACAAATTGTAGAGTTCTTGTTCCCCTCGCAAGCCGCGAAGCTCCTTCCTCCCCGAACCCCGAACTTTGACTGCCGTAAACATCCTGATTCTGAATCATGCATCCTGCAGTTCCATTCCGCAATCCGAAATTTGCAATCCGCAATTAAAAAGCTACTAACTCCTAACTCCCAACTACGGCCGCAGCCTGAAGCCGGCCGTGTTCCGTTACGCGGTCGTACTCTTTATTGTTTTTCTTCTCTTCCTCCAGAACTGCTTGCGCCAGCGCGTCTGCCCTCAGCTTCAGCTCTCCACAGGTCGGATACGCGGGGAGCAGCAGGTAAAGATTATCGTATATATCCTGGCTTGCCTTTCTGTCTATTTCTTCATGTCCTTTTTCATGGTCCTCCAGGGCAACAAGGCCCCTGTTCCAATCGTCCGCCAGCTTCTGATCGCTGCTCATGTCCTTCCATCGGGGATACGTGAAGGTTATCACGGTATCGATCCTCACGCGATCTATGGCACACACGCCGTTATGCTGCTTGAAACCGATGTTCCAGCGATACACGGCGTGCGTAAGGCCCGCGTAGCCCTCGGGGCCGAGGCCGGCTATCTGGGAGCGGAGCTCTTCTTCGGTCGAACCGGTGATATCGTAATATTTCGTGTCCGTGCTTATAAAAACGCCGGGTTCGCTGATCGGCGTGGAGCCGGTCGTGCCGGAATAGAGAACGTCGATGGTCCCCGGAATGCCGCTGCTCCCGGAGGCAATAGCGGAGACGATGGCAGCGACGAGAGCAAAAAAGCAGATGATCGGGAGCGAGCTTATTGAAAGGCCGATAAGAGCGCGTTTCCTCGGCTTATCCCTGAAGGTCGCAACGATGCTGAAGGGAAAGGAAACGAGCGTGCCTGCCAGTGCGATATTTTCTATGAATGATTTCAGGAAGCTTCCGCAGGGCGGGTTGATCACGAACCACGCGATAAGCGCGAGAAGGGGAACGAGCGCAAGCCGGATGCTGATCGTTCCCAGTCGTGTTCGGGGCTGTTCGTCCATTGGTCTGATTATAGAAGAAGAACGACAATGATGCAATCGATAATCTTCCCGGGGAGGTCTCTTCTTGTTTGACTCTGGGGCAGATCGGAAAGGCCTTCAAGGTCGCGTGAACACTGGTTACAAGAGGAAATGTTAAGATACAACGGGCTGTTGCCCAAATGATATTGAGAAAGCCACTCAGTAATGCTATATTGCTGCGACGTCAATCACGACATCAGGAGCCAATAGCCATGATGGGATTGCAGCAACCGCCTCAAAGCAGCTTGTTCTATATCGGCATCAATATAGAAAAACGGGTTCGTGAGAACCATCCTTTGAGAAAAGTCAATACGCTGATCGATTTCAACTTCGCCTATGACGAAGTCAAGGACTTGTACGGCAACAACGGCAACGTTTCAGTGCCACCACCAATTATCCTGAAACTGATGCTACTCCTGATCTTTTATAATGTCCGCTCGGAGCGGGAGCTGATGGACACCCTGCCAGAGCGTATGGATTGGCTCTGGTTTCTCGGGTATGACCTTGATTCTGAAATTCCCAACCATAGCGTGCTATCCAAGGCCCGCAAAAAATGGGGCCTCGATGTTTTTCAAAGGTTCTTCGAACGTATTGTTCTGCAGTGCGCGGAAGCCGGTCTTATTGACGGCCGCAAGATCTTCGTCGACTCCAGTCTGGTGGATGCAAATGCCTCCAACAGTTCGGTTCTCGATACCCGGAACCTGAAACATCAGTTGCACAAAAATTATAAAAAGCTGGAAGCCCGCTTGGAAGAACGCACCGAAAGCACTGATCCTTCCAGGACCTACGAAAAAAAGAACAACCGCTATATCTCCACCACCGACCCGGACGCGGCCCTGGTGAACCGGGGGAAATCCAAACTTTCCTACCAAGTGCATCGGGCCGTTGACGGTAAAAAAGAAATCATCACTGCAACCGACGTAGCGCCCGGCGATGTGAACGAAGCCCATCTGATGCTTTCGCTGCTTGAGCAACACCACGCAACAACGGAAGTCGAGGCCGAAACGGTTGTTGCGGACAGTAAGTACGGAACGATCGACAACTTCCTTGCCTGCCATGACAAGGGCATAAAGGCGCATATCCCGGATTTACGAGACGTGGCGATCAATCGCATAGCGAAAACCGACATCTTTATGGAAGATAGATTTTCCTATGATCCTGCCACCGACTCCTATATGTGCCCGGCAGGAACTCAGCTCAAGCCGAAGTCGCTGCATATAGCCAGACAAAGCCGGGATTACGCAGCGCCCAGGAAAGTCTGCGCAGCGTGCCAGCTTAGAGAGCAATGCACGAAAAACAAGTCCGGCCGAACGATCAAGCGTCATCTCCGGCAGAATGTTCTGGAGCGCATGCGTGCAATCAGTCGATCAGCCAATGCACGGTACGACATCAAAACCAGACAACACCTGATGGAGCGATCCTTTGCCAGGGGCACCCGATACGGCTTCGATCAAGCACGCTGGCGAGGCCTTTGGCGAATGCGGGTCCAGGAATATATGACCTGTGCCATCCAGAACATGCAAGTGCTAATAGCGCATGCTTCCAAGCCGAAGAAAGCAGCTGCGGTACGGCTGCTCGTTGTTCAAAGAACAGTGGCAAAGGCTTTCGGATCGCTCATTTTGCATATTCCCTTGAGACAGAACCGATATTGCCCGTCATTAGCTTAGACCTCTTTACGCATCAAGGCGCTTGATCGTTCGCGGGAAGTCCTTTGGGCAACAGCCCGACAAGACCTGACCCTAAGCGCTTTCTGTACTCCTCGGTCCGAATGGTGAATCGCGCCGGGAAGGGGGTTTCTGCTCTGGATCGCCATCCGAAGCGCTGAGAGGCTCAATGCCGTGTCGATATTCCGTGAGATGGTATATCCGATTGCTTTCCGCGAACAGAGATCCAGAATAACCGCCAGGTATACGAAGCCGACTGCGATCCGGATATAGGTGATATCGGCAACCCATACCTGATTGAGGCTGGTTACCCGCAGGTCTTTAGTCAGGTTCGGATATACGGGATAAGGATGGTTTCTGACGAAGCGCCTGGTTTTCTTGACCAGAAGGCCCTTTTCCCGCATGATCCGGTGCACTTTTTTGTGGTTTACCGGGACAGCTTCCCGATGCAGCTGACGAGTGACTTTCCGATACCCGGCTTTCGGGAACTCTTCGGTGATTTCCTCGATCCGGTTGACCAGGACCTGGTCCTCAGGGAGCAGTTCCTGTTTCTTTGAATTATAATAGTAGCTGCTTCGAGGGAGCTTCATGAGTTCGCACCCCCTCGTGACGGTTTTGATAAGGTCTCGGTGGTCGGTAATGAACTGCCTTTTTTTTGGGACTGATCGAAGCTCTGATGCAGCGCTTTTTTTAAAAACTCATTTTCCAGGTGAGCTTTTCCGAGCGCCTGCTCCAACTGGCCGATACGTTCTTCCAAAGCAGCTTCTTTGGCAGAGTCGGCCTCGAAGCTGTTTTTGATAAACTGCTTCCTCCAATGATACAGAAGCCCGGAGGAAATGCTGTGTCTCCGGCAGAGCTGGGCCGCAGTGCTGACCCCGCTCAAGTATTCTTCAACAACTTGGCGCTTGAATTCGGTACTGAACTTCCTCTGTTTGCTCATGACAAGATCCTTTCTGCCCCTCGGGGCTGAAGATCCTGTCCGACATTCTAACATATTTGTCTAAACGGAGGGGGTCAGTTCAAACTCTTCCTTCTAACTTCAATTTACCCCACATCCTGCAGTACTATTCCGAATTCGACTCCGCACTTGATATTACCCGTTTGGGCAGGTATGCAAAAAATATTAGTGTTGACAGTAAAATGCAGAAGACTATAATCGATGACGTCCCCCAACGGAAGAACACCCACTCATGCACGCGACATGTATGTAGTACAAATAATTATAGAAGTATATTCTAGACCGCCCATGATTGGAGTTAATTTGTGATAAGTCCTGCAAGCAGGGAATTAAAACAAATTCAGGCTAACGACTACGTCAGCAAAGCCGAAGAAGCAACTCGTAGTAAACGCCACGAGGATGCGGCCACTTATTATTTCCACGCGGCTGAACTCTTCGAGGATATTCAAAGTTTTAAATTAGCAGCAGAATGCTACAAACATAGTTTTGTCAACAAGTTGTCATCATCTTCGTTGCTTAAGGATAATCCTGATGAAAAATACGTGGGGAACATGGAGTCGCTATACGAAAGAGCCAAGGATCCGCATGGGCTTGAACATGCATATGGTTTTATAGAAAAAGTTTGTAGACAGAATTACTTAATAGATTTGTCAGATAAGTTTTATTTAAAAAAAATGACAGTACGTCAGAATTTATTTAAAAATAAAAACATTATTAAATGGTTGGGCTACTTCGCATGGGGCAAGTCTAGTAGTTATGGGTTGAGTCTTAACAGTTTGCTGAAAAAGTCCTTTTCAAACGTGATGTAAATGCGTATAGTGGCGCAACGGCAGTTGACAAGGAGGCCACATGCGCGGTGAAAACGAGATTCAGAGCGGGATGTTCAGTTACTTTTCTCCTGAACAGCGTGTCCCGGCCCAGCATCCTCTGCGGGCGATCAAAGCCCATGCGGATACGGTTCTTGCAGAGCTTTCGCCGGTCTTCGACTCCATGTACAGCAACATGGGGCGGCCGTCGATCCCGCCGGAGAGGCTGCTGAAATCCCAGCTCTTGATCGCCCTGTACTCGGTGCGTTCCGAAACCCAGTTCTGCGAAATGGTGGATTATAACATTCTCTTCCGCTGGTTTTTGGATATGGACCTGGAAGAGTCGTCCTTCGATCCCACGACGTTCACGAAGAACCGGGATCGGCTTCTGGAACATCGGGTGGCCGTGAAGTTTTTTGATCGTGTGGTTAACATCGCCCGGAAAGGCGGGCTGCTCTCGGATGATCATTTTACGGTGGACGGCAGCCTTATTGAGGCCTGCGCCAGTCTGAAGAGCTTCCGTCCCAAGGACGAGGACCCTTCGGACCGCCCGACGACGGACGATGATCCGGGAAATCCCACGGTGAACTTTCGGGGTGAGAAACGGTCGAACAAGACTCATGCTTCTACCACTGATCCCGAGTCTCGTTTGATGAAGAAGAGCGCGGGCAAGGAGGCTAAGCTTTCTTTCGGCGCCCATGCCTTGATGGAGAACCGAAACGGCCTGCTGGTCGACATCACCGTTACCCCGGCAACGGGTGATGCGGAACGGGAGGCGGCCAAGGATATGCTTACCCGTCAGGCGCGGAAACGCGTTAAACCCAAGACCATCGGTGCCGATAAGGGCTACGATACCCAGGGCTTTGTTGAGGCCATGCGGGGCAGAGAGATCACGCCGCATGTTGCGGCCAACACCGAAAGAAGAGGCGGCTCTGCCATAGATGGACGCACCACGCGGCACGAAGGATACAACATCAGCCAGCGAATCCGAAAACGGGTGGAAGAGATCTTCGGATGGCTCAAGAGCATCGGCGGTTTCAGGCGGACACGGTACAAGGGAAGAGATCGAACCCACCTTCAAGCCTTGTTCGTCGGAGCTGCATACAACCTGCTGCGAATAGTAAATATCCAACGGCGAACTGCGGCTGCTACATAGCAAAAGCGCAGTAGAATCCCGATAATGGGTGCCGAAAGGCGATCTTGAATGAGCTACAAAGTGTGTCATAGGCTTTGCAGTAGGATAAAAATCAAGCTCCGAATAGAATTTTTTAAACTGAAGGCCACTTTTTCAGCGGCCTGTTAAAAGATGGATTGTCTCAATTTGTTTCATGGCAGCCTTTTATGCCATTATCCTCTTGCCAGCCCCAATACCAGTGATGGGTTGTATTAGTATCAGCAGCGCATTCCCGCGACGCAGTATAGTCGAGCATATTGTATTCAGTATAATTACACTGGGTCCTTGGGAATGGACGTCCATTACTCCAATCAATACAGCAGGCTCCTTTATAATATTGCTAAAAGTGCTAGTTGGCTTCTTCTTGTTTGGAATACTTATGGATCTTCTTAAAAGGCGAATAAACAGGTGATAGGGGAATGCAATGAAGAAATTCAATTACCGTTTGATACTATTTGCTGTTGTTCTTATATGCGGCCTTATCCCTACATTAGAAGGAGAAAAAGTAACCGTATTGTATTTAGTTACAGCTACTGCATATGCGGTAGTTTTGTCTGCATATAGATTTTTCAATTTATTAGATAAATATACCTTATTATGGCAACGCATCGTTCGTTTGCTGATAGATCTTATATTTCTTACTATTTCGGCACTTGAAATTTGTGCACGCTAGCAGTTTATGATAAAAATCCTAGAGAAAATTGGGTGACACTTTTCCGTTGATCGTAACGGTAATAAACCCTTTCATCCTCAGCCAGGCCTCGACGGCGATCCGCCAGGCTGCTTGCGACTGAACACTACCATCACTGCATAGTATATCACCTTGCAAGTTTGTCATCCAGTCATAGGCAGCGCTCCTTTCCCATTTGGTAAACGTTTTTTTGTTCGTGAAGTACACTTGGCAGGCGTTGCCGCCATGCAGGCACGGACGGGGTTGGTGGTTAAGGTCATGTTCAACCGTCGATGCATATGCCTCCATGTGCTCGCGCGGACAACTGGACTTATACAAGAGTTTTGCAGCAAGCCCGTTCTTCAGCTCGGTTTGTGCCTCTTCGATCGCGCCGTTGTAGGGCGGATAATGGACTGGACTGTTCAACGGCAGGACGAAGTAGTCGGCGAGCACAGCATTGACCGCTGCATGATTCAGGTTCGCGCCATTGTCGCGCTTGAGGAACAGAGGCGCACCGAAGCGATCGAAGGTCGCTGCGAGATAGCCGGATATCTCTTCGCCGCAGGGCACATCTCCCGTCATAGGAGTGAACTTGTAGCGAGACGCGAGGTCCTGCATATGGTTCAGGTACACCTTGCCACCGTCTGTGTCACGATGTTTGTATTCACAGGGGTCCATTGACCACGCGACGTTTGGCACGTTCCAGCTGATCCGCCGCAGATTCTGACGATGGAGTGTATTGAGGTCATGCCTCGCCATAGCGACCATGCTCTGCAGGTCTCGCCGTGACACAGAGGACGCGTGGCTCCCGTATAATGCGCCCGTGCCCTGCGTGCGGCTCTGCCCGTGAGACAGCTTTGCGATATCCCCTGTAATCCCCTCAAGATCCGGAGGCTTGACCTTGGGAGGACCCGGTTGCCGCACGAGGGGCGTGGCGTTCTTCTGTCGCAGACGCCAACGGATAAAGCTCGGGTAGGGGAGCCTCACGGCACTGCAGATCTCCTGGTAGTGCATACCGGTTTTCTCTCTCATCCGGTCAACAACGGCAAGCATACTGGTTATCATTTCTTCCTTCGCTTTCGTTTTTTTTCCTCCGACTCGTCAGCTCTTTTTTTCACACGGGCATTGTGGAGTTCATACGCGTGCAGCATGTCCCGCACTTCTACCGTTTTCTTAGCGACAAAGAGCTTGTTCTGGAGCTCAGCGATTTGCTCCTGTAAACGCTGTTTCTCCTCGTCCTGCGGTATACTCGGCCTTCCAGGGGATTTATCCTCCATGGCCTCGGTCATCGCCTGTAATGCCCGGCGCTCCCACTCGTAGTAGGTCTTCCGCGACACGCCGAGCCTCCGTGCGCCTTCCTCGGCCGTGATCTGGCCGCTGCGCACTGCAAACACCACCGCAGTCCGCTTTCGGGCAAGCTCCTTGTCTTCTGAGTCGCTCATGCACACCGACCTTTCCGTTATGGGGTCTCAGCCTTGCGCAGGGGGGAGCTTTCGGGCTTCAGGTCCTTTAGCTTCTCCGGTTTCCTTGCTTCCTGCGCCTTCGACAGCGTCTTTTCCAGCCTGTTCTGTACCGGGAGCATCAGGCGCTTTTTCTCCAGCATCGTCTGCAGCCGCGGGCTGAGCGCCGGCCCCTTGTCCAGGATCACCCGGGGTTCCAGAGCCTGGAGCATTCCCTCCATCGCCCGTTTCTGCCACTGGGAGAGCACCATCCACGGTATCCCCATCTCCCGGCATACTTCCGCCGGCCTCCGCCGCTCCGTCCATATTGAGAGAACCGCCCGGCATTTCTCCATCGCCCCGTGGTTTGTCATCTGCCGCTTCTTCTCGCTTTTTATCTTCTCCGTTTTTTCCATGGCCGGCCCCTTCTTCGTTTAGATTGTAGACTACTTCCTGCGTGGTGTCATCCTCTTCATCGTCAACCGATAGACGCAGCTTGCCCTTTTCCGCCCGCAGCACTACCGACTGCCCCTCCATGCGGCCCACCATGTAGAACGGCAGCTTGGGCTTCCCGCGGAGCGCCATCTCGAGGAGATTCTCCTGGATGCCATGCTCGATCGTCTTCCTGAGCTCGCTCTGGATCTCAAAATACCGGTCCGCGGGACACAGGCCGCCGATCCCCTGGTGCGGTCGTTTGTGGTTGTAATACTTCACCCACTGCCGTATCCGCTCGGCGGCGTCCTCGAAGCTATCGAACTGCGCTCTGACAAGAAACTCCAGGTAGATCGTCTTCCAGAACCGTTCGATTTTGCCCAGGGTCATAGGGTGGTGTGGTTGGGATTTGATGTGGTGGATCTTGTCTTTCTTGAGCTCCAGCTCAAAACGGCTGTGCCCGCGCCAGCTCGTATACTGCCGCCCGTTATCCGTGAGCATCTCTTTCGGCGGGTTGTACTCGGAGGACGCCCGGCGGTATACCTCGATAACGTTCTGGCCCGTCTGAGTGCGGAAAAGCTCGAGCCCCGTGATGTAGCGGGAGTAATCATCGATGTAGCCGATCAGGTACGCATAGTGGCCGCCAAGACGGAACGTGAAGATGTCCGTTTGCCACAGCTGGTTCGGCGTTGATCGTTCGAAAAAACGGGGACGGGTGATATTACGCTGACGCTTCTTAGGCGGGGACTTGATGAGGGATGAATCGTGAAGGGTCTTGCGGACTGTTTCAGGGCTGGCGGAAAGAAAAAACGCCCTCTTTAAAACCTGTGAAATGCGCTTGATGCCGAAGAGCGGGTTGGCTTCTTTTACCTCGACGATCTTCTGCCTTACCGGAGAAGGAAGACTGCGCCCCTTACCTCTGTAATGCGTTGCGAGCCCCGCTTCGCCATGACGACGATAGTCGCGCACCCAGCGCCCGACCGTCCCACTGCTCAATCCGCATTCCTGCCGAATCACCGAAGCAGGGACGCTTTCTTCAACAAACTTTTTGACGACTTGAAGCTTGAAATCCGGTCCATACCGCTTGCTTCGTTTCGGGAACTTCCTTTTCCTGCCTACTTGCTGTATACTCTTTTCTGGTTTCATGATGACACTCCTTTCAAAACCTAACTTTGGAGTGTCACCCTATTTCCTCAAATCCTTGTTATCATAAACTGGTCGCTAGGACAAGTTTAAATTTTGTGCTGACGGCGCTGATGCGGTCAAACAATTTTCGAATGATATATTTCAGTTAGTAATAGTTGATCTTCATCTTGGCCAAGGAGGTATTCAGGGGCGTGATGTGATAGAAGCCATCAGAAAATCACCCAGTGAGGTTCCAATAATCGTTGTAACTGGTACTGAATACCCATTTTATGATCAAGAGAGTCAAGAGTTCAAAAACTTGAACATACAAAAATACGAAAAGAAACCTATTAAGGCTTCTGAACTTGAAAAGTTGGTGAGAAAACAATTAAATATTTAAGTTGACGTAGTCAGGATTGATGTGTACAGGTATTATCAACGAGCTGGGAGCCAAATCGCGAACTTTTGGGGCAACGTAGGGGGAGGTTGATGTATTTAGCGCGAATCACATGACTAGGACCAGATTCGCATCGTGACGAGACGGGTCCTTGCTATAAGACCACGGTTTTCCCCGACAGGCTGGATTAAAAAGCCCATCGATGTATAGATGGGCTTTTTTTATTTTGCAAACGAATCCGTGCTTATATCAATGCGCTGCCGGCGGCGGACCAGCGACGTCGGGCGCGGCGCGCTGCATGATGAACACGAGCGGGAGTACGCAGATGATGAGGGCGCAGATCGTGAGGAACGCGTCGGTAAAGGCAAGGGTCGTCGACTGCCGGATGAGTTCCCGGTACAGCATGCCGTTGGCGGCGCCCGCGGGAAGGCCCTGTGAACCCAGGAACGCCCCGAGTTTGTCATGCAGGAAGGTGTAGGCCGGGTCGAAGGGAGACAGGTGCTCCACGAGCCTGGCCTGATGGAACTGGGCGCGCCGCGCAAGTATGGTGGTCGTGAACGCGATGCCCACGCTTCCTCCGAGGTTGCGGAGCAGGTTGTACAGGGAACTGGCCTCGGTCATGTGCTCCCGGGAAATGTGCGAGAGGGTCATGGTGGTGAGCGGAATGAAGGTGAATCCCATGCCGAGCCCCAGGACCACGCGCGGCCAGACAAAGGTCCAGAAGTCCGTGGTGAGGTTGAACCGCGACATCATGTACGTGCTGAACGCGCAGATCACGATACCCACGGCCAGGATCCTCTTGGGATTGACCTTGCTGACGAGTTTGCCGGCTATGGGCATGGCGATCATGGTGGCGATGCCGCCGGGGCCCAGGACGAGCCCGGCGTAGAAGGACGTGTAGCCCATCATCATCTGGAGGAAGACCGGGAGCAGCACGATGCTGCCGAAGAGGTTCAGGAACACGAAGAACATCACCGTGGCGCCGCTCGTGAAGGTCCGGTCCTTGAAGAGCTTCAGGTTCACAATGGGATGTTCGGAATAATACTCGTTGATCGCAAGCAGGGTAAGGGAGATCGCCGCAATGATGCCGAAGGTCATGATCAGGTTGGAAGCGAACCAGTCCTCGCTCTCTCCCTTGTCGAGCACGAACTGGAGCGAACCGAGGCCGACGGTAAGGAATATGAGCCCCCAGTAGTCGATCTTGACTTTCTGGCGCTGCATGTACGGCGGGTCCTTGATCACGATGACGTTCATGATGATCGAGAGGATGCCGATGGGGATATTGATATAGAAGATCCAGCGCCAGGACCAGGTGTCCGTTATCCAGCCGCCCAGAAGCGGCCCGACGATGGGGCCCAGCATGGCGCCCATGCCGAAGATGGCCATGGCCTGGCCGTGCTTTTCCCGGGGAAAGCTTTCGAGCAGGATGGACTGGCTGATCGGGACGAGCCCGCCGCCGCCGATGCCCTGAAGGATCCTGAAGAACACGAGGCTGTGCAGGCTCCAGGCCGAGCCGCACATGAAGGAGCTGAACGTGAACAGGGCGATCGAGGCGATCTGGTAGTTCTTCCTGCCGATGAGTCTTGCAAGCCAGCCCGCCATGGGGATGACGATGGCGTTCGACACGAGGTAGGCGGTGATGGTCCACGTGGCTTCGTCGTAGCCCGCGGAGAGCGATCCCCTGATGTGTTCGAGCGACACGTTCACGACCGACGTGTCGATGATCTCGATCAGCGTGGGGAGCATGACGGTAAAGGCGATGAGGCCGCGGCTTGTTTCTGGTTTCATGAAGGTTCTTTCATATCAACGGCTAAAAGATGGTTTGCCGCTGAGGTCTCCGGGGACGCCGAGGAGAAGCTGTTGCGCATGCTGAAGCCTGCGGCTTTCCCCTGACCCAGCCCTCTCCCCGCCGGGAGAGGAGAAAGGCAAGTCTTCTCTGTGACCTCTTCTGTGGCCGAAGAGTCGTACAGGAACCGGGCCGCCACAGAGGGCTGCTCTACTTTGCGATGATGGTGGAGACCACGGACATGCCGATCCGCAGGACGTGGTCCTTGTCCGCCCCCTGGTCGAACACGATCTTGACCGGGATGCGCTGCACGACCTTCACGTAATTGCCCGTGGCGTTCTCCGCGGGAAAGAGCGAGAACGTCACGCCCGTCCCCGCCATGATGCTGTCCACTTTGCCGTTAAGCGCCCTTCCCGGGTAGGAGTCCACGGAAATATTTACCTGCTGCCCAGGCCGGATGTTTTCCAGCTCCGTCTCTTTATAGTTCGCGATTACCCAGATATCATTGAGTCCCACCACGGCCATAAGCGGTTGTCCCGGCTGGATCTGGTTCCCGATCTGCACCGACTTTTTCGTGACATAGCCGTCGGCAGGCGCATAGATCTTCGTGTATTGATAATTGAGGTCCGCGAGGTCCGCCGAGGCCTCCTTCTGCTTGATCGTGGAGGCCTGCGTCAGCTTCTGCGATTCCGCCGCGCGGAGCTGTTCCTCGGCCGCCTTGACCTGCGCCACGGCCACTTCGTAGCCCGTCATGGCCCGGTCGTAGCGGTCGCGGGGAATGGCCTCTTTTTGAAAGAGGTTCTCGGACCGGGTCTTTTCGATCTCGGCCAGCTTGAGGTTCGCCCGCTGAAGCTCGAGGTTTGCCTGTGCGGCCGCGATCTTCGTCTCCGCCTCGGCAAGCTTTGCCTTTTCCGCGCCGACCACGGAAGATGCCTCACGAAGCCGCGCATGATAGTCTGCGGGGTCGATCTCAAGCAGGAGGTCGCCCTTTTTCACCGGCTGGTTGTCCGTAACGTAGATCTCCCTTACGGTCCCGCTGACCTTCGCCGCTATGGTGTGGATATTGCCGTCGATAAAGGCGTCGTCGGTGGAGATGTGCGTCTTGCGATAGCCGGAGTAAAACCAGCCGGCGACCAGGCCGATGAGGACGACGGCCCCCACGATCATGAAGGCTCTCTTCTTTTTCCCGTTGTTCACGGTTTGTTCTTCAGCCATGCTTTATCTCCCAAAAGAGAAAAATTTCAAATAACAAATTCCAAATTTCAAATAAATAAACTCCACTGTTCAAATTCCAATTCCAAACTTTTATTTTGGCGCTTGGAGCTTATTTGTGATTTGATGCTTGTGATGTGGTGCTTGTCCGCTTACTTCCCATATTCGCTCATGAGGTCCCTGCCCATGGAATAGAGCAGGCCGGCTTCGGCGCGCCGGTACCCGTAGAGCGCCCTCCACGAATTTGTCTCGGCCGTCGAGAGGAGCGTCACCGCGTCGAGCACTTCGATGGCCGTGCCCACGCCCTCCTGGTAGCGGAGCCGCTGAATCCGAAGGTTTTCTTCGGCCGAGGCCACCGAGGTCTTCATGACGTCGATCTTCTGCGTCGAGCTCTGGAGGTCGAGGTAGGCGGATTTTACATCGAGCCTGACGGCGTCGAGGATCTTGTCCCTCGTGAGCCTGAGCGACAGAAGCTCTCCCTTGCCCATGCCCACCCGGGAGGTCGTTGCGCCGCCGGACGAGAGGTTGATGTTCACGCCCGCGATGAGCGACCAGTTGCGCGGATAGACCACATACTCGTTTTCCTGGTATTCATAGCCGCCCGAAAGGAAGAAGCTCGGCAGATATTCGGCCTGCACGGCCTTGACGCTCTCTTCCTTGGCCTGGATATCCGCTTCGATCACTTGGATCTCAGGACTCTCCGCCTCGGCCGCGACCCAGGCCTGTTCGAGGGTGATGCCCGCAGAGGGGGTCTTTTTGACCTCTTCGGGCTGAAGGGCGTCGTTCAACGGCCTCAAGAGGAGGCTGTTGAGCCTCGATGCCCTGAGGGAACGGAGATTGTCCGCGGTCAGGTATCGCTGGCGTGAATCCGCAAGCGTGACATCGGCTTCGAGGACCTCGTTTTTGGTGACGACGCCGGCATTATACCGGACCTCGGCGTCCGTCTTGTGCGCCTCGTACCGCTGCACTTCCTCGCCGGCAACCCGCAGCATCTTCTCCGCCTCCAGAAGATCGTAGTAGGCAATGATAAATTCGAGCGCCGACCGGTTCTTGGCGCGTATGGTTTCTATTTGCCGCGCCTTGAGCCCGTACTTCGCCGCGTCGATCGACGAGGACGTTTTGCCGAAATCATACAGGACCTGCGTGGCCCTGACGCCGTAGGTCAGGAACTTGTCCTGGGACGTAGGGGCGATAAGGGTGCCGAACTTCGCTTCAGGCTGGTACCGGAGCCAGGTCTCGTTGCCGTACAGGTCCACCGAGGGAAGCCAAGGTGAGCGCGCGAGGGAAACGGAGCTCCGCGCCACGTTTTCACCGGATTGGGCGATCTTCACATCGCGCCCTGTCTCGGCAACGATCTTTAAACCCTCTTCCAGGGTGAGGGCGCGGCCCGCGCCGGGAAAGAGAACTATGCTCAGGAACAGAAAAAAGATAGATCGTTTCATGCGTACCTCGAAAAAGGGCCGGAAAAATGTAAGTAAGCACTATAATACATTAAAACGGCAAAAAAGGGAAGTTTTCTTGCATGGATATTTAATAATTTTTCACGCCCGTTCAGCCTTTATATTTCACTTCACGCAGCACTCCCGACGGGTTATAGTATCCCAACCTGAAGAAGCTGGAGCTAATAATAACAGAAAGCATAAATCTTTGACACTGATACCAGAAGTAGGCGCTTTTAAGCGACGGCTGATAAGAACCTATGAAATATCATGATTCTTCATGTTTTTATCAGTGCAAAGCCGTGTCAAAGAAGTTGACGTTTATAAAATATTCATTCATCCTGCGTAGAATTTAATTCGTCAGTAACTATTCCAGATCAGGAGAAACAGGCCGGCATGCCGCACGTCATCTCCGTAAGCAGAAGGACGGACATCCCCGCATTTTATCCGGACTGGCTCGTAAACCGGCTGAAAGCAGGCATGGTCTTTGTCCGGCATCCCTTTGGGAACAGGCTCTTCCGCGTGTCTTTGCGTCCGGAAGACGTAAGCGCCATGGTCTTCTGGTCCAAGAATTACACGCCGCTCCTCTCCCGGCTCGGAGCAATCGAGAAAACGACGCGCAACCTTTTCTTCCATTTTACCATTACCGCCAACAGAGAGCTGGAATTTCATGCGCCGGATTATCGCGATGCGATCCGGGACTATATCTATCTTGCCGGGCACTATTCGCCGGAGCGGCTCGTCTGGCGATACGATCCTATCGTCATAACGGACAAACTGTCCTTTGAGCTTCACGAGGAGCGCTTTGTTCGCTGCGCGGAGCTCTTGAAAGGCCATGCCGGGAAATGCATTATCAGCTTCGTGCATCCGTACAAGAAGGTCCTTGCGAATTTGAAAAAGTATACCGACCACCGCTTGATCGAGCTGTCGGAAGAAAATAAGCAAGCATACGCAAAGCGCCTGGCTGAACGGGCGACGGCACGCGGGATAAGGTTGTATGCCTGCTGCAACGATTATGCGCTCTCCCCTTCCGTGCTGAAGGCGAGCTGCATAGACGGGCGTTCCCTGTCCGAACTGTTTAAAACACGGATCGACACCCGGCCGGCCGGAACGCGGAAGGAGTGCGCCTGCACCAGGAGCGTTGATATCGGCGCCTACGATACCTGCGCGCATGGGTGCGTGTATTGCTACGCGAACGCGGACAAAGACAGCGCGGCCGCGGCCTTGCAGCGGCACCATGCCGGGTGGAATGCGCTTCATATGCAGGTGGATGAAGAAAAGTCCGAGTCTGTGGAGGACCAGGAGGCGTTTAAATACTAAGGGTCTTCTCTTCGCTGAGAGGGCTTGTGAACTACGGTGCAAAAAAAGAAGAAAGGATCTTGAACATCAGAGACGATAACGATGTTTGCTTTCCATTTCGAGGGCATGCTTGAGCGCGGCTTCGCGCCAGAGCTGCCCGGCGCAGGGGAAAGGCAGAAGCTTTGGTCTTTTGATTTTTCAGAGGCCCCCGCATCCCGCGAACAGGGACGCGCTTTACATGACCGGAGTAGGTTCGGTGAACCACAGATCATGCATGCGCGTGCGTAGCGTAAGCGCCCATGGGTTGCCGTATCGTCTGGTACAACAGAAGACATGCTGTCATGTTTGCGCGGACCTGTGAGCGGCGGTGCAGAAAAAGAAGAAGGATCCCGAACATCCTGTGCCGACTTTTTTGTAAGTTCAAGACCCCGTATTCGTCAGGCGGCTGAACGCTCTACCTTTACCACGTGCGTCGCCTTGGGGCCTTTCGGGCTGTCAATGACTTCGAGCATGACTTCCTCGCCTTCGATGAGGCTCTTGTGGCCTTCGCCTTCGATCTCGCTGTAGTGCACAAAAACATCTCCGCCGTCTTCCGTGGCAATGAACCCAAAGCCTTTGGACTCATTGAACCATTTCACGGTCCCTTTTACTGCTGCCATTGCGATACCTCCTTCCTGAAAAAAAAGAAGATCACGGAGCTGCCGCAATAAAAAACCGCGAAGTCAAGAGTCTTCGCGGCAACTATACTGCAAACAACATCCGAACTTCTGTTTATATGTTCACACTCCCGGGGCGGGAAGTCAAGGGTTTTTTGACGCAAGTTCATTGACAATCCCGGGAGAAAAGTCTACATTGTTTCCTGTGCGGTTTCGTGATGAGGTCCGCAGCGCGCACCCCGTGGAAATGAAAAAAATTATCCTGATAGGCATGGTTTTCCTCTCGCTCTTCGCCTGCGCCAGGCATGTGCCCGTGACGAAGCCCGAAGATGCGCTTGAGCGGATCTCGTGGTGGCGGGCTGCGGCGCCGAATGACGACCGGGAGTTTGCGGACCTCGCGGCCGCGGTGCGCCAAAGTCTGGAGTATTACAGGAAACTTCCGCCCGAAACGCTCTTCTCCCTCGGCCCTGACCGGGCAAGCGCCCTCGATATGGTCGTTACGCTCCAGAACTTCCTTTTGATCGTAGAGAACGATTCGCTCTCCTATGAGCAGAAGGTAAAACAGATCAAGAAGGATTTTGTCCTCTACCGTTCGGTCGGCTCGAACGGCAGCGGCAGGGTGCTCTTCACCGGTTACTACGAGCCGCTCCTTTCCTGCAGGACCGCAGCGGACGACGTCTATCGATATCCTCTCTACAGACGGCCGGACGATATCATCGAAGTGGACCTGACCCAATTCGGGAACGGGTTCCCCAAGAACAAGCTTTTCGGCAGGCTCGACGGGAAGAAGGTGGTTCCCTATTTCTCGCGCGAAGATATCGATCAGAAGAAGGCCATCGCCGGAAAAGACCTCGAAATCCTCTGGTGCTCGGACCTCGTCGATATCTTTATGCTCCAGGTGCAGGGCTCGGGCAAGGCCGACCTCGGCGACGGGAACATCGTGAGCATCCTCTACGACGGCCAGAACGGGAGGCCCTACAAGAGCATCGGCAAGTACCTGATCGACTCGGGGGTCATTCCCAGGGAAGAGATGTCCATGCAGCTCGCGCGGCAATACCTGAGGGACAATCCGGAAAAACTCTCTACCATCCTGGACCAGAACCCGAGCTACGTCTTCTTCCGCCTGGACATGGGCCCGTCGCTCGGGAACATCGGCGTGCCGCTCACCCCGGGCCGCTCCATCGCCACGGACAGTAGGCTCTTTCCCAAGGGCGCGCTTGCCGTCATCTCGGCGACGAAACCGGTGATCGAGAACAACGCGATCAAAGGATGGGTTCCCTTCACCCGGTTCGTCGTGAACCAGGACACCGGCGGTGCCATCAAGGGGCCGGGCAGGGTGGACCTGTTCTGGGGCCAGGGGCCCGAGGCCGAGCTCGGTGCGGGCCATATGCAGCAGGAAGGGGAGCTGTATTTTCTGGTGAGGAAAAAATGACGAGGTCGCTATTTGGCAGTCGCACCATTTTTTTAAGGTGCGCTCCTGTCGCCGGCAAAAGCCTGCCGATGCCCTCGAAGGACTGAATCTTAACTATTACGCCACCCAAGCATGCGATGTCAATATTGAGACAAGGGCAAAGAATTCCGGTAGTATCATAATAGGAGCACCTACAAACTTGCTCGGCGACCGATAAAAATGAAATAAACAGTGAGGAGGATGCTCCCCTATGGATTCATTTCCTCATCACCGGGCGAAATAGACTCGCTCGTTTATTTCGGCTCGTCCTTTTCGCTCAAAGCTTTTTTAAATGACTTAATACTTTTCCCGAGTCCTTCCCCAAGTTGCGGCAGTTTGCCCGGACCAACTATGATAAGCACAATCGCCAAAATAATAATCAAATGCAGCGGCTGAAAAAGTCCTTCCATGGAATATCCTCCTCGTGTATTTTATTGATTGAGCAATTCAGCCTCTATTGCCTTGCCCCTCAAAGATACCTCATTTTAATGCATCATACAATGCAAATTCAGCAAACTGCTGCAAAACTGAGTCCCGGCTTATTCCACCTGAGTATCCATGAAAGTAAGTTTGTTACGCCCAATTGCAATAAGTATCGCGGAGCGGATGCTCAATATCATCAAGAGCCGCGTCAGCATTACTTCCCAACCACAAGAACCGCAAAGCTATCCTTAATCATAATGGGTCTTGGCTTCGGTACTTCAGCCGTTGGCGCCGGAGCTGGGGCAAACCCGGCTACAGGCAGATAGATTTTATGGGTCTTTGTGTCTAACGCCATTGTACGAGCACTCCGCTGGGTTAAAACTGTTTCCGCATCAAACTTTCCCGGTGACAATTCACGGGCTACCGTGAGCGTCCCTTCACCATTTGAACTAAATGCAAGCCCGGTCTCCGCATCAAAAGCATTTGCGTCAACTCCTTCCCCAATAGGAACAGTAGCAATTACTTTCCCTGAATTCACGTCCAGAACTGTCATGACTTTATTGCGGCATCCTGAAAATATCCGATGGTGCTCGATATCAATCGCCATTCCCGTTGGTCCTTCACAGGGTTTTATAGAATACCGTTTTGATATCGTAAGTTTTATACTATCCAACTCAACAACCTCATTCGTGTCCTCGATATTTACAAAAATCCTGCCCTTTTTATCCGTAGCTGCAAATTCCGGTTTACCACCAAGGGCAATCGTTCCCAGAACCTTGCCTGAAGCAGCTTCAAATACCGTTGCATCTTTGCTTTTCCCGTTAAAGGTGAATACGCGGAGGGAAAAAGGTTCATATAAAATGGCATCTGGGTTCTCTCCAGTTTTAACTTCCCCGATTACCTTCAGGGTGTTTATGTCGAATATGGAGGCGGTATTTGCCTTGCCATTGCTGGTAAAGCCACACCTCAGTTCGGGGGCGAGTGCTATGCCGTGGACTCCTGGGGTATCAGGGATATCACCAATAACTTTATCAGTCAGGGTGTCGATAACGACAACATGGGCGCCGCGAGAAATATACAGTCGATGGTTATCCACGGTCAAGTAGTCCCAACCACCTTCACCCCCCAACGGGAGTTTATTGATAACGTGATAGCCTGATGCTGCGTGTGCAGTTGCACTGATAAGCAGAAGAACGGTGACAATAAGCGATTTCATAATTAAGCCTTCCTTTCAGAGTATATTGCTTAGACACCTGGTTTTTGTAAAAGCCTAGTATCATTCATCGATTCTCGAATCCCTTGCCTGTACGAAGTTATCTTGCTACGGTATGAAGCGCATTCTCACAGGAGCTGTCTCAGCGCTGCAATCTGCCGCACAAAAGACCGCAGATAATTCGCCGCATGATCAGGTCTTACCAGGCAGAATATGCCTGCAGCGAGGAACCCGGGAGGAGGGAGTAGAATTAGAAAATTAATCATAGCGGATCACATACCTTCAATATCGTCCAGGCAATGATTCTTCCGATTCGGCTATACAGAGCATTTTATGTCCCTGGCGTCGATGGCTTTCAGAAACTCGCGGCTGGTTACGGCCGTTGCCTGCCATTAATTGTCTCCAACGATGCCTTGCAGAGGGTCCATGCTCGAATCGTGAAACCACGCTCCGTGTAAAAGCATAAAGCGCCTGCCGGCAAACGTAAAGCTGTGCGTTCATAGAAACATGCAAGTCGACTCCCACGGAGCAGATTGCTAATGCTCGCGGAGAAGATCAAAGAAGTATCCAAGATATCGACGTATCTTGTCGTTCAGCACCGCTACAGCCTGGCTATTCCACCCCGCCCGCCTCGTACCCGCGAAAGAACCGCGTGTAGAGGACCAGGTAAGCCGCCTGCAAGCCTGCTGCGACGAAGAACGGCGCTCTCAACATTCCCGCATGCAGCATGAACCCTGAAATCAACGGCCCCACCGCGCGGGGAATCTGGATCGATACGTTCTGTAAACTCGACGCCAATCCCCGCCGGTCGCGCGTTAAACCAACGACGAGCGCCTGCCGCACGCCCGCGGTACCCTGGTTGAACCCCGCGCGCAGCGCGAAGAAGACCGCCGCGACGCCGAATACCGGCATGAGCGGAACCGCTATCAGCAGTGCGAGCCCGGCGCCGCGCATGATGATCACCGGCCGGATCAGCCCATGCCTCTGCACCATCCGTGCAACGAAAATCGAACCGACCGCGCCGAACACGAAGCTCGCGGCGAGCGCAGGTCCGATAGAACCGGGGCCGCGCTGGAAGCGCAGCGCGAACCAGTAGGCGATGAGAGGGGCGATCATGCCGATGCCCAGCCCGTTGACGATGTTGGCGATGACCAGGCGG
This sequence comes from Nitrospirota bacterium, assembly GCA_963790205.1. Lineage (GTDB taxonomy): Bacteria > Nitrospirota > UBA9217 > UBA9217 > UBA9217 > CAWBNQ01. Next base: position 199,715 of record CAWBNQ010000003.1, read on the forward strand.
GTCAGCATGCGGTTTTCGCTGCGGCGTTCGGAGTGCTCTGCCGGGCGCCTGGCCGAACGCGCGGGGGCCGGCTCGTGCAGACCGGCGATGAGCACGAAGGCCGCGACCGAGCCGGCCAAAGAGAGCAGGAAGAGCGGACGGTAGGCGAGCACCGCGCCCAGGGGGCCGATAAGGAGCTGGACGCCGCCCGCGAGCAGCGCCCCGAGCGCCATGCCGCTGAAGCCGATGGCGGCGTTGAGGCTGAACACCGAGCCGCGTTTTTCCGCAGGCAGCGCATGCGCGAGCCAGGCTTGCTCAAGCGGACCGAAGGGGCCGGCGCTGCCGTTGGCGCCGCGCCCGAAGCCGCCGACGATAGCGGCCAGCACGAGCGCCGGCGGCCACACGGTGACCAACGCGAGCAGCGCGGCCCCGGACTGCAAGGCCTCGTACAGAAGCAGGAAGCGCCGCCGGCCGCGGCGATCGCTCAGGGGACCTACGGCCAGCGTGAGCACGGCGCCTGCCAGCAACGCCGCCGAAAGCGTGGCGCCGATCTCAGGAGCCGACCACCCCAAGGCATGCAGGTAGAGCGTGAACGCCGCGACCAGCGCTCCCTGCCCGAGGCTGCGCGCGGCGCGCGCGGCCATCAGGCGGCGGACAACAATCGGCAACTTGACGTTGCCGGAGCGCGGGCTGTGGTGGAGGGCGAGGTTGCCGGGCGGGTTGGGAAGGAAACTCATCGGTCTTCCTCGGCGCGATCCGAGACAATTGTGGATCGGATGCCGATAAAAGCACATCGAGAGGCGCTACGGAAACTCGGGGTGCAGCAGTGATTGACGAGGTCCGGCTGTGGGAAATCACAATGATAAATGCCGTTTGCCTTTCCTTCCGGGATTATGTAGCTGCGCTCGATGGTGATCAATGAAATATGACCGCAGCGGGATTTTTCCTCGTAGTAGTCGGGAAGCGCCTGTCTTACTTTTTCGTCAGGCCCTGCTTTTGCGGTAGCCATCGGCGGCATGATCAGCTGGTTGGCCAGGTTCATTGAACGCACTGTCAAAGGCTTGAGGAGAGAGGTCATGGATTAATCAGCCTCCGTAAAGTCAGGCAATGACGTTAAGCCCCGAAGAGTAAAATCATGCACAAGCAAACCAAGGTAAGCTCCGGCAATGATATCACTGAGGAAGTGATAATCCATCGCGATTAAAGCCAGCGCCAAAGCGGATAAAAATCCAAAATATGCAGACCGGTATCGTGGATAAAATCTCCACAGGGCGATAACGAGAACCGAAAACACGGCCATGTGCCCTGATGGAAAACCACCGTAGCGTCCGACTCCATGGAACCAGTGAAGCTCCTTGACGTTGGGGTGACGTAACCAGAACCTTGCGTCGATCCTGCCAACTGCAAGCTTCAGGATCGATTTCAGGAAAAAGGAGAGCGGGACGGCACTCGCGATCAGCAGAAAGAACCGCGCGTGTTTGTTGTACATACCTTTGTGCACGGGGTAGAAATATGCCGTCCATGCAATTCCGGCAATGGCACAGACTACGGGGAATAACAGGTCGGAAATGTCCGCGGAGAAAAAAGGAAATCGCGCGTTGGAGATCAATACTCTTTTGACATAGACAGCGATTCCCTTATCCAGGAAATAGTAACTGCAGACGACAAGTAGCATGGCCAGGATACTGTTGCCTATATATTTTTTCCAATTCATATCATAAAAGATGCAGGTCTGAAAAAAGGTTTGTTTACAGAGTACTTTGGAAAATGAGTGAGTTTCTGCGCCGGAACAAATCAGCAACAGCGCTCAATTCAATAAGGAAAAGTATAATCGAATTTCTCCGCACTATAAAGCAGAAAAGAGAGGGCATCTTTGGATATTCAGATGACAACGAGCCTTCACATGGGTGACTATACGCCCTTGACCTTGAAGCCTGTTACGCCGTCAATTGTTTCGGTAAGGCGATAATCAGGGGCCGGAAGATCCGGCTTGAACATGTTTTTTCAAATCATCATCCAGCGTAGCCCAGGTGATGTGAGCGGCAACCGCCCTGAAGATCCGGTGCAGGACCGGGTTGGTATGCAGGCAATAATTGTTGAGCGGAACGAGTGAGTGTCCGATTTCCAGCTTGGGCCCGTACCCTGTCTGTCCGCTCTGGAGTTCTTCAGCGCCGATTCGAGCGGCCCACGATACGGCCTCTTCCCAGAGCCGGAAATACAGGAACCAATCGCCCCGGTAGGCGTAATCCAGCCCGATAAATTTATTGATCACTCTTTTCCCGATGCGAAAACAGAGCATGAACGCCACGTACTTCCCCGTGCCGGGATCCCGGAGGAGGATGAAATAGGAATCGGGCTCGGCGGCGATAAGCGAAAAGAACTTCGGGGTGAGTCGTTCAAACTTGGCCCTGCCGCGCTGATAGGTCTGCCAGAACAGTTCGAATAGTGCGGAGAGCAGCCCTTCATCGGGGGACTGCACGACCGCAACTTCAAGGGCCCCCATTTTCCGGCTGAGAGCCAGCTTCTTCTTGAGCTTGTAGCGTTTGTTCGAGCGAAGCGATGACAGATAGCTCTCGAAGCTCCCGCCGCTCAGGGGCAGGCGAGCGCCCGGATAGCTGGTCAATCGGAAAAGCCCGTGAGTCCGGGACAACAGGTCCAGAGCAGGTGACGCATCATCAGGGAAATCCTTCCAAACGATCATGGACGCTTTGACTTCCCGGGCCCTCAGCGCCGCAGCATCCTGAATGAACGGTGCAACATCGGACAGACCTACCCCGGAGACGAGACCGACGGTGCCTTCGTCAGCGCAGGGCGAGCCCACGAACACTGTCCGCTGATAGCGCAACCGCGGCATGACGGCTCCTGCGCGAACGAGCGCTTTGGCCACCAGGGGCGGCGCCACAAGGTCGATGGGAACATTCATGACGAACGTGGGGGCAATGCCGATTGGACTACCTGCCTGTTCCAGAATGGCATAGGCGAAGGTAAATTGGTCTTCCAGTCCGGACCGGTCGAGCGCCCGGTACCACCAGCGCCCTTCCAGCGGAGGCGGGAAGCAGCGCTCCCAGAGAGATTGGGGAATAGCATCGGCAGAAGAAAACCATCGGATTGCGAGCTTGTCCATTCCAGCCGTCATGAGGCCTCCGGTCAGCTTGTGCCGACGATTATGCTTCCCGAAAGGATACAAACAATGCCGATCCACCGATAGCGGTCCATCTGCTCGGACAGCCAGACGCTGGACAGCAACGCAACCCCGACGTAGGAAAGACAGCCCAGCTGGTATGCAAGGCCCACGTCCAGCCGCTGCAGGGCGAGCGTCCAGGTGCAGAATTCAAGGAGGAAGCACGCGATGCCGACGACCAGGAATTTGTCGTGAAGGGTAACCAGTTTCCTGATAACGCTTACCCCCCCCGGATTGCTGTTCGCTGAATGTTTTAACGTAACCTGACCGATGGATTCCAGAACAACGGACGCCAGAACATACGACAAGCCCAGGAGCCTATCATTCATCGCCAACCTCCTGCCCGGGATCACGGAGTTGACCGCCGGACGCGCCCCGGGGGGTATGGTGACTGGTCATACTGATAAACCATACGCCGGCCAGGATCAATCCCATCCCCGCGATACGTTGCAGGGAAACCCGTTCATGGAAAAGATAGAATGACATTGCTGTCACCGATATCAGACTGAGTGAGGTGATCGGCTGCGCATAACTGAGGTCGGTCCTCCGCAACACCGCCATCCAGTTCAGGAACTGGGTCAGGACCAAGATCACGACAACGAGGCTCAGCGGCTGACGCAGGACCAGATTTATAGTGCCAACGGCGCCTGCAAAGGAAGGCACGCCTGCTACCGCGGCCTTCCAACAGATTTGGACCGCCGTATCGAGACTAACAGCTGCTGTAAGGCCTGCCCAGACGGCCAGCAGTCTTTTGCGATGATCCTGTGTCATGACGATGAGAGAACTCCTTTCGCCGCCGATCTCCTTCCGGCGTTGTGCGCGCAGCCGGTCCTTACACGTATTTCCCACGGGCGGGACGACGCTCCTGCCGGTACTGGCCGCTCGCCTCATGCATACACCCCGGTCATACCGCTTTCACATGCTGCTCGGCGGCCAATCGATCGATGACATCGATCATGTCTTGAATGGAATTGAGCGTTACTTCGCGGTCGGGGATTTTGATGTCGAACTCCTTTTCGAGGGCGAACATGAACTCGATCTTATCGAGCGAGTCGAGGCCGAGGCTTTCGATGGTCGCCGCCGGCTGCAGCCGTTCCTCCTCAAAATCAAAATTTTCGAGGAACAGTTTTTTAATGCGTTCATAGGTGCTCACGGTGTGTTTCATTCTCCTTTTCGTCTGGTTTGTCGGGAAGCCGGTCGTCCCGTCTCCCCGCCGCAATTCCCCCGTGCGAAAGATAAATTTCTCAAATTTTTCTTCTCGCAACATTTCCCAAGTGCGGCAAAAGTATAGGAGCCCTGGTGTGAAAAATCAACAAAAATATTTTTTTGAGCGGCGGCGTTGATGCGGCATGACGCCCTTGACAACACACAGCGCGGCGCATACACTTTAAGCAGAGAACACGTTGTTCAAGGAGGCTCTTGTGGACAGCAAAGAACGAGAAGTCCCGATTTCCGAACTCCGCCACGCGAGCGACCCCGCGGAATTCCCTTTCCAGACCACGGCCGAGCTTGCGCTGATGGAAGAGGTCATCGGCCAGGCGCGGGCGGTGAAGTCGATCGAGTTCGGGCTTTCCATAAAGAACCACGGCTATAATATCTTCGTGTCCGGCGTTCCGGGCACGGGCAGGAGCACCATCGTCAAGTCCATCGTAAAGCGCATCTCCGCGGACCGTCCGGTCCCGGACGACTGGTGCTATCTCAACAATTTCAAAGATCCCGACCGTCCCCGTGCCCTCAAGTTTGCGCCGGGCAAAGGGCGCGAGTTCCGGCGCGACGTGGAGAAGTTCATCGAGTTCATGCAGAGCGAGATCCCCAAGGCCTTCGAGTCCAAAGAGTATGAAGAACAGAAGGCCCGCATCGTGGAAGCCGCCGAAAAGGCGAAAGAGGTCCTCTTCGGCGAGGCCGACCGGCGCGCCCTGGAACTGGGGTTCCAGCTCACGATCACCCGAACAGGCATCGTCAAGGTGCCGCTCATGAAGGGCAAGCCGCTCCAGCAGCAGGAGCTCGATAACCTCGCGCCCGAGCAGCGGCATGAGCTCGAGGAGCGCGAAAAGAAGGTCGATGCCGAGATCCGCGATTTCCTGGCCAAGGCGCGCCAGCTCGACAAGGAAGCGCACGAGAAGGTCCATGAACTGAACCGCCGCGTGGCGCACTTCTCCATGGGGCACCAGCTCGAAGACCTGAGGGAGAAGTACCGCGATAATCCGCGCATCCCGGAATATCTCGCGGAGGTGGAGGAAGACATTTTGAGCAACCTCCGGGAATTCCTGGGCCAGACGCAGGAGATGCCTTTTCAGATCGAAGGCATGGATAAGACGAGCTTCCTCGAGCGGTACAAGGTGAACGTGATCGTGGACAACGCCGAGACCCGGGGCGGGCCGGTAGTGGAGGAAGCAAACCCGACGTACATCAATATCGTGGGCCGCATCGAGCGCAAGGCGCGCTTCGGCGCGTTCTACACCAACTTCATGATGATCAGGTCCGGGTCCGTGCTCCAGGCCAACGGCGGCTACCTCGTACTGAACGCCCTCGACGTGCTCCGGAGCCCTTTTACGTGGGACGCGCTCAAGCGGATCATCAAGAAGAATGAAGTGAAGATCGAGGACGCGGCCGAGCTTTACGGCTTTACGACCGGCGGCATCAAACCCGAACCCATCCCCGTTTCGCTCAAGATCATCATGCTCGGAAGCCCCTGGCTCTATTACCTCCTCTATTATTACGACGAGGACTTCCGGGAGATCTTCAAGGTCAAGTCGGATTTCGACACCCAGACGCAAAGCTCACGCGACGAAAAAATGCGCTATGCCAATTTCATCGGGAACATGGTGAAGAACGACGGGCTGCTCCCCTTCGACCGGGGCGCGGTCGCCGGCATCGTGGACCATGCCGTGCGCCTTGCGGAGAAAAAGGAAAAACTCTCGCTCAGGTTCAGCGACCTCACGGATCTGGTGCGCGAGGCGTCGTACTGGGCCGCAAAAGCCGGGGGCATGACGGTGACCGCCGAGCACGTGGACAAGGCGCTCGACGAGAAAGTATACCGCGCGAACCTGGTCGACGAGCGCATCCAGGAGCTTTATGCGGACGGCACCATCATGGTCGACACCACGGGCGCGGTCCCGGCACAGGTGAACGGCCTTTCGGTCTATGACATCGGAGACTTCGCGTTCGGCAAGCCGTCGAAGATCACGGCGCGCGTGTACCTCGGCAAAGGGGGCGTCATCGACATCGAACGCGAGGCCAAACTCTCCGGCCGCATTTACAACAAAGGCGTGCTTATTCTCTCCGGATACCTCGGCGGCGCCTACGCGCAGGACAAACCGCTCTCGCTCTCGGCGAGCCTGGCCTTCGAACAGAGCTACGGCGACATCGAGGGCGACAGCGCTTCGGCCGCGGAGCTTATAGCCCTCATTTCCGGGATCGCCGAAGTGCCCGTGAAGCAGAGCATCGCCGTCACGGGCTCGATCAACCAGAAAGGGGAGATCCAGCCCATCGGCGGGGTGAATGAAAAGATCGAGGGCTTTTTCGCCGTGTGCAAGAACCGGGGTCTCACCGGCGACCAGGGTGTGATCATCCCGCAGAGCAACGTAAAGAACCTCATGCTCAAGAAGGAGATCGTCGGCGCGGTCAAGGAAGGGAAGTTCCGGGTATACGCCGTCAAGACCGTGCATGAAGCGATCGAGATATTGACCGGCATTCCTGCCGGCGAGCGCCGGACTGACTGGACCTGGCCGGAGGGTACCGTCAACTTCCTCGTGGACAAGCGCCTCAAGGAGATGGCGAAAAAGCTGAAGGCCGAGGACAAGTCGGAGGGAGAAAAGAAGAAAGAGGAGAATAACGAAACCGCGCCGAAAAGCAAACAGCCGCGATGATCAATCCCGCCGTTGTTATCTGAGTCTGCCGCAGTGAGGACGGCATTTCAATGAACCCGCCATGCCCCGTCACGGGCCGTGTAAATCGACCTGCCTCCTCATGCCTCGTCTATAAAGTCTTCCAACGCAGAAAATCCATCGTTCATCCCAATAAAAATGATTTGCCGAACGAGTCAAATAAACTTTTCGTTTGATTTTATCCCTGTGTGATGTTATTATTTTCGATGCTGCCCGAAAAGAACGCAATATATTGAGGTTACGGTAATCATGCTTAAAAAATGGTTTGAGAAAATGAAGGAACTTTCCCGGTCGGCCTGGGAGAAGTTCAAGGTCTTCTGGTTCACCCGTGCCGTGCCGTGGCTCAAGGCGCTCACGCCGATGAAGGCGCTGAAGCTCCTCGCTGTCGCTTTTGTTGCCGGGGTTCTTTTCGTCGCATTCCTGTTTTTCATTCTCTCCTTCGGCCTGCCTACGGTCGAGTCGCTCAAGGACTACAAGCCGAGCCCGGGAACGCTCATCCTCGCCGAGGACGGCAGGGTGCTGGGCCAGGTGAAGATCGAGAAGGGCATCTATGTACCGCTCAAGCGGATCCCCAAGTATATGAAGGACGCCGTTCTGGCCACCGAGGACCCGCGCTTCTATCAGCACGGCGGCATCGATTACCGCGGGATCCTGCGTGCGGCGCTCAAGGACATCATGTCGGTCCGTCTGAAGCAGGGCGGCAGCACCATCACGCAGCAGCTCACGAAGGTCGTCTTCCTCTCGCCGGAACGGAAGTTCACGCGCAAGATCAAGGAGATCATCCTTGCGCGCAGGCTCGAGAAGGAGCTCACCAAGGATGAGATCCTGGAACTCTACTTGAACAAAGTGTACTTCGGCCACGGCGCCTACGGCGTGCAGATGGCGTCGCAGACTTATTTCGGCAAGAACATCTGGCAGATCAACCAGGCCGAGGCCGCGCTCCTGGCCGGTCTTCCCAAATCGCCGATGGTCTACTCGCCCTACAGCGACGTGGACCTGACCAAGCTTCGCCAGAGGCAGGTCCTGACGCGCATGGTGGAGGAGGGGTATCTCACCGAGGAGCAGAGCCAGAGGATCTACGATCAGCCGCTTAATCTCGAGAACATAAGGTCGCAGGAGGACCCGGCCCCCCACCTCGTGGACTATATCCGCAAATACATCGAGAGGAAGTACGGCACTGAAAAGCTCTACCAGGGAGGGCTCAAGGTTTATACGTCGATCGACTATGACCTGCAGCGCCAGGCGGTCGCGGCGCTCAGGGACGGCCTCCGCGCTCTTGACAAGCGGCAGGGTTTCCGCGGCAAAGTCGGCTTTAAAAAGCTCAAGGCGACGCCGATCCAGTGGGGTTCGCTCCACGTGACGGTGAAACCCGGCGAGGGATTCAATGCGCACGTGCTCGCGGTGGGCGACTACTACATCACGGTGAGGGGCCGCGGCCTGGTGGGCTACATCATGCCGGACGACATGGCCTGGGCGCTCCTTAAGCCGAAGAAGAATAAGAACGATCCCGACGTATTCAGGAAGCCCCAGGAGATCGTCCAGCCCGGCGATATCATCAAGGTCCGTCTGAAAGACTACGACAAAAAGAAGCAGGTCGCCTCGTTCATCCTCGACCAGGTGCCGCTCGTGGAGGGCGCCGTGGTGTCGATCGAGCCCTATACCGGGTATGTGCGGGCCATGGTCGGAGGCTACGACTTTGTCGAAGGCGGGTTCAACCACGCCACCGAGGCCATGCGCCAGCCCGGATCGGCGTTCAAGCCGTTCATCTACGGCGCGGCGCTCGAGAACGGCTTTACCCCGGCTTCTATCCTGATGGACCTGCCGGTGATCCACGAGAAGAGCGAGTTCGAGAAAAAGGAGTGGAAACCGACGAATTACGACGACCGGTTCCTCGGTCCCATGCGTTTGAGGACTGCGCTCGCGCTCTCGCGGAACGCATGCACCGTCGGGCTGCTGGAGAAAATGGGGCTGGACAAGGCCATCGCCTTTGCGCGCAAGGCGGGCATCACGAGCCCGATCAGCTACGATTACACCACGGCCCTCGGCTCGTCCGCTGTCACGCCGCTCGAGTTGACCTCGGCCTACGCGACCTTTGCTTCCCAGGGCATACGCACCGAGCCGATCATTATCAAGAGCATCATCGACGGCAACGGCGCGGTGCTCGAAAACTACGAGCCCCAGCCGGTGGAAGCCATCGACCCGACCACGGCCTATCTGGTCACGAGCCTCCTGGAGAGCGTGGTGAAGGAGGGCACCGGCAAAGGCGCCCTGTCGCTCGGGAAACCGGTGGCCGGCAAGACAGGCACGACGAATAATTATGTCGACGCATGGTTCATGGGCTACGCGCCCTCCATCGTGACCGGCGTGTGGGTGGGCTACGACAACCCCAAGGCGTCCCTCGGCGACCGGGAGACCGGCGCCCGCGCGGCGCTTCCCATCTGGATGTCGGTCATGGCCAAGGCGCTGGCCAACAAACCGGTCCAGGACTTCACGCCGACCGAAGACATCGTATCCGTTAAGATCGACCCCGAGACGGGCCTGCTCGCGCGCGATGGCGCGGCCGATGCGATCACCGATGTGTTCCGCAAAGGGACCGAGCCCACGCAGTACGCGGACAAGAACGGACAGAAGGGACGCTTCTACGAGGTCGACCAGGGCGTTCCGGAGGATACGACGAAGAAAAAACTGCCCACTGACGAGGCCCCCGACTAGACAAACATTGCGGAATGCGGATTGCGGATTTAGGTGTGAGAGAGGCTGGCTGAATGGATTACAAGACAACATTGAATTTGCCCAAGACCGATTTCCCGATGAAGGCGAACCTGAAGGACCTCGAACCGCGCATGATCGGGAAGTGGCAGCAGGAAAAAATATACGAGCTCATCCAGAACCAGGCCTCCGGGCGGAAAAGCTATATCCTGCACGACGGCCCGCCCTACGCGAACGGCCATATCCACATCGGCCATGCGCTTAATAAGATCCTCAAAGACATCATCGTGAAGTTCAAGTCCATGGAGGGCTATAAAAGCCCCTACGTGCCGGGCTGGGACTGCCACGGCCTGCCGATCGAACACCAGGTTTTGAAGACCCTCGGCCCGAAGAAAGAGGGCATGAGCCAGAACGAGGTCCGCAAGCTCTGCCGCGAATATGCGGAAAAGTTCATCGACATCCAGCGCGAGGAGTTCAAGCGGCTGGGCGTGTTCGGCGACTGGGAGAACCCCTACCTCACCATGAATTTCAGCTACGAGGCCGCGATCGTGCGCGAGCTGGGGAAGTTCGTTGGAAACGGGGGCCTCTATAAAGGAAAGAAGCCTGTGTACTGGTGCGGGTTCGACGAAACAGCCCTTGCCGAGGCCGAGGTGGAGTATGCGGACCATGAATCCCCGTCGGTGTACGTGCGGTTCGACCTGCCCGAGGCAGGAAAGGCGCTCCCGGCCCTGAGCGGCAAAGAAGTCTCGCTCGTTATTTGGACCACGACCCCCTGGACGCTCGTCGCGAACCTGGCCGTTGCGCTCCATCCCGAGTTCGATTACGTTGCCGTTGAGGCCCACGGACGCGTGCTCATTCTGGCCGAAGGGCTCTTGAAACAGGCAATGGAGAAGTTCGGCATCAAGCATTACACCGTTATCGAGAAGTTCAAGGGCAAAAAACTCGAAAGGCTCAAGGCGCACCACCCTTTCATCGAACGGGACTCCCTCGTCATCCTGGGCGATCACGTGACCCTGGAGGCGGGAACCGGCGTTGTGCACACTGCTCCGGGCCACGGCCAGGAAGACTACGAAGTCGGATTGAAATACGGCCTGGATGTTTATGCGCCTGTCGATCACAAGGGACGGTTCACGAAGGAGGCGGGAGAGTTCGCGGGCCAGCACGTGTTCAAGGCGAACAAGGGCATCATCGAGCTGCTCAAAAGCAGGAACGCGCTTTTGGCGGAGGAAAAATTTTCCCACTCCTATCCCCACTGCTGGCGGTGCAAGACACCCCGTGATCTTCCGGGCCACGGAGCAGTGGTTCATCTCCATGAAGACGAACGACCTGCTCAAAAAGACCGTCGAGAACATCCACAAGGTCAGCTGGGTGCCTGCTTGGGGCAAGGACCGGATCCTGGGCATGATGGAGGGCCGTCCGGACTGGTGCATTTCGCGCCAGCGGGCATGGGGTGTGCCGATCATCGCTTTTACCTGCAAAGCGTGCAACGAGCTTCTCCTCGATCAGAACGTTGTAAACCACGTGGCGGACATCGTGGAAAAAGAGGGCGCCGACGCGTGGTTCGTAAGGACGCCGGCAGAACTGCTCCCGACGGGCGCGAAATGCAAAAAGTGCAACAGCGCGGAGCTCACGAAGGAGATGGACATCCTCGATGTCTGGTTCGACTCCGGCGTGAGCCACGCGGCCGTGCTCAAAGCGCGCAAGGACCTTTCCTGGCCTGCCGACATGTACCTCGAAGGAAGCGACCAGCACCGGGGATGGTTCCAGTCGTCGCTCCTCACGTCGGTCGCGACCACGGGCCGGGCGCCGTACCGCACCGTGCTGACCCACGGTTTTACCGTGGACGGATCGGGCAAGAAGATGAGCAAGTCCTCGGGCAACGTGGTAGCTCCGCAGGAAGTGATCGACAAATACGGGGCCGAGGTTTTGAGGCTCTGGGTGTCGGCCGCAGACTACCGGGACGACATCAGGATCTCCCAGGAGATCCTTACGCATCTGGCCGAGGCTTATCGCCGCATTCGGAACACGAGCCGTTACCTCCTCGGGAACCTTTCGGACTTCGATCCCGATGCGGACAGAGTTTCCGACAAGGACCTCCTCGAGATCGACCGCTGGGCGCTGCATCGTTTGCAGAAGCTCATCCAGCGCGTGGAAAAGGCCTATGACGATTTCGAATTCCACGTGGTGTTCCACTCGCTCCATAATTTCTGCGCCGTGGACATGAGCGCCTTCTACCTCGACATTCTCAAGGACCGGCTTTATACGGCGAAGGCGAAGTCCCTTGAGCGGCGCTCCGGCCAGACGACGATGCACATGGTCCTTTCGTCGATCATACGGCTCATGGCGCCGGTGCTCTCCTTTACCGCCGATGAGGTGTGGAGCTACATGAACGGCCGCTCGCAGGACAAGAGCGTGTTCCTCGCGCCCTTCCCCAAGGTGGAAGACAAATATATCGATGGCACACTTGAAGCGCGTTGGGACAAGATCCTTGCAATGCGCGGCGAAGCCGCTAAAGTGCTTGAAGCGCTCCGGCGGGACAAAAAGATCGGCCACTCGCTGGACGCCGGCGTTACCCTTTACGCCGGCCCCGAACTCTACGAGTTCCTGGATGGGTACAAGAAGGACCTGGCGTTCATCTTCATCGTCTCGTCCGTCGAGATCGCGAAGGAGTCCGATGCTCCGGCAGACGCGTTTACAAGCGAACTTGTCAAGGGACTCAGGATCGCCGCCGGTCCGGCGAAGGGCACGAAGTGCGGCCGGTGCTGGATGTATCAGGAAAGCGTCGGTACCGTGAAGGAGCACCCCGGGATCTGCGGCAGATGCGCGGGTAATTTGGGATAAGTCGATGAAGATGAGAAGATATGAAGCTGTGAAGTTGAGGAAAGTCCTCTCTTCTTAACTTCCCAATTTCCTAACTTCCTGGAGCGGGTATAATCGTCGCGTAATAAGCTGGAGCATAATTTGAAAAATAAATACCCCTGGGTTGGCTCGATCATCGGCGTTGTCCTGGTCCTCGACCAGTTCACGAAATACATCGTTGAAAAACGTATCCCTCTGTACGACGTCATCCCGGTCCTCCCGGGATTTTTCAACCTCACCCATGTGCGGAACAAGGGCGCGGCGTTCAGCCTCTTCTCCACCATGCCCGACGGGTTCCGGAGCGCCTTCTTCATCACGGTCACGCTGGCGGCCGTGGCGGTGCTTGCCGTGCTCATCATCAAGACCCGCGAACGTTTGCTGGTGATTGCTTTCTCGCTCATTGCCGGCGGGGCAGTGGGCAACGTGATCGACCGCATACGGTTCGGCGAGGTGGTCGATTTCATCCAGTGGTACGTGAAATCCTACTACTGGCCGTCGTTCAACGTGGCCGACTCGGCCATTTCGATCGGCGTCGGGCTTCTGGCGATCGACATGCTGTTCAGGAAGCAGGACGGCGTAAAGCAGGCGTAGATGAATTTAACGAAGGTTAAGGTTGAGGCTGAGAATGCCGGTTCCAACTCAGCCTTAGCCTCAACCTGAATTCCATGAGGTGAACCATGCATCCCATATTATTTGAAATACCCCGCATGGACTTCGGCAGCTGGACCATCGGTCCGATCCCGATCAGGATGTACGGCCTGATGATCGGCATCGGTTTTCTGCTCGGCATTTATCTCGCAGCGCGCCGCGCGAAGAAGGAAGGCATCAACCCGGAGCTCATCCTCGACCTGGGCGTTTACCTGCTTCTCGCGGCCATCATCGGGTCGCGCGTCCTGTATGTACTGACCACGTTGCAGGAGTTTACCGGGAAGCCGCTCGATATATTCGCGATCTGGAAGGGCGGGCTCGTGTTCTACGGCGGCGTGATCGCGGCCGTGCCCGTGGGCATCTGGTATGTCAAAAAACACGATCTGCCCGTGTGGCAGACAGCGGACATTATCGCCCCCTACGCCGCGCTCGGTCACGCGTTCGGCAGGCTCGGCTGCTTCTTTGCCGGCTGCTGTTACGGCGCGCCGTGCAGCGGGCCGGTCTGCATTACCTTCAGCGATCCCCACTCGCTCGCGCCGCTGGGCGTGCCGCTTTTCCCCTCCCAGCTCATGGAGTCCGGCGGCGAGTTTCTCATCTTCGGCCTGCTCCTTTTCCTCCGGCAATATAAAAAGTCCGACGGCCAGCTCTTCTGGCTCTACCTGGTCCTCTATGCCGTCCTGCGGTTTACCCTCGAGTTTTTCCGCGGAGATGCGGACCGGGGGGTATATTTCGGCGGCGTGATCTCAACTTCCCAGATCATTGCGATCGGGATGTTCGTCTTCTCACTGTTCATGCTGTGGAGACTGCGCAGCAACGCCAGTGCAAAATGAAAAATGTAAATTGCAAAATGAGTTAAAGCCATAATTTTCAATTTACACCTTGAAATTCATCCTTTGCATTCGCTGACCTCCTATGCCACTCGTCACCCATACCGTTAGCGACAGCCATGCCGGCAAGCGCCTCGACCTGTTCATCCGGCATCACGAGGCGTACAGCTCCCGGAACCGCATCCAGACCCTGATCAGGGACGGCCGCGCCCTCGTGAACGGCAAGACCGAGAAGCCGGGATACAAGGTCAAGGCCGGCGACAAGGTCACGCTCGAGCTTCCCGAACGATTGGTCCGCGAGGTCCTGCCCGAGAACATCCCCCTCAAGGTCGTATTCGAGGACGACCACATGATCGTATTGAACAAGCCGCCGGGTCTCGTGGTCCATCCCGCGCCGGGCAATTACACCGGCACGCTCGTGAATGCGCTGCTCTATCACTACGGGAGCCTGCCGTCGCCGGGCACGGGGAGAGGGGACGCAGAAGGGAGCGGGCGCGAGCGCGCGGGCATTGTGCACCGGCTCGACAAGGATACCTCGGGCGTCATGGTCGTGGCCCGGACACAGGAGGCGCTCAAGGCGCTCACCGCCCAGTTCAAGAACCGCGTCGTTCAGAAGCGCTATGTCGCGCTCGTCTCGGGCGTGATCAAGAAAGGTTCCGGGACCATCGAGGCCGGTCTCGGCAGACACGTGAAAGAGCGGAAGAAGATCAGCGTGCACACGCACAAGGCGCGCGAGGCGGTCACGCTCTACAAAGTCAAAGAGCGCTTCAAAAATGCGACCCTCGTGGAGGTGGAGATCAAGACCGGACGCACGCACCAGATCCGGGTGCACATGGCCCATATCGGTTATCCGGTCCTGGGCGACCGGGTCTACGGCGGCGCAAAGGCCGCGAAGCTCGACGATATCGTGATCCCCCGACAGATGCTCCATGCCGAGTCCCTCTCCCTGCTCCATCCCGAAACACGTCAACCCATGACGTTCTCCGTTCCGCCGCCCCGGGATATGGCGGAGGAGATCGATCGATTGAGAGCGACGAAATGACGGGGTCCTTGCACCAGTACAAGTGCTCGCACCTGTCAACGTTCATTTTGGCCTTGATTTTTTCCAGCTACCTGCTATATTTTCGTCGTGTACCGTTCAAGCAGCGGAAGGTGAAGCCAGGGGGCACAACATGCAACGCAAGGTTTGTTACAAGGTATCAATCTCCATGGGTCTGCTTATGGCGGCGGCACTCGTTTTTGCGGGCCCGGGCCTGAGCGAGGAGCAGCAACAACAGAGCCGGGCGCCGGAGCCGGAATTGGTGATCGCACAATATGGTTCCGTCGAGATAAAGACCCCGGTCCCCGGCGCCAGGGTTTACATCGATGACATCAATAAAGGCAACGCGGACGACGTGATAGAAAGCATTGTCGTCGGCCAGCATGTGATTTCCTGCCGGACCGACAAGGGGGAAGTTTCGGGCACCTTTCAGATTAAAAAGAACGAAACGCTCCGGCTGGAGGCGCGCTTTGACGAGGGAAAGCTCGTTCTGTTCAAACAGCCCCCGAAAGTCGAACTAGTGAAGGCTGAGGTCGAAAAAAAGAAGCCGGGGCCGGGGAAACAGGGGAAACCGAAACAACCGCCCGTGGAACCGAAAAGAGCTGAACAGACAAGCCCCCAGGAAGAGCGGCGCAGGACGCACCTCAATGTCATGAGGATCGACTATGAGGTCACCGCTGCGCAGGACCTGAAAGTCGACCATGCGGCGCCGCCCGTGATCACTAAATATAAGTTCAAGAAGGACAAGGCTGGCAAGTATTACCGAACGAAGCAGGGGATCGTGCTCTGCGATGCCGGCCCCTGCGAATTGACCTGGTCCGCATCCTTTATCTATACCGACGAGACCGGCAAAGCGGACGCGCTGCTCCTTAACTGGAAGGAGATCGTATTCAACGGGATCACGCCGGCGGGCACCAGCAAACAGGAGCTCGAATGCTGTTTGAACGGGAAGTGCAGGAAGATGGAGGACAATACCGCGACCGACACCACGCAGGATTACGAGGTAGGGAGATACCAGTTGAGCTGGACAAAGACCTCGGTGCTCGTCCGACGCGCCGATATCATGCAGGAAATTACGGCTGCCGGACGGTCCCTTGCGGATTATTAAGCGGTAATCTGTCTTGCCGCACAAAAAAAACCGCCTTGAGTCAAAAGGGGGGATGCTCATGAAAGAACTCAGACGTCACGTGAGACTGCCGCAGGGAAGGACGAACGGCATCGTCATGCGAATCGCGAAATTCGGGACCCTGGACAAAGTCGATCTGAACATCCGCGCTGTTGATATCGGCGAGGGAGGGGTAGGCATTGAGGCCGATGTTCCCCTGGAGCCGGGTTTCGTGTGGTTCCGGGACAATGCGGGAGGTCACAAAGGCGGCGCGGTGGTTTGGACCACGGTACTTGAGAACAACACCTGCCGGGCAGGCATAAAGTTCATCCCCCTCGGTCCCGGCCAGGAGCTCGCGGCGCATGCAAGCGCGGCTCATCCTTATCCCCCGTCATGCCGTGCGCCCGAACTTGTCGCCTGCATGCTCGTGGACGAGGGCCCCACGAGGGAAGGCTGATCTCTCACGAAGAGAACGGGCAAACCGTTCTTAATAAAAAGCACTTCATGAAGTCCCTCCCGATTTTCAACGCCGGTGGGGATTTTGTTTTTCAGGATGTCAGCGGCCCGCCGCGACGCATGCAGAGGATAGCCTGCCGCGCAGTTTCGAGGAATGACAACAATACAACATTGGTCCGATTGACACGCATAGTGCCGATGCTAGACTGTATGTAAGAGAACCGTGGGGTCGGCATTTATTCAACACGATAGAGCACAAAATAACTAAATATTGCGCTTATCTATCCCGGCAGAAAAATACTTTATGGGCGCATTTTCAAAAACGCCTTTTCCGGAATTACGGAAAAGGCGTTTTTGTTTTACGGCATTCGGAAGTTTGTCAGAACACCTGTTCTGCCGTTTACAACTGAAGGGAGGCAAAACATGAACAAGAACGCGCTTTACGCATTCGGCGGCATGGCGGCTGGCATGATTCTTACGGGGCTCATCGTGTGGTTCGCCATGCCTTCCGTGATGGTGGTGAAGCATAGGAGCTCCCAGAACTACGACAAGACCGTCGCGGCCTTGAGCGAAGCTATTGCACGTAAGCAGGATTGGCGGGTGCTGGCAGTGAACGACTATCAGAAGAGCACGGCGGCCTTCGGCTCTCTTGAGCGGGTCGGCAGCATTGCCGTCTGCAATCCGCGGTACGCGGCGAAGGTCCTGGCGAACGACAAGGACCGGGGAGTCACGGCCTTCATGCCGCTGGGGATCGGCGTTTACGAGGACAAACAGGGCCATGTCTTCATCGCGAGCCTCAACGTCACGCTCATGGGCAAAATGTTCGGCGGCACCATCGCCGAGGTGATGGGCAAAAACGCCGGTAAGGACCTTAGTGACGTGATAGCATCCGTAGCTTCAGACTGACAAGGCAACACGGTCCGGTCTTTGATGATGACAGGATGAAGAGAGAAGGGGCGTTTTTCCTCCAAGGCCTTCCGTATCCCGATTGAAGCAGGGTCTTCCCCGCAAAAAGGTCAGTCAACCGAGGGTCGTTGTCTCCAGGGTTGCCTTCTCAATTGACAAACTGACGAGTATACGGAAAGGCTGTTCCATCCATCCTTCTCAGCTTTCGATGCTGGGGGGGCTTTTTTCAGGATGTCAGCGGTCCGTCAGAGCGGACGATGCCGCCCGGAGCTGGCCGCAGGCGGCATTGATGTCCCCGCCCCGGCTGTTCCTGACCACGGCCACGAAGCCGTGCCTGAGCAGAATGTTCCTGAATTCGTAGACCCGTTCTTCGTCGGGCCGCTCAAAGGCCGCGCCCGGGAAGGGGTTGAACATGAGGACGTTGATCATGCAGGGAAGTCCGCTCAAAAGGTCCATGAGCCGGGCGGCGTCCTTGTCCGAATCGTTTACGCCTTTCAAGAGAGCATACTCGATGGTCACCGAGTTGGCCGTGGCAGCGCAGTAATAATGAAGCGCCTGGATCAGTCGCGCGAGAGGATATGCCCGGTTCACCGGCATGATCCGGTCGCGCTCCTTGTCCGTGGTCGCGTTCAGCGAGACCGCGAGGCTTGCGTCCATTTCCGGGTCGTCGGCCATCCGCTCTATCGCCGGCGCGAGACCGCAGGTCGAGATCGTCACTTTCTTGTTCGAGAACCCCATCCCGTTCCGGTCCGTCGCTATCTGAATAAAAGACCTCACTGCTTCGTAATTGGCGAGCGGCTCGCCGGTCCCCATGAGCACGATGTTCGTGACCGGCTTCGCGGAGATTTTTTGTGCGGCGAAGACCTGGTTCACGAGTTCGGCAGGAGTGAGGTGCCTGACAAGTCCTGTTGCTCCGGTGCGACAGAAGCCGCAGCCCGAGGCGCAACCCACCTGCGAAGAGACGCAAAGCGTGAGCCTGCCCGGCCCGGGGATGAGCACGCCTTCGACCGCGTTGCCGTCATCCAGCCGGTAGAGCAGTTTTTTCGTTCCGTCGTCGGAGGCCAGGCACTGCCCGATAACGAGCTGTGTTATCGTGCAGTGTCGTTTCAGCTGTTCGCGGAGGGGCCGGTTCAAATCAATCATGGAATCGAAGTCCTCGATCCTCTTCCGGAAGAGCCGTATTGCCACACGCGTTCCCTGGCCGGGTTTCTGTCCCAAATGCCTGAAGCAGAACTGTTCGATCTCCTGCGGTGTGAGGCCCGTGAGGTCGATAAGCTCGTCGTTACCGGTATCGTGCATCATATGCGCTCTCTCCTGCCTCCGGCATAAATTGTAAGCCCTCGCCGGGAGGATTGCAACAAGATTTGAGGAAAGAATTTGACAGGATGAAACCGCCGTGCTATTTATAGTAACCATGAAAGCGCTGCTCCAGAGGGTTACCGACGCCCGTGTCGAGGCCGGCGGCCGGGTCGCCGGCAAAATCGGCAAGGGCCTCCTCATCTTTCTGTGCGCAATGAAAGGGGACATGGACAGGGACCTCGATTATCTTGTTAAGAAAGTTTCAGCGCTCAGGATCTTCGCGGATGACCAGGGCAAGATGAACCTCTCGGTTGCGGAGGTCAAAGGAGAGGTCCTCGCGGTCTCCCAGTTTACGCTCGCCGCGTCCACGCGGAAGGGGAACCGCCCTTCCTTTGACGAAGCCGAGGGGCCGGCGCGGGCGAAGGCGATGTATGACGAATTCGTCCGGAGACTCGAGGAAACAGGACTCACGGTCCGGACCGGCGTGTTTGCGGCGGCCATGACCGTCTCGCTCACCAACGACGGGCCGGTGACGATCATGGTCGATTCAAGAGAGCGACGCATGACCGCCGAGGGCGCGGAGAGACAGGAAGAGAAGGGCCCGCGACCATGAAACAACGGATCGTTCTTCTGCTTGCGGTCCTCAGCCTTTTTTTCTCAGGCTGCACCTATCTTTTTTTCAGGCCCGGCAAGGCCTTCGTCGACAGTCCCGACGTTCGGGCCCTCTCACCGCAGGACATCTATTTTAAATCGATCGACGGCCTCACGCTCCACGGATGGTACTTCCGGGGACAAGGCACAGAACCGCGCGGCACCATCCTCGTTTGCCACGGCAACGTGGAGAACATCAGCACGCATGTCAAGCTCGACCTCTGGCTCATCCGGGAAGGGTACAATCTTTTTATCTTCGACTACCGGGGATACGGGAGGTCGAAGGGCGAGCCGACGGTGGAGGGGATCCACCTCGATGCCGAGGCCGCGCTCGAAAAACTGCTCACGCTGCCCGGCGTGCACGGCCGTATCATCGTCTTTGGACAGAGCCTCGGCGGAGCGGTGGCAATCTACACTACGGCGCATACGCCGTACAAAGTCCGGATCAAAGGGCTCATCGTGGAGAGCGCCTTCGCCGATTACCGGATGATGGCGCGCCGGGAGATCGCCCGGACGGTCCTGGGCTGGCCGGTGCAATATCCGCTCTCGTTCCTGGTCAATGACGATTACAGTCCGCTGAAGTGGATCAAGAAGGTTTCTCCGGTGCCAGTGCTCATTATGCACGGGACCGGGGACCCCATCGTCCCTGTTGAGCACGGCCGTCTTCTTTTTGCGGAAGCCCTTTCTCCCAAGGAGTACTGGGAACTGCCCGGCCTGGGGCACGTGAAGTCCTGGACCGACGGGGCGACGAGAAAGAGGCTTTTGGCCTGGCTCGCCGCACTTCCCCGCGCCCGTTGAACAGCCCGCGCGGCGGACCGCGGACATCTCATCCAGCACGGCAAAACTGAAAGGCCGGATAAAACACCCTTGACAATCTCGGGCTTAAACCTTATTATGTCCACCGGGCCGAAGTGGTGGAACTGGTAGACGCGCTGCGTTCAGGGCGCAGTGGGAGCAATCCCGTGGGGGTTCGAGTCCCCCCTTCGGCACCATATTGAGGTACACACCCTTTCGGGCTCATAGCCCGGAAGGATATAGTCAATTTCCCTCGGTCGCGGTGTATCAAAGAAATAACACCGCGCCACACCCTCCTCGCGCAAAATTTCAATCCTATCAAGGAAGTACCCGATTGAAGTCTTTTGCTCGCCCGGCGTCCGGCCTTTGAGGATATCACCGGCCTTCTTCAAAGCTCTTGAGTACTCGTTTACGAGAAGCAGGACTTTGCTCGGCTGCTGCTTGATATTCTCATACTTCACAAGTTCTTTTTTCAGCCTTTCTCGTGACTCCTCTGATTCTAACAACCGATCGGCCAAACTTTGCGATCTTGATCCGGTAAAGATAAGCGCATCCTGAGTTTTGGATATTTCTGCGTCAAGGTCTTTAAGTTTCTTTTTGAGGGCAGGATAAGCGCTTTCCGTTTCCCGTTCCAGGCAAATCAATTTATCTTTGAGGATTTCCTTGAACCGCTCGACGTACCTGTCATTATCAAGCATCTTCTGAATCTCGGCTATTACGAAATCCTCGATGCCGATCATATTACCTTTGGTGTTTTTCAATATGTTGAGCGATTTGCAAACGCGATAATTCTTGTACCCAGAGTCAACGTAATAATGGTATAGAGTACCCATGCCGTTCCTGACCTTTCGTCCTTGAAACTTGTGGCCACAACTTTTACAGATAATCTTTCCGGACAGAAGGTACTCGGTGCGCATACCATTGCACGCTCCGAATTCGCGAGAGTGCATCTGAACTTGAACTCTGTCAAATAGGTCGGTTGATATGATCGGCTCGTGTGCAGCCTGGCAGATAACCTTTTCTTTGACTATTTTTGACCATTTGCCGCCGTAAAGTCGCTCGCCGATGTATGAACGGTTAATAAGCATTGCCCGGAGAGTATCGACTCCCCACCGGCCACCCTTGGGTGACGGTATTTTTTCATCATTGAGGACTTTGCAGAGTGCTTTTAATCCCTTGCTACCCTCAGCATAGAGATAGAATATCCTTCTAACGAGGGCAACATCCGAAGGATCGCCGGGAACCCACTTCACCCAATGATTTTTAATCGCTTTACGTTCACCAGGTTTCAATCGTGTGCACGCTAGCAGTTTATGATAAAAATCCTAGAGAAAATTGGGTGACACTTTTCCGTTGATCGTAACGGTAATAAACCCTTTCATCCTCAGCCAGGCCTCGACGGCGATCCGCCAGGCTGCTTGCGACTGAACACTACCATCACTGCATAGTATATCACCTTGCAAGTTTGTCATCCAGTCATAGGCAGCGCTCCTTTCCCATTTGGTAAACGTTTTTTTGTTCGTGAAGTACACTTGGCAGGCGTTGCCGCCATGCAGGCACGGACGGGGTTGGTGGTTAAGGTCATGTTCAACCGTCGATGCATATGCCTCCATGTGCTCGCGCGGACAACTGGACTTATACAAGAGTTTTGCAGCAAGCCCGTTCTTCAGCTCGGTTTGTGCCTCTTCGATCGCGCCGTTGTAGGGCGGATAATGGACTGGACTGTTCAACGGCAGGACGAAGTAGTCGGCGAGCACAGCATTGACCGCTGCATGATTCAGGTTCGCGCCATTGTCGCGCTTGAGGAACAGAGGCGCACCGAAGCGATCGAAGGTCGCTGCGAGATAGCCGGATATCTCTTCGCCGCAGGGCACATCTCCCGTCATAGGAGTGAACTTGTAGCGAGACGCGAGGTCCTGCATATGGTTCAGGTACACCTTGCCACCGTCTGTGTCACGATGTTTGTATTCACAGGGGTCCATTGACCACGCGACGTTTGGCACGTTCCAGCTGATCCGCCGCAGATTCTGACGATGGAGTGTATTGAGGTCATGCCTCGCCATAGCGACCATGCTCTGCAGGTCTCGCCGTGACACAGAGGACGCGTGGCTCCCGTATAATGCGCCCGTGCCCTGCGTGCGGCTCTGCCCGTGAGACAGCTTTGCGATATCCCCTGTAATCCCCTCAAGATCCGGAGGCTTGACCTTGGGAGGACCCGGTTGCCGCACGAGGGGCGTGGCGTTCTTCTGTCGCAGACGCCAACGGATAAAGCTCGGGTAGGGGAGCCTCACGGCACTGCAGATCTCCTGGTAGTGCATACCGGTTTTCTCTCTCATCCGGTCAACAACGGCAAGCATACTGGTTATCATTTCTTCCTTCGCTTTCGTTTTTTTTCCTCCGACTCGTCAGCTCTTTTTTTCACACGGGCATTGTGGAGTTCATACGCGTGCAGCATGTCCCGCACTTCTACCGTTTTCTTAGCGACAAAGAGCTTGTTCTGGAGCTCAGCGATTTGCTCCTGTAAACGCTGTTTCTCCTCGTCCTGCGGTATACTCGGCCTTCCAGGGGATTTATCCTCCATGGCCTCGGTCATCGCCTGTAATGCCCGGCGCTCCCACTCGTAGTAGGTCTTCCGCGACACGCCGAGCCTCCGTGCGCCTTCCTCGGCCGTGATCTGGCCGCTGCGCACTGCAAACACCACCGCAGTCCGCTTTCGGGCAAGCTCCTTGTCTTCTGAGTCGCTCATGCACACCGACCTTTCCGTTATGGGGTCTCAGCCTTGCGCAGGGGGGAGCTTTCGGGCTTCAGGTCCTTTAGCTTCTCCGGTTTCCTTGCTTCCTGCGCCTTCGACAGCGTCTTTTCCAGCCTGTTCTGTACCGGGAGCATCAGGCGCTTTTTCTCCAGCATCGTCTGCAGCCGCGGGCTGAGCGCCGGCCCCTTGTCCAGGATCACCCGGGGTTCCAGAGCCTGGAGCATTCCCTCCATCGCCCGTTTCTGCCACTGGGAGAGCACCATCCACGGTATCCCCATCTCCCGGCATACTTCCGCCGGCCTCCGCCGCTCCGTCCATATTGAGAGAACCGCCCGGCATTTCTCCATCGCCCCGTGGTTTGTCATCTGCCGCTTCTTCTCGCTTTTTATCTTCTCCGTTTTTTCCATGGCCGGCCCCTTCTTCGTTTAGATTGTAGACTACTTCCTGCGTGGTGTCATCCTCTTCATCGTCAACCGATAGACGCAGCTTGCCCTTTTCCGCCCGCAGCACTACCGACTGCCCCTCCATGCGGCCCACCATGTAGAACGGCAGCTTGGGCTTCCCGCGGAGCGCCATCTCGAGGAGATTCTCCTGGATGCCATGCTCGATCGTCTTCCTGAGCTCGCTCTGGATCTCAAAATACCGGTCCGCGGGACACAGGCCGCCGATCCCCTGGTGCGGTCGTTTGTGGTTGTAATACTTCACCCACTGCCGTATCCGCTCGGCGGCGTCCTCGAAGCTATCGAACTGCGCTCTGACAAGAAACTCCAGGTAGATCGTCTTCCAGAACCGTTCGATTTTGCCCAGGGTCATAGGGTGGTGTGGTTGGGATTTGATGTGGTGGATCTTGTCTTTCTTGAGCTCCAGCTCAAAACGGCTGTGCCCGCGCCAGCTCGTATACTGCCGCCCGTTATCCGTGAGCATCTCTTTCGGCGGGTTGTACTCGGAGGACGCCCGGCGGTATACCTCGATAACGTTCTGGCCCGTCTGAGTGCGGAAAAGCTCGAGCCCCGTGATGTAGCGGGAGTAATCATCGATGTAGCCGATCAGGTACGCATAGTGGCCGCCAAGACGGAACGTGAAGATGTCCGTTTGCCACAGCTGGTTCGGCGTTGATCGTTCGAAAAAACGGGGACGGGTGATATTACGCTGACGCTTCTTAGGCGGGGACTTGATGAGGGATGAATCGTGAAGGGTCTTGCGGACTGTTTCAGGGCTGGCGGAAAGAAAAAACGCCCTCTTTAAAACCTGTGAAATGCGCTTGATGCCGAAGAGCGGGTTGGCTTCTTTTACCTCGACGATCTTCTGCCTTACCGGAGAAGGAAGACTGCGCCCCTTACCTCTGTAATGCGTTGCGAGCCCCGCTTCGCCATGACGACGATAGTCGCGCACCCAGCGCCCGACCGTCCCACTGCTCAATCCGCATTCCTGCCGAATCACCGAAGCAGGGACGCTTTCTTCAACAAACTTTTTGACGACTTGAAGCTTGAAATCCGGTCCATACCGCTTGCTTCGTTTCGGGAACTTCCTTTTCCTGCCTACTTGCTGTATACTCTTTTCTGGTTTCATGATGACACTCCTTTCAAAACCTAACTTTGGAGTGTCACCCTATTTCCTCAAATCCTTGTTATCATAAACTGGTCGCTAGGACAAATAAGTTTGTAACCAGCCTCCGTTGCCTTACTCTCAACAAATTCAGGCAAGCGCATATCTTTGCTGAAGGGAATATCGCCGATTATTATTATGCAGTGATCCCCATTCTTTTGAAAACTGTGCCAGCGCATGAATGATTTCGACATAAGGCTGGAAAAGTCGGATTTATTTGGAGACACCTTCTTTTCGAGAGATTGCCAATCATCTTTACCCAGAAACCACAGCCTCAGTCTGTTATCTCTTGCATAGGTGAGTGACTTCATATAGGGTGGACTTGTTAAAATTGTGTGTATCCTGTTCATCGGCGGTTTAACATTTATTGCTGATGCACAGCGTACAACTCTTTCAGCCTTGAAGTCTAGTTTTGGGAAATTTTTGTATGTTCTATTGATTTTTGCTTTAAGTCTCGAATATACATCTCTATATTTATATAACTCTGGAAATTCATCCTTAGGATATTTGCTATCACGCAAATAAGGAGCACCATGGCTTGATGGAAATGACAAAAAACCAGGACGTTGATGATGTAGTATACCCATGAGGCAAGATAAGAAGAACCATTCTTTACGTTCGCTTAAAAAATGTGACCAAATGGACACTTCAGACAACGTTCGCGGATGAAAGAAACGTTTAACCCAAGCCGGAGCACTTGCGGTTGCCTTGTCCTGTCTATGTTCTGAAAGATGTGTGTTAATTCGATCTAGACGATTGAGTGCAGTCTCTAAGGATTCGTATGGTTTGAGCTTGCCTTTTGTTAATGTTATGGCATAGTCATTAATGTCTGTAGCAAAACACTTATGGCCGCTTGCCCAGGCTTCGAGAGGGACCGTTCCCGAACCGCAAAATGGGTCATAGACCACTGACTTAGGATTTGTATAAGTGTTAATTAAATGTCGAGCTAACGCCGGTCTTATTTTGCCAACATAAGGGGATACGACATGCAACCCTATGTCATTGCCATTATTGCTGGCGGTGATATGAGTCGTTTTTTTTAGTTTGTTTTCGACTGGCATAATTTGTTGGTATACTCGGCAACAGAACCTTTTTATACAGATAGTTAAAGATAGTATAGTATATCTATATAAAAATCAAGAAATTAGGCGAAAGCTGTAGGGTAATTTCAGTATTGATAGCTGGGTGCGATCATGTCAGAAAACATTGTTCGATGCTCAAGACAAGATCTTTATAATCAAGTTTGGTCAGAACCGATGATTACCCTGGCTCAGAAATATGGTCTTTCCGATGTAGGACTCAGAAAGAAGTGCAAAAAGCTAAACATCCCACTGCCTCCCCAAGGATATTTTCTACGCGGCCCGCGAAGAAAAGCAGAGGCCCGGTCGCCATTACCACCGTTCGCGGGTAACGACACGATAGAAATTAAGCCGAGTAAGAACTCTTTTCCCCCGGCTTTTGTCGATCAAGAGCAATACAAAGAGGCAGAAGCAAGAATAGCATTCGAGAATCTCCCCGAGAACCGTATTGAGGTTCCAGAGCGCCTCACCTCGCCGCATCCACTCATAGAAAAAACAAAAGCCGTAAAAACCCTTGATGAGGGCCCAAGAGGCGGGCGCGTTATTAATGACCCATGTCGTGATTCTGGCCTGGATATCAATGTAAGCAAGCAACACCTCAGTCGGGCCTTAAGAATTATGGATTCATTGCTGAAGGCACTCGAATCAAGGGAGTTCAAAGTATCCATTTCCCCAAAATCCTATGGAAACAAAGATTGTGTAACCACCGTAACCGTACTTGGTGTCGTACATGACTTTGAACTGAAGGAAACTTTTAGGCAGGTCAAGTATGAACCGCCCAAGGAGACGAAGAAAGAGCCGTCCTGGATGCATTATCATTCCCCATATGACTTTATCCCTTCTGGCCGGTTTACCCTGGCGATCAGTGGCTATGTAGGTGAAGGGGGCCAGAACTCCTGGTCTGACGGCAAGAAGCAAAAGATTGAGGATTGCCTCAATGACTTTATCATCGGGTTGATCAAGGCATCTGTTATCGACCGGGGAAGGGATCTCAAGCGGGAACTGGAGGAAAAGGCACGGATGGAGTTGGCCCGTAAACAGGCTGAGGAGGCCAGAAAGCGAGAAGAAGAGAAAAAGCGCCTCCAAGATCTGATTTCAGAGGCGCAGTCGTGGAAGCAGGGTCAGCTTATCCGTGAATATGCCGCAGCTGTCCGGGCCAAAGCTATTGAGAAAAATATCGAGATTATTCCGGGGGGAGAAATAGACCAGTGGATCACCTGGGCCAACCAACAGGCAGATCGGCTCGATCCCCTTGTTGAAACCCCGCCCCCGGTTTCTAATGATGAAAAGGACACGGAAACATAGCTTGGCCGGTTATTTGGGTAGATGAGGGCTTCTGAGGGATGGTCCTGGAGGGGGTTTTTACCGTAAATTACTTCTTTTCCTGCTAAGCAACCGTTGACAATTTAAAGTCGATTGTGATATATTGCACGGGTTGTTGTTGTGGCCGCTGAGAAGCGTGTACGTCAAGCTGGGCGTCCTTCCTTCGGCACCATCTCAAATTCAGAGACAAACTTAGCCGATCCTCAGATTTCACGGATTACACAGCGTAGAACTTCCGGCGATTTTAAGATCCGCAAATTTTGCGTAATCGGCGGAGAAGAAAAGTCTTCCTTATGAAAAAGATCATCGCCATAGTTGCCCTCGCCCTCTTGGCCGGGTGTGCCGCCGCGAAAGAACCTCCTTTCGATCCCGTGACCGTGTTTAAGAATGCCGAAGAAAACATGCGCAAGGAGAATTTTGAGAAGGCGCGCAAAGGATACCAGGAGATCCAGGAAAGGTCTCCCGACAAGAGCTACGACGCCGCGCTCATGCTGAGGATCGCCGACACCTATTTCGGCGATGAAAAATACGACGAGGCCCTCGTCGAGTACCAGGCATTCCTGAACTTCCACCCCGTGCACAAGGACGCGGTCTATGCCCAGTACCAGGTCGCCATGTGCAGCTTCAAGCAGATGACGACCATAGACCGGGACCCCGAACCGACTCGGGCCGCGCTCAGGGAGTTCCAGACGCTCATCCGAAAGTATCCGAAGGGCATCTATGATGAGCCGGCGAAAAAGAACATCTCCCTCTGCCTGGACCGGCTTTCCGAATACGAGCTCTACGTCGGCCGGTTCTATCATAAAAAGGGCGCCTACAAGGCCGCCGTGGGGCGGTTCGATGCTCTTCTCCGCACCTACCCCGGCTCCGCGGCGGAGAAGGACGCGCTCTATTACGACGGGCTCTCGTACCGGGAGCTCGGCGAGCGCGGCCGGGCAAAGGCCGCGTTCGAGACGCTCGTGCAGAAGTACCCGTCCATGGCGGGGAACGTCGGGTCCCTCATCGACAAGCTCGCAAAACAGTGAATTATGAAATACTACCCCGTATTTCTCGATCTGCGTGAACGGTCCTGTGTGGTCGTCGGCGGCGGACGGGTGGCCGAGCGCAAGGCGCTCTCACTGCTCGAGGCCGGAGCGAACGTGACCGTCGTGAGCCCCTCCCTTACGCACAAGCTGCAGGAACTTTCCTCTTCTGGAAAAATCGCCCATCTTGCAAAGACGTTTGAGGAAGAGGACATCGCCGGCGCCTCTATCGTCATTGCCGCCACCGGCCTTCCTGAGGTGAACGCCGGGATCGGCCGACTGTGCAGAAAAAAACAGGTCCTCGTGAATGTCGTTGCGCCGCCGGGCGAAAGCAGCTTCCTGGTGCCGTCGGTCGTGGACCGCGGAGCGCTTTTGATCGCGATCTCAACGAGCGGTGAAAGCCCGGCGCTGTCAAAGAGGATACGCCTTGAGCTGGAGAAGACGTTTGGACCCGAGTACGATCTTTTTCTCCAGCGGATGTCGCTTCTGCGAAGCAGGCTGATGGGTCAGATAGAGGATGAGGCGGAGCGCGGCCGTGTTTTTCAGGCTGTCGCGAATTCCGATGTCCTTGATTTGCTCAGGCAGGGAAAGCTTCACGAGGCCGATCACCGGATCGCGGAGCTATCGGGCTTGAAGCAGAAGTAATAATATCCTGAAAAAGTATTTTGACGCGGATAAAGACCGTCTCACGTTTCAGGTTTGTTGTAACAGGAGACTACAAACACGGTCTGAACTCATCTGCGGCCGCCATTCGTATTCCGGACCATGCCTGCGGCGCGATTGAAGCGCTACGTCTTGTCTTTGAACATCTTCCTGAAGAGGCCGGCCTCACCTTCCTTCTTCTCCTGCGCGGTTCCTCCGGCCGCCTGGATAGCTTCACTAAGCTTGTCAGAGGCCGGGTTTTGCCGCAAACCGTCGTTGTACACATCGAGGGCCTTTGTCTTCAGCCCGCTGTGCAGATACAGGGTCCCGAGTTCGAGGTGGTACTCCGGCCTGAGCGGGTCGATCTCGATGGCTTTTTTCAGGTTTTCCTCCGCCTCGTGACGTCTCCGGGGGATGCGCGTGAGCGCGATGCCGTAACGGTAGAAGTATTCGGATTTCACGGGATCGAGCCTTGTGGCCCATGCGAAGGATTCCGCAGCCCCCCAGAAATTCCCGATGTTGAAGTCCTTCATTCCCGCCTTGAAATAGGCCGCTGCCTGCCCTGCCTTTTCCGCATAGTTCTCCACATACTCTTCCGGGCGCTTTTCCTCGTAGTGCGCCGTTGGCGCCGGCTTCCCGACGGAAGCGCCGTCATAGGCTTGGCGCTGCCCCGGGTCATTGAGCGTCTGGTAGGCGTTGTGAATTCGGGTAAAGAGCGCCTCCAAGGCTTCCTTCATATCGCTCATCTCAGCCTCGAAATGCCGGTCAGGATGATAGACCTTTGCAAGCTGGAAGTACGCCTTCCTGAGTTCCTGCGGCGTCGCGCTCCTGGACACCCCGAGCACCTGATAGTGGTCCTGATTTTTCATGGCGACCAAGGCTTCCCGGATCATCTGCCGGGTCACCACAGGCTCGGCGGCCTGCCCGGCGTCAGGTTCCTGTTCCTGTGGCCCGCTCTCCGCTGGTTTTCGCTGCCTTGCCGCGACGGCCGCTTGCGCTGCCGAGCGCGCGGATTTCATCTCTTGTTCGGTCTTTACCGCTCCCTTATCGGCCATTTTGAGCGCCAGGAGCGCATAGATTGCCTTGAGCGTATTGAAGTCTCCAAGCCCGGACAGAGTGCACAGCTCTTCGATACTCCTGTCGCCGTCGATGAGCGAGAGGACTGACTGCTGGTCCTGTTCAAGATCAGCGCCCTGGAAGAGAAACGACGGGTCGGCAGCGGGGCGGAGCTTTGTCTTAAGCGGCGGGAGGGACTTGCGCAGGAC
Source organism: Nitrospirota bacterium (assembly GCA_963790205.1). Lineage (GTDB taxonomy): Bacteria > Nitrospirota > UBA9217 > UBA9217 > UBA9217 > CAWBNQ01. Next base: position 229,744 of record CAWBNQ010000003.1, read on the forward strand.
CTGCCAATCCTGGCCGCGGATGCCTTCGATGATCAGGTTCCCGATGCTCAACCGGAGCGGTATGATATCGGACGACGGAAGCGGGCTGTCGTCGAATATGTAGCGGCCGTCGCGCCAGGCGAACAAGCTGAGGATGATTTCCTTGACCTGTTCCTTGACGCCGGCGACCAGGTCCTGCGGTGAAATAAAGCCGAGCTCGACCAGGATTGCTCCGAATTTTTTGCCGGTTTTTTCGATGAGCTCCGTGGAGGCGTCAACCTGCGCGCGGGTGAGTTTGCCGGAGCGGAGCAGGAAATCGCCGAGTCGGTCGCCGTCAAGGTTCGAGGCAGCAAAGATGACGTCACCGTTCTGAAAATACACTTTTTTGATCGCCGCTTCCCGGGAGAAGATTACGGTGCCGGTCTTTTTCTCCGCCCTCAGGCTCTGGAAGAGCCAGGGGATGGTCATATCCTTGACATCGCCCGCGGGTATGATCATAGCGCTCCTTTGACGAACAGTGCGCTATTATAGCATTACCCTCCTATTCTTAAAAGATAAATAATGACCTTGTTTATTTAATAAAATACGCATCCTGACAAAGTATGTCCAAGTTGACTATGGCGCCGGTTCCTATTATAATATCCCTGCTCCACTGTTTTTATCCGCATTGTTTATGCGAAAAACGCCCGTTTTTTGCAGACTCAGGAAAGGCCCATGCAGAACTACCTTTTTCTCGGAATAGACATCGGCTCCGTGACCATCAAGACCGCGCTCCTCGATAAGAGCGCAACAATCCTCTTCGAGTCCTGCACGCGGATGAAAGGTGACCCCGTCGCCGCCCTTGCAGAAGAGCTTGCGCGCCTCACGTCGCAATTCCCTGAACAGAGGATCCGCGCCGCGGGCATTACGGGCAGCGGAGGCAAGCAGGTCGCCGCGGTCATCGGGGCCCGGTTCATCAACGAGATCCTCGCCCAGTCCGGCTTTGCCGGGCGGTTCCATCCGGCAGCGAGGACCATCATTGAGATGGGCGGCGAGGACGCAAAACTCATTAACCTTCTGCCGGATGCAGCGAACGGCGGCGTTATCATCGAGGATTTCTCGATGAACACGGCCTGCGCCGCCGGCACGGGCTCATTTCTCGATCAGCAGGCCGCGCGCCTTCATTTGACCATAGAAGAATTCAGCCGTATCGCGCTCCGGTCCGAGAGGCCACCGCGCGTGGCCGGCCGGTGCAGCGTGTTCGCCAAGAGCGACATGATCCATTTGCAGCAGATCGCCACCCCGGATTACGACATCGTTGCCGGGCTGTGCTACGCCATGGCCAGGAACTTCAAGGCCACCGTGGGCAAGGGCAAAAAATTCTATCCGCCCCTGCTGTTCCTGGGAGGCGTGGCGGCCAACGCCGGCATGCACCGGGCCTTCCGTGATGTCCTGAAATTGTCCGAGTCCGACATGACGGTGCCCGGGCGCTTCAACACCTCCGGCGCCATCGGCGTCGCGCTCATCGTCATAAAGCAGCCGGAGCAGGCAATCCCGTACCGCGGAATCGCCGCGCTTGCCGAGCATCTTGCGGCGACGAAAAAAAAGGTCCACAGCGGTGTCAGCCCTCTTTCCCTGCCCATGGGCATCATGCCGAATCCCGGCCAGGATGTTGCGCCCGATCCGTCCGGAGTGATCGAGGCCTACCTCGGCGTGGACGTGGGGTCGGTCTCGACGAACGTGGTGGTGATCGACCGGCAGCTGCGCGTACTGTCCAAGCGGTACCTGCCCACGGCCGGGAGGCCGATCGAAGCGGTGAAACAGGGCCTGGCCGAGGTGGGTGCTGAACTCGGCCCCCGGGTCAGGATCCTGGGAGCCGGGACCACGGGATCGGGCAGGTATCTTACCGGCGACATGATCGGCGCCGACGTGGTCCGGAACGAGATCACGGCGCAGGCAACGGCCGCCGCCGCGATCGATCCCCTCGTAGACACCATCTTCGAGATCGGAGGACAGGACTCGAAGTTCATCAGCCTGCAGGGCGGGGCCGTGGTGGACTTCGAGATGAACAAGGCCTGCGCCGCGGGCACCGGCTCGTTCCTTGAAGAGCAGGCGGAGCGGCTCGGCATCCGCATCAAGGGCGAGTTCGAGGACCGGGCGTTTTGCGCGGCTTCGCCCTGCAGGTTCGGCGAGCGCTGCACCGTGTTCATGGAATCCGACCTCGTGCACTCCATGAACACCGGCTCCGGCGTGGAAGAGCTCACGGCCGGGCTTGCCTACTCCATCGCCTACAATTACCTGAACAAGGTCGTTGCGGGCAAGCGCGTGGGCGAGCGCATCTTTTTCCAGGGCGGCGTTGCCGCGAACAGGGCAGTGGTGTCCGCTTTCGAAACGATCACAGGCAAACCGGTCACGGTCCCTCCGCACCACGAGGTCACCGGCGCGATCGGCGCCGCCATTCTCGCCATGCGGGCGGACGCGGGCACAAGCGGCTTCAAGGGGTTCGACCTGAGCACCCGTGCGTACAGCGTTACGACCTTCGAGTGCGCGGAATGCGCGAACCGCTGCGACATCAAGCGCGTGAGCTTCGACGGCGAAAAGCCGCTCTTCTACGGGAGCCGGTGCGAGAAGTACGACGTCAAGAAAAAGAGCGCGGTCGCCCACGCCCTGCCCGACCTTTTTGCCGAGCGCGAAGAGCTGCTTGCGTCCGCGGTCATCCCGGGCAACGTTCCCGGCAATGCCTTGACCATCGGCATCCCGCGCATGCTCTATGTCAACGATTTTCTCCCGTACTGGCAGGCATTTTTTGGAGAGCTCGGTTTTCGTGTCGTGCTCTCGGAGAAGACGAACCGGACGCTCGTCAACCGCGCAATCGAGACCACGGCGGCCGAGACCTGTTTCCCCGCCAAGGTCGCCATTGGTCATATTCATGATTTGCTTGACAAGAAGGTGGACATCCTGTTTCTCCCGAGTTTCATCCAGTTCCCCGCGTCTCACGGCCAGACCGGAAATTCCCAGGCCTGTCCCTATGCCCAGGCATTGCCGTATATTGCGAAGGCCTCGATCAGGTTCGGTGAAGCGAAGGTGATCGAACCAATCCTCCTTCTTCAGGACGAACGCCATTTCGAGAAGAGCATGCAGGAAATCGGCAAGGCCCTCGGCAAAAGCCGGGGGGCGGTGAGACGGGCGCAGCGGCTCGCCTGGAGCGTACAGGAGAACTACCACGCTGCCGCGGAAAAGCGAGGAAAAGAGGTCCTGTCGACGCTCAAAGCCGGCGAGAAGGCGCTGGTGCTCGTTGGCCGGAACTACAATACCTGCGATCCCGGCTTGAATATGAACCTGCCGTCAAAGGTCCGCGATCTCGGTTTTCAGGCCGTCCCCATGGACTTCCTGCCGCTCCACCAGGTGGACCTGTCAGATCAGGAGCACATGTACTGGCGGTCGGGCCAGAAGATCATGGCCGCGGCCCGGATCATTCACGGGCGCCAGGACCTCTCCCCCCTTTATATCACGAACTTCGGGTGCGGTCCTGACTCGTTCATCACCCATTTCTTCCGGCAGGAGATGAACGGCAAGCCCTTCCTCCAACTTGAGATAGACGAACACAGCGCGGACGCCGGAGCGATCACCCGGATCGAGGCGTTCCTGGACAGCCTGAACAACGGGAAGGGGGACCGGCCGGTCGCGCCTTCCGTCATCCTACACAAGGGCAACGGCAACGGGTCGCTTCGCCCGAAGAGGGTCTACTTTCCGCCCATGACCGACCACGCGTTCGCCCTTGCCGCCGCATTCAGGGCCTGCGGCGTGGAGACCGAGGTGCTGCCCGAGTCCGACGACGAGACGGTGCGCATCGGCAGGGAGCACACCTCGGGCCGCGAGTGCTACCCGCTCGCGCTCACCACCGGCGACATGATCAAGGCGACGCGAAGGCCGGGATTCGAGCCGGACCAGAGCGCCTTCTTCATGCCCACGGGCAGGGGGCCGTGCCGTTTCGGCCAGTACCATCGCTATCACCGGCAGGTGCTCGACAAGCTCGGGCTCGAACGCGTCACGATCCTGGCCCCCATGCAGGACGAATCGCTGCACGACGACGTGAGCATGTTCGACAAGGATTTCGTGCTCATGAGCTGGCGCGGCGTGTTCGCGGTGGACATGCTCCAGAAAGCCCTCTGGGAGCACCGGCCCCATGAAAAGCAGAAAGGACAGACGGACCGCGTGTACCGGGCCTCTCTTGATCGCCTGAGCAACGCCATCGAAAAGAGAGAAGACCTCCTGCCCGTATTGCGGCAGGCCTACGAGGATTTCACCGCTATCGACATCGCCGAACGCTCCAAACCCGTGATCGGTGTCGTGGGAGAGATCTACATCCGCTCGAACCGGTTCAGCAACGAGGACGTCGTGCGCCAGATCGAGAGGCTCGGCGGCGAGGCCTGGGTCGCGCCGATCTCCGAATGGCTCCTCTATGTCAACAATACGGCCAAAGTATCGGCGAAGATGAACCGTTCATGGAAGGACCTGCTCAAGGCATACCTGACGCAGCACGTGCAGCACCGGGATGAGCAACGCTTCCTGGGCGGCTTCAACGGAAGCATGAGGAGCCTGCGCGAACCGAGCATCGAGCAGACCCTCCGCTCGGCGCTGCCCTACATCCACCATTCCTTCGAAGGAGAGGCCGTGCTGTCCGTGGGAAAGGCCATCGACTACATCAACCGCGGCGTCTCGGGCATTGTGAACGTGATGCCCTTCACCTGCATGCCCGGCACGATCGCGACCGCGGTCTTGAAACGAGTGCGTGAAGAGCACGATAACATCCCTCTCCTGAACATTGCCTACGAGGGACAGGGGGACTCCCAGACCCTGACGCGGCTCGAGGCCTTCATGCACCAGGCAAGGTCCTACCAGGAGGCGAAGAAGCGCCGCATTAAATGACCTCCGGCAGGTTTCGTTCTTTCTTTTATTCAGGTTGGGCGTGAAACCAGAGTGAACATCTTTCACGCTGCGATTTTCCTCGAAAAATCATGCTGCAGGAGGCGTTTTAGCAGCGCGTTGAGGGAGCGTGAAGAAAATTGCCCGTTGAAAAAATCTTTATAATCAGCTTGACAAGGAATTGAGAAAGCGGTATTCTCTAACCATCCGTGGACAATACCCGGACAAAATTCAAAAAGAAGCAGAGGAGAAACAAGAATGGCAAACGGTGTAGTGAAGTGGTTCAATAACAGCAAGGGGTTCGGCTTTATCACGCAGGACAATGGCGAGGACGTATTCGTGCACTTTTCGGCCATCGCGGGAGACGGCTTCAAGTCGTTGAACGAGGGCGACAAGGTTACGTTCGAGGTCGTAAAGGGACCCAAGGGCCTGCAGGCAGCCAATGTGTCCAAGACCTCGTAATTAAAAAAAACACTTTCATTAACCATGTTAAAGCCCCGGCGTTAAACCGGGGCTTTTTTTATTGGCCGGCGTTTCAGCTTGCCGAAAAAAAGCAAGGGCGATGATTTTTCATCGCCCTTGCTTGTGGAATCCTGAATTCCCATGCAGTTTCTATAAGGGTTTTAATTCCGCAATCCGCATTCGGCTTACGCCTTGACTTCCGCTTCCTTCTTCTCGCGCATCGCCGCCGGGGCTGAGACCACGAAACCCATGACCGTGCCCAGCAGGCCGCCCACCACGATGCTCACCGCGGCCGCGCAGGCGATCCCCACCGCGATGCCCATCACCACCGCCGCCCGCACAAACAGCGTCGGCTCAACCGCGCCGCCCGAAAGCTTCTGGAGCAGGATCAAGGTCCCGTAGCTCCCGAAGTAGAACCCCGGCACGATCCCCAGCGCCAGAAACACCAGCCCGCCGATGCTCGCCCCGATCTTCATTCCCGCTTTTACCGTCTCGTTCTTCATGATTGTCTCCTTTCAGCCGCGGCTGGATTATTTTAATCCAAACTGCATGGTTAATTGCGTCTGATGTTCACATGCTCGCCGGCAGTACGAAGAGGAATGCCTGTTGCCGTGTCGATCGCATTTCCGACAAGCCATCCTGCCGTTGACGTTGCCGTAACGATAGCGATCCCTGAGACCATCACACCGACAAGCATGGACAATAATACGATGGACCTCGATACGACCCCCGGCTCGAGCGGCAGCCCGAAGAGCATACCGGCGAATTTGATGCCTGCTGCGCCGCCCAAAAGACTGCCGGGCAGAAGCCCGAAAATCGCGAAGAGCACCACTCCTGCGCCTGCCCCGATGTATGCAGCTTTTCTTGATAAGGTCGTTTTCATTTTTGTTTCCTCCCTTTCGTTCGTTCTTGCCAGAGTAATTGCATTATGCATGCCAAGCCATAACTCGTTGAATTTCTGGAAATCCAAGCGTTAAATTTTTTGCAGAGCTGAGAAAAGAAGATTTCAGGATATCCGGAATGCAAAGAAACGGCGCTATGGGACGATTTTGAGGAGGGAAATCTTATGATCAAAAGCAATTTAATTATGACAAGGTCGTAAAAAGCCTTGTCTCGCACAAAGCCGAGAAGCCACAAAGAAAAAACCTTTTCAGTATCGATGAAATTTTCTTCGTGTTCCCGCCTGTACGAACCTTCCTTGTGCCTCCGGGCGAACGTTTGAACTTTTGGCTCTCCCGGGTTTAGCATGGATACATGTCTAGCCCGCCGCAGTGAAAGTAAATTGCTGTCTTGAAGTGTTCCTTGTTCCGAAATCCGTAGGCCATCTTTTTGATTGTCTGTATCTTGCTGTTGAGCCCTTCGCTGACCGCATTCGTTATGCGGTGCTGAAGATAAGTCAGAACGTTAGCAATATGTCTTTTGATCGTTCCTGCTGCGTCAATGATTGGCTTCAGCCTGCTGTGTGTTGCCCAGAAATACCACCGCTTCCAGAATTTCCTCGCTGACTCGGCATAGTTGTAATGCCACAACTTCCGAAACGTCTCCTTGATGGCCCACGCGCGTCCTACCTTCAACTCAAGCTTTTGTAATGCGGCAAATTCCCTGCGGCGTTTCTCCGGAACGTTCTCCTTGCTGTACAGCCACAAGTACTTACTCCCCTTGAGCGTTTCGTCACCTTCTTTCATCCGCTGCCGATGTTCCTGCTTTCGTACCGTGTCTACCGCTTTCCCGAGGTAGCCCATAATGTGGAACCGGTCGAAAACGATCTTGCTCTCGGCACCAGGCACATGGGCACGCGTCGCCTCAAGGTAGGGCTCCCACATGTCCATTGCAACCGCCTCGAGGCCTTCTAATTGCTCCGGCGTCAGACTCTTGTAATAGCTCTCCAGACTGCTCTGTTTGCGGTCATCCTCGATGTGCTCTACCGTGCCTCCGTCTATATCGCTTACCAGCGTCAGGTATGTATGACCCTTGGCAATGGCTTTCTCATCGACGCCGATCCGGGGAACGACGCGGTCTTGTTTCCGAAGCTTTCCGCGCTCTACGGCGCGTTCCATGAGGTTCCATGCTTCGTCCCAGCTTATCCGCAAGATCTTCGTGGCCCCGGTTATATCGCACTCCCGAAGAACATCTATGGCCAACCGCTCAAATAAAACCGTGAATCGTGACTTCGGTTCCGCCCAAGGGACCCGAACCTGCAAAATCCCATGCTCTGCACACGTTATGCGGGGAATACGCGCATGCAAGTACGTCTTGAACTGGCAACTGTCAAGGTGACGCCATAACCGCTCTTCGGCATGATCATAGACCGTCGACTCCTTCGAGCATTCCGGACAAGACCATACTGCGTCCTTCTCATGTTCCACCCATACATCTACCCGCTGCTGCTTTACATCCAGTTCAACTTGACTGACACTCCAGGGTGACTTCAATCCCAGCAATTGCTGATAAAGTCCGGTATCCTGCATGATCGCCTCCTCAGGCGACCATCCTATCACATATTTCTACCCACGGGAAAGCCGGAAGAATCGAACTTTTACGGGTTCATCAATTACGATGATCTTCACAATAGTTTACTGCGGATAAAAAAGGCACCCCGTTTTCGGGGTGCCTTGCAATTTTTCCGGAGAATCAATTACGGTTTCAGCTTATGCCCACCGCGACTGGCGGCCGGGCCTGGCGCTTCTGAAGTCTCCGGACTTACCGCCTTCGCTTCTGAAGCTTCTCTTGTCGTCCCTGGATATCCGGCTGTCCGCATAGGGCTTCCGGCCGGGTCTGTCGCCGAAAGAATTTTTAGGTGATGCGCCCTGTCCGTACCGTTTGCCGGCGCTTGTACCCTGCCAGCGTTTTCCCGAAGACGGCGTCGATGCGCTCCCGCTGCCTGAGCGGCGCAAGGGTCGCGCCGGCTCCAGTCCCGGGATTACCATCTGGGGAATGGACTGGCCGATGAATCGCTCGATCGAGCGCAGGGAATCCACCTCTTTGCCCGAGGCAAAGGAGATGGCGATGCCGGTGGCGCCCGCCCGTCCGGTGCGGCCGATGCGATGCACATAGTCCTCGGCGTTTTTCGGCAGGTCATAGTTGATCACGTGGGTGATGCCGGAGACGTCGAGGCCGCGGGCTGCCACGTCCGTTGCCACGAGGAGTCGGATTTTGCCGCGACGCATGTTCATGATGGTGCGGTTGCGGGCATTCTGGTTCATATCACCATGCAGCGCCGCTGACGCATGTCCCTGGGCGGTCAGCTCGCGGGCAAGCTGATCGGCGTTCCGCTTGGTGCCGGAAAAGATGATCGCCCTGGTCATGCCGCTGTCGGAGATAAGGTGCTTCAAAAGCCTGTTCTTGTGCTGCATGTCGTCCGCGGCGTGCAAACGCTGTTCGATCGCTTCAAGCGTGGTCTTCTTTCCCACGATCTCGACTCGCACCGGATCCTTCAGCAGGCGCTGGGCCAGCTTTGCCATGCTGTTGTCCATGGTCGCCGTGAACATAAGGGTCTGACGGGTTGCCGGTGTGGCCGCGGCAATGGTGTCCACTGCCTCGCTGAAGCCCATATCGAGCATGCGGTCGGCTTCATCGAGGATCAGGATCTCAAGACGGGAAAAATCGATGCGTCCCCGTTCCATATGGTCCATGAGCCGTCCGGGAGTGGCCACGATCAGGTCCACGGGCTGGGACAAGAGCCGCTGCTGTTCAAAGTAGGGCATGCCGCCGAGGATCGCGCCGCTCCGGATGCGCATGAACTTCCCGTAGGTGCTCACCGCCGCGGTCACCTGGTTCGCCAGTTCGCGCGTGGGCGTGAGCACGAGCACGCGGGGACCCTTGGACCTTCCCGTTGACTTTGACGGCACGCTGAGACGCATGAGCGCCGGCAGTACGAAGGCCGCGGTCTTTCCGGTCCCGGTCTGGGCCGTGGCGATCAGGTCCTGGCCCGCCAGGGCCTTGGGTATGGCCTGCTCCTGGATGGGCGTGGGGGCGGTATAGCCGCAGAGCTTTATTGCTTTGAGGATCGGTTCACTGAGCTGCAATTTTGAAAAAGACATTCTGTTCCTTTCAAGGGGACCACTGTATTCCCGGGAAAGAGCAACACGAGAAAAATTGTTGACGCGGATGAACGCTGATGTGGTCATGATTTGCACTGATGCGTCCTGAGACTGCAGATCAGTGTCCATCATAATTTATTCAGCGACGATCAGTGCCAGAAATTTCCTGATGTTCTTTTTCCCGCGACGCAGTGGTCGAAGAGGTTTGCGTGCGGGCCGCAGGAACACAAAGGTATCCCTGAGAGCGGAGACGACGCCAGCACAACTATGACCGGCATAACTACATCGTTCGCCAACCATAGGTACTGCTGCGATTTCAGAGTGGGAGCTGAAAGCTTAGGGGGGTTAGAGATCGATGATATGGAGGGCAGGGAGATGGTGACGTGTGAGTGTACTTCAGTCAAATCCTGCCGCATTGTTAAACAGTCGAAGTGCATAATACAGGATTCCGGGAAAATAGCAAGGATTATTATGAAAAAAATGAGGCTATAGCATGGGCGACCGTTTGTTCAATAACTCTTTCACGCTATAGAAGTGCATGTGAAAATGCCGCTTGCCTGAACGAACTTTTTGTAGTACGTTATTCGGACAGAAGGTGGGAAATGAAAATCAGTGAAGACATCAAGCCCGTGACGTATCTCAAATCAAAAGCTGCGGACATGTTGCAGCAGATCAACGAAACGCACAGGCCGGTCATCAACACGCAAAACGGGGAATCGCGCGCCGTTCTGCAAGACCCGGAATCGTATGAGCGCATGAAGTCCGCGATAGGCTTGATGAAGCTCCTGGCGCAGAGAGAAGAGGATATCCGGAAAGGCAGGACCACGGAGCAGGAAGAGATGTTCAGGCGTCTTGAAAACAAACTGAAGACCGGGAAACAGTAGAAGGGAGGACGGCAAGGACGTATACAGTTTCACCGGATATTCTGTAAATCGTCCTCCAGGGGGCAAGGATTATTTCTCGATAGAGAATAATACCCTGTTCCAGCAACTCGAGTTTTCCCTGATAAAAAACATGTCCGATAAAAAATCACTTCAGCAGGCCATAGCACGGGAAGGAACGCTTCTTTCCAGGCTGGAAAAGGTACGAGAGCAGGCACTTTCAAGGATAAATGATCTCAAGCGCGAACTCGCATCGTTGGAAGCAACCTGCTCCGAGTCTCATGCGCCCTATGCTGCCAGAACGTCGCAGGAAAAAGTAGGGCTGTTTCGATCGCTTTTCCGCGGCAGAGTCGATGTCTTTCCCAAGCTCTGGACCAGCCGCGCCGGGAAAAAAGGCTATTTGCCCGCCTGCACGAATGACTGGGTGTCCGGCGTGTGCGGAAAGACGCGTAAACCTCCGATCAAATGCGGCGAGTGCCCAAATCGCAAGTTCCTTCCGGTGACCGATCAGATCATCATCGACCATCTCCAGGGACGTCTTGTAATCGGCGTCTACCCCATGTTCCCCGACGATACCTGCTGTTTTTTTGCCGCCGACTTCGATAAGGATACGTGGATGGACGATGTTCGTGCTTTCCGTGAAACCTGTAAAAGCATGAGCATACCCGTGGCCGTCGAACGCTCGCGTTCCGGGAACGGCGCGCATGCATGGTTTTTCTTTACAGAACCAGTGCCGGCCGCTACAGCGCGAACGATGGGATGTTTTTTGATCACGGAAACCATGAGCCGGCGTCACCAACTCAGCATGGAATCCTATGACCGATTGTTCCCCAGCCAGGACACACTGGCCAAGGGTGGCTTCGGGAATCTGATCGCGCTGCCGTTTCAACAGGAACCGCGACAAAAAGGCAATACCGTATTTCTCGATGAAAGCTTCACGCCTTATGAAGATCAATGGGCGTATCTTGCCTCAATTGGACGATTATCGCCGGACGTCCTCCAGCGGATCGCCACCGAGGCGATACGGCAGGGCGATGTGCTCGGGGTGCCAAGAGATTCTGCCGAAGATGGGGACGATCATTCTCCCTGGAATCGGCCAGCGTCGAAGAAAATACCGAAAAAGAAAATCAACGGGAACTTTCCATCTGAAACGCACGGAGTTATTGCTCAACGTCTCTTTATCGAGAAGAAGGATTTGCCATCGCCTTTTCTGACCCGCATCAAGCGGTTGGCCGCATTTCAGAATCCGATGTTTTACGAGAAGCAGAACTTGCGTCTCTCGACGGCTCGGATACCGCGTGTGATTTCCTGCTATGAAGAACATCCCGAACATATTGCCGTCCCAAGAGGCTGCATTGACAATCTCCGCGAGCTACTTGCGGAACACGGTGTCAAGCTTTTGCTGGATGATAAACGTGTTGCTTCCGCCCATCTCTCGTTTGCTTTTCAGGGCACACTCAGAGAACCGCAGCAGGAGGCCATCAGCGAAATCCTTAAGTACGACAACGGCGTCCTGTCAGCGCCGCCGGGATTCGGCAAAACCGTAATCGGCGCGTATCTAACTGCCGCGCGAGGATGCAGCACACTCGTGCTTGTACACAGGAAAGAGCTCCTGGATCAGTGGATCGCACGGCTTTCGCTTTTTCTCGGGATCGATAAGAAAGAGATCGGAAAGATCGGAGCGGGTAAGAACAAGCTGAACGGAAGGTTGGATGTTGCAATGATCCAGAGCCTTGTCCGAAAGGACGCGGTCAGCGATCTGGTTGCCGGCTATGGTCAGGTGATTGTGGATGAATGCCATCATCTCCCCGCGGTTTCCTTTGAGCGGGTATTGAACGAGGTGAAAGCGCGATATGTTGTCGGTTTGACGGCAACACCGTATCGACGGGATGGGCACCAACCGATCATTCACATGCAGTGCGGACCAGTCCGCTATTCCATTCATCCGAAAAGCCAGGAGGCAAGAGCGCAGTTCAAACACCAGCTGATTTGCAGAACAACTGAATTTACCATGGAAAATCCTGATGCCGCAATTCAGGATATTTTCGCGAACCTCGTTAAAGATGGGCGGCGAAACGCTCTTATTCTTGCCGATGTACAGCAGGCTCTCAAGGAAGGAAGATCGCCGGTTCTCCTGACGGAGCGGAAAGAGCATTTGGACATTCTTGCGGCCGGATTGCGAAGCGACGTTAAGCACCTTATCGTTTTGAGCGGAAGACTGTCAGCCAAAGAGCGGCGTGAAACCATGGAAAGACTTGCGGCAATTCCCGACGGCGAAGTGCGGCTCATCGCGGCAACCGGCCGTTACCTTGGAGAAGGCTTCGATGATCCCCAGCTTGATACATTGATTCTTGCCATGCCGTTCTCCTGGAAGGGGACCATCGTGCAGTATGCCGGAAGGCTCCACCGGGAGCATCCGGGTAAGCATGAAGTTCGGGTGTACGACTATATCGACGCGAATGTGCCCAAGCTGCTCAGGATGCATAAAAAGCGCTTGCGCGGATTTCGGGATATCGGGTATACGGTAGATTGAGAATATTAATAATGCACCGACGTGGACAATAAGGTCGTGGTCATCGATAAGGCTGTTGCGATCTACAACGACAATTGGGAAAGGCATAAGGAGCACTTGGAGAGGTATCAAGGAAAATAGCTCCATATTCTTGTCTTTTGAAATATCCGCTTGTCATCGACAAGCAGTGATGTTATTCTATATCGCATGGAGTGGATCCCATGGCGAGCATGAGAAGCCATTGATGAAGTGCAGCCCGGCGAGACAGAAAAATGGTAGAATGAAATTATGAAGAAAAGAGCCATATATGTTGATACGTCTGTAATAGGTGGTTGTTGCGACCTGGAGTTTCAGGAATGGTCAAATGGCATACTAAAAGATTTTCAAGCGGGTACGTTCAAACTGCTCTTGTCGGAGCTTATTGATGCGGAAATCGAGGATGCGCCAGAGGAAGTCAAAAAGGTTTACGTGAAATTCAGGCAGTGCACTGATACGATTATTTCGCTTTCTCCTGAATCCATCGAATTAGCCGAGGCATATCTTAAGCATAGGATATTGACGCACAATTATCGTGATGATGCCCGGCATATTGCAATCGCAACAGTCGCGGGCGCGGACTTGGTCGTCAGCTGGAATTTCAAGCATATTGTTCATTTTGAAAAGATACAGAAGTTCAATGCCGTAAATATCGAGATGGGGCACAAACCAATATCCATCTATTCCCCACGGGAGGTAACAACCCATGTCAGTAAAAGCAGTTGAGATGGTTCGCAAGATCAGAAATCAACATTACGAGGAAACGAAAGGTTTCTCAGTAGCGGAGCAGATAAAGTTTGTTAAGAAAAAATCCGAGAAGCTTCAGAGAAAACTCAAACCGCATCGTTCAACTACAGACACCCGTCTTGTCGGCTCCAACCGTTAGCTACGGGAAGCGCGAGACCCTATCTTTGCAGCGCTCCCCTTACCAGTGGATAGATTGAAAGCAACGGAGGAAACCATGAGCTGCGGTCCGGTGTCATACTGATGTTTCAGGGTGCGCATGCAAGTGGACCTTTCGTGGATTGTATGGCACATGATAGGAAGGTGAATTACATGGCCAATGTCAAAGGCATTATAATTTCCGCATTCGCTCTGTGTCTAACGCTATTGCTGATTCTAACAAGTGTTGCTTCCGCAGAGAACGTCACCTTCATAAAGGAATACACCTATCAGGCAAGTGATATCGACAGCAAGGTGTCGAGCCGTGCAATAGCGCTGGAGCAGGTCAAAAGAGCGCTGCTGGAACAACTCGGGACGTATCTTATCAACGAAACAGATGTTAAAAATTACCAAATAACTAAAGACCAAGTAACCATGTTGACAGCTGGTGTCGTCAGCGCTGAAATTATTGATGAGAAGTGGGATGGACGGACTTACTATCTCAAAGCGAAGATGGCCGCAGACCCGAAAGAAGTGGCTAAGTCGGTTGATGCATTGAGAAAGGATGTAGAAAAAAGCAAAGAACTCGCGGACTCAAAGAAAAGAGCTGAAGAAGCAATGAAAGAGGTTGAGCGGCTAAAGAAAGAATTGGAATTAGTTAAGACAGACACCGAGAAACAGGGCGCCTATGCAGAGGCTATAAAAGATTTAACTTCGTCAGATTGGTTTGATAGGGGCTTGGCATTTCATGATTCAAACGACTTTAAAGATGCGATTGAAGCTTATAATAACACAATAAGAATGAGTCCTCAATATGCGATGGCCTATAACAATCGAGGCGCTGCTTATTACAAATTAGGAAACAAGCAGCAGGCGATCAAGGATTACGAAAAGGCAATTGGACTAAATCCGCAACATGCGTGGGCTTACTATAACCGAGGCATTATTTATGACGATTTAGGAAACACGCAGCAAGCTATCAAGGATTACGACAAGACAATAGAGATAGATCCTCAAATCGCGGAAGCTTATTATAATCTGGGCAATGATTATGCCGCTTTAGGCAACAAGCAACAGGCTATAAAGTATTTTGATAAAGCAATAGAGCAGAATCCTCGATTTTCGAGTGCTTATGTTAATAGAGGGATTGCTTATGGCCGTTTAGGCAATGAACAGCAGGCAATCAAGGATTTTAACAGCGCAATAGAGCTGAATCCGCAAGATGCGGGTGCATACGCTAATCGAGGGGCTGCTTATTCTTCTTTAGGCAACAATCAGCAGTCTGTCAAGGATTATGATAAAGCGATAGAGCTAAATCCTAAAAATGCGATGACTTATGTTGATCGAGGAATTGTTTACCGTAAGATAGGAAACCAGCAACAGTCAATCAAGGATTTTGACAAAGCAATAGATCTGAATCCAATATTTGCTGTGGCTTACCATAATCGAGGGCTTACTCATGGTAAGTTCGGAAACCAGCTGCAAGAAATAAAGGATTTTGACAAAGCAATAAAACTGAATCCTCAATATGCGAAAGCTTATTATAGTCGAGGTCTTTCTTATGCCATTTTAGGTGATACGAGGCAGGCTATTAAGGATTTCGACAAAGCTATAGAACTGAACCCTCAAGACGCAATGGCTTATTACGGCCGGGGGCTTGCCTATGAAAATATGGGAAACAATAAAATGTTTATCCAGGATATTAAGATAGCTGCGAGGCTGGGTAGTGAAGGTGCTCAGAACTATTTGCGTTCGAAGGGAATTGCATATTGAGAGACGATATATATGGATTTGCGTTAATTGCAAATGCCTAACAATATTACTCGGACTGATAGGCTCGCAGCTTTCCAGCGGGTTATGCTGCATTAGATGGCAGGGATGAAGATAATACAATGGCTAAATGTGGGCGTACGCGGAAGCGCATGCTGGCCTGAACAGGAAACAAAAATTCAATTTGGCAGCTATGAGTTGGTCTTAAGACCAGCCACTAAAGACACGGAGCAATCGGTCCATATTGCGCGTCAAGAATTATCCGATGATGACGCAATGACCCTCCTTAATCGCTTCCTGAGTGTTCTTGCTTGGTGTGATGACCAGGGCATGGAGACTCTCGACGGTTGGTCTGGTAGTCCTATTCCGGTATCAGTGCCTAGACAGACTCGGCTAATTGGCTCGTCCATTGTTTTTCCCTTTTACCGAGACATAGAAAGCGATCCAAAAGCACGACTGGCATTGGCTCTATATCGTGAAGGCAGAACGATCAATAGTATTCCATTCGCATTTTTAAGCTACTTCAAAATCTTGAACATATTTTGGAACGACAAGTGGCAAAACCACAAAAACGAAATTATCGAGGGTCTGAGGGATGTGCTCCCAATGATAACTGATGGAGAAGCGCGCAAAAATATCGATGTCTTGAGTAAACGGAAACCCGATGTCGCCGCTTATCTCCACGAATCAGGACGATGTGCTGTGGCCCATGCATACACTAAGCCCACTAAGCCGGTCGTTGATCCCGACGAGTTTTCCGATCTGCGACGACTGTCACAGGAAATATGGATTATCAAAGCTGTTGCTGAATTCTTGATAGAGGACAAATTGCACGTGCCCCGGAGCCTCTGTGGGTAAACGGGAAGCATGAAAAGAACGACAAGCATGGCAGTCGAGCGGACTGCCGATTAGTTTTTCAGCAGGTTGTTATGCGTAATAATCATTTGGCTTCAAAGGAGCGCAATTGAACTGGTTCAAAAAATTATTTTCTGCAAACAAGGCAGCGAGTATAGAAACTGATCTTGTGTTCAAGAGCAGCAAGGATGCTTTTGAGTTCTCGTGCAAATTTATGGATTGCACACTTGGAGAAAAGAAAAGTGTTCCTGCATTAGTTGTCGACGCAAGGGAGCTTGCACCCAATATAGGGTCGGCTGTAAAGACCGAGGCAGATAAGTCGCAAATAGCAATGATCCGTGTGGCATCAAGAACTGACGGATTTGTCATTCCGGCAAGGACTGCCGGTGCACAGTCAGCTATTCGTCCAGACTTGGCCCTACAAAGAAGGTATGCTCACGGCCACCCAGATTTAAAGCCTGGAGATCTCGTAACATTTACGGCGATGATATATAAAAGCGAAATGGTCAAAGCATTTGGAGATAAGGACGCAGGTTGGGTAGGCTTAATAACATCGAAACTTGAGCCAAAACTGAACATTCAAAATGGTCCCTCATGGCAAATTGAGGAACAATTCCACGATTAGAATAGAGTTGGTGAGTTGGTCAAAAAGGCAACTTTGCCCAACATTATTCGATAACGATAAGATAAGTTAACGTAAATACTGCTCACTACACCCTCTCTCATAGCACTCCGCTTCGCTCTGCTTTCTTACGGTAAGAACCCCGCTCCGCTCAAACGCGCACTGCGCCAAGAACCGGCGCAGAGCGCACCGCGCTCCGCACAAGGGGTCTCGGCTCCGTCACCACGGCTTCTCCACTTCGCTCCGCTTGGGCTCCGCGCACTCAGCTCCATGCGCCGTTCTGCCGGGGCCTCGCATTGAAGAGTGATAACACCCGCTCCGCGTTAACCCGGCCTTCGACACAAGTCGGCGAAGACCACACGCTTCGCGCCGTTGCCGATAATCCACAGCAAGGCAGGGGAGCGCCTTCCTGCGGCTGACCGTCTTCTCCATCGCGCTCAAGCCATGGCGCTCTGCGGGCCTCGACTAAATAGGTATTTTTCACGCAGCGTATATGAGAAAAAATCACAGCGGCATGCTGGGCCGGGGGTTCAGGTCGAGGCTGGAGGTCTCGCCCTGTTTAAAATGGAGATACCCGGTGAGGGCGATCATGGCCGCGTTGTCGATGCAGTAAAACATGCCGGGCAGATAGAGCTTCATGCCTCGTTTTGCCCCCTCTTCGTTCATCCGCTTCCTCAAAGAACTGTTTGCCGCCACGCCTCCGGCAACGACGATCCGGCGCACGTCGTTTTCAACCGCCGCCCGAATGGTCTTCTCCACGAGCGTATCCACGACCGCCGCCTGAAAGCTCGCGGCCACGTCCCTGACGTTCAACTTCGAGTCGATCCCCCTGTCCTTGCTTTTGAAGAGCGCGATATGGTTTCTGACCGCGGTCTTGAGCCCGCTGAAGCTGAAATCGTATCCTTCGCGCGGGCCGCGGGGGAATTTCACCGCGTCGGGATTGCCCTCCTGAGCGAGCCGGTCGAGTACCGGGCCGCCGGGGTAATCCAGATCGAGCAGCTTTGCGACCTTGTCGTATGCTTCGCCCGCCGCATCGTCCCGGGTCTGACCGAGCATCCGGTAGTCTCCGAGTCCCTTCACGTGGTAGAGCGCCGTGTGCCCGCCGGAGACCAGTAATGCGAGGTACGGGTAGCCGATGTCGGGATATTCGATATGCGCGGCCAGGATGTGCCCCTCGCCGTGGTGCACGCCGATGAAGGGGACGCCCTGTGCGTAGGCGATGGCCTTGGCAGCGGATACGCCCACGAGCAATGCGCCGATCAAACCCGGCGTATACGTGACGGCCACGAGGTTGATGTCCTTGAGGGATACCGACGCGGCCGCAAGCGCCTCGCGGATGATCGGCACCAGGTTTTTGAGATGTTCCCGGGACGCGAGCTCGGGCACAACGCCGCCGTATTTTTTATGAATGTCGATCTGCGAGGAGACGATGCTGGACAGGACGCTCTCGCCGCGGAGCACGGCAGCCGCGGTTTCATCGCACGAGGTTTCTATTCCAAGAGTAAGCATGGGTTTCATTGAAGGAACATGACAGATGAAGGGACGATGGGGAGACGCGGAGACGGGGAGATTGAAATGATTTGATGGACCTGCCCGTCGTCCTTTCACCCTTCGCCGCGCCGTTTGCTACTGCATCAACCTCGACACCGGCACGATAGTAATTCCCTGCCGGTCGGCATCAACGAGCCATTTCCGGAGCGCGCTGATCGTGGCCGGATGCGGGTGCCCGATACCGATGGCACGGCCGCGCTCTTTCGCGATATGCGCAAGCTCTTCCAGCTGTTTGCCGATATAGCCGGCATTGTCGCTTTCGTTGTCCAGGAACACATCGCGTTTTGCCGCTTTGAGGCCGAACTCTTTCGCCGTGGCATAGGCCACGCTTTTCGGGTTCGTGAGGCTGTCGAGGAAGAGGAGGTTTCTGGCCTTGAGCTCGGCCATCAGAAATTTCATCGCTTCCCTGTTCTCGGTGAGCGCCGAGCCTTCATGGTTGTTGACGCCCACGGCCCCGGGGACGGAAGCGACATCGTCGCTGAGCGTGCTCAAAAAGTCCAGGGGAGTCATGTCCGAGCGCAGGGTGCCGGGAGACGACCTCATGTTCCTGTCTTTCGGCTCCATGGGAAGGTGGAGCAGGACCTCCCGCTTGTTCTGCAAGGCCAGCTCCGCCACTTTCCTTGACTGCGCCAGTCCGGGCATGACTGCACAGGTGATCTTGCCGGGAAGGGACATGATATCGCGGGCAGGCGCCAGGTCCTGCCCCAGGTCGTCGATTACGATGGCGACGAGGACCGTTTTCTCCGGACGGACGCCCCCCAGCAACTCCGGCCCCATTGCGGGCTTCTGCGGTAGCTTTTTACTCACGCGTGCAGAAGGCTTTTTTGGCGCCGGTTTCTCGTGGGTCGCCTGCTCCTGCTGCACGGTCTGCTGGGGAGCCGGCTTCTTTCCCCCCGGGGAACGAAATTTGCGCAGCGGGCCCCACAGGATCAGCGCGATTGCGACAACGACGACGATGATGCCGACGGCGACCGTGCGGTCGTAGCGGCTGCCCTTGCGCCTTGATCTTCCTTTTGCCGGGAGTTGTTTTTTTGCCATGGCAAGCCTTTTATACAGTATTACGATAAAAAAAACCAGAGAATTTTTGGACGGAAGCAGCGCGTTCGTCAAGAAGCACGCCGTTTTTTGGCTTGACTTAGATCGGAGCGGCTTTTATACTGTTTGACACGCACCGGTATGTGCATGGATGAGGTAGAGGAGGTTTTGCCAGCATGAGCTTCAAATATATTCGAGAAATCCCGCAGCCCGTCGAGATCCTTGGGTCGATGCCGCTTCCCGCCTCTCTTACGGAGGTGAAGAACGCCCGCGACGAGGAGATCCGGGCGGTGTTTACCCGCAAGGCCGATAAAGTGCTTCTCATCATCGGGCCCTGCTCGGCCCACGACGAGGACGCCGTGTGCGACTACATCTCACGGCTGGCCAGAGTACAGGCCGAGGTGAAGGACAGAATCATCATCATCCCCCGGATATACACGAACAAGCCGCGAACGACCGGGATCGGGTACAAGGGCATGGCCCATCAACCGAACCCGCAGCAAGAGCCGAACATCGTCGAGGGCATCAAGGCCATCCGCAAGATGCACCTCCGGGCGCTCAAGGAATCCCACCTTCCTGCGGCCGACGAGATGCTCTATCCGGGCAATTATCCTTATCTCGAAGACGTGCTCGCCTACGTGGCCGTGGGCGCCCGCTCGGTGGAGAACCAGGCGCACCGGCTGACCTGCAGCGGGCTCGATATTCCCGTGGGCATGAAAAACCCGACCTCGGGCGACCTGGAGGTGACGCTGAACTCAATTCAGGCCGCCCAGGCGCCCCACCTGTTCAGCTACAACCGGTGGGAAGTGAAAACCTCCGGCAATCCTCTGGCGCACGCCGTCCTTCGCGGCGCTGTTGACCCTCACGGGGTGACTGTGCCGAATTATCATTATGAAGACCTTATCTGGTTTGCCGAGGCGTACCGGAAACGCGGCCTTGCCGATCCCACGATCATCGTGGATACGAACCATGCCAACTCGAACAAGAAGTTCGCCGAACAGCCCCGGATCGCCATGGAAGTGATGCAGAGCCGCCGGCACTCGGCGCTGCTCAAGGATATGATCAGGGGTTTCATGATAGAAAGTTTCATCGAGGAAGGCAGCCAGAAGGTGACGGAGAACGTCTATGGGAAGTCCATCACCGATCCCTGCCTGGGGTGGAAGGACTCGGAGAAGCTCATCCGCGATCTGGCGGAGATGGTTTAGAACGGCGCAGAGCGCATGAAGATCCTGCGCAGTGAGGCGGGGCATCCGCCCTGACCCGTATCCTACCCCTTTTGAGAAGCCTTTGATCCTTTCGTTATCTGCTCTGGTCCTTTATCCCGGACCGCGACTTCCGCAAAGCGTTACACGCACGCTCGTCTCGTAAAGCGCACGCCTTCTGAAAATCTGAAACTGCCAGCTCCTTGTTGCCTGTATTCAGATAGAGATTTCCTCGATTGTTATAGGCCACAACATTATTTTGGTTCAATGCAATGGTCTTGGTAAAATCCTGCAAGGCCCGGTCATATTGCTTAACAAGAAAACAGGTAACCCCCCGGTTGTTATACTTTCCTTTCCGCAACCCAGGCCACTGATTCCACATGAACGGGATGAAGACCGAACAATAAACCCGTTACCCCCGCGGCGATCAGTGCTCCCTTGTTCAAACCGTTTAAGCTGTTTAAACTGTTTAAGCCGGCTGGACTCGTTTGCAATAACCTCGTTACAAGCACTACCACGATAAAGGTATTGGCAGCGTGGAGAAGAGTATTGGTCAGATGATGGACCAGAGGGTTCAGTCCCCAGACGGCATAATCCAGGGCATGGGACATCCAGGTAAGCGGATGCCGGTTGGCGGCGTAGAAATCAAGAAAAGCCCATTTGAAAAAAGCGGGATTAAGGGAACGGATATGCGGATTCTCAAAAACATACAGGGGGTGATCCCGGTTCACAAACCCCTTTCGAAGAGATTTCAGATATACTAGAAAAGTCAGCAAAGAAACCGAAGCCGCAAGATAGTAGGTAGCATTTTGCGTTCTCTGCGCAGTGGTCTTTTGCGACAACCCGGCGTCATCAGGTCTGTGCAAGGGTTTCGTGCTCCCCCCACAGCGCCGCTTGCCTCCGGCGTCTTTTTCTTTTTTCTGGAAGACTTACCCATAAAAGTACGACACCTCCCCCTTTGGTCGCCGCTCTTTGTGGGGTGTCCGGTTGTCGCTCGACGGATGGCTCCCAGCACCTGGCCGGTGTGTGCCCTTGATAAGGAACTTCTTGAAAGCGAACTACCGCATCATGCGCCGTGTTTTCCCCCCGCCTGAACAACTGTCCGCGCTTGTCTTGGCAGGATGGCGTCCGCGTTGCTTATCTTCTGTACGCCTTCAGGACAGCGCATCCCTTTTGATCGCCTAAATCGCAGGCCTTCTGAAAATCCGAAACAGCAAGCTCTCTGTTGCCGGCTTTAAGATAGAGATTTCCCCGGGTGCCATATGCTTCAGCGTAATTCTCATCCAGTTGAAGCGCCTTGTTCAGATCTTCTAACGCCCGGTCAGGCTGCCCCAGAAGGGAATAAGCGAGCCCGCGATTGCCGTACGTCATCGCCGAATCAGGCTTGATGTCGATGGCCTTGTTAAATTGTTCAATGGCCTTGTCGAACAAACCGGCCTTGCCGTATACCATGCCCTTGTTCGTATAGGCTTCACAACTGCGCGGGTTCAAGGCAATGGCGTTGTCGAAGTCCGCCAGTGCTTTGTCCGTCTGCCCTAGGTTGCTATAAGCATAACCTCGGTTAATATAGGCGTAATAATCAGACGGATCCAGGGCAATTGCCCTGTTGAAATCATCCAGCGCCCTGTCGATCCGGCCCATGGCCAGGTAGGCCAAACCTCGATGATAATAAACGAAAGGAATCTCTCTGCGTTGATTTTCAATAACATGGTTCCAAAGGGTGAAGTTGTTCCTCCAAACGCTGATTTGCCGAACGGTCAGGTAGGCCAAGGGAAACAGTAAAAAAACAATCGCGGCCGCAGACGCGATTGTTTTGAGGATTTGTTTTTTGATTCTTTCCGCTTTCATTGAAACCCATGCCGCCAGGATACCCATGACAAGGAATGGCCCAAGGCTGGGTAAATACGTGTATCTGTCCGCCATTGCTTGCCCACCCACCTGAACAATGCCGAGCACGGGGGTCAACGTTACGACATAATAACTCCAGGCTGATACCCATAATTTGACTTTGCGCAAGACGCCCACGCAGAGCAGGGTAATCCCGAGCACCAGAAGAATGGACAAGAGATACTCGAAAGAAAGCGCGGAAGCCTCCTTTGGATAAGGATAATAAGGGACCAGAGCCAGTGGAAATGCCAGTTTCCCAAGATACGCGACAACGGCCTTGGCAGCCACTGCGAGCCGTATTGACAATGGCAGGTACTTCATCTCGACAATCGCGTTCCCTGACTTTTGCGCCAAAACAGTCAGTATCGACGAGATAAAGCTCAGCGTAATGAACGGGAGTTTTTCGAATAGAGCGAAGCGCAATGATTTCACGGACTGAATTCTCCTGAGCGGAAACCAGTCTACAATTAGCAACACAGCCGGGAGGGAAACAGCCATTGGCTTGCTGAGCAGCGCAAGGACAAAGAACCCGAGAGCGCAGAAATAGCGCTTATTGGTAAGGAAATTTGGGCCTTCTCCGGCCTTGCCGTCGTCTTTTGACCGCCGGCCACCGGCGGCCGATTGTTGGCTGCCCGCATATTTCATGTACATCATGATGCTGAGCAGGAAGAAGAGCGCGCAGAGGAGGTCTTTCCTTTCCGCAGCCCATGCCACCGATTCCACGTGAGCAGGATGCAGACCGAATAATACACCGGCCACTCCTCCCGCGATCAGGGTCTTCCGGTCGTCCAGGAAAGTGGCCGACCCTTCCAATTGCATCCTCTCCCGGTAGACCTCCAGAAGTCTTACGATCAGTAAGACGACAACGAAGGTGTTGACTGCGTGGAGAATATTGTTGGTCAGATGATGACCCAAAGGGTTCAATCCCCAGACAGCGTAATCCAGAGCATGGGATATCCAGGTAAGCGGATGCCAGTTGGCGGCGTAGAAATCAAAAAACGCCCATTTGAAGAACGTGAGATTGAGGGAGCGAATATGGGGATTCTCAAAAACATACAGAGAGTCATCCCAATTAACAAACGCATTTTGAAGAGTTTTCAGATATACCAGAAAGGTCAGCAAGGAGACCGAAGCCGCAAGATAGTATGCGGCGTTTCGCGTTCTTTGTGCAAAAGTCTTTTGCGGCAACCCGGTGTCATCAGGTTTGTTCAAGGATTTCACGCGACCTTCGTTGACGCAGGTTCCCTCCGTCTTGTTCTTCTTTTTTTTTGAAGACCTGCCCATGGCAATTAAGATGCCTCCTCCTTAACGAAAAACGTTACCAGCCAGGATCTTTAATTTTGAGTCAAGTTTTAGAATTGAATCAAAACCTGTATTCACACAAAGTCACGCCCTGCTGTTGCCAAAACGCGGGTGCAGGCGAAGCCAACGAAGAAACGCGGGATGAATGGTTCAAGCCCCTGCGCTCTTTGTGCCGTGTGAGAATCGTTCTGCTTTTGACTTGATTCAGCTTTGACGGCCTGAGGCCGCGCCTCGTTAATCGTTCCTGTTTCCGTGAATACCCGTCCGCCGCTCAATCAAACAGGGGAATGAACCAGCGTGCAGTTACGTGGAAAAGAAAATAGGGAAAATCGGAAGCGATAAAAATAATGCAGACCGCTGCCGAGAGGCTTAGCCGCGGGCTTCCGCTCCGGAAGAGACGCGGCAGATAATAGCTGGAGACAGCGTAGACCGCGCCCAGGACCGGGAAAAGATAGCGCCCCTGCACAGTCAAACCGAGCGCTCCGGTGTCAAGATAGGTCGGGTAGTTTACGTAGAACAGAAGAAACAATGCGTAAAAAACGACGATCGTCATCAGACAGGTCGGAAGCCACGCCGCATCCGAGGGCCGCCAACGGATCAGGATGCCGAGGACTGTCAGTACGCCCAGGGCGGCAAAGGGCCAGATGGTCGGACCCTCGTTAAACATTTGAAAATGTCCGAAGATGCCGAAGATCCCTGCCGACATATGCGGTACCCAAAAGGCCATGTATGCCAGGGGTCCCGACAATTCGGTGCCATCGTTTTTCAGGTCACTATAGTTATTTATTAGATATATCGTATCGGCCCGGTCGCCCGGATGCTTGATCTGCGAGGCCATGGCCAACGCTTCTTCTTTGGAGATGCGGCCCTCCTTGAACTGAGAAAATATAATGCTTCGCGCCTCAAGCCGGTTTTGCATGGCTATCTCCGGAGAAAGAACTTGGGACATCTGCGGGGACAGGTCCCCGTAGTAATAGTAATTGCCGCCATACAGTTGGATATTCAGTGCCAGACCGAATAAAATTCCGAGCGCCAGCCCCCACCGCCGCCATCCTGCAGCTTTGAAATAGGCGAGCAGCGCACCGGGCAGCAGCCGAATGTTTTTGAACTCGTAAAGGAGCAGGAGAAGATTGAGGACCAGAACCACGGGCAAAAAAGAAAACTTGGTGAGACTTCCCGCCATTTGGCAGAGATACGAAGCAGCCAGCAGATCACCGGAACGGTTTTTAAAGAAGGCGAGCATATAATACACAGCCATGGCAGCCAGGAGATTCGTCAGATTATCGTACGATACGAAGGCGGAAAGAAACGTAAACATGATGGTATTCGTCATGGCGACGATCAGGAGGAGCTGGGTAAGCCGGTCGTCAGTCAGGAGACGGAGCATGCGCCAGACAAAATAAACAGTGGCGAAAGCAAAGGGGATGTTGAGAAGGCGCAGGAACAGGAGGTCCGGAATGCCGAAGAGGTTCAAAGAAAGGAGTTTGCCCATGGTCCAGTAATAGAGCCAGGGAATGTTGGTTACCAGGCCGTACTCGTACGTTTCGGGAGAGTTTTGCGGTAGAAAAAAGACCTTGGAAAAGATCCTGCTTAATTCAAAATGAGTATGTTCGTCCGGCGGCACATACGGGGATATGGTTCCGGCAAAAAAAAGGAGCCGTAACCCGAAATAAACCAGAAGAATCATAACCGACCACTTAAAAAACCGCGATGGCGGAAACGTCTCCTCCGGCGTTGTCTTGATGCGGGGAGAATCGGATTTGGCTGGTTTTCCCCGCCTCCGTAACTTGCGCGCCATATATTTTCGTCTTCCTTTTCCTTTATCGTTGTGTTATCTTTTCAAAACATATCGTTACGGTTTTTTTATTGTCGGCTAAGCTGTCGAAGATTTTACCTTATTTGACTCTGTCCTGCAATCAGAAGTTTGGTCCGATTGCAGAAATTACCTTTGATGGTTGCAGTCGTGTATGATTGGTCCGGGCATCTTGCAAGGAAAAGGCCTCTTGAAGATATTATATATAACGAGAAAGTATCCGCCGTCGGTGGGCGGCATGCAGAAGTTCAATTATGACCTCGTTATGGAACTGCGAAAAACAGTAGATGTCGAACTGATAGCGCTCGGGAAAGCTCAATATCACCTCGCGTGGTTTATGCCCTACACATTCTTCCAGGGAATGAGGAAGGGCTGTGATGCAATACATATAGGGGATGGCCTTCTGGCGCCCGTCGGATGGCTACTCTCGAAAATCAAGAAGAAACCATATACCGCCACCGTATACGGCCTTGATATCACCTATAAAAACAAACTCTATCAATCGGCGGTCATCCCGTTCATAAAAAAAGCGAACCAGGTAATCTGTATCAGTGAAAACACCAGGAACCTTTGCCTGGAGCGCGGCTGCGGAGCAAAAAACACCGTTGTGATACCCTGCGGCATACCTGTCGGCAACGAGAAAAAACAGGGTAAAAAAAAAGCAAGAGAACAGATTGCGAGAACATACAACATCAACGCCGATGGTCTGCTCCTCCTCAGCGTCGGAAGGCTTGTCAAAAGAAAGGGGATTGCATGGTTTCTGCAACAGGTGCTCCCCTCGCTGAAAAAAACCACACTCATCGTCGCAGGAGAGGGGCCGGCAAGGGAAGAAGTCAACAGAGCAGCAGGAGGAGTAAAAAACGTTCGTATCCTTGGAAGAGTGGATGATGAACTCCTCCAATTACTGTATAGGGGAAGCGACGCTTTCATTATGCCTAATATCGTAGTGGAGGGAGATGTAGAGGGGTTTGGGATAGTCCTGCTGGAAGCGGGACAGAACGGCCTCTATTCCTTTGCAAGCAATATCGACGGAATTCCGGAGGCGGTCAAGGACAGGGTAAACGGCAGGCTGCTGGAGAGCCGGAATGCCGAAGAATGGATAAAGGAGCTTTCCCGGTTTGAAGGCAACAGGAACGAACTAGAGAAGATGGGAGAACAGGCCAGCGAGTATGTGATTGACCATTACTCATGGGAAGGAATTGCAGCGGAATACAAAAGTGTCTGGAGAGAAATATTGAAGAAATCATAACCGTTGACGCGAGCAAAATGGGGATGGTATAGTATTTTATTCCAGGTTTCATAGGGCAATGCCGCCTGCAGGGAAACCCTGGGATGGCAAGGGAATGGGCCGTTTAAAACAGAAATAGTTTGTCTCGTTCGAGGAGTGCCAGGTGCTGAATCCGCCCGCATTAGAGATCTCTACCAATATAGGTTGCCCGGTTGCCTGTGCCTATTGCCCACAACCTATTCTTCTGGCCGCATACCGGAAACGGTCCTCCGTTTATCTGATGTCCTTCGAATGTTTTACAACATGCCTGAATAAAGTCCCTGTTGAGGTCGCCGTCGATTTTTCCGGTATGAGCGAGGCCTGGAAGAACCCGGAATGTACGCGGATGGTCCAGTATGCCAGCGGGAGAGGTCATCGGGTGCGCATTCACACTACCCTCACGGGAATGCGGAAGGAAGACGTGGAGATGCTGTCCGCGTTGCCGTTGGATGCGTTTCGCGTGCATTTGCCGAGCAGCAACAATCTGGAAAAGATTGTTGTCGATGTAAAATATCTTGAAGTGCTGGAAAAGGTCGCCAGCCTCATTCCGGCGGCGCGCTTTGTTTGCTTTGGAAGACGGGCGCACCCAGCCGTAAAACAACTCCTCAAGAAATATCCCGCGGCAAAAATTCGAATGGCGTCCGCAAGCAACCGCGCCGACAATGCGTGCTCTGAAGGGAAACCGGTCTTTTATATGAAGAAAGGGGCTATGCAGTGCAGCAATAACGCCCGCTACAACATACTGCTCCCGAACGGTGACGTCATCCTCTGCTGTATGGATTATGGCCTCAAAAACGTCCTCGGAAACCTGCTTTCCATGGATTATAATGAGCTTTTCCAAGGGCCGGAGTTCCGCAAGATATGCGCCGGATTCAAAGACCCCCTCTTTGGAGACGCTCTGCAGGTCGTGCACGGTATTCGGGTGTCACGCGAATATCCTTGCCAATATATACTACCGGGTCCTGCATTGGCTGTCCAGTTATCCAGTCCTGCGTTCATGGCCGCAGTTCGTTCACTCGGTGAAAAGAAATTTACTGCGGTATGCGCGGTATCCGAAAAAATCCCGATGACGGAATATATCAGAGAAATGCCGTGCCCCCTTTCCCAAAAAACAAAAACCCTATTTCCATAACAGCCGTACATTCTTTCCACTCAACCCGCGAAGCTCAAAGGGCATGAAAAAACAACTTAAAAAAGCCGGAAATTACCTCAGGGAAAATCTCTTCACCAACAAAAGCGCCGGCCAGACGATCATGAAGAACAGCTTCTGGCTGTTTCTTGCCGAGGGGACCAATAAAGGGATACGGTTCCTGGTCACCATTCTCATCGCGCGGAATTTTTCACCTGGAGCATACGGCGTATTCGGATATGTGTTCTCCGTTATGACGTTGATCGCAATGATCGCCGATTTTGGCCTCACCAACATCACGATCCGGGAACTGGCAAAGAAGCGCACGGAAGCAAAAAAATATTTTGAGGATGCAATATCATTAAAAATACTTCTTACCGTCATCGCATTTGCATGCATGATAGCAGCGGCTGCTTTTTTGAACCCGAATATCCGGATGCTCGCGGTTCTCGCGGGTCTGTCGATCTTGCTGGAAGGGATGACCGATTATTTACGAACGTCGTTTCGCATGACCGAACATACGCAGTTCGAAGTTGTCGTCAAAGCCGCGCCCGCGCTTATTTTGATCGGCCTCGTCATAAGCTGCATTCTGCTAAAACGTTCTCTGACGGATATTCTTTTTGGATACATTATTGCGCACCTTTTCGGGCTGCTGCTGTCTCTCCGGTTAATTGACCGGAAGATGACATTTTCCATAAATGCATCATTTGTCAGGCATTTGCTCGGAGAATCCTGGCCCCTGTTTCTCGGGTTGGTTTGCACGGCTGCTTACGGACAAATAGACCTGATACTCATTAAAATCTACCGGGGGTTTGCCGAGGTCGGACTCTACCAGGCCGCTTATAAGCTGTTATTCGGATTTCAATTGCTGAAAGTGGTCCATATGGCCATGTTCCCGCGATTGGCCACATTTTATGCGGAGGGAAGCAACTTAGAATACAGAAAGTTAATGCGGACATCTATTGTTTTGAGTCTCACTGCTCTGGTACCGATAGGGCTTATTACCACATTTTTCCCCGCAGACATTATCAAGCTTTTTTTCGGTCAACATTATGTGAGCGCATCCATAGCACTGCCGCTTCTTATCTGGAGCGGAATAATTTCGTTTATAAATACTTTTTTCTCGTACACGCTCATCATTTCAGGGCACCAGAAGGGCTGGCTCATCCTAGAGTTCCTGGCATTAGTCCTTTTGATCATTATCGAGGTAACCTTGATACCGCGCATCGGCTTTTTCGGCGCCGCAATTGCTACCTTAGCCGGTGAATTGATTTTTCTCGTTCTGATCGTTGCCGGTGTTTATTCAAATCGAAAACTCAGGATTATTTTTTTCTAGCCACTACGAAGAAGCCAAGAGGGAGCCGCTCAGATTGGCGATTGTGCAAGAGTGATCCTAAGGCATAAAAGGACAAAGAATTCACTAATAAAAGCGGCGAGATGACCTTGAACCACCAGGAGCGTTTTGACAGTATATTAAGCAGGTTGATGTTGATCACCTGGCCGAGCGTTGTCCAGCTGTTTCCCACCGATTGCAATTCAACAATCTCAAAGCCGTTTCGCTCCAGCAGCAAGCGCAATTGCTCAGGTGAAGGCCTGCCATAATCATGGGGGAGATCGTGCAACTCCCACACAAAGGAAACCGAAAGAATAAGCCCCCCGGTCCTGGCAAGGAGTCGATACAGTTCCCGTACAAACGTGTCCTGATCTGGGAGATCATCAAGGATTTGAGTGCACAAAATCCAGTCAACTGAAGCCTCTTTCAGCGGATACGGAAACATCGCCAAGTCATGGATGATATCGGCATTCGTTCTATCAAGCCCGATATACTTTTTGACATGCCTGAACTCTTCGCGATAAGGCTTTTTCCCGCAACCAACATCCAGCAGTACCCCGAAAATCTGCGACTGCGTCT
Source organism: Nitrospirota bacterium (assembly GCA_963790205.1). Taxonomy (GTDB): domain Bacteria; phylum Nitrospirota; class UBA9217; order UBA9217; family UBA9217; genus CAWBNQ01. Next base: position 259,786 of record CAWBNQ010000003.1, read on the forward strand.
TTCTGATTTTTTTTCGAATCAGATATCTGTCAATATGGATCAACTGCGTTATTTGCGCTCGAAGTCGCCCATTATTTGGCTGCATAATTCACCTTCAAGGACGCGGTATTCACACACGTAATAACCCGACCTTCACGCTGCAGCAGAAGTACTCGTTGGAAGATTCGTTCCAGGTTCTCCCATTCATGCTGCTTATCTATTTCAAAGGCATGCCCCCATATATGCCATATCCCGGCAGTTGCCAGGGCATAATCCAGATTGGCAAGAGAATATTCATACCAGTTCTTTTCCCACAAGCGATGTTTAACGAAAAACAGTATATAAGCCAAATCCCTGCTCAGCAATGCCTCTTTGATGTAATGCCGCCTGCAATGCTTCCCGATAGGATTCGTGGTCGGGGCCAGCAAGGGATCCGGCACCGTGAACCTGCACTCTCGAACAGTCCTGGCATACTCAAACCCCAACTGGCGCACGGCGGCAACTGCAACGGATGGTGTTCTCCCTCCGGGATAGCAGAAAGAGGTGACTTCCCGTCCCAGTATTAGTTCCAACCGTTCTTTGCCGCTCTTTATCTCTTCATAAACGTCGGAAGCGGGAATCCGGTCCAGATAATGGTGATGATAGCCGTGCGCGCCGATCTCAAAACCCATTTCGCTTAGTTGAACGATCTGCCCGGGAGCGAGGGTCTCTCTGCCCTCGACATTCGTGATCGGAACATAGAACGTTGCCGGGAGGCCGTATTTGTTGAGCAACCCGGCAATTTCGAGGTCCCTCGGATCGCCGTCATCGAAACTGAGCGTTACGATCGCGGGCTTCATGAATTACCCCGTATCACCCCGTCATAGACTGACAGGAGAGTCCGGTAATATGCCGGTTTCGAGAAAGACTTAAGATACTTGGCTCTTGCGCGCGTACCCATTTCACGGGAAAGGGCATGGTTTCGCATGAGATGTATGATTTTTTCCGAAAGATCATCGGGGTCGTTGGGCCGGACAAGAAAGCCGGTTTCCTGGTCATCCACAAGATCGGGGAGACCTCCGATGTTGCCGGCAATTATTACTTTCCCACGGGACAAGGCTTCGATGCCGGCCATCGAACAATTTTCCACATATTTACTCGGTATGACGACACAGAGGGCGTCATCGATTTCTTCCATCACCCGGGCATTCGGCAATTTGCCGGTAAAGGTAATGAGGTCCGACACCTGAAGGTCCGCGGCGAGCTTTTTTAACGTTTGCTCTTCAGGTCCGTCACCAACGATCTTGAGTCTGACCCCGGGGATGACGGGCCGGACCCCGGCCAGAGCCTTTATCAGAACATCGACGCCCTTTTGCTCAGTGAGGCTGCCGATAAAGAGAAAAGTATCATTCCGTGGGGGTTTTGATGAAGGTTCGCGGTCAGATAAAACAAAATTTGGAAGGAGGGTAATGTTGTTCACGCCCAGATTCTTTCTCGTCCAATTCATGAGGCATACCGAGGGGCTGAAAAAGCGGCGCACGGTCTTCCGTATGATGAACCGGTGCAAAGAAAGCTTGAAGGCTTTCAAACCCTGATAAATCCTGTTAAAGGGCTTGCGGGGATAGCAACTCGAGTAAAAACATCGGTAGCCGAAACCGCTTTCACAGGGCAGACGGCTTCCTTTGACGAGAGATGTTTTCGGGCAAACTATCTGAAAATCATGCAATGTCATTACGATAGGGACCTTCAGGTGATAGGCCGCCAATAAAACGGCAGCGGAGACATTTCGGTAGATATTATGAGCATGCATAATATCCGGTTCAAATTTGCGGATTTCCTTGAGAATGAAAAAGTAATGCCTGATGCTGAATACACGGCCAGCCAGAAGTCCGGGTCTTGCCGGAGCATACAACAGTACGGAATGCCCTTCTTCTTCCAGCATCATTCTTGTCGCATGGACTATCTGCTCCGCCCCCCCAGGCTCATCAAAAAAATCGTGAACGAGCAGGACCTTCATGGCATCACCGCAGTTTCATCCAGCACTTGCTGATACCGGCCGATGAACCGGCCGAGCTGATATTCAGGACTTATCGGCGGAACTCGTTTTTGATTCTTCAACTCCGATATGATTGCGCCCGCCAGGGCGGAACAATCGCCGAATTTTACCAGGACTCCATAATCCTTCTCTTTGAGAATCTCACGGATGCCGTCTACTTCGGTCCCCACCACACGCGTTCCGGCCGCAAGGGCCTCGATGACGGTAAGTCCGAACCCTTCGAACATGGATGGAACGACAACGCACCGGGCCCGATTGTATAAAGAATTCAGCTGATCATCGGGAACGGATCCCAGGAACGTGACATTTTGCTCCAGATTCAGCCTGCCGACAAGGGCTTTCATTTTTTCAAGGGAGCTGCCTTTCCCTCCAACCAGCAGGTGGACATCCGTAATCTGTTGCCGGACGAAGGACATGCTCCTGATTAAAAACTCGACGCCTTTGCGTTTGTCGATGCGTCCGATATAGAGGACGATATTCTGCTTTTGCTGCCTGCGGAAAGGATAAAATTTATTAGTATCAACGGCATTATGTATAACCAGAATTTTTTCTTCAGGGACATGGTAGCGCTCGACTAAGATACGCTTGGTATCTGCAGATACGCACACAATCCTGGAAGCCAGTTGATACGTTCTCCTTTCGAACGGCAGGAATATACGCTTCCAGAATTGTGATTTTATATAGGTGGATTGCTGCCAATACGTGTGGTGACAGGTGACAATCACCGGGATCGGAAGCCGCTGTGTGAGAAAAACCCCGCCTGGACCGGAATGGACATTCAATTTGTCCAGATGATATTCGGAAATTATCCGGTAAACATTAAAGAACAGCCAGATCGACACGCCTACTTGCTTGAAAAGACGAATAGCCCGGAAGTTTATGCGTATGTGACGAGGCAGCGAGTTGCAGGCAGGAGAGAAGAAGAGCATGTCCGGGCGTTTCAGTTCGGAAAACATCAGAGAGGTATGTCTTCCAATACCGCCGGTAAACGGGAAAAAATCATATGTGACTACGCCGATTTTAATACCCTGCCTCCGATCATCATACTTCCCCCGTCCGCGCTCACCGCGTCTGTTCCCATGACCAGGCCGTCCGAATGATGTATTCCAGGTCGTCATGGCGGGGCGTCCACCGCAGCTTCTCTTTTAACTTTGAACTGTCCGCGATCAATGCCGGCGGGTCTCCGGGTCTTCTCTCCGTTTCAACCACCGTAAAATCCCTGCTGGTCACCTTTTTTGTCGTTTTCACGACTTCTTTTACCGAGAACCCGTGGCCATACCCGCAATTCATCACGTCGCTTTTACCGCCCTGTGCGAGATAATCCAGGCAAAGAACATGAGCAACGGCAAGATCGTCCACGTGAATATAGTCTCTCAGGCAGGTGCCATCCGGCGTCTCGTAGTCAGTCCCGAATATTTGGAGTTGTTCAAACTCCCCTTTCGCGGTCTTTAAGGCCCGGGTAATGAGATGCGTCGCTTCCTTATACGCCTGCCCTATTCGATTTTGGGAATCCGCTCCGGCAACATTGAAATACCTGAGCGCCACATATCTGAAACCGCTTTCCGCCGCCGACACATCGTGCAGGATGGTCTCGATCATGGCCTTGGAGGCGCCATAGGGATTGATGGGCGCAACGGGCGCGCGCTCATTTACCGGTACCCTGTCAGGGGTGCCGTAAACCGCCGCGGTCGAGGAAAAAATAAAGTTATTGATGCTGTTTTCCCGCGCGGCTTCCAGCAGGTTTATCGTATTCGCGGTGTTGTTCCGGTAGTATTTCAACGGATTCTTCACGCTTTCCGGGACAACGATGGAAGCGGCAAAATGCATTATCGCATCGGGTTTGAAATCACGCATGACCTTTCGCAGGGCGGTCTTATCGGACAGGTCAGCAACGACGAGCTTGCCGTACAAAACAGCCCAGGCATTGCCGGTTGACAGGTTATCGTAGGTCAGGAGTTCATGACCCTGCTCACCCAATGCCTTCACGGCATGGCTTCCGATGTAGCCTGCTCCGCCGGTTATGAGTATTTTCATTCCGCGATTCTCACTTTCCCGAGGCAACCTTGCTATCCGGGCAGAGTTTTCGATTTTTCAGTATCCCGGCGGGCATCCGCAATAGACCTGGCGTCTCTCCCCGGGCTTTCGATCTTTCTCAGCCTGAACTGTACGTCCTCCATTAATCTTCTGTTCACCGCCAGCAAATCCGCCAGGAAAGCCACCAGCATCGTTTGAAACCCTATCCCCAGAAGAATGGAAGCGAAAATCAGCGATTGAACATGACCCGCGCCGCCGTCTTGGAGGTAATAGAAGAGAAATCTGAGCCCGACGGCAAAGCCGGCGATGAACAAGACCGCTCCAATGGCCGCGAAAAAACGAAACGGCTTATAAACGACGAAAATTCTTATAATGGTAACGAAGGATTTGCGCAGGTAGCTCGGTATGCTCTTTACCAGGCGGGAGGGCCTTAGATCTTCATGAACGCGGACCGGCACCGAGATAATGGCCATATTCTTCTGTCCGGCCTGAATGATGGTCTCGAGAGTATAGGTATAATCATTGAACACATTCAGACGAAGCGCCGCCTCCCGGCTCATCGCGCGAAATCCGCTCGGAGCGTCGGGGACACCGGTTTTGCTCGCCCGTCTTACGACCCAGCTTCCCAGTTTCTGCAGCTGCCTTTTAATCAGCGGAAAATGTTTCATTTCGGAAATGGGTCTGGCCCCGACAACAAGGTCCGCTTTTTTATCCAGGATCGGTTTTGTCAGTAAGGGAATGTCCGCTGCGTTATATTGATTGTCCGCATCGGTATTCACGATAACATCCGCTCCCAGTTTTATGCAGGCGTCCAGCCCTGCCATAAAAACGCGCGCCAATCCCTGATTGTTCGCAAAACTGACGACATGGTCGACCCCGTTTGCCTTTGCAACCTCCGCGGTGCTGTCCGTGCTTCCATCATCAATGACCAGCCACTCGACCCTGTCAAAACCCTCAATATTCCTCGGCAAGGCCTTTAAGGTAACGGCCAAGGTTTCCGCTTCGTTATAGCATGGAATTTGGATTATCAGTTTCATAATAAATAGACCCGGACCCGCGGTTATTTCGTCCCCATCCTATATTCGCTCAAAATAAGCACAACGGGTGGCGGCGGGATGGTGTAATTTTTGGCATCATCATACCATTTATAGACCGTGACGTCAGGCGTATTTTTGTCCACGACGCCGACCAGCGTGTAACCATTTCTCAAGAAACCACCGAACCAGACGAATATATATTTTTCAGATTCCGGCGTGCCGCTTGCAATGACTGCCGCGAAGTCGTTGGCCAATTTTTTACAGAGGAAAAATATGAGCAGCACGGTCAGGCAGTTCACCGCCAGCAGCCCCAGGGCCGGATATTTTTCGTCTTCTGTTTGTTCCTGAGAGTGTTCATCATGTTGTGCCCTGGAATGAAATAAACTCGCTATCTGAAAAGAGAACAGGGACCAAACCCCAGCTTGCAAAGACGGAACTGAAGGGCCGTTTTCAATACTCCAAAGCCGTAGATAATACTGCGCCGGAAACTGATAGAGGACGCTTCAGTAAAATACCTGGTGGGGCAGCTTACCTCGCCGATCCGGTAGCCAAACCAGATGATCTGCGCCAGCATCTCGTTGTCAAACACAAAATCGTCTGAATTCCTGTCAAGCGGCAGCCGCTCCAGTACCTCGCGGGAAAAAGCCCGGTACCCGGTGTGGTATTCGGAAAGTTTATGGCCGAGCAGGATGTTTTCCACGAACGTCAGGAAACGATTGGATATGTATTTATAGAGCGGCATGCCGCCCCGCAAAGCGCCGGTCCCCAGGATTCGGGAAGCCAGAACAACATCGAATTCACCATAGGCTATCATGGCGGCCATTGCCGGGATCAATTTCGGCGTATACTGGTAGTCGGGATGAAGCATGATGACAATATCCGCGCCCAGTTCCAGGGCCGTTTTATAACAGGTCTTCTGGTTCCCGCCATAGCCGACGTTCTTTTCATGAATGATGACCTTGATGCCCAGTTCGTGGGCCGCTGCGGCGGTGCCATCCCAGCTTGCATCGTCCACAAGGACGACATCGTCCGTAAAGGCAAAGGGGATCCCCCGGTACGTCATCTCCAGGGTTTTCGCCGCATTATAGGCGGGAAGGACGACAACGACTTTTTTACCGTTTACCATGGAATGTGCCCCTTATCGGAAATAGTCATTGGCCTATTCATAAGAGTCCGCCTTTTTTTTCGATAGACCCTGTTCGCCATTCCGTTGAAAACCGTCCGGCTTAGGCCGCAGGTCGGGCTCGATCCTCATCATATCCTCAAGATGTTTTTCATCGGCAAAAACAAATGAGCATCGCCCTTTTGACAGCGCGTGGGTAAGGCGCCACGGTTCGTGATTAATAACCCATGGCTTTTGCACATCCTTCTTGGTACCCTAAATCGCACGCTTTCGTAAAATCCCGCGCGGCAAGCTCTTTGTTGCCCATTGCAATATAGAGATTCCCGCGGTTTACATAAGCCATGCCGAAATCACTGTTTAATTCAATTGTTTTATTAAAATCAGCCAGAGCCCTGCCCTGTTGACCGATGAGGGAATATACATAGCCTCGGTCATAGTACGCCATCTGGTCGCTCGGATTGAGCGTTAGGGACTTATTGAAATCAGCTATCGCCTTGTCAAACAATCCAAGCTTGCCATGATCAATTCCTCGGCTGATATATGCCTTATACGCAAGCGGATTTAAGGAAATTGCCTTGTCGAAGTTTGTCAATGCCTCGTCAAACTCCTCCTTCAGGTCAAAAACCTGGCCACGATTAAAATAGGCGTCGGCGGATGGATGGAGAACAATTACCCTGTCGAAGTCCCTGAGCGCCGCATCATAACACCCCATTTTTTTTAAAATAACTCCGCGATTATTATGGGCCGCATAATTAAGAAGGATCCAATATGATCGCCCTGTCATAATCTGCGATTGCTTTATCCATCTGCCCCGTTCTGTCAAAAAAGAAGCCTCGATTATAATGCGCCTGCGCATCGTCCGGTTTAATAGTTACCGCTGTCTGGAATTCTTGCAGGGACTCGCGCATGAGTCCCGCGTTGTAATAAGCATCTCCGAGACAATAATGAGGTCTCGTCTTGTTGGGGCTCTTTTTTACCACATCCTCCCACAGACCTGTTTCATCATGGAAAACCTTGTTCCTAGAGCAGGTCGCGAAGGAAAACAAAAATATAATCACCGCGGCAACCAGCATAAATCCGGAGTTCAACCGGCGCTTATGCAGGGAGGACGGTAAAATCCAGGCCGTGGCATTTTGCCGCTTCTCATATGCATCCGACCGCTTTGTTTTTATGACCATTCATCCGGGGCCTTGTCTTTGTAAAAATAAGCCGATTATTACCGGAAGTGATATGCGCCTCTCGCCGAACCACGACCATGCGGAAAAAAAGAAAAAACGTCGCACGGTTCTTGCGCTATCTCGTTTTTCACCGAGATACCGTTGCCCTGGGCCGGACCCGCCGACAGGGGCATCGGAAAGCGAAATAACCAACCTTTCAGAGACCGCGGGAAGGAGTAAACGCTGAATGTTTCTCCTGTTGAGCTTCAATTCTCAAACTTCCTGATAACCACGCCTCTTCCCCGAGATCCGGTCAAGGTCGCTATATGATGAAAACCGCCTGCAATACCAGAAACAGTATCACGAGATACCGGGAACTAAAATATAGGATTTTATCGCTTTTCACCTCAGATATATTGCCAGCGGTATCTTTAAACCAGACATACATTCTTTTCGTGCCGTTCCCATCGCTCAGCGTAAAGGGGATCTTGCCGGAATATGCCTTGACCGGCAAGAAGGTTTTCCAGCCTGGATCCGAAGCTTCCGGCACATCCGGACTTTCGGACACAAAATACGCCATTATTTTTTCTCCCGTGACCGCGGCCGCGGATATCGATAGCGTGACGGCTTTTTTGGTGATCAAGTATGTGTTGCCTTTATGATTGATGAAGTTCGATGGCGTCGTGTTTATCAGTGGTCGGGTGACCGCCCAGGTGTAACTGGCAGGCGACGACTCGATGTTCCTGGCGGCATTGATAGCCTTCACGCTGAACGTGTGGCGCCCCTCGGCCAGGCCTTCGTAGGTCGTCGGGGAGGAACAGGCCGAATAGCCGCCGGAATCAAGTTTACACTCGAATGTTGCGCCGGCCTTCGAGGACGTAAACCCGAAGGAAGCCGGGGCAAAATCCGAAGTGACAGAGGGCCGGCTCGTGATCATCGCCTCGGGCGGCCGGGTGTCCAGAATGATAGAATCGCTTGCGGCCGTGGACATGCGTTCGGCGGCGTCCTTGAACCAGACGTAAACTGTTTTTGTTCCGTCGCCGCTGCTCAGGGTATAAGGAACGGTGGATGAATAGGATGAGGTCGGCGGCGTCACCGCGACCCAGCCTGGCGCCTTTGCATCGGGTGGAGCGGGGCTTTCCGCAACATAGTAGGCCGATATGCCGGCATAGCTCACGGCAGCTATCGCAAGCGATACGCCGGCTGAATCCGTCGAGGTCTCGCCCCGGTTGATAAAATGGTCGGTCGTCGTATTGGAGGGGGCCATATCGACAATCGTAAATCTGCGTATCCTGGACCATGCGCTGCTTTTCTTGAAGGCATTCAGCGCCTTTACCCGCCAGTAGTAGACGCCGGGCGCCAATGCCGCGGTCGACTTATACGATTTAGCTGCCGTGGCGGCGTTGAGGATTGTCGGGGTAAAAGCCGGTCTTTTCGATACCTCTAGCCGGTACGAGGCCCTGCCGGGAGAGCCCCTCCAGGAAAGACCGACACTCCAGTCCTCCATCAACGCGGCATCCGGAGGCGCGAGGAGGGTCGGTCGAGCGGGCGCTGACTTGCCGGCATTGACAGGAGTTTTTTTGGCGGCCGTGTACTTATTCCGGGTCGGTTTGTTTTGGCGCGGTTTAGTGTTGGTGACGGATGATCCTTCTTTGCTTGCTTGAGCGACCGTGGTATTCGGACCAGCAGGACTGACGTGGTTCGCGCCGGCCCGAGCCTGCGCCGGCACTATGAAAAAAATCAGTATGAAGAGGGAAACGACTTTTTTCACGGCTCCTTCACCTTCGGCCTTATCACACTTAAGCAAGCGCCGATATTATACTCTCTCCGCGTATTCAAGTAAATGTAATTCCCCGGACCGCTTGCTCTTTATCTTTCTTATAAAGAAGCCGTATCAATACGGAGTGGGAAAAGCAAACCCCGCTAGAGAACAAGTTCTTCGGCGATTATAAATTGTGGTTTTGCGCCATAATCTCTTATGGTAAATATCAGCCGCCGGCAGGAGTCGGCAGCTTCCTCGCGCCCGGTAAAGAAGGCAGCGCATCTTTTCGGCGAGCGAAAAGAACCATAAAAGAAATGAGATGCCGCCGTGTCGAAGGGTACCAAATCAGCGGTATCGCCGTCAAGCAAAATGAACGGGGTCCCGGAGGAGCCTGCCAGAGAATTATTTTTAATTTGCGATTCCCCGTAGCGTGCTACGGGGTCGCCTTATGGGTTCATTCAGGACTTCTCGTTTCTTTCAGGGATCAGCAGCCGAATATGCGCGGTTGAGTCATGTCCTCATCGGTGAAATGTGCGCGGACGCCCGCGCAAAAGCTTCTGAAACCTGTTGCCGGACGCGGCAAGAAAGGCGAGTCTCCTGCATTTTCTTTCCCGTGTGTCATCCCGCGTATTATCAATTGACTTCCCCCGCGCTCCTTGGTACTATACGGGCAATGTTAGGTTTTTTTGCGAGAAAGCCCGGCTTGGGCATCGAGATTACATCTTCAGCAGTGAGACTGGCCGCGATAGCGGGCAGCGCAGCGAACGCCTCCGTGCTCTTCACGAAGACGGCGGATCTGCCGGCAGGCATCGTGAATGAGAACTACGCTGCGCCGAACGTATGTGAGGTAGACGCCTTAGTCAATGTGCTGCGTGAGAGCTTGTCCGCCGTTTCGGCCCTTCATTTACGACGGGCGGCCTTAAGTCTGCCCGACGGCGTGTTCCGCGTTCAAACCGTCGAGTTCGACGAGCTGCCGGACAAGGCCATGGACCGGGAGCGGCTTATCCGCTGGCGGCTCGAGAAGAGCGCTTACGATATTGCCGACACCGTCCTCCGGTATCAGGTCCTGAAGCGGAAGGGCGGAGGTTTTACCGTCCTGGTCTGCATGGCCAAGCAGGCCGTCATATCGCAATATGAGGCGGTCCTCATCGGGCTGGGGCTCGAACCTTGGTCCGTGGGGCTTTCTTCCTTTCATACCCTGAATTTCTACTCCTCCTACCTGTCGAAGGCATCTTCGGTGGCGGCGATGGCCCAGGTGTCCGAAGATTCCTTTACAACCATTATTTGGGAAGCGGGCGGCGCGTGGTTTTACCGCTTCAAGGAAGTGAAGCGGGGGCGCGCGGACGAGGTCAAAACAAGGCTTATGCGCGAGATCGATGACTCCCTCCATTTCTATAGGCACATGGACCGGACGCAACAGTCCGGGCTGGAGCGCCTCTATCTTACGGGAGATGCCGCGGTGTCTCATGGCCTGTCAGCGGGGCTCAAGGCCATGACGTCGCTCGACATAGAGGTCCTGTCGCCTTCCGCCGTCATTCCCTCCCTCAACGGCGCGGGCCCGGAACTGGCGGCGGCGCTGGGTGCGGGGTGCGGCTTATGATCCCGGTCAATTTTGCGAGCAGGAATTACCGGCTTATTGCGCGGATACAGACCGTTTTGCTTGCGGCGATCGTCGTCCTCTGCGTGGTCATGGCCGGGATGATCTGGACCGCTGCTTCCCTGCGCAAGAACATTTCCGTCATGGACCTGAAGCTGAAGGAGGTTGAGGCGGCTGACGAGAACCTGCGGCCGGCGTTCAGGGAACGCGAACAGCTCGTGAAAGACCTCTCCCTCATGTCCGGCGTCCTGGCGTCGAGAAGGTTTTCCTGGACGCGGCTGCTGACGCGCATCGAGTCGGTCGTTCCCCTCGGGATGGAGCTCAAGCGTGTGGCATTCAACCCCGGGGACCATACCTTGACGCTTGAGGGCACGACGCAGTCACCGGAGTCGCTTCGCAATCTGGTCGTCGGGCTGGAAAAGTCCTCATCATTTAAAGACCCGTTTCTTAAACGCCAGTCTATTGAAAAGGGGAATAATTCATTCGATGTGGTCGCTGTCTATCGCGAAGATGCGGGCCCCGCTGTGGCTCAAGGAAAATAACAGGAAGCTGATGACGGCGGCGCTTGCGTGCGTCGGGCTCGTCTGCGCGGACCTGCTTCTGTACGGCGTGCTGATCGCCCCTTCGGCCGCGCGGCTTAAAACGGCGGAGACAAGGTCCGCCGAGCTCAGGCGGAGGCATGCCGAGGCAGTCCTGTTCCAGAAGCAGAGGCCGTTGTTCGCGGGGATCATGGCCGGGATACCCGCTCAGAAGGACATGCCGATCCTGGTGAAAGATCTCGTACAAAAGGCCCGGCGGCTGAACCTGTCCGTGGCCTCGGTAAAGTACGATATGCCGAAGCGCGCCGGCGGGGAATTCACCCTGCTTACGTTTTCCTTTCCGGCCGAGGGCAGGTATCAGGACATCAAGCGGTTCATCTATGACGTGGAGACCGCCGACCGCCTTGTCGGGATCCAGGACCTGAAGCTGGATGGCGAAAAGGGCCGGGTGAAGCTGGAGATGAAACTCGTCACGTATGTAAAGGGGCAATAAGACTGGCGATGACGTTCACGCAGGAGCGACAAAAAAAAATCCTTATCGCGCTGACCGCAGTTCTCGCGCTTCTCATAACCTACCGCATCCTCACCGCGGAGAAGCCGAAAACCGCGCCGCTCACGTATAAGCGCGGCGCGGTCGCCAGTTCGCCGGTGCGGCAGGGGGTGTTGTCCCAGGCAGGAGGCGCAGACCCCTTGAATGTCTTCCTGGAGCGGCGTGCGGAAAATTTCCCGGGCGTGGCCCGCGACATTTTCAGGATGGAGAACCCGGCGCCCAGGCGGAAGCCGGCAGCGTCACAGCCGGCTCCTCCCGTGCACGTAAAAACACCGGAGGAGATTGCCGCCGAAGCGGCTCTGAGCGCTGCGGAGGCGGCGCGGGCGGACCTGTCGAAATTCCGTTTCCTCGGCTATCTGACCAGCAAGGACAACACGGTGTTTCTGTCCAAGGACGGTGAACTCTTCATCGTCAAGAGCGGGGACCAGGTGCTCAGGAACTACAAGGTAATAGAGACGGGCAAGGACCATGTCGTTTTGCTCGATACGATTACTCGCGTCGAAGTGCGCATTTATCTGTCCGGCGCTGCTCCACAATACCAGCAGCCGCAACCGCAACAGGCGCCGCCGCTGTCGCCGCAACAGGTGCAGCCGCAACCGCAGCAGTCGCCGCAGCCCGTACCTCAACCTCAGCAACAGCGGCCGCCGATCTACAGGAAACGACCGGCGTCCGGCTAGAGATAAAGCAGCGGTACGGGGAGATGCGTCGTACTATTATTGGCCAGGTCATCGGAAAACCCGGATTTCCCGTTCAGTCCGGCCCGGTTTGAATAAACAGTACCCATGAGGAGGTAGAGAATGAAAAGGAGTATGCTCGGGCTTGCGGCGTTTCTGCTGCTCGCGGCGCTCGCGGGCTGCGCGGGTTCCCAGGCGTTCCAGCGCGGCGAGCGTTATGCCGATCGGGGAGAATGGGACCTTGCCGTGAAGGAATACCGGGAAGCCAACACGCGCTCGCCCCAGGACATCGAATACCGTTCGGCGCTGCTCAGGGCACAGGAGACCGCGGCGAACGAGCACTATAAAAGGGCGCGCAAGTTTCTGAAGGAGCGGAAGTTCGACCAGTCCATCGAGGAGCTTCAGCAGGCCCTGTATCTCAACCCTTCGAATGCGGCCATCCAGAGCACGCTCAAGTCCGTGCTCGATATAAAGCAGGCGGAGGAGCACTACCGCGCATCGCTCACGTTCCAGGAGCTCGGACGGTTGAGCGACGCCATCAGCGAGCTGAACCAGGCGGTGGAGCTTGATCCGGAAAACGTCAAATACCTCGATTCCCTCGACAAGCTGCGGAAAAAGAAGGCCGAAACCGAGCCGGAAGACGCGCTCACCCTGGCCTCGGACAAGCCCATTACCCTGAATTTCAAGAACACGAACATCAAAGACGTCTTCGATTTCCTGTCCAAGCTCTCGGGCATCAACATCCTGTTCGACGAAGAAGTGAAGGCGCAGCCGGTGACCGTGTTCGTCAAGGACGTGTCGTTCCAGTACGCGCTCAACCTGCTCCTCTCCACGAACAAGCTCTTCATGAAGAAGGTCAGCGCCGACACCATCATCATCGTCCCCAAGACCAAGGGAAAGCTGGACCAGTACCAGGACCTGATGGTCAAGACCTTCTATATCAACAACGCGAAGGCGAAAGAGGTCGTCAACCTGGTCCGGTCCATGCTCGATGTCAAAAAGATATACGTGAACGAGATCCAGAACTCCATCACTGTGCGCGATACGCCTGAGAAAATAAAACTGGTGGAGAAAGTGATCGCCGCGAACGACCTCAAGGAAGCGGAGGTCATTCTCGACGTCGAGATCCTCGAGCTGGCAAGGACCAACTCGCTGAATGTCGGCTGGAACTTTACGCCCGGGCTGACCGCCGGAGCAACGGTCCAGAGCATTACTCCCCCGACCGGCGTTTCTATCCCCGCGGGCAGTATCTCCCTGAACGAGCTCAGAAACCTGTCGAGGGACAATATTTTTGTAACCCTCCCCGGTATTGTGATGAACCTGATCAAACAGGATTCCGATGCCCAGACCCTTGCCAACCCGCGGGTCCGCGTTCTGAACAACAAACAGGCGAAGTTCCATATCGGAGACAAAATTCCGATCCAGACCTCGACCATCCAGTCCACCGCGACGGCCGCCGTCACGTCCACCTTCGAGTATAAGGACGTCGGCATCAAGCTCAACATCGAACCGACCATCCACCTCAACAACACGGTGACGCTCAAGATGGCGATGGAAGTCAGCACCCTCGGCCAGCCGCTGGATTTCGGGAACGGGCAGAAACAGTACAAGTTCGGGACCCGGAACACGGAGACGATCGTAAACCTGCGGGACGGAGAGACCGTGATCATCGGGGGACTGATCAAGGATGAGGACACGGAAGAGCAAGATCAAGGTTCCCGATCCTCGGCGATATACCTCTAGTGGGCAGGCTGTTCTCCTCGACGGACGACGAAACGATCAAGACGGACATCCTCATGTCGATCACGCCGAACATCGTGCGCAATATGGAGCTGCCGGACAAGGACACGCAGGCGTTCTGGTCGGGGACGGAAGAGGCCTACGCCACCACGCCGCTCTTCGTCACCGCCGGCAAGAGCACCAAGCCGTCGAGCAGGGCGCCTGACAAGACCGAGGTGCTCGAATCCATGGCGAAGTCCGGGGCGGCTGCTCCGGCGGCCGGGTTAGCGGCGAAGACGCTGTCGGCCCCGACGACCACGGCGACAGGACAGCCTTCCGGCGCGCCATCCGTCGCGGCTTTGGAGCTCGAACCTTCGGAAGGAACGGTCCAGGTCGGACAGGAAATGAGGGTGGAACTGACCGCCGGCGGGATCAAGGACCTCTACGGGGGCATTATTACGCTGAGCTACGATCCCAAGGTATTGGATTTCAAGACCGCGAGCGAGGGAACGTTCCTGAGGAAGGACGGACAACCGACCTCGTTCCTTTTTTCGAACAACATCAATGCAGGGACCGTGGACATTTACATAACGCGCATCGGCGGGCGAGGCGGCGTAGGCGGCTCAGGAAGCCTGTGTACCCTCGTATTCCAGGGCAAATCGGGCGGAACAAGCGAGATAACCATGAAGAGCGTGAAACTGATGAATATGGCACGGGAACAGATCGGGAGCGAAAGCAAAAAGGCGAAAGTGGTTGTGAAGTAGGACGGCGGCAGGAGCGCCGTATTGAATATTTGAAAACTGGAAAGCGCAAAGGGAAAAAACATCATCCAGAGGACGCTCTGCAATCTGAAATTTCCAATTTTCATTTTCCAGTTCATTCTAGGCTATGAGGGAAAAGGGTTTCACGCTTATAGAGCTGCTGGTAGTCATCGCTATCATGGCCATCCTGGCTTCGGCGGCAATGCCCCTTTCGCGCATGACCGTCAAACGGGCCAGGGAAATCGAGCTGCGCGCCAATCTCAGGACCTTGCGCACCGCGATCGACGCGTTCAAGGATGACTGTGAGAATAAAAAACTTTCGACCTTTGAAGGCTACTGTAAAACCGAGCAGAACAACTATCCGGATTCCCTCGAACAGTTGACGGAACCGCTGAAAATGAGCGGAGCCGTGGACAAGACCCGGAAATATCTTCGGAGGATCCCCCGGGACCCCATGACCGAGCTTGATTCACCGGGCAACCCGAACAACTGGGGGCTGCGTTCCTACAGCGATGATCCGGATTCCACCCAGTGGGGCGGCGATGATGTGTTCGATGTCTATTCGAAGAGCGACAAGACGGCCCTTGACGGCTCAAAGTACAGTACCTGGTAATGAGTAAGAATGAATAAGAATGAAACGCATAATATGAAAAGTTCCGGCGAGCGCGGCTTCACGCTCATCGAGCTCATGGTCGTACTTGCGATCATCGGTATCCTCGTTACGATCGCCCAACCGAACCTGAAACGGTCCATCACCAGGGCCCGTGAGGCCGTGCTCAAGGAAGACCTGTTCCAGATGCGCGATGCCATCGATCAATATTACACGGACAACGGCAAGTATCCCGCGACCCTCAAGGACCTGGTCAACACGCAGGAGGGGACCAAGAGCTATCTTCGGGACGTGCCCCGGGACCCGTTCACCGGCGCTGATGACTGGATCACGGTCGCCGCGCCCGAAGGCGGTGAAGAGGACGGGGTGTTCGACGTACACAGCGCCAGCCCCCTGATTGCCACGGACGGCACGGCGTACAATACGTGGTGAGGTTTTCCGTTCGCCGCCATGATTCCCCGCGGTTAAGGAAGCAAGAACGTGTTGACTTACTCCGTCTCATTCTGATATTATCCATCCATGCCCCATTTTACCTACAAGGCTGTTCGGGAAGACGGGACCACCGTAACTGACGAGGCCACGGCAGCTGACGTTGCCGAGCTCCGGCAGGAGCTGGAGGCCAGAGGCTACCTGGTTTTGGGCCTCGAAAAGAAAAAAACCTCCTTATGGAGCGGCCGCGGCAGCGCAAAGGACTTCCTCATCTTCAACCAGGAATTCGCAACGCTCGTCAAGGCAGGACTGCCGATCCTCCAGGCGATCGAACTGCTGCACAAGCGGACGGAAAAGCCGGGGTTTCGGAACGCCCTCGAGAGCATCATCCATGATATCAAGGGGGGAGCAGCGCTCTCGGACGCCATGACCCGGCATCCTGCATACTTTTCGCCCCTCTACACGGCCACCGTGCGGGCGGGCGAGAAGAGCGGCGCCCTTGTCGATGTGCTCAGACGCTTCACCCTCTATCAGAAAAAAATGATCACGGTGGTGGGCAAACTGAAAATGGCGCTCGCCTACCCGGTCTTTCTGGTCGTCTCTCTCTTCGCGGTGCTCCTGCTCTTTTTCCTCTTCATCATACCGAACTTCACGCAGATGTACAGCGAGCAGGGCGGGAAGCTTCCGCTTTTGACGAGGCTTCTCGTTTCGTTTACCGCGGCGCTTACCCACTATGCGCCGTTTGTCTTCGTCAGCCTTCTCGTTGCGGGCGCCGGCTTATACTCGTGGCAGAAGACCGAGACCGGCAGGAAGACGGTCGATGGCTTGAAGCTCAAAATACCGCTCGTCCGGTCGCTCATCATTCAGTACGTCCTCGCGCAGCTCACCCGGACGCTTTCTACCGTGCTCCGGGGCGGCATTCCGCTGGTGCAGGCGCTCGACACCACCGCCGGCGTGATCAGCAACACGGTCGTCGCCGGGAGATTGTCGGAAGCCAGGGAACTCGTGACCCAGGGCGTGAGCCTTGCCGATGCCTTCGAACGCACCCGGCTGGCGCCGGACATGACGGTCCGGATGATCGCGGTCGGGGAATCGTCCGGCGATCTTCCGCAGATGCTCGAGGATGTCGCGGATTTCTACGATCAGGAGGTCGAGAACAGGCTGACCGCCATCACGACGCTGATCGAGCCGGTGCTCATGCTGTGCATGGGGCTTGTGATGGCGGTGATCGTGGTTGCTCTCTACCTGCCGATATTCGAAATGGGGGCGCAGATACGATGATGTCATTCCGGAGAAGACGCCTGGGAGAGATCCTTTCGGCCAAGGGGCTCGTGACCGAGGAGCAGATCGCCGACATCCTGTCGAGAACCGAGGGGAGCCGGATGCGGATCGGAGAACTTCTCATGACAGAGGGGCTGGTCACCGAGGAGTCCCTCGCGAAGGCGCTGGCGGAACAGCGGGACCTGCGTTACGTCGACCTCCTGGACTTCAGCGTCAACGCCAAATTCTTCACAACCATCCCCGTCAATCTGATGCAGCGATACCAGTTCGTTCCCATGGAAGACGCCGGGGACATTTTGGTCGTCGCCATGACCGACCCGAGCAATATTCCCTCCATCGACGAGCTCGAAATGGTCCTGGGCCGTCAACTTGAGATCTGCGTGAGCACGCCCTCGGCCATCCAGGCGGTCCTGAAGCGGAGCGGCGGTTCGGAACAGGCGCTCCATGCGGTCTCCGAAGACTTTATGTTCCAAATCATCAAGGACAAGGAAGACGGCCAGGGCGAGGAAGTGCTTTCCCTCGAGAGCATCGACAAGGACGAAAGCCCCATCATCAAGCTTATCCACACCACGGTGTTCGACGCCATCCAACGGAGGGCCTCCGACATCCACATCGAGGTCACGGACAGGAACGTTTTGATCAAGTACCGCATCGACGGCGTGCTCTACCCCGCAGTTGAGCCGATCGACATCAGGTTCCACAGCGCCATCGTGTCGCGCATCAAGGTCATGAGCGACCTCGACATCGCCGAGCGGCGCGTGCCCCAGGACGGCAGGTTCAAGCTCAGGACCGGCGGGAAGACCATCGATTTCCGTGTTTCTATTCTGCCCTCCGCCTTCGGCGAGGACGTGGTCATCCGCATCCTCGACAAGGAATCCATCACCGCCGGGGTGAACTCGCTCAAGCTCGACAGCCTCGGTTTCGACGAAAACGATCTCAAGCGGTTCCGCAAGAGCATCCAGGAACCCTATGGCATGGTCCTCGTGACCGGCCCCACGGGGAGCGGCAAGACCACGACCCTCTACGCCGCCATGACGGAGATCAATACCGGCGAGGACAAGTTCATCACCATCGAGGACCCTGTCGAGTACCAGCTCCGGGGCGTAACGCAGATCCCGGTGAATGAAAAGAAAGGGCTCACCTTCGCGCGCGGCTTGCGCTCGATCCTCCGGCATGACCCGGACAAGATCATGGTCGGCGAAATCCGCGACGCCGAGACGGGCCAGATCGCGGTCCAGTCCGCGCTCACCGGGCACCTGGTCTTCACCACGGTGCATGCGAACAACGCCTTCGATGTGCTCGGCCGCTTCCTGAACATGGGCATCGAACCCTACAACTTCGTGTCATCGCTCAACTGCATCCTCGCCCAGCGGCTCGTCCGCATACTGTGCCCCCGGTGCAAAAAACCCATTACCCTGTCGAGAAAGGAACTCGAAGACTCTGCAATGGATTACGAAAAGTACGGAAATCACCGGTTCTATGAGGCCGGGGGGTGCAAGGACTGCAATTTTACGGGTTTCCGGGGCAGGAAGGCCATAACGGAATTTCTCGATCTTTCCGACCGCGTCCGGGAAATGATCCTCGAAAGGCGGCCGTCGTCGGAGCTCCGGAAGGCCGCCATGACCGAGGGCATGACCACCCTCCGCCAGTCCGCGCTTGCGAAGGTCTATGCCGGCGATACGACCGTGAAGGAGATCAACCGGGTAACGTTTATTGAATAAAGAAGCCGGGGGTCCCTTCCGTTTATCTCCCCGCCTGACAACGCGTTGCCTTTCTTTGCCGAAAAATTCAGGGAAGGCCGGGACGCGCCTCCGGTTTGACTTTGCCCGTGACGGGCCCGCGGCGCGTCTCATAACGTTGGCGACGCCGAAGCCGCACGCAATAGGCCGCCGGCCCTTGCCGGGGCTCAACTGTCGTTGTTCATTTACAAAGACCGTTTCAAGACCGGATGAATTATATTGCAAACCACTCCTGAACCTGCTATTATTATTGGACTAAATTGGACAAAAGATCAAGCACGTCATGTCTCTTCGCGGCGAAAAGAATAAAGAAGTTTTCCGCAGGTCATGTTTCTTGTCCTCGGGAAAGGGAGCATGCCGACTCTAATTAATGAATATGCCTGATGTATCCTCCAAAATTACCACTCACGCCCCGCACCTGCGTCCCGACCTTGGTAAACTGAAGGTTCTGGTCGTTGATGATGAATTGCTGATCAGGTATTCGTTGCAGCGCCTCATCGAACGAGAGGGCTTTTCCGTCATTACAGCGGATTCCGGACTGCAGGCGCTGCAGCAATTCGAACAAGAGAAACCCGAGGTCGTTATCCTGGACATTCGCCTTCCCGACGCAAATGGTCTGGACCTTCTGAAAACCATCAAGGAAATCAGCCCTTCCGTGACCGTTGTCATGGTAACAGCCTGTCCCGATATACGAAGCAGCGTAGAGGCGATGAAGATGGGCGCTTTCGATTATCTTGATAAGCCCATCGATATCGAGAAGCTGACGAATATCCTGAATACGTTGAAGCAGGAACGGCCCCGGGCCAAGACGGTACACTTGCCGGGCAGCGTCGCGTTCAAAAGCGATGCCATGAACGAGGTGCTCAGGATCACCGAGCGTCTGGCCAATAAAGGAGACGTGACGGTCCTGGTGCTCGGAGAAAGCGGGACGGGAAAGAGTTTCCTGTGCAGGACCGTGCATGAACTGAGCCCGCGCAAAGGACGGCCGTTTGTCGAGATCGGGTGCTCAACGATCCCCGAGCACCTCATCGAGAGCGAGCTCTTCGGATATGAGAAGGGCGCGTTCACAGACGCAAAGACATCCAAAAAAGGGCTCATCGAGACGGCGGAGGGCGGCACGGTCTTTCTCGATGAGATCGGAGACATGCCCACGGCGATGCAATCAAAGCTCCTCAGTCTGATCGAAGAGCGGAAATTCAGGAGGGTCGGAGGGCTCCAGCAGCTCAACGCCGATGTCCGGATTCTCGCCGCCACGAACAGGAACCTCCACGACCTCGTGCAGGAGGGAAAGTTCAGGCTTGATCTTTATTACCGCCTGAACGTCGTCACGATAGAAATGCCGCCCCTCCGCACGCGGGCGGAAGACATTGCCCTGCTGGTGGAGCATTTCCTGAAACATTTCAGTCAGAAGCACTCCTGCCAGACCAACAGCATAACGACGCCGGCCTTGGAAGCACTGCAAAACTATTCCTGGCCGGGCAATGTGAGGGAGTTGAAGAACCTCATGGAAAAGCTCGTGGTCATGTCAAAGTGCGACAAGGTCGGCGTTGACGACCTTCCATCGGAGATCCTCGCTGCAAAAGGGGACCCCGCCCCCGCGGCGCAGAAACCCTTGAATGCTCCCGTCGGCCCTCCGGTGCAGCCTTCTGAAAACGTCAAGCGCAACAGCCTGTCGCTCAAAGTGCTTGAAGAAGAGTCCATCAGGGCCGCGTTAAAAGCGGCGAAGGGCAACCAGAGAGAGGCGGCGAAACTCCTCGACATCACCAGGGACACGCTGCGCTACCGCATGAAAAAGCTGGGCATTGAATCGGCTCGGTGACTCGTTCCGGATTGTCTCGCGAACTGCTTCCTTTTCGCTTTCTTGTTGCATCGACGGAACGCATCTCCGAACGCCTCCTGAAAGTACTTTACAAAGCAAGCCTGAATTTTGAGTCAAGTTTTTTGAATTCACACAGTCACGCCCTGCTGTTGCCAAAACGCGGGTGCAGGCGAAGCTCACGAAGAAGGGCTGTATGAATCGTGCAAACCTCCGTGCTCTTTGTGCCTTGTGTGAGAAATCGTTTTGCTTGAGACTTTACTCATGCCTCGTTTGGTCCGAGGCGGGGCCTCGCTCAATATCAGTCTGTTACGAATATAATTTCTTCCAGAATGGGGAAAAGGCGGATATTCGGTCTTTTCAATGTTTCTCCGGATTAACCCTTTTGTCTCATTTTGTCTCATAATAGAGTTAAAAAACCAGCAACGAAGAGCGAAATCACCCAAGAACCAAATTATTTCGGCATTTATGAGTCCAGCGTAGATACAAATGCATTGTTATATAAAGACTATAATATCCTGGCACTTCTATTGCATAATTTATATACAGTATAATGTTAAGGCTTCTTTCTGAACGCTTTATTCAGAAAGAAGCTGGTTGGGCTAAGCCGTTGCGCGCCACGTCGCTATGGGATTTCAAATGATTTGTCAGCTTAAAACGAAGTCCGCGGAGACAGCATTGGCAGGGGCGTGAGACTTGTTCGGGTGAAAAGCGGCGATTCCGGACTGCTCCGCAAGCCCCTTTCGTAAAAGACTATACAGGAAAAAGGGCTTTTGGGCAATAGGGTATCGTTGCGAAAGACGTGACTTTTTTCGGGGATGGATGTCGGAGTCGGGTTGTTCATTTCAGTGCTTGTGGTAATCATATTCGCGGCGGTCCTTTGCAGCGCGCGGGCTGCATGATCTCGATTGTGCGCATTCTGCGTTCGCCGCAGGCAGGGCATTTGGCCACGTCAATGCCGGCGATCCTGAGCAAAGCTTCCTGCCACGTCTCAGTCTTCTGCTCCGCCTCGTTCTGATCAACGCAGGCCAGAAGCTCTCTGCATTGGTCGAGTTTCTTTCTGCGGCATCTGTTTCCCAACAGACCGTAATGCCTGATTTTGACAAACCGGTCGGGCAGGACATGAAGCAGGAACCGCCGGATGAACTCATCGGCGTCCACGGTCATGATCTTGCTTTTGTTGCTGTCCGCGTAGTCGCGCCACCGGAAGGAGATCTTGTCGTCCATCATCTTCACGAGCCGGTGATTGCTGATCGCGATACGGTGGGTGTATCTGCCGAGATACTCAAGAACGCCTTTTGTTCCGTCGAACGGCGGCTTACAATAGACGACCCACTGCTTCTTGTACAAATCGGCGATGAAGGCCTTGAAAACTCCCGGCGACGCAAGATGGCTTACGACGCCGGGGTAGACAAGTTTGTTCTCGGCACGGAGTTTTTTCAGATAAGCGAGAAACTTCCCCCGAAAGAGTTTCGACATGACCTTGACGGGAAGGAAAAAGCCATTCTTGCATGATTTCCATTTCCGTCCGCCCTTGGACAATCCGCCGCCGGTGACGATGTTGTGGAGATGCGGATGATCCATAAGGTTCTGTCCCCAGGTGTGCAGGATCGAGATAAAACCGATTTCCGCGCCCAAGTGTTTCTGCGTATTCGAGAGTTCCGTCAGGGTTTCCGAAACGGCCTTGAACAGGATCCCGTAGAGGGCCTCCTGGTTCCGGAGCACAAGGGGATTGAGTTTATCGGGGATGGTAAAAACGACATGGAAGTAAGGAATGGGAAGCAGGTCTTCTTCCCGGGCCTCGATCCACTGCTCTTTTTTAAGGAACTGGCACTTGGGGCAATGCCGGTTTCTGCAGGAGTTGTACGAGATCACTTTTGTCCCGCAGTGCTCGCATTCGTCCACGTGACCGCCTTGGTCGGCGGTGCGGCAGGTCTCGATCGCCCGCATGGCGCGAAGACGATTCAAGGGCATGGGATGAGCGTTCCGGTAAAGAGGACCGTACCGGCGAAAGATGTCCGCGACTTCGATCTGTAGGCTATCTCGCGTGTACACCGCGGGTGTCGCGTGTGCAGGCTACGAGGTTTGTGGAGGATTTAAGAAGGGGCCTAAGTCCAGAGGGCTCACGATCTTTGAGAGGTTCTTTTTGCTCACGTGGAGATAAATAGTGGTCGTTCTCACCGACGCATGGCCGAGCAGAAGCTGAATATAGTGCAGATCAGCTCCCGACTCCAGCAGGTGTGTGGCGAAGCTATGCCGAAGCGTGTGACAACTTGCCGGCTTCGTGATGCCGGCTTTTTTCTTCGCGCGTTTGAACGCCTCTTGGACGGTGCTAATGGAAATGTAGTTTTCAGGCTTTTCTCCCGGAAAGAGCCAATGCGTCGGTCTATATTCTTTCCAGTATTCCCGAAGCGCTTCCAGCGCTACCTGGGATAAAAGGGTATACCGGTCTTTTTTGCCTTTGCCCTGGTCCACGCGTATCAGCATACGGCTGCTGTCGATGTCCGTGATCTTGAGCCGGGCGGTCTCGCTCGCCCGGAGCCCTGCCGAGTAGGTCACCATCAGCATCACGCGCTGCTTCAGGCTGGGAGTGGCTTCGAACATGGCCTGTACCTCCTCCCGTTCGAGAACGATAGGAAGTGTCTTGGTCGTCTTCGGATAGGGAATCTTGTCCATCACCCAACCTTTGCCCAGCGTCGTTTCATAGAGGAACCGCAGCGCGCTGTAAGTTATCTTCAGGGTGGATAGCGATACCTTCTTATCCCGGACGAGGTAAAGCAGATACGCTTTGACATCGCCGTCTTCCAAAAGGTCGGGCGGTTTTTTAAAATGGCGTTCCATATCGCGCGCCGCCCGGTGATACAATGATTGCGTCTTCGGGGCTAATCCTCGAAGCACCATGTCGCCCTGCATCTGTTCTTTGAACGTTTCCATTGCATAATCTCCTTCCGTTGAATCGAAATTCCAACGGCATGACGCCGATGGTGATGCGAAAGAAGATTGTAGAACGGTCAGGATTATGAAGCAAGGAGCGAGACGAAGAAAATCTATCGAGATATGCGGGGATGAATTGTAGAGAGACTTATTGGAATGCGAATAACACCGCCGCGCAGCGGCTTAGTTCAACCGGCATTTGGAGCTTTTCCAGGGGATATCAAAATCTGTAAAGTTTCGGGAAAAAGCCAATGTGGAGCAAGATAGACAGATTAAGCTGTCAAATTATTCAAGTGGTTAATGCGCCGAACGCGTCAATAAGGAGCTTAATCATCTGTTTTTAAAGGTTTTAATTTTATTGACAACAGTTAGCTATTAGATTAACTTGTACCAGTCTTTTAAAGGAGAATACTAATGTCGTACTTAAAAAAATTGAAGTATACCGTGTTGTTATCAGCACTTATGATGACCGGACTTATGTCTTTTGTTGTCACCTCGGCTGTCGCGGACCCTCTGGCTGACGCGCTCGACAATCCCGTTCAGACGGACGGCGTGACGCCTCTGGCGTTTACCCCGGCCGGGGCCGCGCCCTGGTCCGCGGTGACTGCGACGCTGTACAACGGCGGTTCCGGCACTGTTGCCCAGAGCGGCGCCATCGGCGGAGGGGCGTATTCCTCGATCACGACGACCGTGACCGGGCCGGCCTCCCTCTCGTTCTATCAGAAGGTGTCCTCGCAGCTCACCTATGACAAATTGACCTTCTCCCTCGACGGCTCGGTAAAGAGCACGATCAGCGGCTCGGTCAACTGGCAGCAGAAGCTCTTTACGCTTCCGACCGGGACCCATACGCTCGTCTGGAAATACGCCAAGAATCTCACGATAAACGGAGGCAGCGACGCTGCCTGGCTCGACAAGGTCGTGGTGAGCCCGAATACGGCGCTCAAGGTCACGTACCCCAACGGAGGGGAGAACCTGATAGCCGGCGCCCCGGTAAACATCACGTGGAACGCCCCCGCTGCCGCCGAGAAATACGATCTGTACTTCACGACGAACAACGGCACGACCTGGACGTCCATTGCAAGCAATTATACCGGCCCGGGTTTTATGGGCATCACGTATCCCTGGACCTGGCCGGTGCCGAAGAGCAACATGACCGCCTGCAAGGTAAAAGTTGTCGCGAAAAATAACGCAGGCGTCGTCGTGGGAACCGATATGTCGGACAAGGTCTTTGCCGTCAACAACGTCCGGCTGACCTCCCCGAACGGCAGCAATGTCCTCGCGGCAGGCGGCTCGTTTGACATCACCTGGGACTCGACCGCCACGGCGACAAGCTTCAATCTTTACTACACCCTGAACAACGGAACAACGTGGACCTCTCTTGCGACGAATGCGACCGGCACCGACCATATGTGGTCGCCGCTGCCCGTGCCTCCCGCGGGCAATATGACCGCGTGCAAGGTGAAGATCGTCGCCTACAATGGTTCCAGCATGATCGGCACGGACATCTCCGATGCGCCCTTTACCATGCAAGTGCTCAAGGTGACCGCGCCGAACGGCGGAGAGCTCATGAGCGCCAAGACCGGCACGTACACGATCGGGTTTCTCGTTTCCGGTTTGACCAACACTTCCGCGAGCGCGACCGTCTCGTACACCATCAACGGCGGCTCTTCCTGGCCCGTGATCGGCATAATCTCGGGCGGCAGCGCCATTACCCCCGGAACGTACACGTGGGATTGGCAAGTGCCTGCCGTATCCGCTGTCAAGAACGCCAAGGTAAAGGTCGTGATCAAGAGCAAATCCGGCGTTGTGCTCGCCACGGACACGAGCGACGCCAATTTCACGATCCTTCCCGTTTTCACCATCTCCGGCACGGTGAGCGGAGCAACCGTCACCAGCGTCACCATGACGCTGGGCGGAGACGACAGCAACACAACCACGACCGACTCCCTTGGGAAATACTCCTTTAAGACGCTTCTCAAAGGGAACTACACAATATCTGCCGCCAAGGCCGGCTATTACTTCAATCCCGCGAGCACGGCCCTGGCCGTCACGACGGCGAACATCACGACCGCGAACTTCAAAGCCACGGTGTCCTTGAACCCCACCTACACCCTTTCCGGCACGGTGAGCGGAGCAACCGTTACCGGCGTGACCGTGACCCTGGCCGGCACGGTGAGCGGCAGCGTCCAGACCGCCGTGGACGGAACATACTCCTTCACAAACCTGCCTGCGGGCAATTACAACGTGACGCCGGGCAAGACGGGGTACACGTTCGGCCCCCTGAGCAGAGGAGTTATTCTGAGCGCCGCCGATGCCCCCGGAGTCGATTTCGCGGCATTGCCGAGCGCCGGCGCCACTTACAGCATCTCGGGCAAGGCGACCTATAACGGGGCCGGCATCTCCGGCGCAACGATCACGATGATCGGTGATGCCAACGCCACGGTCCTTACCGACGCGGGCGGAAATTATATTGTCAAGGGGCTCAAGAACGGCTCCTACACCCTCACGCCGAGCAGCGCACTGGCATACGATTTTTCGCCGGCAAGCGTTACGAAGAAAGTAAGCGGCGGGAGCCTCACGGGCGTCAATTTTACCGGCCTGGGCCCGGTCCTGGGAGTCTTGATCACGTCTCCAAAGGCGCCGCCCCTTGCGTCATTCACGCAGAACATACCCTCCAACGACCATACCGGCCCATATGATGAAATATTCCCGGGCATGGCGAACCTCTGGTCCCTTGACATGGATTTCAGCCTCGTGAACGGTTTTGATAACCAGTTTTATTATGCCGAGGAACTGGGCGTCGGGGGAATTTTCACCAGTGTCGCGTCCGGGATTTCAAACTTCGATACCAGCGGCGCTGGAGACAGCGGCGGGGGAAACCTTTTCCCCATAGACCAGATGTTCGGCGATCCTACAAATAATTTTAACTGTTATGACCCGTCTGACTGTTCTCCTCCCACGTTCTATACGCCGGTCATGGGGGCAGCGGACGGCGTTAAGATTGCGACGGTATCGGACGGCGCATCAATGGCAGGGTCGCTTCCCACCGGGCTTTTGTCGACGTCGGTGACGGGAACGTATGCGGCGTTCCTTAATGCAACGACCGACTCGCGCTTGCAGACTACGCTGGACCTGACCTCGCTTCCGACAGGGTCGGCAATCAATATCTCCTGGGGTAATTCCGTATTTTTGCAGATGGACCTGCTGCAGCCCCTGCCCCCGTCCTACACCCCGAGCTACCAGGTTGTTTTGCGGAACATGGACGGGAGCTTGCTGAAGACCTTGTATAACAACCCGCCTGTAGGCTTGCATGATAATAAGGGGCCAATAACTGTTTATGATTCCCCAACGTATCCGTTAGCGGGGAAAAAGGTCATCCTTTCTTTTGAGATGAACAGTTCGAACTTCCCCTATGGCCAGACCGTCGGCACAAACCCTTTCCCCAGCCAGGCGTACGCGATCATCGATAACGTATCCGTCCTTAAGTACGGCACTACTTATGAGTATGTGACCAACGGCGATTTCGAGACCGGAGACCTGACCGGATGGACCACGAACACGCCGGCGGAGGTGCAGAACATCACCTCGGGCGCGAGGTCCATTCCCGTAGGAACGGGAACGGATAAGCTTACGGTCAAGCGGTCCTTCTATACCGTGCCGAACAAGCTCTGGGGCAGGTGGGTGGACGTGATCTCGAACCCTACCGGCCACTCAATCACCACGACCGTTTCCTATGAATCCGACCTGGAATCCTCCGGCGCGGGAGTCATCTACGACCCCGTGTCCTACAGCACCAGCACAACGCCGGCGCCCCATGCCCTCACCTCATGGGATTCCTCCTATTTCCTGTGCGGCGGTGTCCCGGGTTGTGACGGGACCCGCGATGTCGGCCTGGTATTCGGGAACGCAGCCACCGTGGATTTTTCATCGGAAACGGCTAATGGAATGTATAATGATATCGCTGACGGCAGCGAATACATCGATGTCACCTACAACATTACCGTGCCGGCGTACGGCAGGGTCGCGATCGTCAACTTCGTTCTTATGGACGGCACGGACACGGGCGTGGCCGCAACGGACACAACATTTCTGGCGTCGCAAATCGATGACGAGGCAAAGAACATCTTGAACAACTTTTGGACCGATCCCCAGTACCGGGACGGGATGACGACGCAGCAGATCAATGCGATTTGGAATTTCCCCCGGCCATAGCCTTGATGCTTGCTTCGTCCGCGATGACGACGCAGCAGGTCAATGCAATCAGGAATTTCTGATGTATAGTGCACGGGTAAATCTTTATCCGTTATAGCGAGCGAAGTGAAGCGGTCCCGCGGGAAAAGCGGGGCCGCTTTGTTGTTTGCAGCAGGCCATCCCGCCCAATTCGCAGAGGTCTGACCTGACCAAACCGGCTTCTCAAGCCCCGCGGCCTTCGCTGAAAGACCAAAAAGAAAGCGGGGCGTCGGCCCCGCTTTCCATCCGTCAAAAATCATATCAGCGGATCTTCATCGTTTTCGTCCAACGGGGCCTGTCCGGTTCAGGGATAGGTTGCATTGACGTGAACTTTGACCGTTGAGTCGGCGAAATGGCATTCCAGCGTGCAACTGCCCGTATGGTTGCCGTTGTCCGTGTAGATGGGGTACGTATTCGTTCCGGTCGGCTTCACGATCGAGGTGTCGAAATTGATAAGATGGGTGTGCGATCCCGTGGCATTGTCCGGTACGCCGTGCGGATCGTGGCAGACCGAGCAGGGGACGGGCTTATTGTCCGTCGGCGACAGAAGGTGGCCGCTGTGCCCGCCCTGGCCGGAGGTTTGCTGGAAGCTGTTGGCATTATTGCTCAGGATGCTGGTCTCGTTATGACACCAGTAGCAGAGCGCGTAGTATTGAGATTGATAGGGCGCGTTATTGACCACGGTCTCGTATTCCTGCCTGACGAGCGGGCTCCAGATGGAGCCGTGGGGCCCCCGGGGGCCTGAGCCCCCGATGGACGAGCTGGAATCGCTGTCGTGGCAATCGGTGCAGTAGATGATGCTTGTTGCGCTCATGCCGGGGGCGTACGAGGAGGGGAAGCTCGGTATTACGGGGTTTTTCCCCGCCCCCGCGACGGGATGGTACGACGGGTTGCCCGTCTGGAACGCCACGCGCATGTCCAGGGTGCCGACAACGCGCGCAAGGGGCGTATAATAGGTGGAGTATCGCCAGCTTGAGTCCGCATGACACTTGAAGCAGATCTCATATTCATTCGACGCGTAATTCGCGGGCGGAACAAGCGGCGAGTTATTGATGTCCACTCCGCTTACCTGGGCCAGCTTGCCCGACACGGCCGGCGCCGCCGCGGTTTGATTGTTCACGGCATGGGGGTTGTGGCAGTCGACGCATTCCACGTGGTTCGTTATCATCAGTGGCGATTCATTCGGTTCATGATGGTTCGCCGTTACCCCGATCTCCGTGGCCGCCACATCATGCTTGTACTGTTTGCCGAACTGCGCCTGAATATTCGTCGCTGCCACGTTTCCGTTGTGGCAGGGATAGCAGTTATCTTCCTCTTGCTGGTAGTTGAGCAGCCTCATCGGTCCGCCCGCGTTATGGGGGTTGTGGCAGCTTTCACAGCCGTTCTGCTGCACCGTCGTCCATCCGAAATCCGTGTTGACGCCCGTCCGCGGCCAGGGGTTGGTCCCGGCATTGTTCCAGGTTTGTTGTGATGTGTTATGCGACGTCTGGTCCCATCCGCTCATCGTATGGCACTCCGTGCACAGCCCTGAGTTGACGCTGCTTACCCTGAGGAATTTTTTGTTGGTGTCGTCGTGAGGGTCATGACAGGTGGTGCACTCTATGATCTCGTTCCCGTAGAAAACGAGGTTCGCCGGCGGCACCGGGTTGATCTCCGGGTTGGAAACCGACTGGGAATAGGAAAAAGAAATGGGGTGGTGCGACGTGAGCGAGGTGCCGAAATACGACGGACTCGACGAGGGTATCCCGCCAGCGACGTTCATCGCGATCCCGCTCGACGGCTGGACCACGTCACCGAGCGCGAGGGTGCCGTCGTGGCAGCTGAGGCAGAGCCGCGACGGCCCGGTCGGCGTCGACGACGGCGCGACCATGGTCGTGCTGGTGTAGGGGGTGTAGTTGACGGCCTCGAGCTTTTTGTTCCAGAGGGGCGTCAGCGCGGTCGCATTATGCGGGGCATGGCAGAAGATGCAGATTCTGTTTTCGGTCAGCGCCTTGATCTGTCCGGGACCGCTTGCCGAAAGGTTGTGTTTGCTGTAAACAATGCTCATTTTTGCGACGGCCGGCGGGCCCGAGAAGACGCCGGCGGCGCACAACAGCAGCGCTATGGCGCGGACATGGCTACTCATGACGGTTCCCCGTGACCTGAAACATTTGAACCCTCCGATTGTAGGTGTCGCAGACATACAAAGTGTCCCGGTTGTCCAGGACCAACCCTGACGGCAGCCAGAATTCACCCTGGCCGGTGCCGCGCCCCCCGATCGTAAACAGGAAGTCGCCGGTCAGGCTGAAGAGCTGGACATTGTCGAACAGGGCGTCCACGACGTAAATGACGCCGGTCCTGTCCACGGCGATCCCCTTCGGCATGGAGAAATCGCCGGAACCGTCGCCATGGTGGCCGAAGGACGACAGAAAGGTCCCGGAAGCATCGAAGACCTGGATCCTGAAGTTCATGGCGTCGGTCACGTACACGCGCCCGTCGGGGGAGGCGACGATATGGGTCGGAAAATTGAACTGCCCCTGCCGCTCGCCGGGTCCTCCGAATGAAAAGAGGAGAGTGCCCTTTGTATCGAACGCGTATACCTTGTCCGCAAGGGTGTCGACGGCGTAGAGGATCTGCCTGGTGGAGGAAAACGACAGCCCCGTGGGCCGCAGGAGGTTGTCGGCGCCGGCTTTTTTAATCGAAAAAGACGGCTCTCCGTCCCGGTCAAACACGTAGATCGTGCCCCTCGACGAATCCGACACGTACAGCCTCGAATCATCATCGAACGCCACGCTTACGGGGGTCCTCAGCCTGTCCTTGCGAGCGCCGTGGATCTTCCGGTATTTCCGCTCCGCGGGCACATACAGGTGCACGCACCCGCGGCCCGGATCGGCTATGGCGATCCTTTCGTCGCGTCCGATCGCCGCTGCGACGGGGCGCACGATCGTATTGTCCTCCGCCCGGTTGCCGAAGACGATGGCCTTCAAGACGTTGGGTATCGTGGTCCCCGTTTCCTTGAACCCCCTGAGCGTCCCGAGGTAGGCCGCCCGTACCCTGTTCTCCTGGTCGAGCCACCGGGGCGGCTGGTCCGCCGACTCCATGACCGGCGACCATTTTGAAGCGCATCCCGCGGCTGACAGGGCCGCCAGACAAAGGAACAGTAGCATTTTATTTTTCATCTGTTGTATAAAGCGGTCTCCAGCCGCGACCAAAAAAAGCCGTCATTCCCGAATGCCTTGACCGGGGTCCTGGCGGAACTACTCAGGCCATAACATAAAAGCCCACAAAGAGTCATTCAACGTCCAGAGACTGCTTCAGCTTTTTGTTTTGAGCCGATCCCATGCTCCGTCATTTCTTCGCGTCGTTGCCTGCACCCAGCGATTACGAGTGGTAACGCGAGTGCAGGGTGTGCCTTCGTGTGAGGATTATTTTTCGTTTCTAACCCGCCCCATCCGCGGCAAGGCCGTTCCGGTCAGGGTTTCTTTTGCTCCCGCGGCATCGGGACATCCAGGATTTCGATCTTCGCCCCTTTTTTCAATTCCTGTTCCCACGCTTCGCGGCGTTTCCTGAGCGCGTCGGCCCTGAGCTTTTGTTCGAGAGGGCCTTTGACTTCCTCATAGGACAGCTGTCTCTCCGGCGTGTACTCGGACAGTTTCATGATGTGCACGCCGTCGCCGGTCTTTATCGCGCCGGAAAGCTCCCCCTCCTTGAGTTTCCGGGCGGCGTCATAGAGCGCGGGCTCCTTTTCTTTTTTAAGGTCGAGGTCCCGAACGATGAAGTCGCCGTCGGGAGCGAGGCTCCACGGGTTTTTGTCCTTATCAGCCTTTATTCGGGCGATGAGCTCGGCCGCTTTCTTCCTTGACGCTCCGCTGTCGAGTTTGGCCGATATGGCCACGTCGACCACGGAGACTATTTCCGGCTCGATAAACCGGCCCTTCCGGCCCTCGTATTCCTTTCGCACCTCGTCTTCGGACACGCTGACCTTCTCCGTCACTTCCTTGGCGATGATAAGCTGAAGGAGCATGCCCCGTTCCAGCCCGGAGCGAAATTCCACGTCGGTCTCGTTCCGTTTTGCCAGGAACGCGTCATAATCCTTTTGATTGTGGCCGACGAGGTAGGAAATTGCGGCGTCGATGTCCCGCTCTTTTAGATGCAACCCCTGGCGCGCCGCTTCCTGGAGCGCCAGCTCCTGGAGGACCAGCTGGTCCAGGGCCTTCCTTCGGACCTCTTCAGGCGGCCCCGGGCTTTCCCGATTGAGCGCGCTCATACGGTCCATCATATCGTGAAGCGAGCGCTGGGTTATGACCGCATCATTGACCTTTGCCACGATGATCTTTCGCTCATCGCGCGGCGTCGCGGCCGCGCGCGGCGATATGGTTTCAGCGGCCGGGTGCAGCTTTGCGCAGCCGGCGATGACGAGAGCGGCGGCAAAAATCATGATGATGCCGGCTGTTCGAACGGGTGCTTTCACGATGTTCCTCCTCATATATTGTTACTCCTATTGTCAAAATTCACCACAGAGCGCACAGAGCAGGTCTTGAATGTATGGGGGCAACTTCCTCTGTGTCCTCCCTCCCCCCGCTGCGCTCTTTTTATTACCGGTAATTACCAGCTCAGTTTGTTTTGCCTTGTCATTTAAACCACGAGAACACAGAAGCATCTTATTGATAAATAAACTCAACGTGCTTGGATTTTACCCGGGCATTCCCCGGCGCCCTCTGCCTGCGCCCGGCGTTTACGAGTGCTCAGCGCGAGTGCAGGGTGCGGTTTCATGCTTTGCCTCTCTTTTTTATGAAACTTTTGACGCCGCCTCGTTACTGAAGAATCAACTTTTTTTCAAGATCATGCGACGGTACTAGAACAGCTTCCTGCTCAGTGTCATGTAATAATATTGAGAGTTAAGCGTTGTTTTGGTCGTTGCCAGCATGTTCTCCTGGCGGTTCAATTGCGCCCCCCCGGTGACCGAAAAGAGGCCGAGCTGCCAGGTCAAGGAGGTGTTGATGAAGACCGTATCGGAATCGAAGGTCGAGCTGGTCCGGTAATAAGAACCTCCCATAAGAAGGACCAGGTGGTCCTGGGGAAATTTCATGTCCACGCCCATGCTCGTTCCCTCGGTCGAGGTCCGGTGCTCGGCCCCCTGCAACACTGGCGTAGGCAGATAGTCCGTCACCGTATAGAAAAGGGACGCCGTGGCGTTCGTGTCCTCACCCAGGGGCGTCCGGTATGTCGCCGTTGCTTTCCGTGATTTGTAGGGGTTCAGACGGGAATCGTAATCCTGGTATTCCACGAGGCCGGAATAGGGGCCCGCGTTTACGGTCATGCCCACGGTTTTGCTCGCGGTCCGCTCCGGGCCGCCCGCGAGCGACCCGGACACCACTTCCTGTCCCATAATAAGGTAATTGAAATACGCGGCCAAAAGGTTGTCGAGGAGGTCCAGCCTGAACAGATATCCCGAAAACGTAGAGGTGAACTTCGATTGGACCGACAGCATGTACGAGGCGCGAAATTCATACACAAAGCCGGGAGGTTCCGGCGTCGCCGTGAACACGCTTACGACCGTGATCTGGATGCTGTTCCCCAGGGCGCCGGCAACGTAGTCGATCTGCGGCCGCAAGGTGATCAGGGTCCCGGTCCCCGGGTCTTTCACTTGTATCTGGATGGTGCTTGCAAGGACATTCTGCTGGACGAGCATAAAGGTCCCTGGCACCGCGGTGCTGTGCGCCTCGTTGAGGACCACCGGCGTTCCCGTTCGTTCCGAATCCGAGCTGCCGAGCTGGATGCCGGCGGTGAGCCTTCCGGTCGGGATGGTTTTCGTGTACGTGGTGCCGAGCGTCTGAGAACGGCTCGTGATTTCCCCCGACGAGGACGTGGAGGTCAGGTCGACCAGGGAGTAGTTCGTCGTCAGGCTCCGGTAAAGCTGCTGGGAAAGGGAAAACATCGTACTGTTGGACCGGTTGGATTCCTCCGTTGCCGGGCCCGAAGGGGTTTCCCCGGTCTTGTCGACCTCGTTCCGGTACGCAGTGGAAGCGTTGGCGGTGAAGTTCCACGGCAGGGCGGCGGCCAGCTGTTCCGTCCAGAAAAACGTGGTGGCCTGAAAGTCAGGAAGAAGCGGCGAGGTCTGTTCGTGCGTTATATTGTTGACGCGGCTGTCGAGGGTGAAGCCCTCATAGCGGATGTTGTTGCCGGCGGTGTATTCATCACGCGTGGTGATGCGGTCGCCCGTTGACTGGGTTTCGGAGTGCGTATACGACGCCGTATCGGTCACCACCTGCCCCTTGTAAGCGCCGTTCACGCGGTAGGAGTTCGTGTCCGCTTTGTACAGGGTCGAATCGACGGAAGTGTCGAAATAGCTCGCCTGAAAGGAAAGAGGCCGTTGCTTGTACTTGAAAATGGCCCCCTGTTCGTCCACGGTCCCTATCAGCCCCGCGGCCCCCCCGGGCGCCCCCGGGAAGTATCTCTGCTGATGGAGCTTGAAGAGTTCGAGGTTATAGGGGTGCTCGGGGAGCAATACCGTCCTCAGCTGGTAGCTCGTCGCGGCCGCGGTCCTCGATACCCCCGTGCCGCTCTCCTCGTTCAGCCCTTCCGACAGCGATGCGTCGAATACGAGAAATCTGGGATGATATACGAAGCCGTCGGCGGCAAAGCGGACGCTTTCGGTCAATAACCTGTCATCGGAGACGGTCCTTTGGCCGCCCTGCGTGGACTGGGTGTCGTACGACTGCGCGTTCATTTCCAGGTATCCTTCAGAATAGGTGATTGTGGGGACAAATGAAAGCTCCTCCCCCAGGGATGCCGCAGGCGGGTTCAGAAAAAAAAACACCAGCGTTGCGCAGGCAACGCCTGTGAGAGAGGTCCCTCGCATGGTCGGGAAGACAAGGACTCCTTTTTATTCCGGCCCGGACAAACCCCGGGAAGGGGTCGGGCCGGACCAAAACTGTTTTGACCGCGAAGCGCGTGAAGATCCATTTATTTCAGCAAAAAGTCGTTGTCCGATCCGTGAGGGTCGTGGCACTCCGTGCATTCCATGTCGACCGCATCCTGATGGACCTTTCGCGAGCCGACCTCAGCCGCGTCGTGGCAGGTAAGGCAGAATTGCGAAGGGTCCGCAACGAGCATAAAAGGTTTTCCCGTGCCATGGGGATCGTGGCATACGCGGCATCCTCCCGAGGCGACGGGCCCGTGTATTTTCCTTTTCCGGATGTTCAGGTCGTGGCAGTTCAAGCACAACTTTTCCACCGGCAGGATGAGCTGGTTGCTGCCGTCCTGGCGGTGGCACGCGCTGCACATCTTTGCGGCATAAGGACCGTGTTTTCTTCCGGCGCCGGTCTGCTCATCAGCCCGGGCCCTCATGGTTTTGCCCTCGGGCCCATTTGCCATTTGCTCTCCGGGCTGGGGCACGCCGTCGAAGAAAAAGCTGAGCGCCGTGTACCGCGTCTGCGGAGAACAGCCGGACAAGGCAAGCATTGCAACGGCCACCGCGGCAAGTATCAACCGCGCGAACATCTTCTATTGTCCCTCTTTGGCAGGCCCGCCCTTGTCCGCGGCTGCTTGCTCCTTCTTTGCCTTCTCAAGTCTCGCTTTCACTTGTTCCCGGAGCTCGGCGTCCGTCGGATACGTTTTCCCCTCTTCCCTGCCCACGCCGAAAATATTGATCATCCTGATTCCGAATTGACTGACGACGATGGCCAGGTTCTCGATCTTGAATTTCGGGTCCGCGTATTGTTGAAAATACTTGATATTGTCGTAATCCACGATTACCTGGGCGGGAAGATTCAGGTCGCCCGGAAATCTCCCGCCCTTGCTGAAGAAGAGGAGAAGGTCTCCCTCCTTGTCGAAGATCTGCACGTTGGAGAAGGCGGCGTCCACGACGTAGAGCCGGTCATCCCGGTCCACGGTGATGCCTTTCGGACGCGCGAAGGTGCCGCTCTCCGTGCCGATCTCTCCGAGGGCGCCCAGGAAATGGCCGTCCCGGTCGAATTTTACGATTTGAAACCTGGCCATATCGGACACGAGCAGGTGCCCATCTTTGTCAAAGGCCACGTTCGTGGGCCGCCCCAACCGGTCCTCGGGCGGTCCTGTCTGCCCGATTTGTCTCAGGACGTTGCCGCTCTTTTTGTCCATGACGACGATCTCATAGTGTTTCATGTCGGCCACGTAAAGCTCGTCTCCATAGGGCACGGCGTCGACCGGCCTCATGGTGTCTGACGAACCGAAGGCGGTGACGTAAAAATCGTTCTTGTCGAAGACGACCACCTGTCCCCTGACCGGGTCCGCCACGTACTTGTTGCCTTCGGCATCGATGCGGATATTGACGGGCTGAAGCAGCTTCCCCAGCCCCTGGGCGCCGGCGAGATCCTCAAAGGTCCTCTTATTCAGGTCAAAGACGGAGACCCCCCGGTTTGTGTCGGCGACGTAGATTTTGCCGCCCCAGATCGCAACGCCGTAGGGCTTGTCCAGCCGCCGTTTGCTCTCCTGGGCCCCGGTGATGAACCTCTCAAAAGCGGATTTTTTACGGGCGAAGTCCTTTTCCCCCACAAAGGAAGTGAGATACTGCACCCGGGGCAGTTCAGGCGGACCGGGATAGAAAACCTTGAATATTTCCTGCTTCGGGGCCGTGGTAGCGCAGCCGGCCATGAGGGCGAGGATGATGACGATACTGAATTTTTTCATGATATTGTAATGGACTCCTAAATAGTTGGGAATTGTTTCATTGCGGGTATGGCAATAGTACCATGATGGTTCTGAATTTTCAACATAATTTCAACACGCGCAAGGGCATTATGAAAAATGAAAAAAAAAGAGGGGGATGAAATTCATCCCCCTCTTTTTCATGGTTTTTACTTACTTGTCATGGCAGGTGAGGCAGATCTGGCTTCCCGTACCGGCGGGGCCGCCGTCGTCGTACGTCCAGAGGAACTTAAAGCCCTCGTTGCCCTTGTTGTGGACGGAGTGGCAGGAAACGCACTCTACATTGCCGTTCCACAGAAGGTCGTTGATGGTGAGGCCGGTGGTGCCGACGCTGCTCGAAGGATCCATAATCCCGTCATCCACGCCCTGGACTGCAGCATAGTTGAACCCGACCGGATGATGATTGGAGAGGTCGCCGCCCGCGCCGACCTGATAGCCGGCGGGCATGGTGATGCCGCCTGCGCCTACTGTCGGGTTGCTGTCGAAGGTGCCGTAGGAGTTGACTGCAACCGAACCGTCATGGCAGCTCAGGCAAAGCTTCGACACGCCGCCCGGTCCCGCCGAAAGGTCCGCATTCAACTGCATGGCAAGGCTGTTCGGAATGTCGCTGCCGTTCGTGTAGGAAGCATAGGAGGTGATGGTGCTCAGCGTGTGGTTCCAGAGAGGGTAGTAATTGATCTGGGTGCCTTGTACCATATCTGTTTTTCTGGCTGCGTGGTGCGGCGTATGACAAAATACGCAGATACGGGTCTCACTAGCTTGACCCACTGCAATACCGCCAGCTCCCGTGACGCTCAAATCATGCAAAGAATCTTTAATACCCGATCCAGGAGCAACTCCAGCCATCGCAAAAGAAGCGCAGGCCAAAACCAAGCCGATCGCTAAACAAATTGAAATATACTTTTTCATTACGTATTCTCCTTTTTCTTTGTCCTGTTTATAAAAAACAGGATGTTTAGTAGAATGTAGGGTCTCCCTAAAATTATAGGTAAACTCCTTTTTTGCCCCTGTTTCCTGAAGCTGAAGCAGGGTTTGTCCCAGCCGGCTTTCCCCCGAAGGCCGAACAAAGACATGAATGCTATGGCAGGCTGATTCTGATAATAGCAATAGTAGTGCCAGAATAAAATAATATATTTTACAATAAGTTGTAAAATATGCGATGGTATTGACCAATGCTCCTGGGTGATATGACCCAATGTTGGCGTGTACAGACTACAAGAAGTGAATAAAAGCTCTAATTTTCGCGCAAGGTCGCAGGTAAAGTATGGATCCCAAAAGCTATTGAGACGCAGAAAAATTGGCAAAATACGACAACCTAAAGGATAGACGCTTCGAAAAAGTATTTCAGCTGTCTTTCGAGATCCATCGCGTGCCATTGCGATCCAAGGGAGAAGCAATTCGGTCATATATTTTGAGTTACCATAGATTTTCATGGTGGGAAAAAGTTTCAACTTAATTTTGCCTGGGTCTGGGTTGGGTGAAATAACCCCGGTTTTAGGTTAAATACCGCTTAAGCGTCATGAATATTCATGACCGGCACGGCACGAACAAAGCGACTTGAATCCTACGAGTACATATCGTGAAATTAAATGGTTATTATTACAGTAAGTTATGGCAAAAAATTGAATTGCCATAGCCTTAATTCACAATATTGGCATTTGTTGTGCATAATACTTAACAGAAAATGATGCCACAGTCTTTTCCCCCGATTTGATGTGGCTTTCATTTATCGTTATGGCAGGCTAAGAAAAGAGTTGCAAGGAGGAAATCTATTCAGGGTAAAGCATTTGGAATAGATGAAAGCTGTGCGTAACGCAGTTGTCGGGCCGGTTTGAACAGGGCCTGATTACTAGGGTTAAAATCCTCAACAATCAAAAGGAGAAGTAACATGTATGTAAAAAAGAACTTTATTTTTTGGCTAGCCGCGCTTGCCCTGGTCATTCCGCTTTTCATTGCGGGCACCGCCAGCGCAAAGTATATGAGCGACGGCGCCGTGCAGAACGCCACGAACGGCGGCTGGAACACGCCGAATGACATGATATGTATCGTCGGCGTGCATACTGACGGCACGCTGGATATCGCTGACGGCGTAACGAACGCCAGGGATTGCATCTATCTCCAGACAGGAACCATGAATGGCGGGACAGCCTTCGACCTGACTGGCATGACTACGTCCGCTGCGTGTACAACCGCAGGCGGAACAGGAAACGACGGCGCGAAGCATTCCTGGGCAACCAGCTTCTGCACCAAATCCCTGAAGGGTCTGGACAGGACCCAGCAGATGTGCCAGGGCATCGGTGGCACCTGGGTAACTACCGGTAAGTGCGTTGCCTACGGCAGACAGTTCAAGGGCCAGGATGCAAGCGGCACGCCTTTGGCCATTGGCACAAAGGGTACAACGCAAGGAGCGGGCACGGGCTATTGCTATACGACCATGAACATGACCACATCGTATGGTACGACGACGGTTCCCGGCGGCACGACTGGCACAATATGTCCTGCTGGCAGCACGAACTCGTCGACTGCCTATGACTGGGCATACAGCAGCAGCAAGTGCACCTATGCCAAGGGTATTGCCGGTTATTTGAACGCGGCGCTTACCAAGGCTGACGGCAGCACCTATGCCGCCAATTCTTACCTCGATCTGAGCCTGTTCAACACGATGGGCGACTGCCTCGCGGCCGGCGCTTCGTGGGCCAACTGGACCGGCCAGGCAGCTTCGACAACTTCCATTCCCACGACCCCGTCGGCTTCCACAATACCGGCGTGGGTTTATAACACGAACACGCCTGACGCTGACAACGGCTGCCTCCATTGCCACAGCAGCCTGACCGAGTACAACGGCCCTGCCGAGAGAGAGAAAGACAGCTATGTCAAGACCGGCCACAAGAACATGCTGAGAGCAGTCAAAGCCGGCATGCCTTGGGCGGGTCCGGACGGCGTGGCGTACACGACCGACGGCGCCAACACCATCAACTTCATGACCACGTCCGATTCGTATGCGAAGATCACGGTGGGCGGCGTAGACCAGAACCTTTATTATATCTACGGCGACTGGATGGCCGCGCTTCCGACAACGGTCTACGGGACGAACGGCTACTCGTCAGCCCCGACGGGATCCAACAATGGTTACACCTGCTATGCGTGCCATGCTACAGGCGCGAGTGACAGTTCCGGTCCCGTCCCCGGCGTGCAGTCGATCGGCACTTCCGGATACGCCGGGATTGAGCCGCAGGCCACGTTCCCGGGAATCAGTTTTGCTAATAACCCGAAATGGGACTTGGACGGCATTCAGTGTTCACGGTGCCATAATGCGACGGTCGCGCCGATATCTGCGACACAGATCGCGGCATCCAGCTTCAAGACCACCGCTCCCACCAGCGGAGGCATGGGCGCGCTTGCTTCAGGCACCGGCAGGAACAACCTCTGCTTCGGCTGCCACCAGAGCATCGACAAGGCCTGGCCGGCCGGCACAGCGCAGTACGATCCCACGAAGATCCCGGTCGGCGTAAGCCACGGGGCGCAGTATGGACGTGAATTCAACGGCCATGTGCTGGGCAACTCCTTCCTGAACAGCGTGCACGCAGAGTACGCGGGCGCCCAGAGCGGCAACGGATCGATCACGTTGAACGCCCTCGGGAAGTACGATCTGACCGACCCCAACGGGACCTCAGAGTACGGCAGCTCCTTCCAGGGCTTCACCTGCTGGCAGTCGTCCACCGGCAACAGCCCGGCGAAGACCAAGGCTGACGGCACGGAAATAAAGACCAAGTCAGACTGCGAAACCCTCTACGGTGCAGGGACGTGGAGAGCAGACGCCTCCGGCGATCTGGGTACCGTGCAGGGCTCCTGCAGCACCTGCCACGACGTTCATAACAGTCTCTTTGTCGCTTCTCAGAAAGAAGCGGCAATGAGAAAGACGTGCGAGGATTGCCATGTTAACAACGCCACGACCGGCGCGACCATCAGCTCCGTTCCGACGGCGTCGGTCATACGCCATCCGTCGGGCTCGGGCACGCCGTTCGATGCTGCCAAATATGACAGTGCGTGCGTGGTCTGCCATATGGCCTCGCAGGCAGAGGAGAACGGGGACCAGGTTTCCATGCCGGTGCATGTCTGGAGGATCAACACCAACGCATCCTACAACACGTTCCCGACCATGGCCCAGTTCTACGGCGGGTCCTGCAGCGTACACACCGGCCCGGTCCAGAATGCTCCCAGCAAGCCGGTTGTCTACCTGTCCGACGTCGCTGCCGCTAATTCGTCGTGTACCGCCGCAGGCACCCCTTCCGTGTGCTGCACGGGTAATAAGACGGGAACCTGCGTTGATGCGTCCAATTGCACTGCGGCTTCCGGCACCTGGACTGCTGCGACAAAGAACAGATCAGCTCAAACCGCGCCTGATGGTTCTTACACGAACGCGGTCTGGGTCGATCTCGACCTCGCGTGCGGCCAGTGCCATGGCGGCTCGCTCGGCACCAGCGCAACGCACAACGGAGCGCTGTATATCTCCAAGGCGGCGCTTGCCGCGGCTGCAACCGGCATGCACAGCGCCGGCGTAGTGAGCCAGCCGACGGCCAGCACTCCCGTGGTGTCGCATGGCACGGTTACCGTGACCGCCTGGACGGTAAGCTTCGCCGACACGTCAACCTCCGGGGACGGGACCACGCCCAACGTAAATGTGAACTGGGGTGATGGAAACTACAACCACGGAGTTGCCGGCGATGTCTTCACCCATACGTACGCGAGCACGCGGGCGAGAAGCTACACCATTAATCATGTGGCCATCAGCTCCGTGAATTCGAGGCTGGTCTCCACACCTGCAGATAGGTTCTCGGTCAACGTGCCCCAGCGCTACACGATATCGGGCATCATCACGACCAGCACGGGCACCACGCCGATGGCGAACGCGTATGTGTTCCTGAAGGCGGGCACCCGCACGGTGCAGTACCATAAGACGGACGCGACCGGTACCTTCAGCTTCTCGAAAGTTCTTCCGGGCAACTACGCGGTCCATGTGTACAAGTTCGGGACCACCTTCGGGACCGACGCCACGATCAGCGGCCTGAGCTCGGATCAGTCGCTGACCATCAGCTCGATAACACCGTAAGAAGCACCATCTTCACCGCATCAAACAGGCAGGCGGGTTTCTCCCGCCTGCCTGTTCTTTTTTCAACGGACCTCCCCGCGGCTAAAGCGCGGACTTGTGCTTGCGA
Organism: Nitrospirota bacterium; assembly: GCA_963790205.1. Classification (GTDB taxonomy): domain Bacteria; phylum Nitrospirota; class UBA9217; order UBA9217; family UBA9217; genus CAWBNQ01. The sequence continues at coordinate 301,675 of CAWBNQ010000003.1, forward strand.
AGCCCGCGAGGGAAGGATATAATTCAAGGGAACGACGATAGAAAGAGGAGCTGGAATGAGAAAACGCACACTCGTAACGATCATACTGGTATTTTTGGTCTCGCACCTGGCGCTCGTCTCGTGCAAAAAAACGGAGACCGCGGGCGTAGCGCCGTCAGCGGAGGAAGCGCACCGGACGGCGATGCTGGAAAAAAGCTTTGCAGAATCGAAAAAAGTGGTTGCCGCCCGGGTCAACGGAGAGGCCATTACCCTGTTCACCCTTTTTCGGGAGATGAACGCGCTTGCCCCCCGATACCTGGGCGCCGGCGGCCAGAGGACCCCGGAACTCGACAAGAAGATCAGGAGCGAAGCGCTCGACATAGTAATCTTCGAGGAGCTGGCCGTGGAGGAGGCGAGAAAGCGCGGCATGAAGGCGGCGCCGGAAGCGATAGAGGGCGAGATAAGGAAAATAAAAGCGAGCACAGGCTCTCCAGCCGGTTTCCAGGAGTATCTCGACAAGAACGGCCTTACGGAAGGGGAACTCCGCAAGACGCTGGAGCAGGACGCCCTGTTTGAAATGATCGCCACGCAGGAGATCGACGCGAAGATAACGGTAACCGATGCGGCCCTCAGGGCGCGCTATAAAAAAGAAAAGACCGGACTGAAAGACGCCGCCCACCGGCAAATGACGTTTGAGGAGTCGAAAGGAATGCTTGAGCAGAAGGTCAGGGCCGAGGCGGCGGAAAAGAGGATGCGGGAGTGGGAAAAGGAACTGAGAAAAAACGCCCGCATCGAGCTCGTCGGGCAAAAGCGTGGTTGAGCAGGGAAAATTCCTTGGACGCGGGTCCCCGCTAAAATATTCGAGCAAGGGGTTTCGCGGACGAACGCGGACCGGTCCCTTGTATCCTTAAAAAACCATTACCACCCCTCGCCTTGTTCCATTCCCCGGAGGGAAGAGACCCCGGCGCTCATCCCGGCGCCGGCTTCGGTCCCTCAAACAACGCCCCGGTAATTGCCCTTGCGGGCAGTCCCGCTCCGTGGTATGATACCGCACTTATCGCGCACGGGACGCGGCCGGACGGGCCGCGGAAGAGTTGACATCATTCCCGGCGGACAGGGGCCCATTTCCGCCCTTTGCCGATGAACCACTCTGATTTTTAGTGACTATGATCAATCCCTTTCCGACCATCCATCCGGTTTACCTGATCTACTTTTTCGGCGGGGCGGCCTTCCTTTTTTTGAGCTTCTCCATCGGCACAAAGAACATGCAGGGGAGCGACCTGCGGATCGCGGACAGCCTGTGGCTGCTGGCGATCTTCGGCTTTATCCATGGTCTCCGTGAGTGGCTGGAGATATACCCGCTGCTCGAGGGAGTGCATTTGGGCCGGGAGGAAATATTTGCCATAGAGCTCATTTCCTCCGCCCTGTTGATCGTCTCGTTCATGTTCCTCCTGCAGTTCGGCTTGTCGCTCTCCCTTGATACGAGGCTCAAACGGGTGAAGTGGACCGTGGGGACCTACGCCGCTCTCTGCTTTATCTGGATTTTTTTCATGGAGCTGCGCGGTTTCAGCTCTGACCTGCTGATCGTGCGGCAGGTGCAGACCGGCGCGCGGAACACCTTCGGCCTCATCGGGGGATTTGTAACCGCCTATGGAATGATCATGTATTCGTATTCCCGCGAAATAAAGAACTTACATCATTCCATTTCACGCAATCTCTCTTACGCGGGGTGGGCCTTTGCCGGTTATGCTTTTTTGACGACTACTTTTTTCTCCCGTATCGCCGGTACCTACGCCCCCTACTCGAAGGAGATCTTCCGCGGGGGCGCGGCTGTTCTTATAGCGTACTTTATCATCAAGGCATTGAACATTTTCGACATCGAAATGAGGAGCAAGGCCGGGGACCAGGCGAGACGGCTTGTGCAGTCCGAGAAGCTGGCTTCGCTGGGGCAGCTCGCCGCGGGCATCGCCCATGAGATAAACAATCCATTGACCAACGCGTCCCTGGGGATCCAGTTGCTCAGGAAGCGGCTGGGCGATCCCGGGCGGGCGATCGTGGAACAGATCAAGGCCGTGGAGAAGAACATAGACCGCGCGGCCGCGATCGCGCAGGAGCTCCTGCAGTTCTCCCGCCGGCAAGACATGGAGTTTCTTGCCCTGAATATCAACGAGGTCATCGTCAACGCTCTTACGATGATGAAACATAGACTGGACAGGGTCGTCATTACGCAGGACCTGGCGCCGCTCCCCGCGGTCATGGGGGACCGGGGAAAGCTCGAGCAGGTCTTCATCAATATCCTGTCCAATGCACTGGAGGCCATGCCGGAAGGCGGCAGGCTTTCGATCTCCACCGTAGTGCGGGAGGGCATGATCGAAGCCCGCATCGCGGATACGGGGACCGGGATAGCACAAGAGAACGTATCGAGGGTCTTTGATCCTTTTTTCACGACGAAAGAGGTCGGTTCGGGGACCGGACTCGGCCTTTACATATGCTACGGCATCATCAAACAGCATCACGGGCTCATAGAGCTTTCCAGCGCCCCCGGGCAGGGCGCCACGGTCACCGTGAAAATTCCAGCCAGGGAGTGATATGACAAAGGTACTGATCGTAGACGACGAAAAAGAGTTCAGGACGTACCTCTCGGAGGCCGTGAGCGCGGCGGGGTACGAGGTGCAGCAGGCGTCCTCCGGCAGGGAGGCGGTCGACAAGGCGGCTGACGAGGATTTTGACGTGGTCCTGCTCGACCTGATCATGCCCAAAATGAGCGGCTCCGATGTCCTCGTCGAACTCAGAAGGGTGAGCCCGCGGTCGAGGGTCATCATGATCACGGCCTTTGCGAGCATAGAGAATGCGGTGGACGCCATAAAACGGGGGGCCACCGATTACCTGTCCAAGCCCTTTAAGATCGATGAGCTTCTGATGCGCATGAAGCGCGCTCTCGAAGAGGCGCGGGTCGAGCTCGGCACGGAGAAGGGGGATTTCGACGGCATCCTGGGCTCTCTGTCCAACCCCATCAGAAGGGCGATCATCCAGATGATATCGCTCAGAAACACCATGCGCCTCATGGACCTCGTCAGAGAGCTGAATATCTCCGATCATACGAAGGTGCTCTTTCATCTGAAAATGCTGAAGGAGGCGGGGGTCCTGGAACAGGGCCCGGATAAAGCCTATTTCCTCGCCAATCAGGGGAAAAAGACCCTTGCCTGTCTCCAGGTCCTCGAAAAACACCTCCTGGAATGAACCTGACCCGGACAAGCCGGAAAAGCTTTTTAGCCACACAAGTCACAAAGAGCACAGAGGGAACCGAAACGGGAATAGTTTTAAATGCTTTCAAGCTTTTTTCTGAGCCATTTGTGCCTTTTGTGGCAAAATATTTTTGCCGTCTTTGCGGGCGGGACGTACCAATGTGTATATAATTTCACATTAATATCATTTGATGTGATATAAGTTCACGAGAAATCCTTTATGAAAAAAATCCTTATCATAGACGATGATGTTGAGTTCAGCGCGCTCCTTGCGCGGGTCGTGGCCGAAGCGGGGTATCAATACGACGTGGCAGCCTCATGCAGAGAGGCCCTGGAAAAGGCGGCCGCCGGAGACCACGATCTGGTCCTGCTCGACATGATCATGCCCGGGGGGAGCGGCGCCGACTGCCTGGCGGAACTGAGAACCAAGGACCCCCGGCTGAAGATAATCGTGGTCACCGCCTTCGCGACCATCCAGAACGCGGTGGAGGTCATAAAAAAAGGCGCGAGCGATTATCTGGCGAAACCCTTTAAAATAGAGGAGCTTCTGCGGGCCGTCCGGCGGGTGCTCGAGGAAGCGAGTTTTGAGAAACTGGGAGACAAGAAGGACTTCCACGGCATCCTGAGCTCCCTGGCCAACCCCGTCAGGTCGGAGATCATCCGGCTGCTTCACGCGAGAAAGAACGCGAGGCTCAGGGAGATCGCGGAAGGGCTCGACCTGACGGACCGCGCCAAAGTGCTTTTTCATCTGAAAAAATTGCAGGACTCCGGCCTCGTGCAATACGATAAAGACCATACCTATTCGCTCACGATCGTGGGCGACATATCCCTCGAATGCCTGAAGGTCATGGAAACCCACCTTTTTTCAGGCTTCAAATAACTCGTAACTCGTAACTCTGCGTGAATACTGCTTCACAGAAAACCTGAAAAAAAATAAATTAATCATACGCACGGCATTTGGCCCAGTATTGAGGTCATTTCGCGGTATGGCGGCCGGTCCTGGAAATCATCCGGGGTCATAACTGCCTGTACATTCACGCGCTTTTTGTTTGGCACTGCAAATGCATCACCCGGTATTGAAAAAAATGATGCCACAGTCCTTCCCCCGATTGATGTGGCTTTCATTTTGTTTATGGCAGGCTGAGACAAGAAGTACACAGCAGTAGTTATCAGGCCGGTATGAATCAGGATGAATCAGGCCTGATACACCCTGCTCCTGCGAAAACGCGGGCGCAGGCAAGGTTTAAAAACCTAAAAATCAAAAGGAGAAGCAACATGTATGTAAAAAAGAACTTTATGTTGTGGCTAGCCGTGCTTGCCCTGGCCCTTCCGCTTTTCGTTGCGGGCACCGCCAGCGCAAAGTACATGCAAGACGGCGCCGTGCAGAGCGCCTCATCCGGCGGCTGGGTCACGCCGTCTGACGGCGTCTGCGTGCTCGGCTTGCATGCCGACGGCACCATGGACGTTGATTTATCGATCACGAACAAAAGGGACTGCGACGCCAGGCTTATTACCGGCCTGACCGGCACCTGTTCCGACCCTGCTTCCTCGGGAGACGGGGCGGCGCATGCCAATGCCGGCTCCAGCACCTGCGTGACCGTGAATGCCAGCAAGATCATCACGGGCACGATATCCTTGAAGAACCTGGACAGAGACGCCCAGATGTGCACCGGCAAGGGCGGCGTCCTTGCGAACGTCTCCGCTTCTGTTGACCAGACCCAGTTCATAACGGGTAATGGCTGCGTAGCCTACGGCTGGCAGTACAGGGGACAGGATGCGAGCGGCGCACCCCTGGCCATCGGCGCAAAAGGCGCGGTCCAGGGCCCGGCCGGCTTCTGCTCGGCTTACATGAGCACGGGCATTGCCGCGGCAAGCTGCCCGTCTCTGAGCGCAAACTCGACGACAGCCTTCGGCTACGTCGTACACGGCGCTCTGTGTGACTATCAGTTCGGTATCACGGGCACTGTGGACCAGAACAACAGCAGAGGCTCCTGGTCCAACTACAAAAATATCAGCGGTGCGTCAGTTACATCCGGTACGGCGGAAGATCTGAGCACAATCACCACCATGGGCGATTGTCTCGCAGCCGGCTATAACTGGAACTCCTGGGTACCCTATGGTACGACCGCAGCGGTCGGCAGTATTACGACCGCAGCGACCTTCGACCTCACCAAGGTGGCTGTGAGCTCTGATGATGGCTGCCTCCACTGCCACAGCGCGGCCGGCGCCCAGTATAACGGCCCTGCCGAGAGATTCAAGGACAGCTATGTACAGACCGGCCACAAGAACATGCTGAGAGCGGTCAAGGCAGGCTATCCCTGGGCTGGTCCGACCGGGGCAATCTACACGACCGACGGCACCAACACCATCAACTTCATGACCACCTCCGATCCGTATGGGAAGATCACGGTGGGCGGCGTGGACCAGAATCTTTATTATGTCTACGGCGACTGGATGGCCGTGCTTCCGAGCGTAGTATACGGCAAAACCGGCTACGGGACCGCTCCTAACGGGACCACTGCCGACAACAACGGCTACTCCTGCTACCCGTGCCATGCAACGGGCTCGAGCGACAGTTCTGCTGTCACTAATCTTGGCACCATCAATGCCACAGGCGTTCCCGGCGTGCAGTCGATCGGCACTCCCGGATATGCCGGTCAGGAACCCGCTGCCACGTTCCCGAACCTTCTCGTCAATGCAAATAACCCGAAATGGGACCTGAACGGCATTAATTGTTCACGGTGCCATAACGCAACCGTTCCGTCGGTAACTTCGACGCAGATTGCGGCATCAAATTACCCGACAACCGCTCCTACCTCCGGCGGCATGGGCGCGCTTGCTTCAGGCACCGGCAGGACGAACCTCTGCTTCGGCTGCCACCAGAGCATCGACAAAGTCTGGCCGGCAGGCACGAGCAAAACCACCGATCCCACGTCGATCGCGACCGGCGTAAGCCACGGGGCGGCTTATGGACGTGACTTCAACGGCCACGTTCTCGGCAACTCGTTCCTGAACAGCGTGCACGCAGAGTACACCGGCACCATGACGGTGAACTCCCTGGGGAATATGGATCTTTCCGACCCCAACGGGACCTCAGAGTACGGAAGCTCCTTCCAGGGCTTCACCTGCTGGCAAGGGACCGCCAGCAACAGCCCGGCGAAGACCAAGGCTGACGGCACTGAAATAAAGACCAAGTCAGACTGCGAAACACTGTACGGCGCAGGCTCGTGGAGAGCAGACGACGGCACTGTTGCAGACGGAGTGCAGGGCGGATGCAGCACCTGCCACGACGTTCATAACAGCCTCTTTGTCGCTTCCCAGAAGGAAGCGGCCATGAGAAAGACATGCGATGATTGCCATGTCAACAACGCCACGACCGGCGCGACCATCAGCTCCGCTCCGACGGTGTCGGTAATACACCATCCGTCGGGCTCGGGCACGCCTTTCGATTCGACCAAGTTTGACAGTGCGTGCGTGGTTTGCCATATGGCCTCGCAGGCAGAGGAGAACGGCAATCAGAATTCCATGCCGGTGCATGTCTGGAGGATCAACACCAACGCCTCCTACAACACGTTCCCGACCATGGCCCAGTTCTACGGCGGGTCCTGCAGCGTGCATACCGGCGCTGTCCAGAATGGTCTCAGCGCGCCGACTGTCTACCTGTCCGACATCTCTTCGGCCAATTGTACGACCACGGGCGTTGGCGGCACCTGGACCGCTGCGACAAAGACCAGATCAGCTCAAACCGCGCCTGACGGCACTTACACGAACGCGGTCTGGGTCGACCTCGACCTCGCGTGCGGCCAGTGCCACGGCGGCTCGATCGGCACCACAACATACAACGGAGCGCCGTACATCTCCAAGACGGCGCTTGCCGCGGCTGCAACCGGCATGCACATCGCCGGCGTAGTGAGCCAGCCGACGGCCAGCACTCCAGTGGTGTCGCATGGCACGGTTACCGTGACCGCCTGGACGGTAAGCTTCGTCGACACGTCAACCTCCGGGGACGGGACCACGCCCAACGTAAATGTGAACTGGGGTGATGGAAGCTACAACCAGGGAGTTGCCGGCGGTGTCTTCACCCATACGTACGCGAGCACGCGGGCGAGAAGCTACACCATTAATCATGTAGCCATCAGCTCCGTGAATCCGAGACTGACCTCCACGGCGGATAGGTTCTCGGTCAACGTGCCCCAGCGCTACACGGTATCGGGTATCGTCACGATCAGTGACGGCACCACGCCTATGGCGAACGCATATGTGTTCCTGAAGGCGGGCACCCGCACGGTGCAGTACCATAAGACGGACGCGACCGGTACCTTCAGCTTCTCGAAAGTTCTTCCGGGCAACTACGCGGTCCATGTGTACAAGTTCGGGACCACCTTCGGGACCGACGCCACGATCAGCGGCCTGAGCTCGGATCAGTCGCTGACCATCAGCTCGATAACACCGTAAGAAGCACCATCTTCACCGCATCAAACAGGCAGGCGGGTTTCTCCCGCCTGCCTGTTCTTTTTTCAACGGACCTCCCCGCGGCTAAAGCGCGGACTTGTGCTTGCGAAGCCCGCGAGGGAAGGATATAATTCAAGGGAACGACGATAGAAAGAGGAGCTGGAATGAGAAAACGCACACTCGTAACGATCATACTGGTATTTTTGGTCTCGCACCTGGCGCTCGTCTCGTGCAAAAAAACGGAGACCGCGGGCGTAGCGCCGTCAGCGGAGGAAGCGCACCGGACGGCGATGCTGGAAAAAAGCTTTGCAGAATCGAAAAAAGTGGTTGCCGCCCGGGTCAACGGAGAGGCCATTACCCTGTTCACCCTTTTTCGGGAGATGAACGCGCTTGCCCCCCGATACCTGGGCGCCGGCGGCCAGAGGACCCCGGAACTCGACAAGAAGATCAGGAGCGAAGCGCTCGACATAGTAATCTTCGAGGAGCTGGCCGTGGAGGAGGCGAGAAAGCGCGGCATGAAGGCGGCGCCGGAAGCGATAGAGGGCGAGATAAGGAAAATAAAAGCGAGCACAGGCTCTCCAGCCGGTTTCCAGGAGTATCTCGACAAGAACGGCCTTACGGAAGGGGAACTCCGCAAGACGCTGGAGCAGGACGCCCTGTTTGAAATGATCGCCACGCAGGAGATCGACGCGAAGATAACGGTAACCGATGCGGCCCTCAGGGCGCGCTATAAAAAAGAAAAGACCGGACTGAAAGACGCCGCCCACCGGCAAATGACGTTTGAGGAGTCGAAAGGAATGCTTGAGCAGAAGGTCAGGGCCGAGGCGGCGGAAAAGAGGATGCGGGAGTGGGAAAAGGAACTGAGAAAAAACGCCCGCATCGAGCTCGTCGGGCAGGACCGCGGGCAGGGGTGAGGAACGTTTCCTCGAAAAGCACTCCTGAGGTTTTCCCCGCCACGACGGGCGCGAAGGACATGAAGGAATTCAAAAAATGAGTATTCAGCGCGCAAAAATCCCCTCCCATGCCCGGCGGTGTTTAGCGGCGATGATCGCGGCGGCTTTGTGCATCTTCACTATCGGCCTTGGTTCTTCCTGGGCCGGGCCGCCCTTCCGGACCGACGACCCGGAGCCGGTTGATCATAACCACGGGGAATTTTACGCGGCCACGCAGTATGAAAAAGACCGCGACGTTACGGCGGGAACCGCCCCTCACTTCGAGTTCAACTACGGAGTCCTGCCCGAGTTGATGTTTCACGTCATTACTCCCTTTGCATACGCCAAGCCGGAAGGAGAATCCAGACACTACGGCTACGGGGACACGGAGGTCGGGATCAAGTACCGGTTCCTGAATAATGAGGGTTCTCATTTTATGGCCGGGACCTTTCCACTGGTGGAACTGTCCACCGGCAACAGTGATAAGGGGTTGGGTGCGGGACATACGATGTATTTTCTGCCGCTCTGGCTCCAGAAGGGGTGGGGGCCGTGGACAACCTACGGCGGCGGCGGCTTCTGGCGTAATCCGGGAGCCGGCAACAAAGACTACCGGTTTTTCGGCTGGGAAGTGCAGCGTGAAATGTCCAAGGCAGCGACACTAGGCGTGGAAGTGTTTTACAATACGAAAACCACGGAAGAGGGAACATCCCGGACCGGGTTCAATGCAGGCGCGATATTCAATTTAAGCGATGACCACCATCTGCTCTTTTCCGTTGGGCGCGACATCCATGGCGACAACCGGCTCTCGGCTTACCTCGCGTACCAGTACACCTTCGGCCCCCCGGAAGAGAAAAAGTAAAATCAGGACAGGACAACACGTCAGCGCAGGGATTTGAAGCATACGCCCCCCTGTTTACCTTTTCCGGGCAAATGAAAGGTAAAAAGGCGCAATAATGCCAGGTTGGGGTAAATGCCCCTCTGTACTGGGGCAAATGCCCCTTTGCCCGCCTTTCATTAATATTCATAATGTATCTATAATTTAAGCTAATTTAATTGAAAGAAAATAAATTTATTATTTCATATTATTTCAGCAGGTTATTATGAGACGCTGATTTTTTAAATTTACGCATCCCGGCGCAGTCATGGCATATTAATTGCATTTTTAATTAAGACTATAATAAATAAAACTGCAGTCTGCCACATTTCACAATCTAAAATTCAACGATGAGGTGCGCATGAAAAATAAATTATTTCTGTATGTGGCAGTCCTTGTTGTTTTTACCTTCTCACTCATGTATTCCATGGATGCCGAGGCGGTGAAGGGACAGAGATACTTCGGGGATGGAGCAACGCCCGGTCCGGCCGGAGGATGGTCGTATACCAGCGCCGTTGACACCAACTGTTTTGTTTGTCACCAACTGAACGGCACCGTTCCCGCGCCCGATAAAACAAGCTACCTGATGACAGGCCACAAGAATGTTTTGAGGAAAGCCACGCTTTTTTCCTTTTGGAACGGGCCTGACGGGCTGCCCTATGATACGGACTCGACAGGTCGCGCCATTGTCTGGAACACACTGGGACCGATATCGCTCGGCACCTCTACCACTCATCCTCCTTTGCTTGACGGTTCATGCTCGTTATCGGGGTATCCGAATCAATCCGCCTGTACATCCGCCGGAGGCACATGGACATCCTACAATGGCGGTCTCGGCAACTCGCTCTTTTACATTTATGACGGTTGGATAAATACAACAGCGGGAGCGGGGGCATACAATGACCCGACTACAAGCGTCGCCGCGCCCGGCTCTGTTTTCAATGGCGGCTCGTACTCCTGCGCGCGCTGCCATACGACCGGCATGACCCTCGACACCTCGGTCACGACGACGCGTTCTCCTGAAAAAACCTACCCAGGCATCAACACGTATGTGAACTTCGACCCTGACGGCAACGGGCCGGCCACAACGGTCTCCTGGGCAACCGGTTTCACCACCGGTCAGGCCATGGACGGCGTTCAGTGCGAACGCTGCCATGACGCGACGCATCATTTTACCACCGGACCAACGGTTCCCACAGGGGCGGCCGCCACCGCGTTATGCGTTCAATGCCACAGACAGGAGCATATGGTGACCTATACCAGCGGCGGAATAGGCGCGAATATTCATCCCACGCCGTTCTCCGATAACACCGTCACTCTTCCGGTTTCCGAACCGGCGTATCCGCTTCCCGCGATCGAGGTCGGCCGGCCCGACGGCAACTACGCGCCGGAATTTTTCGGATACTCGACCGGCATGGAGTTCCTGAACAGCGTTCATGGCCAGTATACGGGAAATTTTCAACAGATAAATAATCCGGCAAACTACAACAGCAGTTTTTCGTATGGGTCCTGCGATTTGGACGGATTTTCGGTATACGCTGATCAGCCCAGTTGTGAAGCAGCGGTAGGCTCGTGGACCGACGCCAGAGGGTGCATATTTAACCAGACGAATTGTACGAATGCCGGCGGCAACTGGACCGCATTGCAGGGCGGATGCACCGCCTGCCACGATGTTCACAACAGCCTCTTTGTGGCTTCCCAGAAAGCAGCGGCAATAAGAACGACATGCCAGGATTGCCATGTCAACAACGCCACGACCGAGGCGACCATCAGCACCGTTCCGACGGTTACGGTCGTTAACCATCCGAAGGACGCGGGCACGCCGTTCGATACTACCAGGTATGACAATGCGTGCGTGGTCTGCCATATGGCCTCGCAGGCAGTGAAGAACGGCGATCGGGTTTCCATGCCGGCGCATGTCTGGAGGATCAACACGAATGCGAATTACAACACGTTCCCGACCATGGCCCAGTTCTACGGCGGGTCCTGCAGCGTGCATACCGGCGCGGTCCAGAATGCTCCCAGCACGCCGGTCGTCTACCTGTCCGACACCTCTTCGGCCAATTGTACGGCCGCTTCCGGCGCATGGACCGCTGCGATAAAGACCGGAACCGCTCAAACCGCGCCTGACGGTTCTTACTCGAACGCGGTCTGGGTCGACCTCGACCTCGCGTGCGGCCAGTGCCACGGCGGCTCGATCAGCACCGCAACGCACAACAACGCGCCGTATTTCACCAAGGCGGGGCTTGCCTCGGCTGCGGCCGTCATGCACTCAACCACCCCGCTGAGCCAGCCGACGGCCAGCACTCCAGTAGTGTCAAAAGGCACGGTTACCGTGACCGCCTGGACGGTAAGCTTCGCCGACGCGTCAACCTCCGGGGACGGGACCACGCCCAACGTAAATGTGAACTGGGGTGACGGAAACTATGACCTCGGAGTTGCCGGCGGCACCTTCACCCATACGTACGCGAGCACGCGGGCGAGAAGCTACACCATTAATCATGTGGCCATCAGCTCCGTGAATCCGAGACTGACCTCCACGGCAGATAGGTTCTCGGTCAACGTGCCCCAGCGCTACACGATATCGGGCATCGTCACGACCAGCACGGGCACCACGCCTATGGCGAACGCGTATGTGTTCCTGAAGGCGGGCACCCGCACGGTGCAGTACAAGAAGACGGTCTCGAACGGTCTCTTTACCTTCCCGAGCGTTCTTCCGGGCGACTACACGGTCCATGTGTACAAGTTCGGGACCACCTTCGGCGCCGACGCCGTTATCAGCGGCCTGAGCTCGGATCAGTCGCTGACCATCAGCTCGATAACACCGTAAGAAGCGCCATCTTCACCGCATCAAGCAGGCAGGCGGGTTTCTCCCGCCTGCCTGTTCTTTTTTCAACGGACCTCCCTGCGGCAGGAGCGCGGACCTAGTGAAGCGCGAAGCTCGCGAGGGAGGGATATAATCCAGGGCAACGACGATCAGAATGCAAAATGATAGGCGGCGACGCAGTGATCGTTGGAGAAGAAATCAAGGCCGTGGAAAAAGGACCTGAGGAAGAATGCCCTCATCGAGTTCGTCGGGCAAAAGCGCGGTTGAGAAGGCCCCTGGCTGACTGAATCGACGGTATCAATTCTTTAATAGATTCCGCAATACCTTGCATCCGACTTCATTTCCCAAAGCGCACCCTTTCTGCAGGTCCGGCAGGGCAAGCGCATTCTTGCCGGTTTTCAGATAGAGATAGGCGCGATTGATGTATGCTTCCGAATTGTTTTTATTTAATTCGGTTGCTTTGTTAAAGTCCTCGAATGCCTTGTCATCACGGTTCTGCAGAAAATAAGCCACCCCCCTGTTATTATAGGCCATATCAAACCCCGGGCTGATGGAAATTGCACTACTGAAATCGTCTATGGCCGGGCCTAATTGATTTTTTTCGCCGTAGGCAAGCCCTCGATTATAAAATGCAAGAGGGACCTCCTGACGCCCCGTTTCAATAAGGTAACTCCATAACGAGATCGAATTTTTCCAAAGCCGTATCTGACTGACGGAGGCATACGACAAAAAAAGAACGATGAGGCAGCACGCAACGATAAAAAAGGATCTCATCACGACTCCCCCTCGCCTCGGGTCAAACGCTTTTCTGAAAAAAAACGTCAGTCCGATGCCGGCAATCAACAAATAGCCCAAAGTCGGCAAATAAGTATACCGGTCCGCCATTGACTGCCCTCCGACTTGTATAATGCCCAGGACGGGAAGCAAGGTCACGACATAATACATCCATACTGCGAGCCATAGTTTCTGCACCTTTGCGACGGCCAGACAAGCGACGGTAACTCCGGCAACGAGCGCAACGAAAAAAATATATTGTAAGGATAAAAGAGAAACATCCCTGGGATAGGGATAAAAGGGAAGCAAGTCAACAGGTACAAGGACTTTGAAGAAATAAACGATAAGAGCTTTGGCGCCCACAACCGCCCGCACTGCCAGGGTCGTATGTTCGAGAGGAACAATCGCATGGCCTGAACGTTGAGCAAGGACCGTTATCACGGAAGAAAGCAGGCTCAGGAGAAAAAAGGGGATCTTCTCCGTGAAAACAACTTTGAATGCCCGGGCCGAGGGGACCCTTCCGGCCGGGTGCCAATCCAGGATTAAAAGAACCGCGGGAAGGGTGACCGCCATCGGTTTGCTTAATAAGGCAAGGACAAAAAATCCAAAGGCAAGAAGATACTGCTTATCGAAGAACCCGTATGCCGGCTTCCTCCGGCCCGGTCCATTCCCGGCGGCCCTGTATTTCATATACGACAGGATGCTGAGCAGAAAAAAAAGGGCGCACAGCAGGTCTTTCCTCTCAGAAACCCATGCCACCGATTCGACATGGAGGGGATGGATCCCGAAAAGCAGGCCTGTTGTCGCCCCGGTCATTAATTTTGTTCTTTCATTCCAAAAAGGGTCCGGAGTTCCCTGCCGTCCTGTTGATTCTTCAAAAACCTCCACCAGCTTCACCACAAGAAGAACGACCACGAACGTGTTGATTGCATGAATGATATTATTGGTCAGGTGGTGCCCGAAAGGATCAAGCCCCCATATCGCATAGTCGATTGCATGAGAGAGCCACGTAAGCGGATGCCAGTTGGCGGCATGAAAATCGAAAAATGCCCATCGGAACAGCTGCAGGTTGAATGTCCGAACAGGGAGGTTCTCATAAACATAGTCGTTGTCATCCCAGTTAATGAATCCGTTTCGGAGGGCGGGCACATAGACCAGGAAAGCAAATAGCGCGATCGAGCCCGCTACAAGGTATTTCTTATTAGTTGGCAGGTTATTCATTTATCGGCGAGGATGGACGAGCGAAATGATCATGACTCCGGCGCTCCCGGGCAGCAGGGGACGGAAGGTTGTGCGCGCGTTTGTGAGGCGAGGGCGCGCTTCTACCCGGCAATGAGCTTGTTGCTGCCTCCACCCCCGCGGGGTCGGATATCAGTCTCAAGTGATCCCCAATCGGGTTTTTTCCTTCAAGTCTGTGAAACCGTTGGTCTTTCAGGAGCGAACGAGGAAAAGCCCGCGCGAACAAAGCCGCTGACGTTGAAACGGGATTATGGTCATGTGCCGCGCCCGGGGGTCACACAAACTTCATCTGGACCCGGAATTTATTCGACGATTCGACGATCCACATCACAACGCCCACTTTAGACGCGTTCCCATGGCCGAGCCGGACCCTGTCCCCGGGTTGCAACGGAACATGGGTCAGCATACCGGTCCCGCCGCTGTCCAGGTCGATCAGGGTGCCGGTATTCCTCGGTCCCCTGAGGTGCTCATCGCCGAAGTCGGCATATTTATCGACGACAATGAACTCGACTTCATCGGCATGCTGTTCGTTCAAAGGCGAGTTTTCCGTGTCCGCGAACGTCATTTCTTCTTTGCCTTGCCTTTTTCCGGCGCTGCTTCCTTGCCCGGTGTTTTTCTGTCATAGGAGACTTTCTGATGACATCCCGGAGCGCAACTGCCGCCTGTGTCGGTCTTGACGAAATTCAAGGGCAAATTCCATTTGCCGAAGGGGACGCTGTTTGCGATCAGCTTGGGGTTCTCGCTGGCATGCACCATATGGCAGACCTTGCAGCGTTTGCCGCGGTCCTTCCGGTTGACATGAAGATAATGCAGGTTCCGGTCGCCGTCCCGGAACCCCGTCGCGTAGGACGTGGTGGGAAATCTGAGCATGTCGCGGTTATGGCAGCTGAAGCAAAGCTGGAATGAATTGTCATTGTAGGACACATAGAAGTCGGTCGAGTAGGGTTTGATCAGGTTCTTGTCGTACGGCGTCCCGTGCGGGTCGTGGCAGGCCGTGCACGACCCGTCCCTGATGGGGCCGTGGAGCACGGTCTGGTTCTTTTTGATGAGGTCCTTGTGGCAGTCGAGGCAAAGGTCCTTGCCGGCCTTCGGCAGGAGCTTCGGCGCGTCACTCGCATGGGGGTTGTGGCAGGTCGCACAGCCCCGCTCCGACTGCACCGGCGCGTGGACGCGCTTCGCAGTCTTGATCTTGTCCTGGATGTCCGGATGGCATTGAAAGCAGAGCCCGGCGCCTTCCGCGGCAAAAAACTTTTTAAAGGGGGAGCCGTGCGGGTTGTGACACGAGGTGCACCCCATTTCAAGCGCCGGGTGCACGTATTTCTTCTTGATGGCGGCCTCCATATCGCCGTGACACATAAAGCAAAGGTCAGGGGTGGGCTTGACCAGCAGGCGCTCGTTGTTCGATTCGTGCGGGCTGTGGCAGAAGGTGCAGTCGCCCGTGGCCGCGGGTCCGTGGGCATACTTGAAGCCGATCTTGTCGGGATGGCACGAGGTGCAGAGGTCTTTCAGGGGCTGCACGAGGAGCTTCGGCTGTGCCGAGTCGTGGGGATTATGGCAGGTCGTGCACATCCCGTCTTTTACGGGCGGATGTATGTCTTTCATGGCGCCGAACTGCGTGTGACACTGATAACACAATCCGGGGACCTCCTGGGTGAGCTTGAAGGTCTTTGTCTTTTTCTGGGGGTGTGGCGTGGCGATCGACTGGTGGCACGTATCGCAGGGGTCCGTCGCCGGGTGGATATATTTGGTTTTCAACAGGTCCTGATGGCATTTTGCGGTCACGCAGCCCTGTTCAGCGGGCGCGGCAGGTGCGACGACCCCGTATGCAAAGAGAAGGGTCAGGGAAAAAAGGACCAAGAGGATCGGCAGAACAGCTATTTTTTTCATAGGCCACGATTTTATCACTTTACGCCTCCATAACAACTAGCAAAAATTAGACCATAAGTCTGACGGGTTGAGGATTTACGCCTTTAAACGGGGGAAAACCGTCATGAAGCTCAAAAATGTCGCCAGCCGTGGTTTTCAACCCGCCGAAGCTAATAATATTCCGTCTTTCCAGTCAGTTGACCGCTTCCTTCGTTCGTTGAGACGCCAATCATGTTTATTTACCCAAAACAGCGGTCCGACTCGTTTCAAACGAAAAATACGGGAGGAGCAAATTCAAACCCGAGTCGGGTAAAAAATAAGCAGGCATCAGGTGATATGACGCCACAGCAGAGTTATATCACTCCGGGGAGATAATTTCCATTCTTGATCCAGCTCTAACCTTATCGAGACATGGTCTTTGGAGCGGAAAGACGGACGCGTGCTCTCTCTCCCGAGTCGCACGCATTGGCTGGCACTCGTGATTTCCGTAATTTGTTATTCCGCGGGTGCCGGCGGTGGCGGCGGGGGGGGTGGCTTATTGGGCGCCCATGTCCCCCATGGTGTTATTCTAGACTGGTCGGATGTCGCTCCAGACTGGCCGGATATCGCTCCAGACTGGCCGGGTGTCGCTCCAGACTGGCCGGCTGTCGCTCCTGGCTGACCGGGTATCGCTCCAGGCTGGCCAAGCGCTAGTTTATACACAAACTGCCATTCGCTGTACTTGGTCTTTCCTTCAAAATCCTGGTCCTGCTCGGGAAAGTTTGCCTGCTTGAGCGGCTCTTTCTCGCTGGGGCTATATACGCCGATGATACGGTTCGTGGCGGGGTCGCGCATCTCCGTGAAGTCTTTTCCGCTGATCGGGTCTTTGTATTTCTGCCGCAGGTAGTGTGCCGAGGCGGTCTTTGGGTCCTTGACCAGATCGTCGATGCTTTGCGGGAAACCGGAATTGGCCTTCACGTATCGCGCGATAGCCGTACGGTATTGGTCGCCGCGGAAGAGTAACTCCTTCTCCTTTTCCCGGAGCGAGATATTCGACCAGTACCTGGTCGCGGCGCCCAGTGATATCCCGATGATGATGATCACGACGAGAAGGGCGAGGTAGGCGAAACCCCGGCTGCCCCAAAAGGGCTTGTACGCGAAAAGAGGCATGAGGGATAATAACAGATTTCCGGCGGCGAAGTCAATAAGAGGAAAAGGGCAAAAAAGACGTACGGCAAAAAATGTCCGAATGGGCATAAACATTAGCATAGACAAACGCATGCTGATACGGTATTATGTAACCTTCGTACTGTAACAAGGGAAACGAAGCATCCATCAGGGGTCAAGGCAATTTTGCTTTGGCGCGCGCATGACGCCAGGGTCGCCGTACACATTCTGCCCCCTGCAAACGTATCCATCCTATCTTCTCTTCAGATAGGCCCGCGGGCCATCAGGGGACACTTTCTGATGGCCTTTTTGTTTATGCGGCGGCCGCCCCGGCGACAGGGGTGAGCGCCTTATTGAATGTCGCCCAGAAAGAAGGTTTCAGTGAATTTCAGTTCGTTCAAGCTCCACCCGCAGATCGCGGCCGGCGTCAAGGCGCTCGGCTACCTTACCCCAACCCCCATCCAGCTTCAGGCGATCCCGCCGGTCATGCAGGGTCTTGACGTCATGGGTCTGGCCCAGACCGGGACCGGAAAGACCGCGGCCTTTGTGCTGCCCATCCTCGAACGCCTGCTCATGGGCCCGCGCGGCAAGGTCCGCGCCCTGATCATCGCGCCGACGCGAGAGCTGGCAGAGCAGATCCACGTATCCATCGTTGCGCTTGGCCGGGACACGAAACTGCGGAGCGTCACGGTCTACGGCGGCGTGAGCGTGAACCCGCAGATCCAGAAATTGCGCGACGGCGTCGAGATCGTCGTGGCTTGCCCCGGCCGCCTCCTCGACCATATCAACCAACGTACGATCGATCTCTCGCACCTGGAAGTCCTCGTGCTGGACGAGGCGGACCGGATGTTCGACATGGGGTTTTTACCCGATATCCGCCGGATCATCAGACATGTGCCCGCGAAGCGCCAGACGCTCATGTTCTCGGCAACCATGGCCGATGATATCCGCAAGCTTGCGCACGAGGTCCTGCATACGCCGGTCACGATACAGGTCAATCCGTCCGCGCCGGCGAGCACGGTCGCGCACGCGCTCTATCCGGTCCCGCAGCACCTCAAGACCCCGCTCCTCCTGGAACTGTTAAAGCATACCGATACGGAGTCCGTCCTGATTTTCACGCGCACGAAGCACCGCGCCAAGCGCGTGGGGCAGCAGCTCGAAAAGGCCGGCTACCGCGCCGCATCGCTCCAGGGCAACCTGTCGCAGAACAGGCGCCAGGCGGCGCTCGACGGGTTCCGGAGCGGTTCGCATCAGATCCTCGTGGCGACCGACATCGCTGCGCGCGGCATCGACGTTTCCCTGATTTCCCACGTCATCAACTACGATATCCCCGACACGACCGACGCGTACACTCACCGGATCGGCCGCACGGGCCGCGCTGCGAAGACCGGCGACGCTTTCACCTTCGTTACCCGCGAGGACGAGGACACGGTCCGGAGCATCGAGCGCGTCCTCGGAGAGAAGATCGAGCGCCGCACGCTGAAGGATTTCGATTATAAAAAAGCGGCGCCGGCGCGCGATATTGAGTTTGCGCGTCCGCCCCGCGAACAGCAGCGACGCAGCACCCAGAAGAGACCGGAGCAGGTCCAGGCGCACACGCCCCGGACCGGCACGCATCATGGTCAGGCCGCGGCCCATCCCGCAGGAGCGCGGACCTTCAAACCACGCACGCACAGGCCGGGCCCCGTCCGCTGAGGCTGTCTCTTCACGCGTGGGCGTGCTGAGCGCTAAAAAAAGGCCGCCGGCAAGAGCACGGGCGGCCTTTTTCATAAGTGTATTGACTTGACTGCTTACTTCTCGAAAAGCTTCGCGTATTTCCCATATCCTTCCTTCACCAGGTCTTCCTTCGGAATGAACCTGAGAGCCGCCGAATTCATGCAATAGCGAAGGCCCGTTGGCGGGGGGCCGTCGTTAAAAACATGGCCCAGGTGCGAGCCGGCGTGTTTGCTCCGGACCTCGGTCCTGACCGCGAGGTACCACGTCCGGTCCTCCTTGGTCACGATGTTGCCGGGTTCGAGGGGCCGGCTGAAGCTCGGCCATCCCGTGCCGGATTCGTATTTATCGAGTGAGCTGAACAGGGGTTCGCCCGAGACGATATCGACGTAGATGCCTGCTTTATGATTGTCCCAGTACTCGTTTCTGAAGGCCGGCTCGGTCCCGCCCTCCTGCGTTACCTCGTACTGCATCGAGGTCAGCTTCTTTTTTAATTCCTCCCGGGAAGGTTTCACATAAGAGCCTTCGACTTTTCCGCTCTGCGTTGCCTTGTCCTGTCCCCAGATCTTTTCCAGATACTGGTCGCGGCCCGAATTAAAGCGGTAGAACTTGTAGCGGAGGGGATTCTTCTTCCAGTAATCCTGGTGATAATCCTCGGCCCGGTAAAAGGGCCCGGCGGGACGTATCTCGGTGACGATGGGTTTATCGAAACGGCCGGACTCCGCGAGCTTCTTCTTCGATTCTTCGGCAAGTCTCTTCTGCTCTTCATTGTGGTAG
This sequence comes from Nitrospirota bacterium, assembly GCA_963790205.1. Lineage (GTDB taxonomy): Bacteria > Nitrospirota > UBA9217 > UBA9217 > UBA9217 > CAWBNQ01. The sequence goes on from CAWBNQ010000003.1 coordinate 321,499, forward strand.
AAGATGGCGGACTGATACGACGGTCCGCGGTCCACGAATTGGCCTCCCGCATCAGTGGGGTTGATCTGCCTCCAGAAGACATCAAGGAGCTTTTCGTAGCTCACCTTCGATGGATCATAGATGACTTCCACCGACTCCAGGTGGCCGGTGGTCTCGGAAGTCACTTCCTCATAGGTGGGGTTGACCGTGTGCCCCCCGGTGTAGCCGGAGACGACCTCTTTCACCCCGTCCAGTTTCTCGAAGGGCGGAGTCATGCACCAGAAGCAGCCCCCCGCAAAGGTCGCTTTTTCAAGGCGCTGAGCGCCGCCTGCAGCGGTTTGCGCAACAACGATGAGCGGGAAAAGAACCAACGACCCTATGAACAGTTTCCAAAACATGACAATGTTCCTCCTCTTTCTACCTTTTATTATACACCTTTATCCTGCGAGAAAACGACCGGCCTTCTTTTCTTGTTGTAATAACCGCTCTTTTGGAATAAATTATATTGTCTATGTCCGACCACAATATCCCCTATAAGGTCAGGGTCCTGGCGCTGACGGCCCTCATGGTTTTTATCTGGCTCGTCGTGGGTATGGTCTACACGGAACGGTTCATCGCCCCCCTTGGCCGCCTTGAGCTGTGGTTGATGCCCTGGAAGGGGGCAATACCCCCGGGGGCCGGCCTCGACAAGCGTCTTTCCATCATGCAGGACCAGCTCGACGCGTCCAACAGGGTCTCCTATTACGCGCTGGTGGCCATGATCGTGTCCTTCGCAGCCTTTATCGTGAACCTGTCGATCGTTTACCAGCAAAAGCAGCGGAGGGCGCGGGAGAACATGTTTCTCACGCTGAAAAACCGGGAGATCGCGCGGCGAAACGAATTTATCCGCTATATCTCGGCCACCATCGGCCACGAATTCAAGAACAATCTCGGAAGGATAAAGCGAAGGATCGACCTGCTCCCCGGCCTTCCCCGGGACGCCCAGAAACGCATCGACGACAACCTGGACAAACTGTTCGCCGACATCGATATCTTCAAAAAAATTTCGGACGAGCGCGAAGCCGGCCTGGTCGAGTTCCAGAATACCGATCTCAAGGCCATGCTGGACGTCCTGGCGGCGCAGTACGCCGATCTGGCGGACATCGAGGTTCACGAGAGAGCCGCCATCCCGATGATCTATGCCGCCCCGCCGCTCTTGAAGACGGTGTTCGAAAATGTGGTCGACAATGCCGTCAAATACAAAAAGGCGGGACAGCCCCGAGCGCGCGTACAGGTTTCCTCCACGATCGAGAGCGACGGCAGCAGACGATACGTGACGGTTTCCGTGCGGGACGAGGGGGTCGGCATGGATGAACAGCAGGCCGATCAGTGTTTTTACAAGGGGAAGGGCCTTGGCGAGAACTGGGGACAGGGCCTCTATTTTGCCAAATACGTCGTGGGCCTTCATGCAGGCAAAATCAGGATCGGCAAGGAATATACGGCGCCGGGGAGAGGCGCGGAAATAATCATCAATCTGCCCTTTGTCGAGGAGGCGACGGATGTTTAAGGTGCTGATCGCCGACGACGATTTCGAGGATCGGGAGCTCCTGAAACTCGAAATTCAGCGGGCCCTCAAGGGGGACGACCCCGACCTCCGGTTTCACGAGGCGGTCAGCGTCAGGGAGGCCGTCAAGGCCCTGACAACGCAGGTCTTCGATCTCATGACGCTCGACATCGAGTTCGACAAAATGAATGAAGGGATCGATGCTTTGCCGGAGCTCTTTGAGACCCATCCGGCGCTGAACATCATCGTCATCAGCGGCAAGCTTGACAAAAGCGAGGTTTCGGAGCGCCTCTTCCGCTTCACCAAGGACAACGTGCTGAAGGGCAAACGCTGGGCCAGGCATTTCGACGTGCTCGACAAGAAGGATGACAAGACCGAGGCACTGCGGCGCGCCCATGCGTTCGCCGTGAAGCAGCGGGAGGGAGCGGACAGCCTCCGCGAGCTGTTTCTCCTTGCCGAATCCTATCTCGAGAAGAACATGCTCGACAAATGCCTGGGAGTCTATCAAAAAATACAGCGTCTGGCCCCCGGGGAAATCGAGTCCACGGAAAACATCCGCATCGTCCAGGGAGAGGTATCGCCCGAGCAGGCGCTTGAATATCACCGGAGAGGGGAAAAGCTCGTGGCCTCCCTCCTGCTGGGCTATTATCTGGAAAACCGCCTGAGGGCGTTCACGAGCGCGGCGCTTGGACGGACGTTCGTGATCCTTTCCGATGGCCTGAAGTCTATGGAACAGGGCCGCCGCATAAGCCACTTCAGGAAAGGCCTGTTCCGAGAGTTGCTGGGACTGCGGAACAAGGCCATCCATCAGCCGGCAGCCGTCACGGAGAGCGATTTCAAGGCGGCCGTCAAAAAACTGGAACTCCTGGAGGAAACCGCGCCATGAACGGCAAGTCCCTGTGGAAATACGCGCCGCCGGCCGGCCCGACCCTCAGCCTCCTGCTTATCGGCCTGGTGCTCTTGAGCGCCCTCGTTTATTACCGGGCGGTCAAGATCCAGCGGTTTCTTGAACCCGCCCTGGCCCTTTCCCAACCCCGAAACGAATTCACCAAAAGCATCAACCAGAAATTCCATAAGGAGTTCGGAACGGAACCGATCAGGGGCCTCACGTTCAGGTCGGGCTCCTTTCTGATGGAAAAGTCCCTGCTGTTTACCCGCGAGGGAAGGCTTACCCCTTCCGCGCAGGTCGATCTCCAGAAACTTGCCCGCGTATTCCTGGCGCTCATGAAAGATGACCATGCGCGGTCCGAGATCAGCCTCGTCATGATCATCGGCCGCTTCCCCTCCCAGGGGGCGGGGGGAACGAACATCGCGGAGTGGGCGCAGGTGGGAAGAACGGTCGGGTTCATTCAGGACGCCCTGTTTCAGCTGGAGCCCGAGCTTGGAAAGCGGTACTCGACCTTCTTTGCAAGCGTTGTTCAACCTGCAAACCCGCACGAGCGAAACATGGATGCCGTGGAGTTTCGCATCATCCCCTCGGAATTCCTGCATATAGAAGTGCTGGAGAAACTGGAGAAGTATTTCCACTGATCTCCCCGCTTCGAACAACCTCCCTGCCTCGAACTGCGCTCCCGCCGGGAATCACCTGCCCCCTTCCCACAGTCTGTCCGGCTTCGTTTCAGCCTCTACGATCATAAAACACTGTCCTGACGCTGTTGTTCCCGCGTTCCTGGAGAGGGGGCGGCTTTGCGTTGAAAGGTTTCCCCAACAGGCCTCGGCGGGACCACTCTCGCTCCTGTTAATACTTTACTCCTCATTTTCCTCGAAAAACGATCACGTTGTCGCAGCGCTTGTGCTATGATTTTCATGAGCGGTTGAATGAAAATAAGCTGAATGCTCCTGCATGGGGAGAATCGGAGTCTTCAAGGGCATGAGACGCATTTTGTATATGAGGATTGCCGTTCTTGCGGCAATCGCCGGTGCTGCGCTGACGGGGTGCGCTGTCGGCCCCGATTTCCATACGCCCGAGGCCTCGGACGCGACTGCCTATACGGCGACGGCGATGCCTCCGGAGACCGCGGCCTCGCCGGGTCCCGGCGGAGCTGCGCAGCGCCTGGTCCCGGAACAGGAGCTCCCCGCGCAATGGTGGACGCTGTTTCATTCCGCGGCGCTGGACCAGCTGGTCCGCCAGGCGCTTGCGGATAACCCCACGCTCGCGGCAGCGCAGGCCACGCTCCGCCAGTCGCAGGAAAGCCTGAACGCCCTCGTCGGCTCAGCGCTCTTTCCGAAGGTAGACGCGAATGCCTCGGTTTCGCGTCAGAAGATCTCGGGCGCCGCGTTCGGCCAACCCGAATCGCAATTCAGCCCCTTTACGCTCTATAACGCCTCGGTAAGTGTCTCGTATGCGCTCGATCTTTTCGGCGGAGCGCGGCGCGAGCTTGAGGCGTTGCGGTCGCAGGTCGATTTTCAGCGTTTTCAACTTGAAGGCGCCTTTCTCACGCTCACGTCGAACGTCGTCACCACCGCGGTAAAAGAAGCGTCGCTGCGCGCGCAGATCCGGGCGACCCAGGAGATCGTCGTTGCTCAGGATAAGCAGCTCGAACTGGTAGAGCGCCAGTTGCAGCTCGGGGGTGTAGCGCGCTCCGACGTGCTCGCACAGCGGGTGCAGGTCGCGCAAACGCGGGCGACCCTGCCGCCGCTGGAAAAAGAGCTCGCGCTGACCCGCCACCAACTGGCGGTGCTTGCCGGTCGGCTCCCCGGCGAAGCAGCATCCCTGCCCGAGTTCGACCTTGACGGACTGGAGCTGCCGCAGCAGCTGCCCCTGAGCCTGCCGTCATCGCTGGTGCGCCAGCGCCCCGACATCCGCGCTTCGGAAGCGCTGCTGCACGCAGCGAGCGCGCAGGTGGGCGTTGCAACAGCGAACCTCTATCCGCAGCTCACGCTGAGCGGCAGTTACGGGTCGGAGGCGGTCAAGCCCGGCACTCTGTTTTCCAGCGGCACGGCGGTTTGGAATCTCGGGGCGGGATTACTGCAGCCCCTCTTTCACGGCGGGGAGTTGAGCGCAAAGCGCCGTGCCGCCGTCGCCGCGTACGATCAGGCTGCGGCGCAGTATCGCGCGACCGTTCTGCAGGCGTTCCAGAACGTGGCCGATGTGCTGCGGGCGCTGGAAGCGGATGCAAGGGCGCTCCAGGCAGCAGGCGGACGCCGAGGCGGCGGCGCGCGACACGCTCGACCTGACCCAGAAGCAGTTCCAGCTCGGCGCTGTGAGCTACCTCTCACTGCTCAATGCCGAGCGCCAGTACCAGCAGTCGAGGATCAGTCTGGTCCAGGCGCAGGCCGCGCGCTTCGCAGACACGGCGGCGCTGTTCCAGGCCCTCGGGGGCGGGTGGTGGAACCGGGAGAAGGAAGAGGTTAAAAGTAAAAAGTGAGAAGTAAGCAGTAAGAAGTTAGAATCAAGAAGAAGGAGAATGCTTCATGTCCAAGCGAATGGTGATCATGCTGGCGATCGTCGGGCTGCTGTTCGGCGGGGTTTTCGGATTCAAGATGTTCAAGGCGGGCATGATGAAGAAATACATGTCCTTCCAGGCGCCGCCGTCGACGGTGACGGCGATGAAGGCAGAGTATCAGACCTGGCAGCCGCAGCTCTCGGCGGTGGGGAGTCTGCGCGCCGTGCGCGGCGTGGAAGTAACGAGCGAGATCGCAGGCCTTGTGCGCACGCTCCACATCAAACCCGACGAGGAGGTGAAGGAGGGGCAGGTGCTGGTCGAACTGAATGCCGATGCCGATATCGCGCAGCTGCACGCCCTCGAAGCAGCGGCCGATCTGGCCCAGACGGTCTACGACCGGGACAAAAAACAGCTCGAAGTCCAGGCCGTGAGCCAGGCGACCGTCGACGCCGACGCTGCCGATCTTCGGAGCAAGCGCGCCCAGGTGGCGCAGCAGCAGGCTCTGGTCGAGAAGAAGACGATCCGCGCGCCCTTTGCGGGTAGGCTCGGCATCACCACCGTGAACCCGGGTCAGTATGTGAACCCCGGCGACAGGATCGTTACGCTCCAGTCGCTCGACGCGGTCTACTGCGACTTTTACCTCCCGCAGCAGGAGCTTTCGCGGCTCGCGATCGGCCAGAAGATCGTGGTCACGACCGACTCCTATCCGGGCAGATCTTTCACGGGAAAGATCACTGCCATCAACCCCAAGGTGGACCCTGATACGCGAAACGTCCAGGTCGAGGCAACGATCATGAATCCCGGGCACAAGCTGCTCCCGGGGATGTACGCGGCAGTGGACGTGCGGGCCGGGGCCGTGCAGCGCTATCTGACGCTCCCCCAGACGGCAGTGACCTACAACCCCTACGGCGACACGGTCTTCCTCGTCGAGGAGGGCGGCAAGGGCCCCGAAGGGAAGCCGCTCTTGACCGCGAAACAGGCCTTCGTCACCCTCGGCCCCACGCGGGGCGACCAGATAGCCGTCATGACGGGGGTGAAGGAAGGGGACACGGTGGTCACGAGCGGACAACTGAAGCTCAAGAACGGAAGCACGCGTGATCATCGACAACAGGGTCCAACCGGCGAACGAGGAAGCGCCGAAGCCGGAGGAACAATAGAGGGGCAAGCACCAGCTTTCAAACACCGCCCTGCACTCGCGACAAGCGCTCATTACCGCCGGATGCACGCAAATCACAAATAAGCTCCAAGCACCAAGCATGAATGACCGAAACGTTTTGAATTTGGAATTTGCCGTTTGGAATTTATTTGAGATTTGTAATTTGGAATTTCGAGGTATTCATGCATTTCACCGACCTCTTCATAAAACGTCCCGTGCTGGCCACGGTGGTGAGCCTGCTTGATTCTCGTACTGGGCCTTCGTTCGGTCGGACTTCTGCCGGTGCGCCAGTACCCGCTGATCCAGAACGCGGTCGTGACGGTCCAGACCGTGTATTACGGCGCGGACCCGGCCCTTGTCGCCGGTTTCATCACGACGCCGCTCGAGAACTCGATCGCCCAGGCAAACGGCATCGACTATCTCACCTCTTCGAGCAGGCAGAGCGTGAGCACGATCCAGGCGAACCTGCGCCTGAATTACGATCCGAACAAGGCCCTGACCGAGATCAACACCCGGGTGAACGCGGTGCTGAACCAGCTGCCCCGTGACGCGCAGCAGCCCGTCATCACCGTCGCCATCGGCGAGACCATCGATTCGATGTACATCGGTTTTTCGAGCAAGGTGCTGCCCACGAACAAGATCACCGACTATCTGATCCGGGTCGTGCAGCCCAAGCTGCAGGCCGTGGACGGCGTGCAGACGGCCGAGATCCTGGGCCAGCGCCAGTTCGCGCTCCGGGCGTGGCTCGACCCGGTGAAGATGGCGGCCCTGGGCGTCACCGCCACGGACGTGAGCAACGCCCTGGCGGCCAATGACTTCATCTCCGCCCTGGGCCGCACCAAGGGCCAGATGGTGACCGTGGACCTCACCGCGGACACGAGCCTGCACTCCGTGGACGAATTCCGCAACCTCGTGATCCGGCAGAAGAACGGCGCGCTCGTCCGCCTGGGCGACGTGGCCAACGTGACGCTCGGGGCCGAAGACTACGATACGGCGGTGACCTTCGACGGCAAGAGCGCCGTGTACATCGGCATCAAGGTCGCGCCCACGGCCAACCTGCTCACGGTGATCGACGGCGTGCGCAAGGCCTTTCCCGCAATCGCGGAGCAGCTGCCGCGAAGGACTCGACGGCCGCATCGTGTACGACGCCACAAAGTACGTGAACAGCTCGATCCGCGAGGTGGTCAGGACCCTGATCGAGGCGCTCCTGATCGTGACGGTCGTGATCTTCCTGTTCCTCGGCACGGTGCGGTCGGTCATCATCCCGACGATCGCCATGCCGCTCTCCCTGATCGGCGCGTTTTTCATCATGCTCGTGCTGGGCTACACCATCAACCTTCTGACCCTGCTCGCGCTGGTGCTCGCCATCGGCCTCGTGGTCGATGACGCCATCATCGTGGTCGAGAACGTGCACCGCCACATGGAGGCAGGCATGAAGCCCCTGCCCGCCGCGCTCCAGGGCGCGCGCGAGCTCGCCGGGCCCATCGTCGCTATCTCGGTGGTTCTGATCGCCGTGTACATTCCCATCGGGTTCATGGGCGGGCTCACGGGCGCGCTCTTCACCGAGTTCGCCTACACCCTGGCCGGGGCCGTGGCCGTGTCCGCGGTCATCGCGCTCACGCTCTCGCCCATGATGTGTTCGCGGTTCCTCAAACCCTTCGAGCACGACGGCCAGAACCGGTTCGCGGCATGGATCGACCGGCAGTTCGGGAACCTGCGCCAGCGGCTACGAGCGGCTGCTGCACGCGTCGCTCAACACGCTTGCGGTCACGGGCGTGTTCGCCGCGCTCATTCTCGTGAGCATTTATTTTCTCTATACGACCTCGAAGAGCGAGCTCGCGCCCGACGAGGACCAGGGCATCATCATCGCGCTCACCACGGCGGCGCCCAATGCCACGCTGGACCAGACGCTGCTCTCGACGCGGCAGGTGTACGATATTTTCGCTTCCTATCCCGAGACCGACCATGTGTTCCAGTTCGCCGGCGCCGGCGCGCTGAACATCGCCTTCAGCGGCATGGTGTTCAAACCGTGGGATGAGCGGAAACGCACGTCGATGGAGCTGCTGCCGCCAGGTCCAGATGAAGCTGGGCCGGATCGCCGCTTCCCGCTCGGCTGCCTTTCTCAGGCCTCCGCTTCCCGGAAGCAGCGGGCTGCCGGTACAGTTCGTGATCGGCACGACCGAATCCTACGAGCGCCTGAACGAGGTTTCACAGGCCTTTCTGGGCAAGGCCTATGCCAGCGGCATGTTTGCCTACCTGGACAATGATCTCAAGCTCGACAAACCGCAGACCACGGTCGACATCGACCGCGACAAGGCGGCCCAGCTCGGTTTGACCATGCGGGACGTGGGCGGCGCCCTGGGGTCCATGCTGGGCGGCGGCTATGTCAACTACTTCAGCCTTGCCGGCCGCTCCTACAAGGTGATCCCGCAGGTGATGCGAGGCAAGAGCGGTTGAACGCGGAGCAGCTGAAGGACTATTACATCACGACGCCGGCGGGGGCATCGGTGCCGCTTTCGACGATAACGAAATTAAGGACGACCGTCGTTCCCGAGTCCCTGAACCACTTTCAGCAGCTCAATTCAGCGACCGTTTCGGGCGTGCTGAGGCAGGGCGTTACCCTGGGCCAGGCCCTGGAAACGCTCACGGCCCTGGCAAAGGACGCCCTGCCGCAGGGTTACAGCGTCGATTACGCGGGCCAGTCCCGGCAGTACGTGCAGGAATCGACGGCGCTCGAGGTCACGTTCGTTTTCTCGATGATCATCATTTTCCTGGCGCTTGCGGCCTTGTTCGAGAGCTTCCGCGATCCCTTCATCGTGCTCGTCTCCGTGCCCATGTCGATCTGCGGGGCCATGATCTTCATCAGCCTGGGCGTGGGCGGGGCGAGCCTGAATATCTACACCGAGGTGGGTCTGGTGACCTTGATCGGCCTCATCAGCAAGCACGGCATCCTCATCGTCCAGTTCGCGAACGACCTCCAGCGCGAGGGCAAGGGCAAGCGCGAGGCCGTGGAGACGGCCGCCGCGATCCGGCTCCGGCCGATCCTGATGACGACCGCGGCCATGGTCCTGGGCGTGCTGCCGCTCGTGACCGCGACGGGCGCCGGCGCCGCAGGCCGCTTCAACATGGGGCTGGTGATCATGACCGGGATATCGATCGGCACCCTGTTCACGCTGTTCGTAGTGCCGGCGATGTATATGTTCCTTGCAGCGGAGCACGTGAAGGAGGAGGCGGGCGAGGGAATTCCGGGTGCGGCGCCGCAATCGCCTCGCTCCTGAGCTTCCTGGATTTTTTGCAGAACGATATGAATCCGGAGAGAGAGAATGGAAAAACGAAAACTCGGAAATTCAGGCATTGAAGTCTACCCCTTGGCCCTGGGCGGCAATGTGTTCGGCTGGACCGTTGATGAGCCGACTGCGTTCAGGCTGCTTGACGCTTTCGTGGACGCGGGACTGAACCTGATCGACACCGCTGACACCTACTCGCGGTGGGTCGCGGGCAACAAGGGAGGGGAATCGGAAACGATCATTGGAAAGTGGTTCACGAAGAGCGGCAAGCGCGCCCGGGCCGTGATCGCCACGAAGGTCGGCAGTGAGATGGGTCCGGGGCGGAAAGGGCTTTCGAAGGATTATATTTTGCGCGCCGTGGAGGATTCGCTTAAGCGCCTGCAGACGGACACCATTGATCTCTACCAGTCGCACCGGGACGACCTCGATACCCCCTTGGAAGAGACGCTGGAAGCATACGCTCAATTGATCAGGGAGGGCAAGGTGCGCGCAATCGGCGCTTCGAACTACAGCGCTGAACGGCTTTCAGAGGCGCTGCGGATCAGCGGGAAGCGGGGATATCCCGCCTACCAGAGCCTGCAGCCTCGATATAATCTCTATGATCGCGCTGATTATGAACGGTCGCTCGAGCCGCTCTGCCGGGAAAAGGGGTTGGGCGTGATTACCTACTATTCGCTGGCAAGCGGTTTTCTCACCGGTAAATACCGGTCGGACCAAGACCTGTCAAAGAGCATCCGCGGCCAGGGAGCAAAAATATATCTCAATGAACGGGGATTCCGCATCCTCAAGGCACTGGATGAAGTTGCAAAACAACAGCATGCCGTGCCTGCGAGCGTGGCGCTTGCATGGCTGCTTGCACGCCCGGGCATCACCGCCCCTATTGTCAGCGCCACGAGCCTGGAACAGTTGAACGATTTGACGGCGGCGACAAAACTTGAATTGGATCAGGCTTCGATCGCATTTTTGAATGAGGCGAGCGCCGGATCGTAAGCGCCACGTTCCGAGAGTCAAAGCACTGCTCCCCTGCAAGGGAAGGACGAGCTCCCGGGAAACGTGCCTGGCCGGGCGAGTCCAACCGCAAGGAGCTTCCGGCGATTACAGACCGCACCCAACCTTCTCCTCTCGGGGGAGAAGGTAAAGGAGAGGGACAGAGCAGGCACAAATCTGAGCGGCGCCGGTATTCGTAGCGCCCCCCGGTATCGCCTATCGGTAATCCGGCGTCCGGTTGCCATTATTCCGCATCAGGCGTTCAGTATTTGCTATACTGTAAACGTTGCCCATCGTACTTTAAACAGTAAGGAGACAAAGGCATGCTGTCGAAAATACCCCTTCAGCTCGAAAAGGTCAGGAAAGAGGATGTGGACAAGGAGATCCTTCGGGCCGGGATCATGGCGGAGCTGGATGCCGTCAACCTCTATGAGCAACTGGCCGCGATGACCCGGAAGGAGGAAATCCGGAAAATCCTTCTCGATATTGCGCGGGAGGAAAAAACGCACGTGGGGGAATTCCAGGCCCTTCTGCTGAGGGAAGACCCGGAACAGGCGGAAGAACTGCGCGCAGGAGAGCGTGAGGTACGCGAGAAAACGGACGGTTGACGAGGGACGGCGCGCGGGGCCCTCAACGCGCCCTTCGCGGCCGGCTCCCGTCATCATGCCTGCGCTCGGGGGACTGCCCCGCGGTTTTTACCGGTCCCGACCGCGCTATTTCCCGCGGGTCGAGGACAGCCTCCCGATCAAGGTGTTCAGAAACATCTTGGTAAACTTCAGCTGGCAGAATACCGAGGTTTTTTCGAGCAGCTCGTTGCTGATCTTCAGAGCCGCCACGTCGGTCGCCGATCGGATGCTCACGGTGCGCGGCCTCTTGGCGACGTACGCCATCTCACCGAAACAATCGCCTGCCTTCAGCGCGGCCATGATGTTCCCGGCCACCAGTACCGAGACCTCCCCCTCGATGACCACATAAAAAGATTCATCGAGGTCTCCTTCGCTCAGAATCATCCGGCCGGGAGCATATTCCAGCCATACGCCCGCGTTAACGACCTCCGACAGCTCGATCTCGAAAAAATCCCTGAAGAACGGCAGTTTCGCGAGCCGGTCAAGTTTTTCCCTCATGCCCACATCGCTTGTCACGACCGCGTGCACGATCTTTTTATGGAACGCGTTCAGGTCCACGGCCATGTCCGCGGCGCTCGGATAGCGGTCTTTCACGTCCTTGGCCAGGGCTTTTCTCAGAATCGGCTCAAGAAGATCGGGCGCGTCGGGCCGGAATTGCCCCAGGGGCGCAGGCTCGTCGTTAATGATCTGCAGGACGAGTTCATCCAGGCCCGGACCCGGGAACGGGCGATGGCCGGTCAGCATGAAATACATGACCACCCCGAGGGAATAGATATCGGCCTGGTGATTCACCGGTTCCTTCAGCAGCCGTTCCGGGGACAGGTGCATCGGAGTGCCGAGAATATTTTCCAGGTACAGATGCTCGGTGTCCGGGTGCAGGATCTTCGCAAGGCCGAAATCGGCCAGTTTCACCCGGTCGTCAGGGGTGAGCATGATGTTGTTGGCCTTGATGTCCAGATGGATGACGTTGCGTGAGTGGGCGTATTGAAGCCCTTTGCAGCACTGATACAGGATCTCGACGGCCTTCGGTATGGGCAGGAGGTTGTCCTGCTGACAGTATTGCTGCAGGGTCCTGCTGTCCTCGATATATTCCATGACCAGATAGTACCGGTCCCCGTCTTGTCCGGCGTCGTACACGGGAAGGATGTTCCGGTGGTCCAGCAGCCCGTATATCTGGGCTTCGGTGAAAAAGAGCTCCACGAGCCTCCGCCGGATCCTGTCTTCGGAGAGGGACTTGGGGTCGGTGACCTTGATGGCCACGTTCCTCTGCATGTAGGGGTCAAAGGCCTTGTAGACCATGCCCATGCTGCCCTGGCCGATTTTACTGATGACATGGAATTTTCCTATCTGCGACGGAGACAGCGCTTCGTTACCGGCATTCGCACTCTTCATCGAATAAACCTTTCAGCACAACGGGACATGATAACGCGCGGACATCCGCGCGGTCAACAACTAAGAACGCCGGCTGCGCCCGCACGCCGGGTCCCGTATCCGGCGCACGGCATCGGTCAAACGTCGGTCCCTATCCTGTTGCCTCGCGTCTCGGAAACCCGATTTTCCCTTACAATAAACATATTTGTCTTGATAATTTTCTTTTCAGATGTTATGCTTTTTCCTGCGCTCGAGGGCGATTTCCCTCAATCCATGGTCATGACGTATGGGAAAAAAGATCATTGAAGGAGGGGCGACTGCTGCAGCGGCGACGTTGCGGCAGATACGTTGCGCCGACCGGAGTAAACAGGATCCTGGTCTATTTCTCCGCCATGGCCGGGCAGGAAAGCGGCGGGCTCCCTGCAGTTCATGACTTCATAGAGCGTTTTTCTCCACACCAAGGACGTGACCATGGCATCCATCGAAACAATACTCAAAGAGCTCCTGACGGATTACGAGAAAAAGGCTTATGAGGCCGCGGAAAAGGCGGCGGACGAACTCATCGCCGTTCACCCCGATTTTCCCCAAGGGCAGTTCCTGAAGGCCGTCATCCTCGATGAGACCGGGCGGGCCGCCCAGGCGGAACAACATTATGCCAAGGCGGGGAACCGGTATACGCTTTGGTCCCGGCTGGCTTTGCAGCTCCACGACATCGATCCCGAGCGGGCCCTCGTCTATTACGAGCGGGTGATCAAGGCGGACCCGGAGAACAATACGGTGCGGTTCATGCTTGGGTCCCTGTATGAAAAAATGGGCCGGACCGGCGAAGCGCGGTCCTGCTTCCAGGGCCTCCAGCCCGTTCGGGAGGCCCTGTCGCGGATCCTGATCCCTCTCGGCTTCCTCATCATCATGATCAGCGGGGCCGTCATCATGATCAAACGGGGAGACCGGGCACTCGCCTTCTTCCTGGTCCTGTCCGCGGGCGTTTGCCTGCTGTGGCTCAAACGGGACGGAGGGAAGGCCGTAAGGATGTGGGTCAAAAAGAAAGAGTACCAGGAATAAAAAAGACGAACTCCGGAAGACAGCTCCCTTCCTCTGTCCTCTCTGTGATAACTATCCTCTCTCATCCTGAACGTCCGACCTTCGTCTGCAATGATACTGCATTGCCGGATTTGCGCTTCCTTTCATGTAATTAATCTTGCCGTTTCCTAAAAATCTCTGCAAAATCTCTGCTATGCTTTTTATATGAGGAGAAGCTCGAAATTCGCCTGATGCAACTATAGTTGCCTGTTCGGATTGTTCGGAACAAGAAAGGAGAAAGCCATGCGTTATCGTTTATTCGGAAAAACAGGTCTCTATGTTTCCGAGCTGTGTCTCGGGACCATGACCTTCGGCGGGAAGGGGTTCTGGGAAGCCATTGGAAAGCTTACCGCGTCCGAGGCCGAGACGCTCATCGGCGTTGCGCTCGACGCGGGCGTGAATTTCATCGATACCGCGGACGTCTATTCGGAGGGTGAATCGGAGAAGCACGTCGGCGCGGCGCTCGCCTCGCTCGACCGCCCGCGAGATCGTATCATCGTCGCGTCCAAGGTCCGCAGTCGCACCGGCCCCGGGCCGAACGATATCGGCCTGTCGCGAAAACATATCCTGTCGTCCCTCGACGCGAGCCTGCAGCGCCTCAGGCTGGACTACCTGGACCTCTACCAGATCCACGGCGTGGACCTCGACACGCCCATCGAGGAGACCATGCGCGCCCTGGACGACGTGGTGCGCTCCGGCAAAGTGCGCTACATCGGCTACTGCAACCTGCAGGCCTGGCAGGCGATGAAAGCCATCGCGTACTCGGATACGCACCATCTCACACGTTTCGTGAGCGCCCAGATGTATTATTCGATCGCCGGCCGCGACATCGAACGCGAAGTCGTGCCGCTGGTCAGGGACCAGGGCCTTGCCGTCCTCCCCTGGAGCCCGCTTGCGGGAGGATTGCTCTCCGGCAAATTCGACCTGGAGAAGCCGGGGCCCGAGGGAGCGCGGCGGACCTCGTTCGATTTCCCGCCGGTAGATCGGGAACGCGCGAAGAACGTGCTCAAGATGCTGCGCATTGTTTCCAATGCCATGGGTGTTTCGGTTGCGCGGGTGGCGCTCGCGTGGCTCCTGACGCGCCCCTTCGTCACCAGTGTCATCATCGGCGCGAAGACCAGAGAGCAGCTCGTCGATAACCTCGCTGCGAGCGATGTGCAGCTTGCTGCGGAGCATATTGCGCAGCTTGATGCTGCAAGCGCGTTGCCGTCCGAGTATCCGGGCTGGATGGTCGAGAGGCAGGACCGGGACCGGCGGCCGGAGGCTGAGGTTAAGGCCGAGGTCAAGAAGGCGGCGTAGAATCCGGACAAGCCGGAACCAACTATGCCACGAAGGCCCGAAGAACACACAGAGCTGCATCCATTCGTTGCGTGTTCTTCGAGTCTTAGCCTGCACCCAGCGGTTACGAGTGGTAACGCGAGTGCAGGGTGTGACTTTGTGGCTGGCGTTTGGTTTCGGATTTATAGTCTGGGGATGATTTTATTTTGGCGCCAAGGGGGTACGATCATGAAAGCCATCAAGGTTTCAAACTACGGCGATGCCGATGTTCTGCAGCTCACGGACTCGGAGCTGAAGCCGAGGCCCTCAGCAGGGCAGGCGCTTGTGAAAATTTACGCGGCAGGCGTGAACTTCGTCGATATTTATCAGCGGCGGGGGACCTATCCGCTGCAACTTCCGTACGTTCCCGGACTGGAGGCGTCGGGAGTAGTGGAGGAGACCGGCGCAAAGGTCGCCGGAATCCGGCCCGGAGACCGGGTCGCTTATACCGGCCACATCGGGAGCTACAGCGAGTACGCGGTGATCGATGCGGAAAGGCTGATCAAATTGCCGAAAGCACTGTCCTTTGAACAGGGGGCCGCGTTTCCGCTCCAGGGAATGACCGCGCACTACCTTATCCATGATTTCCGCAAGCCGAAAAAAGGGGACACGGTGCTGGTCCATGCCGCGGCAGGGGGAGTGGGGCTCCTTCTGGTGCAATGGGCCAGGCATCTCGGAGCCAGGGTCATCGGGACGGTCTCCACCGAGGAGAAGGCGGCTGCGGCAAAAAAAGCAGGCGCCCATCACGTGATACTTTACACAAAACAGGATTTTGCGAGCGAGACAAAACGCCTTACGGACGGTCGCGGCGCAGAGCTCATTCTTGACGGAGTTGCGAAGACCACGTTCCCGGGAGACCTCGAGGCCGCGGCGCTTCGCGGGCACGTGGTGATCTTCGGTTCCGCAAGCGGCCCCGCGGACCCCATCGCGCCCAATTCGCTTATGGCAAAGTCGATCACCCTGTGCGGTGGAAGCCTGCCGAACTTTACGGCCACGCGCGAAGATCTGGTCCGACGGTCAAAGGACGTCCTGAACGGCGTCAAACAAGGATGGCTGAAGCTCCGGATCGACCATGTCCTGCCGCTGGCCGAGGTTGAGAAGGCGCACCGGCTGCTCGAGGGCAGGCAGTCCATCGGCAAGATCGTTTTGAAAGTGGCCGGCTGAAAGCTGAAAAAGGAGGGAGATAAGGGAAGCAAGACGGTCCGGGCATTGGACGGGGCGGAAAGTCTTCGGGAAACTACTCGTGCAATTCCTTTTGCCGCTCGACTGCTTCGCGGTACTTTGTTTCATCTCCCGCGGCCTTATAGGCATCCGCAAGGTGTCCCTCTGCTTCAGCCAGCAAATCCGCTCTCTCCTTCGGGAGCGTATCAACGGCTTCCTGCAAGGCCGTGACCGCCCCGGCCGCGTTGCCGAGCTTGAGGAGAACGACCCCGAGCGTATCAAGATAATAAGGCCGATGGGCGGGATTGAGCGTCAGCGCCTCGGAGATCAGTTCTTTTGCCTTGTCCGTATTTTTACCCGACCGCAGGTATACCCATGCCAGATCATTCAAGACGTCGCCGTTCTTGGGGCCGAGTTTGAGGGCCTTCGTGTATGCCGACTCTGCCCCGGGGTAATCGTTGGTGCGGTACAAAAGGTCCCCCAGAAGAAGGAGAGAGGTGAGGTGCTCCTTGTCTTTCCTGAGCGCTTCCCGGTATTGTCCGAGGGCGAGATCAAATTTCCCTTGTGACTCGTAGATCCGGCCGAGGTTGTCGTGCTCTTCCGCTGTCAGAGGGTCGTGAAGCACGATGACGCGCGGCAGGGAGCACGCGGAGAGGAGAAGTGCCGAGGCGATCAAGAGTATGGACGTCCGCTGCCGGATGACGGACCTTCGGTTTTTCATCGTTTGTTCTCCCGGGAAGGTGTTCCGGGCAGGGCGACCAGCATCCAGTTGCCGGCGCGGTCCCATTCCTTCAGGAGCTTCTCATAGCCGATGACCTTGTTCTCGGTCAATCCGTCATGGGCGATGAACGCCCTGTTCACGTCGTCAAACCCGATCACGGTAATGTAGTGCGGACGCCGGTAGAGAGAGAACCCCAGGTCGAGGAGGCAGATGACCGGCATGTTCTTGCGGACCAGTGCTTTCAAATCATCAAGGGTACCCGAAGATGAAGACGTCCAGAAACCTGCTTCACGCATGAAGCGTTCCATGTCCATGGGGAGCGTGCCGCGCAGTTCCGGAAGGTACACCCTGCTTTTGATCTGCTCCACGCTGACCTGTTGTCCCCAGAACGAGGCAACGCCGGCGAGCGCGGCCGGGCCGCAGGAGTCTTCTCCCTGGCGATAGAAGGGTACGCCCGCGATATAATGTCCCCGTTCCTCGATGCCGGGCCGGAGCGCTGAAAAATCTATTTTAGCGCACCCCGGGAAGGACGCGAGCGCCGGCATGGCCAACAGTATGAATAAAACGGCGCTCCCCCGACGGTTTCCCCGTAGCGAAACTTCCGGCAGAGCAGCCGTCCCCGCCATCAGCTACTTCACCTCGATACGGCCCTGAAGCAGAAAGACCAGTACCACGACGAGCAATGACACGATCACAAGACCGAAGAACAGGCCGACAGCGTCGCCGCCGGCCTGGACCGAGTCCGTGCGGGCCGCGAACTCGTGGAGCTGCCGGTCGGAAAGCCTGTTCACCCGCATCAGTGCTTCCGACGGCGAAAGTCCGTAATCCATGAGTTTCTGCCGGACGATTTTGGATTCAAGGACAGACCGTACCTTGGCCAGGTCCGCTGCCCGGTCCACGGACAGGTGCGGCTGGGCGGACGCTTCCTCGCCGGGCGCGGCAGTGATGAACATGGCCCACCCTTGGGCCGGAAGGCTCAGAAGCACCATCGCAATTGCCAGATAGCCGGCAAGTACCTTGAAGAGCGTTTTTTTCGGCAGCATATGTCTCCTTTCCCGGGTGAAATGCCGCTCTTATATCATAAGTAGCGAAGGCGGCAATCACTCACAACGTAAATCACTGTGTTCCTGAAAAACCGGATGTTCGTACTCATAGCAATATTTTAGCACAAACGATAACGTGCTCATCATAGCGAATAGTTGGAGGAGGGAAGGCCGCAAGCAGGATCACCGGAGAGCACTCTCATCTCTTTCCAGTGGTCTCTCCTTGTTCTCCTGGGAGGATCCGTAAGTCCTTCTTTCCGGATTTTGCCAAGAACACAATAAGGATACTTCGGATGCTCTCTTTTTGAAAGAGCAGGTTACGTGTATTTTACACCATCAATTCAATAAAAAAGCGCTCAGCGCATCATTACGGCCCGGCAAAACGGGATATCTATTCGATGAGGATGCGGTGATCGCAGCAAAAAAGGCCCCGGAAGATCCCGGGGCCTTTTTTGCTGATGCTGTCTTTAAAAATAGTACGCCGCGCCGAATTGCATGCTGACATAGCTGTCGGTGACCGGATGGAAGCGGCCGAGCATGAAGACGCTGATTTGCGGGTTAAGGTAGAATTCGACACCAGCGCCGGGCGAGATACCGATGTTCACTTGGCTCTTGGATTGCGTATAGGGGAATGGGTAATAGATGTAATATTCCTTGTAGTCGTTGCTTGTCTCTACCCCGGCCTGGGCGAAGACCTTCAGTTGATCGGAAATCGGGAAATAGTACCGTGCGCTCACCGTGATCGGAACGCGCGTATAGGACAGGCCGCTGGTGCTGAAATCGTAGTAACCCACATCGATCCGAGCCTGGAGGTTCTTGACGATGCTGTTCAGCATGTATCCGGCCCCGGCGTTGATGCCGTAGCCGCTGTCGTAAGAGCCCGGAGCCGTACCAAAGGCAAAAGATCCGTCCACTTCAATATCCCCTGTATCCGAGCTCGCGGCGAAGGCCGCGGCGCCGGTGCTCAATAGTATCAATGCTGTGAGTATTGCAATTGCCGATCTTTTCATGTTTTTCTCCTTTAGCCGTAGTTGAATATTGATTTTACGGTGACTTTAACCGACTCATAAAAATATATCATAATCCGGTAAAAATTGTTGGGGGTGAAACAGCGTTTGCAGCCATCGCCTCCTTCCCTGTAGATTGATACTTTATTCGTCAAGGAATAATTATTTTATACCTGTCAGCGTCCGCGTTGTCAAGGCCCATCTTAATGTACGTGCGGGCCGCCTTTTCCCTCGAATCACAAGGTTCGTTTTGACACTCGCGAAGTTTTCTCGTATAATGACTATGAAGCGGGTAAACTGCTTTCATAAAGCCATCAAGGTCAGACGAGTTGCCAGAGGAGGCATGCCATGAAACTGAAACCGCTGCATGATTGGGCCGTGATAGTGCCATCGGAGGCGGAATCCAGGACCGCCGGCGGATTGTATATTCCCGATTCGGCCAAGGAGAAACCCGAGGAGGGGGTGGTTGAGGCCATCGGGCCGGGCGCCTACGAAGAAAAGAAACACGGCAAAAAAAAGGACGAGAAAAAAGAACGCAAGTTCATCCCTGCGACGGTGAAGCCCGGGGACCACGTCCTTTATGAGCGCTATGCCGGACAGACCTATACGATCGATAACGAGGAGCGCATCCTCGTGCGCGAACGCGATATCCTGGGCCATATTGAGAGGCCCCTCCAGATTCCGCCTGTTACAACGTCGCGATCAGCAACGGCCATCATGGAGCGTCCGGCCCCGTCACCGCTGATGAACGTGCCGCAGAAGAAGGCGGCAGCCGGCACCGTAAAAAGAAAGGCAAAGAAGGCTGCAAAAGCGCCTGTTAAGAAGGCCGTTAAAAAGAAAACCGCCAGGAAGACCGTTAAAAAAGCGGCGGCGAAAAAAGCAAAAAGAGCTGCAAAGCCCGCCAAGGCCCGCTCGTCGAAAGTCAAAAAATCAGGCAAAAAAAAGAAATAGAAGAACGCAAGGTGAATCGTGGAAGACGAAAGCGCGGTACGCGAAAAAAAGATCATTGCCATCCTGGACCAAGAGCTCGACGACGGCGAGAGCCTGGCCGCCGCGGCCCGGAAGACGGTCGAATATCTTTTGCTCGAAAAGAAGGGTTATGCGCGTGAAGAGGTGCGGAAACAGGTGGTCTTCGAAGTGATCCTCGGACAGGAGACCACGCATTCTTCCGTGGATTTTCTCGTTACCGTCGAGGGGAAGAAGGCAATGGTCATCAAGTGCGCCTCGGGCTCTCTTTCGTCCCGGGAACGCCAGGCCGTGGCAGCCGCGCGTCTGCTCGGCTCACCGCCTATACCGATCGCGGTGGTCGCCGACCCAACGACTGCGGAGGTCCTGGACGTTATGACGGGCAAGGTCGTCGGTGAAGGCTTCGGCGCCATCCCGGTCCGGGAGCAGATCCTCGCCGTGCTGTCGGAAAAGGAACCAAAACCCCTGTCGCCTGACCGGATCGAGAAGGAGAAGCGCATCCTGCTCGCCTTCGACGCCATCCGGTGCTCCGTTCCGCAAGGCGCGAACGGCGGGGTGCAGATCGGCCCCGAACCGGGAAAGCAAGAAAAATCTCAATGCTGATCTCTCTCGCAAAGCCGCAAAGAACGCAAAGGAACCTTGTCATTCTTTAAAGCCATACGCCATTCTGCCTTAAACCTTTGCGACCTCTGCGTCTCTGCGCGAGAATGATCTCTGTTTTGTACATTCGCATATCTTTTTATCGTCACTTCCTCCCATGACCCAGATAACCGAAGAGACCTTCGAACAGACCATCAAATCCTTTATCCGGGCGGAACAGATCGACCTCAGCGGCGTTTCCTTCATCGACCCCTACGGCATGCTGGGGCTCCTCGAGATCGGAGAACTCTGCATGCTGGAGGACGTGAGAAAGACCGTCATCCTTCCGCGGTCCGGCGAGGTGCTCAAGTATCTCGACCGGATGGATTTTTTCAGCCATGCAAGGCGATATTTCTCTTTGGAGCACCCGGCTGAGGACGTGGCCGGAAAATATCAACGGAGCGCGGATTCCGATGTTCTCCTCGAGATCACGCCGATCGAAAAAGCGAACGACATCCACTTCATCGTCGGGAAGGTGAGGGACCGCGCGCAGGCCATCCTCGCGACCCACCTGCGCTACGACGAGCGGGCCGTCAACGGCTTCATCGTGGCCCTGTCCGAGGTCTGTCAGAACATCGTCGAGCACAGCGAGAACAAGGGGTTCGTGGGCATCCAGAAGTACCGGTATCAGAGCCTGAATAAAAATATCGTGAAGATCGCGGTCATGGACGTCGGCATCGGGTTCAGGAAGTCGCTTTCAGGGAGGTTCAAGCTGCGCGGCGATCTTGACGCTATTGACAAGGCGCTCCTGCACGGCGCCTCACGCTATGAAGACGAGGGCAGGGGCCACGGTCTGGCCGCAGTCCGGCGCTTTGTCACGCAGTGGAACGGCAAACTCTCCATCCGCTCGGGCACGGCCCGGCTCTCCATCATTCCTCCATGGTCGCGCGGCAGGGAACAGGAGCGGGGCCTCATCTCCTTCCCCGGAGCGCAAATTAATATTCTCCTTCCGGAAGTGGCGCTTACCACCCCTTAATCCCCTCTTGGATATCGAAGGATAAGCCGTTTAGCAATTGTCCCGAATTTTTATATTTATAGTTGTCATTAGCATATGATTTTGTTACACTCGCAGGCGTGATGACTGAAAATCTCATCAGAAAGAAACCTCAGATATGTCAACTCGATCATTCTCGCGACAAATTTGCCTATATGATTGAGTTGTCCGGATGGAGATTGCAGATTCTTAACAGGAGGGGGACTCATGAACTATTCTGTTCTGGAGAGCATAAATGGGAGAAGCACAAAACATAATGTGCCTGCTCACATACCAGCCGTTATCGCTGCAATCGTTTTATTCCTTTTGCTGGCAGGTGTTATCGCTACTGACGCAAGGGCTGCGGATACGGACAAACTGGTTATCGATATCGATAAAGCCCAATTAAACATTCAGTTCGAACCGGACTTCAAATCTTATCACAGCATTTTTGGCAGCATGTTCCTCGGGGGGACATATTCGGTAAAAGACTGGGAAGTAAAACAATACACCCCGACACAATATCATGTCCGCCTTAAGTCGTGGAGGGATATGTTCTGGAGTATCGACTCTGAACAAAAAAAGATATGGCGCATGAAGGGCGCCGATTTAACTGCCGCCGGGAGCGAGGCGCAATTATTGGATGATATTACGGTGAATATACTGCACAACAGATTCACCAAGAAGGGAGTACCTCTTGATGTGCCCAGCTTCGGCCCAAACTCGTTGAATAATAACCGAGCCAGGGATGTTCAAAAAGACGATACCGATATCGTCCAAAAGACATCGATATCCCTGACAATGACATCACCGAGATTGATTCTTGACCAGCAGGCCGGCTCGGTGCTCGTTGTTGCGGGGGGTGCTGTTATATCAGGCGCCGATGCCTGGGAAGTGCGGCATGTCAACAAGAATACCTATCATATGCGCTATAAGCCGAGACAGCAGATGCAGCATGATTATTGGCAACTTGACTTGACTTCAATGACCGCGGATTATGCGATAGGAGATACCTTTGGTTTTCCCAACGGGAAGTTTATCGGCATTTCAAAAACTATGTATAGGGAACGTGCCAATGGTTCGTCGGAGCAGAATGAAATTCCGGTCGACCTGACCATGGCTCGCTATAGCGGAGACCATCCCAAGTCAGCATGGCAGGAGTCAGAGAAGGCCCTCAATACGGCGGTTTTGAGCAAATACTCCTATGATGTATTGGTCGTTCCTTTTCAGGTAAGCGGATACGCCATTGATCGCGTCGATCGCTCCCTGATGACTCGGTATCTTGCCCGCGAGATAGAAAACTCCACGAAAATGAAATTGCCGAGCCCCACGCTGGTGGCGCGCGCTTTGGGAGAAACGTACAGGACCTTCGATGACTATGATGTCTTTCAACTTGCCAACAAACTGGGAGTGAAGCAGATCATCCGGGGATATGTAGGTCATAACCTGAATGAGAAAATGAGCGTCACCCTGGTCGTGCAGACCCGGAATGAGCAGGAATACTTTTCTCCCGCCACAAAGACAGTGAAATATACGTGGCGCGACATCGAAATTTCAGACGAGCGCACGCCTGGAGAAGCATTCGCGAGCATTCTGCACGACGTAACGGCGCGGCTTCAACTTCCCAAAGTCAAAAAAGATGCTTCCGTACAGCAGGACGAACCTCCCGCGGTACCGGCGGGAATCAAGGGACTTGTGGTCAATAGTTCATCGTCTCCGGCAGTACGGGCATACTATCTGCAGCTTCTCGGCTTGTTGTATCCTGAGCAGTCCGCGGCAAAGGAGCAACTGTTCGAACGTTCTTTGGTGGTGCTTCGCGAAATGCTGCCGCAATCACCTTCATACAACGTACTCAAAGCACGCGCCTTATTCCATCTCTATCGTCGCCCAGCAGCGATAGCCGTTCTGGCTAATCCGAAAAGCGCTGAGGAAAAGGCGCTATCTGCCGTTATGGACGGGAATTTGCAATTACTGAACAAAAACATGAAGGACATCAAGGGAGGCATCCCGCGGCTCATTGCACAGATAGAACATTCGGATTTACTCTGGCGGTATAGTCCCGATCAGGCACTCAGCGAATCTACGGACCCTATCATAAAACAATGGCCCGGCTGGGAGAAGATTCTTGCCCGGCGGCTAAGTCAGCGGGACGGGTGGAACATCCAATCAAACGTGGAGGTAAAAAAGGAGCTTGATCGTATTTTTCCGATCATAGGTTTTACGGCCGCGGATATTATTAAAAGTAAAATGGCAATCGGCGAATTGCCGATAGACGATGACGATATAGACTTTTCGGTTTATAATCACTATCGGCGCATGATGGAAAATCGACCCGAGGTGCTATCGACGAATGAATCCTCCGGCATCGTGGACCGTGATATTCTCGACCTCATGGTTGCGATGGGTGAGTCCAATCTTGTTAAAAAGATCGAGTTGCGGCGCATGCAGGCGCTCTATGATGAAATGCTAAAACTCGCAGATCGATATAACACAGTCTACGACGGATATCCGAAAATGGCCTATCTCAAAGCATTTGCACTCTATCGGATCGCTGATTCGAAGCAGGGACAGGCGCAAAAGAATCTTCGTGAAGAGGCGAATCAGCTCCAGGGAAAGGTATGCTATTGGTCGCAAGGCCAGACTGACGTTACTTCCAATAGAAGCTGTTCAGGGAATAATATTTATGATGCCGATTATCCTCGTCGCTGGTATTGGGAGTTTTCGAGAGACCCCGATGATTTGGCGGACAGAAAGTACCGGGGGCCCGAGGGGATTGAGCAACGGGGCAATATCGCAATTACGCGTTTCGACAGAAAGAAAATCATGAATTATGAGCTTTCTCTTTTATATACTCAAACTGACTTTTCCAGATTTACGTCTTATTATGATGAGTTGCAATCGGTGCACATGGATGACGAAGCTGTTGCACTTCTGGAAAAGAACAAGCGTCGATTTGTCGGTAACCCCTCGCAAACTTCATTCTATGCCCATGCTGCTGAAAAGGAAGGCAATATGCAGCGCGCCAGATCGATCTATGAAGAGGATATCGCTCTCCAGCCCAACAGTTGGGCCGCATACTCTGGCCTCAGTTCATTACTGATACGACAGGGAGATTTCAAAACCGCGTCGGAAACCGCCCTGAAGTATCCCTTGTTTTCAGTTCCCCCGGATCGAAGAGATCAACCGGGAATCGATACGGTTGCACTTTCTAATTATGCAGTTCATATCGGGCGTGATCTCTGGTGGACCGGTGCAGCAGAGGAGGCAAGGCCGCTGCTCAGATTGTCCGCGAGCTACGATACCGGTTCAGGTGCCGAAATGTGGAGCACGGCCATGTTGGCCCTGCTGGATCATGACTTTGGAAAAGCTGCGCAAATGTCCCTGACCGAGGCAAGACGCTATGATTCAAGAGATGCTTATAGCGAGTACATGAAGCTTCTTCATATGATGGGTTATCACGATGAAGCATGGTCTGCATTCACGCAGATTCAACAACTCTCACATGGTGGCATGGACTGGAGTCCGGTATTGCTCGGCCTTCGGATGGAAGGGAAGACCACTGACGAACAGCTGCAGTGGCTCAAGAAGCAGCCGGTTGCCGCGCTTACCCCTCAGGATGCCGTCGATTTCTCCTTTTTTGCCTACACGGTTGACCGCAAGCCGGAAATAAATCTTTCGAAAAAACTGCATTCAATTCGAGAACAGATAGAAGAGTCAAAAACCGGATCGAAGGCGCCGGCACCTCCGAAATTTCAACCGCGACCTCAAATCGCAGGAGCGCCGAGTGAGGAGTTTATTAAAAAACGCTTCGCAGATCCGCTGGAAACACTTTCAGACGGTTATGCCCTTCTCAAGGAGCGCCAATTCTCAGATGCTTACGAAAAACTCAAGGGAAGATTCCTGGGTGACTGGATAAAAGAGGGTATGTTCAGTTTTGCTATTCCTTACCTTGCCTGGAGTGCCGTGAAGAGCGGCAAGGCACCGGAAATCGAGTCCTATCTCGCCGACTATAGGAAGGAACTGGGTGACGATTTCGATTATTATCTGTCGCAGGCGTTTCTGTCCGCAGGCAGGAAAGACCATCAGGGGGCGATCAGGAATCTGGAGTCGGCCCGATATCATGGGAGTATTTTTAATGGTAAGCGTCTTTTTTCGGTATGGTATCAGTTGACGGAAAGCTGCGAGTGGCTGTACGAGGATTCGAAGTATGAAGGGTATCGGGAACTGTTGCTGAAGTTTGCAAGGCTCCGTCAGACGATCCGGCCGATGGATTCCTGGGCTTATTCGTTCGAAGCGAAGTATACGAAATCTGAATCGGATCGTATCCGGGCATTAGCTATCACTCTTTATTTAGACAAGCAATCAGAACGAATAGCACATTTTTCAACGAAACAAAAAAATCAGGCACTCGAGTGGCTAAAAGAAAATAACCCTTTCCTTTTAAATCAGAAAGGAGCGACCCAGCGGGATATATAGAAACAAGGGTCGCCGATAATGTCCAGGCACGATGTAATGTTGGTAAGGGCGACCGTTAATAATTATTATTTTTTCATTGTAATGGAATATTTTTTCTTCCTGCACGAGGTTTTACAAACTCGTGCAGGAAGTGTAGGTGAGCCACCCTCCCAAAAGTGTAAGTTCATTACCCAGCCCCATAAAGTGCCGCAACCACGCCGTCCGGAATGAACGATCTATTGACAACGCATAATTGACTTGGTAATATGTTGCAACTTTTCGAAACTATTCAGAGGGGGAATGTCATGAAAAGATTTATAGCAGGATTGTTCCTGGTTGCGGGTTTACTGTTTGCCATCGCGGCGTTTGCCAATGACACCGCGCCGCTTAGCACGCCAGAGTTGCAGAAGACAATTGGCGCGGGCAAGAAGAGCACGGTCGTGTTCTTCCTGAATCCGCAAGGCGGGCCGTGCAAGGCGCAGAACGAGATCCTTTTGAAGTTGCAGAAGGAGCGTAAGAACAATTTCAACATCGCCTACGTGAGCGCGCTCGAGCAGGCGAACCGGAAGGCGTTCTACGGTTACGGTGTCAGGAGCCTGCCGACCCTTGTGATCGTTGACAGCAACGGCAAGATCGCCAAGTATTTCCCGCCGGGCATCCAGCCCTACGAGGTCCTGACGGCGACCCTGGATGGAGTGAAATAGTGGACTTGGGCGTTACGAATATCGGACTGGCAGTCGGCGCGGGCGTGGCGAGCGTGTTGTCGCCCTGCGTGCTGCCGGTTGTTCCCGTGATCATGGCAGGGGCGGAGCGGGAGGACCGCATCCGCCCTCTGCTCGTCGTGCTCGGCCTGTCCCTGATGTTCATGATCATGGGCGCGGTGTCGTCGCTCTTCGGCGCGCTTTTGGTCGGCCGCACGCGGTACCTCGAAGTAGCCGGTGCGGCAATTATTCTGCTCATGGGCTTCGTGGTCCTCTTCGATGTCAACATTTTTAAGAGACTCTACCGCCTCTCCAGCATTCGGGTGAAGGGCGAGGGCAGGTTCTCGGGGTTCGTGCTCGGCATGGCCCTGGGTCTCGTCTGGGTCCCCTGCATCGGCCCGTTCCTCTCCAGCATTCTCGCCATGGTCGGCACGAGCGGCGAGATTGCAAAGGGCATCATCCTGCTCGGATTTTACTCCCTCGGCCTCGCAATCCCGATGCTGCTTGTCGCGTATTCATCCCACTTCCTGCAGCGAAAGCTCAGGGCCTTGTCGCAGCACGAAGCGGCATTCCGCTATGTGACCGGCGGCATCCTCATCGCCTTCGGCCTCTATGCTATTCTGGTCGGCAACTTCGCGTTCTCTTGAATCATCGTCTTTCCACAATTCTCATCTCCTTGATTTACCGTCCATAATTCCGTCAGAAATTTCCCCTTGACAAAACCTTCAGAATGTGGTTCAATTGAATCAATTGAACGGCGTCCGGGCGGAGGTTTCGTGAAACCCATCGTCACTGCGGAAGACCTTGAGAGTAAAATCTACCTGGTTCGCGGGCAGAAGGTGATGCTCGACGGCGATCTGGCGGAACTCTATGAGGTTGAGGTTAAACAGCTCAAGAGACAGGTCAGAAGAAACATTGATCGCTTTCCGACGGATTTCATGTTTCAACTGTCGCAAGATGACTACGATTCTTTAAGGCGCCATTTTGGCACCTTAAAAAGAGGGGAACATTCAAAATATTTGCCTTACGTTTTTACAGAACAAGGCGTCGCCATGCTGTCCAGCGTTCTTAACAGCAAGAGGGCTGTACAAGTAAACATTCAGATCATGCGGGCCTTTGTCAGGCTTCGGGAGATGATCTCTTCGAACAAAGAATTGGCCAAACGGCTCGACGAACTGGAAAAGAAATACGACTCCCAATTCAGGGTGGTCTTCGATGCAATACGCGCTCTCGTGGCGGTGCCGGCACCGAAGGAAAAGAAGATAGGATTTCTAGTCAAAGAAAGCGGACTCCATACAGAAAAGGTAGCGGGGAAATGAAGAGTACGATCAATTAGGTTTTGCTAAACGAAGTTCCGTAGGTTGGGCTGAACGTCCCTCTTCGCTGGTTCAATCTTGTAGATTGAACCAAAACATTAAAAGGCGCTGATATGCCGTCCGTCAGGGTGTCGAAAGAACTGAAAGAAGAAATATACTTTCTGACCTTCACGGTGCATCGCTGGTACTATCTGTTCGACCGGCATAACCGACGGGACCTCCTGATTGACTCGCTGAAGTACTGCCTGGCAAACAAAGGCTTGAGGATATATAATTTTGTATTTATGTTAAACCACATTCACCTGATTGCTCAAAGCAAGGACATGGTCGGCTTCATCAGGGACTTCAAGACGTTTACATCGAAGGCGATCAGGGAGAACATAGCTGCGAACGAGCCTCATATCCTCAAGCTGTTTGAAAAGAGCGGCGCTTATCATTTCTGGCAAAAAACGAATATGCCGGAAATCATCAGGACTGAGGATTTCTATCTGACCAAGGCGCGATACATAGAGCAGAATCCGGTTCGGAAACACTATGTCAACAGAGCGGAGGATTGGGTCTATTCTTCGGCAAATAGAGAGGAATGGGGGCTGATGCTGGACGGCCTTTTATGATGAATGTGGTTAATGGGGTGGTCCAATCTGCAAGATTGAACCAGCAAAATAATGGAACTAACACGGATGAGATATGCACTTATAAATGGAGAAAAAGTTGAAGCCCGGCCAAAAACTAAAGGCATTTGTCCACATTGCCAGTCAGAAACGATTGCAAAGTGTGGACGAGTTAAAGTTTGGCATTGGTCGCACAAAGGAAATTCTCCCTGTGATCCATGGTGGGAGTCGGAAACAGAATGGCATCGAGAATGGAAAGATCAGTTTCCGAAAGAATGGCAAGAAGTCTCGCATGTTGATCCTGTTACCGGAGAGCAACATATTGCTGATGTGAAAAGTCCATTTGGACTGGTATCGGGGTGGACCTCGACGTAAACGCATTTCTTTCCTGGTGCAAGGCGAACGGCCGGCAGGCGAACGGTGAAGCACGCGCCGAGTTCATCACTGAACTTCTCCGGCAGGGGCGGGGAAGGAAGATCGGGGAATAAGATTTATCATGATTAAGTACGACCTCTATAAATTATTAAAAGAAGAACTCGGCAACGGCTCGAAAGACCTCGTGACGCGGCCGTCGGGAGAGACCATCCGGCGGCGGATCGAGCGGGATGTCGAGAAGGAGCCGGAGGGAACGGTCATTGCGCTGGATTTTTCAAAGATCGGGATCATTGACTATTCCTGCGCGGACGAGATCGTCGCCAAGCTTATTTCGCGGCTCCTCTCCGGCGAGTATGGGGACAAGTATCTGCTGCTCCTTGGCCTGAACGAGAACCAGAAGGAGAACATCGAAGTGGCCCTGGAGCGGAAAACGCTGGCTATCGCCGCGGAGATGGGTGACGGAACCCGGACGCTCGTCGGGAGCCTGAACAACTATCTCAAGGAAACGCTGGACTTCATCCGGAAGAAAAAGAAGGTCTCTGCCAAGGACCTCTCGGCGGGTCTGAAGCTCGAAGCCAACACGAGCGGCACACGGCTGTTGAACCTTCACAAAAAACGGCTTGTTCGAAGGACGGAAACGATCGGGGCCGAAGGGAAAGTATGGCTGTACGAGCCGCTCTGAGGCCAAATTCAATTGACGGCGAACAGTTATTGATGTTACAATAAATGATAACTTTACCGAAGAACAAAATCGCGAAGATAGTCATTCTTTTCATCGCCGAGGGTGCCTATTCAGGCCGGTCTCCCTTCGCACCGGGTACCGCGGGGACCGTGGTCGGGGTACTCCTCTATCTTTTGGTAAAGGGACTCGCGCCTGCATGGTATCTTGCTGCGGCAGCGGCAGTAATCGTCACCGGCATCTGGACTGCAGGACGTGCCGAGGTCCTGCTCGGCAAGAAGGACGCCCAGTCCATCGTGATCGACGAGATCGCAGGGTATCTCGTGGCCATGTTTCTAGTCTCGTCCGGATGGGGATTCATCGCTGCGGGCTTTCTCCTGTTCCGTTTTTTTGATATCGTCAAACCCTGGCCGCTCAAGCGGCTTCAGGATCTGCACGGCGGCGTGGGCGTGATGCTTGACGATATCGGGGCCGGGATATATACGAACATCGTGCTGCAACTCGCGGCGGTATTGCTGAGACATTAACCGCAGGGGACGCGTTCCCGCTGTTCTCTGCGACCTCTGTGGTGAAAAGGAAGTTTCTTATGCGCGCTGAAATCATAGCCACGGGCACCGAGCTCTTATCGGGCGGCGTCCTCGATACGAATTCCCTGTTCCTTTCCGAGGAGCTGTTGCCCCTGGGCATCGAGACGGCCTACAAGACCGTTGTGGGCGATAATGAGAAGGACATGGAAGAAGCCTTCCGCAGGGCCATGGACCGCGTCGGGGTGCTGATCATCACCGGCGGGATCGGCCCGACCGAGGACGATATCACGCGCAAGGTGATCTCGAAGATCGTGAAGAAGCGCCTGGTGCTGAATGAGGACGCGCTCAAGGCCATACACGCCAAGCTCGCCGGCCGGGGCAGGGATGTAGTGGCGGCGAATGACCGTCAGGCATTGATCCCCGTCGGGGCGCGGCTGCTTCGGAACTCCGCGGGTATAGCGCCCGGTTTTTTTCTCGATGAAGAGAACACATTCATCGCCGTGCTGCCCGGCGTTCCCCGTGAAATGCGGGCCATGTTCACCGAGGAACTGCGTCCGCTCCTCGAAGAGCGGTCCGGCGGAAAACACTTCATCAGACGCAGGGTGCTCCATACCTGCGGCATGTCCGAGTCTGCCGTGAACCAGGCCATCCAGGACATTTTGAAGCGCGACGAGCCTGTCGTGGGCCTGACGGCCAAGGAAACGGGAGTCGACATCCGCATTGTTGCGCACGAAGCAAACGCCGAACAAGTTCAGGCGCTCGTGAACAGAACCGATGCCGCTATCCGGAAAAAGCTCGGCGACAGCGTCTATAGCGCGGACGGACAGGCCATGGAAGAGGTGGTAGGGGCCCTCTTGAAACAACGGCGGCTCAAGCTTGCCGTGGCCGAATCGTGCACCGGAGGATTGATCGGCGCGCGGATCACGAATATCGCCGGAAGTTCGGAGTACTTCGAGCGCGGCGTGGTGACCTATAGCAATGCGTCAAAGACGGAGATGCTCGGCGTGCCTGCGGAACTGATCGGGCGCCACGGCGCGGTGAGCAGTGAAGTTGCCGTTGCCATGGCGCAGGGGATCTTGCAGGCAGCGAAAACAGACCTCGGACTTTCGGTCACCGGCATAGCCGGACCGGACGGCGGGAGCGAGCAAAAGCCCGTGGGGCTCGTTTACACGGCGCTCGCGAGCAGCCAGGGAGCAAAAACGGCCGAATACCGGTTCCTCGGCGACCGGGAGCAGATACGCGCGCGGGCCGCACAGATGGCGCTGGACATGGTGAGGCGGCACCTGATCGGATAGGCAAGATGTCCGACGGACGAGAGACGAGGGACGCAAAATCGTCCATCGTCCCGGCGAACGCAGTGAGCGGTCGTCTCTCGTCAATCGTATTTATTTTATGAGGACTTTCATCGCCATAGAGATCCCCGAGGAGATTAAAAAGCAGATGGCGGAGGCGCAGCGCCGGCTGAAAGGCGCCGGCGTGGACGCAAGCTGGACGCGGTCCGAGGGCGTTCACCTGACGCTCAAGTTTCTCGGAGAAATTCCGGAATCGAAGGTCTCTGAAATCATGAGTGCGCTTACCGGCGCAGCAAGCGGCTCAGGCAGATTCCGGCTCGAAGTGGCAGGCGTAGGCGCCTTTCCGAACCCCGGAAACGCACGCGTGGTCTGGGTCGGGTTATCGGGTGATATTGAAAAACTGACCGGGCTCCAGGCTGGTGTTGAAGATGCCATGGCCCGGCTCGGCATGAAGTGCGAGGAGCGGAAGTTCACGCCGCATCTCACGCTCGGACGCATCAAGTACATCCGCTCGAAAGAAAGCTGGCTGGGCGCGCTGGAAGAGCTCAAGGACATCAAGTTTCCGGGGTTCGACGTGACGTCGGTGAGTCTGATGAAGAGCGAGCTCAGGCCGTCGGGCGCGGCGTATACGGAGATGGGCAGGGTGGAACTAAGATGAGTACAGAGTACAAACGTATTATATTGTGCATATGCTATTGACGAGCCGCGCTGCGGCGAAAGGAGATACATCATGGTTGACAAGGACAGATTAAAGGCGCTGGAGCTGGCGGTGACCCAGATCGAAAAGCAGTTCGGCAAGGGTTCCATCATGCGGTTGGGCAGAGAAGAAGTACCCGCGGGGATCCCTGCGATATCCACCGGCTCCCTGGGCCTGGACATCGCCCTCGGCGTGGGCGGCGTGCCGCGCGGGAGGATCGTCGAGATCTACGGCCCCGAGTCTTCGGGCAAGACCACGCTGGCGCTCCATATCATCTCCGAGGCGCAGAAGGCCGGCGGCCAGGCGGCCTTTATCGACGCGGAGCACGCGCTTGATGTGACCTATGCACGCAAACTCGGGGTGCGGACCGACGACCTGCTCATCTCCCAGCCCGACACCGGCGAGCAGGCGCTCGAGATCACCGAGACGCTGGTCCGGAGCGGGGCCATCGACGTGATCGTCGTGGACTCCGTAGCGGCCCTCACGCCCCGGGCCGAGATCGAGGGCGAGATGGGCGACGCGCACATGGGACTGCAGGCCCGGCTCATGAGCCAGGCGCTCAGAAAGCTTACCGGCGCGATCAGCAAGTCCAGTACGACGCTCATTTTCATCAACCAGATCCGCATGAAGATCGGCGTCATGTTCGGCAATCCTGAAACGACCACCGGCGGCAACGCGCTCAAGTTCTACGCCTCGGTCCGGCTCGACATCCGCAAGATCTCGGCCATCAAGGAAGGCGAGGAGGTGACCGGCGGGAGGGTGAAGGTGAAGGTGGTGAAGAACAAGATCGCGCCGCCCTTCCGCGCGGCCGAATTTGATATAATGTTCAACGAAGGCGTTTCGAAGATCGGCGAGATCATCGATATGGGCGTGGAGAAGAACCTCATTGAAAAGAGCGGCGCCTGGTTCTCCTACAACGGGACGCGGATCGGCCAGGGCAGGGAGAATGTGAAGCAGTTCCTCCGCGAACACCCGGAGATGGCCTCGGAGATCGAAATCAAGGTGCGGCAGGCCGCGGGGCTGCCGGCTGCGGGCGCGTCGGAGGCTGCTGCGCCGGCAAAAGAAAAGGACGCCGCGTCCCCGGGGGAACGCGGCGGAAAGGCCGTCAAGGGCCAAAAGTCCGAGAAACAGGCGGAGGCATAAATGAACCTGAATGATCTGCTCAAATTAACATTTGAAAGACGCGCGTCCGATCTGCACGTCAAGGTGGGGGTGCCGCCGATCCTGAGGATCGATGGCAAGCTCATGCCGCTCGAGACCGAGAAGCGGCTGACCCAGGAAGATGCGATCGCAATCGCTTTCGGCATCATGAACCCTATGCAGAAGGCGAAATTTAACGAGAAGAACGAGCTCGACATGGCCTACGCCGTCCCGGGCCTCGGACGTTTCCGCGTGAACGTGTTCAAACAGCGCGGGAGCGTGGGCATGGTATTTCGGCTGGTCCCGGCCAAGATATTGAACTTCGACGAGCTCACGCTCCCCACCGTGCTCTCGAAGATCGCATCGGAGCAGCGCGGACTGATCCTGGTAACGGGCACGACCGGAAGCGGCAAATCAACGACCCTTGCCGCGATGATCGATTACATCAATACCTCGCGGACGGCGAACATCGTTACGATCGAAGACCCCATCGAATTCCTGCATAGAGATAAAAAGAGCATCGTGAACCAGCGCGAGATCGGCAGCGACACGTTTTCGTTCAGCGACGCGCTCCGCAGCGCGCTCCGTCAGGACCCCGACGTGATCCTCGTGGGTGAAATGAGGGACTTTGAGACCATCTCTACGGCGCTGACCGCGGCGGAGACCGGCCACCTTGTGCTCTCCACTCTCCATACGCTCGATGCGGCGGAAACGATCAACCGTATCATTACGGTCTTCCCTCCCTATCAGCAAAAGCAGGTCAGGATGCAGCTTGCCTCGGTCGTCAAGGGAATCATGTCGCAGCGGCTCGTCTCCAGGGCGGACGGCAAAGGACGCGTGGCTGCGGTGGAAGTGATGCTCGGGACGCTTTCGGTGCGGGAAGCCATTATCGATGAGAACAAGACCCGCCAGATACCGTCGATCATTGCGTCCGGTATTACCCATTACGGCATGCAGACCTTCGACCAGTCGCTCCTCATGCTCTACAAAAAAGGGCTGATCACCTATGAAGAGGCGATCACGACGGCGAGCAATCCCGACGACTTCGCGCTGAAGGTCAAGGGCATCCAGTCGACAAGCGATGTCGCGCTGGAAGACGAAGAGCGGCGGAAGGCAGGCTCGCAGAAGTTTGGAACAACGAAGCCGGGAGGTTTTTCTCCTCAAAAGCCGGGAGAGGCGAAGGAGTACAAGGCGCCTTCACAGGACACTGACTTCAAGATCGACCGGTTCGGGGACAAGTGAGCCAGTGCGGAATGCGGAGTGCGCCCTGCACTCGCGCTGCGCACACCCTGTATTCGCGGCAAGCACTCAAGGCACCGGGTGCGGGCTCGTGAACGCCGGGGGTGAACGGAATTCGGAATTGGAAGAAAAAGAACTGACGAGAGCAAAGAATGCCGCCTACCGTCTGCTCACCTACCGGCCGCGAAGCCGGGTCGAGCTTGAGGCTAAGCTTCGCGACAGGGAGTTTTCCGAAACGGCGGTCCAGGAAGTTATTGACAGCCTCGTGCTGCTCGGGTATGTGAATGACCTCCGGTTTGCCGCACAGTGGTCAGCCGGAAGGGTCAGGCTCAGCGGGTACGGCAGGCGCAGGATCGAGCAGGAACTCAGGAATAAAGGTGTCGCCGGCGATGTCATCAAAGAGGCGCTTGCTGGCATCTTCCTCGATAACATTGAGATGGACACTGCGAAACAGGTGGCTGAGAAGAAGCTCAATACCATGAAGTCGGTTGACCGGGAAACCCGGCGTAGACGCCTTGCCGGTTTCCTGGAGCGAAAAGGCTTCTCCTACGATATCATCCGAACTGTGCTTAACACGGTAAGGGAGGGTGTATAAGGAGCGGCGCCAGCATATCAGGCTTACCAAGACGATCAAGCGCATTGAGGTGTTTATGATGTCTGACAATGAGATTGCACGCAGGTGTCAGCCCGGTGACTTGACTCTGACCGCACAACGGAAAAATCCTCTGAATAATTCGTGGCCAGATTGGTCCTTATGGGCTTGTACGATTTGTGGCAAATTAAAAGAAAATCAGGCTCATTTGCAGGAGGACCCTGAATGGCAAGTCTCTCTCCATGGGCAAATGCAACGGAAGAGTACGTTAAATTAATTTACAGTTTAGATGCAAAGCAAACAAGAGGACTAATTGAACAAAGCCGGAATACGAGACTGGGTAGTTAGTTTGGACAAGTGACGACTCTGGTGTTTTTTCTGACCGCTTACCTTGATAGGTAATGGCCTGTTGAAATTTTCCCTTGTTTCTGCTATTTTCCTACATTGCTACCTCGATATCCCCAGTATAGTAAGGAGTCTGCTTTGAAAGCGAACGATTTACGAAAAATGTTTCTCGACTATTTTGCAGCGCGGGGGCACAAGATCGTGCCGAGCTCGTCGCTCGTCCCGAAGAATGACCCGACGCTTCTCTTTACGAACGCCGGCATGGTCCAGTTCAAGGGTGTGTTCTTGGGCGAGGACGTTCGGGACTACAAGCGGGCCGTCACGTCGCAGAAGTGCGTGCGCGCCGGCGGCAAGCACAATGACCTCGAAAACGTGGGCCACACGGCCCGGCACCACACCTTTTTCGAGATGCTCGGGAACTTCTCTTTTGGCGACTATTTTAAAAGGGACGCCATTGCCTTCGCCTGGGAATTTTTGACCGAGACCGTGAAGCTCCCGAAGGAGAAGCTCTGGGTCACGGTCTACAAGGACGACGACGAGGCCTTCGAGCTCTGGCAGAAGGTTGCCGGTGTCAAACCCGACCGAATTGTCCGGCTGGGCGAGAAGGACAACTTCTGGTCCATGGGAGACACGGGCCCCTGCGGGCCCTGCTCCGAGATCATCATCGACCAGGGCGAGGAGATTTCCTGCGGCAAACCGGGCTGCTCCGTTGGCTGCGACTGCGACCGGTACCTTGAGATCTGGAACCTGGTGTTCATGCAGTACAACCGCGACGAGACGGGCAAGCTCACGCCGCTTCCGAAGCCCAGCATCGATACGGGCATGGGGCTGGAGCGTCTCTCGTCGGTCGTGCAAAAGGTGAGGACCAACTTCGAGACCGACCTCTTTCAGGCTATCATCAAGGAGATTGCGGCCGGGGCGGGCGTGGCATACCACAGGGACCAGCAGACCGACATCTCCTACCAGGTCTGCGCGGACCATCTCCGGGCCATGACCTTCCTGATCTCCGACGGGGTTTTGCCGTCGAACGAGGGCAGGGGGTATGTTCTCCGGAGGATCATTCGCAGGGCAAGCCGCTACGGCAGGCTTATCGGCATTACGAAACCCTTCCTGTACAAGCTCACGGGTGTGGTGGTAGATGTAATGCGCGAAGCCTATCCCGAGTTGGTTGACTCGCGCGAGCACGTGGCAAAAGTGGTGTTGATCGAAGAAGAGCGGTTTGTCGTCACCCTCGACTCCGGCCTTACCCTGTTAAATGAGACGGTTGCAAAGCTCAAAGCGGAAAAGAAGAACAGTATCCCCGGCGTCGTGCTGTTCAAGCTCTATGATACGTTTGGATTTCCGCTTGATCTCGTGGCGGACATGGCGCGGGACCTGCACCTGGAGATCGACGAGGAAGGTTACCGCAAGGCCATGCAGGAGCAGCGTGAGAAGGCGCGAGCGGCCTGGGCCGGTTCCGGTGAAGAGAAGATCAAACCGGTTTACAAGGAGATCGCTGCAAGCGTCAAAAAGACGGTTTTCACCGGATACGAGACGCTCGAAGGCCCCGCGGAGATCGTCGCTATCATCAAAGGCGACAAACGGGTGGTGGAAGTGCACGAAGGCGAGGATGCGGAGGTCATTCTCGACCAGACGACCTTTTATGCCGAGTCCGGAGGCCAGGTCGGCGACAGGGGAGAACTCCTGGGCGAGGCGGCCAAGTTCGCAGTGAGCGATACGATCAAGCCCGTGGAAGGGATCTTCGTCCACAAAGGGAAGATGAAGAAGGGTGGCTTCAAGGTTGGCGATGCGGTGCTGGCAAAAGTCGAGGCAGAAGACCGGACGGACACCATGCGTCACCACACCGTGACCCATATCCTGCATGCCACGCTTCGCTCGGTACTGGGCGAACACGTGAAGCAGGCGGGCTCGCTGGTCGCGCCCGACCGGCTGCGCTTTGATTTTACGCACTTCACGGCCCTCTCGGAGCGGGAGAAGAAACGCGTCGAGGAACTGGTCAATGACCGGATCATCGAGAACCATCCAGTCGAAACCATGGTGATGGACATCGATCAGGCCATCGCGACGGGGGCCATGGCTTTGTTTGATGAAAAGTACGGGGACACGGTGCGCGTGGTATCGGTCAAGGATGTGAGTAAGGAGCTCTGCGGCGGCACGCACACGCATGCGAGCGGAGACATCGGCGTATTCAAGATCCTTTCCGAAGTCGGCATCGCCGCCGGTATACGCAGGATCGAGGCGGTGGCCGGCCGGCACGCATACCGGGCATTTAAGCGCGAGGAACAGAGCCTTCGGGACATTGCGCAGCTGCTCAAGACAGCGGACCTCGACGTGGCCCCGCGCGTGGAGAAGTTGGTGGCCCAGGTCAGGGGGCTGGAAAAGGAGATTGATCAGTTCAAGCATAAACTCCAGTCGTCACAGGCCGGCGACGTTGTCGCTGATGCGCAGACGATCAACGGCATCAAAGTCCTCGTCAAGCGCGCGGATGGCTTGGACCCCAAGGACTTGCGGGACTTCGGTGACAAGCTGAGGGACAAGCTCGGCTCGGGGATCCTGGCGCTTGGCTCGGCCAAGGACGGCAAAGTGACCCTGATTGTCATGGTTTCGAAGGACCTTACCGGCCGGTTTCATGCGGGTCATATCATCAAGGACATGGCGGTCATTCTCGGCGGCACCGGCGGAGGCAAGCCGGACCTTGCCCAGTCCGGGGGAAAAGACCCGGGGAAGCTGGACGAGGCGCTCGAAGCGCTGTATACTATAATCATGAAGAAAGATTGAGCCGGGTGGGATGGGGTTTGGACGACAAAACAGGGAGCCCGGTCGGATAAAAAAATATTTATTTCAAGAACCCGGAGCCTCAAACAGCTTTTTCCCTTATGAATTGTGCTAGACTTGTAATCGTAAGACCCTAGGTACGCAGAGGATAGCAGAAAACCACTTGCAAGGAGGGTACCATGACGGTTGCGGAGATTATCAAGAAGGCAATGCTGGCAGGTCTGGGTGCGCAGGAAAAGGCGAAGGAATTTGTCGACGAACTGGTCAAGGCCGGTGAGCTTTCCAAGAGCGATGCCTCGTCGCTCGTAAAAGAATGGGTTTCCAAGGCAGAGGAAAGCCGCAAGGACCTGGACACCAAGATCAAGGACGCGATGGCGGCCGCGATGGAGAAGCTCAACATCCCGAGCCGAGACGACATCGAAAAGATGGAAAAGAAGCTCCAGAATATCTCCGCGAGGCTTACGAAAATTGAAGGCGGTGATGGGAAAGGCGGGGCTTAGCGCACCGCCCCGGAGCGCCCATGTCTGTGCTGGGTTTCTGGAGAAGACACTACCGGGACATCCCGAGGATCCGGCAGATCATTGGCGTGATGTCCCGGCACGGGTTCGGACAACTGGTCGAGCAGCTCGGCATGCAACGCTTCATCTCGTTCGGCCGGCGTGTGCTCACCTTCAAGCAGCAGCCTCTTCCCGGACATCGGCTGAATGCGCCGGAGCGGCTGCGGATGGCGTTCGAGGAACTGGGTCCTTCCTTCATCAAGTTGGGGCAGGTCTTGGCTTGCAGGCCGGACATGCTCCCCATCGAATACGCGCAAGAACTCTGTAAGCTCACCGATTCCGTTTCTCCCTATCCCTTTGAACAGGCGAAAGAGATCATCGAACAGGACCTCGGGGCTCCGCTCGATGCGCTGTTCGCCGAGTTCGATCCCGCGCCGGTTGCCGCTGCGTCGATCGCCCAGGTCCATCAGGCCGTACTGCCCGACGGCACCGAAGTCATGGTAAAGGTCCAGCGACCCAACATCGAACGGGTCATCGCGCGTGACATCAGCATCCTCCGGGGGCTCGCCGAGCTTATCGAGGCCCACGTGCCCGAGATGGCCCCCTACAATGTCCAGGGGGTCGTCGAGGAGTTCGCGCGGACGATCAACCGGGAGTTGGATTTCTTCATGGAGGCCTCGAACGCGGCCCAACTCAGAAAAAACTTCGAGAAGAGCGGCGTGCTCCATATCCCCGCTGTCTTTTCCAACGTCTCAAGCAAGCGCGTACTGGTCCTGGAGAAACTTGAAGGCGTGCGCATCGACGATTTTGAGGCGCTGGAACGCAAAGGTTTCGACCGCCACGAGCTGGCGAGAAAGGGCGCTGCCGCATTTTTCCAGATGGTTTTTCAGGACGGGTTTTTCCACGCCGACCCCCATCCCGGCAACATCTTTGTTCTCGAGGACGGCAGGCTTGCCCTGGTGGACTTCGGCATTGTGGGCAGGGTGACCGAGGAGAACATCGAGTATTTCGCCAAATCCTTTCTGGCCTTGGTAAACCACGATTACGACTCCCTGGTCCAACAGTATATGAGTTTGGGATTCGTGGCTGAAGAGGTTGTGGACCTCGAGCGGTTCCAGCGGGAACTCAAGGAAGACTTCAGCGAACTGCTCGAACCCTACTACGGCATGAAGGTCAAGCAGATCGACTTCGGCGCCTACGTGGAACGGGTGACCCAGATCCTTCTGCGGCACCGCCTGCGGCTTCCCCAGAACCTCTATCTTATCGATAAAGCGCTTATCACCCTGGAAGGCATCCTGAAGCAGCTCGACCCCGAGTTCGATTACCTCGAGGCAGCGCAGCCTTACGTGGCCGACCTTATCCGCAGGCGCCGCAATCCTCTGCAGGCCTACCGCAAACTGCAAAAAAACATGGGGGAATTTTCCGATACGATCTCCAGTCTTCCGCGCCAGGTGCGGAACGTGGTCCGGAAGGTCCTGCGGAACGATATCCGCGTAAACATACACCATGAGGAACTGGGCCATTTCATACGGGACCTGGACAAATCCAGTAACCGGCTGGCTTTCAGTATCATTACCGCTGCCATCATCGTGGCATCGTCCATCATCATCCACTCGGGCCTGGGCCGCACAATCTTCGGCCTCCCCGTCTTCGGCCTCATCGGCTACGTCATCGCCGGATTTTTCGGCCTTTGGATCCTCATTGGTATCCTGCGGTCGGGACAGTTATAGCCGGTATCGAAATAAGCTGTTTCAAAATTCATTTTCTTGCGATATAATGTGTCAATACCGCGCTTGTGCAGCAGGGCGGGCTGGCGGGTCATTGACAGTTAAGGACAGGGAAGAGGGCATTGAAAAAGAGTTTAAAATCTCAACATGCGTCCTGGTACGCTGCAGGAAAATGGGTCAAGAGGAATCCGTGGTTGTCCTTTCTGGTCGCCACCGCGACACTCACCATTGTGATACACTTTTATATCGCTCTGTTTGTTCCCCCGACGAAAGAGAAGGAATGGAAGGAAGTGCAGGTCACGGAAGGCATGAGCTTCAAGGCCATCGCAGGCACGCTCAGAAAGGAAGGCCTGATCCGGTACCGGGGCTACTTCGAGATCATCGGCAGGCTCCAGGGCATCAGCCGCAAGGTGCGTGTGGGCTATTATGGATTAAACACCAACATGAGCATGTGGGAGGTGCTCGAAGTCCTGCGCAAGGGCAGGATTATAGAGTATGAAGTGGTGGTCCCCGAAGGGTACAGCCTCTATCAGATCGGATGGACGCTTTCCAAAACACCGCTCATCTCCGATCCGGAGCAGTTCAT
Source organism: Nitrospirota bacterium (assembly GCA_963790205.1). Taxonomy (GTDB): domain Bacteria; phylum Nitrospirota; class UBA9217; order UBA9217; family UBA9217; genus CAWBNQ01. Next base: position 362,295 of record CAWBNQ010000003.1, read on the forward strand.
CAAGCTCGTGAAGGACAAGAACTTTGTCCATTCCCTTGGTATCGATGCCGACACGCTCGAAGGCTATCTGTTCCCGGACACGTATTACTTGCCCAAGGGCATCAAACTCGAAGATATCCCGAAGAAGATGGTCCTGCGCTACAAGGCGGTGTTCGACGACAGCTACCGCGCCCGCGCGCGGGAGCTCGGTTTCACCGAGCAGCAAATCATCACCCTGGCCTCGATCATTGAGAAAGAGGCTAAAGTTTCGTCGGAACGCAAGCTTATCTCGGCGGTGTACCACAACCGCCTCAAGAAGGGGATGAGGCTCCAGGCAGATCCGACCGCGGTCTACGGCACGAAGGCGTGGATCACCAGGGTGACGGCCAAGGACCTCAGGCGGAAATCTCCCTACAATACATATCTTCACAAGGGTCTGCCTCCCGGCCCGATCGCAAACCCCGGTCAGGGCGCAATCCTCGCCGCGCTCTATCCCGAGCCCGTGGACTATCTCTTCTTCGTGGCCCAGGGTGACGGCAGCCACTATTTCTCGAATGATTATAATTCGCATGAGAAAGCTGTGGTGAGGTACCGGTCAGCCAAAAAGAATGCGAAGAGGCAGGCGATGGTAAAGGCCCAGGCGAAGCAGCAGTGAAGTAAAGGGTTCCTGCCACGGGATATCGCACCCTGTGCATTCTGGAGTGAGCGCGTTCCCCGCAGCTTGGTGCGGGGTCTTGCCCCCGCGTTTTTCGTAGCCTGCTTGCCAAAGCGCGGCCACAGGCAAGAGCAGGGGTTGGCGAGTGAGTATGATTCTGTTCGTACTTTGAGAATCGAGATCTCCTGCAGATGCTTATACGAACCTTTCATTTGCTGCAGGGAGCCTCAATTACACGCGGTATTTCCCGGGACCGTTAAAGGACATGCGGCTGTGGAGAGAGTTGGAGAGAGAGGGCCGGGAATACTTCCTTAAAATCTGCAGCCCAGTTGAATGAGGTTGGTGCTTGGCTTGTTCTTGGCGGCGGGGCTCAATGTGCGGTTAAAGTCCCGCTCGACCTGTATATAGGTGTCCTTGCCGAGGACATATCTGAAGCCCAGGCTGTTGTGACCCTGATTGTCGAGGTTTACTTTATAAAAATAAGACGCATTGCGGTATCTGGCCTCTGTCTCCGATACCAGGCCTAATTTTCCGCTGTCGATCCGGACCCGCAATCCTGTTTTCAGGATTACCTTGTCCTTTACAACAGTATTCCCGGCGGGATGTGTCCCCCCGGGTTTTTTCTCGGCGATTTTATTATTGCCGGTTTTAATATCATTCGCTTCCGCGCCGGCATCCTCATGCCCGGTTTTGTCAGATGAAACCTCATATTTCAGGGCTTTGACCAGCCTGTCGATCTCGACCACCCGTTCTTTCGTAAACTTTAAGGTCTCCTTTAAGACGAGCTTCATTACTATTCTTCCCTCGTCTGTCTGCTTACCGAGTTTATTATCGGTCGGCATGCGGTTGACCTGCGACGGGTCCTCTTGATGAGGACCGAAGTACTCACTTATTGTCTTGAACATTTGCTCGCGCCAGTCCCCTATGACCCCCTGCTCCGGATGGCCGCTTTGTTTTATCGCCCCCGCGGGGTCCGAGACGGCCATAAATTTCGATCCGGTATAAAGGGCGTTCAATTCTATCGGGGAATTATTGGAAGGAGCGGCCGTAGTACCGTGCCCGGAAGGGTCAGCCGGCAGGGCCGTCTGCTCATTCATGCCCGACGAAGTATTCACTTCGGAGGCGAGCTCCTGGGCCATGGCAAATTCAGGCACGAGCATCAATAATACGAAAAATGTAGTGAGCTTCATGACAGCCAACTCCTGATCGTGACATACACGCTTCGCTTCTGATCAGTTAATTGCATCTGTTGTGCCATGAAAGTGAAGGGTGGGAGCAGTAATGCAAAAATATTACAAAATCAATAACATGGTCATGGTTTCAGTTCTTTGGTTTTGCAGGAATTGTTAGCGAATGGGGGAAAAGTGGGGAGAAATAATCTGATTATCGAAGCTGTGACATACGATTTTCGAACATCCGAGTATTACTATTTTTGATGAGCACGGATCGATCAAGTTCGTAAGTGTCAGCCGGGAGGAGGAAGGTCATTATTCCCTTTGTCTCGGATCGAGAGCATCGCGTATGCCTTCGCCCAAGAGGTTGTAGCCGAGAACGGTGACGAGGATGGCGAGGCCGGGGAAGGCTGAGAGCCACCAGGCTATTTCGATGTTGTCCTTACCCGATGAGAGCAGGCTGCCCCAGCTCGGGGTAGGGGGTTGAACGCCGAGGCCGAGGAAGCTCAGGGCAGATTCGATGAGGATCGCCCCGCCGACGCCCATGGTGGCTGAGACAAGAATGGGGGAAAGACCGTTCGGCAAGATGTGCCTCATCATGATGCGGACGTCGGTTGCACCGATGGCGCGGGCGGCGATCACGAATTCGCGCTCTTTCAGAGAGATGAACTCGGCCCGGATAAGCCTCGCCGGCTCCATCCAGCTGGTGAGGCCGATCACGACCATGATGTTGACGATGCTGGGTTCGAGAATGGCGATCACGGCAAGCACGAGAAAGATCGTGGGGATGCTCAGCATGATGTCCACGCTTCGCATGATCATGCTGTCCACCCAGCCGCCGTAGAACCCCGCGAGCGAGCCGAGGATGATGCCGAGGATCGTTGCTATCCCGACTGCAACGAACCCTACCTCAAGAGAGATCCTGCCGCCCCAGAGCATACGCGAGAGCACGTCCCGTCCGAGGTCATCGGTCCCCAGGGGATGGGTCAAGCTCGGGCCGACAAGGATGTTCTTGATGTCAATGGTGGAAGGGTTATAGGGTGCGACCAGTGGTGCAAAAATGGAAAGAATGAAGACGAGCAGCACGAGTAGTCCGCCGATGACGGCAAGTTTGTTCTGCATCAGATAATGAAGCGTTTGGGCCGTGAAGGATTCGGTATCGTTCATTATCAAGATCCCGGTATCATTTCATCTTGCAATTTCGGCTCATGCCGGCAGGCGCCGTTTCCGCATTTCGCACTGTGCATTATTTCAGTCTCACCCTCGGATCAGTAAAGGCATAGGCGATGTCAGCGAGGAAGTTTCCGATCATTGTGAGGAATGCACCCGGCACCAGGATGCCCATGACGAGGTTGTAGTCCCTGGATAATACTGCTTGATACATAAGCTGGCCCATGCCCGGGATGCCGAAGACGGTTTCCATTATGGCGCTGCCTCCAATAATGCCCGGAAGCGACAGGCCGAGGATGGTGATCACCGGCATGAGAGCGTTTCTGAGCGCGTGCTTGTAAATTACGGTCTTCTCCGGAAGTCCTTTGGCCCTGGCGGTCCGGATGTAGTCCTGGCGCAGGACTTCGAGCATGTTGCTCCTCATGTATCGCGAAAACCCGGCAAGACCACCGAAAGCAGAAACAAAGACCGGCAGGACGAGGTGCTCAGCCCGGTCCATGAGCCAGCCCCAGGTGGTGAGCCCGGTAATGTCCAAGCTCTCTTTCCCCGATATCGGCAGTATCCCCCACTGTACACCGAAAACATAAATGAGCAGAAGGGCGAGCCAAAAGGCGGGCGTGGAAAATCCTACAAAGACAAAGATCGTTGTGAACCGGTCGATCACCGAGTATTGTCGCGTGGCCGACATGATGCCTAAGGGTATGGCGATGAGCAGCACAAGTCCGAGGGAAAGAAGGTTGATCGTGAGCGTGATCGGAAGGCGTTCCAGTATCTTGTCCTTTACCTTGCGGCCGTCGGCAAAGGCCTCGCCGAAGTCGAGGGTCACGAACTTTCTGAGCCAGGTGGCGTACTGTTTGTAAAAAGGCTGGTCGGCGCCGTAGAGCTTCCTCAGCCGTTCCCGTGCCTCGGCCGAGGCACGGGCCGAGAAATCCATCTGCGCTTCCGCCGGTCCGCCCGGGGCAAGACGCATGACGCCGAAGCTCAGCACGGTGATGCCGATCAGGATGGGTATCATGAGGAGCATGCGTTTTATGACGTAGATGAGCATGAGGTCGCGCTATCCGGTGACCTTGTACACCAGGTCGAAAGGCTTTGCAGCCTGGGAGAGCTTGATGCCGGTGAATTGGCCGCGGATGGCCTTCTGAACCGGCTGGTGGTCGAACTCCATGGTCTCCACTTTCTGGGTAAAGTCGGTAGCGGACCCCTTGATCCGGACGGTATCGCCGATTGCGAGGTCGCCGAAGTCCAGCTTGACCGCTGCGACGGATGTTTTATCGAAAAATTTGATCACCGACCCGATCCGCTCTTCCATGCCGCTCATGATAGTATAAAATCCGCAGTATTTCAAGGAAAATTCAGGCGCACATTCTCCCCGCGTCACGCGAGATGTTGAGGGGGCAATCACGAGCGGGCTTTGTGCTCCAGGGGGCGGTAAAAAGATTAAATTAGGTAGAAGTATTCGGCTATTAGAGCTTGACAATGGGTAGCCCTGTGAGTATTATATGCCTTGCGGAGCAGGGGTAGTGTGTAGTGCATCTCACGGGGCGTGGCGCAGCCCGGTAGCGCGTCTGCTTTGGGAGCAGAAAGCCGGAGGTTCAAATCCTCTCGCCCCGACCATTCTATTAAGAATTGGAAATTGAAGATTGGAAATTGTAAATTGAGCCTCAAAAGTTAGAATCTTAAATTTCCAATTTCCAATTTAAAATATGCGAAGCGATTCGCGCCTGTAGCTCAGGTGGATAGAGCAACAGCCTTCTAAGCTGTGGGCCAAAGGTTCGAGTCCTTTCAGGCGCACCATTCCATTGCGGATTGTTTGTTGACAAAGTATAGCCGACATTATAGAATGTAACCTGATTTCGCAGTCTGAAATCCACATTTTAAATTATAACACGGTGGGCGTAGCTCAGTTGGTAGAGCTCCAGGTTGTGGCCCTGGTGGCCGCGGGTTCAAGCCCCGTCGCTCACCCCAATTTTGTATCGTAGAGACGGTCGATGTCGGCCGTCTCTGCAGTTTTAGAGGCTTGACAAGGCGCCCGTAGCTCAGCTGGATAGAGCGTCGGACTTCGAATCCGGATGCCGCAGGTTCGAGCCCTGCCGGGCGCACCAAGAAATTGCGAATTGCGGATTGCAGATTGCGGAATGAAATCATGAGATACGTCTAATCCGCAATCCGAAATAGATGCGCCTGTAGCTCAGCTGGATAGAGCGTCGGCCTCCGAAGCCGAAGGTCGTGGGTTCGACTCCCGCCAGGCGCACCATAAAAAATATCTTTTCCGGGTGAATATTAGTTTTTTTGTTGCATCCTGCTGTAAAGATAAGTATACTGTAATCCGTTTTTCACCATCTGGTACTCTCAACCTTATGGGCCGTTAGCTCAGTTGGTAGAGCAGCTGACTCTTAATCAGCGGGTCGAAGGTTCAACTCCTTCACGGCTCACCATAAAATAACACAGGGAGCAGTGGGCAGCAGGCAGCGAATTTTGACAGCTGCTATCCGCTCACTGCTCTCTTTGTTCATGCAGCGAGAGTGGCGGAACTGGCAGACGCGCCAGACTTAGGATCTGGTGGGCGACCATGGGGGTTCAAGTCCCCCCTCTCGCACCAAATAATTCGCATGCCGATTGGGGAGCTTGGAGCGCGGACTGAAAATCTCAACCTGCCTCCCGCCCTCCGAACGCGTTACAATCCATAAACTTCAAATACACTCTTATGCAAAGGTGGAAAAGGAATGAAATCGGTCGTAGAAGATATCAGTTCGGTTAAGAAAAAGATCAATGTCGAAATCACGCCCGAGGCCGTGGCCAAAGAGATGGAAAAGGCCCTGGCCGATGTGGCAAAAAAGGCCAGGATCGCGGGGTTCCGGCCGGGAAAGGCCCCGAAGGGCATTGTCGAGAAACACTACGGCGAGGAAGTGCGGAACGAAGTGATGCAGCGGCTGGTTACAGAATCCTATTTACAGGCGTTGCAGGAAAACAATCTTAACCCGGTCGACGTGCCGCACATCGAGAAGGTCTCTTCGCTGGCAAAAGACGCGCCGCTTACGTTTACCGCCACGGTCGAGGTCCGTCCCAAGATCGAGCTGGGGACCTATGACGGCATCGAAGTGAAGGAACAGAGCCTCGTCGTAAGCGACGACGAGCTCAATCAGACCATCGACCGCCTCCGCGAGATGTATGCCCAGCTCGAGGTGGTCGAGGGCCGGCCCCTTGAGAAGAACGATTCGGCGGTCATCGATTTCGAGGGTTTCCATGACGGCAAGCCCATCGAGGGCGCCAAGGCGTCCGGTCATATGCTCTCGCTCGGGGCGAATTCGCTGATCCCCGGTTTCGAGGACCAGCTCGTGGGCATGAATGGCGGTGAAACCCGGGATATCAAGGTCACCTTCCCTGCGGATTATCAGAACAAGGATATCGCCGGAAAGAATGCCACCTTCACCGTCACGCTCAAGGAAATCAAGAAGAAGGTCCTTCCCGAGTTCAACGACGAGTTTGCCAAGGACATCGGCGGCGACAAATCAGTGGAAGAGTTGAAAGAGGGGATCAAGAAGGACCTCGAAGCGCGGAAGCGAGACGAGCAGGCATCGGCCCAGCGCGAGGAAATCCTGTCCAGGCTGGTTGAGGCCCATACCTTCGATATTCCGCCCGGCATGGTGGAGCGGGAGCTTCAGGCCATGGCCCGCCAGCAGGCCACGCGGCTGGCGCGGCAGGGTATGGATATGAAGACCTTCGATATCACGAAATTTCGCGAGGAGCACAAGGCCGTCGCTGAAAAACGCGTCAAGGGCCTTTTGCTCCTTGACGTCATAGCCGAGAAGGAAAAGGTGGAAGTGAGCGATCAGGAAGTGAATGCGGCGCTCGCTGCGATGGCAAGGAGCTCGCGCCAGACCGTGGACGCGGTCAGGAAATATTACGAGTCGCTCGACGGCGGCCTCGACAACCTGCGCATATCGCTGACCCAGGAAAAGACGCTCGGTCTCTTGCTTTCCCGGTCAAAGAAGAGTTATAATTAGTATGAATAAAGGCTGATAAATGGAGGGCCCCCCACCGGGCCGATCAGGATACACCCGCCGGTGAAATTTTTTCCGGTTCTGCGTGCCGGAAGGGCAGGAACGGTTAAGGAGAATTTCAATCTATGTCATTGATCCCCATGGTAATTGAACAGACGAGTCGCGGCGAGCGGGCCTATGATATCTATTCCCGCCTCCTCAAGGACCGCATTATCTTTCTCGGTACGCCTATCGACGACAACGTAGCGAATACAGTGATCGCGCAGCTCCTGTTTTTGGATGCCGATGACCCTGACAAGGATATCTACCTGTACGTCAACTCTCCCGGCGGGGTCGTGACTGCGGGGCTTGCGATCTATGATACCATGAATTATCTCAAGTCCCCTGTTTCAACCATCTGCATCGGCCAGGCTGCGAGCATGGGCGCCCTGCTTCTGGGCGCGGGGACAAAGGGGAAACGGTTCTCCCTGCCGCACGCCCGGATCATGATCCATCAGCCCATCGGCGGGTTCCAGGGCCAGGCCACCGACATCGAGATCCATGCCAAGGAAATATTAAAACTCAAGGACACGTTGAACCAGATCTTGTCCAAACATACCGGGCAGCCCATCGAGAAGATAGCAACGGACACGGAGAGGGATTTTTTCATGTCCGGCGAGGACGCGAAGCAGTACGGTCTCATTGATGAAGTCATAACCAAGGTAAGAAGCGTGAAGAAGGAGAAGTAAACATATGACCGACAAAGAAAAAAAGGAACATACTGCGCCGCTCAAGTGTTCCTTCTGCGGCAAAGGGCAGGAGGAAGTGAAAAAACTGATCGCCGGCCCTTCGGTCTTTATCTGCAACGAGTGCGTGGACCTCTGCAACGAGATCATTGCCGAGGAGTGGGAAGAGGCCAAGGACGCGAAGATCCCCCGCTTGCCGAAGCCGGCGGAGATCAAGCGCACCCTTGATGAATATGTGATCGGCCAGGAGCGCGCAAAGAAGATCCTGTCCGTGGCGGTGCATAATCACTACAAACGCATCGGCATCCAGCAGGAAATAGGCGATGAGGTAGAGCTTCAGAAGAGCAACATCCTGCTTATCGGGCCGACCGGCGTGGGAAAGACCCTGCTGGCCCAGACCCTGGCGCGTATTCTTGACGTGCCGTTCACCATTGCCGATGCCACGACGCTCACCGAGGCCGGTTACGTGGGAGAGGACGTAGAGAACATCATCCTCAAGCTTCTGCAGAGCGCCAATTACGACGTGGAGCGAGCCCAGCGCGGTATCGTTTACATCGACGAGATCGATAAGATCAGCCGGAAGTCGGAAAACCCGTCGATCACGCGCGACGTTTCCGGCGAGGGCGTGCAGCAGGCGCTCCTGAAGCTCATCGAGGGGACTGTCGCGAGCGTGCCGCCCCAGGGCGGCCGCAAGCATCCCCATCAGGAGTTCATCCAGGTCGACACCAAGAACATCCTGTTTCTCTGCGGAGGCGCATTTGTGGGGCTCGATACGATCATCGAGCAGCGCATCGGACAGAAGACCATGGGCTTCGGCGCCGAGATCCAAAGCAAGAAAGAACGGAAGCTCTCCGAAACGCTCGCCAGCCTCCAGCCCCAGGACCTGCTCAAGTACGGGCTTATCCCCGAGTTCATCGGCCGCATGCCCGTTGTGGCAACGCTCGAGGAGCTCGACGAGCACGCGCTCATCGACATTCTCACACGCCCCAAGAACGCGCTCATAAAACAGTACCAGAAGCTGCTCGCGCTCGAAGGCTGCAAGCTGCGCTTCAGCGACGACGCGCTCGTGGCCGTGTCGAAGAAGGCGATCAACCGGAAGACAGGCGCCCGCGGGCTTCGCGCCATCCTTGAGGACGTGATGCTGAACGTGATGTACGATATCCCGTCGCAGCCAGGCATCCGCGAGTGCATCATCAACCAGGAAGTGATCACCGAAGGGGCGGAACCCCTGCTCATCTACGAAAAGATAGCGTAACACCAATCAAACACTGGTAGAGATTAAGGAATTGTCAGTACTTAATCTCTATTTTTTTGCGTGTCTTCCGGCGTACCTGACCCAACGACATGAAAATACTCTCAGCCGAATTCGTCATCAGCGCAGCGGCCCCGAAGCAGTTCCCGATCGATCGGAGGCCGCAGATCGCTTTTGCCGGCCGCTCGAACGTCGGCAAATCGTCAATCATCAACACGCTGCTTCACCGGAGAAATCTGGTGAAAGCAAGCGTGACCCCGGGGAAAACCCAGCTTATCAACTTTTTCGCCGTCAATGACGGGTTCTATTTTGTCGATCTCCCGGGCTACGGGTTCGCCCGGGTGCCGCGCGCCGTGACCGACGCGTGGGCGCCGATGATCGAGGGCTACCTGAAAGGTTCTCCGGGCCTGCGGGCCGTGGTCGTGCTCCTGGATGCCCGGCGGGAACCGGACGAACGGGACCTGCGGCTTATCGATTGGCTCCAGCAGTACGGCATTCCCGCAATCTACGCCTTGACCAAGGCCGACAAACTGAACCGGCAGGAGGCTGAATGCGCGCAACGGGACATCCATGCGCGTCTGGGCATAGCAGCTCCGCTGCTCCTCACGTCGGCCAAAGCCGGGTTGGGCATCAAGGAGCTCTGGGCGGAGATTGGTAAAAGACTCAATGCAAAGTGAACAGGGTAGAATGCAACAGGCAAAATGATTGTATCGTCATTCCAGCTCTTGCACTCTGTAATTTGCATTTTGACTTTTCAGTGGAGGCTTTCGTGGACTTGATCAAAGACCTCACGGCAAGAGCGGCAAGGTGGACGTGGTCGTGGAAAAATCGTCGGGAGAATCGTCCGTCGTGGCCACGCTGGGCCCCGGCCAGTTTTTTGGCGAGATGAGCCTCTTGACCGGTGCTGCACGGACGGCCAGCATCCAGGTGAAGGAGGACGCCGAGAGGCGGGTTTACCGCGTAATCTCCGTGCCGATCCCTTCCCTCGTGAATATTTCCAGGAGCAAGGCGTGGGGGACGCGGCCGTCGATGATGTGGACCTTTGAGCAGCCGGCGTCGAGTGCTTCGAAACAGGATTTTGTCTTCGGCAGCATGCCGCCGGCGATAGTCCCGCTCTTGATAAGCGTTTCCACCTTCTTCTTGTTCAATGTCGGTACAAGGTTTTTGTCTTTATCCAGAATCCCCGCCTGGTCCGTGAGCAGGATGAGTTTTTCAGCCTTGAGAGCGCCGGCAATAGCGCCGGCCACAAGATCGGCGTTGATGTTGTAGGTCTCGCCGTTTTCACCGACACCGATGGGTGCGATGACGGTAATGAAGCCGCCCTGGTCCAGCGCCGAGAGCGCACCGGGCCGCACCTCGGCCACCTCACCGACCAGGCCGATGTCGATGATCTCCGTCCCGCCGGTCTCTTCCGACTTTTGGGTCATCGTCAACTTTTTTGCCTGGATCAGGCCGCCGTCCTTGCCGGTAAGCCCCACGGCCTTGCCGCCCGCCCGGTTGATCAGGTTCACAATCTCTTTGTTTACCTTGCCGCCGAGGACCATCTCGACGATGTCCATGGTCTCCTCGTCCGTGACCCGCTGGCCGGAGACAAACGCGGGCTTCTTGCCCATCCGCTCCATGGTCTTGCCGATCTGCGGTCCGCCGCCGTGCACGATCACGGGATTGATGCCGATATAGCGCATGAGGACCACGTCCTGGGCAAAGCCCTGCTTCAAGCCCTCGTCGATCATGGCGTTTCCGCCGTACTTGATCACAAAGGTCTTGCCCCGGAAAGTCTGGATATAGGGCATGGCTTCGATGAGGGTCCTGGCTTTTTCGATCAGTTTTTCCATGAAAACCTCAGATAAAAATTCCAAATTACAAATCCCAAATATAAAAGTGCAAATCCCAAACGTTTCAACTATTTGAATTTGGAAAATTGTTTGTGATTTGTTATTTGAGTATTGACGCTTGCTTTATAGTATGTATCTGCTCAGGTCTTCGCTCTTCAGCACATCCGCCATGCGTCCGCGAACGTACTCGGCATCGATCGTATGCTTCGATCCTTTTTTCTCGGGCGCGTCGAAGGATATTTCGTCGAGCAGCCGTTCCAGGATCGTGTGGAGCCTGCGCGCGCCGATGTTCTCCGTCCGTTCATTGACCCGCGTCGCGATATCGGCGATCTCTTCGATCGAGTCGGTCGAAAAGGAAATCGTGACCTCTTCCGTTGCCAGAAGCGCGATATGCTGCTTGATGAGCGCGTTTCGCGGCTCGGTCAGGATGCGGATGAACTCGGGCTTGCCCAGGGAGTCGAGTTCGACCCGGATAGGGAATCTGCCCTGAAGCTCGGGTATCAGGTCCGACGGCTTCGATACATGGAACGCGCCCGCCGCGATGAACAAAATATGGTCGGTCTTGACCGGGCCGTATTTCGTGGCGACCGTCGATCCCTCCACGATCGGCAGGAGGTCGCGCTGCACGCCCTCGCGCGATACGTCGGGTCCGTGGGACTCGCGCCCGGCGATCTTGTCGATCTCGTCGAGGAACACGATGCCCGACTGCTCCACTCGCTGGAGCGCTTCCTTGGCCACCTTTTCCATGTCGATCAGTTTCGCCGCCTCTTCCTGGACCAGGAGACGCAGCGCCTCCGGCACCTTGACCTTCCGCCGTTTCGTTTTTTCAGGCAGGAGCCCGCCGAGCATATCCTTGAGGTTCATCTCGATCTCCTCCATGCCGACGTTCGAGATGATGCCGAAGGGCATGACCTTTTCCTTCTGTTCTACTTCCACCAGGCGTTCATCGAGCTTCCCCTCCCTGAGCTGCTGGCGGAGCTTATCACGGGTGTTCTTGTGCAGCTCCTGCTGGTCGGCGCTTGGCGTCTCGAATTCGGGCGCGGCGGTCCTGATGGGGGGGAGCAGCAGGTCAAGGAGACGTTCTTCTGCAAGGCCCGCGGCCTTTTCCTGCACCTCGTCGGACAGCTCGTTCTTTACCATGTTGATGCCGATCTCGGCAAGGTCGCGGATGATGGACTCGACATCGCGTCCTACATAGCCGACCTCGGTAAACTTGGACGCCTCGATCTTGAGAAAGGGGGCCTGGACAAGTTTTGCGAGCCGCCGGGCGATCTCGGTCTTTCCCACCCCGGTGGGGCCGATCATGATGATGTTCTTCGGCAGCACCTCGTCACGGAGCTCCTCCGGCAGGCGCTGGCGCCTCCATCGATTTCGGAGCGCTATGGCCACCGCCCGTTTGGCCTTGTGCTGGCCGATGACGTACTTATCGAGCTCTTCGACGATCTGGCGGGGTATCAGGGTGTCTTTCAAGAAAACCTCCAGGGTGTTAAGTACAAAATCCTAATATCTAAATCCTAAATAAATTCCAATGCCCAAAAGAGCTGTTTGAATATCGGATTTTATAATTTCGACTTTGTTTAGGATTTCGGACTTAGCATTTGCAGCTATAGTTCTTCTATCGTTATTTCCTTATTCGTGTAAATGCAGATTTCGGCCGCGATCTTCATGGCCTCTTCCACGAGTGTGCGCGCATCCAGCTTCGTGTGCTCCATGAGCGCCCGTGCGGCGGCCAGTGCGTAAGGGCCGCCGGAGCCGATGGCTGCGACCCCGTTCTCGGGCTCGATCACGTCCCCGTTTCCCGAGAGGATGAACGAGCGTTCGTTGTCAGCCACGATCATGAGGGCTTCGAGCCTGCGGAGCACCTTGTCGGTGCGCCAGTCCTTGGCGAGTTCCACGGCGGCACGCGTGAGGTTGCCGTGGTATTGTTCGAGCTTGGCCTCGAATTTTTCGAAGAGGGTGAAGGCGTCCGCCGTTGCGCCGGCAAAACCGGCGAGGATCTTGTTGTTATACAGGGTGCGCACCTTTTTTGCGTTATGCTTCATCACCGTGGCGCCGACCGTCACCTGTCCGTCGCCGGCAATCGCGGTCTTGCCGTTCCGTCGAACGGACAGGATCGTTGTTGCATGCAGGGGTGTTATTTCACTCATGACGCCTCCCGTTAAATCCGATGGACGATGGACGGAGTCTTCATGGTTCTATCGTCCCTCGTCCTTTCGTCCGTCGTCGCTCTATTTCTGCTTCCTCGCCTTCGGATGCGCCCTGTCATAGACGTCCATCAGCGAGTCGAGGTTGAGATGGGTGTACCGCTGGGTGGTCGAAAGGCTCGCATGGCCCAGGAGCTCCTGGATGGCCCGCAGGTCCGCTCCGGATTCGAGCATGTGCGTGGCGAAGCTGTGCCTGAGCGTGTGCGGGCTCGCCTTCTGCTGCAGCCCCAGTTTTTTTCTATAGTTTTCTAAAATACGCTGAACCGTTCGAGCTGTCAAGCGTTTTCCCGCCGGGCCGCTGAATACCGCCGAAAGCTCGGTGCCCACGGGCTTTGACCGAACATAGGCGTCGATGGCGTCGAGCGCCTTATGTCCGATCGGCACAACGCGCTCCTTGCGTCCCTTGCCCCTGATGCGGATGAGCCGGTCATGGACGTCGATATCCTCATGGTTCATCCCGATGAGCTCGCTCGCGCGAATTCCGGTGGAGTATAGGGTTTCCAGAACGGCCCGGTCCCTGAGTTCGACGCCGGGAACCCCGGTCTTTTTCCCTCGCGGCGCTTCCATGAGCCGCTGGGCATCGTCGGCGGTCAGCACGACGGGGAGGCGCTTTTCCCTGCGCGGTGTCGAAACGAGCCTTGCCGGGTTCGCCGTGAGGACGCCTTGCCGGTTCAGATATTTGAAGAAGGTCCTCAGCGTGGACAGCTTCCTGGCGATAGAGGATTTTCGTACATCGAGCTTCATGAGATGCGCCAAGAATTGACGAAGGAATAGATGGTCGACTGAAGCCAGGTCCATAGTACCAAGAAAATCGAAGAACTGGTCCAGGTCAGAGAGGTAGCTCCGCTCGGTGTGGGGTGAAGTATTTTTTTCATGCTTGAGGTACTGGAGGAAGTCAAAGACGCGCCTGCGCATAAGGTTACTTTAGCGTAACCGATGGGATTTTGCAAGAGGGAGGCACATGCGGATTTCGGATAGAGGAATAAAAAAACGATGGAAAGAGACGGGGCCTCGGGCAAGGAATGAGAGACGATGGACGTGTTATGTTGCTTCCGTTTTCTGTACGCTTTCTTCCGTGCCCTGGCCTTCCACTTTCGGCTCTTCTTTATACCCGCACTCTTTCTTCAGGCAGGCGATGTAGGGGCCGGTCTTCTTGGAATACTTTTCCACGAGGAACGGCGCATTGCACTGCGGGCACGCGCGGGGCAGGGGCTTATACCAGGTGGCGAACTTGCAGTCGGGATAATTCGCGCAGGAGTAGAACATTTTCCCGAAGCGGGAGCGCCGCTCCACGAGCATGCCGCCGTCCTCGGGACAGGCAACGCCCGTCGACATGCCCTGGGTGTGGTTGCACTCGGGGTAGCGCGAACAGGCGAGGAACTTTCCGAACCGGCCCCGTTTGACGACCATGGGCGATTTGCACTTGGGACAAAGCTCGTCCGTGGTTTCTTCGGGCGCAGCCTCCACCTCGCCGTTCTCCTTGCGGATAAAGGGCCTGGTCGTCTTGCACTCCGGATAGCCGCTGCAGGCAAGGAACTGGCCGTTCCGGCCCCACTTGATCACCATGGGCTTGCCGCATTTTTCGCAGGCAATGTCCGTGGGCGTCAGTTCGGCCTTGAAGTCCTTCATCTCTGCCTGGGCCTTCTCGAGGCTTTCGTTGAAGGGTTTGTAAAAATCCTTCACGGCGCTTACCCAGGGCATCTGTCCTTCTTCGATCTTGTCGAGCTCTTCCTCCATTTTCGCGGTGAAGGCGACGTCCATGATCACCGGGAAGTGGTTCACGAGAAGGTCGCACACGAGCACCCCGAGCTCGGTCGGCCGGAACTTGTTCTCCATTTTCTGGACGTAGTCCCGTTCCTGGATCGTGGAGATGATCGCGGCGTAGGTGCTCGGCCGGCCGATGCCTTTTTCCTCCAGCGTCTTGACGAGCAGGGCCTCGGAAAACCGCGGGGGCGGCTGGGTAAAATGCTGTTTGGGGTCGAGTTTGACGAGCGAGAGCGCCTCTCCCTCGGTGAGCGGCGGAAGAACGGCCTCCCCGTTTTCCTCTTCTGACGGCGCCTGATCTTCCGCCTTTTCTTCCATATAGACGGCCATGAAGCCGGGGAATTTCACGACCGAGCCCGTGGCACGGAACGTATAGACTCCGGCTTTGATATCGACCGAGGTCTGGTCGATGATCGCCGGGTTCATCTGGCTCGCAACGAAACGGTTCCAGATGAGCTTGTAGAGCTTGTACTGGTCGGGCTCCAGATACTGTTTGATCGCATCCGGTTCCCGCAAGACCGACGTGGGGCGGACGGCTTCGTGCGCTTCCTGGGCGCTCTTGGCGCTGGCGTACACGGGCGGCTTTTCCGGTACATACTCCTTGCCGTATTTATTCGCAATGAGTTCCCGCGCCTCGTCCTGCGCTTCCTTGCCCACGCGGGTGGAATCGGTCCTCATGTACGTGATAAGGCCGACGGTGCCTTCCTTGCCCACGTCCACGCCTTCATAGAGCGACTGGGCAATGCCCATCGTTCTCTTGGAGGTGAAGCCGAGCTTCCGGCCCCCCTCCTGCTGGAGCTTGCTCGTGGTAAAGGGCGGCACGGGATTGCGGCGGCGCTCCTTTTTGTCCACCTTGGCGACGGAATACGATGCGCCCTGGAGCTCGGCGAGGATCTTTTGCACCTCGTCGTTGTTTTTTACCCGGAGCTTTTCCTCGTCTTTTCTGAGGAGCTTGGCCTCGAACTGCGGCGGCAGTTTCCCTTCGAGGAGCGCTGTAAGGGACCAGAACTCTTCGGGGACGAAGGCCTTGATCTCTTCCTCGCGCTCGACGATCAGGCGCAGGGCCACGGACTGCACGCGGCCGGCCGAGAGCCCGCGCCGCACCTTTTTCCAGAGGATGGGGCTGATCTGGTAGCCGACGAGCCGGTCGAGGATGCGCCGCGCCTGCTGAGCGTCGACCTTGTTCGCGTCAACCTTGCCGGGATGCTCGATGGCCAGGAGGATGGCCTTCTTGGTGATCTCGTTGAACAGTACGCGGTAGACTTCCTCGTGCTTGATGCTTCCCGATATGACCTCTGCAACATGCGCGGCAATGGCTTCTCCTTCGCGGTCCGGGTCGGTCGCGATCAGAATCCGGTCGGCTTTCTTGGCGGCGGACTTGAGTTCCTTCACGACCGGGGCTTTGCCCTTGATCACGATGTACTTGGGCTCGAAGTTGTTTTCGATATCGACGCCGAGCTTGCTCTTGGGCAGGTCCATGATGTGGCCCACGGAGGCCTTGACCGTGTAATCCTTGCCCAGATACTTGGCAATGGTCTTTGCTTTTGCCGGCGATTCGACTATGACGAGTGATTTCATAATTTAAAACCTTTTACCGCAGGAACGAAGAGAGCGTAATTTTTAATTCTCGGATCGAGGTCGCTGAGGTATAGAGTTATAAGTATAACCGGTCTTTTAATTCCAGGCGGTGTTTTTTATTCGCCGCAGATTAGAGAGGGCAGAATGCTCCTGTTCATGGGCGCTCATGAACAGGATAAGGGCGATCAACGTCTTCATGACCGGGAGATCGATCGTGCCCGAGTGCATGTTCATGGCCTTCTCGAGCAGTTCCTCCCGCTGATCTTCGGAAATAATGTCGAGGAGCGTAAGCTTCAATACGAAGCTGAAAGCGTCCGCCGAGAACCGTCCGCGCTCTTCCCGGGTCATGGTCCTGATCCTGAGCGACTGGAAGGCGTGCTCAGGCTCAAAAAACGTATCGGTCTCTTTTTGCACCAGCGTCTGCATGAGCGTAAGAGCGGCATCCGCTTCATGGAGATGATAGCCGTTATTCAACAGCGCCTGCATGATCTTGCCTTCTTCATCGAACAGTTCCCGCTTGTTCCGCACCTGGTCCGCAATAAGCGAGAACATGTTCATCATAAGTTCGTCCACAAAGAAACCTCCGTAAATTTGCCGCGGAGCACGCAGAGCGCGCGAAGCAAAAGAGTAAAGAGGCGACATGCAAAGTCTAGCCTTAAAACTCCGCGCTCCCGGCGGTCTCCTCGGTCAAAAGCCTCTTATTCTTCCCGCACATAATACTTCCCCGGAAGCTGTTTTGCCAGTTCTTTCAATTCCAGGGTGATTAGGACCCCGCTCAGCCTGCCTGCGGCAAGGCGGGACTCATTCATGATGACGTCGATATGCCTGGGCTCGCTCGTAATACAGCTGAGAACGGATTCCTCATCCGGGGTGAGCGCCGGCGGCCGCGTCCCGCTCTTCCGGTTCGTCCCGGGTCGTTTTATTCCGAAGCTCCGCAAGATGTCATCGGAGCCTTCCACCAGGACGGCTCCCCGCTTGATGAGACTGTTCGTTCCCCGGCTGTTCGGCGAGCTGATGTTACCGGGCACGGCAAAAAGTTTTCTGCCCTGTTCGAACGTGTAATTCGCGGTGATGAGCGACCCGCTGTCTTCCGTCGCTTCTATGATTACCGTTCCGCGCGAAAGCCCGCTGATGATCCGGTTCCGGGCGGGAAAGTAACCGGCCTCCGGCTTCGTGCCGAATGGGTTCTCGGTCACGACGGCGCCGCTGCTGCTGATCCGTTCCAGGAGGTCGCTGTTCTCGGGCGGATAGACGATGTCGATGCCGCACCCGAGCACCGCGATCGTTCTGCCCTTTGCCGCAAGCGCGCCCCGGTGCGCCTGGGTATCGATGCCCCGCGCCAGGCCGCTCACGATGGTGAGCCCGGCCGCGGCCAGCTCGTAGGCGATCCGATGTGTCACGGTCAGGCCGTAGTGCGTCGGTTTGCGCGTGCCCACGATCGCGACGCCGTCCCCATCCCCCAGGCTGCCCTTTATATAAAGGAGGAGCGGAGGGTCCGGCGTGTTCCTGAGCGAAGGGGGATACGCTGTGTCGTCGGCGAGAATGATCCGGACCCCGGCTTTTCGCGCTTTTTCCAGTTCTTTTTCCGCGTACTCGCGCCACGAGAAAGACGCGATGTCGGCGATTACCCTCTCCGACAAGCCTGCGTTGTCCAGTTCATCCCGCGGCGCGGTAAGCGCCTGCTCCGGCGAGCCAAAATGATGCGCAAGCTTCCTGAAGGTGACCCTCCCGACTCCGGGGATGCTGCTGAGCCCTATCCAGAAGAGCGCAGGATCGTTGCTTTTTTGCATGCGGCTGTCCGTCGTACAGCGGTTTTATGCACTTAAGGGTAGAAATTATACAGACTCAGGGGAGATAGTCAAGGATTTTTTTGGTTTGCGCGTATATTCCGATTGAAAATTGCGGCCATAAGTCGGATAATGCGGCAATACCGTTGGAGATGACGCCTCGCGAGACTGAGGAAATCCGTTCGCGGACCGAAAGCGGGTTCACGGCTGACATTCAAGGAAATAAATCAGTGAAGGATGACGACGCCATAAAAGAGCCGCACGATAACGACAGGCAAAATGCGGAGGACTCGCTCCGCGAAGCGGAACAGCGCTATCGCACCCTGTTCAGGCAATCCCCTGATGGCATTCTGATCATTGATACTGAGGGAAAGTTCATTGATTTCAATGAAGCGGCGCACGTTCAACTCGGCTACTCGCGCGAGGAGTTCGAGAAACTGCGCATTGCCGACATCGATCCCCATCAGAGTCCTGAGGAGATACGGGCCTCGATCGAAGAGGTTTTCAAGAAGGGCAGCGCGGAGCTCGAAGTCAAGCATAAAACCAAGAGCGGAGAAATGCGGGACGTCCACGTCATTACCCAGTTGATGGTGTTGTCCGGCCGCACGGTTTTTCACACCATCTGGCGCGATGTGACCGAGCACAAACGCGCAGACGAGGCCCTTATCGAATCGGAAAAAAAATACCGGGACTTGTTTGAAAACGCAAATGATGCGATATTGATCGTCGGTCCGGCCCTAAATTTTATCGATGTGAACAAGAGGGCCACGGAAATTTTCGGTTATTCGAGAGAAGAATATTTAACCATGAGGATCCTCGATGTGATCCCGCCGGAGCAGGTCCCCCGGTCGGAAACCGCCTTCACCTCATTAAGAGAAAAAGGCTCCTATGAAAAGTTCACCGGGAAAAGCCGCACAAAAGACGGGCGCTGGCTCGATGTCGAGGTCAGCTCTTCTGCAATTATTCATGATGGGAAAATCGTCGGATCGAGAGACATCCTAAGGGACATTACCGAAAGAAAACGCGCGGAAGATGCGCTGCGGTCGAGCGAAAATTATCTGCAAACGATCATTGAGACGGAACCGGAATGTGTCAAGCTCATTGCTTCCGACGGCGCTTTGCTCATGATGAACCGTTCCGGCCTTGCCATGCTCGAGGCTGACTCCCTTGACCAGGTCAAAGGGCAATCGGTTTATCAGCTCGTAGCTCCAGAGCACCGCGAGGCCTTCAAGGCGCATGTGAAAACGATTTTCCAGGGCAAACAGGGGATACTCGAATTCGACATGGTGGGCATCAAGGGCAGGCGGCTTCGTCTGGAAAGCCATTCCGTCCCTCTTCGCAACGCAAAAGATGAAATAATCGCCTTGCTCGGTGTAACCCGCGACATTACGGAGCGCAAAAAACTGGAAGAAGAGCTCGTCAAGGCGCAGAAACTCGAATCAGTGGGTCTTCTTGCCGGCGGCATCGCGCATGATTTCAACAACCTGCTGACCGCGATTTTAGGCAATATCAACCTCGCAAAAATGTATCTCAAAACCGAGGACAAGGCACTTGAACGGATCGTTGAAGCGGAAAGAGCGTCTCTCCGTGCGAAGGACCTGACCCATCAGTTGCTGACCTTTTCCAGGGGCGGGGCCCCCGTCAAAAAAACAGCCTCCATAGCAGAAGTAATAAAAGAGTCGGCGCGGTTCGCCTTGAGAGGGTCCAAGGTGCAATGCGATTTTGTCATTCCCAACAACCTCCGGCCTGTTGAAATAGATGAAGGGCAGATGAGCCAGGTGGTCAATAACCTGATCATCAACGCCGACCAGGCCATGCCCGGAGGAGGCGGGATCAAAGTGGAGTGCCGCAATGTTGCCGTTCAAGAGGCGGATGCCCTGCCGTTAAAAGAAGGGGAATATGTAAAAATATCCTTTGAGGACCACGGCAGCGGCATATCACCGGAACATATTTCCAGGATATTCGACCCGTATTTTACCACAAAAGAGAAGGGAAGCGGCCTCGGACTTGCTACGACCTACTCTATTATCAAGAGGCATGACGGCACTATTACGGTGGAATCCGCGCCGGGGGCCGGAGCAACGTTTCATATCTACCTTCCCGCATCTGAAGCAAGGAACTTGCCAGAGAAAGTAAAAGAGGAAACCTTTTGCACGGGAACCGGAAAGATCCTGGTAATGGACGATGAAAGAATAGTGAGGGAAGTCTCCGCGGAGATTTTGAAAAACCTTGGATATGAGGTCGAGGTTGCCAAAGACGGAACTGAAGTAATAATGTTGTATACAAAGGCCAAAGAATCAGGAAAGGCCTTTCACGCCGTCATCATGGACATTACGGTCCCCGGCGGCATGGGGGGCGAAGAAGCCATCAAAAAACTGCGCGAATTTGACCCCGGAATCAAAGCGATCGTCTCAAGCGGTTATTCGAATGATCCCATAATGGCCCACTTCGGCAAATACGGTTTTAAAGAGGTAATCGAAAAACCGTATACCAGCTCCGCTCTCGGCAAGATACTGCATAAGGTGCTCGCAGAACCGTAGAGCGCCTGTCTCGGACAATTCTTTTCTACCCGAACCAAACCCTCTTACGCCCTCTCAGCAGAGAATTAAATGCTTCTCGATGGGCAGATCTCGAATAACACGCATTCGCTGTGCTTCGGATTTCTCGCCTGGCAGACCGCCCTTCCGTGGAAGATAAGAAGATGAGAGAGGTTTCCCCAATCCTTCTGAGGAGTGACGACGATCAGGTCCTGTTCTACCTTGACCGGGTCGTCGTGTTTTGTAAGGCCGAGCCGGAAAGCGAGCCGCTTCACGTGGGTGTCCACGGCGATCCCTTCGTTGACGCCGAAGGCGCTCGACAGCACGATGTTCGCCGTCTTTCTCGCGACCCCCGGAAGGGTGATCAGTTCCTCCATCGTCTGCGGCACGTTCCCGTCGAACTTTTCGATCAACATCTTCGCTGTCTTGTTGATGCTCTTTGCCTTGTTGTTGAAGAAGTTGACGGAGCGAATGTCCTGGGAGAGCTTTTCCGGGGTGGTGTCCGCGAAGTCCTGCAGGGACCGGTATTTTTTAAAGAGCCCTTCAGTCACTCTGTTCACCAGTACGTCCGTGGTTTGGGCCGAAAGGATGGTCGCAATGAGCAACTCGAAGGGCGTGGAGAAACGGAGGGCCGTCTGCGGCGTCCCGGCGTATACCTTTTTCAGTTTCTTCAGAATTTCCGTTACCTGCTTCTTCCTGTCCATGGCAGCTCCTCATTATTAATACATTCCTGATTCAGCAGCACCCTATCGGGAGCGGTTCTTATATGTTTTTATGCGCTTGTACGCCGTCGGGAAAAGCGCTAAGGCCGCCAGGACCGTCAAAGCGACGATCACCCGAGCGGAGAGGATTTCGGAGACTGCATTGATCGTTCCGATCTGGCGCCCGGCATAAGCGAATATGATAGTAACGGGGACGATCCCGAGCGCCGTTGTCCAGACGAATGTCTTGACGGGTATGCTCGTGAGCCCTGATAAAAAATTGATCATAAAGAAGGGAAACGCAGGGATCAGCCGTACGGTCAGCAGGTATCGCGGACCGTTCTTCTCCATTTCCGCGTTGAAAGCGCCGAGCTGTTTCCGGTATTTTTCCTGCAGCCAGGTCCCGAGCAGATACCGGGCGGTCAGGAAGGCGAGGATCGCGCCGATCGTGGCGCCGATGTCTATATAGACGGTCGCGGACAGTACGCCGAACAGGAAACCGCCCGCGAGGGTCATGATCCCGGCCCCGGGGATCGAGAGGGCGGCGATGACGATGTATGAGACGATGTATGCCGCTACGGACTGAAGGTAATGGTCCCGCACGAACGCAAAGAAGAACTCCCGGTTCTTCTTCAGATTTTCAAAGGTCAGAATATCGCCGATTGGGGAAAGTCGCATGGCGACGATAACGGCAATAAGGAAAAATATGAATATAACTTTTTTATTCCGATTAAGCATGCATAAGAAGTTCCTTCCTAAGAAGTAATCGTTCACAATGATGCTTCATTGCGCGGGGGTGATGAGGAACCCCCACAACTGCTGCCACTTCGCTTCCCGGAATCGCGGCAGCCCGATCGTGATGAGGCGCGTGTCCTCCCTTGACCTGAACGATCGATACAGTCGGTCCCAGACCGAGAGAAGGCTCGTATAGTTCGAGTTGGTTTCAGCTGGTTCCGCCGAATGGTGCACCCGATGCATGTTCGGGGTAACGATCGCCATGCGAAGCAGGCGGTCCCATCGCTCCGGCACGTCCAGATTGCTGTGGTGAAAGAGTGTCGAAAGATTCAGCAGTGCCTCGAAGAAGACGAGTTGGACGAAGCTCATGCCGAGGAGGACGAGCACCGGCATCCGGATGAACGTCGAGAGGACGAGTTCGCCGGGGTGAAACCGGAGAGCCGTGGTTGTGTCCATCTCGATGTCCGCATGGTGGGCCCGGTGAAACCGCCAGAAAAACCCGACCCGGTGGTTCAATCGATGCCAGAGGTACATCCAGATATCGAAAAGCACGAAGACGATCACGGTTTCGGTGTACAGCGAAAAAGAGAACCAACGGGTGAGCCCCAGTGCGTTGCTCTCGGCCCAGTTTATAACCTGGAGCGTCATTCCCGCGAGAACGAACCTCGTCAGCAGCCCGTTCAGGAGCGCGGTCAGAATATGGGGAAAGGCATGCCGCAGTCTTGACGTACGGCCGCGGTAATGAGGGACAATGCCTTCGAGAACGAAGATCACGACAAGGGCGATGAAAATAAGGAGCGGCTTTTTGTCCATTCGGCTCTTTTCGGGAAACGCACGTTCCGCTTTTGATGAACTCGTAAAAAAATATTTACTGAAGAGGACGCGGAGAAGCCGGAAAAAACTTCACATTTGAGCGTCTTGTGTCCGCGCCCGGAGCCGGCCCCCGACCCGGTCGGGGGCGCTCTCTCAATGAACTCTCCTTGTTACGATTTTATTTTTTTACACAAATTTCATTTTTCATAAGATACGTCATGGTCCTCGATTTGTCAAATTCAGTGCCTTTGCTCCGCCTGCAGAGCGCATTCAGGTCCTCCATGGTATCCACGTCATTCCACTTCGGGGCCTGATGCATCGAGAGCGCTGAATTTTGCAGTATCGCCTTCGTTTCCTGAAAAACCGTTTCCGTGCTCCAGGGTATCCCCTGGAACACTCGCGGCACAAGCGTATGTTTATGAAAACCGATCAGGTAATACCCTCCATCGGAAGCCGGGCCGATGACCACATCATTCTCCGCAAGCGAGGCCATCGCCCCCTGAAGCACCGCAGGGGTGAGGTCGGGGAGGTCGCTTCCGATGAGGATGGCGCGTTCAAAACCTTCCGAAAAACACCGGATAAATGCGTTCTCCATGCGCTCACCGAGGTCGCCGCCCTGCTGAGGCATGATGCGGAACCGCCCAGCGAGCCAGGAGGACACCTCTGCCCGGGCGTCAGGCGGATAATAGCATATGCTGAAGGGATAGCCGGTCTTTTTCACCGTATCTATGACATCGAGGATGAAGTTCTTGTAAAGCTCGAGCGCCGTCTCATCGCCTATGACAGCGGCCAAACGCGATTTTACCTGCCCCCTGACCGGGGCCTTGATGAAGAGAAGGATGATGGATTTAACGGACATGTACTCAACGCAAATTCCATACGAGCGCAAGATAGTGAGTCGTACTTTGTATAGAGTATTGCATAAAGAGGGGATCAATTCAAGGGCCAAGTCGGGCATTCGGTTGCTCATGAAGAGCTGAAAGAGATATAATATAACCAAGAGGAGTAGTTTATGCCCAGGCAAGATAACATAGAGGTGCAGGGAAAGGTCATCGAGGCGCTGCACGGCGGCCAATTCAAGGTTGAACTGGAGACCGGCCAGACAATCGTGGCATATACTGCAGGTAAGATGCGCATACATTATGTCAAGATCGCGCCGGGAGATACGGTGAAGGTTGAGCTGACTGCCTATGACCTGACGAAAGGGCGTATTACCTACAGTCTGAAAAAGAAAGCTGCATGAGCACGGAAGAGGCTACATTCCCGCGTATCAAGGATCGTCAAGTTGAATGAGCACGATTTCACCAGGACTTTTTTCCGCTTCTTGTTGAAGCCGTGAACGAAGTTCTCAACATCCGCGGTCAGACGAGTACGCCTTCTCCGGCGTCTCGGGGTTGGGGGAGGGGGCTGTCGGCTCCCATTCAAATTTTGTCTCCACAATTCAAGGTTTTTGTCGTATAATCCCGGTAGTACGTAAGAAGCATATTGAAGCTCCCCGCAGCAAATGAAGGTTCGTAGAGGCATCCGCGGGGAATGCGCTCACTCCAGAATTCATTGAGTTCCGAAGCCAAGAACCGGTCATATAAAAACAATGCTGGAATTACTGGAAGAAAAGAAAAAAATCAGGGTCAGCCGTTCTTTGGTGCTGACCCTGGTCTTCGGGGCCTTTGCCCTCGGGATATTCATCGGCGCCGGTACGCGGGGCTTGTTCGCTCCCGTGCAGGCGGACAAAGACGGGAGCTTTGTCGACAGCAGGGACGAGGAGTTCAAGTTCATACGCGCCTCGCAGGAATCGAAAAAACCCGAGGACAAGAGCACCAGCAGGGAGCTGAAGCCTTTTCGCTATAAAGTCAACGCCCTTATCGCGGAGAAACTGAAAAAGGGCGAGGCCTCGGCGATATCTTTTTACTTTCGCGACCTGGTCAACGGAAACCGTTTCGGCATCGGGGAAAACGATAAATTCTCGCCCAAGAGCTTTTTAAAACTGCCGCTCATGATGGCCTACTTCAAGTGGGCGGAAACGAACCCCCTTGTCCTTCGCCGAAACCTGACCTATAAGGGCACGGCAAACCAGCCGGAAGCGAAGCATATCAAGCCGCTCGCAGAGCTTGGGCCGGGCAAGCACTATACGGTCAACGATCTGATCTTCAGGATGATCGCCTACGACGATGACGCCGCCTATTCGCTGTTATTCGCAAACCTGCCCCAGGGCCGGCTCGACAAGATCTTCAAGGACCTGAACGTTGAATACGATCCTCATAAAGAGAAGGAAGAAGATTCGCTCTCGCTCAGCGCGCTGGCCGGATTCTACCGCGTTCTCTATAATGCTTCCTATCTCAGCGAGGAGATGTCGGAAAAGGCGCTCCGCTATCTTTCCAAGTCCGCCTTTCGGGACGGCATGGCGTCAGGCATTCCGCAGAACATCGAGATCGCGGGCAAGTACGGTGAGTGGACGGTTTCCGCGGCCGCAAATGGCGGTGAGGAAGAGCAATACCAACTGCATGAGTTCGGGATCATTTATCATCCAAACCGTCCTTTTCTCGTCGGGATCATGGCGCAAGGAGATGATTTCAACAAGCTGATGAAAGTCATGCGTGATATCACCCGTCTTGTGTACGAAGAAGTGGACCAGCAGTCGTAGTGGTTAACGCGTATTGCGGAATGGCGGGGCGATGACAGGTTGCTTCGTTATTGTCGCGGCTTCTGTTTAAACACTTCTATAAATTCCATATAGGATGTCGAGCTTTCCCCGGTGTCGTCCGAGTCGTTCATGACTGCAATCCGTGCACGCGGGGGCGGTTTGACGCCGAAGGCCTTCTGGTAATCCGCGGGAATGTCGACCTCCTCGTCCTGCCAGGTACGAACCTTTTTTGCTCCTTTCTCCAAAAAAACCATCTTGGCCCTGCTCGTGTACGGGCTGGTCACGATCGTCTCGGGGTCTTCCCTGTTCGCCCAGACATAGCTGAGACTGCTGTGCGGCGGATATTCACCGTAGAGTTTTTTCAGCAGGCCGTATTTTATCTTCTCGAAGGGCCCGGCCGTGCCCGGGTCGTACTCGAACAGGACATAGACCCGGATGGGATAATCATCGCCTTCCCTCGTCCGCGGATCGCCTTTACCGTACACATTGCTCACTTTCCAGCGCCATCGCGCCCGGGGATAATCATACACATTAAAGGAATCCTTGTACACGATCGCCGAGGCGGAGGCATTGCTCTCAGCCTTGAGGTAATGCCTCGCGCCGACGCGTTCAATGGTATAGATGGTATGGTTCTTTATTTTAGGGAATGTCAAAGGCTCCCAGTTGTCGAGATTGTTGAAGTCCTCATGGAAAAGAACGGCCTTCTCCTGGGCGCCTGCGGCGGGGGAGAGTAAGGCCAGCATCAGGAAGGCGAGCATGTGTGCGAACATCGTATGGCGGGTACCGTACATGTATCTGCGTTAATCCCTGTCCATCCGTAATAAAAAGATTTCAGGATTTATACCATTTCGCAAGCCGTTCGGTCGGCACGCCGAGAGCATAAGACAGCTGCAGTGCCCAGTTTCTCAGCGTACAGCACAGGATGCCTTCTTGCTGCCACCGGCGCGCAGAGGTCATGACCTGCTCGGGGATGATGAAGATTTTATCGCCCCGCTTTCCGATACGCCTCATAAGCTCCACGTCTTCCATCAGAGGGATATCTTTGTACCCTCCGATTTTACCAAAATAGCTCTTTCGGATAAAGATCGCCTGATCGCCGAAAGGGACCCTGGTCACCCGGGTGCGGAGGGCGACGTATTTTTCCGTGACTCTGAAGATGCGCCTCTCGGTACGGATGCCCAGATCGAAGGCGCCTGCAACATACCGGTCATTATCCATCGTCGCCTTCACGCGCACAAGGGCATCGGCGGGAAGGAACGTATCGGCATGAAGGAAGAGAAGGACATCGCCTGAGGCGAACGATGCACCGCGGTTCATCTGCCGGGCGCGGCCTTTTTCCGCAATCGATGTGATCACTCCGCGGTCCCGGATTGCCGTGATCGTGCCGCCCCGCGGATCTCCGTCCACGACGATGATCTCCCGTGCGGCATCAAAGCGCAGCCCGCGGAGATGGGTTATGAGTGCATTGATTCTCCCTGCCTCGTTTAAAACGGGCAGGATAATGGAAATGGCCGATGTTCCGTTCGCCAAAACGGGGGTTTGCTCCTTGCCAGAGGTGATAACAGCTATTTCCCGAGCGATGTCCATGCCTCCCTAAGCCTTTCCATCCTTTTCCGGTTCACCCCGAAGTCCGACTTTCCGAGGCGGGAAGCCGAGCGCACCTGAATGAGTTTCTTGGTATCATCGAAATAGAACTCCGCGTCATCGACAAACCGCCAGAGCGCGCTGGTGAATTCAGCATGGATGTAGGAATCATGTTCATCGACGATCCGGGCTCGTTTCATCCCGAGAATGACTTTTTTGAGGTCTGCCATCGCCTGGGGCGCGGACGTGGTATAGTAAAGCGGCTCTACGGCGTGCTCCTTGTCCGCGCTCTGGCTTGATACGCAGTTCGGAGTAGCGGGGCAGGGGGCGAGCTTGCCGTCTTTGACGCCGAGGTTCGCCGGCCGAACGCCGGAACAGCCGGCTATAACTACTACGCTTAAAGCGATGCTCACGTACGAGAATGCCGTCATGCCGGTTTTTATCATCATGGCCCCTCTCCTGGTTTATAACGGTAAGGCGGTTGCCCATTGTTTGCCGCGGTAGCAGGGAGGACTTCTTTTCTCATATCGCAGGAGCGGCTCCTCACCCGCGGTTCGCAGATACTATTATACCGCAGGTGAATGTCGCCGTCCCTTTTTTTTCATGGCAGGTTCGTGATAAAAAATGGGGAAAAAGAATGGCAAAAAGCTTCCGGTCCGGGCCAAGAGACGGATGGATGCCTTCCCTCACAGGAGGACATTGTCAAGGAATAGCATGTTGAGACTGTCGCAAAAAGCCGTAGCGGAGGAAGAGGGATGCTGTCCGCAACATGCCGATGGCGTCGCGCCGAAGGCGGCAACCATCGTTTCTCTATGATACAATAGTGCTATGAGACTTTCCATGGGACGATTTTCCATAGGGTAGAAAGTTATTTTCGTCTTCGGGCTCGGGCTGGCCATCCTTCTGTTCATCAGCGTCATTTCCTACAATAATATATCGGTCATGATCTCCACGGCAGTGGCGCAAGACAACGCATGAAACCTTAACGTCCCTGGAGAGCCTGCTGTCCACTATAAAAGATGTTGAAGGCGTACAGCGAGGCTACGTCATTACGGGACAGGAAGACTACCTGGCACCCTATCACCGGTTGTGGCTGCGGAGTGTCGTATCAATCTCAGGGCGTCTCCTTCTCACCGCGAGAAAAAATACCGCGTATGTACACGGAAAGATAAGAGGGCGCGCTTGCAAGGGAAACCGGGAAACTGTGGAGCTCGCGTGATAACCGCGGATGAAGGCCGGTCTTCGTTCCTGGCCGCTTCGTCGTTAGAAATTGAACAGCCGTTTATTGATATCGATCGCGGCAACTGCTCCCTCGCCGGCTGCGATCACGGCCTGGTCATTTCCGCTGTTGAGCGGCCCGACGACGTAGAGACCGTGTACCGACGACTCATAAACATTGTTCACGGTGATTTTAAATCCCTTTGCATCACGTTTCAGGTCGAGGTCTTTGAGAAAGTGATCGTTCAGTTTGAACCCGAAGTTGGACAAGACAGCCTCGCAGGGTATGCGCGAGCCGTCGTTGAGCTCGACTGCCTCGATGCGCTCTTCACCGATGACTCTGACCGGCTCGCCCTTGACCAGTCGAATACCCTGGTACTTCAGCTCTTCCTGATAGTCCCCGGGCGGGTCGTAAAAATAAAGGATCAGCGTAATGTCGTCGGTGTACATTTCCTTCATGGCGAAAGCGAGGCGCACGGATTCTATCGTGTTCCCGACAATGACCAGCTTTTTGCCGGCGGTCTTGTAGCCGTCGCAGTCGACGCAGGTAAAAAAAGATGTTCCCAGAAAGTTATGAAGGTTGTCGATGTTGGGAAAATTGTCTTTTACGCCCGAGGAAACGATGACGAACCTTGAGCGGTAGAGGACATCGCCGGCCGCGATCTCGAAATATTCTTTTTTAAGGATTGCGGTCACGAGCCCCTTTTCAATTCGCACGTTGAAGCTCCTCGCCTGTTCCAAGCCGCGCTCGATGAGCTCCTTGCCGGGAATGGCCTTCTGCGAAAGGAAATTTTCGATCGATTTCGCGTGCGCGGTCCTTCCGCCGCCCCGGTCGATGAGCAGGACGTCCCTGTTGAACCTCCCGAGATAGATGGCCGCCTGAAGGCCGCCCGGTCCTGCGCCGACGATGATGCAGGCGTATACGTGGTCTCTGTCCGGTCTTATTGCCATGCTCAACTCCTCGAAAGCGCGGGATCGAGAAAGCCGCACAGCTGTTTTTCAAAATCGTCGAACGTCGTGAAATGGATGGTTTGCAGCCCTGCGCCCTCGGCGCGTCGAATGTGGTTGATGTTGTCGTCGATAAACAGCGCTTCCCCGGTTTTGACCCCGAGGTTGCCGCAAACGTCCCGGAATATCGACGCGTCTCGTTTGCTTTTATGGAGCTTGAACGAATTAAAGACCTTGTCGAAATGCCGGGACAGGAACGTTTCCCGGTCGAGTTCGTCAAGCCAGTTGGTCTGGTCGCTCAGCATGGCGACCAGGAATCCCCGCGCTTTCAACCGGTCTACAACGGCGACCATTCCCGGCCTGAGAACAAACCGCTTCAGGATCTCCTCCCTGAGTTCCTCATTGCTTCCGGCTATGCCGGTCCATTCCCGAAGCTCGTTCCAGTACTCGGTTTCACTTGCCCTGCCCGTGAGATAGCTGCTTTCAAAAATGAGAGCGTCGGCAAGCGTGAAAAACCGGTCCGGGTCGAGGCCGTTCTTTTTGCCGATGGCCTTCAGTCCTTCCCGAAAGCCCTCCTCGGCCAGTACTCCCCCGAAATCAAACAAAAGCGCTTTCAGCATCCTTTCCCTCCGGCCCTTCCTGTGAATTGCGCGGTACTTCTGCTTTCTATTATAGCCGTCCTGCCTCAAATAAGGAAGTGACGTAAAAAACGAGCGCCGGGGCGGCTCGTGAGAAATTTCGTTGTCATTGTCTTTTTTATTATGGTAAAATATCGTCTCGGTAGATAAGACAGTTTTGCGGTTCTGTCCCGGATCATGAGCTCCGGGAAGAAGGGGAGGAATGGGTGAGGCTCCATCGCCGTTACCGATATCTGCTTTTCGCTTTATTGATTGCTGCAGCCCTGTTTCTCGCCGGGGGAACAGCGATGATCACGCTTTCGCCCAATGCCGAGGAACTGGCGAAGAGTATCAAATTCGACCGTCAGGTCCTGATCATTGCAAAGGAAGAAACAGGGGCGAGCATCTACCGCCTGATCGGCTATGACGAAAAAGACTATCAGATCGTCGCCGACGGCATCGCCGTAACGGTGCCGGAGGACCGGACCGATAGGGCCCTTGCCTCGCTGAGGAAAAAGCTCGCCCCCCTGAAGTATATGGCCTTTGTGGTAGAGATGAACGCCGGCATCAAAACCGACAAGATCGGCATCCTCAAGGGGACCGATCAGTACGACATCCTCAAGGTCATGCATACCGACGGCGATGATTACGATATTTCGAATTCAGACGTGATCGAACGGCTGCAAGAGTGGGAGAAAAGCTCTCCCTTCGACATCATGGGCGCCGACAACGATTGGGTGGAGATAGAGTTCAAAACGCTGCCGAAGGACCTCAAGGCCTTTGCCGAAGAGGTGTACGACTTCTGCCCGGATGCCGTGGAACAGGGGCCGGGGAGCGTCGGCGGGCTGGTCGCGGAGATAGAACGGACAAAGCGGCTGTTCTTGTGGTGGGATTAGGCAAAGGGCCGTAGGGGGCCCCGGGTATGACTCTGAGAAATAAAAAAAGCAGGCGGATTTTTTTCCGTCTGCTTTAAATTCTTGTTGCTCGCAAGATTACTTTTTCCGCTCGGTATAATGAATTAGCGGTATAGGTAATTACTTTGCTGCCGGGGCCGCTGCTTCTTCCTTCTTCTTCTTTGCTTTCTTGGCCATCTTCTTTTTTGCCTTTTTTACTTTCTTGGCCTTCTTGTGCTCAGCCTTCTCCGCCTTTGCAGGAGCAGCTGCCGGTGCCGGCGCCGCCTCCTCTGCGAATGCTACGCCGAGGGTCAGAGCGAATGCCATTGCCGTGAACAATGCGATGATCTTTTTCATTAGGTTTCACCTCCCTTCCTTCGTTAGAATGCCTAACTGTAACAAATCAGCGTCCAGATGTCAAGGGGAATTGCTTTTCCAGGTATTCTGGTATTATGGTCAATTATGCAATACGCCTGATTGCCGACAAATGTGCCACTCTTTTTCTCTGTTTGAGACGCTGGTATTCAGCTTCAGTTTAAGCAGAATCAAGAAAATAAGCCAAGGTTGACCGAACCTGCTTCTAACTCTTCTCCCTCGGGCCGCGGTTTGCCCGGGACAAGCGGTATTTACTGATCATCTGACTTGACTATTGGACCAATTGAGATAAACTTGAAAGTGATCCGTGTCTGGCGAGAAAGGAAGGGGGGGGTAGCGCGATGGTCCTTCATCCTCCGCGCGCTCATCGGTCTTTCCCTCGTAAACCCCCTTGCTCCACATAAAATGTGAATTTCAGTAAGAGGCGATAAAAAACAATCACATTCCCGTTCATCCTATATTTTGTTTTCGTGACTATCGGGCTTGAGCAACAGCGGGGTAAACAGAATGAAAATATCGTGGCTTCTCGGCGGGCTGGCCGCTGCGGCGCTTGCCCTTATCGCGGTCCTGGCGTTCCTGTACATTCTGCCGCTGGACCTTTGGGACCGCTCTCCTGTCCAACCGATCGCCTTCAGTCACAAAATCCATGCCGGTGACAACGGCATTCCTTGTCTCTTCTGTCATCGATATGCTCCCAAGTCTCCGGTAGCCGGCATTCCGGCAGTCGCGGACTGCCGGGCCTGCCATCTGTTCATTGCCAGGGACGCTCCTGAAATAAAAAAGCTGACGGCATACTGGGATAAAAAAGAACCTATCCCCTGGGTCAGGGTCTACTGGGTGCCGGACTTCGTCTATTTCCCGCACATGATGCATATCCGCGCCAATCTTGTTTGCAGCGAGTGCCACGGGGACGTGGCAGACATGGCGCGCGTCACTCGGACGCGTAAGATAGAAATGGGCTGGTGCCTCAACTGTCACCGGCAGCATAGGGCTAGTATCGATTGCTGGACCTGTCATAAATGACGCGTTTGTAACCTCAGAATGCGTCGCCCTGAACGAAGTGAAGGGTCTTGCACGGGAGAATAACCCGGATTCTTCGCTGCGCTCAGAATGACAATTGTATTTAGAGTTTTTTGCGAGGCAACATTATGAGGGAGCCCGAATGGATCGTAGGACCTTTTTACAACTGGGCGGCTTGACAGCTGCTGTTGCCGCGCTTGCGGGGTGCAAATCCGCGAACGAAAAATTGATACCCTATCTGATCCCGCCCGATGAGGGGGTCACCCCGGGGATTGCCAACTATTATGCCAGCTCTTGCAGGTCCTGTCCTGCCGGATGCGGCATCCTGGTCCGGGAATCGGAAGGCCGGGCCAAAAAAATCGAGGGCAACCCCGAGCACCCCGTCAACAGGGGAAAGCTGTGCGGCCGGGGACAGGCCGCTCTCCAGGAGCTTTATCATCCCGACCGTATACCGCAGCCGCTCAAGCGCAGCGGGCCCCGCGGCTCGGGAGCATTCACGAAGATATCCTGGGAAGAGGCGCTGACTCTGCTCGTGGGACAACTCACGAGCCTGCAGCAGTCAAAGGCGACTGACCGTCTGGCCTTGCTGACACCGGAGCTTCGAGGCACCCTTGCTGAACTGACGATGCGCTTCATACGCTCGTACGGATCGACCAACCATGTCTCATACGAACTGCTCGGCCCGGATTGGCTGCGTGCGGCCAACCTTAAAAGCTTCGGTCAGCAGAGCCTTCCCTATTATGATATCAGCGAGACCCAATATCTCCTGAGCTTCGGCGCCGATTTCGTGGAAAGCCATTTGTCGCCTGTTCAGTACGGCTACGCCTTCGGCCGGATGCGCCAGGGCCGGGACACGGTCCGCGGCCATTTTACCTATGTCGGCGGCCGCCTGTCATTGACCGCCGCCTCGGCTGACCGCTGGATGCCTGCGAAGCCGGGAAGCGAAGGGGCGCTGGCCCTCGGCATGGCGCGGCTGATCCTTGCCGAGTCCCTTTGCGATCGAGCTTCAATCGCGGCGAACGGGCTTCACGTGGAAACGCTGATGCAGGGACTCAAGGCGTACGATCTTGGCCGGGTCGCGGAAGAGACCGGATTGGCGCAGCAGGCAATCGCCGAAGTGGCCCGGGAGTTCGCTACGACCCGTCCCTCGCTCGCCATGGCAGGCGAGGCGGTTGCTTTTCAGAGCAACGGCCCGGAATCGGTCCGCGCAGTCCAGCTCCTGAACGTGCTCGTCGGGAACATGAACCACACCGGAGGCATCTACCCGGACCATGGGTCTCCGGACGGCCCGACAAGCTCTTTCGACGAGCTCTTTTCTCTTATCCAAAAAATGGGCGCCGGCAATATCCAGATAGCCATGATTTACGGCGACCCGGTCCACTCCTTCCTCCGGCAACGCAGCTTCCAGGATGCGCTCTCCAAAGTCCCGTTCATCGTAAGTTTTTCCTCGCTCATGGATGACACAGCCCTTATGGCCGACTTGATCCTTCCCGACCACGCGGCGCTGGAGAGCTGGGGGGACGTGATACCGCTGGCAGGCACACGGGAGGGCGTGATCGGGCTGATGCAGCCGGTCGTGACGCCCGTATTCGACACGCGCCCAGTTCCCTGAAGTTCTTATGACCGCGGCCCATGAATTGGGCGGGCAGATGAAGGCGGCATTTCCCTACGAAACATACCTTGATATGCTGAAGGCTGGGATGAAAAAACGGCTTAATCCTGCGGGCGGGAAGGATTTCGAAGCAACGTGGGTAGAGCTGCTTCAAAAGGGCGGGCTGTTTAAAACGAGCCGGAACCAGGGCAAAGGATTTCGCTGGTCAGCAGGCGCGAGTCTTCCTGAGCCGGCGAAACCCGATTTCACGGGCAATGAGAAAGAGTTCCCGCTCCATCTCTTGGTTTATCCTTCAACAGCCTTTTATGACGGACGAGGCGCTTCACTTCCCTGGCTGCAGCAGCTTCCTGACCCCATGACCACGGTGGTTTGGGACAGTTGGGTCGAGCTCAATCCGAAGACCGCCGCCGATCTGGGAATAAACTTCGGCGACCTGGTCGAGGTAACTTCTCCTCAGGGTTCGTTGCGTGTGCCGGCGGTGATCTACCCCGGAATACGGCCCGATATGGTGGCGATCCCCATGGGGCAGGGGCACAAGGAGATGGGACGCTATGCAAAGGGAAGGGGAGCAAACGCACTCCGGCTTTTGGCGCTGACAATGGAAGGAACGAAGCCTCTTCCGGCGTGGAGTGGAACACGCGTGAAGGTAATCAGGATTTCGGACAAAGGCGAGTTGGTGACAACGGGAAATCCGCAGGGGAGCTTCAGGAGCGAGTTGATCGAGATATAGCCGAGTATTTGCCGCTCAGTCACGAAGACGCTAAGAAAGCGGCAATTTCAAAAAGACTTTCTTCGTGACTTGGCGTTTGAGCGGCTAATGCCTTTTACAGGACAAGGACCTTACCGTTATGGAAAAACTGACAAGCCCGTACAAATGGGGAATGGTCGTGGACCTCGACCGCTGCACCGGATGCGGGGCCTGCGTGGTCGCGTGCCAGGCGGAGAACAACGTGGCCATCTGCGGCAAAAAGGAGATCGCCGAAGGCCGCAACATGCACTGGCTCAGGATCGAGCGCTTCTGGGTGGGCGAATACCCCGACGTGCGCGTGCGCTTTCTGCCCGTGCTCTGCCAGCAGTGCCACGATGCTCCGTGCGAGCCGGTCTGCCCGGTTTATGCAAGCTACCACAATCCCGAAGGCTTGAACGGCCAGGTCTACAACCGCTGTGTCGGGACCCGTTACTGCGGCAACAACTGCCCTTACGCCGTGCGGGTCTTCAACTTTCACGACCACGAGCACGCCTGGCCGCCGCCGCTCAACAATCAGTTAAGTCCCGACATTACCGTGCGTCCCCGCGGGGTGATGGAAAAGTGCTCCTTCTGCATCCAGCGGATCCGCAGGGCAAGGGAAGACGCCAAGACTGAGGGACGGCTGATCAAAGACGGAGAGGTACAGCCGGCCTGCGCCCAGACGTGCCCGGCCGAGGCCCTGGTCTTCGGCAACGTGGCCGACCCGCAGAGCCGCGTTGCCAGGCTTTCGCGCAGCCCGCGGAGTTTCCGACTTCTGGAGCATCTGGGCACGCATCCCTC
Source organism: Nitrospirota bacterium (assembly GCA_963790205.1). Taxonomy (GTDB): domain Bacteria; phylum Nitrospirota; class UBA9217; order UBA9217; family UBA9217; genus CAWBNQ01. Next base: position 397,642 of record CAWBNQ010000003.1, read on the forward strand.
GATCAACTATCTCAAGGGGGGAGGACGCGAGCATGTCTGAGCATGCACTTGCCGCAAAAAGCGCCGGACAGTTGAACGACGAGATGCTTTCGTCGATGCGGCCTCCGACCTGGCGCTGGTACGGGCTCGCCGTCTTCCTCGGCGCGGTTGTGGCCTGGGGGCTCGCCGCCTTCACCTACCAGGTGATGACCGACTTGAGCGTGACCGGTCTGGACCGGCCGGTCATGTGGGGGATCTATATCGTCAACTTCGTTTTCTGGGTCGGTCTCTCTCATTCCGGCACCATGGTCTCCGCCATTCTGCGTCTGTCCCAGGCCAACTGGCGCAGACCGATCCTTCGCGCCGCCGAGGCAATGACCGTGTTCAGCATCACCGTTGCCGGCCTCTTCCCGGTCATCCATCTGGGCCGCAACTGGGTCGTCTACTATCTTCATGCCCTATCCCAATCAGCGGGGGCTCTGGCCGAATTTCCGGTCTCCGCTTTTATGGGATGCGACGGCCATCACGACCTATATCATCGGCAGCAGCCTCTTTCTTTACCTGGGGATGCTTCCCGATCTTGCCGTGGTGCGCGACCGCGCCACGGGCTGGAAGAAAAAAATCTATGCCGTCCTCGCCATGGGATGGCGGGGAACGGCCCGCGAGTGGGTGGTTTTCCGCCAGGCCTCGACGCTCATGGCCGCCCTTATCATACCGGTGGCGGTCTCGGTGCATTCGATCGTGGCCTGGGATTTCGCCGTCACGGTGATCCCGGGCTGGCACAGCACCATCTTCCCTCCCTATTTCGTGATCGGCGCGATCACCTCGGGCGTGGCCGCGGTCATCACGCTCATGATCATCATCCGGAGGGTTTTCCACCTCGAGGATTATCTCACCCCGCTGCACTTCGACAACATGGGAAAGCTCCTGCTCGTCATCTGCCTGCTCTGGTCCTATGCCTATTTCGTCGAGGTCCAGACCACCTGGTACGCCCACGAGCCGATCGAGTGGGAGGTCTTCAGCTTCATGTCGGGCAAGTACACGCCGCTGCTTATCCTCATGCTGATCGGCAACTCGGTGCTGCCGATCGCAGGCCTCTGCTTCAGGAAGATCAGGCGCTCCGTCAAGGCGATGCTTGTGATCACTCTCCTGGTCAACGTCGGCATGTTCATCGAGCGCTACCTCATCATCGTGCCGTCGCTCTCCCACAAGAACATGCCCTTTATCTGGGGCACCTACTCACCCTCGTGGGTGGAGCTCTCCGTGACCGCGGCCGCCTTTGCCGGGTTCACGCTCATGTATGTGCTCTTTGCGAAGTTCTTCCCGATGGTGGCGGTGACCGACGTGCGGGAACTCGGGGTACGCCATGCCGATGTCAGCCTCGGACGGGCAAAGGTGCATTCGATCTCGGAAGAGGAGTAGGTGATAGCGGATTTCCGATTTCGGATTGCGGATTGGAAAAAACATAGCTTTAATCAGTAGCAGGAAAGGATTGAACGGATGGAGACTCTGGGGACTTTCAAGGATGTTGAGACCGCGACCAGGGCAGTGGACGGTCTGATCAAGGCCGGATTTTCCGAGGAAACCATCACCTCGCTTACGTCCGCGCCCTATCCCGACGGGGTGATCGTGAAGACCGACCAGCGCACCTGGTTCCGCTGGATGTCCGTTGGCGGCGGGATTTTCGGCGCTTGCGCAGGGTTTCTCCTGGCAGCAGGCACGGCGTATATGTATCCGGTCCAGACAGGCGACAAGCCGATCATCGCTTATTACCCGACCGGCATCATCACCTACGAGCTCACCATGCTCTTTGCCATTCTGGGCGCCATTGTCGGGATGTTCATTGAAATGAAGCTGCCGCCGTGGAAAGAGCGGATCTACGACCCCGCCATCGCTGAGGGCAATATCGGCATCAGCGTGTTCGTCCCCTCGACAGACCGGAAAAACCGGGCCGAGTCGGTCATGAAAGAAGCAGGGGCCTTGCGCACGACTTCAGAGGAGGCGCTATGAAACGCATTTTGGAGCTGATCATTCTCATGGCCGTACCCTTGTTGATGGCGGCTATCTGGATGGATGATCAGCAATCCTACAAACCGTACAAAGCCCCAGTCCTTTCCCCGCCTGCGGGCGCCGTACCTGTTTCCGGCAAGGAGATCGTCTCGCAGGAATCCGAACTGCGAAATCCGGTCAAGCCGACAGCGGAATCCCTTTCTCAGGGAAAAACGCTTTTTGAGATCAATTGTCTGATATGCCATGGACAAACGTCAGCGGAACGCGGCCTCGTTGGTCAAAAACTCGTTCCGCCCCCGCCCGGCCTCGATCACGACATGGTGAAGGGTCTGAATGACTCGGCTATCTTCAAGGCCATCACCTTCGGTTTCGGCCGCATGCCCCCGTTCCAGGACAAGCTTATGCCCCAGGAACGATGGAACCTGGTCAATTTCCTGCGGACACGAAAATAAGCGAGCTTACGGACTATATTGAATTTGCAGCAAACTTCGAACTGTGAACGTTGTACTCTGAGCTCTCTCTATGCCTACCTCCTACGACGTCATTATCATCGGCACCGGGCCTGCGGGGATCTTCGCTGCCTTGGAGCTGGTCAAGAACACCGATCTGAAAATCCTCATGATCGAAAAAGGCAGCGATATCGATCAGCGCGCCTGCCCCATGATCGAATCCGAGGTCCCTTGCGTCCAGTGCGGGCTCTGCAGCATCCTCTGCGGGTGGGGTGGGGCGGGGGCGTACAGCGACGGCAAGCTGACCCTCACTTCCGAATTCGGCGGGTGGCTGAAGGATTACCTGTCCCCGGCCGACCTTTCGCGGTTTATAGAGTACGTTGATTCGATCTACCGGTCCTTCGGCGCAGGAGGGGAGGTGCACGGCGAGGACAACGCCGCGCTGTCGCGCCTCAAGAAGAGGGCGGCAGGATACAACCTCGAGCTGATCCCCGCGCGCATCAGGCATATCGGCACGGACCTTTGCAAGGAAGTTCTGAAAACCATCCGCAAACATCTGAACGGGAAGGTGGACGTCATCTTCGATACGCCGGTCAGCCGGATAAACAGCACCAACGGCACCGTCGCCGGCGTGACCGCCGGCGACGGTAAAGTCTACAACGCACAGCACGTGATCGCCGCGGTCGGAAGGGAAGGCTCGTCCTGGCTCTCCGGCGAGGCAAAGCGGCTCGGGCTCTCGCTCCAGAAGAACCCCGTGGACATCGGCGTGCGGGTCGAGCTCCCGGCGCATATCATGAAGGACATAACCGACATCGCCTATGAAGGGAAGTTCATTTATTCATCGAGGCGGTTCCGCGACCGGGTGCGCACCTTCTGCATGAATCCCTACGGCGAGGTGGTCAAGGAATACAGCGAGGGCATCTGCAGCGTGAACGGCCACAGTTACCGGAACCGGACGACCGATAATACGAACTTTGCGTTGCTCGTGAGCACTGATTTCACCAAGCCCTTTGACGACCCCATCTCCTACGGCAAGTACATTGCCGGTCTTGCGAATCTTATCGGAGGCGGAGTCATTGTCCAGCGTTTGGGCGATCTCAAGATGGGAAGGCGTTCGACGCCCGAGCGAATTGCCGAAGGCTCGGTGCGGCCCACGCTCGAAGACGCTACACCGGGAGATCTGAGCTTCGTTCTCCCGTACCGGCATCTCCATAACATCACCGAAATGCTCGAAGCGCTGGACAATGTTGCGCCCGGCGTGAACTCGGGCGACACGCTCCTTTACGGCGTAGAGGTCAAGTTTTACTCCATGAAGTTGAAGCTTACCCCCTGTCTCGAAACGGAAGTGAAGAACCTCTTTGCAGCAGGCGATGGCGCAGGGGTGACCCGGGGGTTGATCCAGGCGTCCATTTCAGGGGTTGTTGCGGCGAGAGAAGTGATGAGAAGGAAGTGAGGACAACGCCTGCTGAGCAGCGGTCCCGTCTTGTTGCAACGATCAACGATGACGGAATGATCTTTGCCGGGCAATCACCGAGTGGTGTCCGGGAAGGACGTCAACATTAAAGGGAGCCAGTGGTTCTTGACCGAGGGTTCTTCGAATGAATCGACCGGCTGAGCATTCGCTCCAAAATCCGCCAGCATCAGCGTGCTTTGCCATAATCTGTTGCGTGACCGGGCCCCGAGAACGGCCGTAAAGATAAGGCCCTTTTCCGTGTCCATAGCGCCCACGAAGCAGTGCCGTGCGTTGAGGGTAAACCCCGTTTTCCCGCCTACCATGTTGATTCTGGACCACAGCAGATCATCGGTGTTCTCCAGGTATAATTCCCTGCCCGCCGCCGTTTTAATCAGCCATTCTTTTTTCCCGAGGATCTCTTTGATCAGAGGGTAGGTAAGGGCCCTTTTCAAAATGATCGTCAGGTCGCGGGCTGTTGTATATTGCCTGCCTTTGGGCAGGCCCGAGGCGGTCACGAAATGGGTATTGTTGGCCCCGATCTCCTTTGCCTTCCGGTTCATCAATTCAACAAACGCATCCTCCGTACCGGCTGCTGTTTCGGCCAGGGCCACGGCAGCTGAATTTATTGATTTCATCAGCGCCAGGTGGAGGAGGTCTGAGACGGTCATTTCATCGCCCGTCATAAGTCTGGGTTTGATGGAGCGGACCGCTGCGGCAGCGCGACTCACCTTTATCCGTGTCGACGGATCGAGGCGATCCAGGGCCACCATGGCGGTCACGAGTTTTACCGTACTGGCGGGCGGGAGCTTGGCCGAGGGATTCTTTGCGTACAGGACGGAGTCCTTATCGTCTATGACGATGCACGCCTTTGCCGGAATGGCCTGGAGCGAAAAAGAAGAGGCGGGCTGCGCGCCGGCAAACAATGAGACTGTAAGAACCATATAATAAAAAAAAGTTCGGTTCACTTCGGCTCCGAAAAAGGTTTGTAAGTGTATATCATTATATCAGAAATAAGGGAAAAGTCCCGTGAATTAAATCAGATTTTTTGTTCAGGTTCATGCTTCTCCCCCGGCCGGAACCAGGCTTTTTAAAAACGGAGCGGAGGTAAGTCTCAGGATGAGGAGATCGCTGGACGGCATAGACAACGTTATTTCCCGCCAAGCACTTCCACAAGCTTCTCTCCAAATTTCTTCGCAGCTTCCGGCCCGCTTCCCGTAACGATCTTTCCGTCGCTCTCGACACCGGTGCCGGTAAAAACAGCACCCTTTGCTTTGAGCGCCTCTTCTGATGACGGGAAGGACGTTGTCTTTTTATCCTTCAGCAGTCCGGCATTTGCAAGGATTGCCGGGGCGATGCAGATGGCTGACGTGAGCTTTCCCTGGCGGTAAAAGCCCTGCGCGAGTTTGTGCGCCACGGGGCTGTCGAAATACTCCTTTGATCCCCCTCCGCCCACGAACACGATCCCGTCATAATCACTTTCCTTTGCAGAGCTTATAAGAACATCGGGTTTCACCTCAAGGCCGAGTTTGCCCTTTGCTGTGTTCAGCGACGAGCATGCCACCGTAATCCGCACACCGGCGTCTTCGAGTGCTTTTCGCGGCTCGGAATATTCCTCGTCCCTGAAATTGTTCGACGCGATCACCATCAATACTTTCTTTCCATCCAGTTTCATTCGACAATCCTCCCCAGGAAGTTTCAGTGAAATTAACGTAGCAGATACACCGTGAAAAATCAAGCGCAGAGAGCAGGCAACCCATGCCTATTGTTTAATCATTTGCTTAAAAAATATCGTATGTAAATTTCGCTTGCGAGGGGATGCTCGCCGGCCCTTTCTTTAACAGCGCCATGAAATCAGCATGTTACGCGCAGCAATCACAGATGTAAAAATGGCACATGCCTTGCTTTAAGCATACACAGGAAGTTGTTGCGAGACACGAGACAATGGAAAGCTCCGGAGGCTTTCATAACGATCAAGCACCTGCTCACTGGTGAGCAGACATTTCATAGGGGGAAGGATAAAGGAGGATAGTATGGGCAAAATGAAAAAGATCGGCATGGTTCTTGGTTGTTTGAATCTCGGTATGGCGATATTTTGCATCATGGCGGCACTGGCGCCCGCGGTCTTTGCCGAAGACGCAAAGCCCGCTGCTCCGGCCTTGAGCGCCGATGACCTGAAGAAGGCGCTCGGGTTGAGCGTCTATCTGCAGGCGGGCTACACGTATAACGGCGATGCCGGCAGCAACAGCGCCGGGCAGCCCGAGGAAAACGATTTACGGGTATTCGACCACAAGGCCAACAGCTTCAGCCTGGATCTCGCGGAGGTCGTGTTTCAGAAGGACCCGGCCCTGGGGAACGTGGGCTATAAACTGAAGCTTTCAGCAGGGGACACGGCAAAGTGGATCCATTCGCGGGGCCTGAGCGGCGCCGCATTGGACCAGCCGCAGTCCGGCGAAGCCACGGATTCCTTCGACGTAACCGAGGCGTACGTCAGCTACAACGCGGCGGTGGGCAAGGGGATCAGGTTCGATCTCGGGAAGATGGTGACGTACTTTGGAGCGGAAGTGATTGAGGCGATCGACAACCCGAACTATTCGCGGTCCCTGCTGTTCAACTATGCGATACCGTTCACGCACACGGGACTGAAGATGAGCTATGGATTCACCGACGCTTTAAGCACGAGCTTATACATCGTGAACGGCTGGGACAACAGCACGGACAACAACAAAGGGAAGTGCTACGGCGCGAGCGTCACCTATGCGCCGGCGGAGGTTTTCTCGCTCATCGTCAACGGGATGACCGGGCCCGAAGAGGACCAGACCGCGACGCCGGCCATCGGATCGGTCGGCAGCAACAGGCGCTCTCTGCTCGATGTCGTAGCAACGATCAAGCCGGTGAAACCGCTTTCGATTATCCTGAACACCGACAACGGCCGGGAACAGAACGTCCCCGGGCTGGACGGTCCGGCGACGTGGAGCGGAGCGGCCGGGATCGTGAAGTACGATTTCAGCGACACCTACAGCCTGTCGGTCCGGGGCGAGACCTTCGGCGACCAGGAAGGGTTCAGGACCGGCATGGTTCAGCGGGTCAAGGAAGTTACCGTGACGCCGGAGATCCGGTTGAACGGCGGCTTGATCCTGCGGCCCGAGTACCGGCATGACTCGTCGGATATCTCGGCCTTTGACAATGGAACCAAGAGGAGCCAGAACACCATCGCGCTCGGCGCGATGTATAGATGGTAAGGGTTGAGCAAGCGTCAAAAAATGGTGCCTGACTTGTCAGGCACGGTAATTAAGGAGAATACCATGGCAAACGAACAACCGGTAACGAGGGGAACATTGGGCCTTACGGGCCTGACCATGAACGCAATGGCGCTGATCGCACCGGGCGCGTTCCTGTGGCTGACTTTTCAAATGCAATCGTTGTACGGCGCGCCGATGGCGGGCAGCGCCATGTGGGCAGGCATTGTTCTTGCGCTGGTGCTTTGCATCGCCACCGCGATCAGCTATGCTGAATTATCGAAGCTTTACCCGGGACCCGGCTCCTCGTATCTGTATGCGGAGCAGGCGTTCCTTTCCAAAACGCACGCGTACAAGTTCGCCCGCATTGCAAAGTTCGTGACCGGGTGGGCGAGCCACCTTTACTATTGGGTGTACCCCGGGGTCATGGTCGGCGTGACCGCGCTCATCTCCGGGTATCTGTTGAACCAGTTCTTTCCGGACACCTTCAGCGGCATCTACAACAGCCCGCTGTTCATGTTCCTGTTCTGCGCCGTGTTCGCCCTCGGCGTGGCGTACATCGCCTACCGCGGGGTGACGGGCACCACGGCAGTGAACGTGGCGATCAATATCATCCAGATCTCGGCGCTTTTGATCTTCTCGGTGATCGCCATCGGCTACCGGGTCCAGCACCCGCAGGGCTCTCAGGCATTCCATCTTTCGAACGGCATTGCCGTGAACTATCAGGTAGCGCAAGTGGTGCAGAAGGACGACAAGGGCGCTCCGGTCCCGGTGATGGACGCGAACAACAAGCCGACCATGGACAAGGACGGAAAGCCGGTCTTTCAGATGCAGGACGCACTGGACGAAAAGGCTGCCATGCCGGTCATGGCCGACAAGGACGGCAAGGCCGTGACCGACCCAAAGCTTGCCGCACCATTCACCATAGACTACACGGAGGGTGCTGTCACGAAGGACGACAAAGGGGTTGAGACGTTCAATTATCACAAGGACGCAAAATCGGTCGTTGCTCCCCACGGTTTCAGCTTCATGTTCATTCAGGCGTGTATCGCGATCCTGATCCTGGTCGGTTTCGAGTCCGTGACCGCCATGGGTGATGAGGCGAAGCACCCGAAGAAGGACATCCCGCGGGCAGTGCTCCTTTCGCTCGTTATCCAGGGCGCGGTCTGCTACCTGATCGAGTATTTTGCGGCGAACTATATGCTGAACAACGGCTACACCATACCGAACGCCGGCGCTTCGGGCGCACCGATCGGCGACATGATGGTCATCGCAGGCACCTGGCTCTTCGGCTCCTACAGCGCGGGCAGGGCATTCATGCTGGTGCAGGCTTCGACCGTGTTCCTGGCCCTGATCGGCACCACGCTCTCGTGCCTTTCCACCGGCGCGCGCGTCACCTATGCCATGGGCAGGGACGAGGAAGTGCCGTCCCACTTCGGCATGCTGCACGGCAAGACCGCGTCGCCCCATCGGGCCATCTGGACGCTCGCGATCATCTCCGCGATCATCGGTATCATCACCGTGTCCGTGTATCTCGGCGGCACGACGCCTGCTCCGCTTGACAAGCACAATGTCTGGTACAGCTTCGGCATTTTCTCGCCGGCCACCTATGCGGCGATGCCGAACACGCTGGTCATCATGACCTTGATCAGCAACTTCGGCACGTTCCTGCTCTATATGATCACGAACTGGATCGCGATGGTTGCCTTCAAGGAGCACAAGAGCTTCAACGGGATCAAGCATATGGCCATCCCGATCTTCGGGTTGCTCGCAAACCTGGCGTGCATGCTCTTCTATCTCATCGGTCCGTTTATGGTCAACGGCATGAGCTGGAAGGAACCATACATCGCTCTCGGCGTCTGCGCGATATGGGGCATCTACGGTGCCGTCTACTTCCTCAAGTCCAGCAAGGCAAAAGGCAGGGAGGTGCTGCTTACGAGCAAACCGGCGCATTCACACTCGTAACAGACGTGTCTCGACAAAAAGCAAGCCAGGACGGTCATCCGCGAGGGTGGCCGTCCTTTTTTCTACTCGATGATTTTGTAAAAAATCACCTGCCGTCATTGCGAGGAGCGGAGTGACGAAGCAATCCCGGTTTTCAAAATGATGAGAACTGAGAGATTGCGGAGTTTATCCCGAGCCATAAAACGAGATTGCTTCGCCTTCGTCTCGCAATGACACCTTTTCGGATTTATTACCAATGTATAACGCTTTTAATTTTACAAAAAAAATGTTAAAGTGATTTTATGGAACTTATCTACGCTGAACTTTCATCACCCGGACCGGCCCGCGAGAACAACGAGGATTTCGTCGGCTCCTGGCAGCCTCAAACGCTGGAAGAAAAACGCAGCCGCGGCGCGGTCGCGATCCTGGCCGACGGCGTCGGCGGCATGGAACGCGGCGAAGTGGCAAGCCGCCTGGCCGTGGAGACGGCCCTGAAGACGTTCCAGGAGGCCCGCGGGGAGCAGACCCCGCAGCAGCTCATCACGCAGATGTTCAACGCGGCCAATCTTGCGGTCTACGACAAGGGCATGGAGAACCACGGCAAGGCCCGCATGGCGACGACCCTGGCCGTCGTCGTGCTGCGGAACAACGAGATCACGGTGGGCAACGTGGGGGACTCGCGCGTTTATCTCGTCAGGAAGGCGACGATCAAGCAGCTTTCCACGGACCATACCTACACCGGCATGCAGCAGAAGTTCGGGCTCATTTCCGAGCAGGAGGCAAAGACCAGCGACAAACGTTCCGTCCTGACCCGCAGCGTGGGGCAGGAGCCCGTGATCCGCGTGGATGTCGAGAATGCCACGGTGTTCAAAGGCGACAAGGTCGTGCTGTGCTCCGACGGGCTGTACGCGCACGTGGCGGACAGCGAGATCGCGGAGATCGTGTCGCGCCTTTCCCCGGCACAGGCCTGCCGTCAGCTCGTGGCCCTGGCGGAGCAGCGCGGCACCGACGACAATCTTTCGGTGCAGGTCGTGCAGATCAACGAGGTCGAGAAGGTCTCGTTATACCGCGGCGTGGCCATGTATCAGGAAACAGCGGACCCGACGACGAAGTACGAGCTCCGGCCCGGACAGGTCCTGGACAACCGTTTTCAGATCCTCGAAACCATCTCCCGGAGCGGCATGGCCACCATCTTCAAGGCCACGGACCTGAACACCAAGCTGACCGTGGCGATCAAGGTGCCGCTCCTGCAGTACGAGAGCGACCCCGGCTTTTACTCGCGGTTCCAGCGCGAGGAGGAGATCGGGAGCCGCCTGAACCATCCCTCTATCCTGAAATTTTACCCCGTGCCCGAGGAGCTTCGCACCCGTCCCTACATCGTGACCGAGTATCTCCGCGGCTACACGCTTTCTTACCTGCTCACCAGCGTACGGCCGATGCCGGAAAAAGACGCGCTCAGGCTGGCCAGTCTCGTGTGCGAGGCATTAGAGTACATGCACGGACAGGGCGTGGTCCACCGGGACCTGAAGCCCCAGAACATCATGCTCTGCAACGACGGCACGATCCGGATCATGGACTTCGGCATTGCCAAGGCCGCGGGCAGGCGGATGACCTTTCCCGGCTTCACTCCGGCCGTGGGTACTCCCGATTACATGGCCCCCGAGCAGGTGAAGGGGAAGCGCGGGGACGAGCGGACCGACATCTACAGCCTCGGCGCCATGCTCTATGAAATGGTCGTGGGCGTGCCGCCGTTCCAGTGCGAGACCGACAACCCCCTCGTGATCATGAACGCCCGCGTCGAAGGCGACCCCATTGCCCCGCGGAAACGCAATCCGAAGGTCTCTCCGCAGATCGAGGAGATCATCCTCCACGCCATGGAGCGCGATCCCCGGAAGCGTTATCAAGCAGCCGCTGCAATGAAGGCGGAGCTGGATGCCCCGGCTATGGTGCAACTTACCAACAGGTGCGACCGGCTCCAGGAGCCGGCGCCGGGAAAGCGCGGGTTGAAGAAAGCGCTCTGGATTGCGCTGGGAATCTTGATCCCGCTCATCATTTTCATCTTGCTCGTGTTACTGATCATTCATCGCGGTCCCGCTCATTAATCCCATTTGCACTTCCCTGGTTCCTATATTCAGTTAGCTCAATAGTTTATTCCATGCCCATTTATTAATCATGCGCCTACAATTTCATCTCTCGTGAAGGAAGAGAAGGCCCTGCTGCCTGGTGGGTTATCAATTTTGCGCAATGAAATTAGTCGTTTTACCGGTTTTCTATTCCAGTCGAGCGTGGCACGGGCTTTGCTTTAACTGATGTTGAGATGAAGAGAGAAGCGGTGGCAGTGATCGGGGCCTGCCGACGGTAAGGGACGCAAGTTCGTGGTTTTAAAAAACGGAAGAAAAGGAGATTCATTATGAAAAGGATCGAAGCGATTATACGTCCGGAGAAGGCTTCCGCGGTATGCGCCGCTTTGGACGACGCGGGCCATCCCGGTGTGACGCTCTCTCATGTCGAGGGCCAGGGAGATCAAAAAAAGTGGGTCAATCACGTCCGCGGCATATCATATAAAGTAGGCTTGCTGAGCAAAACGAGGGTGGAAGTAGTCGTAAAAGACGAAGACACGGACAAGATCATCAAAGCCATACGTGACGCCGCGTTGACCGGCGAGGTGGGCGACGGTAAGATCTTCGTCCATGATATGGCCAATGCCATACGGATAAGGACCAACGAAAGCGGCATAGCGGCACTATAAACGCGCTTCGTCGTGCCGGTAAGTTCTCCAGCACGATGAAACGATCTTTTGAAATAGGTATAATAAATAATAAAGAAAGGATTCCAGTTTTCTGAAGGAAATTCTCATATGACCTATCTTGCTTGGCTCATTTTCATCGCTGCGGCAGTTCTGGAGGTCGGCGGCGATGCCGTCGTCCGCAAGGGGCTTCGCGGAAGCGGCCTCATTATCATTATGATCGGTTTCGCCATGCTGGGCTGCTACGGCGTGGTGGTCAACATGGTGAAATGGGATTTTTCGAAAATGCTGGGAGTGTATGTCGCGATCTTTGCGCTTATCAGCATACTGTTCGGACGTTTCGTGTTCAAGGAAGCCGTTCCGGCCGCTACGTGGATAGGATTGACGGTTATTATCAGCGGCGGAATGATTATTCAGTTCGGGGACAAGATCAAGATATAGCGGCGAAGGATAAAGTATGAACAGCTCAATAATTACTGTTATGGGGACGCTGATCTGCGCGTTTCTTGTTATTTTCATGCAGGCCGGTTTTGCCATGATGGAGACCGGGTTCACGAGGGCGAAGAACGCGGGCCATACCATGGCCATGACCATGATGGTGTTCGTTTTTGGCGTGCTCGGGTACTGGGTCTGCGGCTATGCGCTCCAGACGGGCGGCAAAGGATTTTTTCTTTCCGGGGCGGCCTCCGATGCTTCGATCATGGTGCTCTTCCTGTCCCAGGTGGTTTACCTGAACATCGCGGCCACCATACCGACGGGCGCAATGGCCGAGCGCTGGACCTTCAAGTCCTTTGTTGTGTACGGGTTCTTTATTGCCATGTTCGTATATCCGCTGTATGCGCATTGGGTGTGGGGCGGAGGGTGGCTTGCTCAGCTCGGCGGGAGCCTCGGTTTGGGCCACGGGGTACTCGACTTCGCCGGTTCATCGGTTGTCCATATGGTCGGGGGCGTTGCCGGGCTTGCGGGCGCCCTCGTGCTCGGTCCGCGCATGGGGAAATACCGGACAAATGGAAACCCTACGGCAATTCCCGGACATCACATTCCGATGGCTGTCGTAGGGTGTCTGGTCCTTTTCTTCGGGTGGTTCGGGTTCAATGCGGGTCCTGCCATGGGTGGCGGCGTCCGGTTCGGCGTCATAGCGCTCAATACCATGCTTGCGGGCGTGGCGGCGGCCTTCTCGGCGATGTGCTACCTGTGGATCAAATACGGCAAGCCGGACCTTTCCCTGATCGCCAACGGACTGCTCGGAGGGCTCGTTGCCATTTCGGCGTCCTGCGCGTTCGTGAGTCCGCTCGGGGCGATTATGATAGGGTTTGTCGCCGGCGTGCTGTGTTGCGTGAGCGTCTTTTTTGTCGAACAAAAGCTGAAGGTGGACGATCCCGTGGGCGCGGTGTCCGTCCATGGCGCCTGCGGCGCCTGGGGCATGCTCGGCCTCGGGCTCTTTGCCGACGGCACCTATGGCGACGGACTGAACAATGTTCCCGGAGCGGTCAAAGGACTGTTTTACGGAGGCGGATCGCAGCTCACGGCACAAGCGATCGGTGTGGCCGTGAACCTCATCTTCATCTTCGGCGTGATGTTCCTATTCTTCAAAGTGCTGGGCAGGGTCATCCCGATGCGCGTATCGGAAGAAGTGGAGTTTGAGGGCCTCGACCAGAGCGAAGTGGCGGTTACCGCCTACCCCGACTTCAGCATCACGAAGACTCGGAGATAAGGGATATCGTGACAAAGATCGAAGCGATCATAAAACCGTCCAAGCTTGACGAGATCAAGGATGCCTTGATCGCTCTCGGTGTCCATGGCATGACCGTGACCCCGGAAACAAAAGGGTTCGGCAGGCAAAAAGGGCATGTCGAGATCTATCATGATGCGGAAATAGAGATTTCCTTCATGCCGAAGGTAAAAATAGAAGTAGTGGTGGGGAACGGGCTGACGGAAGCGGTCATAACCACCATTCAAGGAAAAACAAGAACCGGTAAGATCGGAGACGGTAAGATCTTCATCACGAAGCTCGAAGAGATCGTCAGGATCAGGACCGGCGAAAGGGGCGAAAGAGCGATATAAGAGTCCCCCCATTATCCTCCCTGAATATGAGGGGCGCAACAAAGGCCGGCATGAGCTCTCATGCCGGCCCGCTTTTTGGGTCTAACGGAGTAATGGTTTTCGTTTTAGGCCATTTTTTTGAATGCCTGCTTTTTCGCCTTGCAGACCGGGCAGTCATCCGGCGCTTCGCCCTCCGCGGTATAGCCGCAGACCGAGCAGACGTAGTAGTCCGTGACCGTGTTCTGGCCGAGGCTTTCAAGGGCCTTCTGGTAGAGCGCGGCATGGACCTTTTCCACTTCGTTGGCGAGCGTAAAGCTCCTTAAAGCGTTCTTGGCCGCCTCGTCCGTGGCGTCGGCGATCATCTGCGGGTACATCTTCTGATATTCGTAGTTCTCTCCGCTGATGGCGGCGATCAGGTTGTCTTTCGTGGACTTGATGCCATCGAGCGCGCGCAAGTGGTTGTGCGCGTGCACCGTCTCGGCCTCGGCCGCGGCCCTGAATAATTTTGCAACCTGTTGGTAGCCTTCCATCTCAGCCTTGTGCGCAAAGGCCAAATACCTTCTGTTCGCCTGAGACTCTCCGGCAAATGCGTTCTGCAGGTTCTGCTCGGTTTTCGACATCGTTGTGGTCCTCCTCGATATGTTTTTATCAACGTCTTTGGGGTATAATGATAAGCATAGCAGAAATCCGCGCAAGGTTATGCAAACCCCTGCTTGTTTATAAGGGAGGCTTTCGGGGTCAATGGAGCGTCCCTTCCCGTTCAAAGATCTTGTGATTGCAAAAAATGCAGACCGTTTCCCGCTCTTCCGACCAGAGCGCTATCTCACCGCCGCATTTGGGACAGACCGCGATGAGCTCCTGGCCCATATCGATCCGCACACCGATGCCGAGCGTTTGTTTCCCTTTAGGCGATAACCTTTTCTCTTTCATGGGCCTTCCTCCATCCTTCCTGTGCGAGGCGCTCCATCCGCTTGATTCCCCAGTTCCTGAACTCTTCGAAATATTTCTTTCGGTCCGTTGCGGCGAGTTTTACCAGCGCTTCCCGCTCTCTGGCGGAATCGATATGATCATTCGGATAGACGCCTTTCCAGGCGCAGTATCCTTCGTCGAAAAGGAATTCGGGGCTGATGACCGCGCCGCCACGGGCAATCTTCTGCATCATGAAGCGCGCAATATCCATATCGTATTCGATGATCCACCCATTGTCGAAAAGCATGGTTTCCGGATCGAAAGCAGTATTCGTGGAGCAGACAGGACAGAACAGCCTCCGTACGGCCTCGACCGGCAGGATACTGTCTTTGGTATGGAAGCTCGCGCTGTTGTTGCCGCAGGTACAGGTGATCTTATGCTCTACGCACATTTGCCGCCTCCTTGTTCAGGTGTCGTTTGTCCGTTTCCTTGCAGCCGGTGCAAACCCCGTAAAACTCAACGTGATTGTTCACTACGGTAAAATTTCGTTTCATGCTTTCCGGCAGTTCGGGGTCATGGTCAATTTGAACATCCACGACTTTTTTGCAGGCCATACAAATCAAATGGCTGTGGTGTCCGGTGTCGGGGTCATAGCGTTTCTTCGCCGGATCGATCGTCAGCTCCCGCACGCCACCCTTGTCCTTGAGCGCACCCAGCGTGTTGTACACGGTCGCAAAGGACATGGTCGGGAACCTTTTTAAAACCGCTTTATAGATCTCCTCCGCTGAGGGATGGTCTTTGTTATTGTCGAGATAATCGAAGATCGCCATCCGCTGGGGTGTCAGCTTTAATCCTATGTTCCGGTATTTGTCCATTGCCCGCACTAATTAATAATAATTCTAAACTAATAAGTATTATTTGTCAAGATAAAATTATATGCTGATCTGGCCGGCGCGCTCCGGGATGCGCCGATAGTATGCCGAACAGGCGGACGTTGGATATGCTCCTGCTCATGTTTTGGTCACGTGCCTAAAATAATGTCTGCTTTTCCCCGGTGCCGGCATTATGCCATCTTCTTGGGCGTTAATGCGGATCAATAATATCAATCAGTTAGCAGCGTGCTCATTCACTGTGGAAAGTTGGCACGGGCCTTGCTTATTAAAAATTAGACAGTAGCTTAAATTCTAAGCGCAAGTGGCATCGGCAAGGAGAATATCGCATGAAGCTGATCAAGTGTATCATCCAGCCCTACAAACTGGATGATGTAAAAGAGGCCCTGGCGGGAATGAAGGTCCAGGGCATGACGGTTACCGAGGTCAAGGGGTTCGGCAGGCAGAAGGGGCATACCGAGCTCTACCGCGGCGCAGAGTATACCGTTGACTTCGTCCCCAAGGTGGAGATCGAGATCGTGGTACAGGACAACATGGTGAAGGAGGCCCTCGACGCCGTTGTCAAGGCAGCCAGGTCCGGCAAGGTAGGGGACGGCAAGATCTTCGTCATGAACGTTGAGGATTCGGTCAGGATCAGGACCGGCGAGTCAGGCGATGCGGCGCTGTAACGCGGGGGCCTCGCGCCAAGCATCAAACACGAAATTTCAAACGTTTCGGTAATTGAGATTTGTCGTTTGGAGCCTATTTGGAATTTGAAATTTTATTCAGGGAGGAATGAACATGAATGGATTTGGACTCAAAACAGCGGCAATGCTCGTTCTGATCATTGTTGCGGTACTTGCCGTTGCACCGGCAATCATCATGGCCCAGGAAGCCGCGCCCGCGGCAGCAAGCGCTCCGGCAGCGGCCGCGCCCAAGATCGATACGGGCGACACGGCATGGATGATCGTGGCGACGGCACTGGTCATGCTCATGTCGATACCCGGCCTGGCGCTCTTTTACGGCGGCCTCGCCAAGAGAAAAGACTCGCTCAACACCATGGCCATGACCTTTGTCACGTTCTGCATCGTGAGCGTGCTGTGGGTCGTTTATGGCTATTCATTTTCCTTTGTCGGCGACGTCCGGGGGCTCATTGGAAATGCATCGCGGTTGTTCTTGAAAGGCATCGGGCCAAACAGCATTTCGGACGCGGCAAAAACGATCCCGGAGTACATCTTTATCGCGTACCAGCTCACCTTTGCGGCGATCACCGTGGCCCTGGCCTCCGGCGCCTACATCGAGCGCATGAAGTTCTCAGCCTGGCTCCTCTTCTCCGTGATCTGGATGACCGTGGTATATCTCCCCGTGGCGCATTGGGTATGGGGAGGCGGGTTCCTGGCAAAGCTGGGGGCGCTTGACTTCGCGGGTGGAACGGTCGTACACATCAACGCCGGCATCGCTGCGCTTGTGGGGGCCTTGATGCTCGGGAAGCGTCGTGAAAAGGCGATCATGCCCGGCAACCTCACGCTCGTGGTGACCGGCGCGGGTCTTCTGTGGTTCGGCTGGTTCGGTTTCAACGCAGGCTCTGCTTTGGCTGCGAGCGGCCTGGCAGGAGCGGCCTTCATCAACACCAACACGGCAACGGCCGTGGCGGCCCTCGCGTGGATGGTCGTCGAATGGATGCACTCCGGCAAACCCACGGTGCTCGGGCTCGCTTCGGGAGCGGTCGGCGGGCTGGTGGCCATCACCCCGGCGGCCGGGTACGTGAACATCTCCGGCGCCATCATCATCGGCATTGCTGCCGGTGTGATACCCTTCTTTGCCGTGGCGAAGATGAAGCCCTACTTCGGATATGACGACACGCTCGACGCCTTCGGCATCCACGGCGTCGGCGGGACCATCGGCGCGATCCTGACCGGTGTCTTCGCGGACCCGGCGATCAATGGGGCAAAGGGCCTTCTCTACGGCAATCCCGGCCAGCTCTGGACGCAGCTCATTGCGGTGGCCGTTACGCTGGTGTACAGCGGCGTCATGACCTTTATCATCTTCACGGTGCTTAAAGCGGTCGTTGGCATACGGGTCGACGGCGAGGAAGAGTATGTCGGGCTCGATGAAAGCCAGCATGGAGAAAAGGCATATAACCTGTAAGCAGTGCATGGTAATCAGGCAGCATGATTTTTAAACAAGGCGTGAGACAATTATTGCCCATTTATTAATCATGTGCCCAAAAGCTCATCACGAAATGGATTTATGAACGGCCATACCTGACCTGGTATTGCGTATAAGAGGTTAATGAATTCAATGCGTTTTAAACAGGCATTCTTGTGCCATGACTATGGCATGAGCATTGCTTAATATTAAAACACATGATGAAATCATGCACACTCTTATCAGAGGAGGTATGGGTAAAATGAAAGGAAGCAGTTCCAAGAAACTCGTTGCTTTGCTGTTGTTCTTTGGCGTGATGTTCTTGATCTCGCCTGCGGTCATTCTGGCGCAAAGCGCGGTCCCGGCGCCGAAGATCGACACCGGAGACACGGCCTGGATGCTGGTGTCCACGGCGCTCGTGATGCTTATGACCCCCGGTCTTGCCTTGTTCTACGGAGGCATGGTAAGAAGGAAGAATGTCCTCGGGACGATCATGCACAGTTTTATTGCGATCGCCCTCGTGAGCCTTCAGTGGATACTGATCGGCTACTCGCTTTCCTTCGGTCCGGACATCAAGGGGATTATCGGCAATCTTAGCTGGGCCGGGCTCTCCGGCGTGGGGCTTACGCCGAATGCGGGTTATGCGCCGACGATCCCGCATCTTCTGTTCATGATCTACCAGATGATGTTTGCGGTCATAACGCCCGCGCTCATCAGCGGCGCTTTTGCCGAGCGCATGAAGTTCTCGGCCTACCTCATCTTCGTCCTGGCCTGGACCACCATTGTTTACGATCCGGTGGCCCACTGGGTGTGGGGGAGCGGGGGATGGCTGAAGCACCTCGGCGTCCTCGATTTCGCGGGCGGGATCGTGGTGCACGCGACCTCGGGTTTCTCGGCCCTTGCGGCCGCGTTCTACATCGGCAAGCGCAAGGGTTTTCTGCAGGAGCACATGCCGCCCCACGACCTGCCGCTGACCGTGCTGGGCGCAGGGCTTCTGTGGTTCGGCTGGTTCGGTTTCAACGCGGGAAGCGCGCTGTCGTCCGGCGGGCTTGCGACCATGGCCTTTGTTACGACCCATACGGCCGCTGTCTCGGCCACGCTCACCTGGACGCTCGTTGAGTGGGTCCACCGCGGCAAGCCGACCATGTTCGGCGCGGCAACCGGGGCTATTGCAGGCCTGGCCACCATCACCCCGGCGGCCGGTTTCGTGGGCCCTATGGCCGCGCTCGTTATCGGCATCGCGGCCGGGCTTTTGTGCTACACGGCCCTGAACGCCAAGACGAAGTTCGGTTACGATGATTCTCTCGATGCCTTCGGCGTGCATGGTGTCGGTGGAACGCTGGGGACGATCATGGCGGGTCTCTTTGCGTCGATCGCGATCAACGCAGCAGGCGCGAACGGGCTTTTCTTCGGGAACACGAAGCAGCTGGCCGTCCAGGCGGGATCGGTTGCGCTGGTCGCGGTCTACTCTTTTGTTGTGAGCCTGGTCCTGTTTAAGATCATCGATGTGGTCATGGGGCTGCGGGTCAACAAAGATGAAGAGACCGAGGGCCTTGATATCAGCCAGCACGGTGAGGCCGGATATACGGCGTAAGAGGGCGAGGGAGGGGCGAAAATTAAGAACAGATACTCCGCGGATGCCTCTGCGAACCTTCCTGTGTTGCCGGGAGGTTCATGTGCCCATCCGCTGCACAGGTGCTTAGAGAACGATCTCGCTCGCCTGGTGAATTCCGGGTGCGGCCGTTATTGCCGGGAAACATTCTCTGCAAAAACGCCCGGTTGAGGACCATGCGGGCTTTTTGTCTTATGGCACAGCGCTTGCTTAGTGAACAAGCAGGAACGCCGTCGGCTGTTCTCACCCGGGAAGCCTTGCCGTGCGGCAACGATGTCATAAATTATCTTGAATCGTCAAATATATTGTGATATCAATTAAGTATGGAACCTCTCGCGACCCGGATACAAGACCTGACCGCCGACATCCTCACGGGCATCGTGGACGGCGTCATCGTCATTGACGCGGGCGGGCAGGTCCTTATCTGGAACAGGGCGGCCGAGGAAATGACCGGCATCGCCGCCACGGACGCGCTCGGCAAGAACATCGCCGTCGCGCTTTCCGACAACCCGGCGGTCGCGGGCCAGATCGAAAAAACGCTGTCCTCGGGACGGTCCTATTCGGATTACGAGGCCGAACTCTCGTTCAAACAGCGGCCCCCGAGCCCCGTGGGACTCGTAACGAGCGTGCTTACGGACAGCGACGGCTGCCCTACCGGCGTTATTCTCACGATCCGCGATCAGACGGGCGTGAGGGACCTCAAGGAGCGGATGCGGAGGTCCGACCGGCTTGCGACGCTCGGGATGATCGCGGCGGGCATCGCGCATGAGGTCAAGAACCCGCTCGTCGGCATCAGCGGTGCGGCGCAGCTCATGAAGTCCGAGATCCTGTCGGGTGACGGACCCGTACAAGGCGCGGGCCCGGGCAGGAACCTGATCGAGTACCTGGACGTGATCCTGAAGGAAGCGGACCGGCTGAATAATGTGCTTGAGGGCATTCTCGATTTTACGCGGTTGAAGCCGCATGAGATCAAGGCGTACAATATTCACAGCATCCTGGACCGCGTCCTGCTCCTGAATGAGGAGGGCGCGCGGCAAAGCGGCGTGGTCCTTACCCGCCTCTACGATCCGAGCCTGCCCGAGGTCATGGGGAACCGGGACCAGCTCATTCAGGTCTTTCTGAACATCATCAAGAACGCGGTCGAGGCCATGCCCCGAGGCGGCAAACTGACCGTGGTCACCCGGATGTCCGACCTGTTCACGAGCGTCCAGGCCGACGGCAAGAAGCACCGGCTCATGGTCGTGAAAATAAGCGACACCGGACCGGGCATCAAGCAGGAGCATCTGAACGATGTTTTCACCCCCTTTTTCACGACCAAGGACAAGGGGGTGGGGCTGGGGCTGGCGCTGTCGTACCAGATCGTGCAGGAGCATCTCGGGACGATCCGGGTGGAAAGCCAGGAGAACGAAGGCACCACGTTCAGCGTTTATCTGCCGCTGGCGGGGTGATTCAATTGAGGATTGCGAATTGCGGAATGCGGATTGGAACTCGAAATGCAAAACGTGGAATTGAAGATGAAAGGCTGATTTTAATTCGCAATTCGAAATCCGCAATTTGAAATTGAAAGCTATGACCAATGAAAAAGTCCTGATAGTCGACGACGACGAGAGCGTGCGCTGGGTCCTCAAGAAGTCCCTCGAAAAGGAGGGTATCGAGACGGTGCTCGCCAAGAACGCCGCCGAAGCGCTCGAGCGGATCAAGGAGGGCGATATCGCGATCGCGCTCATGGACATCCGCATGCCCGGCATGAACGGACTGGAGGCGCTCGAAAAGATCCAGGACGAAGGCAAGGGCGTTTCGGTCATCATCATGACCGCACAGGCCACCATGCAGAACGCCATCGAAGCCATGCGGCGCGGCGCCTTTGATTACATCACCAAGCCTTTCGACCTTGACGAGGTGAACCTCCTCGTACGCAAGGCCATCGATGTACGGCGCCTTTCCCAGGAAGTGAATGCGCTTCGCGCCGAGGTGCGGGAAAAATATGAGGGCGGGCTCGTGGGCAATACGCCCGCCATGCAGGAGATCTACAAGACCATCGGCAGGGTCGCCGAGAGCGACGCCACGGTCCTGGTCCACGGCGAGAGCGGCACGGGCAAGGAGCTTGTGGCGCGCGCCATCCACTTTCACAGCAAACGGGTTGGCAGGCCTTTCGTTGCGGTAAATTCGGCGGCGATCCCCTCGGAACTGCTGGAGAGCGAGCTCTTCGGCCATGAGAAAGGGGCGTTCACCGGCGCCGTGGCCCGCAAGATCGGCAAGTTCGAGGCGGCCGCAAGCGGCACGCTGTTCCTGGACGAGATCGGCGACATGAACCTCCCGCTCCAGGGAAAGCTTCTTCGCGTGCTTCAGGAACGGGAGTTCGAACGCGTGGGCGGCACGGAGCCGATCAAGACGGACGTGCGCGTGATCGCCGCGACGCACCAGAACCTTGAGAAGGCCGTGCGCGACAAGCGCTTCCGGGAGGACCTGTTCTACCGCCTGAACGTTATCCAGATCACCATTCCGCCGCTTCGAAAACGCAAGGACGACATCGCCCCGCTCGCTGAATATTTCATGCAGAAATACCAGCCCGGCCAGGGCAAGGCCAAAGTGCTCACGCCGGAGACGCTCAAGATCCTCCGCGCCTATGACTGGCCGGGCAACGTGCGCGAGCTCGAGAACGCCATCCAGCGCGCTATCACGCTTTCCCAGGGGGACAAGATATTCCCCGACGCCCTGCCGCCGCAGATCTTCAAGCCCGGCCACGGCGTCGCGCTCTCGTTCGAGAACTTCCTCGAAGAGAAGCTCACGGACCTCGTCGACCGCATGGGCGGGCTCGAGACCGGAGACATCTATTCCATGGTGCTCCAGCGCGTGGAAAAGCCGCTCATCACCCTCATTCTGAAAAAGACCGAAGGCAACCAGGTGCGCGCCGCGCACCTCCTCGGCATCAACCGCAACACGCTCCGGAAGAAGATCAAGGAACTGGGGATCCGGGGGCCCTTCGGCGATAATGGGGAAGGGGGGCGTGAGGAAGAGGAAGAGTGACCCGGGGTTACCATTGTTCTTGATTTCACGTGAGGGAAGGTCGGGTTTTGTGTTTAACCCGGCCTTTTTTGTTGTCCCGGTCACCAGGGCAGCCCTCTCTGGGTATATCCTTGATCGCAGTGTTACTTCCTGAACGTCCTGTGACACGTAACACAGCTTTCGAGGAGCTGCTTCGTGATCATCAGCATGGCCTCAGTGTTGTTCTGATTTCCGGCGCGGCCAAGGGCCTCGACCTGCGCACGGAACGAGTCATGCCTCCGTTGGAAACCGTCAAGCCGGTCGCCGTTCTTGGGTAGCGAAAGCGTCCCTGCCCGGAGCGCCTGTTGCGTCCTGTCCATGGGTTCGCGCAGGGACTCGAGGGACTTCGAAGCGCGAACTCCGTCCGCCTGAGCGATGGCGGATACCATGTCGCGCATAACGCTGTCGAGCGCCGTCATCTCCGCGACAAGGGGACTTGCGGCGGGCCGCTGTGCCGGTGCGCTATTTTGGGTGGAGTGCTGGTCCTGGCTCGCGGGCTCCGCCGCAGCAAGGTGTCCGGCGGAAAGCAGCACGACAGTCAGGGAAAGGGCTTGCACGATCCTTCTAAACATACAGTCAGTCCTCCTTCCTCCTTAGTTGCTCATCGATAACAAGTACGCATTGGAGACACTTTTAACAATAAATATATGTCTAAACCAAATTATACTGTAAAAATGATCAAACGTCAACTTTTTATTGATATAACCTGATCAACTGATATTTCCTCCAGCGAGGCATCAACCGCAACACGCTCCGGAAGAAGACCGAAAACTGGGGATCAGGGGGCCGGTCGGCGATGAGGGGGAAGCGGGGCGCGAGGAAGAGGAACCCGGAGTACGATCGATCTTGATTTCACACGAGGGAAGGTTGGGCTGTGCAGTTTAGCCCTGCCCTTTTTGTTTTCTCGTTCAACACAAAGTATTTTTGCCCAAAATGCCATTTGCGGATAATACCGACAAGTCTGCGCTTTGGCTGAAACTGCTGTCCATTGCGAGTTGAAAGATGTTATCGAAGTCCTCGTTTATCGTCGAGGTCCTAAGTCCATTTCGGACCACAGGATGTCCCGAAGATGTTCCGAGAAGGCCGCACCGCTGCTTTAATAGTGGTTCTACACGTCTTCTAAAATAAAATGGGCGATGATATATCATCACCCATGATGTGTCTCTGAAGTATTGCTGCGAAGTTTTTTTACAGTTACGACTTCACGAAACCGCTTGTTTCTCGCGGATCGCGGCGGGCGTGGGCACCGCCAGGCCGGCCATCGTCCCGAGACCGCCAACCACGATACAGACCGCAGCTGCGCAGGATATACCAATCAGATCCCCATCACCACCGCTGCCCTGGCAAACGAGCGCGGGCTCTCCTGCGCCCGTCAGCTTCCGGACCAGGATCAGCGTCCTGTAGCTTCCCTGGTGACAGCTTCATCCGCGTGAGATGAAGTACGATAGGCCAGTTAACATGAGTTCGACTATCACGATCGGCGTGACAGCGTGAGCCAAAGAGAACTCCGGCATGATTCCGAACACAAAGAGTACTAACCCGCCAAGTGTTGCGCCTATTTTCACTCCCGTTTTTGCCGCTTCGTTCTTCATGGTTTTTTCCTCGTATTTGAATTTTTATATTTATTCTGGTTCTTTTGTTATTTGCTGCCAGCCCTCTCGGTATTTTCCGATGTCTGCCCGGTCTCAAGCACCCTGCCGACGAGCCAGCCTACAGTGGCCGTGACTGTTACGATCGAGATTCCGGACACCATGACGCCCACCAGCATGGACGCGAGCACGACCGCGCGTGCTATGATTCCCGGATCCAGCGGAAGCCCGAAGACCATTCCGGCCAATTTGATTCCTGCAGCGCCGCCCAGGAGGCTGCCGGGAAGAAGGCCGAAGATCGCGAAGAGCACTATTCCTGCGCCCGCTCCGATGTATGCTGTTTTTCTTGAAAGTATGGTAGTCATTTTGTTGTCCTCCTTTTCGTTCAGTCTTGCCCTGGATAATGCAGTTCGCATGCCAACAGGTAACTGATTGAATTTGCGGAAAACAGGGGAACGCGGGTTTTTGCAGGGATGAGAAATAGAGCAATTGCGTTATTAAACATGCAAACGAATCGGACTTTTGCCGAACGAATATTTATCTTCTTCGTATATCGGTATATCGGATGCAGAAAGAGGCGATACATGCGGCGCAAGATTCGCGCCGTCTGAGTCTGACGCAATAGTTAACGTACAAGGCACCTTTAACGTTGTCCGCACATACGGGAAAAACTGATTGGCAAAAGCATTTATTTTGCCGCAGGTGTGGGAGTTAATTAGAGATCGATCGATCTTTCGAATACGACGGATGACCCACCCGCCTTGGGAGCGACATCAACGCCTTCTCACTTCTGCAAAACATCTTCACCCCCTGATCCCAGCGAAATCAGCAGGTTGGTCTTTGGCATGACTGATGCAATGAGAAAGGCAAGACAGAACGAAAAGGAGGACAGGAAAATGAAGAACTCAAAATCAAAACAGGGTGCTTACACGGGAGCGGGTGCAGGGTTGGTTCTGTTCGGACTCTTTGGATTGCTGCCGGGAAGCCTTGTCGGAGGCGCCATGGGAATCAGTGCGGCGGGCATGCTGTTCGGTCTTCCTCTTGAACCCGGACTCCTCCCACGCATGATCGTCCTGGGGTCCATGCTTCTGGGCATAATGGTCTCGGGAATCACGATCGTAACGGCTTCCTCGTCGGTCGGTTGGCTGGCCGGGCGGGCCATAAGCGTGACGGTCCACAATCCATTCGCCGCGGCGGAAAGGAGATAGCCATGAAGAACATTACGGTAAAAACAGGAATGAGGATCGGGGCAATGGTCGGCGGGCTGGGGTTCGCAATGTTCGGGATCATGCCGGGCTTCTACTTCGGATCCTTCGGAACGTTGATCCTTCTCCAAAAGCTGATGGGCACGGTGGAACCGATGCTCTTCGTGCGGGCCGCAATGGTCTGCGGGGCCATGGTCGGGATCGCCTCTGCGGCGGCGGTGAGTCTGGTTGTCGGCGGACTGGCCGGCACGGCGCTGGGATATGCCGTATCAGCCCCGGCAGCAATGCGGCAGGCTGCGTCAAAAGCATAGGGTCGCGGAATTGAAAAGCGGGTGCAGCGATAAACAAGGCGGTGAGAAATCACCGCCTTTTCTGTCCGGCAAAGATGAAACTTGCTATCGAAGTTCTCGTTTATCGTCAGGCCGTAAGTCCACTTCGGACACAACGTTATATATGGGTAGAGCATGAGGTCCCCTAAGTCGCTCAAAGGTCGCGAAGGGAAATCTTAAAGATCTTGAATTAAACTAAAATACCCTTTGTTTTTCGACGTCCCTCGCGTTTTTCGCGCCTTCGCGGTAAATATTCTTGCCTAAATCCCTTTTCGCATCTCACGTGGCACCGCCTTCGCACTTGATTCTTGTCCCCTATCATTATATAATCCAAGGTAATCACCCCCTCTGAGGTGCCGACTGTATACGTGGACGATCCCATTCCAAATACAGGAGGTCGACCTGGAGCTGTACGGATAGAAATATCCTTGTCCATTACTCCTTCTCCTGCAAGGAGAAGGACGGGATGAGGATGGGTTATCGATCTTATCTTGTTGCTGGGGACAATTACCGACATGGCCTTTACCGGAGATTTAGAGCATCTGTCCATAGTAGACATTATCCAGTTGGTCCACACAACGCGGAAGTCGGGCATTTTTTCCGTTAAGGGAGGCAAGGGGGAGAGCAGGATCGTTTTCAGCAATGGGTTTATTGTCGGTGCAAATCATATCAACAACAGCGTCCGCATCGGGACCATTCTGGTAAAGACGGGCGCCATAACAATCGATGATCTCAAGCAGGCCTTGGGCGCCACGAACGATGCCGCCAAGGACCGCAGGCCGCTCATGGTTACTTTGATGCAGATGGGCAAGCTCAAGCGGGATGACGCCCTGAGAGGACTCAAAAAGCTGGTCGAGATGACCATCGTCGAGCTGATGAGCTGGAGCAAGGGTACCTTTACGTTCGATACGGAGACGCTCGTCTTCTCTTCGGAAGGCGGGGCTGCTTTCGGCGACATGGAGCAGGATGTGGGAGTTGATGCCCAGATGGTTTTGATGGATGCGCTTCGTGTCTTTGACGAGCGTGAACGCGACCGCGCGAAGGGAAAAGAGGTGTCGTCCTTCGAGGCGCTCTATGCCGATGTCCTTCCAGAGGAAAGAGCCGGTGGAATACAAGGAGAACGCTCGACCATTACCGCGGATGATCTCGGGCTTGCCGATATCGACCGGCTTGAGAAGAAAATACCGCGGCCTGTTTCCGAAATGGAGATCTTCGATCCGGTCGAGATCCATCGCCAGAATATAAGGGAAATCCTCGCCGGTTTTTCTTCCGCAGAGCAGGAGGCCTTTGTCTCTTTTCTGAGGAAATCCGTAACTCGCAAGCCTGCGCCCGACGCTGCGGCGCAGCAGGCGGGCAAGGCTGTTGTCATTTTCAGCGGTGATGAGCTGATCAGGCATTCACTCATGACCATCTGTAAAGAGGATGGAGTACCCGTATTTGCAACAGACAACGAAATCGACCTCGAAGGGACCGTATCGCAGTGTCTCTCCGCCATGAGAATGCCTCTGGTTGTTTTTGACAGTCCCCTAAGATCGAAGGACGCGTTTACCGAGAAGAAAATCCTAAGCATGCGGACCGCGATCATGAAGAAGCATTCTGCGGTCCCGGTGATCCAATTTGCCTCTGTTGACGATGCTGATTTTTTCCTTCAATCATACAGTGACGGCGTCAGGGCTGTTTTCCCAAAGCCGCTGAAAGAGGTCCGGAGAGAAACCTATATCCACGATACGATGCAGTTTCTCGACACCTTCAAGTCGTTTATCAAAGGGTTTCAGGAGCGTGTCGATACCACTGACCGGTACATGAAAGAACTGAAAGACAACATCAAATTACTTCGCGAGATCACCACCCCTTCCGATGCGGCGATGATGATGCTCGCATCTGTTGCTGAAATGTTCGAACGCGCGGTCACGTTTTTTGTCCGTCCTTCGGAATTGACCGGTGAACGGGCCGTCGGAGTGAGTTCCGAAAAAAGCATAGGGCCGACTCCGGCGGACAGGCTGAAGATATTGCTCTCAAAACCTTCTGTTTTCCGGGATGTGCTCGAAAAAGGGCAGGCCTATTACGGAGAGAGCGGCGATGAAGCGCTCGAGGAACTCTTTAAACAAATAGGCAAGCCCCTGAGCCCGGCCGTTGTCCTGCTGCCCTTGCTCGTCGATCGAAAGGTCGTAGCAATCGTATACGGGGATTTCGGCAAGAAAGAGGCATCCCCGGTGCAGCTCGATATACTCGAGATCCTTGCCCAGCAGGTCGGCATTGTTCTGGAATACGCGCTTTTCCGCAGACAGATGACGAAAGCGGCTCAAAAATCATAGATAAATGGATGTGTCTCAGACTAAGAGAGAACGCGGAGGTACAAGAACGTCATGGACAATGCACTCCTTAATCAGATCCTTAACATTGCCTTCGAAAAAAAGGTCTCGGACATTCATTTTGAGGTCGACAACCCGCCGATGTTCCGGGCGCGCGGCCATCTCATTCGCGCCAAGCTCGGGAACTTGACGAAACAGGATACCGAGTTCGTCGCAAAGGCGGTCATGGAGCAGCACAACCGGAAGCTGCCCGAAGACGTAAAAGAACTGGATACTTCCTATACTCTGGCAAATGTCGGCCGTTTCCGCGTGAGCATCTTCCGGCAGCGCGGCAATCTCGGCGTCGTCATGCGGGTCATACCCCATCAGATAGGGAGCTTCGAGGAGTTGCATCTTCCCCCGGTCCTCGGCAGGATCGCGCAGGTCCCGAACGGCCTGGTACTCGTCACCGGACCGACGGGCAACGGCAAATCAACGACGCTCGCATCGATGATGAAGTATATCAATGATAATTTCGATTACAATATCATTACCATCGAGGACCCGATCGAGTTTCTGTTCACTTCGAGCAAAAGCTGTATTATCCAGAGGGAAGTGGGCATCGATACGGAAAGCTTCAGCGGTGCCTTGCGGTCCGCGATGCGCATGAATCCGGACGTCATCATGGTCGGAGAACTGCGCGATCTCGAAACCATAGACGCCTGTGTCAAGGCCGCCGAGACGGGGCACCTGGTATTATCCACTCTTCATACCCATAACACCGCTTCGACCATCAGCCGGATGGTCGGTTATTTCCCGCCTGAGGCGCAGGAGAACACCAGGCAAAGGCTGGCAGAGAGTCTTACAGCCGTCATATCCCTGAGGCTTATACGGGGGAAAAGCGAGGAGACTATTCTGCCCGTCCTTGAAGTGATGTATGCAACTTCTGCCATCAAGGCGTGCATCCGGGACAATAAACTCGATGAGATCGAGCAGTACATCGAAAAGGGCCGCGACGAATACGGCATGCAGACAATGGACCAGCATCTCATTCGGCTCTGCAGAGAGGAACTCATAACGCTCGATGAGGCAAAGCGCGTCTCTCGTTCAAAAGACCTTGAACGAAAACTGATGTTCAGTTAAGACATGTGGAATAGACTGCCATGCAGCAGGCTGCGTCAAAAGCATAGGATCGCGGAACTGAAAAGCCGGGGCATCGATAAACAAGGCGGTGAGAAATCACCGCCTTGTCCGTCTGGCAAAGATGAAACTTGCTATCGCAGTTCTCGTTTATCGTCAAGCCGTAAGTTCACTTCGGACGTTACGTCCCCAAAGTTCTTATTGTAGACTTTTGCTACGAGCTGTTTTTGATACAAGCAGATCGGTGAGCGTGGTGCCGATGACCCGCTATCGATTCTTGCCCCGAAGACAAAGCTCATCACGTATCAACTCCTGGAATCTCAACCGGCCCGGCATCCTGACCCTGGAGATTTGATTTCTGTTTTCCTTTAAGAAAAGTGGTAACATAACATAGGATTGACATCCACCCCTTGTGAGCTGTTGAGAGGCGGAACGGAAAGTCGTCACGCGTAGGAAGCGGAAATTTATCGCCGGTGGATGCCGCCCCAGGAGGAAAGCAGGTGGTTCCGATGAAAAAGGTCATAGTTACCGACCGTTTCAAACAACATCTTGACCCGGAGTTCTTTTCGGAGTTCACAGACATTGAAATGATCACGGCATATTCGAACGAACAGGCGTTGGAGCTCCACCGCAGCCGAAAAGCGGATCTCCTTATAACGACGCTCTATGGATCAGGCATGAATACCGTTCAGCTCTGTTCCACGCTGCGGGAGGACGAGAGTGCGCGCGGGGTGTCGATCATCGTGTGCTGCCGGGACAATGAGGTGGAGCGCGCGGAAAGCGCACAATGCAAGGCAAACGCTGTTTTGACGATACCGGTCAACGGAACGCTGCTGCGGGAGACGATGCTGCGGCTCCTGCGCGTACCGCCGCGCCATACCGTTCGCAGCACGTTCAGCGCGCGACGCAACAGCCCTGCGGATGCCGCCATCGACTGCCTCATGGAAAATATCAGTGTGACCGGCATGCTCTTCGAAGCAAGCACGAACCTGCAAAAAGGAGAGAAACTGTTTTGCACGCTCACGCTGCCTTCCGCGCCTCCCTTTGTGACGCAGGCAGAAGTGGTAAGGACATCCCGGGAACAATCACCATCCAAGACCATGCGATACGGCGCCAGGTTTACCCGTCTTGATCCCGTAGCCCGAAGGGCGATCGAACGTGTCCTCAGCTAGGACGGAAAGGTTGTCGTATTTTTTGAGGCTATCGTCCTTGAGCGGGAACAAAACTGTTTTCACGCTGTGGCGGATATGCTACTTTAGTCGAATTGACATTATTTCAGGCCGTGATAGGATAAGTCAGTATTGAGAGCGGAAATTTGCGGATTTTAAAATTGTGCTATACCTATACTGTGAAGCAAGTTCCTGAATAGATCTATTTTAGATTTGCCTTGGGTTTTGAGGGGAGAGGTACCGTAGTACACAGAATGCCTTTATGCATCATGCGGTGTGCAAGCCCTCAAGGCAACAGAGAGGGTAGCCTGAAGCATCTGCTAAGGCAATCAATCTGTCACCAGCCTCGCAAATACTCAAAACTCAAGGCAAGTATTTTCTCTCCTTCATAGCTGCCGCTCTTTTAAACCAACGACAACAGGCCGCTAAAATCATTATCAATTCCCATCATATCCAAATAAAGAGAGATCATGCCCCGATGATGGGTTTGGTGATTAAAGATGTGCAGAATGGAGCCGCCGACATTCTTGCTGATCGTTTCTCCCTTCATGCTTGTAAACGATATTGATTTCTCCAACTCGCCTTTCCCAAGCTCATCAATGAACAGGACCATCTTTTTGTCCAGTGTTTCCCTCTTCGAAAGGTAGTCGGCCATATCGACAAACAGCTGGGAACCATAGGTCAGGGTCTGATCGAAAAAGGGGTCCTTGATGAATCGAAAATCCCTGAATTTATCGAACCGTTTCATCCAGCTGTAATCGCTGATATAAACATGGCTGCACAATTGCTTTATCGTCTTGAAGTATCCGGTAAACTCCTGGTCCCACTGCGCGCTGCTTAACGTGCGAATGATGCTGTCCATTTTTTGATTTGCAACTTGATTATACTGCGCCAACAGCCTGCATGTCTTGATGTCCATACGACCTCCTGTATGATAAAACTATATCGCGCGGGGAATTCAAAGTCAAACGCATTGACTGGAGGTTTCGAGAGGGGATGATACCGGATGCTAAATTCGGTTTTGTCTTCGCTGAAAACCCTGCCCGCCATTATCAGAATGCATCATGTCAGGGTCAGCACACGAACGTTCATACTTTCTCAGTCCCGCTTGCAACTGCGAACGGCTGCCGCGCCATCGTCACGACCGGCCGAGAGATTTTCCGCACCAGCCGCTTCATGTCCCTCGAACTGATGTCACCTGCCGTGGCAATTGCAGGGCTTAATACTACCTTATCGATGCCCCAGTGTTCTTTTAAAAAAGTCCGTATGCCGGATATGGCGTCAAGTGGCGATGTACGGACGGCCACGTGGACTCCCTCATGGAGGCATTTTTTTAAGAAGGCGTTAAGTTCTTCATCAGGAACCTCATCCAGGCATCGAGGACTCTCCGACACAATCTGCTTCGCGGTATTGTGTTCGCCGGCCTCGGCAAAAGCCACGGCAGTCATCAGATTTTCAAATTTGCTGTTGAGATTAGCTCGCTTCTGAACAAGCAAAATCATGATGTCCTCATCCATCGCTTTTGCCAGTTCTATGGCGTACGAAACGCCTTCTGTTATGTTTTCATTACGGTGCGTGACGAACAGCAACTGTCTCTTTTCCATTGTTAAACCCCTCCGCATACGAGCGCTGCCTCTTGGGAGTATCTGAAGCAATCGCCGGCGCTCGATACCATTATCTATTATTGGCTTTTATTGATCTCACCAAAAAATCCTCTCTTTTGAAAGGGATTTTCAGTGCTCGCTGTGCAAACCGGCTTTTCTCTGCCCGCAGAGCGTATTTGAACGGGCGGTGTTATCGCCGGGCATCAATACGCGCGGAACAAGTATTGAAAAATGATTGTGTGAACTGAATAGTGCTGAAAATTAGACAGAGGGAGGAGCATTGCCCGCGTAGAGAGGATTGAAGCCTTTATGAATCTCAAGGATATTTTCCGGGGTGACGGTTGAACGGTATGCCGTCGGAGCCAAAGGATCGGAGAAGTCGTTTTTTGGCACTGACGTATGCCTGAACAAGGATAATTTTTCTGAAGAATCATCAGGAGCGATAGCCCGTTTTTTCTTGACGAGAACGGAAGTCTTCCCATTGGTGTGCGGGGTTTCTTCAGCAGATGATCGTCTTTCCACAAAGGACGCCCAGAGCAATAGATGAACGTTTTTTATGCTTGGCGATTTTTTAACGGTCGCATATATGATTTCAGGTACTTGTTTAGCGGAAAGCGCATAGGTAAGAGGGGATATTGAGAAGAAAAGAAAGTAAAAGGCAAGAAATAGTTTGAAAAATTGTTTTTTATTAACAGGCACAGCCAACATGGTACGTCTCTCTACTGATCCTCTCGAAGGGGATAACATCTAACCTGTGATATATAACAGATTGTTGCATAACTGTCAACAGTGATTTGATAGGTAGATACTATCGAATACCGGTTCAAAATTGAGGTGTATCAAGGGATGAAAAGATTAACCGGCTGAACCCGTCCTGAACCAATAACGCCAGGAAAGGAACCGATAAATAATTTTTATAGCAAAAGTGATAAAAATGTCTTTACAGAAAGTTGCATTTTGTTTAATATTCGCTTCGGCCGTTGAAGTCCGAAAAAAGAACTTTGGCCTTACGGTTCGATTCCGATACTGTTCGATCCGGGGTCGTTGCACTGCGTAGTGTAAGAGAACCACATATCTTTTAGAGAAGGAAGAGGCCCGCGCGGGGAGAAGTCGTTTTCCGGCCCTGCGGGCTTCGAGGAAAAACCCATGGCTTTTAAGATCTGGCACAAGATTCCCCGGCTCAAGTTCCCCGACACCCATCTCAGTCCGGGTCTTGATCCGATGGTCCCGATGCTCCTCGTAGCGGCAGCGGTCGGCTTCATCGGTTCCCTTGCCGTTGAACTGTTCCGCACGGCGATGTACACGATCGTTCGCCTCTATTCGTCGCAGGAACATCTCGTCGCTGCCGCGCGCTCCTTGCCGTTATGGGCGCGCGTTGCAGTTCCGGCAATCGCCGGCACCGCAAGCGGATTGGCCATGTGGGCGGGCCATCGCTGGATCAAGCGGCCGCGCGGACCGGAATACATGGAGGCGGTGCACGTCGCCGACGGTGTGCTGCCGCTTGGGCCGAACCTCGTCCGGACCGGTTCCTCGCTCATCGGCGTGAGCGGGGGCATTACGATCGGCCGCGAAGGAACGATGATCCAGTTTGCGTCCGTGGCCTCCTCGCTCCTCGGGCGGATCTTCCATGCCGATGAATCTCACCGCAGGCTGATCGTCGCGTGCGGCGCCGCGGCCGGCTTTGCGGGCGCGTATCATGCCCCGATCGCGGGCACCCTGTTCGTCGCGGAAATCATTCTCGGCGGACTGGCCCTCCGCGAAATAAGCGCGGTCCTGGTCTCAGCCGTGATCGCCCAGCTTACCACGCAGGCGCTCTTTGCTTCCGGTCCGCTCTATATTGCGCACGTCGTGCCCCCGGTAGGGTTTAACGATCTCTTTGACGCGTGCCTCGTGGGCCTGGCGGCCGGCCTGTTCGGTCCCGTGTTTCTGTGGCTGCTCGAAACGTCAAACCGCCGCTACCAGGCGCTGTTCACCTTTTTGCCCCTGCGCATGGGGTTGGCCGGGTTGGCGATCGGGCTTCTGTCTCTTGCGGGGCCCGAGGTCTGGGGCAACGGTTTCAGCGTGATGCAGTCCTTCCTGTCCACCCATTGGGCATTGAGCGCGGTAGTGGCCGTGTTCGTGCTGCGGCTGATCGCGGTCACCATTGCCAGCGCCGCGGGCATTCCCGGCGGCGTGCTCACCCCGACCCTGGTGACCGGCGCCGCCCTGGGACTGCTCATCGGTCACACGATGCTGACACCGTGGGCAGACCATTCCCAGACGCTCTGGATACTGATCGGTGCGGGCAGCCTGCTGGCGGCAACCACCCATGCGCCCGCAATGTCCGCCATCATGGTTTTCGAGACCACGCACAACTACCATGTCGTACTCGCAGCCCTGCCTGCGTGCGTTATTGCCTCCGTTGTCGGCAGCCTGCTCCGTCACCATTCAGTCTACACAGAAGCCCTGGGGTTGGGGGAAGCCGGCCCTGCCGCATCCGCCGCTGCGCGCCGGACAATATCGCCCAACTCCCCGCCGTTTCACCTGAGGTCCTCTGCGATCGCAAGCAGCGACGGCGATCAGAGAGGGAAAGCTGCTTAGGATCTCCCGAAACAATGCCGTCTTATTTTGAAAAGAAATTCATGCAAACGCATTAATTCATGTTACATAAATCTCCCCCACTCCTCTTTCCCAAAGAGGGGGATAAAGAGGATCTCCCCCTTTGAAAAAGGGGGATTAAGGGGATTTAAATAAATAGACTCTTCAGAACGCGTATCAATATTTAATGCGTTTGCTATCGTTGCTGAGAAACTATCGTGGGGGTTAGACCGGTAAGATTTTTACGCAATCGGTCCTGGGAAGGCGGTCGGGCGCTTTCGGGGTCTTCGCAGAGGATAACCGACAGGAACGAGCACAACAGGCCGAAGATAGTCCGGCATCTGGAGAATCTTCTTGACCTCTTCCTCTTTGAACGCCCCGACCCAACAGGTCCCGAGGCCAAGGTCTTGTGCCGCAAGGAGCAGGTTCTGAATACTCGCGGCCGTGTCCTGGATGCAGTAGAGGTCCGTGCCCCGCTCCTTGTAGCGCGCGGCGATGCGCAGGTCCGCGCATGCGACGACCACCAGGGGCGCCCGCGCAATGAAGCTGACGAAGTTCTGTCTCAGTCCCGCCTGCGCCAACTTGTTCCGAAGAGCTTCATTCAAGACAAAATAGAACTGTCTGCTTTGAAGGTTCCCGGCGCTCGGTGCCCAGCGAAGGGCCTCGGTGTTGAACAGCAGGAGCTTCTAGAGCTTCTAGGGTCACATCTTGTATTTTGATATTTCAGAACCTCGAAGGAGAGTTGTCCTCTGAGGTCAAATATCGTTTGATGGCTTTAATGCCGATGTCAGGCAGCTTTTTTCGTTACCACTCGATAATCGTACCCCAAAGCGACCAGTATCCAGTATATTGAACAGCACGTCAAAAGTGACCTTCGCTGTGCCGACGCCGGACTCAATCTGCGCGATCCTCGCCTGGCTGAGCTTGAGTTTTTTTTGCGAGGTCGACCTGAGACAACTTTTTCCCCCTCCGGGTCTTCACGATCAATCCGATGACCCGCTGTTTCTCCCGAATCTCGGCGACATTCGCCCCAAGTGACTTTGCCAGCTCCTCGATGGAAACTTCCTTCCACGCCATGATCAAATCTCCTTCAGTCTTTTGATGATAATGGCCAGTTCCCGCTGGGGAATGGCCCGCGTCTTTTTTCTAAATCCATGAATCAAGTAAATAGCTTCTTCTTTCTTGATATAGTAGATAGCCCGCACCTGACCCGCTTTGTCGCGAATCCGAAGTTCATGCAGCCCGGGACGAATCCCTGAGAGGTTCCTGCTCAGCGGCATTTCAAGTCTTTGCCCGCGCTCATCCAGCACTCGTTATACTTCGTCCTCCTGTGAAACCTGGACGGGAACCCCCCTTCATCGACGGTTACACGAACAGTAATTGGCTTGCAGCAAACCTGACAGTCTTCAATATAATTATAATTCTTTTTTTTTACGGAGCAGTCGACGAGGAGCTCAATAGGCTCACCGCAATAAGGACACGTGCTGTTGACCGGTTCCATACCAAACGCCGCCATACATTACCTCAACGGCATTATACGTTAACCGCAGCGAATAAAGCAACGCAACCCAATCGCCACCCTATGCTACATCACTGCTCGTGCGGGGATCATTGGTAATACCTTTCTCTTATTGACATTAACATATAGTTGCGGTTTCATTTAACTGTAGAGTGGTTTTTCTTGAATAACAGCCTAAAAGTATCTTCTTTAGGTGCAGCGTTGTTAGGCCCATCCACAATCAGGGGGTCGGTCATGTCAACAGTCACTTCTACAGTACGCGAAAGGATCCAGGCTCAGGGCTTCTGCGGCCTGGATGACAAGACAGCCGCGCAGATCAATTATGCCTTGCGGCTGTCGCCGGCGATCTGCATGGTATGGGCAGCCGTGGGAACAGCGCTCGCTTCGCCACCGATCCTGTGGGCACTGGTGCCCTTTGCAGCTCTGGGCGCGATCCTGCCGGGGCATCCTTTTGATGTTCTCTACAACTTTGGCCTGCGCCATCTATTCGGCACACCAATGCTGCCCTGTTACGGAGCCCGTCGACGCTTCGCCTTTGCTCTGGCGACGATCATGCTTATTGCCGCTGCAGGGGGCTTTCAGGCAGGCGAGCCCATGGTCGGCTATATCCTCGGCTGGTCGGTCGTGGCCGCTG
This sequence comes from Nitrospirota bacterium, assembly GCA_963790205.1. Classification (GTDB taxonomy): domain Bacteria; phylum Nitrospirota; class UBA9217; order UBA9217; family UBA9217; genus CAWBNQ01. Next base: position 434,142 of record CAWBNQ010000003.1, read on the forward strand.
CCTTCGTGAACGTGAGTACGGGCTTCTGCATTCCCTCGTTCATTGTGCGCGTCTTTTTCGGCAAGGTGGTCTGCGAAGGGTAGGAGAAGAACGTGGCCGAACAAAGGAGCTTCGCCATCGGCACTTTCATTGTCACAGCTCTCATCGCCGGCTGCGCATTGCCAACAAGCCGCCCTGCTGATGCGCCTGCCTTTCAGAGCGGCTACTCCGGTGAACGGCTTTAAGCTGTATTACGAGGTCCACGGCAGCGATACCCACGGGAAGCCGCCCTGATCCTTCTTCACGGCGGCGATCCTACCATCGAAACATTCTTCCGTAAAACGCTCCGATTGGCTTCTCCCGATGATCGGGGAGTTCCTGGATCTACCCATGCGTTTTGGCCCTGCCTCCCGTTGCCACGGCATGGGAGTTCGTGTCTGTTATTTATGATGTGTGATGCAGTTTCTCTGCACACTCTTTGCAAAGACCACGGCTGTATTCCGCATCCGCATGTTTCCGGATATATGATTCCACTGTTTGCCTATATTCCTGGTCATTACGGAACTTTTTACAGCTGGCACAAACAGGGAGCATGGCACTTAATTCCTCATTCTGATTTAACGCACGGTCCAATTCTGCAAGGAGACTTTCTCGTTGCTGTAATGTTTTCCGTAATTTTAGCAGCGATGTCACAACCACATAGAAAACGAAGTACATCGCCCCATTCCAAAATTCGATGGAAATATTTGCGTATTTTTTGCCAGCCATAATAGCTGGATACTCTATCGCGATAATCGATATCACCGAAAACATTATTCCGATTCTTTGGCCAACGAACCACGTAGCATAAGAAATCGGCAGCAAATAAAATAGTTCCATTCTTAATTCATGACCTGTCACATAACCGACATATCCGATTGCCATCGTTAATAAAAGACCGATGATTATGTGATATCTTTTCCGAAGACTACTGAACCATTCTAAAGTGTTCATAGGGCCGCCTTTTATTGTTGCACCAGAAAAACAACCGGTTAAAGTAAAAAGTTCTTTAACTTTTTTTCTCATCCTTCTGCTCGATTGATTTTTTCTCTTCTTTCGGCTCATCCTTTTCAGACATGGCTTTTTTGAATCCCCTGATGCTTTTCCCCAACCCTTCCCCGATCTCGGGCAATCTGCCGGGCCCAAAGATAATGAGCACGATAACGAGTATCAGCAGCAAATGCATCGGCCGAAATAGTCCTTCAAACATGTTGAATCCCTCCCCTCAAGATTAATTTGAGTTCATGAACATGAACTGCTCAATATGCGGTATGTTGCCGCGTATAACCTTCCACACGACTATATGCTTGTGTCATCTGTTCCCTGCCAAATGGTCCTTCATTTCATTTAATCAGTCCGGGACTATTCTTCCCCATGACGGTGACCATCCTCTTTCTGCTCATCAGCCGCGAGCTCAGGAACGTAAGAAAGCGGTACAAGGGGCCGCTGACGATCGACGGGGTTTTTCGCGCGGCGAGTGCGGCGAGCGCTTCCTTCACTACGGTTTCTGGAGGGTAGTTCTTGCCGGCCGTGCTCTTTTTGATCCTGCCTCCCGTTGCCACGGCATGGAAGTTCGTGTCTGTTATACCCGGGAGCACGGCCAGGACGTACACGCCCCGGTCCTTGTGCTCGAACCACAGCGACTCGGTGAAGTTCGTCACAAAGGCCTTGGTGCCGGCATACACGGCCCCTCCCGGATATGTCAGGAGCGACAGCGCGGACGAGATGTTAATCAACGCATCCCCGGATACGGCCTTTTTCAGGAACGCATGGGAAAGACGGACCAGGGCGTTCATATTCACGGCCATGAGCTGCTCCAGCCGGTTCATGGGGATCTCGGTAAAGCGTCCGTAAATGCCGTAGCCAGCGTTGTTCACGAGCAGCGAATATCCTGTTTTTTCTATGTCTTCAACAACACGCTGGAGCTGTGCGGGGTCTCCCAGGTCCGCGACCAGCACGCGATGGCCGGGACCCAGCTCTTTGGTCAGGCTTTCGAGCTTTTCTTTGGACCGGGCGACACAGGTGAGGAGATACCCGCTCTTTGCCAGCTCCCGGGCAAAGACTTCCCCGATGCCGCTGCTTGCTCCGGTGACGAGCGCTGTTTTGTTCTTCCTGTTTTCGGACTCCGATTTCGTTGTCATCGAAGTATCTCCCTGTACACACCGTATTGCACAAATTCAAGATGTTCTATGCTATGAGGTTGTAGCGTGCAGACGCAAACCGAGTGTCTTAACAACCTTGAGCACGTGGCAAATTCCGGATTGCCTTTCAAAGAGAGCGCCTTGTAAAGACTGACGCGTCCATGCCGCGCCTTTTTCAGTATTCCAGACGAATATATTCTTGATTCACGGCAATGTCAACGATAACGATGGAATATTTTAAGTGGAGATCTTACCCCTTGTTGCTGTTCCGAAAAATCTATCCGTTCCCGGGAAGTCTGCAAAATATCGCCGTCAAACGCCGGGTCACTCAGGATCTGTGTAACAAATGTCGGGGCTACGTTGTTGTGGTCATGGCCACACCCTGTCAGGGCCAGGATTATGAACATCATTATTATTGCTGCTAGGAATGTCTTTTCATGGCTACCTTCCTTTTTTTTCATTCCTGACCGCAAGACCGCCCTGCTGTTAAAGAGAGTTTGTATTAAGTTTACCATACCGCTGACAGACCAACGAAGACCGGTATAAAAAAGCTCACTGAAAAAATCATGAAGGTAATCAAAGCGTCAGTTTCGGGAGGGAACGTGTAGTCTTGTTCCTCGTATCGAAGGTGCAACATTCAGGAGGAAGCAGCCCGCATAGTCAAGAGATGAGGTGGAATTACGGCGGCAGCGGGGGTTTCTTTCGGAACTCGACACCTTTGGCGAGATGTCAGCGACCTGGATCATCAGGTGGACCTCTTTTTTTGTAATCAGTTCTGTTGTTGATTTTTTTGAACTTTCCGTGATATAGTTCTTATAAGCGTAAAAAACAGGAAGTTCGTATGGTACGGAGGTGTTACGATGAAAGAGCAGGATGAACTTGGAATTGCAGTAAACTTTTGGCGCAGGGGCCGGTTTGCAGCCCGGGCGCGGCTTTCTTTATTTGTTTTGCTTTTGCTTGCAGTAGTCATGCTGGCCGCACCAGTCTCATCACCCGCAGAGGTCTCCATAGGCGTGTCAGTTACGTTTGGCCCGCCGGCTCTTCCCGTTTACGTTCAGCCCCCTTGCCCTGACCCCGGCTTTATCTGGGTACCGGGCTACTGGGCCTGGGACCCGGATTACGGCTACTACTGGGTGCCCGGCATGTGGGTGCTGACACCCTTCGCCGGCGCGCTCTGGACCCCGGGCTATTGGGCATGGAGCGACGGCGTGTATGTCTGGTACGACGGCTATTGGGGACCGGTGGTAGGCTATTACGGCGGCATTAACTATGGCTATGGCTACACCGGTTACGGCTACCAGGGCGGCTATTGGAGCGGCAACAGGTTCTATTACAACCGCACGGTAAATAACATCAACGTAACGAACATCACGACCGTTTACAGCAGAACTGTCAGCAACGTGCGCCCGAGCGGCGCCAGTTTCAACGGCCCGGGCGGCACCACCGTTCGCCCCACTTCTGAACAGCGGGCCGCGGCCCGCCAGCGACGTGCTTCGCTCACCAGCGCACAAAAGCAGCAGATGCGGGTTGCCCGGGCCGACCCAAAGCAGCGGGCGACGGTAAACCGCGGCCGCCCGGCCATTGCCGCCACGATGAAGCCTGGCGTATTCACCGGTCATGGCGTCGTAGGCGCCAGCCGGGCGGGAGCCCCATACAAGGCGCCGTCGCGCGGAAGGGCTGCGCCCGGCGAACGTGTTCGAACTCCGAGGCCCGGCGCTGAAATGCGTCCTGAACGCATGGCACCGGGAACTCAACGGGGAGGGCCTGAACGACGGCTCAACGAGCCTCGCCAAATGCGTCCTGAACGCATGGCACCTGAAACTCAACGGGGAGGGCCTGAGCGGCGATACAACGAGCCCCGCCCCGCGCCGCGGCGACCGGAGACAACAAAACCGGCGCCGCCGAGGAGAGAGGACAAAGAGGAAAGGGAAGGACCGCGATAGGGGAACTTTGGGACCTCCTGTCACAAGAATTTAGTTTCGCTATAAACTTATTCTTGGCAGGAGGTCCTAAATTTTTAAAAGACCCGACCAGTAAACAGCTTCAGACCTACCCGCTGCTCCTGCTTACCGTCCTGTTCAAGCGCCTCGTTAGGCCGTCTTTTCATTTAGCCGGGCGGGTTTATCCTTTTGCAACAAGGCGCTGCCCCAGATCAAAGGCTTTCCGGCAGTCGGCCGGGAATATTTCTTGACGTCTCAAAGCCTTCTTCTCAGGATCAAAATGCTCCATGACGACCTTTGAATAGTCAGGGAACTGATAGGTGTCATAGGAGCACAATGTTTCGGCCTCGCCAAAGATCATCGTTAAAGATGCTTCCGTGGCGCTCATCATTGTCCGGTAGCCGCGCTGCACGCTCATTTCCTCGGAAACGTTCATCGTATAGATCATCGCTGTCCGCACTGTGCGCGGAAAGAGGGATCGTGGAGGCTGGGAATACACAAGGGGGGCGAAGAGAAGGCGTTCCATGCATGATCGCATCTCTCCGGACATCGACCCGAAGTATACCGGAGTTCCCAGCACCACTGCGTCGGCCTGGTCCTCGATCATTTTTAAAACGGGGGTGAGTTCATCTTTCACGGCGCATCGTCCCTTGTTGGGCGAGTCGATCAATTTACAGGCGAAACAACTCGTGCAGCCTTTGAAGGTGAGATCGTAGAGATGGATCAGCTCGGTTTTCGCTCCGGCGGCCTGCGCCCCTTCAATTGTTTTTTTCAGCAGCGTTGCGGTATTCCAGCTCTTTCTCGGGCTGCCGTTGATGGCGATCAGTTTCACGCTAGGTACTTTCCTCTCATCGCAGCGTAATGGCTTTCTCGGGACACATCTCCTGGCAGCAAAAACACGCTATGCAAATATCGGCATTCACCCGGGGAATATTCCCGACCATCGATAAAGCCGATACCGGGCAATGATCAACGCACGTGCCGCAGCTCGTGCACTTTTCCGGGTCCGCCTGGGGGCGAAGGAGCGCCCGCCCCTGGATCAGGGACTGCATGGTCTCGTTGCGCATTATTGCTTCGCCGCCCAGCGGGGGGAGTTTGAAATCAGGCAGCCGTTTCAACTCCCCGATGATTTCTATCGTGCTGAGGTCGTAGTCGCCCAGGCCCGCCTCTTTCGCCTTCTGAAGGAAACGCAGCCGCCCCGGATCGCATCCCATCATGGTCGCAATGACGGAGTCAACGGCAACAGCATTGTCAGAGGCGAGGACCACGCCGATATTTCTGAGGTCAGGCGAGGCCGGCCCGTTGCCTTCCATCCCGACCACGGCGTCGACAATGAACAGGTCCGGCACCCTGAGCCTGAATACCTCTACTATCATTTCATTAAAATCCGCAGGGCTGCCGGCAGCCTTGTGCAGCATGGCTTTCTGGGCGCCGGGCAAGAGACCGTAGCTGTTCTTGATCGCTCCGGTCAAGACGGTCAGGCCGTGGGTTTTGAATTTCGGCAGACTGATGACGATATCCGCCTCCAGCACGTCTAGCGAGACGCTGACAAAGGGCATATATCTGGGGTTGAAGGCGACCTTTCTAGAATCATTTCCGATGTTCTTATAATGGCCTTTGGCCGCTTCCATCAGGCCGGTTCTGGAGAAGCTCTCCTCATTTGCGCCGTAACTGACCAGGCCCGGATTGTCTCCCACGATCAGGGAGGCGGGGCCCATTGTTTCCACCTTTTCCACAACAGCGCGAAGCACGGCGGGATTGGTGACGATGCCTTCTTTTGATTCCGAGCTTCGAAGCACGTTGGGTTTTATCAGGACCTTCTTCCTCGATAGGGCGACGGGAAAGAGTTCAAATGCCCGGTCTACGGCCTTGCGAACATTCTCATAACCGGCGGGATGGATCATGACCTTTGACATGCCTTTGTTCTCCCATGAAAGAAAATTCTGAAAAAAATGTGCGGTGAATATACCCCTGCAACGATCCATGACCGCGATCCGAAGGCCACCAACGAGTGATTGAACGACCCGATCACCTAGGGGCTTCAGCCGCTGCTTTCATTTGGCTCCGGAACACTCGCTTCCGAAACCTCTTTCCGTGGAGAAACTACGAAGCCGGGCATGCGGTGATCACTTTGCCGGCAGCTCGGGCCCCTGAAAGAACGGACCGTTGCCGATTCATTACATATGGTGCTCATGGCCCATGGGCATTGCGCCGGCCCCCTGGAGCGTGAGCAACAGCTGCTTTTCTCCCGATTTCCGGAAGACCAGGGTCACGTTGAATTTCGAGCCTGCTTTCATGGTCTTCGGCATGTCCTCGATCATGATGTGGCTGCCGCCCATCTTAAATTCCAGATCGTTTTTCGCGCGGACCTCCACCGTGTCCACATTCACCATGCGCTCGCCCTGCATGATATGGAACACGACCTTCGCTCCCGGGATGTCGGTCTTTACCCCCGTAAGAACATCCGGTCCGCCCTGGTTCCTGATCGTCATGGTCACCATGGCTTCTCCCACGATAGCGGGAGATAGTTCTGCGTTGGCCCCGTCGATGCTGACCTGCGGCGGGCCGCTTTGGCAGGCGGCAAGGGTCGCGGCAGCCGCGACCAGGGATATTGCCAGGAGTCCGAACTGCTTCCTAATTCCAAGTGCTTTCATGATACCTCCTTTATAAGTCCTCAGTGTGAGGAATATTGTTTACATCCCGATCAATGTTCACTGCGCAATGATAGCATAAAAATGCGGTTATGAAAAGCAAAAGGCCCGCCGACGTACGTACTTCGTCTGAGTCTCCTCTTGTACAGATTATTACCACCTGCACGTATCTTATTCATATCACTTCGCAGCGAGCTTCAAAAACCCCTTTAAAACCGCATATTCTGAAATGGCACGCCTGTTGCTATTAGGAGAATGCAAAACCTATTCACAGGAGGACCACAGAATGAGACAGATAGCAATCTACGGCAAGGGCGGCATCGGCAAATCCACCACGACCCAGAACCTGGTCGCGGCGCTCGCGGAGGCGGGACATAAGTGCATGATCATCGGCTGCGACCCCAAGGCCGACTCCACGCGGCTCATCCTGAACCGGAAGGCGCAGAACACGGTCATGGACATGGCGCGCGAAAAAGGCACGGTGGAGGACTTGGAGCTCGATGAAGTGCTGCTGCACGGGTTCAAGAACATCAAGTGCGCGGAATCGGGCGGGCCCGAGCCGGGCGTGGGCTGCGCGGGCCGCGGGGTCATCACGGCGATCAATTTCCTGGAAGAGAACGGCGCATACGGCGATGATACGGACTTCGTGTTCTACGACGTTCTGGGCGACGTGGTCTGCGGCGGCTTCGCCATGCCGATCCGGGAAGGCAAGGCCAAGGAGATCTACATCGTGACCTCCGGCGAGATGATGGCCATGTACGCGGCGAACAACATCTCCCGCGGTATCCTGAAGTACGCCCAGAGCGGCGGCGTGCGGCTGGGCGGCCTGATCTGCAACAGCAGGAACACGGACAAGGAGAATGAGCTCATTTCCGAGCTGGCGACCAAGCTCGGCACCCAGATGATCCATTTCGTGCCCCGGGACAACGAGGTCCAGCGCGCCGAACTCAGGCGTAAGACCGTGATCGAATACGCCCCCGAGCACAAGCAGGCGGACGAGTACCGGGCGCTCGCCAAGAAGATCGCGGACAACAAGAACTTCGTGGTGCCCACGCCCATCACCATGGACGAACTGGAGAAGCTCCTGATGGATTACGGCATCATGGAGAAGGAAGCCGTCGCGTAGCGACGGGGTTCGGAGTAGGAAATAAGGACAATTGCGGACATGCAAAACTTATTACCGCAGAGGACGCAGAGAGCGCTGAGAAAGAATTCAAGATTAAAAATTTGAGATTTTGAACTCTGCGAGCTCCGCGTGCTCCGCGCGAGAGACGCCTTTTGTTTCCGGTTGAGGAGAATTTTATGACTACAAAGATCAAAGACACGCAGAAAATGATCGAAGAGGTCCTGTCAGCGTACCCGGAGAAGTCGAAGAAGGAGCGGGCCAAGCACCTTGCGGCCAACGATCCAACGGGGAGTTGCAGCACCTGCCAAGTGAAGTCGAACGTAAAGTCCCGGCCCGGCGTCATGACGGTGCGCGGGTGCGCGTACGCGGGGGCCAAGGGCGTGGTGTGGGGGCCGGTGAAGGACCAGATCACGATCAGCCACGGTCCCATCGGCTGCGGCCAGTACTCCTGGTGGTCGCGGCGGAACTACTACAACGGCCAGACCGGGATCGACGCCTTCGGCACCATGCACATCACCACGGACTTCCAGGAAAAGAACATCGTCTACGGCGGCGACAAGGGGCTCGAAGCAGCGATCAAGGAACTGCACGGGCTTTTCCCGCTCGGCCGCGGCATCGGCATCCTGTCCGAGTGCCCGGTGGGCTTGATCGGCGACGACATCGAAGCGGTCTCGAAGCGCGCGGCAAAGGAGATCAACATCCCGATCGTGCCGGTGCGGTGCGAGGGCTTCCGCGGGGTGTCCCAGTCCCTGGGCCATCACATTGCGAACGATACCATCAAGGATTATGCGCTCGGCAAGGGCGAACTGAAGGAGACCACAGCCTACGACGTGAACCTGATCGGCGACTACAACATCGGCGGCGACGCCTGGGCCTCGCGCAAGATACTCGAAGAGATGGGGCTTCGCGTCATTGCCCAGTATACGGGAGACTCGACGATCAACGAGCTCGGCATTGCGACCAAGGCCAAATTGAACCTGATCCACTGCTACCGGTCAATGAACTATATCTGCCGGCACATGGAAGAGGCCTACAACATTCCGTGGATGGAGTTCAATTTCTTCGGTCCCACGAAGACCTTCGAGAGCATAAGAAAGATCGCCGCCAAGTTCGACGAGAAGATCCAGAAGAACGCCGAGGCGGTGATCGCCAAGTACAAACCGCTCATGGACAAGGTCGCGGCGCAGTACCGGCCCAAGCTCGAGGGCAAGAAGGTGATGCTCTACGTCGGCGGTCTCCGGCCCCGCCACACCATCGGCGCCTACGAGGACCTCGGCATGGAAGTTGTTGCTTCCGGCTACGAGTTCGGCCACAGCGACGACTACAAGCGCACCTATCCGGAAATGAAGGAAGGCGCGGTGATCATGGATGACGCGACCCTGTATGAGCTGGAAGAGTTCACCCGCAGGCTGAAGCCGGACATGGTCGGCTCGGGCATCAAGGAAAAGTATTCCTACCACAAGCTGGGCGTGCCGTTCCGGCAGATGCACTCCTGGGACTACTCGGGCCCGTACCACGGCTTCGACGGGTTCCCGGTCTTCGCCCGGGACATGGACATGACGGTGAACAGCCCGACGTGGGATTTGATCCGAAGGAAGAAATAAAATTTACCGCAGAGACGCAGAGGCACGGAGAAAGACGATTTAAATTATTAAAAAAGCTAACCTTAATCCGGTCATTCCGGGCTTGACCCGGAATCCAAAGACTTTTATGAGGGATACCGGATTCCCGCTTTCGCGGGAATGACGAATTTCTTCTCCGTGACTCAGTGCCTCCGTGGCTGAAAAAAGTTTGGAGGATATCATGAAAATCAGAGACCATAGCGAACTGTTCAAACAGCAGGATTATAAAGACCAGTTCGAGCGCAAGAAGGAGTTCGAGAACTGCTGGCCTCCGGAGAAGGTGAAGGAGGTCTCGGAATGGACCAAGACCGAGGAGTACAAGGAGCTCAACTTCAAGCGGGAGAACGTCAAGATCAATCCCGCCAAGGCCTGCCAGCCCCTGGGCGCGGTGTTCTGCGCTTCGGGTTTTGAAGGCTCCATGCCCTTCGTGCAGGGCGCCCAGGGTTGCGTGGCATATTTCCGGAGCCACCTCTCCCGGCACTTTAAAGAACCTTTTGCCGCGATCTCGACATCGATGACGGAAGATGCTGCCGTATTCGGCGGTCTGAACAATATGCTCGAAGGCCTGGAGAACGCCTATACTCTGTACAAGCCGAAGATGATCGCGGTCTCAACGACCTGCATGGCGGAGGTGATCGGCGACGACCTGAACGCCTACATCAAGACCGCGAAGGAGAAGGGCGTCGTGCCCCAGGACCTGCTCATCCCGTTCGCGAACACGCCGAGCTTTGTGGGCTCGCACATCGTGGGCTACGACAATATGATGAGGGGGATACTGAAGGCGCTCTGGGCAGGCAGGAAAGGCGAAGCGAACGGGAAGATCAACATCATCCCGGGCTTCGACACCTATACCGGCAACTACCACGAGATCAAACGGCTGATGAGCCTGATGGGCATTGAGGCAACGGTGCTCGCGGACGTGAGCGATACCTTCGATTTCCCGAACACGGGCGAGTACAAACTCTACCCCGGCGGGACCCCGATCTCCGATGCAAGGGAGGGGGTGAACGCCCTGGCCACGGTCGCGCTTCAGAAGTATTCGACCGCGAAGACCCTGGATTACGTCCAGAAGGAGTGGGGCCAGAAGACGCTCACGCTTTCGCCCATCGGCATCAGGAACACCGACGCGTTCTTTGCGGAGCTCTCCAAGCTCACGGGGAAGCCTATCCCGGCGGAGGTGGAAGCGGAACGCGGCAGGGTCGTGGACGCCATGGTGGACTCCCACCCCTATGTTCACGGCAAGCGGTTCGCCCTGGTCGGCGACCCGGACATCCTGCTCGGCATGATGGGCCTCATCATGGAGATGGGCGGAGAGCCGGTGCACATCGTTTGTACGAACGGCGACAAGCATTTCGAGGCAGAGGCGAAGGAGCTCCTGGCATCAAGTCCCTTTGGCGCTCAGGGTACGGTGTACATCGGCAAGGACATGTGGCATCTTCGCTCGCTGCTGTTCACCGATCCCGTGGACGTCCTGATCGGCAACTCCTATGCAAAGTTCCTGACGCAGGACACGGGAACGCCGCTGGTCCGCATCGGGTTCCCGCTCTTCGACCGGCACCATTTGCACCGCCAGCCGATCATCGGGTACCAGGGCGCATTGAACCTGGTGACCATGCTGGTGAACACGGTACTTGACGAACTGGACAGGAAGACCGAGGGTTCGGCGAGCTTTGATGTGATCAGATAAGGGCAAAATAAAGGACTTGCCGCAAAGGCACTAAGACGCTAAAAAAAACTTTGAGACTTCACGCCTTCGTGGTGAGCAGTTGATAGCAATCAGGGTGATTCTCCATGCACGACATCGTAATTATCGGCATATGCTTCTTTTTCATCGCGCTTCTGTATTCCACGGTCGGGCACGCGGGGGCCTCGGGCTATCTGGCGACGATGGCGCTTCTTTCGTTCTCGCCCGCCGTGATGAAGCCGACCGCGCTTATGCTCAACATCATCGTTGCCTTGGTCACGACCGTCCGGTTCGCCAAGGCCGGATATTTTTCCTGGCGGTTGTTCTGGCCCTTTGCCTTGGCGTCGGTCCCCATGGCGTACCTGGGCGGCGGAATGCACGTAGACACGACGATATATAAAATGCTCGTGGGCATTGCGCTGGTGTTCGCCGCTCTCCATCTCATCCTCCGGAGCAAGGTCGCCCCGGATGATCCCGAACGAGCAACGTACCCGGGGATCGGCGCGTCGCTGGCGGTAGGAGGGGGCCTCGGGTTCCTTTCCGGCCTCACGGGGGTCGGCGGAGGCATATTTCTCAGCCCGGTCCTGATCATCCTGCATTGGGCGGGACTCCGGAGAACGGCAGCCGTGGCCGCGGCATTTATCCTCCTGAACTCGATCTCCGGCTTAACGGGATATCTTCATAAGGGCGGAGCGTTTCCTGACCACCTTGCCTTCTGGTCCGTTGCCGTCGTTGCCGGCGGATACATCGGCTCGACGCTGGGGGCAACGAAGTTCAACAGCCCTGTCTTGAGAGTATTGCTCGGCGTCATGCTTGTCATGGCGGGGTTTAAATTGGCTTTAATCTGAGCACAGAGTACGAAGTAAGAAGGAATAAAGTAAGAAGTTTAGACGGAGTGGGGTGTCTTATGGTCAGCATGATCGGCAGATTAACACAGGACGGCTGCGAAACGGACAATAAGGACAAGGTTTGCCGCGCCCGGGGAGGCGAGTCCTGCGCTTTTGACGGCGCCATGATCGTGCTCCAGCCCATAGCGGACACGGCGCACATCGTGCACGGCCCGATAGCCTGCTGCGGGAATTCCTGGGAAGGCCGGGGAACGCAGTCGTCAAAAGGCGGGCTTCACACCATGGGCTTTACCACGGACATGGGAGAGATCGATATTGTCTACGGCTCGGAAGAGAAACTGCTGAACGCCATCAAGCGAACGCATGAGGCGGTCAAGCCAAAGGCGATCTTCGTGTATACCACCTGCGTGAGCGGGCTTACGGGCGAGGACATCGGCGCGGTCTGCAAGCGGGCCGAGAATGAGCTCACTATCCGGGTCATTCCCGTGAACGCGCCGGGGTTCGTGGGGCCGAAGAACCTTGGGAACAGGATCGCCGGGGAAGCGCTGCTCGAACACGTGATTGGGACCGGAGAATCGCCGGTCACGACGCATGCGGACATCAACCTGATCGGGGAATATAATATCGCCGGCGATCTCTGGCTCGTGGAGCCGCTTCTCGCCAGGGCCGGGATCCGGATCCTGTCGAAGATCACCGGGGACTCGACGTTCGAGGAGATCACCTGGGCGCACCAGGCCAAGCTGAATGTGGTCGTCTGCAGCCGCGCGCTCATCAATGTGGCGAGGGAGATGGAGCGGAAGTACGGCATTCCCTACGTGGAGGTATCGTTCTTCGGCAGCACGGAGGTCGCAAAGGCCCTGCGGTCCATACGAGACGGTTTAAACCGTTTAAGCCGTTTGAACGGTTCAAACGGTTTGAACGATATCGATCCGCTCATCCGAAGCGAGGAAAAGAAGCTGAAGGCGTCGCTCGAACCCTACAAATATTTGCGCGGCAAGAAAGCCGTGCTGTACACGGGCGGCGTCAAGAGCTGGTCCTTCATCTCCGCGCTGCGCGACCTGGGCATTGAGATCGTCGCCGTGGGCACGAAAAAAAGCACCATCGAAGATGAAGAAAAGATGAAGACGCTCCTCGGCCCCGATGCGCCGCTCGTGGAAGAGGTGACGCCGAAGGACCTGCTCCGGCTCTTAAAGGAACGGAACGCCGATATCCTCGTTGCCGGGGGGCGGAACCAGTACCTGGCGATCAAGGAAGGCTACCCTTTTGTGGACGTCAACCAGGAGCGGCATACTCCATATGCGGGATACCGGGGGCTCGTGAACCTGGCGGAGCAGATCGGCAATGGGTTTCGCTTCTACAAGAGAAACGAAATGATTGCGGAATGCACCCTGCACTCGCGCTATGCACTCGTAAGCGCGGGCGTGAACGGATTGCGCCCTGCACTCGCGATGCCACTCGTTGACGCGGGGCGCAGGCGGAATGCGGATTTGCCCCTCACCCCAGCCCTCTCCCCCGCGGGGAGAGGGAGAAAACAATCCGAAATCGCCAATCCGAAGTCCTCAATTCTCATCAATCCGCTCAAGCATTCTCCGTCGATCGGCGCGGCGATCGTGTTTCAAGGCATCGACCGCGCGCTGCCGGTCATCCACGGCGCCCAGGGCTGCACGTTCCTCGGCAAGGTGCTCCTGACCAAGCATTTCCGCGAGCCCATCGCGCTCGCCACGAGCAAGCTCTTTGCGGAGGACGTGGTCATGGGGAGCGAAGAGAAGCTGACGCGGGCCATTGGCGGGTTCATCGAGAAGAACAACCCCGCTCTTGTCGGGGTCCTTACCTCGGGCCTGTCGGAAGTGAAGGGGGATGATGTTGCAGCGGCGATAAAAGGGGTCAAGGGTCAAGGGTCCGGAGTCAGGGTGGTTCATGTACCGACTCCGGACTTCGACGGCGGGCTTGAGACAGGGTATGCAAGGGCGATAGAATCAGTCATCGAGTCGATAGTCGATGGTCATCAGTCGACTGCCGACCGTCGACCGCCGACTGCCGACAGGATGCTCACCGTGTTAGCCGGTTCGCACCTCACTCCGGCGGACGCTGGAGAGTTGAGGGAGCTCGTCGAGTCCTTCGGCATGAGAGCGGTCCTGCTCCCGGACCTGTCCGCTCTTGACGGAAGCAGGCAGTCTTTTTCTCCCCTTGCGTCAGGGGGGACGGGCTCGGCGGAACTTGCAGCCATGACCGATGCCTCGTTCACGATATGCCTGGGCATGAGCATGGAGCCCGCGGCAAAGCTGCTCGACCGGAAGTTTGGCGTCGAATACCGGGTGTTCGACAGTATTGCAGGCCTCTCGGATTCGGACAGTTTGATGCAAACACTGGCAATTGTGAGCGGGAAGCCCATGCCTTCAAGATATGAGCGGCAGCGGAAGGTCCTGGTGGACGCCATGCGGGATGCTCACTTTTATTTCGGAGGCAAAAAGATCTGTCTTGCTCTCGAGCCCGACCTCGCGGTCCAGACCTCGAAGTGGCTTGATGAAATGGGGGCCTGTGTCGGGCTGGCGGTCATCCCCACGCTCTCGGACGCGGCGGACCGCATCCGCGCGCAGGAAGTGCGGATCGACGATCTGTTCTCCATCACGGGAGAATTCGACGCGCTCATAGCGAACTCGCACGCGGAAAGCACGGCGCAGCGGCTCGGGGTGCCGCTTTACGAAATGGGGTTCCCGGTGTACAAGACGTTGGGATATACGTCGAAAGTCACGATCGGATACCGGGGGACGCTTACGATGATGCATGAGTTGGCGAATTTGATGATGAAAAAACATTGAAGGACCGATTTACCCTCTCCAACCCCTCCCATCGAGGGAGGAGCTACGGACAAGGGCTTTGTTCAGTTCCCTCTCCCCTCGCGGGAGAGGGCGGAGGGTGAGGGGCAAACAGGAGGTTGTTTATGAAAGCCGCATTCGCTACGACAGACGGAAAACAGGTTGACGAACATTTCGGCAGGGCCGGCATGTTCGCGGTCTACGAGATAACGGAAACAGGCCATCGTTTCGTCGAGATGCGCAAGTTCGCCGAGGGCAGGGACATGGCCGTCGTGGACACGAAGGACAGGGGTTCGCTGCATGATGACGCGGTCCAGAACAAGGTTGACCGGCTGGCCGACTGCAAGCTCATTTATCTCACGGAGATCGGCGGGCCTTCTGCGGCGCGGCTGGTGAAAAAAGGCATCATGCCCATGAAAGTGAAGGAAAGCATCTCTATCGAAAGCGCCCTCGATCAGCTTGGGGTGACGATCAGGCGGTCGCCTCCGCCGTGGCTTAAGAAGGCGATACAGAAATGAGAAGTAGGAAGTAAGAAGTAAGAAAACGGAAAAGAGATTACAGGAGGAGACAAACCATGAAGATGATCAGGGCATTTATTCGGCCGGAAAAGGAGCAGGAGGTGGTGCTGGCGCTCGAGGGCGCGGGTTTTCCGTCTCTTACGAAAGTGCCGGTGTTCGGAAGGGGAAAGCAAAAGGGCCTGACGGTCGGGCCGGTGCATTACGATGAGCTGCCCAAGGTGCTTATCATGACGGTCGTGAACGACAAGGACCTGGACAAGGTGATGAAGGTGATCCAGGACAAAGCGCGGACCGGGTTCATCGGAGACGGCAAAATCTTCATCAGCCCGGTCGAGAATGCCTACACCGTCAGGACCGGGGAAGCTGGGCTGTAAAGTATCGGTTTAAACTGTTCGAGCAGTTTGAACGGTTTAAACGGTTATTCTTGTATTTGGAGGTCCATTATGAAGGAAATTACCGCCATTATACGCCGGGACAAGCTCCCGGAAACGAAAAAGGCGCTCGACGAGCTCGGCTATCCGTCGCTCACGATCCAGAGCGTCGAAGGCCGCGGCAAGCAGAGGGGCGCCATGTGCGGCGAAATGGATTCGGAGATGCCGGACAGCTATTGCATCACGGCAAAGCTGAAGCCAACGCCCTCGGTCTATGCTCTCGAGCATACGCTGCCGAAGGTCGCGCTCTTTGTGCCGAAGCGGCTGCTCACGATCGTCGTCCCCGACGACGTGGTCGCCACCGTCGTGAAGTCCCTTATCAGGGTGAACCAGACCGGCAAGGCCGGAGACGGCAAGATCTTCGTGTTGCCCATCGAGGGCGCGCTCCGCGTGAGGACCGGCGAGAAGAACGGCGAAGCGATTTCTTAGAGGACATGAAGTGCGAAGAGTGAAGAGTGAAAGGGTAAACGCCTGATGTTCTTTCGTTTCAAACTTCACCCTTCAAACTTTTTAAAACGGAGGCATCATGCCGACAATCACCGGAACCACCCGGGGAGGCAAGCCCTGGACCCCGAGGTTCATCGAATCGATCGAAATACATAAATGCATCGGCTGCGGCCGCTGCTACAAGGTCTGCGGTTTCGACGTGCTCGAGCTGATCGAGAAACCGTTCGAGGGCGAGGACGAATACGGCGACGACATGGGCAACAAGGTCATGTCCGTCGCGCGGCCGGAGAACTGCATCGGCTGTGAAGCCTGCGCGCGCGCGTGCACCAAGAAATGCCACAAGCATGCGGCGGCGTAGCATGGGGTGAAGGTCGGGTCGAGGTCCAGGTTAATATCAGGTGAAGATTCTCAACCTCTACCTGATCCACCTATTCTCTTATGAACATCACCATCCGTCACGCGCGGCCGGGGGACATCCCTCGCATGAGCGATCTGCTGGCCGAACTCTTCACCATCGAGTCCGACTTTTTCCCGGACAAAGAGAAGCAGGCGCACGGCCTCAGTGCGCTTGTCGCCGATCCATCGGGAAGAACGCTTGTGCTCGTCGCGGTCAGCGATATGACGGTCATCGGCATGGCAACGGTCCAGACGCTGATATCGACCGCCGAGGGCGGCAGGGTCGGCTTGATCGAGGATGTGATCGTTGACAGGAAGTTTCGCGGCAAGGGCGTCGGTACGCTCTTGCTGGAAGAGATCGTCGCCTGGAGCAGGAGAGGATGTCTGAAGCGCCTCCAGCTCCTTGCGGACCGCGATAATCAGCCGGCGCTGGATTTTTATTTGTCCCGGGGATGGGCCCCCACCCGCCTCATCAGCTTGCGAGAGATGCTCTGAGCCTTGTCATGAAGAAAGGCGACACCGGATAACGCCCTGCCTTATACCGCAATGAAGGCCCTGGTTCCAAACCGCGTTCTATAACTCTTTGTCGTCCTGTCCATTTCGAAATGCTGTTATAATATCTGTATTGCACCTGTTTTCGCTTGACAAGAACAGAGGAGGGAGTGAATAATATAATAGTTTAGAAGTTTCGCAACTAATAAACAGATGGGTCGGCGACATGGGGTTCCGGTGATCTCATGACCACGAGGAGCTTGTTTATCCGTTATCATCCGGACGCCTTTCGATAGTTCTTGCGAGCCACACTACTGCACCATGCGAAGCGGAGTAGTGAGCTTAATAACTTTGGAGGTGACTATGAACAAGAATGGATTCTGGTCTCCCTATCTTGCCGGGGTCGGGCTCGGGCTTACGCTCCTGGCGTCGTTCGTCGTTGCGGGACAGGGACTCGGCGCGTCACGGGCGTTTACGGTGGTTGCGGGAACGGCACTCAAAGGGGTCCTTCCCGCGTATACGGCGACCCTTTCCTATCTGTCGAAGTACCTGGAATTATCCCCCTTCAGGGACTGGACCGTTGTTGAGGTGACCGGGCTTTTGATCGGAGCGCTGGCAGGGGTCCTTATGACCCGCGGTTTCAAGGTCCGGGTGGACCGGGGGGCAGGCATGACCCTCGGGATGCGGGTGATAACGGCCTTCGGCGGCGGAATCATCCTCGGCTTCGCCAGCAGGCTTGCACGGGGCTGCACGAGCGGCGTTGCCTTGACCGGCGGCGCCCAGTTCGCCTTGTCGGGCTGGGTCTTCGTTATCGCCATGTTCGCGAGCGGATTTTTGTTCGCCGCTCTCTTCAGGAGGTTATGGTCATGAGCGCACCCTTTATCCTGAGCAATACGGTCAATCTTATCGTGGCCGTGATCATGGGGCTGTTCTTCGGCTTCTTCCTCGAGCGGGGAGGACTGGGAAACCCGCACAAGCTCACGGGCGTCTTTTATCTGACCGATTTCGCCGTACCCAAGGCGATGTTCACCGCGATCCTTGTGGCGGCCACGGGGCTCTGCCTGTTGTCGGACCTGAAGGTCCTGGACATGAGCAGGGTCTGGATCATACCCACATTCCTCTGGCCCCAGCTCGTCGGGGGAGCGCTGTTCGGGCTCGGCTATCTCATCAGCGGCTACTGTCCCGGTACGGCGGTAGCCGGCCTTGCCTCGGGCCGATTGGACGCGCTCGTCGCGATGATCGGCATCGGGAGCGGGACCCTGCTGTTCTCAATGTTCTACCCCCTGGCTCGAGGGGTTCTATAAAACAAGCGACATGGGAGCGGTGACGCTGCCGGACCTCCTGGGCATGAACCATTGGGTGCTGCTCGCCATTGTCTACGCGTTCGCGGGCCTCATGTTTTATGCGATGGAGCGGCACGAAAGAAGGGGCCTCCCCTCAGCATCGAAAAAGGCGCTGCACGCTGTTTCCTGATCAACGAATGTCGCCTGCGGCCATTCTCATTGCAGCTCAGAGAACGATTTCTCCCTCCCTATTCCGGGTCACCCCTCCAAGGGCGCCCCGGGTTTTTTTTGCAGCGCTGCCCTCACCAGAAGCTTCCCTTGCAAAAGGGAGTAACCGGTGTTCGCACCGACATGCAGAGCAGTTTTTGCTCCCTTAGTAACCGCGATGCAAGACAGGTTGATTCCGCCGCATGAAACCCCGGAGATGCCCAATTGACCGGGGGGAGCCGCCGAGCACATGGTTCTGCTGCACCAGTTCTCTCCGGACTGTCTCCCCTGAATGCCTCATAAATCGGCATTTGCCTTATCAACATACATCGGTTCTGTTTCCCTTCGTTTATAACCCCTTGTTTCTCCGCCGTGCCGGCCTGGCAATGATATTGCTATTATCATGAGCATGGACGCTTAAGGAGGAGACATGAACAATCCAGCGCGAGTTAACAAAGAGTTCATCAAAGTGCACCCCTGTTTCACCGAGGAGGCACACCAAAAGTTCAGCAGGGCGCATCTCCCGGTCGCGCCCGGATGCAATATCCAGTGCCGGTACTGCGTGCGGAAATTCGACTGTGCCAACGAGTCACGGCCCGGTATCACGAGCAGGGTCCTGACTCCGGACGAGGCTGTTGGCCGCACCCGGGCGCTCATCGAGCGGAGCGACCGTCTGAGCGTGATCGGCATCGCGGGCCCCGGCGACCCGCTCGTGAACGCTCCGACCTACGTTGTGCTGAGGCACATCAACTGGGAGTTCCCGGACCTTACGCTCTGCATTTCCACGAACGGGCTCCTCCTGTCGGACAGGCTGGCGCAGCTCATTGCGTCAGGCGTTCGAAGCCTGACCGTTACGATCAATGCCGTATCACCGGAGATTGCGGAAAAGATCTACTCGTGGATCATCTACCAGGGACGGCGATACACAGGCCGGGAGGCGGCGGAACTTCTTCTCGCGAACCAGTGGCAGGGTCTGGAGAAGGCGATCGAAGCGGGGCTCATCGTGAAGATCAATACCGTGTTCATCCCGGGCGTGAATGACGGGGAAATACCGCTTATCGCGGAACGGGCTGGAAAATTGGGGGCCGACCTCATGAACATCCTGCCGCTCATCCCGCAGGCGGAATTCGAGCATTGTAAGAGACCTTCGCACGCGGACCTGGACAGGATGCGCGCGCAATGCAGGCCGTTCATCCGGCAGATGACGCATTGCAAACAGTGCCGGGCCGACGCCTGCGGCATCCTCGGCGAGGACAAGGACATGGAGCTCGAAGCGTTGATGAGCCGTATCGACGAGGAATACAGCGAAGCAGTGTAAGCAAATGAAAATCCCTCACGACCTCCCCTTTTCAAAGGGTGGCAAGGGGAGATTTAAAAAATGGACACGCATCTAACTCAGACAGACCGCGAGCGGTATCGCCGACAGCTGATGCTCCGCGGTTTTACCCCGGACCACCAACGGTGGCTCAGGAATTCCACGGCCCTCGTCGCCGGCGTGGGAGGGCTGGGCGGGACCGCGGCACTTTATCTCGCCGCGGCGGGGATCGGCAGGCTGGTCCTCGCGCACGCGGGGAACCTTACGCTCTCGAACATGAACCGTCAGATCCTTATGAAGAACAGCCGGATCGGCAAGAGCAGGGTGGTTCAGGCGAAGAAGACCATCCGGGAAATTAACCCCGACGTGAATATCGAGATCTGCGACGAACGGATCACTGCCGGCAATGTTCAGGCGCTCCTTCGCACTGTGCAGATTGCGCTGTCCGCCCGCCCGAATTTTGCGGAAAGAAGGATCCTGAACAAGGCCTGTGTCGAGAAGGGCATTCCCATGGTTGAGGCGGCCATGAACGGGATGGAAGGATATATCTTTAATGTCATCCCGAAGGTTGCATCCTGCGTTCACTGCGTGTATCCCGAGGACGACCCCTCATGGGAGGAACTCGGATTTCCGGTGCTCGGCGCAGTATCGGGCATGCTCGGGTGCATAATGGCGCTGGAGGCCGTCAAATTGCTCACCGGGTACGGGAAGCCGCTCCTCTCGGAGATGCTGGTGTTCAATACGCTGGACATGGAATTTCGAAAGGTCAGAATCCCCCGGGACGAACTGTGCGAAGTATGCGGGACCTGAGAGAAAGAGAGCCCCTGATCTCAGGAACCGAGGAAAGGAGGCGAAGATCATGATGGCAACGGGAGTTTTTGTATTCGCGATAGTGACGTTTTACATATCCTTCCTGATCAACCGAACGAATGATTTCGACAAGGGGAAGCTTGCGACCTCTGTGACGCTGATCGCCAGGGGTTCTTTGCTGTACGGCCTGTATCTATCGAAGGGCATGCATTAGCCTTCATCCCACGCCGGCGAACCCGGTCCGCCTTTCAAGGTTGTATTTTTAAACGGCCCTTGCTTGTCCGCTCGCGACAGAACGCGGCAGCTCTTTACAACGCTATCCCCTGTGCTACACTTTAATCAGTGATACGCTCGCGGTCCGGCGCCGCGATGGAGGGAACCATGCTTCTGTACCTGAACATACTCCAGACCCTCCTGCTCCTCGTGATCGTGACGGGCATCGCCTACCTGGTCTTCCGGTCTCCCGTGAGGGCCGTCGTCGGCAAGAGGAAGTCTCTCCATTCGAGGCGGTGCGAGGTGTATAACGATGTCATGCAGGTCCTGACCATGCTCGGCAAGAGGGGCGAGATCCGGAAGGAGGAGCTCTTGGACTTCCGTTCCCGCACGCTGGACGCCGCGCTCCTGTTCGACGGTGAGGTCGCAGCGTACCTCGACGAGATCTACAGCCGGGGTGTGAAGCTGATGAGCACCAGCGAGCTTCTACAGGGGACCTCAGTGGCCGTGGGCGAGGAGCGCGACCGGATCACGGTGGAGAATGCGAAGCAGCTCATCTGGCTCGCCGACCAGCTCGCAATGGTCCAGAAGAAATTTGCACGCTACCCCGAGGTGCTGAGCTCGTGCGAGTGCTAGGAAATTCGTTATCTTTGATCCGCACTGTTTACTGAATCCGAAGAAGTGTGCCCTGCCGCATAAATTCTCAATACCATAGTTGCACCTGACGCCGCGCCAAAAAAGCCTTGCATGCCCCCGGCGATATACTTTAGTCAGGATTTTTTAAAGGCGAGGGAGGTGTGCTCACGTCAACTTCTATCTTCGCACGGGTACCCCGGAGGCGGTAACGCCGTTTGTGCTGTCCATTATCGGCATGTTATTCATCATCGTGGCCGGGTGGCTCGGCGGGCAGAGGTGTATGTGCACGGACTGGCAGTGGATGAAACGGTGGCCTGTGCGCCGGGCGAAAGCGTCGGCGCCCATGGAGGGGCTAAAGGCAATGAGCCGCAGCTAATTTGCCGCAAAAGTCATATCATCGGCGTAACGGCAGAGAAAGCCCGTTCCGGATCGGAGTTCCGGAACGGGCTTTTTGTTTCATTCGTACCCGCCAAATTTTACTCTGAAGTCAGGACTACTTCCCGCAGCATTTCTTGAATTTTTTGCCGCTTCCGCACGAGCAGGGGTCGTTCCGTCCGATCTTGGGAGCTGCATTCACGACCTGTTTCGGCGGCAGGTTCCTGCCGGTTACGAAGTACCAGGTGTCGCCTTCCTTCTTGAACGAGGACAGCTCGTGGTGCTCCGTTTTGACGTTGTTTTGCGAATACGTTGCAATAAATTCAACCTTGCCTTCACGGTCCTCCGCTCCGCCGCCTTTCGTTTCCACGATCTCGAAGGCATGCCACTGAGCGCTTTCCGCCCAGGCGCGGCTGCTTTTCTCGTCATAGTCCGCCCGGCTGTCAGGATGCAGCGAGGTGTAAATATACGCCATCTCTTTCTTCACGTAGGCGCTGTACCGGGAACGCATAAGCTGTTCCGCTGTCTTTGCCGGCTGCTCGCCCTTGATCAACGGGCGGCAGCAGGCGGCGTAGGCGACATTTGAACCGCAGGGGCATGGATCCATGTATGACTCCTTATGATCGTCTTCAGGATGATGCTGTTTGACCGTGCTTCAGCGGAGACCCGTTCAGGCCTCCCGCTCTCATGTGGCGTGGATTATCACGCAAGAGAGATTGTTAGTCAAGATGGAATTTTAAAGAAAAATGCGTGCGGCAAGGCGGTGCTTCATGACGTTCCCTTGCCACATGATGCTGGAGTCATGCATGTCTTAGGGGGCCGTTGTTTCCCGCGTTGCACACTGGTGACCCGTAAAGCCGGACATCAGTAATTACACCGGTGAACGCCGTAAGGTAGAAAACAATGCTATACTATTTTCAGAATATATCATTCATTCTGGACAAGGAGGGAACTGATATGCCGGAGATAGGTCGCAGTCTGCGCGTAGGAGATAAGGTCCCGGATTTTGAGCTTGAGCTGTTCGATCCGGTCAAATGCGATTTCGGGAAGATCAGTCTGAAGAAGCTGAAGGCGGCAAAGAAATGGACGGTCCTGTTCTTCTATCCGGCCGACTTCACCTTTGTCTGAGCGACCGAGTTCGCCGCTCTGGCAGAGCGGTACGATCAGTTCCGGGAACTCGGAGCCGAGGTGGTCACCGTGAGCAGGGACACCAAGTTTGTGCATCTCGCCTGGCAGAGGGACGAAAAGGCCCTCGCGAACGTCAGATACCCCATGGCATCCGATGTCACCGGAGATGTAGCGCGTCTGTTCGGCGTACTTGATGAACAAGGCGGGCTCACGCTGCGCGGGACGTTCATCATAAGCCCTGAGGGGACCCTTCTGAACGCGGAGGTGAACTTCTTCAACCTGGGCAGGAACATCGATGAATTGCTCCGGAAGGTCCGTGCGAACAAACATCTCGCCGCTCACCCCTCGGAGGGGGTCCCGGCCCAGTGGAGGAAATCGGGAGACATCACGCTCAAACCCGGTCCGAAACTGGTCGGCAGGGTGGCCGACGCGATGAAGAAGAAATAAGCGACACCCGCCAGTTGCGAGAAAAAATTTTTGAGAGGAACGGGAGCGGGCCGCGCTTGAGAATTGACGCTTTCGTTCGACCGGGGCGGTTCCGTCGACTCTCCTCAATTATCAATCCCATCCAGCCACGTCAGCTCTTTCTCCCATGAAAGAATTCCCCGGCCGGGTGTCTGCCTCCGGCGTCGAAGGCCAGACAGGCCTTCGAGCCTTCGGAGGGGGAATCTCTTTGCCAGCGCCCTATCGCTCCCCGTCGTCCCTCTTGACCGGCAATTTTGCATTGATTATTAGCCCCGCGTTATGCTATATTCTCCGGTGCTTGAGGAGGATATCCCGTCTCTCAGGACTTCCTCAAGGAAATCCCCTCATGCCCGGCCGAGTGCACTATCTCGTCTGCGAACAAGAGTACCGGAGAACAAATCCTATGCCCTATAATGCCTGGTTCCAATGCATCAACGAGCAGTGCAAAGCCCACTATCCGCTGAACAGGATCATCTACCGCTGCGAGACCTGCGGGTCGCTTTTGGAAGTGCAGCACGACATGAAGGCCCTGGCCCGCCGCGATGCCAAAGCGTGGATGAAGCTCTTCGAGGACCGCTATAAGTCCACCCAGTGGCCCTACGGCTCGGGCGTGTGGGGCAAGAAGGAGTGGCTCCTGCCGAAGATCGCCGACGAAAACATCGTCTCGCTCTATGAAGGAGGCTCGAACCTCTTCTGGGCAGAACGGTTCGGCAAGATGATCGGCTTGGACAACCTTTGGCTCAAGCTCTGCGGCAATTCCCACAGCGGGTCCTTCAAGGACCTCGGCATGACGGTGCTCGTTTCGATGGTCAAGCAGATGATCAGCGAGGGGGCCCCTATCCAGGCCGTGGCCTGCGCATCAACAGGCGACACCTCGGCGGCCCTGGCGGTCTACTGCGCCGCAGCCGGCATCCCCTCCATCGTGCTTCTGCCCAAGGGCAAGATATCCATCGCCCAGCTCGTCCAGCCCATCGCCAACGGCGCGCTGGTGCTTTCGCTCGACACGGACTTCGACGGCTGCATGCGTGTGGTTCAGGAGATCACCAAGGACGAGACCATCTATCTCGCAAACTCGATGAATTCGCTCAGGATCGAGGGGCAGAAGACCGTGGGCATCGAGATCGTCCAGCAGTTCGACTGGGAAATTCCCGATGTGATCATCATCCCCGGCGGGAACCTGGGGAACGTCTCTGCTCTCGGCAGCGGGCTTTTGATGATGCGTGACCTCGGGCTCATCGCAAAGCTTCCGCGGATCGTGGTGGCCCAGGCCGAGAACGCCAACCCGCTTTATCGCTCATACCTCAAGAATTTCGAGACGTTCGAGCCCATGGAAGCCAAAAAAACGCTCGCCAGCGCCATCCAGATCGGCAATCCCGTCAGCTATCAGAAGGCGATCAGGACGCTCAAGCAGTTCGACGGCCTCGTCATGGACGCCACGGAGCAGGAACTGGCCGACGCGGCCGCGCTCGGCGACACCACAGGCATGTTCAACTGCCCGCACACGGGCGTGGCCCTGGCCGCGCTGATCAAGTTGATCAAGGCCGGCAAGATCGACCGCTCCGAGCACGTGGTGGTCATCTCCACGGCCCACGGGCTCAAGTTCACCGACTTCAAGGTGAACTATCACGAGGAAAAGCTCGGCTTCCCCTGCACCTACGCCAATAAGCCGATCGAGCTTCCCCCGACCGTTGACGCGGTCAAAGAGGCGCTCAAGTACGCTTTAAAGAAGAGGAGAGAAAAGAATGTCTAAAGAGAATTCGAATGCAAAGAACTGGAAACCCGCCACGCTCGCGATCCACGGCATGGGCCGTCTCCCCAAGGCCCACCATGCTGTTTCCACGCCGATCATGCATACCTCCAATTACTACTTCGACACGGCCGACGAGGTCGAGGATTTCATGCGTGCCAAGGGCCAGGGCAGGGTGATCCGGGAGCACGAATACGCCCGCTACGGCAACCCGACCCAGCAGGAGACGGAGCGTAAGCTGGCCGCCCTCGAAGGGGCCGAGAAAGCGGTGCTTTACTCTTCGGGCATGGCCGCAGTGCTGCTCACGATCATGACCTTCATGAAACCCAAGGGGCACATCATTTTCACCGGCGACTGTTATCGCCAGACGCGGGACTTCGCCACGAACTTCCTCGGGAAGTTCGGCATTGAGTACTCCATCGTGGACCCCACGGCCGGGGCCATCGAGAAGGCCATAAAGCCGAACACGAACATCCTCTTTACCGAGTCGCCCACGAACCCTTATCTGCGGTGCCTCGACATCCCGGCCATCGTGAAGGTTGCCAAAGAACGCAAGATCATGACCATTATCGACGCCACGCTGGCCACGCCCTATAACATCAAGCCCCTCGAACTGGGCGTGGACGTGGTCCTTCACTCGGCAACCAAGTACATGGGCGGGCACAACGACCTCATGGCAGGCGTGGCCCTGGGCTCCGCGGCCCTGATGACCGATTGCTACAAGATGCAGCGCATGATGGGCGCGACTCCCGGACCGCTCACGTGCTTCCTGCTCGAACGGGGCTTGAAAACCTTCGGTATGCGCATGGAGCACCACAATAAGGCCGGCCTCGCCGTGGCCCGGATGCTGGAAGCGCATCCGAAGATCGAGAAGGTCTGGTACCCGGCCCTCAAATCGCACCCGGACCACACGATCGGCATGGCGCAGATGAAGGGTTTCGGCAGCGTCATCAGCTTCCTGGTCAAGGGAGGGAACAAGGAGACGAGGAAGTTCATCGACGCACTTGAGCTTTTCCTGATCACACCGAGCCTCGGCGGCAGCGAGAGCCTGGTCACGCAGATGTGGGCCATGTCCTTTTTCGACTACCCCGAACAGTTCCGCAAGGACATCGGCATGGTGGACAACCTCGTCCGGCTCGCGCTCGGCCTGGAAGACGTGGACGACCTGATCGCCGATCTGAAACAGGCGTTGGATACGATCTGATTTCGTTTATTGAAAAAAAGGGGCCCGGAATTTCCGGGCCCCTTTTCTGTTATCAACGACCTCTTATCCTTGATCACGCAGACTTCATGCGTTTCCCCCTTGTTCCCGGTCGTCGGCGCGGCCCCTCCTATTTTTTATAATCGCCGTACAGTTCTTTCATGCAATCGGGGCAGATCCCATGGGTGAATTCCGCCTCTGAATGGTCGCAAATATATTCCTCGATCCGCTGCCAGTAGCCGCTGTCATTGCGGATTTTTTTACAGGACGAGCAAATGGGCAGCATGCCGCTCAGGGTCTTTATTTTCGCAAGCGCCTCTCTGAGATCGAGGATCAAGCGCTCCCGCTCTTCTTCCGACCGCTTGCGTTCGGTGATGTCAAGGATCATGCCTGAGAGCGTTTCTCCTTCGAGCACCGCGTTCAGGATCGCTCGGATCGTTTCTCCGTTCTTCCTGAGGAGGTCAAATTCGAAGTTGCTGACCTTTCCCGTTTCACGGAGGGTCTTCAGGAGGATGTCTCGGTCGCGCCCGCGTTTGTACGTCTTCAGGACGCCTTCCTTCATCATATCCGCCGGCGAGTCATATCCCGCCATTCGGGCGAGTGCCTCGTTCACGAAGAGAATTTTTCCATTGATGTTTGTTGTATAAATTCCAACCGGGGAATTGTCCACGAGGTCCCGGTATTGCTTCTCAGACTCCTTGAGTTCCTCCTCCGTTTGTTTGCGCTTGGTAATGTCGCGGGCGATCACGGACACGGCCGTAACGACGCCGTCTTTTATCACGGGCGCCACGCGGGTCGAGTACCAGGCCAGGGTGTTGTGCGGGCCGCGCGCCCATATTTCATAGTGGTCCGGTTTGCCGGTGCTGAAAACGCCGGCAACGGCGGCTTTTACCCTGTCCCAGTGTTCCGGCTCGATGAAGTTGTAGACGCTTTTCCCGATTACCTCCCGGACTGTCAGCCCGGGAGGCGTGTGGTTCATGAATAATACTGTTCCTTCCCGGTCGACGGTCAATATGAGGTCGGCCGCATTCTCGACTAGGGAGCGCCACCGCGCCTCCGAGTCTCGCAGCCGGATGCTCAAGTGCTTGCGCTCGACATCCGACTTTTCCAGATCAGTTAACCGCTTGCGCAGATCCTTCAGCTCGCGGAGAAGTTGTTCCTTTGTTTTTTTGTCTTCATTCATGCTCGTCTCTTTCACGACTAAGTGAAACACAAAATAGCGCTGCTACGAAGGTATTATTCACACGAATAGGCGAAAACCACTTTCTTTTTTAAAGATACTACGCGTTGTTGCGAATGACAATAAAATATAGCGTAAGTTCAGGCGGTAGGGCAAGGAAGACAGAGAGGTGCAAAAGGGCAGGTGCTTACACCGCTATCTTGACCACGATCTTCATGACCGGAGACGGCGCGCCGCATGCCAGTTTGGGGGCATGGCTGTCTTCGGGCCAAAGCACTGCCAGTTGTCCCGCGTGCAGGCGCACCGGCGTCCATTTTCCCGAAGCAACCTTTCCGAAGCAGATGTCCTTGTCCGCGTTGTAAGCTTCGGTAATCGTCATGCTCTCCACGGACGCCCAGCCGATGGTCTCCTCGCCGGACACGATAAACTGGACGTCGATGTACTTCCGGTGAAATTCGAACTTCGGCGCGTCGGTTTTTATCGTTTCATATTGCTGGATAATGGCGTACACCCGGTCTCCGTCGATCTCAACTCTGCCGTCAACCAGGTCATGAATGTCCTGTTTGCGAAGAAAGGCAATCGTTTTTGTTAGAGACGATGTCATCGGGACCTCGTGCTCGATGTGCTTGAGGTCGGTTACGATCATGGTCAATCTCCTTACTACGAAAGGTAGAACCGAAGTTTTGGAACCGCGATGGCGTAGCCTGCTGTTGCCATAACGCGGCCATAAACGAAGGGCGCGAAGGTCTTCAGGATACCAGATTGACGGGCCGGCGTCAAATGTTACAGCGCATCGCATTGACAGTCATGCGGATCGGCGTTATAAATAAAAAGGAAAGCCGCACGAAAGCGGCGGAGGAAACGATGCAGGGGAGCAAAGCAGAGGACAAAAGAAGGGCAACGCTCATCTACGACGGGACCTGCCCGATCTGTTCCGGGACCGTGGCGTGGATAAAGAAGAACGAGCGGGAAGACGCGTTCGAAATGGTGCCGTGCCAGTCGGATTCCCCGGGCAGGCGATACCCGGACATCGATTTCGACGAATGCATGCGGGCGATGCACCTGGTGCTGCCCGATGGCCGTGTTCTCGCCGGCGAGCAGGCCCTGCCCGAGATATTCACGAGACTGCGGCGGTACCGCGCCGTGGCCCTGGCGTTCAAGCTGCCCGGCGCGGAGACGCTAGTGCGCATTCTGTACCGATGGTTCGCGCTCCAGCGGTACGCGATCGCCCGGCTCTTCTTCCCGAGCAGCATCGCCGGAAAACGTGCGCACCATAAATGACGTGAGCGGTGTATCTGCGGAAGAGGAACAGCAGACGACACAATTCTCATCTCCGATCGCCGCTGTCCGCTACCTCAATCGCGCGCCGCACTTTTTACATATGCGTCTGTTTATGTCGTTGCCCAGATATCTAGTACAGGAAGGGCATCTCCAGTTAAAGCCGGTAAAACCGATAAACGCCGCAATGATCGCAACCTGTGTTCCAAAGAGCGTACTCTTGGAGAATTCCCCGAACAGGTCGGGGCGTCTATAGATCACGGCGGAAAGCAAGACGAGAAACAGCGCTGCCGCTATGGCGATGAACTGACGATTCTGACGTAATCTGAAATCCTGCATGGTCCGGTTCCGGTCTTTTTTTTCCATCCTCATCATTTCCTTATGCCTTAAAAATAAGAATACCCTTGTCAGGTCGCTATTATACCAACATGAATTCACCTTTTCAACATCGTTTCCTCAGGAAGTGAAATCAAATCCGTCAAACGTTGTCAGGCCAAATTTATTTGTCAACCCAATTCTGAATTATATCAATTTCCCTCCGATCCCTTCAAACCATTTTGTCATGCGATATACTCTAGGTACTATACGGAACAAGGAGGAAGGAATGGGCAAAATAACCGTAGAAAAGAAATCGTTCTGTCTGCCCTGGACGCAGACGCTCCTGGGCACCCACGTGCAGGGCAGGGTCAACTTCATGGCCCTCGACTGGCTTACCCGGGCGAACTACGAGCCTGCCATGCTCGGCATCTGCGTCGGCCGCGGACATGCCAGCAACCGGGCCGTCAGGGAAACCGGGCAGTTCAGCATCAACGTGCCGACGGTGGACATGATCGAGATCGTAGATTACTGCGGCATTGCCTCGGCCAATCGGGACGACAAGTCAAAATTATTTGATGTTTTTTACGGTGAGCTCGAGGCAGCGCCTCTGATCGCGGCGTGCCCGCTGAACATCGAATGCAAACTCGTCCAGACCGTGGACCTGCCGTCCAATACCTTCTTCATCGCCGAGATCGTCACCATCTTCTCCGAGGAGCAATACCTCTCAGCGGGCAAACCCGACGTGAAGAAGATCAGACCCTTCCTCCTTACCATGCCCGATAATCGCTTCTGGTCCGTGGGGGAGCACGTGGGGAACGCCTGGAAGGACGGCGCAAAATACCGGGAGAAGCTCAAAAAATAAGGAGAACGGCTAAAGAGACCGGAACAAGGAGGTATTATGGTCAGTTATGATAGAGAAGGACCGCGTGATCGATATTGTGAACCGGCTTTTCATTAATACCGACAACAGGGACTGGCCCGCCGTCAAGACCCTGTTCGCGCCCCGCGTCCTCTTTGACATGACGTCCCTCGTCGGGGGCCAGCCCGCGTCCGTAAGGCCGCAGGAAATCGTCGATGGGTGGGACAAGGGGCTCAAAGCGCTGAAGGCAATACACCACCAGACAGGCAACCACATCGCGAACATCGAGGACAACGAGGCCACGGTGTTCTGTTACGGGGTGGCATGGCATTACCTGCCGAACAAGACCAACCAGAACACGAGGACCTTCGTCGGGAGCTATGATATTCATCTAGTCAAACAGGACGAAGACTGGAAGATAGACCGATTCAAGTACAACCTGAAATTCATCGACGGCAATACTGATCTGGAAAACAGCTAGGGGGCGTTTGGGCCGCGCTTCGATCAAGCGCCCCATTCCCGCGAAAGTGGGAATCAAGTTCTTACCAGCACGTTTTCACGTTTACATCCTAAACTTATTAAGATTTCCATTCTCTGAACTCCAGCACTACTTCCTGAAGTTGTGGAGTTCCCGGCCTCAGCAACAATCAATAGTATGTTCAGCAGTATATATCTTCTGTACCCTACTAAGCTTGAGTGTCAGTGGTTTGCAGGAGATAAACTTCAGTTCGGAAGATTTCATCCTGATTCTGTTAAGCTGGAAGATGAAACTGAAGAAGGAAATTAAGTTCGGCGACATTGGTGTCGAGATACCCACAAGCATTATTTGTCATGCTAATTCCAACCAGGCGCTCGACTGCGACGCGCCTTGTGGGGCGTCAGCGCCGCATTCTCCCGACGCTTCGCGCCGCGAGAATGCGGCAGAGAGCCGTGTAATCCTAACCCGGCGCAAAAAAGCGCGACGGGAGAACCAGAGCCCGAGACCAATCCCCCTTCTTCATCTCTCTCTAAGATTGCTTGACAGCGGTTATCAAATTTGCTAACATGTCGAATATGAAATATGCCATCGAGTACTTTCACGCACGCGTCAAGGACGAGGTTGAAAGCTGGCCCGATGGCATATTGGCGGATTATGCGCGGCTGGTAGAACTCCTGATAGAGTTCGGACCGAGTCTGCGTATGCCTCATTCGCGGGCTATGGGCGACGGCCTATTTGAGTTGCGACCTCGCGGGCGGGAAGGCATCGGTCGCGCCTTATACTGTCATTTCGACGGCCGACGGATTGTGATGTTGCATGCGTTTATAAAGAAAACCCAGGAAACCCCGGAAAAAGAATTGCGTCTTGCCCGGAAAAGAATGAAGGAGATTAAAAATGGCTGATATAAAATACAAACCCGTTATCCATGATCATGAGGCTTTCCTTAAGAAGGCCGCGAAACGAAAGGGTTTCAAGAAAACATACGAGGCGCTTGAAGAAGAATACCGGCTTACGCGCGAGATGCTTGCTGCTCGTTCAAAATACGGGCTCACCCAGGAAGCGGTTGCAGAACGAATGGGAACAACGAAAAGTGCGGTGTCGCGCCTGGAAGCTGCGGGTAAGCACGCGCCGTCTTTGTCTACGCTCAAGAAGTACGCACGCGCCGTCGGTTGTCACTTGGAGATCAAGCTCGTACCCGCCACTCGCTTAACCAAGCGCTCGACACGGACCACCAAGAAGCAGGCGGCCGGTTAGCTTTGCGTTGACTGGGCGCGGCCGAAACGGTGATAAATTTTATTGACTATTAAAATGAAGAGCCCTCGCTCGTTGAGCGAGGGCTCGGTTGCCTTCATTCAAGGAATAACAGCGCTTCAGCTTATTTTTTAATGCTGCTTTGCATTCTCCAGCATGAGCTTCGCCATCGTTTTCGCGAACGCGGCGGGGTCCTTGATCTTCGAGCCCTCGAGCAGAAGCGCCTGGTCGTACAACAGGCCGATGTATTCCTTGAGCGTTTCGTCGTTGCCACCCTTGTCGATGAGGCTGTTCATGGCTTCGAATATCTGATGCGCCGGATTGATTTCCAGGACCCTCTTGCCGGAGGGGACCTCTTGACCCATTGCCTTCATCAGTTTTTCCATCTGGGGATCGAGTTCGCCTTCGCCGGCAACCAGGCAGCAGGCAGAGTCCTTGAGCCTGCCGGAAAGGCGCACGTCCTTTACCTCGTCCTTTAACTGTTCTTTTATCAGGGCAAGGAGCTTCTCGAATTTCTCCTTCGACCGTTCCTTGTCCGTGTCACTTGTCTTGTCCAGGCTGATATCGCCTTTTACCGCCGACTTTATCTTTTTGCCCTTGTATTCCTGAAGGTCCAGCATGATGACGTCGTCGATCTCGTCGGCCATGATCAGGACCTCATAGCCCTTTTCACGGAAAGCTTCGAGGTAGGGCGATTGCAGGGTATTTTCATCCGGCTTGCCGATGATGTAATAGATCTCGCCCTGCGCGATCGGCATGTTCTTCACGTATTCTTCGAGCGTGGTATATTTGCCGGGCTCCGTCTTCGTAGACTGGAACAGGAGCAGGTCGGCGATCTGCTCCTTCCGGGCAAAATCGAAATGGATGCCTTCCTTGAGCACCCTGCCGAATTCCTTATGAAAACCCGCATAGGCATCAAAGGAGTTCGATTTCATGTCCGCCAGGGTATCGAGCGTTTTTTTGACGATGCTTTTCTTGATGATCTCGACGTGCTTGTTGGACTGCAGGATCTCCCGCGATACGTTCAGGGGAAGGTCCGAGGAATCGACCACGCCCTTGACGAAGCGGAGATATTCGGGAATGAGCTGTTCGCAGTGGTCCATGATCTGGACCCGCTTGACGTACAGGGTCGGTCCGATCTTATAGTCCTTGTACAGGATCCCGTAAGGGGCCTTTGACGGGAGGTACAAGAGCGCCGTAAACTCCGACGTGCCTTCCGTGCGGTAATGGATGACCTTTGCGGGGTCGCCGAAATCGTGGGATATATGTTTGTAGAAGTCGTTATATTCCTCGGCTGTTACTTCCGACGGGTCCTTGAGCCAGATGGCCTTGCCGGCGTTCATTTTTTCTTCTTCAAGGACTTTAGTCTTTTTGCTCTTATCAAGCGGGTCTTCCTTTTCCCGCTCGACGTCCATGACGACCGGGTGCTCGATGTAATCGGAGTATTTCCGGATGATTGACTTGATCTCCCATTCGTCGAGGTAATTCTTGTCCTCGGTCTTGAGATGCAGAATGACGTCGGTCCCGGCGCGGTCCTTTTCAGCCTCGTCGATGATGAAGGAGCCGTCGGCAATCGATTCCCATTTGACGGCCTTGCTGGTCCTCTCCGTCGCCTTTCTCGTGATGACCGTGACCTTGTCAGCCACCATGAAGGACGAATAGAATCCGACGCCGAACTGTCCGATGAGCTCCGGCTTGTCCTTCAGGGCCTTGTCCTGAAGCGCCCGCAAAAAATCCTTGGTGCCTGAATGGGCGATGGTCCCGAGCTCGGCGATGACCTCGTCATGGGTCATCCCCATGCCGTTGTCGCTCACCGTCAGCGTGCCAGCCGCTTTGTCCAGGATGATTTTTATCTTCCAGGCGCCGGTATTGTCGAGGATCTCCTTGTTCGTGAGCGATTCAAAGCGCGCCTTGTCTATGGCGTCGGACGCGTTCGAGATCAGCTCCCGCAGGAAGATCTCCTTATGAGAATAGAGGGAATGGATCATCAGGTCCAGCAGCTCTTTTACTTCGGTCTTGAATTCCATTTTTTCAACGGTCATTGTTCACCTCATGATGTCCTGAGAATCTCATCTGCCGCGAAGACACGAAGAGATGCGAAGGAATGAAAGTCTTCGGACGTTTGTCAGCTGCCGATGAAAATCATGTCCCCTGGGCTTCTTGGTGTCTTGGTGGCGGGTTTTCTTTTTTTAATCGAGACTATATATACCTAAACATCCTGTCCGTTGTCAAGAGGTTTGACGGGCTATCGGTCGCGGCCGTCGGGGTTGCGGAAAGGGTAATGACAGATGGGGCGCTCCCGGCAGCCCGCATGAAGTTGCAAATTCTCGCTCGTAAGGAAGTTCTTGGTTCTGCTATAGTAATAATATAAGCAGTGTTCCTGCATAAGGGCAGGAGAAGGAGGACCTCCCATGGTAAAGAAGGGCATCATTCTTGCGCTCCTGTTCTGCTTCATCCTGCCGCTCGGAGCGCTCTCGCAGGTTTTGACCGGGGGCGGCAATATCCGCTTTATGCCCAAGGGTGCGGCGCCGGTCCTGTTCAGCCACGAGAAACACGTCGAGGCGAACGGCCGCAAATGCTCGGGTTGTCACTTCGGGGTCTTCCAGATGGAAAAGGGGTCGAACAGGATGAACATGAGCAAGATCACGAAGGGCTATTTCTGCGGTACCTGCCACAACGGCAGGACGGCCTTCGACGTGGAAGACCGCGCCCAGTGCACGCGATGCCATGCGTGAACGGCGACGCGACGTCCATTGATACAGTTTATTCAAAAATACCCGTCAACGGGCCTCCGATCATGATAGAGCACGGTTCTCGAACAACAAGGGCAGCTTGCTACTAAAGTAGGTCACCTCAATCCGCTGTTTTTTTATACTCCTAACCCCGGTATTTTCGCTCCATACGTTCTATAATTTAATCATGGTTCCGAGCGGCATGCTGTTCCGATTACAGCATCTCTTTGCAGTAAGCTATCGGCGCAGCGATGGCTGAAGGGAAGGAGGGGCTATGAAAATCATACTCATAATCACAATGCGGACAGTGATAGTGTTTGCGTTGCTGCTCACGGGTTTTGCGGCAGGGTTTCCGGTCGGGCAGCGCATGGGATTTACGACGGGCAGCGAGTGGGCGATCGTTCAGGCGGACATCATTGCGCGGGAGGCCGGGCTGTCCATGCCGGTCAATTACGAGGAGGGAACATTTCGTGTCGTTCTCAGACAGCCGCCGGGCCTCTATAAGAAGGCCTGGCACCTTGCGGACAGGCATGACAGAGAGATGCAGTATTGGAGCAGCGGCGAGAGAACGTTACGTGAGTCCGTGAGCTTCACGAGAAGTTATCTGACGCAATAAGACATCTTTCGTTTCAACGGTCCCGGGGTTTTGTGCGGCGCGTGGGCACGGCGTTCCAGGGATCATTGGGCCAGGGATGCTTCGGGTAGCGGCCCTTGAGCTCTTTTTTTACCTGCTGATACGCGCTGTTCCAGAACCCCCTCAGATCCTGCGTCACCTGGACCGGCCTTCGCGCCGGGGACAGTAAATGAAGCAGTACCTTTACCCTGCCGCCGGCAATGAGCGGCGTGTCAGCGAGCCCGAACATCTCTTGGAGTTTCACGGCAAGCACCGGTTGATCGCCGTTCGAATAATCGAGCGTTGCGCGGCTTCCACTCGGCACCGTAATGGATAGAGGCGCGCGCTCGTCTAGGAACCGCTGTTGTTCCCGGGAAAGCTTTGCCTTGAGCGCCTGGAGGATATTGAGGCTCGCGAGGCCTTGAGCGCTGCGGATGCCCTTGAGCCAGGGGAGAAGCCATTCTTCCGGCTCGGAGAAAAGCTTTTCATCCGAAAGGTCGGGCCAGGGCTCTTCAGGGAAAACCCTTTTCATAAGTCCTGCCCTGGCTTGGAACTGTCTCGCATCCTTGTTGAACGCAAGGACCCCCGGCGTCGTCCTGATCACTTCGCATAAAATAGGCGCAGCCTCTTCATCAGTAGGGGTAAACGGCCGTCTCGAAAGAAGCAAGCTTTCGAGCCGCTCTTCAATGGCGGCATTGATCCTGCCCTCCTTGCTGTCCCATTCAGCTTTTCGAATTATCTTGATGCGCTTGCCGCACCCGCTCCGGATGAGTTCCTCCGTTATCGGCGCGGCGGTATGAACGAAGCCTTCGGCCTTCTCGCCGGCATCCACATTGACAGCGATGAGGTAAGGGCTGCTTCCCAGGTGGCTGTCCTGCGAGAGCCGTACGCCCCTTCCCCGGACATGAACAAAGCGTCCTCCGCCTTCTTCGCGGCGCTTGCAGATCCGGTCGGGATACGCCGAAAGCAGGAGTCGGGAGAGCATCCCGTGTTCCACGATATTCTCCGCTGAACCGCTCCGCGTTTCGGACATTATCCGCATGAGCTGGGCAGCGGTCTTTTCCACGGCCCGAAGCGCAGAGGGATCGATGTTCCCGCCTGTTTCTTTTCCCATGCGCCGCCTGCGCATGGCATCAACTCTTTCCGATATGTCGGGTTCGGCAAATATGCGGTCGGCTCCGCTGTGCCGGAAGATGTCCCGCTCGGTAAGGAGAGCGGCAAGGTCCGCGCCGAGGCGTGCACAGCCCAGTTCCTGCGCCCGTACCATGAGACAGGAAAGCCTGGGATGAAGGGGAAGACCTGCCATGGCCCGGCCGAATGGAGTGATCGCACCCGATGGATCGAGGGCGCCGAGGTCTCTCAACAGACCCAGGCCGGATTCCCAGGCTGCCGCAGGCGGCATATCGAGCCATGAGAGTTCACGAGGGTCCTTTACTCCCCAGACCGCGAGTTCAAGCACGAGTTGGGAAAGATCGGATACCAGAATCTCCGGCTGCGTAAACGGCAGCATGCCGGCAAGGTCATGCTTGCCGTAGAGGCGGTAACACACGCCCGGTCCGAGCCGTCCTGCCCGGCCCTTGCGCTGTTCCGCTGATGCCCGGGAAACGGAGGTTGTTACGAGCCGGTTCATGCCGGTTGCGGGATCGTAGCGCAGCATGCGCGTGAGGCCGCTGTCGATCACGACCCGCACGCCCTCGATGGTAAGGCTCGTCTCGGCTATATTCGTGGCGAGGACGATCTTTCGCTTATCCTTCGACGGCATGATGGCCCGCTCCTGTTCCTCGAAGGGCAGGTCCCCGTAGAGCGCGTGCAAGACGATGCCTTCGTCGTTTATGTCGAGCGACTCGTGGAGCGCCTTGGTGCAGGCGCGTATCTCTCCCGAGCCGGGCAGAAATACCAGGATGTCTCCCCCGGTCTCCTTCAGGGCGGTCTTGACAGCGGGGGCGATGCGCTGGGGGAGGGGGCCTGTCCCTTCTTCCTGGTAGCGTTCTTCCACGGGATAGGCCTTCCCCGAGGAAGCGATCACCGGCGCGCTGCCGAGGAGCGATGCTATGGGGCCGGGATCCAGGGTGGCGGACATGACAAGGACCTTCAGGTCCGGACGCAGGGCCCTGCGGACGTCGAGGCAGAGCGCGAGTGCCAGGTCCGCACGGATGCTCCGCTCATGGAATTCGTCGAAGATGACCATTGCCGTGTTTTCGAGCCCTGGGTCTGACTGAATGCGTCGGGTGAGAACGCCCTCGGTCACGACCTCGATCCTGGTCTTCGCCGATCTCTTCGTATCGAAGCGTATGGCGTAGCCGATCGTCCCGCCCGCCTCTTCATTCAGCGATTGCGCCATCCAGCGCGCCGCGGAAACAGCTGCGATCCTTCGGGGTTCGAGCATGACGATGCGGCCCTGTCCCTGCGGAAGCAGGTCGAGCAGCGCGAGCGGGACCCGCGTGGTCTTTCCCGCTCCGGGCGGCGCATGGAGTATGACCGAGGGGTTGCTTTGCACGGCGTCTTTCAGCTGCGGCAGTATGGTGTCTATGGGATAGGATTTCATAAAAGCACTGCTATATCAGCGGGCATGACCAGTCAGCTCGGGCATCGATCCCTCCCTGTCTTCATGTTAGAGCTCTATTTCATTAAAGGTTGAGTAGACGTACAGGGTGAAGTCGTTTTCTATCCGGTCGTGCCTGAGGGCAACGGAAGGGGAGAGGTTCTCGATCGCGAATTTGACCATGTCCTCCGGCGAGGTGAAATGGAGCTCGGGGTCCTTGACGGGGGTGTGGGACGACAGCGCGTTCAGGGCGAGGCCCTTGTTGCAGTGCTTGAACAGGGCGACGAGTGCGTTCTTCAAGTCGTCATCGACACCGGGGACCTGCAGGTTGAACACGCCGCAAATGAAGATGTAGTCGTAGAACCCTTCGAGCTCATCGTCGTCCGCGCACATGACCTTGAAGGTACAGTCGGGATACTTGCTCTTTGCCAGGTTGATGAAGTTTTCATTGATGTCTACGCCGGTATACCGCACGGTGATGTCCCGCCGCTTTAAAAAACGATAAAAGTCTCCGGTCCCGCAGCCGTAGTCGAGGACCGTGCTGTTGTTCAGGTCTTCCGCCGGCGCTATGGAGGCGAGGGTATGGTAGCGCTTGAGCTGGCCTTTTGGCGTCCAGCGGAGCGCCTCGGGCCGGTCGCCGAATTTTTTCAGATGAAAGTTATAAAAGGACAGGAGTTGGTCTTTCGAAAAGGGGTCCATGGACATCCTCCGCAATAACATACACATACACGCGTGAATAAAATATTGTACCGGAATGAACGCATGAAAGCAAGGGCACGCTTTCAGACGGGAAGTATAGGACATGCATAACTTTGCTTCTATACAGAACTAATTTTGTCCTGTTAAATGTTTTTCTTGACAAACTATTTGCGTTGACTTATTATACACGCGTTTTAGAAGTTATGTTAATTCAAAATTTAATATGAGTTGGGAGTAGCGTATGACACCAAGTACCTACCTTCCGGAACACTTTCTGCCGGTAGTCGTCTTTCTGCTGCTCGGCACAGCAATGGGGCTCGGGATGCTCATTGCCGGATGGTTTATCCGGCCGAGGAACCCTTATCCCGAAAAGTTGCTCACCTACGAGTCCGGCATCACCCCCTTCATGGACGCCCATCAGCAGTTTTCCATCCGGTATTACATCATCGCCATGCTTTTCCTCATCTTCGACATTGAAGCTGTTTTCCTCTATCCCTGGGCCGT
This sequence comes from Nitrospirota bacterium, assembly GCA_963790205.1. Classification (GTDB taxonomy): domain Bacteria; phylum Nitrospirota; class UBA9217; order UBA9217; family UBA9217; genus CAWBNQ01. The sequence goes on from CAWBNQ010000003.1 coordinate 473,106, forward strand.
GGCATTCAACCAGATCGGCCCGTACGTGCTGGTGGAAATGGTGATCTTTATCGCCATCCTGCTCGTTGGGTATGTTTATGCGTGGAAGAAAGGGGCTCTCGAATGGGAGTAATGCAGAACCTTTTTGAAGAAGGCTATATCACGACGACCGTCGATTCCTTCCTGAATTACTGCAGGGCAAGCTCTATCTGGCCGATGACGTTCGGGCTCGCCTGCTGCGCCATCGAAATGATCCAGTATTATTCGGCTCCCCAGCACGATTTTGACCGCTTCGGGACCGTGCCCCGGCCTTCACCGAGGCAGTCGGACCTGCTCCTCGTGGCGGGGACGCTCACCAAGAAGATGGCGCCCATCGTACGGCGCGTGTACGATCAGATGCCCGAGCCGCGATACGTCATCGCCATGGGAAGCTGCGCCAGCTCCGGCGGCATCTTCAATACCTACAGCGTGGTGCAGGGAGCGGACAACATCGTTCCCGTGGACGTCTATATCCCCGGCTGTCCGCCGAGGCCCGAGGCCCTGATGAACGGTATCATCAAACTTCAGGAAAAGATCAAGAAAGAGAAGTATATCCGGAAGTAACGCAGCAACGCCGAACGCTTTCACACCCCACTTCAGCATAGAGAACCGGGCACCATCGTTGTGATTGGTGCGGCCATTGACGAGGTTGTATGGACCCCTTACAGATCGCAAAGATGATAGAAGAAAAGTTCGCCGGTCAGGTCATCGGCACAACGACCCACGCCGGACAGGTCGCCGTTATGGTCAAGAAAGACCAAATCAAAGATATCTGCCTGTACCTGCGCGACGAACCCGGACTCAAGATGGATCACCTGGCAGACCTTACCGCAGTCGATTATTCCCGGTATCCCGGGGACACCGGACTGCGGTTCGAGGTCGTATATAATCTCATCTCGACTGAGTACCGGCACCGCATACGCCTGAAGACGCGCGTGCCCGAAGAGGATCCGAGGATCGACACCGTTTCCCCGGTCTGGCACACGGCCAACTGGCACGAGAGAGAGACCTTTGACCTCATGGGGATCAAGTTCGACGGCCACCCGGACCTTCGCAGGATCTTGCTGCCCGAGGACTGGGAAGGACACCCGCTCAGGAAGGAATACCCGCTGAAAGGATATTGAAATCTAATAAGTCCTATATGTCCTATCAGACCTATGGGAATTTCATGGTGAAAACATGTCTTCTACCGATACAGAACAAAAAGAGATCGTTCAGAAGGAAATAACCTTAAACATGGGTCCTCAGCACCCGGCCACCCATGGCGTGCTGCGCCTGGTGCTCGACCTGCAGGGCGAGACCGTGGTGGGCTGCGACCCGCGTCCCGGCTACCTGCACCGCGGGATCGAGAAATGGATGGAGAGCAGGACCTACCATCAGATCATCCCCATGACCGATCGGCTGGAATACATCACCTGCATGAATAACAATCTGGGCTACGTGGTGGCTGTCGAGAAGCTTGCGGGCATCGAGGTCCCGGAGCGGGCGCAGTTCATCAGGACGCTGATGGCCGAGCTTACGCGGCTTTCCGGGCACCTTGTGTGGCTTGGCACCCATGCCCTTGACATCGGCGCCATGACGGTCTGCATGTACACGCTGCGGGAACGGGAACTTATCCTCGACCTTACGGAGATGGTGACGGGCGCACGCCAGACCGTGAGTTATGTCCGTATCGGCGGTTTGCGGAACGATATATCGCGCGACTTCATCGACAAGTGCCGGGAATTTACCGAGATATTCCCGAAGCGGCTCGAACAGTACGACACGCTGATCCGCGAGAACCGCATCTGGCTCCAGCGCACCGTTGGCATCGGCGTGTTCTCGGCGGCGGATGCGGTCAACTACGGCCTGACCGGCGGTACGCTCCGCGGCTCGGGAGTAAACTACGATCTGCGCAAGGTCGAGCCGTATGCGGCCTATGATAAAGTGGAGTTCGACGTGCCGCTGGGCAAGAACGGCGATGTCTACGACCGGTATATCGTGCGTATCAACGAGATGCGCCAGAGCAACCGGATCATCAAGCAGTGCCTCGACATGATGCAGCCCGGACCGATCACGACCGACGATGCGCGCTACGCCATTCCTGAGAAAATGCAGGTGATGCAGAGCATGCAATCGCTGGCCCACCAGTTCGTGCTCATGAGCAAGTGGGTCCCCATGCCCAAGGGTGAGGTATATGTGGCGACCGAGGCGCCGAAGGGCGAACTTGGTTTCTACATCGTAAGCGACGGGAGCGGCAGGCCGTACCGCATCAAGATCCGAGCCCCATCGTACGTGCACATAAGCGCCCTTCCGAAAATGGTTATCGGGCATATGATGGCGGATGTTATCGCCTGCATCGGGACCATCGACATTGTGTTGGGCGAGTGCGACCGGTAAGAGCGCGGGCCACCGGACGAAACGATGAAACTGAGAGAAATCATTAACCTGCTTCATGCCGAGGTCCTTGTCGGGAACGGTCTCATTGACGAGATCGAGGTGGAACGGTGCTTCAGCGCCGATCTCATGAGCGATGTGCTCGCCCGGTCCCATGCGAACGGAATTCTGATCACGGGGATCTCGAACCCCCAGGCAGTGCGAACGGCTGACATCGCCGACATCAGAGCGGTCTGTCTCGTTCGCGGGAAAAAACCGGAGGAGGGCGCGGTTTCCCTGGCACGGCAAAAGGATATCCCCCTTTTTGTAACGAAGCTGACTATGTTCGAGGCCTGCGGCATTTTATACATGAACGGGCTTAAGGGGGTAGCCGAGCGGCAATAAGAGATGGCACTGGAAGGCAAAGAGCAGGAGACGCTGGACCGGGTGACCAAGACCCAGGAGATGGTCTATGAGATCACGGTCGGCGAGGTCATGGCTGCCAAGGTGTTTACCGTAAGGCCGGACCAGACCATGTCGGAGCTTAGCCTTCTCATGCGGGACAACCGCATTTCCGGCACCCCGGTGGTGGAGAACGGAAAGCTCGTAGGCATGGTCAGCATCGCGGACCTGATCAACGCCCTCAGCAGTAATGATATCAACGCTCCCATCCGGGAGAAGATGAAAACAAAGGTTGAGTGCCTGTACACCGACGAACTGCTCGTCCACTGTATCGCCAAATTTTCCAAATACGGGTATAAGCGGTACCCCGTGTTGAACCGCAATGAAGAGCTGGTGGGCATCATCACCAAGGGAAACATCGTCGAGGGCTTGCTCAAGAAGCTCGAGATCGAATACGAACAGACCGAGTCGAAAGCCGACGCGACGCGTCATCGGCCCACGATGCGGAAGTTTTTCGAGGATGTATCAGCCGACGAGATCAGTTTCACGTTTAAGTTCAATGTCGCAGGCCAGACCCTGAAAGAAGCGGGCAAGGCGGCGAGCGAGCTTAAGAACGCGCTCAAGAAACTGGGTGTCTGTCCTCCGCTCCTTAGAAGGATCGGGGTGGCCACCTACGAAGCGGAGATCAACCTCGCTTCGTACACGAAAGGTGGAGAGATCCGGGCCCAGGTGGAGAAGTGGGGGATCACGGTTGAGGCGGTCGACAGCGGCCCCGGGATCCCCGATGTCGAGCGCGCGATGCAGCCGGGATATTCCACGGCGCCCGACTGGGTGCGGGAATTGGGGTTCGGCGCCGGCATGGGGCTGGTGAACATGAAAAAATGCGCCGATGAGATGAATCTGCAATCAGCGGTGCCCGATGGGACGCATTTGACCATGCAGTTCTACTACACGAGTTGACCGGGGGCCAATGAACCTGAATGATCTTGTGAAGGAATTCGGCCTGGATGTGAAGGTGGGCTCCGGTCATCTCGACCGCGAGGTGACGGGGGGATACGTGAGCGACCTCCTGTCCGATGTCCTGGCCCACGGCGAGGAAGGGAACGTCTGGGTCACGCTCCATATCCATCAGAACATCGTGGCCGTGGCATCGCACAAGGACCTGGCGGGCGTCATCCTGGTCCAGGGAAGGCAGCCGGAAAAGGACACGATTGCCCAGGCCGAGAAAGAGAACATCCCGATCATGGTGACCAGCCTTCCGGCCTTTGAAGTGGTTGGCAGATTGTACAAGGCGGGTATCCGTGGCGCTTAGGCGCATAAAGGCCGATTTGCACGTGCATACCTGTCTGTCACCCTGCGCCGGCCTCGATATGTCGCCCCGTGAAGTCGTGAATGCGGCCGTCCAAAAGGGCCTCGATCTGATCGGCGTGTGCGACCATAACTCGGCGGAAAACGTTCTGGCTGTCAAGAAGGCGGGCGCGCGAAACGGGCTGATGGTGCTCGGCGGGATAGAAGTCGCCTCTGCGGAAGAAGCGCACCTCCTGGCGTTCTTTGACGATGACGACGACCTCCTGCATTTCCAGGAGTTTATTTACCGGCATTTGGCGGGCAGGAATGATGAGCATAGCTTCGGGTTGCAGGTGATCGCGGACGATGAGGACGGGGTCACGGGATTTTGCGATCGGCTTCTGATCGGGGCGACATCGCTTCCGGCCGAAAAAATCGTCGAAGCTGCCCGTGCGGCAAAGGGTAGAAGTCTCGTGATCGCGGCGCATGTGGACCGGGAGGCGTTCAGCATCATTGGGCAGCTTGGGTTCATTCCTTCCGGTCTCGCCCTGGACGGAGTAGAGGTATCTCAGCACACGACCTGTGCTGACGCAAGGGAACGGTTTCCCGATTGTAAGAACTATCCGGTCATCACCGGTTCGGATGCTCACTGTCCGGAGGACATTGGTAACCGTTTTATCTGGTTAACGATAGAAGACGGGACGGCAGCGGAGATACAAAAGGCCCTGACCGGCAGCGACGGTCGGAAGGCGGACTGCTGAGGCTGTGGAAGATATTTCGCTGCATATCCTCGATATCGCCGAAAACTCGATACGAGCGCAGGCCACGAGGATAGAGATAATCCTGACCAGGGATGTAAAGAACGATCTTTTCCGCGTGGAAGTCATAGATGACGGCAGGGGAATGGATCCTGAAACCCTCGCCATGGTACGTGACCCTTTCTTTACGACCAAGGGGAAGAAGACCGGTTTGGGCATCCCACTTCTGGCACAGGTCGCTGAACAGGCGGGCGGGAGCATACGTATAGATTCCGCTCCGGGCAAGGGCACACGGGTGTCGGTTACCTTCCAATTGAACCACGTGGACCGGCCCGCGATCGGCAGCATGGCCGACACGATGCTCACGCTGATAGCAGGCCACCCGGACCTCGATTATGTGTACGAAGAGCGGGAGGATGGAAGGGTCTTCCGGTTCGATACCCGGGAAATAAGGAACGATCTTGAAGACGTGCCGATCAACACCCCTGAAGCGCTCACCGCAATTCGGGGCATGCTCAAAGAACAGATAAAATTTGAAATGTGAAATTTCAAATGCCAAGAGGTAAACGATGAGTAACGAAGCGGTTGCACAGCATACAGACACAAGCAACGAGTTCATAACGCCTGAGATGTACCGGAAAATCGACGACATCGTTGCGAAGTACAAGGACAAGCCCGGTTCGCTTATCCCGGTGCTCCAGCAGGCGCAGGACGTATGCGGCTATCTGCCGCATGCCGTTCAGCGGTATGTCGCCAAGGGGCTCATGATGTCGCCGAGCGTGGTTTTCGGCGTCGCCACCTTCTACTCGTTCTTCACGCTCGTGCCGCGCGGCAAGCACGTCATCCGCGTCTGTCTCGGCACGGCCTGCTACGTGAAGCGGAGCGAGGAGATTCTCGATAAGATCAAGGACGAATTGGAGCTCGAAGTCGGCGAGGTCACCCGGGACAAGAAGTACTCCCTCGAGGCCGTGCGGTGCCTCGGCGCCTGCGGTCTTGCGCCGGTCGTGGTGGTGGGACAGGACACCTATGGCGACGTGGCTGCGACGAAGGTGATGGACATCATCAAAAAATACGAGTAAGACAATTTCGAAATGCGAAATTCTAAATAATATCGAAACAAACGAAACGTTTAGGATTTCGATATTCGAATTTAGGATTTCCCCTCTGGGGGGTATATGGCAAAGCTGACGATCGCCGATTTAAAAAAGATTAAGGAAGACTATCACCAAGGGCTTCGCGAAGGCGGGTTCCGGGTCAAGATTACCATTCATATGGGGACGTGCGGGATCGCAGCAGGCGCCCGGCCCATCATGAACACGGTCATGGAAGAGCTGGCCAAGTCGAAGCTCAAGGACGTTGCGATCACCACCTCCGGCTGCGCGGGGCTCTGCAGCAAAGAGCCGATGGCCACCATCGAACTCGCAGGCGGGCCGCCGGTGAAATATATTTCGTTGACAGCGGAGAAGATGCAAAAGATCTTTGCCGAGCATGTGGTGGCCGGCAACCCGGTCAAGGAGTACGCCCTGGTTGTTGGGCATGAGACGACCTACTGACAAATTCGGTTTAAACTGTTTGAACCGTTCAAACAGTTTAAACGTTAAACGGGGTAGATAACGTGGAAACTACGAATTACCGTTCAAACATAATGATCTGCGCGGGCACGGGCTGCGTGGCAAACGGGTCCCTCAAGGTCAAGGACGCGCTCGAGACCGAGCTCATCAAGCGCAACCTCCAGAACGAGATCAAGATCGTACTGACCGGGTGCAACGGGTTCTGCGCCAAGGGCCCGGTCATGGTGGTCTATCCCGAGGACATCTTCTATCAGCAGGTGAAGCCAGAAGACGTGCCTCATCTCGTTGAAGAGCACTTCATCAAGGGGCGGCCGGTGCAGAAATTCCTCTACACGCCGCCGGCGCAGAAAGACGCCATCCCGGTGATGAACGAGATCCCGTTCTTCAAGCACCAGGTGCTCCGGGCCCTCAGGAACCGTAGCCTCATCGACGCGGAGAAGATCGAGGAGTATATCGCCCGCGACGGCTATATGGCCGCGGCCAAGGCGCTCACCGAGATGACGCCCGAGCAGGTTGTAGCTGAAGTAAAAAAATCGGGCCTCCGCGGCAGGGGCGGCGCCGGGTTCCTGACCGGACTCAAGTGGGAACTTTGCGCGCGCGTTCAGGGCGACGTCAAGTATATCCTGTGCAACGGCGACGAAGGCGACCCCGGGGCGTTCATGGACCGCAGCGTCATGGAAGCGGACCCCCATTCTGTGCTCGAGGGCATGATCATTGCTGCCAAGGGGATTAACGCCCATTATGGCTATATATATGTAAGGGCCGAGTACCCCCTGGCCGTGCATCGTCTTCAACTCGCGATCGAACAGGCCAAGGACCGGGGCCTTCTGGGCAAGGACATCCTGGGCACTGGTTTCGACCTTGATATCGAAATCTATCAGGGGGCAGGCGCCTTTGTGTGCGGTGAAGAAACGGCGCTCATGGCGTCGATCGAGGGCAAGCGCGGCATGCCGCGGCCCAAGCCGCCGTTTCCTGCGGTCAAGGGCCTTTGGATGAGGCCGTCGGTGCTGAACAACGTCGAGACCTTCGCGAACGTGCCACCGATCATCCTGAACGGTGCAGACTGGTTCTCGAGCCTCGGTACGGAGAAGAGCAAGGGGACGAAGGTGTTCGCGCTGTCCGGCGCTCTCAACAACATCGGCCTCGTCGAAGTGCCCATGGGCATCCCGCTCAAGACCATTATCTTCGACATCGGCGGCGGCATCAAGGGGGGCAGAAAGTTCAAGGCCGTGCAGATGGGCGGTCCTTCCGGCGGCTGCATCCCCAATTCGCTCATCGACACGCCCGTAGATTTCGAGAATATCAACAAGACCGGCGCCATCATGGGGTCCGGCGGCATGGTGGTGATGGACGAGACCACCTGCATGCCGGCCATGGCCAAGTTCTTCCTCGAGTTCACCGAGGACGAGTCCTGCGGAAAGTGCGTGCCTTGCCGGATAGGGAACAAGACGCTCCTCTCGATCCTCACCAGGATCACGAACGGCGAAGGCCGCGAGGGAGACATCGAGTTGCTCCTCGCACTTTCCCAGCAGATCAAGGACACTTCGCTCTGCGGACTGGGCCAGACTTCGCCCAACCCGGTACTCACGACGATCAAGTATTTCAGGGACGAATATGAGGCGCACATCAAGGAGCATCGCTGCCCAGCCCGGGTCTGCACGCCGCTCGTCAAGTTCGTGGTGGACGAGAGTAAATGCAAGAAGTGCGGCCTGTGCTTCAAAAACTGTCCCGTGGGCGCCATTACGTGGGAAAAAGGCAAGGTCGCTTACATCGACCCGGAGAAATGCACGAAGTGCAAGACCTGCATCAAGAACTGCAGGTTCTGGGCGATCGATTAGAGAATTTTCGGTTTAAACTGTTCAAGCGGTTTAAACCGTTTAAACGGCTTAAACAGCGTGACCTGATTTTGCGGTAAATCCGCGTTGAGCACCAAAGGTAAAAACTATGCCAAACATTACAGTAACGGTTGACGGGAAAAAAGTTGAAGTGGCCATGGGCGCGACTATCCTCGATGCGACCAAGGCCGCGGGCGCGCGGGTGCCGACCTTGTGTCATGACAACAAGCTCCATCCCTTCGGCGCGTGCCGCGTCTGTCTCGTTGAAGTGGAGGGGACGCCCCGCAAGTTCACGCCGTCGTGTACGACGCCGGCGACGGACAATATGGTGGTGAAGACCATGACGCCGTCCTTGATCGAAGCGCGGAGGATGGTCCTCGAACTCCTTCTGATCAAACACCCGCTCGATTGCCCGGTCTGCGATAAGGCGGGCGCCTGCCAGCTCCAGGACCTCGTTCACGAGTACGGGCTCGGCCAGAGTCGTTTCGACGCTGAGAAAGGCTATCTTCCCCCGGATCTGGAGAGCGCGGTCATCGAACGCAACATCAGCCGCTGCATCCTCTGCGGCAAGTGCGTCCGGATCTGCGACGAACAGAACGCGGTGGGCGAGTGGGCCTTTACCCGGCGGGGCACGCGGGCGCGCATCAGCACCGACTTCGACCGGCCGCTGGACTGCGAGTTCTGCGGCGAGTGCGTCGAGATCTGTCCGGTGGGAGCGCTCACGACACGGCAGTTCAAGTACAAGGCGCGGTCATGGAACCTCGAAGAAACCGCGTCGGTCTGCAACTATTGCGGCTGCGGCTGCGCCATAGCGTACGAGACCCGCGACGGCCGGATCATGCGGGTGAGCCCGGCAAAGGAGAACTACCTGTGCACCAAGGGCAGGTTCGGCTGGGACGCGGTGCATCACGGCGAGCGGCTCACCACCCCGAAGATGCGTGTCGGCAATGAGCTCGTGGACTGCACCTGGGACGAGGCGCTTTCCATGGTCGCGACCAATCTCAAGGTGATCAAGAACAAGCGCGGGGCGGAGAGCATCGGCGGCCTCGGCTCGGTCCGCACGACGAACGAGGACGGCTATCTGTTCCAGAAGTTCATGCGCACCGTGGTCGAGACGAACAACGTTGACATGCTCGCCCGGCTTAAAGTCCCGAAGGGGATCGATGCGGCCTTCTTCTCCGGCGAGCTCGGTAAAATGAAAGACCATGAGGTCATCCTCGTGCTCGATAAGAACGTGGGTGAGATCAACCCGCTCACCGGCATCGAAATAGTGCGCGCCGTTAACAAGAAGGAACGGAAACTGATCCTGGTGAGCGATGACTACACTAAGTTCAACAAACTCGCTTCGGTCGTGCTGGCGGAAAAAACCGAAGCGGCGCTCGCCGGGCTCCTCAAGGGCCTGTCCTCGGCCTCGGGCAGCGCAGACGTAAAAAAGGCGTCGGACCTCCTGAAAGCCGCCAAAAGCGTTGCGATCATCGTGCCCGCCCATATTTCCGATACCGAATACAGGCAGATTATGGAGCTTGCGGCACTGCTCAAGAGCGTGACCTTTTATCCGCTTGTCAGGCGGAGCAACTTCCAGGGTTCGCTCGACATGGGCGTCGTGCCTGAATATTATCCCGGCTACCGGAAGGTGGCAGCGGACACGACCGAGCTTTCCGCCGCATGGAACGCTATCCTGCCCGAAACCCCGGGCAAGAACGCCGTCGAAATGATCAACGGGATCAAGTCCGGCGTCATGGCCGCCCTCTATATCATGGGTGACGACCCGGTGGGGAGTGATCCGAACCTCAAGCAAACGCTCGGGAAGCTCGAGTTCCTGGTGGTACAGGACGTCTTTATGACCGAGACGGCCAAGCTTGCCCATGTGGTGCTTCCCGCTGCGGCCAGTGCTGAGAAATCCGGCACGTTTACCAACCTCGAGCGCAGGCTTCAGCAGCTCAACCGGGCCGAGGAGCCGGTCGGCGAGTCGAGACCCGACTGGGAGATCATCACGGAGCTCGCGAAAAAAATGGGCGGGTCCATGCCCTACGCGTCCGAGCGGGACATCATGAAGGAGATCAGGTCCGTCGTGCCTCTCTACGCGGACCTTGCGATCGGCGCATGCTGGGCGGCGGACAAATCGCCGCTGGTCAATACGAATGCCGACCTTTCGCTGGCATCGGACTCGATCATGAAGCAGGAAGTCATTACCGCCGAGCGGTTGCTGTTCTCGTCAGGCATGACGATAACCCGCTCGAAGGAAATTGGGACTATAAAGCACATTAAGATCGAAGTGTAGGAGCGGACCATGCCCGATATGCATCTGATAATGAATATTATCTATACCCTCGTGATCCCGGCAGCAGCAATGGTGGCCTTCATCCTGGCCAACGCCATGTACCTGCAGTTGATGGAGCGCAAGGTCCTGGCGCACATGCAGGGCCGTCTCGGGCCGATGCGGACGGGTTGGCACGGGATCCTTCAGCCCATCGCGGACGCCGTCAAGTTCATCATGAAAGAGGACATCATTCCGGCCAAGGCCGACAAATGGGTCTTCAGTATCGCTCCGATCCTTATGCTCGCCATGGCCTTCGGCGCCTTCGTCGCCCTTCCCTTCGGTCCGCCGACGAACTTCTACGGGCTCCTCCCCCACAAGGCGCCGCTCTGGGTGGCGAACCTCAACATCGGCATCCTGTATATCCTGGGTCTGTCGAGCATCGGGACCTACGGCGTGATCATGGCAGGGTGGGCCTCGAACAACAAGTATTCCCTCATGGGCGGGTTCCGTTCGGCGGCGCAGATGATCAGCTATGAAATTCCCATGGCCTTTGCCATCGTCATCGTCGTGCTTATGGCCGGGTCGCTGAACCTGTCGGACATCGTGAACGCCCAGTCGCAGCGGTGGTTCATCATTGCGCTGCCCGTCGGGCCGGTCGCCTTCTTCCTCTACCTGATCTCGGCGGTGGCTGAAACGAACCGCGTGCCCTTCGATCTGCCCGAGGCGGAGAGCGAGCTCGTGGCCGGTTATTTTACGGAGTACAGCGGCATCCGCTTCGGCATGTTCTACATGGCGGAGTATATAAACATGATGGTCGTGTCGCTCCTGGTGAGCATCATGTTTCTGGGCGGCTGGCTGCCGGTCCAGATACTTCCCAACACGGCCATCGGGCATTTTGCTCCGATAGCCTTGCTCAACAGGGCGCTGGCGGCCCTGCCGGCGCCGCTCTGGCTCCTCGCAAAGCTCTACTTCTTTATCTTTTTCTATATGTGGATCCGGGCCACGCTGCCCCGGTACCGTTATGACCAGCTTATGGCGATCTCCTGGAAGTTTCTCCTGCCACTTTCGCTCGGGACGTTGCTGGTGGCGGCGTTCATGAAACAGGCGGGATGGCTGTAAGGAAAGTGAGAAGTAGGAAGTAAGAAGTAAAGGAGTCAACTAAGATGAACAAAATGAAAAAGCTGATCAAGACGGTCTTTCTGGTCGAAATAGCGCAGGGGATGTGGGTGACGCTCAAGACCATGCTGACCCCCGCGGTCACCCGGCAGTACCCGAAGTTCAAGCGCAAGCCCTTCGCCGGGTCGCGCGGCCTCCATGCCATGCGGCGTGACGACACGGGCCTGAAGGAGCGGTGCATCGGGTGCGGTCTGTGCGAGGCGGTCTGCCCGTCCAAGGCCATCACCGTGGTCACCTCCGAGGGCCCCGAACATGAGAAGCTGGTGAACTCCTATGAGCTCGACCTGCTCCGGTGCGTGTTCTGCGGGTTCTGCATCGACGCGTGCCCGGTGTCCGCTATCGTGATGACGCCTGAATTCGAACTGGCCTGCTACTCGAGAAAGGACGCGTTCTATACCAAGGAACGGCTTGTTGAGGTAGGCGACCGGTATATGGGCGGGAAGGCGGTAAAAAAGTAATGGTGAACAAGCTGATCTTTCTCTATTTTGCCGTGGTCATTCTGGTGTCGGCGGCGCTCATGATCACCCGCCGGAACCCCATCCACAGCGTGATGTTCATGCTGCTCCTGTTCTTCCACGTCGCGGGGGTGTTCGTGCTTTTGAACGCCGAGTTCCTCGCTGCCGTGCAGCTCATCGTGTACGCGGGGGCCATCCTCATCCTCTATCTTTTCGTGGTGATGCTCCTGAACGTCGGCAAAGAGAGCAACGCCGTGCGGGCGAACCGCTTCTGGCCCTGGATGACGGCATTCGGCGCGCTCATTGCGGCCGAGATCGTGCTCCTGGTGTCGCGCGGCGTCTTTTCCGCGGGGGCCGACCGGCCCATGCGGTTTGCCGGCGGCGCCGGAGTCAGGGAACTGGGCGAGGCGCTGTACCAGAAATACCTCGTACCCTTCGAGATTGCGTCCGTCATTCTGCTCGTGGGGCTGATCGGGGCGGTCATGCTGGCGAAAAAAGAAGTAACGAGTAAGCAAGAGGCAGTAAACAGTAAGGAGTAAGCAGTTCGCTTCTTCCTGCCTACTCCATACTGCCTACATTTATCTTAGGGAGGAACTATGATTCCCCTGTCCTGGTATATCATGCTGAGCGCGGCGCTGTTCACCATCGGCGTGATCGGCGTTCTCACGCGCCGCAATGTATTCATCATCCTGATGTCCATCGAGCTCATGCTGAACGCGGCGAACATCAACTTTATCGCCTTTTCCCACTACCTGCAGTCGCTCACGGGCCAGGTCTTCGTGATCTTCGTCATTACCGTGGCCGCCGCCGAGGCGGCGGTGGCGCTTGCGATCATCATCCTTCTGGCGCGGAACCGCGGGAGCGTGTACGTGGATGAGTTCAATATCATGAAAGGCTGAAAATACAGTCCGCAGTCGATGGTCGCCAGTCGACGGCCTTGCTGTCGGACTGATGACTTGAGAGACTGACGACTGACGACTGGAGTTCATATGCTCAAATACGCACTGATACCGCTGTTACCGTTCACCGGCTTCCTGATCGCGGGACTGCTCGGCAAATATTTGAAGGAAAAGTCGGCGTACGTTGCCATCGCCGGCGTGGCCGGCGCGTTCTTTCTCTCCGTCAGCGCGTTCATCGACGTGCTCGGCGGAACGATCGTCAATGAAAATCTCTACTCCTGGATCTCCGTCGGGACGTTCCCGGCGAACGTCGGCTTCCAGATCGACCAGCTGACGGCGGTGATGCTCCTCGTGGTGACCACCCTCAGCTCCCTCATTCATATCTATTCCGTCGGCTACATGCACGGCGACAAGGGCTATGCCCGGTTCTTCGCGTACCTGAACCTTTTTACGTTCTTCATGCTCGTCCTCGTCATGGCCAACAACTTTCTGCTCATGTTCGTGGGCTGGGAAGGCGTCGGCCTCTGCTCCTACCTCCTGATCGGGTTCTGGTATGAAAAGAAATCCGCGTCCGACGCCGGGGTCAAGGCCTTTGTCGTGAACCGCGTGGGAGACTTCGGGTTCGTGCTCGCGATGCTGCTCATATTCCTTACGTTCGGCACCCTGCATTTCGCCGATGTCTTCAAGGCTGTCGCGACCCCGGCCGCGAACCACAGCTATAGTCTCTTCGGAGGGGAGATCAGCGTTATCACCCTGATCGCGCTCCTCCTGTTCCTGGGGGCCACGGGCAAATCCGCGCAGCTTCCGCTCTATGTCTGGCTACCGGACGCCATGGAAGGTCCCACGCCGGTCAGCGCCCTCATCCACGCGGCGACGATGGTCACGGCGGGCGTATTCATGGTCGCCCGCTGCGCGCCGATCTTCTCGCTCTCACCGGTTGCCATGAATACCGTGGCGATCGTCGGGGGGCTCACCGCGGTCTTTGCCGCGACCATCGGCCTGGTACAGAACGACATCAAACGCGTGATTGCCTATTCGACGATCAGCCAGCTCGGGTATATGTTCCTGGCGCTTGGGGTGGGGGCGTTCTCCGCGGGTATCTTTCACCTCACTACGCATGCGTTCTTCAAGGGACTTCTGTTCCTGGCATCGGGCAGCGTGATCCACGCGCTCTCGGGCGAGCAGGACATGCGCAAGATGGGAGCGCTTAAGTCCAAGATCAAGATCACCTGGGCGGTGTTCATTATCGGAACGTTAGCGCTGTCCGGCATCCCACCCTTCGCTGGCTTCTTCAGCAAGGATGAAATTCTCTGGAGCGCTTATAACGCACCCACCATAGGACCAGCACTTTGGTTTCTCGGACTTGTCGGCGCTTTCATGACGGCCTTCTATTCCTTCCGGCTGATCTATCTCACTTTTTATGGCAAGTCACGTTTAGACCACGAGGTTGCACATCATGTGCACGAGTCGCCGAAGGTGATGACTGTGCCGCTTATGATTCTTGCTTTTTTTTCAATCACCATTGGATTCATCGGCATGCCCGTCATCCAGCATGCAAACCTCTTTGGAGAATTTCTGGCCCCGCTCTTTCCCCATGTAGAACATGCGGCGGAAGCTGAGAGGCATACAGCCGAGATTGGAGCGATGATCATATCGGTCATAATTGCTGTGGCAGGTTGGCGGTTGGCGAGTAGCTTCTATAAGACGGGTAGTATCTGGCCGGACAAGATCGCTGAAAAATTCAAGGGCACCTACACCCTGCTGCTCAATAAATACCGGGTTGATGAGCTCTACAACTACATCTTTGTCGACGGGCTGGTGCACAGGCTCGCGAAGGTCCTCTATACCGTGGGAGATGTAAAGATCATCGACGGCTTCATCAACTGGTCTACCGCTGCCATCGGCAGGACGAGCGAGCGGGGCAGGAAGCTCCAGACCGGCTACGTGCAGCAGTACGCCTTTACCATGGGCCTCGGCCTCGTGGTGCTGGTGGGGCTTTATTACGTACTAAGATAAAAGTTCAAAGTGTAAGGTTCAAGGTCAATACGCCGAACTCCGAACACTGAACTAAAGAACTGATAGGAGTTTATTCATGCTCGATTATATGCATATCCACATGCTGAGCTTTTTGATCCTGCTGCCGCTGGCCGGCGCGTTCATCCTGCTGTTCATCCGCGATGCCGATGCCGTGCGCAGGATCGCCATGGTCTTTTCGCTGGCGGAGCTGGCGCTCTGCGTACCGCTCGTCGCGAATTTCGACACAACAACCGCCGCCATGCAGTTTGCAGAGAACCATGAGTGGATCAAGGCATGGGACATCAATTACAAACTCGGCGTCGACGGTATCAGTGTCCTGTTTGTGGCGCTGACCGCGCTGCTCACGGTTATTTCGATCATGGTGTCCTGGAAGGCTATCCAGGACCGGGTGCGGGAGTTCATGATCGCCATGCTGGTCCTCGAGGCCGCAATGATCGGCGTGTTCACGGCCCTCGACCTTTTCCTCTTCTACATCTTCTGGGAGGCCATGCTGATCCCGATGTATCTCCTGATCGGCGTCTGGGGCGGCCCCAACCGGCTTTACGCCGCGATCAAGTTCTTTTTGTACACCCTCGTCGGCAGCGTGCTCATGCTGATCGCGATCATCGCCGTTTATCTGGCCGCTGGCCACACCTTCGACGTGCTCGCGATCATGAATTATAAATTCAGTCTACACATTCCAGATGTGGGCCTTCGCCGCGTTCTTCGCGGCCTTCGCGGTCAAGGTGCCGATGTTTCCGGTCCATACCTGGCTGCCCGACGCGCACGTGGAGGCGCCGACCGCCGGCAGTATCATCCTTGCCGGGATCCTCATCAAGATGGGCGCCTACGGGTTCCTGCGGTTCTCGCTGCCGTTCTTCCCCGACGCGGCGCTTGCCTGGACGCCTGCCATCATGATCCTGTCCGTGATCGCCATCATCTACGGCGCGTACATGGCCTTTGCCCAGACGGACTTCAAAAAGCTGATCGCCTATTCGAGCGTGAGCCACATGGGTTTCGTCACTCTCGGCATCTTCGCGTTGAACCTCCAGGGCATGGAGGGCGGCATTCTCCAGATGCTGAACCACGGCGTCTCGACCGGCGCTCTCTTCCTTGCCGTGGGCGTGATCTACGAACGGACGCACACGCGCCTGATCGCCGACTACGGCGGTATCGCGGCCAGGGTGCCGGTGTATGCCACGTTCCTGCTGATCATCACGCTCTCGTCCATCGGTCTTCCCGGCACGAACGGGTTCATCGGCGAGTTCACGATACTTTTGGGCGCGTTCCTGCATCAGAAAATTTATGCCGTGATCGCCTCCCTCGGGATCATCCTGGGCGCCGGCTACATGCTCTGGCTTTACCAACGGGTCGCCTTCGGCAAGATCACGAACCCGCATAACGAACACCTGGCGGACATGAATATGCGAGAGGTGGTCGCGGCGCTCCCGCTCGTGGCGCTGGTGTTCATCATCGGCCTCTACCCGAACGCGGTCTTCGGCATCATGCACGTTTCCGTGGCAAACCTCATCCAGCACGTGAATGCCAAGATGCAGACCGCGCCGGAAATGACGCAGATGCTCAGCACGGTCATAGGAAAATAAGGTAAGGAGAACACGATGTCCATCTTGCTGCAGCAATTCATGCAATCCCTCATACCGATATACCCGGAAGCCGTGGTCATCACGGTGGCGCTCATGGTGCTGATCCTGGACTTTTTCATTGATAAAGAGAGCAAAGCGTTCCTCGGATGGTTCAGCCTGGCGGGCATCGGCGTCGCGGCCTTTGCGACCTTCCGGCTCATGAGCGTGGGCGCGAGCGGGACGTTCTTTTCCGGCACGTTCAACCTGGACCCCTTCTCCATCTTCTTTAAGTTCGTCTTCTTCATCGCCTGCGGGCTCGGCATCCTGGTGTCCATCAACTATCTGAAGAGCCAGGACATCCAGCGCGGGGAATACTATAGTCTCATGCTCTTCGCCACGAGCGGCATGATGCTCATGGCCTCGGCCGCGGACCTCATCACCCTGTACCTCGGGCTCGAACTCATGGCCATGTCCATTTATATTCTCGCGGGCTTCTTGCGGCACGACAACCGGTCCAACGAGGCCGCGATCAAGTACCTGCTTCTGGGTGCGTTCTCGTCGGGCATCATGCTCTACGGCATGTCGCTCCTGTACGGCGTCACGGGCACGACGAACCTGGCGGAGATTCTGACATTCCTGCGCACCGCTGATCTGAACAATCCGGTCATTTACCTGGCCATGATCATGCTCGTCGTGAGCTTCGGCTTCAAGGTGGCGGCCGTTCCGTTCCACATGTGGGTGCCTGATGTGTACGAAGGCGCGCCCACACCGGTCACGGCCTTCATGTCCGCGGGTCCCAAGGTCGCCGGGTTCGCCGTTCTGCTCCGGGTCTTCCTGTACTCGCTGGAACCCCTGCACGCGGATTCCACGGCGATCATCTCCGGCCTGGCCCTTTTGACCATGGCCGGGGGAAACATCCTGGCCCTGTCCCAGACGAACATCAAGCGCATGCTGGCGTATTCCTCGATCGCCCATGCGGGCTACGCGCTCGTCGGCCTGGCAGCGGGAGGCCCCGAGGGCGCGGCAAGCGTCATGCTCTACGTCTGCATCTACGCCCTCATGAATATGGGCGCTTTCGGCGTGGTGATCATGCTTAGAAAGGCGGGGGAGCGGGGCGAGGAGATCTCGGATTTCGCGGGACTCGGAAAGACCAACAAGACCGCGGCGTTCCTCATGCTCATTTTCATGTTCTCACTCACCGGCATTCCGCCGACGGCCGGTTTCATAGGCAAGTTCTACATCTTCAAGTCCGCGGTGCAGTCCGGCCTTGTGTGGCTGGCCGTGGCCGGCGTGCTGTTTTCGTCCATCAGCGCCTACTTTTACCTTCGGGTCATCATGGTCATGTACATGAAGGAGCCCAAGGAAAGCATCGAGCTGACGACGTCGCCGTCCCTCGCGCTTGCCCTCGCGATATCGGTGACCGCCGTGATCTACATCGGCGTCCTTCCCTCCCAACTGTTGGATTATGCGCGCGCTTCGATAGCAGGGATCATGTAAAGGGGCCATTTCCCTCATGCACGAAGCCCAATGCTTCGAATAAAATAAAAACTATAGAGAGGTCAGGCCGGAAGCCTGGCCTTTTCTTAATTTCATAATTTGTACAGTTCGCGGGATGTCAGTCCTGCGTTCCGGTCCAGTGGCGATATGCATTATATTTTTAATCTGATTGGTAGGACATACCGCAAAAGCGGAGGGGAATATATAAACGAGTCAGGCGTGTGCCTCTTATGAGCCCATGTGCGCTCAGAGAAAATAGTGAGCATTGGAGGTAACAGAAAATGCAGAACAAGAGGCGGCATCTGAGATTCAGATTAGATGTAATGGAAATAAATGGCAAGATGATCTTGGCCAACAAAGTGGAAATCCTTGACATTGGTCTCGGCGGACTTGCCCTGATAACAGACAGGAGGCTTAATGTCGGCAAAGAATATTTGATCAAGTTGGGAGACAAGGGGAAAAGAATAGATTTGAAGGGCAGTATCGTTCGCTGCGAATTAAGCAAAATTGAAGCAAGAGGCAACGGGGAAACGGTCCCCCTGTACACGGCAGGCATGATGTTTAAAGAGGTCTCACCGGACAAGATTGGCGATTTTCTTAATGTAATTGAACAACACAAAAAAGAGGAAGTGCCGGTGGTGGTCGATCGGAGACTCAATGTCAGGTTCTGTATCACCACTCCCTGGGAGAAGACCCTGAGCTTTCCTGCACAGTTCAAGGTAAAAAAAATCAGCCTCAGCGGCATGCTCATTCTGACCGAGCAGGCCCTGGTAATAGAAAGCCGGATCCCCATGGGACTCTCTCTCAAGGCTGACAACCCTGTCAATTTTGTCGGAAGAGTCGCCTCCTGTCGGATGATGGAAGATAAGGGGCATGCATACAATGAAATAGGGGTGGAGTTTGCAGATTTGACGGATAAGGATAGAACGTTGCTCCAGACATTCATAGACTACCTGGCAGCGGTGGATGTTAATGCTGAGGGGAAAAAAACAGACGACTAGATTGTCCGGTAGGCAGAACTGCACGGGCTTCATGAATTTTGCACGACCCGGAAAAACGATCCGAAGGACCTGAGCAGATCTTCCTGTCATTCGCAGCATTGCATTTATTCACTTGGAAACGCCGGGTACCGCGTTTAAATAAAAACGTCGGAAGCGATGATAAACAAGCTGCCGACGTCAAGGGAGGCTGATATATCGGGCCCGCGAGTACGGAGAGGCGGTCAACCTATAAAGTCTGAACCATTATCGCGGTTCAGGGCACTTTTTATATACTCAATCCCGAAGGCGATACTAATGCGTCTCGATTGGCGTCTCCGGTACGATCTGACTTGTCTTGGGAAGTGCCCGACCGTTCTCACCTGATAGAGGATTAAAGTAAGAGGCTACAAGATAGTGCAGCAACTTTTGCCTGTTTGTTTGAGACATGTCCGGGTAGAGTGAACTGCCGATCAAAATATTAACGATCTCTTCTTCCTGTTCTCTGGTCACATTTGTTATTTTTTGTTCCTTCATAGGACTCACCGAACTTCATAGCTTTTAACTTATACATATTGCATTCTCTGTGCCAGAGCTGCAATCCACAGTACTTCAAAGGGTTGTGTGGTTTGAGCTTTTACGAGTAAGGCGCCTATCGGTGAACTCTCCACCTTAGATGGGTGAGATGACCCAAGAAGGCATGCTTATCACTATTGGGCTTTCCCCGCGTTTCGCGCGACTCATCGGGAGAATGCGCGGACGATTTTGATGGTGTCGCGAAACCAGTTTGGTTCATAAAAACGAATGAGCGGACGCCCCTGCGGATAGACCGCTCATCCGACCCATTTGGCGACCTGGAAATTATAGAGTGGAGCCTTTCCAGTAATAAAGCTTCAGGGATACCAGGGCTAAAAATGTCAATACGGCCGTCTGGCTTTTCCATAACCATAATTTTTTCGCTGCAAGACCTTTTTAACGGCCACTGCCACTGGTCTGCTCATGGGTTACTTTGCTTCCATATCTCCACCTAGTGCCGCCGTAACCGGGGCAAGTTACCCTGCTGAATTGTAGTGGCTATCAAGCATACGAGCATATGCTTGATAGTGATCCTCGATATGTTTATACCAGTCGTTTTGAGTATCATATATGGTCCACGGATCCATGTACCATATGGCTTACGCATTTTAATCGCCTCGCTTTCTTGAGTAAATGCCTTGTATCACTGCCCTTCCCGTTTTGTACTCCGGCTTGCTTTTAGGCAGTGCATTCGTGGCGTTCTCTCTATCCGCATTCAGACAAATTCACAGCATCAGGCTTGCCGGAATGAACGGCGATCTCGGTGGTATGCTTTTAAATTCTCTTAATTTGTATAGTTTAGACTAAGAAACCAAGTAAATTCTTTTACATCGGTCATGGGTTTTCATCGGACGAGCATTCGATTTTCGTATTTGTTTCTCACGTTCCAGACGAACACGCTCACATACTATATCCCGTGGCACGGATATGATTTTTCTCATATTGGTTTACTCCTGTCCCGTGATATACTTTTCACATGAGCACCGTCCCCAAAAACTATTTCCTGAAAGAATACGGCTCCTGGAGTGTTCTTATTATTGCCTTTCTCACGGGCCTGATCGCAAGCAGGGGTTTTACCTGGCAGACGGTCCCGGTCTTCCTTGCCCTTTGCTTGCTGATTAATTCCAAACAGGCGCTTACCAAATGGATCCGCGAGAAAGGAAACAGGCCAGCCCTCATCTTTTTGGGGCAGCTTGCCGCAGCGACAATGGTACTCATCGCGGTTTTTGGTGGGGACATTCCTCAACTTCTGCCGCTGCTCGTATTTCCTGCGGCATACCTGCTGATGAGCAGGTTCGCGGGGGAGCACTTCATCCTTACCGAGGTCCTCGGTTTTGCCCTCATCAGCCTTGCCGCGGTCCTGGCAAAATTCACGGTCACGGGCGGAGTTGATGTCCGTCTCTTTGTCGCCGTCGCCTTCTATTCCACTGCCGGCGTATTCAAGGTCAAGACCCTTTTGCTTAAAAAAACGCGCGACCGGGTCCTTACGGTCCTGTACGTTGTTCTAGCTGCCTTCGTATACCGCGGTTTTCACGTTTCCCTCATCATTCTTTTGCCGCTCGTTGACAATCTCGCTGCAGCGGCCCTGCTCTATAAAGTAAAGCTCCGGACCACTGGATGGATCGAAGTTTCAAAGAGCATCCTCTTCCTCATCCTCATGTCAATTTTCTACTACTAAGGTTTTGTTCCATAAAGCCAATAAACACCTCGTCTGATTCCTCTTCGTCATTCAGTGGTAAAATATAGGTATGCCAAAAGGGGGCGATGTGAATGGCGGTTAAAGCATCCGAATTAAATACAAAAATCAACCTGACTTCGAATGCCCTTGCAGTGCTCGAACGGCGGTATCTGAACAAGGACGAGCAGGGGAGAATAGTCGAGACTCCTGAGGAAATGTTCCGCAGGGTGGCGAACAACATAGCGCGGGCCGACCTGCACTACGACGGCCACGCCGATGTTCGAAGGACCGAAGAAGAATTTTTTCACATCCTTTCAAGCCTCGAGTTCCTGCCCAATTCCCCGACCCTCATGAACGCGGGGCGGGCGCTCCAGCAGCTTGCCGCCTGCTTTGTCCTGCCCATTGAAGATTCGCTCGAATCCATCTTCGAAAGTGTAAAGAACACGGCCCTGATCCACCAGAGCGGCGGCGGGACCGGCTTTTCCTTCAGCCGCCTGCGGCCCAAGGACGACCCGGTGCGCACGACCGGGGGCGCGGCCAGCGGCCCGGTATCGTTCATGCGCGTCTTCAACATGGCAACGGAAGTGATCAAACAGGGGGGTACCCGGCGGGGCGCGAACATGGGCGTCATGAGAGTGGACCATCCGGACATTCTCGAGTTCATCTCCGCGAAGGCGGACAACAAGGAACTGAAGAATTTCAACATCTCTGTCGCCGTGACCGAGGAGTTCATGCGAGCCGTGGAGAAGGACGGGGACCTCTCGCTCGTCAATCCTTCGACGAGGAAGGTCGTACGCACGGTCAAGGCCCGGGAGGTCTTCGATAAGATCGTGGAGATGGCCTGGAAGACCGGGGACCCCGGCGTCATCTTCCTCGACCGCATAAACCGCGACAACCCCACGCCGCAGTTGGGCGACATGGAGAGCACCAACCCCTGCGGCGAGCAGCCGCTTCTTCCTTACGAACCCTGCAACCTCGGCTCCATTAACCTCTCGCGCATGCTGAAAGAAGAGAACGGCGGTTACGAGCTAGACTGGGACAAGCTGGAGCGCGTTGTGCGTACGGGCGTCCACTTTCTCGACAACGTGATCGACATGGGCCGCTACCCCCTTGACCAGACCGACCGCATGGCAAAGGGCAACCGCAAGATCGGGCTCGGAGTCATGGGGTTCGCGGACCTCCTGGTTCGGCTCAACGTTCCCTATGACTCGGATGAAGCGCTCCAGATCGGCGAGCGGGTCATGGCCTTTGTCAGGGAAAAGGGCTGGGACAGATCCGAAGAGCTTGCCCGCACGCGAGGCGTGTTCCCGAACTTCCGCGGGAGCAGGTACGACCAGGAGGGGGGCCCCCGGCTCAGGAACGCGACAGTCACTACCGTGGCACCCACCGGCACGCTGTCGATCATTGCGGGCTGCTCGAGCGGAATCGAACCGCTCTATGCCCTTTCCTACGTTCGCCATATCCTGGGCGACGTGGACCTCCCGGAGGTCTACGACTTCTTCATCGAGACGGCGAGAAGACGCGGATTCCTGACGCACGAGCTGCTCATCCACGTCACGGCCGGCAACTCTATCCAAAAGCGGAGCGATGTGCCGGAGGACGTGAAACGCGTTTTCGCCACGGCCTTCGATATAGCGCCGGAGTGGCACGTGCGCATGCAGGCCGCGTTCCAGCGCCATACGGACAACGCGGTGTCCAAGACCATCAACTTCCCGCAAAAGGCCTCTCGGGAAGATGTCCGCCTCGCCTTCTTCCTGGCATACCGGGAAGGGGTAAAGGGCATTACCATCTTTCGGAGCGGCAGCAAGAGCGAGCAGGTGCTCACCTGCGCGGACCCGCTGTACTGCTGACTTGAAGTGATATTATCGCTGCCTGTACTTCGCGGTCATTCCATCACAAAAGTAGTCAGAAACCCGGTCGGAATTACTGTTTTCTAAATCCGGGTCCATCTGTGAAATCTGCGGATAGATTGGTTTTTCGCGTCTTCTGATGATTACTCATGCCTAGTCGTTACCTTCGATGTTGAAACTATTATGAAACTGTTGATATTTCGTATGCATTCAGACCATTCTCACATTGACAAACTTCATGCTTCCGCATAAGATGTTTCTCAATGAATCAGAACGACTTCCTCAAGTCTTTCCCCACCTTCGGCCGCTCTCCCGTCGCCATGATAAAAGAGCTCGTGTCCAGCGGCACGGTCCTGAACTTCCCGGCGGGCAGGCAGATCTATTCGGAAGGCGATGCCTGCGCCGCGATCGCCTTTGTGCTGGACGGCGAGGTCCGGGTATACAGGACCGGCCAGAGCGGGAGAGAAATCACGCTCTACGAAATCGGGCCCGGCGAGACCTGCATCTTGAACGCGTCGTGCCTTCTCTCGGGGACGTCCTATCCCGCCAACGCCGTGACCTCGTCGGCAGGAAGCATGCTGCTCGTACCGGCGGCTGATTTCCGACGCATGATGGCGGCGCACGAGGAGATGAGGGATTTCGTCTTCACGCTCCTGAGCAGGCGGCTGTCGCTGGTCATGGAACTGGTCGAGGAGGTGGCCTTCGGCAGGATGGACCAGCGGCTCATGGATTACCTGGTGGAAAAATCAGCTGACAACAGACTTGAAGCCACCCATCAGAAGATCGCCAACGACCTCGGCACCTCCCGCGAAGTGGTGAGCCGCCTTTTGAAGGATTTCGAACGCAAGAACCAGGTCAGCCTTTCCCGGAATTTGATCACCCTGTTGTAGGCATGAAGTTGGGAAGCTGAGAAGATAAGAAGTTCTGACGCGCCTTTCGCCCACCGTCCAAATATTCCGATCATCACAACTTCCTATTTTCCCGCCTTTCTTTGTGACTTAGTCACAGACGTCCGTCCTCCCTTCCGGTATGATGTTGATCAGGAACGGCCCCTTCGGCGGCCGCCATCATCTCATATCAGGAGGACAGGATCATGAAAAAGAACATCGGTTCAGCAGAAAGAGTCATCAGGATCGTCGCGGGCATTGCCATTCTCTCCCTCGCTTTTGCGGGGCCCAGATCCCCCTGGGCTTACCTTGGGATCGTCCCTCTCGCGACCGGCTTGATCGGCTGGTGCCCGCCCTACGCACTCTTTGGCTTTTCGACCTGCAAAAGCTGCAAGTAGTTCCGTCCCGTCGGGGCGCATCAAGAGCGAGCAGCTGCTCACCCGGCAAAGCATGGCTTCCCTTCCATAAAAAGGGCGCTTCATCGTTATGATGGAGCGCCCGCTTCAATCGAGACCGTGAAATTCCTGAAACTTTCGGCTTGACAGGAGAGCGTAACAGGGTGTATTTTACCTGAGCTTTGTCATGGTCTTGCCGTGTCAAGCCCCTTCTAAAAAGGGGCTTTTTTTACCACTGCTTAAAACTTATACAGGGTCGTTTGTGAGCGAACAAGGGTTTTCCCACCCGGAAACAAAGACCCCGATTTTGAAAAGCGCCAAATCCGAAGCGCCAATAACAATTTAGCGCGCCAGGCCAAATTCCAAATTCGAAACTTGGTCCTTGAACATCGGTGATTTGGATCCTGGAATTTGAGATTTCTTGAGGAGTAATTCTATGTGCCGTTTGAGCGCCATTACATCGAGCGACTATATCTCTCCCATGGAGAATATCCACGCGCTTGAGACCATGAAGGAAGGCCATGACGGCTCGGGCCTGGGGCTCATGCTCAAGGACCTGGGCGGTCCGTTCGCCGATTTTAAACAGCATCCCACCCTGTCGGCCATCTGCTCGAACAAGGGCCTTGCCATGCTCGAAGAGTACATGAAGACCCAGGGCTTCACGGAGAAGTTATCCTGGGAGCCCCCGATCACGAACGTCGCGGGTGTGGAGCGGAGGGATCACTACATCGCGAAGGTCTATGACTATCCCGCTCCGTACAAGGACAAGCCGAAGAAGGAGCGGGAAGACCTGCTCATGAACACGCGGCTTGCGCTCAGGTGCATGGGCGAACCGGACGGGTCGCTCTTTGTCTTTTCGTTTTACCCCGACGTCCTGACGCTCAAGGAAGTAGGGGACCCGCTCCAGCTCGGCGAGTTCTTCGGCCTCGAGAAGTCGGGCCTCAAGGCGAAGATCGTCCTGGCCCAGGGCAGGCAGAACACGAACTACGCCATCTACCTCTACGCGTGCCATCCCTTCTTCATCCAGGGCTACGCCACGATGACGAACGGAGAGAACACGGCGTTCGTGCCGATCCGCGAGTTCCTCATGGGCCGGGGAAACCCGGGATACATGGGCTACAATTCCGACTCCGAGGTCTTCACTCACATCCTGCACTACACGAACAGGACCCTGGGCTATCCGCTTCGTTATTACAAGGACATCATCACGCCGATGAAGGACGCGGAGCTTGAGAAACGCTCTGACGGGGCCGCGCTCGGGCTCCTCAAAAAATCGCTCCGCCCGCTCTGCATCGACGGCCCGAACTGCGTTATCGGGTTCACGCCCGACGGCTCGGTCTTCATGGTGCACGACTCGAAGAAGCTCCGCCCCGGCGCCGTCGGAGGCAAGCCAGGAAAGTACGCGCTCATGTCCGAGGTCTGCGGCGTGGACAGCGCTATCCCGGGCCGGGACAAAACAACGGATATTTTCCCCATGAAGTACGATATGGTGGTCATCGCGCCCGGCGCGCGGGAGGTTACGGTATGGAACCAGCTACACGGTTAGACCAGAATCATCAGCTCTCGATAAAAGAGCTTCCCTATATTATCCAGTGGCGCGAGGACCGCTGCACGCGCTGCGGCCGTTGCACGGCCGTCTGTCCCATGAAGTCCATCGAGGCCGCGGTCTATACCCAGCGGGTGGTAACGTCCGAGGGCGCTAGCCCGGAGCCCAAGGTCGCGCGCAGGCTGACCCACGTGGTGCGCCAGGTCACGGAGATCGATCGGTACTGCATCGGCTGCGGCACCTGCTCGCTTGTCTGCCCCACGGACGCCATTTTCCCGGAGTACAACTTCCAGCACAAGCTTTACCACTTCAGGAACAAAGGCGGCATCCCCTTCATGCGCGGCGGACGGCGGAACGACCCGTCAACGTCGACCCTGGACAAGCTCAAGTTCACGCGCATCTCGATGTTGACCGACCCGGCCCTGGACGCCGGCAGGCATGAGTTCCGCATCAGGACCCTTCTGGGCAGGAACCTTCCCGCAGAGCAGCTTCCGATCAAGATCGAAGGCGATAAGCTTGTCGCGACCCACGGTTCCTTTGTCCCGCCGGTGCGCGAGATCTACCCCATCCGTATCGGCAGCATGTCCATCGGCGCGCTTTCTCCCCACATGTGGGAAGGCCTTGCCATGGGCATCACCTATTTGAATGAGGTGGAAGGCCTGCCCGTGGTCATGTGTTCGGGCGAAGGCGGCATGCCGCCCTCGATCCTGAAATCACGCTACATGAAATACTTCATTCTCCAGATCGCCTCCGGTTACTTCGGCTGGGACGAGATCATCCGGGCGCTCCCCGACATGATCGAAGACCCCGCGGCCATCGAGATCAAGTACGGACAGGGTGCGAAGCCCGGCGACGGCGGGCTGCTTCAGGCCTACAAGGTGCTGGGGCTCATCGCCAAGATCCGCGGCGTTCCGCAGTTCGTGGATCTGGCGTCGCCGCCAACGCACCAGACGAAATACTCGATCGAAGAGGCGGTCGCGAAGATGATCCAGTCCATGTCCATGGCCTGGGGCTTCCGCGTGCCGGTGTATCCGAAAATATCCGGGACCAAAACCGCCCGCGCGGTATTGAACAACCTTGCGCGCAATCCCTACGCCGCGGCGCTCTGCATCGACGGCGAGGACGGCGGCACGGGCGCGGCGTATAACGTGTCCATGGACAAGATGGGCCATCCCATCGCATCGAACATCCGCGACTGCTACCTCGATCTCGTGAAGCAGGGCAAGCAGAACGAGCTTCCGCTCATCGCAGCGGGCGGCGTGGGCAAGGGCGGCAACCTCGCGGCGAACGCGGCGGCCCTGATCATGCTCGGCGCGTCGGCCGTGGACATGGGCAAGTACATCATGCAGGCTGCCGCGGGCTGCTTCGGCGACGAGTACAACCGCTGCAATGTCTGCAACCTGGGCAAGTGCCCGCGCGGCATCACGACCCAGGACCCGAAGCTCTACCGCAGGCTCGATCCCGACAAAGTGGCCGAGCGCGTGGTCGAGGTGTTCAAGGCAGCGGACGTGGAACTCAAGAAGATCTTCGCGCCGCTCGGCAGGAGCACCGAGCTCCCGATCGGCATGTCGGACGCGCTTGGCGTGAACGACAAGGAGATCGCGGACCGGCTCCAGATCAGCTACGTATGTTAGAAAAGCAGTAGACGGTAGACGGTAGGCGGCATACAGGGAGAAGCAAAGTTGTGGTCATTTTCCCCCTGTTTACTGTCTACTGTTTACTACCTACTATCTTTTTTTGAGGGAATAATGATAATCAAGGGCAATATCGACGGAAAACGTGTCTCTTCGAAAAACCTCGAAGAGCAGATCCAGAAGGCCATCAAGGACGGCGCCAGGGATGTCACCGTTGTTGCAGACGGTCAGCACGGCATCGGCGGACGCATCTGGCCGCAATACGGCAAGGTGAAGATCACCATCGAGGGCACGTCGGGACAGCGCGTGGGCAGCATGGGCATGGACAACACCGAGATCGTGGTCAAGGGTTCGACGTCCGACGACACGGGCTGGCTCAACTGCGGCACGACGATCACCGTGCTCGGCGACGTGGCGAACGGCGCACATAACGCGGGGGCCCAGGGCAAGCTCTACGTCCAGGGCGGCGGCGGCGCGCGGTGCGACACCATGACCAAGAAGAACCCCCGGTTCCCGGACCTCCAGTCCTGGTACTTCCGCGGCGTGGGCGATTCCTTTGCCGAGTTCAAGGCCGGCGGCATTGCCGTGGTCTGCGGCGTGGATCCCCGGGACCCCGAGAACATCCTGGGCTACCGTCCCTGCGTGGGCATGGTCGGCGGCACGATCTATTTCCGCGGCCCGATCAAGGAATACAGCAAGGCGGACGTAAGGCTCGTGGACCTGACGGAGCAGGACTGGGAATGGCTCACCACGAACATGAAGCCCTATCTTGACGGCCATCGACCGCGTGTCCCATTACGAAGAGCTCACGAAGGACATCAATGCCTGGAAGAAGCTCATCGCCTTCACGCCGGCCGAAAAGGCCAAGGCAAAGGGCAAGCTCAAGATGGGACTCACCGAGTTCCGCTTGAACGTCTGGGAAAAGGAAGTGGGCAAGGGCGGCATGTTCGGCGCCTACCTTACCCACGACCGCTCCGTGCTCCCTTATATCACCACCGGCGAGGAGCGGCGCTGGAAGCCGGTCTGGAAGAACGACCAGTATCTTCCTCCCTGCGCCTATGCATGCCCGTCGCGGATCCCGTCACACAAGCGCGCGTCCTTGATCAGGCAGGGGAGGACCGCCGAGGCGCTTGCCCTCGTGCTCCAGTACAGTCCGCTTCCCGCAACGGTCTGCGGCACGGTCTGTCCGAACCTCTGCATGACGGACTGCACCCGCGGCAGGGTTGACGAACCCTTGAACATCAAAGAATACGGCGCGGCCGCTTTGAACTTGAAAGCCCCGAAGAAGGCAAAATCAACGGGCCACAGCATCGCCGTCATCGGCGGCGGGCCGGGCGGCCTCTCAACAGCATGGCAGCTGGGGCTCAAGGGCCATACCGTCGATCTCTTCGAAGCCTCGGACAAGATCGGCGGAAAGCTCGAGATGTGCATCCCGCGCGAGCGCCTGCCGAAGAAGATCCTGGACAAGGAGCTCTCCCGCTTTGCCGAG
Organism: Nitrospirota bacterium; assembly: GCA_963790205.1. Classification (GTDB taxonomy): domain Bacteria; phylum Nitrospirota; class UBA9217; order UBA9217; family UBA9217; genus CAWBNQ01. Next base: position 502,250 of record CAWBNQ010000003.1, read on the forward strand.
CTCGGCGTGAACGTCCATACCGGAGTCAACGTGGACAGGAAGAAGTTCGAGAACATTTATAAGCACCATGACGTGGTGGTCATCGCCGTGGGCGCGCACGAAGGCCGTGTGATCCCGTTCCCGGGGCATGAGGACGTGGTCAAGGGCATCGACTATCTCAAGGAGATAAACTTCGGCAAACCGAAGAACCTTAAGGGCAAGAAGGTCGTGGTGATCGGAGCGGGCAACGTGGGCATGGATATCGCGTGCCAGGCCTATGATCACGGCGCTTCGCTGGTCACCTGCGTGGACATCCAGAAGCCGGCGTCCTTCGGCAAAGAACAGCAGATGGCAAAGGAAAAAGGCACGCAGATCCTGTTCCCGAAGGTGACCGAGAAATATGTTGCCCGGGAAAAGAAGCTCTACTTCAAGGACGGCACAAGCATCGATGCCGACCTGGTGATCATCTCCATCGGCGAGAAACCGGTGATCGATTTTCTGCCCGCGGAGATCCACACCGAGCGCGGGTATATCACGGTGAACGATCTGGGACAGACCTCGGACGTGAAGGTCTTCGCCATCGGCGACGCGACCAAGCCGGGCCTGGTGACCCATGCCATCGGAGCAGGCAAGGTTGCCGCGGACAAGATCCATTCCCTTCTCATGAACACCGACTACGTGCCCGAAGAACGGCGCGTAATCCCCTATGAGCGGGTCAAGACCCAGTACTACGAGGCATGCCGCTTAAACGACGTCAAATTCTCGCCGAAGAGGGAAGCCGACCGCTGCATGAGCTGCGGCTCCTGCCGCGACTGCGGCATGTGCGAGCAGTCGTGCTACTATGGCGCCATCACGCGCAGGAAGCTGCCGAACAGGTCCTTCGAATACGCGGTGGATGAAAGCAAGTGCATCGGCTGCGGCTTCTGCGCCGGCATCTGCCCCTGCGGGGTTTGGGAAATGGTGGAGAACGTATAGATTATAATCCCCCGTCGCCCTTTCGGGGAGAGGGCTGGGTGAGGGAACCTTCTCTCGAATCCCTGTTTTGAAATAACGCAAAAAGAACGCCTGTCAGTAGTGAACCTGCCAGGCGTTTTTATTATCGCGCAGCCGCTAACGGCTTGTGGAGTGCGAATCAGCCCCTTCTCGAAAGCTGGTAGGCGCCGAGGGCCGTGCAGATCCCTCCTGCTATAAGGACCGTCACCGTTTTATCCGTTGGCGATCCCGTAAAGGCACGCGATATCCTTGAAGAGAACGACCCGGACATGCTTATGCCCCAGATCAACAGGGCCACGCCGGCTACAAGCAGGATAAGACCGATCTGTTTATTCATGGTACCTCCTTGAGTTCATTGTTGGACAGTTTAAGGGCTTTGAAAAAAAATGTCAATGAGATTTGGCTTGCCGATGTTATGGTCAACAAGTCCTTCTTCTTCACAGTCGCACCGGCATCGCCGGTTTTGCGCAGCCCGAACCTCATGAACTGGCCTGCATCCGCACCCGATCCATGTTTAATCTTTCATCGGAATAAAATCCGCTGCCCATATGACGGCCAGTGGTTCACATTCCGGACAGCGTGGAATGGGTTTAGGTTATAATATGGTCAAAGTGCCGCGGAAAGAGAGCGTGATGGTCCGGGGAAAAGAGGCCGAACGATGAGTGACGAGATCAAGACGGGCAGGGACTTTAAGGACGACATCCTGCGGGAACAGGTCCGCCTTGCCATGAAGCAGCTTCCCACGATGCAAATAACCTCATTCATCGTTGCCCTCGTTCTTTCCTATACTGTCAGCGATATCGTTCCTCACGTGAACATTGTTCGATGGGACCTCATGGTTCTGGCGATCGTCGTCAGCAGGATCGTCCTCTACTCCAAGTTTTTGAAAGTACGGGAACAGCCGTTCTCAGGAGAGCGCTGGAAAAAAGCCTACCTGCTCCTTGCCTTCATCTCCGGCGTGATCTGGGGGGCCTCCGCTTTTATTATTTTCCCGTCGGGCAATCCCGCGCTCATAGCTCTTTTTGTTCTGGTGATAGCAAGTTTGTCGGCGGCCACCACCGTGTCCCATTCCGCGTTGAGACTGGGGCCGACGGCATGGGCGGCGCCGGCAATGCTGCTCTATGCCGTTCGCTGCTATCGGGAAGGGTTCGAAACCTATACCATAGGCCTTCTTATCATCGTTTATTTCTATACGGTTTTAAATTATTCATTCAAGCACAACAACACCATTGCCTCCTTTGTCTCGCTTAAATTCGAGAACCTGGAACTTCTCGAAGAACTGCGTAAGGCAAATGATGTTCTTCGGCACGCCTCGGCAATAGACGGGCTCACTGGGCTTGCGAATCGCCGGCAGTTCGACGAAATCATGGACAAGGAATGGCGCCGTGCCATACGGGAACAAAAGTCGATTTCCCTCATTATGCTGGATATCGACCATTTCAAGGCTTACAATGATAATTACGGGCATCAGGAAGGAGACGACTGCCTCAAAAAAGTGGCTGCGGTCATCGCCGAGTTGGTGAAACGCCCGGCTGATCTTGCGGCACGGTACGGCGGCGAGGAGTTTATGGTGGTACTGCCGGGCAGTGACATTCGGGGGGCGATCGAACTGGGTGAAAAGCTGAGGATAGCAGTCGAGGTGCTGGACGTGCCGCACGCTCATTCTTCTGCGGCGAGTGTTGTGACCATAAGCGTGGGGGCGTCGTCGCTGGTCCCTGAACGCGGAGAGGAACCCTCCCGCCTGATCAAGCTGGTGGATACGGCGCTGTACGCGGCCAAGCGCGGCGGACGCAACCGGGTAAAAGCCGCATGAGGAAGCGTCGGATCAGGCCTGAGTTCCGGATATCCCGCGCGATGCAGCCGGACGGCATGCGATTCAGGATTGTTCACGAGACACTTGTCCGCGTGCGTCGCCTGGTCAATGAAGGGCTTTCCTTTTCTTGACTCATATCCTTCTTTCGGATACACTCCCCGTGTCGTTGTACACTCGTCGTACTCGCGGGATCTGATTCCGGTTCCTTGAAAAAAACATGAATGGAGGGACCCAGCATGATAAGAACACCCTCGTGGTTCATACCTGCGGTCATGGCCTTGATCCTCTGGGGCGTGTGGGGGGTTCTTCAAAAACTTGCCACAAGCCACATGTCGCCGCGGAACGTCTATCTCGTCTCGGCCCTGGGCGCGATCGCGGTCGTCCTGGTAATAGTGTCAACGAGCAAATTTCCGCTCCACATGAGCGTCGACGGAACGCTCTTTGCCCTCATCGCCGGAATATGCAGCGCCCTCGGCGGCCTTCTGTTCCTCCATGCCGTGAGCAAGGGGGAGGCCTCGGTCGTTATCACTTTCACCGCCCTCTATCCCGTCGTTTCGATCATGCTGTCCTTTGTCCTGTTCAGAGAAGCGATCACCCTGAAGCAGGGGATCGGCATTGTCATGGCCCTTTTTTCGATGGCGCTGCTTGCAGGATAGTTGTCCGCCGTGAGCGAGTGAAACGTCGCCGCGTGCCGTCCGAAAAGAGGGGACACCATCACGCCTCGCGGCTGCCGCATCAATCCTTCCGTGAACTGGCGCCTGTCGATTCATGCCGGTCTATTTTACGAAATACTGAACGATATAGTTAAGCGCGAGGGACAGGATCATGATTCCCAGCACGAGCTTGATGATTCTTTTGGGACGTATTTCCGGAGCCGCGCGCCGGAGGTGAAGGTGGAGACGACGAGCGCCGCGGCGGAAGAAACCCCGCGTTTTAACACTGGATACGGGAAACAGGGCGTACAGAGCTTCCAGGGGGATTGAGTATAGCACAAAAAAAGTGGAGTTTGAACACGAAAAACGGGGCGCTACGGCCAAAAGGGTCGATTCCCATGCGAATGGAAACAAGGTTTCCAATCGCATTATTCCATCTACATTTAAAATTAGTGTTTGACGCAGTTTTTGTTTTTGATATAATTGAATCAGGAACGAAATAAGAAAGGCAGGAAGCATGAGTAAGACGGCATTATCTGAAGAAAAGAACAACGGCGGGTATCCCGAAGTGCCCGAGGACGTGCTGGAAAATCTGGCGGGAGATCTCGCCGATGAGGAAGAAGAGGAAGAGCCGTCTTCCATCGAAGTTGCCGAGGCCGTTGAAGAAGTCGGCGGGGCAGACCTGGTAGATACCTATCTGAAGTCCGCAGGCAAGTTCCCCATGCTCAAGATCGAGGAAGAGCAGGAATATGTCCGCATCCTTGAAAAGGGCAAGGGAGAGCTCAAGAAGCTCGCCCTGAGCTCGCCGCTGGCCATCCCGCGCGTGCTGGCCTTGGGCACCAATATAAAACTGGGACTCGTGAAGGCCCCGGACGTCCTCCGGTTTCCCGGAGAATGGAAGGACACCTTTGAAGTGGAATTCATGCGCCTGTATAACCGGCTCAAACGGCAGGTGGCGCGCCGGGACATGGAACGGGCCACGGACACGCTCAACGAGATGAGCCTCTCGTTCCGCGAGATCGAGAAGATGCTGAAGCGCATCCTGTTTATCGGCAAGCAGGTGGAGCGCGGCATTACCGCGGACATGGAAAAGATCGGGCTTGACGAGGCGACGCTCATAGACATGGTGGCCCGCATCGAGCAGGCGGATGTAAGCGTAAAGATCGCCAAGGACGAACTGATCAAGGCCAACCTCCGCCTTGTCGTCTCAATTGCCAAGAAGTACGTGAATCGCGGCCTTACGCTGCTCGATCTGATCCAGGAAGGCAATATCGGCCTCATGAAAGCCGCGGACCGGTACGAGTCCGGCAAGGGGACGAAGTTCAGCACCTATTCGACCTGGTGGATCAGGCAGCGGATCACCCGCGCCATTCTCGACCAGGCGCGCACCATCCGGCTCCCCGTACACCTGATAGAAGAGAGTACGCGCATCAGCCGTATCTATGCCAAATTCATGCGGGAAAAAGGGCGCGAGGCCTCGCCGGAAGAGATCGCGAAGATCATGGGCCTTTCCGTGACGCGGGTGACCGAGATCCTCCGCGCCATCCAGGAGCCGGTGTCCCTCGAGACGCCGATCCTTTCGGAAGAGAAGGAGCTCAAGGACGTTATCGTGGACGAGAAGTCAATCTCGCCTTTCAAGACCCTTGAGAACAACGAGGCGGCGCACCGTATCGAAGAGGTGCTCTCGTCGCTCACCGAACGGGAGGAGAAGATCATCCGGATGAGGTTCGGCATCGGCATCGGGACCGAACATACCCTTGAAGAGGTGGGCAAATACTTCAATCTTACGAGGGAGCGGATCCGGCAGATAGAGATCAAGGCGCTCAAGAAACTGCGCCACCCCGCCCGGAGCAAGATGCTGCGGGAGTACGTGTAAGGAAAGAGGGGACGAGTGGCGATCGTTGGAGAGACTGACACTGGTATCCGGACGGAAGGAGATGGTTTATCTCCTTCCCTTTTTTTGCACCTGGCAGGGCGCGCGGAACGAAAGCGCCACAGGGGTCCGCGCGCCTTATCATGGACATATACAGAGGGATGGCTGGTCGGGACGGTGCTTCCGGGATGAATCAATTGTGGTAACTTCGTAGAATTGAAGATTTTCATTGAAACATGCAGAGCGTGATTTTTCCTGGATATTGCACCTACGATATGATGAACCTTGGTGCATGTTTCATATCGAATATACTGAATCTGCTGCTCATAAGAGTATGATGAGATTTAAAATGTTCAATTCAAGCTTGAAGTTCTGTACAAGCATTCATCTAGCACTGTTCTTTGCTGCTATTGTCTGGCTCATGCCACCGGGGTCTGTTGCCCGGGTGATTGACCAATTAAACGAAACATTTGAATTTATATTTAGTCCAGTTCCTTTTGAAAATTATTACATGCTCAAGGATGCAGCCGCTGAGACTATTGCAGTACAATTAATCGTGATGTTTTTTGTTACCGCTGTACCCAGCTATATTATCGGTTACCTTCTGTTCTTGCGATATTTCAATAAACAGCTATAATGAATCAATGTTCCTTATGAGAATCGCAAGCAGATGAGAGGAAAGCGGCAAGTTCAAATGGTTTCAGCCGCTGATTCCGAAAAAACACCACATCGCGCTCAATACCTCGCTATCTAAAGCTTGTAGGTGTCCAACCATTAAGTCCTTGTGCAAACGGTGATCTCGGCTGTGGGGGAGCTGAACTTGTCAGAGCAGAAAAAAGATGGTGCGTCAAGCCTCGATGATCGGAAAGAACTGTACATTTTAGTCGCGGACAGGGACCTCAATAACCAGTTTTTCATGTCTATGCTTCTTCGAAGGTTCGATTACAATATCCGTCCGTCCGCGACTGGGGGCGAAGCCCTGAAGATAGCTAAGGCCGCTATTCCCTCCCTCGTAATTACCGGCACGGACCTCAAAGATATGAGCGGTATTGAGCTTATGCAGCAGATTAAGACGTACCCGGGAACAACAGATGTTCCCTTCATAGCTGTTCTCATGAAAGACGACTTCCTCGCCGAGAAGCGCTGCATTGAAGCCGGCATGGCCGATTGCCTCTCTAAGCCGGTCTCAGCCGAGGATCTCTATCGGGCGGTCCAAGCAGCTGTAGAGACGGTGCCGCGCACGAACATTCGCATAAAAACTCATTTGACGGTAACGGTGGACAGTAAGCCGCTCGTTTGTCTCGAAGACGCGTGTATGTCGGTGCTTTCGGAAGGCGGGATATTCATACCTACGAAGCATCCGAGAGCAATTAATACGCGGCTTCCCCTTCAGATCCATCTGCATGAACAAATTATTGACATTGAAGCTGAAGTAGTCTACAGCTACCGGACAAACGAGGGACCAAACCATAAGCCAGGAATGGGGCTAAGGTTCGTTCGGATTGCATCGAAAGACGCTCAGCAGCTTCGGGTGTTTGTCAAGAGTGAAGTAATGCGAGGTTTCTACCCCCTCAACGACGTGCAATAACCAATACAGATATTGCCCCTGCGACGGCACAGAATGGCTGTAGCACCTTGCTCTGGCGCAACGTCTATAGCTTCCTGTAGTCTTTGTAGTTGCCATTCTTATAAATTCATAAAGTTTCATATAAAATTCGTTAGCGTCTACCCCCAAAACACCCATCCGTTCGTGGCAGCCGTGGTGTATAATACTATAAATGGTTTCCATACCCTAGTTTCTGCTCTCCAATTGGGTAAAGCAAATGAATTAAAGGAATTTATAATGAAAGATACCACTAAAATAAAAAAACGGATCATAAACGAGAAACAAAAAGCTGATGATAAGCTTTATGAAGCAGAACAGTTCTGTCGTATTGTATTCGTGCAATCGCCTGATGGTATTTTAGTTATAGATACGAATGGAAATTTCATTGAATTCAATGAAGCTGCCCATCGCCAGCTCGGCTACTCAAGAGAAGAATTTGAGAGGCTTCATCTCTCCGACATTGATCCAATTCAGAGTCCTGAAGAAATACAAGCCAGGATTAAGGAAGTCTCAGATAAGGGACGCGCTGAATTTGAAGTGCAGCATAGAACAAAAGAGGGAGAAGTCAGGGATGTTCATGTCATTACTCAGGTGATGGTCTTGTCCGGCCGCACATTTTTTCATACCATATGGCGAGATGTCACTGAGTACAGACATGCGGAAGAGGAAATACGGTTCCTTGCGTCGATTATAGAAAACCTTCCTAATGCGGTATGCGCTATTGATACGAATGGTGCAACGATGGCGTGGAACCACGGAGCAGAGAAGATGCTGGGATACAAAGCCGATGAAATCATTGGAAAACCGATAACGACCATTATTCCTGAAGAGATCAGCCAGCAGGAACTTGAACACTGCCTGACGATTTTGAACAGGGAGGGGTTCTTCTCAGGATATGAATCGGTACGGCTTGCCAAGGATGGCAGAAGGATACCGGTGGAACTGACAGCCGTGGCGATCAAGGACAAAGCGCAGAAAATCAAGAGCTATGCATCTATTATGGTGGACATTACTGACCGCAAAAAAGCGGAAGAAGAACGCTTGAAGAGTCACATGCTTGAGTCGATCGGGATACTCGCGGGCGGTATTGCCCATGATTTTAATAACCTGCTCAACATCATCAACGGCGATATCCAGGTTGCAAAAATGTTTGTTCAACCTGGCGATAAGGTATTCAACAGGCTGGACGATGCAGAACAGATCTGCGAAATAGCCGGTGATCTCAGCAAGCGCCTGATCACCTTTGCCACAGGCGGAGATCCTGTGAAAAAAAATATGTCGTTGTCAGGACTGCTTACGGAGACGGTTAACACCTTGCTTAAAGGCTCAAATATCAATACGGTGTTTGATTTACCAGACGACCTCTATACTGTTGCTATAGATGAAGGTCAAATGAAACAGGCCATTAAAAATCTGGCCATCAATGCAAGAGAAGCAATGCCGAAAGGAGGAACTCTCGCTATTCGAGGAGAGAATGTTCGTATTTACGCACAGGACAATTTACCGATGCAAGCGGGCGATTACTTGAAGATATCGTTCCGTGACGCAGGTGCCGGCATACCATCGGAAAATCTGGCGAAGATATTCGACCCATATTTTACAACCAAAAACACTTATTACCAGAAGGGCCTAGGACTCGGCCTTGCGGTATGTTATTCCGTTATCAAGAGGCATAACGGCCTGATCACCGTCGAATCCGAAGTCGGTAAGGGGACGACCTTTATTATTTATCTCCCTGTATGAGCTTCGCCAAGACTGATTCTTCGGGAGGTTGTCGATCTTTTCTAAGTCGGGCGAGACTTTCTTCCCGAAACATTGGAGTATCCATTCTCATAAACAGAGTTATCTAACCCTTGGTGAAATACTTTCAGCAGCCTCTACAACAGAATCTATCTGAGGGAATAGGGAGTCAGCAATAACTCTCTTCCATTTTACAACGTGGCAGCTCACTGACAAAGATGTGGGTAAGATATTGGACGTTTCCTGGGCCACCTCGAATTATTGGAAACAAAAGCTGACCAAAGGCTGGGTACCTTCAATTGCTCCGTTGCCTAATAACGTGGTTGTGAATGGTGTCGATTTGTCGCAGCTTAATGAACTGCTCAGCCACATGAAGTATGCTTCCGAACTGTTGAAAGAATATGTGTTTGATGAAATCAGATCAAATGAATACCCACTCAAGCCTAGCCGTCGAAAGTGCATGTTTACATTTTCTGCCACGCATAATCCAGATGAGTACGCAAAACATCTTGGTTTTGACCGTACGCGATATCAATTTTTAACTCTTCGTGTTCTTCCGGAGACGCGTCTTCACAGTGGTGACATGGGATACTTAAACACTAACCTGTCTGACTATCAAGGCTACGTCGATGCAGCACGGCATTATTGGTCTGGCGCTGATGACGGCTTGCCACTTTCGGAAGTATTGCTTGAAGGGCCCGTTGAATTAATACGTCTTGATTGACAAGCCTGCTTACATTGCAGAGCATAATTAACAAGTCGTTCGAGTTCCGCGCTCTAAAGCGCGAGGCTCGACTCGTTGTTCCAATATTACAACTGGTAATTTACAGAATTTATATTTGATCCTGTTAACAAGTTGTAGGTGTTCCTCGCAGACAACATTGACAAATCCACATCTCTGTGCTTTATTAAAATAGTTCTTGATAAAGCCAAGCCCTTCGCGAGAAGGGAGCGGAAAGCGACGGATCTTAAAAGACGAAGACGGCCGAGCTGCCGAAGGATGAGTCCTTTCGGCATGTTCTGCTTTTTTGTTTTAGTCAGTACTGTAGATACAGAAACCGTGTGACGTGGGAAGCTCTTTAGGTGTTGTTTGGATGAGCGCAGTGCATTGATGGAGGCTACATCATCGCCAAGGAGGTCAGTTAAGGGATTGTTTGTAAAATAACAGAACAAGTCATGATAGGATTGAGGCTGATCGAGTTCTACGGCTTGTGCTTGCAGGGCTATAAGGAAGACAGTATGAGTTTTTTGACCATACGTAATCAAAAAAGGAGGACAGTGCTATGAAGGTACAGAACGTTTTAAAGATAGTTGCAGTTGTTGCAGTCCTTGCGCTCGTATCATGCGCGTCTGCGGGAAAGCAGTTCGACACCACACACGTCAACGATATCAAGAAAGGATCCCAGGACAAAGACCAGATCCGCGCCTGGTTCGGCGAGCCGTACCGCATGCAGGCGATTTCGGGCAGCCCGCTCGGATGCGTAGAGCGGTGGACCTACACTCACGCATTCTCATCTTTTGGCGGAACTAAAACGAAAACCGAAACCCTAGTGGTGGACTTCAACAAGAGCGGGAAGGTGTGCGACAACGCATACTTGGAACAATGATATACGAAGTCACGTGACTTATTTCCTATGTTTTAGCTAGCTGCGCTTATGATGCCCTGGATTTATCGGTCGCCGGTGCTTGATTGTATGTGAGGGTTCGGAGGGTCAGAATTGGCAAGAGAATGAATAATTCCGTTTGAAGCTTTTAGTCAACGTTACTTACTGTATTCGTTATAGTTTAAATTCATTGCAACATTTAAAGTTTCTACCAGAAGCCTGTTTATTTATAGTCGACGAGAATTGCAGAAGATCCTAACGCGCCAAAGAGGTCGGCAATGAAGTATTGGTTTCTGAAGGTCTTGCTTGTTACGATGGTTGTGTTTCTTTTTACCGGATGCGCCATAAAGTTTTCGATTAAGGACCCGGTTGTATCCAATCTCAAGTACGACAAAGGCTCGAAAAAGTCAGTTGTCCTGCAGGTCATTGATCGGCGATCCAGCATGGTGTTCCATGAAAGACTCGGCGCCTTAAGCCATGGGAATATTGAACTGGACAACATCACAGACCCCGTTGCTTGGCTCTCTCAAGCGCTGGAGAAGGAATTTTCGGCGCGCAATATCCCCGTACAGGTTGTCTATGGGAACACGAACAAGCCGGCGGATATCGTACTGACGGTAAAAAAATTTCAGGTCGTCAGCCGCAGAGCATTGGGCTCAGAGTATAATCCCTGGGAGACCTACCATTCCTTCAGAGGTGAAGTGACAACAGGTCGTAAGACCGCTGATATCCGCGCTTATTTCTTCAATGGGAAAGTGCCGTGGACCTGGAAGGAGGTCGAAGAGACGTGTTTCAATATGCCTCTGTCGCTACTCGTGAAGGAGATAGCATCGAAGATTAATACTATCGCCCTGCACTACTCTGCGGGCGATGAAATGATCAGAGACAGCAGTGCCCGGGCAGCTGAACAAGCAAAAAATAAAGACGACTATGCCTGCTTCACCCTTTTTGAGTTGGGCGGGTCGAATAACCCCGGCGCCTTGAAAGCCCTGTACACCTTTGCCGATAACGATGATCGCTTTATCCGGGCGTGTGCTCTGTCTGCGATAGGGACGCTGGGCGTGAAGAATCAATTCGAATTTCTGCAGAAAAAATATATACAATATGACGAGATTGATAAGTACATGGCCCTGAAGTCTATCGGCGATGCCGGCACGCCGCAGGCACTGGAATTTGTCAGGAAATCGATGGACGATGCCCTGTATACGAAGGAGATGGCATTTAAATATTGCGCTGATCTCTATCTTGAAAAATAGGAATGTGAGGAAATCACCAGTCGCGTCAGGTTGTTTTTCGTTTCGCAAGCCCGGATAGATCGTGACTTTACCCCCCAAAAACTGTACCACCCAGAGAGTTGGATTTATGGTAGCATAAAGTCGAAAGAAGAACAACCATGGGCGGCAAAAAGGATTTACTTCCGATCAAATTGTGCTCGGCAAATACCTCAATGTTAGGTGCATGCTTCAACAAGAATTCCGCACCCATTATCATCGACCACGACTGCAAGCTTGAGGTAAAAGTGATATTTCGAGCAGTGGATACAATGCTAATTAACTGGTTGAAATCTGCGCCAGACGATTGCTTTGATCTCAAGAAATTTCCTGGGTGGAAGATTTTCCGGAAGCACTGGTAGGTAATGAATCGGAATGGCTGGCAGGTTTCAATCGGAATGCCCGGCAGATATCCTTTGGAATCTGCATACCCTAAAGGTTTTCATACGTGGGGAAACTTATCAATTCACAACGCATTGATTTAACTAACTGACGAGTAAATTCTTACGGTTTTCTCCCCCTATAAGTCTTATCTGCACCCCTGTTATTTCGGCCGTTCCCTGGGCTTCCCGCAGCCTTGTTCGCGCCTCCCGGTCCGGTCAGTCGTTCATGGAGGGGATGAACTCGATGTCGGAAATAATGCCGGACACTTCTTCAAGATAGGGATGGTCGTGCTCGGGGTCGCTGACATAGGCGGCCATAAGCGCCCGGGTCTTGTCCACGAGAAACCAGATCCTCCAGTGCATCGGTTCTTCCTTGTGCTGATAGCTGTAGTCCAGGGTGGCTATCCCCAGACCTCCCTGCTCTTCCACTTTAACGGCTTCGCGCGGAAAAGGAATATCGCGTTCCTCCAGGGTGTCTTCGAGGAGTATCTTCGCGGCCGCAGCGGGCGCGGTCTTGGTTTCGTCCCGCTCGATGAACGAGAGCTGCACCATGCCCGGCCACCCCTCTTTCTCCAGCAGGACAAATCCCATCTCCTCGCGCTCGTTCCAGCCGTCGGGCAGGAAAAGATTGATCCAGCGCTCGTAGGTCACTTTTTTACCCATGCGGCGATTGTAACGGAGGAACGTACGGCAGTCAAATGAGTTTCATAAATAGGGGAAAAAGAACTGTTTATATGTACAGCAGCTGGTTTAGCTTATCTAAAACCAGAACAACCCCTGTTTCGGGCGGCGCCTGCCCGTCGAGGGTCAGGTCAGGCTTCATCGGCGGCTCATAGACCGCCTGGAGGCCGGGCACGGTTGTTGCTTTGTTAAGCGCCGCCCGTGCGTAAATGCCCTTGGGATCCCGCTTTGCGCAGACCTCGAGAGGGCACGTGACATATACTTCGATGAATCTCTTGATGAGCCTCCGGGCCTGGTCGCGGTACTCCCGCTTGTTCGCCGTAGCGTCAAAGATCACGTTGGTCCCGCTGCGGGTGATCAGTTCGCCGATCAAGGCCAGTGCGCGGTAAAAACGGTCGCGTTCTTCTTCGCTGTACGCCGGCTCGGGCGTGAGGATCTTTCTCATGGCGTCCGATTCGAGCACCACCGCGGTCACCCCGCGGGCCTGTAATTGTTTCACCAGTTCCCGGGTGAGGGAGCTCTTGCCCGAGGCCGGGAGGCCGGTCAGCCATACGGCAAAGCCCTGTTGTTCGCTCATGTGAGGTACCTGTTCATGTCCCCCGGATCGAACCGGTCTTCTCCGAGCACGTTCTCGATAAAATGAAAGATTGATCTGCGGATGGCGGTCGAAAGGTGCGGGTACCATGCCGGGCTCGCGATCACCAGACCCCGCAGGGCATAGAAAGGGGCAATGACCTCGAGCATCTCCCGGTCCCCGGTCTTCGCAAGATAATGGTCCCAGAACAGACGAAACATTTTTTCAAAATCGCCTTCGAGCCTGCCTGAACGCTGGAGCGAAAAGAACAGATAGTTGATGGTCATGGTCGCCGTGTCGTCCGCGGGCTCGCCCCATTCGCCGCGTGAGCGGTCGAGCACGGTGAAGTCCGTGCTCTCGCGGAACAGGATGTTCCAGGGGTGGAAATCTCCATGGACCCGGCAAAGCCGGCGGCCGCGGTCTTTGATCCGCCAGCGCCATTCAACGCAGGCCGTTTCGATCCTTTTCAAAATCCGCCTGTCCATGAACTCGAATTTTTCCGGGTAATTATCGATAAGACCCATGATGCATTCGCCGTGGCCTACGAGGTCGCGGATGCGCCGGGTGTACAGCGCTGGCGCATCGCGCTTCAACGCGTGGATCTCGATGAGGTAGTCCGAGAGCGCGGCAGCCCGCTCGAAATCCGCCTCCGCTGCCGTCGCTCCGTCCCTTATCCGTTCCAGGTCTTTGAAATATCCCGAGCCGTTCACGAATTCGCTCAGGAGGAAGAATTCCCGTGCCCTGCCCGTTGAGATGATCCTGCCGGAGTCGAGGAAGGCGCCGCTGTCGATGGAATGCACATGCCGCGGGAGGCTGTTGAACGCCGAGTGCTCCCAGAGAATGGCCTGGGCCCGGTCGGAGAAGTGGTCGTGTCCGTAGGAGGAAGGCGCCATGGTCTCGAGCACGGCCTTCCTCCGCTCGCTCCCCACCTCGTATTCAAGAAACAGGGGCGAACCGTACCCGAAGCCCTTCAGATTATCGCCCTCTTCCTGCGCTCCGCGTCCGGTCATGGAGAGCAGGCGCACCGGTTTCGCGTAGAGAGACTGGAGATATTCGGTGACGGCCTGAACGGTTATGTCTGGCATGGTTGCCTCGTGGCAGCGCGGCGCGCAATCGGTCAAGAAAACAATCCCTGCTTGCTATTTTATCATGGTTTGACGGGCGTTGAGAGGCCAAAGAGGAGATCAGGGGACAGGGAGAAGGGATATTAACTACTCAGGCTGACCGCTTCGTTTCGGCGCAAGGTGCGCCAGTATGATTTTGCAGCGTATCGCCTGTGTACTGATACCCGCAACGCTTTCGCTTCGCACGCGTTGTTTTGGCCGATCCGGCACAATGTTGTTTATTACGGGCGCACTTTTTGCGCCTGTGCTCAGCGGCCAGCCTGAGTAATTATGGTTATTGACTATTTGAGCTTAAGACAATCTAGAATTTATGCATCCGCGCCCAGGCGCCGCAGGCGTGAAGCATTGATCGGGAGCGGTTCCCCGGGGTTGAAGACCTCATTGCCGTACTGGATGCAATACGTCTGGCCGGGGACCTGCTTGCTGTAGGTGATGATGAGCCGGCCGATGGTCTGTTTTATGTCCTGCGTAGGTTCGCCGTTCAGCAGGGCAACGGGGCCGGGGAAGCCGTGGGGGGTAAACAGGTGAAAGCCGCGGGGCGCCAGCGACATCAACAGGTTATTTTCCTTGTTGTCGCGGCCTACCACGATCTTGACTGCCCGCGTCGAGCCGGTAGTGGCGGCCGACGGTGAGCAGCCTGACGTCGTCGGGGGTCACGGCCTGCTTGTCGTCAAAGAGATCGCGCAGCTTCTCCGAAAAGTTCTTGTCCGTAAGCAGGCAGCCGCCGGCAGGCGTGGAGTAGCCCCTGATCCCGTAGCGTTCGGCAAGCTGGAGCTGGACGGCCCTCGACCGGCCGCTGATGCCCAGGAGCTTGTCGCGCTGGATCAGGCCGTCCAGCTCGGCCCGGGTCGGCGGCAGGAGCGCAGCCGAAAGAGGGCGCAGGATCATGCCCTTCAGGTCCGCGTCGCGCTCGATGAGGTCCAGGGTGTCCCGGCGCTGGGACATGGGCCGCTGGCCCAGCACTTCTCCCGTTACGACGAAGGGCGCCTTTACTTCCCGCATCACCTCTTTGGACTTCCTGAGCATGAAGATCTTGCAGTCTATGCAGGGATTGATGTTCTTGCCGTAGCCATGTACCGGATTGCGGACAAGGTCGATGTACTCCTGGCCCATGTCCATCACCCGGAGGTCGATGCCGATGGCCTTGGAGACCCGCACAGCGTGAGTGTCGTGCTCCTGGCCGTAGCTTTTGGAAAAGGGGGAGGTGAAATAGAGCCCCACAACTTTGAAGCCTTCCTCCAGGACCACCTTCGCGGCCAGCACGCTGTCAAGCCCGCCTGATATGAGGGCAACTGCTTTTCTAGGCGCCAAAATACTCCTCCGTTCCCGAATGAACGCCATATTATAAATCTCTCGAAGCGGTTTTAGCAATAGAGAAGAGAGTTTGATATACTTTTTATTAGAGGTCTCCGGATGCGTGTACTTCGTGTAAAATAGTTACAAGAGGAGCAGCGGAGGAGGAAATATGGCCAAATGGATCATTGATTCCGATCATTCCTGCGCGGCCTTTGCCATCAGGCACATGGCGCTTGCGCACGTGCGGGGCCAGTTCAGCAAGATGAAAGGCGCCATCCATTTCGACCCTGTCGACAGATTGAGGACGTCCGTCGATGTTGAGATAGAGGTGGCGAGTGTGAATACGGGGATCAAGCAGCGGGACGATCACCTTCTGAGTATGGATTTTTTCGATCAGGCGAACCATCCCACGATCACCTTTAAGAGCACGAAGGTTGAATTTCTTGAAGGAAGCCGCTGCAGGGTGAGCGGCAACCTGTCCATTCACGGCATAACGCGGCCGGTCACCTTCGAAGGGGAATATGCCGGGCCGCGGGGAAATCCTTATGGCGATGAAACGTCCGTGGGTTTTTCCGGCTCCATCACGGTGAACCGTGAGGATTTCGGCATGATGTGGGGGAGCGAACTCATGGAAGGCGGGGGGCTGGTGGCCGGGAAAGAGGTCCAGATCTTTCTCGACGTGGAAGCGGATCTGGCGGAATAACGGAAAAAATACAAGCCTTGTCTCTCGCAAAGCTCGCAAAGGTCGCAAAGAAAAGCTTATAAGCTTTGAATTAAACCAATGTCATCTTTTGTTTTTGTAGTTCTTTGCGATCTTTGCGCCTTCGTGAGAAATCGCTTTGCACTGGTTCCAGTTTGCAGCGGCTTTTTTTTTGCGAGGAGAACCCATGCGTCAAGCCAAAAAAGAGATCAAAGACCGGGAGGTCGTCATCGGCTTGCTGAAGACCTGTGAGGTCGGCAGGCTCGGGACCATCGGCAGGGACGGCTATCCCATGGTCAAACCGCTCAATTTCGCTTATAAAGACGGGAAGATATACTTTCATTCGGCGCTGGAAGGCGAAAAGATCGACGATATCAAGCGGGACTGTCGCGTTTGCTTTGAAGCGGACCTGCCGATCGCGCTCGTGAAAAGCACGGGGAACCCCTGCAGGGCGGAGTATCTTTACCGGAGCGTTATCATCAAAGGCAGGGCCTATCCGGTCGAGGACCCATCAGAAAGGCTGTACGGTCTTGAGTTACTCATGGGGAAGTATCAGCCCGAAGGAGGATACGGCGAGTTTCCCGAAGAGAAGCTGAAGCTAACGTGCGTGGTGAGGATCGATATCGAGGAAATGACCGGCAAAGAGGACCTCGGGAAGGAGCAGTTGAAAGAAGCCGCTCTTAAGGCGCTTGAGGGTAAGGCGGCGCTGCCGATAGTTCTTGCGCGAGAATGAAAGCTGAAAGCGATCAGTCCGCATAGGGCCGCAGATTTAAAAACCAATAATTTCTGTCTGGCTTGATCTGTGAAATTTGCGTAATCTTCTATGTTAAAAAGCAAGTCTTTCTTTTGGCATAAACGCATCTCTTTTATTAAGGAGCGATTTATAGCGAACGCAATCTTCAAACCCAATCTTCTATGAGCAGACAGTCTTCGTTGATGAAGAAAACGCTGCATTGCCTTGATTAATTATGAAGGCGTGGGTTCGTAGTCTGTGGAAGCACAGACGGCATCTTTCGATCCGCTGTAGATTACGCAAGACGATACCCACGGTGAAACACGGGTTTAAGATCGGCTATAAATATCGGTTTTTTATTGAACAACCGCCGTAGTGTATTCTTGTTGGTTCTTTAAAACGTACCGGACGCGGTTTAACAGCTTCCGGGCGATCCGAACGATAGCTTTGGTCTTTGTCATGTGTTTGCACAGCTCATTGAACGCCATCATTAGGGCAGGGTCTTTTCGCACCGCCGTCCAAGCGCTTTCGATCAAGACGAAGCGAAGCTGGGCGTTCCGCCTGCCGGTCATGCCGGTTTTAAGGTCCTTTTCCCCGCTGGAATCGGTATCGGGGATAAGGCCAACGTAGCTGCAGAGTTTGTCGAGCGTCTTGAAACGATTGATGTCATACAGCTCCGTCAAGAGCATCATCGCGGTCAAGGTACTGATTCCCGGCACGGTCTTAAGTATCCGGACATTGTTCCGATAGTCGTCCGAATTGGCCAGGGCGCGGATCGCCCGGTTCATCTCGGCAATGATATGCCGAAGATGCTTAAGCTCGTCTAAGTGTATCTTGAGTGATAGGTTGCCGCTGGCCCGCTCCATTTGTACGGACTCGATCCAATTGATGAAGCGTTTGGACCAGTAACCGTTGATGAAATCGTCCGGTATGTCGATACCGTAAAAGCTCAGGATCGACTTGATCTGGTTCTTGCAGCGAGTTTGTTTCCTTACCATGCTATTTCGAGTACGAAGGAGGCTGCGGTCCTCGACTTTTGGTCGCGTAGGGACATAGATCCCTTCGATGTCGCCGTTTCTGAGGCTCCGGGCTAGCTTGCGGCAGTCCACCCGGTCGGTCTTGCCTGCGCGCTCTTTGTCTTTTGTGGGCACATCCGCCGGATTGACCACGAGACATTGTATGCCTCGCTCCTGAAGCCGGTCATGTATCCAGAAACCGGAGTAACCGGCCTCATAGACCGACTTATAGGCTGCACCCGGAAAATTGCGTTTGAGATAGTTTACCAGCACCCCGACCTCCGGAGGTTGTGAAAAGGTCTTATGCTCGAACTGATCGGTAAAAATACTGATGCTCCAACTTTTCTTATGAATGTCCATACCGACATAAATTTGTTGACCAGTGAAATCGAGTCTGCTAACGTTATTCATGGCAAGTCTCCTTTTGGTGTATTTTGGTCCGGGATAGACCTAATATACCTTAAGTCAGACTTGCCTTTTTAATCATAAGGTCTGTGGATAAAAAAGACCTGAGGAGTTGCAGTCGTATGTTTTTACGATGGAGCACCTGATCTCAATTTTCTCGACAGCATGTCCGCGCACCTGAGCGGCTCCGGTATCCGGTATTTGCCAGTGCAGTTAAGCATGATGCGGATCGTGCTGTCGAGGTCGATCTTATGGCCCGGCGATACGAACAGGGGCCTGACACTGTCCTTTGTCCGCACTACCGCGCCGACGGTCCTGCTCTCATACGTGAGCTCGGACCAGCTTCCTTTTCGTCTGCCCGGTTCCTCGAATTCTCCGACAAGCCTTGTTTTTGCGCAACCGATCGCGGGGATGTTGAGCAGAATCCCGAGATGCGAAGCGATCCCGATCCCCCTCGGGTGCGCAATGCCCTGCCCGTCGACGAGAATGACATCGGGCGTTGTCGTCAGTTGCTTGACTGCCGCGATGATGGCAGGGCCTTCCCGGAATGAGAGAAAACCGGGAATGTAGGGGAATCTCAGTTTTTCAATGGCGGTCGCCTGTTCCAGAGGCGTGAGCTCGGGATAACGGTAGAGGCAGGCAGCTGCATACACCTGGTTTTCCGAGAACGCAGCGTCCACTCCTCCCACGTATCGCGGTTCACCTCTGAGAGGAACGATCTGCACCCGCTTTCTCAGAATTTCCCGCAGCTCTCGCGCCTGTTCTATCGAGATCGTTTTCGGCCATTTCATGCAAATACCACCCGTGCGCTTCAGATATAATTATACTATGTTTGATTCCAAAGACGCGAAACCAATCTGTCCGCAGATGTCGCAGATGGCCGCAGATTTTAAAACCAATAATTCCGGACGTTTTTTCTGTGAAATCTGCGTAATATGTGGATAAAAAAGACTTGAGTCGTGTTCATCCGTGGCTAAGAAAGGGGTGATTCCATGTTTCTCTATCTCGTACAGCACGGTGAGGCGAAGAGGGAAGAGGAAGACCCTGCACGGGGGCTTACGGACAAAGGATCCAAGGAGGTTGCCAGGACCGCGATCTATGCGCAGAAGCTCGGTCTCAAGGTGAGTGTCATTCATCACAGCGGAAAGACCCGCGCCCTGCGGACCGCGCAGATATTGGCCGATTACCTCAAGCCGGGGAAGGACTTGTCCCCGGCAGAGGCCCTCGCGCCCCTGGATGATCCCGCCGTATGGGCCGGACGCATCGTTGGAATGAATGAGGATTTAATGCTCGTCGGACATCTCCCCTATATGGCAAAGCTCGCCGGCCTCCTTCTCTGCGGGGACAAGGAGAAGATGCCCATCGACTTCAAGATGGGAGGGATCGCCTGTCTCAGGAGGTTCGATGATGGCCGCTGGGCCGTGGAGTGGATGATCGTGCCGGAGATGGCTGGATAAGAACCTTTTCAGTCCCGCCCCGATGAGCAAGTCTTTTGCCTCTCTCTTGACTTTGGTTGGGATCATTAGTAGCGGCTTTTTGCGCTGCTCTATCCGGACTGCGAAACCGCCTCACCCTGCCGGCTACTGCCCGGATTTTTTTTCGTTCTTTCTGATCAGCAGTCCTGTTGTCGAAACCATTACCCTTAATTCTTCCGCGCTGTTCGAGTTGATGAAGGTGGCGGACCCGTACTCGGCATCCAGCAGGGGATTAAGGATCGCGAACCTGCGCCGGAGATCGAACATGTCCAGGGGCCTGTTGCTGGACAATGAATACACCGTATGGGCCTTTGTCGTTTCATCGCTCAGGACCGCATAGCGGCCTGCCACGCGATCGAGCTCATAGGAGGTGTGCAGCCCGAATATGTTTGCCAGCGGTTTCCATTTGAGAATGTGGGCGTCAACATACAGCTGGTCACCGGCAAGAAGGAATACTTTTTCGCCGCCATCGGGCAGGGAAAACCAGGCCGTGAACTTCTGCTTCCCCGTCGGCACGATGTTCACGATCGCGGCAAGTTCTTCTCTGGTCAATGCGCGATACCCCTGAATGGCGATGCTTATGGTGCCGAACAGGGTGGACAGGGAGATCATCAGCAACGCGATCACGAAGATCACGGCCGTGCCGAACAGCTTTCTCTTCTTCAGGGCTGCAATGGTCATGATAAGAAAGAGAAGGCCGAGAAGAGCAAAAAGTACAGCAATGATGTTCAGAGGGTTCGACAGCATCATGTTTTTCCTTTCTCAGCGTACCTCTCGGCGTGGTTGGGATCATTGTATTGGGTTTCGCTCTGCTCTACCTACAGAACTGGTTATATGAGTTATATTTCAATGGTTCTTATGTCTATTTCGATATAAATACTGACAAAAGAACAAATGAAAAAAGCAGTAGTCCAAAAATAAGAAGAACTACGAGCATAGTTCGATCTGGCTTTTTTACCATTTTCTTAAATTCTTTACGCTGCATCTGCGGGCGTTCAATCCCTGCATCTTTTAGTATGTCACCAGCATGATCAACGCAAGGGACATTGGGATCATGATATGAGCCGTACAAGGGGCAGAAACTCATGATTGGACCACTCGAAAAATACTACTTTTTATTTATTGCATATAATGTTAAGGCTTCTTTCTGAACGCTTTATTCAGAAAGAAGCTGGTTGGACTAAGCCGTTGCGCGCCACGTCGCTATGGGATTTCAAATGATTTGTCAGCTTAAAACGAAGTCCGCGGAGACAGCATTGGCAGGGGCGTGAGACTTGTTCGGGTGAAAAGCGGCGATTCCGGACTGCTCCGCAAGCCCCTTTCGTAAAAGACTATACAGGAAAAAGGGCTTTTGGGCAATAGGGTATCGTTGCGAAAGACGTGACTTTTTTCGGGGATGGATGTCGGAGTCGGGTTGTTCATTTCAGTGCTTGTGGTAATCATATTCGCGGCGGTCCTTTGCAGCGCGCGGGCTGCATGATCTCGATTGTGCGCATTCTGCGTTCGCCGCAGGCAGGGCATTTGGCCAGCGTCAATGCCGGCGATCCTGAGCAAAGCTTCCTGCCACGTCTCAGTCTTCTGCTCCGCCTCGTTCTGATCAACGCAGGCCAGAAGCTCTCTGCATTGGTCGAGTTTCTTTCTGCGGCATCTGTTTCCCAACAGACCGTAATGCCTGATTTTGACAAACCGGTCGGGCAGGACATGAAGCAGGAACCGCCGGATGAACTCATCGGCGTCCACGGTCATGATCTTGCTTTTGTTGCTGTCCGCGTAGTCGCGCCACCGGAAGGAGATCTTGTCGTCCATCATCTTCACGAGCCGGTGATTGCTGATCGCGATACGGTGGGTGTATCTGCCGAGATACTCAAGAACGCCTTTTGTTCCGTCGAACGGCGGCTTACAATAGACGACCCACTGCTTCTTGTACAAATCGGCGATGAAGGCCTTGAAAACTCCCGGCGACGCAAGATGGCTTACGACGCCGGGGTAGACAAGTTTGTTCTCGGCACGGAGTTTTTTCAGATAAGCGAGAAACTTCCCCCGAAAGAGTTTCGACATGACCTTGACGGGAAGGAAAAAGCCATTCTTGCATGATTTCCATTTCCGTCCGCCCTTGGACAATCCGCCGCCGGTGACGATGTTGTGGAGATGCGGATGATCCATAAGGTTCTGTCCCCAGGTGTGCAGGATCGAGATAAAACCGATTTCCGCGCCCAAGTGTTTCTGCGTATTCGAGAGTTCCGTCAGGGTTTCCGAAACGGCCTTGAACAGGATCCCGTAGAGGGCCTCCTGGTTCCGGAGCACAAGGGGATTGAGTTTATCGGGGATGGTAAAAACGACATGGAAGTAAGGAATGGGAAGCAGGTCTTCTTCCCGGGCCTCGATCCACTGCTCTTTTTTAAGGAACTGGCACTTGGGGCAATGCCGGTTTCTGCAGGAGTTGTACGAGATCACTTTTGTCCCGCAGTGCTCGCATTCGTCCACGTGACCGCCTTGGTCGGCGGTGCGGCAGGTCTCGATCGCCCGCATGGCGCGAAGACGATTCAAGGGCATGGGATGAGCGTTCCGGTAAAGAGGACCGTACCGGCGAAAGATGTCCGCGACTTCGATCTGTAGGCTATCTCGCGTGTACACCGCGGGTGTCGCGTGTGCAGGCTACGAGGTTTGTGGAGGATTTAAGAAGGGGCCTAAGTCCAGAGGGCTCACGATCTTTGAGAGGTTCTTTTTGCTCACGTGGAGATAAATAGTGGTCGTTCTCACCGACGCATGGCCGAGCAGAAGCTGAATATAGTGCAGATCAGCTCCCGACTCCAGCAGGTGTGTGGCGAAGCTATGCCGAAGCGTGTGACAACTTGCCGGCTTCGTGATGCCGGCTTTTTTCTTCGCGCGTTTGAACGCCTCTTGGACGGTGCTAATGGAAATGTAGTTTTCAGGCTTTTCTCCCGGAAAGAGCCAATGCGTCGGTCTATATTCTTTCCAGTATTCCCGAAGCGCTTCCAGCGCTACCTGGGATAAAAGGGTATACCGGTCTTTTTTGCCTTTGCCCTGGTCCACGCGTATCAGCATACGGCTGCTGTCGATGTCCGTGATCTTGAGCCGGGCGGTCTCGCTCGCCCGGAGCCCTGCCGAGTAGGTCACCATCAGCATCACGCGCTGCTTCAGGCTGGGAGTGGCTTCGAACATGGCCTGTACCTCCTCCCGTTCGAGAACGATAGGAAGTGTCTTGGTCGTCTTCGGATAGGGAATCTTGTCCATCACCCAACCTTTGCCCAGCGTCGTTTCATAGAGGAACCGCAGCGCGCTGTAAGTTATCTTCAGGGTGGATAGCGATACCTTCTTATCCCGGACGAGGTAAAGCAGATACGCTTTGACATCGCCGTCTTCCAAAAGGTCGGGCGGTTTTTTAAAATGGCGTTCCATATCGCGCGCCGCCCGGTGATACAATGATTGCGTCTTCGGGGCTAATCCTCGAAGCACCATGTCGCCCTGCATCTGTTCTTTGAACGTTTCCATTGCATAATCTCCTTCCGTTGAATCGAAATTCCAACGGCATGACGCCGATGGTGATGCGAAAGAAGATTGTAGAACGGTCAGGATTATGAAGCAAGGAGCGAGACGAAGAAAATCTATCGAGATATGCGGGGATGAATTGTAGAGAGACTTATTGGAATGCGAATAACACCGCCGCGCAGCGGCTTAGTTCAACAAGGAATTGTGTAGCCCCCTCTATAATTCTGGATTTCCGGAATTATAGAGTTTAGCAAAATACATGCCGTTTTGAGACCGCTGCATACATTTGCTTTTATTATGTTTCAAGTTCATCTCATACAAAAATTGTAAAATATCCGTGGTTTTTCCGCTAACAGGGGGAGTATATTTTATGCCTATATGCATGTCAAGGTAATAAAATAATTGACCATTCAGTGGAATTCGATAAAATATGCCGGAATTTGGGTGCTCTATGCGAAAGCGAGGTTTACTCACTATCCTATGGAACCTATCCCGAAAGATCTTCTCGTCCAATTTGACGACATTCTCAAGCAGCGGAATGTTCCCCAAACACATGTTTAGGATGCGCTGTATGAAGCAGTCAGAAAAGCCAGGCTCACGAAACGCGCCATCCCTCACATCTTCCGTCATTGTTATGCAACGAATCTGCTTCAGACGGGCTATGACCTTTGCACGATCCAGACGCTCCTCGGCCACGCAGACATCAGGACGAAGATGATCTACACTCACTGCGTACCGTCAAGGACGCTGAAAGAGATGAAGAGTCCCCTTGATTTTTGATCCCGCGCGCGGTACTATCTAAAATCTCGTTAATCTTGTCCAGCCTTCTCTTTCCCGCTCGATGAGAATTCGGATCTTAAACGATGAATAAAAAAACATCATCCGACGTTTCTATCGTAAAGTGCGCTGATTACGACCGCGATCGGGTTCTGGGCGCGGTGCGCAGGGCCGTTGACCTGCTCGGAGGCATGGGCGCGTTCGTGAAGCCCGGCGACCGGGTGCTCATCAAGCCCAACCTGCTCAAGGCGGCCCCTCCCGACGACGCGGTCGTTACGCACCCCGAGGTCCTGCGCGCGGTCATACGCCTCGTGCGCGAGGCCGGGGCGAAGGCGCTGGTGGGCGACAGCCCCGGCTTCGGAGAGCTCCGGCGCGTGTGCGAGAAATCGGGCGTCATGGACGTGATCGAGGAAGAAGGGGCCGCGCTCGCGGAGATGAACGAGGCCGTGCAGGTAAAGAACAGCGGGCAGTTCCATAGGTTCGAGGTCGCCCGGGCCGTGCTCGAAGCCGACGCAATCATCAACGTCCCGAAGTTCAAGACCCACGGCATGATGACGCTCACGGGCGCGGTGAAGAACCTCTTCGGCTGTATTCCCGGCAGGAGAAAGGTGCAGTGGCATTTTAACGCGGGCGTCAACCGCGATGCTTTTGCGAGGATGCTCGTCGAGCTGTGCGCGCTGATCAAGCCTCGTTTGACCGTCATGGATGCAATCGTGGGCATGGAAGGGAACGGGCCGGGAAGCGGCGATCCGCGCGAGCTCGGCCTTGTGCTTGCCGGGGCGGACCCGGTCGCGATCGACGTGGTTTGCGGAGCGCTCGTCAGGGCCGAGCCTGCGCGTCTTCCTGTCATACGGGCCGCCGCCACGGCCGGGATCGGCGAGACCAGGCTCGGCCGGATACGGGTCCTTGGGGAGGCGTTGGGGGAGGTGGCCGTAAAAGGGTTCCGGCTGCCGCCCCAAGAGCATCCCGAGTGGCGCCTGCCCGAGTGGGCGCGCCGGCTCCTCAAGGACGCCCTGACCACGCGGCCGATGATCGACCCCGCGCGCTGTATCCGCTGCGGCATCTGCCAGGGCCACTGCCCGCAGGGCGCTATCGACGACGCGGGGAAAAAACTCGAGATCCGGCACCGCGACTGCATCCGCTGTTTCTGCTGCCAGGAGTTTTGTCCCCAGGGCGCGATAACCGTGGGCAGGGGATGGGCGCTGAAGATGGTGAGATGATTTGTTTCATTCCCGCGAAAGCCGGAATCCAGTTACGGGTAAAAAGCCAAAGACGCTGGATTCCCGATGGGGTCTTTCGGGAATGGCGACTTATATTATAATTCGATGGCAACCAAGCAGGTCTTTTTTTATCCACAGATTACGCAGATTTCACAGATGAAACAAAGCCGGAATTACCGGTCTTAAAATCTGCGGCCGTCTGCGTAATCTTCTATGTTAAAAAGCAAGTCTTTCTTTTGGCATAAACGCATCTCTTTTATTAAGGAGCGATTTATAGCGAACGCAATCTTCAAACCCAATCTTCTATGAGCAGACAGTCTTCGTTGATGAAGAAAACGCTGCATTGCCTTGATTAATTATGAAGGCGTGGGTTCGTAGTCTGTGGAAGCACAGACGGCATCTTTCGATCCGCTGTAGATTACGCAAGACGATACCCACGGTGAAACACGGGTTTAAGATCGGCTATAAATATCGGTTTTTTATTGAACAACCGCCGTAGTGTATTCTTGTTGGTTCTTTAAAACGTACCGGACGCGGTTTAACAGCTTCCGGGCGATCCGAACGATAGCTTTGGTCTTTGTCATGTGTTTGCACAGCTCATTGAACGCCATCATTAGGGCAGGGTCTTTTCGCACCGCCGTCCAAGCGCTTTCGATCAAGACGAAGCGAAGCTGGGCGTTCCGCCTGCCGGTCATGCCGGTTTTAAGGTCCTTTTCCCCGCTGGAATCGGTATCGGGGATAAGGCCAACGTAGCTGCAGAGTTTGTCGAGCGTCTTGAAACGATTGATGTCATACAGCTCCGTCAAGAGCATCATCGCGGTCAAGGTACTGATTCCCGGCACGGTCTTAAGTATCCGGACATTGTTCCGATAGTCGTCCGAATTGGCCAGGGCGCGGATCGCCCGGTTCATCTCGGCAATGATATGCCGAAGATGCTTAAGCTCGTCTAAGTGTATCTTGAGTGATAGGTTGCCGCTGGCCCGCTCCATTTGTACGGACTCGATCCAATTGATGAAGCGTTTGGACCAGTAACCGTTGATGAAATCGTCCGGTATGTCGATACCGTAAAAGCTCAGGATCGACTTGATCTGGTTCTTGCAGCGAGTTTGTTTCCTTACCATGCTATTTCGAGTACGAAGGAGGCTGCGGTCCTCGACTTTTGGTCGCGTAGGGACATAGATCCCTTCGATGTCGCCGTTTCTGAGGCTCCGGGCTAGCTTGCGGCAGTCCACCCGGTCGGTCTTGCCTGCGCGCTCTTTGTCTTTTGTGGGCACATCCGCCGGATTGACCACGAGACATTGTATGCCTCGCTCCTGAAGCCGGTCATGTATCCAGAAACCGGAGTAACCGGCCTCATAGACCGACTTATAGGCTGCACCCGGAAAATTGCGTTTGAGATAGTTTACCAGCACCCCGACCTCCGGAGGTTGTGAAAAGGTCTTATGCTCGAACTGATCGGTAAAAATACTGATGCTCCAACTTTTCTTATGAATGTCCATACCGACATAAATTTGTTGACCAGTGAAATCGAGTCTGCTAACGTTATTCATGGCAAGTCTCCTTTTGGTGTATTTTGGTCCGGGATAGACCTAATATACCTTAAGTCAGACTTGCCTTTTTAATCATAAGGTCTGCGGATAGATTGGTTTATCTTGTCATCTGAAGGTCAGTCGAGGCTTAGTCAATTTCCTCGTCAGGCGGGCTCTCTTCGTCCTCATCAAAAAGTTCAGGCATCGTTCCTTCCTCTTCGAGTTCCCTCATTTCCTCTTCATTGATCTCGAAAACCTTCTCAGCCAGGCCCTGGTCCGGGTTCTTCCCCCGCTTCACAAGCTCCCGGTGAACGAAGGGCTTTATCGTTATGGGCAACGAAGGGTCCGCATAGAGCTCCCTCACGTCAAGGAGTTTCATATTCTGAAGAAAAGGGACGGACAGCGACAGGGGGGTGTGCGTGTTTCGTACGAGCGAGAAGCGTACCAGGGAGCGGGTGGACCAGTTCGTATGGCCGGCGATCATCATGATGGTCTCAACAGGGGTGTCCTCGCGGCTTATGATCTTGAAGAGATGGCCTTCCACCATGTTCGGATTATTGAGGCAGAGCCGCACTACTTCGGGGTCACGGTCCAGGAGCAATTTGAGCAGGACGTTGCCCGCGGCCTTCTTGGCAAGCGTTTTCTTGTTCCCCAGGGGCATGGTCGGGACCCGTTCGATGATAAGGGACTCGACCTTATGCCTGAAGACCAGGGGAATGAAACGGCTGCGTGTTATCTCCTCCAGGTCGAAGAGGCGGAGAAACCGCGCGATCGGAAGAGAGACGGACAGCGGCGCTTTTGGGTTCCTCGCGAGCGCGAGGCGGACGGGATAACTCTCGGACCAGCGCTTGTCCCTGGCGATGCTCTCGAGGATGTCGGCAGGGACGTTCTTTCTGTTCGCGACGATCAGGATGTCCTCTTCAATCAGGCGCCGGTTCCCGAGCAGCGCCCTGATGACCTTGGGGGACGGGTCCTGGACATAGTGGGCTATTTCCTCCGCGCTCGCCGCTGCCGCCAGCTCCATTCTTTTGTCCTCTGTGTCCGGCACGAATTCATTATACGGGTTTTCAAACCTATTGACAAATCCTAAAGTTTTATGTATTTTGTTAATCTAACAACATGAATTGTCGGCGGTTTTCGTTTTACGGGGACAAGGTTTCTGGCATTCTTCGAGGGATGCGATGGAACGGACGCTGCTCCTGAATGCGACATTTGAGCCGTTAAAGATCATTTCCTGGCAGAGGGCGATCACCCTGCTCACCCAGGGCAAGGTCGAAGTGATCGACTTTTACGACCGGGACGTCCGGAGTGTGTCCATCACCTTCAAGCTGCCCTCCATTTTGCGCCTCCTGAAGCTCGTCAAGGTGCGCCGCGCCAGCAGGGAAGTGCGGTTCTCGCGGGCCAACATCTACCAGCGCGACAAATACGCCTGCCAGTACTGCGGCATCAAGTATCCGGCGGAAGACCTCACCTTCGACCACGTTATCCCGCAGGTGCAGGGCGGTGAGGCCACCTGGGAAAACATCGTCACTGCCTGTCTTTCCTGCAACAACAGGAAGGGCGGCAGGACCCCGCAGGAGGCCGGGATGCGGCTGATCAGGCCGCCGGCAAAGCCGCGGTGGATGCCGGTCGTCACGCTGACCTTCGGCATCAAGAACGCGCCCTTGAGCTGGCGGGACTATCTCTACTGGAACATCGAGCTGAATAAAGAAGGTTGAAGCAGCTGCCCGCGCTCCCGTACTCATCCTGGCGTTCGCGGCCCTTTTTGACTTTCGGAGTGAGCGCACTCCCGCGGATGCCTGGACGAACCTTCATCTGCTGCAGGGAGCTTCACTCCCTCGAATACCTCCTCGATACGCGCGCAGACCCCGCCGCTCCGCAGCTCATTTTTTTTCTTGTCAAGGTTTTTGTTTGATGCTATAGTCCCAATCGCAAAACACAATTCACAGGAGACGGAGGCGAGGAAGATGAAGAAAATCGTCGCGCTGTTTATCTTCACGGTGCTTACGGCGTCTGCGGGCCAGGCATCGGCATTCACCCATTTTACCCAAAACGAATTCATGACCGCCGAGAGCCTCGATCCCGGAATGACGCAAAGCGGCATCCACTTCACTCTCGGAGATCATTATGAGAACTATTATCCCGAGGTCCGCTACGGCCTCGGCGCCCTTCTGGAGGTCGGCGTAAAATTCGGCGTTACCTCGGCTGAAATCAATTCTGAAAACAAGCTCGGGGCGCTCGCCGGCGTCGACCTGAAATACCAGCTCATCAAGGAGACCGAGGGGATTCCTCTCGACATGGCGGTGGACGTGGGGTTCGACAACGTGATCATCTCGAGAAAGAACTCAAGCGAATTGTCGTTCTCGACCGTTTTCAGCAAGAGTTTTCCGCTCACGGACCGGGGATACAAGTTCACTCCCTACGGCGGTCTCGAAATGGCCGCTCTCTACGGCTCAGCCGTTCCCAACAACGATACGTCGGTATATTGTTTCGGCGGCCTCGAATGGAAGCTCAGCCAGAAATTCATGGTTATGCTCGAGTTCAAGGGAGGCAAAAGCAACGTCGGCGGAGTCGGCATACGATTTGAGTATTAATGGCCCTGCGGCGGACACCCCGTTCAACGTACCCTGGTGATTGCGCAGGCAGTTCAGGACCGATATCATGATGTCTTTTCCGTCTTCCGGGAATATTCGAGAGGCTCCTCTGCCGGTGGTCCTGCAGGAACTGCAGCAGGGCAAGGCCACCGGGGCTTTGATCGTCCGCCGCAGCGGCGTGGAGAAGTGCATCTACGTGAAGAACGGTCAGATCGTCTTCGCCACCTCCTCGGACGGCCGTGACCGGCTGGGAGAAATGCTGGTGAAGGCCGGCCTGCTCTCCCGCGAGCATCTCGACGCGGCGCTCAAGCTGTATCAGAAAAACGCAGGGTTCAAGAAGATCGGCGCGATCCTCGTCGAGAATGGTTTTGTTTCTCCCCGGGACCTGTTTGCAGGACTGAAGTCCCAGGTAAAGGACATTCTCACCAGTCTCTTCCTGTGGGACGACGCCGAGTACCGCTTCGAGGACCGCCTTCCCCCCGATGTCATTCAGCTCCAGTTCAATCTCCCGGAATTGATCGCCGAGATCATAGAGCGGATAAAGCGGGAAGTATAACCGTTCACGCGCAGTTTCTCCCCATAGATTTTACAGGCAGACGATCAAACAGCACCGCCATTTTTTTTATTGTCCTTTCGGCCGGTTACGGGTATAATTTCTCCGAAATCTTCAGAAATCAAGGCGTCTCTCGCACCCTGCACTCGCGCCAGGCACGCCCTGCATTCGCGTAAACACTCATAAGCGCCGGGTGCAGGCTCGTAAAAGCCGGGCGCGGGCGAAGGCTCAAAAAAAACAGGAAGGACATTGTCCTCTAACAGGTCGCTGAAAAAGTCTTTAGCCGTCTTTGCGAGAGGTCCCTCGCCGTCATTGCGAGCAAAGCGAAGCAATCTCGCTTTTTAATGGCTCAGGATAAACCCACGATCTCGCAGTTCGTAACCGATTGAAAAACGAGATTGCCGCGTCGCTCCGCTCCTCGCAATGACATTTCGAGGGTTTTTCAGCAACCTGCTAACGAACCCTTTGAAGGCAAATGCTTTCTCAGCGTCTTAGTGCCTTTGTGGTGAAAATTTTCTTTTTATTTTGAGTAGAATTTGATTCTTTAGTTACTCCGTGGAGTGAACCGTGAAAGCCCTGGAGCATGCTTCATTTCCCGCCATAGCGGAGCGAGTCGGAGCTCTGTATAACGAAGAACAGGACGCCCTGCTCCTTGCCCTGCTCGGCCAGGAATACATCATCCGTCGTGACGGCATTTCACTCCGCGGGCAAAAGGCCCCCGACAGCCATGCGTCGGTGATCCTGGACTATCTCTTCTCCTCCGGTACGGCGCTTACCCTCCTGCCCTGGCGCGCCATCGGCGATTTCCCCGGAGCACGGTGCGCCGATTTCAGAAAGAACGTGGAACTGCCGGTCGCGCAGCATGCGGCCGAGGTCATCACCCGGGCGCAGGCGATCCTCCCGATGTTCGACGGCACCGGTGTGCCGAGCCTCATCGGAAGCGACATGGCGATCACGATGAGGGCGCTGCCGAAGGTGTATCTGCGCGTGGAACTGTCCCAGGAGACACAGGATTTTCCCTCCGAGGCGTGGGTCCTGTTCTCGAACAACGCCCACGAATTTCTGAACGCGGAGAACCTGCAGGCGCTCGGTGAAACCTTCAAGGACAGGCTGCTGAGCCTGATAAGGATCTATTGAAATGCGGATTGCGGAACTGAGCCCGGCAGATCGCTTTGTCCTTGCCTTGGACCTGGATAACGATCAGGAAGCGCTCGGCATCGTTGAGGAACTCAAGGGAGTCGTAGGCGTATTCAAGGTCGGTCATCAGCTCTTCACGGCCTACGGCCCGGACATCGTGCGCAGGATCATTGGCAGGGGCGGCAGGGTCTTTCTTGATCTCAAATACCACGATATCCCGACCACCGTTGCCAAGGCTTCGGCTGAGGCGGTCAAGCTCGGCGCAAGCATGTTTAACGTCCATGCCCTCGGCGGGTTCGACATGATGAAGGCCGCCGCGGAATCGGCACGGGAGACGGCGGACAAGCTCGGCGTGCCCGCGCCGGTGGCGCTGGCGGTGACGGTCCTGACGAGCATGGACGAAAAAACACTGCGCAAAGAGCTCAAGATCATGCGCTCGCTCCAGCGGGAAGTGAGCCACCTGGCGCGCCTGGCCCGGCGCGCGGGCATGCACGGCGTGGTCGCGTCGCCGCAGGAGATCAAGATGCTCCGGAGGGCCGTGCGCGGCGGATTTGTCATTCTCACTCCCGGGGTGCGGCCGGCGTGGGCGGGCAAGGACGATCAGAAAAGGACGATGACCCCCGCCGAGGCTGTTGCGGCCGGCGCGGACTATATCGTGATCGGCAGGCCGGTGCTTAAGGCGGCGGACCGGAACGAAGCGGTAGGGAAAATCATAGCGGAAATCGAAGCGGGCGTATCGGGCACAGATACACGCGGGAAAAAGGATAAAAGACGGGAATGATCAAGGGCGGCGTTCCGCATTCGTTCTTTCGCTTTCGATCCTGTTTCATCCGCGTTGATCTGCGAAACTACTTGCCTAACATGATAGAAGGAGCAATCGCGAATGACTTCAGAAGAGGTATTGGACATTTACAAGAAAACCGGCGCGCTCTTGACCGGCCACTTCCTGCTTTCCTCGGGCCTGCACAGCGAACAGTATCTCCAGTCCGCACTCGTACTGCAGCAACCGGACATCGCCAGCGCGCTGTGCGCCGCGCTGGCGGAACATTTCAGGAATTCCAGCATCGAAGCGGTCATCGCCCCGGCGCTCGGGGGCGTGTTCGTGTCCCACGAGACCGCGCGGGCGCTCAAGGTGCGGGCGCTGTTTGCCGAGCGCGTGAACGGCGAGCTCACGCTCCGGCGCGGCTTCACGATCAGGCCGGGCGAGCGCGTGCTCGTGGTCGAGGACGTGATCACGACCGGCAAGTCCACCAGGGAGACCATTGAGGTCGTAAAAAAGTCGGGGGGTACGGTTGTCGCCGCGGGTTCCCTGGTGGACCGTTCGGGCGGCAAAGCGGACCTCGGCGTGCCGTACAAGGCGCTCGTGACGCTGCACGTTCCCGCCTATCCCCCCGAGTCCTGTCCCCTCTGTAAGGCGGGCGGCAAACCAATCAAGCCGGGAAGCAGGGGATTGATTTAAAGGGCCTGCTCTCCCCTCATAGTTGATGGGGATGCTTGTTATTGACGGCTCATCGGATTGTTGTTTTTTCTGCACATCCCCTTCGCGGTCTGAACGAAATTTTTGACCCGTCTAAGGCCGCGTCCGCTCGCCCGCGTAAACTCGGCCTGCGGCCTCAGACATGCGCGTTCGCCCGTGGGGACGCTTCCTTAGGCCAAGACGGGCGCCCAAAATTTCGTAGGCCCGCTCCGGGGACGTGCGGGGGTTGGGTAAAGACTGAGAAGCAGTTCATTTGTGTCCTTGCTTTTCCAGAGGCCCCTGCATCCCGTGAACAGGGACGCGCTTTACATGCCCGGTAGAGAGCCCGGTGAACCACAAATCATGCATGCGCGTGCGTAGCGTAAGCGCTCATGGATTGCCGCATTGACACGTAAAATAGAAGATATCCTGGCATGTCTGCGCGGAGCTGTGAGCGGCGGTGCAGAAAAAAGAAAAGGATCATGAACTTCCTGAAAGCGAGATCCGGCATCATTTCCCCGTCACCCTCTTCTTTTTTTTCAGATCAACAACGCTATACAGATGGTAGGCGCAGTCAGGACCGACCAGCCTGCGGGCGGATTCGAGGGACAGCCTGATCTTCCCGCTCAGTATCAGGTTCCGGTACTGATACCGGAGCCGTATTTCGTCGCTCTTCCGGATCATGATTGCACCGATGCAGGACGAAAGAAAACGTCCACATTCCAGCGCTATCCCTTCTGAGATCCTCGGCCTCTATTCTTTCTGATGCAATACCGGTGGTAGAGAACTTGTTCTCCAACGGGTTTACTTGCCGAATTGAGCTTCAAGGGTGGCCGTAAAGGCAAAGGTGGAATTCCTCCTGCCGTGCACATCTTTCGGCCAGGTGACCTCGGGGGAAAGCTCAAAGAATAGCCAGGACCGGTAAAAATTCCGGCGATAGAGCGATCCGATCCGGTAATCTTGAACAACCCAATCCGGATGGCTCACTCCCCACATGCTGGTATCGTAAGAAATGGCGCTCTTGGGCGTCAATTGACTGAAAAGACTGATCCCGGTATTCCAGGTTACGCCGGCCGTGCCTTCAGAATAGGTTGCATAATTGCTCCACCGCAGGAGCGTAAAGGTGGTGATTTTCTTTTCAAGATCAAGCTCTGACGTTTCAGTGAAACCTTCAATATATCGATCGAGAGCGGTTTCGTTGAAGCGTAAGAGGTAAGCCTTGCCAAGGGTCTTCGTGTACTGGTACCGCAGCCGGGCAAAAGGATCGAGGGGCCAGTGGGCCTTGATGCCCATGTCATAGCTGACCAGTGAACGGAGCAAGGTTAGAAAATCCGCCCGCACGCCAACGGTGGGACTTCTGGCGCCCGTTGCGGGGTCGAGTCCCGGATCGACGGCCTGACCGGGCTGAGTAGTGAATTTATCGGCAGTGGACCTTGATTCGACGACTAATCTCGCTTTTTTCAGGAGCCTGTCCAGGTTGGGCAAACGATACCGGAAAGAGAAATCGCGGAGATACGTAAAGCCCTGCCCCTCGGTCCACCGGGCGGAATTTCTCCATCTGACGAAAGCGCCGGGCCGGACGTCTTCCAGCGTATGTTCCTGACCGAAGAAGCTGTCAAACCACACCGCCGGCTCACAGAGGTTCTTATCCACGAAGCCATGGATCTGATCAAGCCATGTTCTTCCTTCCACTTCGGCGGTCGCGCACAGGTCTATTTTCGGCCCGGGTTTCTCCGGCAGGGTATGCGTCGGCGCGCTCACGAGGTTGCCGGCCGTCGGGGTAGGTTTTGTTACCGGCTGTTCTCCCGCTGGCGAAGGTGAAGGCGTAATCTGCCGGGTATTCGTCGGCGCGCTCAGGGGATTGCCGGCCGTCGGGATCGGTTTTGTTACCGGCTGTTCTCCCGCCGGCGAAGGTGGAGGCGTAATCTGCAGGGTGTTCGTTGGCGCGCTTACGGGCTTACTGTCTGTCGCAGCCGGATTTATGGACGGCTGTCCCGGGGTTTGAGCGGTTGCTCCCTGAAAACCGGCCCCGACAAGGATGAGAACGGCGCATACCGTGATCGTGAAACAGCCGAGACGTCCCGGAACAATCTTTCTGCACTGTTCGGCTTTGATATAACCCCCCTTGCCTCGGCATCGCACTCGAAAGTTCTCTGTTTTATAATAGCATAAACGATGAGGAGGATAAAGCGCGAATAGAGGGAGCATGGACCGCCGACGAACAGGGAGCGGTCATCGTGCTGCTTGCCATACCCGTTGTCACGAGGCATTTTTTACTATCCCGCTCAATAACCGCTCATCGCTTTTCCCGGGTCCCCGCTGAAACAGAGCTTCTCTTAAGCTATAATAAACATAGAGCAACAGGTGATGCGGTCCTCTCTTTGATGTCCCTGCGGGCGTCGAAAAGCCGTCCCGCATTTTAAAAGAGAGCTCTCCGCCGCAAAAGTCGCTTCTCGCAAGAATATGACGGCAGTTCACAGCGCGCAGTGTTGACTATTTAGAGCCTGTATTTTAATTGCCGCTTCACTTAAGACCGTCATTCCTGCGAAGGCAGGAATCCAGTCTTTTCAGGAGACTCTGGATGCCGGATCAAGTCCGGCATGATGAAAAAGGACATTTAAATAGAGGCTCTATTTATTCACGAGGGAACGATCATGACCACGCGCATCGTAATCGTCGGCGGCGGTTTCGGCGGACTCGAGGCGGCCTTCTCCCTCAAGGGGCTCCTCAAGCGGCCTTTTGAGATCACCCTCATAGACCGGAGCGCCTATCATGCTTTTATCCCTTCGATCCATTTGATCGTATCAGGCAAAGTGAGCGCTGATAGTATCCGGATCCCCCTCAAGGCCGTGCTCGGGGCCGCGGGCATGATGTTCGTCCAGGACGAGGCGCTGACCGTGAACACGAAAAAGCGGGAAGTGACGACCGGCAACAGGACGCTCCCCTACGATTATCTCGTTATATCCAGCGGCGCGGAAAACAATTACTTCGGCGTGCCCGGCGCGGAGGAGTTTTCCTATCGCTTCCGCACGCCCGGGGACGCCGAACGCATCCGGGAGAAACTGGTGCAAATGCTCGCCACGGAGGCGGCTTGCCGCATCGTCCTGGCCGGGGGAGGCACCGAAGGGGTTGAAGTCATCGGAGAGGTGATCGATCTGATACGGGGCGAGGGGCGGGAAGAGGACCTGAAATCGGGCCGGATCGCGATCGACATGATCGAGGAAAAAACGCGTCTGCTTCCCAATTTCCCGATTGAGGTCCAGGACATCGTCGAAGAGTATTTGCGCGGGCAGGGCGTATCCTTGATCGCCGGCGACCGTATATCCGAAGTCGGAAAGGACGGCGTCGTGCTGGGCTCGGGACAGAACCGCGAGGCATCGATCCTCATCTGGTCAGGCGGCATCCAGCCCTCGAAGTTCATTCGCGAGCTGCCGCATTTAAAAGATCCCGGGGGATGGCTCACGGTAACGGGCCTGCTCCACGCTCCAAAAGACGAACGGGTCTACGGGATCGGTGACGCGGTCGGCATTTCCAGCGATGACGGCCCGCTCGCGCTCCAGCGGCTCGCCTATCACGCCCAGGACCAGGCCCGCGTGGCGGCGCTCAACATCGCAGCGGACATCAGCGGCAGCGAAAAGGTGGCGTACAAACCCAGGACCAGGCCGCAGCTTATCTCCATCGGCAGGGACATGGGGATCTTCACCCTCGAAGACCGGGTCTATTCCGGCCCCTGGGTGGTGACGCTCAAGAAGGCCGTGGAGAGAAAGCACCTCATGGCGTATCTCTCCAGGCCTGTTTCGTCGGCGATCTGGTCGCTGCTCCCGGGCGCGGGACTTGTCCGGCGCATGATGGCACGGATGTCCTCATAAGGCCGTTCGCGCGAATTGTTTCCGGACTCACCCTTGACAAGGGCTGTCCGCCGAAGCAGGCGCATGAAGCAAAAGAAAAGGGGCCCGAAGGCCCCTTTTTCTATTTTTATGTCATTTCTCCGTTATGGGGCAGTAAAGAGCGGCGCCTCGATAGTGGCGCTGTTGCCGTTCAGATCATTAACGCCGATTTGCCACTGATACGTCACCCCGGTCGAAAGGGCCGACTGCGAGGCGCTCCCGTCCACATTGTACAAGACCGAGGTCGTCGTCAGGGTCCCATTCTGCGGATAGTTCCACACAAAGCCCCCGTTGTTCTGGCCCACGAAAATATTATAGGAGTTGAAATTCGTGGGCAACGGGCTCGGCGCCGTCCAGGTGAACGTGGGCGTGTCGACGTTCGTGGCGTTCAAGTTTGTCGCAAAGTTGTCGAGCACGGCGGTCACTGTCGCGTTCAGGGTTTCTGATGTCCCGTCCGAGTAGGCGACTGCGAAGGCATAGGAATCACCCACCGTCGGCCTGACCGAGCCGAGGTTGATATAGAGATAGCCCTGCTGCCCGGCCTCCAGATCCAGGGGGACCGGGGTATTCGGCCCTGAGGTGAGCGTTGCCGCTACCGGCAGCTTCACATTGCCGGAAACCTGAATTTGCTGCAAGCTGTAAGATTCATTGCTGTTGTAGTCCTTGAAGTGGCTGGTGCTTACATTGGCGAATGCGTTTGCGCCCGAGAGCGTTTGGTTCACTCCCGATAAATTGCCGCTTACGGTCACTGAACTATTATTGCCGTTCGTATTGCCGATGTCCCCGAGGTCTATCGCGCCGTCCCCGTTCATATCGATGACGGCAATGGGCGTGTAGGTGCCGTTCGGCACGCCCGCGATGCTGTATGACGCCGGGCTGGTTGACGGAAGAGTAACAGGCGTGAAGAATATGTGTTCTGTGCCGTTTGTCTTGCTGTCGAGGATCACGTACATTGTCTTTCCTGTGGTAAGCGTGGACGACGGGAACGAGATCGTGCCTGAAACAGTGTTCAGGCCCGTTGTCGCGTTTATGGTCGTCGAAGTCGGTGAAGACAATACGCTTTCCTGTCCATTCAGCGACGCAGTAACCGCAAAGTTATACGTTGAAGCGTTCGTAAGCCCGGACACGAATACATGACCGCTGTTATCGCTGGTTGCCGGGACCGTCAATTTGGAGCTTGATTTGCTGACCGTGCCGGTTGCGTAGTAGATGTTGTAATGGTCGGAGAACTGATTGCCGTTGGTGTCCACAGCCGGTTTCCATTTGATAAGCGCGGTGTTGCTGCCGCGGCCTGTCACTTTTACGCTCTGGGGCGCGGGAAGCGGGGATGTCGGCGTGGGATCGGAAATCACGATGTCCGGGCTTATCACGTCCGCATTCGTAACGCTGAAGCCGGCTGTACCGCCCAGGGGAGACGCTGCGTTTATCACCCCGGTCTCCGGGCTGCTCGTGTCCATCCAGGCCGCGAGCGAGTAATCACCCGGAGGAACGCCGCGGATGGTAAACGTCGGCGATGAAGCGAGGTCCGGGATGCTCGTACCCAGACCGGTTGTTCCGCCGCCGTTCATTTGCAGGACCACATAGACCCTTCCCGTGGAGCCGGACGAAGAGCTCACAATCCCCGAGACGGTGTAGAAGACGTTGGCGCTGAAATTCTCGTTTATGCCTCCGTTGTTCACGGTCAGCAATATGCTCGCGGGATAGAACGCGGATTCCGCTCCCGCAAGGCTCGGGGTGAGCGTGTAGTTTCCATTCGGGATATTGGAGATGGTGTAATTCCCGCTTACGTCCGTCATTGCGGTCACGGTCGGCGACGTGTCGAGCGACAGGAGCACGCCCGGGAGCCAGGTGCTGCCGCCGAAGGTGTTGAGATACACCGTCCCGGAAATGTTGTAGCCGGTCCCGGTGGCGGCAATGAAGTTGACGCCCGTGATGTCGGCGCTGAGGAACTGCGCGCTGGGCGAAGAGAAAGTGTAGCCCGTCTCGGAGGCGGTTATGGTATAGGTCTGCCCGCTCAGCAGGTTCGGGATCGCGTAATTGCCGTTTGCGTCGGTCGTTGTGATGCCTCCGGCGCCGCCGGTCGCCGTTACGGTGACGCCCGGGAAGCCGATGCCGTTGAAGGTCACTTGTCCCGAGATGCCGTACGTCGGGAGAGGCGAGCCCGTGAAGTTGTTGCCAATAGAGTCCGCACCGGAAATAGTGACCGGTATGCTCGTGGGGCTGAATGTGTAGGTTGCAAGAGACGCTACGACCGAATACGTTCCGTCCGCGATATTGGAGAAACTATACTGACCGCCGTTGGTCGTCGTCGTGCTGGTTACAAGG
Source organism: Nitrospirota bacterium (assembly GCA_963790205.1). Taxonomy (GTDB): domain Bacteria; phylum Nitrospirota; class UBA9217; order UBA9217; family UBA9217; genus CAWBNQ01. Next base: position 541,157 of record CAWBNQ010000003.1, read on the forward strand.
TCGCCGCTTAAATTCACCGTGACCCCATCCGCGATTGCGCCGCTCACGGTGCCTGAGATGTGGTATGTCGGGATGACCGATGCAGTGAAATCAAGGGCCGCAGGGTCCGTGCTCGTTATCGTGACGGGCTGACTTGTTCCCGTGCTGAAGGTGTACCCGTACTTCGACGGAGTGACGGTGTACGATCCCGGAGAGAGGTTCGTGAAGCTGTAGTGGCCTCCGTTGGTCGTCGTGGTGCTGGTCACAAGGTCTCCGCTCAAATTCATCGTGACCCCGTCGGCGATCGCGCCGCCCACCGTGCCGGAGAGGGTGAAGATCGAACTTCCCGGCGTATAGAACGGCGCCTCCAGGGTGGCGGTGTTGTTGTTCGCATCGGCCACGCTGACCATCCAGCCGTACGCTGTCCCGCCCGCAAGGGACGCAGGATTGGCTTTCCCGTCCGTATTGTATGTGACCGTGGTCTGCGAGAACACGCCGTCTTGCGGATACTCCCAGACCGTGCCGCCCATATCCTGGAACACCGAGAGGGAATAGGCGGCATTTGCAGGCGGCGAAACCGGCGCCGTCCAACTGAAGGTCGGCGTGCCGTCGTTCGGCACGGGTGTGACCGTAAGCGTTTGAGCGAAGCTGTCGAGCACCGCGGTGACCGCCGAGGCAAGAGTTTCCGAAGATGCGTCGGAATAGGAGACCGAGAAACTATAGTTGTCTCCCGGAGAGGGCCTGTCCGTACCGAAGTCGATAAAGAGCATCGAGCCGTTGGCCGTGGTGTCCAGGTCCGTGGGGCCCAGGACATTGGGCCCCGTAAGGGACGCCTGCACCGGGAGTTTCTCATTTCCAATGACGCCGATATTCCGCAGGCTGTACGATTCGCTTCCCGTACTGTCCTTGCTGTGGTTGGTGCTTAACCGGGGGGATGCGTTCGCCCCCGAGAGCGTCTGGTCCACTCCGGCTGTCAGGGAACCGCCGGAGACAGTGACGAAGGCGTTGTTGGAATTCGTATTGCTGATGTCCCCGATGTCGTTCGTGTTGTCGTTGTTCATGTCGATTACGGCAAAGGGCGTGTATGAGCCGTCAGGAATGCCGGCGATGCTGTAGGTTGCAGAAGTGCTTAAAAGGTTGGCAATCGGCGCGAAGAATACGCCGTTCGTGTCGCTGTAGACGCCAACGATCATGTTTTTCCCGTCTGCCGCAGCCGGGTAATAAACAGTACCCGAGATGCCGTTCAATCCCGCGGTCGCGCCGATGGTCGCCGTGGCTTCGGAGGACAACGAGCTTTCGGCCCCGCCCAGGACCGCTGTTATGGCGAAGTGATACACTTGCGTGTTCGTGAGCGCGCTCACGATCGCCATGGCGTCCCCGGCGCCGTTTGCTGTTACGGTCATATGGGAGCTCAACGTAGTGACAGGGTTCGTGTCGTAATAGACGTTGAAATGATCGGCAAGCAGCTTGCCGTTATTGTCCATGGGCGGCTTCCACATGATAAAGGCGGTCGCATTCCCCGGAAATGCCTTGATGTTCGCCGGCGCGGACGGTGTCGGCAAAGACACCGGATCGGCCATGGTAATGGTCTGGCCGGTGATGTCCGCATTGCTGATATTGACGGACGATATGCTGCCCGTGGGAGACGATACGAGCTGCGCGCCGGTTTCAGGACTGCTCGTGTCCATCCAGGCGGCAAGCGAATAATTCCCCGGAGGAACGCCGCGTATCGTGAATGTCTGTGATGAAACGATACTGGGCCACGGGATGCTCGTTCCGAGGCCGGTGGACCAGCCGCCGTTATTGCCCACGCTGACATAGACCCTGCCCGTTTGAGTGCCGGAGGGATAGCTTACGATCCCGGACAGGGCGAACGTAACGCGCGCGCCGAAGTTCTGGTTCGGCTGGTCCGCATTGCTCATTGTCACCGGCAGACTCGTGGGATAGAACTTTGCGTTCGTTCCCGCGAAGCTCGGAGTAAGCGTGTATGTGGCGTCCGGAATATTGGAGAGAGAGAAATTTCCATTGCCGTCCGTAACGACGGTTGTTGTCGGCGAAGTATCGAGCGTCAGGAGCACGCCCTGAAGCCCCAGGCCTCCGCTGAGGCCGAGGACATTCACGGTCCCGGAAAGGGTATGGCCCGATCCGGCAGCGGTGGAGAAGTTGACGCCGATAATATCGGAGCCACCGATTGCTTGAACGCTATTTGCCGGAGTGAACGAATAGTTCGTTTTCGAGGTCGTTATGGTGTAGGTATACCCGCTCAGGAGGCCCGCTATGGTGTAATTACCATTGGCATCGGTAGTCGTCGAGCTGCCGAACGTGCCGGCCGCTGTTACGGTTACGCCCGGGAATCCTATGCCGCCAAACGTCACCTGGCCCGAGATTCTCTGCGTGATAAGCGGCGTTTCCGTGAAGTTAACGACAAGGTCCGTGTCCGTGATCGTGACCGGCTGGCTAACCGACGGGCTGAATGTGTACGTTGCAAGAGAGGCGATCACCGAGTATGTGCCGGGGGCCTGATCGGGGAAGCTGTACAAGCCGCCACCGCTTGTGGTGGTCGTGGCCAATGTTACTATTCCGGCGCTGTCCATCAAATTCACCGTGACCCCGTCGGGGACTGCGCCGCTGATCGTGCCCGAGATGTTGAAGATTGCGCCTCCGGAAGTATAGGTCGTCTGATACGTCGCGCTGTTCCCGGCCGTATCATTCACGGTGATCTGCCAGTTATAGGCCGTATCGGGCGAAATGGTGGAAGTTGCCCTGCTGTCCACGTTGAATTGGACCGAGGTCTGAGAGCCCGGCATGTCCACGCCGCTGTTCGGATAGTTCCACAACTGGCCGGCGTTGTTCTGGTTTACCTGGAGGGTATAGGTATAGGTTGGCGTGGGCGAAGAGGCAGGCGCCGACCAGTTGAACGTGGGCACGACAGCGCTCGGGACCGGATCGACGGTCATGTTCTGCGCGAAGCTGTCGAGCACGGCCGTCACCGGCGTGATCAGTGTCTCCGTGGTGTTGTCGGCATAGGTGACCGCAAAAGTGTAAGTGTCTCCCGCGGAGGGCCTGAAGGGACCGGTGCCGATATAAGAAGAGAATGTCCCGGGGTTGCCGTTTCCATCCCGTCCTATGTCCATCGGAACCGGGACATTCGGACCCGAGAGGAGGGTAAGCTTTACCGGAAGCTTCTTCTGTCTGGTGGCCCCTAGCAGGAGAGTGTACCTGTCCTTCGTCCCATCAGTAGAATGGTTTGTGCCGGCCGCGGTCAGGGAATTGGCAGCCAAAAGAGCGATGTCCTGCGTCGCGTCGGCATTGTTTATCGTGACCGGTATTTTCGCAGCGCCGTCGATCCCTATGCTCATGGCGCCGACATTCAGGTAATCGTTTTGGAGCAAGTCGACGAAAGCAAAGGCCTGATAATTGCCGTTCGGAATTCCCGTTATGGTATAGGTGTAGCTCTGGGAACTTGCCAGCGTTTCGAGCGGGGTGAAATAAATGCCGCTGTCGCCGTATACCCCGACATACAGCGGCTTGGAGTCCGGGACCGGCGCCGGCAGGGTGATCGTGCCGGATACGCTGAAGGTCGTGCTGTTGTCCGTTGCGGCGGCGCCTATGGTTACGGGACCGACAACAGCGGACGCCGGGCTTTTAAAAGCTCTATCCACAGCCGAGATCTGATAATAGAGCTGGGCGCCATCGCTAAGTCCTGTCTGGATAAAGACCTGCTGTCCGTAGGCGGGGACGGTGATGGTTGAACTAGTCACAAGAGTCGAGTCCGTCCCCCAAGAGATTAGGTACGAATCCGCCATTTCTTTCTGATCAACGTACCGATTGGTGTTAATCGAATAATCGCCTTGCCACGTGATCAGCGCGGACGATTCGCCCGGGAACACCGCGAGTCCCTGCGGAGTTGGCGGAGCACTTGGAGCGCCCGGGTCGTACAGCGGGACAGTCTGGTTGATCAGATTCCCCGAGGTAACATTAACTTGAAGAGCGTGTAGATCGGTGGTATTCGGTTCATCCACATTCTTGGTTCCCCATCCGAGATTGTCCATCCTTGCAGTAAGTCTATACGTTCCCGGAGGAACGCCGTGGATCATGAACGTTCCGGGCGCAGCGATGCTCGTTGAAAGCCTAGTGGATCCGTCCAAGCTCACAACGCCGACGTAGATCCGTCCCTTCTTGGTCCCTTTGTAGCTCACGCTGCCGGAGACGTTGTACGCTATCTGAGCGCCAAAGTCCTGGGAGGCGCCCCCTCCGTTCACCGTTGTCAATGCGTTCGGCGGATAGAAGGCGGTGCTCGCACCCGCAAGCGACGGCGTCAGGGTATACGTGCCGTTCGGCACGCCCGTAAACTGATAAAAACCGTTCGTATCGGTCTTGGTCGTTTTTATGGGAGAGGAGTTGAGCGTCACCGTCATGCTCGGCAGCGGGAAGGTGGACGTGCCGGCGGAAAGGATATGGCCGGAGATCGTGAACGGGGCCCCCGTGGCAGTGGCAGCAAAGTTGACGCCGGTCAGGTTTGCTCCAGCGATGGTCTTGAGCGGGACCGCTGAGAAGAAATATCCCGCTGCGCCCGCGGAAAGCGTGTAAGTCCCGTTCTTGAGTCCCTTGATCGTGTAATTGCCCAGGGCATCGGTGGCTACCGTTGCCGGTAATGTCAGGGACGCGCCGCTTACCGTGATGACTGTCCCGGCCAGGCCGATCGTGTTGAAGGTCGCCTTGCCCGAGATGCTGAAAGTTGTTCCGCTGCTTGTTGCTGATGCAAAGTTCACTCCGGTGGTGTCGGCGTTGACGAAACCGGCGCTGCTCAGAGGACTAAACGTATACCCCGTCTTTGCGGGTGTCACGGTGTAAAAGCCGGTGGGCAGATTTGCAAAGGAGTAGTTGCCGCCGCCATCGGTCATGACCGTGCCGCCGGTCGTGCCGGTAAGGGTCATCAAAACGTTGGTGCCGGTCGCGCCGCTCACCGTGCCCGACAGGGTGTGCGCGGTCTCCGTGTATCCTGTGGCCGCAAAATTGGCCGTTGTAAAATTCGCTGTCGTGAGCGCTACATCGGTGACTGCGGGCTTGAATGCAAAAAGGCTCTTGGCCGCTGAAACCGTGTAGTTTCCCGGCAGGAGGTTCTTAAAAGTATACTTGCCGTTGATGTCGGTGACGATTGTGCCGGTATCGGCCCCGCCCAGGCTCATGGTGACGCCGGAGAGGGACTTGGCGTTCAGGGTCGCGACGCCGGAGATGGAGAAGAACGGCAGGATCGTGAAATTGGCGTCGCTCATGTCGGTGGCTATGATCGTGCCGGAGATATTCTTAATGTCCACTTTGACCTTGCACGCGGTCTTGAGGGCCGTCTGCGCGGGCACGGTCCAGGAATAAGTATAGGCATTAACACTCTGGGTCGGGGCGCTGCTTAAGGGACCCGTTGTGATTACGGTCCAACTGCTTCCGCCGTTTGTCGTGAATGATACCGTGGCATTTTTCGCCGCGCTGTTCGAACCGTACATGGTGTAACCGATGGTCGCGGGGTTGGCCTTGGGGTTTACGATCTCCCCGCCATTCGGCGAGGTGACCTTGAGCGCCTGGATGGTGAAGGGCGAGGCTGATATTGCGGTGCCCACGATCGCACCCAGGCCGTTGGAGGCCACGACCTTGATCTTTGCAGTGGCAACATTGCCGGCCGGCGGCACGGGCACGGTCCATGAATAGTTCATGGTGAAACCCAGACCCGGCAGATTGCCGCCGCCCGGGATCGGCAGCCATGTTGTGCCGTTGTTCAAGGAGTAGAACAGGTTGTAGTTTTCAGCCGCAGCGGGCGCGTTCCAGGTGATGCCTGCCGTTGAACCGGCCCGGAGAACGTCTCCCGCATGGGGCGCTGTGATAGCGAGCGCGGTGTTCGGGCTCACCACGACCTTGTCGAGCCAGGCCGCGTCGCTGCCTTTGGTGATCGTCGCGTTCTTGGCGTATTTCCATACGAGCGTATGGGTCCCGGCCGGAAGTGTGAACATTTTCTGCTGCCAGTTCACCGTGCCGCTTATCGTGCTCTTGAGGGAGCTGTCGAGGGAAAACGTTAAAGTGTCATAAGCAGGTTCGGAGGAGACTTGCTGGTAGAAGGAGAGGGATGCCGGTCCGGTCACGGTCGTCATGATCGAAGAATACATGCTGTTGCCGATCGGACCGCTTTGGGCCGCCATGGCATTCGAGCCGCCGGGGTACCACGTCGCGGTCTCTGCGGACCAGAGTCCGGAGGCGGTCGAACTGGACGAAGAGAACAACAGCGGCGTAATGCCGTCGGTCTGCATGGGATTGTCCAGCGCGTCCGCGAGTGGGTCCGCAGTAGCGCAGGTGATGACAGGAGAAATAAGGCAGGTCATGATCAGAAATGAAAACAGTGCAGCAAGCTTCCAACTATTCATGCGCGACATGGAGACCCCCTGAAGTGAGAGAAAGTATGGCGAGTAATGCCAAGGAAGTGACTTGCCGGGAAACGTTCATGGATATTGCGCGATTTTCGATTATGACGGTATAACGCGGCTGCACACATTTTTTTGTATATCATTTTTTATTTATTTGCTGCTAAAGAATGACGGCAATGTAACTCTCTCCTGATCGTTTGTAAATAGAAATCTTGCATCGCAGACCCAAGAGACAAATATGTTTAAATTTTGGGCGTTCCAATTTTAAACAGCGATCCTGGCGTTCTTTTACTGCGGACTCCACAACGGATTCTTTCCCATCTCGTTGAAAGGTCGCCGATATCTTGTCGCTGGACTTCAAGGTCTTTAAAAAATCTGAAAGATCCTTCAGATATAAAGTATAAAGCCAAGTTTGAACCAGCCCTTTCACCGGCAGTCCGCCTTGGGATACTAAATACTATCCTATTATGAATATGTGATATGTCTGTCTTTGCCAGTGTTCTCGTGGCTGGTAAAAGGCGGGCATGCTCGCAAGACGCTCAGCGAACGATTTTTGTCTTTTCTTCAAGCTCCCTGATCCTGCCGGGCATGGCTGGAGATACTTCAGGGGAAAGAGTCATATATAAGCGGTAATAGGCGAGTGCTTGCACAAAGTCACCTCTCTTTTCCATCACCATTCCGATATTGTAATAGGGCATCGGATTCGCCGGATCTTTTTCAATTGCTGTTCTCCATGCGGAGACTGCCTTCTCGTCATTCCCTTTAAGGAAATACACATTGCCGAGATTACAATGGGCGTCTACAAAACGGGGATTGATCTCGACCGCTTTCTCGTACAACGCAATGGCTTCGTCGTACCTTCCCATTGAAGCATAGAGGCCGGCCAGTGAATAGGGGGCCAGAGAAAAAAAAGGGGCGGATTCAATCGTTCTCTCGTACAATGCAATGGCTTGGTCATACCTCCCGTTTGAAGCAGAGAGGCCGGCCAGCGCATAGGTGACCGGATAAAAGCGGGGGGCAAATTCTACCGCCTTGTTGAAATAGGCGGCGTCATTTTTCCAGTAACGGGTGCGCGAGAAAGTGATCCCCGCGTGAATGATGATTAAGCAGGAGACGGCTGCGACGGCTGCACGGCGGTATTTCACAGCATCAAGAGCGAGTAGCGCAATAAGCGTGCAGAATCCAAAGGATGCAAGATTCAACAGCTTGTCAGCCATGAGGTATTCACCCAGACGGCCAATATTGAAGGTTACGGATATCCAGACAAAAAACCAGAGATACCAGAAAAGATATTCTCTTTTTTTAAACCATAATAAAACCCCGAAAAACACCATCCCAAGAACGACAACGTAGGAAATCATCACTTCAGGGCTCACCCGGGAGAATAACTCGCTGGGATATATCGTAATGGGGGCATCGGGAAGAAAAAAAATCTTCACATATCGTTTAATGATGACCGCAGTTGTATTGCACAGAGTAATCGGATCCAGGGCTGTCAAGGGGAGGGGGCCCACCACTGTTCTTCTTATGAAGAGAAATGCCGCGGCAATAGCAAAGAACGGCACTGTCCGGATGAATCTTCGCGCGTCGTTCTCTTTCCTGATGAAGAATTCATGGAGGACAATGATGACCGAAAGCAAAATCGCGCTTTCATGGCAAAAGAGGGCAAGAGCAAATCCTGCGTAAGAGAAGAAGTACCGCTTTTTGTGATACAGAAGAAGCGAAAGGAGAGACAGAAGAGCCGTTAATATATAGGAATCGGAATAGGCCCAGCTCACTGCCTCCACGCGGGCGGGATTTACCGCGTAGAGGAGCGCAGCAAGAAAAGCGGCTGTGCTATTGCCTGTAATCGCATAGACAACAAAAAATCCGAGCACTACGGCCATTGCATTAAGAACAATATTGACCGCGTTATATCCGATCGGATTTGGACCGAAAACCTGGTATTCCAGGAGATGGAGCGTCTTGGTAAGGGGACGATAGTATCTAAGGCTCTCCGTCGTCCTCACATCGATGGCGATATGTCGAAACATATCCTCGGAAAAATATTGAGGAAAATATTTAACGTCCCGAATGGAGGGGTCGTCCCGGAAGACGGTCGCCGCGTCCCATACGAAATCGTTTTGAATGGAATACGCGTACTGGAGCAATGCAACCAAGGCTACGACGATTGCATACACGACTACTCGCTTATCAGCTCTTTCCGTTTCTTTTCCCATCATTGTAGCGATCATGCAGCACCATGATCAATAAGACATTCTTTGCAATTCAGCTATCGTACGAGCAAAATGCGTTGCGATCATTATCCGCACCATTTTGCGGATCATACGCAGGAAAACTGAGACGGTTGGTTTACTTGGTCGCAACGAGAGCAATGTTCCATGCATAGCGTTTCACAAGAGGGGCCCGCTTCATGCATGCATCGTATTTTTCCAGCCGGAGATACAGCGGCCGCAACCGTTCTTCCTCGTAAATGATCTTTTTCCAGTAACGCTCTTTGTTCGGGTCAATACGTTCTATAAAGTAGAATTGAACAAATATCCACAACGTACAGAACCAAAAAGTATCGTATTCGACATGTGAGAATAAGTTTCTCGCGACCTTGATAATATTGTAGTCAAGGGGCCTTTCATCCTCGCTCCGAACGTCCTTTGCGATCCTGCGGTATACATTGATTATCGGATTATGTTTTAACGGGTCCCAGAAACATGCTTTGCCTCCGGGCTTCAGCACCCGGAGCATTTCACGCAGTGTCGCCACGGGGCTTACGTGGTGCAGCAGATTGGCTGCATAGACGATATCAAAGGAACAATCGGGAAAATCAATGTTCATGGCGTTCATCACGTGCCCGTGGACTTTTACGCCATACCGTTCGGCAAGTCTGAGGGCAATCCGTACCATGCCCGACGACAAGTCGGCTGCGACACACTCCGCGCCTTTCAGAGCGAAGTACACGCTGCTCTCTCCCGCCCCGCAACCGAGATCAAGAATCCGTTTACCGTTCAGGTCCCCGAGCTTGCTTATAATGAACCGGTTTTCCGGACAGGTAGATCCCTCAAAATATTTTTCAACCTGAATCGATTCTACATCGATTTCCGACGACCATCGGTCATGATGCGCTTCTTCTCTCTCCAGGATTTTCACGGGAATAGCGCTCTCGCTTTGTATGTCCCATTTGACATTCTTGTCATTGGCCCAGGATGTTGCCTGATAAGTCCACTTCCCTGATCGATTTGACTCCTTCATCAAAATTGATATTTCTCGCATCGGAGAGCCAGTAGATCGGCCGCCGCTGTCCTTGTTCGAAAATGCGGCCGACATAAGAGGCGATGATGCCCAAACAAAAGATGATTACTCCGGAGAAAAAGGTCAGGAGGATGATGATCGACGTCCACCCCTGCACCGTAATCTTAAAGATGAAATGGTCAACGAGCGCCTTGGCGAGATAGAGAAGGCTGATAAGCCACGAGAACACGGCAAACCAACTGATAACCTTAATAGGGGCCGATGAAAAACTCAGCACGGCATTTAATGCAAGTTTGAGCATTTTGCCGAATGTATATTTTGTCGTTCCGGCGTACCGTGGATCGCGGTCATATTGCACGACACACTGCCGAAATCCGAGGGAGGCGAAGATGGCGCGCAGAAACCGGTGCTCCTCACGAAAACCTTGCACGGTCTTCAATACGGGCCGGGAAAAGGCCCTGAAATCACCGCTATTTTCAATTATATTGTCACCCGTCAGCCAGCGCATCAGCTTGTAGAAACCCCACGCCGTCGCAAGTTTAAACCCTGTTTCACCGCACCGGGTTCTCCTTTGCATATGAACGATTTGATATCCTTCCTGTATTTTCCCGATTATCTCCCTAAGTAGCTCCGGCGGGTCCTGCAAGTCGGCGTCTATGATGACAACTATGTCGCCATTCGAAAAATCCATTCCCGCCGTAATCGCGGCCTGGTGTCCCTGGTTTCTGGCGAAATGCAGGACCTTTACGCACCTGTCTTCGGTGGCAAGGGAGTTCAGAACCTCCGCAGTAGTGTCGAAGCTGCCGTCATTGACGAACAGGAATTCGAACTCGTAGGCTGATAACTGCTTCGCCACGGCGGATACCCGCCTATAAAATTCCGGGAGTACTTCCGCTTCATTGAAGCAAGGCACAATGCACGAAATCTTCTTGAATACCATTGGGCAACCCTTCCTATTACTAATTTTATTTCATCACGGGCGTGTGATACTTAACGGGAAATAAAGTCAGCCAGAAGGTCTCTGCGCCAGAAAATAAACTACCATACTTTCGCCCTGTTTGCAATCTCGTAATAAAACCCCAGTAATAAAAAGCGAATTGATTCAAAATTGATTCTTCCGGCTTTCCCGTGGGTAGAAATATGTGATAGGATGGTCGCCTGAGGAGGCGATCATGCAGGATACCGGACTTTATCAGCAATTGCTGGGATTGAAGTCACCCTGGAGTGTCAGTCAAGTTGAACTGGATGTAAAGCAGCAGCGGGTAGATGTATGGGTGGAACATGAGAAGGACGCAGTATGGTCTTGTCCGGAATGCTCGAAGGAGTCGACGGTCTATGATCATGCCGAAGAGCGGTTATGGCGTCACCTTGACAGTTGCCAGTTCAAGACGTACTTGCATGCGCGTATTCCCCGCATAACGTGTGCAGAGCATGGGATTTTGCAGGTTCGGGTCCCTTGGGCGGAACCGAAGTCACGATTCACGGTTTTATTTGAGCGGTTGGCCATAGATGTTCTTCGGGAGTGCGATATAACCGGGGCCACGAAGATCTTGCGGATAAGCTGGGACGAAGCATGGAACCTCATGGAACGCGCCGTAGAGCGCGGAAAGCTTCGGAAACAAGACCGCGTCGTTCCCCGGATCGGCGTCGATGAGAAAGCCATTGCCAAGGGTCATACATACCTGACGCTGGTAAGCGATATAGACGGAGGCACGGTAGAGCACATCGAGGATGACCGCAAACAGAGCAGTCTGGAGAGCTATTACAAGAGTCTGACGCCGGAGCAATTAGAAGGCCTCGAGGCGGTTGCAATGGACATGTGGGAGCCCTACCTTGAGGCGACGCGTGCCCATGTGCCTGGTGCCGAGAGCAAGATCGTTTTCGACCGGTTCCACATTATGGGCTACCTCGGGAAAGCGGTAGACACGGTACGAAAGCAGGAACATCGGCAGCGGATGAAAGAAGGTGACGAAACGCTCAAGGGGAGTAAGTACTTGTGGCTGTACAGCAAGGAGAACGTTCCGGAGAAACGCCGCAGGGAATTTGCCGCATTACAAAAGCTTGAGTTGAAGGTAGGACGCGCGTGGGCCATCAAGGAGACGTTTCGGAAGTTGTGGCATTACAACTATGCCGAGTCAGCGAGGAAATTCTGGAAGCGGTGGTATTTCTGGGCAACACACAGCAGGCTGAAGCCAATCATTGACGCAGCAGGAACGATCAAAAGACATATTGCTAACGTTCTGACTTATCTTCAGCACCGCATAACGAATGCGGTCAGCGAAGGGCTCAACAGCAAGATACAGACAATCAAAAAGATGGCCTACGGATTTCGGAACAAGGAACACTTCAAGACAGCAATTTACTTTCACTGCGGCGGGCTAGACATGTATCCATGCTAAACCCGGGAGAGCCTCAAAATTAATGTTGCCCAAAGACATTGATCATTATAAACGGTCGTCATGTCCTGTTGTGGATTCCATGAAAAGATTCTTATGAGTAACGGTAATTTTACCGGAACAAACGAAGAGTATGTAAGGAAACGCAGACATCGCGAGAAGAAGAGAAAGTAACGTCCGGGATTACCGCCCCCGTACCTCGGTCTCCACGGCCTTGTCCTTGCCATCCCTTGAGAAGGTTACCAAAACCTTGTCGCAGGGTTTCAAGGTCTTCAAGATATCGGAAAAGTCCTTGAGATTTGCGATTGCCGTCCTGTTTATCCTGATGATGATATCGCCCTTCTTCAAACCCGCGGCTTCGGCGGGCGACGCCGGCGCCACGCCGGAAAGCCTGACTCCTTTTCCCGCATACGCGAAATCGGGTATCGTCCCCAGACTGGCCTTGCGTTCGGTCATCGGCAGTGCCGATGACGGCTCGCCCGGCTTGAGCGTCGATGACAGCGGCCCTTCGCGGCTCGACAGATACTCGATGACTTCCCTGGTAACGGACGCGACCTTGACGAGCCCGGCGGGGTCGATCTTGTCCGCCGTGTCCGTCGGGCGGTGATAGTCGAGGTTCGGGCCGGAGAAGAGCTGCACCGCGGGTACGCCCGCTTCCTGAAAACTCTTCTGATCGCTCGAATCGAGCTCCTCCGAGACGGTCGCGATGTCCACGCCGGTCACGAAGCCGGCCCCCCGGAAGATGCGCGCCCATTCCGTTGCCGAGCCCGCGCCCAGAATGAGGAGCTTGTTCTTTCCCAGTCTTCCGACCGTATCGAGGTTCACCATGCCGATGCACTGAGAGACCGGGTAGCGTTTCTCGCTCTTCACGTACCAGGTCGAGCCGAGCTTGCCCTCCTCCTCCCCGGTGAAGGCGATGAATACGATGCTGCGGTCCGGGTCTGGATTTTCTTCTTTGAGCGCTTTTGCCAGCTCAAGCAGCACCGCCACGCCGCTTGCGTTGTCGTCCGCACCGGGATGGATCTTGCCCCTGTCTTCCGGTCGTCCGATGGCCATGCCGAGCCCCAAATGGTCGTAGTGCGCGCCGACGACCACGCTTTCAGCCGCGAGTCCGGGTTTTTTGCCGGGCAGCACGGCGACGATGTTCGTCATTCTCATTTTGCCGCCGGGCCTTTCCCACCTTTGAAAGTAACCGTCATTGCCGCCGGGCGTGAGCCCGGCCTGTTTGAATTTTTCAGCGATGTATGCAGCGGCTTTATCTATCCCGGGAGATCCGAGCTCCCTGCCGTTCAACCTGTCGCTCGACAAGTATTGCACGGTCTCCATCATCCGCTCTCCGGAATAGACCGGGGGAAGAAAAGCCAACGCATCGCGGTGCGCGAGCTTTCCCCTCTCAACGCGGGACGCGGTCTTGTCCGGTCCCGGGAGGAAGGCGGTCATGGGAGAATCGACGACCTGCCATCTTCCCTCGGCAACGTTCACCGGCTCATCGCCTTCGAAAACAAGATAACTGTACTTGTGGTAATGCGGGAGCTTTCGCGCCAGGCCGGGCAGGGACCCGGGCCGGTCAACGGCGATGAACATCAGGGCCGAGTCCTTGTTCCCGGGGTTGCGCGCGGTCAGCACCACGGCATGATTCAATTTCGTGACCGCGGTTTTCCCGATCTTGAAGCCTGTCCGTGTGAGCGCGACCTCATAGCCGCTCCAGGCCGGGAGTGCCTTTTCGAGGAAACGGTTTTCCCATCCGAGAAGCGTCACGGCCCGGTCCGCGGGCAGCGCGTTCAGTTCGCTGTCGAGCCGGACCTGCACTTCATCGGGCCCCGACCCTGAAAGAGCTTTTGCAAAGGCTTCGTATGCGTTGAGCGATTCCCGCGCGGCTGAAGCGGGAAGGACCACGAGCATCTTTTTGGCGCCCAGGGCCTGGCTTATGGCCGGCGGCAGCTCGTCCCGGTCGAGCCTCCGAAAGATGTCGAACTCGGGGTCAATGTCGATGCGGAGCGGGGGGCGGGGCACGGCGAGGGTCAGAGAGAGCTTTTTACCGTTCATGTCCGCGACGGTCTGAAAAGCCCGCTCTTGACCTTCCATGGTCACGGCAACGGGGATGCGGAGATGGTACGCCGGGCCGGGCTGGACCTGATCGAGCTGAACGCTCACGACATAGCCTCCTCCGATCCTCTCCATCCTGGCATCGCCCAGGTGAAGCTGAGGCGCCCCGGTTCTCGTTACCCACTGGTTGAAGTCGAAGCTGAGGCTTTTCCCCGAGACCGTTTCGAAGCTTTTTTCAAGATCATCAAAGGTGGCAAGATGAAATTTGTTCTTTTGGTAGAAATCGCGGATCGCGGCGATAAAGGTCTTGTCGCCCAGCTCAAGCCGAAGCATGTGGAAGAACATGAGCACCTTGCCGTAGCCCACGGCCTCCGTTGACGGGCTGTGGCGCGACGTGAACTCCGTGAGCGGAAAGTCCCTGCCTCCCAGGACGTAATCGGCGTACTTCTGGAGCGTGGTCAGCCGGTAGTCCGCGCCCTTGCCCTGCTGCTCCTGCATGAGATGATCGGCAAGATACGCGGTGATCCCCTCGGACCAGTTGCCTTTCTCGTACACGGGATACACGCTGTTGCCCCACCAGTTGTGCAGGATCTCGTGGGGGTAGGAGGTATTGATGATGAAGGGAAGCCGGATGACCATGGGCCCCAAAAGCGTGAAGGACGGCATGCCGAAACCGGTTTCCCAGAAGTTCTCGACCAGGGCGAACTTCTTATAGGGATAAGGGCCGATGAGCTTGTCGTACATGGCGATATAGCGGACCGTGGCGTCGAGGTACCTGTTTGCCAGGCCGTCATCGGGAGTACGGAGGAACACCATGGCCGTGAGATTGCCAGATTTTTTTTCGTATGACCTGAATCGGGAAGCGATCAGATAGATCTCTTCCTGGGGTTCAGGCGAGTCCCAGCGGACGTTGGTTAAGGTCCTGGTCTTCTTGTACAGCGCGCGGTTTCCCTGGCTTACACAGTCCCATCGGGCGGGCAGCTCTGCGGTAAGCGTGAAGGTCACGAAGTCCGTTTCAAACCGGGGATACCAGGCGGAGCTTCCGGCAAGATAAACGATGTCCTCGGTGATGGTCCCGGCGGTCTGGCCGAACCCCCGCGCCTGCTCTTTGCCGACCGGCTCTACGGGATGATAAATTGTTCCGGCGTACCGGATCGAGAAGGTACTGACGCCTGCCGGAAGCGTCACGACAAACGCTTCCAGGGGGACGGGACCCTGCAGGGCGGTTTCTTTCCTGATGCGCACCTCCGGGTCAAGCGGGGATGGTTTCAGTCCCGCGTGAAGCAGGAATCGTACATTCTCCTGATCAGGAGGGACGGTGATGGTGTCCGTCGCAGTCAGGCGATGCTCTGCGGGAGAGATGCTCACCGTGAGGTCGTGGCGGATGGGTTCGGATGCGAGAAGCAAGGCGGGGATGAACATGACGACGATCAGAATGCAAAGTATGAAAAAAATGCGCCCTTGGCTGATCGTCATACCCGATAGGGCAGGAATCCGGTTTTTGTCGTTATCTGCAAAGGTCTTCATAATTAGTTTTTCACTCCCCTTTGGTTGTTGGACAGTTTTCTTTTCCGATATCCTCTCCCCGCAAGAAGAGGGCGGGTGAAGGGTTCTCACTGCGACGCGCACGGCATAATTATAACACAATGGAATATCCTGTTGACACGCCATGGGACTCTTTCTATACTCGGGGAAACAGGGCCGTCACCACGGGATGCAGAAGGAATCCGTAAATTATAAATAGTAGGGGAGGCAGGTCATGAAAAGAATCGTTTTCGCAGTTGCTGTTGTGTTCCTCGTCGGCGCGCTTCCGGGCGTCGCCCGCGCCGATCTGGACGGCTTTCTTCAGAAGTTGAACGTGCAGGCCGGGGCCGATATGGGCAAGTACAGCGTCCAGCTGGCAGCGCAGTTCGGCGTGCCGCAGGCGCAGGTCACCGCCATCATCAGGAGAGTTGATTCCCCGGCCGACGCCTTCATGTGCCTTCAGCTGGGCCGGATGACGAGGAAGGATCCCGAGAGCGTGGTGCAGATGTATCAGGGCAACAAGGGAAAGGGATGGGGCGCTATCGCCAGGGAAATGGGCATCAAGCCGGGTTCGCCCGAATTCCACGCCCTCAAGCGCGGTGATTTCGCCTTGACCGGCCAGCCGGGAGGCGGCGCTGAGCATGGACATGGAAAAGGCAGGGGCAGGGGGAGAGGTCGCGAAGATTAATCCGAGTTTCCGCGACGGGAAGTCCCCCTCTCCCTATGAGGAGAGGGGGTGAAACAGGGACCGAGTGGAAGCCGGGACAAGGCCTGTGCCGAAATCGGGTTGTCAGCGGTCTCAAAAATGTGCGGATATTATTTTGGATCCAGGCCAGCGGGCAAATGCCGCCTGACATCATGCCGGTCTTTTTTGCGTGATCCTCGTGCCCCCCCCCGATGAAGCCGGGGGGGGGCTTATTTTTTCATATTAAATCGTCTTCGTTGCCTCGTTCGAGAAGCCGCTTTCATTGCCGGAGCTGTCGTAGGCCGTCACGACAAAATAGTAGGTACCCGGCGCGAGATTACTGACAACGTATGTCGTGACATTTCCGACATTCACCACCGTAGTATAATTCCCCGATGATGTTCCCATGTAAACCTTGTAACCCGCCAGATCGGTCAGGGCTGTTCCATCGGTATTGGTCGTCGGGGCGTTCCATGACAAGGTTGCCGACCCTGTTGTGATCGCCGTAACGGTGAGTGCGGCAGTTGCCGAAACGCCACCCGAGGTCGCCGTGATCGTCGCAGTCCCGGCGGCCACCGCTGTTGCAAGGCCGTAAGAGCCTGCCGCGTTGCTGATCGTAGCCGCAGCTGTGTTGGACGAGCTCCAGGTCGAGGCTGCGGTCAGGTCCTGCGTAGTGCTATCCGAAAATGTTCCCGTGGCCTTGAACTGCTGGTTCGCCCCCTGGGCTATGCTTGCCGTGGCTGGAGTGACCGCAATCGATACGAGCGTTGCCGGGGTCACGGTGAGGGTGGTCGATCTCGTTATGCTTCCCGACGCTGCCATGATCGTTGTTGAGCCTGTCGAGACCGAGGTGGCCAATCCATTGCTGCCCGCAGCATTGCTGATGGTTGCAACGGCCGTGGAGGATGAGCTCCAGGTCACGGCTGCCGTCACGTTCTGCGTCGTGCCGTCCGAGTAAGTACCTGTGGCTGAGAATTGTTTGGTCGTCCCCTTGGCGACGCTCGGATTGATCGGGGAGACCGCAATGGACACGAGTGTCGCAGCAGTCACGGTCAGAGCGGTCGATCCTGATATACTTCCCGACGCTGCCGTGATCGTTGATGTGCCTGTGGCCAATGAGGTGGCAAATCCATTGCTGCCCGCGGCATTACTGATGGCCGCAACGGCAGTACTGGAAGAGCTCCAGGCCGCCACTGTCGTCAGGTTCTGTGTCGTACCGTCCGTGTAAGTACCTGTGGCCGAGAATTGTTTGGTCGTCCCCTTGGCTATGCTGGGATTGGTCGGGGAGACCGCAATGGACACGAGCGTCGCAGCAGTCACGGTCAGAGTGGTCGAACCCCCTATGCTTCCCAATGCGGCTGTGATCGTTGCCGATCCCGCGGCTACCGAGGTCGCCAACCCCTTGGAGCCGGCCGTATTGCTGATGGTTGCCGCTCCGGAATTGGATGAACCCCAGGTCACCGCTGTTGTCAGGTCCTGCGTCGTATTGTCCGAGTAAACTCCGGTTGCCTTGAATTGTATGGCTGTCCCGGCGGCGATGCCCGGATTGGTCGGGGTGACCTGGATGGACACGAGCGTAGCCGGGGTCACCGAGAGCGTGGTTGATCCGGCGATACTTCCCGATGTGGCCGTGATCGTCGTCGATCCCGAGGCCACTGCGGTGGCCAAGCCATTACTGACGGTCGCCACTCCCGTATTGGATGAACTCCAGGTAACCGATGGGGTCAAATCCTGCGTCGTATTGTCTGTGAACGTTCCCGTTGCCGTGAATTGCTGTGCCGTCCCTTTGGCGATGCCGGGGTTGGTCGGGGTGACCGCAATGGACACGAGTGTTGCCGGGGTCACCGAGAGCGTGGTCGATCCCGATGTGCTTCCCGACGAGGCCGCGATCGTAGCCTTGCCGACAGCCTTGCCTGTTACATACCCCGCCTTGTTATCGACAGCTGCGACAGTCGTATCGGATGAAGTCCAGGCTACTGATGCTGTGACGTCTTGTGTCGTGTTGTCCGAGTAGATGCCGGTCGCTATGAATTGTTGACCCGTACTTGCCGCTATCGCGGGGGAAGCAGGCGTTACCGAAATAGCTGTCAGTTGGGCTCCGCTGGAGGAAGCAACGCTGCTGACTCCGCCGGCCCCGCATCCTGCCAGGCCCGCAACAAATAACGATGCCAAAAGAATGAAGCAAGTTTTATTTCTCAGCATTTAGTATTCCCTCCCTTTGTGGACAAAAATAGCCGCCGGAAATATCTCCGGCGGCTCGGCGGACATTGAATTCATGATTCGTTAGTCCCGTTGCTCTGCGTCCCAGGGTTTCCCCTGGTTTGCTCTGAGACAGAGGAAGAATTAAAACGGCAGTAACTGCCTAATTATTTGAAAAGATCGTGTGAGACTTTCGTATCGCGCTTGAAACAATATTACGGAGGTATAGGGGAAAAGTATGTGATTCTGATTACATAGTACTTTGTGATTCAAGTCACACGAATAAAGTGGCGGGCCTTTGCCGGTCATTCGGGTTGGTCATGTGCCGGGATAGAGGAGATTGCTGCTCGTCGAAATTTCAAGGGAGATGCCGACAGGAAGGACAGGCAATAATGTGTATTGCCTGGCAACGGGAAATGGCGTATTCAAGCAGCATCGTGTTCTTCGGGCCGTACCATGTGATTATCGGCGTGATTATCGGCCCGAAAGCGGCGTGATATGCTTGCGGGGGGGGGGGGGATAGGTGAAATCAGTCGTGCGTCGCAACGGGCTTCAAGGCGTCGCCGCTGAACCGTTCGACGATCTCCAGCCGTTCGATGCCTCGTTCATCGAACTCTTCGGCATACCGCTCCTCGAAGGGGTCTACGAAGGCGTGGCGGTCCTCATGGCCCAGCAGGTCCAGTTTTTCATAGCCGCCAGCCTGACGGGCCGCGTCCCGCTCCGCAAACCGGACGATCAGTTCGTCCCAGAACGAAAGGTCGACGAACTCGTCGATGAATTCCAGGGAACGGGAGGTTTCTTCAAGCATCTTTGTCGGACGGTATTTCCCTCCCGCGGGGTCATACTCGATCAGGTCTCCGCGGCCTATTTCACGGGCGAGGGCGTAGAATTTCTGGATGATCACTTCCAACTTTTCAACGTGCGGGTCTACCTTGGTCTTGTGGGAGACGAGGACCCAGCTCGCGATGTGGAGTAGGTCGAGCAAATCGACATACTCTTCTTTCGTGATATCAATCTTCATGTATTCCTTTCGCTGTGGTTTCCATATCGGCTCAAACAGTCAGTTTAAACGGTTTGAACCGTTCAAACGGCTGAAGCAGCGTGTCCCTCCGCGGTTACAACCCTTCTGCCGGATCACTCAACCCAGTCCGCGATGAAGATGTCCGTCTTGTGCGGCTTTTGCGGGTTGCGGTTCGAGGCCCAGGCCAGTTTTTTCCCATCCGGCGAGAACATGGGGAAGCTGTCGAAGACGTTGTTATAGGTCAGCCGCGTAAGATTCGTGCCGTCCTCGTTGATCAGGTAGAGCCCGAAGTTGTGGCCGTAGGCCTTGATGTCCGGTCGCCAGTCGTCCCTGTTGCTTGCTAAGATGATCCGTTTCCCGTCCGGCGAGAACCACGGGCCGCCGTTATAGCCCATGCGGTCGGTCAAGCGCCGCACGTTCGACCCGTCGGCATTCATGATATAGACATCGAAATTCCCCTCGCGCTGCGACCCGAACACGATCTGCTTCCCGTCGGCAGAGACGAACGAAGGTTCGCATAGGCATCTGCAGGGAGCTCGATTCTCAAGGAAAAAAAATCGTATTCGCTCGCATTCCCCGCAAAAGACTGCGGGCAATGTGCTTACTCCAGAATTCGTTATCTCACGGGGGTATCAAATCAATGAAAAACGCGCTCTCTGTTCTCTTCATGATTTTTCTCATCTCAGGATGCCCCGGCAAGCATTCGGGAACCGGCCATACTGGCGGAGCCGGCATCGAGCGCCATTTGAAGAACGTGACCCAACTCACCTTCGACAGCGACAACGGAGAGGCATACTTCTCCTGGGACGGAAGGAAGCTCATCTGGCAATCCAGCCGGGCGGATACGCCTGCGACAAGATCTGGACCATGAACATCGACGGCTCTGACAAGCGCATGGTAAGCCCCGACCACGGCGCGCAGACGTGCTCCTTCTTCTTCCCGGGGGACCAGAGGATCGTCTTCGCTTCGACAAGCCACTTTCCCGGCGACTGCCCGCCGAAGTCGAAGACGCCCGCGGGCGTGCGCTACGTTTGGCCGCTCTACCCCTACAATATTTTCACGGCAAAGGTTGACGGCTCCGATCTCAAAAGGATCACCGACAATCCGAAGTACGACGCCGAACCGTTTACTGCAGGGAGCTCAATTATATATGTTTGGACCTGTTCTGTAAAGCATCATCAGGTTTCAGTATGGAATTCGGCTATACTTTTATGAGAGAGCGAACAGAAAAACGGTAAAAAATCGGATGAGCTATTTTCTGCAACAAACCGCAGCAAAAAAACCGGCATCGGCTGCAGTCCCCGTCTTTCACGTACGCGGTCTCACGAAGATCTACGAGATGGGCGAGGTGAAGGTGGCGGCATTGCGCGGCGTGGATTTCGATCTTCTTTCCGCCGAGCTGATCGTGCTCCTGGGGCCGTCGGGGAGCGGAAAGTCCACGCTTTTGAACATTCTGGGCGGGCTCGACACAGCAACGGAGGGAGAGGTGATCTATTGCGGAAAGGACCTCACGCGCGCCACGGAGCAGGAGCTCACCGAGTACCGGCGGTTCCATGTGGGCTTCGTGTTCCAGTTCTACAACCTGATCCCGAGCTTGACCGCCCGGGAGAACGTTGCGGTGGTGACGGAGATCGCGAACAACCCGATGCGCCCTGAGGACGCCCTTGCCGTCGTCGGCCTCGCGGAGCGGCTCGACCATTTCCCGGCGCAGCTTTCGGGCGGCGAACAGCAGCGGATCGCCATTGCCCGGGCGATCTCGAAGAACCCCGAGGTGCTCCTGTGCGACGAGCCCACGGGCGCCCTCGATTCCCAGACCGGGATCGTCGTTCTCGAAGCGCTGGAGCGGGTGAACCGCGAGCTCGGGACCGCCACGGTCATCATCACCCACAACGTCGACATCGCGGCCATGGCGGACCGCGTAGTCCATCTCTCCAACGGCCTCATCGCTGAAACTGCGAGGAACGCGAAGAGAAAGCCGCCGAGGGAGCTGCATTGGTAGGGCATTTATAGATTGTCGATTGTTGATTGTAGAGTGAGGATCAAGTGAGTTTTTCAATCAACAATCATCGATCAGCAATGATCTTATGAAGGCTTTGGACAAAAAACTCTGGCGCGACCTCTGGCAGATGAAGGGCCAGGCCCTGGCGATCATTCTCGTGATCGTGAGCGGCGTTGCCACTTTTGTCATGTTCATCAGCACCATGCACTCGCTCAACATGACGCGGGACGCCTTTTACCGCGATTTCGGGTTTGCCGAGGTCTTCGGCTCCCTCAAGCGCGCGCCGGAAAGCCTGAAGGAACGCATTCGCGAGGTCCCGGGAGTGAACCTCGTCGAGACGCGTGTGGCAGCCGACGTGAAGCTCGATATCCCGGGGTACAACGAGCCGGTCACGGCCAGGCTCGTGTCCGTGCCGGACATCGGAAAGCCTCTCCTGAACCGGCTGTACCTCAGAACCGGCAGGATGGTCGATCCCTCGAAGGACAACGAGGTGATCGTGAGCGAGGCGTTCGCCCAGGCCCACCAATTCAGGCCCGGCGATTCCTTCGGCGCGGTGATCAACGGCAGGTGGCGGACCCTGGTCATCACCGGCATAGCGCTTTCGCCGGAGTTCGTTCTACAGGTAAGGCCCGGAGGCATCAGTCCCGACTTCAAGCGTTACGGCATTCTCTGGATGAGCCGCAAGGCCCTGGGCACGGCCTACGACATGGACGGCGCGTTCAACGACGTGGTGCTCTCGCTCTCTCCGGGCGCCAAAGCTGACGACGTGATCCTGCGGCTCGACGCCATTCTCGACCGCTACGGCGGTCTCGGCGCCATCGGCAGGAAGGACCAGATGTCGAACCGGTTCCTGTCCGAGGAATTCCGCCAGCTCCAGCGTTTCGCCGAGATTTTTCCAATGATCTTCATCGGCGTCGCTGCCTTTCTTTTGAACGTGGTCATCAGCAGGACCGTGAGCACCCAGCGGGAGCAGATCGCGGCCTTGAAGGCCATCGGCTACAGCAACCTCGATGTGGGCATTCACTACGTCAAGCTCGTGCTTGTGATCGTCGTGATCGGCGTTGTTGCCGGCACGGCGGTTGGTGTCTGGATGGGCAAGGGCCTGGGGCGGATCTACCTGGAATTCTACCGGTTTCCCGGTCTTACGTTCGAACTGAACCCTGGCGTCGTGGCCGCTGCAGTGTTGATCACGGCGGGTTCTGCGCTTATGGGTACGCTCCGGTCGGTCCGGCAGGCGGCGCTTCTTCCTCCAGCCCAGGCAATGAGGCCCGAGCCGCCCTCCAGTTATAAGACATCGTTCCTCGAAAAGATCGGCCTCATCCCCATCCTGTCCCAGCCTTCGCGGATCATTCTGCGGAACCTCGGGCGGAAGCCCGTCAAGGCCCTTATGTCAGTTGTAGGCATTTCCTTTGCCTGCGCGATCATGATCACGAGCGGGTTCTTCAGCGATTCGATGGACTTCATGGTCGATGTGCAGTTCCGCCAGGCACAGCAGGAGGACATGACCGTTACCTACACCGAGGCCGCGTCGCGCAGGACAATATACGAACTGAAGGGGCTCGCGGGCGTGGAACATGTCGAGCCGTTTCGAGCTGTACCGGCCCGGTTCCGTTTCGGCCATCGCACCTACCGGACCGTGATCCAGGGGTTCGACCCCGGGACGAAGCTCCATCACCTGCTCGACATGCAGTTAAAACCCATCACCCTGCCGCCCGACGGCATCGTGCTGACCGACTATCTTGCGAACATGCTCGGCATCAGGGCCGGAGACATGCTGACCATCGAAGTGCTCGAGGGAAACCGTCCAATCCGCCAGGTCCCGGTGGTCGCCCTGGTACGGCAGTATATCGGGGTCATGGGATACATGGACCGGTCGGCCCTCAACCGTCTGATGCGGGAAGGGGACCTGGCGTCGGGCGCCTACCTGACCGTGGACAGCGCAGAGCAAGCGCGCCTTTACCGGACCCTGGTCGAGATGCCGCGAGTGGCCGGCGCGGTGGTCCGGCTGGACGAGATCAGGAATTTCTACCAGACCCAGGCGGAATCCATGCTCTTCTTCACATTCATCGCCACCCTTATGGGCGGGACCATCGCCTTCGGCGTGGTGTATAACAGCGCGAGGATATCCCTGTCCGAACGGAGCCGCGAGCTTGCAAGTCTCCGGGTGCTGGGCTATACGCGAGGCGAGATCTCCTATATTCTGCTGGGCGAGCTCGGCCTCCTGACGCTGGCTGCACTGCCGTTCGGATTCATCTTCGGCAGGATGCTCTGCAGTTACATCACTCATGCGATAGAGTCGGACCTCTTCCGCGTTCCCGTGGTGCTCCATGCCTCGACCTATGCCCTGGGCGCGGCGGTCGTACTCGTATCGGCGTCCGTGTCGAGCCTGATCGTCCGGCACCGGCTGGACCACCTGGACCTCGTGGGAGTGTTGAAGACGAAGGAATGATTGTATTGCGAATTTCGGATTGCGGATAGCTGATTGCGGAATGAGGTGATTCGATGAAAGCTCAAACTCGCAGAAGCATATTTGTCGTCACCGTCGGAGTTCTCGTCGCGCTTGCACTCGTCTACGGGTTCATGCCAAAGCCCGTATCCGTGGATGCGATAGCGGCCCGGCGCGGGCCTTTCCGGGTCACGGTGGAAGAAGAGGGAAGGACGCGGGTGAAGGACCGCTTCGTTGTCTCGTCGCCTGTTCCGGGGTATCTTCAGCGGATCGATCTCGAGGTGGGAGATGTTGTCAGCAAGGGTCGGCGGATTGCCGTGCTCGAACCGCTCCGCTCCACGGTCCTCGATCCCCGGAGTCGCGCAGAGGCGGAAGCTTCAGCAGCGTCGGCAAAGGCGGTGCTCGACGCGGCGAAAGAGAAAGCGCGCGCAGCCATGGCCGATGCTGAATATGCCCGCGAGCGAAACATCCGCATGAAGAAGCTGGCCGGGGGCGGCTTCATCTCGAGGGATGATCTCGAACAATCGGATTCGGAGGCCAAGAAGGCCGAGGCAACGCGGCTTTCCGCGGAAGCGGCGGTGACAGCGGCGGCGGCCGATCTTGAGCGGGCGCAAAGCGTGCTCCGCTACTCGGCGGCCGAGCATGAGCCGGGCGGCGGAAAGACCGTCATCGTGCATGCGCCGGTGAGCGGCAGGGTCTTGAAACTGCACCGCGAGAGCGAAGGCGTGGTGAATTCGGGAGACCCGCTCGTGGACATCGGCGATCCCCGCCTGCTGGAGGTCAAGGCCGAGGTGCTTTCAGCCGACGCGGTAAAGATCAGAAAAGGCACGCCGGTGGTCTTCGAGCGCTGGGGAGGGGACAAGCCGTTGTCAGGCAGGGTGGGGGTCGTGGAGCCCGCCGGGTTCACGAAGATATCGAGCCTGGGCGTGGAAGAACAGCGCGTCCTC
The DNA here is from genome assembly GCA_963790205.1 of Nitrospirota bacterium. Classification (GTDB taxonomy): domain Bacteria; phylum Nitrospirota; class UBA9217; order UBA9217; family UBA9217; genus CAWBNQ01. The sequence goes on from CAWBNQ010000003.1 coordinate 566,055, forward strand.
GTGATCGTGGACTTTACCTCGCCTGCCGACGTCTGGGAAGGGCTCGGCGACGCATACCGGCTCGACACGAGCTTCATCATCTGGGAGGGGAAAGACGTGCTCCAGGCGCCGGCGAGCGCGCTTTTCCGAAAGGGTGAAGACTGGGCCCTCTTTACGATCGAGAACAAGCGTGCGCGCCTCCGGACGGTGGAGGTTGGCCATCGGAACGGCTTGAGCGCCGAGATCCTCTCCGGCCTCAAGGAGGGCGAGATGGTCGTCGCCCATCCCGATGATGAGGTCAAGGACGGGGCGCGGGTGAAGGTGCGGTGAATATATCAGCAATGAAATATCGGATTTTTTTCTATCCACAGACCTTATGATTAAAAAGGCAAGTCTGACTTAAGGTATATTAGGTCTATCCCGGACCAAAATACACCAAAAGGAGACTTGCCATGAATAACGTTAGCAGACTCGATTTCACTGGTCAACAAATTTATGTCGGTATGGACATTCATAAGAAAAGTTGGAGCATCAGTATTTTTACCGATCAGTTCGAGCATAAGACCTTTTCACAACCTCCGGAGGTCGGGGTGCTGGTAAACTATCTCAAACGCAATTTTCCGGGTGCAGCCTATAAGTCGGTCTATGAGGCCGGTTACTCCGGTTTCTGGATACATGACCGGCTTCAGGAGCGAGGCATACAATGTCTCGTGGTCAATCCGGCGGATGTGCCCACAAAAGACAAAGAGCGCGCAGGCAAGACCGACCGGGTGGACTGCCGCAAGCTAGCCCGGAGCCTCAGAAACGGCGACATCGAAGGGATCTATGTCCCTACGCGACCAAAAGTCGAGGACCGCAGCCTCCTTCGTACTCGAAATAGCATGGTAAGGAAACAAACTCGCTGCAAGAACCAGATCAAGTCGATCCTGAGCTTTTACGGTATCGACATACCGGACGATTTCATCAACGGTTACTGGTCCAAACGCTTCATCAATTGGATCGAGTCCGTACAAATGGAGCGGGCCAGCGGCAACCTATCACTCAAGATACACTTAGACGAGCTTAAGCATCTTCGGCATATCATTGCCGAGATGAACCGGGCGATCCGCGCCCTGGCCAATTCGGACGACTATCGGAACAATGTCCGGATACTTAAGACCGTGCCGGGAATCAGTACCTTGACCGCGATGATGCTCTTGACGGAGCTGTATGACATCAATCGTTTCAAGACGCTCGACAAACTCTGCAGCTACGTTGGCCTTATCCCCGATACCGATTCCAGCGGGGAAAAGGACCTTAAAACCGGCATGACCGGCAGGCGGAACGCCCAGCTTCGCTTCGTCTTGATCGAAAGCGCTTGGACGGCGGTGCGAAAAGACCCTGCCCTAATGATGGCGTTCAATGAGCTGTGCAAACACATGACAAAGACCAAAGCTATCGTTCGGATCGCCCGGAAGCTGTTAAACCGCGTCCGGTACGTTTTAAAGAACCAACAAGAATACACTACGGCGGTTGTTCAATAAAAAACCGATATTTATAGCCGATCTTAAACCCGTGTTTCACCGTGGGTATCGTCTTGCGTAATCTACAGCGGATCGAAAGATGCCGTCTGTGCTTCCACAGACTACGAACCCACGCCTTCATAATTAATCAAGGCAATGCAGCGTTTTCTTCATCAACGAAGACTGTCTGCTCATAGAAGATTGGGTTTGAAGATTGCGTTCGCTATAAATCGCTCCTTAATAAAAGAGATGCGTTTATGCCAAAAGAAAGACTTGCTTTTTAACATAGAAGATTACTCAGATTGCACAGATTAATGAGGCCGGAATTTTTGGGTTTTAAATCTGCGTCCGTCTGCGAAATCTGCGGATAGATCGGCTTTTCGCGTTTTTGCCTCATCCTATGCCCAAGACCAGCGCAGGTATTTTATTATATAAAGGAAAGGACGACGAGCTTCGGGTCTTCCTCGTCCATCCCGGAGGGCCGTTCTTCGCGAAAAAGGACGAGGGGGCCTGGTCCGTGCCGAAAGGAGAGCTCGACGAGGGCGAGGATGCGCTCGCCGCGGCCCGGAGGGAATTCGAGGAAGAGACCGGATGCGAGCTGGAGGGAATGTTCGTCCCGCTCTCGCCAATCACACAGAAGGGCGGCAAGATCGTCCTTGCCTGGGCAGTTGAGGGTGACTGCGACGCTGACGCGATCAGGAGCAACACCTTCGCGCTCGAATGGCCGCTAAAGTCGGGCAGGATGCAGGAGTTCCCGGAAGTGGACCGGGCGGGATGGTTCACGGTCGAAGAAGCGAAAAAAAAGATCAATCCCGCACAGGCAGCGCTGGTGGATGAGCTGCTGAGTACGCTGACAAACTGATCAAGATTCAAAGCGATCGAGGTAACGCTCATGTGTAGAAACATCAAGACCCTTTTCAACTTCGAACCGCCTGTGACGGACGAAGAGATTCGCGGGGCCTCACTGCAATTCGTGAGAAAAGTAAGCGGCTTCAACAAGCCCTCGAAGGCCAACGAAGCCGCATTTCTTGCGGCTGTTGACGAGGTGGCGGCAATTACCAGAAGTCTTCTGAGCTCGCTTGAGACGAACGCACCGCCGAGGAACCGTGCAGAAGAGGCTGCCAAAGCACGAGCACGCGCTGTTTAAAGGTTTTCTACGTGAACAGCTTTCCATCGATCCCACATTCGGGCGGGGAGCGTCCAGCAGCGTTTCTTCCCCGACAGACTAGCGTAGTGCGTCATAAATCTCTTTACATAGGTGGTCATTCTGAGCGCGGTGAAGAATCACGCATTTTCAAATCGTTGCAAGACCCTTCACTTCGTTCAGGGTGACAACTTAAGCTAAAGAAGCGTTGGAAACGTTACACTAACAATAGTTCAACCCCGCCACGTACGAGCCGTCTTCCCGCTGCCGGACCCAGCGAACTGTCGCGGGACGGCACGGGCGCACGGGCCCCGAATCAACGCAAACCCGCTGTTCTCTGATCAGCGGAGACTTCAACTCGAGGCAGAGGCCCGACTCGCTCACATTGAGCGCGGCCCCCTCCAGAAGCTCCTCGTTGTGACCTACCATACGGGCCATTGCGCGGGAAAGGGGACGGCGCACTTCCTTTCTCAGGGCGGGCAGCGGGCTCGAAAGGTCGGTCCGTTCTCTACACGTATTCAGCCACTGTCTTATCTCAGAGAAGCGGAGCGGTTTCTGGAAAAAAATATATCCCATACCCTCTATTTCCTTCCGCAGCGCGTCGTCGCCATGGCCTGATATCAAGGCCTTGTTCTTGAGCGGCAGCGCGCAGCCCATCTTTACCTGTTCCCGCAGCAGTTGAAGCCCGTTCATGCCCGGCATCTTGTAATCCGTGATCAGAACGTCCACACAGGGGGAAAGGGCGGGGCAGGAATGCGAGCAATGGTCATAGGTCGGGCATACGACGGGTTCCCCGTACGCGAGCACCTCGCAATCTTTGCCGGAGAAGAACTCCCTGAAGAGTGAAAGGATCGGCTCTTCATCATCGAAAACGAGCATGCGCAGCTTTCTCATATCAGGCTCCTTTTTGGAACGATCCTGCGTACGGCGGTATGGCGGCCGCCGCGCGCTGCGCAGTCGTCACTTTTGCGCGTTCCCGCATTCAATCCAGAATTATGGACATTATTCGATAATAAGTCAATGGAACACTGTGCAATAATCTTCAAGATAATAGTCGACGCCGGAGGTAAATCAATAGTACTATTTTCGATTCTCTTCAACCTTTTGTGAAAAGCGCAGCATGAACACGGGGTACAGCGCGAAAAAACAAGAGTGGTTTTTCTCAAAGCCTGCTATATTCATAGGACAAGAGGCTTGCCTGAACTTTACTTTAGGGGGGGGATCGTCCATGTCTTCTCAAATGCCCGTACTGTTCATCGGTCATGGCTCGCCGATGAATATCATTCTGGAAAACGACTTCACCCGGAGTCTCGTTGCACTGGAGAAAAAACTGCCGAGACCGAAGGCCATTATGGTGGTGTCCGCGCACTGGCTTACGAACGGCACCTTCGTGACCTGCACGAAAAAGCCCGCGACCATCTACGATTTTTACGGTTTTCCCCAGGAGCTTTACGAGATGGACTACCCCAGCCCCGGCGCTCCTGACGAAGCGCGGCTGGCCTGCGAGGCGGTGAGGAAAGTTGCTGTCGCCTGCGACCGGGAATGGGGGCTTGACCACGCGTCATGGGCGATCCTGAAGCATATGTATCCCATGGCCGACATCCCCGTGTTCGAGATGAGCCTCGATTATTCGTTCAACGACTGGCACCCGAAGCCGCTCCAGTATCACTACGACCTCGCGGCGGAGCTTGGCGCACTGCGAAAGCATGGGGTGCTGATAATCGGGAGCGGCAACATCGTGCATAACCTCAAGCTCATAGACTTCGAGAACATGGACGCGGGACCGTATGACTGGGCGATGGAATTCGACAGCCAGGTCAAAGACCATCTGCTCCATCGAAACCACCAGGGTCTCATCCGCTATCAAAGCAACGGGAAAGCATCGGCCCTTTCCGTGCCGACGCTCGACCATTACCTGCCGATGATCTATGCACTCGCCTTGCAGGAGAAGAACGAGCCCCTCACGTTCATTCACGAAGGATTTCAGAACGCCTCAATCTCAATGCGATGTTTTCAGATCGGATGACCGGGCGCGTGTGCTGGTTTTCATCACACTCGGTATACATCATGCCTGGTTCATTCGCGAAGACCGCCTTGTGGGACATATCGTAAAAGTACATAGTCTCCTTCACGCAGAACTATTTCGAGTGGAAGACGAGGAAGATCACCGAGCTGTGTCGTGAAAGCCACGAGCAGGCAGGGGAAAGAACTTGTGACGAATCGTTGAAATTCTTCAGGGCGGCTCGCATCGATGTATGGCCGGCCGCTGTAAAAAGAGATGGAAGGACGGTTGATCAAACTATAAACAGGCTCTGCAGGAGGAACGGCGTGGATTTGAGCGGCAATTTTCAGCACCGGCCCCTGCAGGAGATTACCTGCAAAGGGCGCCAAGGTCCACACCAGGGACGTCTGGACGAGAAACCCGAACAGGACGACCAGCATCGGGATGACAACAGGACGGACACGGGTGATGAATCTCAGGAGCAGGAAAAGAGCAACAGCAATAAGCGCGCCTGCAATGGGCATCCCATATGAGGCATGAAGCCCCTGGGAGAAGACCGCCACTGCGCGGGGATGCTTGAATAGGTGTGCCAGGTGCGGGTAGTACGCTGGCAGGAACAAAAGCCCCGATGCCAGGGGAAGACAAAGAACGAGCGTCACCAGGGACGCTGCGCGGGTCCATGCGGGCGAAGGCGATTGCCGGTCCCAGGTGACGGCGAGCCCGAGCGCCATGGCCGGATAGACGCTCGATATATAATGCGGTAATTTTGTTCTTGCCAGGGTAAAAAGGAGAATGACGGCAACTGTCCAGACCAGGCCTAGGCGGGAGAGTTCATCGGTCCCATCTCTTTTCGTCCACCGTGCGATTGTCTGTTTCACCCACCACGGAAGCCATGCGATCCAGGGCAGGGTGCTCGGAATGAGGACTGCGAGATAGTAATACCAGCCGCCGCTGTGCCCTTCCAGGGGATGCAAGAAGCGGTACGCATTTTCCCGAATAACGAACTGCCCGAGAAAACCGAAACCATAGGTGATGGTAACGAGCGCGTACCACGGCAATGCTCCCAGGAAGAACGCCGGGACGCCGACGTTCCAGGGAAAACGGCGCAGGCAGGCGGCGAGGTCTTTTGCCATCAATCGGTCGAGGCCGACGACCATTGCCGGGATTACCATGCCTATCGGGCCTTTGACGCTCACTGCGATCCCAGCGGCAAACATCGCCAGGAAGGCGTCGCGCTGTTTTCTACTGTGCCGCCATAGAAAGAAGCTCAGTACGGAAACCGTGATGAAAAAATTCAACGCGGCATCCAGGATCGCGGCATGGGCCAGCAGCGCGGGCATGAGCATGCTGAGGTAGATCAAGGAAGCTATCCGTCCCGTCTGAGGCCGGCTTAAGCACCGTCCCGCGCGCAGTAAAAAAAGGGCCAAGGCAAGGGTGAAGAGGGCCGACGGCAGCCTGGCTGCAAATGCATTTTTACCGAAGAGTGCGAAGGAGGCGTTCATACAGTAATACAGGAACGCGGGCTTGTCATAATACGGCTGGCCGTTCAGGGTGGGAAGAAGCCAGTTTCCGTTGTTCATCATCTCTACGGAGGTCTGGGCGTAGGAGGCCTCATCGTAATCAAAGAGCGGCGCAATGCCCAGGCCCGCAAGGGTCAGGACGGTCCAGAGCAGAACGAGCGCCGCAAACGCGGGAACGGATGGGCGGGAATCGAAAATCGGTCTGAGCATGCCGGTCATTCCTGCAAGGACCTGCTGCGGGTATGATGAAAGAGGGCCATGTCTTATTTCCCGGATGTTTGCTGTCATTCAATACGATTCGTTGTGTATCACCCCGCTGGCGAAAAAGGCGGCAAAATACCGGTCGCAATAACGATAAAGAGTATGCCATACTCTCTTTATCACGTATATATTATTAGCTCTCTTGCTCGTATTGTCAATCCAGCAAAAACAGTAATTCATTTGGTATACTAAACTAACTGCAAGTTTTTCGTTGGAATGGCGCTCTGTTATTTGATTAAAATGAATAAACCTTGTTTTCTTTTAGGAGTCAAACATCATACCAGGGTACTCAATAAAATAAAATTAAGGAGGGTTTTAATTATGAAGTACAAAAGTATGATATATCTTTCGGTCATGATCATTGTCGGTCTTTTCCCCCTGTGGGGGTGTCCGAAAAAAATGGAAGTGGCGTCGGCGCCTGAATCAAGCAAAGAGGCCGTGACCGCGCCTGCTACGACGGAGGCCGCTTCGACTCAAGCCGCGCCTGCAACCACAGCGCCTGAGGTAAAGTCGGAGGAATCGAAGGAGCGCGCAGCAGTATCGGAGGCAGGACTGAAGCCGATTTATTTTGACTTTGACAAGTCTTTTATACGCGAGGACGCAAGGCCGGTCATGCAGGCCAATGCCGAATGGCTTAAGGAGAACCCGAACGTCAAAGTAAGGATCGAGGGCAACTGTGACGAACGCGGCACCATCGAGTATAATCAGGCATTGGGACAGCGGCGCGCTGTAAGCGCAAAGAAGTATTTGACCGACATGGGCGTGTCTTCCAGCCGCATCTCGCTGATCAGCTACGGCAAGGAGAAACCCGTCTGTACGGATCATAACGAAACCTGCTGGCAGAAAAACAGGAGAGATGACCTTGTAGAGACCAGGTGACAACGGTCAAGAAGCGTTTACTCAAAAAATGATCGCGACATCGTTTGCTCCAAACGTCAGGTTTATGTATTACGGCGATGCCGCGACCCGCATCATCTGTTTTGTAGATGATAGAGGTATTCTTTGACCTGGATCGTATCTCGGAAGAGTTTTGACTTCTGCTGGATATGTTGATAATATCGGGAAACGCTCAAGAGTGATTTGAAATCCATTATCCTACGTTTAGCGTAATGGTAATTTAAGGAGGTCATCAATGAAAATGAAGAGGAAACACACGTTACTCCGCAACTATCTTGCTTTATCCGTAGCTCTTTTGCTGACAGCGAGTTTTTTCACGGCCGGCATGGCTTCAGCCAGGGAAAAGATCATTTCGCAGGAATCAATAAAAACGCTCGGCAGATTAAGCGACGCCCTGGCTGAGGTGGCCGATACCGTGCGCCCTGCTGTCGTGAACATATCTACGACCTCGGTCGAGACCATGGAAGAAAACCCCTTAGGCGGTATGTTCAACGACCCCTTTTTCAGGCACTTTTTCGGCGACCAGTTCGGGGGCGGGCGTCCGGAACAAAAGCGAACATTCAAATCATCGGCCCTCGGCTCCGGGGTGATCGTGTCGGGGAACGGTTATATATTGACGAACAACCACGTGGTAAAGGGCGCAGAGGAGATCAAGGTCATTCTCTACGACAAGCGTGAATTCAAAGGCAAGGTCGTCGGCACCGACCCCCGAACGGACCTCGCCGTGGTCAAGATCGATGCGAAGGACCTGCCGACCCTCTCGTTCGGCGACTCCGGCAAGCTGAGGACCGGCGATATCGTCCTGGCGATCGGCAATCCCTTCGGCCTGAACCAGACCATCACCATGGGGATCGTGAGCGCCGTGGGCCGTTCCAACATCGGCCTGGCCGATTTCGAGGACTTCATCCAGACCGATGCGGCCATCAACCCGGGCAATTCCGGGGGCGCCCTGGTGAACGGCAGGGGGGAGCTTGTGGGGATCAATACGGCGATTTTTTCGACCAGCGGCGGATACATGGGGATCGGGTTCGCCATCCCGTCGGACATGGCGAAATCGGTCATGGACAGCATCATTAAATACGGCAAAGTGATCCGCGGCTGGCTTGGCGTAAGCATTCAGAACCTTACCCCGGAGCTTGCCAAACCGCTGGGGATCAAGGAAACGGAAGGCGCCCTGATAGCGGGCGTCGAAAGCGGCAGTCCCGCGGACAAGGCGGGCCTGAAGCGGGGCGATCTTGTCGTTGAAATGAACGGCAAAAAAATTACCGATGTGACGAACCTCAGGAATACGGTCGCAGCAACGGCGCCGGGAACACGGGTCGATTTCAAGATCATCAGGAACGGCAAGGAACAGACGATTGCGGCGACCCTCGGCGAGTACCGGGAAAAGAAGATCATAAAGAAGACGGAGTACGACAATGCGCTCAAGGGAGTAACGATCCAGGAGCTTACTCCGAGCCTGCGGGACAAGCTCAACCTGCCGGAGGATATGACAGGCGTCGTGGTCACCGCCGTCGGGTCGGACAGCCCGGCCCAGGGGTTGCTGCAGGCGAACGACGTGATCCAGGAAGTGGACCGCAAGCCGGTCCGGAGCGCGCAGGAGTACGAGGAGCTCGCTTCCAAGATCGGCAGCCACGACACGGTCCTCCTGCTGATCTACCGGGACGGCGGGTCGGCCTATCTTACGATACAGCCATAAGGCATGGATCATCGCCCTTTCTTCCTCTTGAAGGTTGACAAGGGGTACTGTCAAAAGTTTCATGAAAAAAGAGAGGCAAAGCATGAAACCACACCCTGCACTCGCGCTGAGCACTCGTAAACGCCGGGCGCAGGCAGAGGGCACCGAGGAGTGCCTGGGTAAAACCCAAACACGTTGAGTTTCTTTATCAATAAGATGCTCTGTGTTCTCGTGGTTTAAATGACAAGACAAAACAAACGGAGCAGGTAATAAAAAGAGCGCAGAGGGGGAGGGAGGACACAGAGGAAGTTACCACCATACATTCAAGACCTTCTCTGTGCGCTCTGTGGTTAATTCCTGACATTACGTGACAAGGTAGAAGGAGTTCGTATGAAAAAAGAAATTGCGCGCTTCGTATGCGGAGCGATCGTAGGGTTCCTGCTGTTGCCGGTGCCGTCGCGGGCAGCCGCTGGAGCTGATGTTGTCCGCGCGACCCTTGCGAACGGTCTGCGCGTGGTGATCGTGCCGAATGACCTGGCGCCCGTGGTCACGACGGAAGTGAACTATCTCGCGGGTTCGAATGAAGCGCCCGATGGCTTTCCGGGAATGGCTCATGCCCAGGAGCATATGATGTTTCGCGGCAGCCCGGGGCTCAACGCCGCCCAGCTTGCGAACATTATCGCCTTGATGGGAAGTGATTTCAACGCAGACACGCAGCAGACCGTGACCCAGTATTTTCTTACGGTGCCCAGGGATGACATCGATGTTGCGCTGAAGGTAGAAGCGGTGCGCATGCGCGGCGTCCTCGACTCAGAAGAGCTTTGGGCGCAGGAGCGAGGAGCAATCGAGCAGGAGGTGGCACAGGACCTTTCGAATCCCGAGTACGTTTTTTATAACCGGCTTCTCGAGAATATGTTCAGCAATACGCCCTATGCCCACGATGCCCTGGGCACGCGGCCTTCGTTCGAAAAGACGACCGGTGCAGTGCTCAAGAAATTCTATGACACATGGTATGCACCGAACAATGCCATTCTTATTATTGCGGGAGATGTAGTGCCGGCCAGGACCCTGGAAAAGGTGAAGGAACTGTTCGAATCGATCCCCGCGAGACCCTTACCGCCGCGCCCGGAGATTCACCTTGAGGCGCTCAGGCCTACTTCGATCAAGCTCGATACCGACCTGCCCTATGGACTTGCCATCGTGGCATTCCGCTTGCCCGGCTACGACAGCCCTGACTATGCAGCGGGGCAAATCCTGTCTGATGTTCTGGACAGTCAGCGGGGAAGTCTCTATGAGCTGGTCACAGAAGGAAAAGCGCTCTTCACCGGATTCGACGGCGAGTCTCTTCCCAGGGCGTCGTTCGGGTACGCTACAGCGGCATTTCCCTCCGGAGGGGATGGTTCTGCACTGGTCGCCACAATAAAAAGCATAGTCGCTGATTATGCGAAAAAAGGGGTTCCGGCCGACATTGTCGAGGCGTCAAAACGCCATGAGGTCACGGACGCCGAATTTCAGTCCAACTCCATTTCCGGGCTCGCCGCAGTTTGGTCCCAGGCGCTAGCGGTGGAGGGCCGCTCCTCTCCTGATGACGATATCGCGGCGATCAAAAAAGTGACCGTGGCAGATGTGAACCGCGTTCTCAGGGAATACCTCGTGAATGATACCGCGATTACAGCCGTTCTTACACCGCGCCCCTCGGGGAAGCCGGTGTCAGCAAAAGGATTTGGCGGCAAGGAATCGTTCGCCCCGGCGAAGACCACCCATGCCGAACTTCCTGATTGGGCGAAAAGGGTCGCATCATTGCCCGGCGTCCCGGTTTCAAGAGTCAAACCCACGGTCTCTACATTGCCCAATGGTATCCGCTTGATCGTTCAACCGGAAAATGTCAGCCCTACAGTAACCGTCATGGGGCAGATCAAGAACAAGCCGGAGCTCGAGGAACCCGCGGGAAAAGAAGGGGTCGCCGATGTTCTGCAAGGCCTGTTTTCTTACGGCACGACATCCCTCGACAGGCTTGCGTTTCAGAAGGCACAGGACGACATCGGAGCAAACATTTCGGCCGGCACGAGTTTTTCGCTCAGGGTTCTCTCAGACCAATTTGACCGCGGCATGGCGCTTCTTGCCGACAATCTGCTGCACCCCGCCCTTCCTGATTCCGCGTTCGAGACCGTGCGGCAGGAAAAATTAAGTTCTTTGCCCGGCCTGCTTAGAAGTCCTTCTTATATTTCACGGCGCGCACTGCGTGAAGCGCTCTATCCCAAAAATGATCCATCGCTCCGTCAGGCCTTGCCCGAGACGGTAAGCAAGCTGTCGTTGCAAGACGTCAGGTCTTATTACGATACGGTCTTTCGCCCCGACCTGACGACGGTCGTTGTCATCGGTCGGATAACTCCCGAGCTGGCCAGGGGCACAATTGAAAAGTATCTCGGTTCATGGAAGGCGCACGGCAGCAAACCGGAGACGGACCTCCCTCCGGTGCCGCCAAACAAGCCATTTTTAGCCGCGGTGCCCGATGCAAGCAGGGTCCAGGATCAGGTTACCTTGGCGGAGACGATCGGCATCACGCGTTCCCACCCGGATTATTACAAACTTACGCTCGGCAACCATGTGTTGTCAGGCGCATTTTACGCTTCCCGGCTGTACCACGATCTGCGAGAGCAGGCCGGCCTGGTCTACACGGTAGAGTCCTTCATCGAAGCGAGAAAGACCCGCTCGCTTTTCGGGGTCTTCTTTGCCTGCGATCCTCCGAACGTAGCCAAGGCCCGTGCCATGGTGGAACATAACCTGAGAGCAATGCAGACTGCCCCTGTTACGCAAGCTGAATTGCTGCAGGCCAAAATCCTGCTCTTACGGCAACTGCCCCTTTCAGAAGCGAGCACGGACAGTATCGCGGGCGGAATGCTTGCCCGTTCCGAGGAGGGTTTGCCTCTGGACGAGCCTGTGCGGGCTGCCGAACAGTACCTGCACCTTACGTCGAAACAGGTGCAGAAAGCCTTTGCCAAATGGATCCGGCCCGCGGGGTTTGTTCAAGTGACTTTTGGGCCGAACCCATGAAAGCGTAACCGCGAATAAAAGAGTTTGGAATGATACACGCCCAAGTATCAGTTTCAAACAAGTACTCCTGGGCATGATAGGCATTACGCTTCTTTCGCTTCCTCTGCCCGTCTGAGGGACCGGGGCACAAAACGAACCAATCGGTTGACGCTGTTGTGCGCGAAATCGTTTATGCATACCGTGGATAGCCGGTACGGGAGAATATTCACGCGCTCTCCGCGACTTTGGTTTGATTGACCATTTTGGAATTGAGAGCTATCATATGAATTGGCAGTAGCGAATAGCACGCTCTTCAGCGTGAAAGGAGGTGCGGATCATGATCCGTAATATATTTACGAAAAAAGGATCGGCCAAGGCGGCAATGCTGCTGACCGGGCTCGTTGTTCTGGTCGCTGCCGCGCTTATTGTGCTGTCCTTTGCCAATACGGCCTTTACCCGGGGAAGCATGCAAGCGGGAGAAAAGGTCGCCCTTATTAAAGGAGAGGTTGTGGCCATAGATACCGTGAGACATTTAACGGTACTGACCGTTCAGTCCGGCGAGATAGGCCAGTTCCCGAATGATCAGATGCACATCTATTTAAATCCGAATACTATGGTGAAAATCTGCAAAGCAACCGAACCTGCTAAAGACATAAAGGTCGACTATAATGCGACCATCAAGTATCACGAGTTAGGCGGCTTGGCCGTTGCCAACAGCGCTTCAGAGCGCTGCTGAGAATGTTTCATCCCGAAAGGCTCCGTACCTGTGTACCGGTGCGGAGCCTTTCTTTTGCGATAAACGCGGTGAGGCGTATTGTCGATACTCCGGCGGTCCTTCCTCGGTGGCGCTCGGCGCTTCGGCCCGTAACGAGCGCCCCCCAGCTCAAATGAAAAATACTGTCATTCCTGAATCGCATGCATGATGCAGTGCGTCTGACGACACCATGTTCGCGCCGGATCAGAAGCACAATAACAATATCCAGGCAGGTCAACAGCAGCAAAAAAGCGCCGAATGGATCGCTGCAAGGGTCGGCAAAATTCAGGAAGACCGTCTCAGGAGCGGCTGCGACGCGATTGCGCACAGTTCGGAAGGCAGGAAGATTCGTCAGTCCTCTACGACCGTGACCGAGTAGTCCACGCCTTCCCATTTATTCTGATCAGGCCGGTAGATCGTGAATAAGATCATGCCGCCCGCGGAAAGGTCTTTCGAAGGCAGGTCCGTCACATGAACGCCGAGTCCGGTATCGCGCGTCTCGCTGTCCTTTGCCGTCCGCCAATAGTCCGCGCTCCAGTGGACCACGGCCGCCTGAAGTGTCTCAATGCGCAATATCCTGCCCGCTTTCATGGTGCGGATCTTGTGATTATAACGCCAGAGGGAGTGGAGAGGCCCTCTCTTCTCAACCTGGTAGCGCTGTACGGTCTGGGGAGGCATGCCGAAAACCCTGTTGTCGCGGAGGGAGCGGAGCAGCATCACGTATTCCGCGTGGGCCCACACGAGCGGCATGGCAGAGCCGGACGGCCTGCCGAAAAAAAGTTCCCGCCCAGGAATGTCTGCCGCGTCCCATATCTGCTCGGGGATGAGACCTCCTGCATTGGCCGTGGATGCTAATGCACGAAGAAGCCTTTCCGCCCCGCTCTTCCTGCCTGCGGCAAGCTCATAGTGCGCCCGCTCGCCCGCAATCAGGGGCCATGCCCTTCCGATACCGGTCCCGTCAAAAGGAGAACCATCGCCATGCTCGCCGTACCCGTCGTCATTATACCGGCGCCAGAGAGAGCCATAGGGCATATCCACTTTGAGCAGCGAATCGATGACCCTCACGGTGTTCAGAATCCTGGGATCATCTGCTCGCCGGAGACCGAAGCGGACGAGCGCGAGGGCATCGGGACTCACGATCGCCGAAGCGGGCAGGCTGCTCTGGCCCGGGGGCCGGTTCTTGATCGTGACAAAACCTCCGGCCGGCGACGATGCGTCGGAGACCTCGGGAGGAGCGATCCGCACATAGTAGCCCTTTACTCCCGTCTTTTTTGCAAGGTCCGTCCCTTTCACATAGATCCACTGTTCGATGCTGTCGTTCCAGAAGTCCGCCGTTTCCCGCAAGTATGCAGCAACTTCCGGCTCATGATTGAGCTCCGACAGATCGGCTGCGCAGAGCAGGGCCGCGATCTCCGCGGCAAGGGTGAAGGGAGAGTAGCCCGGGTCCTCCTCCCACCGGTCCTGCTGCGTCACCGGACCGTTTTGGACGATGAAGGACGCAGCCCGTTTCACCATGGGCCACAGCCGCTGCTGCTCCCCCTGGTCAAGCGCTTGTTCCCGCCTCGCAAGATCAACGAGGAGGATCGGGAGCGCTGTCTCATCCATCTGGATGCCGCCCCAATAGGGACTGCCGTCGAGCCACATGTTCTGGGGCCAATGGCCGTCCGCTTCCTGCGTGGACTGAAGATAATGGAGCACTCTTCGCGCGTCCTCATGCGCTCCTGCCGCCAGGAGCCCTGATGCGGTTTCCACAAGATCACGGGGCCAGGCAAGATGGTACCCTCCCAGATCGTCGTCGCCCTTGGAAAAACCCCAGGGCACCGAGAGGCTCGCGATCAAACCTCCGGGAGAGTTCTTGGCCTCGTGGGTCCGCATGACTGCCGTGCTGGTCCGGTAGAGAGCGTCCTGTCCGTCTCCGCCAAGCGGAAGCAACGTCTGCTGCCATGCTTGCCACTCGTTGACATAATCCTTTTTTGCGCGTTCGAATCCGTCGGACAGACTCGCCAAAGCCCGGTTTCCTGCTTCGGCAGCATTCCTCCCGAAAGCGAGAGCAAGCGTAAATGCTCCCTGTGCAGCTTGCATATCGATCTCTCCGATGAGCGCGATATTCCCGTTCTCTGCCCGATCATAGGTCCAGGTCATCTGTTTATGCTGTGAAAGGTCCTGCCATCCGTCGGACGCGCCGACAAAGCCTGCGGACCTCTTGAGCCATGGCACCGAGCAGGCAAGAGCAAGCGTAATCCCCGCCCGTTCGGCAAAAAGCATCGGCACTCCCTTGTAGTCGCCGAGCCAGCCATTGTTTCCCCATCCCCCATTCGCGATGTGCGGAGCGAGCAGCGTGTAGACATGGTATGTTTCCAAGGACCCCTGAAGCGGCATGAAGCGCGTCTGCTGCAGCAGTACCTCGCGCCAGGAGTCGGTCAATACCTCTTTCTCGATCCGGTAGCGGCCGTCCTCGCTCGTATTCTCAATATGATAAGCAGGGACCCCCGGAGCGAGTTGAGCAATGGAATGCCGCGTACTTCTTTTCTCGTCGGAGAAATATTCCGCGCCGTCCGTAACCAGCATTCCCATGTCGCGGGTGCATGCCTGGTCCATACGAGGATAGTAGATTTCGTTCATTATGCCGTGGCTCACGGTGAACCAGACGCGGCTTGCGGGGTTCAGGGACGCGCCGACGCCGTCCTTTGCGCTCGACGTCCAGCGCGGCGGAATCCCGGGCCAGCCGGGAGCGTAACGATATTCTTTACTCATGGGACCACTCCAATACGACTTTGATCTCATCCGCTTCATGACGCGTTAATGCAAGTTGAAATTCCGCAAAGGGTCGGCGATGTGAAATGAGGCGCGTCACATGGTCTCCCCAGGCAAGCCGTGCGCGAACGAGGTCGTCAACAGCCATTTGAAAGTGATCGCGGGAAGCGTTCACGCTTCCGATCATCACCTGATTTCCGAGCACGAGCCTTCGTATCAAGTCTGCGCCGTCGAGCTGGAGAGGCCGGTCTCCGCCGGGAATGCCGGTGAGCACATAGACGCCGTTCTTGCCGAGCGCGTCGAGCAGGTTGAATTCGAGCGCGGCAACGCCTGTCGCCTCAAGGAGCAAATCCATCTGCCCCAGTTCGCGTTCGACCTTGTCAGGAGGGATTTTCCGGCCGTCCACGTACGAGCCGCCAATATGAGCGAGCCATTGCGGACGGGCGCTGTCCGCGTCCACGACATCGAGGCCGTAGACCTTTGCCCCGCGAAGGCGCAAAGCGACGGCCGCCAGAAGCCCGATTGGGCCGAGGCCTGCCACGAGGCAGCGGCGGCCGTAGAGCCAGTTGGGCGTTGCGGCAGCTTCAGGCAGGCGTGCTGATTGGATGCGGACAGACTCGTCGATGGCCTTCTCGGCAACCGAGAGCGGCTCGGTAAGCACGCCTACCGGCTCAAGATCGGCGGGCACGCGGACGACATACTGCTCCCTGTCCACGGCAAATTCAGTCTGATACCCGTCCATGCCCCAAATGCCCCGCTCATGATAGTTGCCGGTAAGACACATGTCCGAGCGATTCATCAGGCAGGGCAGGCATTCACCGCACCCGCGGCGTACCGTGAACACGGCATAGTCGCCGGGCTTCACCCGGGTCGCGGATTTTCCTGTTTCTACGACCCGGCCGAACATCTCGTGGCCGATCACAAGCTCTTTTCGACCTTGCGGGGCCATGGCCCGTCCCCCTGAAGTCTCTTCACGGTCTGTGCCGCAGATGCCCACGCGAAGAATCCGCACTTTCACGTCGTCAAGAG
Source organism: Nitrospirota bacterium (assembly GCA_963790205.1). Taxonomy (GTDB): domain Bacteria; phylum Nitrospirota; class UBA9217; order UBA9217; family UBA9217; genus CAWBNQ01. The sequence goes on from CAWBNQ010000003.1 coordinate 582,608, forward strand.
AAGTGATGGCCGGTTCGGGAAGATCGGTCAGCCTGATCGCAGGTGTGCCGGGTGTAAGAGCGACTGCTTTCATTAATGTACCTCCTTGCGTTCCTGAATTGCCGGATGGGAATTGAATCGTGTAATAATGAGCACAATAAAACCGGCGCCGACTCCGATTATTCCCATGATGGGAATTGCGACATAACCCCACAGATTCGCTGCCCATCCTCCCAGGATGGCACCGATGACGCCGGACAGCGAGGTAACAGCGTTAAAGATGCCCATCCCTTCTCCTTCGTTTTCCGGGGAAAGGGAAGCGACCAGTGCCGTGCTGCTCACGCTGAGCAAGGACCATGCAAGAACGACAAAAAGAAAGAACAGCATGGCGAGCCATCCTCGTCCGCCGAGCTGCGCGATTGCAAGAACAGTCAGCACAAGAAAAGCAGTAATACGCAGGGCAAGTGCGTCCCGAAGTATCGGCAGCGGCCCTCTCCGCGCAGACCATTTTCCCGCCGGCGCATACAGGATGAGTCCCAGCCCAGCGGCCAGGGCGTATCCTGTCGACGACAGTCCCGGCAGAACCCCGTATACCTTCTGCATCAAAACGGGATAGAAGGAAAAAAATGCTGCACTGCCTGAAAAGCTCATTAGCCAGGCGATCAAAAAAAGACCGAAGGGCGTCCTGAAAGGCGCGAAAAACGTCCTCATGCCCTGCAAGGTCAGATGGTGGTAAAGGTGCTGGGGAGAGCCGGCAGGCCACTCGGCATGGTGCGCGGGGAGTGAGAGAACAGGCCGGCGCTGCAGGAGGACACCCGGCTTCGACCGCGTTCCGAACGCGGCCGGAATGATTGCAGCGATTCCTATCCCCCCGGCAAGCCAAAGACCGAATTCAGGCTCGCTCTGGCCGATCACTCCTGCGAGCGCCAGTCCTATGACCTGACCGCCGCCGTAAAAGGTCTGGAGCCAGCCGATGCGCGCGTCCCACTCTGACTCCGGATGGACCTCCACGATAAAGAGGTTCGCGACCGTGGAAGCTGACGCCAAACCGATGCCCGATATGAGCGCCAGCCCTGTCCGGTGTACAAGCGACAAGGTGAACGGGAAGACGGTTGCGCCGAGAGCTGTCCCGAGAAGGCCTCCGATGAGCAGCTGTCGGTGCAGCCGGAAACGGTCGGCAATCCCGCCCCACACCGGCGCGGTGAGGCCTCCCAGGCTGAATGCCGCCATGACAAGGCCGATGTCCGCGGCCCCGCTTGTCCGGCTGACAACAAGGGGCAGAAGGAGGGGGATCAGACCGGCGGCGGAAAACCCAAGCAATGCGTATGAAATATACCAGCTTTCAACCCACTTCATACAATTACCCGATGCCTTTCTTATAGAATTATATATCCATCTCTCTCTTCTTTCGCAGGGACCTGCCCTGCGCATCGCCATAAATGAACGCAAGAGGGAATGACCGTTTTGTGAAGATCGGCATCCGCGGGAGAGGCCCTGCCGAGGAGGTGCAATACAGCCTCTGGAAATCCGCGGTGATCAAACCGGATGCTTCGCTATTCTCTGCTCTGCGGATCGTATAAGATATGGCCATCTTTTGCAGAGATGTGAACGTTGCGGTTTTGCTTATTCCCGTCGGGAGCTGTGAGGCTTCCTGATCTCGGCGGCGTCGGTAGTATTGAACGTGTAGGAGGTTACGACGTTGTTTGCATCAAATCGGACTACAAGGTCTTTAGTTCTCGCCTCTCCGAACGCGCTGTAGTGGTAGCTCCCGTATGTCCAGGTCGGCTTGCCGTCGTCGATTCCCACCCTCCAGGGCCGGCCGAACATGTCCTGGATCTCAGCCTGGGTCGTTTTTCCTATCTGGATATCATATACTTTCGACGCGGGAAAATCGTGACCGATGGTCGCACATGCTGAGAGAGAAAGGATAAGGCTGACAACGAGTGCAAGTCCTATCGCTGTATGAGCCTTCTGCGCATTATTGTCCCCGATTGTCATTGCTGTTTTTCCCTCCTTCTCTTTTGATCTCGACTTCTTTTAGAATTATATCGCTTATTGGCTCATACTTCCCGCCGAAATGGTGTCCGCCGGGCATTGGAATGACCTTTGCCAAGCCCGGCCCCAGCAGGGGGCACAGGCTCCCCGCTTCTTCTGTCCCATACAAACAGATCACCTTTCGGTTTCGAAGCTTTTCGACTTCGGGCAACACCGGTTTTGCGCTCCCCCCTCCCGATTCGCCCAGCCACTCCGTGAGATGAAACTTGAACTCCGTTTTCCTGCCAGGTCCCAGGAGGACGATCTCACGCACCTGGTGAAGGAGGTCCGACGGCAAACGGTTCGCCATGAAGGGAAGCACCTCTGCGCCCAGGGAATAGCCGATAAGCAGAACATATTTTTTATTCCAGGTACGCTGATAGTGCCGCAGAATCCTGGCAAGGTCTTCCGAAGCGCCCTCGGGCGTGCGCCTGGTCCAGAAATACTGAAGGGCGTTCAGCCCGACTACCGGGATCCCGCGTTCCGCGAGTGCACCCCCGACTTCCCGGTCCAGGCCGGCCCAACCGCCGTCGCCGGAGATGATAACGGCGAACAGGTCCGACCTGTCACCGTGCGCCGGGACCTCCACGAGGGGCAGGTCGTCCAGTAGGCCGCTCGCGACCCTTGTTGTTCCTTCTCCGGCCGCGAGCCGGTCAAAGGTTTTGTTAAGTTCCGGGAGCCGGTTCCTTTCCGCGGAAAATCCGCGCCCCACTTCCGAAAGGAAAACAATGTTCGCATCAGGAACGTCGCGCACGAACGAGCGTACCTCTGCATTGCCGCAGCCCCTGTCGATCGCGCCCTCCAGGACAATCCAGTGCCCCGAAAGTTTCCGGCTCGGCAGGAACACGGTCCTCTTGTTGTCGAGATCATGCTTCGATACAAGCCCATAGCCTTGGCACAGGGGTTTCCTGATCAAGAGATCCGGGCAGAACTCCATGCTGATGCCTCCTTGAAAGGTATTCGGCGGGGCCTGGGCCAGCACGGCATAGACCAGCGCTGCTCCGGATGCGTAGCCTGCAAGGATGGGGAGCTTATACTGCGGGAGGTCCAGCCTTTTCTGCACATACTTGCTCAGGGCCTCGAAGTCCGCCGCCGGGTACAGGCATCTCCCTTCGGATGATTCGAGGCTGTGCAGGTAACGCGTAAGGTCCACACCTGCGACAACAACGCCGGACCTGCTGAGGCTGTGGGCCATGTCCACCACTGCCTTGTTCCATCCGCCGTCCCCGGAGATGAAGAGCGCTATCGCGCGTGGCTGCGCTTGCGCCCGGTACAGGAGCACCCTTCCGAAGGGCCCGAAGGTAAATGATTCCTCATCAGCAGGAGCCACGCCACGGCAACACAGGACCAGGGTTGCAACAACAAAGATAATACATAACCGGTTCATTTTTTGAGTGCTCCCATCAGGCCGCCGGATATGAGGGACGCAAGGTTCGTCAGAATGCGGGGCAGCAGAAAGATCCGGGGAAAGACGATATATTTCGGTTCCCAGAGCGGATCGAATTGTTCCTTGAACTGCCGCAACCCCTGGAAGTTATAAAAATGTTCGCCATGCCGAAAGATCTGCGCACCAAGGCGGTTCCAGACCGGCGCCAATGCCCGGTCCTCGAATCCGGCAAGGGGCGCCATACCGAGGTTGAATTGGCGATATCCCTGTTCCTTGCCCCAGAGCATCAGTTCCGCGAAGAGGAATTCCATGATCCCGTCCAGGGAACCTGGAACATGACGCATCAGGTCGATAGAAAGCTCCTCCTTGCCCGCTCCAGGCCAGATATTGGAAAAGGCGATGATGCCCCCTTCCTTTCTGACCAAAGCAATGGGAAATTCCCGCAGATAAGCATCGTTGAAATTCCCGAGGGAGAAACGTTTCTCCCGCGTGTTCTTGGCAGCAAGCCAGGCATCGGAGATGACTTTGAGTTCGGGCAGCAGCGCAGGCACCTCCGCAGCCGGCATGACCGAAAATACAGCGCCCTCACGCATCGCGCGCCGATGTACATAGCGCAGGTCTTTCCTGCCTCTGCCCTCCAGGGAGAAGTCCGGCAGAAAAACTCTCGCCTCCTCGCCGATCTTCAGTGAAGTAAGTCCGAGGTCGATGTAGAGATAGAGACTGTTTTTTCCGGCTTCGTAGAACGCCGGCCATCCTCCCTGCCGGTCGCACAGCTCCCGAAAACTCCAAACCAGGTCCTTCCAGTCTTCTTCGCGGCCCATCGGGTCGCCCATGGCGATCCAGCTCCTTCCCTCCACGCCGTACATGATAAATGAATCGCCGCTCCCGCCGAATAGAAACCTCTTGTCTCCGAGGAGACCAAGGTACGCCCTCGTATCCTTGCTCGCTATGATTACCGCGCGTGCCTTGCCCAGATCCTGGTCCCCGGCAACGGCCGTTTCCAACGGCATCGGCCGAAGAAGCCGCGTGATGCCGGCGATGACCGAGAAGCAGATTACGCCGACGCTCGCCCGCAGGAACCGCGATGCGTCGCCTTTAACGGTGAACTGCCACCACAGGTCCTGGGAATATTCCACGTGGCGATAGGCAAAGAGCCCCAGCCAGATCGATCCGGCCAGGACTGCAATGATGGACATGATCCATCCCGCTGAAAAGCTTTGGCCCAGGAGCGAAGCGCGGCGGTAGAAAAACCGTTTGGACGGCAGCAGGGCGCCGAGGATGATCGCCAGGATTAATGCTTCTTCGTAATCAAAGCCCTTGAACAGAGAAAAGAGAATGCCCGCGCCGAGGAAGACGATCGTAAGATGGTATGCGGCATCCAGCCTTCGCTGAATCCCCCGCGCCAGGAGCACCAGCGCGACGCCGCACAGGCTGCCGAGAAAGTGTGAAAGTTCGAGAAGAGGCAGCGGCAGGATGTTCTTTATCCATTGCAGCCGCGCAGGAAGCTCCGGCGTCGCGCCGGAGAACAGAAGCAGCGCGCCAGACGCGAAGATGATCACGGAAAGGACCCGGGGAGCAATTGCAGCCGCACCCTGTCCCATGACCCTGGCCAAAGCCGCAACTCGCATTTTAGCCGAAACCATTTCATAGGCGCCGAGCATGACCGCGGCAGCGATGAGCGGCAGGAGATAGTATATCCCCCGGTATAACAGCAGGGCGCCCATAGTCTGTGATATTGTGGGCCCGGGAGGGTGGAGCAGGAGGAATACGGTCTCAAACACGCCGAGACCGCCCGGGACCTGGCTCACCAGGCCGGCGGTCTGAGCCAACAAAAAGACACTGTAAAAGAGCGGCAGTGAGAAAAGGTCCGCGTGAGGGAGAAGAACGAACAGTACGCTTCCGGCCAGGAGCCAGTCGAGAGACGATACCGCGATCTGCGCCAAAGACAGCCCTGCCGAGGGAAGAGGTATCTCGCGATGCCCGATCATGAGGGGCTTCCTGCTGGCTGCGCTCCAGGCTATGTATGCGGCTGCTACGGCAAGAAAGAGGATGCCCAGCGGACGCGCGGAGACGATAGGCAGTCTCAGCGGTGACGGCAGTGCGACCGGCTCGACCACGAATGCGATGCCTCCTACCGACAACAGCCCCAGCCAAAGCGTCAGCGTTGAAAAGGCAACCATCTTCGTGACATCCAGGACCGACAGGCCCCACGACGTGTACAACCGGTACCGCACGGAGCTTCCCGCAAGCATGGACATTCCTATGTTATTGCTGAAGGCATATCCGATGAATGATGCGAACGCGATTCTTCCGTACTCCAGATTGCGGCCGACGTATCGGAACGCCAGGGCATCGTATCCCGTGAGGACAAGATAGTTCAGTGTTGTCAGCAGCACAGAAGCGATCAAGCCGAGGGCCGGGACGGCGCGCGCCTCTAAGGCGATATCCCTGTAGTGGTATTCGGACAACGCGCGGTGGAGGAACCAGAGGGCGACGAGGAAAAGCACGAGACCCAAGAGAGCCCATAACAGGTTTGCAATTTTTCTGTTCATGATTGATATAATTTTACAAGATTTTTCGTTGAGCTGCCTGAAGATACTGCTAGGGTATGAAGTAAAATAAGAACTAGCCATAAAAAATTTATTTTTGATATTTAATGCAACCTTGATCAATTTTCGGTTCTTACAGGCTTGGCCCTGGAAGTTGTGAAAGAAGTACATTTTTCGCGCTATAATCGAATGAATAACTTGTCGTTGTTGCGATAGGCAGAGAGCGGGGTAAATGTCGATGACAGTCGTTGCAGGGCGTTCTACTAATACTTGAGGTAGCAATGGGCATCGTTCGACACTTTCGCAGTGATGCACGGCGAGCACGGGACGCGCAAAAATGCCGCCACCTTAGGAGAGCGGCAATGCTCCTTGTTACAGTTCTCAGCGTGACCGGAGCTATTCCGGCTTCCTCCGTGAAACAGTATGCTCAAAAGAATCTCGCGTCCGACGTTGCCGGAGTGGGCCTGACGGTGAATTCCACCCTCGTGAACCCCTGGGGCCTGGCGCAATCGCCTTCGGGTCAATGGTGGATCGCAAACAACGCTAAAGGCGTCATCACCCTCTCTACCGGGAAGGGGCTGGCTTATCCCGTATCGGCTCCGTTGATCATCACCGTGCCATTGCCTCCAGGCACGACCGGCATGCCGTCAGCACCGACCGGCATCGCGCTGAACAGCACCGCCGATTTTATCGTGGGTCCGGGCAAGCCGGCACAGGTCATCTGCGTGACGGAAGACGGGACCATATCGGGCTGGAACCCGGAAGTGGACAAGTATCATGCTGTTCTCGCTGTGGATAAATCGACGCAGGCTGTTTACAAGGGGGTGGCGCTCGGGCAGGCGCGGGGCCGGAATTATCTTTATGCGGCGAACTTCTGGGCCGGAACGATCGATGTCTTCGACGCCTATTTTCATCAGGTGGACCTTCCGGACGGCGCATTCGTAGACGGTCTGCTCCCGGGGAACTTTGCTCCTTTGAATGTGCAGAACATCAACGGAAAAATCTATGTTGCCTACGCTCAGCAGGACGTGGACTCCTATGATCCGGTGCGGGGCGCCGGGCTCGGTTATGTAACGGTTTACGACGAAGACGGCAAATTGATCACAAGGTTGAAGTCCGGGCCGGAGTTGAATGCCCCCTGGGGTATGACCCTGGCACCACGGGGATTCGGCAAATACGGCAATATGCTGCTGGTCGGTAATGCAGGGGACGGCACGATTGCGGTTTATGATCCGGCTACCGGTGAATTTAAAGGACGTCTCGAAGGAATGAAGGGAGACCTCATTACGATCCAGGGGCTGCGCGGTATAGCTGCAGGAAACAATGCGTCGGCGGGTTCTCCTGCAGCGGTCTATTTCTGCGCAGGCATCGACGAGGGGGAGCACGGGCTCTTCGGATTACTGAAGCCCGGCCCTCCGTCCAAGTAAAGGGAATAAGTCCAACAGGCGCAGGTACGACCTGCGGAAAGGAGACGGCAATGAAAAAAAGAGGGGCGATCATTGCGATCATTTCGATCATCAGTCTTGTTGTGGCGGCAGAATCGTTCGGTCAGCGCGGGATGCACTGGAGAGGCGGCGGCGGATGGGGGATGGGTTCCCAGTACGGCAGAATGTACGATCCCAAAACCGTCGAGACGATCAGCGGCGAAGTGGAGCGCGTCGACACGATCACTCCGATGAAAGGCATGTCCGGCGGAGTGCATCTCGTGGTAAAAACAGACAAGGAGTCGATTTCCGTTCATCTCGGTCCCGCATGGTACCTGGAGAATCAGGACGTCAAGATACAACCCAAGGACAAAGTGGAAATAACCGGCTCCCGCATCACCTTTGACGGAAAACCGGCGATCATTGCCAAGGAAGTGAAGAAGGGTGACGAAGTGATGAACCTTCGCGATGACAAAGGCTATCCGGTCTGGAGCGGCTGGAAGAGGAGATAGGGGTTGAAGGGTTTTGCGGAGAACCTGTGTCGATGGTTCTCCGTTTTCCTTCTTGTAAATACTTCAGAGACTCTCCTCCACTTCTCTTTATGAAAGAGGGACATTCCTTGCTTCAGGAAAGAAGGGTAGGAGGTATTTCATGATAAATGGATGTTCAAACTACTGCGAGGTAGTTTCTAACGATTTGATTTCACTGTAACGTACAAAAAAATGTGAAAAGAGAGAGAAGTCGAGGTAACCAAATGATCCCGCTAAAGGATATTGACCGCAGGCCCTCGCGCTTTCCGGTGATGACGAGCCTTATCATCGCGGCGAACACGCTCGTGTTTCTGCTTGAACTGGTGAATGGCAATGCTTTCATCGAACGGTGGTCGCTCGTTCCGTCGGAGATCGCATCCGGAAGAGACCTGATCACCGTTGTGACCGCGATGTTCATGCACGGCGGTCTGCTGCATATCGCGGGCAATATGGTGTTTTTCTGGGCATTCGGACCGGAGGTTGAAGACATGATGGGGCGGGCGAGATATACCGCGTTCTACCTGTTGGGAGGACTGGCGGCATTCGGAGCCCAGGTTGCGCTGAATCCGGATTCGCAGGTGCCCACGCTTGGAGCGAGCGGCGCCATAGCGGCGGTCATGGGCGCCTTTCTCATCACGTTTCCCCGCGACAGAATCCGCACACTCGTGTTTCTCGGATTTTTTGTGACTACTTTTCTTGTCCCGGCAATCGTGCTGGTGGGGCTCTGGTTTCTCCTGCAGATAGTAAGTGAAGCCGGCACGCTGGCGGAAAGTCAGACGAGTGGTGGAGTAGCGTATGCGGCTCATATCGGAGGCTTTATATTCGGCCTGGCCTTTGCGCGTTTATTTGAGGGCCGCCGACCGGGCAGACAGACTCAAACGATCTGATGCCGATGGTTCTTCCGTTACGCGGACCTTCACTTGCGGCAGGCGACATCGGAGAAAATTGTGATGCTACGAATTAAAATAGTACGGATTTTATTTTTTATCCTTGCTCTGATTCTGTATAAGACTGACGTGTATGCTGCGAAGGAAAGACCCGGGCAATCGCTCCCGATCTACCGCCTCGCGGTTTCGTTCGATTTAAAAAACGGTCTTGTGAGGGGCTCCGCGTCGATTACCGCGCCTGAAGCCGGGACGACAATGGTTTCTCAAGGCAATCTCAGGATCACCTCGGTCATGCTGAACGGATCGCCCATACCGTACGGAGCAAAAGACAACGTCTTCAAGATAAGGGCCAAAGAAACGCTCGAAATACAGTACGAGGCGACATACAGGGGAGACGGAGGAAATCTCGAGAATCCAGGCGTGGTGCAGGCCGGTCTCGTGAGCGACAGGGGCATCTCGCTCACGGGCAACTGGTACCCCGCGATCGAGGGACTTGCTTATTATAAACTCACTGCTCTCGTTCCGGGCCATTTCATCGCCGTATCCGAGGCTGATGAAATTACTGCGCGGGAGACTGCATCCGGGAAGGAGTATTCCTTCAATTTTTCTCATCCTTTGTCCGGGGTGGATCTCGTTGCGGGCAACTACCGGGAGATCAGGGACACCGTGGACGGCATCGCTGTCTATACCTACTTTTTCCCCGAAGACGTCTCCCTTGCCGCCGACTATATCAGCCACGCGAAGAAATTCCTGAAACTGTACCAGGAGCTGCTCGTTCCCTATCCCTACAAAAGGTTCTCCGTCGTGGAAAACATCCTGCCTACCGGTGAATCGATGCCCACCTTCACGCTCCTCGGGCAGGAGATCATCCGCCTTCCTTTTATACCCGAGACCTCGCTCGGTCACGAGATCACGCATCAATGGTTCGGCAACTATGTCTATGCCGACTTCAACAAGGGCAACTGGCTGGAAGCGATCACGTCCTATCTCTCGGACCATTTATATAAAGAACAGGAGGGCAAGGGATGGGAGTACCGCAAGAACATCATGATCGAGTTCCAGAGCTATGTCCACCCTGGAAACGATTTCCCGCTGAGAGAGTTCAGGGAAAGGACGGGCCGCGCGTCCATGGCCATCGGTTACGGCAAGGGCGCGATGCTTTTTCACATGCTCGAAACCATGGTGGGAAGAGAGACGTTCTTAAAATCCGCGAGAAGGCTTGTCACGGACCACGAATTTCAGGAAGCATCATGGGCCGATATAGAGAAAGTTTTCGAGCAGGAGTCCGGCAAAGACCTTGGTTGGTTTTTCAAGGAGTGGCTCGACCGCAAGGGCGTTCCTTCCTGGGAAGTGCGGAATCCCGGAGCACGGGTTTTAGAGGGGGTCCCTGCCGCTGCATTCGAGCTTCTGCAAAAAGGTGAGGCGTACAAAATCGAATTGCCCGCGAAAGCGGAAGACGCCCAGGGCGAAGTGAAGCAGACGCTTGCTGTCGATAAAGAGCGGCAGTATTTCACGATCGTGTCAAAAGTAGTCCCCACCGCCCTCATTTTGGACCAGGACTATGATGTCATGAGAGCGCTCACTTCCGGGGAATTCCCTCCTGTTATCGCTCGCCTGCTCGGGGATAAAAAAAAGCTTCTCGTTTATCCTGAAAAGGAGAAAGAAAAATACGCCGGGTTGATAGAAATTTTCAGGAGTGAGGGATTCATCGTGAAGGAGCAGGAACAGGTGAACGACGACGAGATCCGAGACTCCTCTCTCCTTATTCTGGGCGACAGTCCTGTATGGAAGAGACTCTTCGGTTCAGCCGGAGAAAAAAGGCCGGGATTCCATCTCTTCGTCAGAAACAATCCCCTCAATACGTTAAAGGTCGCAGTCTCTGTTCGTGCCGATTCGAAAGAAGAGGCCGATCTCGCCGCGGAAAAGATATTCCACTACGGAACGTATTCGATGCTTCAGTTCGAAAAAGGGAAAAATATCGCAAAGGAAACCGCTGAAACAAGCCGCGGCATGGTTTTCAATATCAGCGAACCGGCAGCGGGGGTCGAGCCGAAAAAGACCTCAAATCTCGCCGAAATCATCGATACCATTGCCGGCAGCCCTCTTATCCTGATCGGAGAGCGGCATACCAATTACGAAGACCATAAAGTGGAGCTCTCGGTGATCATGGGCCTTCATGAAAAAGGGAGAAAATTCGCCATAGGGATGGAAATGTTCCAGGAGCCTTTCCAGAACGTGGTCAATGAGTATCTTGCCGGGTCCATCGATGAGCGGCAGTTTCTCAAAAAGACGGAATATTTCAAGCGCTGGGGATTCGACTACAATCTGTACCGGGAGATCATCGAATTCGCCCGGGCCAAGGGGATCCCGATCGTGGCGCTCAACCAGAGGACCGAGATCATGGACAAGGTGGCCATGGGCGGGCTCGATGCGCTTTCACCGGAAGAACGGAAGGAGATACCTCAGGACATGAACATGGCGGATGAGCCTTATAAAAAACGCCTGAGAGCGGTCTATGAGGACCATCCCCCGGGTACGACCTTTGCGAACTTTTACCAGTCCCAGATACTCTGGGATGAGACCATGGCGCACTCTGCGGCGCGGTTCCTCGAGGAACGGCCCGATTACCAGCTTGTGGTGCTCGCCGGGGTCGAACACATCATGTACGGATCGGGGATCCCGAGCAGGGTCCACCGGCTTACCGACAGGGAGTATTCGACCCTTATCAACGGCTCATTCGACAGCGGCATCGGCACCTATGTGCTCTTTCCAAAACCCCTCGATCCTCCCTTTACTCCGAAACTGGGCGTGATCGCGAAGGAATCCGGCGGCAGGGTGGCGATCGTTTCTTTTCCGGATGAGAGCGCCGCATTGAAAGGCGGGCTCAAAGAAGGGGACATCATCACTTCCGTAGACGGATGGAGGATAGAAACCGTTTCCGATATCAAGATAGCTCTCTTGGATAGGGAGCCGGGCCAGACGGTAAGCGTGAAAGTCATAAGAAAGAACTTTTTCCTCGGATCGAGGGACCTTGAATTTCACCTCGAACTCTGAAACGAATGTTCGCGTCGTTGTCAGGTTTTCGGGAAAGCCAAAAACTGAAAAAATCAATAACCCAAGGAGGATGATGTCATGAACACCGGCCAGTCCTGTCCCGTATCAAAACTAGAAAAATTGCTCGTAGCAACAGACCGTTCGATGTTCAGCGAGGGCGCGATAACCGCGGCGATAACCTTTGCAAAGCACTGTTCGAGCAAGCTCTATGTCATGACGGTCGTAGAAACGAATCCGGAATACGAGACCGCCGGCGCGGAGCTTCTGCAGAAGGAAACGGAAGAGGCCGCCCGCTACCTTGCAGCCCTCAAGGCGAGGGCGCTGGAAGAGATACCGTCCTGCGAGACGATTTTTCGCCGCGGAGACAGCGCCTCTCGGCTTATTGTTGAAGAGGCGGCGCAGAAAAAAGTCGACATGATCGCGGTCGGCAGGCGCGGCCGGCACGGGCTGGAGAAGGTCCTCCTCGGCAGCGCAGCCGCGAAGATCATCGGCCACGCACCGTGCAAGGTACTGGTTGTTCCCCGGGCGGCAGGGATCGAGTTCAAGAATATTCTGGTCGCAACGGACGGCTCGGAGCACGCCCGCACAGCGGCCGCGGAGGCGATCGAGATCGCAAAACGCTGCGGAAGCCGGCTGACAGCTATTTCCGTGGCTCACTTGGAAGCCGAGAGGGAAAAAGCGCGGGCGAATGCCGGCGATGTCGTGCTGTCGGCGCAGCAGGCCGGTATCAATGTCGAGACGATGGCCCTTGTCGGGAAACCCCATGAGACCATAGCCGGGACCGCAAAAAGCATGGGTGTCGATTTGATCGTCATGGGCGCGTACGGGAGAACGGGACTCAAGAAACTCCTGATGGGGAGCACGACGGAAAAGGTGATCGGGCTGGCGGGCTGCGCCGTTCTGATCGCAAAGACAGCGCAATAGGAGCGGGCATGAATTTAACATCGAAAAGTACATCCGACTATAAGGGCCTCTCCCCTGAAGAGTCGCTTCAGCGCCTGGAGACATCCAGAAATGGTCTTACGCAGTCTGAAGCGGTAAAGCGGCTCGAGACGTTCGGGTACAACGAAATTGTCGAGAAAAAGAAGAACCCTGTCCTCGAATTTCTTCTGCGCTACTGGGGACCCATGCCGTGGCTATTGGAGCTGGCCATGGCCCTGTCTTTCATATTGAGCCATTATCTTGAAGGGGTGATCATTTTTATACTCCTCACGGTCAACGCTGTCATCGGCCACATGCATTCACGCGGCTCTCAAAAAGCGGTGGAGCTTCTCAAGAAAAAGCTGGCAATCAAGGCGAAGGCCTTGCGGGACGGGAAATGGGGCATGCAAGAGTCGCGAGAGCTCGTGCCCGGAGACATTATCTCCGTCGGGCTCGGGGACATCGTGCCGGCCGACGCCAAAATCGTGAGCGGGGGGCTTTCCGTCGACGCCTCGGCCCTGACCGGGGAGTCCCTGCCTGTGGAGACACATGAATCGGACATCATTTACTCAAGCGCTGTCGTGCGGAGGGGTGCAGCGAGGTGCGTCGTGGTCAATACCGGCGCGCACACGTACTTCGGAAAGACCGCGGAACTGGTCAACATAGCCAAGCCCAAGTCCCACCAAGAGGCTGTGATGATGGCCATGGTCAAATATATGATGTACTTTGGCATAACCGCGTTGGTTCTTGTTCTCGCCTATGGTCTGCTCGCGAATTTGCACGAACACCTCGTCACCGTGCTGACCCTGGCCGTGATTTTTCTCATGGGCGCGGTCCCCGTGGCCCTTCCGGCGGTGCTCACCATCGTCCAGGCCGTGGGTGCAATGGAGCTTGCCAAGAAGGGTGTGCTGGTGACCAGGCTCGATTCGATCGAGGATGCGGCTTCCATCGACGTTCTTTGCTTTGACAAAACAGGGACTATAACTCAGAACAGGTTGTCGGTTGCCGATGCCGTTCCGTTTTCCGGGTTCCGAAAAGAAGACGTCGTCGTCACGGCCGCGTTAGCGTCTCAAAAGGAAGGCATGGACCTCATAGACAGCGCGGTCCTTGAATATGCCAAAACCACGGGCGCAGAACTCAAGCCCTTTCATCAGCTCTCGTTTAAGCCCTTCGACCCGTCGATCAAGAGAACAGAGGCAATCGTCGAAGTTGCAGGAAGGCGCTTCAAAGCCGTGAAAGGCGCGGCCCAGGTGGTCATGTCCCTGTGCCGGGACATGGACCAAAAGACGCGAGAGAAGGCGAACGGAACGATCGAGGAGTTCTCGCGGAACGGATACCGGACGATAGCGGTCGCGCGGTCGGGAGATGATGGATTGGATGATCTCAAATTCGCGGGCTTGCTGCCCATGGCGGACCCGCCCAGGCCGGAATCAAAAAGCATGATAGAGCAGGCGAGAAAACTGGGGATCAAGCCGATAATGCTTACCGGCGACAGTATGGCCATAGCAAAAGAAATAGCCGGTCAGGTAGGGATCGGGAGCAACATTATCCGGATGGCGGACATCCAGGGCTTGAGCGAAGAGGAGCAGGTCAAAATCGTGGGAGAATCCAACGGGTTCGCTGAGATCTATCCCGAGGACAAGTACAAAGTCGTGAAGCTCCTCCAGTCGCAAGGCCACATGGTGGGAATGACCGGAGACGGGGTGAACGATGCGCCGGCGCTCAAACAAGCGGAGATGGGAATCGCGGTCAGCAACTCGACCGATGTGGCAAAGGCGTCCGCAAGCGTGGTCCTGACCGAGCCGGGGATCGGCGTGATCATCAATGCGGTGACCATCAGCAGGCAGACCTACCAGCGGATGCTCACCTGGGTCCTCAATAAAGTCACGAAGGTCATAGAATTCGTCGGGCTGATCACCCTGAGCTTTTTCTGGCTCCACGATATCGTGCTTTCCCTCCTGGGCATGTCGCTGCTCGTGTTCGCGAACGATTTCGTGACCATGTCCCTGGCGACCGACAGGGTGACCTCTACGCCCAATCCGAACATATGGAACGTCAGGAACATTACGCTGGCGTCGCTCGTTCCCGGCATGCTCCTGGTCGTGGAAGGCCTGCTCGTGATCCTCATGGGGAAAAACTATTTTCATCTTGCATGGGAACAGCTGCGCACCCTGGTCATGCTGAACCTGATATTCAACAGCCAGTTCAGGGTATTGATCGTGCGGGAGAGGCGGCACTTCTGGTCGTCCTTGCCGGGCAGGGAATTGCTGCTCCTGAGCACGGCGACCATCATCGGATTTGCGCTCCTGGGCGTGTACGGCATCTTTGTCCCGTCCCTCGCTCCCTCCCAGGTCCTCGCGGTGCTGGGGTTCTCAATAGTCTTTACGCTCGGCATAGACTTTCCCAAATACTATTTGTTCAGGAGGTTCGGATTATGATGATAATGAGGCCGGGAACATTCCTGCGACTTATCCTTACGCCCGGTCGCTTGTACTGTGCATCATGAAAGGTACAGCAGACTCTCTCAATTTAGTCGCAAACAAAGTGAACACTTGGAAATTTGAAGCCTTATTACCTGTATTACTTTTATTTTGAGATGAGTTTCATTATTATTATTTTTTAGTTGACAGGCAGCACTCTACCAGCACTCTACCCTAATATTTGAAACAGCTTGTTGTAGTAGTCGGTCCAGGCGCGGAGGGTAAGAGCGTTTGCATTAAAATTTCAAAAACCTTCACGCACTTTCAGGGTTTCCCCCCGGCAACCGTACGTTTTTTAGGCCATGGCAGTTCACTCTCATTGCCCTTCCGGCTTGTACGATTCAAAGATTACTATTACGCTGCCTGGGCTGTGGCCTCTTTCCATTCGCCCGCAACCTCCTTAACAAAGTCCTCGAAACTGTGCGGCTTGCGGCCGAGGAGCCTTTGCTGCCTTTCCAGGTCGGCCGCGCTGGCAGCCATCCCGTGGTCCTGGTAGAACTTGTACATTACCCGGTAATCACGGACCTTCCATTCCGGCATGACGTTCCTGACCCGCTGCACCCACGCATCGAGGTCGTTGCCGCCGTAGCGGACGTCTCTGCCGACGTATTGGCTGTAAATACGGGCGATATCAATGCCGGTCAAGGTGTCCGGACCGTGGAGCGCAAGGGTCTGTCCCTCAAAGCCCGGCTTGGTCAACGCATTCACGGCACACTCGGCGATGTCCCGTACATCGACACGGTTCAAGCCGATCTTGCCGATGGGGGGCAGATATATGCCGTACTGCATGATCATGTCCTTCAACGCCAAGTCGTTCTGGAAGAAGTTGTTCGGCCTCAGGATCGTGTAGGCGATGCCGGACTCTTTTATGGCGTTCTCGACCGGTATCTTGCTGCCGAAGTGCGGGATGTGCGTCGACCCCTCGGGCATGGAGACCGACAGGTAGACGATCTTCTTGACGCCGGCTGATTTGGCCGCCTCAACAGCGGCTCGGCCTTGACTGGTCTCGCTCGGGCCCACGGTATTGACCAGGAACACGCTGTCTGCGCCGGGAAAAGCAGAGGAAAGCGTGTCCGGATTATCCAGGTCCGCGAGGCGTCCTTCGACTCCCGACGGCAGTCCCTTGAGCTTATTAACTGAGCGGGACATGCACCGCACATTGACGCCCTGGGCCGCAAGTTTTTTCATGACCACGCTGCCAACCGTTCCGGTGCAGCCGATAACCAGTGTTTTCATGGATTGTCCCTCCTTCATTGTACGCATAGTAGATCTTTTCACTTTCGTGTAAAAAAGTTTGGAACAGGTTGATTGATGCGCCTCTCTATAAAAAGTATTGCACGGTATTTTCAGCCTGTCAAATCTACAGAACGGGTAGAGACGATGTGCTGTAGCGTAATACTTTTATCATATAGCAGGAAGGGGCAACTCAGTAAGAATGCGAACGCCGAGTTCGGCCAAGCCATTTGGCGCACAGGACTTATCCTGAGTATTTAAAAAATGGAATAGACCTCTTTGCAGGATTCATGAGAGGAAGGGTAGAAGAAACGGCGTGGAATTGAAAGGAAGTCCGCCTTTAAGCAATTCCACGCCGTTTGTGATGCGCTGCTAGTCGTTTACCGCGACGAGATCATCGCGCCGGTTTTTTTGCCAGCACTCCTCAGTGCTTTCCGTGCAGACCGGTTTTTCTTTACCATAGCTGATGAGGGTAATGCGTTTGGCCGAAATTCCCAGGTCTGTGAGGAATTTTTTGGCGCTCGAAGCGCGGCGCTGTCCCAGCGACTGGTTATATTCTTTCGTTCCTCGCTCGTCGCAATTCCCTTCGATCCTTACTTTTACCGTCGGATTCGCCTTGAGCCACTCGGCGTTCACCTTCATTACCTCCCGGGCGTCGTCACGGACAAAAGATTTGTTGAAATCGAAGTAGATCGGCTGGATGCCCGACGACGCCGTGGAGGATCGCTCGGCCGGTCCCCCTTTTGCCTGGGTACCCGTTTCCGAACTTGCGGCCGGTTTCTGATCGCCGCTCTGAACGGCCCCCCCGTTCGATGCTTCCGGTGTGGCAGTAATCTGAGCATTCTTGGGGCAGCCCCATAGTGTAAGCGAACTCGCCAGTAGAATGAATGTATAGTGCAGTATTCTGGGATGTTTCATGTAGGTCTCCTTATTCTTTAATATATTTTATGAAAAAAGACAGCGATTTCCAAGATCCCTCCGCGCGGTCGCTTGCAGAGACCGACTGTTGACACTAAACCACTGTTCTGGAATGTGCTCAAGACTAACGTTCCGGCGGTACGGATATGTGAATCTGTCGGTGAAGTGGGAAAATCACCCCAAGGGGGGAGAATGGCCTGCGTATACCGTGGAGAAGCCCTCCCGAGTGCCGTGAAACGCAACGTGCCCGGCAATCCGGCAGCCGGTTAGGACGGGAGGCGTATAATGGTCTTTCGGGATTGATGCCGTGTCGAACAACAATAGTTTTGCTGCCGCGTTTTCCGGCAGGAGCGCGCGCTTTTTCTTGATTATAACGGTATCGCCGGTGTGGTCCGGTTCGGTCTCCGCCGGCGAAGCAACATTCTCCATGACGAGTTCCCACAGGAAAAGACGGATATGTTTTACGACAGGAGATGCCGGGCTTGACTCACGCTTGTTTTCGAGGTTTTTTTGTTCTAAAAACGTATAGGTAAGGGGAGATATCGCGTAGACGATATAATAGAGAAAGAAAAGAAGCGTGAACAGTCGTTTTTTCCCGAGAGAGAAAGTCATCATACCATGGACCCAATGACGCATCATGTGCCTGAAATAAAAGTCATGCTAGCAAATCGTGGCCGGCTTGTCAAGAAAGCAATGATCACAGCATCGCCCGCACGCTCATCGTCGCTGCGGATCAGATGATGTCCATCGGGACCAGGAGGTCGCAGGTGGAGTCGAAGAGCAGGTCCGCGCGGGCCGGAAACTCCTTGTCTTCCAGCCAGAGCGAGAGGATGACCGGGACCTTCGGCCGGGGAAAAAACGAAGGGCCGCGTCCCCAGGATTTACAAGCTCACCGCCGAGGCTTTCCCCTTTATCGAGAAATCCTGCCTTGTTCCTTCCGTGTTTCCCTGCCAGCGGCTCCAGCGGCAGAACCTGCGAGCCTTTCGTGAAGATATCTCTTCCCCTGATGTTCCGAAGTTTCAACAGACTGCGGTGCAGGAGAGGTTCCTGGAGTTTGCAGGCACCATATAGCTGCGATTTGCTCGCAATGATGACAAAAAAAATAGAAATCTGCTCATCTTTTATCAGCTTTCATACTATCAGATTCTTTTCTGTTTTCAAAGGAGAATCATGTTCCATATTTAAACACTCAAATTTTTAGTCAGTTTCCGTTGAACCTATTGCATTATCATTAGTTGTATTGCATTTTCGGCCCGTAAACAAAGGTTCAATCCCATTTTTTATCAGCTGCCGTGAATTGATTTTAATATGCAGTGCTCATCTGAGTTCAAATATGAAACGTGACAATTATTTGTAATTTTAAAATTAATTAATAAAAACAATATATTATATATTGGCATCCATGTTGCTTTAGTAATATCAGCATTTCAAGCTAAGGAGGCCTCTTAATATGGGAAAGAGACAGTTGTTGTTCGTCACTTACGGCGATGAGAACCTCGAGGAAGGGGTCTCGTACGCTATCGAGCTTGCGAAGGCGATGTACGAGGATATCACGCTGCTGCTTGTCCAGAAGAAGAACAATCTCATGGAGAAGCTTGGCAATCTGATGACGGCCGTGAGCTTTGCCGAGGCGGATGACCATGAAACGGCGCGGCAGATCATGGCCGGCGGCTCTCAGGACGGGCACGAGAGATTGGAGAGGAAGCTCGCAGAACTCGCGGAGCGCTGCAAACGGGAAGGGGTCCAGGTTAACGTGCAGCATACGGGCCTGGACGCTGTAGCGGGCATCCGGACGTTTCTCCGGGAGCACACGGGGATTGACAAAGTCGTTCTGAGCCCGGTGGTGACTGAGGCGGGCAATGTTACCGCCAAGGACCTGAACCGGCTCGTGCGCACGGCGTCCCGGCCGATCGTGACCATGACCCGGCAGGCCTGTGTTGTCGGGTAATTGTAAACAAAAACTTTTTCACCGCAGAGAACGCAGGGAACCGTTTATTTTTGTTTTACCTCAGACGTCCTCCGCGAGCTTTGCAATAAACTAAAAGCGTCAAATAAACCATACGAAAAGGAGCATGCGATGTACCTGTATCTACCTGTAGCATTGACCAGCATCAACATCTTGATCCCTGTGGGGCTTGGGCTTGCCGTGGGCCTGCTGTCCGGCCTCTTCGGCGTGGGCGGCGGATTCCTGATGACCCCGCTCCTCATCATGTTCGGCATTCCCTCGACCGTTGCAGCAGCGACCGATTCGAACCAGATTGTGGCGGCCTCGACCTCCGGGACCTATGCGCACTGGAAGGTCGGGAACGTTGATTTCAAGATGGGGCTGTACCTTCTCGTCGGCGGTTTTATCGGCGGCATAGTCGGGGTGCAGGTCATCAAGGTCCTCCATGCCATGGGCAATGCCGATTTCGTCATCAAGATGACCTATGTGTTTATGCTCGGCATCGTCGGCGTCTACATGTTCATCGAGAGCCTCCAAAGCATGAGAAAGAAAAAGACCGCCGTGGTGGAGAAGAAAAAAGAGGAGAAAGAGTCCGCCGTGGGCAGGTTCCTCAAGTCTCTGCCGCTTCAGACGCATTTTGAAAAATCGGGCATCACCCATTCGGTCCTGGTCCCCATAGTCCTCGGCGGGTTCGTGGGCGTGCTTGCCGCCATCATGGGCGTGGGCGGCGGGTTCCTCATGGTGCCGATCATGGTCTACATGCTCCGGATGCCGATGCACGTGGTGGTCGGGACGAGCCTGTTCCAGATCCTGTTCACCTGCATCGAGGTAACGTTCCTCCAGGCCTATACGAACCACAGTGTGGACTTTGTCCTTGCCGTACTCCTGCTTCTGGGGTCCACGATCGGGGCGCAGGCAGGCGCGGTCATGGGAAGAAAGCTCAAGGCCGAACAGCTCAAGATCCTCCTCGCGGGGATCGTGCTCGTGGTGACCGTGAAGATCATCTTCGAACTGACGCTCGCACCGTCATTACTTCTCTCTCAGGCAGGAGGACACTAATGCATATCCATTTACATTCGCTCCTGATTCATTATGCCAGGTTTTTTGGCAGTACGCGGTTTTTAAGCACGTTGATTCTCATGTTGGTGTTTTCACTGTTCCAGTTCGCCAGCGCAAAACCGGCATCGGCAATGCTGACAGCTAAGGCGAACCATGATCACATCACCATCGATTTCTTCTATCACGGAAGCACCGTAAGCGTAAAGGGCGAGTCTGACCCGGGCGTCGATCTCGTCATCAAGATGACCTCTCCCGAGGGGCATCAGGTCCTGAAGCAGAAAGGGAAGGTCGGAGGACTTTTGTGGATGAATGTGGGACAGCTCAAGTTCGAGCAAACGCCCAACTTCTACGCCGTGTACAGCACAAAGAAGCTCGATGAGATATTGAACAAGGAAGAGCAGGAAAATTATGTCATCGGCTACCCGGCGCTTGAAAAGCACATTACGGTAACTCCGGTAAACGGCGAAGAAGAGAAAGCTAAGTGGTTCGATGAATTCGTCAAGTACAAGGAGGAGTCCAGGGTGTATGCAAACTCCTTCGGGAAAATAGAGACAAAGGTGAATGCCCAGGGGCAGCAGGAATATTTCATCTTGACCGATTGGCCTTATCAGGCTGCCCCCGGCGATTATCTGGTAACGGTCTATGCAGTGAAGAAGGGGAAGGTTGTGGAACAGGCTGAGTCGAAGGTGAACGTCGAACAGGTCGGCGTGGTCAAAACACTCGCTACCATGGCTAAGAACAGCGCTGCGTTCTACGGACTTCTCTCGATCGGTATCGCGCTCGGCGCCGGCTTCGGCGTCGGCCTGGTGTTTAGGAAGGGCGGAGGTTCTCATTAAGCATGTATAAATCAATTATCGTTGGATACGACGAGTCGCTTTCGAGCAAGGCCGCGCTCAAGGAAGCGTCGCTCCGGATAAAGCGGCAGGGCGGTACGCTGGTCCTCGTCCATGCGGTGTATTTCGATCAGGAGGAGTTCGCGATCTTGCCGTCACAGATGGAAAAGCGTTTTGAATTCGGTACCCACGTGTGTCTCCAGGCGAAAAAAGACCTTCATGATGAATTCGGGTTGAACGGCAGCGTCGAGTCGTTTGTATGCGAGGGCGAGCCGCCCGATGTTATCGTTGAAACGGCCCAGGGAAAGAAGGCCGATCTCATCGCCCTCGGCACCTACGGCAGGAAGGGACTCAAGCGCCTGCTAATGGGCAGCGTGACGTCGCAGGTCATTTTGAACTCGCCCTGTGATGTTCTAGTGGTCAAAAATCCCTGCGAGAAGTGCGCAGGCGCCTATGGATCGCTCCTCGTTCCATTCGACGGGTCGGACACCAGCAAAAAAGCGCTGGTCCGGGCCTGCGAGTTGTCAAAAAGCGACGGCTCGGAGATTTCGGTCCTGTATGTGATCCCGCGCTATGAGGAAATGATGGATTTTTTCAAGACTGAAACCATCAAGAAGAGCCTCTATCAGGAAGCGGAAAAGATCGCAGAAGGGGCCAAAAAAATCGCGGCCGCGCAGGGGACGCAAATCAAGGCAGTTGTTCAGGAAGGCCATGCGGGCGAGAAGATCGTGGAGATTGCTGACAAGCTCAAGAACGACCTGATCGTCATGGGGACCCACGGCTGGCGGGGCATGGACAAAGCGATCCTGGGAAGCACGACGGAGCGGATTATTGCGTACGCATCGTGTCCCATATTGATTGTCAGATAACAAAATTAACCACAGAGGATGCGGGAGGCCGGGGAAAGGCGCTTACTTGTTTGATTTATCGTCTGTGGTGAAGATATTCTTTATGAGGAGTGCAGCGATATGAAAGGCTATAGAAAAGTATTGATCGCGCTAAACGGCTCAAAGGAAGTTCTGCAGCAGGGCATCAGGCTTGCCCGGGACGAGAAGACCTGGATCACCGTGGTAAAGGTCGTTCGGCCGTTCGACGGAGAGCTGAACCTCACGGGCATAAAAAACCTGAACGACGTGCTCGATGACGGCGGAACCGCGGCCGTCAGGGAAATCAACAAGACCGCCGAATACGAGGGCGCCCTGGTGAAGACCAGGCTGGAGCAGGGCGACGTGCCGCAGCGGATCGTGGAGGTCGCGGAAGAGGAAAAGTGCGATCTCATCATCATGGGCTCGAAAAAGAAAAAGGGCATCCTGAGCAGGCTCTTCGGCGACCACGTGGTGGAAAAGGTCATCGACCGCGCCCCGTGCCCGGTGTTCGTCGTCGGGATATAAATTACTATTTATCAGCATTGAAAAAAGGAGTATTAATCATGGAAGGGTTATTTCAGCCTTTGCATCTGATCGTTATTCTATTCATTGTATTGATCATCTTCGGCCCGGGTAAGCTCCCGGAGTTCGGAGAAGGCCTTGGGAAGAGCATCAAGGCCTTTAAGAAGGCCCTGAGAGAGGGACAGGATTCATCGGTGATAGAGCACAAGGAAGAGAAAAAATCCTGATCTCTGACGTTAAAATAAGCAGTAATAAGCAGTAAGATGAATGGTGGGAAGATTGTCAGCTTTTTCAATGCAGCGATTCTGCTGCGATGGAGAAAGGTCTTCCCATAGCAACATCCTATTATTCCAGCAAGGTATGACGCTGTCGAGGGCAATTGCCGGCTCGGCAAGAAGTTGTAATATATCACAGACTGAGGGGAAAGGTCCTCAAGAATTGCGCGAGAAAAGGATATTTTTGGATTATGAAGTATCGCTTTGGCTTTCGTAACTGTCTTCAGGACGTTAGTATAGAATGTCAGACGCTATTCAACTGAAAAAAAAGTTTAATCGGCTAGTAAGAAGAGGAATTCTGACCGATGGTGAATTAGAGGGCGCTGTAAAAGAATCAAAAACCTCTGGTAAATATCCTGAGGATTGGTTCATAGAAATAGGCGTGCCCAAGCACGAGATCCTTTTCTGCCTGTCCGAACACTACGGGCTACCCTTCGTAGAATATGATGAAAGCGTTATTGCCGCTTATCTCCTGATCATCCGTTTGGACATGGAGAAACTGAAACAGGCTCTCTGGTTTCCGCGATCGGTCAGTCAGGACCGGGCCGAAGTGATCGCATACCGCCCCGACGATCCCCAGGTAGTCGGCGATATAAAAAAGACCTTGGGCGTTCACCATATCGATTTTATTGTTGCCCTTCCTGCTGACATCGTCCGCATCATCGAGCACAATTTTGACGTTAATCCCTCGTTTTCCTTCTCAGGGGGAAGAACGCCCCTTGCGCGAGTGAGGACTTATTTCGCTTACCGGCGGTCGACCTATGCTCATTATAGGACGTTATATGCCAAGGGAAGGACCGGCCTTGCGTTTATCAGGACCGGTGTTTCCTTCATCGTTATTGCGCTTTTGTTCCTGAGAGTGTTTGGCATAGGAGCTTTGACCGTCATGGAGGCGCCGCTCCTTATCGTCGGCGTTATCATGCTCTATGACGGGCTTAAATGGTATTTCCCTGCGCGAAGAATAGCGAAAAAACCGATCATTTCCACGTGCACCGAGCCTTCCTGGGGAGCCTGCGTGCTGGAGGAGTCGATGTCCGAAAAAGGGGCCCCTATTTTCAACCGCGGCGGCATGGTCAAGGGCGCAGAAGCGCTCCGGGCGGGGTGGGAGTATCTTTCTCCGGTCATGCGGCGCAGGTTTCTTGCTTCCGACAGAACGGACATGGCAGAGGAACGGACCGCTCTGGCGGGCCACAGGACCAAACTGGCGCGTGCCCGGACAGGGCTTGCCTTTACGCGGACGGGAATTGCCTTCATCGGCCTGGGCGTTGGTTTGTTCCGGCAATTTCACGCCAGCAAGTGGACGCTTCTCGACCTATCGCTCGTCGTTACAGGGCTGTTGATGTCTGCGGAAGGTTTCTACTGGTATTTGGCCGGAAGACGGTCCGGCATAGAAAGCTTTAAATCTGTGATCAACGCGGTTAATAAAGAAAGCATCTGGGACAGGGTATTCCCGCTCCGGCATAACCGTCAACAGGACAAGGCCGGTCCCCCGGTTCGCGCTTCTCATTTGCCGGGCATATGGGCCACTACCGGGCTCGCTCTCGAACGGACCGTTCTCGCGGACCGGCGATGCGTGATGGCCAGGCTGCGCTCGGTTATGGCAGTCACGCGGACAGGCCTGGCATTTGTCCGGACGGGCATGAGTATTACTTCTGTTGGCGCGGGTCTCATGGTGTACTTCGGCACGGCATCGGCAGGCTGGACGCTCTTTAATGCGGTGATGATCTTCACCGGCCTTGCGTTGATTGCCGATGGGTACTATTGGATCGTTCCGACCGAAAAAATGAGAGCGCAATACCCCTATTGTTACGGTGATATGGAGATAACCCTTCCCGATTACGGCGTACCGACGAACAAATGGGGAACGGTTTTTTTTAGTCAGTATGAATAATGAACTTTTGAACATGAATAATAAAGATCTGACCAATGCCCACGTGCGGAGAGGCCCGGAGTTATCCTTCCTCGTTGAGCGCGGGTTTTTAGACCGACAAGCGCTTGAGGAGGCGTCATTCGTCGCCCGGGCGCGGGGGATTGACCTCGAGAAGCTTCTGCTTGCGGAATACGGCGTGCCCAAGCTCCGGCTGCTTGAGGCCCTTGCCGCGTATTATCAATGCTCATTCATTGAATATGATGAACGTCTCCCCATCCCGTCCGAGCTTCTGACCGGTCTCAGCGCTGATGCGCTTTCAACGAACCAATGGATGCCCGTCATCAAAGAAAGCACCGGCACGGTGGTCATCGCGGCGAGAAACCCTGATAGCCCCGCCATGAGGGAAGATGTAAAAAAATACGTAAAGGCCGAGCGATATGAGTTCCGGGTCACCCTTGATTTCGATATACAGTGGTTTATTCAGGATTATCTTCATGCCAAGCCGGGTTTATTGATAGGTACGGAACGGACGGGACTCGCGTACTGGCGCAATACCATGGCCCATTGGAGGACGAGGCTCGCCTGTTACCGGACCGACCTCGCGAGCGCCCGGACCGGTCTTGCCTTCCTGAGATGGGGCTTAGGCACGATTGCGCTCTCCAATACCCTGCTTCAGACAAAAAACGTGAGCAATTCCCCCTCCCTGTATTTCTCGGTGCTGGCCGTCGGGATCGTCATTTCCTTTTACGGTCTTCCCACCTATCTGAATGTGCGGAAATCCCGAATGACGCCCCCCGGCCACCAGACGCTGGTGGAGGTTACGGCGGCCACCATTCAATTCCTCGAAAATTATCATTTTCTGGAAAACACCGGGATTGAACGCCAAACACAGGGCACGATGCTCGCCAGGATGGGAGATTATCTATCAGACCACAGCACGTATCTTTATCCGTCTCCCTCGAGCAAAGTGCGCACCGTGTTCGCCCGTGAACGAAATGTCCTGGCGGCCCAACGGACGATAGCGGCGTGTTACCGCACGATCTATGCTCGTGCGAGGACCGGGCTTGCCTTTATCCGCACCGGAATTTCCTTCTTGAGCATAGGGGTGGGCATTATCAGCTATTTCGGTTTTGGCTGGCTTACGTCGTTCAATCTCTGGCTTATTGCCGCGGGGCTTTTGATGGTGATAGACGGGGCACTGTGGTACTGGCCCGTGCGGAAGGAACAGGCTGAGATCCCGAGAGGGATTGCCTATCCGGAGTGACCGGCGGGACACGAGTGTGCCGGCGGTATCGGCATCGAGTTTTCATAAGTAGGGGCACTAATGCATATCCATATACATTCACTCATATATTATGCCAGACAAGCCAGACTGCTGGGCAGTAGTATGCGTTTCCTCGGTGCGATGCTGCTCATGCTGTTGCTCGGCCTGCTCCAGCTTGTCAGCGCCAGACCGGCATCGTCCCTGCTCACGGCAAAGGAGGACCACCGTGCCACCATCGATTTTTTCTGTCACGTCAGCGCGGTGAACATACTCGGGACGTTTGACCCGGCCATGGATCCGAGATTCTGCGGGCAGGATCGAACGGATCCGGGCCCTCCGGATGCAATGAATGAGAACACGTATGCAAGCGTTTTCCATCGGCTCAAGCCGGGAATCGTCCTCGTTCCACGGATGAACCGGACCCCGAAACCGAAAAGCGTGTATCGGTTTTTTGCAAGGGCGCCCGGCACCGGGAATTGTTGTGAAGTGTGATACTTGAGTAGTTTCATTAAATGGTTTATAATATTAGTATATTTAAGAGAGGAGATGTTGCTATTATGAAGAAGTTTTTGCAGTTTCCCCATCCGTTTTTTTCCGCACGCCCAACGTGGAAGTGGTTTATTTTGATCAACGTTCTTATCGGCGCGACCATGTCGGCCTTGGACGTCAGCATTGTCAACGTTGCCATGCCGACCCTGAAGAGTGAGTTCGGGGTTTCCATGTCCCTTATCGAGTGGGTGGCAATGTCGTACATGCTCACGTTGACCATTTTTCTTCCCTTTTTCGGAAGACTCGCCGACATGTTCGGCAGGTCCAGGCTCTACAATGCCGGTTTTGTCGTGTTCACCGTAGGGTCGCTGTTCTGCGGCATGTCGACGTCCGCTGTGATGCTCATTGCCGCACGCGTCATCCAGGCAGTCGGCGCAGGGCTCCTGCAGGCGAACTCCGTTGCGCTGATCACGCAGGCCTTCCCGGGGAACGAGCGGGGCAAGGCCATCGGCATACAGGGCGCTGTCCAGGCGATTGCCATGGCCGTTGGTCCTTTCGTAGGAGGCGTGTTGATCGCCACGATCGGCTGGCGTTCCGTGTTTTATATCAATATTCCGATCGGCATTGTCGGCACGATCGCTGCCTTGTATATTCTGCCGCCCAATGAAAAATCGGGGAAAAAGGAGTCAATCGACTACCTCGGCACGGTGTTTTTCGCTTCGGGTCTTGCATTTCTCGTCCTGGCGTTCAATGAAGTAGTCAATCTTGGATGGGGTTCGATGACCATCATGGTTTACTTCTTTAATGCCTGTATCCTGCTCGGCTTGTTCGTGCTTACGGAACTCCGTGTCAAGCATCCGTTGATCGATTTGAAACTGTTCAAGAACAGCACGTTCCTGATCGGCAACCTGACCGGCATGATGTCCTATTATGTACTTTTTGCCGTCCTGTTCCTGATGCCGTTTTACCTTGAGAAGGTGCTCAACTACAGCCCTGCGCTTACGGGCAGCCTGCTCACCCCTATTCCTCTCGCCATGGCGATCGTTGCGCCCTTCTCTGGCCATATTTCTGACAAGTACGGTGCGAGGATCATGACGGCGAGCGGGATGTTCGTGGCCGCGCTCGCCTGTTTTTCCCTCATGTTCCTGGGAGCTCAGGCACACCTGCCGCTGCTGATCGGTGAACTAATACTGCTGGGCATCGGCATGGGCATGTTCACTCCGCCGAACAACAGCGCAATCATGGGATCCGCTCCCAGAGAAAAACTCGGGCTGGCCGGCGGCGTTTTGAATATGATGAGGTCCCTTGGCCTGATCTTCGGTGTGGACATCTCCGGCTTGATCTTCACCAAACTGGAACACAGATATCTTGCTGATAAGGGGTATGGGGATGTTCGGCACGTCTTCAGCAACAACGCCATCCCGCTTGACATGAAAGACCACGCTTTTATGAGGGGCTTTATCGTTGTGATGGGCGTGCTTTTGGTCCTGAATGTGGTTGCCGCAGTGCTTTCAACCGCCAAGAAGGAAGCCAAGGTGGACGCCGAAGCAGCGGAGGCAGCCAAAGAATTCGCGGAAGTCTAGTCGTTCAGTATATATGTGGCATGTGGACCTGCCCCCGGAGCTTAGAAAAATCCGGGGGCGGGTTTTTCATGCGCTCTACGCTGAACTGCGCGTTCTAGAAACGACTTCTTTTTCCACGGAGCTTTTTATCGTACTATCATGAAATGCTCAACGGTACAGATTTCTGCGTCTTGTATCAGTCAACTCGATGACAGCCGGATTGCGGTTACCGTCCCTAAAGAGGATATTCGGCGGATCAAGTTGGCCTATGATCCGGAATCACGCCACCCCTTTCTGCGGTTTCTCGCCGGCTTCGGTCTGGTCGTCGCCGGTCTCATTATGATCATTGCGGATTACATCATAGTGGAAGTTGGCATATTCCGCATTCATATAGCATCCCATACGTTCAGCATTCCTGTCGCCACGATAAGCCTGTGGCTCGGGGTCGGCGCAGGTTTGTGGATCTTGATCGGGGTCTTTCGGGGCAGATACAATCTGTTGATCAACACCGGACAGGGATTCCGCAAAATATTCTTTGCGGCGTCGACTGATATCAGGGAAATCCAACGCTTCGTCGGGAGAGCGAACCGGGAATTGGGATATGACATTGATATGTCCATTATGGACACCATGTATATAGCACCTGCCCCCGCTGACGATCGAACAGACAGTAAATCCCCTGACGTAATCTGATCCGTCCAGCCCTTCAAGGTCGCGCTCAACTCCTTCAAAAAAAATCCTCCTGACCGGGCATCTTCATTGTTTTCTCCATTGACGGATTCAACGAAACGCGGGACTCTTGCGGTCAGAGTTCCGAAAGCGGAGTGACGACCCGCATGTTACCGCTGGCAATGAGGTGACGTAATAGAGTATAATAAGCACTAGATGAAGATAGAACGCAAACTCATACTCTCGAACATCATCAACGGCGCCTTCATCATCCTGATCGGCTTTTTCGCCTTTCAGAACCTGAACCTCGTGCTGACCAAGCTCAGGTTCGTGGAGATCGCAGACGACCTGAACGCCTCCTTTCTCGAGATGAGGCTTTCGGAAAAGAACTATTTTCTCTACAAGGACAAACAGGCCCTCGTTCAGATCCAAAGCAATCTCGAGAAGACCATGGAAACCATCGAGGGCGTGCGCGGCGACATCACACGGGCCATCGGAGAAACGGACCTCAAGGACCTCGTTGCGCACCTTCAGGCTTATGCAGCGGTCGTGGAAGAGGCCCGGACCGGCAGCCCCGCTGACGCGAAACTGGAGGCGCAGCTCAGGGCCGAAGGGAAGGGACTGAAGGAATTTTCCGATTCCATCACGCACCTGGAGCGGAAACGCGTCAACGATATCATCCTGAGCTCGAAATGGATCCTGATCTTTTCCTTCTGGGTCATTCTGGCTTCCGCGCTCTTTATCGGGCACTTTATCTCTCAGAAGATACTCAGGTCTCTGCGGGAGATCGAGAAGCTGACCAAGTCCATCGCGGAGGGAAATTTCCACCGGATAGAGGGCTTTCGGTCGAACGATGAGCTCGGCGCCGTCATCACGGCGATCAACTCCATGTCCGAGGAACTGGGTCTTCGCGAGGAGGAGCTCATCCAGTCCAAAAAGCTCGCCTCCCTCGGCATTCTTACCGCGGGCGTGGCACATGAGCTCACCAATCCCCTCAATAATATTTCCATGATCGCCCAGACCTATGCGGAACTGTACCGGAACCTCGGCGAGCAGGACCGGATAGAGTTCATGCAGAAGGTCGAGGGGGAGACGGAGCGGATCCGGCAGATCGTCAAGAACCTGCTGGACTTTTCCAAGCCGAAAGACGCACAGCCGGTGGAGGCGGATATCAACGCCGTTATCCAGAAGACGCTCACCCTCGTCCAGAACATGATCGACGTATCGAACATCGAGACCACGGTGCATCTGGGCGACGGGCTGCCGCACGTTTTCATCGATGAGCACCAGATGCAGCAGGTGCTGGTGAACCTCGTAACGAACGCCGTCCAGGCCACGGCAGCCGGAGGCAGGATCGTCATCTCGTCGAGGCCGGGGAAGAACAACGGATCCGTCGAGATCAGCGTGGCGGACACGGGTAAGGGCATCCCGCCCGAGTTTTTGCCCCATATCTTCGATCCCTTTTTCAGCACCAAGGGCGACGGGGGAACGGGCCTCGGACTTTCCGTAAGCTACGGCATCATTAAGAACCATCACGGCGAGATCAGGGTTGAGAGCAAGGTGGGGGTGGGGACGACCTTCACCATCCAACTGCCGCGCCATGTTATTAAGTAAGCGCCGGAGCTCAAGCACCACGCCACGAATAAGCTCCAAACGCCAAGAACTAAATTCGGAACGTGTTGGACATTGGCGCTTAAAATTTGGATAGTAGGCGGTATTTGTTGTTTGTAATTTGAGATACGCACGTTCTCGTGGCGCCGCGATGATTGCGGGATCCGAAAAAACAGAAATAAATCAACAACACACTGCAAGGAGAAAAAATATGGCAACGAGCAGGATCATGGTAATAGACGACGAAAAGATCGTGGGCGACATGGCGAAGCTGTCGCTCGAGCAGGACGGCTACGCAGTCGAGACCTTTCTGAACGCCGAGCCTGCGCTCAAGCGGCTGCAGGAGGAACAGTTCGACGTCGTGGTGACCGACTACAAGATGAAGGGCATCGATGGGATGGAGGTGTTGAAGACCGTCAAAGAGCATTATCCGAAGACCCAGGTCATCATGATCACAGCCTTCGCCAACCTCGACGCCGCCATCGAGGCGCTCCGGCGGGACGTGCACGACTTTTTCCCCAAGCCGGTCAAGATTAAGGAACTGAAGGCGTCCATCAAGCGGGCGCTGGAAAAACAGGCGTGATGAGGGAATGATAAATCCCAAACAGCAAATCATAGATTACAAATCTTTTCTAATTTTCAGGAGCATAATGGCCAAAGCCTTTTAAATTTGGATCTTGGCGCTTATTTGATATTTGGCGCATGCGATTCGGGCATTTTCGATTGTCCACAGGAATGCATAGATGAAGCGATTAGCCGCAAAAATTCGTTCACTGCTCCGGGTCATCGCGCTCCGGCGCCGCAACCGGGGGTCCTTCGAGCGGCTGTTCAACGGCTTCCGCGATGTGCTGGACCGGAACAACCGGTCACTTGAGATCATCACGGACATGGGCGATACGCTGGGCGGGGACTACCTGTTCGACATCCAGTACGTCAGGCGCTCCTATGCCGAGCTGTACGCGGCCATGGACGGATCACTCACCAGTTTCAACAATCTCACGCAGAACAGATACCCGAAACTCCATGACGTATTCTCGGCCATAGACGGCCAGATCAGACGCATGATCGACGAGTCCACGCCGGTGTCCGACGCGCTCATCATGTTCTACGAGGAGGTCACCGCAGACATGGCAGTGGCCGTCGGGGGCAAGAACGGCAATCTCGCCGAGATAAGGAATACCGTAAAGCTCAACGTCCCGGACGGCTACGCCGTAACAACCCGGGCCTTCGACGTTTTCCTCCGTCACAACCATATTCTGGAAAAGATACAGCTGCCTGATGACAACGCTCCTGTTTCCGATGCGATGATCCACGAAATGCGAGAACTGGTCCTGCACGGGACCATGCCTCCCGAACTCAGCCGGGCCATGGAGAAGGCCGTCAAGAGGATCAAATCCCGATGCGGCGCGGACTGCACCCTGGCCGTACGGAGCAGCGCCGGCGAGGAAGACGGGGACTTTTCTTTTGCCGGACAGTTTGAAACAATCCTGAACGTTCCCGCTGATCCGGCGGCAATCGGGAAGGCGTACCGGAAGGTGGTCGCGAGCCTCTTTTCCGAAAAAGCGCGGGCCTATCAATCGCGGCTGGGCCTTGATGTCCGGGGCATGAAAATGGCCGTGGCCTGCGTGGTGATGGTGGACGCAGCGGCGAGCGGGGTACTGTACTCGGTTGATCCCCAGGGAAACCGCGAGACCATGGTCATCAACGCCGCCTGGGGACTGGGAACGGCGATTGCCGAGGGGCAGACGGACGCCGATTTTTACCGGATAAAGAAAACCGGCCCCCTTGAAATCGTCGAAACGCGGACAGGCGCAAAGGACACCATGGTCGTATCACGCTCGAGCGGCGGGGTGGCGTCCGTTGCGACCCCCGAGCAAAAGAAAAAAGAGCCGAGCCTTACGCGGGCTCAGGCCCAGGAGCTAGCCCGGATGGCGCTCCTGCTTGAGAAGCATTTCAAGAGGCCGCAGGACATCGAGTGGGCGATAGACCAGAAAGGGAAAATCTTCATCCTCCAGTCTCGGCCGCTCAGGATGCACGAGGACAACGCGGGTGATACAACCGCGGCCCCCGCGATGCCTGATGCGAAGGTCATTGCCAGGAACAGGGGCGTCGTCGTGCAGAAAGGCGCGGCAGCGGGCCGGGCCTTTATTCTGAAAAACGATCGCGATCTTGATTCAATCCCGCGCGGGGCCATCCTCGTTGCGCACCGTGACTCGTCCCATTTTGTCCGTGTGATGACGACGGTATCCGCGATCATCACGGACATTGGAACGCCCACGAGCCATATGGCGGCCCTGTGCCGGGAATTCAGGATCCCCACTGCCGTGAACGCCGGCAACGCGACGCAAATGCTCAGCCAGGGGCAGGAGGTCACCGTCCAGGTCGAGAGCGACGGCGCAACATTCTACGACGGGCTGATCAGGCAGATCGTGGATCAGGCGGAGAATGACTCTGCGAAGATGGAGGACCTCTTCGAGTTCCGCAGGAAACGGTATCTTCTTCGCTACATTGCGCCGTTGAACCTCGTCGATCCCTTGAAGAACGAGTTTACGCCGCAAGCCTGCAGGACCATGCACGATATCCTGCGTTTCATCCATGAGAAGTCCGTTGCCGAGTTGATCGAAAACGCCGAGAAGGTCAGGACCGGCGCTGTTAAACTGGACCTGCCGATCCCCGCAGGGATCATGCTCATCGATATCGGCGGGGGACTGGACAACCCGGAAGGGCGGGGCCATGTTGCGCCGGAACAGGTAACCTCATTACCGCTCCGGGCGATCATTACCGGAATGACCAGGCCCGGGGTCTGGCGCTCCGACGCGGTGCCGCTCAGGGTCAATGACTTTATGGCGAGCATGTTGCGTGTGCCGGACATCACCACCGACGCGGGCGGCCGCGTGGAGCAGAACATGGCGGTTATCTCGCGGGAATACGCGAACATCAACCTCAAGTTCGGCTACCATTTCATCATCCTGGACTGCTTTTGCAGCGAGAACACGAGGAACAACCACATCTATTTCCGCTTCGCCGGCGGCGCCACGGACATGACCAAGCGGTCCCGGCGGCTGCAGCTCATCGCCGCGATCCTCGAAGAGTACGGGTTCAACATCAAGACCAAAGGGGACTTGATCGTGGCCCGGCTGGCGAACATCCGGCAGCAGGAAGCAGAGGACCTCCTCGACCATATCGGCAGGCTCTTTTCCTACACCCGGCAGCTCGATGCCGTGCTCAACGATGACCTCTCGGTCGAACGCTACGCGCGTTGCTTCCTTGAAGGGAATTACGAACTGGCAGCGTCCGGGGAGAGTTCTAAAAAATAGTATTTCCCGAGTTACTCCATACATCAGGGTGCGCAGGATTCCCGGGGCAAGGGGCGCGCTATCGGAGAGGTGACGGAAATGGCCGCAGGAAACAACGACAAAAAAAACATATCGAAACATATCCTGCCGGCGTCTTCAAATCTTCTCGGGTTATGCTTTTTGATCCTGACGCTCAAGAAGCTCTGGAGGGGCAACAGCGTGGTTCAGTTCATGGACAAGCTGGATGCAGTAGCGATCCTCATTTTTCTTGCCGCCAGTTTCCTGTCGTACGCATCCATGCGCGTGACACGGCGGGGAGATCTGTACGAAAAGGTTGCAGATGCCGTCTTCCTTGCCGGTTTGCTCTTGCTGTCGCTCATAGCGGTCGTGACGGCTTTTGAACTTGCATAGCAGCCCGCATTGTTGCCTGCATGGCAGGGCTGTCTCATGCTTTTACGCGGTCCGACCTCTTCCCATCATACGGCAATTCTATCGTCATCGCGGTTCCCTCCCCCCTCATGCTGTTAACGCGGATTTTTCCCCCGTGCCCCTCGACGACCTTTTTCGCGATGGACATGCCGAGGCCCGTCCCGTCCCGCTTCTTCGTGTAAAAAGGGACGAATAAATTTTCGAGGGTTTCTTTTTCCATACCGGGACCCTGGTCCAGAATCCTGATCCTCAGACTGCTGCCGCCCGCCTCCAGGGCGATGGAAACGCGCTGCTCCTTGCCCGAGGCTTCGATGGCATTGGTGATGAGATTCATCAAAGCCCTCTCCATGTGAAAACTGTCTATGCCTTTATTCAGGGGAACAGAGGGCAGATCGATTGACAGAACCACGCCTTTCTGCTCTGCCTTTATCCTGCACGAGTCGCACGCATGCGTTATAATGTTCCGCATATCTTCTTGTTTCAGCTCCCACCGCGTAGGCCGGGCGAAATCAAGTACGTCATGCACGATTTTCTCCATCTGGGTAGCAGAATTAATGATCACCTGCGCCTCGGCCTCGGCCTTTCCCTTTCCTTCCTTGATGCGTTCCGCGAACCCCAATATCGCAAAAAGCGGATTTTTCAAATCATGGGCGATGACTGCGGCCACCCGGCCGATCGCGGAAAGGTATTGTTCTTTTTCCAATTGTTCCTGTTGTTTTCTTTCCCGATCGACGAGGTATCCGGCGATGATCGCGAACAGGCCCTGCAGCAGGAGCGGCAGCAATCGGTTCGTCTCATTGAGAAGCGAGCCAGGCCAGGTCATGATCACGTAAGGAAGATAGAGGACAAAGACCAGCAGATATGACAGCAGGGCGCCAAGAAGGCCGTATGCAAGCGCGCCGAGAAGCACCGGTATATAATATAATTCCCGGTAGATATTGTGCAAGGCGTGGCCCTCGCCGATAGACGCGTAGTGCACGTAGGTGATGAACAGGGTAAGAGCGACGATAACAATTCCGCTGTATCTCCTCAGGCGCATGCGTTTCTCCTCGTTCGAAAATAACGACGCTCATCCGATGGATATATTCTCTACCCGAATAATCAGGAGTGCAGGACCGTGTCCGTGGACGAGGAGCTCTTAACGCATCCGGCCGGCATCGGCGCGCGCAGCGGAGGCGTCCTGGGGCCAGGGAGACTCTCCTTCTATCTTTGCAAGAGCACGCCACAATATGTTCTGAAGGTCGTCGCCCGTTTTGTTCCCCAGGAATGTCGCCGTCAGGGTCTCGCGCAGCGTAAGCATGAGCGGGTCCGTCTTGAGGAACGACAGAAATATCCGCAGGCGCGCTTCTCCGGTGCCGATCTTCGACGCCGTCTTCAGGCTCCCGTTGTTCCCGTAGTATTGCTGCAGGTAGATCAAAAACCACAGCTGGGACATATCGTAAAAAAATTCGAGCGCGGGATAGTGGCTGTACAGCCGCCTGATTTCCTCTTCCAGCGACACGCGGTTGGTCGGGACGTCGGGAAAAACGGCGACCAGCAGCCCTTCCGCAAAATCCTCGTAGAAGAAAAAGGAGCCTGAAAACTGCCGGTTCCCGCAGCGGGGGCAGGTAATGACATTGAAGGTCCATTCTTTCAGCAATACCTTCACCTGCGGTGACCGGGAAATGTCGACCCACGTGGCGATCGTGGCCTGAAAATCATTCTTGCAGCGAGCACACTGGAAGGTCTCAGTATTGTATGCTTCAGCTTGAAAAGTCAGCATCTGTTCACCCCTATAAATTTTATCGTGAATGATCGCCGAAGACAGGGCAGAAACAGGCCGGAACCGACGCACCGGCTTTCCCGGGGCGGGCAATCACCCGTGTGTGCACATGGCACATATGGCCGGAGTGTGGAAGTCGGGCGCTGAGTGCACTGTCTGTTCGGAAAAAACGTGAAACAGAATATCGGGGTGACTACGCGGGAGGGGCGCGGCTTTCTGTGGCTGAGGGAAGAGCTTTCGGCAGATTATACGAGATCCCCGGAGATACAGATGTTTCTACCTGGCGAACATCGTGGCAAATCACATAATGTGCGTTTGTTGCGGTGAAGAGCTGGTCATAGGCATTACAGAAGGGGCAGTCCTTGCGAAGCGTCTCGTTATCAATCGGACAATAAGCCGGTACAAGGGCGAGTATGAAGAGAATCGCTACAAAAAGAAGCGCAATCCTCTTCTGCATGGTTCCAGTCATGTGTGAATTATACAGAGGGGAAACTTCAGAGTCAAGGTTCTTTTGAGCCCGGAAACGCCTGAACAAAAGGAAGCGCGGTCTCGACATCAGGCAGAGGGGGCCGATCGTCGCCGCCTGGCGAACATCCGGCAGGCGGACGCGGGACACCTCCTCGGCCGGACCGGGAGGCCGTTTTTCAACACGCGGCAATTGGCGCCATGCTCAACCATGCCGTGCGGCCACGCGGTGCGGCGGTCGTTTCTTGACGGGGATTATGTACTTGCGGAGACCGGGGGAAGGGATAACGATAACACACGGGTGAGCCCCGCTATGCGGGACTCGTACCCGCAGGTTGAACTACTGGTCACTTTTTTTATGATGTTTCATTGCAGTCTTGACGAACTGTCCGAATTTTCTGTCCTTTCTACGCTTTTCAACGTAGGACAGCTCGTTGTATTCAGATTCCTTCATCAGCTTCAAAAAGCTCTGATATCGATCCGCTTGTAATGTGCCATTGTCAATTGCGTTTAGGAGTGCGCAACCGACTTCCTTGGTATGAGTGCAATTGGCAAAACGACAGGTTTTTGAAAGGCTCCAAATATCAACGAAGCTTTCTTCAAGACCCGAACTGGCGCCGATATTCCCCAGTTCCCTCATTCCAGGGGTGTCGATCAGCATTGCCCCTTGATCGAGGACGATCAGTTGGCGCTGCGCCGTCGTGTGTTTGCCCTTCCCGTCGCTTGCACGGACTGTGTTTGTCTCAAATAAATCGCGGCCTATAATATGGTTCAAGAGCGTTGTTTTGCCTACTCCGGAAGATCCAACGAGACAATACGTTTTGCCCGGCTCCAGTAATTGACGCACGTGATCCAATCCGAAGCCGGTCACGTTGCTGAGCGGAAGGACTTTGCATTGGATGTTAGCTTGACGTACTTCCGATATTCTTTGCTCCAGCTTCTCGGGGCTGACCAGATCGCTTTTTGTCAAGAGGAGGGTCGGTTCAACGTGCCCTTCGTTTACCATCACAAGGTAGCGCTCCAGCCTGCGCAGATTGAAATCGAAATCACAGGCTTGCACGATCAAGGCGGAATCTATGTTGACCGCGATCATCTGGTAGTCTATTTTTTTACCAGGGGCTTTTCTCCGTAAAAAAGATTTGCGGGGGAGAAGACCATGGATGATGGCAAAGGTATCATCGTTGTGAAACTGGACAAGTGCCCAATCACCTACCGAAGGAAGATCTATGCTCGACTCAACTGAGTAAATAAAATTTCCTGCTAATTCGGCAAACACTTCGCTCTTATTATTTCTTATAAGGTAGCTGTCCTTATGGACCGCAGTCACGCGAGCCACGGTGCAGTCTGGTCTCAGCGCCTCCGATCTTTTGTCTTCAAACCACTGATCAAATCCGAGCGTTATAAGTTCCATATTAAGTTAACGAGTTCACGCGCCGCGAAGCAGTCGGCGTGGAACGACAGGTTATGCTATTTGCTCTTGGGCGCGAATATCTCGTTTACTTGAGCACGTAACTTCTCACCATGCTGTCCAGGGTTCCTAGTGTATGTATAAGATGTAATCAATTGCTTGTTGTGCAGTACGTATATGACTGGTATAGAATTGTCGTAATAGCGAACGCCGAACTTTGTAAATAATTCGTCAGCTCGCTCTCGTGTCTGTTTTCCGCATTCAACAATCAGAATACTCATTTTTTTTGGATCAGGAGAACCAGAAGGTGTTAGGGCGTCCCTTTCTTCAAGTCTTCGTACATCCTTGAGATAGCCCTCAAGAACGCCGGCAGGCGTTAGATTATTGCGTTTCTTGGCAGGGAACCAAGTTGGACCACTATGCCGGCCGGAATTCTTAAGGTTATTTTCATCATAAGAATCTACAAGGCACAATATGACGATTTCTGCG
Source organism: Nitrospirota bacterium (assembly GCA_963790205.1). Classification (GTDB taxonomy): domain Bacteria; phylum Nitrospirota; class UBA9217; order UBA9217; family UBA9217; genus CAWBNQ01. The sequence continues at coordinate 620,818 of CAWBNQ010000003.1, forward strand.
GAATCAAGTTGGTTTAGTACGCTTTCCCACGATACTATGGAAACCGGCCAATAAGTGTTCCCCTCATTCGAATCATGACTCGGTTTTGCACAAGCAGAAAGAAAAACGAATGCGATTACAGCAATGATTTTGACAAATTTCATTAATATCCTCCCCGTGCTCTTAATGGGGAATTGCGACGACGGAGGTGATTTTATATGCATTTTGCCTTTTTCTTTACAGCAACAATATAGTCTTCATAGCTGTCGAACCCAGTAGGCAAATTAATTTTCATATTCGGATTTTGTTTCCGAAATGTCTGGTAATCTGTCAAACTTTGATCATAATGCTTACATGCCTCGTTTTCATCTCCAATATACGATAAATATGTGTTGCCCATAACGAGATCAATATTGGTTAATGCATCATACTTGGCATTTTTAACAAGGATCTCTTTTGCCATCTGAAAATATTCAATCGACTTTTTGTATCGTACGTCAAAGTTTATCGACTTGTCGAGGAAACCATTTTTTCGATAATGCGGTTCCCATCGGTCTACAGTCGGAGACTCCAAGAAGAAAGCATATTGCCGATACGTCTCAGCAAGCCCAAGTTCGTCATTCTTACTCTGATATATGTCTCTCGCCTCTAGAATCAAACGTTCCGCCGGTAAAGGACGATTTTGTTTTTCATATAAATTGTGAGCCCAACCAAGTTTTTCTCTAGGGTCACTTGTTACAGGTACCCCCATCGCTGCACATCCCGTAAGTGTTGCGACTATCAAAGCTATGGCAAAGCGATGCATAAATCGTCTTTCCTCCTTCTGGATAACACGCGGCTGACGCGCCGCACGGCGCGTCGCAGTCGAGCCGCAGGTTGGTATCCCGAATCAGCTGTGAGATGCTGCTGCATGCAGTTTCAAGCCGAGCGCATCCATGACCTTGAGGATGGTATCGAAACCGGGACTGCGTTCGCCGGAGAGCGCTTTATAGAGACTTTCGCGTGATAAACCGGAGTCACGCGCGACCTGCGCCATCCCTTTTGCACGGGCAATATCGCCCAGTGCCTTGGCAATGAATGCAGCATCGCCGTTGGCCTCCTCAAAACATGCCTCAAGATATGCGGCCATTTCCTCCGGGGTGCGAAGATGTTCGGCAACATCGTACCGTGTTGTTTTGGTTTTGGCTTTTGTCTGGCTCATAATGCCCTCCTACAGATTGTGTGCGAGGCGTAACGCTGTCTTGATATCAGCGGCCTGAGTGCGTTTATCTCCACCGGCCAGCAAAATTATCAATGTACGGCCTCGCATCGTGTAATACACCCGGTATCCGGGACCATAGTCGATTCGCAGTTCCGAGACACCCTCACCGACTGGCTTAACGTCACCAGGATTCCCCGTGGCTAAGCGTTCGACGCGAGCCTGCACGCGGGCGCGTGCATGAATGTCGCGCAGGCCATCAAGCCACTTAGCATATGTATCAGTTTTTCGGATTTCGAGCATGAATGTATTGTAGCCTTATGGCTACACATTGTCAATATTTTTCAATTAGGTTAATGTGCAACGTTATCAAAAGACAGGCAGGATAATGAAGGCAGTGAATGACGTAAAGGACACAACGAATATCCAGAACCAGATTCCTATTTTCCCATCTTTACGTCGCGTGATCGCGATATAGTCAAAGATATTCTATAAAACTAGCAAAGTAATTGCTCTTCCCTGTCTCATTTCGAGCAATAGTCGAAATTCGCATGGCTGAGATTCCGGCAGCAATGGCGGAGAGCCATTTTATGATTTGAATGAGAATCATGATGTTTTAGACTAATGCGGGGCTGAGCCATGACCCCTTGGGGTCATTGGTCTCCAGCTCCTGGTTCTCCCGGCGCGTTTTTCGCGCTGGGAAGGAGCGCATGGCTCAGCCCCGCATTCTCGCGGCGCGAAGCGCCGGGAGAACGCGGCGCTGACGCGCCGACCTTGGCGCGTCGCTGTCGAGCGCCAGGTTAATCATTGTTCTTTTGTTCTGTGTTTAGTTCATCAAGTTCTTTTCGGCTGAGCGTAAACGACATAAATAAAAACAGAAAGCTGATAATGAAATAAGCGGTATATTCTGCAAGCACGGAAAAGGAGTGCATCCATTTCCAAAATCCCATACCAATGGGGATTGAAATAGGTCCGAGCCATTTCGGGATAGGAATACTTTTCAGCTTTGATCTGAATTTCCAAATTACGAGCCATATTGGACAGACAGCTAACAAGTCGAAGAAAATGATTTTATTAAGGGTTATCAAGTCTAGCTCTTTTTCTGTCTTTGCCATGAATAAAAGGGCAATGAAAACGAGAGCAGATGCATATTGTGAACGTGACTTAAAAGGTCTTTTACTGAATTTGCGAAGGGCCAATACGAGTGTAACGGCAAATGCTATACACGCAATGGAAACGAGAAGAATATAAAGGTAGAATTTGTCCGTACTCATTTCCATTTGTCACCAAACCATGATCAAATTATTTCCCGATTAACACGCGCCTGACGCGCCGCCTTCGGGCGCGTCGCTGTCGAGGCGCTTGTTAGGCTACCTTTCCTCTTGTCATGTTCGAACTAGATGTCTAGTGGGCTTTTTTGATAGCTACGTATTCTTCGAGCGTTTTGTAGTATTTCAGATCATGGCCACGGAATATGCTAGCATAACGTTTCTTCAGTTGGGAGCCCCGCTTGCAAGCAGCTGGATTCACCACGTCGATTTCAATCTTTGTAAATTTTGGCTGTGGTCGCATTTCTTCAACAAGATAATTAATTTGCCGAAAGAGCCATTCAGCGTAGCAGTCAGTGGAGGGAAAAGAATAACCTATAAAGACAAGTCTCCTGCTTTGCTGAAGTTTTCGCCTAGCGATTTTCCACTGGCGGTTGTAAAGACTGTTCTGATGAATTTCAATTTTTTCTGACACAGGAGGGATGATGTTTATCTCCATTACGGAATTGCAAGACTTACACTTAGGATAATCAGCAAGTGTTATTTCCGCGATGTTTCCTTTTTTACTTCTTATAAATGTGTTTGTCTTCTTTGATTTGCATTTATCGTTTCTGCATGTTGCCCAGTTTAATGACCCATGAAGCTTCAAATAAACAGGGGCAGAATAGTAGGTTGTTATCCGGTTGTGACCTGTTATTAGTGCGACATAATTCTTAAAATGTGCTTTGTCATGTTTTTCAAGTGTAACATCTGCTATTGTGTCCCAATTGAACGAAACCACAGTGTCGAGATCAGACAAATCTCCGAACAGCCTTTCTAAATATCCACAGTATTGTCCGTAAGACCGCATGGTAAGCATCAATGTGATGAATCGCACAAGACTTCTTTTCGCTTCAAGGAAGACTTTTTGGTACGCACTGCCTTTAGGGTACATCTTTGTCCCAATGTCGAAATGAGTAAAAACACTTTCAATGTTCAAACCTTTCCAAGTGCTACCATCATAAAAAGAGCGCGTGTCGTCTAGTTTGTATGTTTGGTGCAAAAGAAGATTGAGCCCTTCATGTGTAGCTCCAAGCAAATTTAAGAAATTGGTACCCGTTGCGCCGTATTCTTTGTCGGAAACCAATATGTCATAAAAGAAATTATCACCAGAAGGCATTCGCCGATCTCGAAGCCAGTCGTCCGATTCCGGCAGCCGTTTAGCTCCAATTGATGCACCGGCACCGAGTATATACATCGTTCCGCGATCGTCATTATCTATAGCCATCAATTCTCACGTATTTCCTTTCGCGACCCTCTCGACGCGACTGTTAGTCGGCAGAGTCGATCTTTATAGCTTCTTCAACTCGTCGGCACAACAAACTGGAAAGAACGAGGTATTGGGCTGCAACGTTCTGAGTTGGATTAATAGTAAGAGTATGTGCTTTCGGATTTCTTACTCCCTGATATACGCCTTGAAGAATCTGGATAAACCCCTTCTGATCGTTACAACCGGACTCTGTTTCCAAAGATGAAAGGACAAGAACTGGTCTTTGCAAGGAAAATGTTGCGGCAACAAGTTCGGGACCATCCTTGTCAATTCCTGTGCGTTCTCGAATAAAATCAAAAACTGTAACAATGGAATTTAAAACAGCATCCCTAAAACGACCAGCTCTGAAGTGGGCATATGAAGCCGCAGTTACTCTCGGATGTAGAAGGTCTAGGATTGAATAGCTAAGGTCAGAGTAGGGTTGTGATGAAAAATAGTCATCTATTGCATCCTCTAGTTGTGTTATTAGCTCTAGGATGCTCCAATGCGAACCCCTTTCGTCAGCAGCGATATGATGTAAAATATCCTTAATTTTAGAACTATCAAGTCCTTTTGGCCAAATACGCTCAAGATCTCCAAGTGACCGCACCAATAGGCTTGTAAGTGAGCCGGTCGCATAGCCTTCGCCCTCATTGAACTTCGCATCCATAATTTCTCGTGTGGTTGCTTGGATGGCCCGAAGTGATCTGTTTATTGCTATGTATTTTTCTATCATATATTTCCCTTGGCGACAGGCTGTCACATAAAATGTACTTAATGTATATATGCCTCTACATATGATGTGATTTATTAGCGCGCATCTTGGCTTGGTTCCGGGTTATCGATTTGTTCAACTGTGACGGTTGCAGCTATAGCGTTCCATGCATCAAGCATCCAATGTGGTAATTGGTCATGTCGTTTTACCGATACTCGCGCATTTGCGTATGGCATGTGAGGTAAGAGGACGGTTCTAACAATGAGAGTGTCTGGATTGACTTGAATTGGGGCGATGAGATCAGGTGACTGGGTGATGTTTTCTCGACTCTGCATATAGAGTGGCACAAGGTAGTTCATTCGCCCGTAATACCAGTACGGAAGTTGCAAGCCTCGATTAATTGACCACTGAATAGCCCCAGATACAGCGCACATCTGCGAAACCGGGGGCGTTTGTCCTAAAAAAGGTACGCGATCTGAATTGTCTCTGAGTATGTGGTCATGAAGCATGACGATCTCAGCTCCGCATGGCAACGCTGGCGCTGCTGGTAAATCAGGCGGCGTTGGTAGTGCACCGGCAGAGATATCGGAGCCGACGTGAACGCAGTAAAGAGGCCCACGCCCTGCATTGGTGTTCCTCTCAAATACCATGTAAATTGGCGTCCCGTATCGCGTCTGTAAGTGTCCGGCGGTGACGAATAATTGGTTACTACTGGTGGTGTATCGATCTTGCTCGATGCTCCAAGCGATATGGACAGCAAGATATTTCTCAAGAACGTAGTTGTCGTTTCCCCAATTTTCAGAGAGGGCTGTACTGCTAAGCGATGAAAAGATGCGTTGCGGGATTTGGGCAAGGCGTCGCAATCGAACTACCACTTCGTTTGTGAATGGATCTCCTAATGCGGCCGATAGTTCTTCTTTCGTGAATGACATCAAGCCTCCTTGGAACTAACATGTTATTGACTATAAGGACCAGGTTTATGATATCAATAACCTTCTGACTCCCCGTTTATGATAAGCCGTTCCAATTCAGTTCCCTTGATTTTGCCGTATTGAATATGCCAGGCGCGTGTTTTTGGATCCCATTTCCCTTGCGCCGCTTTGGCCTTCTCCCGCAAAACTGTATCATTATATGCAATGCGCACAGGCACTCGAGTGTTGTCCTCGAATCGGCGTACAGCAGGCGCCCAGGTTTTCTTCTCAATGATCAGTTCTGCGGTCTTCAGCCGGGTGCGGCTCACCTTGTCGTAACGGTAGCGTACGCAGAGGAGCGCCGCGCCGTATTTGGCAACCAGGCTTTTTGTCCCTTTTTGCCCCGGTTTCAGCTTGATGGTCGTAATGATTGGCATCGCATCCCCCTCAAGGGTATAACATGGAAAAGCCTACTATAAATATCCACTAATTGCAAGAATTTCAATGGGGTATCGCGGGGTATTGAGGCCGGGGTATTGCTAATTCGATATATTCCCGGTATGCCATCCTGTATGGAACCCATCCCCCCGGATACCCTTGCTCGCTTTAACAACTTCATGAAACGGCATAATGTCGCCCCTCTTTGCCGGTCCGATTACCGGAAGTGGCTCCGCTATTTTCTCGACTTTCGCGCCAAATATTCTCTGCCCGACCCTCATACCGATCAAGTGAAGCTGTTTGCGGAAAAGTTGCGGTCGAAGAATCAAACCACGGCGCAGGTAAAACAGGCGACTGATGCGATCTCGCTTTATTTCTCTCTCCAGCCTGAAATTGAAATTGTCTCTACGACGGGGCTCATGCGGCGTCAGGACCGGACGGAGGAACAACGTCTGTCGGAACGGCGCTCTTCCCCGGAGCAGTCTCCTGAGTTGGTCCGTGAGCCTCCCGGACTTTTGCAGGCCCAGCCTCCCGTCAGATCAGGCAGGCGGTATGACGAATGGCGTTGCCTCAGAAAAACCGCGTCACCTGCGTGGGACGGGGTGATCGGAAAGCTGGCCGAGGAAATAAAGGTCCGGCACTATTCCCGCAAAACACTCAAACACTATGCTGATTGGATCAGAAAATTTCAGAATTACCTGAAAGACAAAACACCCGGGGATCTGTCCTCGCAGGATGTCAAAGAGTATCTCACTCATCTGGCCGTCTAAGGAAGACGTCTCTTCAAGCCACCAGAATCTCGCATTCAATTCTCTGCTGTTTCTGTACAGGCACATCCTGAAGAAGGACTTTGGAGATCATAAAGATGTCCCGCGCGCGAAGACCTCGAACTATATCCCTGCGGTTCTTTCCCGCAAGGAGATCGATTCGGTTCTGGTTCATCTCAGACATCCCTTCAGGCTTGTGGCCCAGCTCCAGTATGGCTGCGGGCTGCGCATTTCCGAGGGCTGCCAGCTGCGCGTCAAGGATTTTGACTTCGATACGGGTCTCCTTAGGGTGCGGGGAAAGGGCGACAAAGTACGGACCGTGCCGCTGCCGAAAACGCTCCTCACGGAACTTCATGCCCAGTTGGAGCACGTGAAAAAACTGCATGAGGAGGATCTCACAGCGGGTTTCTCCGGGGTCTTTCTCGACGATCAACTTGAAAAGAAGTATCCGCGGGCCGCGAAGGAGTTTGTCTGGCAATGGTTTTTCCCGCAGGAGTCGCTGACTTTCATCGCTCAAACGAAAGAATCGCGGTGCTATCATGTGCATGATTCGCGGATGCAGGAAGCTTTCGGCGAAGCGGTGCGCAAGGCGAAACTCACAAAGCGCGTCACCTCCCACACCTTCCGCCATTCCTATGCAACCGCAATGCTGCAGGCCGGTTACGATCTCCGCACGATTCAGACGCTCCTTGGCCACGCGGACGTCAGGACCACGATGATCTATCTGCACTGCCTCCCGCCAAAACCCGGGAAAGAGGTAAAAAGCCCGTTGGATTTCTGAGGCCAGGATCGACTGTTAAGTTTTTCTTTGCCTTCTTGCCCTTCTCGCGGTAAAATCCTTCTGCATATGGACATCATCATCGCTCACAATTTGAAAAAGGACTACAACGGCCTTCGGGCCGTGGACAACATCGATTTTGCGATCAGGCAGGGCGAGTGCTTCGGTTTCCTCGGCCCCAACGGCGCGGGAAAGACCACGGTCATGCGCATCATCTCCTGCTTCATGCCGCCCACGGCAGGGACGGTGACGGTCTTCGGGATGGATGTCGTGGACCGGCCGAGCGCGATCAAGTCCCGCATCGGCGTCATGCCGCAGGACATCAATCTCGACCCCGATCTTTCCGTGACCGAGAACCTCAGGGTCTATGCCCGGTACTTCGACATCCGGAAAAAGGACGCGCTCAGGCTCAGCCGGGCGCTCCTCGAGTTCGTCGAACTCACCGACAAGGGGGCCGCCGAGATCGACCAGCTTTCGGGCGGGATGAAGCACCGCCTCCTGCTCGCGCGCGCGCTCGTGAACAACCCGGAGATCCTGGTCCTCGACGAGCCCACGACCGGGCTGGACCCGCACAGCAGGCGGGCGGTCTGGGAAAAGCTCAACCACTTGAAATCAAAAAATACCACGCTTCTCCTCACGACGCACTACATGGAAGAGGCGGAGAAGCTGTGCGACCGGGTGGCGATCATGGATTCGGGCAGGATCGTGACCGTTGATTCTCCCCGGCATCTTACGGAGGAACACGGCGGGAACCTTGAGGACGTCTACCTTCAAGCTCACGGGGAGGAGCCTTGCAGATTAAGCGCGCGATGAGGGTCTGGCAGCGTCACTGGACGGTGTACACCAAGCTCTACAAGACGAGCTTTGCGCTCAACTTCGCCGAACCGGCGCTGTACCTCGTGGCCATGGGTCTGGGGCTCGGCGCCTTCGTGAAGGACATCCACGGCGTGCCGTATATCAAGTACATCGCGCCCGGCATCATCGCCTCCTCGTCGGTCTTCGCCGCGGTGTACGAGTGCACCTACGGCACGTACATCCGGATGACCTTCCAGAAGACCTTCGACGCCATCCTCGCGACGCCGGTGAACCTCGACGATCTTGTGGCGGGCGAGCTCATCTGGGGCGCGACCAAGAGCGTGATCTTCGGGATCACGATCATGATCGTCGTGGCCCTCTTCGGGCTCGTGGATTCGCCCTTGATCCTCCTCGCCATCCCTTTCATCTTCCTGGGCGGGCCTGATCTTTGCCGAGCTTTCGCTTGTCTTCTGCGCGCTCGTGCCGGGCATCGACTTTTTCAGCTATTTCTACACGCTCTTCATGACGCCGCTGTTTTTGTTTTCGGGAATATTTTTCCCCCTCGACGCCATGCCTCCCATCGTTGCCCGCCTGGCGTTCTTTACGCCGCTCTATCACCTCGTGAACGTGTGCCGCGCTTTTTCAGCAGGGACCGTCTCCGGGGCGGGCGTGGACATCCTCTGGATCGTGCTGATTGTTCTCATCCTGGCGCCCTTTCCCTTCAGGCTCATGAGAAAGAGGATCATCGTTTGACGGGTCTTTGTTCCGTACTCCGGTGCGGCGCTGAAGCAGGAAATTCAGAATGCGCGATATCATATCAGGAAGGGTCTGGTATAATTGATACTATGAATTTTTCCATAAAAATAACGGGCGAGGAAAATTGTGCCGGCTTGAAACAGAACTCGTTCAAAGACACTATTCAGGCTGCCGGGCACGGACAGCTTCAAGCGCGGAACATTTCGGTGCTGCAGGTCAACATGGGCTACCGATGCAATATGGCGTGCAGGCATTGTCATGTTGCCGCCGGTCCGGTCCGGACCGAGGTCATGGAGCGGAGGACCGTTGACGCGGTGCTCTCCGCATTGCTCCGGAACCCCATCGGGACCCTGGACATCACCGGAGGGGCGCCGGAGCTGAATCCTTTTTTCCGCACCCTTGTAAGAGAGGCGCGAAAGGCGGGCAAGCGGGTCATCTGCCGCACGAACCTCACGATATTCTCGGAGCAGGGCATGAAAGATCTCCCGGAGTTTTACGGCGAACAGGGTGTGGAGCTTATCGCCTCGCTTCCCTGCTATCTCGAAGAGAACGTCGCCGCAGTGCGGGGGAACGACGCATTCCAAAAGAGCATCGCCGCGCTCCGCACATTGAACGGCCTCGGGTTCGGCGATGGACCGGAAGGGAGGCCCTTGAGCCTTGTGTACAATCCCGGAGGCGCTTTTCTTCCTCCTTCTCAATGCGCGCTCGAAGCGGATTACAAGCGGGAGCTCAGGGACCGCTACGGCGTTTTCTTTACGCGGCTCTACGCATTTACGAACATGCCCATCGGCCGCTTCCGCGATTCCCTGGTCGCATCGGGAACATTCGACCGGTATCGCGACATGCTGGCTTCTGCTTTCAACCCGCAAACCCTCGACAACATCATGTGCCGTGGCCTCGTGAGCGTGGGATGGGACGGCAGACTTTTCGACTGCGACTTCAACCAGGTCCTCGGCCTGGGCGTGGCTGCCGACATTCCTCAACATATTCAGAATTTCGATTACGACGCCCTTGCCCACAGGCGCATAACCGTGGACGATCACTGCTTCGGCTGCACGGCAGGGCAGGGGTCCACGTGAGTGGGCGCCGTTGCCTAGCAGGCGGTCGCCTGCTGACAGAAGACCTCAATAAAAAACAGTGATCGGCCGAAGGGGAAAACATGACAACGACGAAGATCACGACGTTGTTCCTGGACATCGGAGGCGTTCTGCTCACGAACGGCTGGGGCAGGGCCTCACGAAAGTCCGCGGCCGAGAGTTTTAAGCTTGATTTTGCCGAAATGGACGAGCGGCACCACCTGACCTTCGATACCTACGAGTCGGGCAAGCTGGGCCTCGACGAGTACCTCGACCGCGTGGTCTTTCATGAAGCCCGGCCGTTCTCGCGCGAGGCGTTCAAAACGTTCATGTACGACCAGTCCCAACCCTATCCCGAGATGATCGCTCTGATCAAAAATATTAAGGCGCAACACGGATTGAAGATCGTTGCCGTGAACAACGAAGGCCGCGAGCTTACCACCCACCGCATTCGGAAATTTGCACTCGATACGTTCATCGATTTTTTCGTGTCATCCTGTTTTACCCACCTCCGCAAGCCCGACGCTGATATCTACCGCATGGCCCTCGACATTGCCCACGCGCCGGTGGGACGAACGCTCTCTATCGATGACCGCCTCCTGTTCGTGGAAGTGGCGCGGGGGCTCGGCATAGAGAGCATCCATCACAAGGCCTTCGAAACGACAAGGACGGCGCTGGAAACATACGGACTGTCCGTGTGAACCGTTCTGTTCCCTCGGCCCGTCGCAGTGCTGTTTTGGAGGTCCAGAAATGAGGGAATGCGAGCAGGGCCACAATTCGAGGTTCGCCTTCCACTGGCTGGGACCCGACCTCTGGGAAGGGCAGGATTACGAGGTTGCGGTTGCCGATTGACCCGGTTGCAGGCTGACCAAAAAACCGGCATGTTCTTGGAAAGGAACCCCCCATGGATCAAGGACCTTTCATCCTGCCCCAAGACGAGAGCAACGAGCGCCTCGTCAGAAACGTTCATCCCCTGGACTGGAAGAACCCCGAGCCCGCTTCCCGCTACAATCTCGTCGTGCTGGGCGCAGGCACGGCAGGGTTGGTCGCTGCTGCGGGCGCGGCGGGTTTGGGCGCGAAGGTCGCGCTTGTTGAGCGCAATCTTCTGGGCGGCGACTGTCTTAATGTCGGCTGCGTGCCCTCCAAGGGGATCATCAGATCGGGCCGCGCGGCATACGATGTGAAAAAAGCGGTCGAATTCGGGGTCAACGGCGGACCGGAAGTTTCCATTGATTTCGGCAAAGCCATGGAGCGAATGCGCCGCATCAGGGCCGGGATCAGCAAACACGACTCTGTCGAGCGGTTCAGCAACGAGCTGGGAGTGGACGTGTTTCTGGGCGACGGCAGGTTTATCGGGCGGGACGCGATCGAAGTCGGAGGCAAGCGGCTCCGCTTCAGGAAGGCGGCGATCTGTACGGGAGCGCGCGCCGCTGCGACCTCCCTCCCGGGGATCGAGGAGACAGGGTATCTGACGAATGAAAACGTCTTTTGGCTCACGGAACTCCCCAAAAGATTGATCGTCATCGGCGGCGGCCCCATCGGCTGCGAGTTGTCCCAGGCCTTTGCGCGGCTGGGGAGCCGGGTCACGCTCCTGCACGCTCACGGCCATATCCTGCCGCGGGAAGATGCCGATGCCGCTGAGGTTGTCCAGAGGTCGCTCCTTCGCGACGGCGTCAAACTCTTTCTCAACGTGAAGATCGTTCAGGCTGTCCGGCGTGGCTTCGAAAAGATCGTCATCGTGGAACGGAATGGAAAGAAGGAGGAGATGGCCGCTGACGAGATCCTGATCGGCATCGGCCGTGCCCCGAATGTGGAGGGCCTGGCCCTGGAAACTGCGGGTGTTGAGTACGATAAACAGGAAGGAGTCAAGGTCAACGCGCGTCTCCAGACATCCAACCCCGACGTATACGCTGCCGGCGACATCTGTTTTCCCTACCAGTTCACCCATACGGCCGACGCCATGGCGCGGATCGTGATCGCAAACGCGCTCTTCATGGCCAGGCAAAAGACCTCAAGGCTCGTTATTCCCTGGTGCACCTACACCGACCCCGAGGTTGCCCACGTGGGGATGTATGAAAAAGAAGCAGGGGACAAAGGCATCGATGTGCTCACCCTAACCATACCGCTCATTGACGTGGACCGGGCGCTTCTGGACGGCGAGACGGAAGGGTTCGCGCGGGTGCACCTGAAAAAGGGGAGCGACAGGATACTGGGCGCCACGGTCGTCGCGCGCCACGCAGGGGAGATGATCAGCGAACTATCGCTCGCCATGACCGCCGGCCTTGGCCTGTCCGCCGTCGGCAAGACCATCCATCCCTATCCGACCCAGGCTGAGGTGATCAAAAAACTGGCCGATGCCTATACCAGGACGCGACTCACGGCGTTCATCAAGAAAGCGTTTGCCGCCTGGCTGGAGTGGCAGAGGCGATAAGCCCCCCATACCCTAAAAATGTTTTGCACGGGGAGGTCCGATAAGCTATACTTTACACTATCCGGGTCATGGTCTCTTTATTCTGCACAAAAGTTACGTCTCTTGAACAATCAAGATTATATCCGGAAATCGTTGGTAAGGAATGATGGTTATTGGGGAGCGCAGCCATGGATGCCCCATTCGCGTGTTTCAACAGGAAAAGCCTCGAAACGATCTTGCCGCACAGGGGGGCGGCCCTCAGAAAAATTGACGGTGTTTTTTACAGTTCCAGCGCACCTGATAGGATGACGGGGCTCAAGGAAATCCGTGAGAACGACCCGGATCTTGAAGGTCATTTCCCCGGGGCCCCCACCTATCCCGGATACGCCCAGGACGAATTTGTTTGTCTCGTTGCGGCGGCGCTCATTCCAATGGCGGTCGAAGATTTAAAGCGCGGTCCCCGGGTCGTCCAGAAGATCGCGCGGTATAAGAAAAATGCCGCGCCCGGGGACACTCTGGTTGCCGAGGTGAAGCTCCACGGAAGGCGGAACAAATTTTTTATTTTTTCCGCTGAAATTAAAAATCAGAACAACGAGCCTGTTGCTGAGTACGAAAAAATCATCGGCGCGGCATGATGATGCATCGCCTTGTGATCAAGCAGGCGATGATATCCGTGTTTCACGCGCGCGCCTTCATGAACTGTAGCGGGGTTCGGTATGGATAGAAGATCAAGCCGGGAACGAAGGATATTCAATGATCCGGGCTTCCGTGGCCCTGAACGAAGAAGAGGAAAAGACCGAAGGTCGGGGAAAGACCGCAGAGTGTATAGAAAAATTATTCGTATGTTATACGGCCCCACGGACATCATCCCGTAATATCAGCAGCAATGCAGAACAGGCTGGCCGCGAGTGCCGTCCTTAGCTTCTTTCCCGTTCCGCTACTTCTTCTCGCTCAGGAGCTTATACACAGCCGAGAAATCCTGTTCCCCCAGCCCTTTCCTGACGGCCAAGGAATAGATTTCCTTCACGACATTTGCCGCCGGCATGGCCACCCCTGCCTCGTAGGCGGTCTCTGCGATGAGCTGCATGTCTTTATGCATCCACCGGAGCGGAAACTCGGTCTCAAAATCTTCTGATTCCAGCTTTCCCCGTTTCATGGATAAAAACGGCGCTGCGACCGGGGAGCCCAGGAGCGTGTTGAACAACAGGTCTTTGGGTATGCCGAGCGACTCGCCAAGCACGACGGCCTCGGAGAATGCGACCATGGCCTGTGCCACGACAAGGTTGTTCACCAGCTTCATCGCTGTTCCCATGCCGTGGCCGCCGATATGGTACACGGCCTTGCCCATGGCTTCCAGAAACGGCCGCGACTCGTCCACATCCGCTTTGTCTCCCCCGACGTAGAACACGAGCTGCGCCTGCTCAGCCGGGCCCTTTGATCCGGCGACGGGCGCGTCGAGAAACCTGACCTTGCGCTGTTTCGCTTCACCTGCCATCAGCTTGGAAAAGGAAGGGTTGACCGTGCTGCAGTCGATCCAGAGCGAGTTGTCCGCAAGGCGGTTCAAAAACCCGTATTTACCGATGAGCGCCGTTTCGGCGACGGCGTCGGGTTTGGCAAGCATGGTGAAGATGACGGTCACCTGTTTGGCCGCGTCCGCGGGCGTCGGAGCCCAGACCGCGCCGGCGGCGATGAGCGGATCGGCCTTCTGCCTCGTCCTGTTATACACGACAAGCTCGTGGCCTTTCTTCAGGAGATTCGCCGCCATGCGGCTGCCCATAATCCCCAGTCCGATGAATCCGATCTTCATGCGTCCTCCTTGGTCGTGTTCATTCACGGACCTTCGCCGGTGCGTGCTCTTCCAGGATCACCGCTGCTGCGGCCCTTCTTGCCGCTCTTCGCGATTTTGTTTCTGCTGTTTCTGCTGTTTCTGCTGCTTCTGAGGCGTCGCCGGGCGCCTGTTTATTTCCCGCGGCTCCTTCATCTTTCTGACCGGCAGGTTCTCCGGCTGCTGCTGCCTGAACACCGACGATTCACGTTCCTTAACCACCCTGCGCTCCTGTTTCATCTCTTCCGGATTGGTGTTCCTGACCCGTGCCGGCGGAAGCTGCCGCTCAGGCGTCCGCTGCGTCGCACGCGGAGGACGTTCTTCCCTTTCCGGCCTCACGGCAGGCGGGGTCGCCGGGGTTATGCGCCGCGTTTCGGGAGCTTCCGACCGTATCCGTTCAGGGACGCGCTGCTTCATCTGTTCCCGTTCTGCCCGCGGCACAAGGACGATCGGCTGCTTCGGCTTCGCCCGGGGAGGGACGATGGCTATGTTCCTGATATCCTGTTCTCTCTGCTGTCTCGTCTCAAGGAAAGGGTTCTCCTTTATCTTCACCCGTTCATGCCTGCCTGTCCCAAAGGCCTCCCGCTGCACCACGGTCACCGAGTTGTTGACCCGTGCGTTGACGTAGGTACGATTGACGAATACCGTATTGACATTGACGTTGGTGATGTCCACGCTCCCGGGCCCGTAATAGCCGTACCCGTAATAGACCTCCCCGGGAGCGAGCGGCACCCACGCCACGTAGGTCGGCGTCACGACCCAGCCCACATAGCCCGGCCCCCAGAAGGCGGCGCCCCTTGCCGGCGGCACCCAACACCAGCCGCGGCCTCCTATGAATACCCAGCGGCCGTAATGGCAGGGCGCCCAGCCCCAGGGATCATAGTCGATCCAGACAGAGATTCCCCTGATCCAGACCCAGCTGCCGTAGCTGTAAGGCGCCCAGCCCGCAGGCACCGCGGTGGGGGCCCAGACATAGCCGTAGTCGCCCGTATAGCCCCACTGGCCGTTCCGGTCGAAATCGGACGAGTATTCATGGAGCTCATCGGGAAGATAACGGGAACTCTCTCCCCAGGCCGTGAGCTGCCGGTCCCGGTCCGCGTTCCAGCGTTCCCATTCGTCTGGCGAACCGATGGGCGCGATCTCGGCATTGCTCTCACTTCGGATCGTCAGGGTGTTCCCCGCGTTCACGCGCGTGGCGCCCGCCCTGCTCTCGGCATAGACGTAACCCTTGAGCACCGAGACCTCGGTTGCGCCGTCAAGGTCGGAGACGTCGATCATCATGATGGAATTATCGTAACTGCGGAGAGACGACAGCGGGGTATCGACCTGGACGGTCTCGATCCCGCCGCGCCGGTTATTGATGTAGATATGGCCCTGGTCGAGATAGAACTGCGCGGATTCGTGGCTTATGGTCAGAAGGTCCAGTGCCGTATTTCCATCACCCCGGACATAAACGCCCCCTTCGATCTGAAGCTCGGCCTTGCTTTCTTCGGAGACCCACAGCCGGTCGCCCTCATTGAGCGGCAGGTTGATGGCAGCATCCGTCCAATCCGTGGTGTCCTTGATGAGCGTCTGTACGTCGCCGTCGATCAGGCTCAATCGTACGAGCCCGAGGTCGTCGGCAAATACCAGCCCCGGAAGCAGCATAACGCCGAGCAGCATCGCATATCTTATCCATCGCATGGGAAAAGCCTCCTGTACGTTCGTAGGGCGTGATTATATAGGAATAGAGACACCAGTGCCACTGTTTAGGTTTAATTTTATTGTACCTCAGGGAAGAGGTCAATAAATAATTATTTTTTATTTCTTTCATCGACACCCGTTACGCTGTGGTCTTCTCTGAAAAGGAGAGGACAGGCGCTTGACAATGCTCTCGATATGAGCAAAAATGAGAATATGAAGCCGGCTTTGCCATACCGACTGACGCTCATTGTCCTGTGCCTGGCCCTTTCTTCCTGCGCCCCGGTGTTGAGCAGGGCCATCATGCGGGAGGGGGAGCGCGAGGTGTCTTTCGATGCGCTCCGGGAAAGCCCCGGCAGCTACGCGGGGAAGCTCTATATCCTCGGGGGGATCATTGTGAAAACGAAATTCACCGAAGCGGGATCTCAGATCGAGGCACTGCACGTGCCGGTGGACGGCCGGGGGTACTTCCGGGAACAGGGCCGCTCCGAAGGGCGTTTCCTTGCGTTCCTGCCCAGGGACAAAAAGGCGCTTGATCCGGTGGTGTTTCGCCGGGGGAGAAGGGTCACGCTCGCGGGTGTGTTCACGGCAACGAGGCAAGGCAGGATCGACGAGATGGAGTACACCTACCCCGTTTTCGAGATCAAGCAGATCTATCTCTGGCCGAGGGAGCGGCACTATGCCGCTCCGCCCTACTATTACGATCCCTGGTTCTACCCCTGGCCGTATTACTACTGGGAGCCATGGTGGAGCTTTTATTATTATTCCGCGCCCGTACCGTCGCCGATGGTTCCCCGCCGGCTTCCCTCGGCGCAGCCGCCGCCGCACCCGCGGAACGAACGGTAAGGGAACACGAGCGAAAGTGAGGACCGCAAGCAGCACGAAGGAGGCAGAGTATGAAAAGATTCCTGTTGTCGTTTTTTGTCCTGGCCGTCGGTCAGTGGGTTTTCGTTCAGAGCGGTTTGAGCGCCGAAAGCATGGTCCTGAGGGTCAGCGACGGTAAAATCATCACGTTCGCCGGAATGATCGCCGACGTAAAAAAGGCCGATTTTGTTTTTATCGGCGAGGTGCACGATATCAGGGAACACCACCGCGACGAGCTTGCCATTATCAGGGCCGTTCATGAATCGGACGCAAAGACGGCCGTGGGTCTCGAGATGTTCCGGGCGGACAGCCAGGGCGTGCTGAATTCGTGGGTGAGGGGGAAACTGTCCCTGAAGCAGTTTTTACCGGCGTACTATGATAACTGGAAAGAGCCCTGGCTTTTGTATCGCGATATATTCCAGTACGCGCGGGACCACGAAATTCCTCTTCTCGGTCTCAACGTTCCCGACCGGATTGCCGAAAAAGTGGCGCGCGAGGGTTTTGCCTCCCTTACGCAGGCAGAAAGAAGACAGCTGCCCCCCGGCATCAGCTGCAATGTGGACCCGACGTACATGGAGTTCATCCGGAGGGCCTATGCCGGACATGCCGCGCATGACCGCGCTTTCGTGAATTTTTGCGAGGCCCAGATGGTCTGGGACAAGGCCATGGCCTGGCACCTGATAGAGTATGTGAAGAAGAAACCGGGCAGGACCGTCGTGGTCCTTGCGGGGGTCGGCCATGCGTGGAAGCGGGGGATCCCCGAGCACGTCGGCACGGACTCGAAGTACACCTACCGGGTCGTCTTGCCGCTCATCCCGGACCAGATCGACCGGGAAACCGTGACGACGAACGATGCGGATTACGTGCTGCTCGATTAGTCCGGGAATCCCGGTCCGCAGGTTTCTCGGGGGAGCAAGATATGAGAGCAGTTGTCGGTTTTTTCTGACCGCGCCTTTGGAGTTCCCGGCACTGCTTTCGAGCTGATATTATTTGATCTTTTTTATAAACTCATCGATCGGCAGGGCGGGGAGGGTGACGAGGTGCACCGAGCCCCGTGAGCCGAGCTCTACGGACATTTTCATGACCGTTTCATTGTCAGGCGCCTCGACAAGGTTCAGGAAATCGTATTGTCCGAGCAGTGCGTACTGCTTCTGGATCTTGACGCCCATGGTTTCGACCTCCCTGTTCACCTCGAGAATCCTTTCCGGTTTCTGCTTGATCGTTCTTCGTCCTTCGTCCGTCAGATTGCTCAGGATCACATAGTATGGCATGGCGTTTCCTCCTTTCCGGTTATGCGGCCGGGTTTTATGATTTTTGGAACGACTTTATTAATTATAGCTTTATTTCCAACCCTCCGCGTGATACAGTATGCCCTATGAAAAGTCTCCGGTATGCGACGCTTGCCGTTCTTGTTCTCTCTGTTCCCGTATTTTTCCTGCCCTGTTCTTCTTTCGCGTTTTCCTTCGAGGGGCCCTTGCAGGTGAAGAACCAATTCCCGATCTTCCTGCCCGTTGACCAGCCGTACCTGGAGCAGGCATCAACGGAGAGCTCTTTGTCCCTGAGCCTTTCCCATTCCAGTGTTTATGTGGTGAAGGATTCGGCGCAATGGAGCGCGCACCTTGATATAGAACTGACCGAGCTCGATATCCGTTATAAGAAGGACCTCCCCGGGCTGTTCGAAATCGGCGTTGACGTTCCCCTGGTGCGGGCCACGGCCGGGTTCATGGACCGGCCGCTTGCGTGGTATCATCGGACCTTCGGTTTCGGGGACTACGGGAGAAGCGCGCGTCCGAATAATGATTTTTTATATGACATAAAAAAGGACGGCGCTCCCGTTATCGAGGGGGATAACGACAGGGTCGGCTTCGGCGACGTGAGGCTGACGTTGAAGAAGAAGATCATGGGGACCGATCCCGTCCTCAGCGTCCTGGCCGATCTGGAACTGCCGACCGGAAACGCGCGCGTGGGCTATGGGAACGGCAGCGTCGACACCGGCGTCGCGGTGCTCCTGGACAAGGACCTCGGGGCAGAGACGAAGCTTTACGCCAATCTCGGCGCGGTGTTTCCCGGCGACCTGAAGGCGTTTCAGGACATTGGGCTGAATAATTTTTATTACGCGGGCGCCGGCATCGAGGCCCTGGCCTGGCCGCGCGTGGGCCTGCTGGCCCAGCTCATGGTCCAGACATCGCCGTACCCGCATACCGGCATTTCGCAGATCGACGGTACGGGCATGCTTCTCGTGCTCGGGGGCAGATATTACGCGGACAGCGGCAGTTTCGAGTTTTCGCTGACCGAGGACCCGAATACGACCGGCGCGCCGGATTTCATCCTGAACGGTACGTACAAAAAAAGGTTCTGATGGCATGAGGACGCATACCCTGCTCTGCGATTGACAGCCAGGACGTGAAGTTTTACAATAAAGACTGAAGCATCACGGTCCGAACACTATTCTGAACAGTTAGAGGTGCAGCCATGAAGCAGGCGGTCATGAAACTGGTCTGGCTCCTGATATCGCTGGTTGCCGCACTATCGATCGCCATCGTCACCGGAATATTCAATCCCGGCGAGAAGGTGAACGCGCTCTGGCTCATAACGGCGGCCGCGTGTTTCTATGTGATCACGTATCGCTTCTACGCATCGTTTCTCGCGGCAAAGGTCCTGTCGCTCGATCCGGGTCTCTCGACGCCCGCCCACAATCTCAAGGACGGGGTGGACTATCACCCGACGAACCGCTGGGTGCTCTTCGGCCACCACTTCGCCGCCATCGCCGGCGCCGGCCCGCTTATCGGGCCGATGCTTGCGGCCCAGTTCGGCTATCTGCCGGGCTTTCTCTGGATCCTGATCGGCGCGGCGCTCGGCGGGGCCGTGCACGACATGGTGATCCTCGCCGCATCGGTCAGGAGGCAGGGGCGCTCGCTGGCCCGGATCGCACAGGACGAGATCGGCCCCGTGGGCGGCCTGGCGGCCTCGTTCGCCATCCTCTTCATCATCATCGTAGCGCTCGCCGGGCTCGGCCTCGCCGTGGTGAACGCGCTTACCAAAAGCCCGTGGGGCACGTTCACCATCGCGGTCACGATTCCGATCGCGCTCTTTATGGGGCTCTACCTGTACCGCATCAGGCCGGGCAGGGTGGGCGAGGTGAGCGCCATCGGGTTCGTCCTGCTCTTGGCCGCGGTCGTCATCGGCCGCTTCATTCCCGGCTCGTTCCTCGAACCGCTCTTCAGCCTTACGAAAAACCAGCTCGTGGTGTCCATCGCGGTGTACGGTTTCATCGCCTCGGTGCTGCCGGTCTGGATGCTGCTCTGTCCGCGCGACTACCTGTCCACCTATATGAAGATCGGCACGGTCATGCTCCTCGCCGTCGGGGTGGTCTTCATCGCCCCGGTCCTCCAGATGCCGGCGGTCACGCGGTTCGTTCACGGCGGAGGGCCGGTCATCCCCGGCAGGCTCTTCCCCTTCATGTTCATCACGATCGCCTGCGGCGCCATATCCGGCTTCCACGCCCTGATCTCCTCCGGCACCACGCCGAAGATGATCATGTCCGAACGCGACATCCGCGTCATCGGCTTCGGCGCCATGCTGACGGAAGGCTTCGTGGCCATGATGGCGCTCATCGCGGCAACGGTGCTCATCCCGGGAGACTATTTCGCGATCAACAGCACGCTGTCGTCCGATGCGCTTGCCGCTCTCGGTTTTCCCGCAGGCAGGGTCGCGGAGCTCTCCGCCATGGTCGGGACCAATGTCGCGGGCAGGCCCGGCGGCGCGGTCTCGCTCGCCGTGGGCATGGCCTCGATCCTCTCCGGCATCCCGGGCATGAAGGAGCTCATGGCGTACTGGTACAACTTCGCGCTCATGTTCGAGGCGCTCTTTATCCTCACGACGGTCGACACCGGCACGCGCGTTGCGCGCTTCCTCCTGCAGGAACTCGGGAGCCGCGTGTATGCGCCCCTCGGCCGCCAGCGGTGGATGCCGGGCATCATCGCGACGAGCCTTCTCGTCGTGGCTGCCTGGGCGTATCTCATCCACTCGGGGAGCATTTCCACGATCTGGCCCATGTTCGGCGTGTCGAACCAGCTCCTCTCCGCCATCGCCTTCGGCGTGGGCACGACGGTCATCATCAAGTCCGGCAAGGCGAAATACGCCTGGACCACCTTTATCCCCATGGTCTTCATGTTCGCCACCACGCTCACGGCCTCCTGGGAACTCATCGGGATGTTCAGGGACAAGACGGCGAAGGCCGCGAACGCCGCCGAAGCGTTCAGCTTCACGGCCGATGCGTTCCTCGTGTTCCTGATGGCGGCCCTCGCCGTCATTTCACTCGCAGACATGCTCCATACGTGGTACGGATATCTCTCATCGACCCGGAAAGCGTCCGCGGGCCGGGCCCTCTGACGGACGTGCCGGGCAATTTTTGTTTTTTCTTGATTTCATCGCGCCAGTATGTTATAGAATGATCAGGAGCGCTCATGGGTGAGCGCAGCAGGTGGAAGCATGAAGCCGGCAACGGAAAAAAAGAGGAAACAGCGGCCATCCGCCGCGATGACGCTGAAGCCCCCCTGCGGCACGCTGTCGTATCTCGCCGAATGCCGCGGCGCCCCGCAGAAAGCCGAAACGTTCCGGGGACAGGGGCCGGCGGTGGACTTCATGAACAGGACCGTGAGAAAATATGCCGCCGAGAGATGAAGCTGACGGTTTTTTTGTCCTCCGGCCCTCCCGCCGCATGAAGAGGGAAGGAGCGCGTCGTGTGTGATCTCAAGGCCTATGTAAGAAAAAACGAAAAGGAAGAACTGTTTCTCGAATCAGTCAATCTGGTGCGCGCCGAGGGTGAAGAAGTGATCGTGAGGAACCTTTTCGGAGAGGAAAAACGCGTTCGCGGCGCGCTGAAAGAGGTCTCGCTCGCGAGGAACCGTATCCTCGTGGAGCAGGCCTGAGGGGTCTGTACCTGATATGCATATCGTATCCGTGGCATCCATTGTTTTTGTCCTGAATCTTCCCTTCGGCTACTGGCGGTCCAATGTGAGGAAGTTCTCGCGCCCCTGGTTCCTCTCGGTGCACGCGCCCGTGCCCGTGGTGATAGCCCTGCGCGTGCTTTCCGGCCTGGGCTGGCAATTGATCACCTTCCCGATCATGCTCGGGGCATTTTTCGGCGGGCAATTCGCCGGCGGCGGGCTCCATCGTTTGCTCAGCAACCGGCCCGGGTCTCCGGTCAGTTCCTGTCTGGTCCGGGACCTTATGGGCAGTAAGCCAAAAGGCCCGGGAGCCGGTCCGGAGTAAACGGGAGGACGGATTCCGCTGTCTATTATTTTCTTACCTTCGAAACCCTCATCTCATTCTTGCGCTTGATCCTGTTTTTCGATGCTCGTTGACAACCAGTGCGGATACGTAGATCAGCCGGATCCGGGAGCAGGATGGCGAAGCTGCAAAAGCAGGCAACCATGGCCGCCATGCGGAGCGGCAGGTCCTGCGGGGCCTGCCACAACGGGCAAAAGGCTTTCTCTGGAGAAGCGAACTATAACCGGTGCCATGGATAAAAGACCGGGTAGTACGGCTTGGACGGCTCTCAGTTAATCGGGAGACGGCCTGTGCGCGACATTCAACCGCACAAGGGGCCCACGAACGCGGAAAAGCCGCGATCGGGACGGTCAATCTTGACGGCACAAAAAGACATTGGCAGGGTGACGGCCTCGTCTTATGCAGGACCATGAAATGAAAGCCATGCTCATCGAGTACATGGGCAAGGGTTTCCTCGACAACATTATTGCGCTGTTCAGGCAGGACCGCTCGCTTTTCCGGTTCGTCGCCGATATGCTTGTTGACGAGAATCTGCGGGTAAGGCTCGGGACCGTCGCCCTGGTCGAAGAGCTGGCCGCGGAACGCGGAAGCGGGCTCCGGGCGGCAGTGCCGGGGCTCATAGAACTTTTAAAACACGACAATCCTACCATCCGGGGAGACGCGGCCTCGGTGCTCGGGACCATCAAAGACCGGTCCGTGCGCGCGGCGCTCGAGGCCTGTTTGCAGGACAGCCATCCCGGCGTGCGCGAAGCGGCGCGCGATGCGCTCGCGGACATTGGCTGAAGGGAGAGAGCGAAGGCTGTGCGTTACGTTAAGGCGCCCTCATGTTCCTCACTTTGTCGGCAACGAGGACGCCGAAGAGAAAAAGCGTGCCGGTAATGCCGATGAGGGTCAGGAGAAAATAAAACGCTTTCTTCGGCCGTGAATAATTTGTTTTTCTGATCGAGCGAAAATAGACCAGGAAGCTGAAGCCCAGCCCGAAGAGGAAACCGACCTGTTCTATCATGCGGCCATCATATCCCACCACGTGCCTGCCTGTCAACCCGGCAGCGCTGCCGGACGTTATCAGGATTATTTATTTGACACTAGGCCGGTCCTCAATTAATATTCATTTATCATGACGCATGATCGCGATGATGCCGATGATGAGGGCTGGGAGTACGGCGATATCTGGAAGCGGGGTTCTCCTGACGAGAAAACTCCCGAGGAAAATATTGACTACGTCGAGATCTTGCGCGGCGACACGGGCCGAGGGTATGACGATTCCGTCATGATCGACCTCTTGGGGTACCTGGGGTCAAGGGGGCTCCGCGCAACTTATGATTCCTTCTCCCTGGGGGCGGAAGTCGGCGCAATGAAGACGTATGTGCTCAAGGTAGAATCGGGAAAAGAGGATGAGGCGCTCGCGTATTTGAAAGAAAAGAGGTAGGGTAGAATTGGAACGGGCAGGTATGATGCCCGCCCCTCCCTTGTAATTTATCTGATAAAGGAGCGGAACATGGCGGAAGAACAGGAAGTCAAGGCATTAGACGAATCGCTCGAAGGGTACAAGTCGAAGATCCAGCAGGTGAACAAAGCGACGCTCACCTGGGACAAGGACCTTATCTTCATCGGTCGCACGGCCCGCGGCTACGAGGTAGAGTACGACGCGCAGCAGCAGTGGGGCTGCTCGCCGACGGAGACGCTTCTCCTGAGCGTGGCGGGGTGCATGGGGATCGATATGGTATCGTTCCTTAAAAAGATGAAATGTGAAATCAAGGCATATAAGATGGACATTGTAGGCGAGAGGAACCCGACGCCACCCCAGTATTACACCGCCATCGAAATGATCATTTCCGTCACGGGCACGGAGTTAACCGCCAAAAAAATCGAGCGGGCGATCTCGCTTTCTCACGATAAGTATTGTTCCGTATATCACTCGCTCAGAAAAGACATGAAGGTCAAAGTGGATTATACGTTCGAGAACGTGTAACGCCTGCGCGTAATGACGGCATAAAAGACTTTTTATGAGACCGTCAAGTTTTCAATTTACAATTTCCACTGATCCCGTATGCCTATGGCCACCGTGCGGCTCCTGAGAAACGGCATTGAAGCCTTCCCCGCGATGTTCGAAGCCATTGACCGTGCGCAGTCATCCGTCGCTGTCGAGATGTATACCGTGGCCGATGACGAGACGGCGCGGGAATTCCGCGCCCGCCTGGTGAAGGCGGCGGGACGGGGAGTGCGCGTTATGGTCCTTGTGGACGCCTGGGGTTCGTGGGACCTGCCGGACTCGTTCTGGGATGTACTCCGCATCGCCGGCGGCATGGTACGCTGGTTCCATCCGATTGCCCGGGGACTACTCCCGTTCCGCAATCACCGGAAGCTGCTGCTCGTTGACGACCGCACTGCCTACATCGGCGGGATGAACATCGCGGACGAATATTACCGCGGAGCGGGCGGGTTGGCTCCCTGGCGGGACAACGTCCTCGAGATCTCGGGGATGGAGGTCGCAAGGCTCAGGCGGTCATTCAAGAGGATGTGGGCTAGGGCGGATGCGCCGTTCCGCAGGCTTTTTCTCCGCTTGCGCCGGTTGCGCGTCGCCCGCCGCATTGATCACGACGCCCTGCGGTTCCTTGAAAACGGGCCTGAGGACCCAATGAGGCCGGTGCGCAGGGCCTACCGGCAGTTGGTCCAAAGCGCGGCGAGGAGCATCGACCTCGCCATGGGCTACTTCTATCCCCATGGAAGGATGATGCGGATCCTTAAGCGCGCGGTGAAGCGCGGAGTGCGAGTACGTCTCCTGTTCCCGCAGAAAACCGATGTGCCGATAGCGCGTTGGGCGGCACGGGGGCTCTACGGCAGACTGCTGCGCGCCGGCATCGAGGTCTGGGAATACCTGCCGACGATGATGCACGCCAAGCTCGCGATCGCGGACGATACGGTGATTGCCGGGTCCGCGAACCTGGATATCCGGAGCGGCAGCATCAACTATGAGCTGGTGGCGGTCGTGACCGACCCGTTGCTGGCGGCGAGGGCGCGGTCGGATTTCGAGGATGACCTCAAACAGGCGGTGCGGATACGCTTTGAAGACTGGAGAAAGCGGCCGCTGATCCAGAAACTCAAGGAACGCTTCAGCTACTGCCTGCTCGCACGAGCTGACATATTTTTTGCCCGGGCAGGGCTGACCAGAAAAATGCGGT
Source organism: Nitrospirota bacterium (assembly GCA_963790205.1). Lineage (GTDB taxonomy): Bacteria > Nitrospirota > UBA9217 > UBA9217 > UBA9217 > CAWBNQ01. Next base: position 646,040 of record CAWBNQ010000003.1, read on the forward strand.
AACCTGCCGCAACGCAGAATGCATTATCCGCCCCGAAGCCTTTTCGTTGTTGCAAACGACCCTCTGTCGTCGTATACTGTTCAATAGAAAAATAAATCGATTACCTCAACCGTTCAGAAGGACGAATGACGTTCGTGCGCGAGTTTCATGATGTGGTTCTCTGCGTGGTGTATGGAGGATTAAACGGAGGTTGTTATGATGGATACGGCAAATTGGAAGGTTACCGAGGCCCCGACCTGCCCGCACTGCAACGCGGTCATGGAGCAGATGGATTCGCGCTACCTGGACTGGGAATCACCCTACCTCTGGGTTTGCTACAATAACGAATGCAAGCTGTTCAAAAAGGGCTGGGAACACATGATGGAGACCGTCGGCCAGCTCGTGTCCTACCGGTTCATGATCCATCCCCAGAACGGGGAAAAGGGGGTGATCCCGTCCTTCAGCAAGGATTACCTTGAGAAGAGCGGGAAGCCGAGGAACCCGAACTACGATGAAGAGTAAACCGGGGAGACCTTAATTATTCCGGGGATGCGAACACATTCCCGGTTTTTTTTGGTAAAACAGATGAGTAAAATAGCATTGGGATCCCTGGGGAGTGACGTGCTGCAGGCTCTTGTTTTTATGCCAGACTGTCGACTCCCGGCAGGATGTTGAATTTCTTTATTTCTTCGAGTGAGAAGATCGGCCCTTCTTCGCAGATGAGTTTCCCGCCGCAGTAACAGTGCCCGCATTTTCCCACGCCGCATTTCATATGTGCCTCAAGGGTCGTTATGATCCGGTCATCGGGCATGCCCATGAGCGACAGGTCGCGCATGGCGGCCTGGATCATGACGTGCGGCCCGCAGAGGTAAGCGGTGCAGTTCTTGAAGTCAACGCGCGCTTTCCCGAGGTGCTCGGTGACGAGCCCGGTGCAGCCCTTCCACGCCTCGATGTCACACCGGTCCACCGTCATGACCACGTTCACGCCCTGGTCCATCCATGAAGCGACCTCATCCATGAACAGGACTTCCGACGGGTTCCGGGACCCGTAGACCACGGCCACGGTCCCGTTCCCGCCGGACCGGGTCCGGGCATCCACGAGCTGGTGGATCAGCGGCCTCAGGGGCACGATGCCGATGCCGCCGCAGATGAAGAGGATGTCCCGGTGCCCGTTGACGGGGAATGGCCTGCCGTAGGGGCCGCGGACCAGGATGTCGTCGCCGGCCTTCAGCGAGTTCACCGCCGCGGAAACGTGGCCCACGGTCCGTACGCAGATCTCGAGGTCGCGGCTCACGCCGGGCGTCGACGTTATGGAGATCGGGACCTCGCCGGCCCCGAGCACCGAGACCATGACGAACTGGCCGGCCTGGTACGTGAAGCCTTCCGGCAGGACGATGGAATACAGTTTTACGTCCTTCGCGAGCTCCCTGACGTCCCGGATGATCGTAGTGATGGGCAGGTATATGTTTTTAGTTGTCATGATCCTTTTTTATCGTTGATACGGTAGGGGCGACCCGATGTGGTCGTCGCCCTTTTCTGAAGGCCAGCCACGCGGGGCTGCCCCTACGTTTTCTCTTCTGCCTGGTCCGAGCCCTTGATCCTGAGCGCCACGGTAGCCATGTCGATCTTGCCGGGGCATGACACGGCGCAGCGTCCGCAGCCTACACACCCGAAAGCGCCGAACTGCTCGGGCCAGTGAATGAGTTTGTGATGGAACCAGCGCTTGGTGCGGACCATCTTGTTCTTAGCGGGCACAACGCCGCCGGCCATGCGCGTGAAGCCCTTGAACATGCAGGTGTCCCAGATACGCATCCGTTTCCCGGAGTCCGGAGAAAGGGGACGGTCGAGGACGTTAAAGCAGGTGCAGACCGGGCAATTATACACGCAGCCGCCGCACTCGAAGCAGCGGTCGGCCACCCATTCCCAGAGAGAGTCCTTTACGGCGCCGGAGAGGATGCGTTTCCGCACCTGTTCAAGGTTGACCCGTTTTTCGAAACGGCTCTGCGATGCCAGCCGCGTCTCGTACAGATCTTCGGCGTCGGCAGGTCCGGGCTCCGTGAAAATATGGGAATAATCCCTGATCAGGGCAGCGCCGGTTTCCGTCCCCGTTTCGACCAGGAAGCGGTCTCCGAGGTCGGTCAGTTGCAGGTCGAACCCGGTTTTGAGGAACGGGCCCGTGCCCAGACCGAGGCAGAAGCACGTGGGGTCGGGCTGGTTGCAGGCAAGGGCGATCATGGCCGTGTTTTTGCGCCGTGACTCGTAATAAGCGTCTTTGTTGTTCCCCAGGTAGAACCGGTCCAGGATCGCGACAGCCGAGAGATCGCAGGGCCTGATGCCGAAGAGAACGCGCGGCTTTTTATTGAATGCTTCTTCGATGCCCTCTTCGGACCAGCAAAAGAGCTGCTCCATCTGCGGGAGAAGAAATTCCTTGGGCGACGGCATGAGGGCCGGGCCGTCGAGCGCCGTCTCGTGCATGCGCGTGAGCTCGGTGAGCACGATGTCGCCGCTCACATCGCGCATGGGCGCAATGAGCTCGTGGGACGTTTTCAGCTGCCGGAGCCAGAAAGAGAGGTGGTTCTTATTGAGGATGTAAGTGTCCAATTCAACGCTCCATCTCTTCAGGCGGAATATACAATTCCAGCCCGATCTTCATGCCTTCCTTGTAGGTGATCCTCGGCGCCTGTCTCGTTCCGGGCTTCCGCTTCACGGGTTCGATCGCCACGGCACAGACCTTGAACTCGGGGATCTTGGCGTTCGGGTCAACGGCATTGATCGTGAGCAGGTTCGCAGCGGCCTCCCGGAAATGAAAAGGCAGGAAAACGATGCCTTCCGGCACAACGCCGGTAATGTTCGCCTTCACCTCGATGCTGCCTCTTCGCGATCTGATGCGCACGGGTTCTCCCGAGCGGATCCCGAGCCTTCCCGCATCCGCGGGGTTGATCTCGACGAGGCATTCCGGCTCCTCGCGCTCGAGCGTTGCGGTCCGGCGGCACATGGTCCCCGTATGATAGTGGAAGTAACTCCGGCCCGTCGTCAGGATAAAAGGATAGTCGCTGTCCGTGGGCTCCGCAGGCGGAATGAACTCCACGGGTATGAAAGCGCCCATGCCGCGGGCGAATTTTTTACGGTGCAGGTACGGCGTGCCCGGATGGTCCATGCCCGGGCAGGGCCACTGGAGCCCGAAATTCGCGTCGAGCCGGTGGTGGAGCACGCCGCCGTAGGAGGGCGTCAGGATGGCTATCTCTTCCATGATCTCGTGCGAAGCGCGGTAATCCATGGGATAGCCCATGAGCTTGGACAGCCCGCAGATGATCTCGTAATCGGGCCTGGCCTCGCCGGGAGGCGGCACGGCGCGCCGGATCTTCTGCACCCGCCGCTCGGTGTTCGTATAGGTCCCGTCCTTTTCCGCGAAGCTTGCCGCGGGCAAGATCACCTGGGCGAACTCCGCGGTGTCTGTCGGGAATATGTCCTGGACCGCGAGGAACTCGAGCCTGGAAAGCGCATCTTTCACATGGGCCGTGTCGGGGTCCGAGATCACGGGGTTCTCTCCCATGATGTACATCGCCCGTATCTTTCCGTTGAGGATGCCGTCGATCATCTCGGTGACCGTGAGTCCTGGCGTATCCGGCATGGGGCGCGACCAGGCCAGCTCGAACTTTTTTCTCATCGCGGGATCAGCGACCTTCTGGTAGCCCGAGTAAACATCGGGAAGGGCGCCCACATCGCAGGCCCCCTGCACGTTGTTCTGGCCGCGGAGCGGGTTCAGGCCCGTCATGGGCTGGCCGATATGGGCCGTGAGCATCACGAGGTTGGCGCAGGAACGCACGTTGTCAACGCCGGTGATATGCTGGGTGATCCCCATGGAATAGAAGAGCATGGAGCGTTTTTCAGACGCATAGAGCCGGGCCGCCTTGCGGATGTCCCCCGCAGGCACCGAGGTTATCTGTTCCGCAATGTCGGGTGTATAGGTCATGACGCGCTGTTCGAAGTCGTCGAAGTTTTCGGTGCGCTGACGTATAAAGGAGACGTCCACGAGCCCCTCGGTAATAATCACGTGCATCATGGCGTTCAGGAGCGCCACGTCCGTGCCGCTCTTGTGTCTCAGGTGGAGGCGGGCGAACCGGGCGATCTGCGTGCGCCGCGGGTCGGCAACGATCAATGTCGCGCCGCGGTCCCTTGCCTCAAGCATGTGCATGCCGATCATGGGATGCTGTTCCGTGGTGTTCGAGCCGATCACGAAGATGACGCGGGCGTCCCTGATCTCATCGATGGAGTTGGTCATGGCGCCGGAGCCGAAGGCCGCGGCCAGGCCGCCCACGGTGGAGGAGTGGCAGAGCCGGGCACAGTGGTCGACGTTGTTCGTGCCCACGACGGCGCGGGCGAACTTCATGAGCACGAAGTTCTCCTCGTTCGTGCACTTGGCGGAGCCCAGGATGCCGATAGCGTCCGGGCCGTATTTATTCTTTATCTCCGTAAGCCTTGCAGCGGTCGCTCCGAGCGCCTCGTCCCAGGTCGCGTGCCGGAAAGCGCCGCCATCGCGCATGAGCGGAAACTGCAAACGGTCGGGGTGCTGCACGAACTCGTGGCAGTTCCAGCCCTTGACGCAGAGCGTGCCGTGATTGACGGGATGCTTCCTGTTCGGCGATACGCCGGTGATGAGGTTCTGTTCTACGTGAAGGTAGAGCCCGCAGCCGCAGCCGCAGTAGGGGCAGGTTGTAGAAACTTTTTCCATAACACTTTATTATAACACCTCGTCCGAAAAAAAAGCAAAGAAAAGAGGACTCTTTTGGGGCAGAATGAGCAGTCCTTCGCGCTGCGTTTGTTTCACAAGATTGCAACTGAGACGTGGGTCGTTTTCGGGGGACTTTTTTCGATGTTTAGTTTTCTTCCCTCGTGGAAACGAAGCGGACTGCTTCATTTTCCACTTGCAGGCGGTCTGTGAGCGGATTTGCGCGACTCCAGCCCCTTGACCTCGCCGACACGGTGGATCTTCATCATGTTCGTGCTGCCGGCCACGCCCACGGGGACGCCGGCGGTAATCACGATGAGGTCGTGCTGTTGCGCGAGATTTCGAAAGATCATGGCGCGCTCTACGCTCGCGATCATGTCGTCGGTAGTGCGCTTGGTCTTGAGGAGGATGGGGGTCACGCCCCAGTAGAGAGACATCTTTCTGGCCACCAGATCGAACGGCGTCGGCGCAATGATGCCCATCCTGGGGCGATGCTTCGAAACCAGGAGCGCGGTGGAGCCGGACTGGGTGAAGGTCACGATCGCCTGCGCCTGCTGTTCCTCCGCCGCGCGGCAGGCGGCATGGGCCACGCTCTCGTCCGGGCCGGAGATATGGACATCGGGCGGCCAGGGGTTCAAGGACGTTTCGGTCTGCACGGCGAACCTCGCCATTACCTCAACGGCCTGGACCGGGTAGTTTCCCATCGCGGTCTCGCCTGAAAGCATGACACAGTCCGTGCCGTCCAGGATGGCGTTTGCCACGTCCGAGGCCTCTGCGCGCGTGGGCTGGGGGTTCTCGATCATGCTTTCGAGCATCTGCGTGGCCGTGATCACCGGTTTTTCCGCCCAATGGCAGGCTTCAATTATTTTTTTCTGGAGCATCGGCACCTGTTCGGGCGACATCTCCACGCCCAAGTCGCCCCGCGCCACCATGATCCCGTCGGCCGCCTCAATGATCTCAGCGAGATTGTGGATTGCCTCGGGTTTTTCAATCTTTGCGATGATCGGGATGTCAGCGCCGTGAGCTTTCAGGAACAGACGCGTTGCGATGATGTCTTTGGCCGTGCGCACGAACGAGAGCGCGATATAGTCCACGCCCCGGGCGATGCCGAAACGGAGGTCCGACTTGTCCTTGGGAGAGAGCGACGAAAGCGAAAGGAGCGCGCCGGGCAGGTTCACTCCTTTGTGGCTTTTGAGAACGCCTCCGCGGACCACCTTGCATGCCAGGCCGGCGGCGCTTTTTTTCACGACTTTCAGTTCAAGCCTGCCGTCGTCCAGAAGCATTGCTGCGCCGATTTTCAGGTCTTTTTTCAGACGAGGATAGGTCACGGAGATGACACGGTTCGTCCCTATGATCTTCTTCGTCGTCACGGTCACGGCATCTCCGCGCCGCAGGGTCACCGCGTCATTCTGCATGACGCCGACGCGCAGCTTCGGACCCTGGAGGTCCTGGATGATGGCGATCTGTTTTCCCGCCTTTTCAGCCTCCTGTCGGAGGAGCCTGATGCGCTTCGTGTGGTCGTTCCAATCGCCGTGAGAGAAGTTCAGCCTCGCCGCGTCCATGCCCGCGCGGATGAGTTTTGCGATGACGGCGGGTGAGCTTGATGCCGGGCCGATGGTGGCGATGATCTTGGTGCGTTTGTGCATGGTTTTTATTATAGCCTATCACACATGAATGTGCAGAAAAATCCAGAAGAAAAAAGCTTTTTTGCCACGAATGAGCACGGATAGATCCGGATAAATGAGCGGGCAATAGGTTTTTACCGGCATTACGTTCCGCATTCCGCCTGCGCCCAGCGTTTACGAGTGCCTGGCGTAGTCTGCTCTTGCGAAACCGCGGCCATAAACGAGTGCAGGGTGAAGTCCGCATTCCGCATTTGCCTACGGTTCTATCTTCACCAGCTCATACTTCTTCGATCCGAGCCCCAGTCGCTCCGCCTCGTCGATCTGGAGCTGCATGGGCCGGGGATTGAGCTTGAACATGATGTCGTCGCCGGGCTTTATGCCCGCTTCTTCTAAAAAAAGCAGTATGGGGCCGATGTATGCCGCGTCTGAAATATGGTCCTATGACTATTTTTTTAAGCGAGATTGAATCAACGGCCGGTTCGGCATTCTTGGTTCAACCATGCCGCATTAATGAGACGGTTTACTATCCTGCTTCGAAATATAAACAAGAAACATTCGCGCGTCGCGCAAGTCCGGGTCTAATTGGAGCGCGATCTCGAACTGCTGACGCGCCCTGTTTATTTCACCCATACTGACATACGATATGCCGAGGCTCTCATGTGCTTTTGCCAGGCCGGGTTCCACTTGGGTTGCGAGCAGGTATTGTTCGAAGGCCTTGCGCGGAAGACGGTTCGTATCATAGGCCCTCCCTAAATTATGATGGACCCGTCCCTTGTTCGGGCTTTTTGCGGCTGCATCCTCCAATAAAGCGATATCATTTTGCCAGACGGCATTCCTCGCATAGGTGCTCCCCGCCAGGACAACAACGGCAAGCGTCAGCAAAAACAACCTGCCGCTGTTCAATATTTTCCGCATCCTCATCCCGACCGCGCTCACCATGGCCCCTTACAATGTTCCGTCGACAATGCCTAACGCCGCGGTTTTTCCGGATAACAGGCTGCTTTCCCGCGAAGCACGTTCTTCTGCTGCGGCAAGGGCGTCTTGTTCCCCTACGCCGCGAGAGAGAGGGAGGTTCCTGGAATGCCACGGGGAATCGATGTCCCGCCCCACGGGCTCCGGCGATGCCGCAGACGGTCCCTGCGGACCCGCCTCCGATCGAACCCCGGACAACCGCTGAAGCATGTCCGACAGGAGGCCCTGAGCTGCCTTATTTGCACGCATGAACGGTTGTTTCCGTACTTAGTACATCGGGTGGCACGCGACACAGATCGCGGGAAGGCGAAGTTTGTTCTTGCTGTCCGCTCCCTTTGCGGCTGCCTCACGCTGGATGACTCCCTGCTGGTGCGGATTGTGGCAGGTGGAACAGGTGATGCGCCCTCTCGGGATGAGGGGGAGGATGACCATGTCACGCTCTTCGGCTTGATGCATGCTGTTGAGCATCTCCGCAGAGGGCCTTACCAGAAAATGGGTGCTGAAGAACGGGTCAGGCATGGGCGGATGACAGCGCCAGCAGAGAAATCCGATGTCGGCCCTGAATTTCACGCTATCCGTATAATCTTTTTCCGGGTCAGGCATCTGTGAATGACACAGGAGACATACCGGTTTGCCGTTGACCTCTCTGAAATTATTTTTATCGTCCAGCATCAGGTGAGGATTGATTCCTGCGTACCGTTCGCCCGAGTGGCACCGAAAGCAGATCTGCCGGCGATCCTTGGTATAGGGTCCGCCCCGCAATAGTTTCGGGGTCCCTTCCTTTCCGGGCCCGCCGTGAATCTCATGGCAGGTCAGGCACCTCACCTTGCCTTCGAATAAGGGGAAGGGGAACCCGGCAGTGACGGCTGGAGTAAAATCGACAGGATGATGGTTTTCTTGGTAGTCATGACAGTTGAGACAGGAGGTGGAGGGCTCGACGCCCGGGGCGAAGAGCGCTCCGCCCGGTTGGGGTTTTGCCGTTGCATGACACGCCACACAGAGCGTGTGCGGATTTTTGTACGCAGGGACGGAATAGACGGAATAGCCGGTATTTTGCGGCGTGATCAGCGCTTGCAGGCTGCAGGATGACGCCAGGATTGCCGTGGACAACACAAAGCATTTAACGAAAAAGCGCATTTAAAATAATAACACAAGCGGCCGAATAAGTAAACACCCTGTTCCTTTTTTTGGCGCCGGATTTATCGGGTCAGCCACCCGCGGTGCTGACGCGATTCCGCTATCCGTGCGGGTGCATTGTTCAACCCTATGCAGTCTGTTATACCTTCAGGCTTTCCTTATACACATCTTTTTTAGGCAGGCCGAGCTCTTCCGCGGCGGCAGCGATGGCTTCTTTCTTGCTCAGGCCGCGATGCAGCATGAGGTTTTTGAGGAATTCCGCAGTGTCGATGTCCTGCTTAAGCGGCTCCGCTGATGCCCCGTGCACGATGACCGTGAATTCTCCTTTTATCGTTCCGTGCTGCAACCGGCTCAGAAGCTCGGAAAGTGTTCCCCGGATCGTTTCTTCATGGATCTTGGTCAGCTCCCGGGTAACGACCGCCCGCCGATCGCCGAAGACTTCGAGCAGGTCCTCGACGGTCCCGATGATCTTATGCGGGGCTTCGTAGAAGATGATCGTGCGTTCTTCTTTGACAAGCTCCCGGAGACGTTTAAGCCGGGCCATACGCTTTGCCGGGAGAAAGCCTTCGAATACAAAGCGGTCCGTGGGAAGGCCGGAGATCGAAAGCGCCGCAATGGCCGCTGTAGCGCCGGGGATGGGGACCACGGGGATTTTCTGGTCTACGGCCAGGTTGATCAGGAAGTAACCGGGATCGGAGATGCCGGGAGTGCCTGCATCGGAAACGAGAGCGAGGTTCTTGCCTTCGAGGAGCCGTGCCGCGAGGACCGGGGCTTTCTCTTCTTTGTTATGGTCGTGATAGCTCGTGAGCTGCGTTTCTATTTGATAGCGGTCGAGCAAATGCCTCGTATGGCGCGTGTCCTCGGCCGCGATCAAGTCGACTTCCTTGAGCACGCGGACCGCCCGGAGAGTGATGTCCTCGAGGTTCCCGATGGGGGTGGCGACTATGTAGAGTATTCCTGATTGCATAAAGTCAAAGGCGGTTTCTCGCAAAGCTCGCAAAGGGCGCCAAGGAAACCAAAAACAAGAACAAGGATTTGTCTTTCAAACAAATCTTAATTCAGGTTTAATTCTTAGCTTTTCTTTGCGCCCTTTGCGAGCTTTGCGAGAAACAGATCTGATCTTTTGCTGTTTCTTTATTATCTTCTCGCGAGAAATAGTCTTAATAGCTTTTGTACCTGTTCGTGATCGGGAACCTTCTATCTTTCCCCAGTCCCCTTGGCGTGATCTTGACCCCGGGAGGGGCCTGGCGGCGTTTGTACTCGCTGGAATCCACGAGCCGGATCACGCGCTCCACGGTCTTCCGGTCGAAGCCCATCCTGATCATCTCGTCGAATTCCCTGTCGTCCTCGACATAGGCCTTGAGGATCGGGTCGAGCACCTCGTACTCGGGCAGGGAATCGCTGTCCTTCTGGTTCGGACGGAGCTCCGCGGTCGGCGCCTTCACGAGGACGCGTTTCGGAATGACGGTCCTGCCCGCAAGGCGGTTGACGCACCTGCAGATGTCATAGACCAGGGTCTTGGGAACGTCCTTGATCACGGCAAAGCCCCCGGCCATGTCGCCGTAGAGCGTGGCATAGCCCGTGGACATCTCGCTCTTGTTGCCGGTGGTGAGCACGAGCCAGCCGAACTTGTTCGAGAGCGCCATGAGAATATTGCCCCTGATCCGCGCCTGCAGGTTCTCTTCGGTCACGTCCTGCTTCGTGTGCGAAAATATGCCGCGCAGGGTGTTGAGAAAGGCATTGAAGGGCTGGTGGATGGGGATGCTGAACATCTTAATGCCGAGAGTCCGCGCGAGCTCGGTCGCGTCCTCGCAGCTTTCGTCGGAGCTGAACTCCGACGGCATGAACACGCCGTGGACGTTTTCCCTGCCGATGGCCGCCACGGCGACGGCGGCAACGAGGGACGAGTCGATCCCGCCCGAAAGGCCGATGACCACGGACCTGAACCCGGTCTTTTTCATGTAATCCCGCGTCCCGAGGACGAGCGCGCGGTATACTTCTTCGCACAGCCTGTAGGGCCGCGCGATGCGTGCGGGAGGCAGCGGTTTTTTCCTCGCACCCGGCTTGTCCGAAATGACGACGGAATCGATCGTATCCCGGTGTTCGTCGAGGATCAGCTCTGACGTCGTGTCCGCGCCGCGGCGGGGCGGGCCGGGAAGTTTTATGTCGTAGGAGATAAGCTCTTCCTCGAACTGCTTTCCGGCCGCGAGCAGATTCCCCTTCGGGTCCAGGATCATGCTGTGGCCGTCGAAGACCAGCTCGTCCTGCCCGCCGACGGTGTTCGTGTACACGATGAAGACGTTGTTCTCTTTCGCGCGGAGGGCGAGCATCCGCCGGCGTTCTTTGCCTTTCCCCTTATGATAGGGCGAGGCGTTCACGGCTATGATGATCTCGGCGCCTGCCAGGGCCTGGGTACGGGCGGGACCGTCGGCGTACCAGATGTCCTCGCAAATGTTGACGCCGATATTCACGCCCTTGACCGTGATGACGGGGAAGCGCTTCCCCGGCTTGAAGTAGCGGTATTCATCGAACACGCCGTAGTTCGGGAGCAGCATCTTGTGATAGACATGGACGAGCTTGCCGTTGCTCATGATCGCCGCGGCGTCATAGATGTGGTCGTTCGAGTCCACGTATCCGACGATCGCCGTGATGCCGCGCGTCGCTCTCGTGATCTCCCTGAGCGTGCGCAGGTTGTCCTTCACGAATTGCGGCTTGAGAATGAGGTCTTCGGGCGGATAGCCGGTGACGGCGAGCTCGGTGAAGGCGACGATATCGGCGCCCTGCTTCTTCGCGCGATCGATATACTCGATGATCTTGTCCCGGTTGCCCTTGAGGTCGCCCACAGTGGGGTTTATCTGGGCCATGGCGATGCGGAGTGTTCTCATAAGGTTCTCACTAAGATAATTATAAAATCAACAAATGCTGGAAGCAGGTTTCTCGCAAAGCTCGCAAAGGGCGCAAAGGGAGGCATAAGTCCAAGTTAAAATCAAAGGCCATTCGCGATACGGGTAATGCCATCCTTCATCAGTTCGACATTGAAATTGACAAGCAAACCCAGCTTCTTTTTAGAGAGCTTCAGGTAAGTCAATAATTGCTTCTTGTGAACCGGAATGACGTTTTCGATAGATTTTAATTCTATAATAACTTTGTCATCTACCATAACATCAGCTCTGGATCCGATGTCCATCGTGATTTCATCATACACAACAGGGACGTCTACCTGGTTGGTAGCCTTGATGCCAAGTTTTTTAAGCTCATAAACGAGTGCAGCTTCATAAACAGACTCCAAAAGGCCAGGGCCGAGGGTCCTGTGAATTTTCACACACAGGTCAACAACAATTTTGGCTATTTCGTTTTCCGACAATACTATCGCTCCTCAGCCTTCCTTTGCGTCCTTAGCGAGCTTTGCGAGAAAAATGACTCTTCGCTTCTTCTATCACGTCCTTGAGCGGCACCTGTTTCTCCTCCGCGAGCCGTCTACAATCCTCATACTCCGGCGTGGCTGTCAGCACTTCCTCTCCACGCCTGCTTATCTTTACCCGGATCTTACCATATGTTGTATCGACTTCCTCGATCTCACGCGTCAGTTTCTTTCTGTCCACTTCCCGGATACGGACGCCGATGCTCGTGGTCTCTCGGAAGATGGTGTCGAGCATCGCTTCGGTTTTGGTCTTATCCGTGAGCACCGAGAGCAGGATTGCGGGCCTTCCTTTTTTCATGATGATCGGCGTAAGATACGCGTCCTGCGCCCCCTGCTTCATGAAGTTTCTCGATGAGGTAATCATAGACCTGCGGGTTCATATCGTCAATGTTTGTTTCGATGACGATCGAGGTGTCCTCTTCATAGGCGGCGGCCGGTTCTCCGATCATGAGCCTCAGGACGTTCGGCTGGTCCGGAATTTCCCTGCCTCCCGCCCCATGCGCTATGCGGCTTAACCTCATGTGGGGCAGGGGGCCGAACGATGAAGCCAGTGTGCTCAGGAGAACGGCCCCGGTCGGCGTGGTGAGTTCGAAGGGGATCGAAGAGCCGTACGAGGGAATACCCTTGAGCAGCTCGGCCGTGGCAGGGGCGGGGACGGGCAGGGTCCCGTGGGCGGTCTTGATCGTACCCGACCCCACGTTCACCGGCGAGCCGACAATGGCTGTGACATCGAGCAGCTCAAGGCCGATGACTGACCCGACGATATCCACGATCGCATCCACAGCGCCTACCTCGTGAAAGTGGACCTTGTCAGGCGTTGTGCCATGGACCCTGGCCTCCGCTTCTGCCAGCCGATCGAAAATAGTGATGCTTTTCTGCTTGAACGGACGAAGAGAGGGTAGATGCTTCGATCAACTTTTTTATATCCGCAAGATGGCGGGCAGGCTGCTCCTTCTCATCGAGGCAGACATGCACCTTGGTTGCCGGGATGCCGGAACGCATCACCTTCAAGGCCGTGATCTCATATCCCGGCAAATTCAGCTTCTCCAGCTCCGCACGCAGGATTTCGATGGCCACACCCGCGTCCACGAGCGCACCCAGGGTCATGTCGCCGGATATGCCGGAAAAACAGTCGAAGTAAGCAAGGGTCATAGTTTAAACCAAAATCGAAGGCTTGTCTCTCGCAAAGCTCGCAAAGAGAGGCATTTAAACAAGTAAAGCAAATTTAAGTTTTGTCTTAAAACCAAGAAAAACTAAGACTACTGCTTGCTTTTGGTTTTAAACGAAAAAAGATTCTGACTCAAGATCCCCTTTGCGACCTTTGCGCCTTTGCGAGAAAAAAGGTCTTAGGCTTATTCTCCAAGAATATTTATCCTGTGCGCCAGCACTCCGGCCCCGAAGCCGTTGTCGATGTTCATCACGGCAATGCCCGCGGCGCAGGAGTTGAGCATGGTGAGCAGCGGGGCCAGCCCCTGGAACCCCGCGCCGTAACCCACGCTGGTTGGCACGGCGATCACGGGCTTGTCCACGAGTCCGCCCACGACCGAGGGGAGCGCGCCGTCCATGCCCGCGACAACGACGATCACCCGCGCCGCGTCGAGGACCTCCCGCTTGCTCAAGACGCGGTGGATGCCGGCCACGCCCACGTCGTACACGGTCTGCACCGTGCTGCCGAGCATATCCGCCGTGACCGCAGCCTCCTCGGCAACGGGAATGTCCGATGTGCCCGCGGTCAGGACAAGGACCATGCCATTGGTGAGAGTTTTTCTTTTATTCTGAATCACGATGGAGCGGGAGGCCTTGTGGTAGAGGGCGCGGCGGTCGAGCTTTTTGACCGCCTTATAAACCTGCTCGTCCGCCCGGGTAGCGAGGACATCGCTCTTATTGGCCAGCATGCGCTGCGCGATGCCGACGACCTGATCGATTGTCTTTCCCTCGCAGTAAATGACCTCGGGCATCCCGTGGCGCAGATGACGATGGTGGTCGATGTGCGCATAAACGATGTCTTCGAAGGGCAGGTGCTTGAGCCGGTTGAGCGCGGCCTCGACATCGGTCTTGCCGTCGCGGACGCTTTGAAGAAGTTTGGTGAGGTCTGATTTATTCATAGGGGCTATTTATCCACGGATTACGCAGATTTCACAGATTAAATCAAGGCCGGAATTCGTTGTCTTAAAATCTGTGGCCATCTGCGAAATCTGCGGATAGATCGGTTTAATGTCTTTTCTGAATGTCGCATTCGGCATTCCGCATTCGAATCATTCTTCTTTCAACTCTCTGGACATAAGGTCTCTTACCGCCCGTTTCGGGTCCTTGCCCTCGTACAGGATCAGATAGACCTCATCCACGACCGGCATGTCGACGTTGAACTTTCTGGCCAGGTCCCGGGCCGCCCGGGCCGTCTTCACGCCTTCGGCCACGGTCTTGACGCCCTTCATGATATCGTCCAGCTTTTCACCCTTGCCGAGCCGCACGCCGAGCGTCCGGTTGCGCGACAAACCTCCCGTGCACGTGAGCACCAGATCGCCCATGCCGGCGAGACCGGAAAAGGTCTCGAGGTTGCCGCCCATGGCGACGCCGAGGCGGGCCATTTCTGCTAAGCCCCGCGTGAGCAGGGCCGCGGCGGTGTTGTAGCCGTAGCCCATGCCTTCGAGCACGCCGGCCGCGATGGCGACGACGTTCTTGAGCGAGCCGGCAAGCTCCACGCCGATGACATCGGGATTGGTATAAATGCGGAAATAGGCGTTGCTGAAGATTTCCTGCGCTTTCCTGCCGAGAGCGGGGTCGTACGAAGCGAGAGAGACCGCGGTGGGCATCTTTTGCGCCACTTCTTTGGCGAAGCTCGGGCCGGAGAGGAAGCAGAGCCGGTTATGATACTCGTTTCGGCAGGATGTCCCTGAACACTTCCGAGAGCGGCATAAGCGTGTCGATCTCGATTCCTTTCGAGGCGCTCACGAGGACCGTATCGTCCGACAGAAACGGCGCGAATTGTCCGGACACGGCGCGCACGGTGTGGGAGGGGACAACGGAAAGGATCACAGCCCTGCCCGCGACGGCCGCTTCCATCGAAGCGGTCACCTTGATCGAGGCGGGCAGGGTGAACCCGGGCAAATAGACCCGGTTCTCCCGGGTGCGCGACGTCTCCTCGGCCAGGTCCTTCTCGTACATCCAGAGGGTGACGTCGTGCCCCTTGTCCGCGAGCAGCATGGAAAGGGCCGTGCCCCATGCGCCTGCGCCGATTACCCCGATTCTCTCAGTCATCATGGGCCATTATAAGGGTAATGAGATTGCCTGTCAAAAGGTTTATGGGGAAGGACAGGGAGAAGAACCTCCACTCTTCGGAAAAGGGGCAGTTTCAGGCTTTCGCCCGCGATCATTTGCAATGGGGCGGATGCGCGGATGAGCCGCGTGTTTTTCGCGGCGGTCTCGATCCGCTCGTTATGCTACCTTCTCGGCTCATACCGCATCGCGACCGCCCCCGAGCCGAACTCCAGCCGGCTCACGAGCTTCAAGTCGATAGGTTTCGATAGCCCCGCGAACAAGGTCGGCCCATGGCCCGCTAGCCTGGGCTGCACCACGAACTCGTACTCATCGATCAATCCCAGCTCCGCCAACGCCATCGGGAGCTTCACGCCTCCCAGGAACAGTCCCTTACCTGATTCCTGTTTGAGCTGCTGAACGGCCTTCCCCAGATCCCCGCGCACGAATTCCGCGTTCCAATCGACCCGGTCCAAGGTGCTCGACACGACGTACTTCTTTGCCGCGTCGATCGTCCTGGCGAAGGGTTCCATCCAATCGGGCATCTCTCCCGTACGCGTCGGCGACCGAAACGCTGCCTCCATCATTTCATAAGTCACCCGGCCAAAAAGGAGGGCATCGGCCCGGTTGAGGTTCTCGACCGCGTGGCGATGCAACTCTTCGTCCGGAAAAATTTCCCGGTGATCGCAGCACCCGTCCAATGTGACGTTGATGGAATACCGAAGGGGTCGCATTACGTAAGAGTACCTCTAATCATAGGTCAGCCTAACACGGTGTTGAGGGGCGGTGATTTTCCCGCCCCTCTCGGACACCAAGTTATATCACACTCACGAGTAAACGTAATATCCAATAAAGTGTGAATGACGCACCAATGAAAATTAATGTCCAAATTAAAGCGATAAGCCATTTTGATAATTGTACCGTTGGAATGACGGTGATAATTTTAGCCAAACCATCATCAGACTTTGCATAAGCATTGATTTTATCCCAAGTTGTAGGAGGAAAATATAAATATGAAATGGTAATTTGTTCTTTCGGAACTAAAACAGGTATAAGTAATTCTCCAGAACCATCATCGTTACGCTCAACGGAATATTTGATCTTTGGGAAAACGGTGATATTAGGTGGTAAATAATTATGTCCAACTCTGACGTTGTGGGCTGATTTATTCCCGGCATTGCGAAGGATAATGCTATGAGTAAAGACGACGGTCTTTTGAGCATCTTGAAGAGTAAAAGAAGATATATGGCCTATATAGGAAACGAGTTTTGATCGTGTTTCTGTGTAGTATTTAATAATTGTTCCGAGGAGGAGCGTAATGATTGGAGAGAGTAATTTAAGAATTTGTTCGGTTGTCATAGAACCTCCCTTATCGTGTCCGCAATGTGGGTCCATTGTTATGCAAAAAGAAGTAATTTCAAATGACCCTAATGTAAAAACAACAGATTGCGAATGCCAAAAATGCGGCTGGTCACAATATCACTCACATATAACGCGCCGGTCACGCGCCGCTTTTTAGCGCGTCGCTGTGGACCGGCAGGTGTACGCTCGGCACGGGCGTGAGCTAATGGGGTGCAAGTCCTCTGTACGAGAACCAGAGTAGCACAAGTACCAGCCCAAGGCAAGGGCGGAAGGGCGACCGACCGTCTGAAGGAAGCCTAACGGCAAACGTGCGAGCCGACGGACAGAAACCGCATACAAGGCTTAGCCCTCGGGTGAGTCAGCACCACATGACGAAGCCCACTGGTTCAGGGGATAGGGTAAATGCGGCGGTTGCGCACGGACAGTTCACGTTCTTATCCGGGGAGATCTGCGCGACATGCGATAGGATCGTCATGAGAGAATCCGGGACGGGTCAACCCGGCAAGCAAGGCCCCGGCGTATCAGCGGCTGTCGCCTGATACGAGTCCCGCTTTCGGGAGATACGAATCAGACAGCATCTCATGCCGAACCCCTGTAGCGCCTTCTTTGGAAACAGAGACGGTGAGCGCGCAGAAGTCAGCAGACGGCATAGTAGTCCCGGACTACTCGGGACGAAGGCCAGAACGCGGAAAGGAGGAAGGGCAATCCATAAGCTCTGGGACGGTGATGAGTCCGACACGGATGAGCCGATCCGGGCGCGTTATGGAGAGACAGCCCACTCGAATGACCACAGTGGAAGACGTTGTAGGCAGTGAGAACATGCAGCAGGCATGGCAGCGGGTCAAGGCGAACAAGGGAGCAGCCGGCATCGACGACATGTCGATTACGGACTATCCCGAATTCGCCAGGACCAACTGGCCAAGAATCAAAGCCTCCTTGCTGGACGGGACGTATGATCCCACTCCGGTCAAGAGGGTCGAGATTCCGAAGGACAACGGGGGTACGAGGCTTCTCGGCATCCCCACGGTCTCCGATCGCGTTATTCAGCAAGCGATCACCCAGGTGCTTGTCCCGATCTTCGATCCCCACTTCTCCGAATCGAGCTATGGGTACAGGCCGGGCCGCTCGGCGCATCAGGCTGTAAAGAAGGTGGTTGAGTTGATCAACCAAGGATACCGCTACGCCGTTGACATCGATCTTGCGAAGTTCTTCGATAACGTCAATTGGGACGTGTTGATGAGCCGGGTCGGTAGACGCGTCACGGACAAGGGCATCCTCAAACTGATCGGCAAATACCTTCGGGCCGGAGTCGTCGTAAACGGCAGGCTTACCCAGACCACCAAAGGAGTGCCGCAGGGCGGGCCGCTTTCGCCGTTCCTGTCGAACATTCTTCTGGATGATCTCGACAAAGAGTTGGAGAAACGGGGGCATCAGTTCTGCCGGTACGCCGACGACCTTATCATTCTGGTAAAGTCAAAGCGTGCCGGAGAGCGGGTGATGAAGAGCGTCACCACCTTCCTTGAAAAGAACCTCAAGGTGCAGGTGAACAGGGACAAGAGCAAGGTGGGAAGCGCGGAGTCCAGCATCTTCCTCAGCTTCACGTTCCATCTCAAGAGGCCCACTGTCTCCCGGAAGGCGTTCACGAACTTCAAGAATGAACTCAAGGACCTTACGGGCCGCAGCTGGGGTGTATCCATGAAGCACCGATACGATAAAATCCGGACCTACTTACAGGGCTGGATGAACTATTTCGGAATCGGTATGCGGTACAACGATGCGGTCGAACTGGATCAGCGGCTCCGAAGACGCATTCGGATGTGCTATTGGAAACAGTGGCGCACGACGAGAAAGCGCGTCGGGGAGCTGATGAAACGCGGGGTGAGTGAACATCGCGCAGTATCGGTCGGCATGAGCAGGAAGAGCTACTGGCATCTTGCTAAGAACGAAGCCATCAATGTCGGCCTGTCCAATGCCTATCTCAAGGAACAGGGGCTTACCTCGATCAGAACACTGTGGATCAAGATTCACCATCCGGCTACGGCCCGATAGTTTTCTGCGAATCGCCTAGTGCGGACCCGCATGCTAGGTGGTGTGGGGGCTGGGGGCTAAACACCCCCGGCTACCCGATTAAAATATGCTCATTTAGATTTCCAACTTATGCGGCGCAATAGGACGCCATCGTCAAGAGCGATAAGGTGATAAATATCTCCCTCTGAATCCACTGCAAATCTTTCATCGAAATTGCCCCGATATCTAATTTGAATTGGCTTTTCAATTTTCTTGGATTGCACATCACCATTAATTTGGTATTGTATCTTTATGTTTTTGTCCTTATTTTCGATTTGTACAGTTGTCGTTATTGCATAATTATTCTTTCGAGAGTTATTAGATTTGATGCGATAAAAAGTCCCTTCTTTGTCATACCAAGAGAAATGATCATGATTTGGATTCTTTACATATTTAAGGAAATTTCCATCAAAATCATAAACTGCTGACTTTCCCGATCCTCCAATAACACAAGTAACATGGCCCATCTGTTCATCGCTGCTTATCTCAGAAAAATACTCTTCTGTCTTCGGGTTAAGCTGCTGAGCGCCAAATTTATTTAATATCTTGCCACCGGAGGATATTTTGTAAATATCGTCATTCAGCATATTATAATAAGGTGGCTTTGCTATGAGGGCGAAGAAGTTGTCATTCAAAATAGCGAATCGACCAGCAAGTCCTTGTTTGATCCAATCGAAACCGAGAGGGATCTTTCTAATGAACTTACCGTTTAAGTCGAAGACTTGAATTCGGTTATTCATAGAATCGAAAATATAAATATGACTTTTGTAAAGTTGAAAGTCTAGCGAATAGCCCAGTTCCGTTTTGCCAAGAGTTTCTCTACCAAATTCGCCGTCTTTGTCGCCCCAATTACCAACGATTAATATGTTGTCACTGATATTAGGGCCGCAAAATGCGGGCGAGGTATATAAACTGCAAAAAAGAACGATGATCATGACGTATTTCAGAACTTTCATGAATACCACCTTTGATGAGCTTTTATTCGGATTAACGCGCGGGTGAGACGCGCGTATTTTGCGCGTCGTTCTCGACCCGCAGGTTGGGTCATTTGTCGAGTTTCGTTCCGCTCAACCCGTCCTGCGAACTCTTTTTAAAGATATTCATCATTTGCTCGATCATGCCCTTATTATTTTTTGCTTCAACAGTCATAAACTTATATGCCTCGTTTTCTGGATGAATGCTTGTGGAAATTAGCAGTTCGCTATTACTCTGTGTCAGTTCAGGTGAAAGTTTGAAAAATACTCTGTTCGGATGGCGTCGTTTATCTAACGAAAGAGTTATGCTAATGTTTGGAAATTGAAGCACCCAGCCATTGACACTTTGGCCGTCTCTTGCGGTATCCATCGGCTTTATTTTCTTTCTATAAGGCAGAAAGAAGGCACTATGCAGCGGGTCTGTCAGAAAAAAGACAAAAACATCTATATAATCAACAGCGCCACCATTATACAAGTCATTTCTTATTTTTTGCTCATAAAAACTACCGACGGAGAGTGATCGCACCTCAAGTTGCTTTGATACACTGACACGCCACAAGACAGATGCAAAGAACTTTCTTAGTTTTGTTTTGTCGATATCGTTGAACACACATAGTTTCGTATCTTTAGCGTCCGGGTGTGATACTCGGTCAAAGAGGCCTTGCTTGTCTCTCAATACTTGAATTGCATAAGCATCGAGTGGTTCAAAAATACCATGTTCGCAATCCGGACACACAATTTTGTCATCGTAGATTGCTTTCTGTAATCGACGCCCTCTTTCACCCGATGAGTCATAGGTTTCAACCTTTCCCTTAGTTTCAATGTTACTAAAAAAACCAATGGAGAAGATATGAGCCTTAGCCATTTTATCTTTCTCATTTGTGCACAAGAGACACTTCATTTTTTTACTGAGGGTTGTATCCTTTTAAATAATTAGTAACCGCCACATAATTATCCATCCACATCATAGCAAACTGAACAAGTGTCATGGGATTCGGCTCGTCAATACCAATTTGAGTTAACCATGCTTTGGCCCAATGAATTCCATTGCCCGAATTCCTCGACTTTAACAACTCGGACACCTGGTCCATTGTCGCTTTTACTTCAATGACAAAAGGATAGCCCTCCACTATATCGGGAGAGAAGACTATCTTTTCAAGGAACTCCCTAACGTGCCGAAAGTTTGCATTTTTATCTTCTAAAGCAAGAAGTGCCAATAAGACCAGTGCCAATTTATGAAGCACAACCTTATCTTCAAAAGACGGAGAGAGTACCCAATTTGTATTCAACTTGAACCGAGAGTTTATATCTTTGTTCATGATAAAGTCGGAGAGAAGTACATCCGCCAAAATATTAGGTTTTATTTTTTTCTTACCGATGTCAAACATAACGTATTTTATGATACCTTTTTTATTATTTGGCTTAGTCCAATGTTAAGGCTTCTTTCTGAACGCTTTATTCAGAAAGAAGCTGGTTGGACAAAGCCGTTGCGCGCCACGTCGCTATGGGATTTCGAATAATTTTTCAGTTTAAAGCGAAGTCCGCGGAAACGACATTGGCAGGGGCGTGAGACTTGTTCGGATGAAAAGCGGCGATTCCGGACTGCTCCGCAAGCCCCTTTCGTAAATGACTATACAGGAAAAAGAGCTTTTGGGCAATAGCGTCTCGTTGCGAAAGACATGGCTGTTTTCGGGGAGTGGGAGCAGCGCTCTATTGTTGAAGTGTGCGGTAATCATATCTTCGGCGGTCCTTTGCAGCGCGCAGGCTGGATGATTTCGACGGTGCGCATGGCGCGTTCGCCGCAGGCCGGATACTTGCCGACGTCGATGCCGGTGAGCCGGAGCAACGTCTTCTGCCACGTTTCCGTATTCTTTTTGGGTTGCTTCGGGACGCAGACGAGCAGTTCCCGCGCCCGGTCGAGTTTCTCCCTGCGGCAGAGGTGAAGAGCCCGCTTGATTTTTAATCACTCCTTCAAAAACTTCTCCACCTTGTTCGCCCACACCTCATACCCCTTGCCGCTCAAATGCACGCCGTCGTCCTGGAGATAGTCGCCGATCGGGTTTCCCTTTGAATCGACAAAAAGGCCGTAGACGTCAAGATATTCGGCGCCATGCTCGCGCGCTATTTCAGCAAGATGACGGTTGGTGTCCTTGATGACGTTGTTACTGACCCATGACAGGTCAACGGGCAGGATGCTTTGGACCACGACCGTGGCTTTCTTGTACCACGTGGTCAGGTTTCGCACGATCTCGCGGTAGCTGTCCGTGATGAAGTACTGCTCCATGGCGATATCATTGATGCCGGTCATGAGGAAAATAGTGTCGGGGTTATCGAGCTGCGAACGGATCCCGTCCCTGCGCGCAAGCAAGCCTTCGACCGGCTCGCCCGAGATGCCGAGGTTGGTCACGGTGTAATCGGGAAAGCGCCGCTGCCAGTCGAACCACTCGGTCAGGGAATCGCCTATGAAGACGAGATGTTTTTTCATAGGGCAGGATCTGCCAGAGAGCGCAGAGAGGACTGAAGGGTTGTTGTCATTATTCCGGGGTATTCTGTCTCAAGATTGCTTCTTTCAGCATCATTACCGAAGGCACGTTCGCGAGCCGCCCGGACTCGTCCCGGTACATCCTTCAGGTGACGCCGGGCGCATTGCCGCCTTCGAAGGCGTCCTTCCCGTTTATCCAGACGGTGGGGGAGCCTTTGATCCCGAGGCTGACCGCATCGTCGTAATACACGGTCCGGTAGTTGACCTCGGTCTCGACATGCAGTTCCGCAAGCGCTTTTTCGATGTTCTCGCGGAGCTCGTAATAGGAACCGCATTGCTCGGACGTGAATATGTCGATCTTTAAAGACATAACTCAGGGAAAGGCTAAGGTTAAGGCTGAGTAAGCCCGAACTCAACCTCAACCTTGCTTCCTCAACCTTAAGACGTTCATCCCACATGAATGATCGTGACCGGGCAGGAGTCGGAGGCCTCCTTCACCTTGTCCAGGAGCTCCGCCGGCGCTTCGCCCGTTGCGGGATCGCCCCCGACGCGATACTTCGTTGTCACTTCACTCCAGCTGTCGTTCGGATTCTGCTGGAAGAACTCGGGGCAGACGGTCCAGCATGATTCGCAGCTGATGCATTCTTCCCTGGTGATCGTTACTTTTGTTTTTGCCATGAGTACACCTCTCTTCAGTTGAATTTTTATGAAATAAAACCGCGATAGCACAATGGATTGTCCGGCTGTCAGGATTAAACGAGTCTTTTTCTCTCCAGAACATCGTCTGCCCAGGAGAGCGCGGCCGAGACGGAGGGAAAACCGATCGTACTCGTGAGGAGAATGACGGCGTGGCGTATTTCCTCGGGCTTGGCGCCGGCCGCGACGGCCCGCCGCGTGTGCGAGTGGACCGAACCTTCGGAATGGACCGCTGCGGCAGCGGCGAGCTGGACCAGCTCTGAAGTCTTTTTATTCAGCGGTCCGGCTGTCTTGGCCGCCTTGCCGAGGTTTTCCACTGCTTTCATAAGACCTTTGTACCGTTTCTGGATGCCGGTGTACTGGTTGGGCAGCTTGGGCATGGGATTTCTCCTCTCGCATTCATACCGGGGTCGTCTCCCGCCTTCGGAGTTATTTTTTCAAGTGTATGCAAAAAGCCGGGAATAGTCAAGTGAATGCGGCGTTTGACTCGCCGGGGGATCTATGCTACGTTTTTATCATGCAGAGCGCAGAATATCTCCGGCAGGTGGTGACCGTACTTTCAGGGGAGATCGGGGTCCGCACCTACCGGGACATGGACCGGCTCCAACGAACGGCGGAATATATCTCCGGGCAATTCAAGGCTTCCGGCTACGAGGTTTCAAGACAGCCTTTTCTCTTCCGGGGCAACACGTACCATAACGTCATCGCGGAGCTCACGGGCGGGGCTTCCCCGGAAAAAATCCTCATCGTCGGGGCGCATTACGACACGGTTCGCACCACCTCCGGAGCGGACGACAATGCAAGCGGCGTGGCCGGCCTGCTCGACCTGGCGAGGACGCTTCGGGGGAAGAAGTTGTCGAAGACCGTACGGTTCGTTGCCTTTGCCCTTGAAGAGTCGCCGGTCTACCGCTCCCGGAACATGGGGAGCTATCACTATGCGCGGAGCTTGAAGGAAAAAAAGGAACAGGTCCTGGGCATGGTCTGCCTCGAGATGATCGGCTTCTTCTGCGACCGCGACGGCTCTCAGCATTATCCGCTCCCGTTTTTTAAATTACGATATCCTTCGCAGGGGAACTTCATCTCCCTGGTCGGCAACCTGCGCTCCCGGGCCTTTACGAAAAGGATGGCCGCGGGTTTTCGCAAGGCCGTCGATCTTCCTCTCGTCACGTTGAACGCGCCGGCGATCGTCGTGGGCATCGACTTTTCCGACCACTGGTCGTTCAACAAGTTCGGGTATGACGCGCTCATGGTCACGGACACGGCTTTCTATCGCAACCCTCACTATCATGCGCCGACGGACCTGCCTGAGACGCTCGATTACGGACGGATGGCCAAGGTGGTCGAGGGGCTCACCGCGGCAGTGGGGGAATGGGGAGGGAGCGACGGAGGCGGGGCATGAGAGATGAAAAGAAGCGGGAACACCCGGGGAATATTGACAATCCCGTCGTTTCCGTGTATTTTTAAGGCAGGCGCATTGTTATTATAAGGAGGATGGCGTGAAGAAAGCATGTTTACTACTGGCATTGTTTTTCCTGTTTTCATCGGCAGCGGTTTTTGCCGACGAAGAGAAGGAATCGGCAAAGGAAGGATTCAAGGAAGTCCAGAGTGGAATGAAAAAAGTGGCCAAGGCTGTTGATAAGAAGGCCAAGCAAGGCGCAAAAAAGATCGACAAGACCGCCAAGAAGACCTGGAAACAGATCGGACACGACATTCATCATCAGGATCAGGCCGGCAAGGACTGACGCCCCAAGGACTTTCCGGGATGACCACGTCCGGCCTTCCCTTTCCGGTTCCTCGAAAACTCCATTGACATTCCTGCCGCTCCCCTATATTCTATTTCGGTCAGTCGATACCTTCAGAGTGTGAGGCACGGCATGATCCTGACCAGGATTCAAGAAACGGCAGCGCGGCATCCCGACGACACAGCCGTCCAAATGAAGTCTGACAACGCGTACCGGCAATACACCTATCGGGACCTGGTGCAGGGCACGGCGTCCGTTGCCCGCTCCCTCTCGGAGGGGGGGATCGGGAAGGGCGACCGCGTGGCCCTTCTTTCCGAGAACCGTCCCGAATGGATCTTCGCCTATCTCTCGACGGTCTCGCTCGGGGCGGTCATCGTTCCGCTCGACGCGCAGTTCACTGACAAGGAGGTGGCGCTCCTTCTTGCAAACTCCGGGGCAAAGGCGGTCTTCGTGTCCGCGGCAGGCAGGCCGAAGCTTCCCCCGACCAATCGCTCATGATACTTTCCTTTGACGCCGGGGAAGGTCTTTCTTTCCCGGAGATGCTCACGGCCCATCTTGACGCAGAAATACCTCCCGCGCCTTCGCCCGGCGATACGGCCGCGCTTCTCTACACCTCGGGCACGACCGGCGACCCCAAAGGGGTGATGCTTTCCCACGGAAACCTGGCATCGAACCGCGAAAGCGTTATCCGGCTGAACCTGATCGGTCACGGGGACAACCTTCTCTGTCTTCTCCCGCTGCACCATACCTATCCCGCCATCGCCTGTATCTTCTACGCTCTCGCCGTCGGCGCGAAGGTGACGATCCTGAACAGCCTGAAGGGCCCCGATATCCTCGCGTGCATGAAGGAGACGAACGTGAGCGTCATGCTCGGCGTGCCGCAGTTGTTCGCCGGCCTGCGCCGCGCCATCTTTGACGAAATACGGAAAAAACCTGTTGTCGTGCGGCTGCTCGTAAAAATTCTTCTCAGCATGAACGGCCTGTTCAGGAAGACCGCGAACGTGAATGTGGGTAAGGCGCTCTTCGGCAAGGTGCACGCCCGGTTCGGGCCCGGGTTCAGGCTTTTTGCGAGCGGCGGGGCGCGGCTCGATCCCGACGTGTACACCGACATGACCAGGCTCGGGTTCACCATCATCGAAGGGTACGGCCTGACCGAGACCTCGCCGGTCTGCACCTTCAACCCCGTTTCGAAGCAGAAGCCGGGCTCGATCGGCATCCCGGTCCCCGGCGTCGAGGTCAGGATCGCGAACCCCGATGAGCACGGCCAGGGAGAGCTCGCGGTGCGCGGACCGAACGTGATGCTCGGTTATTACAAAAAACCCGCGGGAAACCGCCGAAGTGCTGAAGGACGGCTGGTTCTATACCGGCGACCTGGGGTTCCGGGACAAGGACGGGTACTTTTTCATCACCGGCAGGTCCAAGGAGATGATCGTGCTCCCTACGGGGAAGAAGATATTTCCCGAGGAGCTCGAGAAGTTCTACAAACAGATCCCCGCGATCAAGGAAATTTGCCTCATTCAGGGCGAGCGCGGGCTTGAGGCGGCCGTGGTCCCCGATTTCGATTATCTCCGGAAGATGAACCTTTCAAATTCGCGCGAGACCATCGCGTTCGAGATCGAAGACCTCGCCAAAGACCTGCCGCCCTACAAACGGATCTCGGGCCTCAAGATATTCAAGGAGTCCCTGCCCGTAACGCGTCTGGGCAAGCTCAAGAGGAGCCTGGTAAAAGACCTGTATGAAAAGGGCGGCGAACGGGCGGAGAAAGCGGTGGAGGAAATCGACGGCAACCTGCTTGCGGACCCGGTTGCGAAGAAGCTGCTCGCGTGCCTTGAACCCTTTTCCGCAAAAAAGAACATCGTGCCCGACGACAACCTGGAACTCGACCTCGGGCTCGATTCGCTTTCGAGGGTGGAGCTGGTCGTGAGCCTCGAAAAGACCCTGGGCCTCAGCCTGCCGGAGTCCTTCGGCTCCGAGATCTTTACGGTAAAAGACGCGGTGCTGAAGCTCCGGGAGCTGATCGCTTCGGGACCGGTGAAGGCCGGCGAGCAGGTGCGGCTGACCTGGGCCGAGATCCTCGTTCAGGAGCCTTCCGACGGGGTGCAACAAACGCTCAGCCTCGAATCGGGCCTGCTCTGCAGCATCGGCAAGTATCTCCTCAAAGGGTTTCTCAAGGTATTTTTCAAGGTCTACAACCGCCTTTCAATACGCGGCCTCGAGAACCTCCCGAAAAGAGGGCCCTATATTATCGCGCCGAACCATTTGAGCCTTGCCGATGCTCCGGCTGTCATGGCTTCGGTCACCTGGAGCATCGGATCGCAGACATTCTTCCTCGGCACCACCGATTATTTCGGCGGACCGCTCACGTCCCGGTTGGCCAAGTCACTTCAGGTGATCCCGGTTGACATGGACGCCAGGCTGTACGGCGCACTCCAGCTTTCCGCCTACGTGCTTCGGAAAGGCAAGGTCCTGTGCGTGTTCCCTGAAGGCGGCAGGTCGCGCGACGGAGGCATTAAGGAATTTAAAAAAGGCGTGGGCATCATCTCCCGGGAATTGAACCTTCCGGTGGTCCCCGTTGCCATCAAGGGCACGTACGAAATGCTGGCCCCGGGGAAAAAGTTCCCCCGGCCGGCCAGGGTCTCGGTCACCTTCGGCAAACCGATCCATCCCGGGGACAGGGATTATGACGGGATCGTGAAGAGGTTGCACGAGGAAGTTGTGGAACTGCTGGGGGAAAGACGAGGGACGACGTAAGAAGTAAGAAGCCTCTATCATACGCCCTGCATCGGATCCTTTCATTAATAAGAGGGTTAACCATGAAATTCATAAAAAGATCGTTCCCGGTGGTTTTTCTGATGATCGTCGTTTCGTCCTGCGCGTCCACGCAGGCGCCCCCGGTGACGGGGGCGGCGCGTCCGAAGATAGCGCTTGTGCTGGGCGGCGGCGCGGCCCGCGGCTTCGCGCACGTAGGCGTGATACGCGCGCTCGAGCAGGAGAAGATCCCGATCGACATGATCGTCGGCACCAGCGTGGGCAGCCTCATCGGCGCGATCTATGCCAGCGACACGAACAGTTTCGATCTCGAATGGACCGCGTTCACCCTCGAAAAAGACGACCTCTTCGACTACGCCATCTTCTCGGCGATCACGGGCATGGGACTGGTCAAGGGAGACAAGCTCGAAGACTTCGTGAAGGCCAAGATCCCGACCGCGAACATCGAAAACCTCAAGTTGCCCTTTACCGCGGTCGCGACCGATCTCAACCGCGGCACGCGCGTGGTGCTCGACCGCGGGTCCGTGGCCAAGGCGGTGCATGCCAGCAGCGCCATCCCGGGAGTATTCAGCCCCGTCGATTATCAGGGCAGGCTTCTTGTGGATGGCGGCATCGTGGACAATATCCCGATCTCCGTGGCCAGGGACAAGGGCGCGGACATCGTGATCGCCGTCGACATCAGCGAGAACGTGACGAATTTCAACATTACCAATCTCGTGGACGTCGTTCTCCAGTCCGCGAACATCATGTTCAATGAAAGCGTGAAGAACAGGAAAAAGGACGCCGACGTGCTCATCACGCCGGCTGTGGGGGACGTGGGCATGCTCGATTTCACCCAGAAGAAGCGGTGTATGCAGGCCGGCATCGACGCGGCGCAAAAGGCCATGCCGGAGATCAGGGAAGAAGATCGAAGAGTGGGAGAAAAAGGCGGCGCAGAAATGAGCCAACTACCGATACAGAATAAACCACAGAGGCACAGAGACTTTCCAATCTACAAGTCGGCCTTATTATAATAAATTTCATGTACCAACTTTGATGTATTCGTAAGAAATAAAAATCCACCGCGGAGACGCAGAGAATAAAAATTAATTGGTTTCCTCCGCGCCCTCCGCGACTCTGCGGTTAAATCCGACTTTTTACGATTTTACCGGCTTTAAAAGACGGCATCAGGAGGCTTGTCCTTTAATCTTTCTCTGTGTCTCTGTGGTTAATACCGTTTTAAGGAGTCATTTCTGTGCTGAAAAAAATCAAGGTCATCCTCGATATGATCAAGTTCGAGCACACGATCTTCGCGCTTCCCTTCGCCTTTACCGGCGCGCTGCTCGCGGCCGACGGCCTCCCTCCGTGGAGAACGGTCCTCTGGATCGCCGCGGCCATGTTCGGCGCGCGCTCGGCAGCCATGGGGTTCAACCGCTGGGCCGACCGGCACATCGACGCCGAGAACCCGAGGACGAAAACCCGTGCCTTGCCCATGAGACTCGTTACGCCGGCGCAGGTGGTCCTGTTCACCGCGGCCTCATCGGCGCTGCTCATGTGTGCGGCATATATGCTGAACCCGCTTTCTTTTTATCTCTCGCCTGTTGCGCTTGCAGTCGTATTTTTCTACTCCTACACGAAACGCTTCACCTATCTGTCGCACGCCTTTCTCGGCCTCGCCATCTGCCTTTCTCCGATCGGCGCCTGGATCGCGGTCACCGGGAAGATAGAGCCGCCCGCGCTCGTGCTCGGCGCCGCGGTGCTGTTCTGGCTGCTCGGGTTCGACGTGCTCTACGCGCTCCAGGACATGGAGTTCGACCGCAAGGCCGGGCTCCACTCCATTCCGCAGCGTTTCGGGATCAGACGCTCGCTCTGGATATCCCGCGCTTCGCATGCTGTGACCATGGCCGCACTCCTCTGGCTCTCTATTTTACTCTCCCTCGGATGGCTTTACCTCGCCGGCGTTTTCATCGCCCTGTGCCTCATCGTCTATGAACATACGCTGGTGAAGGAGGACGATCTTTCAAAGCTCGATATCGCGTTCTTCAACATGAACGGCTACATCAGCGTGACGGTTTTTCTGTTCACCCTGATGGACAGACTGGTGTGATGTCCATCAGGGTCCGCCTTGTTTCCCCCTCTTGACCTTTGCCGCGCATTCCGGGCAGATGCCGTGCGTGAACGTTGCGTTCGAGCGGCTTTCGATGTAGGCCTCGACCTGGTCCCAGTAGCCCTTATCATCGCGGATCTTCCGGCACCAAGCGCAGATGGGGATCATCCCGCTCAGCGTCTTGACGTTTGCCAGAGCATCCTGGAGTTCGCGGATAAGCTTGTTCCGTTCGATTGCATAACGCAGGGCGCGGGAAAGGAGATGGCCGTCGACCTGCCCTTTGATGAGATAGTCCTGGGCGCCCTCATGCACCGCACGGACCGCAAGCGCCTCGTCATCCAGACCGGTCAGCAGTACGATCGGCACTGCGCCCGCCTTTTCCCGGAGTTTGAAGAACGTGTCGAAGCCCTGGCTGTCGGGCAACGAGAGGTCCAGCAGCACCACGTCCCGCTCGCCGTCCGCGAGCCGGACGAGGCCCGTGGAGAGTCTGTCCGCAGTCTCCAATTCAGGAACCCCGTCCCGCAGGCCTTTCAGCATTTCACGGATCATGCGTGCATCGGCGGGATTGTCTTCGATCAGCAGGACCCTGAGCGGGCGATCACCCATAGCATTTACCTCGTGGGAAGCTTTACGATCGTGAGCCAGAAATCCTCGATCGACCTGAATATCCTGATGAACTGCTCAAGGTCCACGGGTTTCTTGATATAGCTGTTCACGCCGGATTCATACGCCTTCCACACGTCCTGGTCCGCGTCCGACGTCGTCAGGACGATGATGGGTATGGTCTTCAGTTCCCGGTCGGACTTGATCTCGCTCAAAACTTCCCTCCCGTCCTTCCTGGGCAGGTTCAGGTCGAGGAGGATAAGATCCGGACGGTCTGCATCGGCGTATTTTCCCTGCTTCTGCAAAAAAGCCAGGGCTTCTTCCCCGTCCGTGGCCACGCTGATATGGTTCGTGATCCTGCTGTCTTTGAACACTTCGATGGTCAGCCTGACATCCGCCGGGTTGTCTTCAACCAGCAAAATTTCGACCGGCCTTCCTCCTCGAGTATCGGTCATGGTGCCCCCTTTTTCTTCTCATGTGTTT
The DNA here is from genome assembly GCA_963790205.1 of Nitrospirota bacterium. Classification (GTDB taxonomy): domain Bacteria; phylum Nitrospirota; class UBA9217; order UBA9217; family UBA9217; genus CAWBNQ01. The sequence continues at coordinate 676,422 of CAWBNQ010000003.1, forward strand.
GATCGATCGTGGTGTCGCTCCCGGCCGGCTTCGGAAGCGTAAAAAGAAAGGTCGAGCCCTTTCCCGGTTCCGAATTCACCCAGATGCTGCCCCCGTGGCGCTCCACGATTTTTTTGCAGATAGCGAGGCCGATGCCCGTACCGGGGTATTCTTCGCGTTTATGGAGGCGCTGAAAAACCTGGAAGATCCGGTCGAAATACTGGGGATCGATGCCGATGCCGTTGTCCTGAACGGAAAAAAGCCAACCGGTTTCCAAGGCGGAATGCGGAATGCGCCCTGCACTCGCGCCTGACGCACTCGTAACCGCTGGGTGCAGGCGGAGTGAGGAATGAACTGCGGGATCAGCGAGCTGCTTCGCAGAAACATGGATGTGCGGCGGCTCATCTTTCTTCCGGTACTTGACTGCGTTTCCGATCAGGTTTTGGAACAGGTGCACGAGCTGTGATTCGTCAGCAGTCACGACGGGCAGGGGATCGGCAGTAATCACGGCGCTACTCTCCTCGATGGAGGCCTTCAGGTTCGTAAGCGCTTTCTGCATCACCAAATCGCAGTTCGCCGGCTTGAAGGGGTTCCCGCGGGTCGTGACCCGGGAATAATCGAGGAGATCGCGAATGAGCTGCTGCATGCGGAGGGCGCCGTTCACGATATATTCTATGAAATCGTCCGCGTTCTCGTCCAGCCTGCCCTTATATCTCTGTTCGAGGAGCTGCGCAAATCCGGACACGACGCGGAGCGGCTCCTGGAGGTCATGGGAGGCGATGGAGGCGAACATCTGCAGCTCCTTGTTGCTTCGCTCCAGTTCGTTGGAATAACGGACCAGCGCCTCCTCGGCCCGTTTCCTCATCATGAAATCCCCGATCTGGCTGCCGAGGGCGTCGAACATCTTGAGCAGGTCCTCATCCGGAGACTGCACGCTATGGCTGAAAAAATCCATGACGCCGATCACTTCTCCGGCGCTCCTGATCGGGAAGGCGAACCCTGCGTGCAGTCCTGCCGCGACCGCAGCGGCGACGCGCGGGAAATTCGGGTCAGTTTCAACGTCGGTGATCCAGAGAGGGCGTCCGTCCTCCCATACGCGTCCCGGAAGGCCCCTGCCGCGCACGAAGGCGGTCCCGCGGCTGAGCGCATTGAATTCCGAGGCGTCCAGGGAGGGGGTTTGCCAGACGCCCCCCAGGCGCAGCGCCGGGGAGCCCGCTTCAACGAGCCACACCTCGCCCATTACCCAACCCACGTGTTCGCAGATGGACCGGAGGATATCGGGCGTCGCCTCGGCGGGAGAGCCGGATTTCGCGAGGATCTCGATCACCGCATACTGCACGGCAAGCCGGCGCTCCGCTTCTTTGCGTTCGGTGATGTCCTGCGCCATGAGGAAATAGCCGATGAGGGCGTTGTTCTTATCGCGTATGCCGGTTATCCCCGTCTCGATGAATATACGGCGCCCGTCCCTCATCTGCTCGACAACGTAATGATAATCCCGGCCGAGCCGGACCATTTCCCTGGCCTTGTCAACGGCGCCCCGATCGACTTTTTCGCGCAAGTGGATCTCGTTGACCGTTTTCCCGATGACCTCCCCGGCCGCGTACCCGAAGATCTTTTCCGCCACGGTGTTGTAATACTTGATGCGGAGGTCGAGGTCGGTGGCGGCGATCGCCAGCGGGGAGGACTGCAGGATATTGTCGAGGTAGACCGTTTTTTCGCGTAAAAGCTCCTCCGCCTGCCTTTCCAATTTTTCCCGCGCCTTGATGATTTCCACGGTGAGGTTCTCGAACTGCTGCTCAAGCACGAAGAGTTCGTCGCCTCTGCGGATTTCCGGGACGTGTATGCGCAAGGCGTCCTGAGAAAAGTCCGTGATCGTTCGAGTGAGCCGCTGGATGTGCCGCGTGATCCAGATTGTTATCGCTGCAAACGCAAGGATGAGCGAAAAGGAGACGATAGCGCGCTGGAGGCGCTCGGCGGAGAGAACCGAGGCGTTCAGCCTGTCGGCCTCGGCCCGGGAAATGAACGAAACCAGCTGGACGGTCAAATCCGAGCCGCCCGAGTCAAAAAAGGATTTGCCGGTGACGAGGTAGTTCTTTTTCAGTGAATCGAGCGTCGCTCCGGAAGGTATCAGGTCGGACCTGTTGCTCGCGATGATGCGCGGCGCGTCCCCGGCGGCGAGCGCCACGATGTTCTCCTCCGATGTCATGCCCAGAGCGGAGACGAGAAAATCGCTGTCAAGATTTACTGCCAGCATCAGCGTCGCCAGTGGTTTTCCCTGCGGGGTCTTTACTGATTCCGAGGTGAGCAGGAACGGTATGCCGTCCAGGGTCGTCATGAAGCTCTGATTATGACTGAGCTGCCGCAGAAGCGCTGAAGGCCGGAGCAGGGTCGCAGGCGGCGGAACGGGCCAGCCCTGATAGACCTCACGCACCCTTCCTTCGGGGTCGATCAGGAGTGCGTAATGGATATGCACGAATTTGCGCATGACCGACGCATTGGGGAGCCACAAAGGCAGTTCAGAATGCCAGGTGACGCGCATCGCGCCGTCCGGGGCTTCGATGCGGGACTCGGCATAAGCGATGATGCTCTGCTGTGAGGCGATCAGCGTTGCCGCTTGCTCATATGATCCGACATAGTTGTCAAAGCGAATTCTGTTGTCCCCGGCCACTTCCGACAGTCGCCGGGCGAGGTTGGCCTCGAAGATCTGCCGCAACTTTTTTGTCTGCGTATGGTCGAGGACCCCCCATACCACGACGCCCACCAGGAACGTCAACATCAGCAGTTTCGGGGCAAGGGGGATTCGTCGCAGAATTTTGGATGTCGTCTTCATTAATGCTTTGCCGATGCCGGCTCCCCGATCAGTTCATCACCCTTGAATTTCCATCCTGCATTTCTGAGACGGTTTTGGGAAACAAATCCGAACCTGTCCGCATTAAGCTTCTCGAATTCCTTCTTCATATATTCGACGAGTTGATTCGCGTGCTTGTTCTCTACATTTTTCCCCACCCAGGTAGTAAGGCTGTAGGTGCGGTAAAAGGGGTACTTTAGGGATGCGAGCGCGGCCGAATCGCTGGGAAGAAATCCGTCTATCCTGAGCGGCTTCACCGTGCCCATGTTCCTGTACTTTTCAACCATCGTGAGCACTTCCCAGCCGATGGCGTTGCGCGATGAGGCCACCTGAGCGATCATGTCCGGGATGGAGCCGACCTCTTGGAGCCGCGGACTGAACTCTCTGTCGGTATCGAGCAACTGGCGCCAGTGGCCGGGCCGTTTCTGGCAGTGAAGCCTTGCGATCGCCTTGATCGTCCGGTCCGGACCGGGGACGCCGCGTGAAGTTTTGATCTCGGACCAGCGAAACAACTTGCCGCGGTATATATTGCGGAGCTGTGACGAGGAAACATTGTCCACCGGATTGTCCGGATTGACAAAGAACGCTGTGGCCACGATGCCCATGGTGTGGAACCGCACGCCCGGCAGTCGGTCTTCGGCGCCCGGCGGGCAGCAGAATCCGCCCATGTCCACTGATTTTTTGCCGAGCATTCCCGCTGCAATGCCGCAGGTGCCTTCCTTCACGAAGATCTTCAGATTGTTGTCCTTGCCGAATTTCCGGATAATGGGCAGGAGCGTGTAATAGATGTCCTGGTCCATGACAATGGACAAATCCGCGTCCGCGCGCTCGGCTTCCCTCTCGTAGACAATGCGCTTGTCAATCCAATCGCCGGGCATGGGGAATTGTTTGGACGGATCCGTAAAGGTTTCGCCGCGGAGGTTGTTATCAGCGTCGTGCGCGATCGCAACGGCGCCTGCCAGAAACACCATGAACAGCAGCATGCGCATAATAAGCGTGGAGTGGTATTTCAGGTTTTTTTTCATATGTATCTTCCTCAAATGTTTCACATAAATTTATTGTAACACTGCATACGGACAATTTCACCATTTTCATGCGTTGAGAACGATTTTCCGGGAGAGGCTAAAGCCCCCAAAGCGGCACGAGATGAGCTTTCTTCCTGAAGGCAGGACGAAGAATGAACAGTGAGAATAATACTTTAGATAGCCATCATGCTCCAGGGTATTCTGCATCCCACAATAGGCCGCGAGGAAATGAGCTTTTTTATATAGCGAAAAAAAACACGAGGGAGTATTATTCAAGGGCTGTAACGAAAAATCCGGGACAGCGGGGCCGTCCTGCGCAATGAAAACAATACGCCTTCTCAGGTTGCCAAACTATGAATGCATTCAACATCAGGATTCTGATAGCAGACGATGAAAAAAACCTGAGAACGGTCCTGGCGAAGGAGCTTTCCGATGAAGGGTATGAGGTGCGCGAGACGGACAACGGATCGGCGGCGGCGGGATTGCTGGAAAAAGATGAATACGACGTGCTGCTTCTCGACCTGAACATGCCCGGAATGGACGGCATGGAGGTCCTGAAAAAAATAAAGTCCCTGGAACTGTCCACCGAAGTGATCATCCTTACCGGCCACGGCACCGTGTCCACGGCCGTGCAGGCCATGAAGCTGGGCGCCTACGACTACCTTACCAAGCCGTTCAAAACGGAAGAGCTCAAGGCGATCGTCGAGAAGGCGTACGAGAAGAAAAAAATCCTGAGCGAAAACCTGCGGCTCAAAACGCAGATAAAACGGCAGTCGGAAACCCAGGGAATCGTCACGGAGAGCCACCTCATGCGTGAGATCCTGGAGACTGTGAAGAAGGTCGCGGTATCGGACTTCCCCATCGTCATCTACGGCGAAAGCGGCACGGGCAAGGAACTCGTCGCCCGGGCGATCCATGACGCCTCTCCCCGGGCTGACGGTCCTTTCATTCCCCTCAACTGCGGGGCGATTCCCGAGACGATGATCGAGAGCGAGCTCTTCGGCCACGAAAAGGGCGCGTTTACCGGGGCCCATGAGAAAAAACTGGGGCTCCTGGAGATCGCCGGCAACGGGACCCTTTTTCTCGACGAGATCGGAGAGCTGCCGATGCCGCTCCAGGTAAAACTCCTCCGGGTGATCGAGACATCGCGGTTCTTCAGGGTCGGCGGCGTCAAGGAAGTACGGGTCAGCGTGAAGTTCATCTCCGCGTCCAATAAGGACATAAAAGCGGAAGTTGAAAAGGGCGCCTTCCGGGCCGACCTCTACTACCGGATCAGCGCGCTGACGCTCCATATCCCTCCTCTCCGGGAGCGCAGGGAAGACATCCCCGTCCTTATCGAGCACTTCAGAAGTAAAAATCCAGCCTTCAAGCACAAACAGTTCAGTAACGATGCGCTCAATGTCCTTTCCCTATATGCCTGGCCCGGGAACGTGCGGGAGCTGCAGAACGTGGTGCACCGGACCCTTCTGCTGTCCCATGACGACGTGATCGTCGAATGCGACCTCCCGGCGGACCTGGTAGGGTGCCGCAAGGAGAGCAGCAAGCGGCTCGTTGACATGGAAAAAGAGCACATCCTCTCGGTGCTCAGGGACGCGGACGGCCACCGGGGCAGGGCCGCGGAAATCCTGGGCATCGACCCCAAGACCCTCTACCGGAAGCTCCAGGACTACGGAGTGAAAGGATGAGCATCGGGAGAAAGTTCGCCCTCTGGATCGTATCGATTCTGCTGGCCGTCAGCGCGGTGACGGCATACGTTTTCTACACGATTGAGCTCCGGGAAGAGACGGCGAAGCTCGACCTATTCGGACGGATGGCAGGCCGCATCATCGAAGAAAGCCTCATCACGTTCATGCAGAGGCGGGACAATCCCGGGCTCAGCAAAAAACTGGATGACGTCAAAAAGAATGCGGAGACCATCAGCGGGATACTGCTGCTGAACAGAGACGGCGTTGTCAAAGCCGCGACAAACAAAGAACTGATCAATAAAAAATTTGAAATTCACGACGCAGGGCGACGGGAGTATCATGAAAGAGGGATCAAGGGGCTCTCCGCGAACGAAGGGAGCACCTATCGCTGGGCGTCTCCCGTAGAAAACAAACCGGCATGCCAGGCCTGCCACCTGTCCTCGGTAAAGAACAACGGCGTGCTCGTCATTGATTTTTCCGTTGCCGAATTTAAACGGCATGTCCGGGAGGAACTGGTTAAAGGATTTGTCATCTTCAGTTCTTCCACGGTCCTCATGGGCATTATCATGGTTTTATTATCCAGGGCGCTCGTCACCCGCAGGCTGGAACGCATGGGCGCAGCGATGAAGGGCTTTCAGCATGGCGGGTCATCGGTGTTCGCGCCGGTAGAAGGCAACGATGAGATCACGCAGTTGGAAACCGGCTTCAATGATCTGGCGCATGCGATCACGACCCGGGAGCGGGAAAAGAGCGGGCTGGTCGACCGGCTCAACGCCGCGAATGACCAGTTGCAGCGCGAGATCGCCCAGCGGATACGGTGGGAGCGGATGCAGCAGGAGCAGCTGCAATTCCTCCAGCTCCTGATTGATACTATTCCGATGCCGGTGTTCTATAAGGACAGGGACGGCGTGTATCTGGGCTGCAACAAGACCTTCCTGGAGTATATCGGCCTGACAAAGGACAAAATCGTCGGCAAGACCGTGTACGACATCGCCCCGAAGGAGCTTGCGGATGCATATTATCTCAAGGACAAGGGGCTGTTCGACCGTCCCGGCGTACAGGTATACGAATATTCCGTCAAGCACGCGGACGGGACCATGCGCGACGTCATCTTCAATAAGGCCACGTACACCGATACCCTGGGAAATACGGCCGGCCTGGTCGGCGCCATGCAGGACATCACGGAACGGAAGCGGTCGGAGAATGAGGTCCAGGAGGCGCTCCACAAAATCGAGGCGGTGATCAATGCGACGCCGCTCGCCATTCAGGCGCTCGATACCGAAGGCGTTGTCATGATGTGGAACCCCGCTGCGGAACGCATTTTCGGCTGGACCGCGGCGGAGGCCGTCGGGAGATACAACCCCATCGTCCCGGACGACAAACGGGAGGAGTTCAGGCGGATCCGGGACCGGGCCATGAACGGAGAGCCGGCCGCCGGCGTGGAGATCCTGCGGCGGAGAAAAGACGGAACGCTCATCGACCTGAGCGTGTCCACCGCCCCCCTGCGGGACGCCCGCAAACGCATCATCGGCATCGTGGGCGTGCTCGAGGACATCACCGAGCGTAAACGTCTCGAGCAAAAACTGGCGCAGAGCGAGGGGCGCCTCCGCGCCATCATCGACACCGAGCCGGAATGCGTGAAGCTCATCGCGGCAGACGGCGCTCTTCTCGAAATGAACCCCGCGGGACTAGCGATGATCGAGGCTGATTCATTGGACCAGGTTGTGGGCCAACGGATATCATCGCTCGTTGCGCCCGAGTACCATGCCGCATTCGAAACGCTTTCCGAGAAGGCGTTCCGGGGAGAGTCAGGCACGCTCGAATTCGAGATCGTCGGACTGAAAGGGACCCGCCGGTGGCTTGAAACACATTCTGCCCCCTTGCGGAACGCGCGGGGAGAGATTTTCGCCCTCCTGGGGGTGACCAGAGACATCACCGAACGCAAGAGAGCGGTACAGGTCATTCAACGGAACTACGATACCCAGACCGCAATCAACTGGATATTGCATATCTCCTTGGAAAATCTCCCCCTTGAGTCGGTCCTGAAGCAGGCGCTCGATCTCATACTCTCCATCCCCTGGCTTTCCATTGAATCACAGGGCAGCATCTTTCTGGTTGAGAGCGATCCGGACAAGCTCGTCATGAAGGCCCAGAGGGGGCTGTCGGACTATCTCAAGGAAGAGTGCAGGGTCGTTCCGTTCGGCACGTGCCTGTGCGGCAGGGCCGCGGCCAGGGGAGAGGTCCAATTTGCCGATGCGCTCGACGACCGTCACGAAATCACTTACGACGGCATCGCCCCCCATGGGCACTACTGCGTTCCGATCATTCACGCAAAAGCGGTCCTCGGCGTGATCAATCTTTACCTGAAAGAGGGCCATCAGCGGGACCGGCGCGAAGTCGAGTTCCTCAGCGCCATAGCCGACGTCCTGGCAGGAATCATTCAACGCAAACGGGCCGAAGGGGAGCGCGAAAAGCTCATCAACGAACTCAAAAAACTGCTCGAGATCGTTTCCCGTTCTCAGACGGAATGGCGCGACACCTTTGACAGCATCACGGACATGATTTCCATCGTGGACCGGGATTTCACTATCCTGAAGGCCAACAAGGCGTTTTCAGCGTATTTCGGTCTTCGCCCCCCGGACGTGATCAATAAAAAGTGTTATGAGCTTGTCCACGATGGCGATTCACCGATTCCGAACTGTCCTCATCTGAAGACGATGGCTGAAAAGAAACCGTCGGGAGAGGAGATCTTCGATAAGCGGACCAAAAGGACGTTCCGCATCTTCACCTTCCCCTATAATTCCCCGGACGGAGAGATCATCGGGTCGATCCATATCATGAGAGACATTACGGACGACAAGGAGCAGGAGATGCGCCTCATCACCAGCGAGCGTCTTGCCGCGCTGGGACAGATGGCCTCGGGCATCGCCCACGAGATCAACAATCCTCTGGCCTCCATCGCGGGCTGTTCGGAGGGGCTCCTGTCGCGGGTGAAGAAGGGCCAGTGCGACAACGCCCTCTTCGAATCCTATCTGAGCATCATCCAGGAGGAGGTGTTCAGGTGCAAGAGCATAACCACGGCAATGCTCTCTTTTGTGAGAAAGACGACGTATGAAAAGCAGGATATAAACCTGGCAGATGCCCTGGATAAGACCATTGAGATCATAGGCTTCCAGGGAAGGCTGAAAAACATCGAAGTCACAAGAAAGTATCATGAGCCGTCGCCGGTCATCAATGGTAATGGAGGCGAAGTGAGGCAGGTCATGCTTGCCGTGATCACCAACGCCCTTGATGCCATGAACGACAAGGGCACGCTCACGCTCGAAACCGGGGCGCGGGAGAACAGCGCAATCATCCGCATCAGCGATACCGGAGAGGGGATCTCCCCGGAAGTCATCACCAGGATCTTCGACCCCTTCTTCACCACCAAATCGGAAAGGGGGGGCACGGGGCTCGGCCTTTCCATCGCCCGCAAGATCGTCGCGAACCATAATGGACACATCGATGCCTCATCAACCCCCGGACAAGGGACGACGTTCACGATAACATTTCCGCAGTAACATCGTCTCCTTGTTCATTTTCTCCTCTTCTTTTCACTCCATCGGGCATACTGCCCATCCAGTCAGACATCTTGCCTGACCGCCGCGTCATTCCCGACAATAAAGCATCATTAAATCACGATGTTCTGTTCCGGCATTTCTCTTGCTATTCACTATCATCATAACCGGAGGTATCGGCCGTGAGATATCAGTTGCAAGATCCTTTCAGTGACGTCATCGAAGCAGCAAAAGAGGCCGGGATCCGGCAGACCCTGACCCTCGATGGACAAGAAAGGGTCGTGAATTATTTTCTGCGTGATTTCGACTCGTTGATCAAGGAAGCCCGCCGGCTGAGGTTTTCTCCTTATGATGACGTTGTACGCATCCGGCAAGCGGCCGCCGCAACGGGAGTGAGGAGGAGCAGAGCATGAAGATGAACTGCTGGGAGTTTAAAAAGTGCGGGAGGCAGCCGGGAGGCCCGAAGGCGGCTGAACTGGGCGTCTGCCCCGCGGCCGTAAGTGCGGTTTTGGACGGGGCCCACGACGGGCAGAACGCGGGCAGGGCGTGCTGGGTCGTTGCGGGGTCCCTCTGCGGAGGCAAGATCCAGGGCACCTACGCCAAGAAATTGGTGAATTGCTGGAGATGCGAATTTATGAACAAGGTAAAACAGGAGGAAGAACCCGCTCAGTTTGGTTTTTCGCATACCCGTCTCGGGATGGAGCGGAGCCTCGAGCGGCAGAAGCAGGAACGGGCGCCCGGCCATGAAACCGCCGGCAGTCGCCAGCTTGTCAAGAAATAGGCGCCGTCACGGGCCTGAAAGGCAAGGGAGAGAAGACATGAAAAAGAGGAATTGCTGGGAGTTTAAACAGTGCGGCAGGGAGCCGGGGGGCAAGAAGGCCGAAGAGCTGGGTGTATGCCCCGCTTCGTTGGATGACCGGCTCGAGGGCATACACGGGGGGAAGAACGCCGGACGCGCGTGCTGGGTGCTGGCGGGCACGCTCTGCGGCGGAAAGCCCCAGGGGACGTATGCCAGTAAACACAAGAACTGTCAGCTCTGCGATTTTTACCGCGCAATAAAGGACGAGGAGGGGATGGACTTTCAGCTGTCGATCGTGCTCCTTCGAAGGCTGGAGACCGGCCTTGTCCCCGCGGGACAGTGAGCGCGCGCCGGAGGCGGGTGAAGAACAATACATCTGGAGACAGGAGAATGGGACTGAAGATCGGGACAAAACTCACGATCGCTTTTATGGGAATTGTTTTTCTTCTTTTGACCGTCAGTATCGTGGCGTACGTGAACCTGGGGAACATGGCCAAAAGCTCGGAGCAGGTGTCGGCGGCCGGCGAGATCAGAAATGCCTGTACCGCCCTGGCCAGGGACTTCATTCGCGAGCAGGACGGGTTTACCGACTATGCACTGACCAGGAATCCCGAAGGAAAGAAAGAGACAACCGGGGACGGCGAGCTTGTAAAAAAGGACATTGAAAAACTGAAGGAGCTTCTGGGGGGAACGGGAGAGGCGGTCTCTTTCGATGACATCGTGAACGTTCACCGGGCCTTTGAAACCACGGGCGAGTTGATGGCGGCCCTCTCTTTTCAGGGAAAACCCGAGGCGGCCGATGCCGCCATGAAAAAGTTCAACGGCGTTATTACGACCGTCGAGAAAGAGATGTTGAAACTCGATGCATTTGCAAACAGGAACAGCGCGGACGCCGTCACAGCGGCCGCTGATGCGAAGAGAACGGCAAATACCCTGATTCTCTCCCTGACGATCGTGTCGGTTATAATCGGCATGAGCCTGGGGATATTCCTTTCGCGGTCCCTTGTCGGGCCCGTGGTCGAGGTCGCCGGCATCGCGCAGAGAATTTCCGGGGGAGACATCGATCAGGAGGTCAGGATCCGGCGAGGGGACGAGATCGGGGCGCTGTCCGATTCATTCAGAAACATGATCTCTTACCTCAAGGACATGGCGCATACGGCCGAGGCCATTGCCCAAGGCGACCTTCGCGTAACGGTGGCGCCGAAGTCGGACAGGGATGTGCTCGGAAATGCTTTTTCGATAATGATCGACGGCCTCCGGGGCGTCGTCTGCGATATCAGAAACGGCGCCGAGCAGATGTCGTCCGCCGCTGTCCAGATCGCATTAACTTCGGAACAGGCGGCAAAAAACAACGAGGCTGCTGCGGCCGGGGTGGAGGAGACCACGTCCACCATGCATGAGATGTCGGCGAACATTTATAACGTGGCAAGGAACTCGCAGAGCCGGACATCGTCAGTGACGGAAACCTCGGCGTCGGTGGAGCAGATGGTTGCCTCGATCCGGCGGATCGCGGACACCGCGAAGCTGTTCGTCGAGCTGTCGCATATATCGAAGGCGGCCGTGAAAAACGGTCTCAAGGCGATGGACAAATCCGACAAAGGGTCCATCCAGATCACCCATACCGTGACCAAGTCCGCCGACATGATCTCCACCCTCGGGTCGCGGGTCGAGGACATCGGCAAGATCGTGGACGTGATCGATGACATAGCTGAACAGACCAATCTTCTCGCCTTGAACGCGGCCATCGAGGCCGCGCGGGCCGGCGAGCAGGGCATGGGCTTCGCGGTCGTGGCCGAGGAAGTGGGAAAACTCGCGGAGCGCTCGGGAACATCGACGAAGGAAATAGCGAAATTAATTTCCGGCATCCAGGCAAAAACCAGGGAAGTGGTCGAGCAGATGGGGAAGACCATTCTGATCGTGAGCGACGCCGCGGAAAGCAACAAGGAGGTCGGTCGCTCTCTCAAGGACATAGAAGGCAACGTAACGGAAGTGGACCGGTACGCCAGGGAGATCAGCGCGGCGACGCAGGAACAGTCCAGCGGGAGCTCCCAGATCGCGAAGGCCGCGGGGAGCCTCAGGGAGGTCACGCACGAGATCAGCTCAGCGGCCGAGGAACAGGCGTCGGCGGCCGAGCAGATCGTAAAGACCATGGAGAAGATGCGCGAGATGGTCCACCAGAACGCCTCGGGGTCGACAGAACTCGCCTCGTCGGCCGAACAGCTTCGTTCCCAGGCGGACCAGTTTCAGGAACTTGTCGGGAAGTTCCTGCTCGACGGCGAAGACCGGCCGGAAAGGTCTTTTAATAAAATCGGTACAGGGTTGCATCCGGGCGACAATGGTCCCGGGAAGGCTTCACGGCGAGCATTGCCAACGGCCGCCTGACGCGACCGGGACCGGAAGACATGCAAGTTTTGACCCAAGGAGGAATACAGTATGGCTAAGAATCTTCAATTGGTCGTGTTCAACATCGGGAAAGAACTGTACGGCGTTGGCATCGACGCCGTCCACGAGATCGTAAAGGTCCCGGACATCACCGAAGTGCCGGATGCGCCGGCGTTTCTGCAAGGGGTGATCAACCTCAGGGGCAAGATCGTTCCCGTGGTCGATCTCAGGAAGCGGATGAAACTGGCCGAAAAGGAAAAGACGAAGGCATCGAGAGTGCTCATCACCGAGAACGACGGCCGCCTGGTCGGACTGCTCGTGGACGCCGTGTCCGAGGTCCTGAAGGTGACGCCGGAATCCGTGGAAGCGCCGCCGGAGATGATCTCGTCCATTGGTGTGGAGTACATCACCGGTGTGGCAAAGGTGGGTGGGGGGCTCATAATCCTCCTGAACCTCAAAAAGGTATTCAGCGTCGAGGACATGAAAAAAGTCGGCGCCGTCGTTGAGAAAGTTGTTGAGCCGAAGGCCGCATAAAGGACAAGTTCAAGAACGTTTTTGAAAAGAAAAATCAATACGTCAGGGAGGAAATGCCATGAAAGAGCTGTTTAAGAACATGAAAATCGGAGGAAAGCTGGCTGTCTTGGTGGGGCTTATGTCGCTTCTGCTCGTTGCCACGGGGATCTATCTGCTCCGCGGCATTTCCGGGACCAACAAGCGGCTGACTACAAACATGGCCACGGCCGAGGCCTACACGCGGGCGGCGGGTGACGCGGACGACCTCGAGATAGCGTTCAAGAAACAAGTGCAGGAGTGGAAAGACACGCTCCTGAGGGGCAACGATCCTGCACTGTTCGCCAAATACCATGATAATTTCCTGAAAGAGGAAGCCGATGTGAAGTCCCGCGGGAAGGATCTGAAGGTGTCTCTGGCAAAGCTCAACGTGGACACGGCAAGACTGGATGAATTTTTAAAAACACATGCTCTCCTGGGGGAGAAATACCAGGAGGCGCTGAAAAGCTATCGTTCCGGCAATGTGCAGAGCTTCCGCATCGTGGACATTATGGTGAGGGGAATCGACCGGGAGCCGACGGAGATCATCGATTCGGTCGCCGAAAACACGCGGAAGCAGGAATCGGAGATGTTCGCGGAAGTGGCGAAAAAATCCGCTGAGTCTTATAACTCCGTTTTCAGGAACTCCCTCATCTTCATGGCGCTCGGGATCGGGCTGGGTATCTTCCTTTCCCTGGTGATCATCCGCGCCATTACGGTGCCGCTCAACAACATCGTGCTGGTGGCGAACAAAACGAGCGAGGGGGACCTGTCGCATGAAGTAACGGTCGAAAGCGCGGACGAGACCGGCATGCTGGCCTCGGCGTTCCGGGACATGATGGCCTATCTGCGTGTGATGGCAAAGACGGCCGAACACATTTCCGATGGAGACCTTCGGGGAGACGTGACGCCGAAATCGGACAAGGATGTGCTCGGCAACGCCTTCAAGGCGATGATCGGGGGTTTGCGGGGCCTTGTCACCGATATGAGGACCGGCGCGGACCAGATGGCCACGGCCTCGGCCCAGATCGCGTCCACCTCAGAGCAGGCGGCCCGGAATAACGAAGCCGCCGCGACCGGCGTGGAGGAGACCACGTCCACCATGCACGAGATGTCCGCGAACATCCAGAACGTGGCCAAGAACTCGCAGAGCCAGGCGTCGTCCGTTACCGAGACCTCGGCGTCCGTTGAGCAGATGGTGACCTCGATCCAGCGGATCGCGAACACCGCGAAGCAGTTCATCGAATTGTCGCAAAAGACGAAAAAGGCCGTGGATGCGGGCCTCGATGCGGTCGAAAAATCGGTCAAGGGCACGGACGAGATCAATAAATCAATCGCCCGCTCCGCGGACACGATTGCCGCGCTGGGCACCCGGGTCGAGGATATCGGCAAGATCGTGGACGTGATCGACGAGATCGCCGAGCAGACGAACCTGCTCGCTCTGAATGCTGCCATCGAGGCGGCCCGTGCGGGCGAACAGGGCATGGGCTTCGCGGTCGTGGCGGAGGAAGTGAGAAAGCTCGCCGAGCGTTCGGCCAAGTCCACCAAGGAGATCGCGGAGCTGATCTCGGGCATCCAGAAGGAGGCCCAGGAAGCGGTCAGGGTCATGGAAAAATCCACCCAGCTCGTGGAAAAGGGCGTGGAGATGAGCAGGCAGGTGGGCGACACGCTCAAGGCCATCGACGGCAACGTGGTCGAGGTGGACAAGTACTCGAAGGAGATCGGCGCGGCCACGCAGGAGCAGTCCTCCGGGAGCACGCAGATCGCCAAGTCCGCCGAGAACCTGAGGGAGGTGACTCACGAGATCAGCTCCGCGACCGAGGAGCAGGCCTCGGCCGCCGAGCAGATCGTGAAGACCATGGAGAAGATGCGGGAGATGATCCACCAGAACGCCTCGGGCACCACGGAGCTCGCCTCTTCTGCGGAACAGCTCCGCTCCCAGGCCGACCGGTTCCAGGAGATCGTCGGCAAGTTCGTGCTGGACGACGGCGACGGGGCCGTGGTCACATCACTGAAGAAAAAGGCGGCGTCGAAGCCTGACGGCAACGGTTCGGGAAAAAAGACCGTGCTGCAGGGACTGGCAGGAGCCGCGTAATGTCGGAATACCCTCATTCCGTCCCTCCCGAAGCGGGAGGGCGGGTGTGAGAAGGATGTACTACGCGATAAAAGGAGGAACAAGTATCATGAAAACGACAGTGAGCAAAATTACGCTTTCTCTTGCAGTGTTATTTCTTTTGACAAGCGCAGCGTCCTGGGCCGCGGGAATCAAATGGGTCGGATGCGGCGTCTCGAAGAAGGCGTTCATGGGCGCGCTCGCGGCGGCCTATGAGAAAAAAACGGGCGTCAAGATCCAGCTCGGGGGGGGCGGCGCGACGCGGGGGATCGTGGACGTGGCGGAGGGAAAGGCGGACATCGGCGGGACCTGCCGACACGCGCTGATGCGGCAGGAGGAACGCGGCATACGGCTCGTCCCTGTCGGGTGGGACGCGCTGGTCGTGCTGGTACACCCGTCCAACCCGGTAGGCAATCTCACGATGGAACAGTTGAAGAGCATCTATACGGGAAAGATCACCAACTGGAAACAGGTGGGCGGACGCGACCGGAAGATCCTCGTTGTTGCGCGCGCGGGAAAGATCTCGGGAGTGGGACGGATGTTCCGCGAGCTGGTGTTCAAGAACCCCGATCAGGATTTTACCCCGAACGCCAGGATCGTGGAAGAGTCTACCGGCGTGGAGCAGACCGTTGAAAACGACCCCGGTGCCATTGCGGTCAGCGGGGTGAGCAGCGCCCATAAACGGGCGGTCAAGCTGGTGCGGGTCAACGGCAAGGCCCCTGTCCGGGAAAACATCGCGGATGGATCGTACCTTCTCTATCGCCCTCTCTACCTGGTGACCAAAGTGGACGCTTCTGAAGAGGTCAGGAAGTTCCTCGCTTTTGCCCGGAGCGCGGAAGGCCAGGCCGTCATTTCGGGAGAGGGCACCGTGAACTTGAAGGAAGGGGCGCGCTTGTGGGCCCTGTACGGCCAGCAGATGAAGGACGCCGGCGTTACGCCGGGGACATTCTAAAGGACCGCGGGAGGCTCACCATGCAATTAGGGACATTGATGAACAACTGGAAGCTTACGAAGAAACTGGTCGTTGCTATTCTGGCCGTGCTTGCGCTGGTGTTCGCGGCGCTGACCGCGGTCCTGAGCTTCCACGAGCGGCAGGTCCTCCTGCACGAGCTCGACAAGAAGGGTGCGAGCCTCGCAAAGTTCGTGGCGGACATTTCAACGGAGCCGATATTAAGCTATAACTTTACCTACCTGGAAAACTACGTGCGGGACATCACTTCCGGCGACAAGGACATAGCCTATGCGGTCATCCTCGGAAAGGACGGCAGTCCTTTGACACACCAGGGAGAGGAAGCCGGGGACAAAAAGGGCATCCGTGAGTACACCAGCCCGATCATGCAGGGTACGACCGGGATCGGCACGGTCAAAATAGGATACAGCACCTCCGTCATCAGCAGTGCCTTGCTCAGCTCCCGGCTCATCATCGCCGTGCTGTCAGTCTGCACCCTGCTCGTAATCTCCGTCACCATGTTCCTCCTGTTCCGGGCCATGGCGCTCCGGCCTATTGCAATGCTCAAAAAGGTCATGGAAGCGGTCGCCGCCGGCGATCTGACGGTAACGGCCGAGGTCCGGAACGGAGATGAAATCGGCGAGCTCAGTCAACGCATCAACGGGATGATCGGTTCCCTGGCCAATCTCATCGGCCAGGTCAAATCATCGTCGGAAAGCATCATTGCCGCTTCGGACAGCATCGCGGCAACGTCCGAAACCATTACCTCTTCGGCCGCCGGAACGGCGTCGACCGCCGAACTAGCGGCAAAAAACAACGATTCCGCGGCGTCCGCCGTGGAGGAGACGTCGGCCACCATGCAGCAGATGTCGTCCAATATCCAGAACGTCGCGCGCAACGCGCAGAACCAGTCCGCATCGGTTTCGCAGACCTCGTCCTCGATCGAGCAGATGATCGCGTCGATCAAGAGCGTCGCGGGTACGGCTGAACGGCTCGTGGCCCTGTCCCGGAACGCGAAGAAAACCGTCGTTCTCGGTTTTGAATCGGTCAATAAGTCGAATAAGAGCTCCGAGGAGATCAGCAAGGCGATCAACCGGTCGGGAGATACGATCGCGGCGCTCGGCTCCCGTGCGGAGGACATCGGCAAGATCGTGGACGTGATCGACGGGATCGCCGACCAGACCAACCTCCTTGCCTTGAACGCCGCGATCGAAGCGGCGCGGGCAGGGGAGCAGGGAGCAGGGTTCGCGGTCGTGGCCGAAGAGGTGCGAAAGCTCGCGGAGCGGTCGGCGAAGTCCACGAAGGAGATCGGGGAGCTGATCTCCGGAATGCAGAAAGAGGCGATCGAAGCCGTTAAGAACACGGAAAGGACGGTGGAGATCGTCGAGAAGGGCGTCGAGCTGAGCAAACAGGTCGGGGACGCCCTGAAAGAGGTCAACCGCACCGTGGAGGAAGTCGATTCCTGCGCAAACGCGATCGGTGCGGCGACCAGGCAGCAAAACAGCGGAAGCAGCCAGATCGTATCGTCGGTCGAGACCCTGCGGGAGATGACCCGTGAGATCGCTTCGGCCACCGAAGAGCAGGCGTCGGGCGCCGAGCAGATCGCGCAAACGATGGAAAGGATGCGGGCGAACCTGCATCAGAACGCTTCGAGCACGGCCGAGCTGGCCAAGTCAGCCGAGCACCTGCGTTCGCAGGGCGCTGCGGAGCTTGCGGAATCGGCAGGGCAGCTCCGCTCCCAGGCCGGCCGGTTCCAGGAGATCGTCGGCAAGTTCGTGCTGGACGACGGCGAACGGGCCTCTGTCACACCGCTGAAGAAGGCCTTGCCAAGGCACGACGACAGCAAAGGCCCGGGAGGCAAGGAGCCGATGCATCGTAAACTGGGAGCGGCTGCATAAATGTTGACCGACGAGGAGTTCAGGCTTTTCAAGAACATTATTTATGAGGAATCCGGCCTGTTCCTCGCGGAAGCGAAAAAGGACTTCCTCGAGAACAGGCTCATGAAAAGGATGCGGGCGACGAACATGACGACCCCGTACTGGTATTACCGGTTCCTCCTGGCGAACAGGAAAGCCGAACTCCTCGTGCTGCTCGACTGCCTCACGATCAACGAGACGTCTTTTTTCAGGAACGAACCGCAGTTCGAGCTCTTCAGGAACATCATACTTCCCGACGTGATCGAGCGGCGGAAGCGCGAAATCCAGAGAAAACTGAGGATCTGGTCGGCGGGCTGCTCGACCGGCGAAGAGCCCTATTCCATCGCGATGTCGGTCCTTGATACGGTCCCGTATCCCGACCTCTGGGACATCAAGATCTACGCGTCCGATCTGAGCTTGAAGGCCCTCGAAAATGCGCATCGCGGCGTCTATCCGTTGGCCAAGGTGAAAGAGACGGTCCCCGGGGGAACGCTGGCGCGTTATTTTGAACCCCGGGCCGACGATGTTCGGGTGATTGACGCCGTGCGAAGACGTGTGGTGTTCGACTATCACAACCTGAAACACGAGAACGGCCTGCGTGATCTGGATGTCATATTCTGCCGGAATGTGATGATTTATTTTGACGAAGAGGAGCAGAAGAGACTGGTGGGCAAGTTTTACGGCCGTCTCGGCCCCGGCGGATACCTTCTGCTCGGCCATGCCGAAAGCCTGCACGGGTGGAATATGGATTTCCAGTTTGTGCACGACAACAAGGGGACGGCGTATAAAAAGACCGGCAAGGGAGACGCGACATGAGGATCCTGCTCGCTGAAGACGACAAAAATTTCGGATATGTCCTCAAGGGAGAGCTGGCGGACACCGGCTACGAGATCGACCTTGCGCAGGATGGAGTCGAGGCGGTGATGAAATTCATCGACGGGGACTATGATTTTGTCCTCCTCGACATCAAGATGCCGAAGCTGGACGGCATCAATGTCCTGCGGATCATCAAGAAGCTGAATCCCCGGGTCCCGGCCATAACCTATTCGGGTAACGCGGGCAGCGGGGAAATGGCCGAGTCGGTGAAGGCCGGGGCGATACGGTGTCTCACCAAACCCTTTGAAATAAGTCAACTCAAGGAAGAGCTCAGGAAGTATCAATCACGGCACAACGGGGCATGATATGACGGATGAATGCAGCCAATGGAACGAACAAGAGGTCGCTGAACTGAAGAGGGTCTTCTATGCCCAGGCGTACGAGATCGTGGAAGAACTTCAGGATTCGATGCTCAAACTCGAGGCGGAGCCGGGGAACGACGATGTCCTCAGGCTTGTCAAACGGCATGTCCATACCCTCAAGGGAGATTCTAATTCCATCGGGCTCGTGTCCATCGGGACGCTCTGCCACCGCATGGAAGACGTTCTCACGTCCCTCGCAAACAACGGCAGGGAGGCGGAGCGCGAGGCCGTTGACATCCTCATGTTTTGTGTCGACGCGGTGTATGACCTTCTCGCGAAAAGCGAAGCAGGCGGGGAAACCGGACAGGCCCATGAGATCATCGGCAGGATCGGCCGGTTTCTCGGCAATGCCGCGCCGGCGCCGTCCGCCGCCGTCCGTCCGGCTGCGCCCACCGAGTATCAGGAACTCCAGATCCAGGAGGTCTTGAAGAGCGGCCAGCGGGTGTATGTCATCAATGTCGGTTTTGACCCCCGGTGCAAGGAAAAGAGCGTGGCAGCGCTCATGATCATGCGGAACCTGGGCAACGCCGGCAGCATCATAGCTTCAGTCCCCGATCCGGAGAACAACGATCTCAACGAGGCGCAAACCGTGACGTTTTTCCTCGGCTCGAAGCTCGATGCGGAAACCGTGAAAAAGGAAGCGTTTCTCACCGGAATGACCGCCGAGATCCTCGTCAGAGAGTGGGAAGAGAGAGCGCAAAGAAAAGAGGGCCCGGCTCAGCAGCAGCCGTCGCCCGCTGCGCCGTCTTCACGAAACGAGACCCTCAGGGTCGACGCGTCCCGGGTGGACCTGCTCATGGATTTGGTGGGAGAGCTCATTATCGGCCGGTCCATGATCGAACAGGTCACGCGGGAGATCGCCGCCGGAGCATCAACGGGCGAGGTGGCCGGCCGGCTCGCTTCCGTGAACGCCTCGATGGAACGAACGGTATCGGACATTCAGAAAGGCGTCATGAAGATGCGCATGGTGCCCATGCACCACGTGTTCAGAAAATTCCCGAAGATCGTGCGAGACCTCGCAGCGGACAAGGGCAAGCGCGTGCGGCTTGAGCTCCTCGGGAGCGAGACTGAGCTGGACAAGGGGATCGTGGACGCTTTGGGAGAGCCGCTGTCCCACATCATCAGGAATTTCGTCGACCACGGGATCGAAGCGCCCGAAGAGCGGCGCAGGGCGGGAAAATCCGGAGGAAGGCGTGATCACCCTCCGGGCCTGTCATGAAGCTTCGCAGATCGTTATCGAGGCCGGTGACGATGGCAGGGGCATCGACGTCCCGAAGCTCAAACAGAAGGCCCTGGACGGCGGTTTTCTGAACCCGCAGGAAGCGGACAGAATATCGGAAGCGGACGCCGTGAACCTCATCTTTGTTTCCGGCTTGAGCACCGCGGACGCCGTGAGCACGACCTCGGGCAGGGGCGTGGGCATGGACGCGGTGAAGTCGGCAGTGGAAGGCATGAAGGGATCCATCGAGATCGATACGAAAGAGGGCCGGGGTACCATCTTCCGCCTTCGGCTTCCGCTTACCCTCGCGGTGATCAAGGCGTTGCTCTTTGAGGTTGCCGGACGGATGTACGCGGTCCCGGTCCCCGCCATAGCGGAGGTCGCGAAAGTCACGCTCGACGACCTCGTCACGGTGGACGGAAAAAAGACGCTCCTCCTCAGGGACCAGATCATCTCCATCATCTCGCTGGAGGACCTGTTCATGATGAGCGGGAACGGGACGAAAAAGAAGTTCGTCCTCATCCTCAGCATGGGCGCGAAGAAAGTGGGGCTCCTGATCGACCAGGTCATGTGGCAGCAGGAGCTGGTGATCAAGGCGATCGACGACCGCCATATGCGGTCGGATCTTCTCGCGGGCGCTTCCATTCTCGGCAACGGGAAGGTAGTGCTCATCCTCGATGTCTTCGCCATATTCAAGAAGGCCGTCGAGCGGGAAAAGAAAAGACTGGCAATGGTATGACGAGGGTAAAATTCCAAATTTCCAAAAAGTTTGGCGTTTCGTGCTTGGTGCTTGGAATTTATTTGTTATTTGATGCTTGAGCATTGGTATTTTCCCCTGTCTATCATGAAAGGTACGCACGATGGATAAGATCAGGGTCCTGGTTGTCGATGATTCGGCGCTCATGAGGAAGATGATCCCCCAGATCCTTTCATCCGACCCGGGCATAGAGGTCGTGGGGACCGCCATGGACGGCCTCTTTGCCCTGAAAAAAATGAAAGAGCTGCGGCCGGACGTCGTGACCCTCGACGTCTCCATGCCGAGGATGGACGGGATCGAGACCCTTAGGCATATCGTGGAGGACTTCGGGACCCCGGCCATCATCGTGAGCTCGCTGGCGCAGAGGGACACGGAGCTCACGTTCCAGGCCCTGGAGATCGGCGCCTTCGACTTCGTGACAAAGCCGCAGGACGCCATCTCCGTGCATATCACCGAGATCGGCGCGGAGCTCACTGCAAAGGTAAAGGCCGCGCGCGAAAACCCCCTGGCAAGGTTTCGGATGGTGCAGGGACGCCCCGCCCGGCGCCCGGAGAAGAAGCAGGTCCGGCTCGTGGGCACACGGTCGGTGGACCGTCTCCTTGCCATCGGGATATCCACCGGCGGCCCGAATGCCCTGAGCTATCTTTTGCCTCAGATCCCGAAGGATTTTCCGGCCGGCATCCTCATTGTGCAGCACATGCCCGCGGGGTTCACGGAGATGTTCGCCTCCAGACTGAACACAACCTGCGAGATCGAGGTGAAAGAGGCAAAAGACGGGGACCTCGTTCTTCCCGGGAGGGCGCTCATCGCGCCCGGCAACCGCCACCTCAAGATCAAGCGGATGTCGCTCGGCACCATTGCCGTGCTCTCCGATGCGCCGCCGGTCTCCGGGCACCGCCCGTCCGCCGACGTGCTGTTCCGGTCGGTTGCCTCCGAATACGGGCGAAGCGTCACTGCGCTGATCATGACCGGCATGGGCTCCGACGGGGCCGAGGGGATCGGCGAGATCAAGGCCCGGGGCGGCATGACCGTGGCCCAGGACGAAGAGAGCTGCATCGTCTTCGGGATGCCGAAGGTGGCGATCGAAAAGGACCATATCGAAAAAATCGTTTCTCTCAAGGACATGGGTGCTTTTCTCTCGGACCATTTCTTGAGCAAGGAGGTTGCACATGGCGCACTCAGTTGCTGATGCGGACAGAAAAGAATTCCGGTGCCTCGTCGCGGACGACTCGGCGTTTGCCAGAAAGAACATCTCACAGGTCCTGGAAAAGCTCGGCGGGAGCGTGGTCGGAGAGGCGTCGAACGGGGTGGAGGCGCTGGCCCTTTACGGTACGCTGCATCCCGACCTGGTGCTCCTGGACATAACCATGCCCCAGCTGGACGGCGTGGAGACGCTCCGCCAGATCATCGAACAGGACAAGAACGCCAGGGTGATCATGGTCAGCTCCATCGGCCACAAGGAGATGGTGTGGAAGGCGATCTGCCTCGGCGCCAAGAGCTTCGTCACCAAGCCCTACGATCCCGACTATGCCGGCATGATCATTCAGGAAGTCGTCGGCGGGAAGGGAGGCGAATAACGTGAGATACGAATATATTGATCCTTTCGTCACGACCACCATTCGGGTCCTCGACAACGCCATCCCGGGGAACATCCGCAGGGGAGACATTACCGTGCTGCAGGGAGACCGGATGAAAGGGGACGTGGCCGTGCTGGTCAGGATCACCGGCGACGCTGAAGGCGATATCATTCTCAGTATGGACACGGCCACCGCGCTCAGGATCTGCGCCTCGCTGTTTCGCGAGGACTTTGCAATCATGACGCCGAAGAGCGTGGATGCGCTCATGGAAATTGCGAACATGATCACGGGCAACGCGGTCAGCGCCCTCAATGATCAGGGGTTCGACTTCGTGGTATCCCCTCCCGTGGTGATTACGAGAGATGACGGCAGGGAACGGCTCCCCGGCGTGGAGTCGCTGCAGATTCCCCTCTTTTCCGAATGCGGTGAAATGGTGATGAATGTCGTGTTGGGCCCAGACTAGCAAAGGCGGTGTGTCCCATGGCTGACGGCACCTCCATACTTTTTGTAGATGACGAAACGAGGATCCTGAAGGTGTTCTCTTCGCTGCTCACGGAAGCAGGATACTCCATCACGACGGCATCCCAGGCTGATGACGCAGTGCGGCTCATATCCGATAACCGGTTCGACATTGTTTTTCTTGACCAGTTTCTCGGTCCGACCCGGGGACTCGACGTGATGCGCCGTATGGCGGAGGTGAACGCGGACCTTTCCTATGTCATCATCACCGGCAACGGGAGCGCCGATCTCGCCGTCGAGTCCCTCAAGAACGGGGCTGTGGATTTTATCACCAAACCGTTTTTGGTCACTGATCTGATCAAGAGCATCGAGTATGTAAAAAAACGGCGCAAGCTCGACCAGGAGCGAAGAGACTGGCTGACGGAGCTTCAGCTTGTGGTGAATGAAAAAACCGATGAGTTGAACCGGGTCTATACGCATGTGCTGGCCTCTCTCGCGCAGGCCATGGAAAAAAAGGACATGGGCACCTATGGGCACAGCAGGCGGGTCAGTTACAATGCCCGCTTGTTAGCCGCCGCCCTCGACATGGGGGAACAGGAGCGGACAGATCTTAAGACCGCGGCCCTGCTTCACGATATCGGTAAGATCGGCATCACCGATTTCATCCTCGGCAAGGAAGGTCCTCTCACGGAGGCGGAGCGGGCTGTCATCCGCAGCCATCCGCAAAAGGGCGTCGAGATCCTCAAGCCGCTCAAGCAGTACGAGCGCATCCTTCCCAGCATCCTCCATCACCACGAAAACTACGATGGGAGCGGATATCCCCACGGGATTGCCGGAGAACGGATCCCTCTCCACGCCCGGATCATCGCCGTCGCCGACACCTATGATGCAATTCTTTCTTCCCGTCCTTACCGCTCCGCCGCCGGCCATGACCGGGCGATTTCCGAGCTGGTCGCGAACGCGGGCAGGCAGTTCGACCCGGACATTGTAAATGCCTTTGTTCTGACGGATGCAAAATACCGCCATATATCCGCGCACGCCGGACCGCAGGGTCACCCCTGCCGGGCCGGAAAGGAGTGATCGCCCGGGGAGACTCCCCGGCGGTTCTGCGGGCTGTTACCCCGTTAGAGAAATCCGCCGGCTTCTGTCGGCGGCACACATCATTCCTCAGATTGTGGTTCAAAGCCACAATCTTATATCGTTAGAGAACGAAGTTCTCTAACGGGGTTTACCCTGTGCTTTTCATGTTTTGGCGGATTTTTCTTCCTGATTGCCGGACGAATGCCGATTTCCTTGCAACTCGCTCCTAAACTGCGACGTTCAAACTGCCATTGGCAAGTTCTCCCCTTCGAGGGGGTATTTCTCTTCATCCGGAGAACGACCCATGGTGTGAATGCACCTCCTCTTTTTACTCATTCAGCGTACATTGGAGAGTTATCACTGTCTCCGAAACCGCAATCGACAAACCTCAATCGGCAGTATTGCAAATGGAGCGGAAGTATGATAAGCTTTTTAGATTCGGAGGTCGTATGATCGGATTTCTCCTGCGTTGGTCCATGAATCTGCTTGCGCTTGTGGTTGCGGCGGCTTTGATCAGAGGCATCAGGATACAGAGCATCGAGATGGGAATCCTTGCCGCGGGCATCCTCGGCGTCGTCAATGCCGTCATCAGACCGATGGTGCTCCTTTTGACGCTTCCAATCAACCTGTTGACGCTCGGGCTTTTTACGCTGGTGATCAACGCGGCAATGCTCAAGCTTGTTTCCGCGCTCGTCCCCGGGCTGGTCATTGAAAGTTTCAGCGCCGCCTTCTTCGGGGCGCTCATTATCAGCCTTACCAGCTGGCTTTTAAACCTGTTTATCGGCGGCGATGGGAAAGTCGTATTCATCAGGAAAGCCGGCAAAAACAGCGGCGGCGGATGGCGACGCTGAAGGAGTTTCCATCGCCGAATAACATATACATTCCAGTCGCCAACTGTCGAATTCCCGGCGATTCTCCCCGCATCCGTCAATGAGCTGAGGAAGGCAACCCATGACACACATGCATATACCCGACTTTGTCCTGCCCGTCTGGCTCTGGGTGTCGGGCTTTGTCGTGATGACGGCCGCTCTCTGGGTCAGCCTGGTGCGGCTCCGGTCCATGGACAAGAAGAGGGAGATCCCCCTTCTGGGGGCGATCTCAGCGGCAATGATCGTGGCCATGAGCCTCGAAATCCTCCCTATCGCCTATCACATAAACTTGTCGGTCGTGGCAGGCATCCTCCTCGGCCCCTCCCTCGGGTTCGTTGCAGCCTTCATCGTGAACCTGATGCTGGCGCTTCTGGGCCACGGCGGCGTCTCGGTCATCGGGCTCAATACGCTCCTGCTCGGTCTTGAGGCGGTCCTCGGCCACACGCTCTTTTCTCTCTTCAAGAGATTTTTCCCCGTGTTCTGGGGAGCGGCCGCTGCCACCGTGCTGACCCTCTTCATCACCACGATGTTGCTGATTGCCATAGTCGCGGCATCGAACGTGGACCCCGATCGCTTCCTTCATGCGGACGAACATCGGCTGAGTATGCAGGAGGGGCAGGTTTCCGTTTCGAAATTTGCACTGCTCGTACTTTCGTTCGGCGTGATCGGCTGGATCGTCGAAGCCGCGATCACGGGCTCCGTCGTGAAGTTCATCTCACAGGTCAAACCTGACCTCCTCAGTCACAAGCTCCATGCAAGCGCGGTCCAGGGGACGGAAGCGGGGAAGGACCGTTGATAGATGTAGCGAAAATAGACTACTGGGCAGCCAGCGGGTCCGGTCCTTTTCACCGGGCGTCCATCCTTTCCAAGTTTGTGTTTCTGCTGCTCGTGCTTGCTGCCGCACTTTCGGCAAAGAACTTTTTCCCGCTTGCGCTCGGATACGGAGTCATCGTGCTTGTTGCCGCCGCGGCGCGCCTCCCCTGGCTCCGGATCGTGGGACTTTCATTATATGCGGCGGTCTTTACGGTTCTCTATATGATCAGTCTCCGGGGCGGCGCGATGGCCCATGGTGTGCTGATCGCAAAGGCAGTGACCCCCGCCCTGGCCGTGCTGATGATCATTGTCACTACGCCCTATCCCCGGATCTTTTCGCTGCTCAGCGCCGTTCTCCCCGAGGTCCTGGCAGCGGGATTGTTCATGACCTACCGGACGCTTTTCATACTCCTCGATATGATGGACAATTTTGTAGCGGCCATACGGCTGCGGGGCGGTTTCTCGCCGGGCAGCCTCTATAAGAACGGCGCTAATATATCGAAAGGCATCGGGATGCTGCTCGTGCGGGCCGTGGAGCGCTCCTCGCGCCTGTACGCAGTCATGGTGGTCCGCGGCTACAGCGGCAGCATGGCTGAAAAGGCCCCCGTGCGGCTGCACCGGGAAGACTGGCTGCCGCTGGGAACGGGCAGCATTATACTTTTGCTCGTACTTGTCTGGAAGTAGGCGGTTTTCATTCGCGATCGATTGCGTGATTCGTAAAATTCGCAGCACCCTATTTGCTCTCGTTTCGTGCGGCAAAGGATCCAATGGAATCTATCGTTACGGTAAGCTGTCTTAAACACACCTACCCCGACACGACCGAGATACACATGTGCGGTCTTGATTTCGTGGTGAACCGCGGAGAACGCGTGGTGATCCTCGGCGGGAACGGCTCGGGCAAGACCACGCTGCTGTATCATGTCCTCGGCCTGCTCGCTCCGGACGAGGGCAAGGTGTCGGTGTTCGGCGTCAATCCCTCGGCCCGCTATAATACCATTCGGGAGCGGATCGGCGTGCTGCTCCAGAGCGTGGATGAACAGATCCTCTCACCTACGGTATGGGACGATATCTCTTTTTCGCCGCGGAATTACGGCTATCAGAAGGAAGAAATCGAGACCATGGTCGAGCGGGTCATGTCGGAGCTCGGAATTCAGCATTTGCGCGACAAGATATGTCATTATCTCTCGGGCGGAGAAAAAAGGAAGGTTGCGCTCGCCGGCGCGCTCGTCCTCCGTCCCGAACTCTTGATACTCGACGAACCGTTCGAAGGGCTGGACTCCCGCTCCCGGGCGGAACTGGTAACGCTCTTGAACACGCAGAACCGGGAAGGCATGACCATCGTCATGTCCACTCACGACCTCAACCTGGTAGCGAGTTTCGCCGACCGGGTCTACGTGCTGGCCAAGGGGCGGGGTGTGGTGACGGCCGGGACGCCCGCGGAGATATTCATGCAGGCCGACGCCCTGCGGGCCTCGAATATCGATCCGCCGCTCCTTACCGAGCTTTTTCTCAAGCTCCGGGAGCGCGGGGTGGCTGTGAATGTGCCGACCCTCGTGGACCAGGCCGTAAACGACCTGGTGCGTATCATCAGGTCGGGAGAATAAAGAGGGAAGCTTTTCTTGGATATCTTTCGGCTCTCATTCGTATGCGAAGCCGCGTTCAGATAACGATGCACCATGCGACATCCGCCGGATGTCGGCGTCAGGGAGGGTAACCATGCCGAATAGCACAGTTGAACATCGCACGGGAATTCTGATTTTATTTGTCGCGCTGGTCCTCGCTGTCGTCTGCGGGGCGTCGGCGGGATACTTTGTCGCAGGAGGACACAGCTCCGGGGTGGCCCTTTCCCTTGCCTTCCTGGTTCTCATCTCGCTCGTTGCCTACATCCTGTACAGAAAAACGATATTCCCTTACTATCGCCGTCTCGAGGATGCGAATCTCGAACTGAGCCTCAAACAGGAGGAGCTGCTCGATACCAAGGACGACCTCTTTATAAAGTTTCTCGGCGTTTACGACGTGAACTATGCGGCCAATTCGCCCCGCCTGTTCAAAAGCCGGATGAAAGACGTCGCCGACATAACGGCCAGGGTCATGGAGGCCGATGCCTGCTTCATCTTCCTGTATGAGAAATCGAAAGACGAACTCTTGCTCGAGGCGACCAATAAGGACCAGGCCGATAGCGTAAAAAAAATCCGCATCCCGCTCGGCGAAGGCATCGAAGGATGGGTGGGGAGAAGACTCGAACCGGTCATGCTGAAAGACGTGCGGGGCGACTCTCGGTTCAAGGACAGCCCCGAGCTCGCGCTGTCCCGCTACACGGCCGTCTACGCTCTTCCGCTGTACGTGTATTCAAACGGCGCGCTCGTCGGCGTCATGGAGGTCCTCTACGCCAAGGCCCGGAGCTTTTCCGACGAAGAAATCAACTTTTTCACGACGCTCTCGGGCATCATTTCCACGACCATCCAGAACGAGCAGATGCAGGTGGAGCTCCGCAAGATGAATCTCGAGCTTGAACAATGGGTCGCCGAAAAGACCGAAGAACTCCGGGCCTCCGAAGAGCGCTACCGGACGCTCGTGGAGAATGCCAGCGAGTCTATTTTTGTGCTTGCCGGAAACGGCGACATCGTATTCGCGAACGAGGAGGCGGCGCGCCTTACCGGCCATACCAAGTATGACCTCCTGCACAAGAATTTGTTCGAGCTTTTTGTCGATCCTGTCCAGGCCAAAGGGGTCCTGTCGGACAGTGCACAGGGGCGCCAGGCCCTCAGGCACGGCGAGCTCCGGCGGATCGATGGCGCGCTCGTGCCCGTCGATTTGAGCGCCGTGGGGCTCACGCTCATGGGAAAACGCTTTGTCCAGTCCGTCGTAAGGGACATGTCCTCCCGCGCACGACTCGAAAAGCTCCTCAAAGAAAAAGAAAAAGAAATTGCGGCCCTCAAGTCGCGACAAGGTCTCTCGTAAAAACCGTCCGTGAACGGGGCGGTCTCACCGATTTTTGCCTTTACATATTTTTTGCCTTATGGTATAAATTATGCATATGGCGGCCTGAACGGCCGCCATACTAACTTGTGGATTCGTTCTCTTAATTTCATTATATGAAGGTAATCGGGAAACTTTTCAAGGTGCTCTCCGTACTTCTTGTTCTCTTCGCAATTTTCTACGGCGGTTACCTCTGGTTGCGCGGAGCGGATATGACCATGCCCTCCTTGTTTCAACCGGCCCCCGGCACGCGGCGGCTCATGAGCATGGAAGGCTTCCGGTTTACGCAGTCCGAGCACGGCCGGATATCCTGGCGCATGCATGCCCGGCAGGCCGACCTCTACGAGAGTAAAGAAGCCCGGTTGAAAGACCTCGAAATCACTTTTTTTACCCCTGACAACCGGGAGGGTACGCTGACGGGGGATGCGGGTACCATGGATACGGCTACCGGCAATGCTTCGATCAGCAGCGTTTCCCGTGAAGTCCGGGTCGTGACCAGTGACGGGTATCTTCTGACGACCAACTCTCTTTTCTGGAATGCAGGCGAACGGCTTGTCCGGACGCCTGCCCCCTTTAAGCTGCTCGGCAGCGAAATTTATCTGGAAGGAAAGGGGCTTTCGGCGAATCTGGACACGCATACGATCGTGGTGAACAGCAATGTTAAAGCGGTACTTCAGGAATAGTCTGCTGATACTCGCCTCTCTGTTCCTGGCGGCGGCCACCCGAACGGACAACCCGGAAAAGGGGAAACGCGAACCCATCGTAATAACCTCGAGCCATATGGAGGCCGATAAGCTCGGTGACAAGGTGACCTTTACGGGCGATGTGGTCCTTAAAAAGGAAGGCATGACGCTCTATTCGGATTCGATGATCGTGTTTTACGATGTTCCGACAAAGGGTATCAAGGAAATAGAGGCCCTCGGCAACGTTGTCGTGCGCAAGGAGGGCAGGGTGGCGCTCTCAGACAAGGCGTCCTACTACAGCCGAGAAGAAAAGATCGTCCTTACCGGCGATGCCCGTATCGTCGAGAACGAGAACCAGCTGGGCGGCAAGCGCATCACGTTGTTCATGCGTGACGACCGAAGCATCGTCGAAGGCGGCAACGTGCTGTTTTACCCGGATAAGAACAAACAGCCGGAAAGCAGAAGGGGGAAATAAGTTTCATTGGCTATGACCCAGGCGCTGGAAGCAAAAAAACTGGAGAAGACCTACCGCGGGAGAAAGATCGTCCGCGGCGTCAGCGTCCAGGTAAAATTCGGGGAAGTGGTGGGACTGCTCGGTCCAAACGGCGCGGGCAAGACGACGACGTTTTACATGGTTGTCGGCCTGGTCAAGCCGGACCAGGGCCGGGTGATCCTCGATGGAACGGACATCACCAAAATGCCGATGTATCAGCGGGCACGGCACGGCATCGGATATCTTCCTCAGGAGCCGTCGGTCTTCAGGAAGCTGAGCGTGGGGGACAACCTGATGGCCATCCTCGAGACCATGGATATTTCAGCGATCGAGCGCGAGGAGCGTAAGGAGAACCTGCTGCAAGAACTGGGAATCGAGCACCTGGCGAAAAGCAAGGCGTATACCCTTTCGGGAGGAGAACGGCGACGGCTCGAGATCGCACGGGCGCTCACGCTCTCCCCCAAATTCATCCTCCTCGACGAGCCCTTCGCCGGCATCGACCCGCTCGCGGTCCAGGACATCCAGGGGATCATCTCGCTTCTGAAAAGCAAGGGAATCGGCATCCTGATCACCGACCACAACGTGAGGGAAACCCTTGCGATTACCGATCGAGCTTACATCATCAGTGAAGGCAGAATTATCGAAGCGGGGACCCCGGCTGAGATCACCGCGAGCCCGCGCGTCCGGGAATTTTATCTCGGCGAGGGTTTTCGGTTATAGTTATACTCTATATATAGATGATGGTCTCGTAAGAAGTCTCCTCTGCCGTCATTGCGAGGAGCGGAACGACGCGGCAATCTCGTTTTTTCAGGCGGTTACGAACTGCGAGATTGCTTCGCTTTGCTCGCAAAGACGGCTTAAAGGACTTTTTACGAACACATCAACAATAGTGAGCCCACGCATGTCCGCACTTCAAACAATGAAAGTGTCACTATGGAAGCACGTCTCGAACTAAGACTTTCACAAAAGCTCATCATGACGCCGCAGCTTCAGCAAGCCATCAAGCTGCTGCAGTTGTCACGCCTTGAACTGGTGCAGTCGGTCGCTCAGGAGCTTACCGAGAACCCCGTCCTGGAGGAGTTGTCCCCGGAGTCGCCGGAGGACGCCCCGGAAGGGGAGAGCGAGGCCGCGGCGGAAGCGCCGGCCGCGGCGGAAGCGCTGCCCGAGAGCGCGCCCGAGCAGGAAGGCGCGCAGGAACTTAAGAGCGATCTCGAACTCGGACCGCAGTGGGACGAATACTTAAATGAAATGGGAGACGGCCGCGACTACGGCTCCGCGGAAGCCGACGACAAGGAACTGCCCTCCTACGATCAGACGCTTACGCGGCTCCCCTCGCTCAGCGATCACCTGCGGTGGCAGCTCCACCTTTCCACCTCGGACCCGGCCATCGTCAGGGGAGGAGAGTGGATCATCGGCAATCTGGACGACGACGGCTATCTCCGGGCCTCGCTTGACGAACTGAGCCAACAGTCCGAGATCGCCGTCCATGACATGCAACGCGCTCTTGACCATATCCAGGGTTTCGACCCCCTGGGAGTGGGGGCGCGGGACCTGCGGGAATGCCTGTTGATCCAGGCGAGACAGCTGGACCTCGGCGGCTCGCTCGTGGAAAAGATCATCCTGGGCCATCTCCCCGATTTAGAGAAACGGAAATATCCGCAGATCGCCAAGGCGCTCGCTGTGACGCCCCAGGAAGTCATGGAGGCGTCACAGGTCATCATCCACGAGCTGGAACCCAAACCGGGACGGCCGTACCTCACGTCGGAAACGAACTATGTAACGCCCGACGTGTACGTGCTCAAGGTGGAAGACCGTTACGTGGTGCAGCTCAACGATGAAGGGCTCCCCCGGGTGCGCATCAATCCCTATTACCGGAAGCTTTTGAGCAGCAAGGACAGCGTGGACAAGGTCACGAAGGAATACATCGAAGAGCGGCTGCGCTCGGCGCAGTGGTTGATCAAGGGCATGGAGCAGCGCAGCAAAACCATCTATAGGGTGGCGGAGAGTATCGTCAAGTTCCAGACCGAGTTCCTGGACCAGGGCATTTCCCATCTCAAGCCCATGGTTTTGAAAGGCGTGGCGGAGGACATCGGCATGCACGAATCCACCATCAGCCGTGTAACGACGAACAAGTACATGCACACGCCGCAGGGCATATTCCCGATGAAGTTTTTCTTTACCACCGGATTTTCCGTCGGGGCCGGTTCAGGGACTGAGATTTCCTCGCTCACGGTCAAGGACGTCATCCAGAAGATGATCAAGGAGGAAGACCTCGCGGCGCCGCTCAAGGACCAACAGATAGTCGATGCTTTGAAAGCGAAGGGAATCGACATCGCCAGGAGGACCGTGGCGAAATACCGGGAGGAACTCAGGATACCGCCGACGAGCGTCCGGAAAAGGATCGGATGAATAAAGCAAGCACCACGTTCCAAACGCCAGTTTCCAAATAATTTCAATGCCAGAAATTCGAATGGCCACAACGGATTAGGAACTTTGAGCGTTTGAATTTATTTGTGATTTGGGGTTTAGAGGTCTGAATTCGCGAACATCTAAGGAGGTTGCCATGCAGGTTACGGTCAACGGAAGGCACATCGAGGTCACGGACTCACTCAAACAGTATGCAACGGAAAAGTTCGGCAGATTGGATAAGTATCTGCCGAAGGCCGTCCAGGCGATCATTACTCTTTCGGTGGTTAAAAAGGTCCACCATACAGCCGAGGCGGTCATAAAATCCAACGGCCTGCTGATCCAGGCGTCGGAGGAAACCGAAGAGATGTATTCAGCCATCGACTTGCTGATCGAGAAAATCGAGCGGAGAGTGAGGCGGTACAAGGAAAAACTGGTCGACCATAAACACCAGGGCAACAAGGGGGAGGCCGCGCTGTCATCGGCGCCGCCGTTCGAGGACCGCGTTCCGCAGATCATCAGGACCAAACGCTTCGATCTCAAGCCGATGCTCCCCGAAGAAGCCGTAATGCAGATGGAGCTGCTGGACAAGGATTTCTTCATCTTTGCAAATGCAGGCAGCGGGCTCGTGAACGTCATTTATAAAAGGAAAGACGGGAACGTGGGATTGATAGAGCCGGCTGCGTAAGGACGGGCACATGGCCAAAATTAAGGACCTGCTGCAGGATGATCTGGTCCTCGAAGAGCTTCAAGCGACAGACAAGATAGGGGTCCTTCGGGAATTCGCCTCACACCTCAAACGCGCCGGAAAGGTCGCTGACGCGGATGAACTTCTCCGCGTGCTTGTCGAACGGGAGTCTCTCGGCAGCACGGGCATCGGCGACGGCGTCGCCATCCCGCACGGGAAACTGGGCGTTCTCCGCGACATGATCGTCGCCTTCGGCCGGTCGAGCAGCGGCGTAGACTTCCAGTCGATGGATTGCAAGCCGGCGCATCTTTTTTTTCTGCTCGTCACGCCCGCGGACAGGCCGGGGGACCATTTGAAGACGCTCGCCCGCATTTCCCGTATCCTTAAAAACCCGGTGTTCCGGGACAACCTGAAACACGCCGCTTACCGGCAGGAGCTCCAACGGCTGATATGCGAAGAGGACAGCAAGTATCCGCAAAAATGAAGATCACGGTAAAAGATCTTGCAGGGAGGGCGGCGGTGCTGGCAGGCGTCGCCGGACTCGGCGCGCAGATCGTCTCTCCGCAAGTGAGCGCGCCCGACCTCTCTTCCGTGACCTCCTGGCGCGACATCACCTCAAGCGTCGTACATCTGAAACCGGGTCAGCTGGCGTACCTTGCGTCCTTGCCGTCCGGCGAGCGGCTCAGCATTGTGCGCGCCCTCCTGCGGCAGAAGCCCGCCTGCCTTGTGGTGACCGGCGGGAGCGTTTCCGCGGAGCTGATCGATAAAGCGGAGGCCGCGAAGGTTCCCGTGTTCCGGAGCAGGAGCCTGCCGAGACTGGCCAAAACCCTTGTCGAACGACTGACGCCGTGGGTCAGCCTGCACGGCGTGCTGGTGCAGATCTTCGGTCTCGGCACGCTCATTGTCGGCGAGAGCGCCATCGGGAAGAGCGAGGCGGCCCTCGATCTGGTCCTTCGCGGGCATAAGCTTATAGCCGACGACGTGGTGATCCTCGAACGGACCAACGGCGGCATAACCGGCCGTCCGACGGACATGGGCGCCGACCTGCTGCAGATCCGCGGGCTCGGCATCATCGACATCCGGGCACTGTACGGCGAGTCGGCGACCGCGGGCCTCTGCACGATCGGCCTCGTGGTGGAGCTCGAAGAGTGGAGAAAAGGGCAGCATTACAGCCTGATCGGACTTCGCGAACGCCGCTACAAATTGTTCGGAATGAACCTTCCGTATCTCAAACTGCCGGTGAAAACAGGGCGCAATATGGCGACGCTCATCGAGGTCGCCGCCAGGAACCAGATGCTCAAGAACCGCGGCATTTATACAGCCCGGGACCTGCACCGCAAACTCGTCAAGAGGCTCGCGGGATGAAACAGGAGCGCATGGTAATCGTTACCGGGCTTTCAGGTTCAGGCCGGAGCGCTGCACTCAAGGCCTTTGAAGACATAGGATACTACTGTGTCGACAACCTCCCGCTTGTTCTGCTGTCCGCGTTCTCCGAGTTTGCCCGGGGGGCCGAGGAAGCGGTGCGCTCCGCAATCGGCATCGACATCCGGGAAAAGGATTTTCCCATACGGTTCCCGGCCCTCTATGGAGACCTTAAGGCCGGCGGCAGCGCCACGGAGTTGCTGTTCCTGGATGCGTCTGACCAAACGCTCGTGCGCCGCTTCAGCGAGACGAGGAGGCCGCATCCTCTCGCCCGGGGGGCCACGCCCCTTCTCGACGGCATCAGGGCGGAGCGGACAGCGCTCGGCGAGGTCAAAAAACTTGCCGACCGCATCATTGATACGTCGGACTACACGGTCCACGACCTGCGCCAGGCGATAGAGCGCCGCTATGCCGAAGACGCCGCCGGCAGGCCCATGGTGATCACCCTCGTCACCTTCGGGTACAAGTACGGGATGCCCTATGACCTGGACCTGATGTTCGATTTGCGGTTCCTCCCGAACCCGCATTTTATGCCGGAACTCCGGGAGCGCACCGGCGAGGACCAGCGGGTGAGGGATTATGTTACGGCAAAAGCCGATGCAACGGAGTTCATTTCCAGGCTGGAGGAGTTTCTCGAATATCTTCTGCCGCGCTACCGGCGCGAAGGGAAGAGCTATCTTACCATCGGTTTCGGCTGCACCGGAGGCAGGCACCGCTCGGTCGCGGTGGCGCTCATGATCGCCGATCGGCTCAGAGGAGAAGGATACGAGGTGAACGTCAAACACCGGGACATCGGGGTAGGCTGAATCAATTGCGGAAAGCGGAATGCGGATTGTAAAATTTGCAAACCCGGATCCGAAATCCGAGATTGAAAGGAGAGGTGGGGAATGATCGGATTAGTCGTGGTGTGTCATGAAGATATGGGCGCGGAACTGGTGAAGGCCGCTGAGATGATCGTGGGCAAGATCGAAGCGGTGGCGACGGTGAGCGTGAAACAGGAGAGCGCGCCGGAAATGCTCAGAAACGAGATCCAATCCGCCATCAAGCAAGTCGACCGGAAGAAGGGCGTCATGCTCTTTACCGATATGTTCGGCGGGACCCCCTCCAACATCGCCCTCGCCTTCCTCGGGGAGGCCGTGGAGGTCGTGACCGGCGTCAACCTCTCGATGCTGATCAAGTTCGCGAACCACCGTGATGAGAAGACGCTGTCCGAACTCGCAAAGGTCGTACAGGAGGCGGCGCAGAAGAGCATCGTGATCGCAAGCCAGATGCTCAAGGGGAAAAAATAACGGTCCATGATTGTTTTTACGCGTATAGACGACCGGTTGATCCACGGGCAGGTGGTGGAGGGCTGGGTGAATTTCCTGAAAGCGACCGCGATCCTGGTCGCCGACGACCGGGTGGCGGCGAACGCGCTCCAGCGGTCCATCATGGAGATATCGGCGCCTCAAGGTCTCGGGGTATTTATCGGCACGGTGGAGGACGTGTGCGGCAGGCTGCGTACTCCCGCGCCCGGCGATGAGCGGGCCATCCTGCTCTTCTCGACCCCCGCGGATGTCCTCCGGGCGCTTAAACTCGGGCTGGATTGCCGGGCGCTCAATATCGGGGGAATGCATTACGTGCCCGGCAAGCGCAAGCTCATCGATGTGCTGGCCGTCGACGACAGGGACCTGGAAGCGCTGAAAGAGATCGCCGCCCGGGGGATCAAGGTAGAGATACGGGCGGTCCCGACCCAGAAGTCCCTGCCCCTCGAAAAGCTGTTCAAGGTCTGCCGCCTGGACGAAAAAACGTAGCAAACGAAAAAGACTACCCGCTTATCCATGATGATTTTTGATTTCCATACGCTTTTCGTCATCTTCGGCATCGCTCTGGTCGGAGGGGTCCTCGGGCTCGACAGGACGGCCGCTGGACAGTTCATGATCTCTCAGCCGATAGTCGCCGGTCCGCTCATTGGGTGGATGCTCGGCGACACGGCCGCGGGGGTGGTAATCGGCGCGGTGCTTGAACTGATCTGGGTCCTCGACATGCCGGTGGGCACGTTCGTCCCCGCTGATTCCACCATCGGCGCGGTTTCGGCAACGGCCATTGCGGCCCTCGGGGGCGGCGGACACGCGACACCCGACCTGATCGGATTCAGCGTCCTTCTGACGACGGCGATGGTGCCGGTTACCATGGCGGTCGACGGGATCGTTCGCAAGCGCAACTCCCGGCTTGCCGAGAGGGCGGCGGCCGCACCGGGGGAGGACGCGGGGAAAAAGCTGTCCCGCGCGCACCTGACGGGATTGGCGGTCTTTTTTCTTAAATCGTTTGTCCTGTACCTTGTTTTTATTCCGGCGGGACTGTTTGCGGCTTCGCTGTTTGCCCGTATGCCGGAGAAAGCGCACAACGCCCTGGCCCTGTTTGTCAAGCTGCTTCCGTTGCTCGGCGCGGCACTGGTCGTCCGCAAGCTGTCGATCCGAAATCTGGACCGGTTCTTCCTGGCCGGTTTTGTCGTTGCCGCGCTCTTGACGCCGGTGTTTTCGCTGTACCCGCTGATCATTATCCTGCTCGTTATCACGGCGGGTTATTTAACAATGAAGGGATCATCGTTTCGCCAAAACGGGTAGTGCATTTATCTTCAAATCATAAAAGCCTTGTAACCATGAGGTGGAATTATCCTTTTTAGTACGTCGTTTTTGAAATTTGCTTTTTGAGGCGGACAACCATGAACGAGGACCAGAGAGCCGTTAGGACGCTGGATTTGCTGAAGGTCTTTTTGCGGTCCTTTCTGATCCAGGCCTCGTGGAGCTATGACCGGATGCAGTCGCTCGGCTTTGCCTACGCCATCCAGCCGGTTTTACGAAGGCTCTACCCGGACCGGGAAGAATACCGGTCCAGGCTGGACCTCCACATGGAGTATTTCAATACCCAGCCCTACCTTGCGGCGTTTATCCTTGGAGCAGCGGCGAGGATGGAGCTGGAGCGGGCCTCAGGCCGTGACCGGGAAGCTGACATTTCGGGGCTCAAAAGCGCGCTGATGGCGCCGCTGGGAGCGCTCGGTGACAGTTTTTTCTGGGGGGCGCTTATGCCGCTGGCGGCCGTTATCGCCGTGGCAATGCTCATGACGGGCGCCTGGTGGGCGCCCTTGCTGTTCCTCGTTTTGTATAACAGCTGGCATGTCGGGCTCAGGGCCGGAGTATTTGTGTGGGGCTATCAGAGCGCCGGCGACGCGGTAGCGCTCATGGCCCGTTACAGCTTCACAAAAATGGCGAGATTGTTCAAAGCGGTCTCCCTGACCGTGATCGGGGGGATCCTCGGCATGGCTTCATGCTGGAGGCCGGAACTCAAACTGACGGTTTCTTTGCCCGGTTTCGTCAACGCCGCTGCCGGGCTCGTGATAACGCTCGTTCTGGTCGTGGTCCTGAGAAAAGGGGGATCGCCGGTAAAACTCATGCTCGGGCTGGCAGGCGTCTGCCTTGTCCTGGCGTACATAGGAGTCGGTTGATGATGAAAAAAGAGCTGCTGATCGAAAACAAACTCGGCCTTCACGCCCGGGCTGCGGCCCAGATCGTGAAGTCCGCGAGCGCCTACACGTCGAAGATCACCCTGATGAAAGACGGCCTCGAAGTGGACGGCAAGAGCATCATGGGCATCATGATGCTCGCCGCTGCCAAGGGGAGCAGTGTCCTCCTTGAGGTGCGCGGCGAGGATGAGGGCCGGGCGGTGGCAGGGCTGGAGCAGCTGTTCAAGGACAAGTTCGGGGAGAAGGAATAGAGAAAGACAGCAAGCAGTAAACAGGAAGCACTCACCAGTGAACAGGACAGAGATAATGCACGAAAAAATATACAGAGGCATCGTGGCGTCGCCCGGCATCGTGATCGGCAGGGCTTACCTCCTCGACCGGCGAAAGATCGTGGTGGCGGGCCAGCGGATAGAGGACGTCAGCGTCAAGGACGAAGTGGCCCGGTTTAAGCGGGCGGTGGAGCTTTCAAGGACCCAGCTTGAGGACCTCAAAAAGCGCTTCAGCAAGGGCGTCGGAAAATCCCACCTCTATATCCTCGATACGCACATCATGCTTCTCGGGGACAAGATGCTGGTCGACGACACGGTCAAGCGGATCAAGGAATCGCACATCAACGCCGAGGGCGCGCTCACGGAAACCATTTCCGTGATCGGGCTCAAGTTCGACACGATCGAGGACGAATACCTCCGGGAGCGCAAACGCGACGTCGAACAGGTGGGGGAACGGGTCCTCAGGAACCTGGTCGGCCACCGCCAGGAGAGCCTCTCCAACATCAAGGACGAGGCGGTGATCATCGCCCACGACCTTGCGCCGACCGATACGCTCCAGATGCGCAAGGACAAGATCCTGGGCTTCGCCACCGACGCGGGGAGCCGGACCTCCCACACGGCCATCCTCGCCCGTTCGCTCGGCATCCCGGCGGCGGTCGGCCTCGAGAACATCACGGCGGCGGTCAAGACCGGGGACGTGGTCATCCTTGACGGCCTTCACGGCGTGGTGATCGTCGATCCCGACGAGGAGACGTTCCTCGACTACCTCAAAAAGCAGCGCCGGTATAAATACTTCGAGCAGGAGCTTGAAAAGCTCAAGACGCTTCCCGCCGAGACGCTCGACGGCCACGTGGTCCAGCTCCAGGGCAACATCGAGCTGCCCGAGGAAGCGACCTCCGCGGCGGACCACGGCGGGAGCGGCATCGGCCTCTACCGCACGGAGTTCCTCTTTCTGAACCGGGAGACCCTGCCCACGGAAGAGGAGCATTACCGCGCCTACCGCCACGTGGCGGAGAAGGCCTACCCGCATGAAGTGGTCATCCGCACGCTCGACGTGGGCGGCGACAAGATCGGCCTTCCCGGGGGCTTTGAAAAGGAATCGAACCCGGCTCTCGGTCTGCGGGCGATCCGTTTCTGCCTCCAGAAACGGGACCTCTTCCGGACGCAGCTCCGCGGCATCCTCAGGGCAACGGCGCACGGGAACATCAAGATCCTCTATCCTATGATCTCCGGACTCCCGGAACTGTATGAAACCAAAAAGATCCTCGAAGAGGCGCGAACGGAACTCAGGGCGGAAGGCAAAAAATTCAACGAGCAGGCGGAAACCGGCATCATGATCGAGATCCCCTCGGCCGCAATGACCGCCGACCTGCTTGCCCGGGAAGTCGATTTCTTCAGCGTCGGCACCAACGACCTCATCCAGTACACGCTCGCGATCGACCGTCAGAACGAACATGTGGCATATATGTACGAGCCGCTCGACCCGGCCGTCCTCCGTCTGCTCCATCGCGTATCGGACGCCGCCCACAAAGCGAAGATCACCCTTGCGATGTGCGGCGAAATGGCGGGGGACCCGCTGTATGCCGCGATCCTGATCGGCATGGGGTTCCAGCACCTCAGCATGAACGTCGCCTCGATCCCCTGGGTCAAGAAGGTGATCCGGTCGGTGCGCATGCAGGACGCGGTCGAGCTCGCGTCGCTCGTGATGCAGCAGCCCACGGCCGCGCTTGCGCGCAAGACCGCCGAAAACTTCATGGAAGACCGGTTCCCGGACCTCTGGGCGGAGCTGTAAGGAATTTCAGATTTCGAATTCACCCTGCACTCGCGCGAGACACAATACTTAGACCCATTGTCGTACCATCTCGCCGAGTATCGCGAGACGGGAATCAAGGGCCTCATAAACGCTGGGCGCAGGCGGATTGCGGAACAGAAAACAAGAAACTTATGAATTTCAATTCGCAATCCGCAACCCGCATTCCGCAATAGTAAAGGAGTACAGCAGTGCAGCATACGGAAAATGCAATATCCAATCCCCCGGGCACGCTTGAAAGCGCCCAAAAGACTGCAAGAGTTCACGGCGGCAACATCCATGGGGCGATAAAGCGTTACGGGCTCGAAGGAAAAAAGGTCCTCGACTTCAGCTCGAACGTCAACCCGCTCGGGCCCTCAAAAACGGCCAGGCAAGCGGCTAAAAAGGCGCTTGCGCTTATCGACCGCTATCCCGATCCCGATATGACCGAGTTAAGGAAAGCGATCGCGCGTTATTTCGGTATCAAACCAGGGCAGGTCATCTGCGGGAACGGGTCGAACGAACTCATTCATCTCATCCCGCGCGTGTTCAGGCCGAAAAAGGTCCTGGTCCCCATGCCGACCTTCACGGAATATGCCGCGGCCGTGGAAGAGGCCGGAGGAGAGGTCGTGCCGCTCCGGCTCGATGAACGGGAAGGGTTCCGGGTCGACCCCCTCGAAATGGCCTTCGCGCTCAAAGGAATGGACATGGCCTTCCTCTGCAATCCCAACAATCCCACGGGCCTGCTCATGACCAGGGCGGAGACGGCCGAACTCATGGGACACGCGTTTCAATACGGAGTGAGACTGGTCGTCGATGAAGCGTTCATGGATTTCATCGAATCCGAATCGATCGTCAAGCAGGCCGTGGAAGCTTCGCAGCTCATCTGCCTCAGGTCCTTTGCCAAGTTCTTCGGCATGCCGGGCCTGAGGATCGGATATGCCGTGTCCGATGAAGCGACGATAGCGGCCCTCCGGGCGGGCCAGGAGCCATGGGCCGTTAATATTCCGGCGGAGCATGCGGCCATTGCCGCGTTGAACGACTGGCGGTACATCAAAAAGACGCGCCGGGTGATCGAGAAGGAGCGTGACCGGCTCCTGTCGGACCTCCGGCTTCTGCCCGGCGTGGAGCCCTTTCCCAGCGCTGCAAACTTCATCTTCGTGAAAGTCGGTTCCTTCGACGCGCCCCTGCTCGTCGAGAAGCTCGGCCGCCGGGGCCTCCTGGTCCGCGACTGCTCCTCCTTTCCCGGTCTCGACAACGGTTTTGTGAGGATCGCGGTCCGGACGGGCCGGGAGAACCGCCGCCTTGTCAAGGCCCTGCGGGGGCTGCTGACCCGGTAAACGGCCCTGCTCCGCCGGCCCGCAACAGGCAAGTGGTCCTGCCTTGTCCACAGTCAATCATGCCGTAAGGCTTTAAAACCCCGGCCCTCTGCTCCATTCACGGGAACTTCGTGCACACGGGAATACAAACTCGGAAAATCAGAAGTCCGTTTCGGAACGATCGGTGTGATCTTCATTGGCGACGGAGCGCCTACTCTCTACCTTGTGGCCGGCTCCGGCAACGCGATCACCGAAATATGCGAGGCCAAGAGCACCGCTATGGCCGCCATCAGCTACAAACCTGCCGCCCTGCACGCGGGCCATGTATTTCTGCAACAAAGTGTTCTCAGGTTTTTCGAAGCTGAAAATCAGGGTTTCCCCGATTGACTTTCGAGTTCTAAAATATTATGGTTGATGGAAAAAAGCAGGTTGCTCCAAAAGTACTTTCTGAAAATAGCACTTCCTTGCATTTACTGGTTCGACGATTCACGGTTAGAACAGTATCAGTATTCCCGCTTTCGCATTGCCGCATTACCTCGTTTAGCTTTTGCTTTAAAAATAAAATAAACGGAGAACAGACCATGCAGGCTGCTGCTTGTATTCGAGGGAATGGACGTGCGTTACTTTGCCTGAGTTTTTTCTTACTGCTTTCATTCGCTCATTCGTCTCCGGCGCAGCAGGTTCCTCCCGGCACCGTTAGCTGCACTGAAAGTGATGATCGCAATGGTGAATACTATAAGGCATGTTCGGTAACGTGCGGGCCTGCGGATTGGGGCTATTCCGTTGATATCAGCATTTACGGCGATATTTGGGATGCCCGTATAGGGGGGTACGGATGGGTTGAAACAGGATCCTACGGCGTGGCTTTGCAATGCGTAAATGGGTGGACAGCTAGTTGGGTGAACGTGGAATATGATACCGAGGCATGGGTTGATTTCGACAACTGGGTGGCGATTCCCATTCCGGCCCCGCCCGCCGTCACCATCAACCCCGTGACCACACCGACGAATCTGCAAAGCCAGATGCTCAGCGGGACCATGAAGACAGGATCCACAATTGCGGTCACTTGCCCGACGGCAACAGTCGGCTCCGTGACCTATCCCACGTCCACATCATGGACGGCAACGCTCAATATGCAGCCGGGGAACAATGCAATAACCGTTATTGCTACGGATTCCGCGGGCACTCCGTCCGCTCTTCAGACAAGCATAATGTTAAGGCTTCTTTCTGAACGCTTTATTCAGAAAGAAGCTGGTTGGGCTAAGCCGTTGCGCGCCACGTCGCTATGGGATTTCAAATGATTTGTCAGCTTAAAACGAAGTCCGCGGAGACAGCATTGGCAGGGGCGTGAGACTTGTTCGGGTGAAAAGCGGCGATTCCGGACTGCTCCGCAAGCCCCTTTCGTAAAAGACTATACAGGAAAAAGGGCTTTTGGGCAATAGGGTATCGTTGCGAAAGACGTGACTTTTTTCGGGGATGGATGTCGGAGTCGGGTTGTTCATTTCAGTGCTTGTGGTAATCATATTCGCGGCGGTCCTTTGCAGCGCGCGGGCTGCATGATCTCGATTGTGCGCATTCTGCGTTCGCCGCAGGCAGGGCATTTGGCCACGTCAATGCCGGCGATCCTGAGCAAAGCTTCCTGCCACGTCTCAGTCTTCTGCTCCGCCTCGTTCTGATCAACGCAGGCCAGAAGCTCTCTGCATTGGTCGAGTTTCTTTCTGCGGCATCTGTTTCCCAACAGACCGTAATGCCTGATTTTGACAAACCGGTCGGGCAGGACATGAAGCAGGAACCGCCGGATGAACTCATCGGCGTCCACGGTCATGATCTTGCTTTTGTTGCTGTCCGCGTAGTCGCGCCACCGGAAGGAGATCTTGTCGTCCATCATCTTCACGAGCCGGTGATTGCTGATCGCGATACGGTGGGTGTATCTGCCGAGATACTCAAGAACGCCTTTTGTTCCGTCGAACGGCGGCTTACAATAGACGACCCACTGCTTCTTGTACAAATCGGCGATGAAGGCCTTGAAAACTCCCGGCGACGCAAGATGGCTTACGACGCCGGGGTAGACAAGTTTGTTCTCGGCACGGAGTTTTTTCAGATAAGCGAGAAACTTCCCCCGAAAGAGTTTCGACATGACCTTGACGGGAAGGAAAAAGCCATTCTTGCATGATTTCCATTTCCGTCCGCCCTTGGACAATCCGCCGCCGGTGACGATGTTGTGGAGATGCGGATGATCCATAAGGTTCTGTCCCCAGGTGTGCAGGATCGAGATAAAACCGATTTCCGCGCCCAAGTGTTTCTGCGTATTCGAGAGTTCCGTCAGGGTTTCCGAAACGGCCTTGAACAGGATCCCGTAGAGGGCCTCCTGGTTCCGGAGCACAAGGGGATTGAGTTTATCGGGGATGGTAAAAACGACATGGAAGTAAGGAATGGGAAGCAGGTCTTCTTCCCGGGCCTCGATCCACTGCTCTTTTTTAAGGAACTGGCACTTGGGGCAATGCCGGTTTCTGCAGGAGTTGTACGAGATCACTTTTGTCCCGCAGTGCTCGCATTCGTCCACGTGACCGCCTTGGTCGGCGGTGCGGCAGGTCTCGATCGCCCGCATGGCGCGAAGACGATTCAAGGGCATGGGATGAGCGTTCCGGTAAAGAGGACCGTACCGGCGAAAGATGTCCGCGACTTCGATCTGTAGGCTATCTCGCGTGTACACCGCGGGTGTCGCGTGTGCAGGCTACGAGGTTTGTGGAGGATTTAAGAAGGGGCCTAAGTCCAGAGGGCTCACGATCTTTGAGAGGTTCTTTTTGCTCACGTGGAGATAAATAGTGGTCGTTCTCACCGACGCATGGCCGAGCAGAAGCTGAATATAGTGCAGATCAGCTCCCGACTCCAGCAGGTGTGTGGCGAAGCTATGCCGAAGCGTGTGACAACTTGCCGGCTTCGTGATGCCGGCTTTTTTCTTCGCGCGTTTGAACGCCTCTTGGACGGTGCTAATGGAAATGTAGTTTTCAGGCTTTTCTCCCGGAAAGAGCCAATGCGTCGGTCTATATTCTTTCCAGTATTCCCGAAGCGCTTCCAGCGCTACCTGGGATAAAAGGGTATACCGGTCTTTTTTGCCTTTGCCCTGGTCCACGCGTATCAGCATACGGCTGCTGTCGATGTCCGTGATCTTGAGCCGGGCGGTCTCGCTCGCCCGGAGCCCTGCCGAGTAGGTCACCATCAGCATCACGCGCTGCTTCAGGCTGGGAGTGGCTTCGAACATGGCCTGTACCTCCTCCCGTTCGAGAACGATAGGAAGTGTCTTGGTCGTCTTCGGATAGGGAATCTTGTCCATCACCCAACCTTTGCCCAGCGTCGTTTCATAGAGGAACCGCAGCGCGCTGTAAGTTATCTTCAGGGTGGATAGCGATACCTTCTTATCCCGGACGAGGTAAAGCAGATACG
The DNA here is from genome assembly GCA_963790205.1 of Nitrospirota bacterium. GTDB lineage: Bacteria > Nitrospirota > UBA9217 > UBA9217 > UBA9217 > CAWBNQ01. The sequence continues at coordinate 721,230 of CAWBNQ010000003.1, forward strand.
CTTTGACATCGCCGTCTTCCAAAAGGTCGGGCGGTTTTTTAAAATGGCGTTCCATATCGCGCGCCGCCCGGTGATACAATGATTGCGTCTTCGGGGCTAATCCTCGAAGCACCATGTCGCCCTGCATCTGTTCTTTGAACGTTTCCATTGCATAATCTCCTTCCGTTGAATCGAAATTCCAACGGCATGACGCCGATGGTGATGCGAAAGAAGATTGTAGAACGGTCAGGATTATGAAGCAAGGAGCGAGACGAAGAAAATCTATCGAGATATGCGGGGATGAATTGTAGAGAGACTTATTGGAATGCGAATAACACCGCCGCGCAGCGGCTTAGTTCAACGGTCAATTTCCCCGGCACGGTCAGGTGCGATGCATATGATAACGGAGGCGATTGGACAACGTGGTGTTCGATAACCTGCGCGCCTGCAGCTTCGGGCTATTCCGTTGATATCACCGTTAATGTCGCCGCTTCCGAGCTTGCCGAAGTAAATGCGGGAGGAGCATTCGGTCCTCCCGGCGGAACTTATACTCAGAGTGTGCAATGCAATAATGGGGTGGCATTCGCTTCAGTAGACGTGTACTATTTCGGCGGCGCCCCTAACACAACGTTTTCTTTCAATAACTGGACGCCGATCATCCCCCCTGGTACAGACGCCACGCCGCCCGCGGGCAGTTTTGCGATCAACAACGGAGCAGCCTCCACGAACAACGCATCGGTAACATTGACGCTCAACGCGACGGACAGCCAGAGCGGCGTCTCCCAGATGCAGTTCAGTAATGATAATACGACCTGGTCGACTGCTGAGCCTTACGCAGCGGCAAAGAGCTGGACCCTGGCCGCAGGCGACGGGGCGAAAACGGTATCCGCGAAGTTCAAGGACAATGCAGGCAACTGGTCAACGGCCGTTTCCAGCTTCATCCAGTTCGACACCTTGCCGCCGGCAACATCCGCCACGCCGGCGGGCGGCGTATACGGCCCGGGCCTCATGGTGACTCTGGCGTCGAACGAAACCGCGACGATCTACTACACGACGGACGGAACCATGCCGACCACGGGTTCGGCGGCCTATGTTGGGCCGATAAGCATATTTGCCGCGACGACGTTCAAGTACTTCGCTCTCGACACAGCAGGTAACAGCGGGCCGGTCAATACCGCCATCTATGAGATCGCCGCCTCTCCGCCTCTAGAAAGCCTGCTGATCAACAACGGAGCAGTCTATACGAACAGTCTGTCGGTGACGCTTACGCTCAGCTGCCCCGACGCGCTGAGCGGGTGTGCTTCAATGCAGTTCAGCAACGATAACAGTACCTGGTCGATGGTGGAGGCATTCACGCCGGCCAAGACATGGCAGCTTTCACCGGGGGACGGACGGAAGACCGTGTACGCGAAGTTCATAAATGGCGCGGGGAACATAGCCGTATGCAGCGCCGCGATTATGCTTGATACGGGCCCACTGTCAACAACGTTATCAACCAACCCACTATCGCCTGATGGCGTCGACGGCTGGTTTAAAACAATACCGACGATTGCGTTAAGCAGCAACGTATCGGGCACGACTTACTATCGGTGGGGGACAGGTGGATATTATTCTTCAAGACAACCCCATGAATGGATAAGCGATGGCACTCCTCTCAATATCCGCGGCGATGAAACCGGCAATTGGTATACTTTACCATTCAGTTTCACGTTCTACGGCACCAGTTACAACCAGGTCTTTCTCTCAAGCAACGGTCTGATGAGTTTTGAATCGGAAATCGCCGATTATTACGATGGAGCGGGCCTGTCCAGCAGGCTCGCCATAGCCCCCTTGTGGGATGATCTGCAAACGGATACGCGTCCAGGTGATGATATTTATGTATTCCAGCCTGATGCGGACTCAGTCGGATTCAGATGGCAAGCAGTAACCTATGGCAGCGAAATAGATACCAACTTCGAGGTCATTCTTTACCGCGACGGACGTATACGGTTCAATTACGACACACAAAACGGTGGTCTATACGGGACTATCGGAATTTCCAAGGGTGACGGCGTAAATTACAGCGTAGCATACGACGGTGATATTTCCACTACGAATCATAGGGATTCTATTGTGTTTGCGCCAAGTAGGTGGAATGTCTACACAAACCCATTTGCCGCATTCAATGGAGAAAATATTTTATATTATTACACCGCAGATAATAGTGGACATGTTGAAACAGCGAAGAATCAGTTATTCAAGGTCGATACCATCGTACCGATCGTAAGCATCACCTCGCCCCTGGCCGGGTTGACAAACAATACCATGCCTCTGTTTAGTTACACGCTGAGCAAGGTTACGTCCACCAATACCGTGATGGTGGATGGAGTGACGGTGAATAAGCTGTCCGGCGATACGTTGGATCCACTATCGTCAGGTCCGCATACGGTGCGGGTGGATGTCACTGACTATGCCGGAAATACGGCTTTTGCGGAGGTTGTATTCACGGTAGTGTCCTACGCGCCGAGCGTGAGCATCGTTTCGCCCGCGGCTGGGGCCGCGAACAATAGCAGGCCACTTTTGAGTTACCTGGTGAACTACGGCACGGTGACGGTGAAAGTAGACGGCGTAGCGGTAAATAAAACATCAGGAAACAATTTAGACGTACTTGCCGACGGACGGCATGCGGTGCGTGTGGAATCCGTGGATGCTTCGGGACATACAACTTTTTCCGAGGTGAAATTTGTCGTTGATACTACCCCCCCGCTGGCATCGGGTATGCCGAATTTCATTAAAATTGCTGCCGGAGACATTCATTCAACGGCTATTACGAGTGATGGAAATATGTGGCAGTGGGGGCGCATACTTGATGAAAACGCATTAGAAGGTCGGTGGACCGATGTTGCCTCGCCTACCCCAGCAGGCACAGCCTATGCGTGGACAGCAGTTGCTACCGGCTTGTCCAGCAATTTGGCTCTCAAGGCCGATGGAACATTATGGGCATGGGGAAATAATCTATACGGTCAGTTGGGAGACGGTACTAATGTAGATAAATATTCACCGGTTCAGGTCGGCACAGCCGCCGATTGGAAGACGGTCTCCACGAGTGGTTTGCACAGTGTAGCTTTGAAAAACAACGGGACCTTATGGGCGTGGGGTGCTAACGAGTATGGCCAATTAGGGGGCGGTGCCCGTTACCGACAGTATACCGCGGTTCAGATCGGCCATGATACAAACTGGGCCGCAGTCTCAACAGGAAGTTGCCATACCATTGCGCTCAAGTCCGACGGTACCTTGTGGGCATGGGGCGCAAACTCGAATGGCCAACTGGGAGACGGATCAGGGGCTGATCAATATGAACCGGTGCAAATTGGAAACGATACCGACTGGGCCGCTATCTCAGCAGGATCTTATCATACGGTTGCTCTTAAGTCCGACGGGTCTTTATGGGCCTGGGGAGCAAACTCAAACGGTCAATTGGGAGATGGGTCAAGACTGGATCACTATGTTCCTGTCCGGGTCGAGGCTGATAACAATTGGGCTTCGATTTCGGCAGGATATGATTATACCGTGGTCCTCAAATCAGACGGGACGTTATGGGCGTGGGGAAGCAACTCAAATGGTCAGTTGGGAGACGGGACAACTAATGATAAATACATTCCCGAACAGATAGGCGCGGAAAACACGTGGTCAATGGTTGCCGCCGGCGTGATCCACACCTTGGCCCTGAAATCGAATGGAACGTTATGGACCTGGGGGGTGAACTGGTACGGCCAGCTCGGTGATGGAACGGAGCAGGATAGGATGACACCGCATTATACTTTTGCAGTCAGCGAGGCACTCGTTATAAACAACGGGGCGGCCGCGACGAACAACACGTCCGTTACCTTGACTCTGAATGCCTGGGATGTGACAAGCGGATTGGCCTTCATGCAATTCAGCAACAATGGAGCAACGTGGTCGACTCCCGAGCCCTATACCTCGACCACGAATTGGGTGCTTGGTTCGGAGAACGGAACGAAGACGGTGTATGCGATGTTCCAGGACGCGGCGGGGAACTGGTCCGCTCCTGTCAGCGCCTGGGTTATTCTAAACGCCGGGCCGACGAAAGTGAGCATTACCTCGCCAGTCGCCGGTTTTACGCAAAACAACGCGCCGTTGTTGAGTTTTGCGGTAAACAAGAGCGATACGGCGAATACCGTGAAGGTGGACGGCGTTGTGGTCAACAAGATCTCCGGCAACACGCTCGACGCTCTTGCCGAAGGTACGCACACGGTCCGGGTGGAAGCTGTTGATCCGAACGGAATAATGGGTTTTGCCGAGGTAACCTTTACGGTAGACAGCGTAATCCCGATCGTTACCATCACTGCCCCGGCAGCAGGCCTCTCGAACAACAATCAGCCCGTGCTCACTTACACGGTGAACAAAGATCAGACCTCGAATACGGTCAAGATTGACGGCGTTGCGGTCAACAAGACATCGGGTGATACGCTCGATGCGCTTACGGATGGTATCCATAGACTGCGGGTTGAAACCACGGATCAGTACGGTTACCGTGCATTTACCGAGGTGTCCTTTACGGTGGACACGGAAGCGCCGGCAGGGATGGTTGCTTTGAAGTTCAAGTTCATTGACGCGGGAACGTATCATTCTACAGCAATTGCGCTGAATGGGACTTTATGGGCGTGGGGCCTAAACGGGGCCGGGCAACTGGGAGACGGAACGACAATCTCTAAACTTACGCCGACTTTGATAGGAACCGACACCGACTGGGCCGTGGTATCGGCCGGCGAGCTGCGTACGGTAGCGCTCAAGACGGACGGGAGTTTATGGGCTTGGGGAGCGAACAACAGCGGCCTGTTGGGAGACGGAACAAATGTTGATAGACACGTTCCGACCAGGATAGGAAGCGATAAGGACTGGATTGCGATTTCAGCCGGCCAGGATCTCACTACTGCGCGTAAGTCAGACGGGTCCCTATGGGCTTGGGGATGGTTGGGAGACGGAGGGTATTACGGAGGGTACGGTGATACCAATGTCCCTATCATGATAGGAGCGCCGGAATCTAGCGCGGTTTCTGCGGGTTCGACCACATTAACATATACCGGTAAAACAGCGATAGGATTGCCGAAATCCAGTGCATTCTCTGCAAGCTTGAATACGGGGGAAGGCTATACGGGTTTGTATACCGATACCGGGGACGTCTCTGCGGGCGCTGCCTATCTCCTCGCGCTTCAAGAGGGGGCGCTATGGGCCGCAGGTCGGAATGATGCCGGTCAATTGGGCTTTAACGGATGCGAGCTCGAATTCTATAGCTTCACCCAAGTGAGCACGGACACTAACTGGGCTGCCGTTTCGGCCGTAGCTGATCATAGCCAAGCGCTCAAGGCCGATGGGTCGTTATGGGCATGGGGAAACGGAGTGTCTGTCCCAACGAAAGTGGGGACTGATAATGATTGGGCCGCTGTTTCAGCAGGCGCGACCCATACGGTGGCGCTCAAGACCGATGGGACGTTATGGGCGTGGGGGGTCAATACGTTTGGACAGCTCTGGGAGACGGTACCACTGTTGACAAACCTGCACCGATTCAAATAGGCTACGATACCAATTGGGCTACGGTCTCGGCCGGGGACGGCTTTACCCTGGCGCTCAAGTACGACGGAACGGTGTGGGCGTGGGGAATCAACTCGTCCGGCCAGCTGGGAGACGGAACGACACAGAATCGCACGACGCCTCAACAAGTGCATTTCCCCGTCCTCGGATCGAACAATCCGATCGTGATAAATGGCGGCGCAGCCGTTACAAATAGCGCGTCCGTTACGTTGACGCTCTCCGTCTGGGACGCAACGAGCGGAACGGCATTCATGAAATTTAGCAACGACGGAGCATCCTGGACGGATCCCGAGCCTTATGCCACGACGAAGACCTGGGCACTCAGCCCTGGCGACGGCCCGAAGACGGTCTTTGCCATGTTCCAGGACAGAGCGGGTAACTGGTCGCTGCCGTATACCGCAATGATCGCTCTTGACACTGTCGCCCCGACCGTAGTCATAACCTCGCCGGTTTCCGGTCTTACAGACTACAACCGACCGCTTTTGGAATATACGGCGAACGAGGGCATCGTTATCGTGAAAGTTGACGGTGTTGCTGTCAGCACAACATCAGGCAACACGCTCGATATTCTGGCCGACGGGAGTCATACTATCCGCGTTGAAGCAGCGGATGCAGCCGGAAACGTCGGCTACGCAGAAGCGACCCTCACTGTCGATGCCGTCGCGCCAACCGTATCGATAGCCTCGCCGTCAGCCGTGGCAACGAACAACAATACTCCAATGCTCACGTACTCCGTTAGCGATGGGACCGTCGTCGTAAAGGTGGACGGGGCAACAGTCAATAAGGTTTCGGGCAGTACGCTTGATCTACTTGCCGATGGAAGCCATACTGTGCGGGTAGAGTCAACGGACACGCGCGGCCGCACGAGTTTTGCGGAGGCGGTCTTCACGGTGGATACCGTTACGCCTGTCGTGTCTATAACATCGCCGGCCTCCGGTCTCACGAACAACAAAACACCGATGCTGACGTACGCGGCGAGCGATGGGACTGTTGTCGTCAAGGTCGATGGCGTTGTGGTGAACAACGTATCGGGCAGCACGCTCGCAGCGCTTTCCGACGGCAGCCACACCGTGCGCGTTGAAGCCGCGGACGCAGCTGGGAACGTAGGCTCAGCGCAGGTGAGTATCACCGTCGACACGACCCCGCCGACCGTAGCCATAACCTCGCCGATTGCAGGCACTACGAACCTCAATACGCTGCCCCTGATCTACACGGTAAACGACGGCGATGTCGTTGTGAAGGTGGACGGATCAGTCGTCAACATGGCCTCAGGCAGCACGCTCGACAATCTCACCAACGGCAGCCACAGCGTGCGTGTGGAAGCAACGGACGCGGTCGGCAACGCCAGTTTCGCCGAAGTGACTTTTACGGTGGACACCGCATCCGCAGGCAATGACGACACGAATATTTACTGCAAAGGCACCGGGACCTACCTTGTCGGACCGAGCAACTTCACCAGCGGGATCACCGTTCCATCGTCAAACAACGCCGTCCTGATCGCCTCGCCTGCAAACGGATGGACAATAAACGGACCAAGGACTATAATCAAAGGCGCAATGGACACGACAATACCGGTCAACAGCGTTATGGTACTGGTGAGCGGTAGTACAGGCACCGCAAGCTACGCAGCCCAGGTCAACGGGAAGTACTTTGCCGCCCAGATACCGGTAACCGCGGACATCAATACCATATCGGCCATTGCCACTGACCAGACGGGCACTCAACACCAAGCGAGCGTGTCGGTTACAGTCACAACCCAGCTGAACACAGTAACGCTTTCGGCCGCGCCGAATGTCGGCATTCCAACCTTAAAGCAAGACGGCCAGACCACGCTAGATGTCTCTCTTATGTCGACACCTACGATTACAACCCAGGTCAGGAGCTATGCATGGGACTTCAACGGGGCAGGTTCAAACGCAGTGATCTGCTATAGCCACTCCAATGTAACGGCGAGCTATCAGCAGACGGGTCTGTATCTTGCGACAGCGACTGTTGCTGATACGGCAGGGAACAGGTTTACCGATACGGCGATTGTGAATGTGCTGGATATTGCCAGTACGGATACGTTATTTAAGCAAATATGGACTGGGATGAAACAAAAGCTGTCTAACCAGGACGTTGAAGGTGCGGTGATCTACATCAATAATAATGGAGCAAGGGCAAAATACCGTGAGCTCTTCCAGCAGCTCTTGCCGCATCTTCCCACGATTGCCTTAAATATGAAAGATATCTCTTTAGATCATGTCAGTTCTGATGTGGCTGAATATAGAATAAGCCGAGCAGAAAATGTTAATGGCCAAATGATGGAAATAACATACTTTATCTACTTCAGAAAAGATGAAAATGGGGTCTGGCAACTTGAAAGTTTCTGAGGATAGAACCCGATTGCATAGGGAGACAATTTCATGATCAAAAAAATACCGGAACGGAAAAGACCATGCATGATTGTCATAGCGTTAATAATGGTGCTGCTCACCATGAACGGCAAATGGATCATCTTCCATGATTCATCGATAACGGGCTACGTAATAGACGCTGAGACGCGCAAACCGTTGGAAGGGGTTGTCGTGGCGGGGCTGTGGGAACTGACGCAGTATTTCAGTCATGGGTCCGGCGGTTATGCGAAAATAAGCCTCGTAGAAACCGACAAAGAAGGCAGGTTTAAGATTCCTTGTTGGCTCACCTTTAAACCCTGGACATTTAATTCCAGTATGAGCGATGGCGCTCCGATAATTGTTATATATAAGCCAGGGTATAAGTTCTCTCATAGAGTTTTGCTAGCCCGTTACTCACACGATATTGCTATGTCAGAAGAAGAAAGGCAGTATTTAAAAGAAACTAACAGCATTGAACCTGCGAAATTGAATAAAGTTTCGACTGATAAGGAGAGAATTCAAAATTACGATGATTTAAAAACGACCATGAGCTTTCCGAGTTGGCATTATTCGAAAAAACAAACCCAAACAATTTATGATGCTCTTAGAGAAGAAATATCGTATCTCCCTATAGAAAAAGCTAATAAATTCGATGTTGGTGCCAACTGATGAGAATGGAAATATACGAGGGCTAACGATATGAAAAAAATAATCGGCTTTGTCTTGCTTTTATTGATACCAATAACGTCGCTTGGCTACGAAGTAAATGTGCATAAAGAAATAACAAAAAATGCCATTGCCTCATCAAGTATTGAGCAGTATTTATTAAATAACCTCAATATAACATTGAAAAAAGATAAATTTGCATCAGATATATTTCGTAGTGAAACTGCCGAGGACTGGATGAAAGATGGCAGCGATTGGGAGGACAGCGACGCGACCCAAAGCTGGCTCAATCATTTTTATGATCCTACAACGGAGCAAGGATTAACGGGACCGGGCTTAAATGGTTCAGTAACAACCTGGGGGCAGCCGTCGCTCGTTTGGGGGAAAGATTACGTTGCAAATCTATGGAATTGGCATTGGGCGCGGGATGCGTACTACAACGCTTTGACGAATGCGGATGCGGGTCTTAGAGACTTTTATAACGCAAAATTCTTCAGAAGTTTGGGTCAGGTAATGCATCTGGTTCAAGATTTGGCCAGCCCTGCCCATGTAAGGAATGATCCGCATGGCGCACCGGGCGTACATTCTGATATGTACGAGATCTACACAAGAGATGCAGTCAATAATGGGAAGCCATTAAATTACACCGGCTATCCTGCAGTGGATCTTGGGACATTTAACAACTTTGACTCATTTTGGAAAAATGACGGGAAAGGTCTTGCAGAGTTTACAAACAGTAATTTTCTCAGCCGTGATACAAACTTCGGTACTGCCGGATACAGTATATATAAAGCTCCCAGTTATATCGGAGAAGGGATAGAAACTGAAACTGTTAAGGTCCTTCAATGGAATGGGCCGGATGATTATTCTCCGCAGCTGGTGGATGAACAGGTTAATGTTAGATATTTTCAAGGTTACGCTGCCGACAATTATCGGAATAATCAGTCAGGACCTATAAATCACTTAACAACTCTTTCTTATTTTGATTTTGAGGCTCAGCAATACGTCGGTAGCCGCGTATTTTCCTTAAATGACAAGGTCCATGATGATTATGCGCAATACCTCATCCCCCGCGCCGTGGGCTACTCCGCCGGGCTTCTGAACTACTTCTTCCGCGGTACCCTCGATGTATCCTGGCCCGAAACCGGCGTCTACTCCATCGCAGACGGCAGCCAGACGCCCTACACCGACGCACATGACAATCAGCACCAGCAGTTCACAATGATCAAAGCATCGATACTGAACACCACCCCGAACGATACAATAGGCACCGGCACTCTCACGGCAGTAGCGCGGTACAAAATCATCCCCAATTACGCCCCCGATCTCTCAAACTACCCGCCGGACCCAGCGACAATGGCGTCGGTGTCGTATTCCTATTCTGTATCTAACGCGAAAACATTGACCAGTGAAGAGACCACGGCCATAAATACGGACTATGCCGATATCACCTTCGATTTCACCAATAGTCCCATCCCCGCAGGCATTACCGATCTCACGCTCCAGGTCGTGTTCAAAGGCACGATCGGCAACGAAGCAGACAACGCCATAGCCGTCGGCATGAAAGACATCACGGAACCCACGCACCTCGTGTTCTGGAACCTGTCGGATATGTTCTCCCTATCGTACCCCTCCGGCTCGGAATACGTCCTGTATACCTTTGAAACACTGCAAGCCATGGCGCAGCCGGGTACGGGGCTGTTAACCTTTCTGGATGACACGGGAGACAAATCATTAGATGATGAACTGTACTTACAGCCTGTCCCCTATACATTCAATATTTCATTCTGGAACGGCCAGGCAATGAGTCCGGCAGTAAACGTAGTTATTCCCCCAGGCCGGCATATCCGGATGATCGTGCTCACAAATCAGAGCACGAACAACTACTACGAATTGAAGTGGACCGACCCGACCCGTTCCGGCACCGTGACCAGCCCGTTCCCCGGGGTGGTGAACCAGGCAGACCAGAGCGGCGCTTACGGCACGCCGACACCTGTGGACACCTTCCGTCAAGGATACGGACCGGATGGCCAAACGCTCGTGCCGATCATCCAGCACAGTTACGATGGCATAGTCGGGTGTAAACCGGGGAACGGCACCTACTGTCCTTATCCCGACGAGGAAGCGGAGCCCGCCAGTTTGACGCCGATACCGTTCACGTCGGATTTCAATTAAGAACCGGTCATTCGCTCGACACTCTCACCGACGGTAGCCACGCCGTGCGTGTGGAGGCAACGGACCTGACAATTTTGGGAACCTTGTTTCTATCTATGCTTTCCTCTTGACAAGAGTATCCTTCTCAATAGAATCGCATCATGCCACGACAGGCCCGCCTTGATGTCCCCGGAGCATTACATCACATCATCACCGGGAATAGCAGGTGTTAGCTGCAATACCGGGCACATCATCCTGCTCTTAAAAAACAGACCTTCGAGCTCACAGCCCGCCAAAAAACATTTTGCAAAAAGCCTTTCTCTGTGCTAAAGTACTGACAAAAGCGCCTGAAATTTCAATTGATTATTAAAAACCGTTAATGCTCCGTGCTGCGCTTTGCTATCCTGTGCATGCGCCTGTCACGGCCGGGCAGAGACCGATACTATTCCGCCGTTATGAGGAGATTTCTCCGGTCAAGCGGACCGGAGGAGAGCCTATGGAACCGATCATGTGCCCCTTTTGCGGGGGAACGAACCTTTTTCAGGAAGACGATTACAGCCTCGAGATGGACTTCGAATACTGGACCATACACCATTGGGAGTGTCTGGACTGTGCGCAGTCCTTCGACAAGATAGAAATACTTCCCGCGTCCAATGCGTTCGAGGAGATCAACGAGAGCACCATACACTGACGAGGGACGAAGAGAAAGTAAGAAGTAAGAAGTAAGAAGTAAGAAGAAAGAAGAAAAAACTCTAGCGCCGGCATACATCAAGCGAAGAACGAATGACGACGAGATCCATCGATAACGCGCGGGAACGGGCAGCGTCGCCCCTGTCGCTGCTGCCTGCTTCGGACCGGCCGACGGCGGCCTTCATCGACCTTGCTGCTCTTGCGCACAATTTTCAGGAAGTGCGCAGCCGGGCGCAGGGGCGAAAGGTCCTCGCCGTGGTCAAGGCTCAGGCCTACGGACACGGCGCGATACGCGCATCAAAACACCTCCTGGAGCTCGGCGCGGACACGCTCGGCGTCGCGCTCGTCGAAGAGGGCAGGGAGCTCCGCGAAGCGGGCATCGACGCCCCCATTCTCGTGATGGGCGCGGTCGTCCCCGGCCAGGCGGAGGCGCTTGTCGCCCTCCGGCTGACCCCGGTCGTGTTCACGCCGGCAATGGCCCGCGCGCTCTCCAGCGCCGCGCTCAGGCTGAAGACAGCGGTCCCCGTTCACGTAAAGATCGACACGGGCATGGGCAGGATCGGCATCGCGCCCGAAGCCGCGCCCGCTTTTATCAGGGAGCTGCGGGACCTGGAAGGCCTCACGGTGCAGGGGCTGATGACGCACTTTGCCGAGGCGGACCTGCGGGACAAGCAGTTCGCGTCAATGCAGATGGACCGCTTCGGAACGCTGCTGAAGGAGCTCGACGCCCACGGGGCCGCGATCCCCCTCCGCCACGCGGCCAACAGCGCCGCCCTGCTCGATTACCGGCAGGCGCTCTTCACGATGGTCAGGCCGGGGCTCATGCTCTACGGGTACAATCCGCTCGAAGGGAAGACCGCGGGCGCGGACCTCTTGCCCGTGCTTTCCCTGGTGACGCGCATCGTGTTCCTCAAAAAGGTCCCGGCCGGCGTCCCCATCAGCTACGGCCGGACCTTTGTCACCGCGCGGGAAAGCCTTATCGCCACCGTCCCGATCGGGTATGCCGACGGTTACAGCCGCGGCCTCTCGAACAAAGGCGAAGCCCTCGTGCGGGGCGTCAGGGCGCGCGTTGCGGGCAGGGTCTGCATGGACATGTGCATGCTCGATGTGACCGAGGTCCCCGGCGTCTGCGAGGGCGACGAGGTCGTGTTGCTCGGGAAACAGGGCGGCCAGCGGATCACGGCGGACGAGCTCGCCGTCAAGACCGGCACGATCGCCTACGAAGTCCTCTGCGGCATCGGCAGCCGGGTGCCGCGGGTATACGTCTGAAGGCCTTCCTGCTCGAAAACGGGAAGCCAATGGGAAATTAAAAATTGGAAATTGACGGTTGCAACCTGAAATTTTATAGTTCTCATTGTTGCGAAGAGGGTCATAGGACGACAGAATGCATATCCCGTCATTCCGGGCTTGACCCGGAATCCAGTGATTTTACGATGAGACGCCGGACTCCCGCTTTCGCGGGATTGACGAACACGTTCGCGTTTCTCATGAGCACCTTGGTACCTCTTCAATTGGGGCGAAGCTCCGCATGAATAACTGGCTGGAGAAACTGGGCGACAAGGTCTTTCTGCTGCTGAGCGAGATGGGGAAAGTGCTCATATTCCTCGGCCAGACGCTCCGCTGGACGTTCAGCAGCCCCTTCTATGTGAAGAACGTCCTGAAGCAGATGGAGGAGATCGGCGTCAACTCCGTCCCGGTCGTGATGACCACGGCCATTTCGACGGGCATGGTGCTGGCGCTCCAGAGCTATACGGGGTTCAAGCGTTTCGGCGCCGAGTCGCTCATCGGAGCGGTCGTGTCCCTCTCCATGACGAGGGAGCTCGGCCCCGTGCTCACGGGCCTCATGGTGGCCGGCCGCGCGGGGGCGTCCATGGCCGCCGAGCTCGGGACCATGAAGGTGACGGAGCAGATCGATGCGCTCACGACCCTTGCCACGAACCCGATGAAATACCTCGTGGTGCCCCGGTTCGTCGCGAGCACGGTGATGATGTTCTTTCTCACGATCCTCGGCATGATGATCGGCGTCACCGGCGGGTATTTCGTCGGCGTCAAGGTCCTCGGCACAAACCCGGTAACCTATTACAACCAGAGCATCAACAATACGAATGTGAACGATATCTGGTACGGGCTGGTCAAGGCCCTCGTCTTCGGCGCGGTCGTCGGCCTGATCGGCTGCTACAAGGGGTTCAATACCGAGGGCGGCGCGGAAGGCGTGGGCAAGGCCACGACCGGCGCGGTGGTCATTTCCTGCATGCTCATCCTGATCCTGGACTATTTCCTGTCCGCGCTGTTATGGTGACGCCATGGCGATGATCGAGCTCATCGATTTGCACAAGAGTTTCGGCAGCCTCCCGGTGCTCCGCGGCGTGAACCTCGCGGTGGAAAAAGGCGAGAGCATGACGGTGATCGGCGGCAGCGGCAGCGGCAAGAGCGTGATCCTGAAGCATATCATCGGGCTGTTGTTCCCGGACAGGGGCAGGGTGGTCATCGAGGGCCAGGTCCTGAACGACCTCGATGAGTTCGACCTGAACGAGCTGCGGAAGAAGTTCGGCATGCTGTTCCAGATGGCCGCGCTCTTCGATTCCCTTACGGTCTGGGAGAACGTGGGGTTTTCGCTCAAACAGCATACGAAGCTCTCGGACCGGGAGATCAGGAAGGTCGCGACCGAGAAGCTGGCCCTTGTCGGGCTCAAAGACGTCGAGGACAAGATGCCGTCGGAGCTTTCCGGCGGCATGAAAAAGAGGGTGGGGCTCGCTCGCGCGATCTGCATGGACGCGGAGATCATCCTGTATGACGAGCCCACGACAGGGCTCGATCCGATAACCGCGGACTCGATCAATGACCTGATCATAGACCTGAGAAAAAAGCTGGGGGTAACGTCGGTGTCGATCACGCACGACATGCAGAGCGCGTATAAGATCTCGGACCGGATCGCCATGCTGTACAAGGGCGAGATCATCGAGATCGGCACGCCCGATGCGATCAGGAGTTCCACGAACCCGATCGTGCACCAGTTCATTACCGGCAGCGCGGTGGGGCCGATAACGGCGGAATGATTTCAGTGCGGAATGCGGAGCGCGGAATGCGGAATAAAAAACAGGAAATAATCGGCCTTCTTAGTCGCCTTTATAACTCCACACTCCGCACTCGCCACTCCGCACTCGTAAAGAGGTTTCCATGGCAAAACTAAGCACAGAGGCGAAGGTAGGGCTCTTGGTCCTGGGGGGGTCGATCATTCTCCTCTGGATGACCTTTGTCGTCGGGAAGTTCGAATTCGGCGCCAATAAGGGCTACACGATAGAGGCCGTGTTCGATTCCGTGGCGGGGCTCGATGCCAAGGCCGCGGTCAGGATGGCGGGGGTGAAGATCGGGAGCGTCGAAAAGGTTGAGCTCTTTGACAACCGCGCGAAAGTGACCATGAGGATCCTTCCTGAGGTGCGTATCCCGCGCGGCGTACGGGCCGGGATCAAAACCATGGGGCTCCTCGGAGAGAAATTCGTCGAGATCACTCCGCCGGAAGGCGGCGCTGCCGCGGAAGGCCCGCCGGGGCAGTCGGCGTATCTCAAGGAGGGGGACCAGATCCTGGCAACGTCGTCCCCGAGCGACGTCGACAAGCTCATCAACCAGCTCTCCGGCATCGCCGACGATGTCAAGCAGGTGACGGCGTCGCTCCGGCAGGTCTTCGGGACCGAGCGGGGCGCCCAGTCCATGGAAGACATCCTTGCCGACCTGCGGAAGACCACGGAGAACATCCGGGAATTTTCCCACACGCTGAACAGCGACGGGAGCGAGCTCGTTATGAGGCTGAACGAGCTCACGGCCAGCCTCAACGGCGTGGTGGATGAGAACCGGGACAATCTCAAGGTGTCGATGGAGAATATCCGCGAGGCGTCGAAGAACGCGGAACTGGCCCTGGCCTCGATCCAGAACGCCGCCAAGAAGATAGACCACGGCGAAGGCACGCTCGGCAAGCTGGTGAGCGACGACAGCGTGTACAACAACATCGACAGCGCGGCAAAGGGGATCAGCGACTATACCGGGCGCGTCGACCGCCTGCAGACGATCGTGAGCTTCAGGTCGGAATACCTGTTCCCCGACGCCAAGACCTATTTCTCGCTCGACCTCAAACCGAAGCCGGACAAATACTATACGCTCGAGGTCGTTTCCGACCCCCGGTACAAGTTTTCGCAGAGCATCGTGGCCGCGACCCCCGGAGGCGTCGTCACGACCGATACCTATCAGGACAAGTTCCTCTTCAGCCTGCTGTTCGTCAAGCGGTGGGGCAACCTCGGGCTGCGGCTCGGCCTCATGGAATCGACGGGCGGCATCGGCGCCGAATACTATACGCTGAACGACAGGATAAAGTTCAACCTCGACGCCTGGAACTTCTCGAGCAAGGAGCCGGGCAACGAGAACGCGCACCTGAAGGCGACGGTGAGCTACGACATCAACAAGCTGCTCTTCCTCGACGCGGGCTACGACAACTTCCTGAATGCCGGCCGCAGGGCGGCCTTCGTGGGCGCGGGCCTCCGGTTCGACGATGAGGACCTGAAATACCTGATCGGGAGCGTGCCCATACCCAAGTGATGGAAGGGGAGACGTTGAGAAGATAAGAGGTTGGGAAGGTGAGAAGCTGAGGTTTTCCGTGCCTCTCTGCTCAGCTTCTCAATCGCTCAACATGTGGTTATCCGGGGATGTTCTTGACTTTTCAGGGTCAGTTCCCTAGAATGGCGTCAAGGAGAGCATCGTGAGCAAGGAGATAACAAAAGCGGTTTTTCCGGCCGCGGGCCTGGGGACCAGGTTTCTTCCCGCGACCAAGGCGTCTCCCAAGGAGATGCTCCCGCTCGTGGACAAGCCCCTTATCCAATACGTCGTCGAGGAGGCCGTGGCGTCCGGGATCGAGGAAGTGGTGGTGATCACGGGCAGGGGCAAGAGGGCGATCGAGGACCATTTCGACGTGGCGTTCGAGCTGGAGGAGGACCTCAAGGCAAAGGGCAAGCACAAACTGCTCTCCGAGGTGCAGCGCATCGCCGACCTGGTGACGTTCTGTTACATCCGGCAGAAAAAGGCGCTGGGGCTCGGTCATGCCGTGCTGACGGCAAAGCGGGTGATCGGCGAAGAGCCGTTCGCCGTGCTGCTCGGCGACGATATCATCGACTCGGACGTCCCGGCGCTGAAGCAGATGATGGCCGTGTACAAGCGTTATCCGGCGACGATCCTCGCCATCCAGAAAGTGCCGAAAGCCCAGACGCGGAACTACGGCATCATTGACGGGAAACGGATAGAGGACGGGGTCTATCTGGTGAAGGACCTGGTGGAGAAGCCGTCACCGGACGAGGCGCCGTCGAACCTGGCCATCATCGGCCGCTATATCCTGACCCCCGAGATCTTTGCCGCTCTTGAACAGACGAGGCCCGGCAAGGGCGGCGAGATCCAGCTTACGGACGGACTCCGGCTGCTGATGGAAAAGCAGCCCATCTACGCCTATGAGTTCGAAGGCAAGCGGCACGACGCCGGCGACAAGCTGGGGTTCCTGAAGGCCACGGTCGAGTTCGGGCTCAAGAACGGGGAGTTTGGGGCGGAATTCAGAAGCTATCTCCAGAAGTTGAAGCTGTAGGATACGGACAGCGGTGAAGAACCGGCAGTCATGAACACACGATCGCAAACAGGATGAGGAGGATAGCTTGGCTAAGACGGAAACGAAGAACATAGATCTCCAGCAGTCCATCGAGATACCGAAAAAACTGCCGCTGCTCCCGATCCGGGACATCGTGGTCTTCCCCTACATGGTGCTGCCGCTCTTTGTCGGCCGGGAGATGTCCATCAAGGCGATCGAGGTGGCGCTCGAAGGGAACCGCATGATATTCCTGACCTCGCAGAAGGACATCAACGTGGAAAACCCTTCGCCGTCGGACCTCTATTCGGTCGGCACGGTCGGCGTGATCATGCGGATGCTGAAACTGCCCGACGGCCGCATCAAGATCCTGGTCCAGGGCGTGGCGCGGGCGAAGACCGTGAAATTCCTGCAAAAGGAGCCTTACTACCAGGTCGAGATCAAGACCTTCACCGATGTTCCGGCGCTGGCAAACCTCGAGACCGAGGCGCTCATGCGGAACGTGAAGGAACAGATCGAGAAGCTGGTCTCCTTCGGCAAGGTCATCCTTCCGGACATCATGGTGGTCATCGAGAACGTGGACGACCCGGGAAAACTGGCGGACCTTGCCGTGGCCAACATGGGGCTCAAGGTGGAACAGGCGCAGGAGATCCTCGAGATCACCGATCCCCTTCAGCGGATCAAGCGCATCAACGAGGCGCTCGGCAAGGAGATCGAGCTCCTCTCGATGCAGCAGAAGATCCAGGCCGACGTGCGGGGCGAGATCGACAAGACCCAGCGCGAGTATTTCCTGCGCGAGCAGCTCAAGGCGATCCAGCGCGAGCTCGGCGAGACCGACGACCGGTCCGAGGACATGCGCGAGCTCCGGGAAAAGATCAAGGAGGCCAAGCTGCCGGACAAAGCGGGGAAAGAGGCCGAGAAGCAGCTTCGCCGGCTCGAGCGGATGCACCCCGACGCGGCCGAGGCGTCCATGACCAGGACGTACATCGAATGGCTCGCGGAACTTCCCTGGAGCAAGGCGACGAAGGACAACCTCGACCTCAAGGCCGCGCACAAGGTGCTCGAAGAAGACCACTATGACCTCGAGAAGGTGAAGGAACGCATCATCGAGTACCTCGCGGTGCGCAAGCTCAAGGAGAAGATGAAAGGCCCGATCCTCTGCTTCGTCGGGCCTCCGGGCGTGGGCAAGACCTCGCTCGGCAAGTCGATCGCCCGGGCGCTGGGGCGCGAGTTCGTGCGCATATCGCTGGGCGGCGTGCGCGACGAGGCGGAGATCCGCGGGCACCGCCGCACCTATGTCGGCGCGCTCCCCGGCAGGATCATCCAGGGCATCAAGACGGCGGGCAACAACAACCCCGTCTTCATGCTCGACGAGATCGACAAGATCGGCGCCGATTTCCGGGGCGACCCGTCCGCGGCCCTGCTGGAAGTGCTCGATCCGGAACAGAACAACTCCTTTTCCGACCACTACATCGGGATGCCCTTCGACCTGTCGCGCGTCATGTTCATCACCACGGCGAACATGACCGATCCCATCCCGGGCCCGCTCAAGGACCGGATGGAGATCATCCGCTTGTCGGGATACACGGAGCAGGAGAAGCTCGGCATCGCGAAGAGCTACCTGGTCCCCCGGCAGCTCACGGAGCACGGCATCACGGACAAGAACATCAGCCATCCCGGACAAGACCATCCTGCAGGTCATCATGCAGTACACGCGCGAGGCGGGGGTGAGGAACCTTGAGCGCGAGATCGCCCACCTCTGCCGCAAGGTGGCGAGAAAGATCGCGGAGGGCGAGACCGGACTCTTCACGGTCACGCCGGCCAACCTGCACACGTACCTGGGCGTGCCGAAGTTCCTGCCCGAGGTCGAGCGGGAGAAGGACGAGATCGGCGTGGTGACCGGCCTGGCGGTGACCGAGACCGGAGGCGACATCCTCTATATCGAGGCCACGACCATGCGCGGCAAGGGCACGCTCACCCTGACGGGGCACCTCGGCGACGTCATGAAAGAGTCCGCCCACGCGGCGCTCACCTACGTGCGCTCCCGGGCCAAGGTCCTCGGCATCAAAGACGACGTGTTCGGGAAGACCGACGTCCACGTCCACGTGCCGGCCGGCGCCATCCCCAAGGACGGCCCCTCTGCGGGCGTTACGATGACCACCGCCCTGGCTTCCGTTTTCAGCAACGTGCCGGTCAGAAAAGACGTCGCCATGACCGGCGAGGTCACGCTCCGGGGACGGGTCCTTCCGATCGGCGGGCTCAAGGAGAAGACGCTCGCCGCAAAGCGGGCGGGGATCATGACCATGATCATCCCGAAGGAAAACGAAAAAGACCTTGACGATATCCCGAAGAACCTGAGAAAAGACATGAAGTTCATACTTGCGGAGACCATGGACGACGTTTTCTCCACGGCGCTTCGCAGGAAGACGCCGCAGCGCATAGCGCATAAAAAGCTCCCCGGCAGGTCGCGGGCAACGCATTGATTCAGTAAAAAAGTTCGGAGTCGGGAGTTCGTAGTTCGTAGAAAACGCCGTTGTTTTTTCTCCGTGTTTCTGCGGCAATACTATACGATGAAGATATCAGACCTGGGCGAATTCGGCCTGATCGGTCGCATTAAAAAGCTGGCCTTGCGAAAGCCTTCCTCGGCGCCGGTCGGCATCGGCGACGATGCCGCGGCGTTGAAGCTGTCCGCGTCCCATATCCTGCTGGCAACCACTGACCTGCTGATCGAAGGCGTGCATTTCGACCTCGCGTATACGGACTTCTCTTCGCTCGGCTGGAAAGCCGCCGCGGTAAATTTGAGCGACATCGCGGCCATGGGGGGCGTTCCCCGGTACTGCCTGACCGCGCTCGGCATCCCGGCGGGCGTCTCAGTGGAGCAGGTGCTCGAGTTCTACCGGGGATTCAACGCGCTTTTGCGGGCCCATGCGGCGACGCTTGCGGGAGGGGACACCTGTTCCTCCGGCAGGGGACTGTTCATCAGCGTGACCGCGCTCGGCGAGGTTGAACCGAAGCGCATCATCACCCGGGCAGGGGCGAAGCCGGGGGACAGGATCTACGTGACCGGCACGCTGGGGGATTCCGCCGCGGGACTGGAGCTTCTGCGATCTGGCGTCAGGAGCAAGGAGTCGGGAGTAAGGAGTAAGAACCTTAAATCCGCGATCCGCACACCCTGCACTCGCGGTTCCACTCGGAAACGCTGGGCGCAGGCTCCGCAATCCGCAATAGAAAAGCTCATCGCGCGCCACCTCCGGCCGGCGCCCCGCGTCGAATGGGGCAGAAAGCTCGCGCTTTCCGGGTGCGCGAACGCGATGATCGACCTGAGCGACGGGCTCTCGTCCGATCTGGCCCGCATCTGCGAACAGAGCGGGGTCGGCGCGGACATCGTGGCCCACGGGATACCGCTTTCCGCCGCGCTTCGCGCCCTGTCCGGGAAACTGGCAAGGCCCGCGCTGCAGTACGCGCTGTCCGGCGGCGAGGATTACGAGCTGTTGTTCACCGTGCCGCCCGCCAGGGTGAAGAAACTTTGTTCCCTGAAGCTCCCGGTAACGGAGATCGGATCGATAACCTCCGGGAAAACGCTTTCACTGGCCGACGCCCGGGGGCGGAAAAAACCGCTTCCGCCCGCGGGATACGACCACTTTCGCGGGGGCGGAAGACCGCTCCGGCACATCAAATAATTACTACAGGACCGTCCCGCAATGCGCATGAAATACATGACCGACCGCATACGCTCACTTTTCCGGCTGAACGACACGCCTCACAGGCTGGCCACCGCCTTTGCGCTCGGCGTTTTTATCGCCTTCAGCCCCACCATCGGGCTCCATACGGTCACCGCCCTGCTGATCGCATGGGTCTTTCGCTTGAGCAAGCTTGCGGTCCTGACCGCGGCCTTCATCAATAATCCCTGGACCATCGTCCCGCTCTACGGGTCCTGCCTGTGGCTGGGCATGAAAATTACGGGCAGCGGCGCGGCCATGCCGCATATTGCATGGAACGAACTGAGCCTGGGCAGCGCCTATCTGGTCCTGAGGCCCTATCTCTGGCCCTTTATAGCCGGGACGCTCCTGGCCGGCGTCATCGCCGCCGCTGTTGCCTACGGCGCGGCGTACTGGGCGGTTGTGCGTTACCGGAAAACGGGCGGAGAAACGCAGACGATCGCGGAATAGTCATGAACGCGGAAACCGCGGGGCCCCGCCTCAGGGGTCCGCGTCCAACGGCCGGGGACGCCCCGTAAAAACGGGAAGCGCCGATACGCAAGAGGGGAGTTAACGTGAATTCATACTTTCCGGACCTCGCCGCGTCGCTGGCATGTTACGCGCTCATGGCCGCCGCCTATTACGGGTGGGGAGGCTTTCTTGTCAGATCGCTCAAGATCGACGGGAAGCTCGGGAATGCTTTTTTTCAGCTGACCTGGATCGGCTGGTGCGGCTCCATCCTCGTGCTTCAGATCGTGAATTTCTTTGTCCCGATCGACCGTTTCTCAAGCGGCGTCTTTTTCCTTGCCGGCGTCGCATTCTGCGTTACGTCGCTCGTCCGGAATCCGCCCCGGGTCCTTTTCGGCGCGAGGACCCTCGCATTCGCCGGCGTACTGGCCGTCCTCACGGTCTGGGCCGCATCCTGGGCGATGCTTCCGCCGGTAAACTACGACAGCGGCTTATACCATTTTAATACGATCCGCTGGCTGAACGAATATCCGCTGGTCCCGGGGCTCGGCAATCTTCACGGCCGGTTCGCCTTTAACCAGTCCTTTTTCACCTATGCGGCATCGTTGAATTTTTATCCGCTCTTTCCTCACGGCCACAACGTGGCCAACAGTTTTCTGCTCCTGCTCCTCTTTGCCGAATGCCTCTATGCCCTCGTTGTCCGGCCGGGAGGGGAACAGGGCGACAAAGGCGGTCCTTCAGCCCTTTTACTTGTCCCGCTCTGCATGCTTCCCGTGCTGGTGTTCATCGCCGTCGCGAACAGCCTGTCCTCGCCCACTCCCGATATCGCCGTAGCCGTCCTCTCCCTTGCGCTCTTTTACTCTTTTGCGCGTCATGTCGCGCTGCGGACGTCGGACGCCGCAACGTCCTCCCTTCCGGTCATCCTGATCCTGTCGGCAACCGCGGTAACGATCAAGCTGAGCCTTCTGGTGTACGCTTCGGCGGTCTCGCTGCTGTCCATCATCCTTGTGTGGAACGCGCTGACGAAAAAAGGGAGGTCAGAGGGTTTTCGCAGGCATGTCCTGTACTTGTTCCCCTGCCTCATTCTTGCGGTCTGGGTAGTGAAAGGGCTCATCCTCAGCGGATATCCCGCGTATCCCGTTCCGGTCGCCCGCCTTCCCGTTGACTGGTCCGTGCCGGTCGAAAAGGCGGCGAACGATCTGGCCTGGGTGAAAAGCTGGGCGCGAATGCCGGGCCTTCCGCCGGAGAAGGTCCTGGGGTCCTGGGACTGGCTGGGGCCGTGGCTCGACACTATCGGAAAACAGACCGTCACGGTCGTGTACCCCTGCGCCGCCGCCGTCGTTGCCGCTCTTCTGGGCGCGGTCCTGTCGTTTCTCATCCCTTCGGCCAGGCGGGCGGGAACAGCCGGTCCGAAGTCGCCCGGGGGGTCGCGTCTTCCTCCACCTCATGCCGGCGCCCGCCGGCGCGGGTCTCCTGGCGCCGCGTCCCTTGCGGGCGTCGAACCGGACCGCGCGTTGTGGCTGCTCGCGGCGCCGCCGCTTCTGGGGCTTGCCTACTGGTTTTTTACGGCGCCTGATTACCGGTTCGCATCCGCTCTCTTCTTTCTGCTGCCGATCTCGACGGCCTATCCCCTCCTGCAGAGCGCCCGGTCCCGGCGGAAGTCCGCGAACCTGGCGCTGATGCTGGCCCTGTTCCTGTCCGTCCATGCGATGCTGCTGGACTGGCTGATCGAGCGGTCATCGGTCATCGCGACCGTTCCGGAAGAGGGCTACGCGGGCGTTGCCGTCGCGCCGCTCGTGGAGTATAAAACCGCATCCGGGCTGCACCTGTGGGTGCCCGCCTCCGGGGACCAGTGCTGGGATTCTCCGCTCCCCTGTACTCCCTATCCTGACCCCCGGCTGCGACTGAGAGGCGACGGCCTCCGGTCGGGATTTACCGTCAACGACCGGCGCCCTTGAGGCGCGGAGCCCGGGGCCGCGGGTGTGATGGACAGGGGGCGGCGGTGATTGCCCTGGAAAGTTCTGTACGGGCAATTCCAATTATGCTACAATAACCCATTGCAACACACTGTGCATCGTGCGCCTGCCGAACACGGTTGCAGTGCGGAGGTTGATGCGTGAGCGCTCTGTTTTCCCGTGCCTCCCTTGCCCGTTGCCGGCGGGCCTTGCGCTCGAAAGAGAGCTTGCTGCCGCGGATAAAGGAGCTTGTCGTTCATGCCGATACTGTCTGTGGTGATCCCGGTCTATAACGAAATAAAGACCATCGAAGAGAATTTAAAGCGGGTCTGCGGCGTTTCGCTTCCTGCCGACTTTGCAAAAGAAATAGTTATAATCGACGACGGCTCGAGGGACGGCACCCGTGAGTTTCTTGCCCGGCTCGACGGTCCCTACCGGATTATTTATCACGAGAAGAACAGAGGAAAAGGCGCCGCCGTGCGTTCGGGCTTTGCGGCCGCGACAGGAGACTATATCGTCATTCAGGACGCGGACATGGAGTACGATCCCCGGGAGTACGGGGACCTGCTGAAACCGCTCCTTGACGGAAAGGCCGACGTGGTATTCGGCTCCCGGTTCATGAGCGGCCGGCCCCACGCGGCGCCGCGGTTCTGGCACTATTTCGGCAACAAGATATTAACGGCGTTTTCAAATGCGTTTTCGAACCTCTACCTCACCGACATGGAAACGTGTTATAAGATGTTCACCCGCAAGGTGGTCCGGGACATCGCCCCGAGGCTTGTTTCGAACCGGTTCGCGATCGAGCCGGAGATTACCGCGCGTGTCGCCCAGGCGCGATACCGGGTGTACGAGGTGGGCATCTCATACGGGGGCCGATCGTACGCGGAGGGGAAAAAGATCGGGTGGAAGGACGGCTTTTCAGCCCTGTGGGCCATTGTCCGGTTCAACCTGCTGCCGTGAGAATGCGGTTGACCCGCTCTTCGGTCCCTTCCGGGGGGAGAAGCCGGCCGCGCGCTTCTCGGGAACGACCATGAAGGTATTGATCATTGTTCCGGCATACAACGAGGAAAAAAGCCTGCCCGGCGTGGTCCGGGACCTGGAAAAGCACGCGGCTTACGCGGACGTGCTGGTGGTCGACGACGGGTCCCGCGACGCGACGGCGCGCATCGCCGGGGAGCTCGGCGTGACCGTGCTGAGGCTGCCGTTCAATCTCGGCATCGGCGGGGCCATGCAGGCGGGCTACCTCTACGCGGACCGGCGGGGCTACGAGGTCGCGGTCCAGTTCGACGGGGACGGTCAGCACCTCGCGTCCGAGATCGATGCCTTGCTGGGGCCGATCCGGGAGGGAACGGCGGACCTTGCGGTCGGCACCCGGTTCCTGAACCAGGGCGGCTATCGGGCGCCCCTGTTCAGAAGAATGGGCATCGGGGTGTTCTCGCTCGTCCTCTCGGCGATCCTCGGCATGCGGATGACCGATACCACGTCCGGGTTCCGCGCGGCAAACCGGAAGGTCATCGATTTTTTCAGCCGCGGGTATCCCGACGATTATCCCGAGGTGGAGTCCCTCGTGCTCGTGCACAAGCGCCGCCTGAGGATCGCCGAGGTGCCCGCGCAGATGCGGCAGCGCGTTACGGGAAAATCGTCCATAACGCCGCTGCGCTCCGTGTATTATATGGTGAAAGTGCTCCTCGCGGTCCTTGTTGATCTGCTCAAAAAATGAGGTGGCCATGGATCTGTTGAAAATACTCGCGATGGTCGGCAGCGGATCGGTCTTTGTCCTGGTGATCGAGCTGATCAGGAGGGGGCGTTTGAAGGAACGGTATTCCCTGCTCTGGCTCTGCGCCAGCGCCCTGCTTTTGGTCCTGTCCCTGTCGAGAAGCGTGCTCGAATATCTCTCCCATGTTCTGGGGGTCTATTATCCGCCTTCCCTGCTTTTTCTCCTTGCGTTCCTGTTCCTCCTGTTGATAACGCTGCATTTTTCCGTCGTGCTGTCCGGCCTTTCCGAGAAAAATAAAAAGCTGGCCCAGGAGCTGGCCTTGCTGCGGCAGGAACTTCAGGCAACGCTGAACGCCCGCGGGGGAAGCAATGCGGAAGGACGCCCGGGGCGGTAGCGTCAAAAATTTTATGAAAACCAAAGAGGCAAATAGGAAACCACAGAGCGCACCGAGAAAAAAGGGGAAAGAGCAAGCCCTGTGTTCTCAAGTAGTTTTGGAAAAATCCCGGGATGAGTAACTGAGGGACCTGAAGAGGACGCAGAGGGGAGGTGAAACAATACTCCCGAACTTGCCAGGATCAAATGCATTTCTCTGAGTTCTCTGTGGTGAATTTTACAATACATTAATACATTAATGAAGCGGAGGATTGTCGGGAATGAAAACGGCACAGGAACAAGAAAAGAATTTTAAGCTCACGGACAGCAGGTATTTCAATCTTGCGGCTTTCGGCCTGATCGCCGCGATGGTCCTCATCGCCTATTCCAACACCTTCACCGCGAGCTTTCATTTCGACGACACCCCCGCGATCATGGAGAACGCAACGATCAAGCAGGCCACGCTCGACAATATCCTCGCCATCCTCTCCGGCTCGCGTCCGGTGGTCTATCTGTCCCTCATGCTGAATTACCAGCTGAACGGCCTGAACGTGATCGGATGGCACATTTTCAACATCGGCGTGCATATCGCCAATAGTTTTCTGGTGTACCTGTTCATACTCACGACCCTGACCCTGCCGTCGCTCAAGGCGAGGTACGCCGAACGGGCCGGGTGGCTGGCGCTGTTCGGCTCCCTGCTCTTTGCCGTCCATCCCATCCAGACGGAGTCCGTGACGTACATCATCACCCGTTCCGAGCTGCTGGCCACGTTTTTCTATCTCGGCGCCCTGCTCCTGTTCATCTCCGGCGCGCAAACGGGCAAGCGGCGGTATTACGCGGCGGCCTTTTTCTCCGCAGTTCTGGCCATGGGGTCCAAGGAATGGGCCGTGACGCTGCCCGCCGTTATCTTTCTGTACGACTACCTGGTCCTGTCGGAGGGCAATATCAGGACCGCGCTGTCCCGCTGGGGGGCGTATATTCCGATCGTTCTGTCGTGCTGGGTCGCCGTGAGGAACCTGAACCTCTTTACCGCGCAGAATACGACCGTGGGGTTCAACATAACCCAGCACTCGTCCGCCGGCGCGCCGCTGACGGCCTGGACGTATCTGCTGACGTCCTTCAACGTCATCTGGACGTATATCAGGCTGCTGTTCCTGCCGATCAACCAGAACATCGATTACGACTATCCCATTGCAAAGACCCTTTTTGAATTCCCCACGCTCCTTTCCTTTGCCGGACATTTGGCCGTTATCGGCGGGGCCTTCTGGCTTTACCGGAAGAAACACTGGATTGCGGCCCCCCTGGGAGTGGCCTGGTTCTATATAACCCTTTCCCCGGTGCAGAGCTTTGTGCCGGTCACCGACGTGATCTTCGAGCACCGGCTCTATCTGCCCTCGATCGGGTTCTTTCTTGTTGTCGTCGTTCTGTTCGAAAAATTGTTCGCGCGGATCGAGCAGCGGGACGTTCCCGGGGACGTTACCGTGAACGCGGTCGCTGCTCAGGGACCGGCGTCCTCTCACAAGGGGAGAAAAAGCTCGCGCAAGGCCGCCAGGCGCGCAAGGAAGCAGGGAACGGAGTAAGTCAGGAGTAGGGAGTAGGGAGTCAGGAGGTCCTTCGCTTGCCCGGAAAGATTGCGCGGATGCTCCTGGAAAAAAACGCCATGGACACATACGCGGCCACGATCAGCGCGTAGTTCGCATAGTGGAGCAGCCGCACCATCCTCGATGGGGAGTATTTTTTCGCCACGTCCAGCTCCTGCCTGAAATTCGAAAAATTCGTGGCCTGGGTCTTGGCCCCTCCGTGCACCCGGAACCGGGCAAGGTATTCATCGAGGACCCCGGGGCCGTAGCGTCTCCCGATCCGGAGCCAGTACTCATAATCCATCACCAGGTGCTCGTTCACGTCGAAGAGCCCGAACTCCCGGACGAGCTCGCGCCTCCAGAACGTCGCGGGCTGGCTTACCGGGTTCGTCACCAGAAGCATTTCATAGGAATAATGGCGCAATAAAAAGTTCTTGTACGCCGTTATCATGCCCCGGATCTCGCGGTCCTGCTTGTCGATGATCCGGCATTTCCCGGTGAGCCACATGGTTTTGGGATGGGCGGCGAAGTATTCCGCGACCCGCAGGAGCGCCCCCGGCTCGAGCACGTCGTCCGAGTTCAGGTACGCGATGATGTCGCCGGTCGCCAGCCTGATCCCCTTGTTGATCGCGTCCGCCTGCCCCGCGTCCTTCTCCGAGCTCCATTTCAGGCGATGTTCATACCTCTTCAGGACCTCGATCGTCCCGTCCGTCGATCCCCCGTCCATAACGATATATTCGAGGTCCGGATACCCCTGGTCCAGGACGCTTTGGATCGTGCGCTCGATGAACGGCCCCTGGTTGTAGGACGGCGTGATGATGGATATCTTCGGAAGCTGCTCCCTCTTCATCGGGTCCCTCCGGGACGGACTGTTCTCAGGAACTCCAGCGTTTTCCCCGCCGTCGCACCCCACGTGAATTGCCGCGCCCGCTCGAGCCCTTTTTCGATCAGGAGCGTTCGCGCTGCCTTGTCCCGCACCGCCGCTACGATGCCTTCCGAAAGAGCGACCGGGTCAAGGGGGTCCACGAAGAGCGCCGCGTCTCCCGCGACCTCGATCAGCGGTTCGATGCGCGAACACACGATTGGCGCGCCGCAGGCCATCGCCTCGATGATCGGCAGGCCGAAGCCCTCGTGCAGCGTGGGGTACACAAAGGCGTCGCAGGCCCGGTAGAGCGCCGGCACATGCCCGAAGGGCAGCCACCCCAGGAGGAGGACGTCGCTCTCCAGGTCCAGCGACCGGATGTTCCGGCGCAGCTCCGGCTCCCCCTGGTCCCGGGCCCCGATCAAGACGAGCCTGAGGCCGGGGACCTGTTTGCGCACGAGCGAGAAGGCCTGGAGCAGGCGCGCGTGGTTCTTGTGGGGGAGCGAAGAGGCCGCGTAGAGGAGGAACCGTTCGGGGAGTTTGTAGGAGTCCCGGACCGCTTTCTCATCAGGGGAGGGGCGCGGCGTGAACAGCTCGTGGTCGACGCCGAGGTGCGTCACCGCGATCCGTCCCGCGGGGAGATGGTAATGACGAACGACGTCCCTTTTGGCTTGTTCCGAAATGGTCACGACCCCGTCAACGCTTTTGGCGCTCAGGTAGATGATGCTTCGCAGAAACGGGAGATAGAAGCGGGAAAAATTCTGCGGCTGGTTGATATGCTGGAGGTCGAACAGGACGAGCACCGACGTCGCGGGGCAGAAGAAGGGGGCCGTCATGCCCGCGGAAAGGAGGACGTCGATCTTATGTTGCCGGACCCGGAACGGCAGGATGAACTGCTCCCAGAGTATCCGCAGCGGACGGCTCTCCGCCCGCACCGGGCAGGGGACGATCTGTATGCGCGGCGACTGGTCCGAAAATACTCCCTCGCTCTCCCGGTTGATGAACAGGACAAAGGTATCGTCCCCCCCGTTCTTCGCCAGCTCCCTGACGAGGTTCCTGATATACGTTTCCGAGCCGCCCACCTTGCCCGGCAGCAGGTACAGCGCGTTGATGCCTATCCTCAAAGCTATTCACTCCTGACGTTTAACTTGCAATTCCTTTTTGTTCCCTCCCCCTTGATGGGGAAGTGAAGGTTCTTATAGGAAGGGTTAGGTGGGGGTGACGGTGATGCACGACGGATACTTCACCCTCCCCTTGATCCCCTCCCATCGAGGGAGGGGTAAAATTAAGAACAGATATGCCCCGCTAAAATATCCTTTTTTGTCATGCCGGACTTGATCCGGCTCCAGGGTCTTCTGAAAAGACTGGATTCCTGCCTTCGCAGGAATGACAATCTTAAGTGTAACGGCAATAAAAATACGGACTCTAATTCTTCATACATCAGGCACAATAAGCCTGGCGAACAATCCCGCACCGCATGGACGTTTTACGTCGTCTTTCTCAATTCCCCGAACCTGCCCTGGAAATAATGAAAAGCTCCGCGGCAGATCTGCGACATTCCAACGCCTTTCGGCAGGCCCTGCGTGAAGAGACCCAGGAACGCTGCTGCGAGGACCGGAAAATATCTCGTCTGGCGGAGGGGAAAGGGCAGGGGCTTGTTCTCATCGAGGCATTTGAGCATGTTCCTGGTGAAGTAATAGAGCGATATCCCGGTGCTCCCGCCGCCCGTTGATTTCGACACCTTATGCCATACCCTGGATGTGGGAATATACATGATCCTATAGCCGGCATTCTGAGCCCGCATTCCCCAGTCAAGGTCTTCGCAATAGCAAAAAAACTCTTCACGAAGAAGTCCGATCTTTTCGCAGAGCTCCCGGGTCGCCATGAGCGCGCAGCCCGTGGGCCGTTCCGTTTCCTCGACCCGGTCATACTGTCCCTTGTCGCGTTCGTTATATCCACGATGGCGGCCCCATCCGAGCCAGGGATGGAAGGACGCGCCCGCGTACCAGAGAACATCCGGACGGTCGTAAAAATATATCTTGGAGCACAGCAGGCCGATGGACCTGTCCGTTTCCGCGGCCTTGACCAGCTCTCCGGCGAAGTCCTTGTCAACGATCGTGTCGTTGTTCAGCAGGATGACGTAATCCGCCCCGTTGTCCAGCGCATAACGCATGCCGATATTGTTTCCGCCGGTAAACCCGAGATTGCGGCCGGTCTGGATGATCTTAATGTCCGGAAAGGACTTCCTCAGTATTTCTTCGGACCCGTCCGAAGAGCCGTTGTCAACGATGACGATCTCGCTGTCGGGATACGCGACCTTCCCGAGGGAGTTGACGCACTCCACGGTGTCCCGGTATCCGTTCCAGTTCAAGACTATGATGAAAACCTTTGGGCTCATTAGTTCTTTGGTCCAGCGGCGGTTTTATGTATATCTATTGCCTGTCGAACAGCTTCGAGGAATCTTCTGCCATTTTTCACGTCCGGCTCCAAATGGCAGCCCTCGGCCCATTCGTTCCATGCGTTTATAAAAATTATTTTCTCGTCCTCGTCGTATTTTTCCACTCTCTGAAAGGCGTTTAAGATCCAATCGGAAAATTTACGAGGGTCATCATTCTGGATTATTTGCGCTATGTTTTTTCGCGCGCTGTTGTCCCATGATGGCGTAACGCAGGGAAACTTCCTGTGGTCACTAGGATGGGGTATGGCCATTGCCTTGTCCGCTAATTTCCCATAGCAGAGAATATTATTTTCATTTAAGAGTGGAATGCGCAATCGTAAATTTAGCCCGGTGATCATTTTGTTAATATAATGATTAACGGCAAGTTTAAATAATACCCGTAAAGAACGTCTTGGAAAATTTTTACTAAACGGCTGAAACTCTACGATCGCATCAAAGCCGGCTTCTATCATAGACGGCTCGCTCATCTGGCTGAAGTTGCTCCTGACCGCGCATAGATACAGATCGTTGAATCCCTGTTCTTTTGCGACCCTTCTCCAGTCATGGATCCTTTCCTTCAAATCGGGTATCGTGTCCGTTCTATAGATGAGCAAGAGGGGCCTGTTGTTTACCTTTATATACCGCGGGTCTTTAAACGCCTTGCAGAGCCAATGAATGTGTTCGATCCTGTCGCGCGCGCCGTATTCCTGCTTTATCAGTATTTCCTTTTCCAGCCCGTCCCATGCCCGTGTCCAGCTTTCGTTCGCCCAGCAGAGGCAAAAGGGGAAGTCGGGCTTCCCCGACTGAAGTACTTCATTGAAAGGCCGATCCAGGAGCAATTTCCCGTTGAACCAGTAGTGGTAGTAACAAAAAGCGGATATGCCGTATTCAGCAGCCAATGCAGCCTGGGCGATTCTCGTCTCTTCAAGTCTGAGATCATAGAAACCCAGATCAGCCGGTATCTGGGGCTGGTGGTGACCTTTAAAACGCGGTCGTGCCGCGGCAACGCTGACCCATTCGGTAAAGCCTTTTCCCCACCAGGCGTCGTTTTCAGGGATGGGGTGGTATTGGGGAAGATAGAAGCTGATTATTTTCACGTTGCACCGAGGTCCCTTTAAGAAAATTATTTTTTTCTGTTTACGAAGACGTCAAGGAATTCAGCTTCAAGGCCCAGAGATCTATCATGAAACGTAAAGATCTCCGTTGTCAGGCCGCTGTTTGCCCGGATAAAATCACACATATCGTCTCCCCAGTCCGTAACGACGAGTGAGCCTTTTTTGTCGACCGGGTTGCCGTGATACATCGGATCACGAAGATACTGAATTTCATTTCCAACACCAACGGCCCGGATGACGGTCTTTTGGCCTTTGTAAAGAGGCACCGTAAATATATGCGCGCCGCCCGGCTTTAATACGCGCGCGATCTCCCGAAACGCCGGAGCAGGATCGAGAACATGCTCGAACACGTCCTGCGTTATGACCAGATCAAAAGACCTGTCCGCGAAGGTCAGCTTTTCCAGATTTTCACACCGGACCCCCCGTTTGCATGCGCCCGGCTGCACAGCGGAGTAGAACTGCGAAGGCAAATACTGTTCGCACTCCTTTTGTAGTTTACGGGAGGACGCGCCGCAGGGCGCCGATTCGTATATCTGCAGCTGCCGCCAATTGGGGAACTCCTTGTGGACAACTTTAATGAGCGCTCTCTGACGCGGTACCGACCCACAGAAGATACAGAAATAGGTATCCCGCAACCATTCGGACTGCTCTACAAATAATGTCTTATGTTCACAGATAGGGCAAACCCCGGTATTCGTCTTGCCATTCAAAATGGACAAAGGCAGTTTTGCAACGGTTTTAATTATCGTTATCATAGGAGCTGACTTAACCGAGCGATAATGTATCCAGGATGGGACGGCCGCGTTCCTGAATAACAATGGCATCAAGCGCATATCCTGCTTCCAGAGAGAAACTGTTTTCTCAAGGCTGCCACAATCCGCCGGAAATACCGGCGATAATAGAAACGGCTTGTTTTGAGACTATCCCGGAGGACGAAGTCCTGCGCAGATACCATTGTAAAGTACAATACAGCCAGTAAATTGAGCAAGATGCCCGGGAGCAGGGCGACCGCCCTGGCGGCAGCGTGTTTCCAGCGCGAACCAAGCCGGGTTTCAAGGTACCGGTGGTATTCGGAAAGAGAGTAGAAACCGCATGCTCTCTGTACAAGAAGCGCCGGCAGGCTGTTCCATGGGTTTTTGGGGCATACGCGCGTTTTCGCCGCGTCACTGATGCCGGAAAAGGACCAGATGAGGCCCGGCCACTTGATCATCCATATTTCAAAATGCCGCGGCGACCATTGCGCGTTCCCATAGCGGATTATAATGCAAGGTTCAGCCACCGCGAATGCGCCGTGAGGAAGCTCCTTCTGAAAGATGATCCCGACGTGGATGAATTCCGTGCCGATATAGGGTTCCTTGATGCGCTCGTTCCACAGGGCACGATCGATAACCACGGCACCGATGAACGAGAGGTACGTTACGGTCTCGATGAACAGTTTTTCCTGCGATGAAGTCTGGTAAAAAGTGTCCGCCTCAAGGTGCAGATGCTTGCGTTCCAATTGATGAACCAGTGTCCGGTCCCACACTTCCGCGTTCAGCACGATAAGGCTGTACCTGCGCGGGAGGAGATCAAGAATGGTATTGATGGCCCCCGGTTTTACAATATCATCATCCGTCAGAAGCCAGCAGTAATCCCCGGTCGCGAACGATACGGCATGACAATAATCACGGTCCACGCCGCCCTTGACGGGCATGCGGTGATACCGGAGGGCGGGGCATCGGTCCTGATAACGACGCATCACATCGGGGGTGGTATCGGTCGATGCGCCGTCAACAACGATTATCTCTACCTCCTCCCTGATCTGCGCAATGATGCTGTCCAGGGTCTGGCCGATGACGTCGGCGCGGTTATAGGTCGCGATGCAGATCGACAAGCGGGGAACGCTCATATTTTTCTGAACTCCATGACGAGCATGCCCTTCCGGGGCATTCATCCATTGATCCTGCAGCATATGATCACGTCACCAGGACGGACCGCTTGTTCCGGGACGGAGTCCTGGACAACCTGATCAACGTTTTCTAAACAAGGCTTCGAGGCCCTTACCGGCCCGGTGAAGTTACCATCATTTCGGCAAGTTCGGAAAAAGTTACTACTGGGTGCCATCCAAGCTTGTGCATGGTGGCTGGATTCGAATAGAGGCGCTTATATTCCGAAGTAAAACCTTCCCGCAGCCGGACGTGATGATGCCAGTCTTTGCCGATGATCCTGAAGCACTGTTCGAGCCAGTTTTCGATCGAGTAAACCTTGCCCGAGCCGATCACGGCCTCGAATACGGCATCCTGCCCAACCAGCGTGAAGATTCCCTTCGCGATGTCTCCGGCAAAGGTCCATTCTTTTTCAACGGAAAGGTCGCCCACCTCAATGAGCTCACTGCTGCCGTCGGCGATCCGCTTTGCCGCGAGAGCGATCATCTGACACACGTGGTGAGGTTTTCGGAGGGGACTCTCATGATGAAACAAATAGCCGACGTAGACCTTTAATCCGAGCGAACGGTAATATCGCGCGGCATAGGCCGATTGAATGCGCGCTATAGAGTAGGGGCTGCTCGCTTCAAAGACATCGGTTTCGGATATGGGGAGCCCCTTGTTTACGAACTGAACGCCGCTGCCGGTTAGGAACACTTTTGCCTCGGGATGATGCTTTTTCACCGCCTCAAGAATATTCAGACTGCCGGTAGAAATGGTTTCGTGGTTCTCAAAAAGCGCATCGTGCCGCGTCGTCGATTTGGCGGCAACATGAAAGATGTATGCAGGTTTGTGTTCGCGGATCAAATGTTCTACCAGCGTGTAATCGGAGACATCGCCTCGCACCCCGTTGCCGGAGCGCGATACCGCGATCGGTTCAATTTGATTAAGCTTGCACAGCTCAATCAAGTAATGGCCGTCCTGGCCGCTAGCGCCGAAAATTATAGCTTTCATCGTGTTCATGTTTTTTTCTTTGTAAAAACAAAAGTGGCGAAAGTATATTTGCAACCGGCATAGGTGAAGTCAGGATTCGGGCAGTCCCATTGTGGTTCGTCAACAAGCGAGCAATCCTTCAGAAGAGGGAACAGCCTCTCCTTAAAATCCTTTTGAGTATAGAAACGAAAATCTTCACGAGGTATTGGGTCCCCGGGTCTGTACGTGTCATTATAATCACACGTCACG
The DNA here is from genome assembly GCA_963790205.1 of Nitrospirota bacterium. Lineage (GTDB taxonomy): Bacteria > Nitrospirota > UBA9217 > UBA9217 > UBA9217 > CAWBNQ01. Next base: position 755,650 of record CAWBNQ010000003.1, read on the forward strand.
ACCGCTATGCCGCCCGGTGCGAGAAGGTCAACGACCTGGTTGATGAAGAGTTCATCATTTTTTACATGTTCGATTACTGATGTCGAAAATATAACATCGTAGCTTCCCCTGGCGGTTGTGGGCTTATGAAAGAATGTATTAAGGTCGTAATTCAGCACCGGATCGACTTCGTCCATTATGAACCCAAGTTTTTTCAAGCTTGCCGCTGCCGTATCGTCATAACTTCCGACGCACAGCATTTTCGGAGAGGCAAGCGGGGAGGCGAACGTATAAACGGTGTCCAGTACAAAGGCCTGCTGGATATTGGCTTCGCGAAGCTTATGCGTCATCATGTCGGGAACGATTTCAAAGAGGGTGTCGGTCGCCGGTTCATATTGGCGCCTTGCAGCGTTGTCTAAAATCCTATTGAACCGTTTTTTGCCAGGAAGGGGCGTGAATGAATATTTTTTGCGTTGCATTTCAGAAGGCTGATGAACGTCTCCATGAATTTGGGGGATCCATGATTCTGCCTGTTCATCCGGCGGGCCTAACACCCGGTTGCGGATGGCGGAGAACAGAGGTCTGATGATCGGCAGATTCAATTTGCGGCGGCGGGGACGTCTCACGGTATCGGCAAGTATATTATCGAGGATTCTTTCATAATCCCATATCAGGTTCTCTTCACACCACTCTTTCCGGTAAGGCAGAAGAGGAGCAAGCCCGTTCTGTACGATTTGCTTCAGTGTCGAATCATTGATGCATATGGAAGGGTTTGCCGCATAAAGATGCCTGAACATGTTGCTTTTCGAAATCGCGATTGGCCGCTGGACTGCAAGCGCCATATCAATCACACTCGATATCCCCCGGCCTTTGTTTTCCTCATAGAAAAAAGCATTGATGGTATTTTGAGCGAGGAAATCCAGCAGCTGCTGCCTGCTGAGAAAGTCATGGGTTATGCTGAGTTTTATATGGGGCTTCACGATCAGACTATTGCACCGCTCCGATATTGCGCGAGCTTCGCTGCCGGTCGCGTCTCCAAAGGCCGCATAAGGGATATGGAGGCGTATCCGAGCTTCGTCATATTCCTGTTGCACGACGGAAATGAGGCGTTCGAACCCCTTACCTTTTGTCCCGAAACCAAAACTGCCGATGGTCGGCACAACGGGTTGCGGGAAGATATTATTGTATTCCGGAACGAGTCGGCCCGTTTTGAATACGATGGGATTTTTCAACAGGAGCGTCGGGTCCGGTGCAATATGAAACTGAAAAAATGAGTCGTCCGCTAAGTCCGCGGCCTGCTGGGATACTTCATGCATGATTCCAATACGCGGGACTTTGATCCGCCGCATGATATTTTTTTTCAACCAGGGCATTGTGGACGGGTAGTAATTGAAAATAATCGCGGCTGGATTCTCTCGCGCCGTTATCGCAAAGAGATCATCGGGGCCAGAGCACTCCGCATAGACAAAAGCATAGCGGGCAGATTTTTTCACGGCTTCGCAGATGTTCAGTCCATACTCATGAACACCGCACAATTGTTGTTTGTGCGAGAGTATGAGTATCTTTGTTCGTTCAGTATTGTTTATTGTCGATTCATTTGCCATAGAGCGACTGTCCTCATTAATTTATTGCGATTTCGATTGCAGGCAGGAGGAATGTAGGCCAGAATTCCTATTCCTTATCCCCCCATCGCGCACATCCCGCCGTACTATATGATCTCGATCTCCGGAAACGGGAATATCATTTTACCACCATTCGCCAGGTACTCTTTTTCGCGTCGAAGGATTCCATCTTTAAAGTGCCAGGGAAGTACGAAGAAGTAATCCGGTTTCATTGCCCGCGCTTCTTGTTCAGAGATAATCGGGATATGAGTGCCGGGTGTAAAGCATCCGAATTTTTCGGTATTCACTTCCGCGATGGCCGGGATATCTTTGCTCGTCAGGCCGCAGAACTGAAGAACGACATTCCCTTTCGTCGACGCGCCATAGCCGAGGATCTTTTTCCCATCTGCATTCAATGCGCGGATCAGCCTCGTCAGGTCGTCTCTATGACGGAAAACGCGCTCCTCAAAATCACGGTAGGGGCGGGGAGTATTCAGTCCCATCCTGTTCTCCTGGTCAAGCAACCAGTTGATGACGGCGGAATTTTGAACAATGCTGCGATTGCCTGCCTTCGCAGCAGTTACGGCGAAGCTGCCTCCGTTTACCGCGTTCATCATGACGTCTACGATTTTGAGTCCCGCTTTATCCAGAATATTTTTTACCACGCCCAACGAGTAGTACTCAAGATGTTCATGACATATCGTATCGTAAGCGTTCATTCGCAGCATGGAGGGCATATAACTTTGCTCAAAGTGCCATATTCCGTCATCAGCAAGAATCGATTCTATCTGCCTGGCAAATGCGACCGGCGAGTCAAGATCGTAGAACATCGCTATGGAAGTAACGATTTTTGCCGGACGCGGTTCTGCGGCATGATAGATGTCAGCCGTAAAGAAATCCGGGACCAGTTTTATATTCTCCGTATAGTATTGGGCGAATTTTCTCCCCGTAGGATCAATGCCGATCAACTGGATTCCCTTGACAGAATACGCTTTCAGCGTGGTTGCGTCATTGCTTCCGATGTCCAGCACCACTTCACCCGGTTTCAGCATAGCCAGCCGTTCAAGGAAACGGATCTTCTCAGTCAGGTGGTTGACCATCGATTGATTCAGCCCTGAACGGTATCCGTAATTCTGTCCGTACATTTCAGACGGATCATAGGAGTGGCGGAGTTGCAGCAGGCCGCCGTCGGGGCACCAGACGAGTTCAAGAGGGCCGGAGGTGATTCGTTCGGATGTACTTTTCGGGAATACTCCGGTCAAGACCTGATGCCCGAGATTAAGGACCGAGACCAGGTTGGTACTGTCGCTCACACGGCATCTTTCGATTTCTTTGTACGCAGTCATGAACATTTCCTCCTGAATCGCAATCGTACCGAGCAGCACGCGCGATATGCAATATTATACAATCAACATTATGGTAGCCTCAAGCATAACTTAACGCGGGTACTCGTTTTATCGCCGCGCAAATATTATGAAGGCCGCGCTATCAGGTCGAGCTGCATCTTGTCGTTCTGGAGCGCACTCCAGAATTTCATGATTGCAGCTGGATCTTCCGCCATCTTCACACGACCCGAGGATTCGATGATCGAAAGCCGGTATCCTATCGCTGCAAGCTGGTCCAAATAATCCTGCGGAGGCAGACCGCAGCGGTGCTCGATGTGCCAGGGGCTGAATTCGGTGACAAGAACAGGCTTGTGTTTCTCGATAATCTTCAACATGCCGCGTAACGCAAACGGCTCAAACCCCTCTATGTCCATCTTGAAGGCGTCTATTCGAGGCACACTGAGCAGAATTTCGTCGAGGACCACAGACTGGATGTACTGCACCCCCATCTGACCTGGCGTCGGAGCTTCCAGAAATCCGTTCGAGCCGAAGGACTGAAGCCTGTGGATCTGAGCTGAATGGGAGGCCGCAACCGGAAACACGACGATGTTTTTCATGTCGTTTTCGACGATACTGGCGTAGAGCAATCCAAGATTGCGGGCATTCGGTTCGAAGGAGATGACCTTGCCGGTCGGGCCTACAATGGTCGCGGCCATCAGGGAGAAATATCCGATGTTGGCGCCCAGATCAACGAATACACTTCCAGTCTTTAGGACATCTTTCAGAACAGAGGCTATGTGTGGCTCAAAACTCTGCGACTGAATGATCTGTGTGCCCACGTCAAGGTCGCTGGAGCGGCAGTACAACTTGAATGTCGGTAGATTGACTAGGACGATATCTTTACGGCTTCTGAGCTGATCATACTCGTAACTTGCCTTGAGCGAATTTTCCACCTGCCGGATGGATGTGCCGGCGCCCAAGAAAAAGTTCCAATGCATCAGTTCGTCCTTATTAGGCTCGCGATCTATAACGCGACGGTAAACATCGGCGATCTTTGCATCATAGGCAGAAGGGGACAAGGCGGTCCATGCTTTGACCTTTCCATAGAATATACGCAGAAGATCGAGGAACAGGTTGTGTCGGACTTCTTTTACCATAGAGAGACTCCTTTTCCAAGACATTTGTGAGAGCAATAGCTTAGTTGGCTATCGGAGTAAAAATATAATTAATGACGCCGGAGTCGCAACGCCCCGATTGGATCCATCGCTTAATATCCCCGCTTTGGATAAGTTTATTCTGACGATCAGCGGTGCGGACTTCATAGCCATGTTCCCAAAACATCTTGAAAGTAGCTGCATAATTCGGGTTGAGGCCGCTCGGATGAAACTCGTTCAAACAAATCTCGATTATCCAGGTGGGCCGCGGGGTCATTTCCATTGTTTTCAATGCACCCTGTAAAACTGGATATTCAAATCCTTCCACGTCGATTTTAATGAACATCTTCTTCCCGGCAAAACGTTCGCCCCGTATAATATCGAGCGTAGATAAAGAGATGACGCGCCTGAACCGTTTAGAAGCCCCCGCCCAATTACCGATGAGGGAGGCACCTGTGCTTGACGCGCCGTATAGTACGGCAAGACCAGGGTGATCGCTTAACCCAACAGGGAAGACCTCGACATCCTTCCAATTATTCTCGATCAAGTTGCTATATAAATGGTTTAAATTATTTGGTAACGGTTCAATTGCGATTACTTGTTTCCCTAATGACCGGGCAAGGCAGGAGTAGAAGCCAATGTTCGCACCCACGTCGATAAACACATCGGATTGACTCAAGTGCTGTCTTATGAGCGCAGTTTCTTCCTCTTCAAAAGTTCCCTTCTGCATGCCGAGATGATGTGTCGAGCTGCTGCCCCGCAACTTGAAGCCATACGGTGTGTCCACCGCTTTTAGCGAGCCGCGCAAATACGAATCGCGTATATCACGCAGTTCATTTGTCGCATTATATTTTAGTTTGTGGACGGCTTCGTACAAAGCGACCACTGATGGATAGCGTTTCAAATAGGATTTCAATTGATTAAACATGTATAACCCTTGTTTTTATTTGTAATAACATCCATGCTCTCATGTGTGGCGCTACTAGTGCCGACGCCATAAGCGTACTGAGTAATATGACGGTCAAGCTGATGATCGCTGTTACCGGAGGCATCGGGCTGGCAATCAACCAACGTCCGGCTCCGCCAACCAGGAGAGCCGCCCCCAAAGGCGGAATGATATCTTGGACGAACCAGCGACCCATTTCGCCTTTCAATAGACGGCGGTGCGTGAATGGAATGCCGATCAGCATGTAGATACCGTTTAGTACTACCCATACAGCAGCCGCTCCCACGGCGCCATAGCGTGTCGCCATAAAATAAATCGCTGGTACAAGGGTGATGATCAAGAACGTGTTGATGCGCAGCCCTATACTGGTCCATCCATGTGATAATTGCAGTGCATAGGGCATGGCCATGAGACAGTTCAATGCCATCCCGAGCACGAGGAGACTGACAATGGGAGACGCAGCATCTGCTGTTTTTACACTGCCGGTCCACAAAAGAAGGATGTCAAAAGAAAAGAACGCCAATACTGCAGCGGCGGGCAGGACAAGAGTGGCAATCAACTGCGAACCCTGATGGTACAAAAGCTTGAGTGCCGTGTCGTCATTCACTGCTGCGAGTGAAGTGAAACGTGGGAAAATGGCGTTGAAGACCGGACCGCCGAGCAGAAGCGGAATTACATTGCTCGCCACTCCTGCAAGGGTGTAATAGCCGAACATTTCCAGACTAAGCAGCCTGCTCAAAATAACCTTGTCAAGCTGCATCAGAATAATTGAAGAAATTGCTATTCCACTCAGGCCGGCGGCGAATCTCCAAATATTGCGCAGCAGGTTCGGGTTGAAGACCGGGGGACGATCGGCAGGAGGCAGGCTGCGCCAAAGTGCAGCCGTGTAGAAGGCTACCATGAGAGCGCTTACAAAAATTTGCCACGTGAAAAAAGCGGTGATGGTTGGAGAAACTTTCCAGAGTATGAGTACGGCCCCGACACTGCTGAGCGTGTACATGCCGATCTTAATGCTGTTGGACAGCACCTGTTTCTGCAATCCCATGAGGCCGCCGTCATAAAAACTGAGCGGCCACTGGAATGCAGACACCACGCCCATGATCATGACGGCCTGCTGTATTGTTTTAACAGGTATCGCACCCGCTTTGATCCAGTCCCGGGCAATGAACGGCGCAGCGATCAGCACGCAAACACCAATTACGAGCCCGATCGCCCAGTACCCGAATTCCAAGGTTCTCACAAAGTCACGCGCTTCACCGGCTTTTTCCGGCAACGTCGAGTAGCGGGCCATCTCCCGGTTCATCGTCTGGCTCAGACCCAGGTCGAGGATCTGGAACGACGCCTGCAGCATGGCAAAGAACCCGATCAGGCCATAGGCCTCGATGCCGAGAAATTTGATATACAGCGGAACGAATGCCAGGGCCATCAGGGCTGCCCAGCCTTGGCCCGCGAAATTAGCGATGATATTGCGTTTAAGAAGGCTCATTCATCATCCCCGGATCTTGAAGACCGTCCGGATATTTTTTTCTTCTATCCCCTGGGAGAGCAGCGTTTGGCGCATGGCTTCCCGTTTCAGATAGGACGTGACCACGATGCTGTCGTATTTTATTTTCTGCAGTCCGCTTAAGGGGGTTATCATCCGGCCAAAGAACATCTCTCCCGCCTTGTCCGGGTCCACGACCTCCACAAGCTTCAAATTCGTTTCCTGCAGCGTAATGTACGCGATCTCCGCCACTTCATCCGCCCCGGCAAATACGATCCTTTTCACGCCGTTCGTCTGCAGCTCGTGGAACAGCTGCGTGAAGTTTCTGCGCGCCTCGCGGTAGATCCTCGTATAATCATGAAGGAGATCGTAGGTGAGCTTCGTCTTTTCGGCAAAGCCCTTGGGAGTAAGATAGTACGCGAAGCGTTTCGTGGGGATCGCTTTGACGGTAAGATAGCCTTTTGCGACGAGGTTTTTTATGTAGGAATTGACCAGGCCCAACGCGATGCCCAGGCGGTCGCTCAGGTCCCGCTGGGTGAGCGAGTCGTTGTTCGAGAGCTCGTCCAGGATCTGCAGCGACCGGTAATGTTCGGTCCCGGGAGGGGATGGGCGTTCGGCGTTCATAAAGTGAACATACCATGAATCCCGTTGTTAAGTCAACAGTAACTTTCGTTGAACCTTCTTTACACTGTCCGCGTATGATGTTATAGTGCTCTCAAGCGGAACAGAGAAAACCAAAGAGGCAAGTATGATGAACTCGCAATAAGTCAGGACTAGCCACAAAATGCACAAAGAGCACAAAGGTAAAACCTTGAAACCCCAAAGAACTTTTCTGAGCTTTTTGTGACTTTTGTGGCTAAAAAAGACTTTTTACGAATCTATCAAGTATGAAACCACACCCTGCACTCGCGCTGAGCATGGCCTGTATTCGCGCAGTGCACTCATAAGCACTGGCCACAGGCTCGTGAACGCTGGGCGCAGGCAGAGAGCGCAGAGAAAAAAAGGAAGTCACAATCTCTGTGTTCTCGTGGTTTAAATGACAAGACAAAACAAGCGGAGCGGGTAATTCAAGGCCTTCTCTGCGTGCTCTGTGGTTAATTCTTGACTTTACGAACGGGAATATCATGACGAACACTGAGCGGGCTCCTCATGAGCCGAAGATAGCGCTGGCCCTGGGCGGCGGCGCGGCGAGAGGCCTGGCGCACCTGGGCATTCTCAAGGTCTTCGAGGACGCGCGGGTCCCCTTCGACATGATCGTCGGAACGAGCCTGGGCGCGTTGATCGGCGGCTCCTATGCGTCGCAGCCCGATGCCGCGTACTGGATGGGGAGGGTGGAGCAGTATCTTCGCAGCTTCCGGTCCAGGAAGACCCGCCTCGAGTTCATCCGCAGGCTCGAGGACCCCGATGCGCGGAACCACGGTTTTTTCAGCGACATGGCGAACCTGATCCGCAAAGGCTACTTCTGGGGAGTCACCGCCACCAAGCCCGCGTTCATTTCCGAAAAAGAGTACGAAGAGTTCATCTACCCCCTGATCCCCGATATCAATATAGAAGACACCAAGATACCCTTCGCCTGCGTGGCCACGGACATCCGGAACGGCAAGCGGGTCGTCTACAAGAGCGGCCCTCTCCGCCGCGCGGTCAGCGGCAGCTGCGCCCTGCCGGGCATCTTCCCTCCGGTGGCGGACGGCGACATGCTGCTCGTGGACGGCGGCTGGGTGGAGCGCGTGCCCGTGCGCTGCGCCAAGGACATGGGCGCCGACATCATCATTGCCGTGGACGTTTCGAGCGAGATCGGCAGGTTCGAGGACAAGTTCGGGCTCGACGTGGTGCTCCGCGCGGACGCGGTGTCCCGGATCTACCTGAACGAGCTCCTCGTCCAGGAGGCCGACGTGTCGATCCATCCCGCGGTCGGGGACACGCACTGGGCCGATTTCAGCAACCCCCGGGAGCTCTACCGCCAGGGAGAGGTCGCGGCGCTCGAAAAGCTCGTCACCATCCGGACCGTGATCCACCGGTCCGCCGTCTCCCCGGCCCCGCAGAAAACGCTCGTCGACCAGATCAAGGACATCAAGGACAAGATCATCGAAAAGGTCGTGGGCGGGAAGCAGTAGGACGTGACGGTAAGAAGTAAGAAGTAAGAAGTAGGAAGTAGGAAGTAGGAAGTAGGAAGTAGGAAGTAGGAAGTAGGAAGTAAAACCCCTGCGCCGGGTAGCTCTGACGCGAAAGCCGTGCTCAAGCATGCCCTCGATAATGAAACAAAAAGATAACAGCCGGCTTGCACGTGCGTAGCGAAAGTGCATCTGGACCGCTGAATAATGTTATAAAACCAACTTGCTCACCGGCATGCAGCACGGCTAAGCGATGAGCTGCAGAAAAAAAATAAGGATCTTGAACCCGGAACGTTTCTCCGAAGTTCATGATCCTTTTTTTCGTCGCCTTTCTTGCGTGCCCAAGAAAGGCGACCCAAAGAAGGGCACCCGGCAAAAATTCTTTACGGCATGCCCGGTCGTCCTCAGTACATTTCGGAAACTCGCCCTTCGGGCTCAGACATCCGAAATGCTTTACCCTCGGACTCGGTCGCCTGCCTGAATTTTTGCATGGGGTTCTTGATTCCCGTCTCGCGATCCTAAGCGGGATGGTACGACAATGGGTCTCAGTATTACCTCTGATCGCGTCTCGGCATAAAGACTCAAAGCTTTGCTTTGCCCCTGCGCCGGGTAGCTCTGACGCGAAAGCCGTGCTCAGGCATGCCCTCGAAATGAAACAAAAAGAGAACATCGGGCCAGCACGTGCGCAGCGAAAGTGCATCCGGACCGCTGAATAATGTTATAAAACCAAGTTGCTCCCTGGCATGCAGCACGGCTAAGCGATGAGCTGCCCAAAAAAAACAAGGATCGTGACCATCCATGATGTCCGTGATCCTTTGTTTTTTTCTGCACCGCCGCTCACAGCTCCGCGCAGACATGCCAGGATGTCTTCTATTTAACGTGTCGATATGCAATCCATGCGCGCTTACGCTGCGCACACGCAGCACGCGCATGCATGATCTGTGGTTCGTCGGGCTCTCTGCCGGGCATGTAAAGCGCGGACCTGTTCACGGGATGCAGGGGCCTCTGGAAAAGCAAAGATCCAAACGACCTGCTTTTGAATCTTTACCCCACCCCTGCACGAAAATAAATTTTTTCACAAAGACTCCAAGCTCACCAAGAAAGACTTTATCTTTTAAATTTAAAACCAGGATTTGAAGATTTCCTTTGCGACCTTTGCGCCTTTGCGAGAGACGCCTTTTGTTTTATTCCTTCCGGTTGCGGATTCCGTAGATTCAGGTATAATTTATCCCATGCCGACCCCGCTCATCATCGCCCACCGCGGCGATTCCTCCCGCGCGCTCGAAAATTCGCCCGAGGCCTTCCGCCTGGCCCTGGCCGTCCCCGCGGACATGATAGAATTCGACCTCCGCATGAGCAGGGACGGCGTTCTCTACGTGATGCACGACAAGCGTACGGGCAGGACCGCGGACCGCGACCTCGATATCGAGCAGGCAACGTCCGAAGAACTCGCGGGCGTCAGGCTCAGGAACGGCGAGCCGGTCCCCACCCTCGACGACGCGCTCAGGCTCATTGCCGGCAGGGCGGGGATCAATATCGAGATCAAGAGCGACGGCGCGGGCGCCGCGCTCGGCCGCCATCTCTTTCAGTACCGCTATTCCGGGTACCTCATGGTTTCGTCCTTCAAGGAGGCGGAAACGCTTGCGGTCCGGGGGGTGATGCTCGACCTGCCGCTTGCCGTGATCTATGACACGTTCTCGACCCGCCATATAGCCGCGTACAAGGCAAAGGGCTTTTCCATTGTCAGTCTCAGAAAAAATACGGTCACCGAGCACCTGGCGAAGGCCTGTCGCGCCCAGGGTATCCGGATCTACGTATGGACGGTGGATGACGAAGAAGAGATGGAACGATGCGTGGCGTGGGAGCTCGACGGCATTTACACCAACAGGCCGGCGGAGCTGAAGAACGTAATAAGCAGGTTCCAGGCGGCAGGCAAAAAATAAACATTAATGAATAACTCAACCCGGACAAACCGGACATCATTTTAGCCGCAGAATTCACCTAAAGCACAGGGAAAAACCGAGTTGCTGATATAAATCGAAATCCTGTTTTTTAGTTCTTTGTGTCTTTTGTGCTTTTTGCGGCAAAATATTCTTGCCATTTTGGGTAGACATTGATTCCTTAAGTTACTAAAATCAAATTTTCACACGGAGACACAAAGGCGCTAAGAAGGGCACACTGAAATTCAGGATTTTTTTTCTTTGTGACTTCGTGACTTTGTGTGAGGCAAGACTTTTACGGTTCTCTAAAATTGATCCAAGGTTATTTCGGGAACACCTGCGAGGAGAAATGCATGTCCGGCGCATTCGTATCGGATCCTGAGAAAATCTACGACGTCCTCGTGGTCGGCGGCGGCATAACCGGCGCGGGCGTGGCGCGGGACGCGGCGCTGCGCGGGCTCTCCTGCCTGCTTTTGGAAAAGGGGGACTTCGCCTCCGGCGTCACGTCCAAGTCCACGCGCCTGATCCACGGCGGCCTGCGGTATTTGGCGAACTTCGAAGTGGACCTCGTGGCCGAATCGCTCCGGGAGCGGGCCATCCTGCGGAGGATGGCGCCGTACCTGATCCGTCCCATTCCGCTCGTCATCCCCATCTACAAGGGCGATCCGCACGGCAGGGCGGTCATCTCCCTGGGCATCCATCTCTACGACCTGTTGTCCCACGAGCACGATATCCCGCACTACTTCACCTCGGGAAGGGACCAGACCCTTGCCTTCGAGCCGCGCCTGAACCAGGACGGCCTCACCGGGAGCGCGCTGTTCTACGACCACCAGATCCTGATGCCCGAGCGGCTGGTGCTGGAGAACATCATCGGCGCGCGCGAGGCCGGCGCCGCGGTCCTGAATTACGTCCGGGCCGAGAAGATCGAGGAGACGAAGGCCGGCATCACGGTGACCGCGCGAGACGTTCTGGCGGACCGGGCGCAGGTTTTCCGTTCCAAGGTCCTGATCAACGCCTCCGGCCCCTGGAGCGACTCGGTGCGGCGCGCGGGAAACATCGATTCCCGCAGGATCATATTCCCGACAAAAGGCATCCACCTCGTTTTGCCGAAGCTCTCCGAGCAGGCCCTGTTCGTGACCTCGAAGGACGGCAGGATGTTCTTTATCATTCCCCTGGACCAGTGGTCCCTCATCGGCACCACGGACACGAAGTATGAAGAAAGCCTGGACGACGTGCACGCGAACAAAGACGACGTGGACTACCTGATAGCCGAGAGCAGGCGCGTTCTTCCCGGGCTGAACATCACGCGGGAGGCCATTCTCTACACCTACGCCGGGATACGGCCGCTCGCCTTTTCGGGGACGAGCGAGTCGAAGATCTCGCGCAAGCACCGGGTCATCAAAGAGGGAAGGACGCGGAGGATCATCACGATCGCCGGCGGCAAGCTCACGACCTACCGCAACATGGCCAAAGACGCGGTGGACGCAGCGTGCAGGGCGCTCGGCAGGAAGGCGTTGTGCGTGACCGACCGGAGACCGTTCCCCGGCGGATTGCCCGGGGACTATGACGACTACCTGAAAGAGGCCGTGCCGGAGCTGGCGTCGCGGCATAGGATCGGCGAAGAGACCGTCCGCCACCTGGTCCGCTTCTACGGCTCCCGGGCCGGGCGCGTGCTCGAGCTTGCCGAGACGGACCGGCTGATGGGAGCGGCCATCTCCCCCGAGAGCCGGGACGTCTACGCCCAGGTCGTCTACAGCGTCCGGGAGGAAGGCGCCAGGACGCTGTCGGACATCGTCCTCCGGCGGATGCACCTCGGCATGACCGGTTCGCGCGGGAGGGGCCAGGCGGACAGGATCGCCTCGCTCGCTGCGCAAGAGCTCGGGTGGAGCGGGGATGAGACGCGTCATCAGATTGAAAATTTCCATAAGGACCTGGGCAAAGAGAATGAATGCCTGAAATGACCGGGGATATTTCAGGTTTTTCTCGGTGAACTCTGTGGTTGATTTCGGCATTACGCCTTACCCGACGAGGAGGTTCCCATGAACTGGGCGCACGTACATCTCATGATAAATCATTTTCCGGTGGTCGGCGTCCTCGGCGCCATTCTTCTGCTGGTCTATTCCCTGGTGCGGAAGAGCGAAGAGGTCAAGATGGTGAGCTTCGGCCTGTTCGTGCTGCTTGCGCTGATAACGTTCGCCGTGTACTTCACCGGAGAGGCGGCCCAGGACACGGTCAAGAAGCTCCCCGGCGTGACGGAGGCCTATATCGGCAGGCACGAGGAGATGGCCGGCGTGGCCCTGGTATGCATGGAAACCCTGGGCGTCGCGGCGCTGGCGGGGCTTTTTTTTCTCCGCCGCTTCGGGTCCATTCCGACGTGGCTCGTGGTCATCGTTCTCCTCCTGTCCCTCGTTGCCGCCGGGGTCGTGGGCTTCACGGCAAATCTCGGCGGCCAGATCCGCCACACGGAGATCCGGGGAGACGGATAGAGGAGCGGGGCTTTTGGAATTATAAGACGCTCTGTGCTCTCGCGGTTGAAGGGTTCAAGATAAGGATTAAAGCTTTTTCTGCGTTCTCTGTGGTTAAAGTTTGGCATGGTGTATTGGAGGTTCTATGGCGCAGTTGATGAAAGGCAGCGGGATATCCTCGAAGATCACGGCAGCGGTCGAGGAGGAGACAGCGAGACTGGCGAAGCACGGCATCAGGGCGGGGCTGGCGCTCGTGCTCGTGGGCGAGGACCGGTCTTCCTATATGTATTACCAGGCGATCCAGAGCGCGGCGGCCCGGGCCGGGATCGACGTCTATAATCATACCCTGCCTGCCAAGAGAGCGTCCCTGAACGAGCTCCTGAACCTGATCAAGACGCTGAACCATGACGAACGCGCGAACGGCATCCTGGTGTTCATGCCCCTTCCCCGCCACATCGATACCCGGAAGGTCGTGAACGCGATCGCGCCCGAGAAGGACATCGACGGACAGGGGGCCATCTCCGTCGGCCGTCTCTCCGCGGACGAGACCACGCCCCAGCTCTTCGAACCGGGCTTTACGCTGTCCGTGCGGTCGACCTTCCTTCCCTGCACGCCCTACGGCGTGATGAGGATGCTCGAACACTACGGCATCGATCCGAAGGGAAAGAAGGTCGTTATCGTGGGCAAGAGCCTTGCCGTGGGCAAACCGCTCGCGATGATGATGCTGATGCGGGAGGCCACGGTCACCGTGTGCCACCGCGAGACCGGGGACCTCGGGGCCGAGACGAGGCAGGCCGACATCCTGTGCTCCGCAACGGGAAGGCCGGGCCTCATCAAGGCGGACATGGTGAAAGAGGGCGCCGTGGTGGTGGACATCGGCATCACCGTCCTGCCCGACGGCAAAACCGCGGGGGACGTGGATTTTGAAGAAGTCTCGAAAAAGGCGTCGTTCATCACGCCGGTGCCCGGCGGCGTGGGGCCCGTGACCATCGCCATCCTGCTCAAGAACACCGTGATCTCCGCCAAGCGGATGGTCGGGGTGGGGTAGAAAGTAAGTAAGAAGTGTGAAGAGAGAAGGGAGAAGGGGGAAGGGGGAAGTAAGCAGTAAGAAGTAAGAAGTAAGAAGTAAACAGTAAGAAGTATGAAGTAAGAAGTACGAAGTAAGAAGACTCTCGCGAAACCTACTTCGGCGTTACCTTCAGTTCCAGCGAGTTCGCGGTCGAGCCGACCACCTCGACGGCAAAGGCGCCGAAATCCTTGAGCGCCAGTTCGCCGGACAGGGATTGCGCGCTGCCCTTGCAGTCGACCGAGATCCTGGCCGTGTTCCCGCTGAAGCTCCGCTCATGCAGGTCCTGGATGCCGCGCACCCGGTTCTTGAGCACGTCCTTGAACTTCACGAACTGGGTCTTGTTCAAACCGGTGACGGTTATATTGACCGGCTTCGTGCCGCCGGCCTCCCTGGAATAGACCGCCAGGATCTTGTCCGCCATCTGCTCCGCGGCGGCCTGCGCGGCCTTCCTGAGGGCCTCGATCCCCGCCGTTTCTTCGGTGATGCGCACCGCGGCGCCGCGCGTGGTCGCCGAGGCGAGGACCCGGCCCGTGTCCGTCCGGATCGCCCTCGCCGACAGGTCCGCCTGCGCCGACTTCTTGCCGCCCCCGATATCGCCGTATGACCTGGCCGCCGCCTTGCCGACGATCACGACCTCGGCGTCCGCCTGGGCGCCGAGCGTCCTGGCCTGGTCGGGGGTAAGGTCCCGGACCTTGTAGGCAGCGGTGACCCTGATGTTCTTTTCAGCCGCATGGCGGTCGATGCATTCGAACCCCTTTTTCGTGAACACGTCGATAAAGGTATTTTCCACCACGCCGATGTCGGTCTGTTGTCCCTGATGTCCCCACCACCAGGCGTGCCACTCATGCCCGATGTTCTGCTCGGCGATCATGATCATGGTCCTGGGCTTGTGCATCCGCCCGGGGAGGATGCCGATGCCCGAGAGATCGTGGGCAAGTTTGCCGAGGGAGACTTCCGCATTGATCTTAACGCGCAGCAGATTTTCCTCAACGGTCTCGCCCGCAATGGAATAGTGGGTAATGTAGCCCTTGGTCTGAGGCAGGATCTTGTCGCTGATGAGCTGGTAGTTCTCGACCTGGGTCTGCGAGTCGATGAGTATGCCGATCGCCTGCTCCACCGCGCGTTTCCGGGCGTCTTCGAGGGCCGCGTCGCGGGCGATGTCCTTTGCTCCGCCCTGGATGACGGCCACGCCCTCGGCGGCCACGGTTTTTGTCTCCTGGGACCATGCGGCAGGGGCGCCTGCGAGGAGCGCCAGGACCAGCATCGCGGCGATCTTGGAAATACGGAACATGGCTCCTCCCTGGACGAGCATGCGTAGGGATAGGGTAACTATATCAGAGCCCTTCTGTACGGTCAAGCCTGTATGATCATGATCCTGGTTTTTTGAGGCAGCTCATCGCATGTTGTATTTCTTTGCACATCCCCTTCGCGTCCTGAACGAAATTTTTGACCCGTCTAAGGCCACGTCCGCTCGTTCGCGCAAACCCGGCCTGCGGCCTCGGACATGCGCGTTCGCCCCTTGGGACGCTACCTTAGGCCAAGACGGGTGCCCAAAAATTTCGTAGGGCCGCTCCGTGGACGCGCGGGGTTTGGGTAAAGACTGAAAGGAATTTTGTTTGTACCTTCGTTTTTCCAGAGGCCCCTGCATCCCGTGAACAGGGACGCGGCGGTGCAGGAAAAAACAATGGATCCCGAACATCATGGACGACCTGCAAGAGTAAGGCAGCGATAGGACGTGAATTTTCTGGATATTTATCAGGATAGATGCTAGAATTTGGAACAACAGGGTCCTGGAAGGAGTGACGCGGTGCCGAGACTGTCCGTGAACATCGATCATATTGCCACGCTCCGGCAGGCGAGAAAGGGCATCGAGCCCGATCCGGTCGCCGCGGCCGTGCTCGCCGAGCTCGCCGGCGCCCAAGGCATCATCGCCCATTTGCGCGAGGACCGGCGGCATGTCCAGGACCGGGACCTGCGCCTGCTCCGCGAGACCGTGCAGACGAAGCTCAATCTCGAGATGGCGGCGACGGAAGAGATGCTGCGCATTGCGGTCGAGGTGAAGCCGGATTTTTCCACGCTGGTCCCGGAGAAAAGGGAAGAGCTCACGACCGAGGGCGGCCTGGAGGTCGCTTCGCGGATCGATTTCATGAGGTCCTCCGTCAGCCGGCTTCAGCAGGCCGGGATCGCGGTCAGTCTGTTTCTCGACCCCGATGAAAAGCAGATCGCGGCGGCGAAGAAGAGCGGCGCGGACTGGGTCGAGCTCCACACGGGCGCGTATGCGAACGCGAAGGCCGGGAAGGACCGCGACCGGGAGTTCGCCAGGATCGCCGATGGGGCGCGGCTCGCGGCAAGTCTCGGACTGCGCGTGGGCGCGGGCCACGGGCTCAATTACGTGAACGCGCAGCGGATCGCGGGCATTCCCGGGGTGGAGGAGCTGAACATCGGCCACAGCATCATCTCGCGGGCGGCGCTCGTGGGGCTTGAACGGGCGGTGCGGGAAATGATCGGATTGGTAAACACCAAATAACAAGCGCCAAATCTCAAATAAATATCAAGCACCAAGCACCAAATTTAAAACGTTTCGAATTTGAAGCTTCGAATTTGGTTACTATTTGTAATTTGGGATTTGTAATTTGGGATTTGAATTTTTTCAACGGGGGTGGGAATGATCATCGGCATCGGGGTCGATCTCGTAAAGATAGACCGCATCGACAAAGCGGGGAAGAACCACAACGGGTTCCTTGAACGGGTCTTCACCGAGCGCGAGCGCGAGTACTGCTCCCGGCAGAAATACCCGGCCCAGCACTATGCGGGCAGGTTCGCCGCAAAAGAAGCGGTGCTCAAGGCCATCGGCACGGGCTGGAGCGCGGGCGTCAAGTGGACGGACATGGAAGTGCTGCACGGCGAGGGCGGCGGCCCGATCGTGAATATTTCGGGAAGGGTCAAGGACCTCATGGACCTCAGGGGAGTAAGGCAGATCCTCTTAAGCTACTCGCACGACGAAGGGTATGCCGTTGCGCAGGTGGTGCTGGAGGGCGGCATGATGCAGGGGACGAGTGAACAGCCCTGAAAGATCAGAGCAATGAAAAAGGAAAAGCAGGTTAAGGCTGAGGCTGAGGTTTCCTCACAACCCTCCATGATATGAAGATCGTCACCGCACAACAGATAAAAAACATCGACCGCAGGGCGATCCGGGACTTCGGCATTCCCGGCCCGGTCCTGATGGAGAACGCCGCAGCCGCGGTCATGGCCGAGATGGAGAAGTTCTTCGACGGCCTCGCCGGCATGCGGGTCGGCATTCTCTGCGGCAAGGGAAACAACGGGGGCGACGGCCTTGCGCTCGCCCGGCGGCTCAGTATCCGGGGCGTGCCGGTGCGCGTTGCGCTGCTTGCGCCCTTCGGCGCGGTCACGGGCGAGGCGAAGGTCAATCTCTCCATTCTCCGGAAGATGGATGTCGAGCTCGCGCAGAACGCGTCCACGCGCGCAATTGCCGACGTAGTAGCGTGGTCCGACATTCTCGTGGATGCCCTGCTCGGCGTGGGACTTTCAGCGCCCCTCAGGGGGACCTACGCATTTGCCGTGGAACGGATGAATGGGTCGGGCAAACCCCTGGTTGCCGTCGATGTTCCCACGGGCATCAACGCGGACACGGGCGAGGCCATGGGCCCGGCGATCCGGGCGGACCTTACCGTCGCCATGGCGCTCATGAAGCGCGGGCTCGTGCTCCATCCGGGCGCGCAGCATGCGGGTACGGTGCGGGTCGCCGACATCGGCATTCCGTCCGGGGTGGTGGACCAGGAAAAGATCCTGACGAGCCTTTTGACGCGCGGCTCTGCCTGGGGCCTTGTCGGTCAGAGGAGGCCGGACGCCAACAAGGGGAGCTTCGGGCACGCGCTGGTCGTTGCCGGATCGCTCGGAAAGGCCGGTGCGGCGGTCATGACGGCCCGCGGCGCGCTCAGGGCCGGAGCGGGGCTGGTGAGCGTGGCATTGCCGAACGGTCTCGTCCCGATCGTCCAGCAACAGGTGTTCGAGGCGATGTGCATCCCTTCAGCGGAAAGCATCGACGGCACGATGGGCATCGGGGCGGAGGTCGAGCTGCTCAAGGCAGCGGGCTCGATGAGCGCCTGCGCCATCGGCCCCGGACTTTCGACCCATTATGAAACGATCCAGATGGTGCGGAATTTCGTCCAGAGGCTTACGATCCCCGCGGTCATCGATGCGGACGGGCTGAACGCGCTCGTCGGCGCTCTCGGGGTGCTCAGGAAAATAAAGGCCCCGGTCATCCTGACGCCCCATCCCGGAGAAATGGGCAGGCTGCTCGGCATTTCTTCCCGCGAGGTGCAAAAGGACAGGATCGGCATCGCCGGCGAATTCGCGATGAAATATAAAGTAACGCTCGTGCTCAAGGGCGCGGGCACGGTGGTCGCGACGCCAGACAACAGGGTCTTCATTAATTCGACGGGCAACCCCGGCATGGCCACGGGCGGCACCGGCGACGTGCTCACCGGCATGATCGTGGGTCTCCTGGCGCAGGGATATGCGTCAACGGAAGCTGCGTGTCTCGGCGTATACCTCCACGGCCTGGCCGGCGATCTGGCGGCCAAGGAAAAAGGCGAGATGGCCATGATCGCCGGGGACCTGATCGAGAAGATACCGGACGCGATAAAACAGATAAAAGACGAAGGATGACCATAAAGTAAAACCTAAACCAAAAGCGTCTCTCGCAAAGCACGCAAAGGGCGCAAAGGTTTTAAACCAGGAATTCTTTTTGAGCTTTTCTTTGCGAGCTTGGCGCCTTTGCGAGAAAATTTATTTCGAGTTTTTGATTCAAAATTAAAGATTTTATTTTGTGCAGTACTTTAACTATTTTCCGAGGAGTAATTATGCTTACTGCGAAAGACATCATGACGAAAACCGTTGTAACGGTGAAGCCTGAAACGTCCATCGAAGAACTGTCGTCCCTGCTCGTACAGAACCGGATCAGCGGCGTGCCGGTGGTGGACGCCTCGGGCGCGCTGTACGGCATTGTGACGGAGAACGATCTCATCAGCCGGAACAAGCGGCTCCATATCCCCACCGTGGTAAGCTTCCTCGATGCCGCCATTTACCTCGAAAGCTCGAAGAAGTTCGAAGAGGAGGTCAGGCGTCTGGCCGCAACAAAGGTCGGCGATATCTGCGTCCGCAAGGTGATCACGATCACGGAAGACACGACGGTGACGGACATCGCCACGATCATGGCCGAGAAAAAGGCGCATCTCCTTCCGGTGGTCAAAAACGGCAAGGTCGTGGGCATCGTCGGCAAGCGCGATGTGGTCAAAGCCGTGGCGCAGGGCTGAAGGATGTACAGCGTGGTCACCTCGAGCCCGGAGCAGACCTGGCGGACGGGCGAACTGCTCGGCGCGCTGCTCGGCCCCGGCGACCTCGTTTGTCTCTATGGCGACCTCGGCGCAGGCAAAACGAGTTTTTCGTACGGCATCGCCCTGGGGCTCGGAGTCAAGGAACAGTATATAACGAGCCCTACCTTCACGTTCGTGAACGAGTACGAGGGGCGCGTGCCCTTCTATCATATCGACCTTTACCGTCTCAAGGACCCCGGGGAGCTGGAGAACATCGGGTTCGGGGAGTATCTCGGTTCCGACGGTGTAACGGTCATTGAATGGGCCGAACGGGCGGAGGAAGAGCTTCCCGAAGAACGGCTCAGCGTGTATCTCACGTATGTCGATGAAAACAGCCGCGAGCTCGGCTTTCTTGCCGAAGGAGAACGGTATCAGAAGATATTGGATGCTTTACAGCAAGGCCTGGGTCAAGAGATGTCCCCGCGCGGGGGACACTGACGTGAACCCTATACCCATGAGCGCTATCCTATGAACAGGTTCGGCATCATCGCAAAAAACATCCCTGAGGCGCAGAAGGCTGCAAGGAAGCTTGCGTCGTGGCTTGCCTCGCGTCATAAGAAGGTTTTCATAGACAGCGATACCGCCGCGGCCATAAAAATGCCGGGCCATGAGAGGACCGAGATCGTTTCGCTCGCCGAGATGCTTATCGTGCTGGGCGGCGACGGAACGCTCCTTTCAGCGTCCCGGCTCGTCGCCGACGCGCACCGGGACGTGCCGATCTTCGGCGTCAACCTGGGGAGCCTGGGGTTCATGGCCGAAGTATCGCTCGACGAGCTCTACGACAACCTCGAAAAGGCGATCGCGGGCAAGCTCGCGACCGAGGACCGGATGCTGCTCTCCGCGAGCGTGATCCGCGACAGCCAGGCGCGTGGCCCAATACCGGGTGCTGAACGACGCGGTGATCAACAAGGGGGCCCTCGCGCGCATGATGGAGCTCAAGATATCGGTGAACGACGGGCACCTGACCACGCTCAGGGCCGACGGGCTGATCGTCGCAACGCCGACGGGTTCCACGGCCTATTCCCTTTCCGCGGGCGGTCCCATCATCCATCCCACGATCCACTGTTTTGTCCTGACGCCCATCTGTCCGCACACGCTCTCGAACAGGCCGATCGCTCTGCCGGACACCGTGACGGTCACGGTATGTCTTACCTCGCAGAGCGAGGACGTGGCGCTCACGCTCGACGGGCAGATCGGGTTCCCGTTGGTCCCGCATGACGTGGTGGAGATCAAAAAGTCCCGGTTCAAGATGAAGCTGATAAAACACCCTGCGAAGAGCTATTACGAGATCCTGAGGACCAAGCTCAAGTGGGGGAACTGAAATACAGTTCGGAGTTAGGAGCGCGGAGTCCGAGGTTCAAAACCTTATCATGGATGAAATACAGCGGGAATTCCTGGATATCGTAACGCAAGTGAGGACCCATCTTGAGTACCAGAGGGCGCTTGGCGTGAGCGCAGTCGAGGTCGAGACGGTTGCGGCGAAGCCCGTGTCTCCCCCGGCAATCGCTCTTCCCCCGGCGGTCAAGCCGGCAGCAAAAACACAGAAAGAACCCGAACCACAAAAACCCGCTGCTGCAGTCGCCGGAGGGCTCTCCGCCGTGCGAGAGGAGCTCGGGGACTGCACACGGTGCAAGCTCTGCAAGGGCAGAAAGACCATCGTGTTCGGCGAAGGGGACCCGGACGCCGTGCTGGTGTTCGTGGGAGAAGGGCCGGGGCAGGAAGAGGACCAGCAGGGGCGGCCTTTTGTGGGCGCCGCGGGCCAGCTCCTGACGGACATCATCGTCAAGGGCATGAAGCTCGACCGGGAAGACGTCTACATCTGCAACATCGTAAAGTGCCGTCCGCCCGACAACCGGAATCCCGAGCCGGATGAGATCGAGGCCTGCGAGCCCTTTCCTGATAAAGCAGCTCCGGGCGATCAAGCCGAAAATGATCGTCGCGCTCGGGAACGTCGCCGTCAAGACCCTGCTCAAAACCAAAGAGGGGATCACCAAGCTGCGCGGCACGTGGAAGACCTATCAGGGGATACCGCTTATGCCCACGTTCCATCCGGCGTACCTGCTCAGAAACCCGTCGGACAAAAAACTCGTCTGGGAAGACATCAAGAAGGTCCTGGCAGAGATGGAGAAGCTAACGAAAGGAAGTAAGGAGTAGACGGCAAGCGGCAAGCAGAAAATTTATCCGCCTGCTGCCTACCGGTTACTGCATACGGTCTGCAAAACTATGGACCACCTCTGGGCGCCCTGGCGGATGGGGTATATCGCGAACAACTCGAAAAATCATGAAGGCTGCTTTCTCTGCGAGTCGCTGAAGCGGAATGACGACCGGAAGAACTATGTCCTGTACCGCGGCAGGCATTCCTGCGTCATCATGAACCTCTATCCCTATAACAACGGCCACCTCCTGGTCGTCCCGTATGCGCACGTTCCGGACATGAACGCGCTGCCGATCGAAGCATTGACGGACCTTATGAAGCGCGCCCAGGACTCGCTCAACGCGCTGAAGCAGGACATGAACCCCGAGGGGTTCAACGTCGGCATCAATATCGGGAAGGTCGCCGGCGCGGGACTGCCCGAGCATATGCATATCCAGATCGTACCGCGCTGGACGGGAGACACGAGCTATTTAACGGTCTTCGATGAAACGCGCGTGATGCCGGAGCTTCTCGACGGGACCTATAAGAGGCTGAGACCGTATTTTGAGAAGATCAAGGGTTGAACTTTTGTAATTAACCAGGTCATTTTTTTATCCGCAGATTACGCAGATTTCGCAGATAAAAGCAAATCCGAATCCTGGTTTTAAAATCTGCGTCCATCTGCGTAATCTGCGGGTTGACGGCCTGAGTTGATTTTTCCCTGAGCATGTTTCAATTTTTTTACAAAAGAGCCCCGTAAATCACATGACCGACCTGACCCCCCTCATGAAGCAGTACCGCGATATCAAGCGCGAACACCTGGACGCGATCCTGCTCTTCCGCATGGGCGATTTCTACGAGATGTTCGACCAGGACGCGGTGACGGCTTCCAAGGTCCTCGAGATCACGCTCACGGCGCGCAACAAGTCGAAGGGCATCGAGACGCCGCTCTGCGGGTTCCCGTACCATGCGGCGGAAGGGTACATCGCCAAGCTCATTCGGCGCGGCTTCAAGGTCGCCGTCTGCGAGCAGGTGGAGGACCCGAAGCTCGCGAAGGGGATCGTGAAGCGCGAAGTGATCCGGGTGGTGACGCCGGGCACGGTGCTCGACTCCAACCTGCTCGACGCCAAGGACAACAACTACCTCGCCTCCCTCTATCCCGCACAGGACGGTTTCGGGCTCTCGTTTCTCGACATCTCCACGGGCGGTTTTTTCATGGCCGAAGTGGCCGGCGCCGGCAATCTCGCCGAGCTCGACACCATGCTCGCCCGTTTCACGCCCCGGGAGATCGTTCTGCCCAAGGGACTTCAGATCGACGCCGGACTTTCAGGATTGCTGCGGCAGTACACGCAGGCCGTCAATACGTACGACGACTGGACCTTTGACCGGGACACGGCCCTCCGGACGCTCCTCGATCACTTTAAGGTCTCCTCGCTGGAGGGCTTCGGCTGCAGCGGCATGAAACACGGCGTCTCCGCCGCGGGCGCCGCGCTCAGATATATCGGGGAAACGCAGAAAACGGGCCTTGCGAACATAGCCCGGATACGACCGTTCCTCGCCCGGGAATACATGGTCCTCGACGCCTCCTGCCAGCGCAACCTCGAACTCGTCAAAAACATTTATGACGGCACATCAAAAGGGACGCTGCTGTCCGTGCTCGACTTCACCGTCACCTCCATGGGAGGGAGAAAACTGCGCGAATGGCTGCTGAACCCCCTTATGAACGCGGCTGAGATCGAGCACCGGCTCGATGCGGCAACGGAGTTCAAAAACGATCACCAGCTCCGGTCCGGACTCCGGACGGCGCTCGCCGCCGTATACGACCTCGAGCGGCTCATCAGCCGCGTCTCGCTCGGCGCGGCGAATGCGCGGGACCTCATCGCTCTCAAGCAGTCTTTTTCGGCATTGCCGGACATCAGGCGACTGTTGTCCCAATGCGAGTCGAGGCCGGTTTTCGACATGGTTTCCGGGTGGGACGGGCTTGAGGACGTATTCGAGCTCATCGACAAGTCCGTCCACGACGATCCCCCCTACACCCTGCGGGAAGGAAAACTGATCAAGAAAGGGTTCAACGCCGAGCTCGACGAGCTGCGTTCCATCAGCTCGGAAGGAAAAGGCTGGATCGCCGGCATCGAGCTGCGCGAGCGGGAGCGCACGGGCATCAATTCGCTCAAGGTGAGCTATAACAGGGTCTTCGGATACTATATCGAGGTCACGAAGACGAACCTGGCGAACGTGCCTCTGGATTTTATCCGCAAACAGACGCTCGCGAACGCCGAGCGGTTCATCACGCCGGAACTCAAGGAATATGAGGACAAGGTCCTGGGCGCCGAGGAGAAGATCCTCGACCTGGAGTACCGTTTGTTCCAGCAGGTGCGGGAATTGGTGGCCGCCTCGACCGTCCGGATCCAGGACATGGCGCGGCGGCTTGCCGTTCTTGACTGTTTCGCCTCGCTGGCCGAGGCCGCGGCCAAGAACAATTATGCGCGACCGGTCATTCTTGAGAGCGACGTGCTCAAGATCAGCGAGGGCAGGCACCCGGTGCTCGAACAGCTCTCGCTCGAAGAGCGCTTCATTCCGAACGATACGCTGCTCGATTGCGAGGAGAACCAGCTCATAATCCTTACCGGGCCGAACATGGCGGGCAAATCCACGTACATGCGGCAGGTCGCGGTGATCACGCTCATGGCGCAGATGGGCGGCTTTGTGCCCGCGCGCGAGGCGCAGGTGGGCCTCGTGGACCGGATCTTCACGCGCGTGGGGGCGTCGGATTTCATCACGCGCGGCCAGAGCACCTTCATGGTCGAGATGAACGAGACCGCGAACATCCTGAACAACGCCACCGACCGGAGTCTCATCATCCTGGACGAGATCGGCAGGGGGACCAGCACGTTCGACGGCATCAGCATTGCCTGGGCCGTGGCCGAGTACATTCACACGAAGCTCAGGGCGCGGACCCTCTTTGCGACGCACTATCACGAGCTTGCCGAGCTCAGCCTCACCATGGACCGCGTAAAGAACTATACCGTGGCCATTAAAGAGTGGAACGACCAGATCATTTTTCTCCGCCGCGTCGTCGAAGGCGGGGCGGACAAATCCTACGGCATTCAGGTGGCCCGGCTCGCGGGGCTTCCCCCGGCGGTGATCCAGCGGGCCCGGGAAGTGCTGGCGAACCTCGAGAAGGCCGAGTTCAACGATCTCGGCGAGCCCGTGGCGGCATCGAAGGGCGGAGCGGGAGACGCGGGGAGCGGAAAACGCGGGGACAAGGACATTACAACCGGAAAATCCGGCGGGGAGGAAGCGGTTATGCCGCAGCTCGGCCTGTTCGCGAGCGATGCGGGGCTGTTGTTTAAAGAGATCGCGGACCTGGAACTCGACAGCATGACCCCCCTCGATGCCATGAACAAGCTGCACGAACTGAAAAAGAAGGTGAACGGCGGCGGAGCGTCGGGATAAGAGAAGACTGACGGAAGGCGCGCCGGATGAAGAAACAGCGCCGCCATGCCGGGTAACGCCTGATGCTCCCCCGGCAAGACGGTCCAACCGGACGGACCGTGCGAAGAAATTCCTTATTGACACTTTACCCCCCTTTCTGGTAGTATCGTGCCACTATCACGTGTTCGAAAGGAGCAGTCTCGTCAATGCAGGTAATATTAAGGGAAGATATTGATAATTTGGGCAAGATCGGCGATCTGGTGAAGGTGGCCGACGGTTATGCCAGGAACTTCCTCGTGCCCAACAAAAAGGCGATCGAGGCCACGCCGAAAAACGTCCACGCCATGGACCATGCGAAGAAAATGGTCTCTGACCGCATCCGCAAGCTGAAAAAGGAAGCGGCCGCCGATGCCGACAGGATCAAGGCCCTCGCGATCACCATCAAGGCCAAGTCCGGGGAAGAAGGCAAGCTCTTCGGCGCCGTGACGTCCATGGACATCGCCGAGGCCATGAAGGCCCAGGGCGTTGCCGTCGACAAGAGAAAGATCGTTCTCGATGAGCCGATCAAGCGGCTGGGAGATTTTACGGTCGCCGTAAAACTGCATGCCGATGTCACGGCTGAATTCAAGCTGTCGGTTATCGCGGAAGAGTAGGCTCCAGCCTGCTGTGAACGCTGCTTAGTTTTTGAATATTCATTCTCTTGAGGCTGGTGCCCGCACCAGCCTTCATTTTTCCATTCCCTGCAGGTTTCTCGAGGGTGTTCTATGTCCGTCCAGACTGAAGTGTCCCTTCAAAAGCTCCCTCCCCAGAACATAGAGGCCGAGCAAATGGTGCTCGGCGCCGTCCTCATTGAAAACGATTCCATGAACAAGGTCATCGATCTCCTGTCTCCCGACGATTTCTATAAGGACACGCACCGCCGGATCTTTATGGCCATGATCGACATGTTCGAGACCGGAGAGGCGATCGACCTGATAACGCTGACCGACACGCTCCGCGGCAAGGTGGGCCTCGAGGCCGTGGGCGGCGCGTCCTATCTTGCGTACCTCGTGAGCCTCGTCCCTACCTCGGCGAACATACGGAATCACGCACGGATCGTGCGCGAAAAAGCCGTCCTGCGGAAGCTCATCCATACGGCCACCGATATCATTACCCAGAGCTATGACGATTCGCGCACCGTGGTCAATATCGACGAACTCCTGGACCGGGCTGAAAAAGCCATTTTCGAGATCGCCCAGAAGAAGATCAAGGATGCCTTTGTTTCCATGAAGAACATCGTGGGCCACAGCTTCGCGATCGTCGAGCGGCTCTACGAGCGCAAAGAGATGGTCACCGGCCTTCCGACCGGCTTTGTCGACCTCGATGAGCGGACCTCCGGGCTGCAGCCGAGCGACCTCATCATCGTGGCCGGCCGGCCCTCCATGGGCAAGACGGCGTTCTGCCTCAACATCGCCGCCTATGCCGCCATCGAGAAGAGAAAGTCCGTCGCGATATTCAGCCTCGAAATGTCCAAGGAGCAGCTCGTGCTCCGTCTCCTGGGTTCCGAGTCGCGGGTGGATGCGCACAAACTGCGGACCGGCCACCTGTCCGAGCGCGACTGGCCCCCGCTTTCCAACGCGGCCGGCAGGCTGGCGGACGCGCCGATCTTTATCGACGATACGGCCGCGATCTCGGTGCTCGAGACGCGGGCCAAGGCGCGGAGGCTCAAGGCGGACCAGGGCCTGGACCTGGTCATCGTCGACTACCTCCAGCTCATGCGCGGCAGGGGCGACGAAGGCAGCCGCGAACAGGAAATATCCAATATCTCGCGTTCGCTCAAGGCGCTGGCCAAGGAGCTCCAGGTCCCGGTCATCGCGCTCTCTCAGCTCAACCGCGCCGTGGAGACCCGTCCGGGCAAGGAAAAGAGGCCTTTGCTCGCCGACCTCCGCGAATCCGGCGCTATCGAGCAGGACGCGGACGTGATCTTATTCATCTACCGGGACGAGGTCTATAACAAGTGCGAATGCCCCCACGACGGCGAATGTCTGTGCGGCCAGCGGGGCAAGGCCGAAGTGGTCATCGGAAAGCAGAGGAACGGCCCGATCGGAAAAGTCGATCTGACCTTCGTCAACCGGTACACGCGGTTCGAGAACGCCGAAAAACAGCACGGCATCGGCCAGTAGCGCATCGGCGGAGCGGCAGGGGCATTCGATACCGCGAAACAGGATCACGCGTGCGGGCGCCGTTCTTCCATACCTTTCCTGGTTTTTTCTTTGATCTGCGACATTGACCGGTCAACCCTTTCACATCAATCAAGGAGGACTCCCCTTGGCTTCGGAAAAAGCGGCGATCAGCGATAAAGTTCAGAAGTACCTGGATAGATCAGACTGGAAATCAGCGGTCGGGGAGATGGAAAAATTGTTCGCCGTCGACCCCGACCCTATCGTGCGGGTGCGCATGGGCGATGCATACCAGAAGCTCAGCCGGAAAGGCGAAGCGGTGAAGGAGTACATACGCGCCGCGGACCTGTACGCTGAAAAGGGGTTTGTGGTCAAGGCCCTTGCCCAGTACAAGCTCGCCCAGCGGGTCGACCCGTCGAACAAAGAGGCGCAGAAAAAGATGGAGGGGCTCCATTCCCACAAGACGGTCTCCGAGTTCAAGCTCGAGCCGATCATGGACGGCGAGGAACAGCCTTCGCGGAGCGTCATCCCGCTCTTCTCCGATCTTACGCAGGAGGAATTCAACGAATTCACGAAGCGCATGATCATCCATACGCTGCCGCCGGGGAAACCGATCGTGCGGGAAGGCGAGGCCGGCAGTTCGGTTTTCATACTCACCCGCGGGACCGTAAAGGTTTATTCTACAATTCAGAACAAGCGGGTCGACCTCGCCGTGCTCCAGCCCAGCGATTTCTTCGGCGAGATCGCGTTCCTTACGGGCAGACCCCGGACGGCCACGGTCGAGGCGGTGGAAACAACGGACGTGCTCGAGGTGGCCGAAGAAGACCTCAGGGACATGATCCAGAAGTGGCCGCGCATCAAGCAGGTGCTGCAGAATTATTACGAAGAACGCGTCAAGAGCACCATGGAAAAAGTGAAAGGCGTGCTGTAACAGGGCGGAAGTCGAGAAGGGAGGAAGATACGAAAATGAGACGAACTGCTTGTGGTACTCACCTTCTTGACTTCTCACGTTCCTACCTTCGGTCGGCAGACTGGAGCCTCGTATGCCATCGGATAAAGCGCAGTTGATCGACAGCATCCAGGAGCATTTCAGAAAATCCGACTGGAAGGCGGCGGTGGCGGACATGGAGAAGCTGTATGCCCTCGATCCCGACCCCATCATCCGCGTCCGGATCGGCGATGCTTACCAGAAGCTGAGCCGGAAGGCCGAGGCGGTACAGGAATACCTGCGCGCAGCCGATAGGTACGCGGCCGCCGGGGCCGTGGTCAAAGCGCTGGCGCAGTACAAGCTTGCGCTGCGGCTCGAACCGGCAAGCGCTCAGGCCCAGGAACGGATCGAGGCGCTCCACTCGAACAGGACCGTGAAGGAAAACAAGGCGGAACCGGTGGAGCAGGGCGCCCGGAAGCCCGCCGGCAGCGTCATTCCTCTCTTTGCCGGGTTTACGCAGGAGGAGTTCAATGCCTTTACAAAGGTCATGAACGTTCACCCCCTGCCGGGAGGCCTTCCCATCATCGAGCAGCACGATACCGGAAAATCGGTTTATATCATTGCGAACGGCTCCGTGAAGGTCTATGCCACGCTCCTGTCCGGCGAACGGGTCGAGCTCGCCGTGCTCTGGCCCGGCGATTTCTTCGGGGAAATGTCCTTCCTGACCGGCAAGCCCCGCACTGCGACGGTGGAGACCGCCGAAGACTCGGTCATTCTCGAGGTTACCGAGGACCAGCTCCGCGAGGTGGCGGCCCAGAGGCCCCGTGTGCTGGATGT
Organism: Nitrospirota bacterium; assembly: GCA_963790205.1. Classification (GTDB taxonomy): domain Bacteria; phylum Nitrospirota; class UBA9217; order UBA9217; family UBA9217; genus CAWBNQ01. Next base: position 784,612 of record CAWBNQ010000003.1, read on the forward strand.
GCTCCGGCAATATTCAGAGCTGCGGACCAAAGGCACGAGGGAAAAGATCCAGGAGTCCGGCAAGTAACCCCGGGAAAGCAGGTTGAGGTTAAGGTTTAGGTTCTCTTAGCCTCAGCCTTAACTTAGCCACATTGCCTCATTGAGACGCCTATGAACCGTCAACCCGCAGTTGCAGGCCATTTTTATCAGGGAACAAAGGAAGCGCTCAGGCGGCAGGTCGAGGAATTTATCGTCCCCGCTGAAAAGGTCAGGGCGTTCGGGATCCTGTCGCCGCACGCCGGCCTGATCTATTCCGGGGCCGTGGCGGGAGCGGTGTATTCGAGCATCGATCTGCCTGATACGTTTGTGCTCATCGGCCCGAACCACACCGGGCTCGGCGCGCCGGTTTCGATCATGTGCGAAGGCAGGTGGGAAACGCCGCTCGGATCAGTGGCTATCGACGAACCCCTGGCCCGTTCCATACTCTCCCGGTCGCCGCGCCTACGGGAAGATTCCCTCGCCCACCTGAGAGAACATTCCCTCGAAGTCCAGCTCCCGTTCATACAGTATTTCAAAAAGAGCTTCACCATCGTTCCCATCCAGATGCTCGATACGAGGCTCGAGACCTGCCTCGAGGTCGGCAGGGCGGTGGGTGAGGCGATAGGGGGAAGAAGTCAGGAGTCAGGAGTCAGGAGTCAGGGATCACGCAATGAAAAACTCAGCGCTCCGAACTCCCTGCTCCGAACTCCTAACGGTGTTCTCATTATCGCGAGCTCCGACATGAGCCATTATGAGCCGGCAGCCGCGGCAAAAGAAAAAGATTACGAAGCCATCCGCCATATACTTGCCCTCGACCCCGAGGGCCTGTACTCCACGGTCAAAAACCAGGGCATCACCATGTGCGGTTACGGCCCCGCCGTTACCATGCTCGCGGCATGCAAGATCCTCGGCGCTACGAAAGCGAAGCTGATCAAATATGCAAACTCCGGCGACGTGAGCGGAGACTACGAACAGGTGGTCGGATACGCGGGAATAGTCATTATGTAATCAGTTACACAGCTAAGCAGTTCTTCCCCCCAGCCCCAGCCTCAACCGGGTCATAACTCTTTAAAAATTAAACAAATTATTGTGGCACCGGCATTGCACTTATTATCGTGAAAAAACAAATTGACGAGGTCGCGGTGTTATCCATGGTTAAATTTCAAGTGATATGTCCTGAATGCAGAGCGGCCGTAGTCACGGCGCACCCCGAGGCCCTTGTGTGGGAGCATTGTCCGGCGTGCGGGCGCCATATCTGGGACCGGTATGACGCCTTGATGGCGGACGTACTGCCCAACGAAGCGCCCGGCGCCGGTGGACGAAACGCACGGATTAACAATTAAGGGACCTTGTTTGGTCACGCAGCAATAACCATTATCGCATGGAGGGTGTCATGGAAATAAGAAAAACGCAATACGGGGTGCTCTTTATCTTGACGGTTGCATTGTTGATTTTGTTTATCCACCCCCTCTATGCCGGGGACGAGCTTTACTTGACCGGCATTGTAAAAAGTGTCGATCACAATACGAAGATAGTCGTTGTTGATGTGCAGTCCGCAAGCTGTCACGGAGTCAGGAAGTTTGTTTTGGATGAACCCGCCATATTATTAGAAGATTTTATCGGTAAAATAATCAATTTTTCCATTGATAGTTCGACCTGCGAAAGCGGTAAAGTATATACAATGTTTCCGGACGGGAGGAAATGGAGATGAAGAAATATATTGCAAAAGGGTTGATTTTTTTCTCAATCCTGCTTTCTTTCGGTTCCTCCTCAATCAGCTTTGGCGCGGCAATGACCGATTATTGCCAGGTCCCGCCCTTTATCGGCACCGGAGGCTCGCCCAACATCCTGCTTGTCGAAGACGTCAGCGGAAGTATGTCCTGGCCCGCCTATTCAGCGATTGATAATGGCACCGCTATCCCTTATAATTCTGCACAAGGATATGAAGGATATTTTGACCCCTCAAAGACTTATAAAACGCAAAATCCGTCCTGCGATCCCACTACAACGAGCTGTCTTTATATCGAGACGACGCCCACGGGACTGCCGTGTACTCATACCTGCTCCGCGAATTCCTGTGTGAGAAACAGCGGCTCTTGCAGCATGCACGGCCAATACGGCAGCGGAACCGGGGCATTCGGATGTAAGACGAGCAGTAATAAGCCCTATGGCTGCTGCACTGCCATTACAAGCTCCGGAGACTGCAATCTGAATACCGGCAATTACCTTAACTGGTACCATATGCACAGAATAGACCTTACCCGCTGGGCCATGACCGGAGGCACCCCTGCTTCGTGTACCGGCACCAGTACTTTCAACGCCAACAATTGCGATCCTGAACTGTGGAACCAGACGGGAAACTCTACGAAGGTTGGTGCTGTCTGCAATAACAGCCTCGCCATCAACGATGCAGGGACCGAGCTCGGCGGCTGCATCCTTCTGATGGACGACGGAACGCAAGTTACGGTCCCCTGGAGCAGGGTTAACGACGGCCTTGCTACTCAATTTATGAATTTGCTGGTGCAGCCCAGACTGGGTGTGATGACTTTTGATGGCAATAGCCCGTATGTAAATTCCCATCAGGTGTATCTCGGTGATTTTCTTGCTTCCAACAATAACAGCGCCGCCTTTCCTTATTCGAATTTCATAACGAACATCAATTCGCAGAGCGCGGGCGGGGGCACGCCTACGGGTCTGGCCATGTGGGACGCCCTTAATTATTATGCACAGAACCCCGCGCAATATGGAGGCTTCCCTAATCAGACCGGATCAGGGGACCGATGGAAAAATCCCTTGTTTATCTGTGACGGCGGGGGAGGGAACAACTGCGTGCAAGATACCTGTGCAAGGAATTATGTGCTGCTTATGTCGGATGGAGAGTGGAACACCCCTAGCACTACAATTGGGAGCAGTCCTACCTGTAGCACGACTTCTACTTCAACGGAATCCGCAGACCCCATGGTGCCCGCTTACTGCATGCATAAGGGCTTCACGAATGCGGCCACAAGTACTGCTACCTCGGTAAGCGGTGTTTACACCGTAGGCCTTTTTATGCAATCCGGCAGCGCTGGGCTCCAGGCCATGGAAAATACAGCCATGTACGGTTCCTTTGCGTATTCGTCACCGACACAGATCTGGCCGGGCAATAAAACCGGTTTTCCCTCGAACAGCGCTAGGTGCGGAGGTACCACTCCTCCCACTGATCCTTCTGACTGCGGCGGAAGCAATTGCGCATCGGGAAGCCTGTGCGCGCCATTGCCTCCGTCGTCTCCTGACTGGGACCAGAACGAAGACGGCGCGCCGGACACCTTTTACAACGCCTCTGATGCCATCAACATCAAACAGGACATTATGAACGCGGTCCAGGACATACTTGCGCACGCGACTTCGGGCACGGCCGCATCGGTCCTTGCGTCGGGCCAGGGCAGCGGCGCAAACCTCGTTCAGGCAACCTATTATCCAGTGCGCAAATTCTTCAACTCCAGCGTCCTGTGGACCGGCGGACTCCAGAACCTGTGGTATTATATCGACCCGGCGTTTAACAACAGCAGCATCAGGGAAGATGACGGAGACAAGATCCTTAACCTTATAACAGACTCTACCCATCAAGACAATATAACGAGTTTCTATTTTGATACCGCTGAACAGAAGGCGAAAGCGCGGCTTTATTCATCGTTAAGCACTCCCCTCGGCGCAACGGGCTCCCTCGTCGCCACGATCGACTTCGAGGATCTTGCAAATCTCTGGGAAGCAGGTGTGCTTTTATGGAACAGGACCGCTTCCGACAGGGCTATTTATACCCCGCTCAACGCGTCGCAGGCCCTGACCGCCGCCGCGAATAGTTTCTCGGTCGGCGCCCCCACGCCCGATAACACCGCTGTGCTGAGACCGTTGCTGAATACCGATGATACCACGGCATCGGCCGCCGTGAACAACCAGCTTGCCGATAATATCGTCAATTACATTCGCGGCACTGACCTCGCGGATTATATCTACACGGTAGGGACTTCGACCGTGGGCGTGAGCTACAGGCCCAGGACGGTACAGATCGACCTGAACAATGACAACAATATAACGGACACGAGCGTTCCCGTGAGCGGCGTTGCCATGAATGAAACCGTGCCAAATGTCTGGAAACTCGGCGATATCGTCGATTCAACCCCGAAGATCGCCTCATGGGCTCCCTTGAACAACTATGACACGAAATGGAGCGACTCTAGCTACAAGTCCTTTATCAGCTCGGCCACGTATACGACCAGAGGCACGGTATACGTGGGCGCGAACGACGGAATGCTCCACGCGTTCAACCTCGGGACCCTGCAATACACATGGTCCGGGCAGAACAATCCCAGGGAGATTGCCAAGCTTGCCGGCTCCAACCTCGGGAAAGAGAAGTGGGCCTTCATCCCCAAGAACGTGCTGCCTTATCTCAAGTATCTGGCGGACCCGAATTATTGCCATATCCACACCGTTGACCTCACGCCATTTCTCGTTGACGCAAGCATAAACAACACGGCAGGCTGTTCAGGAAACTATTGGCAGTGCCAGAAGGACGTAACCAGTTGGCGGACGATCCTTATCGGCGGAATGAAGCTTGGAGGCGCGTGCGCGGATACCGCTTCCACCTGTACGGACTGCGTAAAGACGCCGGTTACCGGCCAGGGTTACTCCGAGTATTTCGCCCTCGACGTTACGGATGAGAACAATCCGCAGTTGTTGTGGGAGTTTTCGGATCCTACCCTCGGGTTCTCAACGTCCGGTCCCGCGGTTGTCAGGATAGGTTCCCGGACCCCAAACAGCTCGACAACCAGCGCCTTGGATTCAGGCACGAATGGAAGGTGGTTTGTCGTGTTCGGCTCCGGTCCGACAGGACCGATAGATGTCGCATCGCAGAAGTTCCAGGCCCACTCTGATCAGGACCTGAAACTTTTCATTCTCGATCTAAAAGGACCCGGCACCGGTGCGTGGACACTGAATCAAAATTACTATACAATAGACACGGGGATTCAAAATGCCTTCGCAGGCTCGTTGCTGAATTCAGTTTTTGACAATTATCCCAACTCAGGCGCTGATTATCAGGACCGGGCGCTCTATATCCCTTATGTAAAATTGTGCTCCGCTAACTCCACTTACTGTACTGCCAATACCTGGACGGACGGCGGCGTGTTAAGGCTCCTCACCAACCAGGACCTGAACGGCACTGACGTGAGCGCCACGGGAGCGACAGCGCTTAACCCCGGCAACTGGGCCTTGAGCACGGTCATGAGCGGCATCGGCCCGGTTACCTCGGCAGTTGCGAATCTCCTGAATAAAAATACGGGCCAGCTGTGGCTCTATTTCGGCACAGGAAGATACTACTATAGAAGCCCCGCAGGATCAGACGATCCGAACACACAAAGAAATCTCTTCGGCATCGTTGAGCCGTGCTTTTCGGGCACTGGCTTTTCGAGCGGCTGCACGACCAGCCGTCTTATAAGCGAGCTGTCGCCTGTGAACACATCAACAACAGCGGGTGTCACCACTTCAAAGGGCTGGTATGTTAATCTTCAGGGTTCAGGCACCTACACCTATGACGAGAACAACAACGGCACAACCGCCGACGATGTGGCGAGAAGCTATAATGCTGAGCGTGTCATCACCGACCCGGTTACCTCTCCGGCTGAATATTCCGTCTTTTTCACGACCTTCGAGCCCTATAACGATCTCTGCGCCATCGGTGGCAAGACCTTTATCTGGGCGCTCAATTATAACACCGGAGGCTCTGCCAGCCAATACCTGGTGGGAACGGCCTTGATCCAGGTCTCCACGGGCGCTATCGAACAGATGAACCTGTCGACCGCCTTTACCGACATGGGCCAGAGAAGGACAGGCGCCATGGAAGGCCTGCCGCCGACGACGCAGGGCCTGAACCTTATGTCGGCGCCGGCCCCGGTACAAAAGGTCCTTCATGTGCGGGAGAAATAAAGAGATGAGGGATGAGAACGGTTTTACGTTGATCGAGATGCTCATCACGCTCGCCATCATCGGCATACTGCTCGGGATTGCGGCCATTTCCGCCGGTGCATGGCTTGAACGGTACCGGGTGGAAGGCCAGACGAAACAGATGTATACCGATCTGATGAATGCACGGGTAAGCGCCATGCAGAGAAACCGGGTTTTTTTCGTGACCCTGGGGGCGAACCAGTATGCAATCTATGAGGATTCGTGGCCTGCTCCGGACGGAAACGGGAACCTTGATCCGGGAGCTGGACAAGACCGGCTCGTGATGCAGAAGACCACGCAATATGCCCTCAACTCGAGCGCGGCAAACTTTAATTTTAGCCAAAACGGCCTGGTGTCCTGGAGCAGCGGTACGATCTGGGTCACCTCTACGGCAAGCCCGGCTTCCGACTGTATTGCCTTGGCTACTACAAGAATTCTCATGGGGAAAATGAATGGAACGAATTGCATTACACAATAAGAAGGGCATGACGTTGATAGAGGTCCTGATCGCGCTCCTCCTTCTCATGGTCGTAGCGCTGGCGGTGATGCGGACGGCGCTGGTAGGGATGAATGCGAATCTGCAGAATTCCGAGCGGGACGAGGCGGTGAATGTTGCGGACCTGCGGATGAACGAACTGCGGGACATGCCTTTTGACAACATTGTAAGTGATCTGACGGGCACGACAATATCACGAACTTTCCGAGGCGCCACCGTGACCTATACGCAGACGCAAACGGTAACACAGGTCGATACCGGCAATAACACGAAGCAGATAGCCATAACGGTTGCCTGGCCCTTTGGGGGGCGGACTTATACTCATAGCGTGACAACGATCATGAGGCGGCAATGAACAGGCGAAATAAAGGAGTTACCTTGATCGAACTGCTGATCGTTCTGGCGATTTTCGGCATCGTTCTGGCGGGGACCTCGCAGATGGTCGTCGGCATGCTGACTACTCACCGGCAGCAGAGCAAGATCGCGGAGAGCAATATAGAAGGAATTATCGGCCTTGAGATGCTGCGGCAGGACCTCGGAAAAGCGGGGTTCGGCCTGCCGTGGAACGGATTGACGACGTATACCGAGGCTACGGGCAATCCCTATAATTTGAATGATGCGTCGAACCCTCCGCGAGGGATCGTGAGTAAGAATGACGGAGGATGGAACGGCACGGATTATCTGGTGATAAAAGCCGCAAATGTGGCGACGAATACTGCATGCAACAAATGGACATTCCTTTCACCGGCCAATGTACCAACTGTATGGACGTCGTCCACGTCAACGAGCGATAATTTTGCCGACACTGACCGGGTGATCATTCTTTCGCCAGGATCGCCTAGTTCGGAAGGCACCGCAAGAACACTGATAACATCGGGCTCGTTTTTCGCCCAGTTCGGTTCCACCTCCGCCTTGGCGTCGACTATGACGTCAACAGGAATCGTCTACGGCATCGATCCGGCCACCGACCTGAGGATGCCCTTTAACCGGGCGGACTTCTATGTCAAGCAGCCGGCCACCGCGATGCCCCAGCGATGCGCTTTGGGAACGGGCATTCTGTATAAAGCGGTCGTGAACCAGAGCGATGGGAATTTGACGGAAATGCCGCTGCTCGACTGCGTTGCCGATATGCAGGTGATCTACCGTTATGATCCGAACGGCAGCGGATCTGCGTCACTTTCACTTACAAACGATATCTCGACCTGGAGCGCCCAGACCATTCGCGACAATGTCAAAGAGGTGAGAGTATATGTTCTGGCGCAGGAAGGCCAGAAAGATCCAAATTTCACCTATCCGGGGGCAAACGCCTGTGTTGGCTGCGACTCGACCGTTGGCATTACGGGTTCCCTTGGAAGGCAACCTCAACCTTTCAACTTCTCCGGGATCACTAATTGGCAAAACTACCGGTGGAAAATTTACACCCTGGTTGTAAAACTGGATAACCTCCTGTGAATCGGGAAGAGGCATGGTGGTCATATATATGAAAAACGTGGATACGACAAAAAAACGGGAAACGCGCTTCAGTGTTTTCATCGAACCGTCTGCGGGTGATGGAGGGGAGAAGATTGCCTTGCCAACGGGTATTAAATCCGAAAAAGGGGTCGTCCTCGTCGTGGTCCTGGTGATGTCCGCGGTGGTGCTTGTGGTCATGACGGCGTTGATCTATATGATCACTTCCGGAACGCAAATCTCCGGTTTGCAGAAAAGATATAAGACGTCCCTTGAAGCGTCCAGGGGCGGCAGCGACCTTTTTTATCAAGTTGTCGGGTCAAGAGGGATACCCTTAACGCTGACGGGCGTGAATCCATTTATTCTTGGCGCGCCGGCATGCAGCGGCACCGATATTTACACCGGAGCGACGTATACGGGATTTCAAGCCAAACTCATGACGTCTTCGGCGACATGGTCCGCAGGTTGTAATAGTACTCTGAACATCAATCTGAACGATGGTACTCCCGCTCCCTATGATATGATGCTGGCAATCGGGACATCACCCCAATACAACTATTACGCTAAAATAGTTGGTGCCATACAGGGGAATTCAGCCTCACTCGGGAGTACCTCGCTTTATACGGGCAGTGTGATGACCGGATCAAGCGGGGCCGGCGCCATCCCGGTAGTGAGCCAGCCCTATCTGTACGCAATAGAGGTGGACACGGAAAACGCCACGAATTCTGCTGAGCGGGCGAAATTATCCATTCTTTATCAGTATTGAGGCAGGCGCGGATCACTATGTTTCTGCCGACACAATAACATCACTAGCATTCTTTCCTCTTTTCCCGAAAATCCTATGCGTGGACTGACTTGTGCAGTGCTTATAGTGTTTGTTCTTTCCTGCTCTTCTGAAAAGCAGGCAGAGCGCACCCGAAATCCATCTGCGGGGCCCGGCGTTGCCGGGACCACACAACCGGTTTCTCCTCGTACAAAGGAACCCTATGTACTGGAAATCTCACCGAAAGCGGCCTCTCGGGATTCAACGGTAAATCTCATCTTTACGGGCTTTGCCGCAAGTGACGCAAAGATCGAGTGGCTCCTGAACGGAGCGCCGGAGGAAAGCGCTTCGCCGAACCAATTTACGTTATCGCGGGCGAGAAAGGGTGACACGCTCCAGGCGAAGGCGATCATTCAGGGCCGGGAGATACTGTCCAACATGATCGAAATCGTGAATGCGGCCCCCGAGATCACCAGTATTAAACTTCTCGCTGAAATTGTTAAGCCCGGCGACGCTCTGGGCGTAGCGGTCACGGGAAGCGATGCCGATGGAGACACAGTAATGTTTCTGTACGAATGGACGATCAACGGCGAACCCGCGGGGAACGAAGAGAGAATAGGGGGGCCGGTAAAAAGAGGGGATCGGGTTTCCGTGAAGGTCACGCCTTTTGACGGGGAGAGCTACGGTCGTCCCGTCGTGCTGGACAGGGAAATCCAAAATATGCCTCCAATAATTCAAGAACACAGGGAATTTCAATTCGATGGGAAACTGTACACGTATCAGGTGAAGGCATCAGACCCGGACGGTGATCCTCTCGCCTACGCAATCGAGTCGCCGGCGGAAGGCATGATGATCGATAAATCAAGCGGGTTACTAACCTGGAATGTGCCTGCTGAATTTAAAGGCAAGAAAAACGTATCCGTCATTGTGACAGACGGACACGGCGGCATTGCGAGGTATGTTTTAAATATAACCATTCAATAAAATGAAGCGTTAACATGGGCGTTACAAGCCATTTTGCTTTCTTCTTCTTCGCTTCTTTTTATCACTCATAAATCCCGCGAACCCGTGATTTTCTTCGGTTGTTTCTCTCTGACGACCGGTTCATTATCCGCTCTCCGAATACCCCGAAAATACCCGCTAACGGGTATGTACACTCGCCTGCCGTTGCGAGTAAAATCAAACCCTGAATTTGAAGCTTTTTACATAGCGTCCGGCAATCCATAGTTGCCCGGAGGGAGCCCCGTTTTTTTTGAATGACGAACCTTGCATCGAGGAGAGGTGATCAATCATGAAAAATAGCGGATTTACCATGCTCGAAATTATCGTCGTCATGGCCATTCTTGGCACCCTGCTCGGCATTGCCGCCATGTCCGGACGCGACTGGTTGGAACGGTACCGGGTGGAAGGGCAGACAAAAGAGCTGTATGCAGATTTGATGAATGCAAGGGTAAGCGCCCTGCAGAAAAACCGGGTGTTTTTTGTGGCTCTGCAGACAGCAAACCAGTATGCAATCTATGAGGACACGCATCCTTCTCCTGACGGGGATGAAGACCTGCAACCGACGCGAGACACGCTTGTGATGCAGAAGCCCACGCGCTTCCCGCTTCAGCCTCGTCTGGCTTTAGGCCGCACAACCTTTAGCTTCGGGAAAAACGGCCTGGTGTCGCTCAATGGCTCGATCCGGTTTTATTCATCCGCAGATCCTTTCTCCGACTGTATTAAACTTTTTTCAACAAGGATACTCATGGGGAAATGGGACGGATCGTCATCGACATGCATTGCTCAATAAGCATGGTATGATGCCGGGAGAGGATTGAGTCGCCGGGCACGTGGCGCTGTGGTCGCGGATGAAGATATTATATCTTCCTCGAAAAGAGGTGATATGGTATAATACAAACTCTCACCGACAAAAAAAGCGGTATCCAATGCCATGGATATTGCCGCACAGGTGATTCATGCAAAGTTTCGATGTTCTCAAAATCCGCCTCAATAGGTTTTTTAGTGTAAGAGATTACTATGGATTTGCTGATCGAAGGTTTTAAACGGGCCTTTTCGCTCATTTTCCATTTTGATGCCGAGTTGATTGGCATTGTTTATTTATCCCTCAAAGTTTCAGTCCTTGCTCTGCTGATCGCAACGGCAGCTGGTTTGCCGCTGGGGGCGCTGCTCGGCCTGAAGCGTTTTTCTGCCAAAGGGCCGATCATCAGTCTCATGAATACCTTTATGGGACTGCCTCCGGTGGTGGTCGGGCTTTTTCTCTACCTCCTCCTTTCGCGCAGCGGCCCGCTCGGGTTTATGGGGTTGCTCTACACGCCCGGGGCCATGGTTTGTGCCCAGATAATCCTTGCCCTCCCGATCGTGCTGTCTCTGACACACTCCGCTGTTGTCAATGTCGATCCAATCATCCGCCAGGCGTCGCTCTCGCTCGGTGCATCGCCGTTTCAAGTCGTTCTGGCGGTTATTGCCGAGGCGCGGTACGGCATTCTGTCGGGGATCATGGCCGCCTTCGGCCGGGTAATGGCCGAGGTCGGCGCGATCCTGATCGTGGGCGGCAATATAGCCGGGCTTACACGGGTCATGACCACGGCCATTGCGCTCGAGACGGACAAGGGAAATTTCGAACTTGCGCTTGCGCTGGGCGTTGTTCTGCTGCTGCTGTCGTTGATCATCAACATTGCGCTCCACTTCGTCCAGAAGAAGGGGACGGTGCATACCGAAACATGGCTCTGACGCTCACGCTGACCAACATATCGAAACGCTATAACGGCAAAGCAGCGCTTCGCGATTGCTCCTTTGCCTTCGATCACAGCGTGATCTACGCGCTTATGGGTCTGAACGGCAGCGGGAAATCGACGCTCCTCAGGATATGCGCTCTTCTCGAACCTGTCGACGACGGCACGCTCACGTATCAGGCAGGCAAAGACCTCCTTCCGCATGACCTGGCGCTCAGGCGCAGGATGTCCCTGGTGCTGGCCAGGGTCGGCGTTTTCAACACGACGGTAATGAACAACGCGGCCTACGGGCTCAGGGTGCGGGGATTCGAAAAGGCCGTCATCGCACGGAGAGTCGAAGCGGCGCTTGAAACCGTCAGGCTCGCGCATAAAAAGCAGCAGAATGCCCTCACTCTTTCGAGCGGGGAGACCCAGCGTCTGGGCCTGGCGCGGGCGATGGCTATCGAGCCGGAAGTCCTGTTCCTGGATGAGCCCACGGCCTCGATCGATGAAGAAAATACGCAGATCGTCGAAGGCATCATTCGTGCCATGAAACAGGGCGGAAAGACCATGGTCATCATGACTACCCATGACCGGGAACAGGCCGCGCGGCTGGCGGACAGGGTGATCGAAATGCGGGACGGAAGGATATTTATTGCTGATGGCTCATAGCGGAGAGCTATGAGCACCGAACACGAGCGTATGGCCCCTTTTATGAATGAACCGATCATCCTGGCGTCCAACTCCCCCCGGCGACGGGAGCTGCTGAAGCAAATCGGCTTGATCTTTACGACAGACCCGGCCGATGTGGACGAGCGGGTGCTGCCCGGCGAGGGCGCTGAAGCGTATGCTGTCCGCGTGGCGCTCGATAAAGCACGTGTCGCCGCGGGCCGGGCCGGGAAGGGGATCGTCATCGCCGCCGACACGATCGTGGTCCTCGGCGACGCTATCCTTGGCAAGCCGGCGGACGCCCGGGACGCCGAACGCATGCTCGGCATGCTTTCGGGCAGGATGCACCGGGTGATCTCGGGATTGGCAATCGTGGACGCGAAAACGGGCAGAGCGAGCACTGGAGCGGCCGGTACCACGGTCTGGTTCCGGGGCCTCACGCCCGCCGAGATACGCTCCTATGTTTTGACCGGAGAGCCGCTCGATAAAGCGGGCGCTTACGGCATCCAGGAAAAGGGAGCGCTTCTTGTAGAGAAGATCGAAGGGTGCTACTTCAACATTGTCGGCCTTCCCCTGTTCCTTCTCGGGGGAATGCTCCGCGAGTACGGGGTAAACCTTTTATAAATCGGCTCCTTCCCCCATTTCCCCGCTTTTTGCCGAAGAGCTGCTATTTCCCGATGCGCCCCGTTGGAGCGGGTTTCGCTTAATTATTTACCCCCCCGGCTTGACAAGCCCTGTTTGTCATTCTAAAATATTAATATGTACGAACTATCAATGAGAATGCCATGTATTGGGGGTGAGCTATTGTGAGTGCTATCCGCATAATGATCGCTGATAATGATACCGGACAGGTGGAGACCTTGAGAGCGGCGCTCGATCACGGGGATTTTGAGATATTGTCGGTTGTCTCGGCGCGGGAAACCGCGATCAAGCAGCTGTCTATCGAGCCCGATATCATTCTCCTGAACCCCGAGATCCTGAAACAGCGCACGCTCTCGCGTTTCATACACTCGGTGCAGAGCAAGTCTCCTTCTACCCGCGTCGTCTGCGTGCTGAAGGACGCTCCGTCCGAAGAAAACGCCATTGCCGATATCAAGGCCGGCATCAGGGGTTTCATCAAGACCACGGACCAGGCTACAAACATTGCCAAGGCCCTCCGGTCGGTGTACGGCGGTGAAATATGGGCAGAGCGCAGGATTCTGGAGAAGGCCATTGCCAACCCCATGCTTCTGCCGGAGACGCTGCAGGCCCACGTGCCGGGCTTGCCGCCGCTGACCAACAGGGAAATGGAAATGCTTACCCTGGTTCTGCAAGGCGCTACCAACAGAGAAATCGCCGACCGGAGCAAAATAAGCGAGAGGACGGTGAAAACTCATTTGTACCGGGTCTATCGGAAGCTCAGGGTCAAGAGCAGGACCAAGGCAATAGCTTTGCTGTCTCATGCATAAATTTGCAGTTCCATAAAATACGACTTTGGGGCCATTGACACCGGATGATTAACTGCTATGTTTAAAACAACGACTGTGCTGTTGGAAGGCTTTGATCGGGCTTGAGGCTGGCGCAACGGCGGCTGACTTTACCCCCCCTATGAGCAGAGTGGATGCCGCGCTTGAGTCTCCCAACGAGATGCCGAAAGGCCGAACGAGCCGTGGTAAAAACATCAGTGCGCGTGCCAACAGAGTACAACAGTACAGCCATTAAGGCGTCCCGACGAGTCGGGGCGCCTTGTTTTTTCTTCCTCTGATGAAAGACGCCGCGGTTGGTTCTTGACGCGGACATGGAATGACGGTAGGGTATCTTTATGACCGCAGCGCTCATTGTTCTTTACCTGCTTGTTGCCGGGGCCGGTTATTGGCTTAAATATCTCAATCTCACCTATTTAAAAACGCACGGCAAGACAGTACCGTCTGAATTCGAGGGGACCGTCGACCCTGCGCTCCTGCAAAAAATAACCGCTTACACCTTCGAAAACAGCCGCACCGGTATCGTAGAATCAATCATCGGCAATGTGCTCCTTCTTTTTTTCCTCTTCGGAGGCCTGCTCGGCGCCTATGACCGCTGGATCGCTTCCCTTTCCGGCTCTTTTATCACGGCCGGAGCGCTTTTTGTCCTCATCCTTCTTGCGGCGGAAACGCTTATCGACATTCCCTTCGGCCTCTACCGGAATTTCAGGATCGAGAACCGGTACGGGTTCAATGCCATGACCGTGAAGCTCTGGTCCACCGATCTGGTAAAAGCAGTCGCAATTTCCGCCGTCCTGGGAACGCTGGTCACGGCAGCGGCATTGTCCATCGTACAGGCAACCCCTGCCTGGTGGTGGCTCTGGGTATGGGCCTTCCTGCTGGTCTTCGGCATTTTCATGATGTATATATCTCCGTATGTGATCGAGCCGCTCTTTTTTAAGTTCGAACCGGTCAAATCCGAGGGATTGGAAAGGGATATCCGGCAGCTCATGGAACGCGCCGGACTCAAGGTGAGCCGCGTGTTCCAGGTCGACGCTTCCCGGCGGAGCCGCCACTCCAATGCCTATTTTACCGGAATAGGCCGGGTAAAGCGCATTGTGCTTTTCGACACGCTGATCGAACAGATGACGGAGAACGAGCTTCTCGCGGTCCTTGCCCACGAAGTGGGTCATTGGAAGAAGCGGCACGTGCTCAAGCGCATGGTCCTTACCGAGGCGTCCGCCTTTCTCGGGCTGCTCGTTGCCTACTGCCTGCTCGGATGGGCCGGGCTGCCGCATATGATCGGCCTGGAGGACGCTTCATTCTATGCGCGGATCGTCATTGTGGGGTTCCTCGGTTCCCTTGCGCTATTTCCGATCACACCGCTCTTTAGTTATCTCTCAAGAAAAGACGAACGCGAGGCCGATCGCTTTGCGGCTGAGCTTACCGGCCGTCCCGAGGCCATGGCCTCGGCGCTTGTCAAGCTTTCACGGGAGAACCTCTCCAATCTTCATCCGCATCCGCTGTATGCGAAATTCTATTATTCCCACCCTCCGGTCGTTGAGAGGATAAGAAACCTGAAAAAGGCCGGCGAAGGTAACCAGCAGGCAGAAGGCAGTAAACAGTAACCAGTAAACGATAAGCAGTAGACAGCAAACGGGGGGCAGATGCGCACCTGTTCTCAAATTACCTCCGTTTTACTGCCTTCCGCTTTTTCGATTGACCGGTATCCGCCTGTTATGTTATTGTTTCCGATATGAGAAAGGCTTCCGAAATCCCGCGCCTTGAACAGAAGATCAAGCGCCTGTCCACGCTCATCGACGTCAACGCCCTCATCAGCTCCTCGCTCAATCTCGACCAGATCCTTGAGAACGTCATGACCATTTCCAAAGAGGTGATGAACGCCGACGCGTCAAGCCTCATGCTTATCGACGAAAGGACGAACGAGCTGGTGTACGAAGTCGCGCTCGGCACGGTGGGCGCGAAGCTCAAGCAGGAATTCCGGGTCCAGATGGGGCAGGGCATTGCCGGGACCGTGGCGCAGGAAGGGAAGCCGCTTCCGATCGAGGACGTGTATGCCCTCCCAAATTCTACCGCGGCCACGACGAGGCCACGGGCTATCGCACCAAATCCATGATCGCCGTTCCGCTCAAGGTCGGCGAACGCATCACCGGCGTGGCCCAGGTGATCAACCGGCCCGATAACAAACCCTTCGATGCCGATGATCTCGAGCTTTTTATCGCGTTGTGCAGCATGGCGGCCATCGCCATCGGGAATGCGGATTCGTGCTCGCCATCATCATGTTTGACACCGTTGTCGAGATCGGGGCCCAGTCGCTGCCGCTCGCATCGACGCCGCGATGGAAAGCTTCAAAGACATGGCGAAGAACCTGAAGGAGACCACAGACGATGTGAAGGCCCCATCCGTGGAAGCTGATCAGGAAACCTTAGCAGGGCGGGAATTTGAGAAACTGAGAAGTTGAGAAGATTGGAGGGAGTATCTTCCCGTCTTCTTATCTTCCTAACTTCTATTAACATACGGGAGCATAAATGAGCATTCAGGCAATCAAAGGCGTGAAGGACATTCTCCCCGGAGATATGGCCGCATGGCACTATCTTGAGGACACGGCGCGGAGGCTTTTCGAAGACTACGGTTTTGCCGAGGTCCGCGTCCCCATATTCGAATACACCGAGCTCTTTGCCCGCAGCATCGGCGCGTCAACGGACATCGTGGAAAAGGAGATGTATACCTTCGAGGACCGCGACGGTAAAAAGATCACCCTCAGGCCCGAAGGGACCGCGGGTGTGGTGCGCGCGTTTGTCGAGCACAAGATGTACGTCGACAGCCAGCTTACTAAACTGTATTACCTGGGCCCCATGTTCCGGCACGAGCGGCCCCAGAAAGGGCGGTACCGCCAGTTCTACCAGGTCGGCGTGGAAGCCCTCGGCCTGGACCACCCCCATGTGGACATAGATATCCTGGTCATGCTGCATGGTCTCTTTACGAGACTCGGCATCAAAGGCCTCAGCCTTCAGATCAACTCCTTGGGCGACGCCGCGTGCCGGGGAGCGTATCGCGACGCGCTTAAGAACTATCTGCACGCAAAGCTTCCGACGCTTTGCGCGGACTGCCAGCGCAGGTACGAGGCCAACCCGCTCCGCGTACTGGACTGCAAGGTCGACGCGGACAAGTTTGGCGACTCGCCGGTCATGCTCGATTATCTCTGCGATCCCTGCAAGCTCCATTTTCAGACGGTTGAAGCGGGATTGACCAGGCTCGGCGTGCCTTTTGAAGTGAATCCCCGGCTGGTGCGGGGCCTCGATTATTATACGCGAACCACGTTCGAACTGGTGATGGGGCACATGGGCGCTCAGAACACGGTTGCCGCGGGCGGCAGGTACGACGGGCTGGTCAAGGAGATCGGGGGGCCGGCGACCCCGGGGATCGGTTTCGCGCTCGGCGTTGAGCGGGCTGTGTCACTCATGGACACGTCGTCCCTTCAGCCTGGCCGGCCGCATCTATTCATTTCAGCGCTCGGCGAAACGGCGGTGAACTTTGTACTTCCCCTGATCCATGGCCTCAGAACGTCAGGAATACGAGTGGAGACAGATTACACGGGAGCGAGCCTCAAGAGCCAGATGAAGAAGGCAGACAAGTCGGGCGCGGGCCATACGCTTATTATCGGCGAACAGGAACTGAAGGATGAAAAAGCCGTTCTCCGCAATATGCAGACCAAGGAGCAGGTTGATGTATCTCTCGCCAATATCGTCGATGAGTTGAAGACGAAACTGAGTTAAGCCTTCATTGGTTCCGCTGCCGTCAAGTCCCTCAACCCGATTATCGCTCTGCGGCCTCTGCGGTAACTGTAAAGCAAGGAGCTTTCATTGAAAGTCGGCGTCATTTCCGATACCCACATCCCGGCCATAGCGTCGTCGCTTCCTCCGGCAGTGTTCGAAATATTCAAAGGCGTCGATCTTATTCTTCACGCCGGCGACATCGTCGAGCTCTCGGTGCTCGATGAACTCAGCGCCATTGCTCCCGTGGAAGCCGTTGCCGGCAACATGGACGGCTCCGAGGTCCATTTGAAGCTTCCCTCGAAAAAGGTCATCCCCATCAACCGCTACTCCGTCGGACTAATCCACGGAAAATTCAAGATCGACATTCAGAAGGAAATGATCCTGAAGGAGTTCGAGCGCGTCGATCTGATCGTCTACGGGCATTCACACACGCCGTTCTGGGGAAAGGTGGGAAGCGTCTACTTTTTGAACCCGGGAAGCCCGACCGATAAACGGCACGCGCCGTACAATTCAGTCGCTCTGCTGCACGTCGGGGATGAACTGAAGGCCGAGATCATCAGGATTTGAAATAATAGATTATCTCCAATATGTGTGGGGTGAACGGCCAAAGAATTAAGGATCATGAACATAAGAAACCCTTTCGGGAAGCCCAAGATCCTTTTTCTTTTTCTGCACCGCCGCTCACAGCTCCGCGCAAACATGACAGTATGTCTTCTCTTTTACCAGTTAATACGGCAATCCATGAGCGCTTACGCTGCGCACGCGCAGGCATGATCTGTGATTCACCGGCCCTATTCCGGTCATGTAACGCGCGTACCTGTTCACGAGATGCAGGGGCCTCTGGAAAAGCAAAAGACAAAAGTTTCCACCTTTTTCCTATCTGCAAAGTTTTTTAAGACACGAAGATACTCTTTCCGTTCATTTTTGTTTTAAAGTTGCAAAGGCGGACCGTTTATGATATTTTTGAACGAACATGGCGAATGAAAAAATAAAGTTCGGCACCTCGGGCTGGCGAGGCGTGATCGCCGACGATTTTACCTTTGCCCGGGTGCGCGCGGCCACCCAGGCCATTGCGGACCACCTTGGGGCAGAGGGGCTGAAGGACAAGGGCGTTGTCGTGGGATACGACACCCGGTTCCTGTCCGAACGCTTCGCAGCCGAGGCGGTCAAGGTCCTTGCCGCGAACGGCGTACGCTCTTTTCTTTCGAACCGGGACGTTCCCACGCCGGCGGTCGCTTTCGACATCATCCGCAGAAAGGCCGCGGGTGGGATCAACTTCACCGCCAGCCACAACCCGCCTGAATACAACGGTCTCAAGTTCTCACCGGCCTGGGGCGGCCCCGCCCTGCCGGAAACCACCAAAGATATAGAAGCGCGGGCCAATGCGCTTATCGAAAAAAATACCATCCCCGTCATGCCCATTGCTGACGCGAAACAGAAAGGCCTTGTGGAAGACGTTGATCTTCGCAAGGCATACCTCGACGACCTGAGAAAGAAGATCGATTTCGAGCCCATCAAAAAAGCAAAACTGAAACTGGCGATCGACCTCCTGTACGGGACGGGGAGGGACTATCTTGACAGCGCGCTCAGGGACGCGGGCTGCGCAATCACCGCGGTGCACGGCCATCGCGATGTCCTGTTCGGCGGCCGCGCTCCCGAGCCGTCGGAGGAAAATCTTGCCGAGCTGTCCGCGCTCATGAAGAAGGGCCGCTTCGACCTCGGCCTGGCGGTCGACGGCGATGCCGACCGCTTCGGGGTCATGGACCACGACGGGACGTATATCAATTCCAACCAGGTCCTTGCCCTGGTGCTGGATTACCTCTGCCGCACCCGGGGCTGGAAGGGCGGCGCCGCGCGCTCCATTGCCACGTCGCACCTCGTAGACGCCGTGGCGAAGAAACACGGCATCGAAGTCTACGAAACAGGCGTTGGCTTCAAGTTCATCGGCGACCTGCTCGTGCAGGGTAAGATCATTTTCGGCGGCGAGGAAAGCGCGGGCATGACCATCAAAGACCATGTGCCGGAAAAAGACGGCATCCTTGCCTGCCTCCTGGTCGCTGAGATGGTATCGAGCGAGAGAAAATCCATTAAGGACCTGCTCAAGCGGCTCTATAAAGAAGTAGGGACCATCCTGAACGACCGGATCAACATCCGCCTCACGGAAGCGAACCGCAAAGCGGTAGGAGAGCGGCTCAGCCAGCCCGTAAGCGAGCTCGGGGGCCTGCGGGTCAAGGGCAAGAAGACCACGGCCGACGGCACCAAGTATATGCTCGAGGACGACAGCTGGGTGCTCATGCGCGCCTCGGGTACCGAGCCGGTGGTCCGCGTTTACGTCGAAGCCGGGTCCGAGGAGAAGATCAAGGAGCTCATCGAGGCGGGCAGGAAGTTCATTCTGGGACAGTGAGAAAAAACGAAGTTGGGAAGATGCGAAGTTGGGAAGATACTTCATAACTTCTTAGCCTCCCATCTTCCTAATCTTCGAATTATAAATCAGGGGAGGTTTCATGAGCGAGATAATCGATGTCTATGCGCGCGAGGTGCTTGATTCGCGGGGCAATCCCACGGTGGAGGCAGATGTCATCCTGGAAAGCGGGGCCATGGGCCGCGCCATCGTGCCCTCCGGCGCGTCCACGGGAGAGCGCGAGGCCCTCGAGCTGCGGGACGGCGGCCCGCGCTACCTGGGCAAGGGCGTGCAGAAGGCGGTAGACAATGTGATCGAGGTGATCGGACCCGCCATCACGGGCATGGACTCGACCGAGCAGGCCGTGATCGACCGCACCATGATCGAGATGGACGGCACCGAGAACAAGGGCAAGCTTGGCGCGAACGCGATGCTCGCGGTGTCCCTCGCGGTGGCCAAGGCCGCGGCCGAGGACGCGGGGCTGCCGCTTTACCACTACCTCGGCGGGCCGAACGCGAAGGAGCTCCCGGTCCCGATGATGAATGTGCTGAACGGCGGCGCCCACGCGGACAATAACGTCGACATCCAGGAGTTCATGATCATCCCGGCGGGCGCTTCATCCTGCACGGAGGCCATCCGGATCGGGACCGAGGTCTTTCATAACCTTAAATCAGTGCTCAAGAAGAGAGGCTACAACACCGCCGTAGGCGACGAAGGCGGGTTTGCCCCGAACCTGAAATCGAATGAAGAAGCAGTACAGGTGATCCTCGAGGCCATTGAAAAGGCCGGCTACAAGCCCGGGCAGGACGTGTTCCTGGGCCTGGACGCGGCCGCGAGCGAGTTCTACGAGAACGGGGTCTACGACCTCAAAGGCGAGGGCAAAAAGAAGTCCTCCGACGAGATGGTCTCCTTCTACGAGGAGTGGGTCAAGCGCTATCCCATCATCACCATCGAGGACGGCCTGTCTGAAAAGGACTGGAAGGGATGGAAACTCCTGACCGATCGCCTGGGCAAAAAGGTCCAACTCGTGGGAGACGACATCTTCGTGACCAATACCTCGATCTTCAGGAAAGGCATTGCCGAAGGCATCGGGAACTCGATCCTCATCAAGTTAAATCAGATCGGCACGCTCACGGAAACGCTCGACGCCATCGAGATGGCGAAGCGCGCGCGTTATACCGCCGTGGTCTCGCACCGCTCCGGCGAGAGCGAGGACGCGACTATCGCCGATCTCGCCGTCGCGACCAACGCCGGCCAGATCAAGACCGGCTCGCTGTCCCGTACGGACCGCATCGCCAAGTACAACCAGCTCATCCGCATCGAAGAGGAACTGGGAGACGCTGCCGTGTACCGGGGCAGGGACGTGTTCTACAGTATACATGCGTGATGACCGGGAGCCGGAGATCGAAATGAGCTCCGGCATTTTTTTTGAAATAGAACAGTCATGTTTTCAAGATGTAAAAAGATTCCTCGCGTTGCGGTACAATGGCCATTCTTTGCAACACTTAAGGTTTCAATCCGAAGTCAACTGCTTCTACTCATACAATGCCCATTTGAAGAGACTCACGGTGTTGCACATGTTGAAACCTCATCAGCTACCCAGAGGGGATGGGCAGGGAGAATAACAGACGGTGATTAAGTTCTCTTTATCATCAAAATCAGAGCTGGACGTAGTCGTCATGATGCCGAGAGGCTACCTCACAGACACCGGCGCGCATCAGATAGAAAAAGCCAGTGAAGAGTTTCTCGACAGAGGTTTTAAAAAATTCATCATAAATTTTTCCAACGTCGAACTGATAAATACCCAGGGGATCTCGGTCTTCCAGAGTATCTTACAGAAGACATCCGAAAGCGGCTGCCGTGTTTGTTTCACGAATATAAACAAACTCCACCATGAAATTTTCGAGCTGACCGGCCTCATGAAACGGGTAGCTGTGTTTCAGGATGAAGATGACGCCATGATATTTTTAAAAAGAACGTTTTGATTCCTGAACGATACAGCGCGTCTCTTACGAGAGCATCAAAATTGAAAAAAGGAACAGAGCGTGGAAAAATAATATTAATTCCGCCTCTCAGCAGGACGACATTGGGAAATAATGTCCTGAGGTGTTAGTGAAGACAAAAAATAAAAAAGCCGCTGAAGGTTATTTTCAGCGGCTTTTGGTCATTTTATAGTCGGTGGCAGTGGTTTGTCTGCCCGACGTTCAGTTGGCCAATCCGATCTGCCGCATGAACGCGCCGCTGTCCCAGAACAGCCACTCGTGGTCCATGACGTCGCCCTTCCAGTGGCCGATCGTCGTCATGGTAAGCTTGAATGCTTTGCCCGTGGGCGGGATCGTTTTGCCGTCCCCCGTCGGCATGGGGTTTGAGAATGTTCCGGTCATCACCCCCGTTACGCAGGTCCATTCGTCCGTTCCGAACCTGACGGGATGGACCTTTATCTTGGTGTCGGGCGCATAGACGAACATGGCCTTGAGGTCTTCGATGTGTTTCGCGATGCCTTTTGTCTCCCGTCCGTCGGGCCAGGTCACCACGATGCCGTCAGCGTGGCTTTCCGACAGCCTGTTCC
The DNA here is from genome assembly GCA_963790205.1 of Nitrospirota bacterium. Classification (GTDB taxonomy): domain Bacteria; phylum Nitrospirota; class UBA9217; order UBA9217; family UBA9217; genus CAWBNQ01. The sequence goes on from CAWBNQ010000003.1 coordinate 806,912, forward strand.
AGTCCTGGTTGCTGAACACGTCGAAGTCCAGCTCATCGAAGGTCTTCAGGTGCTCCTCGACCACATTTATTGTCCGTTTTTTCAACGCAACTACATTCGCAGCTCTTTTCATTTTCATCACCATCCTTTATTTCGAAAACCTGCTCACACTTAAATTATAGCGCACTTACCGCATCTCGCCTTGTGCCTCTGCACTCCTTAGTATTACAGATATAAAAGGTATTATTTATCTCAGTGGAGTTGAAGGTCTCCTGGAGAAGTTGTTTCCTACGTTGCTTTCCGCTTGCCCCTTTTCCCGAAATCCGGTATCTTTGTATCATATGAAAAAGAAAATTATTATTTGCATCACCCTCGCGCTTGTTCTGATCATCGCCGGCACCGTGGGGTACGTTCTCACGAACCTCGACTCTATCGTGAAGACTGCCATCGAGAAGTACGGTTCCCAGGCGATGAAAACGGCCGTCCGCGTGTCTTCCGTGAAGATAAAGCTCAAGAACGGAGAGGGCGCCATCCTTGGATTGAAGGTGGCCAATCCTCCCGGTTTCTCTTCTCCCTCCATCATCACGCTTGACGACATATCAGCCCGGATCGAGGTGAACTCCGTCACGAGCACTCCGATTGTGATCGACACTATCCTGATCTCCGGTCCTGAGGTGTTCTATGAAATGAAGGAAGACGGAACAACGAATGTGGACGTCCTGAAGAAGAACCTCGCACCTTCCGGTCCTTCCGCGGAAGAGCAGCCGCAAAAAAGCCCCAAGGGGAAAGAGATCAGGCTGCGGATCGGAAAGCTGGTTTTCGAGAAGGGGATGGTCCACGTGCGCGTTGCAAAACTGGCGGACAAGCCGTATACCGTCGAGCTGCCCCGCCTGGAGCTGACCGATATCGGCAAGCGCGGCGGCGCCACTCCCGCGGAGATCGCGCGCATAACGGCCGCCGCTCTGGCTGAAGAGACTGCAAAGGCCGTTGCCAGGACCCAGGGCGAGCGGCTGCTCCGCAAGGGCGCCGAAGGCCTTCTCAACAAGTACCTCAACAAGTGAGCAAATCCTGTCCGTCCCCCCGTCAGTCTTAACCCACCCTGAACTTTGAACGCATAACCCAATAGAGCCAGGTCTTGAAATATCAGTTCCGTAAGCAAAGCGTAATAGGCGCCGTTGTTTCTAATCGTAATTTCCTTAAGGCGACTTTGTTAGGCGGTTCAGCGGCAGGCAGCGATAGGGGATGGATACTATCGGGGGCAGATTGATCAAGTCTTAATGCCGTTATTTTTTGATTCTGGACTCAAGCAGCGATACGCGTTTGGCCAGAGCGTCAAATTCATCGTAATCGACTTTTTTCTTCAGAGCACCCTTGAGGAATTGAACATCAGTCTTTATTATCTGGATATCTTCCATCATGGAGCCGAACTGCTCGCCGATGATTTGGATTTTTGAGTCGAGATCCTCTTTGAAGATGCCGACTATGTGCTGAAAATCGTTTCTTTGTTCGGTAAGTATTTCTTTCAATTTGCCTTCGGTGATGTCCATCGTGGTTTAGTCTCCTGTTCTTAACACCGGATGGGGTAAATCAATTTTAGGCATTTAAACTTGTTCTGTCAAGCCTAGAATAATTATTTTCCATCGAACCGGAGCATGTAAGAAAACTATAGGATCGAGTAGAAAAAAGAAAAGAGGTCATCGATGAGACGACCCCTTTTCTAAGTTCATTACTGTTGGCTTAGTCCATCTTGTCCCGGTTCTTCGGCCGCTTGTTCTGGTCGAGCACCTTTTTGCGGAGCCGGATGGAGGCGGGCGTCACTTCCACGAGCTCGTCTTCCTTGATGAACTCAAGCGATTGCTCGAGCGACAGCTGCCGGTGGGGCACGAGCCGGAGCGCTTCGTCGGCGCCCGAAGCGCGCATGTTCGTCAGCTTCTTTTCCTTGATCACGTTCACGTCCATGTCGGTCTCGCGCGAGTTCTCACCCACGATCATGCCTTCATAGACCGCCGTGCTCTCGGGGATGAAGAGCTCGCCGCGGGGCTGGATGTGGTAGAGGGCATAGGTCGTGGTCTTGCCCGCGCGGTCGGCCACGAGGGCGCCGGTGGCGCGCTTGGCGATCGGGCCCTGCCACGGTTCGTACCCGTCGAAGAGATGGTTGAGGAGGCCGGTGCCCCGGGTATCGGTCAGGAACTCCGAGCGGAACCCGATGAGGCCGCGCGCCGGGATGCGGAACTCCAGGCGGACCCGGCCGTGGCCGTTGTTCGCCATCTTGGTCATGCGGCCCTTGCGGGCGCCGAGCTTCTGGGTCACGACGCCGATGAACTCGTCGGGGCAGTCGATGACCAGGTTTTCCATGGGCTCGAAGGTCTTGCCGTCACGGATCTTGGTAATGGTCTCGGGCTGGGACACGGAAAGCTCATAACCTTCGCGCCGCATCATCTCGATCAGGATGGCGAGCTGAAGTTCGCCGCGTCCGAGGACCCTGAAGCTGTCCGTCGCGTCGCCCGGCTCGACCTTGATCGCCACGTTATAGAGAAGTTCCTTCTCCAGGCGTTCCTTCAAGTGGCGGGAAGTGACGAACTTGCCTTCCTTGCCGGCAAAGGGCGAGTTATTGATGGCGAAGATCATCGAGATCGTGGGCTCGTCCACGGCAATGCGCGGCAGGGGTTTCGGGTTTTCCGGGTCGGTAATGGTATCGCCGATGTTCACGCCCTCGATGCCGGCAAGGGCCACGATGTCGCCGACGGTGGCGCTGGGCGTGTCCACGCGTTTGAGGCCCTCGAACGCGAAGAGCGACGTGATCTTGGTCTTGACCACGGCCCCCGTCTGCGTGACCACGCCGATGGGCTCGCCCACCTTTGCGGTGCCGGCAAAGATCTTGCCGATGGCCAGGCGTCCGACATAATCGTTGTAAATGATGTTCATGACCAAAAGCTGGAGCGGCGCGGCCTCGTCCCCCTCGGCCGACGGGACCGTGTTCACGATCAGGTCGAAGAGCGGCTTGAGGCTCGTTGCTTCCTCTTCCATCTTCAGCTTGGCGACGCCGTCCCGGGCGTTCGTATAGACGATCGGGAAGTCGAGCTGGGCGTCGTTCGCGTCGAGGTCGATGAACAGGTCATAGACCTCGTTCACGACCTCGCTGATCCGGGCGTCGGGCCGGTCTATCTTGTTGATCACGAGGATCGGCGGCAGCCCGAGTTCGAGCGCCTTCTTCAGCACGAAGCGCGTCTGCGGGAGCGGTCCTTCCGAGGCGTCGACGAGCAGGAGCACGCCGTCGACCATCTTCAAGGTGCGCTCCACCTCGCCGCCGAAGTCCGCGTGGCCGGGGGTGTCCACGATGTTGATCTTCACGCCATTGTAGCGGAGAGACGTGTTCTTTGCCATGATCGTGATGCCGCGCTCCCGCTCGAGGTCGATGTTGTCCATCACGCGCTCCTGGATCCGCTCGTTGTCGCGGAAGGTGCCGCTCTGGCGGAGCAGAGTGTCCACGAGGGTGGTCTTCCCGTGGTCCACGTGGGCGATGATGGCGATATTACGCAGGTCTGTTCTTTTGAGCATGATTATTTTCCCTTAACTATAGGTAGATTGCCACGACGAGCTCGCCCTGCACCCGCGTTTCCACTCGTAAACGCCGGGCGCAGGCTAAGTACACGAAGAGATTCTTGGTGACAGGGTATTCTCGTGGGTAAAAAAGCACTTTCCAAAGAGGAGCATAATACAGTGCAAGGCCCAGTTTGTCAATGGAATAAATAGAGGATCATCTTTGATACGAGGGGCTTACAAAACTTCGGTTCAGGATGTTCATGATCCTTTTCTTTTTCTGCACCGCCGCTCACAGCTCCGCGCAGACATGCCAGGATATCTTCTGTTTTACGTGCCAGTACGGCAGCCCATGAGCGCTTACGCTGCGCACGCGCATGCATGATCTGTGGTTCACCGGGCTCTCTACCGGGCATGTAAAACGCGTCCCTGTTCACGGGATGCAGGGGCTTCGGGAAAAGCAAAGACGAAAAAACCTCTGCCTTCCCGTGCGCCGGACGGGACCGCGAAGCGGCTATTCCGGTTCTGAAAGCTTCCCGAAGGCCTTGAGCACGACTTCCGAGAGCGCCGGGTGGATGTGCATGCCCTTGGCCACGGCCCAGAGGTTGCCGTCAGCCGCCATGACGTTCACCACTTCCTGGACAAGGACCGACGCCTGGGGACCGATGATGTGATAGCCCAGGATCTTTCCGCTTTTTCGGTGCACCACGGCCTTGGTAAACCCCTCGATCTCCCTCATGGCCTCGCCGCGGGCCACATCGGTGTACATCGCCTTGCCCACGAGGACCTCCTGTTTTCCCATGAGCTTGACGGCCTCTTGTTCCGTCAGGCCGACGGACGCTATTTCGGGATAGGAAAATACGGCGTGCGGCACCGTGAGGTAGTTGAGCCGCGACTTCTTGCCGTGCACCGCGTTGTGCCACACGAGCTCGGCCTCATGATTGGCCGAGTGGCGGAACATCTTCTTGCCGATGGCGTCGCCGAAGGCCCAGATGTCCTTTTTTGCGGTCTCGAAGAACTCGTCCACGACGATATAGCCCCGTTCGTCTGTTTTTATACCGCTCTTTTCTACTTTGAGAAGGTCCGCGTTCGATTTCCGCCCGCATGCCAGAAGGAGATACTGCGCAGAATGCTCGAGACGCTTTCCATCGCCGTCCCGGGTAATAACAATGACGCCGTGGTCGCTGTTTCTGGCATCGACGACCTCGGTATTGGTATGGACTTCCATCCGGCGGCCGAGCGCTTTTCTCAGCGCTTCCGATACTTCGGGCTCCTCTTCGGGGACGAGCCGCCTGTTTCGCTGGAAGATCGTGACCCTGGTGCCCATGGCTTCGAAGAAATGGGCGAACTCGGCCGCAATGTATCCTCCGCCTATGATGATCATGCTCTCGGGCCGTTTCGTGAGCTGCAGGGCGCTCTCGTTCGTCAGGTAGGGGACGGTTTCGATGCCCCTGACCGAAGGGACGAAGGGACGCGCTCCGGAGACGAGGAATATGGTCCTGCCCCTGATCTCCTGGCCATTTACTTCGAGCGTATAGTCGCCGGTAAAGTGCGCTTCGCCGAAATAGAAATCGAAGTCCTCGGCCTTCTCCAGGGCCTCCTTGATGCGGTCATGGGTTTTCTTGACGTGCTTGCGCATCGAGCCCATGATCGCGGCAAAGTCTATCTCCTTGATCTCGGCCGTAATGCCGAACTTTCCCGCTTCCCTGATCTCAACGATTCTATCCGCCGGATAGACAATGAGCTTGGTGGGAATTCAACCGACGTTCAGGCAGGTGCCTCCGAGCGGCCCTTTGTCCACGAGGGCCACGGTCTTGTTATGGGCGAGGGTGTCCTCGACCAGGTTCGCCCCGGCGCCGGAGCCGACGATGACCACATCGTATTCTTTCATGAGACCGCCTTTCAGAGGTGAGCGAACTTTTTCAATTCTATCATGTTTGCGGCAAGAGTCAATGCGGGGCCGGGAGGACGGCGCTCTCACAAAAATTGCAACGTGATCACCCAGCCCCTGAGGTCCTTGTCGAACAACGGTGATATTGATATGTTCTGCAGGCCGTTGCCGGCGTCTTTTTCCTTGTGATACTTGGCGACGCCCATCCCGGCGAGGGTGCCCACGGTAATGCCGGCGATCACATCGGAGAGGAAATGCTCGTTGGCCTGGATCCTCGACGCCCCGATAAAAGCCGTGGTCAGATAGAGCGGGACCGCGATCCTGAGGTCCCAGTCGTACATCTCTGAAATGGAAGCGGCCATCGTGGCGGTTATCGAGGCATGGCCGGAAGGGAAGGAATTGAGGTTTCCTCCGTTCGGGCGTTTCCTCCGCGCCGTCAACTTCAGGCCCTCCGTGGCGAGCCCGTCGATAACATAAGCTTCCAGCGAAACAACGCCGGTGTCGGCCAGTTTTTTATTGTTTATCAGTTCTCCCGCGCCCAGGAGCGCAAAACCCACGCCGACTTCCGGATAGCCGTTGCCGATCTTGTCCCCGGTATTCTCGACGTGCTCCAGGGGTTTTCTGTCCTGGAAGTATTTCTTGACCCTCTGGTCCACCGTGAGAGCCAGCCCGGTCAGCCCCGCTCCGATCAGCGCGAGCGGAACATTATCCTTGGAAAATATTCTTTCCGCTCCGCCCACGACATCGGGGACGAACTCTTTGACGTAGGCGCCGAAAGACGGGACCGTCGCCCTTCCGGCGTCAGGCTGTTCGGTCGATGCAGTCTGCTCCCGTTCCGCTGTTTTGAACGGGTCAGCAAGGGTATACGCAACGGTCAAGACAGGAGCGCTGGATCGTTCATCCCGGTCCATGGACGGCCGGCCGACGGGTGCATCGAGTCCGGGATCGCCGGTAAATCCATACACGGTCCCGGACGAGAGGATCACCAGACCAGTAAGAAGTACGACCAGGAAGCGGTATGATTGACGGGTAGTCTGCATACGACAGGCTCTAACGCGCGGTGACGGGTCACCGGCATCGGATCGCTTCGATCGAGGATGCTCTTGTGGTAAAAGTATATCATATTCTTCGAGATGCAGGATAATTTGCGGATTGACAGGGAACGGGGAAAAAGCTATAAACATCGAAAGAGGCACATCACCGGACGCGGATCTTTCTGAAAAAATCGGGTTCCCGTCCGCCGGCATTGAGGATTCTTTTGCACGACCACATCGTTAAATACACGAACAAACTGCTTCGCGACCGGACCGCCGTGCCGGAGAGCATCCGGTTCTACGTGCTCGACGACCGGGTGGTCACGAACCGCGAGGATGAATGGCTGCCGGTTTTCGCTGCAGTTTTTAAAGGCCTGGACGTCACGGCCCTGCTCTTTGCGAAGACCACGCTTCCCTTTGCCGACCTGCTGGTGGAGCGTGCTGATCCCGGGTCGGACCGGCTCGTTCCGAAGGACAGCGAAACGAGGGTCTTCCTCCATGACATCCCGTTCATACGGGAGTCTGAGCGGTCTGGAAAACCGAAAACAGCGCTTGCCGAAATGATCATCCGGTGTTTGAAAGAGCGGAAGGCGGTCATCATCCAGGGGCTCGGCGTGGTCGCTTCGGGCGGAGTGACGGTCGAACAAGCGTTCATCGGTTTTTCCTCCATCTTTCATACTACCTTCGTAAAATATCTCCTGGACCTTCTGACAGAGGGCTTCAGGTTCCCGCGGGAGCGGAACGTCGTCGAGGCGTATCAACGATCGAACCCCGGGCCGCGGGACCTGGGCGACCTCGTGTTTACCCCGGGCCCGATAGCGGACCGGCAGACGATCATGAGGGAAATCTGCCGCGTCGGACGTTATACCGTCGAGAAGGGGTACGTGGATTCGTTTTTCGGCAACATCAGCTATTTCGACGGGAAAACGATCTTCATCAGCCAGACCACGTCGTCGCTGGACGAGCTTGAGGGCTTCATCGACCCCGTGCCGCTCGACGGGTCGTCGACTGCGGGCCTATCGGCGTCGTCCGAGCTGCCCGCGCACCGCGGGATCTATGTTTCCTCGGATTATCATGCCGTTTTACACGGTCATCCGAGATTCAGCGTCATCATGTCCATGCACTGCGAAGAAGAGAACTGCGGGATAGAGGACTGCAACCGTTTCTGCGACCGTGACCGCTCGGCTTGCGGCGTGCCGATCGTTGCCGGCGAGACCGGCGCGGGCGGACTCGCAAGATCCGTCCCCCGTGCGATCAGGGATACGGGCGTTTGCATCGTCTACGGGCACGGCATATTCGCGGCCGGGAAGACCGATTTTCACGATGCCTTCATGAAGATGGCGGACGTGGAAAACCGCTGCAGGGAAGAGTATTTCAGACTGCTTGAAGAACGTCCAGAGTCCGACGTTTGAAGTTCAAAGTGACAGGCGGGTTACCGTCGTTGTGTTTTCTGCGTTTCACTCCAAACTCCGGACTCTGAACTGTTTTTTTATTCATGCCACGCTTCTCAATTTCTCGCGGGCGATCCCGAAGTCAAAGGTGTACATTTTGAAGTCCCCCTCAGGGAAGGCCTTTTTGAGGCGCTCGATGAACTCCTGATACACGACGTTCTCATACTGCTGGATGTCGTATTCCCTCGTTTTTTCATTCGCTCCCTGGAGTTCCATGTCCAGGTAGAAATCCATTTCCGGCGATATCCGAAGCCACATACAGATCACCTCCTTCGAACAGAATGCCGACAGGTCAAAAAAAGCGCGATGCCTCCTTCGCTCTTAGTTCTATTATACCTCACGTCCGCCTGTTCCTGGCTGCGACGTTCGCGAACCGCCATGCATTACGGCTTGATCGTGATATAAATAGTTCCCCCTTCGCGGTAAACGAGCAGCAGCGCACTGTCTTTCTCGCCGATCTTCGAGACCAGTCGGTCATAATCGCTGAGATTCTTGATGTCATGCCGGTTCACTTCGATGATCACGTCGCCGGGCTGGAGAATCCCCTGAGCCGGGCTGTCTGCGCCGATATCGGTGATGACCACTCCGTTCATGTTTTCCGGGACGCCGATCTGGTCCCGCAGCGAGGCCGTCAGTTCCTGCACCGTAATCCCTTTGAGCACGTTGTTGTACTCGACCTTTTTGATTGCCTGTCGCTCCTTGAATTCTGCCAGGGTCGCGGTGACGGACCGCTCTTTGCCTTCCCTGAGGATCTTCAGTTCCACCGCTTTCCCCGGCGCCGCGGCGGACACCATGTTCCTGAGGCCTGTCGAGTCCTCGACCGGTTTCCCGTCCAGCGATATGATGACGTCGCCCCGCTTCAAACCGGCCTTTTCCGCGGGACTGTCTTTTACCACGTCCGCTACGAGGGCGCCCGTTTGCTGCTTGATGCCGAGCGACTTGGCGATATCGGGCGTCAGGTCCTGTATGCTCACGCCGAGCCAGCCGCGGATGACCTTGCCGTGCTTGATGATGCTGTCCATTACGGATTTCGCCATGTCCGAGGGAATGGCGAACCCGATCCCCATATAGCCGCCGGACGTCGAAAAGATCGCTGTGTTGATGCCGACCACCTCGCCGTTCGTGTTCACGAGCGCGCCGCCGGAGTTCCCGGGGTTGATCGCCGCGTCGGTCTGGATGAAATCCTCAAAGTCCGCGATGCCCACGTTCGACCTGCCGACAGCGCTCACGATCCCCAGGGTGACGGTTGAGTTCAGTCCGAAGGGCGTGCCTACGGCAAGCACGATATCTCCCGTTTTCAGTTTGGAGGAATCCCCCAGTTTTGCGGCCGGCAGGTCCCTGGCATTTATCTTGATCACCGCAAGGTCGGTCCGGGGATCGGTCCCCACGATCTTGCCCTTGAACTCGCGCTTGTCTGAAAGGACCACTTTGATTTCTTCGGCGCCTTTGACCACATGGTTGTTCGTCAGGATGTAACCGTTTTCGGAAACGATCACTCCGGAGCCGAGCGCCGCGGATTTGTATTTCCGTTTTTGATGACCGAACTGGTCGCCGAAAAAGTGCCGGAAGAAGGGATCATTGAACAGGTTGCCTTCGGGATTATCCTCTGTCGTAACAATGCTCGTTGTCGAGACGTTCACGACGGAAGGCCGGACGACTTCGGCCACTTCGGCTAAGGCATCGCTGAACCTCCCGAGGAACTTTATCGTATCGGGCGATACGCTCTTCTCTCTGGCAAAGGCCGCCGTATCAAACGCGGTGGTTCCTGAACCGATGATGACCATAGTGATAAGCAATTGAAACAACGTCGATGTTCTCTTCGTGATGGATCTTTTCATGTACGTCTCCTTATTATAAAAAATGAGATATGCGTCATTGCCGGTACTAACAAAGTAGTAGTAAAATATAACGCTGCGGAAAAGACGCCGTTCAGCTTCATTGACAATTTACAATTCATAGTATAGCAGCGATTTGAAATCCGGAGACGATTAAACAGGGGAACACCTCGCTAAGGTCATGCTGTCGAGAAACAGAAGGTAGCCTTCCACATTCTGCAGGGCAAAGATATCTTTTACGGCTTCGCAATAGATCTCGATCTGAGGCCGGTAGTGGTCCTGCCACGATTTGAGGGCGTCATCGTTTTCTATGAGAATGGCCTTATAGTCTATCACCTATCCTCTGTTTCCTGTGATCACAACGCGGTCGATTTTTCCGCTCACGAGCGCGTGTCCCTTCCTGGAGAGGAAGGGAAGCTCCGAGTATGCATCAGGCCGGCGCTCGAATATCCATCGGAACTCCTCTTTGTTCAGTACGGCGTTCAGGACCGAGGCCGCATCATCGACGAAGGGCTGGCGTGCCTCGTCTCCCAGCGCCAGGATGTCCGGATATTCCATGATGATGCTGTTGAGATCATATGCACCGGCCTTGGTGAACTCTTCGAGACAGCGGTGAAGCACGCTTCCGCGCGTGAGCGGCGATACGGCGCGGGTCCCGGACCGGAGAAAGAGCTTTTCGATCGATTCTTCTTTCTCCTGGTGGATATAATCGGTCGCTGTTTTCCATGCCGGCGTCTCCGACCGCGGGACCGGAGAAAGGTTGTCGATGACGATCTTCCTGTCACTATCGGCTGCAGCGGATATTATTTGCCGGTCATTCCGGGCAACGCGAAGGACCTCGCTTGTGGCCCGTATGGATACGCCTGGTGGATAAGCGTAGGTGGTTAGTCCGGCTTCCGCTTCCAGCGGCTTTTCAAAAAGGGGCATCAAGGCGGCTTCGTGAAGATAGCTGAGCCAGGTATTTTGTTTTATCGGCGTTCTGCCGTCATTGAGCGCGCCGATCATGAACAGATGGTCCCGGGCCCGTGTCATCGCGACATAGAGCAGCCGCTGGTGCTCGCGCAAAAGCTCGTCGTGCTCCCGCGCCCACAGCTCGTCATAGACCGGGCTTCCCGCGTCCTTGACCGCCATTTGGACGCGGTCGTTCACATCCTCGATGATGGCAAGCGGACCGGATGAGAGGGACCTGGGCTGCTGGTTCATGCCGGGCAGGAACACGATGGGATATTCGAGGCCTTTTGCCTTGTGCACGGTCATGATGCTGACCGAGCCCTCGAACCCCGGCAGGTTCATGTCCGCCGTGGCCTCCCGCTGCTCCGTCTGACTGATGTTCCTCACCCACTCGACAAAGTCCTGGAGCGTGGTGTAGCCCCTGCGATCGAACTCGCGCGCCGTGTCGAGGAGTTTGTCGATGTTGAAAATGGCCTGCGGATTTTTCCTGCCGAAGCGGACATAGGCGCCGGTCTCGTTGACGATCCTGTGCAAAAGATCCGCCAGCGGGACGAGGCCGGCAAGGTCCATCCAATCGCGCAAAAGTTTCCAGTCCTCGGGTCTGCGCTGCTTCAGGGAATCAACGATATTCGCGCCGCCCTGCAGAAGATCGAAGATGTCTCTGTCCGTAAGCCCGAAGAGCGGGGACTTGAGCGCTGCGGCAAGAGCGAGCTTGTCGTCCCGGTTCCAGAGGAAGAAGAGCACGTTCATGAGGGCCTGCACCTCGTCCTCCTCGTAAAAGCCGATGCCGCCGATCACGCGATAGGGAATGTTCTCCGCCTGGAGCGCGGCTTCGTACTCTTTGAGCTTCGTGCGCGACTGAATGAGGATTGCGCAGTCGCCGTATCCGGCTTCGCGTTCTTTCCATCCTCCATTGTTCGTTCCGGCATTCCCAGCGCGGGAATCCGGCGGCTTTTCATAAACAGCAGCTCCGCTTGCTATCAGAGTTTTTATCTCCCGCGCCAGCACCTCTGCTTCTGTGGGGCCTGAAGGCCCTTCCCCTGACGACGGCGTGAGTTCGATGAGCCGCACGCTTCCTTTGTGATCCTTGCGTTCAACATTGGAAGGTTTATATGCTTCTCCCCAGAGTGTGGCGAAGACACGGTTCACGGTCTCGATGATCTCGGGCGTTGAACGGAAGTTCTTGTCAAGAGTAAGGATCTCGCGCGATTCGGCCGGGAGGTTCTTCACCATCTTCTGTTTGACGTTCTCGATCAGGCGATAGTTCGCCTCGCGAAAGCGGTAGATGGATTGTTTCTCGTCGCCGACGACAAAGAGGGTAGGGGCCATGCGCTTGTCAGCTCCCTGGCCGGCGAAGATCTCCTCGGTCAGCTTGTTCAGGATGGCCCACTGGATGTCGCTCGTGTCCTGGAACTCGTCAACGAGGAAGTGGAGGATCTTGCGGTCGAGCCAGTAGAGGATGTCCGGCGATTCCATTCCCTGGAGCAGGCGGTAGGCGTAGATCTCGAGGTCGTCGAAGTCGAGGAGTCCTTCCCGGAGCTTCGAGTTTTGATATTTCTTTTCGGCGCGCTGGAACAAACGAAGCAGGCTCAGGGCCTCTTGTCCCGCGCGCATGCGGGCGTGGAGAGCACGGAACTGGCCGAGCCTCTCCTGGATATCGAAAAAAGTTCTTTCGTAGTCGATGCGGTCTTTTCCAGTAAAGGCTTTTTTGGTGATGGAGGGGTTCTTGCGGGGATTTCCTTCGTTCGTAAAATAGATCGAGACCAGAGGCTCCGATGCTCTGAAGGCAGGATCTACGTCCTTTGCTTCTGAAAGCATCAGGTGCTCCTTGCCCATGCTGTCTTTATAATGATCGCCTTCGGAGCGAAGGATACGTTCCATCCGTTGCAGCAATGCCCGCCAATCAACGCTCGTGACGAACGCCTTGAGTTCCGATTCAGCATGATCAACACCCATCCCCGTCCGAACGGCACGGAGCAACCCCTCCGGACCGCCGGTGTCGATCTCCATGCGCTTGAGCCTGCTTCTGATGGAGAGCAGAAATCCGATCGTCTCAATGAGGGCATCAGTCGTGAAATCCCTGAGCGGAGACATGAGCTCCCGGTCGCGGTCGGATTCTTCAAGCGCGTCTTCGATGGCCTTTTGTATCTTATACACCTGGTCTCTGGCATCGAGCACGCCGAAGTCCGGCGGAAGCCCGGCTTCGAGCGGGTAGCGCTTCAAGAGGTTCATGCAGAAGGAGTGGATCGTCGAGATGCGGAGGTCCTGCCTGCCGCGGATGATCTTCTTGAGCATGTCCTCGGGCAGGTCGCGCATCACGCGCTCTTTGATCTCCGCCGCGGCCTTGTCCGTGAAGGTGATGGCCACGGCCTGGTCGATGGTGAGCCCGCGATCGTCGAGCACGTCCAGAAGCGCCAGGTAGCGCTCCTTGAGCGCGCGCGTTTTGCCGGAGCCGGCGGAGGCCGAGAGGTGGATGGATTTGGATGTATTTGAGGCGTTATCCATAGCTTTTACCGTCGATCAAACAGTATCAAAAATACCTTGACGAATTGTAATGCAATGCATTGCAATTACATGCATGAACGTCCATTGAGGAGGCATCTATGCAATCGCAACTGACCGTGAGACTGCCGGAAGACCTTGACCGCGAGGTCTCCAGCGCAGCCAAAAGGCTTCGCCTCAAGCGCTCCGACATCGTGCGGCCGGCGCTGGAACAGTATCTGCGCGAGCCCCATGTTCAGGAGGAGCAGGCCCCCTACGGCAAAGTGAAACATCTCGTCGGCTCGGTCAAGAGCGGTATTCCCGATCCGGGCGCTTCTCACCGGGAGCACCTCGTGAAGCGGATCAGACGCAATGGATGGCATCCTGCTCGACACCGGGGCCTTTGTCGCGCTCCTGGACCGAAGCGAGAAGAACCATGCAAGGTGCGTAGCATTCTTCAGCTCCTTCCCTGGCAGAGTATTCACCACCGAACCCGTGCTTACTGAAGCCCTCTGTCTTCTCGGTCCGTCAATCAAGGCGCAACGCGCCTGTCTGGAGTTCATCCTCAAGGGCGGGGCCACTCTTGTGCCGCAATCAACAGCAAGCCTTGAACGCGCCGCTTCGCTCATGACGAAGTATCATGACATCCCCATGGATTTCGCCGACGCGACGCTTGTCGCTCTCGCCGAAGAAACGGGTATCAATGAAGTTTTCACCCTCGACAAACGGGGATTTCAATCTTACCGCATCCAAGGAAAGAAACCCTTTACATTACGGCCCCTATAAATTAAGAATGACCTAAACTCTTATATATCTCTTCGAAATTAATACCTCCAATGGTTACGCCCTCATACGCTTCGGGAAGAGATTTTAAAACGCTCTCCAGATGACTTGAGGTTATACCGTGGGCAACGGAAAGTGATGCCTCCATATAAGCTGCAAGATGGTCACATGCCTTGATAACTTCTCCATCGACTGGAGAGAACCTGTCGTCGTTATATTGAGAATTCAATGAATCAGCAGGCACAGCCTTTACCGTGCCATTTTCCAGAATCTTGCTGCTGAACTCGTCCTCGATGAAGTATTTTATCTCTTGGTGCCAGCTTTCAGGCAGGAGCGGAAGGATGCGTTCTTCTACCTGTTTCTTTTCGATTTCCTTGATCAAGTCTTCGAGTCCTGCAACAGACCTTTTAACCGGAGATACGATGTCCCGCGTCAAGACCTCGGGTAGATCATGGAAGAGACCAGCGAAGAAATTGTTTCTTACGCGGACATCACAGGCCCCAGCTTCCTCGGCACATATATAAGCAAGCACGGCAACAACCAGCATGTGCCCCATTACTGACGTGGCAGGAACCCTCGGCGATTTGGTCCACCGTTGCTGGAACCTGAGTTGGCCTACGAGGTCCGTGAAATTTCCGACTTTTTTTACGAGGCTGATCTTCTGCACCCCGATCATATCTGAATACAACTCGAGATCTTCCTCGATTTGCTGTTTCGTTTCGGTTATTTCATAAAAATGCTTGTTCAGTGGATAAACGATCCCGAATTCCCAATTCGTCGCTAGGTAGTGGGCCGCCTGGAGTATCCTCCGCTCATCGGGGAAGAGTCGCTCATTAAGTAAGTAAGCTTCAAAGCGGTCCATGAAGCCGCTGCTGATATCCCTGAGCGTATCGTTAAGCTGGTCGAGCACCCAACGGTTCAGCTTCTCTCCGCTATCGCGCATCATCCGATGAAAGACCGGAGGCTTGATATCCGTGAGAACGGTCCGATGGAAAAACTCAAATAAGGCGCCCTCGATCAATACCTTCCAATCAACCGGAGATCCACCGCTCGTTTCTTCGAACTTCGCAAGAACATATGCATAAAACATTTTGTGTGCTTGTTTGTCTAATTCAGTAAAACCATGAGGTGGTCGGATATGGTCGTTCCAGCGTTGGATGTGGGCGGATTCGTAGATTAGTTCAAGGATGGCTTTAGTGATCATAAGTGATTACGAACTGGTCGACAATAAACATATGATTGTCGCGCGTCGAAGGAGCGACATATTGCTACGACAGTGGAGCATTATGTTTATCACCTTTTTCTGTTAAGTGGTGGCATTTCTAAGTGTTCATTAAAATAACGCTTCAGTAGGTCTCTCTCTGCTTTATCCGGTTGTGGATGAACTACATAATTGATAGCAATTGGTCCGTAGGTCTTAATTATATATTCATATCGTTTCCAATTGTAGTCATCATCTCCACCTGCCTCCGTTGACGCATATTTGTAATGTCTATCGAACAAGCTAGTTATTGTTTTTCCAATATAGACAACGTCACTCGTGGATTTTAGACGCGGTATCGCCCCCTTAGTGGTGGCCCAAACGTACACTACACCTACTGCACTATGTGCTTCATCGGATAAGAATACATTTTTAAACGCAATTCGAAAGCTATCTCGGTTGCTACCTTCCAGTACTCCCGGAAGATTTTTTATTTCCCCATCAAGGTTAGCCATTAATTCATCATGATTCATACGTTTCATTCCTTTCTGCCTTTCTGGCGAAATAGCATTTATCTCCATGGTTGAGCGCGCAAATAAGGAATATCATTGTTAATTACTTTCGTTTGACCTTTAGTACAACAACTAGAGCCAAAACAGGAATTGGCACATCGCCATCGGTTTCCCAGCTATCGGAGGAGCTTCCGTTGTATGGTTTTAATGTTCTGCCATCCCATTCCCAGCTATCGGAGGAGCTTCCGTTGTATGGCTTTAATGTTCTGCCATCCCATTCCCAACTATCGGAGGAGCTTCCGTTGTATGGTTTTAATGTTCTGCCATCCCATTCCCAACTATCGGAGGAGCTTCCGTTGTATGGTTTTAATGTTCTGCCATCCCATTCCCAACTATCGGAGGAGCTTCCGTTGTATGGCTTTAATGTTCTGCCATCCCATTCCCAGCTATCGGACGAACTTCCATTGTATGGCTTAATAGTTATGCTCATCGAATTTCACCTCTTTTATTAAATGGTGGGTTGATTGCGTAGAATAATGCTAAACTCGACAACTCAATATAAGCGCAGTCTGGTCCACAATAAATGAACGGCTATTCTTTCTCCTTTTATATTTTACTGTCGCTGGATAAGAGTGATCACCGACAAAAAATTTGTCGCGTAGAATGTGTCAACTGTCTTTTAAAGGCCCTATCGACTAAGCAGAGCTATGATATGACAGAGTGTATATAGGAAGGATGTACTTGTCAATAATATTTCTGGTTCACAAATCTAATGAGGGCCAATCATTTTTACTCGGGTTAGCTCGTAAGCGCCAAGTTGTTCTCCAGTCTGATTTTCTCAACTCCTCGACCACTGTTTCCTTCTTGGAATATCTATATCCTCACATCACTTTAACTTCATCGTGCAGATATACACGCTGAGAACAGAGGCTTCCTGCGAATTATTGGGAAGCCCACCGGCTGTTTTGGCATCATAGATAAAATCAATTATGCCCTTTGACACTTCATAAGATAGCGAAGCCTCTTTGTATCCATCAAGAAGCTCTGTCTTGGATGCACCTCTTTTATAATGGTCGAAAATCTGAGATCCATAAAGAGATGCTACATCCTTGCAGATTGAAGCATTCTGAGGTGTCATCTGGTTGAGATTTTTCTGTGCCTTCCTCGAAAGTTCCTTCGCATCAAATGCTGAAGAGGATGAACAGCCAGCCATTGTTACAAACATCACGATAATCAAAAGCGCAAGCTTATTCATACGTGTTTTCTCCTGGCATTATTTTTTGTTACAGATATAGATCAATTATGCTTTACTTGCCCACTACATTTTCTTCAATGAACTTTAACCGCTCGGCCAAGTTTCTCCACGGCCCTCCACACATTTTCGCCATAAAAGGTGTAAGCATGCACTCTGGTTTATAATAACAATTATTGCACTTGATGGGTTTGTTTTCACCATTTTGAATTATCATTCAAGTAGAATAACACCAGCTACTGACAACAGTATGTCATACTCGAATAAGGGTTAAAGCTTTCTTTATCGTATTTAGCAAATATGCATTTTCTGGTGGCTTTATTATAAAATCAAATGCTCCCGTAAGAAATGCCTTCTTGGCCGTTTCCTTGCTCGCATAGTTCGCAAGTATGATCACCGGCATTCGCGGCCTGAATTCCCTCAACCTCCGTAGCGTTTCTAGCACTTCGAGCTCTGGCATGGTAGCATCCGTGTCTATGACCGCTAGGGCGATTTCTTCTCTGGAAATTATTTCGAGTCCTTCCGCTGGGGATGTCGCCGAAATAGCCTGATAGCTCTCAGAGCAAAGAAGTCTGACAAGAGGCGCGAGAACTTCCTTGTTAAGGGTGATTATTAAAATTTTTTCATTATTCACGAGATATAAAATACCTTCTATTCCTGACAGCATTATGTCAGTGGTTGAAATTTTTTATTTGAGAGAAAAATCAAGCTTCAGCGGCCTTTATTTTTTTTCTGATATAAAGCTGCCATTGATTTGAGTTCGCTTGCCACTTCTTTTCTGAATTCCGGCGGGGCAAGAACCTCACAGTCTGATCCCCAGTGATAAATCCAACGCCGGATCTCATCGGTGCCCTCAAGTGTGACCTTGAATATAATCGACCCGTCTTTCTTGGTTTCTATCTTTTGTGATGGATGCCATTTCCGCCTTGTTATCCAGCGAGACATGCCGTGGCTGAACCTCAATTTTATCTCTACGGGGCTGCCATATCTGATGATATGCCAGCCTGCTTTGAAGTATTCATCCATGGAGAATCCCTGTGGAATGACATAATTTCTATGGGTTGCCGCGACATTTTGAATGCAATCAAGAGCAAATTCCCGGATGCATTTCTTCTCGTGGCAGTAGGCAAGAGTGTACCAGACCCCGTTGCTGTAAAAGAGGCCATACGGATTTATCATCCTTTGGGTCATCTTCTGGCTTCCCATAGCGTGGTACGTTATATCCAAGCTGACCTTCTCATCAAGGGCTTTTTGCAACGCGTCAAATTGCTTTTGAACAGCAGAAAAATCGTCGACGGGGTCTATATCAAACCAGTAATTTGAAGAAACGGTTTTCAGCCTTTGTCCTGTTTTATGTCCAGTCCCAAGCGTGATCTTCTTCATAAGACCGCTGTAAGCATTCGCAATCCCATGTCCCAGTTTGGAGAGCACAGCTTTGCTTGCCAGCATGGCCCTCGCCTCGTCAGTGGACAAATCAATTTTTTTGAGCGAATAGCCTTCGGTAAATCGATAAGAGGCGGCGTCCTCATTAAAATAGACGGGGAAATCAAGAGAAAGCGCTCCGAGGTCCCTGTACACGGTCCTTTCTGCTACGCCGAAACGTTCGGCAAGACCTTTAGCAGTCACTTTCCCTCCTTTATCTATAAGGCTCAGGATTTCAACCATCCTGTTAACTCGTTTCATATCAGCCATGGATACTCCTCATTTTCCCTGTGCATCATCCGTGGAGGCCGCTCCATCACACATCACCTCATTCGGGCAATAACGGCATTTGTTCTCGTCCTGCGGCGTTGAGGTGAAATTGCCCGCCAGGATGGCCTCGATTGCCTTACGGGCCTTGTCCATGCTCTGATTCAGGATCGTCTCGAATTCATCTGTGCTTTTGGGGCTTGCGTTGGGCTTGGACGAGGGGTGATCGTTCCGCGCTTCCTTGTTAAAGAGCACAACGTCCCGGGCGCCTGCCCGGGTCTTGCCCGCGAGATCGTAATACGCGAGGCCTATCGGTTTCTTCAATGCCGGACCCTTGGCGAGCAATGCCCGCTGTGACATGACCGCATAGACGGGGAGTTGAAAAATGTCCTGGTCAACGTTCATTTTCGGCAAAGGATATTTGCCCGTCTTGTAGTCTACGATGATGAAGTTCCCGTTCTCGTCCACGTCGATTCGGTCTATCCTGGCCGAGAGTTCGACTTCCTCGCCGTTCGAAAGAAGAAGCGGATAACGCTCGATCTTTTGTTCAAGGTAGGCCGGACGGAATCCTTGTTTCCAGAATTTCTCTTCCGCATCAAGGAATCGCTCAGCCATGACGGTCAGGAACAGCTCTTTCTCCCGCCGGTTGCGGAAGGTGTCGGCCTCGGGATCGAAGGCTGAGTCAGCGAGTTTTCGTAAGATCGTCCGCGCCTCATCCCGGGCCGCTCTCGTGACGGGCCTGGTCCAGGAAAGATAGAAGTTCCGGAGGATCGCGTGCACTTTGCTGCCGCGGGCCATGGGCGAAATGTCTTCGGTCGGCTCTTCGAGCGGTTCGATGCGGAGAACGTATTTTACGTAATAATCGTAGGGGCACTTGAGGTAATCGTCCAGCTCGGTGACCCGGAATTCCCGTTTCACGAACGGCGTGTTACCCTGAGCGCGTTCTTCAGGCTTATAGTCGAGGGCTGATCTGATCCCGGACACGCCTTCGATGTTCGAATTCAGGATCTCATCGAGCCCTTTGATGCTCCCCGCAAGACCGATCGCCTTTGCCAGTTCAGGAACGCTGCGACTGTCCTCGATCTTTAAACTGAACTGAATACCGGAGGTCTTCCCGATCCCGCGATTCAGCAGGCCCGCCTCCTTGAGCGGGGTCAGCTCCTCCAGAAAGGGCGACGGCACCACGGGCCTGTCGCCCTCGTTCTCCGGCCAGGTCAGCGTGATAGTATCAGCCGAGAGCAGGAGACGGTAAAAATGATAGGCTGCGTTCAGGCGCGCCCGCTCAAGCGTGCGCACGCCCATGGCCTCGAGCGTCTGCTCGGGAAGGAAGATGTTCTGCGGCAGGCGTTGGGGAAACTTGCCGTCTGCAAGCCCGCCGAGGTAGATCTCCTGCCAGGGAGTGCCCAGGCTTTCCTCGAGCCCCAGGATCTGCACGCCCCCTTCGTCCTCGGGCGGCACCTGGAAGCGGGTGTGCATGAAGGTCTTCTTCAAAAGGAAGAGCCATTCGTGGAACGTATGCGTATAGCCGGCGAAAAGGCTCCCTGCCCGGGCAAGCGACCCCAGCGTTTCGATCAGTTTCCGGTAGGCCTGGAGATTGACATTGAGGGGGCCGTGAATTGCCGCGACCCTGGCGCCGAGGCCTGACCAGGCAATGAGAACGTCGAGGCGCTTCATCCAGATATTGAGCGGCGCAGTATCCTGTGAAGAAAAAGGTTCGAGTGCTGCAAAGAGCTCGTTCAATGGTCCGGTCAGTACGTCGGAAGCGCTTTCATCAAGCTTGTGGAGTTTAAGCGCTGCAAGGAGTTTCTGCCTGCCGCCAATAATGCGCCTGTCCCGCATGAGCCGGTCGAGCGCCGGAGCGATCGTCCGGTTTTCGGCGAACTTCAAAAAAGGAGAACTAAAGACGCGCAGGAGCGACGGGCCGGAGAAATCTTCCTGGCATGCGCGAAGGAGCGAGACCACGGCAATGGCAACCGCCGAGGTGCTGAGCTGCCTGCCAAGCGCGCGGTTGTAGGGGATGCCGTAGTCGTTGAATATCTCTTCCACGAGCGGGCCGTATTCGTCGAGCGCGGGAAAGGCAATGAGGATCGAGTCCGCCAATGTGCCGGTTTTGAGCGATCTCTTCACCTCGCCGGCGATGAGCGTAACCTCTTCACGGGTATTCACGGCTGAGAGCAGATTGATCGTCTTTGCGAACGATGAAGGTTGGGGAGCTTTGTCCGCTATCTCGGAAAAAGGCCTGTCCGAAAACAGGGCCGAGGCAAGGAACAGCTGCTCGTCATCCGCGTCAACTCCCGCCTCCTTCGGAAGGACCCCGATACTGACAAGAGAATCGTGAACAATCCTGAGGGGATGATATTCACCTGCACGTTTAAGCAGGTCTGATGAGGGAACGTTAACGAGCCATGTGCAGTTTCCGCAGTCCGCCACTTTTTTAAGAATGTCCGCTTCGAGCGGGCCGATGTCCTGAATGCCGTCGATGATGATCGTGCGATAGTGCGCCAGCCAGACGGGATCGAAGCGGTCGCGAAGGTATGCGCGCATCCCCGCGGGATCGGTAAGGTTGCCCTCTTTTAGAGCGTTTTGATAGCGGGTATACACGTCAAGGAGCAGCCGGACTTGCGGTTTGTCGAAAGAATCCGAACCTTGTATCTTTACCGAGAGGTCGTCGGGGTTTATGCCGGCGCCCGAAAGCTGCTCGATCATTGTTGCCACTGCCGAGGTGAGCGACGGCGCGAGCAGGTCGGGACTGAGAGGGAATGAGGAGAAATTGCTCAGGCGTTCTTTCACGATGCCTTCGAGAAGGACCAGCCTGCTGTTCTCGTCCATCAGAAGGGGCCCGTTGAGACGGCCATAGAGCAGCTGAAGGAACTGGTGGAGCGTCTGGACCTCGGGCTGGACCAGCGCGGCGGACCCTCTGCGCTCCGCGAATTCCAGGAACAGCCTGCCGTACATCCGCTTCATGCGCGAAGAGGGCACGAGGATTAGAACGTCGTTATACAGGAAGGGCGCAGCCGGCCGCGAAGACAGAACATCTTCAAGCACGCGCTTTTTTTCTTCCCAGCCGGCGCTTCCATATGGCAGAACGAGCGCTTTCAACATTGCGGCATGATTATGCCACAAGTAAAAATTATTGACAATGATTAGTGCATCGTCTATAATTTTGAAACAATTGTTATATGCAGTATAGCGTTACGGAAAATAAGTGCACGGGATGCGGGACCTGCCTGGATGTCTGTCCGACCGAGGCGATAAAAATGATCGCGGGGCGCGCGAAGATCACGATGGACTGCATCGACTGCGGGGCCTGCCCGCGTGTCTGCCCCGAAGGCGCGATCAAACAGGCGCTTCCTGCGGCCGTTCAAAATTCATGATTACATCGTTTGAAGGAGGTTATGATGGCTGAAGCCGTAACGAGCGCAACATGGGACCAGGAAGTACTGAAGGCAAACGGACTCGTCCTGGTCGACTTCTGGGCGGTATGGTGCGGGCCCTGCAGGATGGTGGCCCCGATCGTAGACGAGATATCCAAGGAGTACGAAGGAAAGATCAAGGTCCTCAAGCTCAACACCGATGAGAACCCGGACGTGGCGGGCAAGTACCGCATCATGGGCATCCCGACGTTGATGTTCTTCAAGAACGGCCAGACCGTCGACCAGGTCGTCGGCGCCGTGCCCAAGGCACAGCTCAAAACCAAGGTGGATGCGCTTCTCGCAAAATAAGACGTCCTCCCGTTTTTAACTTGAACCGGGCGTGTGAACGCCCATCCGTTATGGTTCTGTATGGCCGGCTGCCCGCTTTCGAAAGCGGGCAGCTTCGTTTTCACGCTTTTTAAGGCGAAGGAGATCCATTCGATGTTCAGGAAAGCCCTCGTGTTATCGGTCCTGGTCATTGCGATGCTGTTCGGCTGCACCGCCGGGAACGAAAGCTCCGCATCATCGGACTTCAAGTTGCAGGATTTAAACGGGAAGATTGTCAAGCTTTCCGATTTTAAAGGCAAGCCGGTGCTGCTCGACTTCTGGGCCACCTGGTGTCCTCCGTGCCGCGCCTCCATTCCGGGGATCGAGAAACTGTATAAGACCTATAGCGGCAAGGGACTGGTTGTGCTCAGTATATCGCTCGACGAGGGCGATTGGGATTCGGTGAAGTCCTTCGCAACCGAACAGGGCATTACCTATCCGGTGCTCAAGGGGACCGAAGACGTTGCTGCGCAGTTCCAGGTGCGCACGATTCCCATGCTGGTCATCATCAATAAGGAAGGCAAGATCGTTAAACGCTATCTCGGATTCAGTGATGACGATGAGCTCGAAAAGGACATTAAAACCGTTCTGTAACAATGCGAGGCGACCGGTTTTTTCATTGACAGGGAACAGGCCTGCCGCTATAATAATCTTCGAAAAAGCGGGCGTAGCTCAGCTGGTAGAGTGCAAGCTTCCCAAGCTTGATGTCGCGGGTTCGAGCCCCGTCGCCCGCTCCATGTTCTCCACATTAAGACACATTAAGATTAAGAATGGTTCGGCGCTCATTTCAGACCCCTTCCTGCAAAACCAGGGAGGGGTTTCTTGTCTAAGGAGGCGGCAATGTCAAGATCGTACTTTGCGGCGCTCGGCAGCGTGATGGTTTCTGTTATTTTTCTTGTTTCTCATATTGCACGGGCTGAGGACGGCCTCACGGTCGCTGATTTTTCTTCGGCTGCAGCCGGGAGCGGGGTGCCCGCGGGGTGGGAGCTCAAGGAGAAGTCCGGCAAGGCGGATTTCGCGGTCGTCAAGGACGGCGACATATCAGCTGTTCGGTTCCGGAGCAGCAATACCTCCTTCTCCCTTCAAAAAGAAGTGAAGGTGGACCTCAAGCAGTTCCCGGTGCTCGCCTGGAAATGGAAGGTGACGAAGCTGCCCGTGGGTGGCGATTTCAGAAAATCGAAGACCGACGACCAGGCAGCCCAGCTCTTCGTGGCATTCACCAGGACCAAATCCATCGTGTACATCTGGGACACGAGCGCTCCGCAGGGGCTCATGGAAGACACGACGCCGGTCCCCTTCATGCACGTCAAGGTAGTGGTGGTGCGCTCCGGTCCGGCTGACATGGGAACATGGAGAAGCGAGAGCCGGAACGTGTATGCGGATTACAAGAAGCTTTACGGATCGGAACCGCCGCCGGTGTCCGGGATGAGGCTCCAGATCAATTCACAGCACACCGGGACCTCGGCCGAGAGTTATTTCGCGGATGTGGCTTTTAAAAAGCAATAACAGATTAACAAACAAAAATTTGCCACAGAGGCACTGAGATACAGAGTAAGACTTCTTGAAAAGATAAGTTTTATTCTCTGACTCTGTGGTGAAGCACAGTTTTATCCATGGGCATCACTCCTGAGAACAAGACAGGTAAAGCGAACGTCTGATGTCGAAAGTCTACTTTATCACCGGCGGGGCGCGGTCGGGAAAATCCGCCTTTGCTGAGAAACTGGCAAAGGACCTTGCCGGCAAGCGGGCATACATCGCCACGGCGCAGGCGCTCGATCCTGAAATGGCCGCGAAGATCGAGAAACACCGCAGGGACCGCGACAACGTATGGGATACCTACGAAGAACCTCTTGCGGTCGCCGAGCTGCTGCGGAAGCTTTCAAGCGGGTATCAGGTGGTCCTGCTCGATTGTCTCACGCTCTGGCTGAGCAACGTCATGGCCCATACCAACGGGGACGATGCGGTGACGGCGCGTTCCCGGGAACTGGCGGCTGCGATCGCAGACTTCAGCGGTTCCTGCATCGTCGTATCGAACGAAGTGGGGCTCGGGATCGTGCCGGACAATCCTCTTGCGAGGAAGTTCAGGGACCTCGCCGGTATGCTCAACCAAAAAATCGCACAGGCCGCGGACGAAGTGTATTTTACGGCAGCCGGGATCCCGGTGAAGATAAAGTAGAGCTCTTGCTCGGTTACGAATCAAATTCTTGTCAAAATGGAAAATAAAAGTCAGCCACGAAGGCGCTAAGACGCAAAGTATGGCCTAATTTTAATCAGGAACGCAGCATCTTGATCAATTTCTATTTTCTTTGTGACTTCGCCTGCACCCAGCGGTTACGAGTGGCAGGGTGGCCTGCTCTTGCGAAGACGCGGCCATAAACGAGTGCGGGTGAGTCTTCGTGGCAAATTCTTGCTTCCGGTTTATCCGGGTTAGGGGAGGGAACAGAAATTGGGAAAACTGCAAGAGGTAATAAAAAAGATCCAGCCTGTCGACACATCGCGCACGAACGCGATCCAGGCGCAGCTCGATAACCTGACGAAGCCGCAGGGGAGCCTCGGCCGGCTGGAAGAGCTGGCGAAGAAATACTGCCTGATCACGGGCAAGGACAAGCCCCGCATCGGGAACAAGATCATTTTCACCTTTGCCGGCGACCATGGCGTTACGGATGAAGGCGTGAGCGCTTTTCCGAAGGAAGTGACGCCGCAAATGGTCTATCAATTTTATTCGCGGCGGCGCCGCGGTGAACGTGCTCGCGAAACACGTGGGCGCGCGGGTGATCGTCGTGGACATGGGTGTTGACCACGACTTCGAACCGTCAGAGGGGCTCGAGATCAGAAAGATCGGCCGCGGCACGCGCAACATGACCAAGGGACCGGCCATGACTCGCGATGAGGCCGAGCGAGCCGTGCTTGCCGGCGTCGAGCTGGTCGAGAAATACCGGGACGGGCTCGACCTTCTTGGGACGGGGGACATGGGCATCGGCAACACAACACCTTCCTCGGCCATCGTGTCCGTCATCACCGGCACGGACCCGGAAAAAGTGACGGGCCGCGGCACGGGCATCGATGACGAATCGCTCAGGAACAAGGTGGCCATCATCAAAAGGGCGATCGCCGCGAACAACCCCGACCGGACGGACGCCCTCGACGTTCTTGCCAAGGTCGGCGGGTACGAGATCGCCGGCATTGCCGGCCTCGTGCTCGGCGCCGCGCTCTATAAGATACCGGTCGTGGTCGACGGGTTCATATCGACGGCGGGGGCGCTCATCGCCGCGGAGCTGAATCCTCTGGTCAAGGGCTATATCATCGCCGCGCACCAGTCGGTCGAGATCGGCCACCGGAAGATGCTTGAACACCTTGAGCAGATGCCTCTTCTGGACCTCAACCTCAGGCTGGGCGAAGGCACGGGGGCAGCCCTCGGCATGTCGCTCGTTGAGGCCGGGGTAAGGATCTTGACGGAGATGGCGACCTTTGCCGATGCGGGCGTCGCGGAGAAAAATGAGGAGCCCGTGAAGCGCGGGGCGTAAGGCGCACGGGGTGGACGGCACGGGAACAACGAGGAGGAAAAATGGTCAGAAATTTCATCAACGCTGCGCAGTTTCTCACGATTGCTCCCGTGAGCAAAAAGCATGAGATCGAGGAGGGGAGCCTGGCGAGGTCCATGGTTTACTTTCCGGTCATCGGTTTTCTGATCGGCTTTCTTCTCGTCTACGCTGACAAGGCGATGACGCTGATCAGCCCTGCCTCAGACCATTGCCAATGTCCTGCTTATCGCGCTGTCCGTGCTGGTCACCCGCGCGCTCCACATCGACGGTCTCGCCGACACGCTCGACGGCCTCATGGGCGGTCATGACCATTCCTCCCGGCTTGCCATCATGAAGGACAGCAGGCTGGGGACCGCCGGCGCGCTCGGCATCTTCTTCGTCCTGGCCATAAAATACGTTGCTTTCAACAACCTGTTCGAAAGCGAGAAGGTCGCGGCGCTCCTGACCGCTCCGGTGCTCGCCCGCTGGTCGCAGACGCTCATGGTCTTCAAGGCGAACTACGGCCGCGAGGCAGGGATGGGCAAGGCCTTCGTCGGGCATCTGCGGGCAAGCGGGATGGCCGCTGCCTCCGCGCTCGCGATCGGGCTGTCGGCGTTCGTGGTTGTGCGGCTGGATGTGCTTTCCGTGGTCCTTATAGTCAGCCTGGTGGTCGGCGTGGTGCTCATCACCTTCCTGGGACGATGGTACCTTGTCCGCAAACTCGGCGGGGTGACGGGAGATGCGATCGGCGCCGTGAGCGAAGTGAATGAAGTGCTGGTGTTTCTCCTGTTTGTGGTATTTTCAAGCGGAAATCAATAGCATGTCGGTAAAAGTATATCTGATGCGCCACGGAGAGGTGACCAACGGCGGTGAGAAACGCTATAACGGGCACATCGATGTGGATATCACGGAGAAGGGCGTGGAACAGATGCACCACCTGGCGGGGCTGCTTGCGGGAAAGCCCGTCGCGGCGGTGTATTCCAGCGACCTTATCCGCTCGGTCAGGGGCGCGGAGATCATTGCAAAAAGCCTCGGCCTGACCTCCACCCCTCTGAGATCGCTCCGGGAACGGAGCGTCGGCGTCTGGGAGGGGCTCACTGCCGGGGAGATCAAGGAGCGCTATCCCGACGAATACTCATGCCTGGAGGGCCGACCTTCTCAACTACCGCCCTCCGGGCGGCGAGTGCCTGGTTGACGTCCAGGCGCGGATACTTCCCGCTTACCAACAGCTTGTGGCCGCCCATCCCGATCAGGAAATAGCCATGCTGCTCCACGGCGGCGTGAACCGGGTCATTCTTGCCGACGCGCTCGGCCTTCCTCCCTTGAACCTCTTCCGGATCGACCAGTCCTTCGGTGCGCTCAATGTCATCGATCATTACGAGGACGGTATGGCTGTGGTCAAGCTCGTGAACGGGTAAACAACCGAAAAGCTGTTGACTTTGGCCTCGTCATGCCGTATTCTAGAACATAAAGCTGGGGGAGCCGCATGGCTGAGAGTCCTTCGGGACGACCCTTGGAACCTGATCCGGGTAGTGCCGGCGTAGGGAAGGCGTGTAGATCAATTCTTTTATAACCTTTCGAGCCGTATCCTTCCGGATACGGTTTTTTGTTTAAAGATAAGGACCCGGGCATGCTGATCTCATTGAATGGCGAAAAAAAAACAGTGCCTGATGACTTGACAATCATCGCATTGCTTGAGCATCTAAAGATTCAACCGCAGCGTGTCGCCGTTGAGTTGAATCTGGACATCGTGAAGAAGGACAATTACGCCGCGACGGTCGTAAGGGACGGTGACAGTCTGGAAGTGGTGAGCTTCATGGGAGGGGGAGAATGTAGTCCGGAGTAGGGAGTTCGGAGTTCGAAGTAAAGCGAAACGGGAATACTCAAGGAGTAAGTACATTATGAACGATGACAAGCTGGTAATTGCGGGAATCGAATTTCAGTCCCGGCTCTGGGTGGGCACGGGAAAGTACAAGGACTTTGCTGAGACGCAGACAGGCCATTGAGGCCTCAGGCACGGACGTGGTGACCGTGTCCGTCCGGCGCGTGAACATTATCGACAAGTCCAAGGAAAACCTGCTCGACTATATCGACCCGAAAAAGTACAAGATCCTCCCGAACACCGCAGGCTGTTACAATGCCAAGGACGCGATCCGGACCGCCATGCTCGCGGCGGAGGCGGGGATCACGAAGCTGGTGAAGCTCGAAGTTCTCGGCGACCAGAAGACCCTGTACCCGGACAACGAAGCCACGCTCGAGGCCGCGAAAGTGCTGGTGAAGGAAGGGCTTATCGTGCTCCCGTACACGAGCGACGACCCGATCATGGCGAGGAAGCTTGTGGACATCGGCTGCCCCGCGATCATGCCGCTCGCAGCGCCCATCGGCTCGGGCCTCGGCATCAGGAACCCTTACAATATCCGGATCATCATGGAGACCGTAAAGGTCCCTGTTGTGGTGGACGCGGGCGTGGGAACGGCCTCGGACGTGGCGCTGGCCATGGAACTCGGCTGTGACGCGGTTCTCCTGAACACGGCGATCGCCGGCGCCAAGGAGCCGATTGCCATGGCGGAAGCGATGAAGTACGGTGTTCTCGCCGGCCGACTCGCGTATAAGGCCGGACGCATACCGAGAAAACTTTATGCTACGGCCAGCAGCCCGATCGAGGGGATGCTTGGGAACTGAGTGATTCAATATTCGTTATTCGTCGTCTCCGCATGCTCCTATCGGGGACCCAGGGACGTTGATTCTGGCGCCTCTGGATTCCCGCGAGGACCATGCGGAAATGACTGATGGGGCTAAACACTGCGGAATGACCAACGGTTCTTGCAATGGCTATTGACTTCAAACTCTATCTCATCACGGACCGGAAACAGACGAAGGTCCCGCTTTCCGAAGCAGTCCGGCTGGCTCTCCAGGGCGGTGTTCGGGCGATCCAGCTTCGGGAAAACGACCTGCCGATGAAGGAACTGCTTGCCCTTGCGCATGAACTGAAGACGATGACGAAAGAGTATGACGCAAAGCTTTTCATCAATGACCACGTTGATGTTGCCGTGGCGGTTGATGCGGACGGCGTTCATCTCGGTCATCAGAGCATGCCGGTGTCGGCGGCCAGGAACATCGTCGGTGGGAAGATGATGATCGGTGTGTCAACGCACACGCTTGAGGAGGCCCGGGCGGCGGAATCCGCCGGTGCTGATATGGTGACGTTCGGCCCGATCTATGAAACGCCGTCGAAAGTCCCGTTCGGCGCTCCCGTGGGTCTGGAAGCGCTTAGAACCGTGACAAAAGCCGTCGATATCCCGGTCTTTGCCCTGGGCGGCATCAGGAACAGGAATATCGGCTATGTCTTATGGGCCGGCGCATACGGGGTCTCGATGATATCCGCGATTTTCTGCGCGGAGAACATAAAGAAAGCTGCAAAGAACATGACTGAAATGGTCCAGATCGTTGACCGGTCGATCTGTGTTCAGTGCGGTCGCCGCTGACAGTATGCCGGCGGGATGCCGGGAAGCCGGAACGAATAGAGGTGCGGCATGACTCAGATACTTGAAGCGCGAAAAGGAAACATCACTCCCGAGATGGAGGCCGTGGCCAGGGCCGAAGGGGTGGGCCTTGACCATGTTATCGAAGGCGTGGCGAACGGCACCATCGTCATAACGAGAAACGCAGGACATACGTCTATCACCCCGCTCGGCATCGGCCGCGGACTGCGGACGAAGATCAACGCCAACATCGGCACGTCCAAGGACCGGATGTCCATCGAGGATGAGATCGAAAAACTGAAGGTCGCCGTGTCCGCCGGGGCCGACGCGGTCATGGATCTTTCGACCGGCGGACCGATCATCGAAATTCGGAAGGCGATCCTTCAGCATTCTACGGTCGCCATCGGCACGGTGCCGATCTACCAGGCCGCGGTCGAGACCGTGGAGCAGGGGCGCCCGATCGTCCAGATGGACCCCGAGACGCTCTTCCGCGTGATCGAAGAACAGGCCGAGGAAGGCGTCGACTTCGTGACCGTGCACTGCGGCGTTACCATGGCGAGCATAGAACGGCTCAAGCGCCAGGGCAGGATCATGGACGTGGTGAGCCGCGGCGGCGCGTTCCATCTCGAGTGGATCATCTACAACGAAGCTGAAAATCCGCTTTATACGCACTACGACCGGCTTGTCGAGATCTGCGAAAAAATACGACATGACGCTTTCGCTCGGCGACGGCATGCGGCCGGGGTGCCTTGCCGATGCAACGGACCGGGCGCAGATCGAGGAACTGATCACGCTCGGCGAACTGCGCGACATTGCCCTTGAGGCCGGCGTGCAGGTGATGATCGAAGGCCCGGGCCATGTGCCGATCAACCAGGTCGAGACGAACATGAAGATCCAGAAGGAGCTCTGCAAAGGCGCTCCGTTCTACGTGCTGGGGCCGCTCGTGACCGACGTGGCGCCGGGCTACGACCATATCACCTCCGCCATCGGCGGCGCGATCGCGGGCGCGGCCGGGGCGGATTTTCTGTGTTACGTCACCCCGTCGGAGCACCTTCGCCTGCCGGACCTCGAAGACGTGCGCGAGGGAGTGATCGCCTCACGCATCGCCGCCCATGCAGCGGACATTGCCAAGGGCGTGAAGGGCGCGATGGACTGGGACAAAGAGATGGCCCGCCGCAGGAAAGCGCTCGACTGGAAAGGCCAGATCGAGCTTTCGATCAATCCTGAACGGGCGCGGAAACTTCGCGAGTCCAGCATGCCCAAGGAATCCGACGTTTGCACCATGTGCGGCGAGTTCTGTTCCATGAAGGGCGTGAGCCAGTATCTGAAAAAGGAAGTAAAACAGAAATGAACTCAATGCGGAATAAAAAAATAAATACATCGCTGAAGTTTGCAGTTCTGTTCCTGTCAGTATTGTACCTGCCGCAAATCGGCCACGCGGGGACGATGCAGCAGCCAAAGATCATCCTGAAGCCGAAAACTCCCGGGCCCGGGGACATCATGGTCGTTACCGTGAAGGGTGTCGACGGGCCGGTGGAAGGAAAATTCGGGGACAGAAAAATTTATTTTAATCCTGCCAAGGAATCCGTCGAGGCGGTCGTGGGCATCGACCTTTTCACGGAACCGGGCGACTACACGCTCGCACTTTCGGTAAACGGCGCTGCTCTCATCCGTACGGTGAAGGTCATCAAGAAAAAATATCCCGTGCAGAGACTTACGCTCCCGAAAGACATGGTGGAGCTTTCTCCTGAGAATGAGGCACGTGCGGAGCGCGAAGAGAAGGAAATCTCCGCGATATGGCCGAATGAGACGGCACGCGACTGGGCCGGAGATTTCGTCAACCCCCGGCCCGGCAAGATTAGCACACAGTTCGGGGTGCGGAGGATTCTGAACAATATCCCCAAAAGCCCGCACAGCGGCGTGGACGTTGAAGCCGAGGAGGGCGATGAAGTGCACGCGCCCAATAACGGCATCGTCGTCATGACGGATACTCTGTTCTATACCGGCAATTCGATCTTCCTTGACCACGGCCAGGGGGTCTATACGATGTTCTTCCATCTCTCCAAAATACTCGTAAAGCCCGGCCAGGCGGTCAAGAAGGGCGATGTGATCGGTCTCGTGGGCTCCACGGGACGCTCGACCGGCGCGCACTTGCACTGGGGCGTACGTGTGCAAGGCGCGCGTGTTGACCCGCTGGAACTGGTCCATCTCAAGCTGGAATAAAGAAAAGTAGGAAGTAGAAAGCAGGAAGTAAGGGCATTCAGAAGCACCTGTCCCGTTTCTCATTTCACTTTTCATAAGACGCGCACATGATCAAAGTCCTCTCCATAGCCGGTTCCGACCCTTCGTCCGGCGCCGGGATCCAGGCCGACCTCAAGACCTTTCAGGCGCTCGGCGCTTTCGGCATGGCCGTACCCGCGGCGCTCACGGCCCAGAACAGCAGGGGAGTTTTCGGCGTCGCGCCTGTTCCTTCGCGCATGCTTAGGAAGCAGCTTGAGTCGCTGCTCTCCGATATCAAGCCGGCTGCGATAAAGACCGGCATGCTTCTCACCAGACAGAACGTTGATGTCGTGGCATCTATCGTAAATAAATTTCGAGCAAAGAACCTTGTCGTCGATCCCGTTTTGCGGTCCAGTTCCGGGAAAAAACTGCTTGATGCCACAGCTCTTTCATCTCTCAAAAAAAAGATATTTCCCCGTGCCCTCATCATCACTCCCAATATTCCCGAGGCTGAAACGCTCACAGGCCGTACAATCAAAAGTGAAACTGACATGGATTTCGCCGCAGGCAGGCTGCTCGATCTGGGGCCGTCGTATGTTCTGATCAAGGGCGGACATCGAAACGGGCCTGCAATTGACACTCTGTATGGGGGTAAAACCGTACTCAGCTTTTCCACAGCCCGAAGAAAAGGCGAGTTTCACGGCACCGGGTGCGTACTTTCTTCGGCCATCGCGGTGTTTATTGCCCGGGGATTGCCTGTGGAAAAGGCTGTGGAAAAGGCGAAACAATTTGTGGATTCGCTGTTGAAAACCGCGAAGCCGGTGGGAAGGGAAGGACGAAGTATTTTCAATTTTAAGGAAACGCTCTCCCTCCTAGCCTGCCTTCCAATCGAGAACCTCCCCGCAGTGCGATAATCAGTAATTACATTTACCTTGTCCAGCGCGTAAAATTCTGTTAAAGTCCAAAAGGCTATTCAATATTTTGTGCCCGAATTCAGAGGGCGCTATCCGGACCCACGAATATCGGATTTCCGGTGCTGTCGGAGCAGATTCCATTCAGCTAATTTGGTTAGTCAACAAAAAATCGTTGGATGAATATGCATCATCATAATCATAACCCCGATAGCTTTCATGTATCGTTTCTGATTGCGATGACGCTGAGTTCTCTGCGGCGAATTTTTACAATACGGGTCCATTGCATAGGGGGAAGACATGCGCGTTGACGGCAGGAAAGCGGACGAACTCCGCAGGATCAAGATCACCCGGAACTATCTTAAGAACGTCGAAGGCTCGGCCCTGATCGAGATGGGCGACACCAAGGTGCTCTGCGCGGCCACGGTCGAAAATTCCGTGCCGCCGTTCCTCAGGGGCAAGGGAACGGGCTGGGTGACTGCGGAGTATGCCATGCTCCCGCGTTCGTCCGCACAGCGGATATCGCGCGAGCGTAACAAGGTGGGCGGGCGGACGCACGAGATCCAGCGGCTCATCGGCAGGTCGCTTCGTTCGGTCGTCGATATGGCCGCTCTCGGCGAGCGCTCGGTATTGATCGACTGCGACGTGGTGCAGGCCGATGGCGGCACACGCACGGCATCGATAACCGGCGCCTACATTGCGCTTGTGGACGCGCTCCGGTTTGTCGCTCAAGAGGGCCGGATCGATACCATTCCGGTCACGGACTACCTTGCAGCCGTAAGCGTCGGAATCCTCGGGGGGAAACCGATGCTCGATCTTTGCTACGCGGAAGATTCAGCGGCTGAGGTGGATATGAACCTCGTGATGACCGGCGCGGGCACGATCGTTGAAGTGCAGGGAACGGCGGAGGGAGAACCCTTCTCCAAAGACGAACTCGGCAAGCTCCTTGCCCTTGGAGAGAGGGGGATCAAGGTGCTCATCAAAAAACAGAAAGATCTGCTCAAGTGATTGCCTTTCTCACTTCCCTCGCCATCGTATTCCTCGCCGAAATGGGCGACAAGACGCAGCTTTTGGCCATGGCCTTTGCCGCGCGCTTTCGCTGGCAGACCGTCCTGTGGGGTGTGCTTGCGGCGACGGCGGCAAATCATTTTTTTGCCGTTGTCGTCGGGAATTATCTTACGAACATCATTCCTCTTACGTATATCAAGATTGCCGCGGCAACGTCTTTCATTCTCTTCGGTCTCTGGACCCTTCGGGGCGACGAACTGGGCGGCGAGGACAAGAAATTCAACTTTTCTCCCTTCTGGACGGTGACCAACGCCTTCTTTCTCGCGGAAATGGGGGACAAGACCCAGCTTGCAACCGTGGCGCTTGCCGCCGAATTTCATACAATCGTGCCCGTATGGGCAGGTACCACGACAGGCATGCTGATCGCCGATGCCATAGGGATCATCGCCGGCATCGTTCTGCACAAAAAAATACCGGAAATGCAGATCAAATGGTTCGCGGCCCTCGTGTTCATCGGGTTCGGCCTCTGGGGTTTGTATGACTGCCGTCCGACGGGCAACTGACAAATCCCGTTCCATTTGACGGCGATTTCAATAGTGCCCCCCTGAGTCCTCGCGCTGCATTTTACGGCAGGCTGATTTCCGTCAAACCATGAATGGCATGGCGCACCGGGGTTTTGCCGCCTGATCATTTCCGCCCGGACGTTCGGCCAAGCTCACCGATTTTTTCCAGACATGCCAACGCGGAATAGGTACTCGGCGGGGTCGTACCGAGTCCCGGTTCCGGTCCGAACCCGCCGTTCTCCGGGACATAGAGCGATTCGACGAATTGGTACACGCTGTATTTGTTGATTACGTTCAGCGAGGAAAGTTCCGCCAGCGCTTCGACCACCGCTGCCATATCCTGCATGTTCGGCAGGGTTGAATACGTGTTATGCTTCAGGGATGGGAATATTTCATGATGGTTTACATGACACAGCGAAAGTCGTGATCTCACGCGCCATATCGCCTCTGTTTTGCCTTGACAAATTTCTGCCTGCGTCATAGTATTAAACACCTGTTTTAAAATTAAAGGAGAAAATTATATTATGATAAAAAACAGGATTATCATGCTGTTATTTGGTTTTTTATTCGTTACAGCAACCTCAGCAATTGCCCAGGTTCCCACGATTGACTCTGAACAACTGAAGGCATGGATGCATGGGAAGCAGAAAGCGGTTCTTATCGATGCGAGGCCGGCCGATGAGTACCGGGCAGGCCATATTCCGGACGCGATCAATACCTATGCTGAGAATATAAAGGCCGAGGCAAAACGCCTTCCAAGGGACAAAACGACCCCGATTATTTTTTATTGCAGGGGAGAGGGTTGAGGCCTCAGCCGTATGGCCGCGGGCGCGGCCGCAGAGATGGGGTATACGAACCTTATGATCTACCAGGCAGGCATTCCTGACTGGCTTCTGAAGGGATACTCTGTGCAGAAGGGGAACCGGCCCGGGAAGATGCAGTAAGTGGAAGGGAATCTGGAAGAACGTATGGTCACGAAGAGAGAGAAAGTCAACTATACGATCCAGTCCGTATCGCACGCGCTCGATATCCTTGAATCGTTCACGAAAGCCGAGAACGAACTCGGCGTGACCGAGCTGTCGAAGAGACTGGGCCTGCACAAAAACAACGTGTTCCGCCTGCTCGCCACACTTGAACACCGGGGCTATGTCGAACAGAACAAGGCAACTGAGAATTACCGGCTCGGCCCCAAGACACTTCAGATCGGCTCGATCTTCATCGAACAGCGTGAATGCCGCCGTCAGGCGAGGCCCATCCTCGAGAACCTCATGGCTGCCTCGGGCGAAACGGCGGTGGTGGCCGTGCTCCGTGCGAACAAGGTGATCTACATGGACAGCGTGGAGACCGACAGGACCGTGCGCGCTGTTTCACGCATCGGCGCCATGCTTCCGGCGCACTGCACCGCCGTGGGAAAGTCACAGCTTGCCGCATTGTCTCCCTCCGAGCTTGAACGTCTCTATCCGGAAATGGACCTGCCGCCGCTCACGGAGAGGAGCATTAAAACGCGTGACGCCCTTCTGGCGGAGCTGAAGAAAATCGCTGAAAAGGGGTACGCGCTCGAAAACGAGGAATGCGACCTGGAAGTCAGGAGCATCGCGGCACCGGCCAGGGATTTTTCCAGGAACGTGATCGCGGCCATAGGCATCGTGGCCCCTGCCTCCCGGCTCACCGATGAACGGCTCGACAAGGGCGGGGTCATAACCCTGCTTCTGGAAGCGGGCCGGGCCCTCTCCGCCAAGTTGGGGTACAGCACGCCGTCGGGGAAAAAACAGTAGCCGCTCATCGAGCAGTGCTTTGGACCTGGAAAGAAGCCGTATCTTCAGGGACCGGCATGACTTGCCATGACCTGTTAGCGCCGCCGAACACGTCGGAATGGATCGATCCAGGTCTTTGGATCGGTACGCAGTAGTTTATTGACACCCCTGTTTGTGCTGTGTTATTATCGTCCCGATGGTGATTGAACAAAAATGGGAGCGTCTCAAAACACTGCTCCAGGAGCTGCAATGCGCGGTGCTCGCCTATTCCGGCGGCGTGGACAGTTCCCTTCTGATGAAGGCGGCATCGGAGGTGCTGGGACCTCGCCTCATCGCGGTCACCTCGGTTTCAGAGACCTATCCGCCCGGCGAACTCGATGCAGCGAAGACGTTCGCCCGTTTGCTGGGCGTAACGCACCGCATTCTACGCACCACGGAACTTTCTTCCGAAGATTTTGTGCAAAACTCAACGGACCGGTGCTACTTCTGCAAGAAGGAGCTTTTTGAAAAGATCAGGCAGATCGCCGATACCGAGGGCATTCCCGTCATTCTCGACGGGTCGAATGCCGACGATCTTAAGGACTATCGTCCCGGCACGAAAGCCGCGAAGGAGTATTCCATCAGGAGCCCGCTCCAGGAAGCGGGGTTCACCAAGTCCGATGTCCGCGACTGCGCGCGCCTGCTGGGCCTGCCGGTCTGGGACAAACCGTCGCTCGCCTGCCTCTCTTCCCGCATCCCCTACGGAACGCGGATCACCCCCGGGATATTGCAGACCGTCCATTCTGCCGAAGAACACATGCGCTCGCT
This sequence comes from Nitrospirota bacterium, assembly GCA_963790205.1. Classification (GTDB taxonomy): domain Bacteria; phylum Nitrospirota; class UBA9217; order UBA9217; family UBA9217; genus CAWBNQ01. Next base: position 843,517 of record CAWBNQ010000003.1, read on the forward strand.
CGGGTTCCGCGAGGTGCGTGTCCGTCATCACGGCGATACTGCGCGGATCGAGGTTCGGAAAAGCGATTTCGAACACATGCTCACGGGCGATACAGCGCGAAAGCTGATCGCGGCGCTCAAAAAACTGGGCTACACGTACATCTGCCTGGACCTCGAAGGGTATCGCACGGGAAGCATGAATGAGGGGCTTAAGATACCAGTAGGAAGTAAGAAGTAAGGAATTTGGAAGTATTCTTGAATTCAAGGAGTATAGGGATGAGGGTACTGGTGGTCGGCGGCGGCGGCCGGGAACACGCACTGGTGTGGAAGATCTCGCAAAGCCCCCGGGTGACGAAGATCTACGCGGCCCCGGGGAATGCGGGGATGGCGCAGTTTGCCGAATGCGTGCAGCTCAGAGCCGAGGACATACCGGGTCTCCTTGCCTTTGCCAGGGCGCAGGCTATCGACCTGACCGTTGTGGGGCCGGAAGGTCCCCTCTCCATGGGCATTGTGGACGAATTCACCAGAGCGGGTCTGCGTATTTTCGGCCCGAGCGGCAAGGCGGCCGTGATCGAGGCCAGCAAGCAGTTTTCGAAGGACCTGATGAAAAAATACCATGTCCCGTCCGCGGAATACGGCGCCTTCACCGACCGGGCGGCGGCCGAAGCATATGTGCGCGGGAAAGGTGCTCCGATCGTGGTCAAGGCCGACGGACTGGCAGCGGGCAAGGGCGTGGTGGTTGCCGAGACAGTCGAGGAGGCGCTCAAGGCCCTGGACCTGATCATGTCGCAGAAGGCCTTCGGCACGGCGGGAGACCGCGTCGTGATCGAGGAATGTCTCAAGGGAGAAGAGGCGTCGTTCATGGCCTTTACCGACGGCAGGACCGTGGTGCCCATGGCTTCGTCGCAGGACCACAAACGCGTGTTCGACGCGGACAAGGGGCCGAACACCGGCGGCATGGGCGCCTATTCACCGGCGCCGATCGTGACGAAGAAACTTGAACGGAAGATCATGGAAACGATCATGGTCCCCACCGTGCGGGCCATGGAGAAAGAGGGGCGCCTGTTCAAGGGCGTGCTGTATGCCGGCGTCATGATCTACGAGGGAGAGGCAAAGGTGCTCGAGTTCAACGCGCGCTTCGGCGATCCGGAAACGCAACCGGTCATGTCAAGGCTCGATACGGACCTTATCACGATCCTCGAGGCGATCGTGGACGGCACGCTGTCCAAGATCGAGATCGCCTGGAAGTCCGATTCCGCAGTCTGCGTGGTCATGGCCTCGGGCGGATATCCGGGCAATTACGAGAAGGGCAAGGAGATCACGGGCCTCGACAAGGCCGCCGGGCATGAGAACGTCATGGTCTTCCACTCGGGGACCTCGCAGAAGAACGGCAAGATCGTGACCGACGGCGGCAGGGTGCTTGGGGTCACGGCGCTGGGGCCGGTGGTGGCAGCGGCCATCGACAAGGCCTATGCGGCGGTGCGGGACATCTCCTTCGAAGGAGCGCACTACCGCCGGGACATCGGCGCGCGGGCGCTCGAAACGGGGAATTAAAATTAACCGCAGATCGCAGAGGGAACGTACGTTTGCGTTTGTACGAAACTTATCTAATGAAGAAAGCAACCGTCAAGAATATCAGCGATTTTCTGAACAGGACGCTGCGGGTCAAAAAAATACGTGACGCTTCCGTGAACGGCCTGCAGGTCCGGCCTCGTAACGCCGGTGAAATAGCCACGGTCGGTTTTGCCGTTGATGCTTGCGTCCCGACCTTTGAAAAAGCGAAAAAGCTCGACGTCGATCTCCTGGTGGTGCACCACGGCATCAAGTGGAGACCGCAAAAAGACAGGGTCCTTGCGGAGAGGAGAATGGCGTTCCTCAAGAAAAACAACATGGCGCTCTATGCCGTGCATCTGCCGCTTGATCTGCATGAGGAATACGGGAACAACATCCAACTGGCCCGGTTCCTGGGTCTTCGGGGCATCCGGAAATTCGGCAGGTATCACCGCGTACCGATCGGCTACGCGGGAGCGCTCGGGAAGGCGACGAGTCTCCATGCAATCGCCGCGCAGGTGCGGAGACATTTGCAATCGTCTTGCCGGTCGCTTTCCTTCGGCAAAGACCGCGTGCGGACGATGGGTATCATCTCCGGCGGGGGCGGCAGCGTGCTGATCGACGCGGTAAAGGAAAAACTCGACTGTTTTCTGGTCGGCGAGATCGATCTTGCGGCGTATAACGCGGCAAGGGACCACGCGATCAACCTTATTGTCGCCGGCCACTATGCAACGGAAACGGTCGGAGTAAAGGCCTTGATGCCCCTCATCAAGGAGACCTTCGGTGTTGAAACGGTCTTTATCGAAGATAAAAAGAAACTCTAACATAAAAAATCGCAAGTCGTTCTTGTCGCAGTGAACGCGGAGGACGCAACGGTAAGGCCTTTTACCGTGTTAGCGTCCTCAGCGGTAAAAAATTTGTTTTCAGCATAAGCACCTCGTTATCAACGAAGAGCTGAGAAGGGAGTTCATCATGGCTAAACCGCTTGTAGGGATATTGATGGGGAGCGATTCAGACCTGCCGATCATGCAGGAAGCAGCGGCCATGCTCCAGGAGTTCGGTATCGAATACGAGATGACGATCGCATCGGCGCACCGGACACCGAAGAAGGTCCTCGAATACAGCCAGAACGCAGAGAAACGCGGGCTCAAGGTGATCATTGCCGGCGCGGGCTGGGCCGCGCACCTCGCGGGTTTCGTGGCATCGCAGACGACGCTGCCGGTGATCGGAGTACCGATCGATTCCTCGCCGCTCAAGGGGATCGACGCGCTCCTGTCCACGGCGCAGATGCCGGGGGGCGTGCCGGTAGCGACTATGTCGCTCGGCAAGTCCGGCGCAAAGAACGCCGGCGTGTTCGCAGCGCAGATCATCGCAATCGGCGACGTGAAGATCGCCAACCGCCTCAAAGTCTACAAAGTCGAGATGGAGCGAGAGGTCGAGGAGAAGTCAAAGCGGCTCGTTGCTATTTCGTCGGTTGTGGCGCCGCTCAAAGAGGCCGCTGCCGTCGCCCCGGCCGGGCCGGCCAAGAAAAAATCACGCCGGAGACGGCGGAAGAAAAAAGCCGACGGTACGGCGCCCGTCCAGGGACCGGCATCGTGAAGACCGAGCTCGAATGCCTGCCCTGTTTTTACGGGCAGATCGCGCGTACGCTCGCCTATGCTGGCATAAACGGCGACCGCGGCAGCCGCATCAAACGCAAGGCCGAAGCGGTCATTGAAAGCGCGTCCCTCGACGAGGTGCCGGCGCGCACGACCACCCTCATTCACCGGATCCTGCGGCAGGAAACAGGCGTTGATCCGTATAAAAAAGTGAAAGAGACCTATAACCAGATCGCGCTCGAGAAACTGTCTGGTCTCAGGAAGCGGGCTTTCGAAAACGCCGATCGCCTCGAAGGAAGCGTTCGCGCCGCGATCGCGGGGAACGTGATCGACTTCGGCATCTACGAACAGATCGACCTTGATCGTTCCATCGACGAAGCGTTTCTCCTGCCGCTGTCCACTGCCGGGTATCGGTCTTTTTCGGCCGCCGTCAACAGCGCTCATCGTATTCTCTACCTCTGCGACAACGCGGGCGAGCTCGTCTTCGATCGGGTCCTTCTCGAAATCCTGCGGGACAGGGAAAAAAACGTGACCGTTGCGGTCAAGGGGGCGCCGGTGATCAACGACGCCACGCTCGCCGACGCGGAATTCGCCGGTCTCGCCGAGTGTGCTACGGTCATCGACAACGGCAATGACGGCATCGGCACGCTGCTGGAGGCGTGCTCGCCGCGTTTCATGGACGCCTATCGTGCGGCGGATCTTATCATCAGCAAAGGCCAGGCCAATTACGAAACCCTTGTTCAGTCCGGCGATGCGCGCATCTTCTACCTGTTCAAAGTTAAATGCCCGGTTGTTGCAAACGCGCTCAAACGTGAGAACGGCGACATTGTGGTGATGGGCGGAATTAGTAAAAAGTAAGAAGTAGGAAGTAGAAAATAAGGGGTAAGTAAGGTAAGGAACGAAGAAGAATGAATCGCGAGTCGTGATGCGGTGAATACATGAAGAAGGATGCCGAGATCGTCAAAATAGACCCTGCTCACCCCGAGCACGCTTTCGCCCGATGCAGGGACGTAATATTCGCGGGCGGCGTGATCGTTTATCCGACCGACACTTTTTACGGCCTCGGTGCGGACCCCGGCAATGCCGCTGCGATCCAAAAACTTTTTGCGATCAAAGACAGACAGATCGACCGGCCTATTCTGCTTTTGATAAAGGACGCCGGTCAGGTGCCGAATTGGGCGGCCGAAATTCCCGCGAAGGCCGAAAAGCTGATGCGGCAGTACTGGCCCGGCCCGCTTACGCTCGTGTTTAAGGCAAAGGAGTACGTACTGCCCGAACTTACGGCGGGCGCCGGTACGATCGGGCTCAGGGTTCCCGGCAGCGTGCTTACGGTGCAGCTCCTTGCCTTTCTGGGTACGGCGCTCACCGGCACGAGCGCGAACACCTCGGGCGGCCCCAGCCCCCGGACGGCGGAGGAAGCCATGGAGGCCGTGGGCGGCGCCGTTGATCTGATCGTCGACGGCGGCAGGACCTCAGGCGGCAAACCGTCCACCGTGGCGGATGTAAGCGCCGGTCAGGTCACGGTAATACGTGAAGGCGCGATCAAGCTGTAAAACTTGTGAAATAGAGACAACGGTCGCGCGTTTCGAGTTGCAGTTTCGAGTTACCGTTAAATTTCTATTTTACTATTATTGAAAAGGACGGACGATGAAGAAAGTATTTGTGCTGGACACCAATGTGCTGCTCCACGACCCTCGGGCGATCTTTTCCTTCGAGGACAACGATGTGATCATCCCGATCGTGGTGATCGAGGAGCTCGACAAGTTCAAGAAAGGGATCGATGAGATCGGCAGGAACGCGCGCCAAGTGTCGAGGATCCTCGACGAGTACCGGCAAAAAGGCAAGCTATCCCAGGGGGTCAAGCTCGACGGCGGCGGCGATCTCCGCGTTGAGTTGAACCACCAGTCCACGGAGCATCTGCCGCGCCGAACTGATCGCGACCAAGGCGGACAACCGGATCCTCGCCACGGCGCTGAACCTGAAGCACGACAACCTCCCGGTGATCCTCGTGACCAAGGACACGAACCTGCGCATCAAGGCCGATGCGGTCGGTCTCAATGCCGAAGACTACGAATCGGACACCATAACGCTCGACGAACTCTATTCCGGCGAGATGGAACTTGCCGTTGGGCCCGGCGCGATCGAAGAATTCTACACCAAGGGCGAGTTGCAGACCCCTGATCCCAAACCCCACCCAAACCAGTTTGTGCTCATCAAAAACACGGCCAATCCGTCACAGACCGCGCTTGCCCGGTACAGCCAGCAGAAGCAAGCCCTGGTCCCTATCCTGAGTGTCAAGCACGGGGTCTGGGGCATCACGTCGCGCAACAAGCAGCAGCAGTTCGCGCTCGACCTGCTCCTGAACGATGATATCCGTCTGGTGACGCTCGTGGGCAAGGCCGGTACCGGCAAGACGCTCCTGGCGCTGGCCGCGGGCCTGGACAAGACCATCGAAGCACGGTCGTTCCAGCGGCTCGTCGTCTCCCGGCCGGTGTTCCCCATGGGCAAGGACATCGGGTTCCTGCCCGGCGATATCGAGGAGAAGCTCAGGCCCTGGATGCAGCCCATCCGTGATAACCTCGACTTCCTCGTGGGCTCCTCGGGAGGACCCGGACGGGTCAAGGGCAAGAAGGACCTCCAGAGCCTCTTCGACCTCGGCATGATCGAGGTTGAGCCCCTCACCTATATCCGCGGGAGGAGCATGCCGAACCAGTACCTCATCGTGGACGAGGCGCAGAACCTCACGCCCCACGAGATCAAGACGATCATCACCCGCGCGGGCGAGGGGACTAAGGTCGTGCTGACCGGCGACCCCTACCAGATCGACAACCCCTACATCGACTCGGAGAGCAACGGCCTCACCTTCGTGGTCGAGCGCTTCAAGGAAGAGCCGATCGCGGGACACATCACGCTTATCAAGGGCGAGCGTTCGGACCTCGCGGAACTTGCGGCAACGCTGTTGTAAGAGCACACGGGAATTTAAATCCATATCAGCTCACACGTAAGGAGGCCATTGATGGTCAAGCAGGCATGCCCAACACCGGGTTTTGAGAGATTGCTGGTTGCAACGGACGGGTCCGACTTCAGCAAGGCGGCAGTAGAGGAGGCGATCAAGATCGCCCGCGTATGTTCGAGCATGCTGTACGTTGTGCTGGTGATCGAGATCAGCGCCGAAATAGAGATGTGGGACGCGCAGTCCGCGGACAAGCTTGAAAAGGACATGCGACATTATCTGAACGGCATTCGATCAAAGGCCGCCAGGGCAGGCGTCAAATGCGAGGTCATCCTGCACCTGGGTGACGAGCCTTACAAGGATATTGTTTCCGAGGCGAAAAAACGGAAGGTCAGCACGATCATCATGGGCAGCCACGGACGCACCGGGCTTACGCGGCTTCTGATGGGCAGTGTGGTTTCAAGGGTCATCGGTCATGCGCCGTGCAAGGTGCTGGTGGTCCCGGTAAAAGTCAAAAAATAGCCTTTTCTGCAGTAATACTTTTGCCGGTGCTTTGCGCTCTGTCCGGAATTTGAACAGTTGACAGACGTTTCTCTTAGCTCTAATATCTGAATATGGTTTCTGCTCCAACCTGATAAAGCAGAAAAAACAGCCATGTTGAAAAATTCCGGATCGTCCATACAGTTCCTGCCGATTTTTTTGGTGTTTTTGTTGCGTTCGGGCTCTATGCGAGCAGCCTGTACAGCTACCTGCTTTTTCACAGCCTTGTCGAGCTGTTCAGCGTCCTTGTCGCCTTCGTGATTTTCGTTCTGGCCTGGCACACCCGTCGTCTTCTGGACAACCACTATCTGCTCCTTATTGGTATCGTTTCTCTGTGCAGCGGCGCCCTGGACCTGGTCCACATCCTGGCTTATCAAGGGATGGGCGTTTTCCCGGGTTATGATGCAAACCTCGCCACGCAGCTCTGGATCGCCTTCCGGTACGTCTTCAGCGTTTCCCTCCTCCTGGCGCCCTTTTTCGTCAGCAGGAAATTACATCCTGAAAAGACCTTGGCGGTCTCCCTGACCGTCACGGTATTTCTTCTCGCAGTCGATCTTTCTGCGATGGTTCCCTGATTGCTTCGTCGAGGGCAGCGGGCTGACCCGATTCAAGATCGTGAGCGAATACGTCATCTGCCTGATCTTCCTTGCCGCCCTTGCCGCGTTATTCGTAAAACGCCATGCGTTCGACCGCATTGTTCTGAAATTGATGGCGCTCTCGATCCTGAGTTCCGTTGTCTCGGAATTGAGTTTTACGCAGTATGTGAGCGTGTACGGGGCGGCCAATATGGCGGGCCATTTCTTTGAACTTCTTTCGTATACGCTCATCTACCGGGCTCTTGTCGTTACCGGCGTGGTCTATCCTTCAAACCTCCTGTTCAGGAACCTGAAACAGAACGAAGACGCGCTCAAAGAGAGCGAAACCAAATATCGTTCTTTGTTCGAGAGCATGATCGACGGTTTTGCGTTCCACAAGATCATCATGGACGAAACGAGAAAGCCTGTTGATTACGTTTTTCTGGAAGTCAATGGCGCCTTCGAAAGGCTCACGGGGTTGAAGAGGCAGGATGTCATCGGGAAAAGGGTAACCGAAGTAATACCTGGCATCGAGCGCGGCCCCGCAGACTGGATAGGCGTTTATGGACAAGTTGCGTTGACTGGAAAAGAGATCCGCTTCGAACAACATGCTGAACCTCTCGGCAAGTGGTATTCTGTTTCCTCATACAGCCCGATGAAGGACCACTTTGTTGCTGTTTTCGAGGACATCACTGCGCGCAAACAAGCGGAAGAAGCCTTGCGCAGGTCACATGAAGAACTCGAAGAAAGCGTTCAGGGCCGGACCGCGGAACTCGTAAGGGCTAACGAGGAGTTGGAAGCCGAAATAGCCGAGCGCATGGAGGCTGAGGGGGCGCTCCGGGCCTCGTCAGAGGAGATACGCGTCCTCTATAACAACAGCAGGGTCACGAATGACCTTCTGCAGCTCTATACTCGGAAGTTTTCACATAAGGAATATCTGGACGCCGCCGCGGTTTTGATCCGGGATTGGAGCGGCTGCCGCCATGTGGGATTGCGGATAGCTGATGAGGACGGGATAATCCCCTTTGAATCGTGCGTGGGCTACGATCAAAAATTCCTCGACTCGGAGAGCGCGCTCTCGCTTGAGCGCGACCAGTGCGCGTGTATCCGGGTCATTCAGGGTGCGCCGGAACCTCAGGACCTGCCCGCCATGACCAGCGCCGGTTCGTTTTATTCCAACAATAGTATGGCCTTCATGGAAGGTCTTGCGAGCGAACAGACGACGCGATTCCGGGGTGTGTGCATGCAGAGAGGATTCACCTCACTGGCCGTGGTCCCCATACGATATCGCGAGAAAATTCTCGGGGCCATCCATATCGCGGACGAGCAGGAGGGCAAGGTGCCGCTCAAGAACGTCGAGTTCCTTGAGCACATCGCATTCATCATCGGGGAAGCCTTGTTCCGGTTCGGCGTCGAAGAGGAATTGCGGAAGCTGAACAGGGAACTCGAACAGCGCGTTGTTGATCGCACCGCACAGCTCGAGGCCGCGAACAGGGAACTGGAGGCCTTTGCCTATTCCGTGTCGCACGACCTCCGGGCGCCGATCCGGGCCATTGACGGCTTCAGCCGCATTATTGAGGAGGAGCACGCTGAAAAGCTCGGCGCTGCCGGAAGAGACTACTTCCGCCGCGTGCGGGCGGCGGGGCAGAGGATGGCGCAGCTTATCGATGCCATGCTGAGCTTGTCGCGCCTGACGCGTGGGGAGCTCAACCGCATCCGGGTGGACCTCGGACCGTTCGCGAAGACCGCGGCCAATGAACTTAAAAAGGGCCAGCCTGACCGCAGGGTGAAGTTCGACATAGCCGATGGAATGATGGCGGAGGGAGATCCCGTCATGGTGCGGATGGTCGTCGAAAACCTCCTGGGGAACGCCTGGAAATTCACCTCGAAGACGGAGCATGCGCGGATCGAGTTCGGGTCCTTCGAATGTGGAATGCCGAATTCGGAATTCGGAAAGAAAGCACAAGAGAGGTGCGAAAAGGGGAAGACCGTATACTTCGTGCGGGACAACGGGGCCGGGTTCGATATGACCTATGCGAAGAAATTGTTCATGGCGTTTCAACGGCTCCATACTGCCGATGAATTTCCCGGTTTGGGAATCGGCCTGGCCACGGTGCAGCGCATCATCCATCGCCACGGCGGCAGGATCTGGGCCGAGGGAGAACCGGATAAGGGAGCGACGTTCTATTTTACGTTATAAAACAGTTAAGATTTTTAAGGATCTCAATCATGCCTCTTAAATCAAAACTTATTCTTCTGTTTTTCGCCTTCACTCTTCTTCCGCTGGTGTTGTTCGGCGCGGTCGTTTTTTCTCAGGCGAGGAATATCCTGCAGACGGTCCGCATGGCCCAGTTGGACACCATCGCCGACTTAAAGAAAGACAAGATCGAGACGTTCTTCCGCGAACGGGAGGGCGATCTCCGGTCGGCCCAGGATTTCCGAAACGTCAGAATGAACTTGCCGGTCCTGGTCAAACACGCGGGCGACAGGACCGCACCGGCGTACGTAAAGGCCAAAAAAGAGCTGGACGATCAGATAAGGACGTTTCAGCGGTCATACGATTATCTGGATGTGATGCTCCTCGACCCTCACGGAAAGGTTGTATACGTCAGTAACGAGCAGCTCGCTGCGCATCTGGGCAAGCCGTTGCGCAGCAGGAAGTTTTTTGAGGAAGGCAAAAAAAGAATTTACTTTACCGACGTCTTTTGGGGCGCGGAAGGGGACCGGCGCGTTGAAATGATCGGGATTGCGCCGGTACGCGACCTGCAAGGCGCATTCGCCGGCGCGGTCGCCCTTGAAATTGATATGGCCCCGATTTTCAAATTTATCCAGGACACCACCGGTCTGGGAACAACGGGTGAAACGTTGATCGCCAGAAAGGAAGGGAAGGAGACGTTATTCTTGAGTCCCCTGCAGCATGAGCCGAACGCGGTATTAAAGAAGGTTGTTTCTTTGCAGGATAAGATAGCGATCCCGGCAATAAAAGCGGCCCAGGGAGAAAACGGTTCCGGCATTACGTACGACTATCACGGCGAGGAGGTGCTTGCCGCATGGCGTTATATTCCCTTTTTGCGATGGGGGCTGGTGACGAAGATGGATGCATCGGAAGTGTTTGCCCCTGTCCGGAAGCTGCGGGCCCTCGCGATCTCCGTCGGTATCTTCATAGTGTTTATCGGAGCGCTTGCGGCGCTGGTGATCTCCAGAACGGTTACCGGTCCCATAGTGTCCCTGCAAAAAGGCGCTGAAGCCATAGCTGCCGGAGACCTGAGCAACCGGGTCGGTACCCGCGCCCAAGACGAGGTCGGCCGGCTTTCACGGGCTTTTGACGCGATGACCGCCGCGATTGACCGGAGGGTACGGGAGCGGACGATTGAACTGGAAAATGCCGTCGCCGAGCGTAAAGAGGCGGAGAAAATCGTGAGGCTGGCGAATGCCTACAACCGGAGCTTGCTTGAGGCCAGCCTCGACCCGCTCGTGACCATCGACGCAAACGGCAAGATCACGGACGTGAACGTTGCCACGGAGAGGGTGACCGGCCGCTCGCGCGAAGAACTTATCGGCACTGAATTTTCCGATTACTTCACGGACCCGGAGAAGGCCAAGGCCGGATATCAACAGGTGTTTCAGGAAGGCTCGGTGATGGACTACGCGCTCGAGATTAAGCGCCGGGACGGGCACACCACGCCGGTCCTGTACAATGCCGCGGTGTACAACGACGAGGCCGGAAGCGTCCTCGGCGTGTTTGCCGCGGCCCGGGACATCACCGAGCGCAAGCGGGCGGAGGAAGAAATCCGGAAGCTGAACCGGGAACTCGAAGCGCGCGTGATCGAACGCACGGCCCAGCTCGAAGCCTCCAACAAGGAACTCGAAGCCTTTGCGTACTCTGTGTCCCACGATCTGAGGACGCCGCTTCGGGGTATCGACGGTTTCAGCCTTGCGCTCCTTGAAGACTATGCCGACAAGCTGGACGAGAGCGGCAAGGATTACCTCCAGCGCGTGCGCGCGGGCGCCCTTAAAATGGGACAGCTCATCGATGCGTTGCTGAACCTGTCCCGCCTGACACGCAGCGAAGTCAAGCGCGCTCCGGTGGACCTGAGCGCGCTTGCGAAGAATGCGGCCGAGGAACTAAGCAAGTCGGAGCCCGGCCGGCGGGTGGAGTTCGTCATCGCCGGCGGCGTGACGGTCAAGGGCGACCCGGTGATGCTCCGTGCGGTCATCGATAATCTTCTTGCGAACGCGTGGAAGTTCACGGGAAAACGTGATGCGGCGCGGATAGAGTTCGGCGTAAAAAAAGCCGACGGCAAGACGGCTTACTTCGTGCGAGACAACGGCTCGGGATTCGACATGACCTATGCAAACAAGCTGTTTACCGCATTTCAGCGTCTGCACGGTACAGCCGACTTTCCCGGCCTAGGCATCGGACTCGCCACGGTCCAGCGCATCATCCACCGTCACGGCGGCCGGGTCTGGGCCGAAGGCGAGGTTGAGAAGGGCGCGACGTTTTATTTTACGCTGTCCTGAGTAAAAAATAATGTTTTGACATAGCCGCTGAAATGAATACAATGGGCATAGGGTCCCGGCGGACAAGTATCGTTGAGATTTCGGTTTTCATAAAATAAAAGATAAGGAGCATGGAATGAAGAACAAGGTCATTTTACTGGCTGAAGACAATCCGGACGACGTAAAGCTGACGATGCGGGCGCTCAAGAAGGCCAATGTCCTGAACGAGGTCGTGGTGGCGCAGGACGGGACTGAGGCGCTCGATTATCTCTTCGGCACGGGCAAATATGCGGGCCGGGATATCAATCAGAAACCGCAGGTGGTGCTGCTCGATCTGAAAATGCCCAAGGTGGACGGCCTGGAAGTCCTGCAGCGGATACGGGGCGACGAGAGGACGAGGCTTCTCCCGGTGGTCGTCCTTACGACGTCGAGCGAAGACAAGGACCGGGTCAGCAGCTACAAACTCGGCGCGAACAGCTACGTGCGCAAGCCCGTGGACTTCAACCAGTTCACGGAAGCGGTGAGGCAGCTCGGGCTCTACTGGCTGCTCTTGAATGAAGGGCCGTGAACCAATTGCGGATTGCCGATCTGAAATCGTAGATCGAATAATATGCCTAAGCCTCTCAACATATTGATTGTCGAGGATTCGGAAGAGGACACGCTGCTTCTGCTGATGGAACTTCGGCGGAGCGGCTATGAGCCGGACTTCAGGCGCGTGGAAACGCACGAGGCCATGAAAGAGGCGCTTCAACAGCGCGAATGGGACGTCGTAATCTCGGACTACGTCATGCCGAAGTTCAGCGGCCTCGAAGCCCTGGCCACGCTCAAAGAGAGCGGGCTTGATCTTCCGTTCATCATTGTTTCCGGTAATATCGGTGAAGATATCGCCGTCGAAGCGATGAGGGCGGGGGCGCACGATTACATCCTAAAAGGAAACCTCACGAGGCTCCTGCCGGCGGTCGAGCGGGAAATCCGCGACGCGGAAGTACGGAGGGCGAGAAAACGGGTGGAGGAGGAGCGTATCCGTCTCGCCGCTGCGGTCGAATCCGCTGTTGATGCCGTAGTCATTACCGACCCCCGTGGAATCATCCGGTATGTGAACCCGGCCTTCGAGAAGATCACGGGCCATTCACGGGAAGAAGTCGACGGACGGGAACTCAGTATTCTCGAGGGCGACCTGCATACAGGACCGTTCTCACACGACGTTCAAGAGGCGATGAAGCGCAACGCGCCCTGGACCGGCCGCCTCACCGGCAGGAAGAAGGACGGGACCCTGTATCAAGAAGAGTGCGCGTACGCCCCGATCAAGGCACCGTCGGGAGATATCGTGAACCATCTTTTCATCAAGCGCGACATTACGGAGAAGCTCAGGCTGGAGTCAGTGGCGCAGGCTGTGGACACCATGAACAATATCGGCTATATCTTTTCCGGGGTACGGCACGAGATCGGAAATCCCGTGAACGCGGTGATCATGAACTTGAGCCTGCTCAAGGCAAAGCTCGAAACCATCGACAAGGCGGCCATCGAAAAATATGTGGACCGCGCCCTGGAAAGCTGCGAAAAAGTCGAATATCTTCTCCGGAGCCTCCGGAGCTTCAATCTTTACGAAAAACCCGATCTCCACAACCTGGATATGGCGGACTTTATGGAAAAATTCATCTCCCTGGTGAATGAGGATTTTGAAAAGAGAGGCATTGCGATCGATGCCGTCGTGGATAGGGTCCGGGCATATGCCGACGCGAGGGTGCTTCAGCAGGTCTTGCTGAATCTATTCACCAATGCCGCTGACGCGCTCAATGGACGTGAAAACCCGAAGATCACGATCAGTGCATCACGGGCCGGGGAGATGGTGCGGGTCCGCGTACACGATAACGGACAGGGGATACCCGAAGACCGGCTGAAGGAGCTTTTCAAGCCGTTTCATACTTCCAAGCCCACAGGCACCGGACTCGGCCTCGTGATCGTAAAAAAGATGATCACCATGATGAACGGCACCGTGGTAATCGCAAGCGCTGCGGGCAAGGGGACCAGCGTGGACATTTTTATTCCTGCCGGCAGGGAAGTTGAACCATCCGAACGGTAAAAGAGGGAGTCAGCTCTCTGACAGCGAAACCATTTCTTGAACGATGGTTACCTATAAATAACGAGGCCGCTCACGGTCCTTAACGGCAGCTCATTGCCGCGCCCTCCCCGCTCGCATTTTTTTCGCAACGTCCTTTCAGCGCTCCTGCAGCCTGAAAAGGGCACAAACACCTTGACAGCGCTCAGGTCATTATGTTAGTTTAACGGCACATTTATTCAGTATGCCGGGAGGACAGGCGTTGGAAAATCAAAAAGGATTAGTTGAAATTGTCTCGGAGAAGATATGGAAGTTTCTTTCCTCCGTCAAGCTTGCCGTGGTTCTGCTCATCATCCTGGCGATCGTGTCGGTCATCGGCACGCTCATCGCGCAGAACGAAGCCCCGGAGCGATATCTGCGGGAGTACAGCCAGACCACGGTGAACCTTTTCGAGGCGCTCGGGTTCTTCGACATGTACCATACCTGGTGGTTTGTATTCCTTCTCTTCCTGCTCACCGCGAATCTTACGGTCTGTACTCTTGATCGCTTCCCCCACACCTGGAAAATCATCACCGCCCCGCTCAAGCCCATCGGAGACGAGGGCCTGAAGGCCCTGCCTTTCAAGAAAGATATTACCTTCAAAGGCGGCACGGACAAGGCCGAAGAACGCGCAGCCAAGACGCTTGCGGCGCACGGATACCGCTTCATCGAGTCCCGTGAGGGGGCAACGATGCAGCTCCTCACGCAAAAAGGGGTGTACAGCCGTTTCGGCGTCTACATCACCCATGTCAGCATCCTGCTCGTTTTCACCGGCGCGCTGATCGGCGCCTTCTTCGGGTTCAAGGCCTTTTTAAACCTGCCCGAAGGCAGGGCGTCCAAGGTTGTCTATCTCAGGAACGAGCCCATGTGGGACAGGATCATGGCGACCCTCGGGATCGCGGAGAGCCCGGTCATCCCGAACCCGCAAGACGGCATGCCTGCCGCCATGCCGCTCGGCTACTTTGTCCGCTGCGACAATTTCGATGTGGATTATTATCTGGATGCGACGGGAATGCCGACCGGCATGCCCTCGGAATACCACAGTACGCTGAGCATTTTCGACCTGGAGGGCCAGAAGATTTTCGATAAGCGAATCCGGGTGAATGATCCGCTCACCTATCACGGCGTCACCTTCTACCAGTCGAGCTATGGGACCATCCCCGACATGACGGGAAAGGTCATTCTGAAAATTATTCCCAAGAACAATCCGTCGGAAGGCGAGACGATTACCATCGATCCGGGACAGGCTCAATATGTGCCTTCCATCGACCGGACGATCAAGGTCCTCAACTTTGCGCCCTACGGAGTAAAGGACCCTGCCACGGGTCAGGTCGCGTTTTACCATACCGAGAACGATGAATTCATCAATCCCACGGTAGAACTCGGTGTGTACAAGGGCCCGAAACAGGTGTATAAAACCTTTGTCATGAAGCACGAAGCGGGAGAACCGTACATGCCCGAGAATTACGTCATCAGGTTCGTGGAGGTATGGGGCGCCCGCTACACCGGCCTCCAGGTCACCAAGGATCCGGGCGTGTGGGTGGTCTATACCGGTTTTATCCTGCTTTGCATCGGGCCGCTCATAGCCTTCTTCGGATCCCACAAAAAGCTCTGGATACGGATTCAGGACCATAAGGGACAGGCTGTGATCACGGTAGCGGGTTCCGCAAACCGGAATCGGATCGGTTTCGAGCGTGAATTCAACAGGATCGTCGATGAGATCGCGAAATGATCTGAAGTAATTTCAGGGAGGAAATGATTGATGGATAGCTCCTTACTCTTTAATATCGCAACGCTGTCGTATCTGTTTGCCATGGTGCTCTATATCAGCTACCTGGCTTTCAAAAAGGACGGGATCGGCAAGACGGCTTCGGCCGTCACGTACCTTGGTTTCGCCATACAGACCATCGCCTTGTTTCTGCGGTGGAGGGAATCCTATCAGATGGACATCGGCAGGGCGCCGTTGTCCAACCTTTATGAATCCCTCGTCTTCTTCACCTGGAGCACGGTACTCATCTACATCATCGTCGAACTCAAGTACAAGACCAGGGTCTTCGGCGCCTTTGTCCTGCCGGTGGCGTTTCTCGCGCTTGCATTCATCAATGTGGCGGGCATCAGCACCGAAATAACTCCGCTGGTGCCTGCACTCAAGAGCAATTGGCTTTTTTACCATGTGCTCGTGAGTTTCCTTGGGTATGCGGCCTTCGGGATCGCCTTTGCCATCAGTATGATCTATATCCTTATGGACACCGAGGAGCGCGGACCCTCTTTCAACCTGGTCTACGGCGTTGTTGCCCTCATCGTGCTTGCTTTCCTCGGCTATATCATGACCGGTCAGGGAATGAAAACGACTTTCTGGATGGGGCTCGGGGCCCTGATCCTGGCCTGGTTCATATTCCTGATCATGTCCGGGGCCAAGCACAAGTCCCAGGTTTATGTGTTCTGGTCTTTCTGCGTTACCCTGGCGATCTCGATGCTTGCGGCCATGGGGATCGACTTCCTCTACCTCATCTCGTTTCAACACCTCGCTGCCGGTGAATCGTTCAAACAACATATGTTCGAAGCGACTTTTGCCAGCTCCTCGACGCCCGTTATTCTCATAAGCTGGGCTGCGGTCGTGTTCCTGCTCGTTGTCATCTGGTCTCAGGGCATGCGGCTTAAGGGTTTTTTTAAGCAGTACATGCCTCCGCTGAATCAGCTCGACGACGTGACGTACCGTATGATCGCGATCGGCTGGCCGCTGCTCACCGCGGGCATCATTACCGGAGCGGTCTGGGCCAACAGCGCCTGGGGCACCTATTGGGGCTGGGACCCGAAGGAAACCTGGTCGCTCATCACTTGGTTTGTCTATGCGATATACCTTCATGCCCGGTATGTTCGCGGATGGAAGGGCAGTCAGATGGCCGTGATTTCCGCAGTAGGTTTTCTGGCCGTGATTTTCACCTATCTTGGCGTCAACCTCGTGCTTTCGGGCCTCCATTCTTACGGGGGAATGAAGTAAACATTTTTTGCTCCTTTTGTTGTATCTTTGTTCCAACGCCGGTTGACGATACGTTAACCGGCGTTTTTGTTTTGTCTTGCGAGTCGCCCGGCTTTCTATGCTGTTATACAATCCTGCCGTTGATAAATCGGGGAAGGAACTCTCCCGGCTGAAGGACAGAACACTCTCTACGATGTAAGCGTGATATAATTAAAGTCAGGCAGGGTTCATGTATTAGCCGATAGAATGAACGGGAGGTGTATTATGAGAGAATTCAGATGCGAAAGCCTGGGGAACAAATGCTCATGGAAGCATATTGCAAAGACCGAGGAACTGCTTGCCGATGTTGTGGCCATCCATTTGCGTGAAGTTCACGGCGTAAAAGAGGTCGGGCCCGATATGCTGGGGAAGATAAAAAACCTTTTTCTGTATCCCAGTGCAGTCGATGCAGCAGGAGCAGAGGATCTCGTTTTGAAGGAGTATGCCTGCAAGATGGATCCGGCGTGCGCCTGGCGGTATATAGCCATGACCGAAGAGCTGATCGCAGACGGCGTGGCTGTCCATGCCAGGGAATCCCACGGGATCAAGGAGTTTACGCCTGCAATGATAGCCAACGTCAAGAAGTCGGTCCATGAATGGGACCTGGTGAAAGAGAGGAAAGTAGCGTAAGCAGTTTGTCGAAAAAGGTCTATAAAGAAAGATCAAATGTCCTTCTGGGCGAGAGTGCAGGATTTGGGTTTTCACCACTGAGGATAGGGGAGGGGGAGTCTGTCGCCATGCTGAACAATCGGGATATTGTCCTGTTTTCAGGATGAGAGATGAGTTTCTAACAGCGGTCAGCGCTTGACCTCGATATCCAGGCCTTTGTCAATGGAATAGATGGGATAGATTTTAAAATCCTTGACCCAGGGCTGAATGACGAAGTAATCTGCTTTATGCCACATGAACATCCACGGTGCGTTCTTTATGATGCGTTCCTCTGCCCGGCGATAGAGGCGATAACGCTGTCGTTCATCCATGGTACGTTGAGCGGTCTCGATCAAACGATCGAGTTCCGGGTCAAGGCAGCGCGTGCGGTTTCCGCCGGGACCGACGCTCGCTGAATGGAACAGGGGAAAGAGGAAGTTTTCCGGGTCGGGGTAGTCCGCCCACCAGGACATCCAGAAGGCGTCCGGCTCGCCTTCATTCACGGCCTGTTTTAATGCGCTCCAGTCACGCTGGACGATTTCCGGTTGGAGCCCCGCTGTTTTTAAATATTCGTCAATTACTTCTACAATATCGATGACATCCTGCTCGTTCGAGATGTATATCCTGATCTTCTTCCCGGTCGCCCCCGCCTCCTGAATCAGCTTTTTCGCCTGACGGGGGTCGTAGCGGTAACCGTCTGAAGCCGGCGCTGCAATGCCGTTCTTCCACAGTCCCGGAGGGATGGGACCGGATGCCAGTACGCCTCGTTTTTCTAAGATAGTGTTTAAAATTTTCTGCCGGTCGACGGCCATATTGACCGCACGTCGGACACGGACATCGTTAAATGGCGGCCGCGTACAGTTGAGCCCGAGGTAATAGGTGTTGAGCCCCGGTTTGCCGAATACGAGGTCTCGCCACGCGGGATCGGTCGTATAGCGATGATATTCAGACGAGGGAATGAGCAGCACGTCGAGCCGACCGGTCTCGAATTCCATCACCGCCGTGAGGTCCTCGGGAATGATCTTGTAGTAAATACCGTTCAACTTCGGCCTGCCTTCAAAGTAGTCCTTGTTTGCCGTGAGCATGAGATACTGGCCGTGTTTCCATTCGGTGAGGACATACGGGCCGCTGCCGACGGGGTGGGTGCCGAAATCCTGTCCCAGCCGATCGACCTCTTCCCGGGGAACGACATAGGCTGTGGTCATGGCGAGAAGCGACAGGAAGGGGCCGAACGGTTTGTCGAGCTTGAGCACGAGAGTGTGGTCGTTTTCAATCCGGATGCCCGATATGTTTGTTGCCTTGCCTGCAAGAAAAGCGTCGGCCCCTTCGATCTTGTCGAGGACCCAGGTGAGCGGGGCCTTGGTACCCGGCGTCAGCACGCGCTCGAAGGAATAACGCACGTCCTTTGCCGTGACTTTCCTGCCGTTACTGAACCTGACCTCCCGTCTGAGATGGAACGTATAGGTTCTCTGGTCAGGGGAAAGGCTCCAGGACCGGGCAAGGTCGGGGACGATGTCGAGGTTTTCGTTGAAACGGATGAGACCGCTAAAAAGCTTTGCGGCAATATTGCCGCCGATAACATCGGTTATCAAGGCAGGGTCGAGTGTGGTAGGGTTGCTGTTGAGCCGGAGGTACAGGTATCCCGGGAAACGTGCGTCGTCGGACTTACGGCAACTCGTGCCGGATAGAAAGACAACGATCAGGAGGATGACGGATAACAGTGAAGACCCTGACCATGCCTTTTTGCGGAGGTTATTTTTTTGACGCGCTGACAAACGCCTCGAAGAGTTTCCTGGTATATCGATCATCGATCGTCTTTTCCGGATGCCACTGCACGGCAATGAGGAAGTTGTTCTTGGAGCGGGTTTCCAAGGCCTCGAAAACGCCGTCGGGTGATACCGCAGAGAGCCTCAAGCCCCGGCCCGGGTTCTTGATGCTCTGGTGATGGGAGCTCCGCACCTTGATGCAGCAATCACCGGTCGGCCGGCAGTCTCCCATAATATGGCAAATTTTGGTGCCCTCGAAAATAGTAACGGGGTGAAACACCCTGTCGCCCGATTTTGCAGGGCCGTGCTTGAGGGTTTTTGGTATCTGCAAGGAAATATCCTGGTACAGGGTGCCGCCCAGTGCGATGTTTATGAGCTGCGCGCCATGGCAGACGGCAAGCACGGGTCTCTTTTCCTTTACCACGGCCTTGAATAATTTTATCTCGAACTGCGTGCGTGCGTCGGGAGAGAGCGTCATCCGTGCGCTGGCAAGCGGTTTTTCCTTGTAGAACCGGGGGTGAACGTCGTCGCCGCCGGTGAACAGGAACCCGCCGAGCTGTTTGACAAGGTCGGGGATCGATGTCTCGATACCCACGATCGGGACCGGGATTCCGCCTGCTTGCGCCACAGCCTTGCCATAATCTTGATCGAGAATATTGAAGTTCCTGGCAGGCTGGACCTCTAAATTCATGGTGATGCCGATTAAAGGTTTCATGCACATACCTCCGCACTGTGATGGCCAACGCCCACTTCGTTATGTATATCACAGTCGGGGAGGAAAGTCAGCGTGAGATTATAATTTGAGACTTATTGCCGCCAGATTTATAACTCATCGCATTCTTTTTTCGTGTAAAAAAATCTGAAGGCATGCAGGATGCGTTGCCGTTCATTATATTATATTACCTGTTACCCCAGCAGCATCTCGAGCACCGCTTTCTGGGTATGGAGCCGGTTTTCCGCCTGGTCGAAAACCGCCGATTGCGGCCCGTCGATCACTTCGGCAGCGATCTCCTCGCCCCGGTGCGCCGGCAGACAGTGCATCACGAGGGCCTTCGGATCAGCCAGCTTCATCAGTTTCTCATCGACCTGGTACCCCCGGAAAGCGTTCACGCGTTTGGCATGTTCGCTTTCCTGGCCCATGCTCGCCCAGACGTCGGTATATACGATGTCCGCGTTGGTGACGGCTTTCCCGGGGTCGTTCGAAAGCCGCACCTCTGAACCGGTTTGGACTGCTGCCAGCTTCGCTTCGCGCATGATACCCGCGTCGGGCTCGTACCCGGGAGGGCAGGCAAGGGAAATGTGCATACCCGCCTTGACGCAGGCCTCTATGAGCGAGTGGGCCATGTTGTTTCCGTCGCCCACGTATGAGAATTTCAGCCCCTTGAGATCGCCGCGTTTTTCCCTGATGGTAAAGAGATCAGCCAGCGCCTGACAGGGGTGATGGAGGTCTGTCAGGCCGTTGATCACCGGGACAGAAGCATGGCGCGCCAGTTCTTCTGCCGTGGCCTGGGCGAAGGTGCGGATCATGATGCCGTCGAGGTATCGAGAAAGGGTCCGTGCCGTGTCGGCAATAGGTTCACCACGGCCGATCTGGAGGTCGTTCGCGGACAGGAACAGGGCCTGGCCGCCGAGCTGGTACATGCCGACCTCGAAGGACACCCGCGTTCTTGTCGACGACTTCTCAAAAATCATGCCGAGGGACTTGCCTTTGAGCGGCTGGTGCATCCTGCCCTGTTTCTGCATTTTTTTCAGGGACGCGGACAGCTTGAGCACCTCATCGAGCTCCCTGGAGGTAAGGTCTGAAATGGCGAGCAAATCTTTTTTCATTCGTTCTCCGGATAACGTCTTTAGCTCATAGCTCATGGCCCATAGAAAAATCTTCCCGCTATGAGCTTCATTACCGCTTCGCGAATATCCCGTCAAGGGCATCAAGAAGCAGGTCGATCTCTTCCTCGGTGATGATGAGCGGCGGCATGAACCGCAGCACCCGGTCCATGGTGCAGTTGATGAGGAAGCCTTCCCTGATACAGGAGGCGACGATGTCCTTGCCTTCGAAGTCAAGCTCCATTCCGATGAGCAGGCCCTTGCCCCGCACGTTCTTCACGAAACCGTATTTTTTCTTGAGCGCGGCGAGCCCTTCCATGAACTGCCTGCCGAGCTGGTCCACTGCCTGAATGATGATATTGTCTTCGAGCAGAGCGTCGAGAGAGGCCAGGGCCGCCGCGCAGGCGAGCGGGTTGCCGCCGAAGGTGGAACCGTGCGAGCCTGGGGTGAATGCCTGGGAAGCCTTGTCCGTAGCAATCAGTGCTCCGATGGCCATGCCGGCGCCGAGCCCCTTTGCGAGCGCGGCCGCATCCGGCGTAATGCCGGAATGTTCATAGGCATAGAGCCTTCCGGTCCGTCCCATGCCGGTCTGTACCTCATCGAGCATGAGCAGGATGTTGTGACGATCGCAAATATCCCGGAGCGCTTTCAGATAGCCTTCAGAAGGCACGTTCACTCCGCCTTCGCCCTGCACGGGTTCGACCAGCACGGCGCAAGTCCGTTCGTTTACCGCCTCTTCGACGGCTTTCGCGTCGTTGAACGGCACGTATCGGAACCCGGCGACGAGCGGTTCAAAGGATTTGTGGATCTTTTCCTGGGCAGTGGCCGCAAGTGCGCCCATGGTCCGGCCATGAAACGAGCCGTGCATGGTGATGATTTCGTACCGGTCTTGTTTTAAAACCTCCCGGCTGTAGCGCCGCGCGAGCTTGATGGCGGCCTCGACGGCCTCGGTGCCCGAATTACAGAAAAACGCCTTGTCGGCGAAGGAATTCTTGACCAGCGCCTTTGCAAGGTTGATCTGCGGCTCGTTATGGTAGTGATTTGACACATGCATCAACCGCTGGGCCTGCTTCTGGAGCGCGACGACCACCCGCGGGTGGCAATGACCGAGATTATTCACGGCCACGCCGGAGACGAAATCGAGGTACTCCCTGCCGTCGGAATCGTACACCTTTGCGCCACGGCCTTTAACAAACACGAGCGGCTGCCGCCCGTAGGTGTTCATGATATATTTTTGAGAGTCTGCAAGAATGTCGCTTGTAATCATGGTGACCAACGTAGCATAATCATTATGAAAAATCAAATAAAAACTGGCCCTGCAGCAGGAATGAGGATCCTCGGTACGAAGCGAAGTGCCCCGGGGATCGTTGAGGCGCGTCGATCGTTAACGAGGCTGGAAAGCGCCCGGCGGGACCTTACTCCACCCGGGCCTGGCGACGAGGGGGCGCTGGCGCCCATTGCAACCCGGCTGCAGCCATGGGTCCCGTCTTTTTTTGCAAAATTGTTTTATTTCCCGTTATTTTCAGCCCTGCCTGACAAGTATCCCGAGTATTTTTTATTGACAAAACAGGGATACTGTTTTATTATCAATTTTACTTTTTAAATTGCGCGGTTAGATGAATAAACTGTTTGATAAAGAAAGAGATAGCCATGTCTGAGCGCTTTGCCGGGAGCAAGAAGCTGCCGTCCTGCGTCTTTGCGATTGTTCTGTGTCAATCAGCGTCAAAAGATTTCCTCTGTGTCTGAGTGCCGTGGTAATATCTATTTCATAAATTTCAGGTGGAAGAGATGACATCGAAGAAATCAATCAACGTCGGCATCATCGGTTTCGGCACGGTCGGCACGGGAACGGCACGCATCCTGATCGAGAATGCAGACATCATCAAGCGCAGGCTCGGCGCGCCGGTCGTGCTCAAGATGATATCGGACCTCGATGTAAAGCGCGATCGGGGCATAAATCTGAGCGGGGTTAAGCTCACGAGCGATGTGAAGGATATCATCAACAACCCCGGCATCGATATCGTCGTGGAGCTCATCGGCGGGTATAAACCGGCTAAAGAGTTCATCCTCGAGGCGATCAAGAACAAGAAACACGTGGTGACCGCGAACAAGGCGCTCCTGGCCGTCCATGGAGAGGAGATATACTCCGCAGCGGAGAAGGCCGGCGTCACCGTCGGATACGAAGCCTCTGTCGCGGGTGGAATCCCGATCCTCGCCGCCGTGAGGAGCGGACTTGCAGCGAACAACATCAGGTCCATCTACGGCATCGTGAACGGCACCTGCAACTACATCCTGACGCTCATGACGAGCGCCGGCAGGAAGTTCGATGAGGTCTTGAAGGAAGCCCAGGCAAAAGGCTACGCCGAGGCCGATCCGACTTTCGATATCGAGGGCATCGATTCGGCTCACAAGCTTGCGGTCCTCACGATGCTCGCCTTCGGCACGCCGGTCAGGTTCGACGACATCTACACCGAGGGCATCTCAAAGATAACACCGCTCGATATCGATTTCGCGAGGGACCTCGGCTACAAGATCAAACTCCTCGCCATTACCAAGACGGTGAATGACGAGATCGAAGCCCGCGTCCATCCGACCATGCTGCCCGAGACCTATCCCATTGCCACCGTTGACGGTGTGTTCAATGCGCTTTCGGTGGTCGGCGACGCGGTCGGCCCTACCATGTTCTACGGCCGGGGCGCCGGCGACATGCCCACGGGAAGCGCTGTGGTAAGCGATATCATCGACATCGGCAGGGACATCCTTGCGGGCTGTACTGACCGGTCGCCGGTCACGGCTTTCCGTGAGCGTAAGCCGCTTAAGATACGAAAGATGGATGATATTACGTCGTGCTATTATCTCCGGTTCTCGGTTCTGGATAGACCGGGCGTTATGTCGCGCATTACGGGGGTGCTCGGCAGGAACAATATCAGCATCTCCTCCATGATCCAGAAGGGACGCAAGGTGGACGAGGCCGTACCGGTCGTGATGATGACCCACGAAGCTATAGAACACAACGTTCGCAAGGCGCTCGCCGAGATCGATACCATGGACTGCGTGGCAGGGGCCACGGTCGTCATCAGGGTGGAAGAGGGAAAGCAGTAATTGCGGATTTCAGATTTCGGATTTCGGATTGACAGGCAAGCACGCTGCTTATAATATTCCGCAATTCGCAATGCGCAATCCGCAATGGAGGTTTCAATGGCTGACGACATTAAAGTTGATAAGTCGCTCGACATAAAAGGCCAGGTCTGCCCGTATACGTTTGTCCGTTCGAAGCTCGCCATCGAGAAAATGAACCTTGGCGAGGTCCTCGAGATCGTCACGGACCACAAACCGGCATCGGAAAACGTTCCCCGGAGCATGGAGAACGAGGGCCAGAAAGTGTTGAAGATCGAGCAGACCGCTGAAAAAGAGTGGCACATTTTCGTGAGGAAGGACAAAGAAAAGAAAAAGGCATGAAATGTGAAGAGTGAAACGTGCATGATCAATTTCCAGAACCCTTTCCCGGTTCACGTTTCACGTATCACGAGGTAATCTATGGAATTTACCGAAGACCAGATACTGCGTTACAGCAGACATATTCTCTTACCCGAGGTCGGGGGCGACGGGCAGGAGAAGCTCCTGAACGCCAGGGTCGTGCTCGTGGGCGCCGGAGGGCTCGGCTCTCCGGTGGGGTACTACCTTGCCGCAGCAGGTGTGGGCACGATCGGCGTGATCGACAATGACCGCGTGGAGATATCGAACCTCCAGCGCCAGATCGCCCATAACACGAGCAGGATCGGGGTGTTCAAGGCGGACTCGGCGAAAGAGACCTACGAGACGCTGAACCACGATGTTAAGGTCGTTACCCATAAGGAACGTCTCACGTCTGCGAACATCATGGATATCATCAAAGATTACGACATCGTGGTTGATGGAAGCGACAACTTCCCGACGAGATATCTCGTGAACGATGCCTGCGTGATGCTCAAAAAGACGCTCGTGAGCGCAGCGGTCTTCCGGTTCGAGGGACAGGTGATGACCATCTTCCCGGGCCAGGGTCCGTGTTACCGCTGCCTGTTCGAGGTACCGCCTCCGCCCGGCATGGTGCCGTCCTGCCAGGAGGCGGGCATTCTCGGCGTGGTGACCGGTGTGATCGGGACCATCCAGGCCACCGAGGTCATTAAAGCGATCCTCGGCATCGGTCATCCGCTGAAGGGGAAGCTCCTGCTGTGGAACGCGCTTGACATGAGCTTCCGCACGGTCAAAGTGCCGCGGAACAAGGAATGCCCGGTGTGCGGAGAGAAACCTACCATAACGGAACTGATCGATTACGAATGGTTCTGCTCGATGAGCCATTGAGAAATGCGGAATGCGGTATGTTTGGAACTCGCAAGGCGTTAATGGGCCGCGGCGTCCTCCCCGGAAAAAACGATGTTGATATTAAGGAAATCCGATCTCCAAAGTATCTTCGAACATTGTGACCGTGAATTTCCTAATGAGGCATGTGGAATTCTCGCTGGCAGGGACAGGACGGTTGAAAAAATATATGCCCTCGCGAGCGAGAAGCCGAGTCCGATCGCTTACCGCATAGACTCGAAAGAGCATATTCGTGTTATACGGGAGATGCGCGACGAGGGGAGAGATCTGGTTGGCATCTATCACTCGCATACGGGCAGCCCGGCATACCCGTCTTCAACCGATGTAGAACTCGCGTACTATCCGGAAGCCGTGTATGTGATCGTATCGCTCCTGGACAGAAAGGACCCCGCAATAAAGGGGTTTCACATTATTGAAGGCGAGATCACGGAAGTGCCGGTGGATGTTATTTCGGAGGGGAAATAGCAGATGACGTACGTAAAAGGCTTGCGGTGTGTCGAGTGCGGCAGGGAATACAAGATCGACCCCATTTATGTGTGCGATTTCTGTTTTGGACCGCTTGAGGTGACCTACGATTACGAGCGGATCAAGAAGGACATGACAAGGCAGAAGATCGAGTCGCGGCCGCACAATATGTGGCGGTACCGCGAGCTCCTCCCGATCGACGGAGATCCGGTCACGGGTTTCGATTCCGGCTTCACGCCGCTCATGAAAGCCAACAACCTGGCCAAGGCATGGGGCGTGAAGGAAATTTATATCAAGGACGACTCCGTGAACCACCCGACGTTGTCGTTCAAGGACCGGGTCGTGGCCGTGGCGGTCACCAAGGCCAGAGAGTTCGGGTTCGATACGGTGGCGTGCGCATCCACGGGCAATCTGGCGAATTCCGTTGCAGCGCAGGCGGCCCGGGCGGGCATGAAGCGCTTTATTTTCACGCCGTCGGACCTTGAGCTGTCGAAGACCATCAGCTCCCTTATCTATCAGCCGAACCTGGTGACCGTGGACGGCAATTACGACGAGGTGAACCGGCTCTGCTCCGAGGTCGCGAACAAGTATCGGTGGGCCTTTGTGAACATCAACATCCGGCCGTTCTACGGCGAGGGTTCCAAGTCCCTCGGTTTCGAGGTCGCGGAACAGCTCGGCTGGAAGACGCCGCACAACATCGTTGTGCCCAACGCCAGCGGTTCGCTCATGACGAAGATCTGGAAGTCCTTTAAGGAACTTGAAAAGCTCGGGCTTGTTCCGCCGGTGAAGACCAGGGTGTTTGCGGCACAAGCCACGGGTTGCAATCCGATCACCACGGCGATCAAGGAAGGGAGCGATGTCATCAAGCCGGTTAAGCCCAGGACGATCGCCAAGTCGCTCGCCATCGGGAACCCGGCTGACGGATACTATGCGACGAAGGTCACGCGGGACACCGGCGGGTATGGCGCCGATTCCTCGGACCAGGAGATCGTGGACGCGATGAAGCTCCTTGCCGAGACCGAAGGAGTGTTTGCCGAGACCGCGGGCGGCGTGACCGTGTCCGCCGCCAAAAAGCTCGTGGAGTCGGGAAGGATATCGAAGGACGAAACGCTTGTCATCTGCATCACCGGCAACGGGCTCAAGACCACCGAGGCTGTCGTAGACCATCTTCGGAGGCCGACGCCGATCAAGCCGAACCTCGAGTCGTTCGAGGAACTGTTGAAGAAAATACAGTAGTTTTTTCGCCACAGAGAGCGGAGAAGAAGGACCGAAGGCTAAAACTCAGGATTTTAATTTCGGTGCTCTCAGCGTGCTCTGCGGTAAATTTTGAATGCTGTTTCAGGAGGAGTACCAGATGGCAATTAAAGTAAGAATCCCGACCCCGCTGCAGAAACTCACGAACGGCAAGGCCGAGGTGGAGTGCAGCGCGAAGAACATCCTCGAACTCGTCGATGCCCTTGAAAAGGACTATCCCGGCATGAAAGAGCGTTTGTCGGACGGCGGGAAGATCCGGCGGTTCATCAATATCTACGTGAACGAAGAGGACATCCGATTCGTGAACAAGGAAGAGACCACACTGAAAGACGGCGACAACGTCTCGATCGTACCTGCCATAGCAGGCGGACGCGGGTAAGAAAGCCAGAAGAGGTGAAGATGAGAGGTTGAGAAGCTGAGCATTCGCAGCTTTCGTCGTATCGCGACTTCCCAATTTCCCAGCTTCTTAATTTCTGTTTTACCAAGGAGGGAACATGGCAACGAAGAGAGTCAAACTGACGTTTCCGCAGGAACTGATCAAAGAACCCGTGGTCTTCACCATGGCAAAAAAGTTCGACGTGATGCCGAATATCCGCCGTGCCAAAGTCACCGAGAGCGTGGGCGAAGTGGTGCTTGAGCTCGAAGGCGCTGAAAAGAAACTTGAAGAAGGTATTAAATATCTCAAAGAGCGCGGCGTAAAGGTTGAGGCGGTTGAGGGAGATGTCGTAAGTTCATGATTGTGCCTTTGGTTGTTGTTTTCATGCTATAAACGATTGTGTCGCCCGGATGCTGGCGGTTTCAAATGCCAAAGCCCAAAGTGTAACTGTTTCGGATTTGAATTTTATTTTTGTGTTTGATGTGAACTTCGTTCTTTGCCATTTTTCTTTGAACTATGAAATATATCATCTTACTCGGTGACGGGATGGCCGATAGGCCGCATGCGGAACTTGGAGGCAAAACATGCCTGCAGGCGGCAAGGACGCCGAACCTCGACCAGCTTGCGACCTTGGGGCAGGTGGGCATGGTGCATACGGTGCCCGAGGGGTTTCCGCCGGGCAGCGACGTGGCCAATCTCACGGTCATGGGCTATGACCCGAGAAAATACTATACCGGTCGTTCTCCACTTGAGGCGGCAAGCATCGGCGTGGAACTGGGGCTCGATGACGTGGCTTTCCGCTGCAATCTGGTTACACTCAGGATCAGCGGCGGGAAATCCGCAACCGGCGTTAAAGGGCGCCATGCGATCATGGAGGACTTCAGCGCCGGCCACATTACCACGCAAGAGGCGCGTCTGCTTATAGAAGAGATCGACAGTAAACTCGGTTCCGATCGCATCCGTTTTTATCCCGGCGTAAGCTACCGGCACCTGATGGTCTGGAAGGGCGGGAAGGACAAGATCGAGTGCGCGCCTCCCCACGATATCCAGGACAAGGACATCCAGGACTATTTTCCGCGGGGTGAAGGCGATGAGACCATCAATTCCCTGATGGAAGCATCGACCGATATACTCATGGCCCACCCCATAAATAAGACGAGACTAGAAAACGGCAAGCGTCCCGCGAACAGCATCTGGCTCTGGGGCCAGGGAAAAAGACCGACCATGCCGACCTTCCGGGAAAAGTACGGTCTCGAAGGCGCCATGATCTCGGCGGTCGACCTCACCAAGGGTATCGGCATCTACGCCGGGTTCGAGGTGATCACCGTGCCCGGCGCAACGGGTTGGCTCGACACGAACTACGTGGGCAAGGCCGAGCACGCGCTCTGGGCGCTCAAAACAAAAGACATCGTGTATGTCCACGTCGAGGCTCCGGACGAAGCAGGCCACACCGGCGACCTCAAGAACAAGATCAAGGCCATAGAGGATTTCGATGAATTCGTGGTCGGGAACATCATCCACGGGATGAAGCAGTTCGATGAATACCGGATCATGGTCCTCCCGGACCATCCGACGCCGGTCGAGATCAGGACACACTCGAGTGAACCGGTGCCGTTCGCTATCTATGCTAACACCGAAGAACGTAAAGGGGGTCCCGTGACCTACGACGAGCGGATCGCGTATCGGAAAGAAGCCCTGGTGTTCAAAGAGGGCTACAGGCTGATGGATTATTTTTTGAAGAAGTAACAAGTTTGCCACGAAGTAACACCGTTACGAAGCAGCCCCGGATTTCTTAGCGGCTTGGTGACTTAGCGGCGAAAGTGAGGAAATAAGTGCTGATCGTTCAGAAATACGGCGGTACGTCGGTGGGAAACCCGGAGCGGATCAAGAACGTGGCAAAGCGTGTCGTCCGCACCAAGGAAGAGGGCCATGATGTTGTGGTGGTCCTCTCGGCCATGAGCGGCGAGACGGACAAACTGATCAACCTTGCCAACCAAGTGAGTGAGAACCCGGATCCCCGTGAAATGGACATGCTGGTGTCCACGGGCGAGCGCGTGACCATCGCTCTTCTGGCCATGGCGATCCAGTCGCTCGGCCACAAGGCGCAGTCGTTTACCGGAAGGCAGGCGGGGATCGTCTCGGACAGCGTGCATACCAAGGCGCGGATAGAAAAGATCTCCGGTGAGCGGGTCAAACAGGCGATCAGGGAAGGGAAGATCGCCGTGGTCGCAGGATTCCAGGGCATCAACGAGCAGTCCGATGTAACGACGCTGGGCCGCGGAGGATCGGACCTTTCCGCCGTAGCAGTTGCGGCTGCGCTCAAGGCGGACCTCTGCGACATCTATACGGACGTGGACGGCGTGTATACGACGGACCCGAACATGGTGCCGCAGGCCAGAAAACTCGACAAGATTTCCTATGACGAGATGCTTGAGCTGGCGAGCCTCGGGGCCAAGGTGCTCCAGACACGCTCTGTCGAGTTCGCTAAAAAATATAATGTTCCGGTAAGGGTACTCTCGAGTTTCAACGATAACCCGGGGACCCTCGTGACCAAGGAGGATCCTGATATGGAAAAAGTGGTGGTGTCCGGCGTGGCGTACGACAAGAACCAGGTAAAAGTGACGGTAACGGGCGTGCCGGACAAACCCGGCGTGGCAGCGAAAATATTCAACGAAATCTCGAACAACAATATCATCGTCGATATGATCATCCAGAACATCGGCGAGGGCGGGCTTACGGACATGTCCTTCACCGTGCCGAAGACGGATTCCAAAAAAATCATGGAACTCATGAAGAAGGTCGTTGCCGAGATCGGCGCCAAGGGCGTTGCCGTGAAGGAAGATATAGCCAAGATATCGATCGTCGGCGTGGGTATGCGGTCCCACTCGGGCGTCGCCGCCAAGATGTTCTCCGCCATGGCCAAAGAGGGGATCAATATCATGATGATCAGCACGTCGGAGATCAAGATCTCCGTCGTGATCGATGCCAAGTACACCGAACTCGCCGTCCGGGTGCTTCACGAAACCTTTGAGATGGACAAGGCCGCCTGATTGCGGATTGTAGATTGCGAATTGCCGAATAAAGACCTCTATTGATCGAAGCTTTTTAATCCGCATTCCGCAATTCGCAATGAGGATATTTGAAAAAGCGAATGATATTTCACAATACGATATGAAACCAAGCGTACAGCTCTACGATACCACGCTCCGCGACGGGGCGCAGGCCGAGGACGTGAACTTCTCGGTAGAGGACATGGTGCGCGTGGCCAGGAAACTTGACCAGTTCGGGGTGCACTATATCGAAGGCGGATGGCCCGGATCCAACCCACGGGATGTGGAGTTTTTCAAGGAGATGCGTCGTGTCAAGCTGACGCGGGCCAAGCTCGTTGCCTTCGGGGCCACCCGGCGGGCCCGGCTCAAGGCACAGGAAGACCCCAGCCTGAAGGCCCTCGTTGCGTCCGGTGTCTCCGCGGCGACCATCTTCGGCAAATCATGGGACCTCCATGTGCACAAGGCGCTCAGGACCACGCTCGACGAGAACCTTCATATGATCGCCGAATCGGTGGCGTTCCTGAAGAAGCATCTGGACAAAGTGTTTTATGACGCTGAGCACTTTTTCGACGGCTTTAAGGCGAATCCCGATTACGCAATCAAAAGCCTCCTGGCTGCGGAGCAGGCCGGGGCGGACTGCCTGGTGCTCTGCGATACGAACGGCGGCACATTGACGGCCGATCTCGAAAAGATTATCGCGATCGTCAAGCAGGGGATCAATGCGCCCTTCGGCATCCATGCCCATAACGATGCCGAGGTTGCGGTGGCAAATTCCCTTGCCGCCATCAGGCTGGGGGCGGTCCAAGTCCACGGGACGATCAACGGCTATGGAGAGCGGTGCGGGAATGCCAACCTGTGTTCCATCATCCCGGCGCTTAAGCTTAAGATGGGGATGGACTGCATATCCGGAGCGAACCTCGCGAAGCTCCGGGATGTCTCCCGCTACGTCGATGAACTGGCAAACCTGCCCCATCGCAAGCGTCAGCCCTACATCGGCGACAGCGCCTTTGCGCACAAGGCAGGCGTTCATGTCGATGCCGTGGCAAAGAGCCCGCTCACGTACGAGCACATCATTCCGGACCAGGTTGGGAACAAGAGGCGGATCCTCGTGTCCGACATGGCCGGGAAGAGCAACATCCTCCAGAAGGCCGCGGAACTGGGCATCCAACTTTCGAAGGACAGCCCGGAACTCGGCGCGATCCTCCGGAAGGTGAAGGAACTGGAGAACGAGGGCTACGAATTCGAAGGTGCCGAAGGGTCGCTCGAGCTCCTCATGCTGCGCGCAGGACACAATTACGAGTCTGTTTTTACCATGTTCGACCGCATCGACTACCGTATCCTGACGGAAAAGCGGAAGGTCGACCCGCATCCCGTGAGCGAAGCGACCGTGACCGTCGAGGTGGGCGGGAAGGTGGAGCACACCGCTGCCTGGGGCAACGGGCCGGTGAACGCCCTGGACAAGGCGCTCCGCACGGTGCTGCCGAAATATTTCCCGGGCAGGGGCCTGGAGAACGTACGGCTGCTCGACTATAAGGTGCGGGTGCTGACCGCTGCCGAGGGCACGGCCGCCCGGGTGCGGGTGCTCATCGAGTCCGGGGACGGCAAGAACAAATGGGGCACTGTCGGCGTGTCGGAAAACGTGATCGAGGCGAGCTGGCAAGCGCTCGTGGACAGCATCGAATACAAGCTTTTACGAACAGCGAAACAAACTTCAAAAAGAAAGCGGGTTCAGCCGCAAAGTCACAAAGCCACGAAGAAATAAAAGGTTCGTTTTTAACTTAGTGTCTCGGCGTTTTTGCGGCTAGGCTTGAGGTATTACCATGATCGAAGAAGAAGGCATCGTTGCTGAAGTGGAAGGCGACCTCGCCAAAGTTGCGATTCTGACGAAGAGCGCCTGCGAGAAGTGCGCCGCGTCGGGGGTCTGCCATCCCGGCGACCAGGAGTTCATGGAGGCCGTAAATCCGCTCGGCGCAAAAAAAGGGCAAAAAGTCAAAGTGGTCGTTGCCCCTCAGCTCTACCTCAAGGCTTCCCTCATACTCTACGGCTTCCCCATGGCGGCGTTCATCAGCGGGGCCATCATTGCCAAGAACCTGGCCGTGAAATACGGGTCTGAAGCGAATTCCGACCTCTGGGCCTTTTTCGCGGGAGCGGCGTGCCTGCTGGTTTCTTTTATCTTCATACGAGCGTATAATAAAAAGGTCGAAAAGACCCAGACGTACAAACCGAGGATCGTCGAGATACTTTCCTGAGGAAGTCCACATTCAAGATAGGGCAGTGCATTTATGAGACTTATTAAAACTCCCGATGAGGCAAAGAGGCTCGCCCGTACCATTCTCTCTGATATTTTGCTGTACAATCAGGCAAAAGTCAAAGAGGGAATAGAGAAAGACAGCCTTTTCCAGGTTCTGACTGAAGAGCTCGCCGAAGGGAAAAAATACTACGAGAGCATGGTGGACCAGGAGGTTCGTCAGGCGACCAATTTTTTCAACGAGGCGGTCGTCGACGTGCTGCTGAAACAGGGGGGGAAGATAAAGTCCGAGATATGGTAGTCCCGTTCATAAGATAAACTAAAAAATATCAGCGAAAAGGAGCGTCTTATGAAAAATACCGATATCAGGGAAATACGCAACATCGCCATCCTGTCGCACGGCGCCGCGGGCAAGACGTCGCTTGCCGACGCCATGCTCTTCGCCGGGGGCGCGGTCGATCTTCAGGGCAGCGTCGACAACAACACGTCGGTGTTCATGCACGAGCCCGAGGAGATCGCCAGAAAAATCACCATTACTGCGGCATTGGGCTTCGTCGACTGGAAGGGCGTGCGCATCAACATTATCGACACTCCCGGCTATATCAACTTCCTCGAGGAAACCAAGGGTACGCTCCGCGCTGCTGACGGCGCTATCGTTATCGTGTCCGCGCTCTCCGGCGTCAAAGCCGAGACCGAGAAGATCTACAAATTCGCCTGCGACTACGAGATCCCCCGCATCGCCTTCGTGAGCAAACTCGACAAGGAGCGCGCCGATTTTTTCCGCGCCGTGGGCGACATGGAGAAATATTTCTGCAAAGGCTCCCTCATTCTTCAACTCCCCATCGGCCGCGAAGAGAATTTTATGGGCGTCATCGATCTGATCAGGATGAAGGCGCTCTTCTTTGCCAAGGACGACAGCGGCAAGGTGGAGGAAAAAGAGATCCCCGGCACCATGAAGCAGGACGCCGCCGACTACCGGAAAAAACTGGTTGAACAGATCGCCGAGACGGAAGACAGTCTGCTCGAAAAATATCTGGAAAAGGGCGACCTCTCGCAAGAGGACCTGATCGCCGGGCTCAAGCACGGCACCCTGGGCGGCGGGCTCTTGCCGGTCCTGTGCGGCTCACCGGTCAGGAACATGGGCATACAGCAGCTCATGGATGCCGTGGTCATGTGCCTTCCGTCACCGGCTGAACGCGCCGGAATCGTGGCGATCAAAGGGAAGGACCCGAAAACCGACCAGGAGATCGCGCGCAAACCGAATCCCGATGAACCTCTCGCCGCGCTCGTTTTCAAGACCGTCATCGATCCCTTTGCCGGCAAGCTTTCCCTGGTACGGGTTTTTTCCGGTACGCTTAAGTCGGATTCCGCTGTTTATAATTCGACGAAGCAGATAAAAGAAAAGATCGGGTCCTTGTTTCATGTCCAGGGGAAAAAGCAGGTTTCAGCGCAAGCGCTTTCCGCGGGACAGATCGGCGCCGTGGCCAAGCTCAAGGAAACATTGACCGGTGACACCCTCTGCGCCGAGGCCCAGCCGATCGTGCTCGATTTTGCGCATTTCATCGATCCGGTGATGTCTTTTGCCATCGAGCCGAAGTCACGGGGAGACGAAGACAAGGTAAGTTCGGGTCTCCACAAGCTTCTCGACGAAGACCCCACGCTCAGCTTTGCCTTTGACGACCAGACCAAGGAAATGATCCTCTCGGGCATGGGCCAGGTGCATCTCGAGGTGACGCTCGAAAAGCTTAAGCGGAAATTCGGCGTTGACGTGAAGATGAAGACCCCGAAGGTCCCTTACAAGGAAACCATCAGGACCAAAGCGAGCGCACAGGGCAAGTACAAAAAGCAGACCGGCGGCCACGGCCAGTACGGCGACGCGTGGCTCGAGATCGAGCCGCTGCCCCGCGGGAGCGGGTTCGAGTTCGTCGACCGGATCGTGGGCGGCGTGGTTCCCCGGCAGTATATACCGGCAGTTGAAAAGGGCGTGGCCGAGGCCATGCATGAAGGCGTGCTTGCGGGATATCCCATCGTGGACGTCAGGGTCGCGCTCTACGACGGCTCCTATCACACGGTGGATTCGTCCGAGATGGCGTTCAAAGTTGCCGCGTCCATGGCCTTCAAGAAAGCCATGGAAGCGGCCAAACCCGTCCTTCTCGAGCCCATTATGAGCGTCGAGGTGATCGCGCCCGACGATACCCTGGGCGCCGTGATCGGAGACCTGAACTCGCGGCGCGGCAAAGTACAGGGAGTGGTCCCGCAGGCGAACGGGCAGACGATAAAAGCCATGGTCCCGATGTCCGAAATGCTTACCTACGCTCCCACGCTCAACTCTCTGACGAGCGGCAGGGGAATGTACTCCATGGAATACTTCGGCTATGAAGACGTCCCGAGCCATCTGGCGCAAAAGATCATCCAGGAACGGGCCGCGCAACACGGCCACGCAAACCACAGCCAGAAAGAGAAATAATGTACAGAAAAGACACCCTCTCGAACGGCATACGGGTCGTGTCCGAAACCCTCCCGAAATCACGCTCCGTATCCATCGGCGTGTGGGTCAAGGTGGGCTCCCGGCATGAGCCGCCGGAGATCGGCGGCATATCACACTTCATCGAACATCTTTTTTTCAAAGGCACGCAGAAAAGGACCGCCAAGGACATCGCCATCGAGATGGATTCCATCGGCGGCGAGATGAATGCCTTCACTTCCCAGGAAACGACCACCTATTACGCAAAGGTGGTGGATGAGCACCTGCCCGTGGCCATCGATATCCTCTCCGATATTCTCCTCGGTTCCAAGTTCGATCCCGTGGAGATGGAGAAGGAGCGAAAGGTCATTCTTGAAGAGATCAAGGGGGTGGAAGATACGCCCGACGACTATATCCACGAGCTCTTTACGAGCACGGTGTGGCCCGACAATCCGCTGGGCAGTCCCATCCTCGGGACCAAGGACACCATCAAGTCGCTTAAACACGAGAACATCATAGCCTATATCGACAACTACTACAGCCCGAAAGAGATCGTGATCTCCGTGGCCGGCAATTTCGAGCATGCCCGTCTGATCGAGCTCCTGAACATGAGTTTCGGCAGGCTTTCGAGGACCGGTATTCCCAAAAAAGAGGGGACCCCGGCGTTCACCCGGGCAGTGGCGGTAAAGAAAAAACAGCTCGAACAGGTCCAGCTCTGCATCGGCTGCAAGGGTTTGAACTATACCCATGAAGACCGCTACGTGATCTCCGCGCTCAACACCGTGCTCGGGAACAGCATGAGCTCCCGTTTGTTCCAGGAAATTCGCGAGCAGAACGCGCTTGCCTACTCCATTTATTCTTACGTGACGTCTTACCGCGATACAGGACTCCTTACCGTGTATGCGGGAACTGATCCGTCGAACGCCCTTGAAGTGGCGCGGCTCGTTCTCAAGGAGTTTAAGAAAATAACCGAGGAGGGGATCACGCCCGCGGAAGAAACGAGGGTGAAGAACCAGATCAAGGGGAGCCTCGTCCTCTCCCTCGAAAGCAGCAACAGCCACATGAGCCGGATCGCGCGGCAGGAAATGTATTACGGCAAATATGTGTCCATGGACGACATCATCAGGGGAGTGGAGAAGGTCACCGCCGAGCAGGTGCAGCGCCTGGCGCAGCAGCTGTTCAGCCGGGAAAATCTTTCCCTGACCATCCTCGGACCGTTGAGCAGGGCTGATGTGCCGGATTCGGTGCTGGAGGTATAGATAATAAAGTCAGGAGTCTCTAGTCAGGAGTCAAGAGCCAGAAGATAAGAAAAAATGGAAAAGGCGCAGATCAAAACATGTAGAGATTTGATCGTTTGGCGGAAGGCTCATGTACTTGCTAGAAAGGTTTTAGCGATAAGCAGAAACTTTCCAAAAACTGAGGAAGCAAAAATCATTAGAACCCAACTTATCAAATCATCAACATCGGTCCCGGCGAATATAGCCGAGGGTTTTGGGGAGAATAAATAAAGGAAAGGTATTTCAAAATTGTCTGACAATAGCCAGACGGGAGGCGGGTGAAACCGACTACTGGCTGTTGTTGAGCTTGGAGGAAGGATTTATTGAAGATAAAAGCATACAGGAAGATACGGAAGGCGGCTATCGGGATGTCATCGCAATGTTATCCTCTTTAATTTCAAAAATGTCGAAGTTTTCCAACTCCTGACTTTTGACTCTTGACTCCTGACTTATGAGTGATCACCTCGTTGTTCACATAACGCAGCTCAGGAATTCCAGCGGGCTCCCGATCCCTCACTATCAAACCGAACATTCCGCAGGCGTTGACCTCTACGCGGCAGTGGAAACCCAGGCGGTCATTGATGCGGGAACGTGGAAGCTCGTACCGACCGGGATTGCCATTGCCATCCCCGAGGGGTATGAGGGGCAGGTGCGGCCCCGGAGCGGACTGGCGCTCAAGCACGGCATCGGCATGCTGAACGCGCCTGGCACCATTGACGCGGACTACCGCGGCGAGGTCAGCATAATCCTGTTCAATTTCAGCGATACGCCGTTTACGATCCATCGAGGAGATCGTATTGCGCAGCTTGTGTTTGCAAAGCTTGAAAAGGCGCGGTTCGAGATAGTCGATAACCTGTCCGCAACGGCGCGGGGCACAGGGGGGTTCGGGCATACGGGAAAGTAGCATGTTCTCATTTCATCGCTGTATATTCGTTGACAGCTATGTTTACCTGTGGTAGAAAACATAAGCTTGTTCATTCTTTCAATCAAACTGATTGGAGATCCAACTATGCGGGCTTTCTTTAGGGCTTTGAAGACTGTATCCGTCATTACCCTGGTTTTCTTTTCGTGGACCTATCTGCCCCTTTATCAGATTGCTGCATATGCGGCAACGGAAAAGCAGGTGGCGGCAAACAGTGGGTTGGAGCCAATAGAAAAGCAAAAAACTAAAAAATCTGAGGAGAAAATCGAAAAAGCGCTTACTGACATTCGGGAGAAAACAACGAAGGTAGGCGATAAAGCTGCGCGGGGCGAAGATACGTCTGCTGAGATAGACGCGATCAAATCTCAAAAAACTGAAATAGAAGCGATAGACAGCGACCTCAGAAAAAATTTTGCCGCAACAGAGCAAAAACTCAAAGCAGCGAACCTTCCGAAAGAAATCCTCAGCCGTCATTATAAATTCGTCAAGAACTACGAGGATAATCTTGTCCAACTCAGGGCTAATATCGATACCATTGAGCAGGCAAAAACGCCTTCTGCCTTAACAACCGCAATTGCCAAAACCAATAAGTATCTCGATAAAGTGAAACCCCCGAAAAAAAGAAAGCCATTTGATCCGAACAAGCTTCCGAATAGAGGGCACCAGATAAAGCACGCTGCGCTAGAAGAGAAAAAGCCTGAGGGAAAAAAGATAAACTCCATTTCACCTTTAAGAAAAAGCTCAGGACTTAATCCCATAATTGAGCAGAAAACGGCTCAAGCTCGCCGTCCGATACTCGTCGCGTCAAATGGGCCGTTGGATGGTCTACTTTCAACCTCGCAGACAGAGGATCTGTCTTCACACGAACAACTTGCCAATCTTACCACAGACAGCCTCATAATGAATTCCGTAATCGCGGCCACGCAGCCTGCATCAGCAGCGGACCTTGCGGAAACCCCGGAAATCCAATTTACGCCGGCGATAAAAGCAAAAGCCCAGGAACTTGAGAACAAGCCACTGAAAATATACGAATGGGTCAGAAACAACATCGAATTCGTTCCCACCTACGGCTCCATCCAGGGGGCCGATATGTGCTTCCAGACAAAACAGTGCAATGACATTGACACAGCCTCGCTTCTTATCGCGCTTTTACGCGCTTCAAACATCTCCGCTCGTTACGTCTACGGAACCATAGAGATTCCAATAGATAAGGCTAAAAACTGGGTAGGCGGAGCAACCGATCCGAATATGGTCGGGACAATCCTAGCCACAAACGGCATACCCGCAAAAACACTAATTTCCGGCGGAACAGTCACCGCCGTACAACTTGAGCACGTTTGGGTAAATGCTTGGATAAATTACATACCCTCTCGTGGTGCAGTACACCGACCTGGGCATGAAGACACATGGATTCCGCTCGATGCAAGCTTCAAACAGTACGACTATACGCAGGGTATCGACATCTCATCGGCCGTACCATTTGACACCAACACCTTCGTAAATCAGATCCAATCAACGGCAACGATCAACCAAACTGATGGTTCAGTCACAAACGTAAACTCCACCTATGTCCAGCAGACCATGCAGGACTATCAGACTCAAGTACAGAATTACATACAGCAGAACTATCCGAACGCCACAGTCGGAGACGTGATCGGCAAGAAGGAAATCATTCAGAAGAACTATCCAATTCTTGTTGGCACGCTTCCGTATAAAACCATTCAGGTCAGCTCAGAATTTGCCCAAGTACCCGATAATCTGCGATACAAAGTAACTTTTGAAATCCGGGACTCAAACGCTACTGGGACTTCCCTTTCTTATACAATCGGCATCTCGGAATTAGATGGCAAAAGGGTTACTCTCTCCTATACGCCAGCCACTGCAAACGATGCCCAAGTTATAGACTCCTATAATGGGATTTTTAATGTCCCCGCATATTTGGTTAACATGAAACCCCAGATAAAAATTGATGGAGTTGTAGCTGCGACCGGGAACCCAATCGGACTTGGAAACGATCAAACATTCAATATGCAATTTGTCAGTCCTGCTTACGGAACTGAAAGTGTATCAAATATTGTAACAGCAGGAGCGTATTATGGAATAGGAATCAATCCAAACAAAGTGCCGCAAGAATTATTGGCTCAGAGAAAAACGAATCTGGAATCGGTCAAAGATACGACCTGTGTTAATAGCCCGTATGCTGATGAGTGCAGCGGTGAGTTACTTTATGCTACAGCGATGGGATACTTTTTTGTGGTCAATGGATTTGATGATATATTTGCACAGTCAAATGGCATAATCAAGATGAAAGACGTGTCAGAAGCCATCGTGTCAGATGGTGTAAGTGCGTCCAATTTATTTGGCATTCCCACGGGGATTACTGAGACCGGTTTGATGATTGATGTCGATAGAAATATATATGTTGCTTTTCCCAAAGATGGTAATCAATCGAGGGTCCGTCAGTTCATGATGTCTGCTGGTCAGATGAGTTCTGCCATGGAGCATGGTATATTTGAATCCATGTATCAGGAAAAAGGCGTTTCTACAGTACAAGTCTTGAAGCTTGCGAATGACCAAGGGATACCCATATATACCATTACCCAAAACAATATCTCCTCCATTTTACCTGCGTTACAGATTTCAGACGAAGTAATAAACGATATTCAAAATGCAGTCAATGCAGGCAAGACTGTTATTGTCCCGAAGCAAAATATCACATACTACAATTGGACAGGCACCGGCTATGTCGTAATGGATTCACAAACGGGAGCGGGTGCTTATATGATTAGTACAAGCTTGGCAGGGGGAGGTTGTTGCATTGCCGCTGGAGGATTGCCTGTTGGATGTACAATCATAGATCTCGAGCATAAAATGACTCCACTGTATTTTCTCGCCGTGATTGGAACCGCAATCGGGACTGTGAGTATGTTGGTATGGGGCCTAGGGGCTTTGGTTAGTGCCGGATTATTTTTAGCTTTTGCCGTACTTGCTCCCATTGTACTGCTGATCGCTATTTTGGCGGCATTCATTATAGCTGCCATGGTTATGGCATTGATTGGCTATTATAGTAATCAAGCGGCCATCTTCCCAAGTAAAAGGAGAAAAAATGAAATTAGAAATCAATTTGCACTTTGTCCTAATTATATTTTTGATAATGGTATGGCTTGGCGTAATATATATAAAAGCAGTGGTTCGTCAATTGAAAAAGCAGATAAACGCGGCAACCGATATAGAATATATAGGCAAATCACGGTGCGAATCTGCGGCTAAGAATTCCAATGTAATGGCTAAGTTTCACAAAATTGTCGTCGCAGTCATGCTTATTTTGATTGTTGTTTTTGTTGGCGATGAACTGGGGCGAATATTTGTTTTTTTTAGAAACTCGTCCGCGATAGATGAACCTAGTATCTCGAAACTGTCAAGACTTATTAACGTTAGTTGGTTGTTAGGCTTACTGGCCTATGGCGGGTTTTGGTATATGGTTCGTATTGTACGTGACTACAGCGTTGATCTCGTGAAAAAATGCAAAGAATTACAACAGCGATAAGAGATATTCATGGCTGTTCCTTATAATTTTTATACCGGGTTCAAATGTAAGACAACGTTCATGGCGGCCGGAACGGGTCTCTTGATGGGATATTTTGCGAGTATCTTTGTCCCGCTGCGGTCCCATCCTTTGGTCAGCTTCCTACCTGTGCCACTAGGTGGACTAGTGGCGATGATTGCTAATCTGTGGGTTGTCAGAAGTTATATCAAGGGTAAAAAAAGAGGACTCTTTGAGTATGTTTACAGAGAGTCACATCTTGATCCCATACTAAAATCGAAAATTGCGAATGCCTGGCCGGGGGCGTTTAATGCAGTGGTTGAATTAGAGTCGCTGGCACTGTACAAAGCGCTGATGGCCCAAGCAGATCACCTGATCGACGACACACGTTTCCTGCTCTATATGGCTGCCGCGAGGGTTGCCTCAATTGGGAGCGAAGACAAAAATGCCATAGAAGCTCTCAAGCATGCTCTCATGATTAAACCATATGATGTAATCGCAAATTTCAGACTTGCCAGATCATTCGAGCGAATCGATTCTGCTACGGAGGCGATAAAAGCATATGAAACTGCTCTTCTTGATCCAACTATCGATGCAGAAGAACTCAAGGCGTTTATTTCGGATCAGGTGCAGCGGGTAAGAGAAAAGGGGCCAGAACAGCGCTCGCCGATTCCCGGGCTTATATATCAATTAATGTAATTGTCGGACTTTAAGGAAGGAAATTGTGTGATGAGATGTTTTGAGCATATTATTATTTCATTTCTACTCATATTGTTAGTTTATGCGAAGCCAGTGCCTGCCCAAGACCTCAAGGTCACCGAGAAGGTGCTGCCGAACGGGCTCAAGGTGCTGCTCAAGGAAGAGCACAAGGCCCCCGTGGTCACCTTCCAGGTATGGTACAAGGTCGGTTCGCGGAATGAAAAGCTCGGTACCACGGGGATGTCTCACCTCCTTGAGCACATGATGTTCAAAGGCACGAAGAAATACGGTCCCAAGACCTTTTCCCAGACCGTCATGCGGAACGGCGGGAACGATAACGCTTTTACGGGTAAGGATTACACGGCCTATTTTGAAACGTTCGCGGCCGATCGTATTGCCATCTCGCTCGAGCTGGAGTCCGACCGCATGCAGAACCTGCTTCTTGATCCGAAGGAGTTCCGGTCCGAGCGGGAAGTGGTCAAGGAGGAACGCCGCATGAGGACGGACGACGACCCGACCGCGACCATGGTTGAACAGATGACTGCCGCGGCTTTTATCGCCCACCCCTATGAGTGGCCCGTGATCGGCTGGATGGCGGACATCAACAACATCACCCGCGACGATCTTTATAGTCATTACCGTCTGTATTATGCTCCGAACAACGCGACTATCGTTGTGGTCGGTGATTTCAATACACAGGCGCTGCTGCCGCAAATCGAAAAATACTTCGGCAGGATCCCACCAGGACCAAGGGTCCCCACAGTCGCGGCAATCGAGCCGAAACAGCTCGGCGAGCGCAGGATAATCGTCAAGAAACAGGCCGAGCTCCCGGCCGTTTTCGCCGGGTACCACACCCCTGACCTCAAACATCCCGATTCCTACGCCCTTGAGGTCCTTCAAGGCGTCCTTTCATCGGGTAAGAGCTCTCGATTGTACAAGTCTCTCGTATACGAGAAACAGCTCGCGTCGTATGCCGGCGGAGATTACGATGACATCGCCAACGACCCGAACCTCTTCACCGTCTACGCCGGGGTGATGCCGGGCAAGACCGCCGACGAGGTGGAGAAGGCGCTGTACGCGGAGCTTGAGAAGCTCAAATCAGCCCCCGTCACCGACGAAGAGCTGCAAAAAGCGAAGAACCAGATCGAGGCTTCCTTTATTATGGGGCAAGACTC
Organism: Nitrospirota bacterium; assembly: GCA_963790205.1. Classification (GTDB taxonomy): domain Bacteria; phylum Nitrospirota; class UBA9217; order UBA9217; family UBA9217; genus CAWBNQ01. Next base: position 886,401 of record CAWBNQ010000003.1, read on the forward strand.
CATATTTTACCAGGCCATGCTTCTGGGGCAGTACGAGACCGTTGCGAACTGGAGATTGCTCGAAAAATATGTGGACAACATCCGCGCGGTCACGAAGGAAGACGTCCAGCGGGTGGCAAAGGAATATTTCTCCGAGGACAACAGGACGGTGGGGATATTGGTCCCGATAAAACAATAAAGGTGAAAGGTACCCTGCTCTTGCTTGCGGCCGCGATAGGGCAACGGCAGGCCACGAAAGCACGGGCATAAACGGAGTGCGGAATGCGAAATATACATCAAAGAAGAAAAGCCAGAACCTGTGTAATCATCCTTTTTGCCATGCTGATGTCGGCAACGGTATCGTTCGCCGCGGAGCCGCTCGGCAAGCGCATCCTGCTCGAGAACGGCATGGTCCTTCTGCTTTCCGAAAAGCACGACATCCCGATGGTAACGGTGAACATGGCGATCAAGGCGGGCAACACGGCGGTTCCGGGCGACAAACCAGGGCTCGCATCGATTACCGCTTCGCTCCTCACGCAGGGGACAACAAGGCGCACGGCGAACCAGATCAGCCGCGAGATCGATTTCATCGGAGGATCGCTTTCGACCTCAGGCGGAGATGACTTCGCCTCAGCGGGCCTGCGGGTTCTCAAAAAAGACATCCGTACCGGCCTGGACCTGCTCTCGGACGTGCTGCTGAATCCGGTTTTTGATCAGAAAGAAATAGACCGCAAAGTCAGGGAAACGCTTGCCGAAATCGAGCGGCAGAAAGAAGAGCCCGGCACGGTGGCCCAGGAAGCGTTCCAAAAGGCGGTATACGGCGGTCATGCCTACGGCATCAGTAGTGAGGAGGTCGCCGCCTATTTGCCGAAGCTGACGCGACCGGACGTCCTTGATTTTTACAAGGCGAGGTACAGCCCGAACAATACGATCATTGCCGTGGTCGGCGATGTGACCGAGAAAGAAATTGTTTCGCTTTTGAACGATTATTTCAAGGGCTGGAAACGGAACGATACGCCTCTGCCCGCCGCGGTGCAGCCTCCCGTCATGAATACGCTTGTTGTGAAGAAGATCGACAAAAACATCACCCAGGCGAACATCGACATGGGGCATATCGGCGTCAGCAGGGAAAACCCCGATTTTTATTCCATCATGGTCATGAACTATATCCTGGGCGGCGGCGGATTTTCCTCCCGGCTTATGGATAATATCCGGGATAACAAAGGCCTGGCCTATGACGTGCGCAGCGGCTTTGCCGCAGAGAAAGAGACAGGCGCCTTCGAGGTGAGCATCCAGACCAAGAACGAGTCGGCGAATGAGGTTATTGCCGAAACCCTGAAGGAGCTGAAAAGGATGCAGGCCGAACTTGTCTCGGAAAAGGAACTTGCCGATGCCAAGGCATACCTGACCGGAAGTTTTCCTCTGAGAATGGATACTTCATCCAAGATAGCCGGCCTGCTTGCCTCCATCGAAATCTACAACCTTGGCCTCGACTATCCGCAAAAATATGCCAGCCTGATAAATTCCATTACCCGGGAAGATATTCAGCGCGTGGCGAAAAAGTATCTTCATCCCGACAAACTGGTGATCGTCGTAGTCGCGAACCAGGAGAAGGCGAAACTGAAATAGTAATGAATCTCCGTGGTGACCGAAGCGCCCTTGGGAAAGCGGACGTTGTGAAAATAAAGGCTTGGACTGCTATACTGCTGAGAAAGAAAGCGGGCGTTCCCGTTTTTTTCGTAGTCCTTTTGGGTCTGGTGTTGATCTCGGGATGCGCCCGTCCCCGGTCACTATCGGTGCTCGACGACGACGCCCTGAACCGTGAGCAGGGATTTGAGTCCGTTGTCTTCTGGCGTGTGAAGGTACTGGATAAGACCGGCACGATCACTTCGCGGCCGCGCTTCTTAATCTACCGGCCAGGACCCTCGAAAGAGGGAGGACCGAACTTCGATAAGCCGATTCCGGAACATACCGGGGTGGACGGGGAGTGGACAAAACGGGACGTATTCCCGTGTTCGAGAGCATGGTTGCTGCCGCCTCAAAGCCGGAAACGTATCTGTTTAAAAACGCCACCTTTTTCCTCTATACCGATTATCTGCCGAACTACTTTACGGGACGCTACGAGGAAAGAAGCGTGTTTTTCACGGTGCCGCTGAACAGGCTCTGCACCATACCATCCGGCAAACTGGTCTATCTCGGAGAGATTTTGATCGAATTCCTGAAAGAGGAAAAAGCCGGGTATTCCTATCGCGTAACCATTGTGCAGGATAGCGATAATTTCAACGATGCGGTGAAGCAATTTCGCGAGTCCTATCCCGGCCTGTTCAAGAGGTTCGACAGATCTGTCGAGCCGGTTTCCTGGAAGATCCTGCTCGTCGATAATTTTAACGCAAACGAGAACGCCTGGGCTGTCCCGTCGGGCGACAAGCACGTTTATGCCGGGTTCAGCAATGGGGAATATAGTATCCAGTCCAAAAATGATGAATGTCACTGGGCGGGAATTACTCCTTCATTTAACAGACCCCACAATTTCGACATTGAACTCGTGAGCGCAGGCACATCGAAAGCAGATGTGCAAGGGTACGGGCTTGCTCTGGGGAACGACCGTGAAAATGCGTACAATTTTCTTTTTACCGGAAGCGGGCAGGCAATAATCGAGCTTTATAAAAACGGGGACTCTCAGCCGTCGCTCGTGACCGGGAAAGAAGGGGCTGTCGAAAAATCGTTTGATAGCCCGATCATTCGGCAGAAAATCGAAGCGCGCGGTGATATACTCCGGTATTATTTAAATGATCGTTTGATCGGAGAAATAAAGAATGAGCTCGACATGAAAGCGTGGTATCTCGGTCTCGCGGTATGCGGGAAACAAACGGTCGAGTTCGATCAGTTCAAACTGATCGAGCGCTGAGAGCTCAAGAGCAGGATGCGTGTGCGGCATCTTATGCCGATCGCATGATAGAGTCCCTGTATGAACCAGAAGATCAAAATACTTCCCGAGCACGTCATCAATAAGATAGCCGCCGGCGAAGTGGTGGAACGGCCGGCATCGGTTGTCAAGGAGTTGATCGAGAACTCGATTGACGCCGGCGCGACCCGGATCTTCATCGACATTGAACAGGCCGGCAGACGTTTCATCCGCCTTACGGACAACGGCGGCGGCATGTCGAAAGAAGACGCGCAGATTGCGTTTGAACGTCACGCAACAAGCAAAATAACGAGCGATTCCGACCTCGAAGCCATCAAAACGATGGGATTTCGCGGAGAGGCGCTTTCAAGCATAGCCTCGGTCGCCCAGGTCCGGATGCTTACAGCCGAAGGGGAAGCGTCCTCGGGCACGATGGTCGAAATCGAGGGCGGCAGCGTCAAGACAGTGTCCGATGCGGCCGCTTCGCAGGGCACGTCCCTCGAAATAAGCCACCTGTTCTACAACACGCCCGCCCGGCTTAAGTTTTTGAAAAGCCCGGCAACCGAGTTTTCTCATATCCTGACCGCCGTATCGCGCCAGGCCATGGCCCATCCCTCCATCCGGTTCAAGCTCACGAACAACAAAAAAATAGTGCTCGATCTGCCGGCCTCGTCGAACGTGAAGGAGCGGGCGTTTCAGTTATACGGTGGAGAGATCGCGGAAAACCTGGTCGGGTTTTCGGGCGGGAGAGATGCGATACGGATAGAGGGTCTTCTCGGCCGTCCCGGTTTTACCCGTGCGGACAAGACCTATCAGGATTTTTATGTAAACCGCCGCGCAGTGAAGAACCCTTCGCTCACTCATGCGCTTTATGCCGCGTACGGCGACATGCTTATGCGCGATCGCCATCCTGTCGGCTTCATCTTTATCGAGATCGATCCGTCCTTTGTGGATGTGAACGTGCATCCGGCCAAGACGGAAGTGCGTTTTCGAAACCAGTCACAGGTTCATGATCTCGTCCGGGACGTGATCAGGGAGAGTCTGCGTGCGCAGGGCCTGCCCGGACAAGGGAGGACGGTATCTGCACGATTTGATCCGGAAGGCGTAAGGGAGGCGCTCTCGGAGTATTTCCAGATGGAGCCGGCTGCAAGCAGTATAGCGGACTCAAGGAAATCCTCGATCCTGTTCGGCCGGCGAAAGAGCGACGTGAGGGCTCTTGACATGCAATTCGACGAAGAGAGACCTCAACAACAAGCCCCTTCTTCGAAGTCGGCTCCTCCTGTCATAACGCCCGCCGTTTTTTTATCGCCTCTTGCGCAGGTCCATGATTCCTTTATTATCACCCAGTCGCGGGACGGCATGGCGATCATCGATCAGCATGCGGCGCACGAACGCGTGCTTTTCGAGGAACTCCAGGACCAATTCGGGAGCGAGAACCTCGCCATCCAGCATCTTCTTATCCCGCAGCAGATTGAACTGGGCCCTGCTCAAAGCCATCTGCTTTCAGAATATTTGCCCGACATCAATAAACTCGGCATTGCCGTCGAGGACTTCGGCAACGGCACGTTCATGATCAAGGCCGTTCCGTCGCTTCTCGTCGGCGCGGATTATAAGAAACTGCTCCTCGACATCCTCGATGAAATATTCGTCCACGGAAAGAGCAGAAAGATGGACGACATGCGCAACGAGGTCCTGAGCGTCATGGCCTGTCATCCGGCGGTCAAGGTCCATCGAAAACTGGATATGCGGGAAATGGAAAAATTGATCGAGGACCTTTTTAAATGCCGCATGCCGCACACCTGTCCTCACGGCAGGCCTACGGTGGTAAGGTTTTCAATAGAAGAGATAAAAAAAATGTTCAAGCGGGTATAGGATATTGAGACGTTACCTTGAAAAGTGAGAATGCTCTATGGATTGGCTTCTTGACCCCCAAGCATGGATTGCGCTCCTGACGCTTACGGCACTGGAGATCGTTCTCGGTGTCGACAATATCATTTTTATTTCCATCCTTGTGGGAAAATTGCCGCAACGACAGCAGAGCAAGGCGCGAGTTCTGGGGCTTGGGCTCGCTATGCTCACCCGCATCGCCCTCCTGTTGGCCATTGTGTGGGTGATGAAGCTGACGGCGCCGCTCTTCAACGCTTTTTCTCGGGAAATTTCCGGCCGGGACATCATCCTGATCACCGGCGGCCTGTTTCTGCTCTGGAAAAGCACCATTGAAATTCATGACAGCCTCGAAGGCGCGGCCGGAGAAAAAAAGGGAGGGTGGTCGCCGGGTTCGGCGCCGTCCTGGCGCAGATCGCGATCCTCGACATCGTTTTTTCGCTCGATTCAGTGATTACGGCCGTCGGATTGGCGAGTGAGGTCGCGGTGATGATCATCGCCATTGTTCTTGCCGTGATCGTGATGATGTTTTCAGCCGGGGCCATCGGCGCTTTCGTTGACAAGCATCCCGCCATCAAGATGCTCGCCCTGAGCTTTCTCGTCCTTATCGGAGTCACCCTGATCGCGGAGGGCTTCGGGCTCCATGTCCCGCAGGGCTACGTCTATTTCGCCATTGCATTCTCCGTTGCCGTAGAACTGCTGAACATGAAGGTCCGAAAGAATGCCCGCCCGGTGAAGCTCCACAAGTCAGTTGACTGATTCCGGGGTAATGATGTCCACTAAAAAACCTATCCTTATTATTGCCGGGCCGACGGCCGTTGGCAAGACCGATGCCTCCATTCTCCTGGCCCAGGAACTCGGGGCGGAGATCGTGAGCGCTGACTCCATGCAGATCTATCGCGGGATGGACATCGGCACGGCCAAACCCACCAAAGCGCAGCGGAAGCTCATTTATCACCATATGATCGACATCGCGGAGCCGGACCAGCCCTACAGTGTCGGTGACTATCTCCGAGACGCGCGGACGTCGATCGACGGCATTATTTCATCGGGCGGGATTCCCATCGTTGTCGGCGGGACCGGGCTTTACCTACGCGCGCTCACACGAGGACTCTTTCACGGCCCGCCGGCAGACCTCGAACTGCGCGAGCGGTTGCTTCAGCGGGAGTCCGAGGGCGAGCCGGGCGGACTTTATTCTGAGCTGGTGAAAGTCGATCCCGAGTCGGCGATCAAGATACACCCAAACGATCTCCGGCGCACGGTCAGGGCACTTGAGGTGTTTTACCTCAGAGACCGGAAACTATCCGAGTATCAGCGCGAACACGGATTTAAGGACAGGCTGTATGCTTTTCGTTTCCTCTTTCTCGTACGAAGCAGGAGCGAACTCTATCCCAGGATCGAGCAGCGCGTGGACCAGATGCTCGAGGAGGGCCTCGAAGCGGAAGTGAGGGCGCTGATGGAACGGGGGTACCGTCCGGATAGTTCCTCCATGCAGGGGCTTGGGTATAAGCACTTCTTCGATCATTTTCTCGGCAAGACGACGCGGGACGAGGCTGTGACGCTGCTCAAACGCGATACCAAGCGTTATGCCAAGCGCCAGTTCACCTGGTTCCGGCGAGAGCCCGCGGCGATCTGGGTGGACATCACCGGCCTCTCAAAAACAGGAGAAATTGTGCAGCGTATAAAGAAAAACATTGAAATTTCAAATAAGTTGGTATAAAATCAAAAAAATATTTGGTTTGAAGCAGGAGCAGATTTTGCTGCTCTTGCCGCTGCTTCACGGAGGGTGGATGGGAAAGTCGCAGGTGAATCTTCAGGACATATTCTTGAACCAGATGCGCAAGGAAAAGATCCCGGTAACCATGTATCTCGTGAATGGCGCGAGACTCACGGGAACGATCAAGGGATTCGACAACTTCGTGATTCTCATGAAGCAGGAAAATCAGCAGCTCGTGTATAAACATGCCATCTCCACCATCATCCCGGAAAAACCCGTGGAAATCCTGGAGCCCCTAGAAGTGAAGAAGCCCGAACAGGAGCAGCCAGCGCAAGGGTAGGTCGAAAGCGGATTTTACCTGCTCTTGCGATAACGCGGGTACAAGCGGATTGCGGAACGCGGAATAAAAATCGAGAACCGCAGGAATAAGAGTGCGGATGCCTTCATCGACTCCGTCTCTAAAAATGCGCTTCTTCAGTTTATTAAGGAATAATCAAGAATGGCGAAGCGGAGTGCGAAGACGGACACAATAAGCATCGGCGTGATCGGCGGCAGCGGTTTGTACGAAATGGACGGGCTAACGCAGGTCAAAACCGTAAAGATCGCGACGCCCTTCGGTAAGCCTTCGGATGATTACATCATCGGCATTCTTCACGGCAAACGGGTGGCATTCCTTCCCCGACATGGCCGTGGTCACCGCCTCCTTCCCACGGACATCAATTACCGGGCAAACATCTACGGCATGAAAAAGCTCGGCGTGGAACGCATCATCTCGGTCAGCGCCGTGGGCAGCATGAAGGAAGAAATCAAACCGGGCGATATCGTTATCCCGGACCAGTTCTACGATCATACGAAACACCGGCGAAGCACTTTTTTCGGGAACGGTGTCGTCGCACACGTGGGGATGGCCGATCCGGTCTGCGCCGGGCTGTGCAAGGTATTGATAGAGGCGGGGAGGCACGTCGGGGCCGCAATCCACCGGGACGGGACCTATCTCTGCATGGAAGGACCGCAGTTCTCGACGAAGGCAGAGTCGCTCACCTACCGCACATGGAACGTGGACGTGATCGGCATGACGAACGCAACCGAGGCCAAGCTTGCCCGCGAAGCCGAAATCTGCTACAGCACGATCGCCCTGGCAACGGACTATGACTGCTGGCACCATAGCGAAGAACCGGTAACCGTCGAGGCCGTGCTCGCCGTTATGAAACACAACATAGAGACGTCGAAATCAATGATCCGCGAGGCCGTGCGCAGGCTGACGGGACCCCGGGGCTGCAGGTGCGGAGAAGCGCTCCGGAATACGATCATGACGCCGGAAAAGATGATCCCGGCAAAGACGAAGAAAGACCTCGCGCCGATCATCGGGAAGTACATGAAAAAGATATAACAAATTTTACCACAGAGATCGCAGAAGGAATCCTTCAGCAAATAATATTTCAGCTCGTATGACTTTTTTGATGTTCTCTGTACTCCCTGTGATGAATGAGTTTTATTTTTTGGAGGTTTGCGTGAGTCTGCTCGTTGTCGGTACGGTAGCCCTCGATTCGGTCAAAACGCCTTTCGGGAAGGTTGATAATGCACTCGGCGGTTCAGCCACCTATTTTTCCACCTCTGCCAGTTATTTCACCGATGTGCGGCTCGTGGCCGTAATAGGCGAGGACTTCCCCCGGGAACATATACAGTTTCTCAAGAGCAAGAACATTGACACGCGCGGTCTTGAAGTCCAGAAGGGAGAAACCTTCCGCTGGAAAGGCGAGTACGGGTATGATCTGAATGAGGCCCATACGCTCGCCACGCACCTGAATGTCCTGGCGACGTTCAAGCCGGCAATTGTCGAGGACTACAAGAACACCGATGTCGTGTTTCTGGCGAATGTGGACCCGGAGATACAACTGGACGTCCTCAGGCAGGTCAAGAAGCCTCAGTTGGTAGCCTGCGATACGATGAACTACTGGATATCGAGCAAACCCGAGGCCCTTAAACGAACGCTGAAAGAAGTAAATCTGCTGACCATCAATGAAGCGGAGATCAGGCAGCTTGCCGGCGAAGCCAGCCTGGTCAAAGCCGCAAAGATCGTGCAGGCCATGGGACCGAAGACGCTCGTTGTGAAGCAGGGGAGTTACGGCGCGCTCATGTTCAACGGCCACAGCGTTTTCAGCGCGCCCGCGTATCCACTGGAGTCCGTATTCGATCCCACGGGCGCCGGGGACACGTTCGCGGGCGGCTTCATGGGTTATCTTGCCAGCACCATGAACTTTTCCGAAGAGAGCATGAGAAAGGCCGTTGTTTTCGGCAGCGTCATGGCGTCTCTGAACGTAGAGGCCTTCAGCCTCGACCGGCTCAGGAGTCTGGACTACAAGGAGATCGAGGGAAGATACAGGGAGTTCAAGCGCCTTACACACTTTGAAGATATATAATTTACTGCAAATCCTGACATCGAATAACGAAATTCTAAATGTTTAGGATTTAGAGCTTCGTATTGAGAACTTGCATCCCATTTATGTTTACCATCGATACCAATATAGCTGATCTGAAAATCAAAGAGCGGAACCTGCACAAGGTGCTCTTCTCCGTGAACATTCATCAGGTTGCCACGCCGGAACTGAACGCTGAGGACGCCAAAAGTTACATTTTCTTCTTCCGGGAAGGCGGTAGGTATCTGTCCTATATCGGTCTCCACTTCCTTTATACCGACCGTAAGATGTATTACAGCTATTCCGCGAATCCCTTCGCCGAGAGCGAGTTACCGGCTGTCGAGGACGAGGCGCGGAGTTTTACCGAGGACATGGGCGCGATGCTGGATGAATTAGGCCTCGCAAAAATGTCCGATATGGAAAAAGACCGCTGGATAGATGAACAGGACATATTTTCCTTAAAGAAGAAGGCGGACGAGCAACCGGCAGCTGCAGGTGTCGCTCAACACCGGCAAGCAGAAGAATCAGCGCCTGCCGTGCAGCCGGCCCCTGCTCCACAGCCTGCGCCTGCGGTCCAGTCCGCACCACCGGAAAAGAGCGCGCCGGTCCAACAGACGCCTGTCCCGCTGCCTGGACCTCTCGTGCCATCGATGCCGGACCCAGGAACCGCTCCCGCCGGTCAATCCAAGGTCGAGGCGACTGTGCAGTCACCGCCGCCGTCTCGTCCCCAGAAAAAACAGGCGGCTGCACCGCGCCAGCCTGCGGATCGGCCGAAGACCTCCGGCCCGCAACCCTTTGTGGATGACGTCATGGAACAGGCTGTAAAGGCCGGCATTGTAAAAGCGCCGAAGCAGCCGCTCAAGAAAGATATTCGCAGTTCCTCCGGCGTCACGAGCAGGGATAAAGAAGCCCTTGCGCGCCTTTTGGCTTCGTTTTGAAAGGAGCGTTGTCCATGAAACGATTTTCAATTATTATGCTTCTCTTCCTAACGGGGTGCGCGACCACCTCGGGACCGCCTGTAGACAAGTCCAAAATGGCGGAAGGGTATTATTTAAAAGGGATTTCACTTTTTCAGGCGAAAAATTATGAGCTTGCGTCTGTTGAATTTAACCGTTCTCTTCAGACAGACAACAACTACAAACAGTCCTATTATATGCTCGGCATCATCAGCTCGGACCAGGGAAAGCTGGATGACGCTGTAAAATATTACAAAGAAGCCATCGACAGAGACCCTAACTATTCCGAGGCGTACAACGCACTCGGGACCGTGTATTCCAGACAACAAAAATGGAAAGAGGCGCTTAAGTATTTCAAAAAAGCCCTGGAAAACAAGCTCTACCCCACTCCTCACGTGCCTTACCTTAATATCGGACGCCTGTACATGGCGCAGAAAGACTATAATAAGGCTGTGGACGCCTATCGTGAAGCAAAACGGTACGCAAATCAGGATTTTATTATTTATGAGCTGGGCACGGCCCTGTTCGAGGCCGGGAGAATTAAAGAGGCGCTGCACGAGTTCCAGGAGGGAGTGGGGCTTGCGCCGCAGAATGCAAATTTACGGTACAGTTTAGCGCTTGCTCTCTTGAAGGACGGCAACAAAAAAGCCGCTCTTGCCGAGTTTAAAAAGACGTCTGAACTTGCTCCGGGGAGTGACGTCGCGCTAAAGGCAAAAGATTATATACGAACCCTGAGGTGATGGTAATGGGGACATTAGGGCAGTATTTGCTCAACGCACGGCTGGTCAAGAACATAGATTTACGTGATGCAGCGCAACAGACCCGTATCAGCATTCAATACCTGAAGGCCCTGGAAAATGAGGATTTTTCGAAACTTCCCGGTGAAGTGTTCGTGAAGGGTTTTCTCAAGAGTTACGGCCGCTTTTTAAACCTCGACGAATCCGAGGTGATGAAGAAATACGCGCAGCTCAAGCCCCACCCGGCGTCTCCTTCGACCCCCACTCCGAACGCAGACAATGCCGTTGTGCCCGGCGAACGCGCGGAGACCCCGAAGGAAACTCCTATCGAGCCCTTTGTGTGGGGCGCCGTAATCCTCATATTGCTCCTGGTTTTCCTGTTCTCTTCTCTGCCTTCGAGGCTCTCAAAAAATGGTCAGCAACCGGCCGGTTCTGCCGTCCCGGCTGTCTTGTCTCGGGAAACCGCGTCGTCCCAGGGCGTAAAACCGGAAAAGCTGTATCTCGAAGTCATTGCAATCGAAGATACCTGGCTCCTGGTCAGGACCGATGACAGCCCGCAGAAAAAGGCCGTGCTCAAACGGGGCGAAAGTCTTACCTGGAGCGCCGATGAGAGGTTCTTGCTCAGCTATGGACGTAGTGGAGCTTTAAAACTTGTCCTGAACGGCGGAGAACTTACGGTAAACGGGACGAAAGATGCCGTGGTCAGAGACCTCGTCATCACCCGTGCCGGCGTTCTGAACCAGCCTGCTCCGGTGAGACAGGCCAGGCCGATGAAGCCGAAGCCGCAGCCTGTGGCCGGACCTCAGCAATCACAGCCTCAGCAATCACAGCCTCAACAATCACAGCCTCAACAACCACAACTACAGGGCAAGCAAAAACCCGTGGTCCCCCAGACGCCACCGCCTCCTGCGCCGGTACAAGCTGATCCCCTGGCGCCCTTGAAGCCCGCAGAATAACGAGAGAGAAGAATCGGAGAGGACGGATGTCTCGCTCTCGCTAAAGAGAAGAGGTGATTTGCCCGGTTGGGGCAGGGCTGAATTACTCTTTTCGGAATATGATTATTGTTACTAAGGCCCGGACCTGTTTGAGGAACCGGGCACTTTTTTATTCGTCTCCGTCAATCCCATCCTCCCGACATGCGTTCCCATCCAATACACCCTTTTACAGGTCATGCACTGTAAAAACGTCTCATGCTTTTCGTAGACATAGAACGGCACGAGGTCCTTTACTTTTTTTCGGGAAATTGCGGCGAGCGGTTCATTGCATACGGAACAGCGGGTGAGGGGCTGCGGAAGCACGCTTCGTGGAAAAGCGGCAAGGACTTGCCGCATTTGCGCGCGGCTATCGTCGTTGGTAATCAAGAGGTGGTTGGCTGCCAGGGGACGTTCGGCAAGGGCGGTATCCCGCGTCAGGATTACCCGGTCCTGCTCGAGAGAAAGGCGGATAACTTCGTTGTCATCGTTCGTCCTGTCATAGAGGACGTCGAATCCGAGCAGTCTCATCCGCTTCGCGAGCCTGCCCAGCATGACATCGGCGATGAATTTCATAAAAGCGAGTAGGCAGTAGGCGGTAGGCAGTAGTCAGGGGTATGACAGGTTTAAGCATTCCCTGTATGCTGTCTACTGTATATCGTATACTTACGAAAATCTTCTCAATCTTAACGAGTTCGACACCACGCTCACCGAGCTGAAGGCCATGGCCGCCGAAGCGTACATGGGATTCAGAAGCCCAGCGGTTCCCAGAAAAGGGTAAAGCGCTCCCGCCGCCACGGGGATCCCGATCACGTTATAGAAGAAGGCCCAGAACAGGTTCATCTTGATCGTCTGCATGGTCCGGCGGGAAAGGCGCATAGCGGCAGCCACCACGCGCAGGTCGTCCTTGAGCAGGGTGACGTCCGAGGCCTCGATGGCCACATCCGTGCCGGTGCCGATGGCGATGCCCACATCAGCCTGGGTAAGGGCGGGAGCGTCGTTGATGCCGTCGCCGACCATGGCCACGACGCGGCCCTCGGCCTGCAGGATCTTTATTGTCTCCATTTTGTCCTCGGGAAGCACCTCGGCAAGGACGCGGGTGATGCCGAGCTCTTCGGCGATGGCCTGGGCCGTGCGGCGGTTGTCTCCGGTGAGCATGACGACCTCGATCCCGAGCGCTGTGAGCCCGATCACGGCCTCTTTTGAATGTTCTTTGATCGTGTCCGCGACCGCGATGACGCCGGCGGCCTTATTATCAATCGCAACGAACATGGGAGTTTTGCCGCGGGAAGAGAACTGCTCCGCCCTGGCATGGAACATTCCGAAGTCAATATGTCTCTCCGACATCAACCGCTCATTGCCGACTATCACCTCTTTGCCTTGGAGCGCTGCCCTGATCCCATGGCCCGGGAGCGCTTCGAATTCGTCCACCTGCTCAGGCCTGATCCCTTTTTCGAGCGCCCCGCGCACGATCGCTTCGCCGAGCGGGTGTTCGGATCCTTTTTCCGCGGACCCTGCGAAGAAAAGGAGCTCCTGTTCGCTCATGGTGTTCCGGATAACATCCGTCATTGTCGGCTCGCCGCGCGTGAGCGTGCCGGTCTTGTCGAGCACGACCGTATCGATCTTCTGGGCCCGTTCGAGGCTTTCCGCGTTCTTGAACAGGATGCCCTGCTCGGCGCCTTTTCCGGTCCCGACCATGATCGCCGTCGGCGTTGCCAGACCCATTGCGCAGGGGCAGGCGATGATCAACACGGCGATGAAATTGACGAGCGCGAAGGTAAATTTTGTCTCTGCGGGGCCGAAGAAATACCAGAGGCCGAAGGTTATGATCCCCAGGCCGATGACGGTGGGGACGAAAATACTCGAGATGTAATCCGCGAGACGCTGGATGGGCGCCTTGGAGCCTTGGGCCTCCTGCACCATGCGGATGATCTGGGAGAGCATCGTGTCTTTGCCGACCTTGGTGGCTTCGAAGGTAAACGTTCCGGTCCTGTTGATCGTCGCGCCGATGACCGGGTCCCCGTCTTTCTTGTCAACAGGCAGGCTCTCGCCGGTCAGCATGGATTCATCTATGGATGAATAGCCGTTCCGGATGACGCCATCCACGGGTATCTTTTCTCCCGGCCGCACGATGATGAGCTCGCCTGATTCGACGTCTTCGATCGGGATGTCCAGCTCTTTGCCGTCGCGCATTACCCGCGCCGTGCGCGGCTGGAGCCCCATGAGCTTTTTGATGGCCTCGCCCGCCCGTGTCTTGGCCCTGGCTTCGAGGTACTTGCCGAAGAGGATAAGGGTTATGATGACCGCCGCCGTATCATAGTAGGCGCCCCCGTGCGCCCCGTAGTGGCCCAGTGCCGAGGGGAAAAAGGTGAGTACGGCGCTATAGCCGTACGCGGCCGAGGTGCCCACGACCACGAGCGTGTTCATGTTCGTGCTGCCGTGTTTGAGCGACGCCCAGGCGTTCTGGTAGAAGTGTCTGCCCGCCCAGAACTGGACAGGCGTGCACAGGAGGAACAGGATGAGCCACATGGTCTGACGGGGGACGAGCGCGAAGAAGGGGAGCATGTCCTGAAAGCTGCCGATAAGCACGAGGGCCGAAAGCACGGCGCTCGTGATGAGCTTGGTCCGCAGTTCGGCAAGCTCTTTTTCACGGGCCTCTTTTTCGATGTCGAGCGCGGAGCGGCCTTCTGCCTGTTGGGGCAAACGGAACCCGGACTTTTCGATCGTCCTCCTGATATCGCGCAGGCCTATCTGGCCGGGAACATATTCAACATCGACTGTCTCCGCACCCGCGTTGACGCGGGCCTTGAGGACGCCGTCGATCGCGGAAACAATATGCTCAAGTTCCTGTGACCGTGACGCGTCAAGGTCGATGATCGGGATCGTCACCGTTTCCGTGACCGCCCGGTACCCGAGCTCATGAATGCTGGAGATGAACTTGTCCAATCCGACGGAAGTGGGATCGAACTCGACGACTGCCTTTTCATTCGCATAGTTGACGTTCGCGCTTATCACGCCCGCGAGCTTTGAAATGTCCTTCTGGATGGCCGCCGCGCAGTTGACGCAGGTCATGCCTTTTACGGGGATGATTGCTTTTTTAGTTTCCATGGACGCATTTTACCACAAAGTCTGCCGGGGACAAAGGGGGAAGAGGGGGATACTTTTGGAATAAAACGGTTTTTGATTGTGAAGGGGTTAACGACGAAGATCTATGATATAAAGCCTGTCAGGTCAAAAGGCGCTCAAGTGAGTGCAAACTTCATCATAGGATCTTGCACTGTTAAACAGTGAGACCATCGATTGCTTCACCTTCAAACAGGCTTCAACAGATTGAAACTCTCACGATCGCTCTTCGGAACATTCACAAGAGCGGTCCATCGTTGATTGAGGTGCCCTGGATGTAATTTCTCCCTGCGAGCTCTCCAGCGGGAACCGGCGGTATCATGTGGACAAACTCAACTAAAAGAATGAACGTTGTTGCATGTGCAAGAAAGGCTATTTGCCGTCGGGACTTTTACTATTTTCATCATTCACTTCAAACCTTCCGTACTTCAGTGCAAGAATCGGGAGCACCAGAAGATTGAGCGCCGTAGAGGTCACAAGACCGCCGAGTATGACGAGGGCCATGGGACCTTCGATCTCGCGGCCCGGCGCTTCGCTGCCGATAGCGAGAGGGAGCAGTCCCAAAGCCGTGACGAGAGCAGTCATAAGAATGGGCGCGAGCCGTTCCCGCGCGCCGCGCTCCGCTGCTTCGGGTCCCCAGGTCATGCCTTCTGCCGTCACCAGGTGCTCATAGTGCGAGACCATCATGATGGAATTTCGCAGGGTGATGCCGAAGAGCGTGACAAAGCCGATCATCGAGCCGAGGGACACCATGCCGCCGGAGCCGAATACTGCAAGCACTCCCCCGACAAGGGCAAAGGGAAGGTTCGCCAACGTGAGCAGCAGGCCCCGGCCGCTGCCGATGACGATTGACAGGAGCAGTAGGATCCCCGTCCCTGCCAGAAGGGAATGCATGACGAGTTCCCGCGTGGACCGGGTTTGGGCCGCCGCTGTGCCGGTGAATTCCAGATAGTTCCCTGCGGGCAGGACGACCCCGGCAGCGATCTTTCTTTTCGCCTCGTCCGTAAAGGAACTGACGCTTCGTCCCGTCACATTGCACGTCACGGTCTGGACGCGCCGCGCACCCTGATGCAGGACCACGTACCGGCCCGAAGTCTCCCGGACGTCGGCCAGCTCCCGCAACCGCACGTACATGCCCGCGGGATTGCGCAAGGGGAGAGCGCCCACGTCCGCGATGGTCCGGCGCTCACGAGGGTCAAGGATTACAGAGACGTCGAAGACCCGGTTCCCTTCGTACACCTGGCCGACGATGTCGCCCTCGTATGCGGTGCGTACGGCATCCAGGACCTGGACCGGGTCGAAACCCCAGTAATCGAGCCTCTCTTTTTTCAGACGCACGGTGAGCTGCGGTGTGCCGGGCGGGGACTGGACCCTGAGATCGACGATCCCGGACAGTGTGCCGAGCACCCGGGCGACCTCCCGGGCCTTTTTGTCCAGAAGGTCGAGATCATTCCCGAAGATGTTGATGACCACCGCAGCCGAATATCCGGAGAGCGTTTCTTCGACCCGTTCCGTAAGAAACGTGTTGACGGAAAAATCGGCGCCGACGAACCGGGACAGCGCACGCCGGATCTGGGCCTGGGCGAGATCGGCCTGGTTCCCGCTGAGCGGCTTGAGATCCACCTCGAACTCGCTGTCCTGGGTCCCGAGAATATCATCGGCCGTCTCGGCCCTTCCCGTCCGCTGGGCAACTGAGCGGACGGCGGGTATTTTTAAAAGCTCGGCAGTCACCCTGCGTCCGATCTGCATCGATTCCGCAAGCGAGGTCCCGGGGACGGCGGACATATGAACGATGAAGTGTCCTTCCTTCAGCTCCGGCAGGAAGCTGCCGCTGAAAAAGGGGATTGCCGAGATTCCCGCCGCAGCCAGAAGCACCACGCCAAGAATGGTTGGGCGCGGTCGGCGAAACAGGCCCTGAAGGAGAGCTCCGTAGCGCGCCTGGAGCCAGTGCGCCAGCGGCGGTTCCCGGAACTCCCGGCCGCGCAGGAGTGCCAGACACATTGCCGGCGTTACCGTCAAAGCTACGAGCAGTGAAGCGAGCGTGGCGAGGATGAAGGCAATGCCCAGCGGTGCGAAAAGCCTGCCCGCGAGCCCGGACATGGTCAACACGGGAACGAAGACCAGCGCCACCGCCAGGCTTGCGTAGGCAACGGCGTGCCGTACCTCAAGGGAGGCATCGAGCACGACCTGGATCGCCGGCAGGGGATTCCGGAGGGCACGGTTCTCGCGAAGGCGCCTCAGGATGTTTTCCACGTCGATAACGGCGTCATCCACGACGATTCCTACTGCAATTGCCAGCCCTCCCAGGGTCATGGTGTTGAGGGACATGCCCAGCCGTTCCAGGACCGATACCGCCGCGAGCAATGACAGAGGAATGGCGACTACGGAGATGGCCGCCGTGCGGAGGTTAAAGAGAAAGAGCGCCAGTATTATAACCACCAGGACCGTTCCGATGAGCAGTGACGACCGTATATTGCCGATGGCCGTCTCGATGAAGTTCGCGGGCCTGAAGATGTTCGGGTGGATGGCCACACCCTGTGCGTTCAGCGCGGGGCGGAGCTCTTCCAGGGCCTGATCGATCTTCTCCGTTACTTCCCGGGTGTTTGCTCCGTACTGCGCCGAGATCATGAAGATGACGCCGGGTTGACCCATGATCTCAGCGGCGCCGATGGGCGGCTCCGGCGCCTCCGTCACTTCGGCCACATCCCCAAGGGTCACGTTCACGCTCACGTCGGCGCCGCTTCCCCGGATTAAAGCGGTCCCGGCAAGCTCCGCCGCGGTCAGGGACTGCGCCTGGGTCTGAAGCACGATCCTCTGGTTGACGCTGTCGATAAAGCCTGCTCCACGTATGCCGGTGGCCCGACGCGCGGCATCGAGCACGTCAGCGAGCGCAAGGCCGTACTCTACCAGCTTCCGCGGTCGAAACCGTATCTGAAACTGCTTCACCTCGCCGCCGAAGACTGCTGCCTTCGCTACACCCGGCACGGCAAGAAGCCGCTGTTTTACGGTCCAATCGGCGATGGTCCTGAGCGCCATGAGTGAAAGCCGGTCGGAGGTCAGTCCCACCGCCAGAACGATGCTCGTGGAACTGGTCAGCGGAGTCATGACCGGAGCCTGCACTTCCCGCGGCAATTGGCCTGCGAGCGTCGTCAGCCGCTCGGCAACCATCTGGCGATCAAGGTAGATGTCCGTGTCGGGACGGAACGTGATCGTGATGAATGACAGGCCCTGGATCGACCCGGAGCGGAGGGACTCGATTCCTGCCACACCGTTCACGGCATTTTCGATCGGCTTGGTGACGAGGACCTCGACCTGTTCGGAAGAAAGTCCCGGGGCCTCGGTCTGGATCACCACCTGGGGCGGCGCAAACTCGGGAAACACGTCGTACTTGGCCCGCGAGAGCGAATAGATCCCGTAGCCGGCGAGTATGAAGGCCAGGGCGATGATCACGCCCCGAAAGCGGAGCGCAAACCGGACAATTGCAGTCAACATGCTGTTATCCCTGTTCTTGGTATTATCCAGATCTCTTATCGCTGAGAAGCGCGAAGTGAAGAGCGGTTTAAATCCCGAACTATGTCAGCGTCCGCAGCTTCTCGTTAATCACTGATCCGGATCTGTGACCGGAATTCCTCGGATAGTAACAGTTGTGCTCCCTCCACCGCCACCCGGTCGCCGGCTGAAAAGTTCTTCATTACGAGCCAGCCTTCCCCCGTTCGATGCTTCTGAGAGACCTTGTGTCGGACAAATCGGTCCGGGCCTTCCTGTACGTAGGCCCAGGCCTTGCCTTCCAGCCAGACTACGGCGGAGTCGGGCACGATGGCCCCGGATATCCGCTCCTGTCCCGGATAGGGGGCCTCACCATATCCGGGCTCCTTTTTTCCGATGAAGCCGGGAGCGAGGGCTTTGGTAACAATGCCGTTTAACCTCTGCGTTGCCTTATCCAGACGGATCACGGTCTCGCCGTGTGAAACAGAAACGCGGGAGGCGGCGCTGACGGGCCGCTCGCCTTCCTGTTCCACGGCCATTTCCTTTTTTCCCTGGAGAAAGGACCAGACCAGGAAACCGATTACGGCGCAGAGTGCGAGCACCGTTGCGATGGTGTTCAGCCGGGAAAGTCTCATGGCTCCCTCCCTTGTTCCGGCCGCGGATTCTCTTCTTGCGTTGTCGGGGCCGGGCCCGGCTGATCCAGTGGACGCCGGAGAGCGTCCTGCAGCAATCCCAGGGCCTGCTGCGCCTTGACAAGCGCGTCCAGGTGCGAAAGCTCGGCGGAGATGAGGGAGACCTCGGCGCTCACCAGGGTGAAACGGGAGGCCTCACCGGGCCTGAGCCTAAGCCGCAGGGTCTTTTGTCGGGCGCGTTCGGCATCGAGAAGGTCTCGGGCGGTCTCGAAGGTTTTTTGCGCGGCCCCATAGCCGGCGAAAGTGCGGTCGATCTCGTTGATGACGTTCGCCTGAAGCGCAGTAAAGCCGGCTGCGGCCTGCTGCCTTCGAGCTTCGGCCTCGGCGATAGGGCCCTTGTTGCGGTTGAATACCGGCAGGGTCAGAGACAGCCCGATGGACCACTTGTTCTCCCCCTGGTCCCAGGTATAGCCGGGGCCTGCCTGGATATCGGGGTACTGTTTGGCAATTTCAAGCTGGAGTGCCGACTGGCTTGCAGCGTATTCGGCGAGGCTGGACAGGATATCAGGACGGTTCAATAGTGCCTGTCTCCGTGCCTCCTCTCCCGGCAAATCCTTAAGAAGGACGGCGATAAAATCGAAGTCAAGGTCGATGCCCGCCAGCGCGCGGACCGGAAGACCGAGACTCGCTGCAAGCTCTCCATATGCCTCGGTTTCCTGCTTTTTTGCCTCATCCAGGGCGAGACGGGCCCGGTCCCGGGCAATGCGCGCCTCGGTCACGATGGGCAGGCTGATCATGCCCGAGGAGAAGCGCTGCTCAAGCATTCGCGTAAACGTGTCCCGGACTTCGAGCTGTTTTTTGAGCAGGGCTTCCCGCTGCTTGGCGGCGTAGAGGCTGATGAGGCTTTGGCGCACACGGCTGCGCACCAGCCAGGCGGCATTCGCGATTTGAAGACGCGCCGCCTCGGAAAGCGCGCCTGCACGGGCGATGCGGTACCCTCGCTTGCCCGCGGTCTCGACGGGGACGGTGAAATTGAGCCCCAAGGTCCAGGGAGAAAAGCCGGCAGCCGGATTGGCATCGTACTGGAACAGGGTCCCCAGATTCGGATTGGGGCGAGCTCCTGCGGTGATCACTCCCGCTCTGGCAACAGCCCACTCCGCGCGCGCCACGTCCATGTCCGGATGGTAATAAAGAGCCGCGAGGGTGAGCATGATGAAATCCCAGGATTTCGGAGGAAAAGGCGCAATCTCTTTTCGGAGATTCTTCTCCATGAACCCTTTGAGATCCCGATTGTCCAGCGTGCGGGCCTCAAAAACAGAGATCGTACCGGCAGGCTCGATTGGTTTCGGATGAAAGGACGCGCATCCCGCCACGATCAATAAAAACAGTGCGCCGCCGAAATGTCTTTTCAGCATTTCAGATCTCCTTCGGATTGATTCCGTAGAGAGTTTGCGCGTGAATACATGCAGAAACGGTTCCGGATAGCCTTATTTCTGGTCCTTTTTCGAGAGCCGAAAGCGACAGAAAGGTCCCATACTGCGCCGTTGCTCGTGCACAACGTTTGAGCGACATCGTCCGGTGTGCTCTCACCGAAGATCGGTCGTACGAAGAACGATCGTTTAGGGTGGCAGGAAAACGATGCAATTCACATAACCCGGCTTTGTCTGATAACACTATCAATTGATGAATGTACTCTTTACGAAGCCCTTAGCTGTGAGCAGACTTCGGTAAGTACTTTTTGCCAAGCAGGCATATCGTACTCCGAGATTTCAAACAGCATTTTCAATCGGTCATCGTGCAAGAAGAGAGCATAATTTTGTGCCAAAGCAGGCGGAATGGTTTATTTTTTTCGGTAGAACGGCAGCTCGACGATCTTGGCGGCGATCTCCCGGTCCTTGACCTCGATCTCGATTTCCTGTCCCGGCTGCGAGTACCTGCTCACGACGTAGCCGAGGCCGATCCCGTTCCGAAGGTAGGGGGAGTGGCCGCCGCTGGTAACGACGCCGATCTCGCGGTTTTCCGAGAAGATGCTGCCCCCGGTCTTCGGCACGCCCTTGTCGAGGAGCACGAACCCCGCGAGTTTCTGTTTTATGCCCTCAGCCTTCTGTTTCAACAATGCGTCCCTGCCGATGAAGTCCTTCTTAAGATCGACAAAGGCCTCGAGTCCTGTTTCAAGGGGAGTGTGCGTCTCGTCTACATCGCTTCCGTAGAGGAGATATCCCATTTCCAATCGCAGGGTGTCCCGGCAGGCAAGTCCGCAGGGGAGGAGACCCGATCCGCGTCCGGCATTCAGGAGCGCCTCCCAGAAAGCCTCTGCGCGGTCCGCGGGGAGGAAGAACTCGTAACCATGCTCTCCGGTGTAGCCGGTCCGGAAAACCAGCACGGGAATGCCGAGGACGGTCAACTCTCTCATGGACCTCACTTTTATCTTTTTGAGTCGGACCTCTGCAAGTTTTTCGAGGATCGGGAACGACTGGGGGCCCTGGAGGGAAAGGTGGGCGGTGCTTTCCGTCACGTCCGATATTTGCACCTGCGCGGAGGCATGCTGCGTGAGCCAGAGCAGGATCTTTTCGGCGTTCAGCGCGTTGGTTGAAAGGATGTAGCGGTTGCCTGCCTGCTCTTCAGGGAGACGGAAGAGGACCGTGTCATCGAGGATGAAGCCTGATTCGTTGCAGATGAATCCGTAGTGCGCCGACCCTGCCGCCATTTTCCCCGTGTTCCGGGTAAATACGCTCTGAAGGAAGGCGGCCGCTCCCTGGCCGGAGATCTCGATGCGTCCGAGGGAGCTGATATCGAACAGGCCCGCGGCCGTTCGCACCGCATGGTACTCGTCCATCGCATCGGTATACTGGAGCGGGACCTGCCACCCCTGGAAGTCCGTCATTTTCGCTTTTAGCTGGATATGCTTTTGATGGAGAACGGTCTGTTTCATGCAGCCCTCCTCATAGCAACGAGAGTACGGGGTACAGAGTCCTTAGTCCAAAAAGTTTCTTAAAATGGGCGGCTCATGCAGGTTGACGCGGTGACGCTACTTTATTCTGATTTTTTCAGGGTCGGTCTTGCCGTCGGCAAGTTTGTGGATGTCCTTCGGGTGGAACGCGCCCTTTTCGGTGATAATGGCGGTAATGTAGCGGGCGGGCGTTACGTCGAATGCCGGGTTGGCGACTTTTACTCCGTCCGGAGCTATCTGCACTTTTCCGAACACATGGGTGACCTCGCGGGGATCACGCTCCTCGATGGGGATCAGGAAACCCGATTCCATCTTGAAATCGACGGTGGAAAGCGGGGCCGCCACATAGAAGGGGATGCCGTGCTCTTTGCAGAGGACGGCGAGACTATACGTGCCGATCTTGTTGGCAACGTCGCCGTTTGCGGCGATGCGGTCCGCACCGACGATCGCGAGGTCGACCATATCGTGGTACATGAAGTAACCGGCCATATTGTCGGTTATCAGGGTGCAGGGAATATTTTCCTGCATGAGTTCCCAGGCCGTCAGGCGCGCGCCCTGGAGCACGGGGCGCGTCTCGTCGACGTAGACATGGATCTTTTTGCCCGCCTCTACAGCCGCGCGCATGACGCCTTCCGCGGTCCCGTAGCCCGCCGTGGCGATCGCGCCCGCGTTGCAATGGGTGATGATGTTGTCCTCGCTGGACACGAACACGGCCCCATAGCCGCCGAGCTTCTTATTGGTCGCGATGTCCTCGTCCAGCATGCGCTGGGATTCCTCGACGAGGAGATTCCGGATGTCGTCGAGGGCCCGGTCTTTGTGGTCCTGCGCGAACTTCTTGATCCGCTCGATGGCCCAGAAGAGGTTCACCGCCGTTGGCCTTGTCGCTGCCATGGAGGCGCAGATCTCCTCGAACCCGGGCCAGAATTCGTCGAAGGTAGATGCCGGGACCTGTCGCGCGCCGAGGGCGAGCCCCATGGCGGCGGAGACCCCGATCGCGGGCGCGCCGCGCACCCATAGCTCTTTAATGCCGCGCGCCACGGTCTGATAATCTTTGCAGTCATTGTAGACGACTTCAAGCGGCAGTTTTGTCTGATCCAGCATCCGAACGATGCCGTCTTTCCATTCGACGGTCGGGATCATGCGGGTCTCCTTAGGGGTTGGCGGTTGTAAAAGGCGAGCAAATTCTTTCTTTAAATATAATGGAACGGATGTTGATTGTCAAAAAGAATTTAAAGGTTTTTCAGGCAAATAGCCTGTTTGGGCGGGTTTCCGTGACGCAGCAAAGCGGGCCGGGCGATCAATTGGCTTTGCATGATTGTACGGCAAGCGCGCCGCTGCGGCCGTCGATCGTTCCGGGGGTCAGATCGCACACGGGAATGCTTTCCGGGTTCTTTAAAAGTTCTCGCGCCAGGTCGTCCAGTTTTACGACCCGCATTGATTGCGTTTTCATTTGTGTCAGGAAGGATTCGAAGTAGGAAAGCTGCCGCATGCCCTCAAGCTCGGCATGGATGGTGAGCACGTTCAGCTTGCCGGGGAGCACGAGGGAACGATAATGGTCCGCGATGCGCGCAACGGGATATTCAGGCCTTCCCAGCAGCTCGTCGAGCGTCGGGAGCGTGGTCGGTATCTGCAGGGTCTTATACACGACGCCTTCCACACGGGGGAAAAAGGGGTGCGTCCCGCGGCAGTCGCTCGCGTAGCGCAGGTCCGCCTCGTCATAGGCCGCAAGGCTGAAGCCGTTCGCCTGCCAGCCCGCTGATCCGGCGGTCTTTGCAGGGGTCCTGAAAATGCGCTCGAACTCTTTTCGCGCTTTGCCGAATTCGATAAACACTTCGTCGCGTGTCATGCTTGCGAGCCCGTCCTGCCAGCGGATGTGATCGTAGCAGTGGATGCCGACCTCGTGGCCCTTGTCGCGCGCCATGCGCATCACACCTTCGTTCCGGCGGCCCACGTGCGGACCGGGGAGCAGGACCCCGTTCAGGAGCGTGCGGACCCCGTAAGTGGATACCACGCTGGTACGGCTCACCTTGCTCAGGAATCCGGGACGAAAGATACGCTTGATGGCGCGGCCGGTATTGTCCGGTCCGAGGGAAAAGAGAAAAGTAGCCGGCACCGCGAACTCGTCGAAAAGAGCAACGAGATTCGGCACGCCGATACGCGTGCCCCGGTCGGTGTCAACGTCCACTTTAATGGCGAGGGTGGTTTGCATAGTTCGTAGTCAGGAGTTCGTAGTCCAGAGCCCGGAGTGCGGAGTCCGGAGCGCAGGGTCGTTCGCAGCGCAGCATAGGGTTTTACTACGAACTCCAGCTCTACACTCCCAACTGTATTTAAACGTCCAGTTCCTTTGACGGCCTGCCGAGATGATAGTCGAGGGTCTTCCGGAGCGCGGTCTTGAGGTCTGTGGTCGGTTTCCAGCCGAGGTACTTTGCGGCGTTCTCGACGGACGGTACGCGGGTCAGGATGTCCTGGTATCCTTCACCGTAGTACTCTTTGGATTGCACGTTCACGAGCTTGACGCTTTCGGCGAGCTTCGCGTACTTCGGATAGGTCTTGATGAGGGCGATCAGCGTCTCCGCCAGTTCCCGGATCGACATGTCGTTGGCGGGATTGCCGATATTGAAGATGCGGCCATCCGCGGCAGTTGTCCCTGTTCTCGATGATGCGGATGAGCGCATCGATGCCGTCGTCGATATAGGTGAAGCTCCGCCGCTGGGCCCCGCCGTCCACGAGCTGGATGTCCTTGCCGCGCAGGATATTGCCGATGAATTGGGTGAGCACGCGCGAGCTGCCTTCCTTGGGCTCCAGGATGTTGTCGAGCTTGGGGCCGATCCAGTTGAAAGGACGGAAGAGGGTGTACCTGAGCCCCTCCTTCATGCCGTAGGCGTGGATCACGCGGTCCATGAGCTGCTTGGAACAGGAATAGATCCAGCGCGGCTTGTTGATCGGGCCGAGCACGAGGTTCGACGTCTCTTCGTTGAACTCGCGGTCCGCGCTCATGCCGTAGACCTCGGACGTGGACGGGAAGAGCACTCGTCTTTTTGTACCGTACGCATTGCCGCACGATCTCGAGGTTGGCCTCGAAGTCGAGCTCGAAAACGCGCAGGGGGTCCAGGACATAGGTCGCCGGCGTCGCGATGGCCACCAGAGGAAGGACCACGTCGCATTTCTTGACGTGATACTCGATCCATTCCCGGTTGATGGTGATGTCGCCCTCGACAAAATGAAAGCGTTCATGCCCCAGGCACTGGTCGAGTTTGTCTGCGGCCATGTCCATGCCATAGACCTCCCAGTCCTTGTGCTTGAGGATATACTCGGTCAGGCTGTTCCCGATAAAGCCGTTTACGCCGAGGATCAAAACTTTCAGACTCATGGTTGTTCTCTCCATTTTTGGTTGATACGTGCGGTCATTCCGGGTTTGCAAGCCTGCTCTGCAGGAGTAACGCAGCGGGAATGACGAATAAAATGACTTACACTTCGTATTCTACGTTCCGAGAACCTGCCCGACTTTCAATCCCGTCGCTTCCGCCGGCGCATCATCTTCATCGGCGTCATCCCATTCCATATTGATGATCTCAAGGCTTCCTGAACCCGTTGTCACCAGCAGCGGATCGAGTGAAAGGACCTCTCCCGGTGCTCCCGTTGCCGGTCCGGCCGGCTTTGCCCACCAGATGAAAAGCCGTTTCCCCCCGACCTCGGTGAAAGCCCCGGGGTAGGGCTCGGTCACGGCGCGGATGAGATTATATATCGTTTCCGCGCTCTCTGTCCAGTCGATTCGGCCGTCTTCGGGTTTGCGGCCGCCGAACGTGGTGGCCAGCGTCTCGTCCTGTTTACGCCGCGGCGCTGTGCCCTGCGTCAGCGCGGCGAGCTGACGCTCAAGCACGAGGCGCGCTGCCTTCACACATTTGTTGAAAACATCCTGTGAAGTGTCCTCGTATCCGATAGGGACCGTTTCCTGGTCCACGATGTCGCCGGCATCGGCGCGCTTTACCATATGGTGCAGCGTTACGCCGGTCTCTGTTTCTCCGCTGCAGTACGGCCCAGTTGATCGGGAGCGCGGCCGCGGTATTTCGGGAGGAGCGAACCGTGCATGTTGAAGGCCCCGAGGCGCGGGATGTTCAGGATCTCCTCCTTGATCATGTTCCGGTAGTAGAAGGAGAAGATAAGGTCCGGCTCCCATGCTTTGATCCGCTCGATCCATTCCGGGGTGTTTACCGACTCGGGCGCATACACGGGGATGCCGTAGTGGCGCGCAAGACCGGCCACCGACCGGAACCAGATCTCTTCGCTCCGGGTTGTCCTCATGGGTGATGACGGCGAGTATGTACTCGTCATTCTGGATCAGCACATCCAGACACTCATAGCCGACGTCGTGGTACGCGAAAACCAATATGGCGGGTTTACTCATTCTTCGATCCTCTCATAGACCTTACGGATAACGAAGCGGGGCCGCCGCCTGCACTTCCTTGTAGATACGGCCGATGTATTCGCCGATGATGCCGAGTCCCATGATGCCGACGCCGACGAGGAAGTACAGGATCGCGAAGAGGGTGAATACGCCCTCGGCCTCGGGTCCCACGATCAACCGCCGGATGAACAGGTAGATCACGAACAGCGTGCTCAGGATCGATACGACCATGCCGAAGAGCGTGAACACCTGAAGCGGCACCACGGAGAAGCCGGTCATAAGGTCGAAGTTCAGCCGGATCAGGTCATACAGACCGGTACTTGGACTCTCCCGCCGCGCGCGCCGCGTGCTCGACCTCCACTTCCGTCGGTTTGGCGGCATAGCTGTACGCGAGCGCCGGGATGAAGGTCGAGGTCTCCTGGCTCGCCACGATGCTCTCGATGATGTTCTTCCGGTAGGCCCGGAGCATGCAGCCCTGGTCCTTCATCCGGATGTTCGTGATCTTCGCGCGAATGCCGTTGATGATCTTCGATGCGTACTTTCCGGAAGAAGGAGTCGTGACGGTTCTTGCGATAGCCGCCGACCACGTCGTGCCCCGCCTCGATGGCGGCGAGCAGTTTGGGGATCTCTTCGGGCGGGTTCTGCAGGTCGGCATCGAGCGTCACGACCACCTCGCCGCGCACCCGCTCGAAGGCGGCCATGATCGCCATGTGCTGGCCGAAATTGCCGTTAAAGTCGATGAAGCGGACCTGTCCCGGGCGCTGCTTGTGGAACTCTTCGAGCATGGCGCCGGACCGATCGCGGCTCCCGTCGTTCGTGAACAGAATTTCATAGGGCTTGCCGAGCTTGTCCATGACCGTGGTCAGGCGCGTAAAAAGGGCATGCAGGTTTTCCTGCTCGTTGTAGACCGGGATGACGATGCTTACGTAAGGTTTGCTCATGATCATTTCCTCTGGAACAGGTCGGCCATGGCCGCGATCACCCGGTCCTGGTCCGCGTCGGTCATTACCGGGAAGAGCGGCAGGCTCACGATGCGGTCGGAAATGGTCTCGGCATTCGGAAAATCGCCGCGTTTGAAGCCGAAGTGTTCGCGGTAGTAGGGATAGAGATGGACGGCCCGGTAGTGGAGGCCGGTCCCGATGTTGCGCTCTTTCATCCCCTGCATGAAAGCGTCCCGGTCCATGCCCGCGGCATCGGGATTGACGAGCGGCGTGTAGAGGTGCCAGGCATGGAGGTGCGAATAGGCCGGGGCCGCGGGCAGCGATACCTGGGGCCAGCCGGCAAGGAGCTTCTGGTAGCGGAGGGCGAGCTCGGTGCGTCGCTTGATGAAACCGTCGAGTTGTTTCAGCTGATGGAGCCCGAGCGCCGCCTGGATGTCCATCATATTGTACTTGTATCCCGGCGCGATGATCTCGTAGTGCTGGCTTCCCTTTTTGCCGAAGCGGTTCCAGGCCTCGCGGTCCATGCCGTGGAACCGCAGGAGCGCCACCGCCTCCGCCATCTTGTCGTCGCGGGTGACCACGCAGCCGCCTTCGCCGGTCGTCATGTTCTTGTTGGGGTGGAAGCTGAAGACCTGGACGTCGCCGAAGCTCCCGATGCGTTGCCCCTTGTACTCCGTGCCGATGGCGTGCGCCGCGTCCTCGATCACGCGGAGGTTGTGCTTCTTCGCAATGTCGTACAGCGGGTCAAGGTCCACGGGAAGGCCCGCAAAGTGCACGGGCATGATCGCGCGGGTGTGTTTGGTGATCGCCTTTTCGAGCTTTGCCACATCCATATTATAGGTGCCCGGCTCGACGTCGACGAGCACGGGCTTGCCGCCCGTGAGCACGATCGTGTTCAGGGTCGCGGCAAAGGTCATCGGCGTGGTGATCACCTCGTCACCGGGCTTGAGCTCAAGCGCGGCCAGCACCAGGTGCAGCCCCGCCGTGGCCGACGAGAGCGCCAGGGCGTGGGGGGCCTGGCAGTAGGCCTTGAGGTCGTCCTCGAACTGCTTGACCCGGGGGCCGGTGGTTATCCATCCGGACTTGAGGCACGCCACGACCTCGTCAATGGCGTCCTGGCTGATGGACGGCCGGGAAAAGGGGAGAAATTCTTCGTTCGACATTTGGCATCCTCGTTATTAATTAATAAAAAATAAGTAGAAAAAAATCTAAGGCATCTCTCGCAAAGGGCGCCAAGAACGCCAAGAAAACCGATGCTTGATTTAAAACCTTTGCGACCTTTGCGCCTTGGCGAGAAAAATGCTTTGTATTTCTCAGCTTTTCGTCACAAAATACACTCCCACGCAGATGATCAGGATCCCGGTGATGCGCGAGAGGGAAAGGTTCTCCTGGAACAGGTAGTACCCCGCCACGGCGTTCACGATGTATCCCACGGAGAGCAGGGGATAGGCGAAGCTCACCTCGACGCGGGACAGGACCAAAAGCCAGACCGCGACGCTGACCACGTAGCAGGCCAGGCCGCCCAGGATGAAGAAGTTCCCGGCGACCTGTACGGCGATGGGGAAGAAGTTGGCCCAGACAAACTCGAAGTGGCCGATCCGGCGCATGCCTTCTTTCAGGAACAGCTGGGCCGCGGCATTCAGCATGACGCCGAGCATGATGAGGGGAAGATAGCTCATTGTTTGACCTCTTTGTTGGAAAGCACGATATTATTTTCGTCCCGCATGACCGGATACAGTTTGACGTGCGGATTCAAGGTCCTCACAATGTCATAGTTCTTAACTTCCATCAGCAGGTATATCGTCTCCGGGCCCATCCAGCGTTTCCAGAACGCGGCCGAGTCCATCATCCAGGCTTTCGTATCTTCAACCTCGGTCCCGAAATCGAGCTCGCCCTTCCAGTCCACGACGATGATGCGCCGCTCAAGGTAGACCGGCAGGTCCTGGTAATAGTCCAGATAACTGGCGACCTCATCGCCGGGTTTGAGCATCGGCTTGAGGCTGACAGCCAGCGTCTTGATCGATTTGGTATCGATACGGGGGGCGGCCGCATTCAGTTCGATCAGGAACAGCGCGGCAAAGATCGCCACCACTATGAAGGCAAAACGAATGCCCCGAAAACGGGCCAGGGCCCCGGTAAGCGCGGCCCCGACCAGGAGGGTGCATCCCGCGGCGGCGGGATAAAGACCGAGGGCCCGCACATCAGGTGTTCGCCAGACGAACGGCAGGGCGAGCATGGCTGCGCCGAGAAGGACCTGAGCAACGAGGAGCATAGCATACCCTGCCCGGATGCCAGGGAATTCGCGGCTGTCCCAGGCATCGCTGAAGTACCTGCCGATCAACAGGGCGAGCGCCGGAAAGACCGGCAGGATATAGGGCACCAGCTTCGAATCCGAGGCGGAGAAAAAGAGGAACACCAACCCTGCCCAGAGAATGAGGAAGAGCGCGTCGCGATGTTCATGCCGTTCGCGCCAGCTCGACGGGAGACTGTGCTTGATCGCCTGGACCAGAAAGGCGCTCCAGGGGAAGAGGCCGAGGAGTATGACGGGAATAAAGAACCAGGGAGGCTGATACCGGCTGTGCATGGTGGTCAAATACCGCAAAAAGTGCTCCTGGATGAAATAAAAATGGAAAAACTCGGGGTTGGTCCGCATGACCATGACATGCCACGGCGCCGCGATCAGCAGGAACAACGCCAGGCCCGTGGGGAGATACATGGTCTTGAGCACGCGCCATTCCCCGAGGATCATGATCCAGGCGCCGATGATCATGCCCGGGATGAATATGCCGATCAGTCCTTTGGCCAGGACCGCCAGTGCTGAAAAAGCGTAGAAGCTCCAGAGGTAGAGCCTGCGCCGGGGGCCGGGCACTTCGTGCATGCCGACGAGAAAGGAGAGGAGCGCCGCGGTGAGCAGGACCGAGACCGGCATGTCCAGGATGATCGCGCGGCCCAGGCCGTAGTAGAGCAGGTTGGTGGCAAGCACCACTGCGGCAATCAAGCCGCTCCGCCGCCCGTACAGCCGTCTTCCGGCGCCGTAAACGGCAAGGCACCCGAAGAGGGCGAACAACGCGGGCCAGAGCCGGAGGGTGAACTCCCGGAGGCCGAACAGCTTGATCGAGAAGCTCTCGAGCCAGTAGAACAGCACCGGTTTTTCAAAGTATTTGACGCCGTTGAGGCGCGGGGTGATGTAGTCTCCCGTGCTTACCATTTCGCGGGGGATTTCGACGTAGCGGCCTTCATCGGGCACGGACAGGGCGCGGTTCCCGAGCATGAAGGCGAAGAACATGCCGATCAGGATGGAGAGCACGAGGACGTCGAGTAAAACCTGCCGGCTATTTTGTTTATTGTCCGTTTTCATGAATTCCGGAGTGAGCGCATTCCCCGCGGATGCCTATACGAACCTTCACTTGCTGCGGGGAGCCTCAATAATCTTTCCGCGGGTAATCTTGAGAAGCGTAGCCGGGGGGTCGATACGAGGATATATCGCCTTTTCTCCGGCCGTTTTATCGTGATGACCGAGCTTTTGTTATGGTTTTGAAAGGAAGATTCTACATCGCATGGTGCGGTTTGTCAAACATTTTATCTTTGTGCTCAATGGGTTGCCAAGTGTGCGCGGCATCCCCGGAGGGGGAGGGAGGACACAGAGGAAGTTACCCCATACCTTCAAAATCTTTTCTGTGCGCTTTGCGGTTCATTCTTGACATTACGAGGGGCAAAGGGGAGAGCGGCGCGCGGGCGATGTCCTGCCTCATTCAGCGTTGCGGCGTTTTGCGCGCGGCCTCGCAGGCCATATGGCGGATGACCTTCCCCTTGACCATGTACACGACCATTTCGGCGATGTTGGTGGCGTGGTCGGCGATGCGCTCCAGGTACTTTGCGATATAGGTGAGGCGCACGGCGCGGGCAATGTTCTTGGGGTCTTTGAGCATATAGAGCAGCAGCTCGTTGAAGATCTGCTGGTTCAGGTTGTCCACGAAGTCATCGCTTTCGCAGACCCGGAGGGCGAGGTCCGCGTCCTTTGCCACGAAGGCATCGAGGCTGTCCTTCAGCATCTTTTGCGCCGCCTCGGCCATGCGGGGGATGTCGATGTAGGGCTTGAGCGGCGGCTCGTCGAGCATTTCCACGGCGCGTTCGCAGGTGTCCACGGCCATGTCGCCTATGCGTTCGATATCGGTGATGATCTTGATGGCGGTCGTCACGAAGCGGAGGTTGCTGCCCGTCGGCTGCCAGAGGGCCAGAAAACGGATGCACAGCTCCTCGATCTCGACGTCGAAATTATTGACAATGGCGTCGCCGTCGATCACGGCGATCGCAAGTTCCCGGTCGCGCTCGACAAGGGCTTTGATGGACTTCCGGATGGCGTCCTCGACGAAGCCACCCATTTTGAGGATCTGTTCTTTTATATTTTCAAGGTCCTGTTCTTTCTGAGCGGGCATGGGGTTCTCCTTTAAGATAGTCGAAAACAGTCAGCAGTCATCAGTCGGCAGTCAAAGACTATCGACCGCGGACTATCGACTGGTTTATCCGAATCGACCGGTTATGTAATCGTCGGTCTGTTTTTTGTCGGGATTCGTGAAGATCTTCTCCGTGGTCCCGTATTCGATGAGTTCTCCCAGGTAGAGAAAGCCCGTCATGTCCGACACGCGCGCCGCCTGCTGCATGTTGTGCGTCACGATGATGATGGTAATGTCCTTCTTCAGGCCCGCGACAAGCTCCTCGATCTTCGCCGTTGAAATGGGGTCGAGCGCGGAGGTGGGCTCGTCGAAGAGCAGCACCTCGGGGTCAACGGCCAGGGCGCGGGCGATGACGAGCCGCTGCTGCTGTCCGCCGGAGAGATCATAGGCGCTGGCGTTCAGCTTGTCCCTGACCTCCTCCCAGAGCGCCGCGTGCTTCAGCGCCTGTTCGATGCGGCCTACCAGCTCGGATTTGTTCCTGATGCCCTTCAGCCGGAGGCCATAGGCAATGTTTTCGGCGATGGACATGGGGAAGGGCGTCGGCTTCTGGAACACCATGCCGATGCGGCTCCTGAGATTGATAAGGTCAATGTCGCTTGCCAGGATGTTCTTGTCCTGAAAGAGTATTTCTCCTCCATACCGGTGGTTGGGGTACAGATCGTGCATCCGGTTGAAGCAGCGGAGCAGCGTGGTCTTGCCGCAGCCCGAGGGGCCGATGAGCGCCGTGACGTTATTCTTGCCGATCGGCAGAGATATCCCCCTGAGGGCATGGATGTTCCCGTTATAGTAAAAGTCCAGGCCCTTGACCTCGATCTCGATAGTTCCCGTCAACGCTTATACCTCCACCGGATGATGAGTCTCCCTGCGATCGTGAGCGCGAGTATGAACAGGGTGATCACGAACGATGCTCCCCACGCCTGTGAATGCCAGTTTTTGTAAGGGCCCATGGCATACTGAAAAATCGTGACCGTCAGCGACGCCATGGGACCGTTCATGTTTCCCGAGAAAAAATTGTTGTTGAACGACGTAAAAAGGAGCGGCGCGGTCTCGCCCGCAACGCGGGCGATCGAAAGCAGAATGCCGGTCAGGATGCCCGCGGCCGCGCCGCGGTACACGACCTGGATGATCACCTTATAGTACGGCGCGCCGAGCGCAAAGGCCGCTTCGCGCAGGGTCCAGGGCACGAGGGACAGCATGTTCTCCGTGGTCCGGAGCACCACGGGTATCATGATGATCGCGAGGGCGACCGCGCCCGACCAGCCGCTGAAATGATGGAGGGGCCGGACGAGGACCGCGTAAATAAAGGCGCCTATCACGATCGAGGGAACGCTGACCATGATGTCGGAAAGAACGCTGATGACCCGGCTGATCTTTGTCCCCCGCGCGTATTCGGCCAGGAACGTCCCCCCGAGCACGCCGACGGGAACCCCGATCAAGGTGGCGGCGCCGGTGATCATCAACTGGCCGACAAAGGCGTTTTTGAGCCCTCCGCCCTCGACGCCGGCGGGAGCGGGATCGTTGAAGAACAGATCCAGGTTGAGCGCTCCGATGCCGTGGATGAGGACGTCTGACAGGATGTAGACGAGCCAGAAGAGGCCGACCGCCGCGGCAAGACCGGAAAGGCTCAATGCGATGACGCTTTCTATTTTACGTTTCTGTTCGTAGGTCATGATCGCAAACAAATTTACCACAGAGGCACACCCTGCACTCGCGGTTCCATTCGTAAACGCTGGGCGCAGGCTGAGGCGCCGAGAAAATAATAAGCTCTTATGCTGAGAAACGTATGATACAAATATTCAGGTTCTTCCTTGATACTAAACTTGTTGCTTTGGAGTTACTCTCTGCGTCTCCGTGGCTGACGTGTCATCTTGAATATTTTCTCTCGGCCTTGAGAAGAAAGAACTTCGCCATCGCCAAAATGATGAAGCTCATCACGAACAGCACGAGCGCCAGATAATAGAGAGAGGAAAGATAGAGCGCGCTGTCCGCTTCCGTGAATTCATTGGCAAGGCTGACCGTAATGGTGGAGGCCGCGTCAAAAAGCGACGTGGCGATCTTGTGGTTGTTCCCGAGCACGAAGGCCACCGCCATGGTCTCACCCAGCGCCCGCCCCAGGGACAGGGCCGCGCCGCCGAACACGCCGAGCTTTGAGTAGGGGAGGACGACGTTCTTGACCACTTCCCACTTTGTTGCGCCGACGGCGTAGGCCGACTCCTTGACCACGGCGGGGGTGAGATTAAACGCGTCGCGCGCGATGCTCGCCGTGAACGGAATAACCATAATGGCGAGAATGACGCTTGCCGTCAGCAGGTCGATGCCCATGGGAGTGCCCTTAAACAGGATGCCGACGAGGGGCAGTTTCCCGATGGTGCCCTGGAGCGCAGGTTCGATGTACTGCGACATGATGGGCGCCAGGGTGAATAGTCCCCACATGCCGTAAATGATGCTCGGGATAGCGGCCAAAAGCTCGATAGCGACCCCGATGGGGCCTTTGAGGAAATTCGGCGCGATCTCGGTGACGAACACGGCTATGCCTATGGCAATGGGTATGGCGAAGACCAGGGCAAGTGCGGTTGTGACAAAGGTGCCGTAAATCGTGGTCGCCGCCCCGAAGATGCCCGTCACGGGGTTCCAGGCCGTGGAGGTCAGAAACCGTACAAGCCCGAACTTCCCTATCGCGAGTGAAGACTCCTTCAAAAGCACTGCTATGATGCCGATGATAAAAATGACGACGGTAAAGGACGCGACCGCGGTAAGGGAGGAAAAAAGCAGCTCAGGGATGTTTTTCCTGAAAGATATGGCCAAAGCACGGACCTTTCTGCTCTAAAGAAGGATGAAGAGAAATGCAACGGGTCAGATATGAGCAGTATATATACCTGACCCGTTGATTTCAACTGTTTTTTTACGCCGCTGTGTTAATACTTGATGCCGTGCGACTTCCAGTAAGCGCGGATTTTGTCTTTCAGCGATTTCGGGAGAGGAACATAGATGAGCTCCTCCGCCTTTTTGTCGCCGTTGGTAAACGCCCAGTTGTAGAACTTGGTCACCTTCATGTTCGAGTCCTGCTTTTCCTTGCCGAGCAGGATGAACGTGGCGCCGGCGATGGGCCAGGCCTTCTTGCCCGGAGCATTATTCAGCCAGAGGTAGAAGTCCTTTTTCGGGTCGAAGCTCGCCGTTGCAGCCGCGTCCTCGAAGGTCTTGAAGCTCGGCGCCACGAACGCGCCCGCATGGTTCTTGAGGAGCGTGTAGGTCAGGTTGTTCTGCTGCGCATAGGCGAACTCCACGTAGCCGATGGAGTTTTTCTGCTGCTGCACATAGTTGGCAACGCCCTCGTTCCCTTTGCCTCCTATTCCCGCGGGCCAGCTCACGGAGGTGCCGGTGCCGACCTTCTCTTTCCAGGCAGGGCAGACATCGTTCAGGTAGCCGGTGAAGATGGCGGTCGTCCCGGACCCGTCGGAGCGATGGACCACCGTGATGTCGCTGTCCGGGAGGTTGACTTTGGGGTTCAGCCCCTTGATCTTCGGGTCGCTCCACTTTGTGATCTCACCCAGGTACATTTTGCAGACCGCTTCGGAATCGAGTCTCAGCTCTCCCGCTTTTATACCGGGAATATTGACGACCAGAACGACGCCGCCCATCACCGCCGGGAACTGGAGCAGATTGTTTTTTGCCAGGAACTCGGGCGTTTGGGGCGCGTCGGATGCGCCGAAGTCGACCGTCCGCTCCGTGATCTGCTTGATGCCGCCGCCTGAACCGATGGACTGGTAGTTCAGCTTCACGCCGGTGATCTTGTTGTACTCGTTGGCCCACGCGGAATAAACGGGATACGGGAACGTGGCGCCTGCGCCGTTCAACATCTCCTCCGCGAGAGCTGTTGTTGCCAGGGCCAGTACGGCGATTAATGCTAGTGCTGCGATTTTTTTCATTGTGTGTCTCCTCCTTTAGAGTGTTGTGCTTTAATGTTCGCCAAATATACCATGGCGATGTTACAATACTGTTACAATTATATTAAATTATCATGAATCGTGCCGTGTTCCTCATCAGCGCCGGCAGGCAGGTTGAGATACTGGTTTACACTTTTTTTCAGATTGTTGATGTCCCCCTTGCAGATATATCCCCGCACGCCATGGGTCGCAACGCATTCACGCAGGCTGTCCTCGTCATTGGAGGAATAAAAGACTATCGGAACATGACTGGTATCGCTGTTGGAGCGGAGCAGGGTCGTCAGCTTGTCGCCGGAGAGGGCAGGCATGTTGATGTCGAGCAGAACAAGATCGGGTTGCAACTGTTTCATGAGACTCGTCACCCCGAACCCGTGCTGATGGGTGATCACGTCGAATCGATCATCCTTGAGCAGCTCCCTGGCCGTGTAGAGATGCAATTCATCATCATCGACCACCAGTACCTTCTTTTTATTCCGTGTCATATAATCCTCCCTGTTCGATATTCTGTAGCGGCAAGGAAAGGGTAAACGTCGTTCCCCTGCCGAAGGCGCTCGCTGCCGAGATGGATCCGCCGATGAGCCCGGCAAGGTTTTTACTGATTGCCAGGCCGAGGCCCGTACCCTGGTGCATTTTGGTCTTGGCGTCCTCGATCTGGCTGAATGCGATGAACAGCTTGTCGAGGTCCTCTTCTTTAATGCCGAGGCCCGTGTCGCTGACCGTGATTTCCAGCCGGCTCCCCGCGATGGCGAGCGTTATGACGATCCTGCCGGATTCCGTGAATTTTGCCGCATTGCTCGCCAGGTTCGTAACGATCTGGCGCAGCTTGATCGGGTCCGTGGTGATCATGATCGGCAGGGAGGGTGCTGAGACCTCGACCGTCACCGGTTTGTTCCCGACCAGGATGCGCGTCGTCTCCGCAATTTCAGAAATGAGCGGCACTACGGCAACCTGCCGGTTCGTTACCTCCATCTTCCCCGCTTCCATTTTGGACAGATCGAGAATGTTGGTGATGATGGCCCTGAGGCCGGTTGCGCTCGAGATCATGAACGAGAGCCGTTCTTTTATCTGTTCGATCGAGTCCTTTTCCGCCGCCATGCGCAACAGCTCGGCCAGCCCGATAATGGCATTTACCGGCGACCTGAGCTCATGGGTGACGTTCGCGAGGAACTGCGACTTCACCAGGCTGATTTTTTCGAGCTCCTGCGCGCGGGCGCTCGCCATCTCCTTCTGGAGCACGCTGCTGGCCAGGGCGTTGCTTTGCTGGATCACGAGTTGCTTGACCGACAGGAGGCCCCGGTACATCCCCTTGGGGCAGGTCACGATGATCTCATCGTAGATGTCCTGCGGCGGCCGCTCCAGGGCCTTGTCGATGACCACATCGAGCCGTTCATCCTCGGGCACGATGAGCGGGGCGGTGTCGGCAATGACGATGATCGGGTGCTTTCCGTAGAGCTCGAAGCCGAACCTTCGAAACAGGGTGAAAAGCAGTTTTGTCCGCGTCACGAGGCCCACGGGTTCCTTCCCCTCGACCACGGCGATCGCATCCAGCCCGGTGGTCGTAAAGAACCGCTCGGCCACGCTGTTCACGATGGCCTGCGGCGCTGCCCGCTCTTCCGAGGTGATGAGCTTCCCCACGGGAAGCACGTTGTCAGGTACGGTTACCGTCTGCATACTGCCTCCTTTTTTTCTTCGTTCAGGCTCCGTTTTTTAAGGGCCTGGAGATTTCCGACCCGGACGATCAGTTCGTCCATTTCGTCTGTCGCGCTGTTCAAAATTCCCGCAATCTCCGCGCATCGGTCTTCTCCGGCCGCCGTCTTTATGATTTCCCGTGTAGCCCAGACCTTGTTGATCACGATATCCGTAACGCAGTCAAGATGCTTGGCATTGGTGATAAAGCATCCGGCAGTGTCGTTTCCGCAGATGGTTTTGCATCTTTTCACCAGGTCATCCATCGGCACCTCCTCTTGCGTGCTCAGGCCACATCCTGAGCAGGGTGGAGCGCTGCATCGCTCGCTCTTATGAACGACACCGTAAAGGTACTGCCCGAGCCCGGGTTGCTGGCAACCGTGACTTTGCCTCCCATGGCTTCCATGAGGAGCTTTACGATGTAGAGCCCGAGACCCGCGCCTTTCGAGTTTTTGCTCCCGGCGACACGGTAAAACTTTTCAAAGATCCGGGAAAGCTCGTCGTGCGGGATGCCGCCTCCCTCGTCCTTGACGGAGATATCGATCCAGTTGAACATGCTGTCAAAACGGATACAGATCTTTCCTCCATCGCTGCTGTACTTTACGGCGTTGGAAAGGACGTTGACGAGCACCTGACGCACGGCGGTCTTGTTGCCTTTGACGAGGGCGTCGCCGGCGTTCACCGTGACGATCTCGATCCGCCGTATTTTTGCCTGATCACGAAAGAGGTCGGCAACTTCCGAGACCAGGGCGGTAATATCGACCGGTTCCACGGGCAGGGTCCCGCCCGTTTTCTCCAGCCGGGCAAGGAGCGAGGCGTCATTGAGAAGGCTTTGAACGTGAGCGGCGGACATTTTGATCGTTCTCAGGTATTTTGCGGGATTTTCCTTCTGGAGAGCCAGCGAGGAAAAACCGCCGATCACGGTCATTGCATTCTGCAGTTCGTGGACCAGATAGCTGAGGGACGTATCCTGCTCCTGTTCCCGGGCCCGGAGATACTTGATCATCTGCTGCCGGTCGATATGGTTTCTGATCTTGAGCAAGAGCTCCTTCAGGGAAAAGGGCTTGGTGAGATAATCATCGGCTCCGAGGGTGAGTCCCTTGATGCGAGACTGTTCGTCCGAAAGGGCCGTGATCATGATGATCGGCACTGACTTGCCTTTTACGCTCTCCCGCATCATTTTGCACACTTCCCACCCGTTCAGTTCCGGAAGCATGATGTCAAGGAGCACGAGGTCAGGGACGTAGCATTGTATCGCGTCAAGGGCCGCCTCCCCGTTCAGAGCAACGAGCGTTTCGTAGTTTTCTTTCTCAAGATTATACCGGAGGAGTTCCACCGTATCTTTTTCATCTTCGACAATAAGGATCTGTTTTTTCATAATGCGTTTGTCCTGAGCTTTGCTGTTATCGTTGCAGGTACTATAGTGCGGCTTTGTTCCATATATAGATGGTACGGCTGCATTACCTGTTTGGTAAACCGGTCCGGATGCGACCTGCCCCCGTGATCACGGCTACCGTGGTCCGTCTGAGGTCGCCGGCGACTGCTGTTCCGTCCACCTGCGTGAACATGCCGCGTTTTCCTGCGGCTCCAGCGGGAGCGTAACCTCGACGATCGTTCCCCCCCTTGTTTTACTCGCTACGGAGATGCTGCCGTTCAGCTGTTTCACGAGTTTTTTGACGATCCTGAGGCCAAGACCGGTTGCCGCCGTGCCGTTCACCTCA
The DNA here is from genome assembly GCA_963790205.1 of Nitrospirota bacterium. GTDB lineage: Bacteria > Nitrospirota > UBA9217 > UBA9217 > UBA9217 > CAWBNQ01. The sequence continues at coordinate 925,309 of CAWBNQ010000003.1, forward strand.
TCGTCATATCCATGGTCTGAGGACGTAAAGACCGCATCGATCTGTTCCAGGGACATCCCGCTGCCGGTGTCCGTCACGGTGAGCCTGATCCGGTCATCATCCTTGTTCAGGATCACGGCGATCCTTCCGCGGTCCGTGAACTTGACCGCATTGCTCATGAGACCCGTCATGATCCGCCTGATCTTGGAGGGGTCCGACACAATGACCACGGGGCCGGTTGCGGAGGCATCGATCACGGTGACAGGCTTGTTCCCGGCCATGGACCGCGCCGCATCCGAAATTTCATGAAGCAGCGCAACGATATCGAAGGGTTGGCAGGCCGTCCCGGCGGGTTCCGATTCGATCTTCATGAATTCGAGCAGTGTGGAAAATGTTGATGACAGTGCGGCCGCCTCCGACAGGATGATCGAGAGCCGGTCCTGAACGCTTACCAGCTCTCCCTTCTCATAGGCCACCCGCATGAGTTCCGCCATGCCGAGCAGCTCGTACAGCTTCGACCCGGCTTCCCGCATGGCCCTGGCCATGGCCGGTGATTTGGACCGGGACGGCGGCGCCGGAGCCTGCTTGCCGGCAGGGGTGACCGTTCCTGCTGAAGAAAGGCGCGAAAGAGCGGGACGCGCGCGGCGGAACGGCTTTTTTGCGAACTGAACCTTATTCGGTACTGTCTCCATGATTGTCTCCTTTGCCGACGTTCTTCCTGATCTTGAGCATGCCCGTCTATTTTGTCCTGACAGTGTTTCGTGTTGAACAGCGCTTCGCTTCCTCTCTCAACGATCCATGACGCGGTGCACCCCGTTTTGTTCAGGCGCAGCAACGGTCTCTTCCATAGCACCCGGCGTTTCTTGCGGTCCCCTCCTGAACAAGAGGAAGAGAACGGCAGCCACGAGCACAAGAAAATAAAACATGAGGAAGCGCCATGCAGCCGTCACCACTCCGATGGCGCCGGCGGGCAGAAATGCGCGATAGAGGAGAGAGAACACCGCCTCCGCCCCGCCGGCCCCGCCCGGCGTCGGAATGAATGTTATCAGGGCAAAAACGATCACCTGGAGCGCCATGAACAGCAGCGGCCGCGCGGGAATGCCCATACCGGCCAGAAGCAGCGAAATAACGGAGTAGCGACACAGCCATTGGAACGAAGTCAAGGCCATGGTAAGCGCAAAAATGCTTTTTCCGCGGAGTACAATGATATGAAAAGTTGTTATAAAATTGCCGTATGAAGACCTGATCGTTCCCGCGAGTGTGCGCAGAACAGGCGCCTTCCGTATCCATCGCTCTGATCGACGCCGCACCAGCGCCGTGACAATGCAGAGAACAGCCGCGATACCCGCCAACAACACCCAGAGCGACGGATTCCCGAGCCCTTTCATGCCGTCTTGTACGGCAGGCAGTCCCCATGATGACGAGAGGGTAAGGGCGATCGGGACCATGATGATGAAAAAGATGCTGTCCTCCAGGCTTTCCAGCACGGAAAGGGACAGGGCGGCGCCGCCGGTGAATCCCCGGCGCATGAGCATGCTGATCTTCACGGCGCTGCCCGCGATCAGCGGCGGGCTTACGGCTGCTCCGAGCTCGGCGCTGATCGCTATCCTGAACATGTCCCAATAGCGTATTTTCCCGCCGAGAAACCCGCTCCAGATGAACAGCCGGAGCGAACCGGTGAACCAGGGCACGAGACTCAGGAGCGCAGCAAGGACGAAGTAGCCCGGTGCAACATGCACAACGGAACGGACCATGGCGCGATCGGTGACGGCAAAGGAAAAAATGAGGTTGCCGATGATCCCCAGCGGGATGAGAAAGACCAGTTTTCCGAACAACGTATTCGTCCGCGCTTCCAGAGCGGCCGCCGGCGCGGATGGCCCGGTGCTTATTTGTGTCCCGGTTTCATGCGCAGGTTGCATGGCGTTCCCGGCTCACTGCCTGATGATAACCCAGAAATCGGCGAGCGCCGTCCCTGCCCATATACCGTTCCAGCATCCGCGGTTCGGTCCTCGTCAGGTCGACGATGATCAAGCCATCGAGGACATTGCCGAAGGAGGGATCAATATTGAAACCGGCGATCTCTCCTCCCAGTTTAAGATACTGTTTCAGCAGGACCGGGACCCCCTTACGGTCAGTTTCCACGCTGGATATCAGCTCGGATAGGCTCTCAATATCATCCTTCAGAAGACGGACCGTCGCATCGACGTCCCAGCCTTTCAATCGCTTCGCAGGGAGCGGCTTTTTAGGTATGACGTAACCGGCCATTTCGTCGCAGTATCTGGCCTTTTTCAGATAACCGACCAGCAACTGCTTCGACAGCGCCTGATACTCGTCTGTAATGCTCACAGGACCGAAGAGGGTCCTGTACTGTTGATTTTCGACAAGGAACCTGCCGATGCCTTTCCAGAGGAGCAGGAGGGGAGCAAAGGACCTTTGATATTCCGGCCGGATGAACGAGCGTCCCATTTCCAGGGCAGGCCCCAGGTGTTCGAAAAATCCCGGTCTATAGCGAAAAAGCGTGCTCGTATAGAGGCCGCGTACGCCCTTTTGTCTCAGGATCTCATCGGTCCTGCCGAGGCGATAGGCGCCGACCACTTCTTTCTTTTCCCGGTTCCAGAGAAAGAGGTGGATATAGGAGTGATCGAACCGGTCAAGGTCAACGGCCTTTCCGGTCCCTTCGCCCACGGCCCGAAAGGTGCTCTCCCGCAGCCTGCCGATCTCGAGCAGGATATGAGGGACCTGGTCGGTCGTTGCCTGGATCACGGAATGTTCGTTGCTCTCGATGAGCGTCTGGCTCGGCAACAGCCTGCGGATCTCTTCCGCCATGACGTCCGGGTTCTGCGGCGGCATGATCGAACCGTACGTTTCGTGTTTTGCCTTTCGAATAAAAGCCGCGATGCTGGGTACCTCTGTTTTGTCGCGATGCTCCAGAATATAGGTGCGCAGCCGCAGGTACGCAGTCATGTCGTCATCCCGATCGAAGGCCTGCAGCTTCGTGATGGGTACAAGGTCGCCGACGCGCACCTGGATGATCTTGCGGCTCTTGTTGAACAGTTCGTTCGGCAGCATGGCCGTCCGAAGAACAGGATGCACCATGCCCGCCATATGAAAGGCCGCACTGTTCGTCCCCTGGAAGAACACCGGGAGCACCGGCGCCCCGGTCTTCCGGATAATGCGCGCAATGCTCGGGCTCCAGGCGGGATCGGTGATCGTGCCTTTCCGGGCATCGAAGTGAGAGACCGCGCCGGCGGGGAATACCACGAGCATGCCGCCGTCCTTCACCCACTGAATGGATTCTCTGACCGGCCTGATATTGTCGCGGACCGAGGTTTTCCCCTGGAAGGGGTTCACGGTGATCAGCAAGTCCCGTATTTCGGGTATCGCGTTCAGCAAATAATTGGCCATGAACTTTACATCGCAGCGCATCGAGCGGAGGACCGATGCGAGGATGACGGTTTCGATGCCCCCGAAGGGATGGTTTGCCACAACGATCACGGGACCCCTGGGAATCATGATACGGGAAAGGTCCGTTTCCGGCACATCGTATGAAACGCCCAGTTGTTCCAGGACCTTGTCCGGGAAGGGCCGGTTGTCATGCAGCCGGCTGACGTCATCGTAGAGGCGGTTCATCCGGGGAAAGTCGAGGACATGCTCGAGCGGTCCCTTGAACAGGGAGAACAGTTTGTTTTGCAGCGGGTCTTTAAAGGTCATGTTCAGGTTGAATATCCGGTTCGACTGAGCCTGGTTCATCATGCCTCCTTGTATTCTGAACTTTGCACTCTGAACTCTGAACTACAAACTTTGAACTCCGAACTCTGAACCGTTACGCAACGCGGGCGCGAATGCTGTCCGTGATGCGATAGCCCCAGGACCATACGCCGGTGTCCGGGCAGGGCGACAGCCGGGAATCCCTTCCTATCACATACCGGTTCCCCCGCCAGACCACCGTTGAACTCAAAAGCGGCACGAACCACAGCATTCCGATGATAATGTCCTTGACCGGAACAAGGAAATAAACGAGGGGCGATTGTTTGTGAAGATATGTGCGCGCTGCCGAGGCTTCGATCGCTCTTCCGAGCAGGGAATCGCCAAGGACCTTTATGAGTCCTGTGAGGGCCGCAAAGGAGAGCGTTTCGCGCGACGGGCCCTTGAGCAGGACCGGCAAGGTTGCCATGAATACCGGATTGGCAAGCAGTTCGGACAGATATTTCGCTCCGCCGATCTTCCACCGGAGCTTGCCCCATCGCGTGTGGCGGTTCAAAAATCGCCTGATGCCCCAGTACTCATTGACATTGCTGACCAGGTAGCTTGAAAGAACGACTTTTTTCCCGCTCCGCTGCATCTCCCTGCCGATGATGAAATCCTCGGCCAGGATGTCCTTGAAGGCGGCCAGCCCTCCCAGCTTCTCCAGGTCTTCTTTTTTCATGAGCATAGACTTCCCGATGACGCAGGGCATGCCCAGGAAGCGGTCGAGAAAGCTGACGCTCCCGAGGATGAAGGAATTTAAGTGAAGATTTTCGAGGGTGGCGCCGATGCTGCGGCCGCCTGCGCCGCGGATCACATTGCTGACGAGGCCGATTGCCGGGTCGTGCGCATGGCGCGTGATCTCGCTCAGATAGTTTTCATCGACCATGACGTTGCTGTCGCTGATCAGAACAAAGGGATGGCGGGCCTTCCGGTATGCGGGTATGAGGTTGTTCACCTTGGGGTTGAGCCCGACCGCGCACCGCTCCACAACGATGGTAATGTTTTTGTCGGGAAACCTGTCCTGTACCTTTTTAGCCACTTTGTACGCGGGGTCGTTATGGTCCTGGAGGGAGAACAGGATCTCATATTCAGGATAATTCTGGGTGCAGAAGCTCGCGAGGTTGTCGAAAAGGTTGTCGTCAAGGCCCCGTAACGGCTTGAGGATCGAGACGGGCGGAAGTGCGGGTCCCCGGGCCGGAATAAAATCGGGGGATTTCCGTTTTTTCGCGATGAGCGACCAGGCTGCTCCCGCCTGGAGCAGGTAGAGCACGGTCCCCACGATCGAGATCGCCGCGCATATGCCGAAGAGTGTCATGTGATCCCTCCTTTTTGGTGATGCCTGTTTGTCGAAGTATTCGTCATGCTCTAATTCCTGAAGAGTGTGATGGCGACGCCCTTATTGTGTCTGATGCACTGCTTCACCGAGTCGACGTTCTTTTCGCAGTTGAGCAGCGTTTTCCATGAGTAGAGATGCCGGGCCTGGTGAAAATCGCTGTTTGCGATGTAGGGATATTTTTTCAGGCTGATCACGTTGAATACATCGTCCCGGTTCGCTATTTCCCAGGCGTCGATGTATTTCGCGTATTTGTCCCGGTTGTTCCAGAGAAAGAGCGTGTCCTTATTCACGAGGTCGGGCGTGTGATGGGGATGGCAGGCAACGGTCAGGGCATTTTGATTCTTTGCCTCGAGAAAAATTTCTTCGTAGTCCATGCAGGCGGGAATGAATTCTTTGATGTCGAGAAGAAGGATATGGGCTGATTTATTCTTGGAGAGATAGTTTTTGCTGATTTCCACGCCCGGGATCACGAGCATCTCATATTTTTCCCAGGCCCGTTTTGCTTCCTCTTTGATGGAGTTGAAATATTCGTCAAAATTATCCCCCCGGACCGACAGATTGAACTGCCTGGCGAATTTGCCGATCGAGTTGTCGCCGCTCACGACATGGTCCGTAACGGCGATGACATCGAATCCGGCCTGGCCGAAAAGATCGACGGTGTCCCTCATCTCAAGCGAGCCGTCCGAGAAATTTGTGTGGATATGAAAGTCACACAGCATCATTGACGGGAATCATACGTTTTTTCTATTACGGGAGTATTACGGGAATATTAAGTTTCTGTTACGGAAAAGCCGTGGTCCGGAGCGGTTCTGGAAAGAAAGGGTGGGGCAGTTTCCTGCCCCACCCGGAGGGGGGGATATACCACCGATGAAGATGGTAACCTGGTTTTAGAAGCCCTGGGCCAGGCTCAGGGCAACGTAAAAAGCATCATGCTGCACTTAGAACTTGAAGGTCAGGACGCCCTGGGCGCCCATGACCTTATCGGCGCTCGTATTCACGCCGGCAACAGCCGTGGGGGAGTCATAGGCCTCGCCGGGCTTGAAGTAGCCGAGGGTCCAGTTCCAGGAGAGGTTGTCATACATCTGCCAATTGACCTTCACGTCCACCTCGGCCCCGAGCTTTCTCGATGTGGCAGGCGTTGCGCCGTCCGACAATACCGCTTTGTTGAGCGCTACCGCCTGGACCGCCTGGAGATACCACAGGTCAACGCCGACGTTCAGGCCCTTGGCTGCGGCCACCATCGCGCCGACGTTGAGCGCCGTGGTGTTGGCAAAGCCCGTGTGCGTTTTTCCGGCGGCCGTGCTGACCTTGTACTCATACAGAAAAGAGTAGTGGGGATCGGCATCCATGAAGTTTACGAATTGACTATAATCATTCTGGTTCAGTTTTGCCCCGGTGCCGCGTCCAGCGGTGAAGTTGATGGTGGCGGGGTCCATCGCCACTTTACCCTCGATCACGACCTGGTTGCCCTTGAACTTTGCGTCGCCGCTCGGTCCGCCGAGCGATGGATTCGTCACCAGGTTCGCATCCTTCGCTTTGCCGGCCTGGAGGTCGGCTTCGGCCTTGAGGCCGAGAGGGCCGAACTTGCCGTTCAAGTTCAGTCCGAGGTTGTATATCTGCGTTTCGGGAGTTGCGGTTGACGGGATGGGGTTCTTGGCGAGCCCTATCGCGTTCTTACGGTCTTTCACCAACGAAAGGTCCGCGCCGACCGTCACGGCATCATTCAGCTTCAGCACATCGAGGAGCGCATAGGCATCGACGTCGTCTGCCTTACCGGGGTCTCCTTCGCCGACCTTAATGTCCGCAAATGCCGCAGTGTTGCCGCCGGTCACATTCGCGACCACCCAGGCATCATCGCCGTACTTCATGTTGCGCAGGAACCAGCCGTTGCCGAGCTGCAGGAGCTGATGGCCGGCGTTCACATTGATCGGGAGGCCGGGAAGATTGAAGTTGATCCACGCCTCGCGGACGTCGAGCGATACCGGTTTTGCCGATCCCGTGCCGTTATTCCCGCCCCAGTCTTTTGTCGTTGTCTGGCCGTTGCCCTGCGGCGCCTCGAGCCTGCCCCAGTCGTCCCAGTCGTTCTCGATGGAGATCCTTCCCTTTACATCGTTTCCGGCCTTTGCGTCCACCGTGAGCCGGACCCTCTCCTGGGTGTCTCTTGTCGTGCCGTTGTCGCCGGTAAAATCACTGGGATCGGCCTTCGTGTTCATGAAGTCCCTGCTCCGGATGTCCAGGCTGCCGCTTACGGTCACGTCCGCGGCAAAGGCCGCGGCGCTGAAACACGTCAGGGCCGCAACTGAGAGTACCACAACTAACTTCTTCATCATCATGTATCCTCCTTTAAGTAGTTTTGTCCGGGGTTTCCCCGAAACATTTTGACATCATTGTTGGATGGTTATGATCCTTGTCTGACTGCTTTTCTAGGATAATGCGCGACAGCATAGGCGCTGACTGTTACAGAAATATTACGAAAGTATTAAGTTTCTGTTACATAATTGGAGCGGTCTTGAATGAGGCTTATTTCGAGAGAGTTGAAATCGGCGCGATGGATTTCAAACAGATGCTCTTATTCATACCCCCTGAATGATAAGAACAAGGAAGAGTATTCCGATGAGCAGCCCGGCGATATACAGGAAATATTCAATTGCTTTCAGGGTTATCTTTTTCATGCGAGAGTAGCTCCTTATCATGAATCAGTCAGCGCTCCTTTGCCGAAGCCGTCGGCATCCGGACTCCTCATATCGGCAACAGTTTCAGATTAAATCCCCGCTCGATAAGCCAGGTAAAACCCAGCATGAAAATAACCAACGACACTCCGAAGGTCACTTTTCTGAATTCGATCTTATTTTTCAAAAGGTGCAAGACAGGCAGCATGATCAGGAATATTATTACTTGTCCGAGCTCCACGCCCAGGTTGAAGGAAACTACCGATACGAGGAGGTTTGCTTTTCCGGCAATCAACTCCTGGAGAACGCTCGCGAAGCCGAAGCCGTGGACCAGCCCGAAGACAAAAGTCACGAGCCAGCGATAATTCACTTTTTTCTTGAACAGGTTTTCAAGTGCGACGAAACAAATGGAAAAAGCTATTACCGATTCCACCACCCTGGAGTTCAAACTGACGACCTGCATTGCCGCCAGGAGCAGGGTAATGCTATGCGCTATGGTAAACGCGGTTATTATCTTCAGAACTTCCTTGATAGACAGGCCGATCACAATGAGCGCCAGCAGAAATGTTATATGATCATATCCTGTCAGAATATGCTCGATGCCGAGCACTATGAATTCTCTTATATTTGCCCATAGAGACCTTTTTGCAGGGTTAAGTGATAGAGAACCGTTCTCATTACCTTCGGGAGGGGGTTTGCTCGCAGAATCTGCCGATGGGGTGAACATCTCAGTAGGCAAGTTTTTCATGCCGCCGTTCAGCGCTTTTGTTTTTTTATTCAGCGGAACTCTTGCAGTATTTTTTCGTACTGCGGTATCCTTAATGCTGTCTGAACTGCCGCTTACAACGGTATTTCCGGTTTTGTGCCCTTCAGCAGGCACAGATGCAGGACCGTTAACGGAGAATTCCCATACCGGCGCGTTATGATCAAAAGTGGTCTGCATCGCAGGCGGGGAAAAATCAAAAACTTTTTGCAGGGCGTCTCCGGTAGCATCGGACAAATATCCATAGGCGAGGTTCACGTGCGCATTGTTCGTCTCTTCAAACAATAAGGTGTAATCGATCTTGACCGGGTTTACAGGGTCATTAAAGCTGATATCATCTGCTGACAGCCATATGGTATATATGTTGCCGTTTCTGACTACCTTGTTTACCTTTACAGGATACGTTTTGCCATCGACTGTTATGGAAAGTTTTTTGTCTATATAAGGCTGCAGGATATCGGCTCCAATGTGCTGCAGTTGCTCATCGGAAAGTGCATCAGGGTCATAATGTCCTTCCTTTATTCCTTTTATTTCGGCCAATAAGGACGGGCCAAGATCTATGTTGCCGATAATAGTGTTTTTGCCAAAACACCACCTGGAGCCGCCCATGGGCAGGTTGTGAGCAGAAACAGGAACAGTGATTAAAAGGAATAAACCTGTTATGACGAATAAAAATAATTTTCTGAATGGCATAAACACAAAAAGGCCTCCTTTTCAGCTCCTAAGAGTCGATTCCCGAATTCAGGACACGGCCTTCCTCGGATGATAACGAAACGTGCTTCTCTTTGGCCCGCAGGAACACGATCAGGCTGGATACGGCCAGTAAAAAGCTTAACATACTCATAGGCGGCAAGCCTCCATTCCACTTCTGGACATTCAGCGTATCCTTGTAGCCCATCGCAAAAAGATGGCCGGCGACGAAGGTACACGCCAGGACCGTCAGCGTCCGTCGAACGGCCGGCTTTATTCCGGTCGCGTGCAGGCGCCAGAAACAATAGACAGCCAGCACTCCCATAAGCAGCACCAGTTCTCCGGTCAGGCTCATCTTATCGCCGTCAAAGAAATTGGCGTAATAACCCTGCGAGAGGATCCCGAGCGACAGAAAGATGTGGACGAACACCAGCTGCGAACACGCGTTGGTCCAGAAACGGACCTTGTCCTGCTCCGCGTGCATGAAGCCGAGGGACGCCATAAGCAGCGACTCTACCGCTGTCATGCATATCGCTTTGTTCATTATATAGACCGGCAGGTGAATGAGAGCAACATGGCCGAACCCGGCATACCGAATGACCGCGTACACAAGCGTAAACAGAAATGCTGTCAGAAATTGTTTGACCATTCTTCAGTCCTCCTTGGTTTGTCGTTTTTCTAAGATCTCCGGTGACGCCGCCGCGTCCACGAACGGGCACTCCGGATCGGAAGCGTAGAAGTCGCCGTCGACGAACCCGGCCACGGCGCGGCAGCCTCCCTTGCAGATCTCGAGATAATCGCACGACCGGCAGGGCTCCGGGGCCCGGTCGGTCCAACTGCGCAAGCGAGAGAGATGTTCCGAACCGCTCCACAGCCGGGGCAGTTTGAAAATGCTCTCCTCACCGGATAAGAAGGAACAGCCCGCAAACCTGCCGTCCGAGCGGACCCCCAGCAGGACGTTGCCGGCCTCGCAGCCGTAGGCTGAGAACTGTTCCATCATATTTTTGTCCGGCCTGTGCCAGCAGAACATCGGGACAAAGGAGCAGTCGATCTTGGCCGGGACTCCGTATTCCATGGAGAGGCGCCTGATCGTCGGATAGAATTCCCGGTTCTGCAGCGGCGTTAATCGCCTTTCGAAATAGTCCAGCATTCCCCGTCCCGAGGGCTTCAGCCTCAGGAACTCCACATCGGCAAGTCTCCGCTCCCCGGCAAAGACAAACACCCCGGGCAAATGATCGAAGCTCTGACGGGTCACGACACAGTTCAGACCGACGTTGACGCCCGCCTTCAGAAGCATATCCATACCCCGTATTGCCGCTGCGAGAGCAGCGGAACTCCGCCCGGCTACCTCGAAACCCGCAGTGCCATCGATGCTGACGTTGACCTGGCCGAAAATTCGGCACTTTGCAGCGGTCTCTCTGGTCATCAGGAGCCCGTTGGTGGTCAGGTTCGGAACGATGCCGCGGGCGCGCACATAAGCGGCCAACTCAAAAAAGTCGGGGCGCTCCAGCGCCTCTCCGCCTCCCAGTGCCATATGGAACACACCCATCCCGGCCAGGAGGTCGACGGCCTTGCGAAACTCTTCAGACGACAGCTCTCGCGCATCTCTTTCCCCTGAATCCATATAGCAGTGCCCGCACCGGAGGGAACAGGCATTGGTCACCGAAAAATGGACTTCCAGCGGAGCGGAGAGAAGAGCTGTTTCCGGCATTTCCCACAACGGGCTGTGCTCATGGACCAGGCGGCGCATAAAGTCCCGGTCCACGTGCACCAGCATCGGAGGATTTTCCAGGGCCAGGATCCCTCCAAACGATTCAAACCGATACTTCATAACGCTCATCCCTTCTCTTCCCCCTGACTGAGTACGGGCATTTCTTTTAATTCTTCCGGTCGCCCGTGCTCATGGACCTTTGCCGCGCTAAGGACCGCAGCAAGAGTGTTGAAAAGGACCGTCATGGCCGCTCCAGCGGTGAAGAAGGCTATTACATCTACGCCGATACTGCTTGAGTTCGGGTTGTAGCCGGTCTTGATCTTCAGAATTCGTCCTTTCATTTCCCTGCCTTCCTGCTTGGTTTTCTCTTTGTCACGACAGCTTTGCAGATCCTTTCCTTGTTCTCTCCTGGATAAAGTGTCCGCTGGTCCATTACGGAAGCCTCCCTTCTTCGGCCCAGCGCTGATACTGGGCAGAAAAGACGTCTATGATCTGAGGTCCGTTCGGCTGGTGGATAATGAAGAGGTAGAAGACGGCCGTAGTCATCAACAGGGTGAGGACAGGACTGAGCCAGCGCAGAGCTCGAGGCCGGGTCTGCCAGAACTCCCCCCTTGTCAGAAGCAACAGCCAGAAGAGGGTTGTCAGGTTGAGGCCGGCCGCGATGTAGACCACAGTGTCAGGGATTATGATTGGATAGCCCGTGGTCTCCATGGAATAGAAAGTCGGCATTCTGATTGCGGTCAGCAGCACCCAGAGGAGAACCAATATCAGAAAAGTCCTGATCGAGGCCTGGGTAAGCCGCTTCCAGGGTTTCATCAGCAGGGCGGCAGCCCAGAGCATGACTACGACTCCCCACGCGACCCATCCCCAGGCCGATGTTTCTTTCCAGTAGCGGCTGGCCGTTTCGTAGGCCTCCTGGTCGCTTGTGGAGAGTTTTTTCCCGCCGTTCCCTGAAAGGGCCTCAAAGGCGAGATAGCTTTGCCTGCGCTTGTCCATGCGAGCATAGGCATATCCCAGTTCCCTCTGGACCTCTGCCTTCAAAAGAAAATCAGGGTGGTCCTTCAGCAACGCTTCGAACTTCTTCACCATGATTTCATCGCCCTGATCGGCGAACAGAATCGCCTGATAGGTCTTGAAGGCCGCCTCCTGCTGTATCAGTTTTTCGAGGGAGGCCAGCTTCTCCTGGTAAAAGGAAACCTGCCGGGGGGAGGCGTATTTCTCCAGATATTTCCGATCCCACTTGATCGCCTTCTTTATATCGACAATGTTGTCTTCATACAGGGTCCCCAGCATCTGCACGGCGTAGCGGGCCGCCTCGCTTTCAGGATGCTTCCCGGCGATTTCCAGGTCGATGGCAGCTGCGTCGGCATAGCGGCCGTTGATATAGGCATGCTGGGCCTTTTGCCTCAGCTCGTTCACTGCCGGGCTGTCCTGGGCCGCAAATCCGGCGATCGGCAGCAAGAACAGGCCCCCAAAGAGCGTAAGAATAAGCAATGGAATGAGCTTGGTGCGCCTGATGGCGACAAGCTTTAGCACCAGCTTGTCCGTTATGGTTGCCATTTATAGCCTCCGCCATTTTTAGCACTACATGATACTCCCTTATTTATTACGTTAATATTACATGGATGTTATATTTTCGTTACAATGGAAAAAAACCGCCACGGAAATGAAACCGGGGGCCGAAGGCCCCCGGTCTGCAGACATAATTACTGCAATTTTTTCTCCTATTCCTGCAATGTCACAGGGGCAAAAGGTAAGGCTGGTATTATTCGAATTAATGCTTTCAGTGGTCCGATTCATGCTGAACTGCAGCGGAATGACGATCTCGTCACCGGCTGCCAGGCCGTTGGCCGTAGCCCTTATCATCGGTTCGCCATTGTTCGAGCCGGTTGCATTGAGGCCGATGTTCTGGTTCCTGCAATACCACAGGCGTAAAGGTGATTTCGGTGTTATTCGGGTTGCTGAACGAGAGCGGAACGACAATCGAGTCCCCCGCGTCCAACCCGGTATGCTTAACCCTTATCATCGGTTCGCCATTATTCGAACCGGTCGCATTGACCAGCGTGACGTCCGTGATGAGGCCGGTGTTCTGGGCGATCTTTGAGACAAGTTGCGGGGTGGTGGTGCTGTATTCGTTATCTGCGCTGCCGATTCCCTGGAGGTTGACAATACCGTCCAGGACAACGTGGATATTACCGGTAAGAGCTGGGCCGTTATTCGTGATCTCCAGGTTGCATCTGTACAGCTTGGTCGTAGGATTGTAGGTCATGTGGGTGGTTTTTACGCCGACCTGCGATGAGACGTCGGTGAAGTGATTGAGAACGATCGTCTCGATCGGTGAAAGGGTCAGCGCCGACGACGGCTGAATCGCCGTTGTGCTCGCGTTGTTGACCTGGTAGGCGGTCATGGTGAGGGTCTTTCCTTCTACGTCAAAGGTCATGAACTCCATGGCCGGCCAGGCGGTGATGACGTGCGGAAAATTGCCCATATTGGTCATGTCGGGCTGATAAACAGGCGCGCCGCCGCCGCCGCTGGTGATGTGCGGGACATTCAGGGCAATCTGGTCTCCGTTTGCCTGGGCGAGGGTATAAGCCCCGGTGCGGGCATAGTTGTGGCTGTGGCCGGCATAGACCAGGTCCACATTATACTGGGTAATGAGAGGTTCAAGTGCCCTCACTTTGAGGTTGTCGCCGTCTTTGCCTGCGGAATACGACGGCTCGTGGTACACGAGTATCTTCCACGGCTTGGTGGTCGTGGCGAGGTCGTTGACAAGCCAGTTGTACTGGTCGGAGCCGGGAGCAAAGCTTGAGTACTCGTCAACAACGGTGAAGTGGACCGGGCCGTAATCGAAGGACCAGTAGAGGTTATTGTAATAAGGATTGCCGCTGGCATCTGTTGTAGGAGCAGCTGTTTTAGAAGTCATATTCGTGTACGGAAAGGGAAAGTACTTCGGGAAAGTGGCGCTATACCCTGAAGCGTTATCATGGTTGCCCTTGCACCCGTCGATGGGCGAATTCGCCGTGAACGTGACGATGTCCGTCTTGGTCGGGTCGAACCACTGGGAGGTCCAGTAGCTTTCGCCGTCGGTGCTTACCCAGTCACCGTTGTGAATAGTAAGGCGCTGATAATCCTCGTTGCCGGGCTGTGAATAGAAGGAGCGCATCGCCTGCATGACGTTATCCAGGGCAAACGGTTGGCTTCTTGAGTCTCCCATGGCGAGGAACCGTATCGAAGTGGCATTGTCCTCGGGCGCGGTAATGAACGATCCGGTGCCGTAGACGGCGCTGCTGGTCTGGTCAGCCACATGGTAGTAGTATTTCGTATTCGGCGTCAGTCCGGTGATCGTGTACCCGTGCTGCCGGTCGCCGAACTCGGGCGCCGTTACCGTCCCCATGCTGAAGATCGTGTCGGTGCCCCAGCTGACGATGTTCGTCTCGCCTGCGGTGTCGTCCTGCCAGACCACCTCCATCTGTGTATTCTGCCCCGGGTAGATCAGGTAGGGATGTTTCAGAATGCCGGCGAAAGCCGCCGTGCTGAACACGGCAAAGGCCAGCACAAAAACTAAACCGGTCAAAGCTTTTTTCGTCATGGTATTCATCGCTTCTCCTTTTTGCAAAAAGTTATGCTGCTGTTTGTGACACTTCTTAACCTTAGTATTGCCTGATGAATGATTATTCCACCTCCTTTCACGGTGCTGTGCAGCAGTCAAAAAAACAACTATTGCCGATATGGGTTCATTGCTCTATTGATCAGGTTTACGGGTTTGGCGACTCGCTATCCAGGTTCGCCTCGCTCATGTCCGTCCCGTCCGCGTTCGCCCCACTCATGTTCGCCTTGCTCAAATCCGCCCCGCTCAAGTTAGCCTTTCTCAAGTCCGCCCCGTTGAGGTTAGCCTTGCTCAGGTTCGCCTTGCTCAGGTCCGCCCCGCTCAAGTTAGCCTTGCTCAAGTTCGCCTTGCTCAGGTCCGCCTTGGTCAGGTCCGCCCTGCTCAGGTTCGCTTTGCTCAAGTTCGCCTTATTCAGTTTTGACCTGCTCAGATCCACCCCGCTCAGGTCTTTCTCTTCCAAATTAATGCCGTTCAGGTCTGCCCCATTCAGATCCGCCCCGCTCAGGTTCGCCCCGCTCAGATCCGTCCCGACCAGGTTCGCCCCGCCCAGGTCCGTCTCAGTCAGGTTCGCCCCGCTCAAGTCTGCCCCGCTTAGGTTCGCCCCGTTCAGGTTCGCCCCGCTCAAATCCGCCCCGTTCAGGTCCCGCCCCTCCAGGTTCATCCCGTTCAGGTCCACCCCACTCAGGTCACACTGGGGACATTGATTGGTTGCCCGTAATCTATCCAAATCAGCCTGCTCGAAGCCATACACGACGCTGCCCTTCAGAAACACGCAAAGGATGATTATCCCCAGCAGTGCTGCGGTCCTTCTTTTCATTTTTCTGTCTCCTTTTCACAAAGGATCTTTAGTCGCATATCCATACGGAAAAATTCCATTGGGCGGTTGGAAGTAACACTCGTACGTTCGAGTACTTCGAGACAAAGAAAAAAATGCGTTTTCTGATGACGCGGGATCATCCATTCGCTTCGAGTCGAGGATAGAGGAGAGGTATTACGCGAGTGTTACGGAAATATTAAGTTTCCGTTACAATGCTGAACGGCTTTGAATGAGGTAAGAGTAGTACGTTGCGGCGTATGTCGGCATGCGTTCGAGTAAACGTCTTTCACAGGGTCATTATAGAGAGCGCCTTCCTTCACGATGAACTCCCAGCTGTTCAGGCTGTAGCCGAAGGATTCGCGCTTAACGAAGCGCAATATTGTATTTCCCCGCTTGATAAAAGGGATAAACCATGGAACAGTTGCAATGGATCACGTCATACTTCATATCCCTAAAGCTGTCGTCGTGCGAAAACAGGCGGGTGAAGTGATGAATTGCGATGGAGAAGTTTGGTCCCGGTCCTCGTCCCGGAGGTCCTTATGGAGAATGCCCCAGCCCGTCACAGTATGCTGAAATGACCGCGAAATCCGCAGCGACCCAGTCGAGCGACCGCAACTCGTGCGAAGACAACCAGAGCAGGGCCTTATGTTCGTGCAGCGTGATCTCACCCGAGACGATGGCGCAGATGAAGGGGTACAGCGTTACGGAAAAATCTGGATAGTCATGGCTTACGGATGGCAATAGCCGGCCGGCTGTAATCTGCAGGCTCAGTTCTTCGGACACCTCACGGACAACGCATTGTCCAGGCGACTCGCCCCGTTCGATTTTTCCGCCGGGGAACTCCCATTTGAGGGGCAGGTTCATGCGTTCGCTGCGCTGGACGGCAAGGACCCTGCCATTACGCTCTATGATCGCGCAGGCGACCCGCATGGTTTTCTTAGACATGTTCTTGAGACCGGGTGCCCGGCATGACGGCGAATGCCGCCGTATGCTCTTTCTTTATCGTCCGCGTATGGAAATAATCTTATCATAGACACGGATGTTCTGCACCCGGCCCTTCGTCGGATTGCAGGGGGACCGCTGAGAAGAAAAGATTATAACAATGTTCCTGACAAGGCCTGTCTTTTAGTGTCATAATAAGTGTCATAATAGAAGGGGACAGGTTGGACGGAAATCCACTGCCCGACCCGCGGATGACTATGGACTTCGCTTTTCCATTCGGCCTTGCGATCGCCAAGCTGCTGGCTTCCGACTACGTCTCCAGCCGCATACAGGTCAGGACTGAGTATGAGTCCGTGAAACGGATTCTCGAACTGTTCACCGCGCAGACCGTCAGGATCGTGGTAAACGTGCTCGTCCTGCTGGTGGCTGTTTATGGCGCCGGTTGGATCCTCAACCGCAGAATGAGCGTCCTGGTCATTTGCTCCGTGTACATGGCGTCGGTTGTCGAAAGCCTTGTGCGGCTGCTCCGGGGGCTGCCCGACCTTTTTTCTCTCCTCTTTGTGCACCACGGCAATCCCCGCTCTTTTATCAGCAAGCGGGTGCATCAGGAGGTTTACCAGCGACTCGTCGAAACCGATGCGCGCAGCTCGATATTCAAGCGATTGTTTAAGCAAATCATGCTCCGTTCGAATGAAGAGATCGCGCGCGAGGTGGCGCGAAAGGCCACCTCCGCGATCTGGAGCCGGGTGGTCGGACGGTTCACGGCCACGGCGACGGCCCTTCTCGCATACATCGTTGTTTTCCGGTTCATGGTCGCGCCCTATCTCATCACCGGACACACGAAGCTCACGGTTTGGCAGGCGTTGCTCTATCCGATCGCCTACGCTTCCGACTACTTCTTCGGCACCTCTTTCCTGCATTATGTGCGCTCGCTCCGTTTTCGGCTTTTTGGGTGAAAGAGAAGCAGCGCTTTAGGCAGGATATCGGAGATACCAACAGTGACAATTTCAGCAAAAAAGATTCAATTGGTGCGTGTTTCCCGGTAAGCCTCATCGGCCGGCAGTAATGCAGTAATATCGTCACAGTGCAGACGCTCGAAGAAGGTTCTCGATTTTCGAATCCAGGTCCCGTGCGACAGCGAGAGCGTCCGGGTTTCCGCAGGGGGCCAGAAGACCGGCCATCTTGTCGTACGAAAAGCGGTTCCTGATGAACCTGATTTTTCGTATTCTACCTTAAGACCGTAGGAACTTCCGCTATGATTGTTCCCAATACCGCGGCCTCTATCTTGCTCATCTCGCCCAAACTGCCGCGTCGTTCCGTCATACGCCGGAAGCGGGTGAAGTCTGTCGGCAGACCTTCGGTGTCCACAAGATAAGCAATTTTTTGGATGATCATCCTGATGTCTTCCGGATGTTTTATCCGGCCTTTTATCTTGGGGAAATAGGTCACCTTCATCCGGCCCCTGGAGCTGTCGAAGTCGACATCCGTCACCCGGTGCAGCGCGAGAATAACATAATCCCCGAGTGATTGCCAAAAGATCTCGTCGTGGTCCTTCCAGGAGGGAAGGTGAAAGCGCAACAAGGCGGGCTGTTTTTTTCCATTTGGCATGATGCTCTTATAAAGAAAGACTGGAAAATCAGCTACCTCTTTAGTGTCGATCTTTTCGAGCTTTTCGAACAAATTGATCCTTTGCTGCTTTCGAAAGATCTTATCGATCTGATCTAAAACGCCGCCCTGCCCGAGACCGTCTTGAACTTTCTCGAGTACCGTTGTTAATGTGTTTGTCATTGTTCGACTCCTTTGACCGCAAGCTTTGAGTTTCGCTGCAGCGATCTTAATTGCTGCGTCCCGATCCAAAAACCCGTCCGAACCTTTTTTACTATCTTACCACAAGCACATACAGTAATAATAGTGCAGCAGGCATTAAATCCCTATCCGGGGAAGTCAACTGAGTCGGTTCAGCACCTTTTCCGCGGCCTGCTCTATAACTTCATCTGACGTTTTTGCCTTGGAGAGAATAAAATAACCCTTTTTCCCGAGGAAAGCGATGAGCTGTTCGTATTTGATTTTTTTTTCATCGAAATGAATCAATGCGCTGCCGATAACAGGGTTTGTTGCCACAGACGTTATTCCTTCCAAATCCTGGATGCTTATTTCAAAGATCGCCGCATTCCGCGGATTACTGTGGATAAAGGGCGTCTGGACGCCTCAGTCTGCCGGGCACATAATGATAATAATAATCCATATTGCTCTCCTCAGGTCAAAAGTCCGGAGCATAAAAATAATACCCGATGCCGAGCGTAAACGCGAAATTGCCGTAAAGCGCGTGTTCGATCGAAACGGCCAGGAGCGATCTACTTCCCAGATAGGTCGTCGCCCAGAGGAGAGCGGCAACGTCCTTATTTGCATTCCCACAGTGTGTACAGTTTTTCAGGGCTTCTCTCAACAACAAGCACAAGAAAGCCGCCGTCACGATGGCGGGCAACGAGCACGCCGTAATCCTGCAGTTTCGCGGCACTGGCCAGTTTTGCAGCTGCGCTCCACACTTCATAGAGACTCTGTACTCGTTCGCTCCTCGCCCCGTCGAAGAATCCGCGAGCATCGCTTCGCAACCGGACAATATGAATATGAAGTTGGTCCTGGCTTCTTGACCCCGGCGGGTTGACCACGAGTGCGATGGCGTCCTCGTCGGCAATTCGCTTCCTGGCCGCGGCCCAGGCAATGCTCCATATGTCTTCGGGCCGCCGCGGGTCTTCGACACCCCTGATCCGTGCGCGCGGGATAACAAGGCCGTGTACAAAGCCGGGAACACAGCCGCACATTTTCCTGTCGCGGATCACGACATAAGCAGCGGTCTCGTCCCAGACCTCCGTCGTTGCCTTGCAGTCCAGGTTCCGCGCACAGGGGCTTTCGAGTCTCGGTGCCGGGCAGTGCTCGCAATAATCTGGAGTGTTGATATCGAGGCAGTTTGAAACGATGGTGAGGAGCGCATCCCGGGATTCAGCGGCGACCGCGCTCTCCGAGAGAAATGCGGCCGCAAGCAGCAGGCCCAGGAGCACGGTCCGGGCATAACGGAGAGAAAACAAGCTCAAGAGGACCCCTCCTCATGCCTTCCGCCACATACTTTCGCAACGCTCATATTACCCCTGCATACCCAGAGACCATTCGGCTGTCATAGGATCAGCGGGATGATTGAAATTATCCAGATAGAAACTATCATTCATCATTGCGCAGACGATCCAGCCCAGACTGTCCTCTGTGTTCGTGATCTTGAAGGGGCCGGGACCGTATGCTCCACCGACAAACCGACCATCCTGAGTAAGTACCAGCGTAAGCGCGGACCATTTAGGGACCCCGTTAAACACCGTACGAGGATCACCCGCAGGCCCCCAATAGGGACGGCTTTTCCCGGGCGACCACTGACCGTGAATGCTGATGGTTCTACAAGTGCCGAAAAAGATCGTACCTACATAGGTTAACCCCGTGGGATCCAATATCTTCGTATCAAGGATGATCTTAGGTGATGTGCCCAATAGTTTTGTTATATCAAGATTGGGCGCATTCAGTTCAAGTGCCAGCTTCGCAGTCATTTATACCCCCTTTGTTTTGCCGGTTTTTCGCCCCTTTGGAAAAAACATGCAGTAACCAGCCGTTCAAGGTTTGACCTATTGTTCTGCATGCGGTTGTACAGTTTCAAATCGGCCCTGTCCCGCTGCGATCGAACCTGCCGTGCTTGAGGAAATGCGCGACCTGCCTCATCACCAGCGGGTCTTTCATGATAAACGTGTGGGTGTTGGGGACGATGATGAAGTCGCGCATCTCCGGCAGCATGGCGCTCTTCACCGAAACCATGCCGTCGTCAGGCCCGTCCAGGAAAGCGGAGAACACAAGATTGATGCTGAAATTGCCCGCGATCACGCCGACGTCGATCCCGACCGGCTTCAAGCGATTGACCACGGACCCCGGCCCCCTGCCGATCTCCTGGCCGGCC
Source organism: Nitrospirota bacterium (assembly GCA_963790205.1). GTDB lineage: Bacteria > Nitrospirota > UBA9217 > UBA9217 > UBA9217 > CAWBNQ01. Next base: position 945,561 of record CAWBNQ010000003.1, read on the forward strand.
GGGCCGGTGACCCAACGGTAGAGGGGGACCCGCATGAGCAGGTCGACGAGCTCGCTTCCCTGGTTCGGCGGGGAGAGCATCACGAGCCTGCTGCCCGCTGGCATTGAATGCCGCTGCAGGTACTGACGGACGATAAGGCCGCCCAGGGAGTGGCCGACGAAATGGATCTTGCCCGCTCCCTGCGCTTCGCAGCCTTGTACGGCGCGCGCAAGATGCGTTTCGGCGATCGTCTCGATCGTTTTGGTTGTTGAGGGATAGGCAAGGTTGACGGTCGAATAGCCGAGGCTTTGCAGATGCTGCTCAAGCCCGCGCAGGGACTGTCTGAAGCGGCCCAGGCCATGGAGGAGGACCACCCATTCACCCGCGTCATCCATTGTTTGATTTTCTATGTTCATCTCGACGGTTTCTTTGAAAAAAATCCTGTTTGACGCTTTGGCCGCGATAAATACTATTATACAATATCACAACAGGCAAGAGCATGTTTGGAACAGGTTCTTGGACTATGGACGCTCGGTACGGAACCGGAATTGCGTCCACTATGTTATACTGGAAATAAAGCAATGAACATTCCATACCACAGGGAGGTGACCGATGGGCTATCTGGAGGGCTTTAACTGGGACGCGATCAAGAAAGACCTGCAGCAGGGGCTGGAAAAAGGCATGGCGGCAGTGAAGCAAGGCGCCGTCGTGGTGCAGAAGAAAGCCGGGGAACTCACGGAAGAAGGAAAACGGCAGTACAAGGTATTAAGACTCAAAGCAAGGATCCACGAGGCGATTGCCGACCTCGGCGCAAAGACCTATGTGCTCATGAGCGGTGCCAAAGCCAAAAACCCCGCTCTCGATGCAGGGGTGAAGGAGATCATGGTCCGGATCCAGGACCTTGAAGCGCAGCTCGGGGTGCTCGAAGGCAAGAGCAGTGAGGGGCGCCCTAAAGCTCGCCCCAAGGCACGCACGAAAGCACATAAAAAGAAATGAAACAGAGAAAATATCCGCCCCAGAGTCCGCCACGGGTGCTTTTTTCCATTCGGGATCTTGGCTGATGCCGGCTGGGACGGCCTCATATTTTCGGAACTTTCGTGTACGTCCTGCAGTCAGGATATCCCGAGCACCTGAAACGCAAAATCGTCCCTTCATCCTTGTATAGATGCATGATGCTGCCGCAGGCCGGGCATAACGGCCTCTTCTCGACTTTCGTGCGACGGCCCTCGGTAAACTGCTTCCCGCATAGCAAGCAGAGATAGCGTTGCTTACCTGTCCGTGCAAACCCGTCGCGATATACGTTACTCGACTCACACGCCGGGCACTGTACGTTATTGATCGTGTCTTTAGGCATTACTCAAGATTATAGTGGGCACTCTTCCTGAAAATTGCGCACGAATGTATCGCTGCCGACGGTGTGTCTGCAACAGAGAATAACGGTTGCCAGCCATGATGGTCGCAGTTCACTTTTACTGCAACCGATCTTTTACTCCCGGCTCGCCACGATAGGCGGAAATGCTTTCACTTTGGCATCTTTTTTCAGCTCATCCTGCATCTCCCGACAGGACCGGCTAACTCCTTCCCCTAGGAATTACTTCGTAATATTTTTGCCAGGAATATCGGACATTGATCGTAGTTCTCGGTGCGGCAATACGCGGCGTCTTGTCGCTTGCTGGGCGCCAATGTCATGACGGACGCCGAGCAATTCAAGCTATGCTCGCTCCTGTAGGGACAAAGTGAGGTGCAATCGCCCGGCGATGGAACTTTAGTTGCAGTCATTGAGCGAGAAATGTACATAGTTACCTCTCAAAGTTGCATGAAGCATACTTGATGAATGTTACGTGAGTATTACAATGAACGTTAAATTCCGTTTAAAAAAAGTTGTAGGTAAGTAATGAAAGAGAAGATAGACTTTGCATTAACACGCGACTACAATTGAGTACATAGAAAGGAGGTCACACCATGGCACTTTTGGACAATGGATTGAAAGGAAATCTTGCTACCGGTCTGGCGATCGGCATCGGTGCCGCAATACTGGCACCCGTAGTCATTCCTCTGTTTGCCAATATCGCGAAGCCGTTGGCAAAAGCCGCAATCAAAGGAGGCATGCAGCTGTATGAACGCGGAAAGGAAACATTTGCAGAGGTCGCTGAAATTACGGAAGATATTGTGGCTGAAGCAAAAGCGGAATTAGCTGAGTCGACAGCGGCAGCGGCGGCAGTTGCGGCAGCACCGGCTGCAGACTCCGAAGGCGGGTCAGTCACGTCATGATCCCGCCCGCTGTCATTGCCCATGCTTCAGCCGGGAGATTACGGATCCGGATCTCCTCACAAAAAGGGAACCTTGCAGCACTTAAGTCCGGGGGAGATCAGCTTGCCGCGTGTCCGGGGATTCTCTCCATTGAGGTGAACCCGGGTACGGGGAGCATACTTGTACTTCACCAAACGACGGTGCAAGTGATTGCGGAGTATGCGCGGTCCAGGAGCCTTTTTTCGTTGGAGGACCAAAGGATATCAAGGGTGCCGTCTGCGGAGCTTCGCCGGGACCTTGGCGGTACGTTCAAGAGCATTGATCGGCAGATACAGAACCTCACGGGTGGAGATTTGGACCTAGGCGGGTTTGCAGTCGGAGCCTTGGTTATAGCGGGTAGTTTGCAAATCTTGTCAGGGACTGCAGGCCCAATACCGTGGTCAGCAGCGTACTGGTACGCATACAATCTCTACTCAAAAACAAAGGATGGGGAGAAAAAATGACATAAGCAGCACCGAGGGAAGTAGGAACCCTTCCAGTCCGTGTCCGCCTTGTCAGCAACAAAAGTTTCTCGTTATAGAAAAAATCTGAATTTCTGAAAAACCCGTTTCCAGCATTATCACAACAAAAAAGTACGATAACGCTTTTGGGAACCTTGACAGGAGTAATGCTTATGAGCGACCGCAAACAAAAGGCACCGACGAAGAAGACCGTGAAGCGCAGCTCGCGCGACTCGTCGTCGGAATCGGATCTGAAAATCACAACTACGAGGACTACAAAAGGAGGAGCAGACATGACAAACGCAGAAACCATAGGTGGGGAAACGTCAGCCCAAGACATCGGCAAAGCAGGATCTGCCGTGAAAGAGGGCGTCGTGAGCAGTCTCAAAGGGATCAACGAGATCGAAGCGGAGATCGTCAGCCTCGTCAGGAACACCGTATCCAACACGCTTCGCGCAACAGGCTCAGTGGCCGATGAAGCAGTCGGCATCACGAAGGATGTGGTCAAGGGAGCCATTCAGGCCACGGAAGAGGTCGGCACCGGCCTCATTTTGAGCACCAAGAGCGTGGCAAAAGGGGTGGTCATGGGCGTGAGCGATGTTGGCGGCGACATTATTTCCGTGGCAGGCCAGACCGTCAAGGGCGCAGTCAAGGGTGCGGCCGAGGTCGGCGCGGATGTCGCCATGGTTGCCCGGCGGGCCGTGGACGGCGTGATCGAGGCCACCAAGGAAGTCGGGGGGAATGCCGAAGAGGTGGCGAAAGTCGCCGTCACTGGCGCAATTGAGGCGGCATCTGTAATCGGCAACACGGCGGTCAAGGCGGTCAAGGACATGCTGGTTGGAGTTGTTGAAGGAGTCAAAGAGGTCGCGAGCAGCGCGTTGCCGAAGACGAAAACGACTTAATCCGTCATCGCCTGGCTTGTGACCAGCTTCCATTTCAGAAGGGGAGGTATCGTACGTGGTCCAGGCCGTTCATACGTCGGTAAAAGGACGGGCCCGTTATAAGGTAGAGGGTCTGTACCGCTCGGAGCAGTTGAAACAGCAGATCGAGCAGAATCTTGCGCAGCACAAGTGGATCCTGAGCGTTTCGATCAATACCCTCACGGGAAGCGTTCTCGTGCTGTTCGATTCGCAGAACGGCAACCATGCATCGGCTGTAGCCTCCCTGCTGAATGCCGCGGTGGAACGTACCAACGGCGGGCCGGTCCAAGGAAAGGGAGACCCTTTCCCTTCTGTGTCGCAGGGGGAAGGAACGGTTATGGTACGCACCGTGCGCACCGTCGCCTCTCCTCTCCCCACTCCCGCTGGCAAGGAAGTGCCGAGCCTCCGGACCGTTCGCAAGCAAGTTTCCCGTGCCGATGACCAGCAGGGAGAAGCATGGCATTGCATGTCAAAGGGAGATGTGCTTCAGAGATGGGGTACGTCAGCGTCCAACGGTTTATCCGAAGAAGCAGCCCGCCTCTTGTTCATTCAGTATGGTCCCAACCTTCTGCCTGAGTCCGTTCCCCGCTCCGGCTGGAGCATGTTCTTCGATCAGTTCAAGTCCCTTCCCGTAGCCCTCCTCGGCGTTGCGGCCGGCATTTCCGTTGCTACCGGCGGATTTGCGGATGCCGTCGTGATCATGGGGGTCGTCGTCACCAACGCCTCAATAGGATATTATACCGAGAGCCAGTCGGAAAAGATCATCCACGGATTGAAGAGCCTCGTGCAGCCGACCTCAACCGTGATCCGCGACGGGGTCATGACGACCATCGATGCCAAGGTGGTCGTGCCCGGAGATCTAATCGTGCTGAGACCGGGAAGCTATGTCGCGGCGGACGCCCGTCTCATCGAGGCAAAATATCTGAGCATCGATGAATCGGCGCTCACCGGCGAGAGCATGCCGGCGATGAAAACCACCGATGAACTGCAGGTACCGGACATCCTCCTTGCCGACCGCACTAACATGGTCTATATGGGCACCCTGGTCACCGGGGGACAGGGCCTCGCCGTCGCGGTGGCGACAGGACGCTTTACCGAGGTCGGAAAGATCCAGACCATGGTGGGAGAGGCGCGGCCGCCCGAGACGCCCCTGGAACGGCAGATGGACCACCTGGGGGTCCAGTTGGTTTATATCACCTGCGCCGTATGCGGCATCGTGTTCATCGTAGGCATCCTCCGCGGTTATGGTTTTCTCCAGATGCTGAAGACCTCCATTGCCCTTGCCGTAGCCGCCGTGCCCGAGGGGCTTCCGACCGTTACGACGACGACCCTCGCGCTCGGCATCAAGCGCATGCGCGGTCTGAACGTGCTCATCCGCCACCTTGACGCGGTCGAAACGCTCGGGTCGGTCGAAACCATCTGTCTTGACAAGACCGGCACGATCACTATGAACAAGATGTCGGTGGTCCAGATGCATGCCGGCATGCGCCGTCTCGATGTTGTCGATGGCAGGATCTTGGCGGAAGGAAAAAATATAAACCCCTATACGAGCGAGGACGTCCTCCGTCTGCTCCATTTGTCCGTGCTCTGTAATGAATCGATGGTATCGGGACAGGAAGGCGACTACGTTGTGGAAGGGTCATCAACGGAAAACGCCCTGGTGAACCTCGCGCTCACCGCCGGCGTGGATGTCAATTCGCTTCGCGCGCAGCACCCCATCGTGAAGATGAACCACCGATCGGAAGACCGGCATTATATGAACACCGTACACCGCTCGAACGACCAACAGCGGCTAATGGCTCTCAAGGGGAGTCCTTCCGATGTGCTGTCACTCTGCAAATGGTACGTCAACGACGGCCGGCAACTGGAGCTTGACGACGATGCCCGCGCGGTCTTCTACGCAGAAAATGAACGGATGGCCGGTGAAGCGCTCCGCGTGCTGGCCATGGCGTACGCCGTGACCAACGGGGACACCCTGCACAGCGACGGGATCATTCAGCAGGGACTCGTCTGGGTCGGCCTCGTCGGCATGGCGGATGTGGTCAGGAGCGGCGTCAAGAATCTCATCAACACGTTCCACCGGGCCGGGATCGATACCGTTATGATCACCGGTGACCAGAGCCCCACTGCCTATGCGATCGGCAAGGAGCTCAATCTGAGCAAGGGCGAGGAACTGGAGATCCTGGACTCCGCCAACCTTAGCCGGCTTGAGCCCGAGGTCATGAAGGCGCTTGCCGGGCGTGTCCATGTCTTCGCCCGCGTGAGCCCGGCCAACAAGCTCCAGATCGTCCAGGCGCTCCAGTCCGCAGGAAAGGTCATCGGTATGACCGGCGACGGCATCAACGATGGACCGGCGCTCAAAGCTGCCGATATCGGGATCGCCCTGGGACACACGGGGACCGACGTGGCGCGGGAGGTAGCGGACGTGGTCCTGGAAGACGACAACCTCGAGACCATGATCGTGGCCATCAGTCAGGGGCGGACGATCTACAATAATTTACGAAAATCGGTCCGCTACATGCTTTCGAAGAACACGAGCGAGATCATGATCATGTTCACGGCTCTTGCCGCCGGCATGGGGCAGCCGTTCAACGTCATGCAGCTTCTCTGGATCAACATGATCTCGGACATCTTCCCGGGCCTTGCCCTTGCCCAGGAACCGCCCGAGCCGGATGTGCTCCTGCGGCCTCCCCGCGACCCCGAGGAACCGCTCATCAAGACCGCGGACTTTAAAAGGCTCCTCTTCGAGGCTTCCACTATCTCGGCGGGGACGCTGGCGGCGTACGGCTACGGCGTTCTGCGCTACGGGCAGGGGCCCCAGGCCAGCACCATGGCTTTCACGAACTTTGTTACAGCAGGACTCCTGCATGCCATCAGCCATCGTTCCGAGACCCACAGCATCTTTGACGCTGACCGGCTCGCACCGAACAACTATCTCACCGTGGCTCTGGCAGGCTCGTTGGGGTTGCAATCTCTTACCCTGGTCGTCCCGGGCCTCCGGAGCTTCCTGGGAATGAGCCCGCTGAACCCCTTCGACCTGGCAGTTTCGATCGGGACCGCTGTCGCTCCTTTGCTCATCAACGAGGCGACAAAAAAGATTGCTGCTCCGCCGTTGGTGCTGAATGGCAGTTCATCGGCCCCGATTTCGATATTGAACGGTAATCACGTTGCTGCAGTCACTTGAACAGACACCGTGCATGGAGAAGATTAAATGAAAAAAGACTTCATGTTCACCTCGGAATCGGTGACCGAAGGCCATCCTGACAAGCTCTGCGATATCATCAGCGATGCCATCGTCGATCATGTCCTGCAGAAGGACCCGTATGCGAATATCATAGCCGAGTGCGCCGTTTCCACTGCCATTGTCTTCATCGCAGCGCGGTTCGCGACCTCGGCCAGGGTCGATTATGCCAATGTCGCCCGGCAGGTCATCAGCCAGGTCGACTATGAGGAGCGGGCCTTTAATGCAAAGACCTGCAGCGTCATAACCAGCCTCACCGAGGTACCGTTGGACGGCCGTCCGCTGGTTGATGAACGGACCCTGAGCGAGGAGGAGATCGAACGCATTCCCGTGCGGAACCTGGTGACGGTGTTCGGGTTCGCCTGCGATCAGACCGCGGCCTTTATGCCGCTTCCCGTCTGGCTCGCCCACCGTCTTGCAAGGAAACTCGTGGCCGTGCGGCTCCAGAAAACGCTCGATTATCTTGCGCCCGACGGCAAGACCCAGGTCGGCATAGAATATTGTGACGGCAGACCGTCGCGTGTTCACAGCATCACCATTATTGCAAGCCAGAAGCGGACCGCAGCCAAAGGCGGGCCCGATGCCCAACGGCTCCAGGCCGATATCCGGGAGACAGTGCTGAACCCTGTTTTTCAGGACGAGGAGATCAAACCGGATGCGCACACCCGGATCTTCGTCAATCCCGACGGACCTTTCATCGGCGGCGGTCCTGCCGTACACTCAGGGTTGACCGGGAGAAAGAACGCAATCGATACTTACGGCGAATACTCCCGCCATAGCGGGGCAGCCCTGAGCGGGAAAGATCCTTCGAGGATAGACCGGATCGGCGCCTATGCTGCCCGGTATGCTGCAAAGAATATCATCGCAGCCGGACTTGCAACCTCCTGCGAGGTGCAGCTCAGCTATTCCATTGGATTTTCGCGGCCGGTGAGCATCCAGATAGAGACCTTCGGGACCGGCAAAGTATCTGATGAAAGAATTGCCGATATCATAGAAAATAATTTCGACTTTCGGCCGGCCGGTATCATACGCCATTTCAACCTTCGATGTCTCCCTTCTCAGATCAAAGGCGGTTTTTATCGCAAACTAGCGGCGTACGGTCATGTCGGAAGAATGGACATCGGCTTGCCCTGGGAATTGACAGACAAGGCGCATCTCCTGAAAGGGTGAGAAAGGCAACGGAAGGGTCGGCGAACCATGCATGAGACAGAGGAAAAGCACGTAAAAGGCCAGACGCTCGTTCTTGTTGTAACAATAGCCTATTTTTTCGTTGAATTGATCGGGGGGTTCTATTATCACAGCATCGCCCTCGTGACTGATGCGTCGTTCATGGCCGTCAATATCTCGGGGCAGGTCATCGCACTATGGGTGACCAGGCTTGCCCGCAGACAGCCGGACAAGGTCAATACCTTCGGGTACGAGCGCGCGAAAGTGCTGTCTGGCCTGTTCAACGGGGTCCTGGTCGGCTTCATCCTGTTCTATGTTTTCACGGAAGCTTTCCAGAAGATTCTGCACCCTCAGCCCATTGAAGCGGATAAGGTTCTGGTGATAGCCGTCCTGGGCCTCGCTGCGAACGCCTTCGGTCTCGTACAACTGTACCGGTACGCAAAGGACGTGAACATCAGAGGGGCGCTGCTCCTGCTCCTGAATGATACCCTGGGTTCGGTCGGTGTCATTGGTTCTGCCATCATCATACGTTATACCCATCTTTATTTTGTGGACCCGCTTGCCGGCATCCTGATCGGCTGCCTTGCCGCGTATCCGACTTATTTTTTGATCAGGGACAGCATAAAGATCCTGATGGAGGGGACTCCTGCCAGAATCGATGTCGATGACGTCGCAGGATTTCTGCATCAATCGTTCCCCCAAATACATCTTGTCAAGGATATGCATATCTGGGGTCTTTCACCGGAGAAGGTTATCCTCGTGGCAAGAATCAGGACGAATGGAGCGGGATATGACCGGGATACCATAAAACTGATGAAGAACATGCTGCGGGAAAAATTCGGCTTATTTGACATTTACCTAGAGGGATACGAAACGCGGCAACACGAAGCAGCAACGGTGGCGCACGATGTGCTCACACCGAACTATCAAAAGGACTGAAGTCAATTATAGTCCTATTTGAGAGAAGCCCCGGATTAGGAAGGGGGGAGCTAAAAATGAACAAACGCACTCTGCAGGACATTGAGACGGGACCACGTCATCACGAGGTCGCGGTCGAAAACCTTGCGCAAAGCCTGAACCGGCCAAAAGAGCGTATAACGACCCTTTACCAGATAGTGTTGAGACACTATTCACGGACGGCACGGATCAAATTCTTTCTCTCTGCCCTCGTTTCGAAGCGGGTCAAAGACCTGCTGCGGGATAATACAACGACGGCTGATATAGAAAGCCGGAGGGGCCATTCGCGGGAGTTGTGAACAGAATTGCTTCCTGTTGCGGTTCTATTATTTGAGATTATATCGGGGTTTGCAGATCCACAAGGAGAAGCCAATGCAGGGATGCGGTACGCGCGAGTACAGGAATATCAGTAAAACGAGGATCGATAAACTGCTTACTGAGGCAGTCTCGCAGGGGGCCGTTATAACGGGATCTAACCCATGGGACATCGAAACGCGTCTGCACGGAATAGTATTACGAGGAAGGTGGGATGAGACCGAAAAGACCTTGGCAATCAGCGTAGTAGATGTTAAGTGGTATGTACCGTGCGAGACCGTATGGAGCAATATCGACGTCATGCTGCATGATTTCATCGAGCAAAAGAAGAATATGGAAGGCGTAATGGATTTTGGATGACCGACGATTGGTCCCGGCGAATCAAAATTTACTCAAAAGGGAAACAAAATTCAGACGCGATGGCCTAAAAAATGAACCGGCCACTTGGGGATTCCTCTAAGGCACTAGGAAACATGAAGAATGATGAAATCAACTCGATAAAAGAGAACGGAGCAGCGCAGATTTGACGCATGCAGGAAAAGAGGATAGACGGAGGGGACGTTGTATTAAAGCAATAACGTCAGAAATGACAAGCCCGTACCTGAAAGGGCAGTGTCAATGAAAGCTCCTGATACCGCTTTGGCTACCACGTTGAATGCCGTAGTCGTCGCCTGATGAATCACTTGATCGTTGGTGACTGTTTTGTCGGGATGATAAAAACCTCCCCTCGCAAGGGCGCTCAGGATGTCCTGATGATGAATCTCTGCCGGGTTGTAATGGATCAGAAGGCTGCCCGTCGTCGTGTTGAATTCGGCGGTTCCGATACCATGACCCATATCAACGAGGGCCTTTCGAACCTCATAGTGGACCGGGCTGTTTTTGAACAAGGGATTTTTTATCCGCAGTCTTCCCGGCACATTATGAACATAGCTTTTCATGAGATGAAACCTCCTTCTTGAACGGGATTTTTACATACGATTTACAGTCAGGATATTCCGAGCACCTGAATCGTAACCCTATTTTTTCATGCATGTAAAGGTGCATCTTGAGGCCGCAGATGGGACAGGTTGGACGATTCCTCAATTCATGCCTCGTAAAGCCGAGAACAAACTGTCTTCCGCACAAAACGCATCTGAGGCGCTGCTTTCCAGTTTTCACATGACCGTATTTATAAACTGCTTCAGAAGCGCACACCGGACACTTGAGATTGCGTATTTTCTCCGTCATTATCAAGTTCCTCAATTCTTTCTCAGAATGATAGAGGAGCCACATGACATATATGTTACGGAAATATTACATTTCGGTTAAATGTTTTCAGGTTTCTGAGCAGGTCTTTATGAAGTCAATATCAATGGGTATCCTATTTTTCAAGAGCATTGGGTCGATGATGCGGGTGCGAAGACATTGAAAAGAATGAGAAACCGTGAATTGTATCACATTTTTGACCTGCTCTGGATCAAGTAGGCATAATAGGTAGCGGCGTACGTCGGGGTGCGTTCGAGCGTTTCGAAGTCCACACGGTAGAGCCCGAACCGGGCGTCCAGCCCCTGGAGCCATTCGTAGTTGTCGATCAAGGTCCAGTAGAAATATCCCCTCACATCGAGCCCGTCACGGATGCATTTCTCGACGATATCCACGTGCTTCTTCATGTATTTCACTTTTTCCTCGGTATCATGCGTGGCAATCCCGTTCTCGGTTATCATGAGGGGGAGGTTGAGCCGTGACGCGTACCGGACGACCTTTTCCAGTCCGCGCGGATGGATCTCCCATCCCATTTTGGTCAGACCGTGACCGTCCACGTCCGCGTACCGGATCTCGACGCCCATTTTCTTGAACGGATTGAACCGGAGGTGGATGCGCGTATAGTAATTGATGCCGAAAAAGTCGAGTTTGTTCTTGATGGGCACCTCGATCTCCACGGGCTTCGAGAAGGGGAACTTGACGATGAAGACCCCGGTCTGGAAAGCATTAATGATCGAATGATTATAAAAGTAGTTTGCCGTCTTTTTCAGGAGGCGGTCCAGGGGGTTCCATCTTTTCCACGGCGCAAAAGCGGACATGTTATGCGCGAGGCTCACCTGGGCGTCGGGAACATAGCGATGGATGATGTCGTATGCTTTCCCGTGGCAGGTGAAGATGTTTTTGAGGGCCATGAGCGAGCGGGGGACGTCCCTGAGGCCGGGAGGCGTGCAGCCTTCCAGATATCCGCCGAGCAGGATGACGTAGGGCTCGTTGAACGTGAGCCAGTAGCGTACCCCTTTGAGGGAGAAGACCAGCATCTCCGCAAAGCGGAGAAATTTTTCGATCGACGCTGTCCGGTGCCAGGGAGAACGCTCCATGAACCAGCGGGGATGGGTGAAGTGGTGGAGGGTGAGCATCGGCTCTATATGGTAGCTCCGCAGGATGTCGATGATCTCCTGGTAATGCGCAATGGCCTCGTGGTCCCAGGTGTCTTCCTGCGGCTGGATCCTGCTCCACTCGATGGAAAAACGGTAGGAGTTGACCCCCAGCTCCTTCAGGAGCTTGAGGTCCTCGCGGAACAGGCGGTAGTGGTCCGTTATCTCCGGCTTATTGCCTATCAACGGGTCCCAGGTCGCCCAGTCCGCATGAAGAGAGCCTTCGAGTTGAAAGGCAGATGTTGCTACGCCCCACTGAAAATCTTCGGGAAAGACCTTTTTCTTATTCCGCTCCTTCATGAAGTCTCTCTGTTCTCCCGTTCCTATTTCCAGTGTATTACCATGAAAAGAAGCCCCGCCATCAAAACCACGAGCAGGAGTATCTCTTCGCTTTTTTTTAAGTTGTTCTTATTCATGCTGTTATCCATGTTTTGCCTCTTCCGTCTCTAAGAATTTTTCCGGTGAAAATACGACCGCGAGCGTCCTGAGCACTCCGATCACGAGAATCAGCGTTGCAAGCGCGATGATCATTTTCGCCTCCAGGCTGTGCTGGTAGAGCCCGATCATGATCTCGCGGAGTACAAAGACCAAGGCGGCATCGGTAATGAACGTTATTTTAAGCCGGTGCACGGTAAAGTACTCTATGACGCTCCGAAGCAGTTCTATGACGATGAACATCGAAAGGATGTTGGTCACCATCATGTCGAAGGCCGCCGCGATGGTCTGGCTCCCGAAAACAGCGCGCAGGTCAAGCAGGACCCGCGCGATCCCCATCATCAGGGCGATGATCACGATCGGGATCATGAACTTGATCATGCTGTCGACGATCCGGGTAAAGTATTTCATGTCCTTTTGCCCTTCGTAATCGTGAAAAGACGTTGCGCAATTCCTTCGCTTACCCTGTGTGAGTCATATACTGTCACGGTTTTATTACGCGCATGTTACAATTGAGTTAAAATTTCATGACATGCGGCCTTTTCATTTGCATTGCGACATCTTTATGTTATTGTATGCGCATACAGTGACCTGCACTTTAAGACTGCATATTGCGGGAGACAAACAATGAAGATGGCGATATTCGGGGATATTCATGGAAACATTGAGGCCCTCAAGGCTGCGTACAGTGAGGCGCTTCGCGTCAAGGCGGATAAGATTTATCACTTGGGGGACGTGGGCGGGTATGCCCCGTTCGTGAACGAGGTCGTTGATTTTCTTGTTGAGCACGGCATCGAGGGCGTTCAGGGAAATTACGACGAAGCAGTGGCGAAGGACCGCGAACACTGCGGGTGCAAATATGAAGACCCGGTGCAGGCAGAGATGGCGCAGCTGTCCTTCGAGTGGACAAAAAAGAACGCATCGGTGAAAAGTAAAGAATACATGAAAAAACTGCCTTCTGAGATTTCACTCACCTGCAGCGGGAAAAAAGTTAAGCTCTTTCACGCAACGCCGAATAAGAACAATCTCTACTGGTATGAGGAACGGCCGGAGAAGTTTTTCAAAGAGATGACGGAAAAAACCGACGCCGATGTTTTGATCTACGGGCACACTCATAAGCCTTATCGAAAGGACATCGACGGGAAGGTATTCATCAATGCCGGCAGCGTGGGCAAGCCGAAAGACGGCGATCCGAGGGCGTGCCTCGCCGTTGTGGAAGTAACATTCGGGTCAGTAACCACGGACTTTATCCGCGTGCAGTACGACGTGGAAAGAACAGCCGCCGCGATCATCGAAAGCGGTCTGCCGCCTTATTTTGCGGAGCAGTTGAAAAAGGCCTGAAAAAGGCCTGACCAAAAAGAGACGTTCAGTGTCAAATTGTCCGTGTCATCGCCCTGGAGATCAATAGAATGCGGAGTGCGGAGTTGAATTCAGAAGAAAGAATTAAGAACTCAGACCTGGAGGCTGCGCTGGAGCAGTTCAGGGAGTTTGTTACTGATGTAGGCAGCGGGAAAAATAACGGATAGGGAGAGTAAATGTTGTGTCTCGATTAAAAATGGCACAGCGTGATGACGGATGCGAAGGGCGGGAAGATAAAAGCGATTGCGACCATGAAAGGGCGAAGGACAGGACCATGCAAATAAACCGGAGTTCCTTCTTAAGCATCTTAGGGCCGGGGTTCAGGCCCCTTCTCGCTTGACGACCTTTTTCATAGGTGACCCATAAGGTAAAAAAAGGGCCCCGGCTGGGGGCCCTTTTTGTGATTGACGGCTCGGCTACGGCGTAAGGGTAAAGTTTTGCGTCACATCTCCCGCTGAAAGGTCCACATTGACGGATTGGGTCTGGTAACCGCTTGCCGAAGCCTCGGCCGCGTACAGACCGGCAACGTCGGGCTGCGGCGTCAGAGGGATCGGGAGCGTGCCCGTGCCGTAACTGCCGAGCAGCGGTGCGCCGATGGGGAGCGCGAGCGAGTAGGCGCCGGTCAGCAGGTCAGCCCCCATGGACTTCACGGTGATCGTCGGGCCCGCGGTAAAGGTCTGCTTCGTTGCGAGGTAAGCGACCGTGCTCGTGCTGGCTGTATTCGTATTCAGGGTGATGATACCGCTGAGGGTTTGCATGGTCGAGGTCGGCAGACTGATCGGCAAGACGCTGGTGCTCGTGATCGTCGCGCCGGTTGTCCCGGTGGCGCTCGAGACCGGCACGCCGCTGATCACGGCCGTGACATGATTGTCAGCAGTGATGACAACGTCGTAGGCCCCCGCAGTGAGGTTGGAGAGGAAAAACTCACCTGTCTGCGGATCGGGCATTGTCGAACGGACTTCCGTGCCGCTGACCTGGGCGGAGACCATCACGTTATCGGCAAGCAGCGAAGGATCGATAAACCCGTCGATGCCGGTGAGCAGGTTCGGAAGGACCGTGATAACAGGCTTCAGCGCGTAGCTGCCGTTGCCCCGTCTGACGACCGACTTCAACGCGTTGAAATCCAGCACGAGGTCGACGTGCTGCCCGGGGGCCACGTCGAATTCGTGGATCAATTTGATCCCGCTTTGCACCCCGCTCGGCGTAGAGAGCGGGATCTCGGCCGTTGTGCCGGAGAGGACGACCGAGTTGGCAGGGGTCGTCCCGGTGTTCGCTGAGAGCACGAGGCGCAGCTGGGTATAATGGCCCGCCGGAAGCGATGTCTGTCCCAGCGTGTCGAGCACTCCGTTGGTCAAATTGAGCAGGTTGATCTTCTGCGGGAGGGTGAGCGTTATATCCGACCAGCCTGAAGCGTTTCCCGAAGCCGTCGAACTCTGGTGCACCCTGACTTTGCTCACCGTCACATTGACCGCGTCAAAACCTGCGGCGGGCGCATCGGTAAGTGAAACAGCCAGGGTCCCGGATTGGGAGGTGCTGGGGCTGCTTGAACTGCTGGAGTTGCCGCATCCGGACACAAGAACAGTCAGGAGTGTCGCACAGGACAAGGCCAAAAAGCTTCTGTATTTGTTCATTTGAGTCTCCTCCTCGCGATAGAAAGTATTGTATTGAGGATAAGTATAGCACCTGAGTCTCTCCGGAGGCAGACGGAAAACGGAGGCCTTATTTGTTGCGGTGTCATTAATTACGAAAGTATAACTAAAGACTGAGGGAAAATATGTGAATCAGGTTGCAGAATATAAGGGCAGTCATCAGTCGGCAGAGTAGAGAGTTCAGAAGGCCCTCTTGGCGAACAAAAGCGCCTCTCGCGGAGTACGGGGAGAACACCAGATGAAAATCCCTTCCGAAAATTTCAGGGAGGCGGGAAAGAGAACATCTGAGGTCAGATCCTTTTGTTTTGACATTCTCCCTTATTCCATGATTGCATCGCTGCATGACCCGCCCCCTTGTGGCTTGTCCGGGTCGAGTAGCGTTACGTTTGTCCCGTTCTCCTCAACTTCCACTCTGCTGATAGAACATCTCAGATCTACTTTCTTGTCATTGAAGTCCTTTGGGGACAGGCTATGATGTTTGCGTTTGCACTCGTGCACTGAATTTCTTCCCATCTTTTCGCAATTGTTGACAAAGCTCAGCTTATAAAGTAGCATGCTCCAGGCATATAGGCAGATCGGATTTTGAATGGGTTAAGAAGGGCAACACGATGGATACGGGATATGGCATATGGCATCATTACTCTGGGGTCTTTTGTTCGGCTCGATCGGCATGGGCTACTTTGTATACGGTAAGAAACTAGGACGAGGCGTTCCGCTGATATCCGGCATTGCGCTGATGGCTTTCCCTTACTTTGTCACGAGCTCGGTTTTAATCGTCCTGATCGGGCTTGTGCTGATGGCCGTGCCCTATTTTATCAGATACTGAGCCACGCTCCGCGCCCAAGCGGGAACCGGGGGCCTTCCTGCGCTGCTTTTCCTGAAAGAAATGGACGATCCTGAGATTGACGAAGTGTCGGGCGTGGTCAGATGCGAACGGTGCGGATCCCGGCTCGAAGGCGAGATCGAATGCCCTTTTTGCTCCCTTTTCCAGAAACCCGTGAGAAAGGATGCCTTGCCGAAATGGGTCTACCTGACGGCATGCTTTCTTACTTCTCCGTTCAGCATTTATTTCATTTTTAAAGACAAGCGTTTAAATATTTTTGAAAGAATCGCAGCTGTATCCGGCTGCTGTTTGTGGTTTGTTTTTTGCCTGTGGCGGCTTTAGGTGCATTTGGCAGTTCAAATTCTCTCCAGGAACATCTGAGGGGACATCGCAGCGGACCCATCACCGCTATTGGTCCGTTCTTTTTGAAAGTGACATCCTGTCTCTCTTGATTCATTGCCGACCGATCAGGAAAGAGCTCTTTGCATTCATGAAGATAAATAAGCATGCGCAGCCTGTGGCCATACTGCTCGTGGTGGCCATGGTAGCCGTTGCGGGCTATGCCCGCGAAAAGGACATAATCTTTCCGGAGATTGCCGCCCTTGTCTTCGGATCATGGGTCATGAAAGAATCTCCCTGGCAAGGCAAGAACCGCCACCTCTGGCTGTCTCCTTCCCTTGCCGCCTTGACCGGGGTCATTATCCTGCGATTGACTCCGGCTGCACCCTCTGTCGCGATTGCGGCCGCTTTTATTGCGGTTGCCGTGCAAATGAAGTTGATGCGTTCGGCAGTGCTGCCGTCGCTTTCCGCCGCGATCCTTCCGGTCCTTCTTCATTGTGACAGCTGGTACTATCCTCTGTATGTATCCGTTTTGACGGGAATCATCGCGCTCGGGCGTCATACGTTGGATCATTTCAGCGGGGAGACAAGCGCCCTCGACTTCGCAACTCCTGAAAATGGGAGCAGTGCTTCGCAAAAACCTTTCGATGAGTTGCTTCACTGGGGAAAGCTTTTGGCGGTTGTGTTGATCGTTACCGCCCTGGCGATCACGTATCACTGGATGTTCGCAATTGCTCCGCCCTTGATCGTCACCTTCGTGGAGTTGTCGAAACCGAGCGGGACCTTGCGCCGAAAATCAGGACGGATCTTTGTGCTGCTCGTTCTCGCCGCTTTTTCCGGCGTGTTTTGGCTTTATGCAGGCACGCATGTTCTGCAATGGCCGGTATGGGTTTCCGCCGCGCTGTCCATGGTATCCGTTTACCTTTTTTTTCATACCTTGCGGCTGTCCTTCCCGCCCGCCGCTGCCATTGCGCTCCTGCCGACGATCATACCGGCCAAAAGTTTGTGGTCCTATCCCTGGCACGTCGCAATCGGAAGCGCGATCTTCATCCTCGTGAGCTTGTTCTGGTTCAAACAGCCGGAGCCCCTCAGTATTACCGCGGAAATTGATTAGACGCAGGGCATTGTGACTGTTCCTTCCTCGGTTCATGAAAGCGGGCAGAGCAATAGATCGAAGGAAAAAACGACTTTCTTCTTTTTCAAACTCCAGGATCGTAAAAAACTTCCCTCCCGCGCGGCGGAAGAGGCGGCTCAAGGGGCATGGTCCGGAAGAATTAATTCCAGGCGAGATGGCGTAATTTACCCTGCGGAAGAAAGGGGCTTGCGCTGAACCATTAAAATTGGTTTAAACCAATAAAATACCCTAAAAATACCCCTCCCGGGCGATATGCAGAGCTGTGAAAATGGTATATCGTAGTCCACAGTAATTCCTGCTCCCTATATAAGGAGGAAGAACAATGAACAAGACACCGGGAAGGACCATTTATCTTTTTCTCTTCGGAATTGTGCTGTCTGTTCTCCTGCCCACGAGCTCCGGAGCTGCACAGCTACAGTTCAGGATCGCTTTTACGCAGGACCAGAAGAACGTTGAGAAGAAGTTAAACCCCCTGATGGATTATCTGGCAAAGAAAGGGGTCGTTCCCTCCTATGAAGAGGCAAAGGACTATCCCGCTGCAGCCACCCTGTTTGCGAGCGGCGCGGTGGATGCGATGTTCTGCGGATCGGGCGTGGCAGGCGCTTTCATGATCAGCGAACTGGCTGTGCCGCTGGTCCGTTCCGTGAATACGGACGGGCACAGCACCTACTGGGCGGTGATCCTCGCCCCAAAGGGTTCGCCGCTCTTCGCCGGCTCCGCCGAATATTTCAAGGGCAAGAAGGTGACCTTCACCGGCCTTGACTCGGCAGGCGATTTTTATTTCGATTCCTTGCCCGGCGCGGCGCAGGCTGATGCAATACGGCTCAAGGCCGATTCCTACGGCGACGCCATCGAAGCGCTCGATAAAGGCCAGGCCGACATCGCTATCGTGAAAAACAGGGTATGGGACAGCGTGCAGCACCGGTATCCTAATCTCGCGATGGTAGGGGAGGACAAGGGGGAGAACCCCGACAACACCTTGATCGTATCCGTAAACATGCCGATCTCCTTGAGAGCAAAGATCGCCGCCGACCTGGTCGCAATGCAGAACGATCCCTCGCCTGAAGCGCAGGCGGCCAGAAACAGCATGAAAATATCCGGGTTCATCAGAACGTCGGAGAAGGATTTCGAGCATACGCTGGCCCTGTTGAAGAGCGCCGGCGTAACCAAGTCGTTCCTCTTTGCCCGGAAACCCGTGAGCGTGTCTGCGCTGAAGTGATCTGTTTTTTTGAAACGTTCTCAGCATGCGTTGTTGCTGCTCTCCTTTGAACGGTCCACAAGATGGCTTTTCCCCCGAAGCCCTGCCGGATGCTTTCACAGCATCCGGCAATTTTTTTACTCTTGTATCAGCGCCGTTTTGATTCGGTTGATCATTCACCTATCCCTATTTGGAAAATTCTGCATTCCGAATTCCACATTCCGCATTTGGAACGCATCAGCAAGAAGGTCTGTAAAAAAAAACTTTTTTATGGTATATTTCCTCTGTCTTGACCAGTCCTGCTCCAGACAGAAGGCCGTCAGCGAGGTGAGACTATGAACGCAGTGATCGAGGCGATCAAGAAAAGACGGGCTGTCCGGGCCTATGAACCGAAGCCGGTCCCCCGGGACGTCCTGAACGCGGTCATCGAGGCGGGGAACGAGGCGCCGTCCGCAATGAACAGCCAGCCCTGGAGGTTTGTCGTTGTCGAAGACAAAGAGGCGAAGAAAAAGCTCCTGGCTGCCGCAATGCCCAAGGCGAAGGCGATCACCGAGAAAGTGAAGGACATCGACCCGGAGCGGTACGAGGCGATCAAGAAACGATACGCCGAACTGCCGGACCCGGTATATTATTCAGCCCCCGCGATCGTGTTCGTCATCGGCAACGGGATGTATGCCGATCATTCGTGCCCGCTGGCCTGCGAGAACATGATGCTGGCTGCCTGCTCGCTGGGCCTGGGGAGCTGCTGGGTGGGCTTCGGCGCGATGGTGACGGACGATCCGGCGGTGAGGAGCCTTCTTGAGCTAAAAGAAGGGGACGCGATCTTCGGCCCGATACTTCTCGGATATCCAAAGACCAGTCCTCCTCGCCCGCCGAAGAAGGACCCGAAAGTTAAGTGGATTTGATATACAGTATAATAATAATGAAGGAGACTATGGCGGGCAAGACAGTTATGGAGCACGGACCGACCGAAAAATCCCTTGTTTCACTTCGGCGTCATGGTTTGAAGGCGGGCATCGCGTTTGCGGCGATACTTGCGCTGGCAACAGGAGCGACCGCCTTTGCAGGCGAAAATGTGACGTATGGGATGGAAAAGGTTGTGCCCTACGAGTATCGCGGAGACGTTCGCGAGTTGGCCCGGTTCCCCCTGGCGGCCCCGCAGAAGCAGCCGTATGTTCACCCGGTGCTAAGGCCGCCCAGGACGAAGAAAGCTCCGCTCCTTTTTGGTGCGCCGGAAACTCCGTCAATGAATGTTCCGCTTAAGGCCCCGCTTGCCCCCATGCCGGCTTCGATCGTGAATTTTCCCGGCATGAATTTCAGCGACTCCTGTACCGGAGGGCAGTGCGGCGCAGGCTGGCCCCCGGACCCGAACGGCGATGTCGGACCAAATCATTATATCCAGGCGGTGAACGACGCCTATGCCATCTATAATAAGACCGGCTCGCGACTCGCTTCGTTCACCGAGGATTCGTTGTGGTCTGGCACGGGATCGAATCCCTGTAACGGCAATTCCGAGGGCGATCCGATTGTGTTGTATGATCAACTGGCAGACCGGTGGATACTCACCCATTTTGCCTTCGCGCTCGACAGCAATGGCAACCCCCTGGCGCCCTTTTATCAATGTATCGCGGTCTCGAAGACAAACGACCCGGTCTCGGGCGGATGGTGGCTCTATCCCCTGCGCATGGACCCGGGCGGCACGGGGAAGCCGCCCTCTGGCGCGATGAACGACTACCCCAAGTTCGGGATATGGCCCGACTGCCTCTATATGTCTGCGAACGAGTTTGCCATGCCTGGCGGTAGTTTCGTTGGGACGTCGTATGCTTCTCTCAGCCGCAGCGATTTGGAAAGCGGCGTGCCTCTTACCTGGTCGCTGGGCTTTCTTGATTACCCGGCGCATGACGTCTTTACCATGATCCCGAGCAGTGTGCTCGGCTCTGCGGCAGGCTCGCTGCCTCCTGCCGGGACTCCAAACTACTTCGTCTCTGAATCGATAAATGGTTTCAACTTCGAGGTCAGAAAATTTACGGCAGGACCAAACTGCGGGGCCGGTGGAACACTGAGCTCGCCGGTAAATGTAAGCCAGTCGAGCTATGCTTCGATTCCCGCCAATACCAACATTGTCCCTCAACCGGGCACCACGAACACGCTGGATATGATCGACGACCGTTTGATGCAGAAGGTGCGATATCGGAATATCAGCGGCACGGAATCCCTGTGGGTCGTTCATAATGTTCTGACTTCTTCCACCGGCACGGTTGTTCCCCAATGGGCGCAGATCGACGTTACCGGCGGCACGATTAATACAACGCCGGTCCAGCAGCAGATCTATGCGCCTGATACGGTGCTCCATCGTTGGATGGGCAGCCTGGCAGTGGACAATGCCGGGAACATGGCGCTCGGGTACAGCACCTCGAACAGCGTTTCGCCGAACTTTCCGAGCATCGCCTATTCAGGCCGCCTCGCAGGCGATGCACTAAACACGTTGCCGCAAACCGAAACGCAGCTGATCGCAGGATCAGGTTCGCAGACCCTCTCGTTCAGCGGCCAGTTCGTCAGCCGCTGGGGCGATTACACTGCGATGAGCATGGACCCCTCTGACGACTGCACCTTCTGGTACACGAACCAATATTACGGCAGCCCGTCGAACGGTGGCAGCGGCAACTGGCAGACGCGCATCGGCTCGTTCAAGTTCTCATCATGCGCGCCGGTGCTCGTGTCCGCGCCGGTCGTCACCACTGCGGCGGTTACGAACATAAAATATTTGACGGCTACGGGAGGAGGCACCGTTATCGCCACTGGCGGGGCGCCGGTCACCGCCAGAGGGGTCTGCTGGAACACGACAAACAATCCTACCACAGCTGATACCTGCACGAACAACGGAACGGGAACAGGCCCATTCACGAGTTCCATCACCGGGCTGACGCAGGCCAGCGTATATTATGTGAGGGCCTATGCCACCAATGCCGCTGGCACGGCATACGGCAATCAAGTGGCAGTGATACGCCCCAATCCTCCGACAGGACTGACGGTCAAGTAGCTTTTTTGAATTGTCAAGGAGTACTCAGTATGAGAAAATATTTCTTGCGTTTGGCGGTGTTGCTTATAGTCTTATTGATGATGTCCTGCGGCGGTGGCGGCGGAGGAGGAATTATAATACCGACCGGTTCCGCGACTCTTACCTGGGTAGTTCCGACCATGTATGATGACGGCGTCACGCCGTTTACCGATCTCGCGGGATATAATATCCACTACGGCACTTCACCAGGCCGCTATACGAGCACCATAAATGTCCGCAACGTGACCACCTATAGGGTGACAAATCTTCCCGCAGGGGCCACTTACTATTTCGTGATCACGGCCTATAACACGTCGGGAGTTGAGAGCGCTCCCTCAATTTGGGCAAGCAAAAAAATATAAAAAAGCGATGTGCCGGGCAGCTTTGTTTTTTGCCCTCGGACGTCACACCGATCTCAAATCTATTTGTAAGGAGATTTTATGGACACTACTCATGAAGATGTTACCGGCGGGCACATCAGCTCGACCATCGGGCTCGAGATGCTTGTGCGGGACGTGATGACAAAGGGCGTCATCTCGATCACGAAATTCGAGAGCATCATGCACGTGGCGGACATTTTAACGGAGAAAAACATAAGCGGGCTTCCCGTGGTGGACAAGGAAAAAAAGGTGGTCGGCATCATCACCCAGGCCGACATTCTCTCGATGGTGGGGGTGGGAAGGGAACATACGTTCAAGGACCTGTTGAAATACATGCTGGGAGAACCGCTTCCCGAACGCAGGCTCGGGGACCATGTGGGCGACATCATGACCTCCCCGGCGCTCACCATAAAACCAGGCGCGAACATTGCCGAAGCCGTGCGGATCATGGATGAGAAGAGGATCAGGCGGTTGACCGTGGTGGACGAAAAACAGGTGCTCATCGGGATCTTGACGAGGGCCGACATCCTGAAGGCGGTCATCAAAAAAATAAAAATGGCCTGACCGTTGTGAAACGATCGATAATCGGTGGATCAGAACAGGGATAGGGCGAGACAGTGCTTTGCGGGTAGCCGTTTCCGGTCCAATAAACCCGTAGGAAAACAAATCCGGGGCAGGGGAAGGTGAAAGGGTCAAATCCCCGCTCGTGGCCATACTGTCACGGACGAAGATCCGGCCCTTCAAGACCCTTACTTCATGAACTTCTTCGGGAACTGTTTCACTATCCCGTTTGTGAGCACGTCGGCAAACATGAGCATATGAGCGTGCCCTTTGTCGTAGGCCTCGATATCCGACGCCCAGTCTTTTTTAAGCCTCGATACGACCTCCGTCGTTGTAAGGGCGAGGTGCACGTAGAGCATGTTTTTCAGGGTCTGCACCGGCCAATTGGGGTTCGCGCCGCTCAAAAAAACCGCGATTTCATCGGCATTTTCCGTCCATCTCTTTTGTCCTTTTGCCACGCCGTCGTTGTCGCCCGTCTTGGCCGCCTTCACGATGTCCGCGGCGATCAGAATGTGCTCCCTGAGCAGGGCGGACAGCTTTGTGCCCGCGGCTTCGCCGTAGAACGGCTTGATGGCATTGCCGATGTCGTCCTGGTTCCTGAGAAGCCGTTCGGCGACGATACCGGTGTCGTCAAGGCCCGCCACGGCGCTGGTAATGAAGCTCCGGGTATAGACGATATGGTCTTCCCAGAGCTGCCGCATGGCGTTCCGCAGGTCAACAACGGACTGCGTGTAGACCACGGCACCTCCCTTCATTTTTTCCATGGCCCGTGCCGGCGCGGCAAATGCCAGTGCCATAAGCACCATGCCCGCCAGAATTCCTGCAACAATGGTCTGTTTCATGGGCGTATCCTCCTTTTTTTAACTGCATGTCCGAACCTGCTTCAAGCATAGCGCAATAATTATAATAAATCAAATAAGTTTTTTAGTTATTTGACAATTTCTCGAATTGAAGCTATAGTAGGAGTGAGAAAGGACGGGTGGCAGGATGGTGACGCCGTTGAATATGGAAAAACCGGGAGGCGCGAGGGACCGGATCGTGCGTATTTTGCTCGAGCGCCGGAATACCGTCGAGGCGCTGGCGAGCAAGCTCGGGGTCACTGAAAACGCCGTTCGGGCGCAGATCGCGCTGCTGCAACGAGAGGGGATCGTCGAGATCCAGGGTGAGATAAAGGGCACGCGCAGGCCGGCCGCGGTCTACGGCCTCCGTCCGGGAGCGGACATACATTTTTCCAAAGCCTATCCCGTTTTCCTCTCTCAGCTGATTCGCGTGCTGGCGCAAAAGTTGTCGCAGACCGAATTCAGGTCCGTTATGCGCGGCCTCGGGAAGCGGCTGGCAGGCTCCGTGCCGCGCCCCACCGGCGATCCCCGCGAGCGGGTCAAGGCGGGCCTCAAGTTCCTCAAGCTGCTCGGGTCCGCGGCCGAAATGACCGAAGAGAAGGGAACGATCGTCATTACCGGCTTTGGCTGCCCCATTGCAGAGGCGGTGAGCGCGGATGAGCGGTCCTGTATCGCGATGGAAACGCTCTTAAAGGAATTGACCGGGCTGCCCGTTGCCGAACGTTGTGATCATGGCGAGCGTCCAAGCTGCAGGTTTGAAATTAAAATACCCGCGGAGAGATGAAGCGCGTTCGGCCAGGATATGCTTTGATGGTCATCGGCTCCTTTTATTCCGGGCCGGACCGGTTCATTCGCTGTTCTTTGCCGGCAAATTCCACCATTCGCACCCTTTGAACATGCATGACTAGGTATCTTCGCGTACGCGGCCGTCAGAGGTGTGGAGGTCGAGCTCTGGACGTTTGCCCGCTCGAGTGTCCCTTCCTTCATCGACAACCGTGATGTCTCCGTGCTTTACGCGCACGATGATCCTGTCTAGATCCTGCACGGGAACGCGAATATGCGCAATGCCGTCGATGTCCGTAAACAGGCCATCGGGGACGACGCTATAGCGCAGCGTCGGCAACGGCGCCTCCTCCAACTTCCACGTTACGCTGAAGTCGCTGTTCGGCAGGCCGAACCCGTGAACGGCCCCCGAGCACTCGATCTCGCCGGGCGGTCCCGCGACCAGGCTGAGTTCCACGTCGAGCGTGTCGGCGGTCACTTCGAGGACCTTTGGTTCCGAGGGGAAATCTCTGAGCCGGACACGGGCCGCCAGGTCGGCATAGTGGGGATTGGCGAACAGGCCGCCGCCGATGATGCCCGCACCGACGAGGACCGACAACGCGATCACCGCTGCCTTCAACCGCGGGTTCTGCCTGAGCAGGGGATACAGTACCGAGCGGGAGTCTTCGCGCGCCGGGACCATCAGAACGTAGTAATAGAGGACGTGGGCAATGCCGAGGGCGATCAGCGCCGACCAGACGGCATCGGACAGATAGTGCCCGCCGTCGGTCATGCGCCCGATGCCGAGCAGCGTCCCCATGACCAGCCCCGTCGCGAGGGACGCCGCTGCCCGTCGCGGATGACTTCGCCGCCACATCCACCAGCCGGCGCCGTAGAGATACCCCACCGAACAATGGCCGCAGGGGAAGGACTTGCCGCCCGCCTGAAAAGGAACAAGCGGTTGTGAGTATTCCGAACTGCCTCCGAACTCGACGAGCTGCCGGGGCCGCGCGCGCCCCCAGTGGTCCTTGAGAACGAGGTTGATGATGAGTCCCGGCCCGATGATCACGCACAGGAGGATGAAGGTCCCGTACAGCCGGAGTTGTCTGGATTTTTCCCGCATCACCCCGGTTATAAGCAGGGCAACGCCGGTCACTGCCAAAGAGCCCGTTATCCACGGCGCGGAACGGTAGAACAGCAGCCACAGCGGGTCGTTCGCGACAGGCCAGGGTCCCTCGAGTTCCGGATGGTAGAACGGCCGGATGGAGACAAGGTCCAGATCGGTGACCGCAAACAGGACCACCGTGGCGAGGGTGAGCAAGGCCAGCACGACCGCCTCGGGCAGCCAGTAGCTGCGGTAGCTTATGATCGGGCCTCGTTCATTATTCATTGACGGCACCTTGTTAGAAGTTTGAAGGGTGAAGTTTGAAGTCTGGTGAACAAGTAGAAGCTAGAAGTTTGAAGAGTGAAGTTTGAATCCATGCGGAATCGGTTCCGGAATAGAAGTTAGAAGTTTTCGGTTATTTCATCCATCTCACTTCTCACTTCAAACTTCCATAAAAATCCTCACCCTCGTCCCTTTGCCCGGCGTGCTCTCTATCTGCATGTCCCAGCCGTGCGCCTTCACCAGATGCTTCACGATCGCCAGGCCGAGGCCCGTGCCGCCCATGCTTCGCGACCGGCCGGGGTCTACGCGGTAGAACCGTTCGCCGATCCGCGGCAGGTGCTTCTGCCTGATGCCGATGCCGGTGTCTTCCACGAATAAATAAGTCGTACCGTTCTCCTCGGCATCG
The DNA here is from genome assembly GCA_963790205.1 of Nitrospirota bacterium. GTDB lineage: Bacteria > Nitrospirota > UBA9217 > UBA9217 > UBA9217 > CAWBNQ01. The sequence continues at coordinate 971,617 of CAWBNQ010000003.1, forward strand.
CCGAACTTCACCCCGCCTTTTTCCGTGAACTTTATCGCGTTGTCAACGAGGTTGGTCAGGATCTGGATAAGCCGATCCCGGTCCGCTGCAACGGTCCGCGGCGTCGGGAGTATCTGCGCCTCTATCGTCAGGTTCTTTTCAGCGGCCTTGCTGCGCAACAGCGTAAGGACATGGTCGGCGACCTCCTGGAGATCGACGGGCGACTTTTCCACCGTTATCACGCCCAGTTCGATCTTCGAGATGGTCATAAGATCGTCAATGAGGCTGTTGATCCGTTCGCTGTTCGCCTTGATGGTCCGCAGGAAGGTGACGGCATGGTCGCGGTCCTCAAGGGCGCCCTCGAGCAGGGTCTCGGCAAATCCGGTGATAGCCGTGATCGGCGTCTTGAGCTCATGGGAGATGTTGGCGACGAAATCTTTTCTCGTTTGTTCAAGTTTTTTGAGTTGCGTGATGTCGTGGAAGATGGCGACGAACCCCGACAGTTCGCGTTCGTTGTAAAAGAGCGGGGAGACCTGGACCACGCAGTATTGCTCCAGGGGGGAGTCGAGCTTTATCTCGGCGCTCGCGCTCTTCTCCTCCCGCCGGACCGCTTCCATCAGCGCCAGGAACTCGCTGTTCCGGACGACCTCGATGAACGGCCTTCCCTGGAGCGCGGTCTCGCCGAACAGGTTCCTGGCCGCCCGGCTCGACAGACGGACCGTATTGTTTGCATCGATTATGAAGAGGGCGTCGGGAATGCTCCTGAGGACCGTGTTCAGCCGATTGTGCTCCTCCTCATGGGCTGCGATGCTGTTCTTCAGTTCCCCGGACATGGCGTTGAGGCTTTCGGCGATCTCATCGAACTCGCCCGCCCGCTCAAGGAACAGTTTTCTGCCGACTTCCCCCCGTGCAAGCGCTTTGGAAAAGTCCCTTATCTGCCGCGTCAATCTTCGGATCCGTTCTATTTGCCACAGGGAGAAGACGCCTGTCGCGAGCAGGATGAGCGTGACGACAAGGATGATCCTGACCCTGAGCAGGTTGATCGCCGCATCGACGTCCTTGAGCGGCTTGCTTAAACGGATAAAGCCTTTGGAGTGCGCTCCGCCGTCGACGTGTATCGCCACGTAGAGGAAATCGTACTTCAGGGTATCGCTGAAACGGATTGCCATGCCGGTCCCGTTCAGCGCGGCCTGCTGTATCTCCTGACGATGGCCGTGGTTCTCCATGCGGGTCGAATCGGTTTCCGAGTCCCCGAGGACCCTTCCGTCGGGCGCGATGACCGTGACCCTTGCACCGGTTGTTTCCTTGAGCTGTCTGCAAAGGCCGTCGAGCGGGGACGATGCCTCGAATGGTATGTCGGCGGAGATGAGTTTTGCCTGGACCGTGAGATTGTCGTGCAGGTCGTTGATGTAATTTTCCCTGACCGCATCGGTAATGGAGAGCTCGATAATGATCACCGCCAGGAGCAGAATGAGCGAATAGGTGATGAATATCCGTCGGAAGATGCCGCGCTTCACGGAATTATTCGACATAATACCCCACGCCCCGTCTTGTTTTGATATGCACGGGGTCCGATGGATCGTCTTCAATTTGCGTGCGCAATCTTCTGATGTGCACGTCCACGGTCCTCGGCTCGACGAAGGACTCGTCCTTCCATACGGCATCGAGGAGTTGATCGCGGCTGAAGACCCTGCCTTTTCTCTCAACGAGAAACAGGAGCAGTTTGAACTCCGTCGCGCTGAGATGCACGGAGGTGTCCTTCTTGGTCACGGTGAAGGTCTCCCGGTCGATGCGGAGCTCCCCGAGGCGGATGACCTTTTCTTTGGCCGCGAGCGCTCCCGTGCGCCGCAGGACCGTGTTCACCCGGGCGGCAAGTTCCTTCGGGCTGAAGGGTTTGGTCATGTAGTCGTCGGCGCCGGTCTCCAGGCCGCGTATCTTGTCCGCGACCTCGCCTTTGGCGGTCAGCATGATGATGGGAATGGTCTCTGTTCTCGGATTGCTCCTGAGCATGCGGCAGAGCTCAACGCCCTGGATGCCGGGGAGCATAAGGTCAAGGATGATGAGGTTATACCCGTCCTTGCGGACCTTCTCGAGCGCATCCTCCCCGGTGGAGGCTGAGGAGACTTTAAAGCCTTCTTTCCTGAGATTGTAGGAAACAAGCTCCACCAGATCGGGTTCGTCGTCTACAACGAGTATTTTTATCGTTTCCATCGTTCCGGTGAAAATGAAGCTGAGACAGAATTTGACTCCCTTGAAACGGTATGCGGAAAACTATACCATAAACAGAAGGATTAATAAACGTGTTTTACGCGAAGAGAAATCAGGGGATTTTGATGCTATAATAATAAACATCAGAGGGTTAAAACGTTAACGATAAGGAGGGCAACATGAGGTATGTCAAATTGATGGTCGCAATACTGGTATTGTCATTGCCTTTTACACTGGCTGTTCGTGCCGATGAGATGAAACAGGATGCCGCGCCCGCAACCGCGCCGGAAGTCAAACCGGAAGCGAAAGGGGAGACGCAATCCGCTACGATCGATCACGGCATCAAGGAGAAACGCTTTGTCGCGACCGTCGGGCCGGACGGCGTGCAGCACGTGGAGATCACGGGCGGAGAATATTATTTCGATCCCAATTATATCGTCGTGAAGGTCAATGTGCCTGTAGAACTGAGCGTAAAGAAGGCGAAGGGGTACGTTCCCCATGACATCATGGTAAAGGCCCCGGATGCGGGTATTGATTTCAAAACAGAGCTCAGCGACAACGCAAAGATCATCAAGTTCACGCCCACCAAGGTCGGCAAGTACGAGATGGAATGCGACAAACGCTTCCTGTGGTTTAAGAGCCACAAGGACCGGGGCATGGACGGCTTTATAGAAGTCGTGCCGTAATCCGGCGGGCGCCCGGCGGCCCGGCGCGCGGCCGGAGAAGGAAAAGCTGAACGTCATGGACTATCCCCTCATCGACAGACAACTGCTTTCCTACCTCCGGCTGGCGCACGCGGGTTTTAATTCTCTCGTTATGCTGATGTTTTTCCATCACGCGCGGCTCGGCATGACGATCAGGCGCGCGCGCAAAGCACACGGGCCGCTCCCGTTTCCGGTGATCAAACGGCACCGGAAGCAAGGGCCGATTCTGGCCGTGATGGGCATCTTCGGCTTCTGTATCGGTTTTACCCTCGTCATGCTCGATACCGGAAAAGTTCTTGAATTTCCATCGCATTTCCTTGTGGGATGCACTATCGTTCTCTGTCTTATCACTACCTTCGTTCTCTCACGGAAGATCAAAGGACCCGACTCGCCCTATCGCACGCCCCACTTCTACCTCGGCATCGCCATCCTCTGTCTTTACCTTGTCGAGGCTTTCCTCGGGATCGGAGTGCTGTTTTAGGAGACTTCTCATTCATCTGGTTCATCTGGTAAAACAAGCCCTCACCATATGTTTTTTATTTATAAAAGAGCCGCAAAGCGGACCAGTGTGGTATAATCAGCCGCAAGGTGTTCAATAAAAAATGTTTTGAAGGGGAGGACTCCATGAAGGGGCGAGTATCGTTTGCTGCAGTAGTGATGGGACTGGCAATTGCGCTGTTGACGGTCGGAGCATATGCTGCCGATGCCCTCCATGATCCCGGCATCCAGAAGCGGTTTGAGCACCAGCAAAAGCGAATTGATCAGGGGATCGCTTCCGGTCAGTTGACCAAGGATGAGGCGGCACTCGTGCAGGACAACTTGAACAGGATCATGGCGGACGAGGCCCGGTTAAAGGCTGCCGGCAAACTTACGCCGAAAGAAAAAGCCCGTCTTGAACATAAGCTCGACCTGAACAGCGACATGATCTATCGGGAGAAGCACAACGTAATCAAACGCATTGATTGAAACGGTCCTTCCAACTGAGGCCTTCCCTGCCGGGGAAGGCCTCAGTTTTTTTCGTCCGCCGATCAGCGCCGTAACGTGGCGTCTTTTCTGAAAAAAAGCTTGCAACCTCAGCATAAAATCAGTAATATTAACGACGTGAAAAAAATAAAGGATTTCTTCAAGAAATATTTCATCACCGGACTGCTCGTGATCCTTCCGATCTGGGCGACCTACTACGTGCTCTCCGCCCTGCTCGGCATGATCGACGGCATGCTGGGAGACCTGCCGCACGATCTTCTGGGGCTGAAATTCCCCGGCCTGGGAATCATCACGCTCGTTTTATTAATAGTGATCATCGGCATGCTGTCCGCCAATTATCTTGGCACCCGCCTCGTCCGGTACAGCGATCGTTTGATGCAAAAGGTCCCCCTGGTGCGCGGAGTATATACCACGGTCAAGCAGATCATGGAGACCTTCTCCGTGAAACATAACTTCCACGGCGTGGCCCTCGTGGAGTACCCGCGCAAGGGATGTTACAGCGTCGGTTTCATGACCGGCGAGGTAAAGGGCGAGTCCATCGGCCTCACGGGAAAATTCAAAACAGTATTCGTTCCGACCACGCCGAACCCCACCGCCGGGTTCCTCCTGATCCTGCCCGAAGCGGAAATTACGGAGATCGATATGACCGTCGAGCAGGGGATGAAATTCATCGTCTCCCTGGGGCTTGTGCCCATGGGGGAGATAGAGGCCAACAAGCTGAAACATCGCCACCATCAGGAGGCCGGCAAGTGAAACCGACCGTGGTTATTCTCGCCGCGGGCCTTGGAACGCGCATGAAATCCGGGCTTGCCAAGGCGCTCCATCCGCTTGCAGGCCGTCCCCTGATCCAGCACGTACTGAACGCGTCCCTGGCAGTCAATCCCGGGAACCTCGTCCTCGTCCTCGGCCATCAGGCCGACAAGGTCCGGGAGGCGGTCAAAGAGTACAAGCCGGAGTTCGTTCTTCAGTATGAGCAGCTCGGTACCGGGCACGCCGTGCGCCAGGCCCGGGAAGCCATTGCGGGAGCCGCGGGACCGGTGATGGTCCTCTGCGCCGATACGCCGCTCCTCACCGGCGGGACGCTCAAAAAGGTTATCGAACTCCACCAGAAGTCGCGTGCGGCGATCACGCTTGTAACCGCCGTGGTTCCGGACCCGTTCGGCTACGGCAGGGTGGTGCGCGGCAAGACCGGGACCATGCGGATCGTCGAGGAAAAAGATGCAACGGCTTTGCAGAAAGAGATCAAGGAAGTAAATGCGGGCATCTACTGCTTTGAAAAGGAGTTCCTGCTTGCGTCCCTGGACGGGCTCGGAAAGAACAATGCCCAGGGAGAGTACTACCTTCCCGACGCCGTCGCTCTTGCGAGAAGGAAAAAACTCGGGGTCTCCGCTTTCGTCAGCGAGGACGTCGATGAGGTCATGGGCGTTAACACGCGGCATGATCTGAGCCGCGCGGAAGCCGTCATGCGCGACCGGGTGAACCGGACGTGGATGCTCGAGGGCGTCACCCTGCTCGACCCTGCCAGCACGTTCATCGGCAGCGAAGTCATACTCGGCCGTGATAGTGTTCTTTACGGGAACGTGCGGCTCGAAGGCAAGACCCGGATCGGCGAGGCCTGTACCGTGTACCCGGGATCGCGTATCGCGGACAGCGTGATCGGCAGCAACGTCACGGTGAAGGATTCCTCGGTGATCGAGGAGAGCGCTATCGCCCCCGGCGCCTCCATCGGCCCCTTCGCGCATCTGCGGCCGGGTTCCGTCATCGGCGCCAGGGCGAGGATAGGGAATTTCGTCGAGGTCAAAAAATCGACGATCGGCGAGGGGAGCAAGGCGAACCACCTTTCCTATATCGGCGACGCAACCATAGGGCGGGACGTGAACATCGGCGCCGGCGTCATCACCTGTAATTACGACGGATTTGAGAAGCACCTCACGGTGATCGAGGACGGCGTGTTCGTGGGCAGCGATTCCCAGCTGGTGGCGCCCGTGACCATCGGGAAAGGGGCGCTCATCGCGGCTGGAGCCACCATCACCCGGAACGTCCCTCCGGACGCCCTGGCCATCAGCCGCGTTCCCCAGGACATCCGAGAAGGGTTTGCAAGCCGCAGAAGGAAACTGAAAAAGAAAATAGAGAAAAATTCCAAATAACAAGCATTAAGTTCCAGATGAATTCCAAGCACCAAGTACGAATATGCAAACGGTTGGAATGGTAATTTGGAATTTGAATATGATTTGAGATTTGTTATTTATGATTTTTCTGAATGCAGGAGTGTAGCGACATATGTGCGGCATTATCGGATACGTAGGCAAAGACGCGGCGGTCCCGATCCTGATCGAAGGGCTCAAAAAGCTCGAGTACCGCGGATATGATTCATCGGGTGTGGCCGTACTCCAGAACGGTAAGATCGAGGTCCGCAGGGCCGTGGGCAAGCTCCAGAACCTCGAGACCCTCCTTCGCGGTGAACCGCTTTCCGGTTCGATCGGCGTGGGGCACGTACGCTGGGCCACGCACGGCAGGCCCTCGGAAGAGAATGCCCATCCGCACCGCGCAGGCAGCGTGGTGGTCGTGCACAACGGCATCATCGAGAACTACACGGCGCTGAAAAAAGAGCTTGCGGCGCAGGGAAGGACTTTTCAGTCAGAGACGGACACGGAAGTGATCGCCCACCTGATCGACAGTATTGCGCAAAAGGGAGGACCTCTCGACCAGGCGGTGCGCGAGGCGGCATCCCGTTTACAAGGCGCCTACGCCATTGCGGTCATCGACGAACGCAGTCCCGACGTCGTGGTCGGCGCGCGCAAGGGCAGCCCGCTCGTGGTCGGACTCGGACAAGGTGAGTTCTTCCTTGCTTCGGACATCCCGGCCATCCTGCACCGCACGCGGGACGTGCTGTTTCTGAACGATGATGAAATGGCGGTGCTTTCCGAGGAAGGCGTGAGGATCACCGACCTCTCGGGAAGGGAGATCACCCGGGAGATAACGCGCGTGATGTGGAACCCGGTCATGGCGGAAAAGGGCGGCTACCGCCACTTCATGCTCAAGGAGATCTACGAACAGCCGCGCGCCATCATGGACACGATCCGGGGCAGGATCTCGCAGGAAACGGGCGCTATTCATCTGGAAGAGATGGGCCCCGCCTATGACCGGCTTCGCGACATGAAGAAGATATTCATCGTTGCCTGCGGCACGTCGTGGCACGCCGGGCTCGTGGGCAAGTACATGATCGAGGAACTGGCCTGCGTCCCGACAGAGGTCGATATCGCTTCCGAGTTCCGGTACCGGTGCCCGCTCGTGGGCAAGGAAAACCTGTTCATCGCCATCACGCAGTCGGGCGAGACCGCAGACACGCTGGCCGCCATGCGCGAGGCGAAAAAGAAGGGCGCGACGGTCATCGCCGTCTGCAACGTGGTGGGCTCGACCGCGAGCCGCGAGGCCGACGGCGTGGTCTATACCCACGCGGGGCCGGAGATCGGCGTGGCCTCTACCAAGGCTTTTACCGCCCAGCTTGCGGCGCTGTATCTCGTCGGGCTTTTTTTCGGGGAGTTGCGGGGAACGCTCACCGGCGGCGAGGCTAAAAAGCGGCTTGCCGAGCTGGTGCATATCCCCACGCTCATCGAACGCTGCCTCGAAGAAGACGCGAATATCGAGCAGATCGCAAAACTCTATTTTAAAGCGAGCGATTTTCTCTACCTGGGAAGGGGCCCGAATTTTCCCATTGCGCTCGAAGGAGCGCTCAAGTTGAAGGAGATATCCTATATCCACGCAGAGGGCTATCCCGCGGGCGAGATGAAGCACGGCCCGATTGCGCTGATCGATGAGAACATGCCGATCGTCGTTCTGGCCGGCAAGAACGGCGTGTATGACAAGATCCTGGCCAATATCCAGGAAGTGAAGGCGCGGAGCGGGATCGTGATCGCATTGGCGACCGCAGGCGACAGTGAAATCGGCAAGCTGGCGGACCACGTGATCACCGTTCCGGCGACCAACCAGCTCCTCATGCCGATACTCATGTCCATTCCGCTCCAACTCCTCGCCTATCATATCGCGGTGCTGCGCGGCGCCGATGTGGACCAGCCGCGAAACCTGGCCAAGAGCGTTACGGTGGAGTGATTTAATTGCGAATTGCGTATTGGCGAATGTATTGTTTTGAGGATTTCGGATTGATGATTGCGGATTGACGGCATCCATTCCGCAATTCGCCTGCGCCCAGCGTTTACGAGTGCCCCGCGCGAGTGCAGGGTGAAATTTTCAATCCACAATGATATTATATGGATTACCTAGATAATTTAAACCCTCCCCAGCGCGAGGCGGTGTTTTACGGCGATGGGCCGCTCCTGATCCTGGCGGGCGCGGGGAGCGGAAAGACGCGCGTGATCACCTGCAGGATAGCGCACCTGATCCGGGAGCGGGGCGTTGATCCGGGAAATATCCTCGCGGTCACCTTTACGAACAAGGCGGCGAACGAGATGCGGGAGCGGCTCGAGCGGATGCTCGATATTCCGCTCGGGCGCGGCATCGGGTACGGCGGGCTCTGGATCAGCACGTTCCACTCGGCCTGCGTCAGGGTCCTGCGGCAGCACATCAACGCGCTCGGCTACAAAAAGAACTTTGTGATCTACGACGAGACGGACCGCTCGTCGCTCGTGAAGGCCTGCGCGGCAGACCTGAGGATCGACACGGAGCGGTACCAGCCGCGCGCGATCGGGGCAAAGATCAGCGCGCTCAAGAACAACCTGACTGACGCCGGGGAGTTCGCAAGAACGGGCGCCGGGTTCGGTTTCGACGAGGCCGTCAGCCGGGTCTATTCGCTGTATGAGGAGAAGCTCAAAGAGTCGGGCGGGCTTGATTTCGACGACCTGCTCATGCTCACGGTGCGGCTCTTCGAACGGGACCGCGACGTACTTGCGTATTACCAGGGCCTGTTCCAGCACATCCTGATCGACGAGTACCAGGACACGAACCGCGCCCAGTACCGGCTCGTGCGGCTGCTCACGGCGCAGCATAAGAACCTCTGCGTGGTGGGGGACGACGACCAGAGCATTTACAAGTTCCGCGGGGCCGACATCTCGAACATCCTGAACTTCGAGAAGGACTATCCCGATGCGCGGGTGATCAAGCTGGAGCAGAACTATCGCTCGACGCAGAACATCCTGGGCGCCGCCGGCGCGGTGGTGGCCCGCAACCTCGGCAGGAAGGCCAAGGAGCTCTGGACGGAGAGGCGCGGCGGCGACAAGATCCTGTGCTACAAGGCGCAGGACGAGAAGGACGAAGCGCGCTATATCTGCAAGACAATTCAGAAAGAGGTGGATGAGGGCAGGAGCCTGCGGGAGATGGCGGTGCTCTACCGCACCAACGCCCAGTCGCGCGCGCTTGAGGATTCGCTCAGGAACTGGGGCACCCCGTACCGGATCTTCGGCGGCCTGCGGTTCTATGACCGCAAGGAGATCAAGGACGTCATCGCCTATCTCCGGGTCCTGCAGAATCCCGCCGATCTCGTGAGCCTGCACCGGATCATCAATGTGCCTGCGCGCGGCATCGGTGATACGACGATCGAGAAGCTCGAAACAGCGGCGACAGAGGCCGGCGTCAGCCTGTACCAGGAGGTGGTCGATCCGGAACGTGCGGCGATCACGCCGTCGGCGCGGAAAAAGCTCGGTGAGTTCGCTGCGATGATGGAACGCCTGCGATCGGACCTGGGATCGTTGTCCATCACGGACCTTGTGCGCCGGGTCGTCCATGAGAGCGGATACGCGGCGGCCCTCGAACAGGATAAGAACGTGGAGTCCCGGATCAGGCTGGAAAACCTGAACGAACTCATGACCGCGACCGAGGACTTCCAGGAGCAGAACCGGGACGCGTCGCTCGGGGCCTTTCTGGACCAAGTGGCCCTGATCACCGATTCGGAGCAGCAGGTTTCAGCCGAAGGCAGACGCGGCAGCGGCGACACGGTGACGCTCATGACGCTCCATAATGCCAAGGGGCTCGAGTTTTCCGTGGTCTTCATGGCGGGCATGGAGGAAGGGCTTTTCCCTCATTCACGTTCGGCGGAGAGCGAGGAGGAGCTCGAAGAGGAGCGCCGACTGTGTTACGTCGGGATCACGCGGGCCAAAGAACGGCTTATTCTTACCCACGCTGCCGAGCGCAGGCTCTATGGATATCCCCAGGCCAACCTGGTTTCGCGCTTTGTGCAGGAGATCCCGGCAGATGCCATGGAAAAGACAGGCGGAGATGAAGCTGAAGCGTATACTTTCCGGGACCGGACGCAGTGGAGTTCCGGCCTCTCCAGCCCCGCAGAACAAGCCGTAAAAATGACGAGTTTGCCACGCCAGTCGGCGAAAGCCGGGGCGAACGCCCCGTATTACAAAGGCGCCGTGGTGCGGCATGCGAAGTTCGGACTCGGCACGGTGCAGCGCTCGGAGGGGGCAGGGGACGAGCTCAAGATCAGCGTCAGTTTCCCCGGGCACGGGGTGAAGATGCTTGCGGTGAAATACGCGAACCTGGAAGTGATTTAATACATTAACCACAGAGCACGCAGAGAGTAAAACTAGAATCTTCAATTTTTAATGCATTACTCTGTGACCACTGTGGTTAAAAGGGGATTTTCTATGAAAATTACAAAACAGGAAGTTGAACATGTGGCAAAACTCGGCAGGCTGGAGCTTTCGGAGCAGGAGAAGGTGCATTTAACGGACCAGCTCTCGAACATCCTCACGTATGTGGAAAAGCTCAATGAGCTCGACACCAAAGGCGTGGAGCCGACGTCTCACGTGCTGGACATCAATAATGTCATGCGCGACGATGTCCCCGGAGAGAGCCTTTCCCAAGAACGGGCGCTGTCCAACGCGCCCGACAAGGCAGCCGGACACTACCGCGTGCCGCTGATCATCGAGTAAGTGCGGATTGCGAATTGCGGAATGAAAGTTACCAGCCGCATGTTTTATTTTAGCTAAGGAATTGAGGAATGAAATGTTCAGACTGATGCTGCGATCAAAGATCCACCGTGCAACCGTGACGGACGCGAACCTCGAGTACGAAGGGAGCCTGACGATAGACCCCCTACTCCTGGAGGCCGCTGATATGCTTCCGTATGAGCAAGTGAGGGTATCGAACCTCAATAACGGAGAACGGTTCGAGACCTATATCATACCGGGCAAACGCGGGTCGGGTGATATGTGCCTGAACGGCCCGACGTCAAGGAAGGGAGCAAAAGGAGATAAGATCATCGTCTTCTGCTACGAGTATTACAACGAGCAGGAGCTGAAGACCTTCAAACCCAATATCGTGCTGGTCGATGACCATAATCTGATCGTTTCCGTAGGCCACACCATTAAAGATAAGGAGTAGGCATGGAGCTCTACCATCTCACGGTCCACGAACTGCACGACATGCTGAAAAAAGGCGAGACCACTTCCCAGGCCATTACTGAATCGGTACTTGGCAGGATCAAAGCCGTGGACGACAAGGTCAAGGCCTACCTTACGGTGACCGGGGACATCGCCCGCGCGCAGGCGCAGGCAGCGGACAAACGCATCAAGGCGGGTGACACTGCGTCGCCGCTTCTCGGCATACCGATCGCGATCAAGGACAATATGTGCACCGAGGGCATCAGGACCACCTGCGCATCGAAGATACTCGAGAATTTCGTCCCTCCCTATGACGCGACCGTTGTCCGGAAGCTGAACGAGGCGGGCATGGTCCTTTGCGGCAAACCGAACATGGACGAGTTTGCCATGGGCTCGTCCACGGAAAACTCGGGGTTTTTCATCACGAAAAATCCGTGGGACCTCGAACGCATTCCCGGCGGATCGAGCGGCGGCTCGGCGGCAGCGGTAGCGGCCGATGAGTGCATCGGTTCGCTCGGCTCCGATACGGGCGGCTCCATCAGACAGCCGGCGTCCTGCTGCGGGGTTGTGGGGCTCAAGCCGACCTACGGAAGGGTCTCCCGCTACGGGCTGGTGGCGTTCGCGTCCTCGCTGGACCAGATCGGCCCGATCACCAAGGACGTCAAGGACGCGGCGCTGCTTATGAATGTCATTGCAGGCCATGATCCCAAAGACTCCACATCGGCAAATATTCCCGCACCCGATTTTACCAAAGCGCTCAAAAAAGACGTAAAAGGCCTGAAGATCGGTTTGCCGAAGGAGTATTTCATCGAAGGCATGGACCCGGATGTGGAGAAAGCGATCAGGGACGCGGTCAAGACCCTCGAGGGCCTGGGGGCGAAGGTGGTCGAAGTTTCGCTTCCCCACTCGGACTATGCCGTTGCCACCTACTATATTCTCGCAACGTCCGAGGCGAGCTCGAACCTCGCGCGCTACGACGGCGTGAAGTACGGTTTTCGCGCCCAGGGCGCCAGGGACCTTCTGGACATGTACATGAAATCCCGCAGCCAGGGTTTCGGGTCCGAGGTGAAACGCAGGATCATGCTCGGCACGTACGCGCTCTCCGCCGGATATTATGAGGCCTATTACAAAAAAGGGCAGCAGGCGCGGACGCTGATCAAGCGCGATTTCGATGAAGCATTCAAAAGCGTCGATGTCATCGCGACCCCGACGGCCCCCACGGCGGCGTTCAAGATCGGGGAGAAATCCTCCGACCCGCTCCAGATGTACTTGTCGGACATATTCACTATCAGCGTGAACCTTGCGGGCATCCCGGGGATGTCGCTTCCCTGCGGATTTACGAAAGGAAAACTTCCGGTCGGGCTCCAGCTCCTCGGCAGGCACTTCAACGAGGAAGCGATCATCCATGCGGCCTATGCCTACGAGCAGGCGACGGAGTGGCACAGGATGAAACCGAAATTGTAGATTTCGGATTGAAAAAACATCAGCGAGGTAATTCATGAAATACGAGGCAGTGATCGGGCTGGAAGTGCATGCGCAACTCCAGACGAATACGAAAATATTCTGCGAATGTGAAACGAAATTCGGAGAAGACGCCAACACCCGGACCTGCCCGGTCTGCATCGGCATGCCCGGCGTGCTGCCGGTGCTGAATAAAAAGGCCGTCGAGTTCATCGTTAAAACCGGCCTCGCCACGCACTGCACGATCAGCTCTTACAGCCGGTTTGCGCGGAAGAACTACTTTTATCCCGACCTCCCCAAAGGTTACCAGATCTCTCAATATGAGCTGCCGGTTTGTGAAAAGGGCTATGTCGAGATCGTGGTCAACGGAAAGGTCAAGCGCATCGGGCTCACGCGGATCCATCTCGAAGAGGACGCGGGCAAGAACCTGCACCAGCCCGAAGGCGGGGCGAGCCTCGTGGACCTGAACCGGGCCGGCACGCCGCTCATGGAGATCGTGTCCGAGCCGGACATCCGCACCTCCGAAGAAGCGTCCGAGTATCTCAAAAAACTTCGCGCGATCCTCCGCTACATCGAGGTATCGGACGCGGACATGGAAAAAGGCAACTTCCGGTGCGACGCCAACGTCTCGATCCGGCCTGTCGGCGCAAAGGAGTTCGGCACCCGGGCCGAGGTGAAGAACGTGAACTCCTTCAAGTTCGTGCAGAAAGCGCTCGAGTATGAGATCAAGCGGCAAGCGCAGGTCCTCGACGATGGAGGCAAGGTCATCCAGGAGACACGGCTCTTCGATTCGACCAAGGGCGTTACCTTCTCCATGCGGAGCAAGGAAGAGGCTCACGATTACCGGTACTTCCCCGAGCCCGACCTCGTGCCCATCGTCGTATCGCGGGAAACCGTCGAGATCATCGGAAAGACCATCCCCGAGCTTCCCGACGCCAGGCGGGAACGGTTCGCGAAAGAGTATGGCCTGCCCGAGTACGACGCCGATATGCTGACCCAGAGCAGGGCCACGGCTGATTATTATGAGAAAATGGTAAAAAAAGTCACACCATCCAATGCAAAAGAAGCCGCAAATTTGATGTTGGGAGAGTATTTAAGATTGCTGAATTTAGATAATAGAGATTTTAGTACTTCTACATTATCTCCGGAAATAAGTGGAGGAGTTATCGCTTTAATTGATAAAGGGGTCATTTCCAAAAAGATAGCCAAGACCGTGTTCGAGGAGATGTATAAAACGGGAAAGGACGCGGAAACGGTTGTCAAGGAGCAGGGGCTGGTACAGGTGTCGGACACCGGCGCCATCGAAACGATCATCGATGAAGTGATCAAGGCCAATCCGGCCCAGGCCTCGGATTATAAAGCGGGGAAAGAAAAGCTGTTCGGTTTCTTCGTGGGCCAGGTGATGAAGGCGAGCAAGGGCAAGGCGAACCCCGAGCTCGTGAACCAATTGTTGAAGAAGAAGCTGACCGAATAGTAAACTCGCAATTCGAATTTCGAAATTATACGGTAGGGGGATAAACAATGCTTCAGTCAATGCACAAACACATGAAATGGATTATGTGGGCCATCGTCGTTCTCGTGACGGTCACCTTTATGTTCTTCGGCATGTATCCGTCATCCGTAAGCGGCAGAACGGTCGCGAGGGTGGACGGCTATGTGATCAGCGCCGATGACCTGAACCGGGTTTACCGGAACATGGAGGAGAATTACCGGCAGATCATGAAAGACCAGTTCAACGAAAATTTTGCAAAGACGCTCAGGAGCCAGGCGCTCCGCGAACTGGTCCAAAACAGGCTGCTTGTTCAGGAGGCTGATCGCGTCGGCCTGCGCGTTACCGATGAGGAGCTCCAGTCCTATATCATGCAGATACCGGCCTTCCTCGTTGGGGGCAGGTTCGACAAAAGGGTTTATGAGCGCGCGCTCCAGAACATCAATATGACGCCGGCGCAGTTCGAAGCAAACCAGCGCGAATATCTGCTCAGGCAGAAACTGGAACATCTCGTTGAAGACGGCGTCGCGGTGACGGATGCAGAACTTTCCGCGGCGTACGCGTCCAAAAACCCGAAAGCTAAGCCCGGTGATTTTGAGAAGAACAAGGTCGCTTTCAAACAGACCTACCTGGCGGAGAAGCAGAGGACCGCACTCGACGCTTTCGTGAGGGGTCTCGGGAACAAGGCCACGATAACGATAGACGATAAGGCGCTTGCTTCTTAAGAGCGCCTGTTGTCTGACCTGAGCTTGCCGGGGGCTCCCACGGCTCCCGCTTTCGCTCTATCAAAAATATCCCGGATACTGATCAGCGGCCAAACAGTCAAAGAGGTGAATCAGGCTTTTGCAACCTTTTTCCCAGTCGGCGATCAGAAGGCTTTCGTTTTCAGAATGGGCGGCCGTGTACGGGTCGCCGACACCGAAGAGCAGGGCCGGTACGCCGCCGAGCGCGTCTGTCATGGTCTGTACAAACGGTATGGACCCGCCCGCCCCGACAACGACGGGTTTTTCCCCGTAGCCCTTTTCGAGCGCCGAAAGCGCCGCTTCAAACATCGGGCCCCGCGTATCGGTCCGCCACCAGCGCGAAGGCGATTCCGGCTCGATCTTCACCTCCACTCCCCAGGGCGCCTGTTTCAACAAGTGCTGCTTAAGCAGCGTGAGCGTCTCTTCCGGATCCATGTCGGGGACGATCCGGATGCCGACGCGCGCCCACGCCACGTCGTTGATGATGTTTGCAGCCTGCTTGCGGCTGCTCGCCTCGATTGCGTTGACGGCAATAGACGGCCGGTGCCACATTTTTTCGTATACCGATCCGTCGCCGCCGGTGATCGCAACGCCTTCCAGAATATTCCCCTGTTTTCGATAGAGGGTTTCATCAAAGGGCAGGCTGTCCAGTGCCCTCTTTTCTGCCGGGGAGATGCGTCGTACTTTGTCAAGCAGGCCCGGAATGGCGGGCCTGCCCTGTTCATCGACAAGGCTTGCGAGCATCTTTGACAATGCAAGTACCGGGTCCGGGAGCGGTCCGCCCCAGGTGCCCGAATGCACGCTCGACGAAAGGGAGCGCACCTCGACGTTCACCGTCACAATGCCGCGGAGCGAAGCGGTCAGAGAAGGGACGCCGCTGTCGAAGTTTTCGCTGTCCGCAATAAGGACCACATCCGCCGAAAAAAGTTCTCGATGGTCCTGGAGCAGTTTATCCAGGTTCGTCGATCCCACCTCTTCCTCACCCTCGATCAAAACCTTCACGTTCACAGGCAGACCCCCGGTTGAAGCAAGATACGACGCGATGGCCGCGGCTTGCATCACGACCCCCGCTTTGTCGTCTGAGACCCCCCGTCCATACAGCCGTCCCTTTCGCTCGGTTGGCTCGAAGGGGGGAGATGTCCACAGTTCCTCCCGACCGATCGGCTGGACGTCATGGTGAGCATACAGCAGGAGCGTCGGCTTCCCGGGCGCCCCCGTCCATTGACCGAATATTGACGGATGGCCGTCTCCGGTCTCAAGAATGCGGACGTTCTTGAGCCCGCTTCGTGACAGGAGCTTCGCCACGGCCCCGGCACTTATTCTGACCGGGACCGGATCGAAGCCCGGGAAACTCACGCTCGGGATGCGGACGAGGTCTTTGAGATCGTTCAGATGTTCAGCTTTATGTCTGCTGAAATGTTCGAGCGCGGAGTTCAGGGTTTGATTGCTCATGAAACACCTCTTCTGATGTGATGACCTGACAGCGTATGAAAATACTTTTTTATTATATACTACATCCATCATTTCAACCAACTTTTTTTAATTTACCTCTATATGGGGAGAGGCGAAAAGGACTTACCGCGCATGCCCGATCAAAATAAACGGCAGGGAGCGCCGGACAGGGAAAGCTTTAAAACAAATTAAGAATATCCTGCACGGACCATACTGCTTCCCGTATCGCGCGAATAACGTCGTATTCCGGAATAAAACAATATTATATTTTGGTGATATTAATTAAATAATATAAATGGCAACGAATAAAACTTGACAAGAGCGGCCATGCCTGTTAATGTTGTGTGCATATGCACAATAAAGAGGATGGATATGTCGCCAAGGTGCAAGAAGCCGCGGAACTGCAAATGCAAGTTTAAAGGCAAAGCGTTCAAGCCCACATGCATTCCGATGTCCGAGATCGAGCAGGTGCCCTTGTTGCGTGAAGAGCTTGAGGCTTTAAAACTTTGCGATCTTGATGACCTTACTCAAGCGGAGGCCGGCACGAGGATGGGTGTATCAAGAGGAACCATTCAAAGAATCCTCACCGTTGCGAGGAAAAAGGTTGCGAAAGCCCTGAGCAAAGGCCAGGCTATCGTATTTGAATAATCGTCGTATAAACCATACCAAGGAGGAACATCACATGAAAATCTGTTTTCCAGTCCAGAATGACAATGGCATCGAGAGCGCCGTGTACAATCACTTCGGCTCCGCACCGGTATTTGTCGTTTTCGATACGGACACGAACAGTGTCGCGTCGATCAACAATCGGGACCAGCACCACACGCATGGCGCATGCAACCCGATGAAGGCACTTGACAATCAAAAAGTAGATGCTATTGTCGTTGGCGGCATCGGAGCGGGCGCGCTCACGAGGCTGAACCAGATGGGGATCACGGTGCATCGCTCACAGGGGGAGACAATACGGGAAAATATTTCGATGTTTCAGGCTAAAACCCTTCCCGTACTGACGGTCCAGGGGTGCTGCGGCGGCCATAGCGACGACGGGGGCTGCGCCCATTAAGAATCATCGTCAGCATCACAAGGAGAATAAGATGGAAAACAAGGAATTCGTCTTCGTGCTCTCTCATTCGTATGATGCTATTGAACGCGCAGCTGCGGCGCTCCAACTTGCCACGAACATGGCGGCTTTCGACGCCAAAATAGATTTCTTTCTTATAAATGAGGGAGTGCATCTCGCCAAAAAAGGATTCGCCGAATCGGTCACTTGGCAGAAGGGATTTTCACCTGTTGCTGAGCTTATGAAAAGCCTGGTTGAGGAGTTCGACTGCAAGTTTTATATCTGCGCATCCTGCGTAAAACCCTACGGGCTTGAAGGCGCTGAGTGGATTAAGAATGCAGAGGTCAAACCTGGCTCCTATCTCGGCGAATTGCTTATGAAAAGGCAGAATGTGACGTTTTAAAGAGGGTGCCGCTCACAGAATGATCCAAGCGTATCTCCGGAAAGAACTACGACTATCACAGACAAAGAGGGAAAGAATTATGGCTAGAATGCTGGCAGCAATCATCGTGAGCATCATGCTCGCTGCAGCAGTTAATCAGGCGCAGGCGGGCAATCCGCCAGCTCCGCTCAGTACTCCGGAGATAAGGCGGAGCATCAGCTCCGGCAAAAAGACGATCATCTTTTTTCTCAATCCGAACGGAGGCCCCTGTAGGGCTCAGAACGAGGTGCTCACCGGTCTTCAGAAGGACAGAAAGAACAATTTCAACGTTGCCTATGTGAGCGCAATGCAGCAGGAGAACCGGAAGGCTTTCTATGACTATGGAGTGCGCGGTCTTCCGACGCTGGTGCTCGTGGACGGCAGCGGCAAGATCAACAGGGTGTTTCCTCCAGGCATCCAATCCTATGATGCTCTGGCAGCGGCGCTGGATGGCATCAAGTAGTGGGTATTAATTTACCCAACATGGTTCTTGCCGTGGGCGCGGGTCTGGCGAGCGTGTTGTCGCCCTGCGTATTGCCGGTCGTGCCGGTCATCGTAGCTGGTGCAGACAGAAAGGACCGGCTTCGTCCCTTCTTGATCGTGCTTGGTCTGTCATCGACATTCATGGCCATGGGGGCGATCTCATCGTTGTTCGGCGCCTACCTGATCGGCCGCACACGGTACATCGAGATCGCCGGCGACCTGATCATTATTCTCATGGGCGCGATGGTGCTTTTCGACATGAGCGTTTTCAAACGCTTCTACCAGCTTTCAAATATTCAGGTGAACGGCAGCGGGCGTTTTAGCGGGCTGGTGCTCGGCATGGCTCTCGGCCTGGTCTGGGTGCCGTGCATCGGCCCTTTCCTGTCCAGCATCCTTGCCATGGTGGGAACGGATGGAAAAATATCGCAAGGCATCCTCATGCTCGGTTTTTACTCAATCGGCCTTGCGATACCTATGCTTTTCGTAGCCTATTCATCACACATGCTCCAAAGCAGGCTTCGGGCGCTTGCACAGCATGATACAGTCCTGCGATACGTGTCCGGCAGCATTCTCATCGGGTTCGGAGTCTATTCGATCGCCATCGGGAACATCGCCTTTTAACGGCCTAGGGATCATGAGTCGTTAGGGAATTCCATGTGTTTACTTTACCCAAAAGCGGATAAGTACCGGCACCAGAAAAAAGAATCCCGGCTAAAGGAGGCAGTTATGAAAACAGCAAGAATTGTCAGCGTGGCAGTTGCGTTATCAGTGCTTTTTCTCTTTTCGGCCGCCCTTGCGGGCCCCTGGCAAGGCTGGCGAGGGAGCGGGGGGTGGGGGATGGGCTCATCCTACCAGAGGATGTACAACCCGGCGACGGTGGAGACCGTTTCGGGCGTTGTTGAATCAGTGGACAAAATCACGCCGGTGAAGGGGATGTATTCGGGTATCCATCTCGCGCTTAAGACCGACAAGGAGACCATAGCCGTTCATCTCGGCCCGGAATGGTACATTGAGCGGCAGGACGTGAAGCTCGAAAAAGGCGACAAGATCGAGGTGAAGGGATCACGGATAACCTTCGATGGCAAACCGGCCATCATCGCGGCAGAGTGCAAAAAAGGTGACAGCGTTCTTGTCCTGCGGGATAGCGCGGGCGTTCCCGCATGGGCGGGGTGGAGAAGATAAATAATTTAAAAAGGCCCGTTCTAAGCCGGGGCGGGCTCTTTCCTTGACCAAAAGGAACGATGGGGAGTCATTATGTCTGAGAACGAGAAGGAAGAGCTGGAGGGGTCCTTAACAGGATATAAACAGAAAATCAACCATCTGTCCAAGGCGACACTGTCCTGGGACAAGGAACTGATATTCGTCGGCAGGACCCAGGAAGGGTATGAGATAGAGTTTGACGCCCATGTCCAGTGGGGCTGCAAACCGACGGACGGCCTTCTCTTGAGCCTTGCCGGGTGCATGGGAATCGACGTGGTCATGTTCCTGCAAAAGATGAAAATGGAACTGGAAAGCTTCAAAGTGGACATTATCGGCGAGAGGAACCCCACTCCGCCGCAATATTTTAAAACAGTTGACCTGGTCCTGCATCTGAAAGGGAAAAACCTCAATCCCAAGAAAGTCGCCCGCGCCGTATCCCTTTCGCACGAAAAATACTGCTCCGTTTACAACTCACTGCGAAAAGACATGGATGTAAAGGTCTCGTATAACATTACCGATACCGCGTCCGGCAATTAATTTTCACGTTCATAACCATGGAAGGAGAATAATAAAAATGAGAAAAAAATGGCTCATGTTTTCCCTTGTACTTGTCCTGAGCGCGGGTCCCGCAATGGCGGACGATCTTGCGAAATTTCAGGAAGAGAGCCGCGCTGTTGTTAAAGAAATGGTTTCCAGGCTTGGCGGCGCGCTGCAGAAAGAGATGACGGCAAATGGCCCGGCTGCGGCAATCACGGTATGCAAGGACCTTGCCCCGGCAATTACCTCCGATCTTTCCCGCAAGACCGGGCAGCGCATCACGCGGGTTTCCTTAAGGACACGAAATCCCCTGCTTGGCTCGCCGGACGCATGGGAACAGAAGGTATTGGCTGATTTTGCACGTCGCGCGGAAAAGGAAAATCCCGCAACGATAGAATACGCTGAAATCGTTACGGAACCTCAAGGCAAGTTTATGCGCTATATGAAAGCGATCCCGATGCAGGATGTCTGCCTCAAGTGTCATGGTTCATTGGAAACCATTGCACCGCAGGTCAAGGAACGGCTTGATGCCGAGTATCCGCACGATAAAGCCACCGGCTACGCAATCAATCAAATACGCGGCGCATTCTCAATTAAGAAAGCGATGTAAAGCATGTTGCCTGTATTGTAGTTTATCAATAAACAACGGCCGCTGCCTCCAATAGGATTCAGCGGCCGTTTTCATGCAAATAAAGAAGCGCCGCGTACATCATCAAGCCTTGCCTCTCCTGACGCAGACAATAAAATAAAAATATTTATATGTATATTGTAAAAAACTAAATAAAAACCTTGACAGGGCAGCTATCATTATATAATATATAAATATATATTTATACGATGAGGAGGTCGCCGTGCTTAAGGAATTCGCCGACTACATTACCTATACACTCCTGAAACTGGAACCGACCAGCCATTTGGGGGACGCCCTCAATTTCTTTATCTACGATACCCTTAAGATATTCCTGCTGCTCACCACCATTGTATATGTAGTGGCGATCATCCGGGCATACTTCCCGCCTGAAAAAACCAAGCGGATACTGTCGCACAAGCGTTTATACATCGGTAATATCATGGCTGCCTTGCTTGGTATCGTCACACCGTTTTGTTCCTGTTCCGCAGTCCCGCTCTTCATCGGCTTCGTAGAAGCCGGAGTGCCTCTCGGCGTTACCTTCTCTTTCCTCATCTCCTCGCCCATGGTAAACGAAATTGCCTTGATCATGCTGTGGGGCCTCTTTGGCTGGAAGATCGCCTTGGTCTACACCGGCACCGGGGTCGTCCTGGCGATCCTGTCCGGTATCGTCATCGGCAAACTCAAGATGGAAAAGTATGTCCAGGACTATGTCTGGGAAATAAAGGCGGGAACAGGGGAGATCGTGGAAACGAACTTCCGCGAGAAACTCATTTATGCGCGTGACTATACAACGGAGCTTTTGAAGAGGATCTGGCCGTATGTGATCATCGGTATTGCGCTGGGCGGCATTGTTCACGGCTACATCCCTACCGATTTCGTGGTCAAATATGCGGGACGCGACAACCCCTTCGCCGTACTGGTCGCTGTTTTGATCGGCGTCCCGCTTTACAGCAACGCTGCCGGCATGATTCCTGTCGTACAGGCCCTTGTGGGAAAAGGAATGGCCATGGGCACGGTGCTTGCCTTTATGATGTCGGTTACCGCGATATCATTTCCCGAGGCGGTTATTCTCAAGAATGTACTGAAGATGCGTCTCATCTATACTTTCTTCGGGATTGTGGCAGTGGGCATTATTATTGTTGGCTATCTGTTTAACGCAATTTTATAGGAGGATTCAGTGATGGAAATCAAAGTGCTCGGACCCGGTTGCGCGAATTGTGTCAAGATGGAGGACCTGGCGAAGACCGCCGTGAAAGAACTCGGTATCGAAGCAAAGATCGAGAAGATCACGGACCTCGGCCAGATCGCCAGGCACGGCATTCTATCAACGCCGGGTCTTATTGTGAACGGCAAGATCAAACATTCCGGAAAGCCGTTGCCCAGCCTGGACAAAGTAAAAGAGTTGATCAAAGGCGAAGCGTAGGAGAAAACTATGAACGATCTGGTGACGATATTCAAGGCACTTTCCGACGAAACCAGGCTCAGGATCATCAAGCTTCTGGAAGAAGGCGAGCTGTGCGTGTGCGACATCACCGCTGCGCTCGATATGGTGCAGCCGAAAGTGTCCTTTCATCTCAGCGCCCTGAAGGAAGCGGGGCTCATCAAGGACCGTAAATCGGGTAAATGGATACATTACAGCCTGAATGAAAAAGATCTATTCAGGCGAATGCTGATCCTGTCCGCCTGCGAGCGGATGCAAGACGGCGCGGTATCGGGAGACAGAAAACGGTTAACTGCCTTTCTGGGGAGCAAGGAATCCGGAGGCAAGGTCGTTACGCTGAAGAGCAAGTCCCGGTGCTGTGGGTAACCGAATACCACGCAGAAACTTTGTAAAAGGGGGAGGTAGCCAATGGGTGAAAACACAGGGAAAAAGCTTTCGTTTATGGACCGGTTTCTTACGCTCTGGATCTTCGCGGCAATGGCTTTCGGTGTCGGCCTCGGGTATTTCATCCAGGGCACCGAAGCCTTTATCAACAGCTTCCAGGTCGGAACGACCAATATCCCGATTGCCGTTGGGCTCATCCTCATGATGTACCCGCCGCTGGCCAAGGTCAAGTATGAGGAACTCGGCGAGGTCTTCCGGAACAAAAAGGTCCTGGGCCTCTCGCTCGTCCAGAATTGGGTTATCGGCCCCATTCTGATGTTCGCGCTCGCGATCATCTTTCTCCGGTCCTATCCCGAATACATGGTCGGTCTCATCATGATCGGCCTTGCCCGGTGCATCGCGATGGTGATCGTCTGGAACGACCTTGCCTGCGGCGATCCCGAGTACGCCGCCGGTCTCGTGGCGTTCAACTCTATTTTCCAGGTTCTTTTCTTTTCCATCTATGCCTATATCTTCATAACCGTGCTCCCTGTCTGGTTCGGACTTAAGGGGGTTGTCGTCCATGTGACGATAGGCCAGATCGCCGAAAGCGTGTTCATCTACTTGGGCATACCTTTTATAGCAGGCATGCTGACCCGTTTCGTACTCATCAAGATCAAGGACCGCCAGTGGTACGAGTCGGTCTTCATCCCGAAGATCAGCCCGATCACGCTCATCTCGCTCCTGTTCACCATCATCGTTATGTTCTCGCTCAAGGGCAACTATATCGTCAGGCTTCCCCTTGATGTGCTGCGCATCGCCGTCCCGCTGCTGATCTATTTCGTGGTCATGTTCCTGGTGTCGTTCTATCTCGGGAAGAAGATCGGGGCGGATTATCCGAAGACCGCGACGCTTTCTTTTACTGCCGCGAGCAATAACTTTGAACTGGCAATTGCCGTGGCAGTGGCCGTTTTCGGAATCAATTCAGGAGCCGCCTTCGCGGCAGTCATCGGGCCGCTGGTAGAGGTTCCGGTGCTGATCGGGCTCGTGAACGTGTCACGATATTTTCAGAGGAGATATTTTTCTGTCGAGTATTGCCGGGTAACCAAGACGGCACAGTAATCATAGTAATCAAGGAGGATCAGGCATGAAAATATTGAAAACAACCTTGACGACATTCATAGGGATACTGCTTCTGGCCGGCTACAGCCAGGCGAGCGACGTTGACAACGTGCTTGCCCAGGCAAAAAAGGACGGCAAGGTCGTTATGCTGGAGCTTGGCTCCGTGGGCTGCATCCCCTGCGAGCAGATGAAGCCGGTGATGGATAAGCTCAGGTCCGGCTACAAAGACAAGCTGGAAGTCTATTTCGTCGACCTAAGAAAGGACAATGCAACCGGTAGGCGTTTCGGCGTGTACGTAATCCCGACGCAGGTCTTCCTGGACCAGAACGGCAAGGAATTCCACCGACACGTCGGGTTCTATGCCTATGATGAGATTACGCCGGTATTAAAGAAGGCGGGATTGTAGCAGAGATGCGAGGTGTCTGCAATGGCGAATCAAATATGCTGCTGTTTCGGTTACACCGATGAAGACATCATCAGGGATGTACAGGGCAATAAGGGCGTCTCGACCATTCTGGAAAGAATCGTGAACGAGAAGAAAAAGGGCGGGTGCAACTGCGGGACCAATCATCCGCTCGGGCGGTGATGCATGGCTGATGTCCGCCGGGTCGTGGACAAGGCAAAAGAGCAGCTCGGGACTATCGGAGGATAAGAGGCGAACACCATGAAATTCGCTGTACTCGGAGACATACACGGCAATATCGAGGCGCTCACTTCCGCTTATTCCGCCGTCCAGCTCCTGAAGCCGGACAAAGTGTATCATCTCGGCGACCTCGGAGGCTACTCACCGTTCGTAAATGAGGTAGTGGCTTTTCTCATCGAGCATAACATCGAGGGCGTTCAAGGGAATTACGACGAGACCGTCGCGAATGACCGGGAGCACTGCGGGTGCAAATACGAAGACCCGGTCCAGGAAGAGATGGCGAACAAGTCTTTTGAGTGGACGAAGAAGCATGCTTCCCCGGAGACGAAAGAGTACCTGAGAAAGCTTCCGTTCTCGATATCGTTCGCTGTGGAGGGGAAAAAGGTGCTGCTGTTCCATGCCACGCCTTCGAAGAACAACTTGTATTGGTTCGAGGACCGGCCGGATAAGTTCTTTCGGGAAATGGCGGCGAAGACCGACGCCGATGTGATGATCTACGGACATACGCACAAACCGTATTGGAAGGATTTTGGCGGCACGGTCTTCGTCAATGCCGGAAGCGTGGGCAAATCAAAGACGGGAATCCGAGGGCTTGTGTGCCCCTGATCACTATAATAGCGGACAAGGTGAATGTCGAGTTTCTTCGGGTCCCTTACGATGTACAAAAGACGGCTGACGCTATTATTGCGAGCGGGCTGCCGGGGTATTTTGCGGACAGGCTGAAAGAGGCCAGATAGAGGCATGGAATCCCTGTTCAACAACATTCAGCACATCATCCAGCACCGGCAGGGGATGGCGTTCCTCGCCGTCTTCGTAGCCGGGCTCATTTCCGCCGCCAGCCCCTGTGTGCTTGCGGCCATTCCGCTCATCATCGGCTATGTGGGAGGTTACTCGGAAGGGAACAAGAAAAAAGCGGCCCTCTATTCGCTCGTCTTCATTCTCGGTCTTTCCATCACCTTTACGCTTCTCGGCGCAGCTGCATCGCTCATGGGCGGATTACTCGGCTTCATGGGCAGGTGGCTCTACATTGCGCTTGCGGTCATCGCTGTGATCATGGGTCTTCAACTCATGGGCGTCCTCTCAATTCCGCTGCCGTTTCAGAAGATCAGGATGGTCAAGAGCAAGGGGCTATGGGGTGCCTTCTTCCTCGGGCTTCTGACCGGCACGGTCTCTTCCCCCTGCGCCACGCCGGTTCTGGCCGTGATCCTTGCTTATGTATCCACCCAGGGCGATATCCTGTACGGCGGGTCGCTGCTCTTTGCGTATGCTGTGGGACATTGCGCGTTGATTTTCATCGCCGGTCTTTCCATCGGTCTCACGGAGAGCATTGTAAGTTCGAAAGGTATCAAGAATTTCTCTCTCTATTCGAAACGGTTCAGCGGCGTATTGCTGACGTTGGCCGGGCTGTATATCGGCATAGTAAACTTTTGAGGACGCAATTATGCGGCAACGAAAAGTAAGAATTAAAAAACGTTTCTCCGTCATTTGCCACTGCTGGTGGAACGGCTGGTAACTCGGTTGAGGTAATGGAGTTCAATGTTCGACGTAAAACCAACTCATCACAACGGAGGTCCGCCATGAAAGAATTTAATGAGTATTTTGACACCGCACTGAAGTTTCACGGCCATAAGTGT
The DNA here is from genome assembly GCA_963790205.1 of Nitrospirota bacterium. Classification (GTDB taxonomy): domain Bacteria; phylum Nitrospirota; class UBA9217; order UBA9217; family UBA9217; genus CAWBNQ01. The sequence continues at coordinate 997,515 of CAWBNQ010000003.1, forward strand.
CCGGCCATGCCCATGGGTCTGAGGGCCGGTCTCGCTGCCATGAAGGTGCTCGGCGTTGAAAGGTCGCAAGACAAGGAACTCTTCGTGGAAGCGGAAACAGGCAAAGGACATGCCGCCGGATGTTTCCTGGACGGGATCATGACCGCCACCGGCTGCACCTACGGAAAGGCGAACATCCAGAAGCTCTATTACAACAAAATGGCCTTCACGCTCATAGACGCCAAGAGCGGCAAGGCGGTCCGGGTCTCTCTGAAGCCTGAATTCTTTGAAAAGGCCCTCAATTCGCCCTTTGTACAGGAGAGGAAAAAAGGCGTGCCGCCTCAGGATATTCCCGCATCGATTACGGACCCTCTCGTCGATCGGATATTGGGACTTTCTGAAACCGACTTCCTGAATATCAGCGACGTGTTCCATAAAGACCAGAAGAAGGGATCTTCGAATTTCGAGATCAAACGCTGCGCGAAATGCGGAGAGGCGGTGTTCACCGATAAACTGACAAAGGCTCCTGACGGACGGCTTCTTTGCATCCCCTGCGCTGAACACGGGAAATAGGAAGCCTGTCGTACCCGTCGCGCAGAAAGCCAAACTTACAGCAGAGGTCGCAGAGAACGGAGACTTTCTCTGTTCCTGAGAGGATCTTTTTCTCTGCGCTCTTTGCCTTCCTTGATGTGGTCAGTTCTGCGCGAGTACGATACGGCAAAAAAGGAGACCTGTCATGCTTACCATCAATGCAGCCGCGGCCGCCCTCGTCTTTGTCTTCACCACGTTTCTGACCATTGCGGGCGTAGGCGCGGCCTTCATAGTGATCCCAACGTTCTACTGGCTCGGGGTACCGCTTACCGAGGCCATGGCCATCGGCCTGCTCTTGAACGCCATCAGCATGACCTTTGCTTCGGCCAACTATATCCGCTACAAACTTGTCGTGTTCCGAACGGCCGTACCCATCATCGTGCTTGCCATCGTCTTTTCTCCCCTGGGCGCGTACTCGACGCGGTATTTTCCTAAGAACGTTCTTATTCTGCTCTTCGTGCTCTTTCTCGTATTCGCTGCATCAATGATGCTTTTTTACAAGCCGAAGAAGAGAACGGATGGCCAGGGAGACAGCGGGAAGGAACTCAAGACCGGCATTGGTCTGGGCATCGGGGCTGGGTATCTGGGCGGCCTCCTGGGTGTCGGCGGTGGGAACTTCATCGTTCCGGCCCTCGTCTGGCTCGGATTCGATCCTAAAAAAGCATCCGCTACTACTGCCTTCATCGTTGTCTTCTCCTCGCTCTCGGGCTTCTTCGGCCATGCGGCCACAGAGTCCGTTAACTGGAGCCTTCTGGCGTTTGCAGCAATCGGCTCGGTCGCGGGGGCGATCCTGGGCTCATGGCTCATGCACAAGAAGCTTAATGCAAATCAGGTGAAGAAGATCATCGGTGTCGTGCTCTATGCCATAGCAGCAAAGATGGCGTGGGGATTGCTGTAAACACATTCAGGCGAAAGGCGTCAGACATTTTCCGCACAGCGCAACGGACTAACGAGGTGTTTCTATGCGTTCATACGCTATTTTGCTCCATCTTGCTTTGCTGATACAAATTCCTCTCGCTGCTTACGGCGAGCCCCTTACTCTCAAGGAGTGCCTCACGGCGGCTTTAAGCAACAATCCGGCCGTGGCCGAAGCGCGGCTGAACGTGGCAGCCGGAGAACAGGGGATCGCGAGCGCCTCGGGAAAGCATTATCCCCGTCTTTCACTCAACGCGAACGTCACCGAGCTTGAATATCCCGTACCGTACATCCCGGCGCAATCAGTGACGATAGCGCCCCACTTCAGCGACTACTATGCCTCGTGGGCAGCCCAGATGACCGTGCCCCTCTACCAAGGGGGGCAGATCGTGAACGGCGTTGACCTGGCGAAGGTCAGAAAGGACATCCAGGAACAGGGATTTTCCCTCACCCGTTACGAGCTCATCGCCAATACGGTGAATACCTACAACAAGATCCTTCAATTGCAAAAGCTCCGGGAAGCATCCCAGGCGTCGGTGAATGCCCTTGAGGAGCAGCACAAGAACGCGCAACTTCTCTTTAATGTGGGGAGGACCGCCCGCGTCGATCTTCTGAAAGTGGACGTGCAACTGGCCAACGAGCAGCAACGGCTCCTCACGGTGGACGAGGCGCTCAAGACCTTGTCGGCGACGCTTCGGTTCCTGATGGGTGAACAGTCTGATGCTTCTCCCGGGGTCCCGACGCTTGCCGACCCGCTCGCAATGCCTCCCGTAACAGCCGATTTTAACGACGGGCTGGCCGCGGCACGCGCCGGCAGGCCGGAGTACATGATCGCCCGCGCCGGCGTGGCGGAGGCTGAGTTGAGCAAAAAGATCGCTACTGGAAAAATGCTGCCTGCAGTGAATGCCTTTGCCGGGTACCTCGACCAGTACGGCTTCAACCCGAGGTTCGATGAGGGGAGCTGGTTTGTAGGAGCCACTCTAAGCATCCCACTTTTCGACCGGTCACTTTACGCTGACCGCGCCCGCGAACGGATCCTGCAACTTCGCGCCGAGCAGCGGCTCAAGACCGTCGACAACCAACTGCGGCTCGATATTGAAACGGCCTCTTCTTCCCTCGCGGACAGCAGGAGCCGTGTGACAACGGCCGAACGGGTCGTGGAGCAGGCCGACGAGTCATTCCGCATCGAGCAGGAGAGGTACAGACTCGGCGCAGGCGCGATGGTGGACCTGCTTCTTGCTCAGGCGGCCGACGTGACAGCCGTTGCGAATTACACCCAGGCCCTTTACGACTATAACGCGGCCGTTGTCGCCTACCGAAAGGCGACCGGCACTTTGGAGGAATACCTCAAATGAAACGGAACATTCTCATAGCTGTTATCTGCATTGTGGCGATTGCCGGTGTAGCCATCGTCGCACTCAAGGCGCGAAAGATCGCGGCCCTGCCCAAACCTCAGGTCGTTCCTCCGGCCGTGCAGGCCGCCCTGGCAGTGAAGGGTTCGCTGGAGATAACGACCCACTATTTGGGAAGCATAGAGCCGTTTACCAGAAGCGATCTCTCCGCGCGCATATCGGGGAACATCGTGAGCATCTCCAAGCGGGAAGGGGACCTGGTCCGGCAGGGCGAGGAACTCATCGTTATCGACGACCGGGAACTGGTTGACCGCTCCACGGCAGTACAGTCCGAAGTGCTGGCAACTCAGCAGAAGCTGGCCGGAGCAAAAAGCGCCTACGAAACCCAGAAGTCCGTCTATGATCGGGACGTGGCCCTGCTGAAGATCGGGGCGATCTCCCAGGAGGCGCTGGAGCGGTCCCGCGCGACATTGGACGGCGTTAAGGCGACCGTGGAAGCCTACGAGGAAAGCATTAAGGGGCTCTCGATGAACAGCGCCGTGGCCCGGACCCAGGCCGGCTATGCACACATCACCGCGCCCTTCACCGGCATCGTGTCCAAGCGGTGGGCCGATCCCGGAGATCTGGCAACGCCGGGAAAACCGCTTCTCACCATTGAGAAAACCTCGACCTATAAGGTCCTGGCCCAGGTGCCGCAGGAGGACCTGGCCGAAATACGCCGGGGTACACGCGTCTACTTGACGAGCGGCGAACGGAGCATCGAAGCAACGATCAACCGGGTCTACCCGGCGCTGGGCAAGAACATGCTGGCTACGGTGGAGGTGCTGACCAGGACATCGCCCTTCAATTTGCCCTCGGCTTCCACCGTCGGCTTTGACCTGGTCACGAGGCGGGTCAAGGGGCTGATCGTCCCGGACCAAGCCGTGGTGAAGACCGATAAGGGGACCTTTGTGTACCAGGTAAAAGACGGCCTGGTCCAGATCGTGCCGGTCACGCTTCTTGGCATGGGGAACGGCAAAGCGGCGATCAGCGGTGTGGAGCCCGGCGATCAGGTAGCCGTGGCCCAGGAGAACAAACTCCTCACCCTGGCTGAAGGCAGCAAAGTCACCTTGCCGGCACAGGAGAAACCGGGGGTGTCAGCCCAAGGCGCCGAGAGCAAATCGGTTCCTGCCGGAGGCAAGCCATGAAATTCGTGGAGCGTTATATTCGCAAGCCTCACCTGGTGCTCTCCGTGGTGTTGCTTCTCTCCGTTGTGGGCATTATCGGGTACCAGCGGATGCCCTTCAACCTGTTCCCGGACACCGATCGCCCGCAGATCAGCGTGATCACGGTCATGCCGGGGGCCGCGGCCGACGACGTGGAGTCGGACATCACTCGGCCTGTTGAAAAAGAGCTTTCCACCCTCGACATGGTGCGGCGTGTCACCTCCACGTCCAAGGACGAGGTCTCTGTCGTCACCGCCGAGTTCGAGTATGATAAAGGGCTGGACGCCGCGGCCACCGACGTTGCCAACGCTCTGAGCAAGGTGAGCGCGCGGCTCCCGCAGGGGATACGGCCGCCCCAGATCTTCAAGATCAGCCAGGCCACCCAGCCGACCATGACGCTTGCCCTTTCGCCCAAGCAGGGGTACCCCGTTGATCTCCGCAAGATCCGTGAGCTGGCCGACAACCAGATCAAAGAGGAACTGCTGCGGCTTCCCAATGTGGCCAACGTGGAAGTCTTCGGCGCCAACCAGCCGGAGGTGGGGGTCTCGATCGACCAGGACCGGCTCAGCCGATTCGGGGTCGGCATGGGAGACGTGCTCGGGGCCCTGGCGGCCCAGAACCAGAACATTCCCCAGGGGCTCATTATCCGCAAAGAAGGGCAGTATCTCTTCAAGACCGCCGGCGAGGTTAAAGAGCCGGAGGAGCTGAACGACCTGGTGATCAGCCGCAAGGAAGGGGGCACGGTCCATTTGCGGGACGTGGCGCGGATCACAGCCGGGGTCCAGGAGCCGCAGTCGGCCTATCACGGCAACGGCAAGGAGGCGATCGGGATCAACATCCTTCGGGCCCAGAACGGACACACCCTCGACGCTGTCCAGTCCGCAATGGCCGACATCCCCGCTCTCGAGAAAAAATATCCCTTTATCGACTTCGCGGTCAGCTACACGCAGAAGGACCTGATCGAGCGAAGCGTCGACAACATGCTGGGAGCGCTCCGGGACGCGATCATCATCACGGTCATCGTCATCTTCCTGTTCCTCGGCAACCTGCGGACGATGTTTCTCTGCGCCATCTCTATCCCCTTCACCTATCTCATCACTTTTGCCGTGATGTGGCTCTTTGGCTTCGAGTTCCATATGGTCACCCTCACCGGAGTGATCCTGGCGGTGGGGATGCTGCTGGACGACGCCATTGTCGTGATCGAAAATATAGAACGTCACTACCGCGAATCCAGCAAGGACCTGGTCGAACTGGTGGCGGGAGGGACCGAGGAGGTCATGCTCGCCATCTTCTCGGGCACCTATGCCACGGTGGTCGTGCTGGTGCCGATCATCTTCATCGGCGGCTATGTCCAGACCGTGCTCCGTCCCCTGTCGCTTTCGCTCACCATCGCCCTGATCGCGTCCTACGTCGTTTCGGTCACCATCATCCCGATCCTGGCGCCGTACATCCTGAAGAAGGAGGCGAGGGAAAACCGGTTCGAGGCATTTATCAAACAGGGGAGCGACCGCTTCGTCGGCGCCATCCGTGACTTCTTCGGCAACTCCCTCAACTTCGCCCTGCAGCACCGCGCCGGCTTCGTCGTCGCGGCGTTCGTGCTCCTCGTGATAAGCGGCAAGTTCGTCAAGCCGCTGATCGGCCAGGACGTCATGCCCCCCATGGACACCGGCATCGTCAAGATCAACTTCGAGGCGGACAGCAATTCGTCGCTGGCCCAGACCAACGCCATTCTCGCCCGGATGGAGGAGATCATCAAGGGCGAAGAGGGGGTGGTCGCAATCAGCTCCACGCTCGGCTCGGAGCCGTCAGTGGTCTCCTTCGGCAGTGGAAAGAATCCCCAACAGGGGAACATCACCATCAACCTCGTGGACCGGTTCCACCGTAAACAGACCATGTGGCAGATCGAGGGCGACATGCAACGCAAGTTCCTGGCCATCCCCGGCATGAAGTCGGTGGATGTCTTCGACTACGGCGCCACGCCGCTCTCCTCCATTCGCTCCACGGTGGACGTGATGGTGAGCGGCCCCGATCCCCGGGTGCTCGCCGGCATCGGCCGGGACATCGAACACCGGCTTGAGAACGTGCGGGGGCTGAAGTCGGTCTCCCTTTCCTGGACCGCTGACAAGAAGGAGGTCAACTTCATCGCCAGCCGGGAAAAGTGCGCCCTCTACGGCATCTCTCCCAAGGACATCGCTTCGCAGGTCCAGGCCTCGGTTCAGGGAGGACCGGCCTCGATCTTCCGGATCGCCGGCGAGGACGGCTTCCTCATCCGCGCCAGGTACGAAGCCGCGGACCGGGACAGCATCGCCCGCATGGCAGCGCTTAAGGTACGGACTCCGCTGGGCCAGGTGCCGCTGTCGGCCCTCGGGACCACCACGACTTCCTACGTCCCGATGCTCCTGACACGGCAGAGCATGCAGAATACGATCGACGTCTTCGGCTACCGCGAGAAAGCCGCGGTCTCCCATATCATGGATAACGTGAAGAGCGCGCTGGAGGGGCTGAAACTCCCGACGGGGTACAGCATCTCCCAGGAAGGGGATGCCAAACAGGCCGCGGAGTCGTTCTCGGCCCTCATGGCGGCTTTGATGATCGGGATGGTGCTGCTTTACTTCTCCCTGGTCCCGGCCTTCAAGTCCTTCGTCCACCCGCTCACGATCATGGTCGCCATACCCCTTGCCCTGATCGGAGCGCTCTGGTCCATGCTGATCACCGGAAAGCACCAGTCCATGGGCTCGTTCATGGGGCTGATCCTCCTGGCCGGGATCGTGGTGAAGAACTCGATCCTGCTGATCGACTTTATCGAGATGGCCAAGGAGCAGGGAATGTCCACCTTCGACGCGCTGCGCGAGAGCGTGCGGGTCAGGACCCGTCCGATCCTGATGACCGCCTTCGGCACGGCGGTCGGTATGGTGCCCATCGCCATGGAGTGGGCCATCGGCCTGGAGCGGCTGTCGCCTCTTGCGGTCGTGGCCATCGGGGGGCTGATGGTCTCGACCTTCCTGACGCTGTTGTATGTGCCGATCTTCTACACAATTTTCGAGGACGTGGTCGCCTGGCTTGCGCGGATGAAGTCGAAAATAGGTTCACGCGGGAAAGTGACGGCGTCATTGGACAACGCACCGGACCGGGCATCATAAGGAAAAGGATGTGTCAAATTAAAAAAGAAAGCAAAGTCAGAGGGTTTAATCATGCGAAAGTCATTTGCGGTAATGGGAGCGGCATTTTTCTTAGCGGCGATCATGTCGTATCCTGCCGCGGCGAAGGATATGTCGCCAACGTCAGCCCCTCAGATCTCGGGCGCACTGTCCGGCGGCTCGGCCGATCACTTGAAATTCAAGGACCTTAAAAAAAAGTTTACATCCGGTCCGGAAGTGACAAAGGCCTGCTTGAGCTGCCACACGGAAGCAGGCAAACAATTCATCAAGAACATACACTGGACGTGGACCTACAAGGACCCGGAAACCGGCCAGACCCTGGGCAAGCGATATCTCGTCAACAACTTCTGCACCAATGCCCGGGGGAACGAGGGCATGTGCGCCGAGTGCCATCCCAGTTACGGGTATAAAGACGATCACTTCGATTTTAAAGACCAGACGAAGATCGACTGCCTTGTTTGCCACGATACGACTGGCACCTATTATAAATTGCCGCCCACGAAAGGGAATGCGGCCTGCGCCATACTGTCAGAGGCAAAAAAGCCGATTGATTTAAACAACGTGGCCCGGCATGTAGGGCTGCCGAAACGGCGGAATTGCGGGTCCTGCCATTTCTACGGCGGCGGAGGAGACAATGTGAAGCACGGCGATCTTTCTTCCGTACTGAACGACCCGCCAAAGTCCATTGACGTGCATATGGCGAAAGACGGGCTCAACCTGTCCTGCACCGCCTGCCATGTAACGAAGAATCATCTATGGACGGGCAGCCGCTACGCGGTGCATGCCAAAGACACGAAGGGAATCGGCAAGGCAGGTCTTCGCCGGTATGTGACGACCTGTGAGGCCTGCCACGGGACCTATCCGCATAACAATCTTTCCTTGAAAGGTCTCAAGCTGAACAGCCACGTGGATAAAGTTGCCTGCGAGACCTGCCACATTCCCGCGTTCGCGCGGGGCGGCGTCGCCACCAAGACGGACTGGGACTGGAGCACCGCGGGCAGGACGAAGAACGGCAAAGGCTACACGATCGAAGAGTATGTCCAGGGCAATGGAGAAAAGCGTGAAACCTACTGGTCCATCAAGGGCACTTTCAAGTACGCGGAAAACGTCGTGCCGTACTATGCGTGGTTCGACGGTCAGATGCACTATATCACCATCGACACGAAGTTCGACCCTTCGAAACAGCCGATTGAGATCAACTACTTCAAAGGCTCCTACAGCGATCCGAAATCGCGCATCTGGCCGTTCAAGCGCATGCATACAAAGCAGCAATATGACAAGGTTAATAACACGCTCGTCTACACCCATCTCTGGGGCACCGATGACGCGGCTTTCTGGGGAAATTTCAATATGAAGAAAGCGATCGCCTACGGGATGAAGGAGTTCAACAAGCCCTATAGCGGACAATTCGGCTTTATCGAGACCTATTCTTACTGGCCGATCACCCATATGGTGGCTCCTAAAAAAGATGCGCTTACCTGCGGGGAATGTCACGCGCGGGAAGGCCGGTTGAAAAATGTCAACGGCTTTTATTTGCCCGGCCGGGACTACAACAGGTGGGTTGACGGTTTCGGACTGTTCCTTGTCTTCGCAACATTCCTCGGCGTGCTGGTTCATGCCGCTGTCCGTGGTTTCCTGGCCAAGAGGAGGAGAAAATAATGAGTACGCGAAAAGTAATGATCTACAGCCGTTTCGAGCGGTTCTGGCACTGGACGCAGATGGCGCTGATCGTGACGCTGCTCTTTACCGGGTTCGGCATCCACGGCTTTCATCACCTGATCAGCGTTGAACTCGCCGACAGGATCCATACTTACAGCGCCCTGGGGGTCATGGTCCTGTGGTTGTTCGCCATTTCCTGGATCCTGACCACGGGCGTCTGGAAACAGTTCCTGCCGACCAGCCGGGGTCTCTGGCGCGTGGTCCGGTTTTATTCCTACGGCATCTTCAAGGGCGAATCGCATCCCTTCAAAAAGGCCTATAAGCGCAAGCTCAATCCTCTGCAGGCCCTGACCTATCTGTCGCTCAAGCTGGTGCTGTTCCCGGCGATCTGGCTATCGGGGGTTGCTTATCTGACATATGGGTTATGGGAGCGCTTCACATCCTCGGGCACACCGTTCGCGGCCGTTGCTTTAATCCATACTGCCGCGGCTTTCGCCATCGTGGCATTCGTAACCATTCATGTCTATATGCTCACGACGGGACATTCATTCATAGGGCATGTCATGCCCATGATAACCGGTTTCGACGAGGTGGACCTTTCGCCTGCTGAAGAGGCCTATCTGAAATCCGATGAACCGGGCCATATCCGGTGAGGCGGGATGTGCCCATATAACAATCAGATTTTTACGAATATAGCTCGAAAGGACACCATGGACGATAAATCACAAAAAAGGCTGTTCCTGAGTCTGCTCGTAACAATTGTCATACTTATCGCCGAAGTAGTCGGCGGGATCATGAGCCACAGTCTTGCCCTCCTGAGCGATGCGGGGCATGTGCTCACCGATGCCTTCGCGCTCGGCCTGAGCCTTGTTGCGCTCCTGATCATGAAACGGCCTTCCGACCACCGGGCGACCTACGGGTACCAGAGGATCGGCCTGATTGCGGCCTTGATCAACGGTGTGAGTCTTGTGGTCATAGCCCTGTTCATCTTTATTGAGGCTTATAAACGCTTCAGTTCTCCTCCCGAAATAAACACCTCGGTCATGCTGTCAATCGCCACGGCCGGCCTTCTCGGCAATCTCATCATGGCATGGATTCTCGGGCATAAGCATGATGATCTGAACATGAAAAGCGTCTGGCTCCACGTGCTCGGCGATACCATATCGTCGGTCGGCGTCATTGTTGCCGGGCTGGTCATTAAACTTACGGGCTGGGTGCTTGCCGATACCATAGCCAGCGGTATTGTCGGCGTTATGATCATTATCGGCGGGAGCCGGGTTATCAAGGAAACTCTCTGGATACTGCTCGAACTCAGTCCCGTAGGATTTCATGCGGAGGACATCTCGGCAAAAATCGCGGGGATTCCGGAGGTGCGGAGTATTCATGACGTGCATATATGGTCAATTGGGCACGGCATACCGGCCTTTTCCGGGCATGTTCAGGTTCCTGACCAGAAGATCAGCGAGACGGATGCCATAAGAAAGAAAATCGAACGCTTGCTTGTTGATCAAGGGATAAAACATGCAGTAATACAAATGGAATGCGCGGACTGCTGCAACAATGACCTCTATTGCAATGTGAACACTGAAAATGGCCTGGCAGATCATCTGCATTAGTATAAATGCGAACGAAACGGGGACATCATGAAAATAGAATTTGAGCCGATAGGTTTCGTGAAAACCGATGTTGAGAAGGTCCCGAGGCACTGGACTGTTTCCGAAGCGGAAGGAGTGATAGTTGTCAACGAAGAGTATGCCGCAGGGCTCAAGGACATCAAAGCTGGGCAGCGCATCGTCGTGCTTTTCTATTTTCACGAAAGCCAGCAGTTCACTCCGCAATTTCTGGTGCAAACGCCTCCGCACTGCGACGAGCCGTTGGGTGTGTTCAGCATCTGTTCGCCGGTCAGGCCGAATCCCATCGGCATGTCGGTTGTGGAAGTCCTCGGCGTCGAAGGCCGCGCCATCCGCATCAAAGGGCTGGACATGCGGGACGGGACGCCTGTCCTTGACATTAAGCCGGTGACGGAAACGGGGACGCCGCGCCGGTGATCGTGGAGGTTATCGAAAAACATGCCGCTGATTGAGATTACCCGGCTCGCCTTTCATGCGGGCGATAAAACAATACTCGACGGGATCTCCCTCGCCATGGAGGCGTCGGAGGTCCATGCCCTTCTCGGCACAAACGGGACCGGCAAGAGCACCCTCGCCTGTCTCATTATGGGCTGCGGGGGGCGGCGGCCGACATCAGGGAACATAGTGTTTGACGACAAGGTCATCAACGACTTAAATATCCATGAACGGGCCCAGCTCGGGATCACCATGGCATGGCAAGAACCTGCGAGATTCGAGGGTATATCGGTCAGGGACTATCTGACCATCAAGAATAAAGATAGAGATCCGTCATCTTGCCTTGAGATGGTCGGACTTCATCCGGAGCTTTACCTTCACAGAATGGTTGATAAGTCCCTGAGCGGAGGAGAGAGGAAGAGAATCGAGCTTGCGTCCCTGCTGGCGATGAATCCGCGGCTCGCAATCCTTGACGAGCCCGATTCGGGAATCGACATGCTTTCAACGCAAGACATCATCAATGTGATACAAGCTTTCAAGCAAGCGGGGTCTTCAGTCCTGCTCATTACCCATAGGGAGGAAGTGGCTCTTATCGCCGACCGGGCCTCGCAGGTATGCAAAGGGAAGATCGTCTGTTCCGGCAATCCGGAGAAGGTCGCCGAATACTACAAAACAAGAAAATGTCTTGTCTGCGACGGGGAGCGCTGCGTCTATGTCTGAGCTCGATGAATTGCTACAGGCGTTCGGAGAGGCGGGAGGGGACAAGGGCGCGCTCGCTGACACGGGCATCGCGCACTTGTCTGTAAGTGGAAGTAATATCCTGAGCGCCCGCGAGGTCGAGGGAATAGACGTTCACGCGAGGGAGATGAGGAACGGCATCAGCGCAAAGGTCACGGTCCGTGAAGGTGTGAAACTTCAGAAGCCCGTTCACCTGTGCTTTGGTGTGCTCCATAAAAAGGGGACGCAGAAGATCGAGATGGACGTGAAGCTCGAAAAGAATTCATCAGCTACCTTTATAGCTCACTGCATATTCCCCAAGGCCGAGAAGGTAAGACACCTCATGTACGCCGTGGTCGACATCGGTGAAGGGGCCGAGATGCGCTATTCCGAGACCCATTATCACGGTCTTTACGGCGGCATAGAAGTCGTACCGAAGCTCACGGTCGTTGTAGGCAAGAACGGCAGGTTCTATACGGACTTTACACTCGTGCATGGGAGGGTCGGCAAGCTCGAGATAGATTACGACGTTAACGCAGGCGAGAATGCCGTGGTCGAGCTTGTTACCCGTGTTTTCGGACATGCGACCGACGATTTGAAGATCAAGGAGAAGGTCACGCTCGCGGGCGAGAACGCCCGAGGACTCATCAAAGCGAGGGTCGCGATCGAGGATGAGGCCACGGCCGAGGTCAAAGGAATCACCGAAGGCAATGCCGCCGGCGCGCGAGGTCACGTCGACTGCATGGAGATTGTGAAGGACAACGCGGTAGCGAAGGCGATTCCCGCGGTAAGTGTGACTCATCCGCTCGCGAAGGTGACTCATGAAGCAGCAATCGGCAGCGTGGACAAGCGGCAACTTGAAACGCTCATGGCCCATGGCCTTTCTCCCGAGGAAGCGGTGGATGTGATCGTGAAGGGGATATTGAAATGAAGCGATTTGTCTCGTGCAAAGACCTGGACAAAAGGAAGAACAACGATTACAAGAATACTCCAGTGAAGTAAGCGCGAGTCAGCATCAGCAGAACGCGTGTGGATCAGATACGCGAAAGAGTAAAAAAATGAAGCGAAGCGCACTATCCTGCATCGTGATACAAAGTCTGCCGGCATACTTGTTTCAATAGTCAACAGCGTGACGCAAAAAGCAGTCCCGGCAGGGAAAAGTCAACTAAGAAAGCCAGCACGTGTCATAATAAATAAAACGACGCATGAACATGGAGTAATTCAATGATCGAAGACATAGGACGGGTCGTTAGGATCATTGGTGAGAAAGCCGCCGTAGAGGTTGAGCGGACATCCGCTTGCGCTCAGTGCGGTCTGCAGGAGGTCGAGGACCTGGCAATGGGTGGGAAGGTCGTGCTCGAAGCGGTAAATGTTGCTCAGGCAAAGGTCGGCGACCGTGTGCGGGTCCGCGTTGAGTCCGTTGCCTACATGAGGGCCGTGGCCGCGGTGTACGGGATACCAGTCCTGCTGTTTCTGCTTGGCATTGCGGCAGGCATTCCGCTTGCGGCCCGGCTTGGGTGGCCGTCCGAGCTTACGAGTGTTGCGCTCGGCATGCTCGGACTGATCGTCGGTGTTCTAGTCCTGCTCCTGTTGCGCAAAAGAACAACAAAGAAGGAATATCTTCCCGTTATTGCGGAGGTGCTTGGAGAATAGGCGGGATATGGTGTCTCGAAATAGCAAAACTACTCATTAGCATCGAATAATGTTCTTATGTTCGGAATAATACTCACGGCACTTTTATTCAGCCCGACGATCCCGCGGCAGCGGCGCATGCGCTGATGTCTGAAGCCATCAGGAGGTGATACATGAGGATTTTACTTGCCACAGACGGTTCGGAATACTCGGATGGGGCGGTGCGTTTTCTGGCGCGGTTCGACTTTTCGCAAACAGACGAGATTGTAGTGCTGCACGTTATTCCCGGCGTGCCGTTTCCCCACTGCAACGGGCCCTACAACGCGGCTTTGATGCAGATCGGCGATGAACTTGCGCCTAGGATCGTTGATGCGACCGCCAGACTTCTGAAAGACCTCCGGGCGAACGTGTCCACCGTGGTGACCGCCGGCTATCCCGCTGAGGCCATCATTGACGTGGCAGCGCAATCCGGTTCCGATATGATCGTTATGGGCAACCGGGGAATGAAGGCGATCGGTTCGCTGCTGCTCGGGAGCGTGACGCGGGCCGTGGCAATCAGCTATCCGCAGTCCATTCTGGTCGTCAAGCCGCCCCAGGGGAAACCCGATGGCCCGCTCAAGGTGCTCTTTGCCACCGATGGTTCGGACTGCGCCAGGGAAACGGAGAGGGTCCTTTCCTTGATACCCTTTCATCCCGACACGAGCGTCACGGCTGTTTACGTCTCGCTCTTGACGTATATGGACATTCCAGACCGGTTTTGTCCGGGACTTGACGAGCGGCTAAAGAAAATCATGGCAGGGATGAAGGAATCCGAATCGAAACATGCGGAAAAAGTTCTGGATCAGGCCAGAACTCGGATGAAGGACAAATTCCGGAACGTGACGGCGCTGATCAAAAACGGAGATCCGTCGGAGCAGATCCTCCAGGCAGCACGGGAAACACGGGCTGACGTCATTGCTCTCGGAAGCAGAGGGATGCGCGGCGTCAGCGGCATGCTCGGGAGCGTGGCCCGGAACGTCCTCTCCCACGCGGACTGCTCGGTTCTGATCTGCAAGCTCAAGGAATAGACGATTTAAACCGGGGGGGACTGGCAGCCTTCGGCGGCTTTCCGGGGAAAGACAGACTCGTCTTTAGTGTTTACGGTTTTATGGCAAGGAGGCGAACAATGAAGATCGAAGTGTGCGGTTCAGGCTGCAGTAAATGCGCGGAGCTTGAGAAAAGGGCAAAGTCAGCGGTCGCGATTGCCGGCATTGATGCCACGGTGGAACATGTCTATGATATGGGCAAGATCATCGAGCGGGGGATCTTCATGACGCCTGCGCTCGTGATCGACGGCAAGACCGTGGCAAGCGGAAAGATCCCCACTGTAGAGGAGATCGCGGTACTTTTGCGGAGGTAATATGAACACCATCTCCCTTTTGGTTACCTCAGGACTTGAGGCCATCTACGACTATGTGCTTGCGCACACGCTGTTCTGTCTTGTTCCGGCCTTCTTTATCGCCGGAGCAATGGCGGCGCTCATTCCTAAAGACCTGCTGTTGCCATACCTTGGAAAGAAATCCCCCAAACACATCGCCTATCCCATTGCCGTTGTTACCGGTCTACTTCTTGCGGTCTGTTCCTGTACGGTGCTCCCGCTCTTTGCGGGGATACGCAAGGGCGGAGCGGGCATAGGCCCGGCAATCGCTTTTCTGTATACTGCCCCTGCGACAAACATTGTGGCGATCCTGTACACAGGCAGCCTTATCGGATGGGATATTGCCCTGGCCCGCATATTCTTTTCCATTCTGTTCGCAGTTGTCATTGGAATGCTCATTAATGGGCTTTTCCGTGACGACGGCGAATCGGATGTCGCCGATACCTTCGCGAAAAGCGATGCAAAATACGATACGAAACGGTTGTGGTATCTTTTTTCAGCCCTGATCGGAATTCTCCTGGCAGGGACGAGGATAAGCGACCCCGTGTTTAAGTACGCGACCGTTCTGTCGCTTATCGCAATCGCTGTAGTAATCGCAAAGAAATATTTTACAAAGGATGAAGTCCATGGCTGGATGCTGGAAAGCTGGGGTTTTGCCAAAACGATTGCGCCTCTGCTTCTGGCCGGGGTATTTGTATCAGGAATCGTCAGGGTCGTGTTGCCCCAGGAGTTTGTCGCAAAGTATGTAGGGTCAAATTCTCTATCCAACATGATCATCCCGGTCATCTTCGGCGTGCTCGTCTACTTTCCGACGCTTGTGGAAGTGCCGATGGCAAAGACTTTTCTTGATCTCGGCATGGCAAAAGGACCGCTTCTGGCTTATCTTCTTTCCGATCCCGTGCTGTCGCTTCCGAGCATTCTGGTCGTCAGCAAAATCATGGGGGCAAAAAGAACCGCAGTCTATGTGGCTTTAATCATTGTCTTTACCATTTGCGGCGGATATCTGTTCGGTCTCATGCAGGGAAAATAAGGATGTTGTTATGACCGATGAAGCCTACCATTGCCTGACCAGTGATGAGACGGCAAGGCGTCTTGATACCGGCATAAAAAATGGCTTGAGCGCCGGGGAAGTTGCTAAGCGCACCAGGGAGCACGGCTACAATGAGCTCAGAGAGCGGCCCCGGGCCGGCTTTCTGAACCTGCTGTTCGAGCAATTCAACAATTTCCTGGTGATCATCCTGGTTCTGGCTGCGCTGGTGTCTCTCCTGCTGGGTGAATATGTCGACGCAATCGCCATCATGGTCATTGTACTCATAAATGCCGCGGTAGGGGTGATCCAGGAGTCAAAAGCCGAGCAGTCCCTTGCGGCGCTCAAAAAAATGGCAGCCCCGAATGCCCAGGTTATCCGTGACGGTTGCCGGCAGTCCATCCCCTCAAGGGAACTCGTGCCGGGCGACATTGTTTGTATCGAGGCGGGCAACTACGTGCCCGCTGATATGCGGTTGGTGGAAGCGTACAACCTGAAAGTGGGGGAAGCCTCTTTGACCGGGGAATCGGTCCCTGTTGAAAAGGAAGCCGCGGTAGTTCTGGACAAAGAACTTCCCCTTGGGGACCGAAAAAACTCCGCCTTCATGACAACACTCGTCACGTACGGCAGGGGCAAGGGCATCGTCACCGGGACGGGCATGCACACTCAAATCGGGTTGATCGCGGACATGCTCCAGTCCTATGAGGAAGAGCCGACGCCTCTTCAAAATAAACTCGATCAACTGGCAAAGACGCTCGGAGTCGGGTGCCTTCTGATTTGCGGATTTATTTTTGTGTGGGGCCTTATCCGGGATACTCATCTGCAGGTTGTCCTGCAGGATGGTTTATTTGCCTACCTTATCGCGGAAAGAAAAGATATCGTCAACCTGTTCATGACCGCCGTAAGCTTGGCCATTGCGGCGGTCCCGGAAGGTTTGCCCGCGGTGGTTACGATTTGTCTCGCCATGGGCATGCGGCGAATGCTCCGGCGTCATGCCCTGATTCGCAAGCTCTCCGCTGTGGAAACACTCGGGTGCGCGACGGTGATCTGTTCGGATAAAACCGGAACGTTGACAAAGAATGAGATGACCGTCGTTCAGGCTTGGGCCGGCGGCAGGCTGTTCAAGGTTTCAGGGGAAGGGTACAGCCCCGTGGGGCAATTCTCCTTCTATGACAGGCCCTTTGATCCCCTTAAGGATGCCGGCGTATCCCTTTTGTTGCATGGAGCGGCGCTCTGCAATGACGCCAAACTGGAAGTGGCCGGAGAGACAACAGGGGGGAAGGCCTGGCGTATAATCGGCGATCCAACGGAAGGGGCCATGCTTGTTGCCGCCGAGAAGGGCGGGCTCCGGCAACAACAGCTTGAGGTTTTCCTTCCCAGGGTTTCCGAGATTCCATTTGATTCAGAGCGAAAGCGGATGACCACGCTTCACAATCCCGGGGGGAAAGATTTACTGAACCTGGATAGCCCGGTCGGAGACGGCCCTGTGGTCGCCTTTGTCAAAGGCGCACCCGACGTCCTGCTCATGCTTTGTGAAAGCATTGTGATGGACGGGAAAGTCGTTCCCCTTGATGAGGAGAGGAAGCAGGCGGTCCTGGAAGTGAACCGGAATATGGCAAAACGCGCAATGAGGGTGCTGGGAATCGCTTTCAGGCCGATGGATGCGATCCCTGAATCCTGCAATGCCGCTGCTGTGGAACAACAACTGACCTTTGTCGGACTTATGGGAATGATCGATCCACCCCGGCAGGAGGTCAGGGACGCAATCAGGATTGCTCAAGGCGCCGGACTGAAGAGTGTGATGGTCACCGGAGACTATAAGGACACTGCAGAGGCCGTGGCCGGCGAGATCGGACTTTTATCAACTTACGGTAAAGTGCTCACGGGCGCGGAACTCGATGCCATGAGCCGGGAGGAACTCTTTAAAGTCATTGACCAGGTGGAGGTCTGCTGCCGCGTTTCTCCTCAGCACAAGACGATGATCGTGGAGGCCTTCAAGACAAGAGGGCACATAGTAGCGGTGACAGGCGATGGAGTGAATGACGCCCCGGCCCTCAAGCGGGCGAACATTGGTGTGGCGATGGGGATCATCGGCACGGACGTGGCCAAAGAAACCGCTGATATAGTGCTTACCGATGACAACTACGCGAGCATTGTCTCAGCCGTGGAGGAAGGACGGATCATTTACGCGAATATCCGGAAATTTGTTTACTATCTTCTTGTCTGTAACGTCGGCGAAATTCTGATCGTATTCGTTTCCATGCTGTTCGGCATGCCACTCCCGTTCAGGCCGATCATGCTTCTGTGGCTGAACCTGGTCACGGACGGCGCTCCTGCGCTCGCCCTAGGACTGGAAAAAGGCGACCCCGATATTATGAAGCAGCCGCCGAGACCCGCGAAGGAACCGGTGATCAATCGGGAAATGGCGGTGGGGCTTTTCATCGTCCCGTTTGTGGATACCGTGGCCATTCTGAGCATGTTTGCAATAGGGCAGGCGCTCCATCCCGAAAACCTCGCCACGGCTCAGACAATGGCTTTTGTCGCTCTCTGTATCTCGGAGTTATTAAGAGCGTACACAGCGAGATCGGAACATTACAGTGTCCTGTCGATCGGGGTCTTCGGCAATCGTTGGATGAACCGCGCTGTTCTGAGTTCTCTTGTTCTCGTCTTCATTACCGTCTACATCCCCTTTCTGCGGCCGATTTTCGGGACCGGGTCCCTGGGAGGGAAGGACTGGTTCTTCATGACTCCGTTTATATTCATGGCCCCTGCGGCAGCTGAAGTCGTAAAGATGTATCTGAAAAAGACCGCTATGAATTCGGCGGCGATGGTTTCTGTACGGGCTCAGCAGCCGCAAGAAAAATTATCCTGAGTTTTATGGCCACACCTGAGTTTGCGTGATGCGGAATATGCAAATTAATTTATCTCGTCTGAGGGAGGTGCACGATGGAACCGCTTGTTAAACCCTGGCATGGGATTCCGAGAGAAGACATCAAATGGCATCCCACGGTGGATGAAAAGAAGTGCATCGGCTGCGGCATGTGCGTGACCGGGTGCGGCAGGAAGGTTTACGGGTTCGATTACGAAAAGAAGAAACCCGTGGTGCTGAAGCCTGTCAACTGCATGGTGGCCTGCGTGACCTGTGCCAACACCTGCCTGCAGGACGCAATAAGCTTTCCTCCTGTTGAGCAGGTACGGGAACTTATCAGGAAGGAAAAGCTTCTCGTGAGGGCGAAGGAAGAACTGAACGCGCGCAGGGAAGAGTTGAAGGTGTTGCCTAAATATGATTGATAACATCTTGCTTGCTGCGAAGTCCGACGCCCGGCTCGCCTCGCTTCTTGACGAGGCGCGGGAGTACGCCCAGATTTACCTTCTCGCCAAGGAGCGGAAGAAAGGCTGTGAGGGAACAGGGGAACTCATGACCCTGCGCGAGGAATTCCGGGACGCGATCGGGAAGCTTGTGAAATACAGCGGGGAGAAGGGTTATCTGTGCGGACTCACCCCCGATGACCCGGATGCCGCAGCGCTGGCGTTGTCAATAAATGTGATCAGGAGGTGACCCATGAAGGTGATACTTGCAACGGACGGTTCCGAGTCGTCGGAGGGCGCGGCCCGCTTTCTTACGCGGTTCAGATTCACGCCGGCTGACGAGATCGCGGTGCTGCACGTGGTTCCTGGCGTCCCTTTCCGGCACGCGGGAGAGCCCTATTCCGCCGCATTGATGCAGCTCGGTGAGGAAATCGCGCCCGGCATCATTGACGCGACCGCCGGAATGCTGAAAGGGCTCCGTGCGACCATTTCCACCGCTGTGACCACCGGACATCCCGCTGACGCCATCCTCGACGTGGCGGCGCAGTCCGGCTCAGACCTCATCGTCCTGGGGCATCGGCGCGGGAGCGGGTTCGGCCCGCTCCTTTTAGGCAGCACGGCCAGGGCCGTGGCAATCGCCTCTCTTCGGCCGGTCCTGGTCGTCAAACCGTCGCAGGGGAGGCCCTTCCGACCGGTCAATACGCTCTTCGCCACCGACGGCTCGGAGTGCTCGAAGGAAACGGAAAAGCTGCTGGTCAGTCTGCCTTTCCCTGAGGACGCGGGAATGACAGCGGTGTACGCTTCCCCCTCAACGTATCTGGAAGTGCCCGACCGTTTCTACATGGAGCTAGACGAGCGGGTGAAGAAAATCACGGAGAACCTGAAGGGAGCCGAGATGAAGTTCGCCGGTGAGGTGCTGGAACGGGCCAGGGAGGCGCTCAAGGCCCGATTCGGGAAGGTGACGATCATTACGGCGTATGGGGAGCCTTCGGAACAGATCCTCCGGACCGCGAAGGAAATGAGGGCCGATATCATCGCCCTCGGAAGCAGGGGAATGCGGGGCGTCCGCGGCATGCTCGGGAGCGTCGCCAGGAATATCCTTGGCCATGCGGAATGCTCGGTGTTGATCTGTAAAGCAAAGCATGGATGATAGAAAGATGGAACATTACACTAGCAAACCGGCTCAAAGGAGGCAACAATGAGAAGAAAGGGCATTATAAGTCTGGTGGTAGCAGTGGCAGTGCTCGTAACGGCGTCAATAGCTTTTGCAGGCCCCTGGAAAGGCTGGCGAGGAAGCGGCGGCTGGGGCATGGGGTCGCAGTATAACAGGATGTACAACCCCGCGACGGTGGAGAATGTTTCGGGTGTCGTCGAAGCGGTGGATAAGAGCACGCCCATGAAGGGTATGTACTCAGGAATACATCTGATGGTAAAGACGGACAAGGAGACGATCTCCGTCCAACTTGGCCCGGAATGGTATATCGAACGACTGGACACGAAGATACAAAAGGGCGACAAGATCGAGGTGAAGGGTTCTCGGGTGACCTTCGCAGGCAAGCCCGCTATTATTGCGGCCGAGGTCAAAAAGGGCGACAGCACGCTCGTGTTGCGAGACAGCGCGGGGCTCCCCGCATGGGCGGGATGGAGAAGGTAATTGCGAGTCAGGCAGCCCTGCTGTGAGCCGGGGCAGGGCTGTTGTTTTGATTTTTATAAGGAGAAACAACATGGGTCTCATAATGGCGGAAAATATTCGAAAAGACTACCGGATGGGGGACGTAACGGTATCGGCATTGAAAGGGCTCAGCTTCGAGATCGAGCCCGCTTCCTTTGTTTCCTTCGTCGGACCTTCGGGGAGCGGCAAAACTACGCTTCTGAACCTGATTGGCTGCCTCGACAGGCCCACAGGCGGCAAGCTCTCCGTCGCCAATACGGACACGATGGCCCTTGACCGGAAACAGAGCGCTGCGTTCAGGGGAAACAATATCGGCTTTATCTTTCAGGACTTCAATCTTATTCCGGTGCTCACGGTGTCTGAGAACATCGAGTACCCGCTGCTGATGGTCCAGAGCACGCCTGCTGAAGAAAGGGAAAAACGTGTTACCGCTCTCCTGCAGGCGGTAGGCATGAGCGAGCAGAAAGACAAGTATCCCGACCAGATATCAGGCGGACAGAAACAACGGGTTGCCGTGGCCCGGGCCCTGGTCACGAACCCGAAGCTTGTGCTGGCCGACGAGCCCACGGCGAACCTCGATCACACAACGGCCTATATGGTTATCGATCTGATGAAGAAGATGCGGGACGAGTTCAGGACGACGTTTATCTTCTCGACCCATGACCAGAAGATCGTGGGTGAGGCCGAGATCATCTATACCCTCGAGGACGGCGAACTGAAGGGCAGGCAGGTGAGGGGAGGGAAGAACAATGGGTAATCTCTTCAAGATAGCGGTCAGGAACCTCCTTCGATACAAGCGGCGAACGCTGCTCACCGCCTCGCTCATCACCATCGGCGTGGTTTTCGTACTCGTGTTCATGTCCGTGTCAGGCTCTTTCAAGAACATGATGATCGGACTGATAACCGATTCCATGCTCGGCCACGTGCAGGTGCACCGCAAGGGCTACGTCGCATCCATCGACAACCTGCCTTTGAACCTGAACATGAAGGCGGGCGCCGTAAAGCGGGTCGAGGCGGTCCTGAATGACCTGCCCGAGATCGCGGCCTGGTCGCCGCGCATCAAATTCGGCGGCATGTTCAGCAACTTCGCGGAGACCACAAATATCAGGCTGAACGGCGTCATCCCCGAAAAGGAGGTCGCCACCGTGCCGCTGCTTATGTCGCGGGTCATCGAAGGCGAAAAAGAAATAAAACGGGGCGAGATCCTTATTCCCGAACTCCTGGCAAAGGGCATGAAAGTGAAAGTCGGCGACATGGTGGTCATCGTGGCCACGAACAAGGACGGCTCCGTGAACGGCAAGCAGTTCAAGGTCGGCGGCATCCTCCAGAGCGTTTCGGGTCCCGGTGGCCGGGACGGTTATATTCACTTCGACGATGCCGTGGAGGTCCTGAGGATGGAAGAACCGGAGGTGAGCGAGTTTGCGATCAGGCTGAAAAAGTTCGACGCGCTGCATAGCTTCGCGGCGGCGCTGCAGGCCAGGCTCGCGCAGGAGTTGAACAAAGACGGCAAGCCTATCTTCGAAGTCCATACCTGGGAGCAGCTCACCCCCTTTTACAACGTAGCCCGCATGATCGACGTCATGACATTTTTCGTGAAGCTCATGCTTATCGCCATCGTTTTGATCAGCATCATGAACGTGATGATCATGGCCGTCTATGAGCGGATACGCGAGATCGGCACCATCGCGGCCATCGGGACCCTGCCGGGGAAAATCCTCAACATGTTCGTGATCGAGGGGTTCTGTCTCGGCGTTGTGGGCGCGATCATCGGCAATATTGTCGGGATAGCATTGATCATTATCCTCAACATGTCCAGGGTCACCTTCAACTTTGGAATGCAGCAGGGCCTGGTCCTGCAGGCAACCATAAAACCGGCCGATCTTTTGATTATCTCGCTGACGGTAATAATCGTCTCGGTGATCGCCAGCCTCCAGCCCGCGTTCAAGGCGTCGCGGATGGAGCCTATCGAGGCGCTGAGACATGTGTAGGAGAATTGCCATGCTGAAAATACTGATAGTCATCATAACGGCGCTCTTCACTGTCCCCGCATACGCCGTGGACGGAACGGCGCTTCTGAAACAGATCGACCGGAACCTGAACCCGACATCCTACGAGTCTTACCGGAAGCTCATCAACATCGAGCCCGACGGCAGGAAGAAGGAATACACGCTTTTTACCGTCAAGAAAGGTATCGATAAGGTCGCGGGGCTTTTCATCGCGCCGGCCAGCGAAAAAGGCAGAAGCACGCTCCGGCTCGGGGACAACATGTGGCTCTACATCCCGAACGTTGGCAAGCCCATCCGGATCACGAGCCTTCAGTCCGTGGTGGGCGGGGTATTCAACAACGCCGACATCCTGCAGCTCGATTACGCGGCGGAGTACACTGTCGAGAAGGTGGAGGAGCAGGGGAACGAATACCTCCTTCACCTCAAGGCGAAGACGAAGACCGTGGCCTACGACCGGATACGGCTTTGGGCCGAGAAGGAGCGAAAGCTCCCGACGAAGATTGAGTGCCTCACGGAAACCGGCATGCTGATCAAGACGCTTTACTTCAAGGACGTTAAGGATTTTGGTGAAGGCATCGTGCGGCCCGCGGTCATCGAGACCGACAGCCCGCTCTATAAGAACTATAAATCGATCATGATATTGGCAAAGATCAAGGCGCGGGGCTTCAAGGACGAGGTCTTCACGCTCACGTTCATGCCGAACCTGGAGTCGTTGCGGTAAGGATGAGGCGCATGATTTACGCCATGGGGCAGGGAACGATGAAAGCCTATTGGGCCTGCTTTGCACTCTACCTTTTTTTTTGCATGCGCTGTTTCCCGGCCCTGGCGTTTGGTGCGGACGAATACGCCTTCGATTTGTCGGAGGTAGAAAAAAAACCGTACCATATCGGCGGGTACGCGGAGCTCCGGCCTGTGCTGTACGGGCTAGATCGGGACGCGGCCTTGTACCAGCTGCGATTCTACAGCCTGGACGAAGGCCATACCCTGCCGGAATATAACGCAGCTCTTCAGCTTGAAGGCGGTATTGAAAAGGGAATCACAAAGTTTTTCTCGAGAACAAATACCGCGTATCAGGACTCCTATCTTGGCGCGACCTCCACGACGACGGTGTACGAAGCTTTTTTATCCGTCAAGCCCGCACCGTCCCTTACGATCGACGCGGGCAAAAAAACGCTCAAATGGGGCAAGGGCTATGCCTGGAACCCCGTGGCATTCGTGGACCGGCCGAAAAACCCCGATGAGCCGGACCTGAACCTCGAAGGTTACGTCGTGGCTTCGGCTGATTACATCAAAAGCTTCAGCGGCCCGCTCAAGACGTTTTCTATAACGCCGGTGCTCGTCCCGGTCTCGGGGCGCGTGAACGACGATTATGGAAAAGCGAACCATCTGAACACGGCCGGAAAGGTCTATTTTCTTCTCTATGATACGGACATAGACTTCCTGTTCCTCTCAGGTGGTAGTAAACCTTCGCGTATGGGCATGGACTTCTCCAGGAACATTACGACGAACCTTGAAGTCCACGGAGAACTCGCCCGCATTAATGATATCATGCAGAGCTTCATCGGCGGCGACGGCAGCTCTCATCAGGCCGTCTACGACGCAACAAGCTGGCTCCTCGGCCTCCGGTATCTTACCGAAAAGGACATGACGTACATCCTCGAATACTACCGGAACGGGACGGGCTTTACGGAGCAGGAGATGAAGGACTATTTCACCTTCGTGCACGGCGCTTATGATACCTATCGGTCTACGGGAAACGATACGCTGCTTCAGTATGCGGCTACTGCGTCCGCGAAAAGCTATGGCATGCCGAATATCGGGCGGGAGTATCTGTACCTGAGAGCGAGCCAGAAGGACCCTTTCGATATTCTCTATTGGACGCCGGCATTAACATGGATGATCAACGTGGAGGATAGAAGTTATTCGCTCTCGCCTGAAATCATGTATACAGGGATTACGAACCTGGAACTCCGACTTAAAGCCATTGTCCTGGCAGGAGGCACATTAACCGAGTTCGGAGAGAAACCATACGATTATCGCGCGGAGCTAAGGGCGCGGTATTATTTTTAGGCTGCTAATCATGGTACTGACGTAAGGGGTGAGGACAAGTATCCAGGAAGGGCGGGGCGGAAAAATAAAAACCCTGAATTTTGCCTTGTTTCCAGTTTCATATGCGGAATCAGAGGATGACGGCTTTATGATGATTCTGTCATTTTCGATTATTTTACCCTCCCGGATTTGTTTTACATTACTGACCGTTTCGCCTGCATTCGCAGGACCCTGGAAGGGCCGGCGGGGAAGCGGCGGCTGGGGCATGGGGTCGCAGTATAACAGGATGTACAATCCCACACCGGTGGAGACCGTGGCGGGAACGGGAGGCTAGGAATGGCATCCAGCGTCAGCTCAGCTTAACGTGTTGTAATTCACAGCGCTAAAAAATCAGGGAGGCATTATGATGAACGATAATTACGACGTCCTGGTTATTGGGGGTGGCCCGGGTGGGACGCCTGCCGCCATGCAGCTGGCTTCCAGAGGCAAGAAAGTGTTATTGGTCGAGAAGTCAGGCAAATTGGGCGGGGCTTGCCTGTTTGTTGGCTGTATTCCATCGAAGATCATCAAACATGCAGCAGATGAATATGATTCTACCAGTCGCGCTGCTTTCGGCAGACAAGCAGCTTCAGAAGACAGGAGCGTTGTCTGGAGGAACATTCGGGCGACCATGGACCGGATCTTGTCCTCAAGGTCGGACGCCGCCCTGCAGAGAGTCAAACGAATTCCCGGTTTGACGTTCGTTGCCGGGAGTGCGCGCTTTGCTTCAAACCGCCGGGTTGAAATTGAAGAAAGCGGCGGGAAGAAGAACTCCTGCACATTCGAACAGGCGATCATTTCCACCGGTTCGGTGCCGTCAATTCCGCCGTTCGGGGGAAATGCCGCGCAGAAGGTACTCACCAGTGAAATGCTTTTCGAACGGGATGCCCTTCCCGAATCGCTGGTGATCATCGGCGGCGGTCCGATCGGTGTTGAGTTGGCGCAAATGCTGTCAAAATTAAACGTCAAATGCACCATTATCGAAATGCTGGACACCATCCTGCACGGAATTGTCGAACCGGAGTTCGTGGATCGTCTCACGCAAAAGCTTTATGAGTCAAATATTGGTGTTTACGCTTCCTCAAAGGTGCGGGAAATAGAGCGGTCGGACAGGGATTTTTACACGTCTTTCACGGATGCACAGGGTGATAGAAAAACCATTCAATCCCAACAGGTAATGGTTGCAGCCGGTAGATTGCCCAACGTGGGAGATCTAAATCTGGAAGCGACCGGCATACAGTTTTCTCAAAGAGGCATTGCTGTAAATGAATATCTTGAAACGCACGTGAAAGGAATCTATGCTACGGGGGACGTTATCCCAGGTCCGAAATTTGCGCATACTGCCACCTACGAGGGTCATATCGCAGCCGCAAACATCCTGAAGGGCAATGTCCAAAAGGCGGATTTTTCAAAAAACTCCTGGGTCTTGTTTTCGGAACCTGAGGTGGCATCCGTCGGATATACACAAGCTGAAGCCATAAATCATGGACATGAAATCATTACGGGAAGCTATAACTACGAAATCGATGCCGCGGCTCAAATATCCGGGAATCCCTTCGGCGTGCTGAAATTTGTTGTGGATAAGAAAACCCGGCAGATTATCGGCGTTCATATCTTCACCCGGGGTGCCGCCTCGATTATCGGAGAAGCTGCTTTGATTGTATCCGGGAAATTAACCCTCCAGGATGTTGCCCAGGCCATCCATCCGCACCCCACGTTGACGGAAGCGTTTGGGATTTTAGCAATCAATATGCTTGCATCAATCGATGAGGCCTTAACCGGACCACGACCCGAAAGAGGATCGGGATGATCATCCACGTAGCTTAATGATTTGATCGCGAGGTCCAAAAACTCCGGACAATTAAGGCAGCGCCCACGATGGTCCTGAGCCGGGGCGGGACTGCTCTTCTTGAAGCCCTCGGTTACATGCGGTATAATAGCTCCAGTCTCTTTGTTCAAGAAAGGTTTTCACATGGCGCCGTTTATTGCGTTGCTCTATTCGTTCCTCTTTGGACTGCTGCACGGGATACTGCCGGACGAGCACACATGGCCCATTACGTTCAGTTACGCTATCGCCGGCGCGAGCGGCAAGGAGGGAATGAAAGCGGGGCTGTATTTTTCCGCCGCCTTCACGCTCCAGCGTGCACTTATTTCAGAGCTCGCCTACCTGGCCCTGGCTCCCTTCCTGCTCAACCCCGCCGTCAACGGCATTGTGTACCTTATCGTCGGCCTCGCCATGTCCGCTGCGGGCGCAATTGTCCTGCGCAAGAACCGATACGTCCACATCCACCTCTTCGGCCACTGTCACGGAGAGGCCTGTAAAATGGAACAAACGGACCAGATCTTTACGAAGCTGCATGAAGAGCCGTCCGCACGCGCGGCCACGCCCCCGGTACAATGGACCATCATCCACGGGTTTATTGCCGGGTTCGGTTTCGGCGGATTTTCGCTTTTTGTGAACACCGTTGCCGCCCCTGCAATGAAAAGCCCCTGGGCGGGGTTTCTCCCGGGGCTGGTTTTCGGACTGGGGACCATGATCATGCTCGTGATCGTCGGCGGCGTGTTCGGCGCCTCCTTGCGATGGATCCATGCGCTTACCGAAGAAGAAATAAAGCGGATCGGCTCACAGACCGGCGGGCGGACGCTGTTCTTCGGAGGAATACTGTTCGGAGCCGCAGGAGTTGTCGCCGTGACGGGCCTGGCCCGCTATCTGCCGCTCGCCTCCGACTACGCGTTCATGGCGCTTTTCATGATCATGGTAGCAATCCCGGCCTTTGTGTATTCGTTAAAAGAAGTCCTGGCGGCACGGAAATTGTCGGCCCCCAAATCGTGAGCATCGCCATGACTCATGAGCGGTCCTCCTTGAATGACGGGCGGCAATTTCCCCGGCGCTGAACCTGTTCGTTTCTCACGGACGCGGGATATACGTATTACAATTACAGGCAGTCCCGGTCATGAACCTCGCCTTTGGGTGTGAAGATGGAAAAAGCACGTTTCTGTTCGTTACGTCGGAGAACAAGCGGGACAGGCGATGCCATCTTTGGGGACCACGATGACGGGTGTTGTGTTTTACCCGTTAAAAAGTAGTTTTAAAAAGGGACGCGCTGTACCGTAAGCCAGAAGAACGACTTGACAGTATTATGAACATATGCTAATAATGATGTATGGGGAGACCCAAGAAGAGCAGATGCATCAGATCAAGACCAAATGCGATTTATTTTAAGCCACGGGGCGTCCCCCTCGTGGAACTTGAAGAGGTATCCATCAGTCTCGATGAATTTGAGGCAATACGGCTTGCGGATTACGAGGGGTTGTATCACGAGGACTCCGCTGACAAAATGATGATTTCGCGGCCGACATTCGGCAGGATACTCAGTGAGGCGCGCAGGAAGGTCGCTGAGTGCCTGGTGAAAGGCAAGGCGCTTACGATCGAAGTTGATCAACAAAAAGAGGAGGAAAAACCATGAAAGTATGTTTCCCGGTGCATAAAGATGAAGGGCTGGAAAGCTCAGTGTACAACCATTTCGGCTCGGCTCCCCTGTTTGTGGTTATTGATACTGATACGAACAATGTTGCAACCGTCAATAATCGGGACCAGCACCACTCACATGGAGCATGCAACCCGATGAAGGCGCTTGATAATCAAAAAGTAGATGCGATTGTTGTTGGCGGCATAGGTGCGGGCGCGCTCACCAGGCTGAACCAGATGGGGATCAGCGTGTACCGTTCGCAGGCGGCCACGATACGGGACAATATGGCGATGTTCTCGTCGCAGGCCCTCCCCGTGTTGACACTCCAGGGTTGCTGCGGCGGCCACAGCAACGACGGGGGGTGCGCGCACTAGATTTTCCGCACGTATGAAGCCGACAGGAGGATAAGACCATGGAAATCATGGGGCGGGCTCGCGGTTTTGCATCCTTTTTGGTGTGCTCAAGAATCAGCAGTCGGATCCGTTTTGCCGTTCCTGCAATTCCTTCGTCAATGCGCTCGCAGCGGCACGAGAAAACCTGGCTGCGTTCGAAGCCCGGCATGCCGAAGAAATAAAGAACCTTCCGGAAGAGCTCTCCCGTCTCTTTGCAGACGCAAAGAGCGGGATAACCGCCCTGAAACAGCCGGTAATCCCTGTGGGGCAGAAGGAAGCGGGAACCTGCAAGCTGCCCGAGGGTGCCTGTTTTACAAAGTCATCTCTCGCAATTTCTCGGAAAGTTTAATGTTCGGTCATGCGCCGCAGAGACGCCCGGCTAGCCGGGGCTTCTATCGAGAAAGAGAGCAAACATTTATTCATGAAAAAAGATATATTGGAATTTCAAGCCGAGGTTTGTAAGACCTTTTCCAATTTTAAAAGGCTTGAGATACTCGACCTCCTTAAAGCAGGGGAACTGACTGCCAGCGATATCACGAGAGAGCTCGGAGTCGCAAAAGCGAATACGTCTCAACATCTCGCGGTAATGCGCATGAGAGGTATTCTTAAAACAAGAAGAAAGGGTACGAACGTGTACTACAGGATGGCCAATGAGAATCTCGCTCATGCCTGCAGTCTCATGCAGGATGCTCTTGCACAGATTACGGAGGACGCTCGGAAGCGGAAGGGCTAATCAAGACAGGGCCTGAAGCCGTTGAGCGGGATTTGTCGCAATAAATACGGTCACGCAGAATTTTGAGGCTGCTCTGAATGGACGTTGCAAGGGAGCCGCTGTGAAACGCGACGATGCCAAAAAGGGAAGTGTAATTTCTGTCGAAGGCAAAAAGTTAGCTGTCGGATCTACTGCGCTCAATGTATTTTTTGCCGCAATAAAGTTTTCCCTGTATCTTATAACCGGCAGTTCCGCTCTTCTGGCGGAGACCGTGCATTCCCTTACCGATGTAATCGGGAGCCTCTTCGTCGTGGGAGGCTTATATCTTTCCGAAAAGAAATCAGAGCAGTTCCCCTGGGGACTCTATAAGGTTGAAAACGTTGTGGCGGTGCTTTTAGCCGGCATGATATTCCTTTCCGCCTATGAGATAGCGAAAGTGATCTACCAACCTTCTCCTCACGGGATGAGAAACCTTGACATTACTCTCATCATCCTTTTATTGATGGCATTTCCCATTATCCTGTTTTCACGATACGAGGCAAAAAAAGCAAAGGCAATAAATTTTCCCTCACTCATGGCCGATGCCGCACACTGGAGGGCGGATATGGCCCCCCTTGCCGTCGTGGCGGCAGGCATAGCCGGTGCCCGGCTTTCCTATCCCGTCATGGACAGGATTTCCGCTTTTGTGATACTGCTCTTGGTGCTTAAAGCAAGCTATGGGATATTGAAAGACTCCCTGAAGAGCCTCCTGGATGCGTCAGTTGACAAGGCGACCCTGCTGAAGATAAAGGATGTCTTGTCGAGGTTCCCGCAGGTGAAAGAGACAGGTTCGTTACATGCGAGAAACTCGGGAAGGTTCATATTTGTCGACATGGTTTTGGGAATTGCTTCGAAAACGTTCAAGGACGCCCACGCAATCGCTGATGATATCGAAGCGGAAATAAAACGGCGGATCCCCTTCGTAGAAAACGTCATTATCCATTACAGGCCGGAGAAGAAGGATCATCAGAGATTTGCGGTACCCCTGGCTCAAAAAGGAGGAGAGATCTCAGAGCATTTCGGCAAGGCTCCTTTTATTGCATTGTGGGACAGAAGGGTGGACGGTATGACGTCGCCTCCGGAGATGCTGGAAAATCCTCATGTGAACCTCGAGAAGAGCAGGGGTATCAGGCTTGCGGAATTTCTCGTAACCATGAAAGTGGACGTCCTGTACACGAGAGAGACTTTCGAGGGCAAAGGCCCGGAATACGTTTTTACCGATGCCGGCGTTGAGGTGAGGAAAACCAACGTGAAAAATCTGGGAGAGCTTATGGAATCAACGTCGTGCAGGCAGGCTACCGTATGACAAGAGGCGGTTTCTGTGTTTATGCCTAGGAGGTCATCCTTTTTCGTCTGCTATGAAGCAACAATTTTATTTTTCAAACTGTACCACTAATACAAACGCACTAAGTAATGTTACAAAGTCGCCTGACTTTGTGCTTTGACCACGAGTCAAGCGTCCTTTGGACCGTTGCCCAGATTGCGTCAAGGTTATCGAACCACCGGTTGGTAGTTGATTCATAGCGAATCTGGCGCCATATGCGTTCCTGCATATTCAAGGCAGGCTGATATGGTGGTAAGTACACAATCCGGAGTCGTTTATGCTTTCTGAGAAACTCCCGGATTGGGTCACCCCTATGCCAACGAGCTCGGTCAACATACAGCCAGATAGTGTAGCCACGAAGCTGGCTATAAAGGTGCCGCAGCACTTTGAGAAAACCTTCTCGGTTGCCACGTTCCGTTTGGATGACGCCGGCACGAGCCAGAAGAGGAGCCACCCAGCCGGAAACATTCAAACGTTTCTGATGCTGGCTGGTTGTCGGCACTTTCAACCGTTTCCCGATGAGCGCCCAGCCGCGGCCAAGCCGAGGGTGCAGAGTAAAACCGCATTCGTCCTGAAAAACCACAGTTTCTTTAGGACCCAGCGTTTTGAGTTTTTTTTAGGCTCCTGGCAAACTTCTTCGCGTCTTCTGCCTTTGCCTGGAGATAAACGTGATTGGCTCGCTTTAACCGATACCCAAGTTGATGCATCCAGTATTGGGCCTGACGGACTTTCAGCTTTATCCCGAACTGGCGCTGTAAATGAGTTGCCAAAGTGGGGCCATCCCATCGAATACGATTTAAGCCGAACTTCTGGGGCGATTCCTCCAGTTGAAGCTCTAGCTGAGCTACGATCTTAGGAGTCATCCGAACTGGACGGCCTGACTGCTTTTTCGGGACAAGGGCTTCTACTCCGTCCTTGTTTACCGCCCGCGTCCAGCGGTTTACGTTCATCCGGGTCTGGCCTAGGACTTCTGAGATCCACCCCGGTCGTTGACCCTCCATTACCAAGAGGAGGGTAGCTATCTTTATGCCGATCCAAGCTCCTGGCACCTTCTCTGCGAGGGCCAGCAATTGCTCTTTGGACACCTTTATTGGGCTTGCAGGGGATGTTTTCATGCCCCCAGAATAACATAAAGTATGGTTAAAGTGTAACAATATTTACTGCGTTTGTATTAGTAGAATGGGAAGTGAAGGTGCCATTCGTTCATGATTTTCTCCGTGACCTCTGCTTGTGCCCGCGCTTTCGCAAGAGCAGGGTATGAACTCTGTGACTGAAAATCTTTTTCTGAAGGAGGTACATTCATGAAAATATCCGAAGTCATGACAAAGCAGGTCCATACCATCGGGCCCGACCAAACCTTGAAGGAGTGCGCCGAGATCCTCAAAAAACGTCACGTGAACGGCCTCGTGGTAATGAATGACGGGAAGGTTGCGGGCGTCATCACCAAAGCGGACGTCTTCAAGGCCATACTTCCGGGCTATTCAGACATCATAGAAGACGAGAACAACATTGCGAGCTTCGAATATATCGAAGAGCGCGCTCATAAGCTGTATGACAAGAAGGTGCAGGATCTCATGGGCACGCCGCCAATCACCATAGAGAACGACACGCCGGTTGTGAAAGCAGGCTCGCTCATGATCCTCAGGAAGGTAAAACAGCTCCCCGTCGTTGACAACGGCAGGCTGTCGGGCATTGTCACCCTTACGGATATTATTAACTACATTACGGAGAAGGTCGCGTAGATGAGAGAGATAAAACCGGACTGCTTTCCGGAGCGCGGAGTAATGCAATGCTCGCTCAGTTGCTCGAAAAATTCAATTCCGAACAGTTTGACTTACTGGCTGTAAATCTTCAACGAATATTGTACAGCCACTTTAGAAGAATCGGCCAGTTTCACAAGGCGCTCATAACGCGGTCTTTCTCTCAAGATTATGAGGAAGATGATACCCATCGGACCTGCACGTTCGGACAGTGGTATTATTCCCAGGCGGCTCCGGAGATAGAAGAGAATAAAGAGTTTATCGAGCTTGGGAAGATTCACGAGGATTTGCACGCTGCCATGAGGGATTTGTTGAGAAAAGCCCGGAATGACGCCCCGCTCACTTCCGATGATTACGAGCGTTTCCTGAAAACGTACAATTTTTTTACGGACAAACTTGCAGAGCTCATTACGGAGATAAACTTTGCTCAATATCAATTCGATCCCCTTACAAAGCTCCTGAACAGGCGGGCCTTTAAAATATTGGAGTACGAACTCAGCCTGTTGCAAAGAAATAAACGGCGCTGACCGTTGCAATGGCGGATATTGATCGTTTTAAGAACGTCAACGATGCCCATGGCCACGCCGAGGGCGACGCTGTTCTGGAAGGCTTGGCGGACTTGTTTCTCAAACAACTGAGAGGGTACGTTACGTTGTGCAGGTTCGGAGGCGAGGAGCTTATTTTCTGTCTCCCAAATACCGCGCTTTCGTCTGCGAAAAAAATCTTGGAGCGATTACGGAAAAAAGTCGAGCAAACGGGAATAACGTTGGCCGATGGAAAGGTAATCCATGTGACGATTTCGATCGGCATGGCCGAATTAAAGGCGAAAGGCACAATTGACGGAATACTCCGCCGTGTTGACAGTGCTCTTTATAAGGCGAAAGAATCCGGACGAAACCGCGTAGATGCAGCGGCGCTTCCCTGAAAGCAAGCTCGAAAGATGCCTATGACCATTTTGGTCCGGGACGGACGCGGCAGGACAGGACTTTTCGGAAGGAGAGCGAAACGTTATCTTTGAACATAGGCAATGGTGGCTTATGCATTGCGATGATATTTTCGGATGAAAATTAAAGTGACCTGAATGAAATATTCTGAATAGACGACTCAAAAATGAGACCAGCAATTGTATATAAGCCCATAGGCGCTATTCACTCGCCATTCAAAGAACCCCGCGATACTCCAATACAGTCGGCCTGTGCCGGGGACATTGAGGGAACTATGAAAATATTCCCAGAGTATCGTGAAGGACTCGCCGACCTGGAAGGATTTTCGAATATTTTTTTGATATATCATTTCCACGTATCAAACTGGGGCAAGTGATGACGGCAGATTTTATCGCATGAATAATATTTTTGATATGTTAACAGACAAATACGATGCCTGGTATGACTCAGAGGAGGGGCGCCCCCTCTTTGAGAGCGAGTTGAAATGCCTGAAACCATTGGTCGAAGATTCTCCTGAACCCATCCTTGAGATCGGCGTCGGAACAGGGAGATTCGCCATGCACTTTCCCGGCGTAACGGGAATCGACCCATCCCTGAATGCGCTCAGGATGGCGGAAACAAGAGGGGTGAAAACCGTACATGGTTATGGAGAGAATCTTCCGCTCGGGGATGAAACCTTCGGCTGCATTCTTCTCATCGTGACACTGTGCTTTGTCGAAAACCCCCTCGATGTATTACGAGAGGCGAAAAGGGTCGTGAGAAAGGATGGACGCATCATTCTAGGATTTGTCCCCAAGGACTCCCCGTGGGGCGCCTTCTATGAGGAAAAGAAAAGGGCCGGCCATCCCTTTTACAGGAACGCCAGATTCTTTGTTCTGAAGGACATGGAAAATATGCTGCAAGCGGCAGGGCTGAAAATATCGAGGATCAGGAGCACCTTGCTGCAGAAGCCCGGCGGTATCCGCAGGATTGAAGAGCCTGTGGAGGGCAATGTGAGCGGGGCAGGATTTCTCTGTATAGAAGTGAAAAAAGATAACGGCCGATTGTAAGCAGTGAACTCAGGAATGAAAAGCTTGCCGCGCTCAAGCAAGGCCAGCCGATCTCGGACAAAGGCGTGAGCGCTCTCGCGCGGTTCAAGGAGAAAAGCGCCGGAACACGTCCTGTCCGTCGCTGAAGTCGAGGCCGGAAAAACGGAATTGAAAGCCTTGGATGAGATGATTGAATCGGATAAACAATACGGCATGGACAAACAACAACTATACGACGTCGTCATACAAAACCTCCCCGTGGGTTTTTCCATCGTGGATAAGGACGGCATCATCGTCGATTTTAATTCAGCCGGGGAGATGATCACCGGTTACCACAGGGATGAAGTGATCGGCAAACCGCACGTTGAGATCCTCCATGGCGCTCTTGAGAGAGACGCATGCCCTCTCTTTAAGCATGCTCTCTCGCGGCATGAGCAGGTAGTCGCAGTAGAGACCACGATAAGAAGGAAGGGCGGCGAGCTTGCCGCTCTCTCCGTTACGACCTTTCCGCTTCTTGACGATAACGGGAACCTTTCAGGCGCTGTTGAACTTTTCCGGGACATCACTGATTCCAAACAGCTCGAACGGGAGCGAAAGAATATCCTTTCCATGTTCGCCCACGATATGAAAAACCCCATTACGGCCGCGGGAGGGTTTTTAGCACGCCGGCTTTCGGGCAAGGCAGGCACGCTCACGGAGAAACAGCAAAGCTATCTTGAAATAATACGGAGCGAGCTTTATAGAGTATCGGACTTGTTGGCGGATTTTCTCGAATTCTCGCGTATTGAGGCAAAGGCATATATACCGGTCCCCCGCCCGTTCGATATTGAAAAGAACCTGCGCAGAAACGTCGAAGCCGCAAAGATAGAGGCGGACAAAAAGGGATTAACCGTCCTCTTTGGGGTCGCTGGGGAAATTCCGCCCTCGATCCTTGCTGATCCGGCCATGATGGACCGGGTCATCTCGAACCTTCTCGATAATGCGATAGCCTATACGGACAAAGGCGGAACCATACGCGTTACTCTTTCGGAGAGGGACGGCGCGCTCCTTGTTTCCATTGCGGACACAGGCAGAGGCATTCCGGCAGATAAATTGCCCTATATATTTGACGCATTCTAT
This sequence comes from Nitrospirota bacterium, assembly GCA_963790205.1. GTDB lineage: Bacteria > Nitrospirota > UBA9217 > UBA9217 > UBA9217 > CAWBNQ01. Next base: position 1,033,096 of record CAWBNQ010000003.1, read on the forward strand.
CGTATAAGCCGGGACACAAAAGGATCCGGGCTCGGATTGTTCATTGTCAAAACGATCATCGAGGCGCATGGCGGAAGGATAGGGGCAGTGAGCACGCCTGAGAAAGGCAGCACCTTCAGCTTTACTTTACCCAAAAGGGGACCGCTACCGGCATCCTGAAGACATAATCCCGGCTCAAAGAAGGCAACAATGAGAAGAAAAAGCATTATCACCGTGATGATTGCGGTATTATTGTTAATAACCGTTTCAATTGCTTTTGCAGGACCCTGGAAAGGCTGCGCGAAAGCGGCGGCTGGGGCAGGGGAACGCGGTATAACAGGATGTTCGATCCGGCAACAATAAAAACAATGCCAGGGACGGTCGAGGCTGTGGACACGATGGCACCCTGAAGGAGGTGGCGGAGCATGAAAGTAGCGCTGTTTAAGGTGGATAAAAATCTTTGCGCGGAGTGTTCCCTTGCGCTCAGGCGGTTCATCGGCGGCATGGACGGCGTGAAATCCATCGATGTGGAACAGGGGAGCATCGCCGTCAGGTTCGACGAGACCGAGATCGATGAGGAAAAACTTTCGAAGATATCAAAGGACAGTATCGAGCGGCTCGGGTACAGGGTCGAGGAGTAGCGTTGGCGATATTTGACCTGGCCGGAAAACCGGCAGAAGACACGGAAGGCCCGCGTTCCGCTGATATGCGTCGGGAAGGGAAGACGGTGAAAGAGAGAATATTTAAATTTTAGATACCCGGCCTGACCGGTGCAGGCAAAGAGCCCAGCTTATGCCAGATAAAAAAACTTGGGCACGCCACAACCATGACGAACGGTGTCGCTTTAGCGACGATTGGAGGAGGCGATGAAGGTCAAAGATCCTGTATGCGGAATGACTATAGAAGCTTCTGATGCTGCAGCCGTCTCTCTCTATAAAGGTACGACCTATCACTTCTGCTCTTCATCCTGCAAAGAGGATTTTGCCAAAGACCCGGAATCTTACCTCACGGTAAAGGGCGGACGTTCCCTCAAAACCATCGAGCCGAAACCCGGCGGGAAATTCACTTGCCCCATGCACCCTGATATCAGGCAAGCCGGCCCCGGCTCCTGTCCCAAGTGCGGCATGGCCCTGGAGCCGGTCGAGCCGACTGTTACTTCATCCAAAACCGAATGGACCTGTCCGATGCATCCGGAGATCGTGCGCGACGCGGCGGGAACGTGCCCGATCTGCGGCATGGCGCTCGAACCGAAAACGATCACCGCCGGGGAGCAAGAGAACCCCGAACTCATCGACATGACCCGCCGGTTCAAGATCAGCGTTGTTCTATCCATTCCGCTGGTCTACATAACCATGGGTAGCTTGATTCCGGCGATCTCGCCGGAGAAGTTCATTTCCCGGGAGATGCTGAAGTGGCTGGAACTGATCCTGGCAACCCCGGTTGTGCTGTGGGGCGGCTGGCCGTTTTTCGTGCGCGGGTGGAAGTCGGTCATTACCTGGAACCCCAACATGTTCACCCTGATCGGCCTGGGCGTGGCCATTTCGTATGTCTACAGCCTCGTTGCGGCGCTCATACCGGGCATGTTCCCCGCTGCTTTCCGCGGGGCTCACGGAGAAGTGGCGACCTATTTCGAGGCTGCAGCCGTTATCACGACCCTGGTGCTTCTTGGCCAGGTCCTCGAGCTGCGGGCACGGAGCAAGACGGGCGCCGCGATCAAGGCCCTGCTCGGGCTTGCGCCGAAGACCGCGCGCCGCGTGAAGGACGGGACGGAAGAGGATGTCCCGCTCGAACAGGTGCATGCCGGAGATCTCCTGCGCGTGCGGCCCGGTGAAAAGGTCCCCGTGGACGGCACCGTCGTGGAGGGAACCAGCAGCGTGGACGAATCCATGATCACCGGCGAACCGATCCCCGTGGAAAAACACTGCGGGCGACCGCGTTGTGGGCGCCACGGTAAACGGGACCGGATCGTTGATCATGCGGGCCGAGAAGGTCGGCTCCGAGACGCTGCTCGCGCAGATCGTGCATATGGTGGCCGAGGCCCAGCGGAGCCGGGCGCCGATCCAGAAGCTGGCGGACATCATCGCCGGGTATTTCGTGCAGATCGTGGTCTCGATCGCGGTCATAACCTTTATCGTGTGGGCCTGGTTCGGGCCGGAGCCCCGCTTTGTCTATGCTCTCGTGAACGCCGTCGCGGTGCTGATCATCGCATGCCCCTGCGCCCTGGGGCTCGCGACGCCCGTGTCCATCATGGTCGCCATGGGCAAGGGCGCCACAGGCGGCGTACTGTTCAAGAACGCCGAAGCCATCGAACTGATGAGAAAAGTGGACACCCTTGTGGTGGATAAGACCGGAACGCTTACTGTGGGAAAGCCGAAATTGAATTTTGTGGTTTCGAATGACGGATACGACGAGAAGTCCCTGCTTCTTTATGCTTCAAGCATCGAGCGCGGGAGCGAACATCCCCTTGCGGCAGCCATCGTTGCAGGCGCACAAGCAAAAGGCGTTAGCCCGAAAAATGCGGGATCCTTCCAATCCAGTGACCGGAAAGGGGGTCACCGGCAGGGTGGACAGCCATGCAGTCGCACTCGGCAATCGCGCGCTTCTCGACGAGCTGCGGATCGACCCCGGCGGATTATCCGGAAAGGCCGAAGAGATGCGGAAGGACGGCCAGACCGTGATGTTCGTTGCCATTGACGGAAAAGCAGCCGGGCTTCTGGGAGTGGCTGATCCGATAAAAGAAACAACGCTCGAAGCAGTCAAGTATCTTCATGCGGACGGCATCCGCATCGTGATGCTTACGGGCGATAACAAGACCACCGCTGAAACGGTCGCAAGGAAACTGGGGATCGATGACGTGGTCGCGGAAGTGCTGCCGGACCAGAAAGCCGAGGTCGTGAAAAAACTCCAGGCCGAAGGCCGGTTCGTCGCAATGGCAGGCGACGGGATCAACGACGCGCCCGCTCTGGCCCAGGCCCAAGTGGGCATCGCCATGGGGACCGGCACGGACGTTGCCATGGAGAGCGCGGGCGTCACACTCGTGAAGGGCGACCTTCGCGGGATCCTGCGGGCGCGGCTCCTCTCGCGGGCCACGATGAAAAACATCAAGCAGAACCTGTTCTTCGCCTTCGTGTACAACTCCCTGGGCATTCCCGTTGCAGCGGGAGTGCTCTACCCGTTCCTCGGCATCCTGCTGAGTCCCATCTTTGCGGCTGCGGCTATGAGCTTCAGTTCGGTATCGGTGATCGGGAATGCTCTGCGGCTCCGGAGAGCGCGGATATGAGCGAGGGAGGCATGATGCATTTCTTCACCGGCCGAACTCGACTGCGGAGGATTATGCTGCGAAGAAAGTATTCGATTCGCATTATCTCGCGGATCAAACCGGAGGCCGGTCAAATTGATGCCCGACCCTCCATCGTCAATAACTTTTGGTATACTGGATATATAAAATCATACTCTGCTTCAGAGAACAGACAGGGACCTCAAACTAAAAGCATTGCCCTATCCATCCGTTGAAAACTGTCGGAGTGACTTCCTTTGCAGTCTGGTTTATAATCATGGACATCGGGCGCAGCGGCTCACAAAATACAAAACCCCTCTTCACGTACGCGGTAATAACCGGAGGGGACATGACTGTCGTGTTGGCAGTACTACCATTCTATCCTCTCTTTAGAGGTGTGATGGAAACGGGCATGAACCGTTCACCATCCTGCCGGGGCGGGATCTGTAAGGAAACGGCGGGCAACCCCCGCGGGGAACTGGTCCCGCATGCGAGGCTGAGACCATGAATAAGGTGTGTCGTGTATTTGTACTCTGTTGGGCAGCGGTATTTGTCCTGTGCGGGGCGGACGCGCGCGCGGAGCAGAGGCCGGGGGCCTGCGTAACATGCCACGAATTTCTTGGCGGCGCGCTTGCGCTGCCCGTTGCGGAGTGGAACACTTCGATCCATCAGCAGAATGGGATAACCTGCGATCTCTGCCACGGAGGAAATGCAAGCGTTGATGTGGGGAACGTCCGGGATCTTGCCGGGCAGGAGTTTGCGGACAGGATGTCGCAGGCAATGTCGCCATCCCGGGGCTTCATCGGCAAGCCATCAGGCGGGAAACTGTTCGGCCTGTGCGGTCGGTGCCACAGCGCATCCGTAGACCGGTACTCAAAGAGCATCATGGGCAGGGCCTATCTTGAGAATAAAGGCGGGCCCTCCTGCGTTACGTGCCACCATGCACACCGCAACGCCATGCCCGAGGTGCCCAGGGTCTGTGAAAGCTGCCATAAGGATACGGCGGGGTTCGACCAGATCGACCCGATGGACGTGACCGCCTCAACGGTGAACGCGTTGTCGGGCATACGGATCAAGCTCGCCCAGGCGAAAACGATCGGCAAGGAGCCGCCGTTCATACCCGAGTTTCCCGAGGACCTCGGTGCCTTCCAAATAGGATTCGTCGCATTCGGCGCGGTGCTCGTTCTGTTCGGCATCGGCTATCTTGTATACGTCGTACTGGAACGGAGGGGATGATATGAGCTTTGAGATCATACAGGAAAAGAGGCCTGCCTATCCGAAGGCCGCCATGATCGCGGTCCTGGTCCTGTCAATCCTGCTTCTCGGCGCCGGCGGCGCGTTCGCCTATTTCATGGTGTCCGGAGAGGGAAATGACTACCTTTGGGGCACCCTGCTGGCCTCCGAGTTCCTGATCGCAGGCATTGAGATCCTTCTCTTTGCACGTTATTTTATTCCCTTCAGGGAGGTATCGGAGGACCGCGAGGAGGAGTTGCTATGGTAGACGGGAACGCGGGGAACGGGGGCAATAAGGATGGCATCACCCGGAGGAGGTTCACCCTCGGGATGCTCGTTGCGTCTATCGCAGGCGCCTTCGGGTCTCTTGTCGCCCTGCTCAAAGTGCTGGCTCCCGAAAAGAAGGGCGGAGGCTATTTAACGACCATTAAACCGGGTGACGGGCTTGTGTATGCCCAGGGAGGCAATGCGGGGGCAGCCATCGCTGCTTCGTCGATGAAGGCGGGCGACGCCGTGCTCGCCTATCCCACGGGCAAGTCATCGAACCCCGCAAACCTCGTCCAGTTGATCAAACTGGAGGAGAAAGCATTCGAACCTCCCACCGACATGGCACTGACGGACCAGGGGTTCGTGGCCTACAGCGCCATCTGCACCCATCTCGGCTGCACCGTCTCCTGGATGGCAAACAAGGAATCACCCGCTGCGTCGTTCACGGAATGCTACTGCCACAACAGCATTTTCAATCCTGCCCAAGGGGCGAAGGTCATGGGCGGGCCCGCGCCGATCCCGCTCGCGCAGATCGGAGTGAAGGTGATGCAGGACGGAACGCTTGCCTTTACGAGCGATTTCAACGGCCCGATCGGGCCGCAGGTATAGGGAGGCGAGGACACGCCATGATCTTCAAATGGTTCGATGAACGGCTGGAGCTTAGAAAGTTCAAGGAGAAGTTCCTGAGCAAAACATTCCCGACCCACCCCACGTTCCTGCTCGGAGAAACGGCGTTGTTCTCCTTCATTACCCTTGTCGCAACAGGCGTCTTTCTCGGATTTCTCTATGAGCCTTCAACCACGATGGTGTCCCTCTTCGGGGCGATGGTCCCGGCAGCCTATGCGAGCGTGGTGAGAATAGATCTCCTCCCCATGGGACTGGTCATCAGACGCATCCATCACTGGTCGGCAATGATCATGATCGCCGCCATACTCGCGCATCTCCTGAGGATCTACTTTACCGCGTCCTACCGGAAACCGCGGGAGGTCAACTGGCTCGTGGGGCTCAGCTTGTGGGGCACGGCCATGGTCGCGGCGTTCACCGGCTATTTGCTGCCCTACAGTCAGTTCTCGGTGACCGCCACGTCCATTGCCTATTATATGGCAAAGTCGGTGCCATGGGTCGGGGAATGGACGTCCCGGCTTCTCTTTGCCGGCGACTTCCCTTCGGACGGGACCGTCCCCCGTTTTTTCTTCATGCATGTCATGCTGATTCCAGCCGTACTGGCCAGTCTCATCGGTCTGCACATGCTCATCCTGGTCAAGCAGAAGCACACGGAGCCCCGGTCCAACAAGGCCCGAAGGGAGGCGCAGGGCGGGAAGAGGCTCATCGGCATCCCGATCTGGCCGGAACAGGGCGTCATCAGCCTGTCGTTTTACCTGTTTTTACTGTTCGTGGTCGTGACCATGGCGACGTATATCCCCTTGAACCCGATAGAAACGTACGGCCCGCCGTCGCCGGGAACTCCCGTGATGAGGCCTGACTGGTATTTCCTCGTCGTGTACGGTTTCCTGAAGCTCGTGCCCGGCTACCTGTCCTTTTCAATCCTGGGAGGGAAGATCACGCCCGAGACCATCGGCGGCGTCATCTTTCCCGCATCCACCTTCGTTGTGTATGCATTGATCCCTTTCCTCGACCGGTCAAAGGAACCGCAGCACTATATGGAAAATCCGCTCCACAGGCCCTTCATGACCTCGTTAGGCATCGGGGGGATTGTTTTCCTCTGCATGATGGTCGTGGCCGGCTACATAGACGTGCTCCATATCACGCCGAAGGCAATGACGACCTATGCGATCTTCGCAACGGCGGCGGCCTGGGGTCTCAGCTACGCGTTGTTGCGCCGGTACAACAGAAAGAGAGGCAACAATGACAAAGCTTGATGGCGGTCTCGTTTGCGCCCTTCTCCTGTGCGGCGCATTCATAGTTGCCGCGCCGGCCTATGCCGCCGGCGATAAAAAAACCGGGAATTCCTGCGTTGCTTGCCATTCCGGACTTCCGGGCAGCAGTTTCGTGGGCGCAAAGTCACACAGTTGGAAAGGATCGGTCCACCAGAAGCACGGAGTGACCTGCGACAAATGCCATGGAGGCGATCCCCGCGCTCACGGGCAGCAAGAGGCCCATACCGGGGTCCTCGCTTCCAGCGATCCTCAAAGCTCGGTTTACTTCAAGAATATTCCGACAACCTGCGGCAAGTGCCACGGAGCCGAGTTCTATAAATTCACCCAAAGCCTGCATTACAAAAGGCTTGAATCGGAGGGAAAGGGCCCCGAATGCGTAACGTGCCACGGCTCGATGGTCACCGGTATTTTAACGCCCGACACCATTGCGGCCGTGTGCGAGCGGTGTCATAACTCGCGGATGGGGGTCTTCCCCTATGTGCCGGAAAAAGCAAAGGCGGTATTGCTCTTGCTGAAGCAGAGCAGCGCCCTTCTCAATGCGGATGCGAAGCTTTACCATCCTGCCGAAGGCACTGAAAAAGCCAGGGCCCTGCGCGATGCCCGGTCATACCTCCACTCCGCCATGCTGGATTGGCACAAATTCGACCTGGACACGATCATCGCCGATCTGCAGGACCTGTACAATTCCGTGAACAAACTGTCTCCTGGAAACCCGCAACAATAAGCGGATCATCATACAATTGTGAGACCAGGCATGATCGATGTATTGTATCAAATATCTTTATTGCGAAAAGAGGGGATGGCTATGATATAACAAAAAGCGTGGGATGGGCATCTCTGAAGATATTTGAAATTAATCCGTTCAAACAGGAATATCTTCTTGAATTATTACGAAAAGGGGAGGACCTATGATTTCAAAGATTCTTGTACCAATAGACGGTTCAAAAGCGTCACAGAAGGCGGCAAAATATGCGGTCGAGCTAGCGAAGCAGACAGGCGCATCTTTGACGCTGCTGAGTGTCATCGACAATCGCTTCGTTGTCGGTACGGCTGTTTCTGCTTCCGCATCGCCCACCCATTTAAAAGAGGCTGTCGAAGATTATCTGAAGCAGTCAGCGCAATCCTCCACGGACGAGATAGCAAGAGAATGCAAACGGAATCGCATTCAATACAAAGCGACAATAAGGACAGGGCATCCTGTGGAAGAAATTGTGAACGAGGCAACAAAATCAAAAGCTGATTTGATAATTATGGGCTCCCATGGCAAAAGCGCCCTTAAAGCGGCCGTGCTCGGCAGCATTACGTACGGAGTAATGCACAAGGATACGAAAATCCCTGTACTCATCGTGAGGAGATAAATGGAAGGTCTGGAAAACAGTCCTCACGGCAGGGGATAAAAAAAGGCAAGGCAGCCGCCTTGCCTTTGAAGGAAACGCTATGAACGTGAGCCCTTTTGCAGGAAAGCCGGCCGAGCCATCGATGTTCGTCAACGTGCCCAAACTGATCACGGCCTATTATACCGGGGTGCCTGACCCTTCGGTGCCGGAGCAACGGGTTTCCTTCGGCACCTCAGGGCATCGTGGTTCTGCATTCGAGAAGGCTTTCAATGAACGGCATATCCTCGCCATCACCCAGGCCATTTGCCTTTACCGGGAGCAGAAGAAGATCGACGGCCCGCTGTTTCTCGGCATGGACACGCACGCCCTTTCCGTGCCTGCTTTTGCCAGCGCCCTGGAAGTTTTGGCGGCCAACGTCGTGGAGGTCATGGTCGCGGAGAAAGACGAATACACTCCTACTCCCGTTATTTCCCACGCAATTCTCACGTACAACCGCGGGCGCAAGACCGGGCTCGCCGACGGCATTGTCATCACGCCGTCACACAATCCGCCACATGACGGCGGGTTCAAATATAATCCCCCAAACGGCGGGCCGGCGGAACGCGCCGTCACCGCCTGGATCGAGGCGAAGGCAAACGAGTTCCTCGAGAATGACCTTCGGGGTTTGAAAAGGATTTCTTTCGAGAAAGCGATTCATGCCGATACGACGCACCGGCATGATTATCTCAATGCTTACATTACTGATCTCGCCAACGTGATCGACATGGACGCTATTCGCGCCGTGAAGATCGGCATGGGAGTCGATCCACTCGGCGGCGCCGGCGTCCACTACTGGGGGCCGATCGCCGAGCGCTACGGGCTGAACCTCACCGTCGTGAACGATGCCGTAGACCCGACCTTTCGTTTCATGACCGTCGACTGGGACGGCCAGATCCGCATGGACCCATCATCATCTTACGCAATGCAGCGGATGATCGGCCTGAAGGACCGCTTCGATGTCTCTTTCGCCTGCGACACCGACGCTGATCGGCACGGCATCGTAACACGCAAGGCCGGATTGATGAACCCTAACCACTACCTTGCGGTCGCCGTTTTCTACCTTTTCCAGCACCGACCGAAGTGGAGCAAGGGTGCGGCTGTAGGCAAGACGGTGGTGAGCAGCCAGATGATCGATCGTGTCACCGCGAAGCTTGGCCGGCGGCTTTACGAGGTGCCGGTCGGCTTCAAGTGGTTCGTTGATGGCTTGCTTGACGGTTTGCTTGGCTTCGGTGGCGAAGAGAGCGCGGGCGCTTCATTCCTGCGTCGCGACGGTACCGTCTGGACGACGGACAAGGACGGAATCGTCCCGGCTTTGCTGGCTGCGGAGATCACAGCCCGGATGGGCCGCGATCCCGGAGAAATCTACCGCGAACTCACGCGCGAGTTCGGTGAACCTGCCTATGACCGCGTTGAGGCGCCGGCCACTCCCGAGCAAAAGGAACTGTTGTCGAAACTCTCACCGCGGCAGGTCAAGCTCGCCGAGCTGGCGGGCGAGAAGATCCAGGCTGTCCTCACCCGCGCTCCGGGCAACGACGCACCCATTGGCGGGTTGAAAGTGGTGACCGGGAACGGATGGTTCGCGGCTCGTCCGTCGGGGACCGAGAATATCTACAAGATCTATGCTGAGAGCTTTCGTGGAGCCGATCATCTGCGCCGCATCCTGGAAGAAGCGCAGACGATCGTCAGCGATGCATTAGCTGCTGTGCCACAGCTGTAAGATAAAATACATTTGGAGGAAAACCATGAACGAACAAAAAGGGACAGGCACAAATATAGAAGCTTTGATGGACATGCTGGCAAGCAAGGACGGCGTGATCCGGCAGAAAGCACGGGAAGCGTTGGTGGCACAGGGTAAACCCGCCGTATCTTCCCTTATCCAGGCATTGCAGAATTCCAGACTGGATCAAGTTCGCTGGGAAGCAGCCAAAGCGCTCGGAAGTATCAACGATACCAGATCGCTGCCATCGTTGGTGAAAGCACTCGAAGACAGCAACCATGACGTGGCATGGCTGGCTGCAGACGCATTGAAAACCTACAGAATGGCCGCCTGGCCGCCATTATTACAGGCGTTGATCAGAAGCGGGTCGGATCCTGTAGAATTGCGCAAGGGGGCGCACCATGTTTTGGTGGACCAGAAAGAGGATGGATTCAACGATCTACTTGCAACGCTCCTAAAGGCTTTAGAATCCAGCTCTGCTCCGGAATCGTCGTCAGTTGCTGCCCATGAAATCCTTAAAAGAATGAATGTAAAAGCATGAACCTAAAAAGAGCAGTTGAACCACAAAATGCGCACCCTGCATTCGCGCATGCGCACTCATAAGCGCTCGGCGCAGGCGGGAATCATATAAAAATCAAGTACAGGCGTTTTGAAAAATACCTCATTGATTTGGTGATAACTAAAATCGTTTCAACGGCTTGTTTTATCTATGTGACTTATGTGCTTTATGTGGCTAACTGCCGTTTGTTTATAGGATGAACACTCATTCACGCACCAGCAGCAGCCGGGGATCCCATTCAGGACAAATATGAAGGAGCGGCAATGAGCAAACAAACACCAGTCAGCAAACTGATCTACAGTATTCTCCCCACGGACGTCGAGGGATTCGACTCCCTGGCCGAGCTTGCCCTGGATCTGCGCTGGTCGTGGAATCATATCGCCGATGAAGTTTGGCAACAGCTCGACACCGACCTGTGGGAGCTCACGCACAATCCCTGGGCCGTGCTGCAGGCGGTCTCCCGGGACAAACTTCAGCGCGTGTCAGCAGATCCCGTTTTTCGCAAAAGGGTCGATGACCTCGTGCAAGCCAGGCGTCAGGCGGCAAAAGCCCCTGCCTGGTTCCAGCACGAGCATTCGAAGTCCCCCCTTACCCGTGTAGCCTATTTCAGCATGGAATTCATGTTGAGTGAAGCTCTGCCCATCTACTCCGGCGGACTCGGCAATGTGGCCGGCGATCAGCTCAAATCGGCCAGTGATCTGGGTGTGCCGGTGGTCGGCGTGGGCCTGCTCTACCAGCAAGGCTATTTTCGGCAGGTGCTCGACAAGGACGGTGCGCAACAGGCCCTTTTCCCTTACAACGATCCCGGCCAATTGCCCATCACGCCGTTGCGCGAGGCGAACGGGGAATGGTTGCGGCTGAAGCTCGACTTGCCCGGCTACCCGGTCTGGCTGCGCGCCTGGCAGGTCCAGGTCGGCCGGGTGCACCTTTACCTGCTCGACAGCAACGACCCCGCGAACCTCCCCGCTCACCGGGGCATTGCCAGCGAGCTTTACGGGGGCGGGCCGGAGTTGCGGCTGAAACAAGAGATAATGCTCGGGATCGGCGGATGGCGCTTGCTCCGCTCGCTCGGTATTCAGCCGGAAGTCTGTCACCTGAATGAAGGACATGCTGCCTTCGCCATTTTGGAGCGGGCCCTGAGTTTCATGCAGGAGACAGGGCAGGCCTTCGAAGCGGCACTGGCCGTCACGCGAGCGGGCAATCTCTTCACCACCCACACAGCGGTGGCTGCCGGCTTCGACCGCTTTGCTCCGGCCCTCATCGAACAATACCTCGGCGGCTATGCCGAACAGAAACTCGGCATCACCCTTCACGATCTGCTGGGCCTCGGCCGGCAGAGTCCGGATGACCCGTCAGAAAGCTTCAACATGGCCTATCTGGCGATCCGCGGAAGCGGGGCAATCAATGGCGTGAGCCGTTTGCACGGAAAAGTGAGCCGGCAGCTTTTTGAGCCTCTTTTCCCGCACTGGCCGCAAGACGAAGTGCCTGTCGGGTCTGTGACCAACGGAGTTCACATGCCGAGCTGGGACTCGGCGCCGGCCGATGAGCTTTGGACGGAAGCCTGTGGAAAAGACCGCTGGCAGGGGACAACGGAAACACTGGAGAAGGACATTCGCCGCATCTCCGACGACAGGCTCTGGAAATTTCGCACAGCAGCCGGAAAGTCTCTCATTCAATATGCTCGCGAACGATTGTCCCGGGAGCTGGCCGCCTCAGGCGCGTCACCCGAGGCGGTCAACGAGGCGAAGCGCCTCTTCGATCCCAACGCGTTGACGCTGGGCTTCGCACGCCGCTTCGCAACCTACAAGAGACCGAACCTGCTGCTGCACGATCCGGAGCGGCTGCTTCGCCTGCTATCCGATCCGGATCGCCCGGTGCAGCTCATCATTGCCGGCAAGGCCCATCCGGCGGACCAGTCGGGGCAGTCTTTGATTCAGCAGTGGACCCATTTCATCCGTCGGCCCGAGGCGCGGCCCCATGCGATTTTCCTCAGTGATTACGACATGCTTTTGACCGAACACCTGGTGCAGGGGGTAGATGTCTGGATCAACACGCCGCGCCGCCCCTGGGAGGCCTGCGGAACGAGCGGCATGAAGGTGCTCGTCAACGGCGGCATCAACCTGTCGGAGCTTGACGGCTGGTGGGCGGAAGCCTACACGCCTGAAACGGGGTGGGCGCTGGGAGACGGCAGGGAACATGGCGACGATCCGGCCTGGGACGCTGTCGAGGCCGGGGCCCTCTACGACCTGCTCGAACGCCAGGTGGTCCCCGAGTTCTATACTCGCGACAAGAAGGGCATCCCCACTGCCTGGGTGGCGCGGATGCGTGAAAGCATGGCGTGTCTGACCCCCCGCTTCTCCGCCAACCGCGCGGTGCGCGAATACACTGAGCAACACTACGTCCCGGCTGCTGTAATTTATCGCAAACGAGCTGCAAGTCAAGGGGCCGTGGGCAGACAGGTGGTAGATTGGCGTCATCAGGTGGAGCAAAAATGGGCAGAACTCCACTTCGGCGAAGTGAAGATCGAGACCAACGGGAAGCAACATGTATTCTTGGTCCAGGTCTATCTCAATGACCTCGACCCGAAGGCGGTGCGTGTAGAGCTTTATGCCGACGGCGCTAACGGCGGCGGTCCGGTGCGGCAGGAGATGAAGCTCCTTCGCCGGCCTGCGGGCGAGTCGGACGTCCACGTTTACAGCGCGACAATGCCTGCGGCCCGCCCGGCGACGGACTATACGGCGCGGGTGATACCGCACCGTGACGGAGTGACGGTTCCTCTGGAAGCCGCTTATATCCTGTGGCAGCGCTGATCCGACGATGGAGAAAAAGATGATGAAGAAAGCGACTGCGATCACCTGCATATTTCCGGATATCGGCGGTGTCCTGCCGCTGGACGAGGAGGCGTTATGGTGAAAGGTATGGTTTTGGGAGTCGCGTTAACGCTTGCCGTTCTCCTGATCGGCGCTTACTTGCTGGTGCGAAGCGGGCTTATTCCGGCCAATGCCGATGCAAAACCCGGTCGGGTGGAAACCTGGATGGCGCATACTTCGCTGAATGCGACACTGCGACGTGACGCCCCCAAGGGCCAAAATCCGGTGGCGTTAACCGAGCAGAATCTCTTCAATGGTGTCCATCTTTTCGCTCAAAACTGCGCGATTTGCCATGGTTCCGCGAAGGGGGTTGCGTCGGCATCACCGATAGCGAAAGGGCTTTATCAAAAGCCGCCGCAACTGGCGACAGAGGGGGTTGAAGACGATCCGGAAGGTGTTTCGTTCTGGAAGATCAAACACGGTATCCGTTTGACGGGCATGCCGTCGTTCGGGGACTCCCTCAGCGACCGGCAGATCTGGACGCTTGCGCTTTTCCTGAAGCACATGGATAAGCTGCCGCCCGCTGTACAGCAGGCGTGGCAGCACGTCCGGAATTGGCCGGCGACGTCCGTGAACCTGACGGATCAGAAATAGCTTATGCGACACGCCGAATGAATGAAGATGAAACGCAATCCCGCCAATTTCCGCAAACAGTTTTGGAGACAAAAACATGACCAATACGCAATCGACGCAACGGTATGAAATCGGCATGGTCGGCCTGGGCGTCATGGGGCGCAATCTCGTCCTGAATATGGCCGACCACGGCTTTTCAGTGGCGGGCTACGACAGGGACCCAAACCAAGTCGAAGCTCTGCGGAAGGAAACAGCTGGACGCAACATCAGCGGTGCGGCGAGCATCCATGATTTCATTGCTCTGCTTCGTAAGCCGCGCGCAATAATGATGCTGGTGCCCGCCGGCGTTCCGGTCGATTCGGTCATCAGGGATTTGCTGCCGTACCTGGACAAGGGCGATCTCATCATCGATGCCGGCAACTCCTACTTCAAAGACACCGATTTGCGCGCCGGCACCCTGGCGGCACGCGGCATCCAATTCCTCGGCGTGGGGGTGTCGGGCGGTGAAGAAGGAGCGCGTCACGGACCGAGCATCATGCCCGGCGGGCCGAAAGAGGCCTACGAGCGGGTCCGTCCCGTTTTCGAAGCTGCTGCCGCGAAGGTCAACGGCGATCCGTGCGTGACCTGGTTAGGCCCCGGCTCGGCAGGTCACTTCGTGAAGATGGTCCACAACGGCATCGAATACGGCGTCATGCAATTGATCGCTGAAACCTACGACCTGATGAAGCGCGGTCTTGGCTTGAACGATGACGAATTGCATGACGTGTTCAGCGCATGGAACAGCGGTGAACTGAACGGCTACCTGATGGAAATCACCGGCCATATTTTTTCCAAAAAGGACGTGAAGACCGGCAAGCGCATGATCGACGAAATCCTCGACGTGGCCAAGCAGAAAGGCACCGGCATGTGGACCTCGCAGAGCGCAATGGAACTGCAGGTGCCGATTCCGACCATCGACCTGGCCGTAGCGATGCGGGACTTGTCCGTGTTCGCGAAGGAACGGGAACAAGCCGGCGCGATCTATCAGCGATCCCTGCGGCGCTTCACCGGCGACCGCGACACGTTTCTCACGCAACTGGGCCGCGCCCTTTTTGCCGGGATGATTATCATCTATGCACAAGGCATGGCGCTTTTGGCGGCAGCTTCGGTCAAATACGAGTATCACCTGGACCTTGAAGCCGTGTCGCGGATCTGGCGGGGCGGCTGTATCATCCGCGCCGCGCTGCTGGAAGACATCTGCGCGGCGTTCCACGCGAGGCGTGATCTGCCGAATTTGTTGCTGGATCCCAACTTGTCGCTCAAGGTCATGGAGCATCAGGAAGACTTGCGCAGGGTGGTGTCCCAGGCGGCCGAGTCAGGGGTGCCGGCCCCTGGGCTGATGGTTTCATTGGGTTATCTCGACGCCTATCGCAGCGCCTGGCTGCCGGCCAATCTCATCCAGGCCCAGCGCGACTATTTCGGGGCCCACACCTATGAACGGATCGATGCCAAAGGCGCGTTTCACACGGAATGGGAGAAAGAATGAGAACCATGCCTTTGAATGACCGACTCGAACCGACTGTCTTCGTCATTTTTGGCGGAGCCGGTGACCTGGCCTGGCGGAAACTTGTACCGGCCCTGTTTGACCTCTCCCAGGACCAAAGAATGCCCGCTGATTTTTCGGTCATCGCTGTGGATCGTGTTGACATGAGCGACGAAAAGCTGCGCCGACATCTCCACGACGGCGTCAAGAAGTTCTCGCGCCAGGGAATGGTCAAAACCGGCGAATGGGAAGGGTTTTCAAGGCATCTCCACTACGAGCAGGGCGATTTCAAGAAACTGCAAATGTACACGGCCTTGGGCGAACAATGCGCGAAACGGGAAAAGGAATGGGGCGCCAAAACCCACCGCATCTTTTACCTGGCCACACCGCCGAGCATGTTCGGCGAAATCCCAAAATACCTCGGCAAGGCCGGACTGGCGCATGACCGGGAATGGGCGCGGATTGTGGTCGAGAAACCGATCGGCCATGACCTGGAATCCGCCCGCGCCCTGAATGCCGTCCTCGCCGCCAGTTTCGAAGAATCGCAGATCTTCCGCATTGACCATTATTTGGGCAAGGAAACGGTGCAGAACATTCTGGCCTTTCGCTTTGCCAATCCGCTCTTCGAGCCGATCTGGAACCGGCGTTACGTGGACTACGTGACCATCACCGTGGCCGAAGAGGTCGGCGTAGAGCATCGAGGCGGTTATTACGACCACGCCGGAGCCCTGCGTGACATGGTGCAGAATCACCTGATGCAGCTGCTCTGTCTCGTTGCGATGGAACCGATGGTCTCCTTCGAAGCCGACGAGATTCGCAACAAAAAAGTGGATGTCCTCCACGCCGTTCGCCCGATTCATCCCGACGCAGTCCACCAATGCGCCGTGCGCGGGCAATACGGCCAGGGTTGGGTCGGCGGCAAAAAAATTCCCGGCTACCGCGAAGAAGACGGTGTGTCGCCTGGTTCCCAAACTGAGACGTTTGCCGCACTCAGGCTGTTCGTCGACAACTGGCGCTGGCAGGGCGTGCCTTTCTACCTCCGCACCGGGAAGCGGCTCACCAGGCAGGCCTCGGAAATTACGATCCAGTTTCGCGGAGTGCCGCATCAGGCATTTCCGGCTGAGTCCACTCTCGATTGGCAGTCGTCCCGGCTGGTGATGTCCATCCAGCCCGACGAAGGCATTGTGCTGCGCTTCCAGGCCAAAAACCCCGGACCAAAGATGCACCTGCGCTCCGTGGAGATGCAGTTTAATTACCAGGACGCCTTTGCCGCCCGGTCGTCTGACGCTTACGAAACGCTGCTCTGGGACGTAATGAAGAATGACGCGACCTTGTTCATGCGCGCCGATCAGGTGGAGGCCGCCTGGCGGTTGTTGATGCCGGTGATCGAGGTCTGGGCCGCGGCCCCGCCCGGTGATTTCCCCAATTACGCCGCAGGCGCCTGGGGACCGGAGGACGCTCAGGGGTTGCTTGCTCAGGGACACAGTTGGCCGTTGCCTACCGAATTGGGCGGGCATTGCGGGAAGAAGGGAAGGAATCCGTGACTCGATATGGTACACAATATCCGATCGTATGATAATCCTGATCATCGCGTCGGCGGCACAAGCCACACGTAATCAGCAGTGGTAGACGGTGCCTTTAGGTGCGGACTTCAAAACAATGCGCGATTATTGTCGCGTGAAACTTCAGCGCAGTTCTGGCTGAAGTCTTGAAAAGGGGCTCTTTATTCCGGGTTGAATACTTCATTTTTAAGAAGAACATTCTCTGTGCGGTTTATTGATAAAAATTGGGAAGAGTAAAATCATGGCAAAAGCGTTTGGTTGTAGATATACTCAACAACAAGCGGATGTTTCCGATTTTCAGGAACTTCTCTGAGCTCTGGGGTAAAAGATTTTTGACATTACCTGACCGGTAGTGTCAAAAGTTTTATGAAAGCAGAAGAGATAAATATGAAACCACAGAGGGCGTTGAGGAATGCTTGGGGGAAATCTGAACACCTTGAGTTTACTTATCAATAAGATACCCGGTGTTCTCGTGATTTAAGGAAAACGAATAACCAACGGAACAGCAGTAAAGCCAGGGCGCAGAGAGGGAGGGAGGACGCAGAGGTAATTCCTCCATAAATTACCCCTAGCGGAACAATACTGCCCCGGTCCGCCGAGGCGCAGCGAATGGACGCATTCCTAACGAAACGATGACGAACAAAAAATCCGAAAGGAGGCATACTATGCAAGACATTAATGGTATTCTTGTCGTCAACAGAATGACCACAGGCGTTCGTCAGCGGGGTCCTTGCATCGTCCGCGCCAATCTGCGTCGAATGGGTGATGGATCTTAGAGAATGCCCTTGGTCGAACCAGGGAGCCAAAGCATGAGTCCTTGTTTTTCTAGAAACTAATCGAGAAACTGCCCCGGAGATAAAGAAAGGAGACATCTCATGTATCCCATATGGGAAGTGCCCCACGCGAGCGCCGGCATTCTCCTGGCTATGATCGCCACGTTCCACATCCTGCCGTCCCACCTTTCCGTCGGCGCAATGTGGATAAACGTCTTCATAGAAACGAAGGCGTACCGGGAAAACCGGCCGGAACTGCTCGAGTTCATCAAGAAATACACGCTGCTCCTGCTGGTATTCGCCTACGTGTTCGGTTCGCTGAGCGGCGTCGGGATCTGGTACGCGGCCACGGTGGCGAACCCGAGAGGCATATCGGGACTGATCCATAACTACGTCTGGGGGTGGGCTTCGGAGTGGGTCTTCTTCATCGTTGAAGTGACGGGGATCTTCATTTACTACTATACCCTGGGCAAGGTCGACCGGAAAACCCACCTGAAGATCGGCTGGATCTTCACCGTCTCCTCATGGATCACCATGGTGATCATCACCGGCATCCTGTCGTTCATGCTTTCCTCCGGGAAATGGCCCGAGACCGGCGGCTTTTTCGACGGGTTCTTCAACCAGACCTACTGGCCGCAGCTTTTTTTGAGGACCACCGTCATGTTCGGGATATCCGCGGCCTATGCCTTAGCAGTGGCTTCGCGCCTCAGGAACGACGAGACCAGAAGACTCGTGGTAAAGACGGCCTCGCAGTGGGGTTTTGCCGGGCTGCTGCTCGCAAGCGGCGCGCTGTTCTGGTATTTGCAAGCGCTTCCGGAAGCTGCGCGCGGCCTTATCGGAATGATCGTTCCCGCCGGGCTGAAGACAGGGCTCCTTGTTTCCTGGGGAGCGATGCTCGCCTATTTCCTGTTCGCCAGGCTGCAACCGCTGGCTGTTCGCCTGGTCCCGGCAATCCTGGCCATTCTGGTCCTTTTCGTCGGGATATGGTCCGCGGAAAGGACCAGGGAGATGATCCGCAAACCCTATGTCATCTCGTCCTACATGTATTCGAACCAGATCATCGGTCATGACATTCCGGCAAAAGGGGTGAAGGCAGAAAGAGACCGGATAAACGAAGAAGGCATTCTCCGGGTTTCTCCCTTTGTGCCCGAGGGGCTGCGTACGATAACCGACGCCAATCGTCTCCAGGCTGGAAGAATGATCGCCCTTATCGAGTGCTCGGCGTGCCACGTGCTCCAGCAAACGGGGCTGCGCCCCCTTCCCCAAATGGTGAAGAGGCTGAACCTGACGGATGCGGAAGTTGCCGGGAACGTCCTGACCGCGCTTGACGGGTTCCCGTACATGCCGCCCTTTGCCGGTACCGAGGCGGAGAAGGCCGCCCTGGCGGCATTTCTCGTTTCCCTGAACAAATAAGGAGGAGGCTATGGATATCGGAACGATGGTGAAAACGCTGCAGGACCCCATGGGGATCCCTTTTTATCCGATTCTCTTTCAGATTTTGATGGTCCTCACCTTCGCGGTTCACATCACGTTCGTGAACTTCACGCTGGGGCTGTCCTTCTTCTCCGCATACGGGTTCGTCCGGGGCAGCGGGCCCTGGGGGGGCTTGTCCCGGTCTCTCGCAAAAGCGACCACCCCGAATGCTTCGCTGGCGATCCTCTTCGGCATTGCGCCGCTCCTGTTCATGCAGGTGGTGTACGATCCCTTCTGGTATGCGTCCAACGTGCTTTCCGCCGCCTGGGCACTGGGGTTTATCCTGGTCCTGATGCTCGGCTACGGTTTAACGTACGTCTTTTACCTGAAGGGGGGGCCGGGCAGGGGGGGCGGTTTTGCCGTGATCGCGTTCCTGTCCTTTGCTCTTTTTCTGCTCGCCGGCGTCATTATGCACGTCCTTGGATACCAGCTTCTTCAGCCGGAGAAATGGCTCCAGTGGTATGTGCAGGGCAACGGTGTTGATGCATCGGGGACCTCTTTGCACGCCTTTCAGCTCCCGAGGTTCCTGCATTTCGTGGTCCCCTCCTTTGCCATGGCGGGGCTGTTCCTGATGCTGTACGCGTGGTATTTCAAGGACAGATCGGACAAGGACAGGGAGCAGCTCGCATGGGTCGCCCGCACGGGCGCGGGAATTGCGTTCTTTTTTACGACACTCCAGGCGCTCGTCGGCGTATGGTGGCTGTTCAGCCTGCCTCCGGAGTTTCGATTCTTTACGAACCCCTTCTTTTTGGTCGCGGCGGGAATGGGCGTTTTGCTCCTGTTCTTTCTGTACCGCGCCAGGAAAGATCCTTTTCGATACGCGGTGCCCGTGGCCGTATGGGTGTTCCTGACCATTTTCGCCATGTCCTCCGCCCGGGAGGTCCTGAGGATGAAGTATGTGGGGCGGTTCGGATATTCGATCTTCGACCACAAGGTGAACCTTGACCTCGGGAGCACGGCCCTGTTTCTCTGCACGTTCCTCGCCGGCGTGTTCATCGTGAGCTATCCGGTGTACGTCGCCTATGCCTCGGGCAGGACTGCGGGGCAATACGCTGCTTCGTCCGTTGTGCACCAGTGGGGGAGAGCCGTCCTCGGCCTGCTCCTTCTCTGGATCGCGGCCGTGGTCGGTCTGGGCATCGTCATTTCAGTAAAAAATTACCTTTAGGCGTTAGAATGCAAAAGCTCATCTATGAACATAGTGACGATCAACAGCGGATCATCCAGCATTAAGTTCGCACTCTACGCCATGGGCGGCGACGAGACGCTGATACTGTCGGGAAGCATAGACGGCATCGGGCTCGCCAAGGGCCGCTTTTATGCCAAAGACGGTTCGGCGAAAAGCGTGATCGATAGGGCGTTCGCTCCGCGCGATCACCGTGAGGCCCTGCGCGAAATTATCGATTGGCTCCCTCATGGTTCCTCGGGAAGCGTCGTGAGTGCCGTCGGTCACCGCCTGGTGCACGGAGGCAGTGCGTACGTCAGGCCTCATTTCATCAATCCCGCTCTTCTGTCGGCGCTTGATGCACTCATTCCTTTTGCACCCGACCACCTGCCGCACGAGATCGATGCGATCAAGGTGTGCGAACTCTCCTACCCCGGCGTGAGGCAGGTAGCCTGCTTCGACACCGCGTTCCACCGGACCATGCCCGAGGTGGCGCAGCGATATGCCCTTCCCGAAGAAGTGCAACGTCACGGCGTGCTGCGCTACGGCTTCCACGGGCTGTCCTACGAGTACATCCTCCAAGAACTGAAAAAATCGGCAGGACCGGAAGCGGCCGACGGAAGGGTGATCGTAGCCCATCTCGGCAACGGCGCGAGCATGGGGGCGTTCAGGAACGGGAAAAGCATGGATACGACCATGGGGTTCACGCCCGCGGGGGGGCTCGTGATGAGCACGCGCTCCGGCGACCTGGACCCCGGCGTGATCGTGTACCTGCTCAAGGACAAAGGCATGGATGCCGCCTCGCTGAACCGGATGGTGAACAAAGAGTCAGGGCTCCTGGGGCTCTCGGGGAGAAGCGCCGACATGAAAGACCTGCTTGAGCAGGAAGCAGCGAATGCGCGTGCTGCCGCGGCAGTGGAGCTGTTCTGCTACCAGGCGAAGAAATTCCTCGGCGCCCTGGCCGCCGTGCTTGGCGGGCTCGACACGCTGGTCTTTACCGGCGGCATCGGCGAGAACGCCGCGGCGGTGCGGGAACGCATCTGCGAGGGGCTGGACTTTCTCGGGATTCGCATCGGCAAGGAGCGCAACCATCACAATGCGCCGGTCGTCTCCCGCGACAACGGCCCTGTTGTGGTCCGGGTGATGAAAACGAACGAGGAACTGATGATCGCCCGGCATACGTATCGTCTGATCACTAATAATACCTGACAGGAGGCCTTATGACCGAAACACTCTCCGATGAAAAACTCGAAGCCATGCATGCCTACTGGCGCGCGGCGAATTATCTCTCCGTGGGCCAGATCTATCTCTACGACAATCCGCTGCTCAAAGAGCCGTTGAAGCGGGAGCACATCAAGCCGCGGCTTTTGGGGCACTGGGGCACGACGCCGGGGCTGAATTTTTTATACGTCCATCTCAACCGTGTTATCGTGTCCCGGGACCTTAATGTCATCTTCATTTGCGGTCCGGGCCATGGAGGCCCGGGCCTGGTGGCGAACACCTACCTGGAAGGAACGTACTGCGAATTCTACCCCCACATCACCCGGGACGCCGATGGTATGCGGAAGCTTTTCAAGCAGTTTTCATTCCCCGGCGGCATCCCGAGCCACGCGGCCCCGGAGACACCCGGCTCCATTCACGAGGGAGGCGAGTTGGGGTATTCGCTGTCGCACGCCTATGGCGCCGTTTTCGACAACCCTGACCTGATCGCGGCCTGCGTCGTGGGCGACGGCGAGGCTGAAACGGGACCGCTTGCAACGGCGTGGCACTCCAACAAGTTCCTGAATCCGGCCACTGACGGCGCCGTGCTCCCGATCCTGCACCTGAACGGCTACAAGATCGCTAATCCCACGGTGCTGGCGCGGATCAGCCGCGAAGAACTGGAGAGCCTTTTCATCGGCTACGGATACCGGCCCTACGTCGTCGAAGGAGACGATCCAGCCGTCATGCACCGGAAGATGGCCGGGACACTGGATGCCGTGATCACCGAAATCCGGTCCATCCAGAGCGAGGCCCGCAGCAACGGGACCTTGAAACGTCCCCAATGGCCGATGATCATCCTGCGGACGCCCAAGGGCTGGACGGGACCGAAGGAGGTCGACGGGAAGAAAACGGAGGGGTTCTGGCGGTCTCACCAGGTCCCCATCGCGGAGATGGACACGAAGCCGGAACACGTGAAGCTGCTGGAAGTCTGGATGAAGAGCTATAAGCCGGAGGAGCTCTTTGACGAGAACGGGAAGCTGGTTCCCAAGCTCGCTGAACTCGCACCCGCGGGCGATCGCCGTATGAGCGCCAACCCCCACGCGAACGGCGGCCTGCTCTTGAAAGAGCTGAGAATGCCCGAGTTCAGGGATTACGCCGTGGACGTGCCCGGACCGGGCGAGGTCACGGCAGAGGCCACGAAGGTCATGGGCGCGTTTCTGCGGGACATCATGAAGCTCAACAAAGAGAGCAGGAACTTCCGGGTAATGGGCCCGGATGAAACGGCCTCGAACCGGCTCAGTGCGCTCTTTGAAGTGACGGACAGGGCCTGGATGGCGGAGACGATACCGGAAGATGAGAATCTTTCACCCGACGGCCGGGTCATGGAGATCCTGAGCGAACACACGTGCCAGGGCTGGCTCGAAGGGTATCTTCTGACCGGAAGGCACGGGTTCTTCTCATGCTATGAAGCCTTTGTCCATATCGTGGACTCCATGTTCAACCAGCACGCCAAGTGGCTGAAGGTTGCGAGCAAAGAAATTCCCTGGCGCAGGCCCATCGCCTCTCTGAACTACCTTCTGACATCCCATGTCTGGCGGCAGGACCACAACGGCTTCAGCCACCAGGACCCCGGCTTCATCGACATGGTCGTGAACAAGAAGGCGGATATCGTGCGGGTCTATCTGCCTCCCGATGCGAACACGCTGCTCTCCGTGACCGACCACTGCCTGCGAAGCCGCAACTGCATCAATGTGATCGTGGCGGGAAAACAGCCCCAGCAGCAGTGGCTGGATATGGACGCCGCCGTGAAGCACTGCTCCGCGGGGATCGGCATCTGGGAGTGGGCGAGCAACGACAAGGGCGCGGAGCCGGACGTGGTGATGGCCTGTGCCGGCGACGTGCCGACGCTCGAGACCCTTGCCGCCGTCGAACTGCTCCGGAGCCAGGCGCCGGACCTTAAAATTCGCATGATCAACGTGGTCGATCTCATGACCCTCCAGCCTCACGAAGAGCATCCCCACGGACTGTCGAACAAGGACTTTGACACGCTCTTTACGACCGACAAGCCGATCATCTTCGCCTACCACGGCTACCCCTGGCTCATCCATAGGCTGACCTACCGGAGAACGAACCATGAGAACCTGCACGTCCGCGGGTATAAGGAGGAGGGAACCACGACCACCCCCTTCGACATGGTCGTCAGGAACGACCTGGACCGTTTCCATCTCGTATCCGACGTGATCGACCGCGTTCCGAAGCTCGTCTCGATCGCCGCGTACGCCAAACAGGCAGTGCGGGACAAGCTGGTCGAGCACCGGGAGTACATTGCCCGATATGGCCAGGACATGCCCGAGATCAGGGATTGGACGTGGAAGGGGACAAGGGCGTAGGTATGTTTTATCACGTTTTTATCACAGCGGGATTGGAGACATTCCTGTTGACGGCTGCTGCATAATCTGCTACGATTTAACAAACAAAAGGCGATGGAGTTCGCCAAAACCGCCTCTTTTCCAAGGGCTAATGACTCCTACTCTCAATCTAAATGAGGGCAGGAGTTTTTTTATGCCCTGAAAGGACAGAGAATGCAAAGCCAGTGTCGAGCCGCGCGCCCTGCACGGGCACCATCGTCAATGAACGGAAAACGCAAGAGGTTCGTATGCTAAAATATATTGTAATCATCACAGGAGGCGGCATCGGGGCTGCCTCCCGCTTCGCGCTCGGGACCTGGATCGGCCAGCGATGGGGAAGAAGTTTTCCGCTGGGCACCTTCGTGATCAATGTGAGCGGCAGCTTTCTTATCGGGCTGCTCATGACCCTGATGGCTGAACGGTTCACGGAAAACCCGATCTGGCGCCTGCTTCTGGTCGTCGGAGTTCTCGGCGGTTACACGACGTTTTCGTCGTTCGAGTATGAGACCGGCAAGCTGGTGACTGACGGCGAATATTTGTACGCTGCCCTGAACGCGGTCTTGAGCGTGATGGTAGGTTTTGCCGCTCTCAAGACAGGGGAAGTCCTCGCGAAGATCATATAGGAGAACGCCGATGGTAACGAAAGGCCCTGCAAAGAAGCTTACCGTGTATGTTGATGAAACGGACAAGTTCCACGGCAAGCCGGTTTATGAAGTGCTGCTCGACATCTTCCTTAGGAAAAAGATTATGGGTGTGAGCGTGTTCCGGGGCATTGCCGGCTACGGGAGCGAGAGAATCTTTCACACATCCAAAATGCTTGAGCTGTCCACGAGCATGCCGGTGAAGATCGAGGTAGTGGAGTCCGAGGAGATGATCAACAGCGTGCTCCCGGATGTCTACCACGTCGTCGAAAAGGGCATGGTTGAGGTCACGGAAACGAACGTCCTCAAGTGCTGCCCGAAGACTGAGGAGAAGCAAAAAGAAAAAGGAGAACACATGAAGCTCGAAGGCAAGGCCAAGATGCTTCGGATCATCATCAGCGAGGATGACCAGTGGGAAGGCGAGCCGCTGTATGAGGCGATCGTCAAGAGACTGGTCATGACCGATATCGCAGGGGCGACCGTCTACAAGGCAATCGCCGGCTACGGGCCGCACAAGCGATATCACAAGAAGAAAACGCTGACGGTGCACGGCGAACTCCCTATCCTGATCACGGTAATGGATACTGAGGACAAGATCAGTAAAGTGATCCCCATACTCGACGAGCTGGTGGGTGAAGGGATCGTCGTGCTTTCTGATGTGAATGTGATCAAATATACGCATCGGGATGCTGCCGGATTAGAAGCCGCAGGATAGCCCTGCCGATGGCTTGATCCGACGCGTACATGAACCGGCGATGGAGTTCGCCGCGAACCGCTTCTTAAGAAGCTAATGACTCCTGCTCTCAGAATGTGAGGGTGGGGGTTTTTTCTATAGAAAGGAGACGACAGCGTGAATCCGGCGGCACAAGCTTTTTCAACATCAAAATATGCCCAATTGAAAAACGACCTTTTGGAGTGCATGGACGGGATGCTGAGGGTCGAGAATATCCGGGGCTGTGCCTGCGAGGAATTGCAGGAGAAAATACGTACGAATACTTTCAATCTTGTGGTCGTCGGCCAGTTTAAACGCGGCAAGACGAGCCTCATCAATGCGCTGCTCGGAGCAGACATCCTGCCCGTTGCCGTTGTGCCGCTTACCTCCATCGTGACTGTCATGACCTGGGGAGAGGCGCTTAGGATCAAGGTCTATTTCAACGACGATAGGTTGTCGGAAATCAAACCCGAAAGCCTTTCGGAATATGTCACGGAAAAAGGCAACCCGAAGAACAGAAAGGACGTGCGGGAAGTGGTAGTAGCGTTCCCTTCGACCTATCTCAGGGACGGCGTGCGCCTGATCGACACGCCGGGCGTGGGCTCGATCTATGAGCATAACACGGATGTCGCGTATCAATATTTACCCAAGTCCGACGCGGCCCTTTTCCTCCTATCCGTGGATCAGCCCATGAGCAAGGCGGAGTTGGATTTTCTGAAGGATGTGAAGGAATACTCGAACAAGATATTCTTTCTCCTGAACAAGGCCGACTATCTTCGGGAGCGCGATCTCAGGGAGGCGATTGAATTCACAAAGAACGCGCTTCGCGAGGCCATGGGCGCGGATGTCAGGCTTTTCCCGGTTTCGGCCCGGCTCGCGCTCGAAGGAGCATCCGCGAAGTCCGGCGAGATGCTGGAAAAGAGCATGCTGCCCCTCTTTTCCAAAGATCTGAACAGATTCTTGATGGAGGAGAAAGGAAACGTTCTCATTCTCTCCGTTACAAACAACCTGCTCCGGGGCATTTCTCAGGCAAAGCTCGAATCAGAGCTTGAACTGAAGTCGCTCATCTTTCCACTCGAAGAACTGAAAGAAAAAATCAGCGCCTTTGAGAATAAGAAGGACGAAGTGGCGCAGGTGAAAAGGGACTTCGAAATCCTGCTGGAGGGTGAAGTCTCATGTTTGATCAAAGGAGGGCTGGAGGATGATCTGCAGCGCTTCGTAAGAGACCTGATGCCTCAGGAGTTGGCGCATCTCGCGGACCAATTCGAATCGAATAAGGGGCTGCCCCTGAAAGACCTTCGCACCAGCCTGGAGGAAGCGGTCATCGATCACGTCAGGCAGGCGTTCCTTACCTGGCGAGCCATGGAGGACGAGCGCCTCGCAAAGGCATTTGAAACCATCTGCAAACGGTTCATCACCAGGATCAACGAAACGGTGGATGAGCTGCTGCGCTATTCCTCAGAGCTGTTCTCCGTGCCCTTCGATACGGTCAAGGCGGAAGCGCTCTGGAGCGTCAAGTCGGGCTTCTACTACAGGTTCAAGGAGCAGCCCGTGGGCACGGCGGTAATTGCTTCGGCCTTGACCCTTGTCCTGCCCAAATTCATCGGCGATAAGGTCGTCCTTAGGAAGATGAAAGAATATCTCCAGAGGGTCGTGACCATGCAGGCCGCCAGGGCAGGGACCGATTTTGAAGAACGCCTGGACAAGAGCAAGCTCGATTTCCGCTGGGATATGTTCCGGAAGATCGACGCGACCATCGAGGGGATCGCCGGCGCGATCGAAAAAGGCTTGACGCAAAGGTCGAAGGGGACGCGGGAGGTCGAGACGCGAAAACGGCTGTTGGCCGAAACGACGGGAAAACTGGATGAGATCAAAAGCAGGCTAGTGCGGATCAAGGCGGAGGCCGAAGGCGCGAATAGAGTTTCGCCGTTCTCCAGCGCACGGTAATTATGAACGACACTTCGCGAGGAGGGTTTATGGCAAAGATAAAAAAGATAACAGCACGAGAGATCCTGGATTCACGCGGCAATCCCACCGTCGAGGTCGACGTCATCCTGGATAACGACATCATGGGCCGGGCAGCGGTCCCCTCGGGCGCGTCAACGGGGAGCAAGGAAGCGGTGGAACTCCGGGACAACGACAAAAAGCGCTACCTGGGCAAGGGCGTGCTTCATGCAGTAGAAAACGTGAACAAGATAATTGCGCCTGCGGTTCTCGGCAAAAATCCCGAGGACCAGGGCGCGATAGACGCGCTTCTGATCAAGATCGACGGTACCGAGAATAAAGCCAGGCTGGGAGCGAATGCGATCCTGGGCGTCTCTCTCGCCGTTGCCAAAGCGGCAGCGCAAAGCAGGGGCTTGTCCGTATTCCGCTACCTCGGCGGCGAAGCGGCGCACCGCCTGCCGATCCCGTTCTTCAATATCCTGAACGGCGGCAAACACGCGGACAACAACGTTGACATCCAGGAGTTCATGATATCGCCCGTGGGAGCCAAATCATTCAGGGAAGGGCTCAGAATGGCAGCCGAGACGTACCATACCCTGAAAGCGGTCTTGAAGTCAAAGAACCTGAACACGGCAGTCGGAGACGAGGGCGGATTCGCGCCGGATCTTTCTTCCAATGAAGAGGCGATCCAGATCATCATCGCCGCGATAGAAAAAGCGGGATTCAAACCGGGGAGCGATATTTCGATTGTCCTGGACCCTGCGGCGAGCGAGTTCTATCAGGACGGCAAGTATGTACTGAAGGCGGACAACAGCAAATTGTCCTCGAAAGAAATGGTCGGCTACTATGCAAACCTGATCTCAAAATATCCGGTGATCTCCATTGAAGACGGGCTTGCAGAAGATGACTGGGAAGGCTGGCAGATCATGACGAAGGAACTGGGCAAGAAGATCCAGCTTACGGGAGACGATATATTCGTCACGAACGCCAAGATATTGGCAGAGGGCATTAAAAAAGGCATTGCCAATTCCGTGCTGATCAAACTGAATCAGATCGGAACGCTTTCAGAGACCTTGAAGACCGTGGAGATGGCGAAGACGGCCGGGTACACCTGCATGTTCTCGCACCGGTCGGGAGAAACGGAAGACTCGTTCCTTGCGGACATTGCTGTTGCCACGAACGCGGGCCAGCTCAAGACCGGCGCGCCCGCCCGGTCGGAGCGCCTGGCAAAGTACAACCAGCTTCTCAGGATCGAGGAAGAATTGGGATCAAAGGCGACCTTCAGGGGCGACTTACACTGGTAAAGGGAAGGACTCATTCATGATAGAGATCGATATTCCCGGCTTCGGTATGGTCAGGGTGGAGCACTTGGTATCGGATTTTACCGGCACCTTGTCCGTGGATGGTATATTACTGCCCAAGGTCGAGGCGCGGCTGAACAAGCTTTCGGAAATGATAAAGATCCACATTCTGACAGCTGACACCTTCGGCAAGGCACAGGCAGCGCTGAAGGATATCACGTGCGAGCTGCACATCCTGACCGGGGAGAACCACGACGTACGGAAAGAAGAGTACGTGCACAAGCTCGGCGCGGAAAGCGTCGTCGCTCTGGGGAACGGCAAGAATGACCGAAAGATGCTCAAGGCGGCGAGGATCGGCATTGCCGTGTCCGAAGGCGAAGGCTGCGCGGTTGATGCGATCATGGCTGCGGATATTCATGTCAGGAGCGCGCTCGACGGGGTTGACCTGCTGTTAAACACAAAGCGGTGCAAGGCAACGCTGCGTTTTTGATGAAAAGGAGAGCATATGGCAGTATGTCCTTTTTGTTCGGTACAGCAGGATAAGATAATAACACAGAATTCGCTTACGTTCACGGTCAGGGACACGCTCCCGGTGTCGTCCGGACATACGCTCATCCTGCCTAAGCGCCATATCGCATCGATCTTCGAAGCGACAAAAGACGAAGTGGCCGCATTGTGGGCGGCTCTCCAGCAGGCGAGAAGTGGGCTTCTCCAGGAGTTTTCTCCCGACGGATTCAATATCGGTATCAACGACGGCCTTGCTGCAGGGCAAACCATCCTCCATCTGCACGTTCACCTTATCCCCCGGTACAAGGGTGACATGCCCGACCCGCGCGGCGGCATCCGCTGGATCTTCCCGGACAAGGCGGTGTATTGGAAAGATTAGAGCAGAAAGAAAAAGGTTAATCTTTCGACTAGCCTTTTGAATGCTTTGTGGAGCTGAGGGAGAATCTTACGCGCTCGCATGCTTGCTTCACGAAAGGGCCAGCCCTCTCGTATCAATAAACACGATATTTTTGACGAAATAATTAGGCTTCGCGACGAACGGATCAGAGCAAACCGCCGAGAGACAGAGGACGATAAGAGGTACACTGGAATTTTTTGATCAAACCTTCTTCCTAAAGTTGTTATGGTTGCCACGACTGAAACGCATATAGACACAATCTGTTGAATCACACAGTAGTTGCATGTCCTGGGAATTGCATAGTAGAATTGTGCGGGTAGAGGTCTTTGATACGATTGCCAGAAAGTCACAAAACTGCCTTGACTCTACTAATTTTCGCGCTTATACTGCAAACATGAAATTTGGGCTTCAAATGATAATGCAGGCTATGCTCAAACGCTTAGCCCTTGTTCTTATCGCGATACTCCTCCTCTCTGTTGTCACCGTCGCTTTACACAGTCATGTAGACGGCGATGCTCATGACAACTGTACCCTCTGTGCGGCGTCTCATCTCTCCTTTTCCGCACCTTCTAATAACTCCCCCGAAGTTCACGTAACCACAGTCAAGCGAGCATTCTTTTTAGAAGGTTCGGTCGTTCTCCCAAATGCTGTGCCCGTCTCTATCGACTCTCGCGCACCTCCTGTTTAGACCCCATTTGACCAATTTTCTGATAATTGAACATCTGGTCGCTGGCTTCCTGTAATCGGTAGCTCATGACCGGAAACGAGGGGGGCTCCCATGGCATATACGGCCGATGAAATCAAGTGGGTATACGACCGCACGGACGGTCGCTGCTTCTATTGTGGTGAGCATCTGATGTTGGACTGTTACGGCTCGGTTGCCGATCGGGGAGCTTGGGACATCGATGACTTTATCCCGACGTTACATAAAGGAGAGCGCCGGCGGGAGAATTGGGTACCTGCCTGCATATTTTGCGAATCCGTAAAGGGCAAACTACTCCCTTGGGAATACGATTCCCGCCGGTTCCTCACGGGAGACGAAAATCCGGACAACTATATAAAGAAAAACGACGCGGCCTCTCCCGCCTGAAAGGGGAGGTACCATGGATCCCGAAGCATGTGATCCCCCGAATACGGCCGCGGATCAATAACAGTAATTATCGCCCTTGTTCGGGGAATTGCAGGAGATGCTCTCATGATTGAAAAAACAAAAAGCATACTCGTTGTAGATGATGACCCAACTATTTGTCAACTTGTCGCCGATATTTTCAGAACTTCGGAATTTCAGGTTCTCGAAGCGAGAGACGGAGTAGAAGCATTGAAGCGGATCGACGCCTCTTGTCCGGCCATCGACGTGCTTCTGGTTGACGTGGTCATGCCGAGATTGAACGGGGCAGAGGTTGCCCGTGTTATTTTATACTATTATCCGACAATCAAAATAATTTTTATGTCAGGACATCCGGACGATGTCGTTGTCCGTCACGGGATTCCCGCAAGCAAGTTGCGCTATCTTAAAAAGCCTTTCACCCCGGACGTTTTAGAGCAGGCGGTCCGTGATGAGCTGAAAAGATAGAATTGATTTTTCAGCGCTCAGCGATGGAGTGTTTATTATGAGAAAGCCCTCTTTGCGCAAGTCCCGGGAAAAATCCGGCAAGAAAGTCATCCTTGTGGTGGAAGACGAGCCGGCCCTGATCCAGTTTTACCAATATGCTCTGGAAGAT
Source organism: Nitrospirota bacterium (assembly GCA_963790205.1). GTDB lineage: Bacteria > Nitrospirota > UBA9217 > UBA9217 > UBA9217 > CAWBNQ01. The sequence goes on from CAWBNQ010000003.1 coordinate 1,064,171, forward strand.
GATTATAACATCTTTATTGCTTCGTCCGGCGAAGAGGCATTCAATGCGTTAAAGATTTTAGGCAACATTGATCTTATGTTGCTTGATTTCAAACTTCCGGGGATTTCCGGTATGGATGTGTTGAAGGAATTGAAGAGGTCTTTTCCTTCTATCCCAGTGATGATGGTTACGGCGAGCAAACACGGCAAAACTGTGGCTGATTTGACCGCCCTTGGGATATGCGAATATTTGGAAAAACCCTTTGAAGTTTGCGATTTGCTTGATAAAATAAAAAGCCTTGTTGAATAAAAATGGGAATGTGCACGCTAGCAGTTTATGATAAAAATCCTAGAGAAAATTGGGTGACACTTTTCCGTTGATCGTAACGGTAATAAACCCTTTCATCCTCAGCCAGGCCTCGACGGCGATCCGCCAGGCTGCTTGCGACTGAACACTACCATCACTGCATAGTATATCACCTTGCAAGTTTGTCATCCAGTCATAGGCAGCGCTCCTTTCCCATTTGGTAAACGTTTTTTTGTTCGTGAAGTACACTTGGCAGGCGTTGCCGCCATGCAGGCACGGACGGGGTTGGTGGTTAAGGTCATGTTCAACCGTCGATGCATATGCCTCCATGTGCTCGCGCGGACAACTGGACTTATACAAGAGTTTTGCAGCAAGCCCGTTCTTCAGCTCGGTTTGTGCCTCTTCGATCGCGCCGTTGTAGGGCGGATAATGGACTGGACTGTTCAACGGCAGGACGAAGTAGTCGGCGAGCACAGCATTGACCGCTGCATGATTCAGGTTCGCGCCATTGTCGCGCTTGAGGAACAGAGGCGCACCGAAGCGATCGAAGGTCGCTGCGAGATAGCCGGATATCTCTTCGCCGCAGGGCACATCTCCCGTCATAGGAGTGAACTTGTAGCGAGACGCGAGGTCCTGCATATGGTTCAGGTACACCTTGCCACCGTCTGTGTCACGATGTTTGTATTCACAGGGGTCCATTGACCACGCGACGTTTGGCACGTTCCAGCTGATCCGCCGCAGATTCTGACGATGGAGTGTATTGAGGTCATGCCTCGCCATAGCGACCATGCTCTGCAGGTCTCGCCGTGACACAGAGGACGCGTGGCTCCCGTATAATGCGCCCGTGCCCTGCGTGCGGCTCTGCCCGTGAGACAGCTTTGCGATATCCCCTGTAATCCCCTCAAGATCCGGAGGCTTGACCTTGGGAGGACCCGGTTGCCGCACGAGGGGCGTGGCGTTCTTCTGTCGCAGACGCCAACGGATAAAGCTCGGGTAGGGGAGCCTCACGGCACTGCAGATCTCCTGGTAGTGCATACCGGTTTTCTCTCTCATCCGGTCAACAACGGCAAGCATACTGGTTATCATTTCTTCCTTCGCTTTCGTTTTTTTTCCTCCGACTCGTCAGCTCTTTTTTTCACACGGGCATTGTGGAGTTCATACGCGTGCAGCATGTCCCGCACTTCTACCGTTTTCTTAGCGACAAAGAGCTTGTTCTGGAGCTCAGCGATTTGCTCCTGTAAACGCTGTTTCTCCTCGTCCTGCGGTATACTCGGCCTTCCAGGGGATTTATCCTCCATGGCCTCGGTCATCGCCTGTAATGCCCGGCGCTCCCACTCGTAGTAGGTCTTCCGCGACACGCCGAGCCTCCGTGCGCCTTCCTTGGCCGTGATCTGGCCGCTGCGCACTGCAAACACCACCGCAGTCCGCTTTCGGGCAAGCTCCTTGTCTTCTGAGTCGCTCATGCACACCGACCTTTCCGTTATGGGGTCTCAGCCTTGCGCAGGGGGGAGCTTTCGGGCTTCAGGTCCTTTAGCTTCTCCGGTTTCCTTGCTTCCTGCGCCTTCGACAGCGTCTTTTCCAGCCTGTTCTGTACCGGGAGCATCAGGCGCTTTTTCTCCAGCATCGTCTGCAGCCGCGGGCTGAGCGCCGGCCCCTTGTCCAGGATCACCCGGGGTTCCAGAGCCTGGAGCATTCCCTCCATCGCCCGTTTCTGCCACTGGGAGAGCACCATCCACGGTATCCCCATCTCCCGGCATACTTCCGCCGGCCTCCGCCGCTCCGTCCATATTGAGAGAACCGCCCGGCATTTCTCCATCGCCCCGTGGTTTGTCATCTGCCGCTTCTTCTCGCTTTTTATCTTCTCCGTTTTTTCCATGGCCGGCCCCTTCTTCGTTTAGATTGTAGACTACTTCCTGCGTGGTGTCATCCTCTTCATCGTCAACCGATAGACGCAGCTTGCCCTTTTCCGCCCGCAGCACTACCGACTGCCCCTCCATGCGGCCCACCATGTAGAACGGCAGCTTGGGCTTCCCGCGGAGCGCCATCTCGAGGAGATTCTCCTGGATGCCATGCTCGATCGTCTTCCTGAGCTCGCTCTGGATCTCAAAATACCGGTCCGCGGGACACAGGCCGCCGATCCCCTGGTGCGGTCGTTTGTGGTTGTAATACTTCACCCACTGCCGTATCCGCTCGGCGGCGTCCTCGAAGCTATCGAACTGCGCTCTGACAAGAAACTCCAGGTAGATCGTCTTCCAGAACCGTTCGATTTTGCCCAGGGTCATAGGGTGGTGTGGTTGGGATTTGATGTGGTGGATCTTGTCTTTCTTGAGCTCCAGCTCAAAACGGCTGTGCCCGCGCCAGCTCGTATACTGCCGCCCGTTATCCGTGAGCATCTCTTTCGGCGGGTTGTACTCGGAGGACGCCCGGCGGTATACCTCGATAACGTTCTGGCCCGTCTGAGTGCGGAAAAGCTCGAGCCCCGTGATGTAGCGGGAGTAATCATCGATGTAGCCGATCAGGTACGCATAGTGGCCGCCAAGACGGAACGTGAAGATGTCCGTTTGCCACAGCTGGTTCGGCGTTGATCGTTCGAAAAAACGGGGACGGGTGATATTACGCTGACGCTTCTTAGGCGGGGACTTGATGAGGGATGAATCGTGAAGGGTCTTGCGGACTGTTTCAGGGCTGGCGGAAAGAAAAAACGCCCTCTTTAAAACCTGTGAAATGCGCTTGATGCCGAAGAGCGGGTTGGCTTCTTTTACCTCGACGATCTTCTGCCTTACCGGAGAAGGAAGACTGCGCCCCTTACCTCTGTAATGCGTTGCGAGCCCCGCTTCGCCATGACGACGATAGTCGCGCACCCAGCGCCCGACCGTCCCACTGCTCAATCCGCATTCCTGCCGAATCACCGAAGCAGGGACGCTTTCTTCAACAAACTTTTTGACGACTTGAAGCTTGAAATCCGGTCCATACCGCTTGCTTCGTTTCGGGAACTTCCTTTTCCTGCCTACTTGCTGTATACTCTTTTCTGGTTTCATGATGACACTCCTTTCAAAACCTAACTTTGGAGTGTCACCCTATTTCCTCAAATCCTTGTTATCATAAACTGGTCGCTAGGACAGAGTCCACGCTTTATTCCTGGGTACATAACGGTACGATACCCTTTCACAAGCTGAATGGTCTGATCCGCTTTGATCTGGACGAGATAAAGTCATGGGTCGAAGCGTCGAAGCTCACTTCAACAGATTCTATTGGTTCAGTAAAAGGCAAATCATCGCCGCAAAAAGTCGAACGGATTGTTAGAAAGTCTATTGATAGCGCCAAGGGTATTGGTTATAATCTGTCTAACGGGAAACCAGGCCAACATCAAGGTCTCAGGAAGGAGGTTTAATGGGACTTTACAGAAGAGGCCAAGCCTGGTGGATGTGTTTCACGTATCAGGGTAAGCAGCACCGAGTACCGACCGAGAGCAACGACAAGAAGGTGGCAGAAAAGATTTACCGCAAGGTGATGACTGAGATAGCGGAAGGGAAGTGGTTCGAGAGATCTGCTCATGCGGACAAGACCCTGGCAGAGTTGTTGGATAAGTATCTCAAGGAACATTCAACACCTAACAAAGCTGCCAGCACGGTCAAGAACGATACTGCCATGGTCGAGGAGATGAAGGATTTTTTCGGCAACGTGCTTTTGCAGGACGTGACGCCGAGCCTCATCTCAGCGTACAAGGCCAAGTGCAGGGAAAAAGAGCTTGCTCCTGCCACGATCAATCACCGGCGCACGTTGTTGCGCCATGCGTTCAATCTCGCCATCAAGGAATGGCAGTGGTGCCAGAAGAACCCTGTCGAACGGGTCTCGCGGGACAAGGTCAAGAACGAGCGGGACAGGTGGCTTACCCTTGAGGAAGAAACGAAGTTATTGGAGTGCTGTATCCTTCATCCCACGCGCAAAGATAACACGGTCGAGGTATCGTACCGGCTTCAGGAGATCGTGCTCTTTGCTCTGAACACGGGTATGCGTCAGGATGAGATTCTTTCTCTCGAATGGCCGAACGCGGACCTGTTCAGAAAGACGATACTTGTGGTGAAGTCGAAGAACGGCGAAAAGCGGACCATCCCCATGAACCAGAAGGTCTTTGAACTGCTCAAGGCGAAGGCGAGAGCGAATCAGAATGGCAACAAGATCGTCTTTGCAAGCGAGACGGGAACGAAGATCCTGAGAAGAAACCTCATGAGGGCGTTTTACAATGCGACGGCCCGCGCAAAGATCGCCGATTTCCGTTTTCACGATCTTCGGCACACCTTCGCCACGAGACTGGCGCAGGCGGGGATAGACCTCTACCAGATTTCAAAGCTGCTCGGGCACAAGGACATCAAGATGACACAGCGTTACGCGCATCATTGTCCCGACAGTTTGCGGAGCGGAGTAGAGGTCCTGGATAAACGGGCTGTTGCCCAAAGGACTTCCCGCGAACGATCAAGCGCCTTGATGCGTAAAGAGGTCTAAGCTAATGACGGGCAATATCGGTTCTGTCTCAAGGGAATATGCAAAATGAGCGATCCGAAAGCCTTTGCCACTGTTCTTTGAACAACGAGCAGCCGTACCGCAGCTGCTTTCTTCGGCTTGGAAGCATGCGCTATTAGCACTTGCATGTTCTGGATGGCACAGGTCATATATTCCTGGACCCGCATTCGCCAAAGGCCTCGCCAGCGTGCTTGATCGAAGCCGTATCGGGTGCCCCTGGCAAAGGATCGCTCCATCAGGTGTTGTCTGGTTTTGATGTCGTACCGTGCATTGGCTGATCGACTGATTGCACGCATGCGCTCCAGAACATTCTGCCGGAGATGACGCTTGATCGTTCGGCCGGACTTGTTTTTCGTGCATTGCTCTCTAAGCTGGCACGCTGCGCAGACTTTCCTGGGCGCTGCGTAATCCCGGCTTTGTCTGGCTATATGCAGCGACTTCGGCTTGAGCTGAGTTCCTGCCGGGCACATATAGGAGTCGGTGGCAGGATCATAGGAAAATCTATCTTCCATAAAGATGTCGGTTTTCGCTATGCGATTGATCGCCACGTCTCGTAAATCCGGGATATGCGCCTTTATGCCCTTGTCATGGCAGGCAAGGAAGTTGTCGATCGTTCCGTACTTACTGTCCGCAACAACCGTTTCGGCCTCGACTTCCGTTGTTGCGTGGTGTTGCTCAAGCAGCGAAAGCATCAGATGGGCTTCGTTCACATCGCCGGGCGCTACGTCGGTTGCAGTGATGATTTCTTTTTTACCGTCAACGGCCCGATGCACTTGGTAGGAAAGTTTGGATTTCCCCCGGTTCACCAGGGCCGCGTCCGGGTCGGTGGTGGAGATATAGCGGTTGTTCTTTTTTTCGTAGGTCCTGGAAGGATCAGTGCTTTCGGTGCGTTCTTCCAAGCGGGCTTCCAGCTTTTTATAATTTTTGTGCAACTGATGTTTCAGGTTCCGGGTATCGAGAACCGAACTGTTGGAGGCATTTGCATCCACCAGACTGGAGTCGACGAAGATCTTGCGGCCGTCAATAAGACCGGCTTCCGCGCACTGCAGAACAATACGTTCGAAGAACCTTTGAAAAACATCGAGGCCCCATTTTTTGCGGGCCTTGGATAGCACGCTATGGTTGGGAATTTCAGAATCAAGGTCATACCCGAGAAACCAGAGCCAATCCATACGCTCTGGCAGGGTGTCCATCAGCTCCCGCTCCGAGCGGACATTATAAAAGATCAGGAGTAGCATCAGTTTCAGGATAATTGGTGGTGGCACTGAAACGTTGCCGTTGTTGCCGTACAAGTCCTTGACTTCGTCATAGGCGAAGTTGAAATCGATCAGCGTATTGACTTTTCTCAAAGGATGGTTCTCACGAACCCGTTTTTCTATATTGATGCCGATATAGAACAAGCTGCTTTGAGGCGGTTGCTGCAATCCCATCATGGCTATTGGCTCCTGATGTCGTGATTGACGTCGCAGCAATATAGCATTACTGAGTGGCTTTCTCAATATCATTTGGGCAACAGCCCGTAAAGTTATCACATTTTTATCACAGTCCAATGAAAAAGGGCTAGCTCTTTCGAGCTAACCCCTTAAAATTCTTGGTGGAGCTGAGGGGGATCGAACCCCTGACCCCAAGACTGCCAGCCTTGTGCTCTCCCAGCTGAGCTACAGCCCCATGTGTGAAAAAACTGCCGCAACAAGGTGATTAATTTAACATCACAGGCCGGGGTTGTCAAGAAAAAAGACGGTTCACGGTGCGCGGAGCACTGTTGACAGCGGTTTTGTAATCAGATACACTCGGCGCATGAAGAGACTGATCGTCATCGCCGCTCTCTGCATAATTCCGGTCTCGTCCTATTCTCATCCGGGGAAAACGGATTGGCGCGGCGGGCATAAGTGCGTCAAGGACTGTGAAGAGTGGGGCCTTTTTTACGCGGAGTACCATCTTCACGATAAGGCAGGGAGGCCGATCCGGATAAACAGAAAAGCAAAGGAGATCCCGGAGCAATCGGAGCTTCAGGGCGCGGCAACGGAGACTTTTGTCCCGGAGGCGGCGCTGGTTACCTCTAAGACCGTGACCGTGTACCGGTATGTCACGAATGTTTACGAAGAGAACATCCTTGCTTCAAACCCGCTACTTTGGGCGCTCCTCGTTCTCCTCCTGCTGCTTTTGATCCTCAGAATGAACCGTAAAAGGGAAGAGAGCTGAGCGCGAAGGTTTGCCGTCTTTGAGTAAGCCGTCCCTCGTTGTCATTGCGAGCGAAGCGAAGCAATCCCGTTTTTTACAGGCTCGAAATAAAATCCGCGATCTCGCTTCAATGCTTTATGATAACCCCGCTCATCCCGCGTTTCCCGGCGCTTTGAAAATTCGAGATTGCCGCGTCGCGTAAAACGCTCCTCGCAATGACGGCTGAGGAGCTTTCAACAACCTGTTCAGTGCACTGAACAGGAAATACAGGGGTCATAGGACCGGACGAGCATCTGGGCCATCAGTTCGATCTCCTGGTCCGTGCCGCCCTTCGCGGCGTACTCCGTCACCAGTTTCTGCAGGTCGTGCTGGATGTTGGCATGGTTCTGGCTCGTGGGGATCACGCAGTCGCAGTTGGTGATCCTGCCGTCCTCATCGAACTCGTAGCAGTGATACAGTATCCCCCGCGGCACTTCGACGGCGCCCACCCCCCTGCCTTTTTTCGGCGCCACGGCCTGGCGCGGTCCCTCCCAGGTCATGCCCGCAAGCTCGTCGATCAGATCCATGGACTCCATGACCACGTGCAGGCATTCCACGAGCTGGGCGATGTTGTTCAGGTAGGGGTTGTGATTGACCGGCTTCAAGCCGAAGCTCGCGGAGAGCTCCCGCGCGGCGGGGCGCAGGAACTTGAAATTGTTATTGACCCGGGCCAGCGCTCCCACGGCAAAGGATCCGCGCGAAAGACGGCTCCATTTCGACGTGGAGTGCGGAACCGTATATTCGTTCGTCATGTCCCGGTATTCGTGCTCTTTCCTCGTGACCCCGTCGCTTGACGCCAGATCGCCTCCGATGAAGGGATACGCGCCGTCTCCCTTGAGCGATACGAACTCGGTCTCCCGGGAAAAACCGGGGAGGGCAAAGGTCCGGAGCAGCTCTGCCGTGCTCAGGAGGTCGTCAATCGCATCCTTCAGCCTGGTCTTGAAACGCAGGAGCTCCTTTTTCTCCGGCAGCATGGTGAAGCCGCCGACAACGGTCCTCGTGGGATGCATGCGGCGGCCGCCGACGCTGTCGCAGACGTCGTTGGCGAGCTGTTTTATCCGCATCGCGCGCTGCACCACGTGGGGATGGGAGTCGATCAACGGAAAGACGCTGCCGACGTTCAGAAAATCCGGGACCGCGAGAAAGTAAAGATGGAGCACGTGGCTCTGGAGCGTTTCCATGTGCTTCAGGAGCAGCCGCAGCGAGCGGGTCTGTTCGGTCGGCACGATCCCGAAGGCGTTCTCGACCGCACGGATGGAGGCCAGGGTATGGCCGATGGAGCAGATGCCGCAGATCCGTCCGCTGATCCAGGGGGCGTTCTCCCACTTTTTCCCGACAAGCATGGCCTCGAAGAACCGCGGGGTCTCGACGACCTCCCAGCGCGCTTCTTCGAGCTTGCCGTCCCGGATCCTGATCTTGATGTTGCCGTGGCCCTCGACCCGGGTGATGTGATGGATGTCTATGGTGCGGGTTGATTTCATACAAAGTCCTTTTTTCTCGCAAAGCCCGCAAAGGTCGCAAAGTTTTAAATCTTGAATTTTAATCTTGGGATTCTTTTCTTTGCGTTCTTTGCGCCTTGGCGAGAGACAGGTATTTATTTTTTTGTCTTGAGGTCCTTCCGCAGCGTCTCTGCATCCTTCGCGAACCCGCCGAAGCATTCCAGCCGGTCGAGCAGGGTCTCGTCGGAAAAGCCCCGCTCCTTCATGATCGCCTCCATCTGCCCGATGTTGGCGTCTTCCGCCGGCCCGCGGCAGCCCCAGCACCCGGACCTGCTGTTGGGACACCAGGAGTCGCACCCGCCCCGCGTGATCGGCCCCAGGCAGGGCTCGCCGAGGTCGAAGAGACAGATGTTCTCGTTCGCCTTGCATTCCATGCAGACCGGGTACTTGGGAAGGACAACGGACTTGCCGATGATGAGATTGGTGACGATCTTTTCCACTTCTTCTTTTTTCACAGGGCAGCCGTAGATCTTCAGATCAACAGGAACAAAGGCATCGATCGGCCTTGCCGTGTCCTCCGTGTCTATGGCGCTCTCGCCGTAAACCCGCTTTTTTACCCACGCCGGATCGTTGAACCGGTTCTTCAGCTGGTTCACGCCGCCGAAACAGGCGCAGGAACCGAACGCCACAAGCACCTTCGCGTTCTTCCGGATCATCTTCAGGCGTTCGAGCTCGTCGGCCCGGGTCACGCTGCCCTCTACAAAGGCGATATCACAGGTATCGGCCTTTTCGGTCATGACCTCGCGGAAGGCCACGACGTTCACGAGAGAGAGAAAGTCCAGGAGCGAGGCCTCGTTGTTCAGGAGCTGGAGCTGACACCCCTCGCAGGAGGACAGCTCGAAGAAGGCGACGTTCGGCCGGGCGATCGGGACGCCGAGGTACGTGCGAATATTATTGGGAGATGATTGCATTATGACACCCATTCCTCAAAAAAGCCGCGAAGCCACATCTGAGAAAAAGTCTTCTATCCGCAGATTTCGCAGATAAAGACAAAACCAGAATTCTAATCTTAAAATCTGCGTCGATCTGCGTAATCTTCTATGTTAAAAAGCAAGTCTTTCTTTTGGCATAAACGCATCTCTTTTATTAAGGAGCGATTTATAGCGAACGCAATCTTCAAACCCAATCTTCTATGAGCAGACAGTCTTCGTTGATGAAGAAAACGCTGCATTGCCTTGATTAATTATGAAGGCGTGGGTTCGTAGTCTGTGGAAGCACAGACGGCATCTTTCGATCCGCTGTAGATTACGCAAGACGATACCCACGGTGAAACACGGGTTTAAGATCGGCTATAAATATCGGTTTTTTATTGAACAACCGCCGTAGTGTATTCTTGTTGGTTCTTTAAAACGTACCGGACGCGGTTTAACAGCTTCCGGGCGATCCGAACGATAGCTTTGGTCTTTGTCATGTGTTTGCACAGCTCATTGAACGCCATCATTAGGGCAGGGTCTTTTCGCACCGCCGTCCAAGCGCTTTCGATCAAGACGAAGCGAAGCTGGGCGTTCCGCCTGCCGGTCATGCCGGTTTTAAGGTCCTTTTCCCCGCTGGAATCGGTATCGGGGATAAGGCCAACGTAGCTGCAGAGTTTGTCGAGCGTCTTGAAACGATTGATGTCATACAGCTCCGTCAAGAGCATCATCGCGGTCAAGGTACTGATTCCCGGCACGGTCTTAAGTATCCGGACATTGTTCCGATAGTCGTCCGAATTGGCCAGGGCGCGGATCGCCCGGTTTACGGGTCTTTCTCGAGAATGCCTGATTGAACTCAACCTACTCTCGCCCACTCAGGGGGTCCCCCGGGCCTCTCTGCCGCCCCAATAGTTATGTTAAGCATCTATACCCGCCTAGCCAAGACTTCTGTCGGTGTTAAATATGATGGCTTTGATTTTGTTGGTGGTGTGAGGTTGCGCCAAGAGCATTGTTCTCTGGAGAGCCAGGTAGTGGTCGGCAAGGGCCAACCCATGGCGGAGACGCAAATTAGATTTACCAAAGCCAATAATGGCGTTATCACCGACAGCGTCACTGGCCTTGATTGGTATGTCGGCTCCAACCAAGACAACAACTGGCATCAGGCCAAGGACTGGACGGAGAATCTCACCGTGGCCGGGGGTGGAATGCTGGTAAGCGCCCCTGGCCCCTACCGGCTCCCAGCGATGCCTTGCAAGAACCTCTGTAATATCGCCGTGCTCGTTGAAGTCATCTCCGGGCCGGCGGGCTTCTATTTGGCAGGCGGTAGCCAGCACCTTCAACCTTTGCCGGGTCTACATATTCATTGAGCGCTCGTGCCGCATTGACGAGAAGTTGGCGGTCTTCCGCGGTGTAGTTGGGATCTTGAGAAAGTCCCCCTGACGGAGTTCATAACCTGGGGTGGGATGAGCCAGGAATTGGCCACCTTCCCCCCGGGTCTCGATCAGGGTCAACGGCTCGGCGGTCCCCGGAGGAGCGTTTGACAAAGCCTGCAACAGTGCTTACCCCATTGTTTAACTAAGAGGGAAACAACCATGACCAGTTATCTCATTGTGGGCAACGGCGTGGCCGGCAACGCCGCGGCTGAAACCATCCGGAAGCACGATAAAGCCGGGGAGATCCGGATTTTCTCCCAGGAACGGTATCCCTTTTATTATATTCCGGGGCTGCCGGAATATCTGGCCGGAGAGCGCCCCCTTAACCGGCTGATCATCCACGATGAGCAGTGGTATCGGGACCAGGGCATCGAACTGCATTTAAGCACGGAAATCAGTAGTATTGACGCCGCCAACCAGGTCGCCGCCACCCGGCAAGGCCAGACCTACCCTTACGACAGGCTGCTCCTGGCCACCGGCGGCAACTCCTTCGTGCCGCCCATCAAGGGGGCCGATAACGCCGGGGTCTTTACCCTGCGGACCATCGCCGATGCCGACGCCATCCGGGAGCAGGCGGCCAAATCTAAAAAATTGGCCCTCATCGGCGGCGGCCTGTTGGGCCTGGAGGCCGGCAACGGCTTGCGGAAATTGGGGCTTAAGGTGACGGTCATCGAGTTTTTCCCCCGGCTGCTGCCGCGCCAGATGGATGTGGCCGGCGCCGCCCTGCTGCAGCGGCAAATGGAGGACATGGGTTTCAAGTTCTATTTGGGGGCGACCACCCGGGAGATCGTGCCGCAAAATGGCGGCCTCTCGGTCCGCCTGGAGAGCGGCGAGGACCTGGAAGCGGATATGATCCTGATCTCCGCCGGCACCCGTCCCGATCTGACCCTGGCCCGGGCCTTGGGGTTGGAGATCGACAAAGGGATCAAGGTGGACGACACCATGAAGACCGGGCTGGACGAGATCTATGCCGCCGGCGACCTGATCGAGCATCGGGGCCGCTACTATGGACTGTGGTCCGCCGCCATGGAGCAGGGCAAGGTGGCCGGGGCGGCCATGGCCGGCCAGCCCGCCAGGTATGAAGGCACGGTGCCCTCCAACATCTTGAAGGTGGTGGGCATCGACCTGCTCTCCGCCGGTGAGATCGACGTGGAAGGCCGCCTCGAAGCCATCGTCCACCAGGATGAGGCCAGGAAGACCTATAGAAAGCTGGTGTTAAAGGATAACGTCCTGATCGGGGCCATCCTGCTGGGAGACCTGCACGGCAGCGCCGAAATCCTGGGCGCCATCAAAAAAAGCCTCGACCTGACCCCGTTCAAAGCGGACCTGGCAGCGGAGAGCTTCGATTTCGCCAGATTGAGATAACAACACTGGTGCAAGTGAGGGACCTGACTATGGGGATCTTATCAAGAACTTTTCAGAATTTTTGATAATTATGGATTTTGGCAAGCTATCTTCCATTCTAACAACTATCCCGGGGCTTCACGGAAAGGGCGACCGCAAGCTCCATCCGTTCCTCAAGAGTCTCAGTAAACCCCTTGGCAATCTGGCTGGTGATCGCCCCCGGACGGCAGACTGCTACCGGATGCAGGGCCTTTATACGGACGGAACCCCTGGCCACGCCCCCCTCTGCCGTAAGGCGCAGGGGCGCTGGCACACCCCATCAACATGAGGGCCAGCAACCACAAACAGAAAATCGTTCGACCTTTCATAAATGAGGTCCTTTCCAGGCCTGGGCAACCTCCGAGGCAGTGCCTGGCGGCAAGAAAGACTGCATAAAATCCTCTTAACCATTAGTCCCCAATGAGCGGACAGCTCTCACGAAGGCCTTGGCGCCCTCCCTGGCAGGGTATGTCCTTAAGACCGTCCCTCCATAAGAGGGCTGATAGTTGAATGGGAGCAAGACCGTGGGGTTGGATGACCAATAGAGATCAAAACGGGCATAGGTATCACGGGAACGCCTGGGCATCAGCAATTTGATGACTGTGGCGGTCTCCAGTTCGTCAGGTTTGGGCAGACGCCAATCAGCATGGCTACCCAGCCGTAGATTCTGGCAGTACTTCTGCGCCTCCTCGAAGGTGACCTCTTTGCCGTTATCGCCCTTCTGCCACATGATTTTCAGAAGCGTGTCCGTAACCGTCCCATCCCCGTTATCCACAAACCTGGCCGCCGCTGACGCAGCCAGAGGTGACTGGCCAAGAAGCGGTAGGACGAAGGCTATGATGAGCAAGAATTGCCATTTATTTCGCATCCTTATATCTCCCTTTTTTTCGGTCTAACGAGCTTCGAACCCTTACGGCCCACGAAACCTACACCTTTCCAGATCCTCGTGCCCCTCCGGGCAGAAGCTTAGCGATAAGCCAGGCTATGGCGTAAAGCACACCGAGCAGGACGACATCCGTCGGACCGACGGGCAAATCGCATTGATAGGCGACCCAGAAACCGAGGAACGCCACCACGCCGCCGACCAAAGAGGCCAGCGTCGTGAACTGGCGTATATTGCGCGGCGAACAGGTGCGCCGTCAGGGCGGGAATCAGCAAAAATCCGAAGGCGATCAGCGGACCGACACTGAGCACTGCCATGGAGACGGTCAGGCCGATCAGCAAATAGAGCAGTACATCCCAAAAAACTACCTTCTTGCGAAGGGTAATGGCCATCTCGCGATCGAATGAGACCAGGAGCAACTCCTTGTGAAAGAGTCCCAGCGCGGCCAGGACGACCAGGAGCGTTGCTGCCGTCAGCACCAGATCGAAATTGGAGACGGTGATGACCTCGCCTTTCAGCAGGTCGAGCCAGCCAATCTCGCCGTAAGGGTTTTTTGCCAGCAACAAGATACTCAACTGAGGCAGCCACGACGTACGCCGTGCCGAGTCGACCTTCGGGCTGACCGCGCCCGCGTCGTTCCAGAAATGCCAATACCAGGATGGCGGTCAGCGTGAAGGTCATCGAGCCGGCAAAGGCAAGGCCGTGCGCGCTGTGGGCGCCATGATCATGCAGATGAAACCCGAACCACAAGGGCAAGGAGAGGGCGATCGCCACGCCCGTCGAGGAGATCTGCGGCAGTGCTACGCCCATGAACACCAACCGGCGCATCACGAGAAATACCCCGACGAGCGGGCAGGCGAAGCCGACGAGCACGCTGGTATAAACCGAGTTGCGCAGGAGAAAATCGGGCGAGAGGATCTGACCTAACGTTTCCATGTCAACCGATCCCCATTTCAAAAATCTCCGCCATCCGTTCGAGGCTAAGCAGTTCGTCCGCGGTGCCGTGGTGCATCTTGCCCTGGTGAAACCAGAGGACTTGCTGGGCATGATGGCGCACCACCGCAAAGTCGTGCGTGGCTAGCAGGACCGTGATCTGCTTTTCCTGGCGGATTTGCGAAATGAATTCGAGGACCGCACGTGTCGCGGTGATGTCCACGCCGGCGGTCGGTTCGTCGAGTACCAGGACGTCAGGGCGCGTTGACCAGGGCGCGGGCGATCAGCACGCGTTGTTTCTGACCACCGGAGAGTTTGGCAAACCGCTGGTGAGCAAACTCCTCAGCACCCACCACGCCGCAAACATTCGCGGGCGAAGGCACGCTCGCTTGACGGGACCAAACGCCCCGGGCGGACGCGTCCATACGCGCCCATCAGAGCCACGTCGAACCCCGTCAGCAGATATATCGGATCAAACTGATTGGATTGAGGGACGTAACCGAACACGAGCGGTGCGCCCGTCGATGCGGCGGTGTCGATGCGGCCTGCGACTGGCGGCAGCAGTCCAAGCAGCGTCTTGAGCAGAGTCGATTTGCCCGAACCGTTCGCACCGAGAATGGCGGTGAAGCTGGCGCGGGCAATCGAGAGCGAAATCCCGGACAAGACAGGTTGGCCATTGTAGCCGATGCTCAGGTTGTCCAGGGTGATGAGGGCTTCATTCATATCATATGTCTGTTATGCGGGCCCGCCCGCCGGAACCACCGGACAGGCGGACCCGCTCTTCAGGGGTTTATTTCTTCGCCTGGGCGGCAGCTACCATGGTGTGAATGATGTAGTCCATCATCTTAATGTAAGTTTCCGTGTCCGGTACGCCGCCCGGCATGATCGGCAGCTTTACCAGGGTGGCGCCGGTCTGTGCCGCGATGAGACTCGGCACCTTTTCAGGAAACTGCGGTTCGCGCACCACGATGGCAGCGTGCTCGGCCCTCATCGTGGCGATCAGTTGCTCAATGTGACGTGCGGTCGGGTCGATCCCCGGCCTCAGTTCGATGGTGCCGAGGTAGTTCATGCCGAAGCGCGCCGCGAAGTAGGGCCAATGCTCGTGATAGGATACGAACTTCACCCCCTTGAGCGGTTGGGCTTCCTGTTTCCACTCGGCAATCTTGGCATTGAGCTTGGCGAGATAAGCATCCCGGTTGCGCGTGAATTCTGCTTGATACTGCGGGGCGAAGGCTACCAGGGCGTTGTAGATGTTGGCGATCGCGGTCTTCGCCAACACCGGATCGAGCATGTAGTGCGGGTTGCCGTAAGCATGAACGTCGCCCGCGGTGTGATCGGTTGACTTGGGTACATCGCGGGGGATGATGCCCTCCGAACAGTCCACGTAGCCGGGCTTGCCTGGCTGGATGCGGGGATTCTTGCTCGCTTCTATCAAGGCCGGCAGGAAGGCGTGCTCGCAACCCAACCCCACCTCGATCAACAGGTCCGCCCGGTTCAGCAGCGGCACGAAGCTCGGTTTCATCGGCACCCCGTGCGTGTCTTCGACGCCCGTGGCCAGGCTCTGAACCTCGACCTGGTCTCCGCCGATGTTGCGCGCCAGGTCCGCCAGGTCAGTCAGGGTGGTGACGACGTGGATCTTGGCCGCTTGAGCCGGGTATCGCCCCGAAACCCAAGATCCCGATAAACAGGATGATCCAGAACAAATGGAACAGTCTCAATTTCATGTTCGATTCCTCTCTTCCAGGGTTAGCGTTCTTGCCACCCATGGGCGTGTGACCCTATGATCCAGGCCCATTGCAGGTACACCGCATTATCGGCGCGCAGGGTGCTAACCACGGGTGGGGCTGATCCATCCAGACCTTGAAATACCCCCTGCCCGGTGGGTGAGGTGTGGGTGAATTGCAGGCGCAGCTCATTCCAGTGGCTGAGGTACCAGGTGATATAGGGAGAGTACGCATAGGTATGCTGGTGTTTATCCTGGGCGTTCTGCGCAAACTGAAACTCAAATCCGGCGGTCCACTCCCGATGGAACCGGTAAGCGAGATACGAGTACAGGCCATAGGAGGGGACATTGATGTCGGGTAATAACTGGGTACCGTCCGGTGCGGTAACGCTATAGCGGTTGTCGGCTGTAAAGCACCTCCGTGCCCCAGGTGAGGCTTTTGAACTGATTGTTACGCAGCGGCTGGTAGCGCACCATAAAATCTGCCCCCAGCAGACGGCGTTGGCGTTCCGTGAGCGTGTTGCCGTCGGGTTGCAGAAAGGCGCCGCCACGATCTGTGGCGTTCGGATTGAATAACCATGAAAAGCCAGGTTCGATGGCGATATCAGGTGTCAGGTCAAAATACGTGGAGGCGCGGCCCCAAAAGTTAAACGCGGTGAATTTACGCTTATCTTGGAAATCGCCGAAATTATTTGGTTGACCGCCGAACGAATCACCCACGCCCGCGGTCAGACTCACGTAATGCGGAAAGCGGCAACAGCCAGTTGATCTGGACCCCGTCGGTCCGCGATTCACCGCCGATGTATTGATCGAGCGCCAGCGGCCGCCACACGAAGGGCAGTTCATGATCGTGGATGTAGGCCAACCGGCCAAACTCGCCGAAGAACCGTCCCCCCTTGAGCGTCAGGTTCCAGGGCAACGAGGTCGTGACAATGGCCGCCTCTTCCACCCCCACGGTGGCTTCGCCGGTCACCGGGTCGGCAGAGGCATTGAGCACCGCATAACCGCGGGCAAACGGATCAACCGATCCGGCAATATTCAGTTCCATCGAACGCTGGAAGAAATCCCACCCGCCGGGCCGGGGGCTGGTTGCCGGGGCGAGGACATTCGTATACTTCGCCGAACGGCTGCGATAAGCGCCGATCGACTCCCCCACGAACCCGATGGAAGGATTGTACTTGCTCAGAAACTCCTGCTTCTGCGCTTCGGCTACCTGGCCCACCTGCTCCTTCAACTCCTCCACCTGTTCCTGTAACTCTCCGGTTGCCGCCGCCTGAGCCGCCGTGGGCAGCCGCGGGTTGAGGAGGCTTGACTTCTGCCTTGGCCGTTTCGGCTTTGACCGGCCCCTTGGCTGCAGGGGCCGCGGCGGTAGCTTTTTGCACCGCGTCGAGGCGGCGTTCCAGTTCCTCAATCTTCTTATTTTTTGCGGAAACCTCCTGATGCAGTTCTTTCATTTCTTTCCTAAGCTCTTCAATGGCCGCGGCCTGATCTTGGGCCAGGGCAGTATTCACCGTGCCGAAGCCTATGGCCAGAGCCAACCAAACGGCTATAGCACGTCGAGTCATGATTCTCCCCCCAAATGACAATTCTCCCAAGTCACACCTCACCCTTTCGGTTCGGAGCAACTTAAGTACCGAGAAAAAACTCAGAGATTGGTTGATTGTCGATTTAGAGGGAAACTGGCGGGGCGCGCGGTCCTAAGACCAGGATATCCGGGTTGGCAACTACTGAGGTGATGGCATTATTGCAGAACCGTTGAACCGGTAGGGAAAGGGCCGGGGCCAGGGAAAGGGTTGTGACCGCGAAATACCGGCAACTTAAAGCCGCCTGGCAGATGGGACAGGTGGCGGGATCATGATGATGATGGTCCGGCTCGTCAGGTTCAGGGGCACTGAGTTGCAGCCCGACTTGTTTGCCAAGGACCGAGGCAAGGGGAGGATGTAGTCCTTCCAGCGTGTGGAGGTGGCATTGATGCGCCAGAGGCACAAAGAAGAGAGCCAGCAGAAGGAACAGGCAGAACAGAGGAGACGAAGCGGGTTTGACGTCACGCCGGAAAGCATCGGACTTCGTCTGTGCTCCACTATGCTGGGTTCGGGGCCTGCCCATCAGGAGTTCCTCGCAGGGAGTATAGACTTTAATGCAACTGAGTTGCAAGGGTCTTATTAGTTCCGGTTCTGCTGTAGGCGAAGATTAGGAAAAATTCTCTCGTCATATCTGTATGGCAAAAATCGTGGAGAAAATTTTTGGGGGGAAAAATCTGATCAGATTTTGATCAGGCAAAGCTTGTTAACTGCTATAAATCAGCGCTTGGTGAAAAAACATTAACTTTGCAGCGCAAAGTTAATTACTTTTTTGGTGTAAGGCGGAGCATTGGCCCGCCTTCTTTTATATAAAGGGTTGGAAGAGGGTGTGGGGGAGGGCAGGGATCGTTGATCCCTGGCCCTCCCCCACGAACTTAGTCGCAGGGTTTGCCTGCGGCTGCACAGGCGGGACGCCTGCGCTACCAATGGAAAAAGGTGCGCAGTGCGCACCCTACATAAGACACAGGCGAGACGCCTGTGCCAACGGATGGGGAGCAGCACAGGCTGGAAAGCCTGTGCTACCTGACGAAAAAGGTGGGTAGTGCCCACCCTACAGCACGCCTTTGGTGGAGGGGACGCCCTGGGCCCGGGGTTCGGGTTGGGTGGCGGCGTCCAGGGCCCGGCCGGCGGCCTTGAAGATGGCCTCCAGGATGTGGTGGGTGTTCTCGCCGTAGGGCACGGTGATGTGCAGGGTGATGCCGCCGTGGACGCTCACGGCCCGCCAGAACTCCTTCAGCAGTTGGGGGTCCAGGCCGGCGGGGCCGGGGGGCAGGGTGACCTCGAGGTGGAGAAAGGGGCGGTTGCTCAGGTCCAGGGTGACCTGGGCCAGGGCCTCGTCCATGGGCACCCGGGCCGAGCCGAAGCGCCGCACCCCGGGGCGCTGCTGCAGGGCCTCCCGGATGGCGTGGCCCAGGCAGATGCCGATGTCCTCCACGGTGTGGTGCTGGTCCACCTGCAGGTCGCCGTTGGCCTTGACCTTCAGGTCGAAGTAGCCGTGGGCCGCAAAGAGGTGCAGCATGTGGTCCAGGAAGGGGATGCCGGTCTGGATGTCGGCCTCGCCCCGGCCGTCCAGCTCCAGCTCCAACTCCACCTCGGTTTCTTTGGTGCGGCGGCTCACCTTGCCGATGGGTGACATGGCAGGGTTCTCCTTGGGTTAAAAAAGTTTCGAGTTTCGAGTTTAAGAAAATCCGTGATTAAACGCGGGCAGGGTGAGGCGGCGTGTCAGCCAATGACGCCACCCCTCACCCCAACCCTCTCCCCTCATAGGGGAGAGGGGGTTTTTGCTGCAACGAGCTTCAGACTGCGCCGCCCCCGGCTAAACATTCATGGCCGTGGGCTACCCCCAAAATGAAAGTCGCATTTAGGGCGGTTCGAGAACCGCCCCTACGGGGACTTTCCGGAAGCCTGCGGCTACCAGGACACTGTTACCCGCCATAATAAAACTTTTCCACGGCAACGGCAAATGATAATATGGGAAGGCAAGTTGCCGGCCAAGCACGGCAGGGAGATGGCAGGCATGATGCGTGCCGGCGCAGTGATGGCCCGTCACGGCGAATTCCAGATAAAGGCCTGCGGCTACAGAAGTCATATTGCAGGCATTGGGGCACGAGGTAAGGGAATGAGCGACAAGCGGCAGAAGTATCGGCTATTAATGGTGAACGGTTTGATTCTGGGGCTGGCGGTGCTGGGCGTCGCCCTATTTCCAGCCCGGCGCGGCGCTGGCGGCCGACGCGGCGCCCAAGGCGGTGCTCACGGAAACCAGGTTTGATTTCGGGACAGCCTTCGAAGACCAGCAATTGATCCACAGCTTTGTGATCCAAAATAGCGGCAACGCCCCTTTGAAGATTATCGACGTGGACCCGGATTGCGCCTGCACCGTGGCGAGCTACGAGAAGAGCATCCCCGCCAGCGGCCGGGGGAAGTCATCCTGCGAATTAAACCCTATACGGTGCTGCGGCAGTTTCCAAGGAGGCCAAGGTCCGGACCAATGATCCGGAGCACTCCGAATTCAACCTGGTGCTTACCGGGAAGGCGATGCCGTTCATTGAAATCGCCCCCAGCCATATCGTGCGGCCGGGCACGCCGGGGGATAACCTGGAGGGCGAGGTGCGGTTCACCTCCCACCTGCCGGGGGCGTTTGAGATTACCAGTTATCACACCAATATCCCGGACAAGATGAACGTCAACCTGAAGGCGGTGGAGGCAGGCCGGGTGTATCTTCTGGAAGTGAAGAACAAGAGCCAGAATTCGGGGCCCTATGCCGGCCTCATTGAGTTGAACACCACCTCCAAGGAGCGGCCCCGGCTGATCGTGCGGGTATTCGGCGAAATCTACCTGCCCTCCGCCGGCAATCGGTAAAGCAGGTGGTGGGGCGGGCGTCCCCGGCCGCCGATTTCATCAGCATCGGCTGGATAGCCTGGGCTACCAGCATTCAATAGTTTGAGAAGCAATTCGTTCAGGAGGTGGATGGCAAAGGTTCTGACCGCCAGGTGTAAAAGCAGTTCCGCTTCCCGGGGCGGCGGCGGCCCCGGGTTGACCGGGGAGGTAAGGCTGATCCGGTCCTGGAAGGCGAACAGGGTTTCGTCCCCCCGGCTGATGGTGCCGGAGATGGTGAGATAGGCGGTGATATTGCCGGCGATGAAGCGGAAGGAGGCGCCCCGGATTTCCACAGTCTGCACTGTGCCGCGCGATACCGTGGCGCTTTTGGGGTCGATCTTAAGCCGTTGGCCGTTGGCGCGGGTCAGTTACCCTGCAGTTGGGCCTGAAAGCCTTCCGGGTCCACCCCCTGGGCGGCCTGGATGGTGAAGGGCTCCAGGGCGTAAACGGTCCGGGCCGCGGGGAAGTCGGGGGCCGCGGTAGACCGAGGTGAGATAGCGGCCGGGTTGCAAGAGCGATATCGGCCGGCAACCGCCGCGCCACTTGGGGGCGCGGCCCAAATCAACATTAGAGTCAGGGTAGCGATGAGGGCCAAGGAGCGGCGTTGGTTAATCCACATGGCCAACTGATTACCACAATTGATCGTCATCTGCCAAACGATTTAAGCATTTTCAGGCTATCAACCGGTAAGAGGCGCCCCGGCGTCGGATACCTGCGGCATTATGCGCATATAGTGCAGAGGGAAGGGGCCTAGATGGGTACCTGGGAGAAACGACTATTGGGGGGGCGCCTGGAGATTTTAGCGGTTCAGCCTGAGCTTGCATCTGCCGGGGGCCAATGGTAACCTTCCGGCAAATCGCCATTTGGGCGGTATGCCTGCTGGCCCTGTTATTTTTTGGCAGCCTGGGCTTTGTCTGGTTGGAGGGCTGGAACTTTTTCGACGCCCTGTATATGACGGTGACCACCCTGTCCACTGTGGGCTATGGGGAAGTTCACCCGCTCTCCCCCCTCGGCAAGATCTATAACATGGGACTGATCCTGGCGGGCATGGGGGTCCTGGCCTATATCATCACTTCCATGGCCCGGGTGGTGGTGGAAGGGGAGATTAAGGCAGCACTGGGGAAGCGCAAATTGCTCAAGCACATTAAAAAGCTCAGCGGCCACTACATCATCTGCGGCTTCGGCCGCATCGGCGAGATCATTGCCCGGCAGTTGCAGGAGCGGGGCGTGCCCCTGGTGGTGGTGGATAATAAACCCGAGAACCTGGCCCGCCTGGAGCAGTCCGGCTATTACCTGGTCGCCGGCGACGCCACCCGGGAAGAGGTCTTGCAGGACGCAGGCATTGAGCGGGCCCGGGGCCTGGTGGCAGTGGTCTCCTCGGACGCCGACAACGTTTATATCGTCTTGACGGCCAGGAGCATCAGCCCCAATCTCCATATCGTGGCCCGGGGCCGAGAGAAGGGGGCCGAAGGAAGCTGTTGCGGGCCGGGGCCGACCGGGTGGAATCCCCCTACGAGATGGGGGGCCGCAGATGGCTTACGCCATCCTGCGTCCTACCGTGACCACCTTCATCGAACTGGCCACGCAGGAGGGGGTGGACCTGAGCATGGAGGAGATCGCGGTGGGCCCGGCTCGTCTCTGGCGGGGGTGGCCCTCAAGGACTCCGGCATCCGCCAGAAGCTGGACCTCATCCTGGTGGCCATCAAGCGGTCCGGCGGCGAGATGCTCTTCAACCCCACCCTGGAGACCCCCATTCTGGCGGGCGATACGCTGATCGCCCTGGGCCTGCGCGAAAAATCTGGAGGCGCTGGAAGAGATGGTCGAATAGCTGTCAGCCATGAGCGGTCAGCTTTCAGCCCAAGGATTCGTGGGCACGCCATTGATGGTGCGTAGGACGCACCCTACACCAGGCCCAGGCTGGAACGCCAGGGCCACCGACTCCGACTGTGGAGGAATCCATGTCTCAAACTATCATCGGCCGTGGGGTAAAGATCACTTATTATGGCCATTCGGCCTTTAGATTGACCGGGGCCGGGGTGTCGGTGCTCATCGACCCCTGGCTCAGCAATCCCCTGCTGCAGGATTCCTATAGAACAGGTGGGGAAGGTGGACCTGATCCTGGTGACTCACGGCCACGGGGATCACGTGGGCGAGACCGTGCCCCTGGCCCAAAAGACCGGGGCCACGGTGGTGGCCATCCACGAGTTGTCGCAGATCCTGGCCGCCCAAGGCGTCTCCCGGTGGTGGGCATGAACAAGGGTGGCACCGTGACTTTGGCCGGACTCAAAGTCGCCGTCGACCCCAGGCGGTGCACTCTTCTACCGTGGATGTGGGAGGCAAGATGGCGCCCGCCGGTGAGGCCGGCGGCTACGTGGTGCAGTTCCCCAACGGCTTCACCCTTTACCATGCGGCGACACACGCGGTCTTTGGGGACATGGATCTCATCCGGCAGCTCTACCGGCCGGAGCTGGCTTTCCTGCCCATCGGCAGCCACTACGTCATGAACCCTCACGAGGCGGCCCTGGCCTGCAGGCTTCTTAAGCCCAAGTGGGTCACCCCGATGCACTACGGGCACCTTCCCGGTGCTCACCGGGACCCCGGCG